>NZ_FOKC01000008.1 GCF_900112035.1 Nocardioides alpinus | reverse complement strand
CGACCGAGGCCGCCGGTGGTGGTGAAGGACGCGGCGGAGTGGAGGGACTCCGGTGGGTGGAGGTCGGCCCATCCGGCGGCGAGGGCGAGGACGTCTGCTGCGGCCTGATCCTCGGCGGTCTTGCGGGAGCGGATGGAGGTGAGGATCCCGGACGCGTCAAGGTCCTCGACCAGCGGGCTGCTGGTCGGGGAGCGGAGGTCCGAGGTGGTGGTCATGGGTACCAGTCAAGCAGGACCCACCGACACTCGGGGCTGCTAGAAGACCGGTGTGGACAAGTATTCTCGAACAGGTGATCCCCCCAAGGGTCGGGGCCTCGGATCCTTGGTTTCGACACGGTCGCTGCGCGACCTGCTCAACCAGCGGACGGGGCTTGCTGCGCGACCTGCTCGACCAGCGGAGGCTGGCCTGCGCGACCTGCTCAACCAGCGGCGTCATCGCTGCGCGACCTGCTCAACCAGCGGACGGGCCTTCCTGCGCGACCTGCTCAACCAGCGGCGGTGGCGCGCTTCGCGCCTTCCTCGACCGGCGGCGGGGGCTAGGTTGACCGCATGACCCGCGCCCTCCACCACCTCGACCTGTGGGTCGACGACGTCGCGACCGCCGAGGGGGAGTGGGGGTGGCTCCTGGCCTGGTGCGGGTGGCAGCGCGAGGAGGGGAAGCTGTCGTGGCTGCACGACGACGGGACGTACGTCTTCATGGAGCACTCGCCCGACCAGCACGGTGACCACGACCGGCTGCGCCCGGGGATCAACCACGTCGCGCTGGTCGTCGAGACCCGCGACGAGCTCGACCGGATGCGCGCGGAGTCGACGGAGCACGGGTGGCACGAGATGTACGCCGACCGTTACCCGCACGCCGGCGGAGACGCGCACGTGGCGCTCTACCTCGAGAGCTCCGAGGGCTTCGAGGTCGAGGTCGTCGTCGGGGAGTGACGATGCCCCTAGGGGTGGTCGCGAGGGCCGGCACGCCGGTCTAGGTTGTCCGGTGGCCCAAACTGCACCTCGGAGGCACCCGTGAGCTCAGACACCTTGATCGACGCGTCCTGGCTGGACTACCTGCTCGTCGCGATCTACTTCGGATTCGTCCTCGGCATCGGCGTGATGGCGAGACGATCGGTGTCCGACTCGATCGACTTCTTCCTCTCCGGCCGCTCGCTGCCGGCGTGGGTGACGGGCCTGGCCTTCATCTCGGCCAACCTCGGTGCCGTCGAGATCATGGGCATGTCGGCCAACGGTGCGGAGATCGGCATGCCGACCGTGCACTACTTCTGGGTCGGCGCGGTGCCGGCGATGCTGTTCCTCGGCGTCGTGATGATGCCGTTCTACTACGGCTCCAAGGTCCGCTCGGTCCCGGAGTTCATGTTCCGGCGGTTCGGCACGGGCGCCCACCTGGTCAACGCGATCAGCTTCGCCGTCGCCCAGCTGCTCATCGCCGGCGTCAACCTCGCCCTGCTCGCGGGCATCGTGCACGCGCTGCTCGGCTGGCCGATCTGGATCGCCCTCATCGTGGCCGGCGCCGTCGTGCTGTCGTACATCACGCTGGGTGGCCTCAGCGCGGCGATCTACAACGAGGTCCTGCAGTTCTTCGTCATCGTCGCCTCCCTGCTGCCGCTGACCCTCATCGGCCTCCACCGCGTCGGCGGGTGGGACGGCCTCACCGACAAGATCACCGCGGCCGCCGACAGCGCGCCTCCCGAGGCCGAGGTCGCCACGGCTGCCCAGCAGCTCGAGTCGTGGCCCGGCACGGCGCTGTCGGGTTTCGACTCGCCCCTCTTCTCGGTGATCGGCATCGTCTTCGGCCTCGGCTTCGTGCTGTCCTTCGGCTACTGGACGACGAACTTCGTCGAGGTGCAGCGCGCGATGGCGTCCGACTCGATCTCCGCGGCCCGCAAGACGCCGATCATCGGCGCGTTCCCCAAGATGTTCATCCCCTTCATCGTGATCATCCCCGGCATGATCTCGGCCGTCCTCGTCACCGAGATGATCGACCTCAAGAACGGCGGCTCGCCGGATGGAGGTGCCTCGGGCGAGGGCGTCGCCTACAACGACGCGCTGCTGCTGCTGATGCGCGACGTGCTCCCCAACGGCCTGCTGGGCCTGGCGATCGCAGGACTGCTGGCCGCCTTCATGGCCGGCATGGCAGCCAACATCTCGGCCTTCAACACCGTGTTCTCCTACGACCTGTGGCAGCGCTACATCCGCAAGGACCACAGCGACGACTACTACCTCCGCATCGGCCGCCTCGCGACCGTGGGAGCGACCGTCATCGCGATCTTCACCGCCCAGATCGCCATGGGCTACGACAACGTCATGAACTACCTCCAGACGTTGTTCGGCTTCTTCAACGCACCGCTGTTCGCCACCTTCATCCTCGGCATGTTCTGGAAGCGGATGACGCCCACCGCGGGCTGGGTGGGCCTCGTCGCCGGCACCCTGTCTGCCGTCGCGGTGGACCGCCTCGCGGCGGCCGGTGTCATCGACCTGCCCGGTCAGGGGGCCGCGTTCCTCGCCGCCTCGACGGCCTTCGTCGTCGACATCGTGCTGAGCATCCTGGTTTCGCTGGTGACCAAGCCCAAGGATCCGTCCGAGCTGCGTGGCCTCGTCTACTCCGAGACACCGCGCGAGGACCGCACCGATCCCGACGAGGCCGCGATGCCGTGGTGGCGTCGTACGGTCCCGCTGGCGGGCATCGCACTCGCGATGGTCATCGTCCTCAACTTCGCCTTCTGAGAGAGGGGCCACCATGTCCGACACGACCGACACCACCGACAGCAAGCCCCACAAGGCGGGGGTCTTCGACGTCCGCAACATCATCGGCGCGCTCATGGGCGTGTACGGCGTGATCCTCACGCTCGCCGGGATCTTCGGGGACCCGGAGTTCGAGAAGACCGGCGACGTCAACGCCAACCTCTGGACCGGACTGGCCCTGCTCGTCGTGTCCGCGGTATTCATCGGCTGGGCGCGTCTGCGCCCGATCGTCGTGCCCACTGACTTCGACCGCCCGGACGACGACCCCACCCGCCCGGCCCCGCAGCGCAAGCGACCTCCGACGCACTGAAGTCGGGTCCGGCCCGATAACCTCCTCGCGATGCTGCGCGCCCGACTCCTGACCCTCCTGCTGGTCCTCCTCGCCCCCCTGCTGTCGGGGTGTGTGAGCGACGAGCCGACCATCGTGCTGCTCGTCGCCGACGCCTCCGACGACACGTCGCGGGCCGTCGACGTCGAGGACTTCACCGACCGCGTCGAGGCGACCTGCGACGAGTGCCAGGTGACGGTGTACGACGCCGAGGGTGACGCCGAGGCCCAGAAGCGCCAGGCCCGCCAGGCCGAGGCGGACGCGGCCGACGTCCTTGTCGTCGTGCCCGTCGACGCCGACGACCTGGGTGCCATGACCGGTGGCGAGCTCCCGGTCATCTCCCTCGGCACCCTGGTGCCCGGCTCCGACCAGTTCGTCGGTCTGGAGGGCGGGGCGGAGCCGGTCCAGTCGGGGTCGGACCTCGAGGCCGCGCGCGAGGTGCTCCTCGGCGACGAGGAGTCGATGACCTACGTGCCCACCCATGCCATGAGCCAGCAGGCGGCCGACGCGGCCGTGGGCTTCCTCGCCGACGCCCCGCTCGAGGACGGCGAGGAGGTCGACGGGGTCCAGTCCTGGCTCTTCCGCGACCAGGACGTCACCGTCGACACGCTCACCTCCGTGCTGGTCGCCCAGGGCGTCATCACGCTGGACGAGCTGTGCAGCGGTGACACGCGCAGGAGCTGCGCCAGGATGGGCCTGAGATGATGAGGTCGCGATGATCGAGATCCTCACTCCCGCCCAGGTGGACAAGGCCCGCGCCACCGGCGCCCTCGTCGCCGACATCCTCCAGTCCCTCCGCTCGCGCAGCGGCGTCGGGACCAACCTCCTCGACCTCGACCGGTGGACCGCGGAGATGATCCGCGAGGCGGGCGCGCAGTCCTGCTACGTCGACTACGCCCCGGCGTTCGGCGAGGGCCCGTTCGGCCACTACGTCTGCACCTCGGTCAACGACGCGGTGCTCCACGGCCGTCCGCGCGACCAGCGGCTCGCCGACGGCGACCTGCTCACCCTCGACCTCGCCGTACGCCTCGACGGCGTCGCCGCCGACTCGGCGATCAGCTTCGTGGTGGGCGACAGCCGACCCGCGGGGAGCGTCGAGATGATCGAGACCACCGAGCGCGCCCTGGCCGCCGGCATCGCCGCCGCCGGGCCCGGTGCCAAGATCGGCGACCTCTCCCACGCCATCGGGACCGTGCTGCACGCCGCTGGCTACCCGATCAACATGCAGTTCGGCGGCCACGGCATCGGCACGACGATGCACCAGGACCCGCACGTCTCCAACGACGGACGCCCCGGCCGCGGCTACCGGCTCCGGCCGGGCCTGCTGCTGGCGCTCGAGCCGTGGATCATGGTCGACACCGACGAGCTCGTCACCGACGCCGACGGCTGGACGCTGCGGAGCGCGACCGGCTGCCTCACCGCGCACAGCGAGCACACCATCGCCATCACCGAGGACGGCGCGGAGATCCTGACGCTCCCGTCGGGCCGGGCCTGAGGCGGCCGACCTTCAGTGCACCGTCTCGAGCGGGGCCTCGGCCTCGGCCGGGGTGAGCGGGACGTCGGCCGTGTCGAGCCTGCTCGGCCACCAGATCTTGCCGCCGAGGTCGAGGTTGAGCGCCGTGACCAGCACCGAGCGCACGATCAGCGTGTCGAGCATGACGCCCAGCGCCACGGCCACGCCCAGCTCCGCGAGGAACACCAGCGGCAGTGAGCCGAGCACCAGGAAGGTCGCCGCCAGCACGACGCCAGCCGAGGTGATCACGCCGCCGGTGGAGGCGAGCGCGATGAGCGATCCCTTGCGCGTGCCGTGGGTGGCGGTCTCCTCCCGCACGCGCGTCATCAGGAAGATGTTGTAGTCGATGCCGAGGGCCACGAGGAAGACGAACGCGAACAGCGGGAATCCTGGGTCGGACCCGGCGAAGCCGAAGACGTACTCGAAGAGCAGGGCCGAGATGCCCAGTGCCGCACCGAAGGACAGCACGACGGTCGCCATCAGGATCAGCGGAGCGACGAGCGCCCGCAGCAGCCCGATCAGGATCAGCAGCACGACCAGCAGCACCAGCGGCATGATCACCCAGCTGTCGCGCACGGACGCGATCTTGGTGTCGAGGTAGAACGCCGAGCCGCCACCCACGAGGGCGTCGGCACCGTCGACACCGCGTACGGCGTCACGCGAGGACTCGACGATGTCGGCGGCCGTGCTGGAGGAGATGTCGGCGTCGATCGTCGCCTCGAACCACGAGCGCCCGTCCGTGAGCGGCTGCGGCTCGCCGAGCTCCCCGAGGCCGTCGATGCCCTCGAGCGACGCGGCCACGTCGGCCGCGCTGTCGGTGTTGGTGACGACCTGGATGGTGTTGGAGTTGTCGGTCAGGTCGTGCTCGTTGAGCAGCCGCTGTCCCTTGATGGAGTCGAACTCCTGGGTGTAGGTCTCCTCGGTCGACAGCCCGGAGGTGTCGAGCCGGAAGAGCCCGAGGCAGGCGAGGAGCAGCAGCCCGGTCGTGATGAGCCAGACGCGGCGCGGGCGGTGGCTGATCGCACGGCCGACGCGGGCCCAGAGGCCGTCGCTCGTGGGCTCGGCGCTCTGGAAGCCGGGGCGCTTGGGCCAGAACACCCAGCGCCCGCAGATGACGAGCAGCGCGGGGAGCAGCGTGACCATCACGATCATGGTGACGGTGACGCCGATGGCGGCGACCGGGCCGAGCCCGGCCGTGGAGTTGAGGTCCGCCAACGACAGGCACAGCATGCCGACCGCGACGGTGGCGGCGCTCGCGAAGATGGCGGGCGCGGCACGGTGCAGCGCGAAGGCCATCGCCTCGTGGCGGTCCTCGTGGCGGCGCAGCTCCTCGCGGTACCGCGCCACCAGGAGCAGGGCGTAGTCGGTGCCGGCGCCGATCACCAGGATGCTCAGGATCGCCTGGCTCTGACCGTTGACGGTGAGCCCGGCGTACCTGGCGAGGAGGTAGACCAGGCCGGTGGCGATGAAGTTGGCGGAGACCGCACAGAGGATCGGCAGCAGCCACAGGACGGGGCTGCGATAGGTGAAGAGCAGGATCACGATGACCACGCCGAGCGTGGCCAGGATCAGGTTGGTGTCGATGCCCTCGAAGGCCGCTGCGGAGTCGGCCGCCTGGCCGCCGTAGCCGGCGAGGTGCACCTCACCGCCGTCGATCGTGGCGATGCCGCGGATCTCCTCGGCGGCGTCGGGGATGGCGTTCCACCCGTCGGCGCCGAAGTTGAGGACGAAGTAGAGGTAGGCGACCTCCCCGTCCTCCGACACGAGGGTCGGCACGGGTGCCCCCTGGGCTGCGGCGGCCTCCGCGGCGGCGGGCGTCAGGACGCCCTGCTCGGTGACGCCGTCGAGCTCGGCGATCTCTGCGCCGTGGGCCTCCATCGCGGCGAGGTCGTCGTCGGTCAGCCCGCCTGCCCGGTGGTAGACCACGAGCGTGGGGATGTCGTTGGGGTCGACGGTCTGCGAGAGCTCGTCGAGCACCTGGGTCGACTCGGCCGACTCCGGCAGCCAGGACGACGCCTCGTTGTTCTGGACGTCGGCCAGCTGGCTCGAGAAGACGGCCATGACCCCGGTGATCGCCAGCACCGCGACCAGGACGAACCACTTGGTGATGCGGCCGGTGAGCGAACCAGCGATCTGTCGATGCATGGGGCCAGTCGAACAGGAGGGACCGACATCGTGCATCGGTGATTCCCCCGAGGTCTAGACCAGGGCGACCCCGCCGCTACCGCGTCTGGAGGCCGATCGGGAACGACCGGACGTCCATCGACCGGCGCCGGGGCGCGACGGCGTACTCCATCGATCCGTCGACGCCGAGGCGCACGACCGCCCACTCGCCGTCCTGGTAGGTCACGACGAGGACGTGCTCCGCGTCCTCCCAGACCTCCTCGAAGTACGTCGCCGAGCTGCCGTCGCGCGCGGAGGCGAAGGAGCGCACGACGGAGCCGTCCGCAGTGGCCAGCACGTCCAGCGTCTGCGGTCCGAAGCCGTCGCCGTACGCCGGGAGGCCGAGGACGTGCCGGTTGTCGGGGGAGATGTCGGAGAACCGGTTGTCGCACGTGCGCCACCTGACCCGGGCGTCGCGCAGCATCGCGCTGCACGTGCCGGTGTCGCTGACGGAGGTGATGCCGCCGAGCCAGCGGCCGCGGCCGGTGGAGGTGAGGCGGACGTGGGGCGCGCGGTCGACGATGCCGTGCGAGGAGGTGAGCCACCCGCGGGCACCATTGACGTAGACCGCGCAGCCGTTGCTCGTCGCGCTCTCCTTGCAGTCCTCGCCGAAGAGCGCCACGGCGGTGCCCCTGCCGGTGATCGGCACGGGGCTGAACCTCAGCACGCGGTCGCCGTCGCGGTCGATCGACCACACCCTGCCTCCCCTGCCGGAGAAGGCCACGGCCCTGCCCCGGGCGGAGACGGCGATCCCGTCGCCGGTGCGCCACTCGCGCCGACCTGCCGTGCCGTCAGCAGCGACCCAGCGCACCGTCGTCGGGCGGCTGAGTCCGGTCTGGACGACGTAGCCCGAGCCCATCGGCGCCAGCTCGACGAGGTTGTTGGGCACGGGGGTCGTGGTGCCGCCCGGTCCGTGGATCACGGTCCTCCCGCCACGTCGCTCGCTCCAGGCGATCGCCGGTGGTGCGCCGGTCTCGAGGTCGGAGACGTCGAAGCGGGTGGTGGGGGCGGTGCGGACCTCGACGCCGCTGTCGGCCGGTCGCGCACCTGCGGGCGCGGTCGGCGACACGAGGGCGAGCGCGGCGAGTCCTGCGACGAGCAGCGGAGCACGGAAGGTGGTCATGACTCTAGGACTCCTCGGGACCCCCGGAGGTTGTCTGCCGGGCGAAGGACGGTGGCAGCTCACGCTCCTCCTGGGCGAGGACGTCGCGCAAGAGGTCGGGGCGGTTGGTGATGAGGCCGTCGACGCCGGCCCGGACCAGGTGGCGCATCGTGGGCTCGTCGTCGACGACGTAGGGGATGACCACCAGCCCGGCAGCGTGGGCCTCGTCGACCAGGGACTCGGTGGCGAACGGCGTGTACGCCGGGTCCGCCACGCCGCTGCGGAAGGGTGAGCCGTGGATCGGGGAGATCGCAGTGAAGCCCTCGGCCGCCGCCGTACGCACGAAGTCGGCGCCGACCGCCAGCCCGTCGAACCAGGGGGAGGGGGCGTCGGGGCTCGCCGCGAGGTACTTCGGCGACACCAGCAGGTTGCGGGCGAGCTCGGGCTCGGCCTCGCCCACCCGTCGCAGGACGCCCCAGTCGAAGCACTGGATGCTGGTGCGCGCGACGAGACCGTCGATCCGCAGGGCGTCGACGACCTTGGCGACGAAGGCCTCGCGGCTGGTCAGCTGCGCCGCGTCGAGGGCGTCGTACTTGATCTCCAGGTTGATCCGTACCGGGTCGGCCCGACGCTCCTCGAGCAGCGCCGCGACCTGTCGCAGCAGCGGCATCGTGGGCGGCAGGTCGGCGCGGGTGAGCTCGCGGATCCGTCGCGCGTCCGCGAGCGCGGGGTCGTGCGCGACCACGACGTCGTCGCCGGCCGTCAGGTGGACGTCGAGCTCCAGCGTCGAGACGCCGAGCGCGAGTGCGCGACCGAAGGCCTCGAGCGTGTTCTCCGGCCAGAGGCCGGCACCGCCGCGGTGGGCCTCGACGTCGAAGAGGGGCCTGGGCGGAGCGTCGAAGGGCCTCGCAGGTCGCACCTCAGTCAGCGTAGAGACCTTCGACCACGTCGGCGTACTTGGTGTTGACCACCCGCCGCTTCAGCTTGAGCGTCGGGGTGAGCTCCTCGGACTCGGCGGTCCACTCGTCGGGCAGGAGCTCCCACGCCTTGACCTGCTCGGGCCGCGACAGCCGCTCGTTGGCCCTGTCGACCGCTGCCTGGGCCATCGCGCGGATCTGCGGCTTCTGCGACAGGTCGGCGAGGTCGGTGAACTCGATGCCCATCTTCGCCGCCACCAGCGGGGCGATCTCGCCGTCCAGGGTGAGGATCGCGACGACGTAGGAGCGGTTGTCGCCGAGCGCCATCGCGTGGCCGACGATCGGGGACTCCTTGAGGTAGTTCTCGATGTTGGACGGCGCGATGTTCTTGCCCGCGGAGGTGATGATCAGCTCCTTCTTGCGGTCGATGATCGAGTAGAAGCCGTCCTCGTCGACCGTGCCGATGTCGCCGGTGTGGATCCAGCCGTCCTCGTCGATGAGGTTGCGGGTGGCCGTCTCCTGGCGGTGGTAGCCGGGGGTGTTGACCGGTCCGCGGCACAGGATCTCGCCGTCCTCGCCGAGACGCACCTCGATGCCGGGGTTGGGCACGCCGACCGTGCCGAGCTTGAAGTGCTCGGGGCCGTTGGAGGTGAAGGCCCCGGTCGTCTCGGTCATGCCGTAGACGTCGTACACCTTGAGCCCGAGACCGCCCATGAACTTGGCGACCTCCAGCGGCATCGGCGCCGCGGCGCTGGCCGCCCACTGCACCTGGTCGAGGCCGAGCAGCAGGCGCAGGAAGGCGAGGATGCCCTCGTCGGCCTGGGCGTACGCCGCCTCGACCTCCGGGGTCATCGCGTTGCCGTACTCGTGGGCCTGGGTCCACGCGAGACCGGCCGCCATGGCGTTGGTGACCATCGTCTGGTTGTCGGGGTTCGGGTCCTCGGCGAGCTTGGCGGAGATGCCGGTCTTGATCTTCTCCCAGACGCGCGGCACGCCGAAGAACGCCGTCGGGTGGACCTCGCCGAGCGCACCGAGGAGCCCGGCGGGGTCGGGGATCGCGTGCACGTGGCTGCCCAGGAACGGGGGGCCGTACGTCGCCAGCACCCGCTCGGCGATGTGCGCGAGCGGGAGGTAGCTGATGGTCCGCTGCTGTCCGTGCAGCCCTGCCGCGTCGAGCGTGGAGACCGCTTCGTACATGACGTTGTGGTGGGTGAGCACGACGCCCTTGGGGTTGCCCGTCGTGCCGGATGTGTAGAGGAAGGTGGCCGGCAGGTCGGGCGTGATGCGTTCCATCCGCGCCTCGATCCCGCTCGTGTCGGAGCCGCGGGCGAGGAAGTCGGCCCAGGTCATCACGCGTGCGTCGTCGACGCGGTCGGCGTCGGCGAACATGACCACGTGGCGGATGGAGTCGACCTCGTCGAGCGCCTTCTCCCAGCGCTGGTAGCGGTCGTGGTCCTCGAGGATCACCACGACCGGGCGGGCCTCGCCGGCGATGAAGGCCACCTGGTCCTGGGCGAGGGTGTTGTAGATCGACATGGGCACCGCGGCCGCCGTCATCGCGCCGTAGTCGGCCAGCGTGTGCGCGGTGCGGTTGTCGGCCATGATGGCGACCGGGTCGCCGATCTCGACGCCGAGGTCGATCAGCGCAGCAGCGACCTGCTGGGTCTGCTCCCACGTCTCGGCCCAGCTGATCGTCGACCAGGTCTCGCCCTCAGGCACGTCGAACTTGTCGGAGAACGCGGGCTGGTCGCCGTACCGCTCCGCTGCCTGGCGCACGGTGGCCGGCATGTGCAGCCCGAGGATGCGGGCCTCGTACTCCTCGCGGACTGCCGCGACGTCGGCAGGGATCTCGTCGTGCATCGGCTCTCCTGGGGGTGATCCTCGAGGTGGCGGGGGTCACATCATGGTGGAGGCAGAGGTGGCTGGCTAGGGTCTGGACGTGTACTCCGTGCCTGCGCCCGTGGCGGAAGCCGGTGCAGGGTGACCGCACGCAGGTCGCCGTCCTCGGCGATCGCCGTCATGTAGGTGCACGCGGGTTGGCGGCGGCGGTCGGTGGGGGAGCCGGGGTTGAGCAGCCGCACACCGGTCGCCGTGGTCGTGTCCCACGGGATGTGGCTGTGGCCGAAGACGAGCACGTCGAGGTCGGGGTGGAGGGCGCTCATCCGCGCCTCCCGGCCGGCGGCCTGCCCGGTCTCGTGCACCACACCGAGCCGCACCCCCTCGATCTCGACGCGCGCCACCTCGGGCAGCCGCTCCCGCAGGGCGCCGTGGTCGTTGTTGCCGAAGACCGCCACGAGCCACCGCGCTCGCGCCTCGAGCGCGTCGAGGAGGCGTACGTCGACCCAGTCGCCCGCGTGCACGACGACGTCCGCCTCGTCGACCGCCCGCCACACCTCGTCCGGCAGGTCACGCGCCCGTCTCGGCACGTGGGTGTCCGCGATGAGCAGCAGTCGGGTGGGCATGGCTCCAGTCAACTGAAGGGGGCAAGTAACGTCGACCCATGCCCGTTGACGACTCCACGAACGATGCCCCCCACGACGAGGTCGTCGCCGAGTCCGCCCTGCAGCTGTGGTCGGCCGCGCAGACCGACTTCGACCCCTTCGAGCTCCCGTCGGCGGAGTGGCCGGAGGACACGGTGCCGGTGCGCGACGCCGACATCGCCGTCGACACGCACCTCGAGCTGGACGACGTACGCGCGGCGCTGGGTCGCCTCGACGGCCTCAAGGTCGTCGTGGGGCGCGAGGCCGGCACCGTCTCCGTGCTCCGGGTCATCCCGGAGGACGTCCCGCTGTGAACGGCGCGCTCTGATGGTGGCGAGCCGATCGGCCCGCGAGAGGAAGGCTGCTGCGCAGGCGGGCCCGCTCGCGCGGGTCAAGATCGACCTCGACGGCGAGCAGCAGTTCCTCTACCGGATCAGCTGCTCCACGTGTGTGGCGCGCGGACACAGGGCGTGGTCGACGCACCGTGCCGGTGGGGACAACGGCTTCATGTCCGCGATGGACCGCTGGACGTTCCACCTCGTCGAGAAGCACCCCGACGCGGATGCGCCGTGCCTCGCGTTCCTCGCCGAGGCGCAGCAGCGCCTACACGACAGGCGCGAGGGCGGCGCCTCGGAGTGAGGCTCAGCTGTCCTTGGGCATGATGATCCACGCCACGATGTAGGCGATCTCCCCGGCGCCGATGAGGCCGAAGAGCACGAAGCCCAGGCGCACCAGGCCGCGGGAGATGCCGAACCGGTCGGCGAGGCCGGCGCAGACGCCGGCGATGATCTTGCCCTGACGGGGGCGGACGAGCTTCGAGGTGGCCATGGGGCATGTCTACCCGACGGAGTGCCGTCGTGGGCGCCCCGGGCAGGCGCCGGGTCGCCACGGGTTGCCGTCGTGGGTCATGCTTCAGGAGTGCCTCCCCAGGATGACTTCCGTGACGAGCTGGCCGCCGCTGCGCGTGAGATGCAGGACGACGACAGCCCGCAGCAGGCCATGGAGCGGGCGGTGATGGTCGCGACGAAGATCATCCCCGGGTGCGAGGCGGCGGGGGTGTGCGTCGTCTACCGGGGTGAGCGCATCGACACGCACGCCACGAGCGACGACTCCCTGCGCCAGATCGACGCGCTGCAGCACGAGCTCGACGAGGGGCCGTGCCTCGACGCCCTGCGCGAGGACCACACCGTCGTCAGCGACGACCTGGCCACCGACGACCGCTGGCCGAGCTGGGGGCCGCAGGTGGTCGAGCGGCTGGGCCTCCACAGCAGCGTGAGCTATCGGCTGTACTCCAACGACAAGGACCTCGGCGCGCTCAACCTCTACGGCAAGGAACCGTCGGCGTTCACCGGAGAGGACGTCCAGGACGGCCTGGCGCTCGCCGCGCACGTCGGGGTGGCCCTGGCGGCGGCGCAGGAGGTCGAGCAGCTGGAGAAGGCGCTGGGTGGTCGCACGGTGATCGGCCAGGCCACCGGCATCCTGATGGAGCGCTTCGACCTCACCCCCGACCGGGCCTTCTCCGTGCTCAGCCGGATGTCGCAGCAGAACAACGTCAAGCTCCGCGAGGTGGCCGAGCAGATCGTGACGACCCGGAACGTCCCCACGACCTAGGAGCGGCTCACTAGGGTCGACGCGTGGACGCAGACGTGGTGGTCGTGGGTGCGGGCCTGGCCGGGCTTCGTTGCGCGCAGGCGCTGACCGAGGCGGGTCGCGACGTCGTCGTGCTGGAGGCCTCGGACGTGGCCGGTGGGCGGATCCGCACCGAGCGGATCGACGGCTTCCTCGTCGACCGTGGCTTCCAGCTCCTCAACCCCGCCTACCCGGCCGTACGCCGCTGGGTGGACGTCGAGGCCCTGGGCCTGCAGCCCTTCGGCGCCGGCGTCGCCGCGCGCACCGAGGACGGGACGACGGTCCTCGGTCACCCGGTGCGCGAGCCGGGCCTCGTCCCCGGCACCCTGCGCGCCGTCGCCCGCCGCCCGAAGGAGGTCGCCGCCCTCGCGCGGTGGGCCGCCCCCCTCCTGCGGCCGCGCCGCGGAACCTCCCTGTCGCACGTCCTCGCGTCACGACCCGATGTCGACCGGCGTACGGCACTCGACGCCGCGCACGTCGACGGCCTGCTGCGGCGGGTGGTCGACCGGTTCTACGCAGGAGTCCTGCTCGAGGACGACGGCAGCACGGCCGACCGGTTCGCGCTGCTGCTGGCGTGGATGTTCGCGAAGGGGGTGCCCTCGCTGCCCCGCAACGGGATGGCCGCGCTGCCGGCCCAGCTGGCGGCCTCCCTCGGCGACCGCGTCCGGCTCGGGCAGCCTGTCCAGGCGGTGACCGGCACTGCCGTGACCACGGACGCCGGCACGTGGACAGCCCGCCACGTGGTGGTGGCGACAGGAGCAGCGGCGGCCGCCGAGCTGACCGGGCTCGCCGTCCCGGCCACCAAGGGCGTCGTCACGATGTGGTGGGCGGCAGCGGACGCGCCCGACACCGACCTCCTCCACGTCGACGCCCGCCGCGCTCCCACCGGCCCCCTCGTCAACGCTGCGGTCGTCTCGCGCGCCGCACCGTCCTACGCGCCTGCGGGACGCCACCTCCTGCAGGGATCGGCCCTCATGGGCGCCGGCCGCGACACCGGCGAGGCGTCGATGCGCCGGCACGCCGGCGACCTGCTCGGCACCGACCCGACGCAGTGGGAGGTGGTGGTCCGCCACGAGGTCCCGGACGCCCTGCCGGCCCAGCCCGCGCCGTACGACGCCCGCCGACCCGTGCAGGTCGGCGACCTGGTCGTCTGCGGTGACCACCGCGACACCGGCTCCATCCAGGGCGCGCTGGTCAGCGGACAGCGCGCCGCCGAGGCACTCCTGTGACGCCGTCGGACGTCGTCGTCGTCGTCGGTGCGGGGCTCGCCGGCGTGGCCTGCGCGCGCGAGCTGAGGTCGGCGGGAGTCGGCGTACGTGTCCTGGACCGCGGCCATCGCGTCGGGGGCCGGATGGCGTCGCGGCGGCTCTGGGGCCTCGAGCGTGCCACCGACCTCGGCGCCTCCTACCTCACCGTGACGGACCCGGAGTTCGGGGCGGTCGTCGACGGCTGGGCCGCACGCGGCCTCGCGGCCCCGTGGACCGACGCCTTCTGCGTGCTGGGTGAGGACGAGCCCCGGATGACCTCCGGCCCGACGCGCTGGGGCGCCCTCGGCGGACTCCGCTCCCTGGTCGAGGACGTCGCGAGCGACCTGGACGTCGAGAAGGTGGAGCTGGCCGACGTCGCCGACCTCGACGGAGCGGCGGCCGTCGTGCTCGCGATGCCCGACCCGCAGGCGGTCCGCCTCTGTGGCGACCACCCGGTGGCCCAGCTGCTGACCCGCGAGTGGGAGCCGGTGCTCGCCCTCGCGGCACGGTGGCCGGAGCGCACCTGGGACGACCTCAGCCCCTCGGGCCGCTTCGACGGCGCCTTCGTCAACGACGACCCGGCGATCGGGTGGGTGGCCGACGACGGCCGGCGCCGGGGTGACGGTGCGCCCGTGCTGGTCGTCCACTCGACTCCCGAGCTGGCGGCGCAGCACCTCGCCGACCCGTCGGCAGCGGCCCCGGATCTCGTCGCGGCGGTGCGTCGCCTGATGGACCTCGACGAGCCCGCCGACGTGCACGTGCACCGGTGGACCTTCGCCCGGCCGGTGGGTGAGCGAGCGGCGTCGTACGCCCTGGTCGACGGCGCCGGTGGACCTGTCGGCGTCTGCGGGGACGGATGGGGACCGAAGCCCAAGGTCGAGACGGCGTGGCTCTCGGGCGCCCGGCTGGGGCGCGAGCTGGCGGTCCGGTTCGGCTGACCTCGGCTCCGTCCCTCCCAAGTGGTCTGGACACCCGCTCCCGCGCGCGGGAGCGGGCCTACCGTAGAGGGGAAGGAGGTGGCGCCATGTGGTGGTGGATCGCACTCGCCGTCCTCGTGCTGCTGTTCCTGTTCTGGGCCGACCGACGCACACGCGGTCGCGGCAACCGGGACTCGGGCGGCGCGGCCGACCACGCGATCGGCAAGTACATCTGAATCAGCCAGCCAGTGCGGCCAGGTCGCGCTCGGCGTAGAGCCTGTGCTCCCACTCCTCGTTGAGGACCACGCGCAGGCACTGCGCGACGGTCAGTGAGTCGGCCTCGGCCATGAACGGTGTCGCAGAGGTCACGGGTCGAGCCAGCCCGTCTTCGTCGAGCCCGGCGAGCACCTCGCCCACGCTCGCGCGGCGAGCGGCCCGCAGGGCGAGCACCTCGTCGAGCGAGGGGCGTACGTCGCGGTCCCACGGCACGCCGTCGACCGACGGCGCCTCGTCCCACGGGAGGTCCAGCGGGTGCCACGGCGAGGGGGCGGCGAGGACCACACCGCCCACCCAGCAGGCATGGGCGAAGCCGAGGTGGCGCAGCGTCTCGGTGAAGGACCACTCGCCGTCCACCTGCTGGTGGAGCTGTGCCGACCCGAGTGACCGGGCCTTCTCGACGGTGCCGGCCCACAGCCGGTCGAGCACCGCGAAGGCCTCGCGGAACCCAGCGACGTCCGTCGGGCGCATCAGCGCGCGCTCGGGCGTACGCCGGTCCAGCTCGGCCTCGACGTGGGCGACGACGTCGACGCCGTTGACCACCAGCCGACCGAGCTCACCGTAGATCTCGAGGTCCGGCACCTCGACGCCCGTCATCCGCACGCCGTCGAGGTAGGCGGCCCTGATGCGGGTGCCGCTGAGGTCGACGTCCTGGAAGGTGGCGTCCCGCAGGAGCACCCGCGCGAACGTCGCCCCGCTGAGGTCCTGCTCGGTGAAGTGTCGTCCGGTGGGAGCGGTCATGTCCCTACCGTAGGGACCGATGCGGACGATCGACGTCCGCAACCGGTCACCAGGTGAGCTCGATCTCCACCTCGTTCTCCTCGCCGAGCTCGACCTCGACCTTGAGGTGCACCTCGTCGGGCACGGCCACGGTGATCCGGCCGCCGTCGCGCTCGAACTCGATCGAGTTGTGCTTGGCCAGGGAGTCGGCGAGGGCACGCAGCTTGGTGGCTGCCTCCTCGCGGGTCATCGTGCGGGTCTCGTCCATCTCGAAGAGGTCCATGCCACCGAACCTAGTGGAGGGCGACAAGGTGTCCACAAGGCTTCTACAGGCCGAGCATCCGACCGATGATCTCCTTCTGGATCTCGGTCGTCCCGCCGTAGATCGTCTGGATCCGGGAGTCGGTGTAGGCCTTGGAGATCGGGTACTCGTTCATGTAGCCGTAGCCGCCGTGCAGCTGGACGCCCGCGTCGACGACGCGCTTCTGCAGCTCGGTGGTCCACCACTTCGCCATCGACGCGAGCGCGGTGTCGACCTCGCCGGCGTTGAGCCGCAGCACGCAGTCGTTGATGAAGACCCGCGCGATGTGGGCCTCGGTCGCCATCTCGGCCAGCACGAAGCGGTTGTGCTGGAACTTCCCGATCGGCTTGCCGAACGCCTCCCGCTCCTTGGCGTACGTCAGGCACAGGTCGAGGACGTGCTCGATCGCGGCGACGGCGATGCAGCCGATCGAGATCCGCTCCTGGGGCAGGTTCTCCATCAGCGAGACGAAGCCGGAGCCCTCGGCGCCGAGCAGGTTCTCCTTCGGGACGTGGACGTCGGTGAACGACAGCTCGGCGGTGTCCTGCGCGTGCAGGCCCATCTTGTCGAGGTTGCGGCCGCGCTCGAAGCCCTCCATCCCGCGCTCGACCACGAGCAGCGAGATCCCCTGGTGGCCGGCCTCGGGATCGGTGCGGCAGACCACGACCACCAGGTCGGACATGATCCCGTTGGAGATGAAGGTCTTCGACCCGTTGAGGACGTAGTGGTCGCCGGCGTCGACGGCCGTCGTACGAATGCCCTGCAGGTCCGAGCCCGCGCCCGGCTCGGTCATCGCGATGGCGGTGACGAGGTCGCCGGAGACGCAGCCGGGCAGCCACCGCTGCTTCTGCTCCTCGGTGCCGAGCGTGGAGATGTAGGGGACGATGATGTCGGTGTGGACGGCGAAGCCCGGGCCCGATGCGCCGGCGCGTGCCGACTCCTCCGCGAGCACCATGTTGTAGCGGAAGTCGCTGATCCCCGCGCCGCCGTAGGCCTCGTCGACATCGAAGCAGAGCAGTCCGCGCTCGCCCGCCCTGCGCCACACCTCGCGGTCGACGATGCCGTCGCGCTCCCACTGCTCGTGGAAGGGCACGACCTCCTTGTCGAAGAAGGAGCGGGCGATCGCGCGGAAGTCCTCGTGCTCCTGCTCGAGGATGCTGGGGCGCTCAGGCATGTGATCCCTTTCGGTGAACTGGTCCGTTGAGGTGCTCGAGCATCGCGGTGGGACCGAGGTCCTCGAGCCGGTGGCCGGACGGGTAGGTGGTGGGACGGTGCGCGTACGGCGTACGACGCGGGGGAGCGAAGCGGAGCAGTCGACCGCGCAGTCGCAGGCCACCGCGCACTGCCCGTACGAACCACCCGGGCTGGCGCGGCAGGCCGAGTGCCGTGCGCAGCGGCTCGTCCATCACCGCGATCGTCACCCGGCGCAGCAGTGGCCACAGAGGCGCGGGGGACACCTCGCGGGCGATGCGGATCGAGGCCTCCGCGAGGCGGGTGCTCGCAGGCGTGTGGGCGAAGTGGCGGCGCTCGTGGTCGACGAGCAGCGTGAGGTAGCCGTCGTACGTCGTGGGCAGGTCCTTGATGCCCATCAGCTCGCCGAAGCGCGTGGTGACGCGGGTGATCGCGACCAGCTCGTGCGGGTCGAGCGGTCGCCAGCCGTAGGCCGAGATCCAGCGGACCGGGCCGACGATCGTCGTGGCGAGGACGTAGGCGAGCTCGTCCTGCGGGATGTCGTAGTGGCCGTGGATCCGGTTGAGCCGGCGCAGCGCGGCGTGCGAGCGGGGCGAGTCGATGCCGTCCAGCGTCGCCTCGTCGCCGATCAGGATGGTGTCGTCGTAGCGCTTGACGCCGTGGTCCTCGAACTCGCGCGTCCGGTCGAGCAGGTCGGCGATGGAAGGGATGCCGTAGTCACGCATGAAGGCGATGCCGGTGCCCTGGACGTAGTCCCAGGGGAACTCGTGGCGTGCCGTCAGCCTGACGATCTGGTCGAAGTCGACCTCCGGATCCAGCGACTGGATCCGGCGGAGGTTGGCGTAGCGACCCGGGGCGTGCACGGCCTCAGGACACCCATTCCTTGACCTGCGCGACCGTCGCGGCCGGGTCGTCGGAGACTGGAGTGATGTTGAGGTCGGTGACGCCGGCCTCCTCGAAGGCGGCGATCCGCTCCTTCACGTAGGACTCGGGTCCGACGAGGTTGGCGGCCTCGAGCCACTCGGTCGGGATGAGCGCCTCGGCCTCCTTCTTCTTGCCGGAGAGGTAGAGGTCCTGGATCTCCTCGGCCTCCTTCTCGTAGCCGTAGGACCGGGCGACGTCGTTGTAGAAGTTCTTGCCCTTGGCGCCCATGCCGCCGACGTACAGCGCGAAGATCGGCCGCGCGAAGTCGAGCAGCGCCTTGGTCTCCGGGCCCTCACCGATGGCGAGCATCCCGCCGGCCATCACCTGCAGGGGAGCGAGCCCGTCGAGCCGCTTGGCGTTGCCCGCAGCGAGGGCGTCACCCCACACGAGGTGGGCCTTCTCGGGGTGGAAGAGGTGCGGGATCCATCCGTCGGCGATCTCGGCGGTCTGCTCGACGTTCCTGGGACCGAGCGACGCGATCCAGATCGGGATGGTGTCCCGCTCGGGCCTCGTCAGCAGCTTGAGCGGCTTGCCCAGGCCGGTGACCGCGCCGTGCTCCTTGGTCAGTGGCAGGTGGAACTCGCCGTCGGCGCTCAGCGGCTCGCGCTTCAGGCCACTGCGGATGATCTCGATGACCTCCGCGGTGCGCGCCATGGGCTTGCTGTAGGGCACGCCGTGGAACCCCTCGATCACCTGCGGGCCGCTGACGCCGAGCCCGAGGATCGCGCGGCCGGCGCTCACGTTGTCGAGGCCGGCGGCGGTCTGGAGCAGGGCGCCCGGGGTGCGGGAGTAGATGTTCATGATCCCCGAGCCGATCTGCACGGTCTCGGTCTTCGCCGCGAGGTAGCCCATCAGCGTCGGGGAGTCGAAGCCGTAGGCCTCCGCGACCCACACGCTGTCGAGGCCGGCCTTCTCCAGGGCGACCACCTGGTCGGCCGCGTTGCGGGGGTTGCCGTCGTACATCAGGAGGGTGGCGAGGCGCATGCCGCCAATCGTGACAGTGGAACTGTCACGGTGCAACCGTCGTGGTGCGAGGACGTCGTACGGACGGGGCCAGCGGGTACGCCGTCCGCATGACGTCCTCGGTCAGCGGCGGAGGTCGTCGAGGATCCGTTGGGCAGTGGGGGACGGGTGCCAGACTCGCGGAGCCTCGTCTCCGGGGCGCTGCGACCACACGTCGACGTAGAACTCGCGGCACATGCCCGAGAGGGCGACGAGGTCCCCCCACGCGGTGCGGCCGAGGAGCACCTGCGAGTAGAGCTCCCTGGGTCCGCCCGGGCAGTCGTAGTCACCCGGCGTCTCCAGCGGCTTGCTGTTCCGCTCCACGTCGGTCAGCAGGAGCCCGAGCTCGCGGGGCGGGACGGGCACGGGATCACCGGAGGGCGGACGCTGCTTGGCGTCCGGCCGCCAGCACGAGACCGCGACGACCAGGTCGGTCACCTCGCCGGTGAGCGAGTACGCCGGTCCGAGGTCTCCGTCGACGGGGCAGCCGGGAGGGTCGGGGATCGCGGTCGGCACCGGACGAGCTGCGCGCTGCTCCTCGACCAGCGCGAGTGCCGCGTCCAGCACCTCGTTCGCACCGAACCACTCGCCCGACGCCACGGTGACGACTCCACAACCGCCGGTGTCGCCGTGGATCCGGGCGTACCGGTCGCGCGAGAAGCGGAGGAGCAGGTCGTACGCCGGCCCGCCCTGGAAGGTGCAGTCATAGGGCTCGTCGGGCGTCGGCTCGAGGTCTCCCAGAACCTCGACGAGCGGGGCGAGATCACCTTCGACCAGGTCGTCGGGGGAGGTCCACGGGACGGAGCCGACAGGGGCCGGGTCGGCGCAGACCAGCATCGCGACCGGTTCGGCCTCCAGCGGCAGGTGCGGCACCTCGTGCAGCTCGCTGTCGCACGTGAGCGCTCCGCCGAGTGCGTAGTACGCGTCGGCGGAGATCGGCGTCACGACGGGTTCGTCCCGCGCCTCCTTGACGCGCTGCACCACGCTCAGCGTGACGAGGGCCAGCACCAGCACGGCCAGCGCACCGCCGATCACGGCCTTCATCGGCGCAACCCGTCGAGGATCCGCTGGGCGCGCGGGGACGGGGTCCAGTAGGGCAGCTCCAGGTCGACGTCGGTCGTGCCCGTGGCGATGAACCGGGGCGGCGTCGTCAGGAACTCGCGGCACACGCCGCGCACGGCGACCACGTCTCCCCGACGGGTGAGGCCGACCAGGTCCTGGGTGTAGTAGCCGTCGGGACAGCTCGGTTCACCGAACCCCCCGGCGAGCCGAGAGCTCGCGGTCAGGTCGTCGACGAGCACTGCGAGCGCACGGACCGGGACCTGTTTCCGGTCGCGCCACGGCGGTGTCTCGTCGGCATCCGGTCGCCAGCACGTCACGGCGCTGACGAGGTCGGAAGGGTCGCCGATGAGCGACAGCCGGTGATCCACCGGCGGCTCGGCGTTGCGACACCCGAGGTCGAGGGGCTCGACCGCGGCCGGCGGCCGGGCGTCGGCGCGCTGCGCGTCGAGCGCCTCCAGGAAGGTCGCCAGCACCTCGTCGGAACCGACCAGGTCAGCGCCGCCGATCCGGACCGTGCTGCAGCCTCCGGTGTCACCGGGGATCGACACGACCTCACCGGAGCCCAGGGCCAGCCGCAGGTCGAAGCCGTAGCCGCCGT
The DNA here is from genome assembly GCF_900112035.1 of Nocardioides alpinus. Lineage (GTDB taxonomy): Bacteria > Actinomycetota > Actinomycetes > Propionibacteriales > Nocardioidaceae > Nocardioides > Nocardioides alpinus. The sequence goes on along the minus strand of NZ_FOKC01000008.1, from coordinate 170,084 downwards.
CGTCGGTGCAGAAGTACCGGTCGCCGCTGCCGCTGGTCTCCGGCACGGCCTCGGCATCCGTCAGGACGGCCAGGAGCGGCTCGAGGCCCTCGTGGAGCCCGTCCTGCGGGGCGAACCACGCCGCCACGCCGCTGTCGGTGTCGCACATCCGGGCTGCGACGACCGCGTTCGTCGCCGGCACCACCTCCGCCGGGGAAGCCGCCCCGGAGCAGGAGAGGGCGACCGCGGCGGCGGGATCGCCCGCGGGTGAGGCGTGGGTCGGCTCAGCGACAGCGAGTGGGGTGGGCGGTTCGCCCACCCCGGCCAGGGCCGCCAGCGAGACGGGCACGGCGAGCGCCACCACGGCAACCGTCGCCGCCACCGCCCACCCCCGTCCGCGCATGGGGCGAGCATGCAGCCCGGAGCGCGACAGGCGGAAGCCTCGTCACCGAACCGTGATCGTGGAGCTCGCGAGCCACCATCCAGCACGGGAGCTCCACGATCTCCGATCGTCCTGCCCGGCGGGGGCCCAGCCACAGTCCACCCGCGCCCGGAGGTGGCTGCACCACCGCTCCCCGAGGGACGGTCAGGACTTGCCGTGCCACGACTCCCAGAGCGCGGCGTACGACCCGCCGGCGGCGACGAGGTCGTCGTGCGAGCCGAACTCCGAGATCACGCCGTCCTCCACCACCGCGACGCGGTCGGCGTCGTGGGCGGAGAAGAGGCGGTGCGCGATCGCGATGACCGTACGTCCCTCCAGCACGGCCGCGAGCGAGCGCTCGAGGTGCCGGGCAGCACGCGGGTCGATGAGCGACGTGGCCTCGTCGAGCACGAGCGTGTGGGGGTCGGCGAGGACGAGCCGGGCCAGGGCGATCTGCTGCGCCTGCGCCGCCGTCACCGCCCGCCCACCCGAGCCGACGACCGTGTCGAGGCCGAGGGGAAGGAGGTCCACCCACTCCAGCGCGTCGACCGCCCCGAGCGCGGCGCGGACGGCGTCGTCGGACGATCCCGGCCTGGCCAGGACGACGTTCTCCCTCAGCGTGCCGACGAAGACGTGGTGCTCCTGGGTGACGAGGGCGACGTGGCCACGCAGGTCGCCCAGCGGCAGCTCGACGAGCCCGACGTCGCCCACGGTCACCGCGCCGGTGCGCGGCGGGTGGATGCCCGCGAGGAGTCGACCCAGGGTCGACTTGCCCGCACCGGACGGCCCGACCATCGCGATCCGTTCGCCCACGCCGACGTCGAGGTCGATGCCGTGCAGCACGTCGCGACCCTCGACGTAGGAGAACCGCACGTCCTCGGCGTCGAGCTTCTCCGACGACGGCACCCGCCCGGAGACGGTGCGGTCGTCGGGCACCTGGGCGACACCGAGCAGGCGGGCGAGCGCGGCTGCGCCGAGCTGGAGCTCGTCGAGGATGGACACGATCCGGTCGACCGGGTCGATGAGCATCTGGACGTAGAGCGTCGCGGTGGTGACCTCCGCGAGCGACACCTCACCGCGCGTGTAGAGCCAGCCACCGAAGAGCAGCGTGCCGACCACCGGCAGGAGATAGCTGAGCTCCATGCTCGGGAAGAAGACGGTGCGCAGGTGCAGCGTGTACTTCTCGGCGGTGAACGACTTCGCGCAGTCGTCGTCGCACAGCTCGACGCGCTTCGCACCGAGCCCGAGCGCCTCGACGGTGCGCGAGCCCTCGACGGTCTCGGACAGCGTGGTGGTGATCTGGGAGTACGACGCCGTCTCGGCGAGGTAGCCGTCCTTGGCGCGGGCGAGGTACCACCGCAGCCCGACGACGAGCGGCGGCAGCGCCAGCATGCAGGGCAGCGCCACCCACCAGCCGACGCTCAGTGCGGCGGCGAACGTGAGGACCGCGGAGACGACCGCGATCGTCCACTCGGGCAGCGCCCACCGCACCGACCAGCCGAGGCGGTCGATGTCGGAGCCGGTGCGGGTCAGCAGGTCGCCGGAGCCGGCCGCCTCGACGGTGCCGACAGGCAGCGCGAGCGTGTTCGCGACGAAGTCCTCGCGGAGCTCGGCCAGCACCAGCTCGCCCATCACCTGCGAGCGGTAACGGGCATAGCGGGTCAGCACCGACTGCAGCACCAGGAAGATCGCCAGCCACATCACGATCTCGTCGACGTACGAGCGCGTCGTGCCGTTCTCGACCGACTCCACGAGGTCGCCGAGCAGGCGGGGCGCCGCCAGCGCGGTGAGCGCGGCCAGCACGTGCAGGCCGAGCGCGGTCCAGAGCAGGCGCGGGTGGCGGTGCGCGACCTGGCCGACATATCGGCGCACGGCCCTGCCGTCCGCGATCGGAAGGCGAGTCGTGACGCTCATACCGCCGCCTCCACATCGCGTACGACGACCCGGCGGTAGGCCGCGACCTTGGACAGCAGGTCCGTGTGGGTGCCGACCGCGACGACCCGGCCGTCCACCAGGAAGGCCACCTCGTCGACGGCGTCCAGCAGCAGCGGGCTCACCGTCGTGACGACCGTGGTGCGACCCGCACGGTGCGCGCGCAGCCGGTCCGCGATCCGCGCCTCGGTGTGGGCGTCGACCGCGCTGGTCGGCTCGACGAGCACGAGGATCTCGGGGTCGGCGGCGAGGGCACGCGCCAGCACCAGGCGCTGACGCTGGCCGCCGGAGAACGAGCGGCCCTTCTCGGTGACGACGGACTCGAGGCCCTCGGGGAGCGCCTCGAGGATGTCCTCGGCGGACGCGGTGAAGAGCGCCTTCTCGACGTCGCCGGTCCCGCGCTCGTCGATCCGGTCGGCCAGCCGTCCCGCGAAGAGGGCGGCGCCGGTGTCGGACACCATGATCCGCTCGCGGACGTCGGCGTGGCGCAGCGACGTGAGCGGCGTGCCGCCGAGGTGGACCTCGTCGTCCTGCTCGGCCGCGCACAGCCCGAGGCGGTCGGCGAGCAGCGCCGAGTCGTCCGGCTGGTCCGAGACGATCGCCGTCAGCAGCCCGGGCCGGACCCGCAGCCCCGAGCGGGCGTCGTGGAGCTCCGAGTCGGGCGCAGGGACGGCAGCGGGCGAGGCCGGCTCGACGACGTCGGGCTCGAGCGCCATCACCCGGCACACCCGCGACGCGGCGACCCGGCCGCGGATCAGCTTGTTGGCGAACTCCGTCGCCGTGCGCAGCGGCAGCATCAGGAAGGCGGAGTAGCCGTAGAACGCGACGAGCTCGCCCGCCGAGATCTCGCCGGCGACCGCCGAGCGAGCCCCCAGCCAGACCACGAGCACGACGAAGACGCCCGGCAGGAAGACCTGCAGCGCGTCGAGGACCGACTGCAGCTTGGCGACGTTGACCGCGGCCGTGCGGGTGGCCTGCGACTCGCGGCGGTAGCGGTCGAGGAAGACCCCCTCGCCGCCGATCCCGCGCAGGACCCGGAGGCCGCCGACGATGTCGGTGCCGGTGTTGGAGAGGTCGGAGCGCATCTGGCGCTCGACGGCGCTGCGGGCCTGGAGCGGCTTGAGGAGGGGGCCCATCACGAGCAGCAGCAGGGGCACACCGATCAGCACGACCAGGCCGAGCTGGACCGAGGTGCTGAGCAGGATCGCGGAGACCAGGAAGAAGGAGACGATGGCGCCGGCGAAGCGGGCGGTCACGTCCATCACGTTGCCGATGTGGTCGAGGTCGGTGGTGCCGATGGCGATCACCTCGCCGGTGCTGACCTTGCGCGGCAGCGACCCACCGAGGCGCACCGACTGCCGGGTCGTGAGCTGCACGATCCGGTAGGACGCGGTCAGCCAGTTCGTCACCGCGAAGCGGTGCCGCATGATCCCGGTGACCGCCTGCAGCAGGCCGATCATCAGCATCACACCGGCCCACAGCAGCAGCTGCTGCTGGTCCTTGTCGGCCACACCAAGGTCGATCGCGCGACCCAGCACGGCGGGCATCACCGCCTGGCAGGACATCCACACGATGCCGAACGCCATCCCGCCGGCCAGCGTCGGCAGCTGCTGCCGGGCCAGCCACCACAGGAACCTGCCGGGGGAGCGGTGGTCCGGGGTTCCGGGCTCGACGACGGGCAGGCTCTTCACTGGCCCGATCCTAGGTTCGGCAGGGCCCTGCCGACGAATGGTTAACGGCCGAGGCCCGGCACCACCTCGGCGCCCGGGAGGTCGGCGAGCAGCCGACCCGGCACCAGGAGCTTCGAACGGCGTACGCCGCTGCCGATCACGACCACCGGCTCGTCGAGGAGTGCGTCGTGGACGAGGATCCGCCAGCCGTCCGGCAGCCCGATCGGGGTGATCCCGCCGTACTCCATGGCGGTCTCGGCGACCGCCCGCTCCATCGGCAGGAACGACGCCTTGCGGACGTCGAGCATCTTGCGCACGAGCGTGTTGACGTCGGCGCGGGTGTCGGCGCGGACCACGCACGCGGCGACCCGCTCGTCGCCCGCCCGCGCGCCGGAGACGACGACGCAGTTGCCGCCCGCGGTCATCGGGATGTCGTACGCCTCGCTCATCGCGGCGGTGTCGGCGAGGTCCGGGTCGATGTCCACCACGGCGATGTCGGCGGCTCCGGGCCAGGTGGCCAGGGCCGCGGCGACCGGAGGGGCCACGAGGTCGGGCCGGTCGACCGCGGGGAGGGAGGTCAGGGTCGGGAAGCTCGGGAGCGTCACGCGCTCATCATGCGCCATTCACTCTGAGGTCACCGGACGGTCCCGCGGGGGGTGCAGCCTGAGGGCATGACGGTGACCCGCGAGGCGCTCGAGAGGGCCCCGTCGTTGGTCCTCTCGCCTGCGGTGGTTGCGCACCGCGGCGCCAGCGGCCACCGTCCCGAGCACACCCTCGACGCCTACCGGACCGCGATCCGGATGGGTGTCGACGACATCGAGCTGGACCTCGTCTCCACCAGGGACGGGGTGCTGGTCGCCCGTCACGACCTCGAGCTCAGCGCGACCACAGACGTTGCGGGTCGCACCGAGTTCGCCCACCTGCTGCGCACCCTCGTCGTCGACGGGGAGGAGCAGCACGGCTGGTTCGTGCAGGACTTCACGCTGCACGACCTCAAGACGCTCGCCACCCGCGAGCGGATGCCGGGCACCCGCCCCGGCAACACGGCGTACGACGGTGCCGAAGGCATCCCGACCCTCACCGAGGTGCTCGCGATGGTCGGCGCGGAGTCGATCCGTCGCGGCCGCCCGGTCGGGGTGCTGCTGGAGCTCAAGCACGCCACCCACCACGACGCCCTCGGCCTGCCCCTCGACGTCCCGCTGCTGCGCGAGCTGTCGCGCCAGGGGCTCGACCACCCGTGGGCGCGGGTGGTGCTGATGTCGTTCGAGGCGGCCGTCCTGCGGCGGCTCGCCGGCCGCACGCGGCTGCCGATCGTCCAGCTGCTCGACGTCGGCGACGAGCTGACCCCGGAGGCGTTGGACGGGATCGACGAGTACGCCGACGGCATCGGTCCGCACACCTCGCTGGTCCTGCCGCGCGACCGGACCGGAGCGATCGGCGAGCCCTCGTGCCTGGTCCGCGACGCCCACCGCCGCGGGTTGACCGTGCACGTGTGGACGGTGCGCGGCGAGAACCGCTTCCTGCCGACCAACCTGCGCCACGGGCCCGCGCCCGACGCGCTCGGCGACATGACCACGATGGTCCGCGAGCTGCTGGCCGCCGGGGTCGACGGCGTCATCACCGACCACCCCGAGGCGGCGCTGGCCGCGGTCCGCGAGAGCGCACACGTCGGTAGCTGACCTGTCACGGAGCGTTCACCGGGGCGTGTCCCCGATGCCGCACCGCACCGGTTGGCTCGGTGCATGACCTCTCGGAAGGCTCCTGCAGCCACCCTCGCCCTGGCGCTCGCCGCCACCCTCGCCTCCCTCTCGGCCCCTGCCACCGCGGCACCCGCCGAGGCGGCCGAGGCCCCGCTCGTCGAGCCCGTCCTCATCGGCCACCGCGGCGCCTCCGGCTACCGCCCCGAGCACACGATCGCCGCCTACGAGCTGGCCATCGCGCAGGGTGCCGACTACATCGAGCCCGACCTCGTCTCCACCAAGGACGGCGTCCTGGTCGCCCGTCACGAGAACGAGATCGGCGGCACGACCGACGTTGCCGACCACCCGGAGTTCGCTGCCCGCCGGACCACCAGGACCATCGACGGCCGCCCGGTCACAGGCTGGTTCACCGAGGACTTCACCTACAAGGAGCTGCGCACGCTGCGCGCCAAGGAGCGGCTGCCGCAGGTGCGCCCCGACAACACGGCGTACGACGGGCAGGAGCGGATCCCGACCCTCGACGAGGTCATCAAGCTCGCCCGCCGCGAGGGCGTCGGCATCTACCCCGAGACCAAGCACCCGACCTACTTCGACGCGATCGGCCTCTCGCTGGAGGAGCCGCTCGTGGCGGCCCTCGAGAAGCGGAAGTGGGACGACGCCGACGACCCGGTGATCATCCAGTCCTTCGAGACCGCCAACCTGCGCGACCTCGACACGATGATCGACGTGCCGCTCGCCCAGCTCGTCGACGGCACCGGCAAGCCCTACGACTTCACCGCCGCCGGCGACCAGCGCACCTACACCGACCTGCTCACCCCGGCCGGCCTGGCCTGGATCGCGACCTACGCCGACGGCCTCGGCGCCCACAAGGACCGCGTCCTGCCGCGCACCGACGGCGCCACCACGGTGCCGAGCGCCGTGGTCGGGGACGCCCACGACGCCGGCCTCATCGTGCACGTGTGGACCCTGCGCCGGGAGAACCAGTTCATGGCGACGAACTTCCGGATCGGCACCGACCCCAACGCCCCCGGCGACCTCGCGGCGGAGGCTCGCGCCTTCCTCGACGCGGGGGTGGACGGGATCTTCAGCGACAACCCGGACCTCGTCGCCCGGGAGATGGACCGGGTGCTCGCCGAGAGGTGACGGGCAGGGGGGCAGGCGCAGCCTTGCACCGGCGTACGCTCGGGCCGTGACGCAGCAGCCCGACCCGTCAGCCGCCCTCCTCGAGCGCATCCGCGCGTCGGTGATCGGCGACGACCAGGTGATGCAGGGGCCCTACGGCCCGCGCCGGGTGACCTATGCCGACTACACCGCGTCGGGTCGCAGCCTGAGCTTCATCGAGGACTTCATCCGCACCGAGGTCCTGCCGGCCTACGCCAACACCCACACCGAGGCCAGCGGCACCGGCCTGCAGACGACCCGGCTGCGCGAGGACGCGCGCCGCATCGTCCGCGACGGCGTCGGCGGGGACGACGAGACGGTCGTGGTCTTCTGCGGCTCCGGCAGCACCGCCGCGATCGACAAGCTGATCGGCATCCTCGGCCTGCGGATCCCGGCCGGGCTCGACGACCAGTACGACCTGAGCGCGCTCATCCCCGCCGACCAGCGCCCGGTCGTCTTCATCGGACCCTTCGAGCACCACTCCAACGAGGTCCCGTGGCGCGAGACCATCGCCGACGTCGTGACGATCCACGAGGACGCCGACGGCCGGGTCTCGCTCGACCACCTCCGCGAGGAGCTGGAGCGCCACGCCGACCGGCCGCTCAAGATCGGCACCTTCTCCGCCGCGTCCAACGTCACCGGCATCGTCACCGACACCGAGGGCGTCGCCGACCTGCTCCACGAGCACGGCGCGCTGAGCTTCTGGGACTTCGCAGCCTGCGCCCCCTACGTCGACATCGAGATGTACGGCCCCGGCCGCTCGGTCAAGGACGCGATCTTCCTCAGCCCGCACAAGTTCATCGGCGGCCCCGGCACCCCCGGCGTGCTCGTCGTGCGCCGTGAGCTGATGACCAACCGGGTGCCGGTCGTGCCCGGCGGCGGCACGGTCATGTACGTCAACCCGACCGAGCACCGCTACCTCGACGACAAGGCCCACCGCGAGGAGGGCGGCACCCCTGCGATCGTGGAGTCGATCCGTGCCGGGCTGGTGTTCCAGCTCAAGCAGGCGGTCGGCGTGGAGACCATCCAGGCGCACGAGGAGGAGATGCTCGCCCGCGCCGTCGAGGCGTGGGTGGCCGAGCCGACGATCCAGATCCTCGGCAACCTCGAGGCGCAGCGGCTCTCGATCGTCTCCTTCGTGCTGAAGGCGCCGGACGGCTCCTACCTCCACCACAACTACGTCGTCGCGCTGCTCAACGACCTCTTCGGCATCCAGACCCGGGGCGGCTGCTCGTGTGCGGGCCCCTACGGCCACCGGCTGCTCGACATCGACCTGGCCACCAGCCACCAGTTCGAGGCCCAGATCGCCGGCGGGTGCGAGGGCATCAAGCCCGGGTGGGTGCGGGTCAACTTCAACTACTTCGTCGAGGAGGAGGTCTTCACCTACGTGGTCGAGGCCGTCCGCCTCGTCGCGCGCGAGGGCTGGCGCCTGCTGGGTGACTACCGCTTCGACCCGCTGACCGGGCTGTGGCACCACCGCACCGGCACCGTCGAGCCGCCGCTGCGCCTCGCGGACGTGTCGTACGCCGCCGACGGCACGATGACCTGGCCCTCGCACACGACGACGGCCCCCGTCTCGGTGCTCAGGGAGCACCTCGACGAGGGCCGCGCGATCATGGCCGCCGCCACGCCTCCGGACTGGTCGGACCCGGCCCACCTGGGCGCTGACTTCGACGACCTCAGGTGGTTCGCGCTGCCCGCCTGCTCGTTGGTCTAGCAGCTCAGCGCGAGCGCGAGGGCCACACCGTGGCGGCGAGCCCGGCGGCGCCGGCGGCCAGCCACGGGATCGGCATCAGCCAGCGCAGCTCGCTGGTGTCGACCACGTCGCCCTGGACGAGCGCCCACACCAGCACCATGCCGGCGAACGCGACGCCCAGCACGAGCTGGGTGATGTTGACCGGGTGGAGGCCGGACGGCTTCTCGGGGGCGTCGAGCGGGCCGATCATCGGCTCCCCGTACACGTCCGGCGCCGTGCCGTAGACGTCCGTGTCGTAGCTGGAGTCGTAGCTGGAGTCGTAGCTGCTGTTCTCGGTCATGGTCAGGCTCCTCAGGCCGCTTCGCGGACGATGATCTCGCCGGCGACCAGGTCGATGGTGAGGGACATGTCGGGGACCTCGTCCCCGCCGTCCCGGAAGTGGTCGAGGGCGACGTCGAAGCCGCCCTCGCGCTGGTTGAAGACCCGGCTGTCGCCGGCCACGACCTGCGTCTCGACGGAGACGTCCATGCCGTCGGGCACGATCACCTCGACGCGTCCGCCGACCCCGTCGATGGTGATGTCGCGGCCGTCGAGGGCATCGACGTCCGAAATGTTCGAGAGGTCGAGGGTGAGCTCACCGCCGTCGAAGTCGTAGGTGTCCTCGACCTGCACGGCGCTCGTGGGGGCGTAGTCGAAGCGGTCGTCGGGGAAGGAGCTGCCGAGCGTCGCTGCGGCGGTCGCCAGTGCGGCGACCACGCCGAGGGCGATCAGGCCGCCGGCCCGTCCCCAGAACGACCCGACGATGAGCATCACCGCGATGATGCCGAGGGCCAGCGCGGGGTAGGCGCTGTCGGCGACGCCGACGCCGGCCAGGTCGGCCACGCCGAGGACGCCCTCGGCCAGCGCGACGAGCGCGAGCGTGAAGAAGAAGAGGATCGGTCCACGTCGACGCGGGTTGCGCGGGGTGCGGGGCACGGGGGCGTACTGCCCCCACTGGCCGGGTGCGTCGGTCGGACCGTAGGCCGGGGCGTAGGCCTGGTCGTAGGTCGTGCCGGACGTCGCGGGTGCGTACGCCGTCGCGCCGGCCGCGGCGTCGCCGGTGACCGTCGCCTGGTCGAAGCCGTAGCCGCTCGTGGGGGTCGGCCTCTCCTTGCGGTTGAGGAACCACACCGCGATCGCGGCCACGATCGCCAGCGGCCACGGGAACCAGAACGCTCCCGCCCAGTCGCCGACGGCGCACAGGACGGCGAGCACGCCGACCCCGGCGAGGGCGAGGGAGCGGCTGCGCTGGTCGAGGCCGAGCGGCTGGTCGTCGGTGCCCTCCTCGGGGACGAGGATCCAGGCGCCGACGTAGGCGAGCAGCCCGGCGCCCCCGAAGAAGGTGGCGACGACCAGCGTCACGCGGACGATGATCGGGTCCACGTCGAGGTGGCGGGCGATGCCACCGGCGACCCCCGCGATGTGGCGGTTGGTGACGCTGCGGCGCAGGCGGCCGAGGTCCTTCATCTCGTCACGGCTGACGCGGGGTCCGGCCGACGGCGCGGGTGGCGTGGGCTGCTCGTCCGTGCCGGCGGCGCTGCCGGGTCCGGTGCCGGATCCTGGAGGGGTGGGGCTGGGGTTGTCCATGGCTCCACTCTCGTCGGCGGGGGCGGCCTGCACCATCGGGGACAGCCCTGATTCGTGACCCCCGGTCCGCGGTGCTCGCACCGGGGGCCGACTCAGGGTCGGCTCGGGGTCAGTCCTCATGGTCGCGCACGTGCGTGCCTGCGACGATGGAGACACGATGACCCAGACACTCCCTCCGCGCGCCGGGCAGTCGCGCCGCGCCTACCGCGACACCACCTCCCCGATCGTCGGGGGCGTCGCGGCCGGTCTGGCTGCGCACCTGGCGGTGCCGGTGCTGTGGGTGAGGTGCTTCTTCGTGGCCACCGGCTTCCTCGGTGGCTTCGGGCTGATGCTCTACGCCGGGTTGTGGGTCTTCCTGCCCGCCGACCAGGGCTTCGAGGTCAGCGCCCCCGGTCTGGAGAGCGCCACCCGCACCGGCAAGCGTCCCGGTCGCCGGTCGCGGTTGCGTGATGCCGGTCCGGCGATCGCGATCGGCGCGCTGCTCTTCGGTGTCGTGCTCGGCTTCGAGGGGATCTTCGGGCAGGGCGCGCTCTTCTGGCCGGTCGTGCTCGGCATCGCCGGCATCGCCCTGCTGTGGCGCCAGGCCGACGAGGCGCAGCGCGAGCGCTGGATCGACTCCTCGGGCCGCATCGACCCGTTCCGCGCGGTCTTCGGCAGTGGCGGCTGGGCGGCGTACGCCCGCATCGCGGCGGGCCTCGGCCTCGTCGTCACCGCCCTGATCGTCTTCGCCGTGGCCGCCGGTCAGGCGACCTTCGCGGTGCCGGTGCTGGTTGCCGGGCTGCTCGGCCTGGTCGGCCTCGCGATCGTCGTCGGACCCTGGGCGGTGCGCCTGATCAACGACCTCGGCGCCGAGCGCGCCGAGCGGGTCCGCACCCAGGAGCGCGCCGACATGGCCGCGCACCTCCACGACTCGGTGCTCCAGACCCTCGCCCTGATCCAGAAGAACGCCCACGACGCCACCACCGTCGCCCGCCTCGCCCGGTCGCAGGAGCGCGACCTGCGCCAGTGGTTGTTCGAGGCGGAGACCTCGGACGCCACCACGCTGGCCGGTGCCCTCAAGGAGATGGCCGCCGACGTGGAGTCCCAGCACAACGTCGTCGTGGACGTCGTCACCGTCGGTGACTGTCCCCTCGACGAGGAGCTGCGCCCCGTCGTTCACGCAGCCCGCGAGGCCGTCGTCAACGTCGCCAAGCACGCCGGCACCCAGCGCGCCGACGTCTTCGCCGAGACATCTGCCGGCGCCGTCGACGTCTTCGTCCGCGACCGCGGCGCGGGCTTCGACGTCGCGGCGGTCGCCGGCGACCGGCAGGGCGTCCGCAGCAGCATCGTGGACCGGATGGCCCGGCACGGCGGCCGGGCGGACGTACGCTCTGCTCCCGACGAGGGCACCGAGGTCCGCCTGCACATGCCCCGCACGCCCCATGCCCCCGACGAGGAGAACCGATGACCCAGCCCAGCGCAGACCGGGCGCCCGTGCGCGTCGTCCTGGTGGACGACCACGCGATGTTCAGGGCCGGTGTCCGGGGTGAGCTGGCCACCACCGGCGCCGGGCTGGTCGAGGTCGTCGGCGAGGCCGCCGACGCCGACGCCGCGATCGCGGTCGTCCGCGATCTCCGTCCCCAGGTGGTGCTGCTCGACGTGCACCTGCCCGGTGGCGGCGGGGTCGAGGTGATGCGCCGCCAGCCGTCGCCCGACACCCTCTACCTCGCGCTGTCGGTCTCCGACGCCGCCGAGGACGTCATCGGGACCATCCGCGGCGGGGCGCGCGGCTACGTCACCAAGACCATCACCGGCCCCGAGCTGGTCGATGCGATCACCCGGGTGGCCGGGGGGGACGCCGTCTTCTCGCCGCGCCTCGCCGGGTTCGTGCTGGACGCCTTCGCCGGGTCGATCGACGTCGCCGCGGTCGACGAGGACCTCGACCGGCTCACCGAGCGCGAGCGCGAGGTGATGCGCCTGATCGCCCGCGGCTACGCCTACAAGGAGGTCGCCAAGGAGCTCTTCATCTCCGTGAAGACCGTGGAGACCCACATGTCGTCGGTGCTGCGCAAGCTCCAGCTCTCCAGTCGTCACGAGCTGACGAAGTGGGCCTCGGACCGACGCCTCCTCTAGGCGCGGGATCCCTCCGTGGGGGTGGGCGATGATTGACAACACCCCGCCAAGAGGGTGGGGTCTGTGCATGCCAGACACCGCCACCGTCCCTCGGCCGGACGAGCAGGACAGCGAGCTCAAGCGCTCCATCACCGGTCGCCTCCTCTTCTTCTACACGCTCGGAGACGTCCTCGGATCGGGCATCTACGTCCTCATCGGACTGGTCGCCGCAGCGGTCGGCGGCGCGTTCTGGATCGCCTTCGCGCTCGGCGTGACGGTCGCGGCGATCACCGGTGCGGCCTACGCCGAGCTGGTGACGAAGTACCCCCAGGCGGCCGGCGCCTCGCTGTACGTCAACAAGGCGTTCGGCAACCGCCCGCTGACCTTCCTCGTCACGGTGTCGTTCCTGGCGGCCAGCATGGCGGCGTCGGGGTCGCTGGCGGTCGGCTTCGCGTCCTACTTCGACACGCTCTGGTCCGGTCCGCCGGCGCTGCTGGTGTCGCTGGTGTTCGTCGCGCTGCTCGTGGTCGTCAACTTCATCGGCATCACCGAGTCGGTGTGGATGAACATGCTGATGACCTTCGTCGAGGTCGCGGGCCTGGCCATCGTGCTGATCATCGGCATCGTCCACATCTCCAACGGCGACGCCGACTTCGGGGTGCTCACCCAGATCGACACGAGCGGTGACTACGGCAGCCCCGCCCTCGCCGTCCTCGCCGGCATCTCGTTCTCCTTCTTCGCGATGACCGGCTTCGAGAACACCGCCAACGTCGCCGAGGAGACCATCGACCCCTACAAGGCCTTCCCGCGCTCGCTCGTCGGCGGCATGGTCGTGGCCGGCCTGGTCTACGTGCTCGTGTCGATGGCCGCCGCGCTGACCGTGCCCGTCGAGACGCTGGCCAGCTCCGACGCCGCGCTCCTCGAGGTCGTCAAGCAGGGCATCCTGCCGTTCTCGACCGACTTCATGACCACGTTGTTCTCGATCATCGCGCTGATCGCGATCACCAACACCACGCTCGTCACCATCGTGACGCAGCCGCGTGTGCTCTACGGCATGGCTCGCGAGGACGTCGTCCCCGGCATCTTCGCCAAGATCCACCCGGTCCGACGCAGCCCGTGGGTCGGCCTGATCTTCTCCGGGATCGTCGTCGGGTCGCTGCTCGTGATCGGCACGCTCGTCACCGAGGCCGGGGGCGGCATCGACCTGGTCGGCCGCCTCGCCACCGTCACCGTCGTGCTGCTGCTGGCGATCTACGCGATCGTGATCGTGGCCTGCCTGAAGCTGCGCGGGCAGGACGAGGACCAGCCCTTCTTCCGCGCCAACACCCCGCTGCTGTTCGTCGGCCTGGTGGGCAACCTCGCGATCCTCTACTTCACCATCTACGACGACCCGCACTCCCTGATCTGGTGCGCCGGCCTGCTCGGTGTCGGCCTGGTCCTGTTCCTCGCCGAGTACTTCTTCGGCAGCCGCGGCACGGGCTCCCAGACGCCCGACCTGAAGGAGGTCTGACATGCACGTCATCGTCGCCACGGACGGCTCGAAGCAGTCGCTGGCAGCCGCCAAGCACCTCAAGTCGTTCGCCGACCCGACCAAGATCACCGAGATCTCGGTCGTGGCGGTGATCCGCCCGCTGGCCTCCGTCGCCTTCGCCGACGACACCTCGGACAGCAAGTGGCCGTCGTCCGGTTCGTTCCGAGACGCCGCCGACAGCGCGGTCGCCACGATCGCCGCGGTGTTCGACGGGTGGGGTCCCAAGGTCAACAAGCGCGTGCGCAGCGGGTCGGCGGCCAACGAGATCATCAAGGCGGCCCAGCAGTACGACGCCGGCCTGGTCGTGGTCGCCGCCGGTGGGCGCGGGCTGAGCGACAGCGTGCTCGTGGGGAGCACCGCCCAGCGCGTGCAGCACTACGCGCCGTGCCCGGTGCTCGTCGTACGCCCCGCGCCGCGCAAGAAGCGGTGACCCGGCCGGCGTCGCACGCTGGCTAGGGTGTGGCGCATGGAGACCCTGCGGCTGGCGCTGCTGTTCGTGCACATCCTCGGCTACGCGGCGCTGCTCGGCGGCCTCCTGGTGCAGGTGCGGGAGGAGACCAAGGTCGTCAACCCGCTGATGCGTGACGGCATCGGTACGGCGTTCCTCGCCGGTCTGCTCCTCGTCGGGGTGCTCGAGAGCCTCGGCTCTCCCGACCACGCCAAGATCGGCGTGAAGTTCGCCGTCGGGCTGGTCATCCTCGTCCTCGTGATGGTCAACGTGCGCAAGCCGGCCATCCCGCAGGGGCTCTACTTCGGCCTGCTCGCGCTGACGGTCGCCAACATCGCCGTGGCCGTCTTCTGGTCGCCCGTGCACGCCTGATCCAGCGCCCGATCGCGGGCCCGGTCGTGGGCCCGATCCGGGGCTCGAGCCCGGTCGGCGGCTGTCCCACCTCCCGCATAGGCTGGGTCGGTCATGAGTCCTTCCGATGCAGCCACCCCCGATCAGGCCACCTCCGACCAGGGCCTGATCGACCACCCGCTCCTCGAGGGTCTCAACGACCCCCAGCGCGCGGCGGTGACGCACTCCGGTGCCCCGCTGCTCGTCGTGGCCGGTGCCGGCTCCGGCAAGACCCGCGTGCTGACCCGTCGCATCGCGTGGCTGATCTCCGAGCGCAAGGCGCACCCCGGGTCGATCCTGGCGATCACCTTCACCAACAAGGCCGCGGCCGAGATGAAGGAGCGGGTCCAGCACCTCGTCGGCAACCGGGCGAAGATCATGTGGGTCTCGACCTTCCACTCCTCGTGCGTGCGGATCCTGCGCAAGGAGATCGACCGGGTCGGCTTCAAGTCCAACTTCTCGATCTACGACGCCGCCGACTCCAAGCGGCTGATGACGCTGGTGCTGCGCGACCTCGAGCTCGACCCGAAGAAGTACCAGCCCAACGCCGTCCTCCACTGGGTCTCCGACCAGAAGAACGAGCTGCGCGACCCCGAGGACGCGGCCAAGGAGGCGCGCAACTCCTTCGAGGAGACCTACGCCAAGGCCTTCGCCGCCTACCAGCGCCGCCTCCGCGAGGCCAACGCCCTCGACTTCGACGACCTGATCTCCACGACGGTCCACATCCTGCAGGCGTTCCCCGACGTGCGCGAGAACTACCGCCGCCGGTTCCGCCACGTGCTGGTGGATGAGTACCAGGACACCAACCACGCCCAGTACAGCCTGATCCAGCAGCTGTGCGGACAGTCGTTGGAGGAGACAGGTCACGAGCTCGTCGAGCCGAGCGAGCTGATGGTCGTCGGCGACGCCGACCAGTCGATCTATGCCTTCCGGGGCGCCGACATCCGCAACATCATGGACTTCGAGCAGGACTTCCCCGATGCCACGACGATCCTGCTGGAGCAGAACTACCGCTCCACGCAGACCATCCTCACCGCCGCCAACTCCGTCATCGGCAACAACCGCAGCCGCAAGGCCAAGCGGCTGTGGACCGACGCCGGCGCGGGGGAGCGGATCGTCGGCTACGTCTCCGACGACGAGCACGACGAGGCCCGCTTCGTCAGCCAGGAGATCGACCGCCTCGTCGACGAGAGCGACGTACGCCCCGCCGACGTCGCCGTGTTCTACCGCACCAACGCCCAGTCCCGGGTCTTCGAGGAGGTGTTCATCCGCACGGGCCAGCCCTACAAGGTCGTCGGCGGGGTGCGCTTCTACGAGCGCAAGGAGGTCCGTGACGCGCTGGCCTACCTGCGGATGCTGGTCAACACCGCCGACGAGATCTCCCTGCGGCGGGTGCTCAACACCCCCAAGCGCGGCATCGGCGAGCGCGCTGAGGCCTGCATCGCTGCGTTGGCCGACCGTGACCGGACCACGTTCTGGGAGGCGCTGAGCCGTGCGGCCGAGGCCCCCGGGCTCGCCACCCGCAGCCTCAGGAACATCGAGGCCTTCGTCGCGATGGTGCAGGAGCTCCAGTCGATGGTCGCGGCCGACGAGCGGCCCGACGTCATCCTCGAGTCGGTGCTGGAGCGCTCCGGCCTCCTCGGCGAGCTCGAGGCCAGCGAGGACCCGCAGGACGCCACCCGCGTGGAGAACCTCGCCGAGCTCGTCGCGGTCGCGCGCGAGTTCGCGGAGGACCCGCAGCCCGGGCCGAGCGCCGACCCGGCCGAGGTGGAGGCCGGCACCGTCTCGGTCGGGCTCGGTGACTTCCTCGAGCGGGTCGCCCTCGTGGCCGACGCCGACCAGATCCCCGACTCCCCTGACGGCGACGACTCCGGCGTCGTCACCCTCATGACCCTCCACACGGCCAAGGGCCTGGAGTTCCCGGTGGTCTTCCTCACCGGCCTCGAGGACGGCGTCTTCCCCCACCAGCGCTCCCTGGGCGACCAGCCCGAGCTGGAGGAGGAGCGGCGGCTCGCCTACGTCGGTCTCACCCGCGCCGAGAAGCGCCTCTACATCTCCCGCGCGCTCGTCCGGTCCGCGTGGGGAGCGCCGAGCCACAACCCCGCCAGCCGGTTCCTCGACGAGCTCCCGGTCGACCTCGTCGACTGGCGTCGTACGGCCGCCGAGCAGACGCGCTGGGGGAGAGCCGACCACACCGGCGGCTCGGCGCGCCTGGGCAGCCCCACCGACGCCGGCCGGCGCAACTTCTCCTCGGCCGCGATGCGCGCCGACGTCGCGGCCAAGTCCAAGCCCGCGCGCGAGATCCCGAGCCTCTCACCCGGTGATCGGGTCGTGCACGACTCGTTCGGCATGGGCACGGTCGTGGCCGTCGACGGGGTGGCGGAGAAGTCCGTGGCTTCGATCGACTTCGGGTCCGACGGCGTCAAGCGGCTGCTGCTGCGCTACGCGCCCGTCGAGAAGCTCTAGCCCGCCGCTGGTCGAGCGGGCCGCCGTTGGTTGAGCAGGCCGCCGATGGTTGAGCAGCGAGTGCAGCGAGCAGGCCGCCGCTGGTTGAGCAGCGAGTGCAGCGAGCGTGTCGAAACCAAGGCCGCTGGGCGTCACGCTCTCACCGGCTTCGTTCCTCAGCCGCGGGGCTTGCTCGATCTCCCCTGACTGCCAAGCCCGCTTCGCGGTCTTGGTCAGGGGACGATGCCGTGGTCGACGAAGGCGCCGAAGGGGTCGATCGGGTCGCCACCACCGGGGCGGACCTCGAGGTGCAGGTGGGAGCCGGTCACGTTGCCGGTGGCGCCGACGGTGCCGATGACCTCGCTGCCGTTGACGCGGTCGCCGACGGAGACGTAGATCGACGTCTGGTGGCAGTACCAGATCTCGGTGCCGTCATCGAGCGTGACCACGGTCTTGTTGCCGTAGGCGCCGTCGTAGCCGGTCTCGGTGACCGTGCCGTTGGCGACGGCCAGGATCGGGTCACCGGAGTTGCCGTTGAAGTCCAGGCCGGTGTGATAGCTCGCCCAGAGGCCGTACTGGCCGAAGGTCGCGGTGATCTGGTAGCTGGCGAGGGGGAGAACCCACTTGTTCTCCTTGATCTTCGCCGCCTGCTTCTCCGCGGCCCGGCGCATCTCGGCCAGCTTGGCCTCGCGCTCGGCCATCTGCTTCTCGGCCAGGGCGACCAGCTCGGGGTCGGTCTCCTCGCCGGAGTCACGGGTGGAGTCACGGCTGACGAGCGCGCCGCGGCGCGAGAGCGCCTGCCCGGCAACGGAGCCGATGGACCCGGCGGCGTCCAAGGAGGACCCCGCGGTCAGCGCGGTCGGACCTGCGCCCGAGGCGGTGACAGCACCACCGGCAGAGATGGCCAGCACAGCTACGCCTGCCACGAGGGGCAGTGACGGCAGGCTGCGAACGAGGGAACGGCGGGGCGGCGTCGAAGCGCGTCGCTTGCCGTTCACAGGAGTTGCAGTCGCCGAGGTGCGTCGCTGGGGAGCGCGCTCCGCTCGGTGGTTGCCCATAGGGGTTGTTACCAATCTGCCGGGTCAGGGGGGTGGTCGGCAAGACCGCGCACGACTGTAACGGAAAGATCACGGGATCGTGCAACTCTGGAGCAAGTTGGGTCAGTACCCCCTTCGGGCGGTCGATATGCGGACGCCAGCAGGTCAGCCACGAGCAGCCTGGTAGCGCTCCAGTGCCTCGCGCCGCTCGTCGGCGTGGTCGACGATGCGCAGCGGGTAGTCCTGCTCGTAGCCGACGTCGGACTTCCAGGGCTCGTGCGCCGCCTTGCCGGGCAGGTGGTCCAGCTCGGGCACCCAGCGGCGTACGTAGTCACCCTGCGGATCGAACCTGAGGCCCTGCGTGATCGGGTTGAAGACCCGGAAGTAGGGCGAGGCGTCCGTCCCGGTGCCCGCCACCCACTGCCAGCCGTGGTTGTTCGACGCGACGTCGCCGTCGATGAGCAGGTCCAGGAAGTGCCGCGCGCCGACGGGCCACCACACGTGCAGGTCCTTGGTGAGGAAGGACGCGGTGATCATCCGGACCCGGTTGTGCATCCAGCCCGTGTGCAGCAGCTGCCGCATCCCCGCGTCGACGATCGGGTAGCCGGTGGTGCCGGTGCGCCACGCCTCGATCGCGTCCTCCGGCTCGTCGTACGTCATCCCCTCGAGGGCCGGCCTGAGGTCGTTCCAGGCCGACCCCGGGGAGTGCCACAGCACGTCGGCGTAGAACTCGCGCCACGCCAGCTCGGTGGCGTACGTCGTGCTGGTGTCGATCTCGGCCAGCAGCGAGCGCGGGTGCAGCACCCCGAGGTGGAGGTAGGGCGAGAGCCGCGAGGTGCCGTCGTGGTCGGGGCGGTCGCGCTCCTCGGCGTAGCCCCCGAGCCCGTCCTTGCGGAACTCGTGCCAGCGTCGCCACGCCGCGTCCTCGCCCGCGCCGGGGAGGTCGAACGGTGCGTCGGCGACCGCCTTCTCGAGCATGCCGACCGCCTTCTGGTGCGAGTCGGCCGACGCGAGGTCGGGGGAGCGCGGGGTGGCGGCCGGCTCCGGCCAGCCGCGCTCGCGCCAGGCGCGGGCGAAGGGGGTGAACACCTGGTAGGGGTCGCCGCTGCCGTTGCGCACCAGCCCCGGCCCGACGGCGTACGGCGACCCGGTGGCGACGAGCTCCACCTTCTTCCCCACGGCGTCGTCGCGCCGCCGGCCGTAGGGCGTCGTCTCCGCGGCCACGTGGACGCGGCGATCACCCGCCACGCGGGGCACGACGTCGGCCGGGTCGCCGAGGTGGATGCTCAGCGGGATGCGCTCGGCGAGGGCCAGCACGTTGGCGGCCAGCCAGGCCTGCCGCGCCGCGCCGGCGCCGGACCAGATCGCCGGGTCGACGACGAAGAGGGCGGTGACCGACCCCTCGTCGAGCGCCGCCAGGAGCGCGGGGTTGTCGCGCACCCGCAGGTCGCGCCGGAACCACATCACCGCCGAGGTCGAGGCCGGGGTCGAGGAGGACATGCCCGCCAACGTAGCCGGGGGTGACCAGCACCACGCAGGCCCGCACTCGTGCGAGCCCAGCGACAGGTCTAGGGTGCCGAGAGGAAATCCCGCGCACTGTTTGCAGACGAAAAGGACTGGGTACGTCGTGGATCTGATGGAGTTTCAGGCGAAGGAGCTCTTCGCCAAGCATGGAGTCGTGACCACCCTGGGTGTGATCGCCGAGACCCCCGAGGCTGCACGCGCAGCCGCCGAGGAGATGGGCGGCGTGACGGTCATCAAGGCGCAGGTGAAGGCCGGCGGCCGCGGGAAGGCGGGTGGCGTCAAGATCGCCAAGACCGCCGACGAGGCCGAGTCCTACGCCCGCGACATCATCGGGATGGAGATCAAGGGACTGCGGGTCAACCGCGTCCTGGTCACCCCGGCGACGCCGCCAGTGGAGGAGTACTACTTCTCCTTCCTGCTCGACCGGTCCAACCGCTCGCACCTGTGCATCGCATCGGTCGAGGGCGGCGTGGAGATCGAGGAGGTCGCCAAGACCAACCCCGACGCCGTGGCGCAGATCCCGATCAATGCCCTCGAGGGCGTGACGCCGGAGAAGGCTGCCGCGATCGTCGACGAGGCGAAGTTCCCCGCCGAGCTGCGTGACCAGGCCATCGAGATGGTCCAGGCGCTGTGGAAGGTCTACGTCGAGGAGGACGCCACCCTGGTGGAGGTCAACCCGCTGGCCCGCCTCGAGGGCGACAAGCTCGAGGCGCTGGACGGCAAGGTCTCCCTCGACGACAACGCCTCCGAGGTGCGTCACCCCGAGCACGCGCAGTTCGAGATCCGCGAGGAGGCCGACGCCCTCGAGTCGAAGGCCAAGGACAAGGGCCTCAACTACGTCAAGCTCGACGGCCAGGTCGGCATCATCGGCAACGGCGCGGGTCTCGTGATGAGCACCCTCGACGTCGTCGCCTACGCCGGCGAGGCGCACGGCGGCGTGAAGCCCGCCAACTTCCTCGACATCGGCGGCGGCGCCAACGCCCAGGTGATGGCCGACGGCCTCGACGTGATCCTCAACGACGAGCAGGTCAAGAGCGTCTTCGTCAACGTCTTCGGCGGCATCACTGCCTGCGACGAGGTCGCCAACGGCATCAAGGGTGCCCTGGAGATCCTCGGCGACAGCGCCACCAAGCCGCTCGTCGTCCGCCTCGACGGCAACAACGTCGACAAGGGTCGCGCGATCCTCGACGAGCTCAACCACCCGCTGGTCACCCAGGTCGACACCATGGACGGCGCGGCCGACAAGGCCGCCGAGCTCGCCCACCAGGCCTGAGAGAGAGAAAACAGGATGTCTATCTACTTGAACTCCGGCTCGAAGATCATCGTCCAGGGCATGACCGGCGGGATGGGTGCCAAGCACACCACCCTCATGGTCGAGTCCGGCGCGGACATCGTCGGTGGCGTCAACGCCCGCAAGGCCGGCACGACCGTCGAGCTCGGCGGCAAGGAGCTCCCGGTCTTCGGCACGGTCGAGGAGGCGATGAAGGAGACCGGCGCCAACGTGTCGGTCGCGTTCGTTCCTCCGGCCTTCACCAAGGACGCCTGCATCGAGGCCATCGACGCCGAGATCCCGCTGCTCGTGGTGATCACCGAGGGCGTTCCGGTCCTCGACACGGCCGAGGTCGTGGCCTACCTCGAGGGCAAGTCCACCCGGATGATCGGCCCCAACTGCCCCGGCATCATCACGCCGGAGGAGTCGCTGGCCGGCATCACGCCGCACACCATCGCGGGCAAGGGCCCGGTCGGCCTGGTGTCGAAGTCGGGCACGCTGACCTACCAGATGATGTTCGAGCTGAAGGACTTCGGCTTCACGACCGCCATCGGCATCGGTGGCGACCCGATCGTCGGGACCACGCACATCGACGCCCTCGAGGCGTTCGAGAACGACCCCGACACCAAGGCGATCGTGATGATCGGCGAGATCGGTGGCGACGCCGAGGAGCGTGCCGCGGCCTACATCAAGGACCACGTCACCAAGCCCGTCGTCGGCTACGTCGCCGGCTTCACCGCCCCGGAGGGCAAGACCATGGGCCACGCCGGCGCCATCGTCTCGGGCTCCTCGGGCACCGCGCAGGCCAAGAAGGAGGCCCTCGAGGCCGCCGGGGTCAAGGTCGGCAAGACGCCGTCCGAGACCGCCGAGCTGATGCGCGAGGTCCTGCGCAACCTCTGAGGCGACTAGCTCGTCTGCTCCAGACGGCCCTGCAGGTCCACCTGCGGGGCCGTCTGGCGTTCGGGGCGCCTGGTCTCCCACAGCACCCGCCACACCACGTGGGCGCCGAGGAGACGCACCGGTGCGACCGCGTTGAGCCGCTGCGGCGACGGCAGGGTCGGGCAGGCCGAGCTGGCCAGCGTCGATGGAATGGACATGTCTAGCACCCCGTATTCGTGAACACGCACATGGCTGGAACGATCTTCTCCGTGGTCCCCGTGACCCGGTCGGCCTGCTGGTCCAGCGATGCGAGCGAACCCTCACCGTAGGTGCTGAGCACGAGTCGTGCCGAACCGCTGTCGCCCTCCGGGAGCCCGACGGCCAGCGGGAGGTCCTCGGACACGCCCGCAGGGCCCGACGGGGCACTCTCCGGGGTCGGGGTGCTGCTCGGGGTGCTGGCCGCGCCGTCGTCGAAGGCGGCCATCGCGTCCACTGCGGGGCGCACGGCCTCGACGGTCTCCGCGAGGCCCTGCTCCAGGGCGTCGTCGCTCCACCCGTAGAACGTGGAGGTGACGAGGAGCGCGGACCCCACGGGTACGACGTGGATGATCGTCGCGCCGCTGCCGGGCTCGCCGTCGAAGGTGTAGGTCTGGAGGATGGTGGCCGCCGGTGGTGGCCCGAGCGGCGTCTCGCGCACCTCGGTGGCGATCTCCGTGTCACCCCGGACCGTGGTCGCGTCGCAGTCGAGGCTGAGGTCGCTGAAGGACCCGGCGACCTGCGCGGCCTCGTCCGGACTGCCGAGCAGCACCAGCTCACGGGTGTCGGCCGACTCGCCACCGCTGTTGTCGGCGGTCATCCGGTCGCGGACACCGAGCCCGCGCATCGGCGCGGTGTCGCAGAGCATCAGGTCGCGCAGTCCGGTGCCGGTGCGGGTCGTGGGGATGGTGTCCCCGGGCCCGCCCATGCCCGCGGACAGGGGGAAGTCGTCGGGGATCGTCGTGACGGGGACGTCCGCCCCGGTCACCCCGGAGGCGTCGGCGTCCGTGCTCGCGCCGGCGTCGTCGGATGATCCCGTGCCGCCGTCCGGGGCAGGCTCCGGGTCAGCGTCGTTCGCGCATCCGACGAGCGCGAGGGCGCAGGTCAGCACGGCCGCGGGGAGGGTGGCGCGCAACGTCATGCATGTAGAGACCCCGCGAACGGCGAAAAGGTTGCGTCAACCTCGCGAGCGGAGGGTTTCGAGCCGTGCGAGCACCCGTCGCGACAGGGCGACGAAGTCGGTGCGGGTCATCGTCATGTTGCGGTCCGGGGCGAACCCGAGCTGGGACACCGCTGTCCCGTCGCGCACGATCGCCATGAGGAAGGGGAACGACTGGCGGTCGTTGAGCTCGATCGAGAGCGCCCACGCGCTCAGGTCCACGCCCTTCGACGAGACAGAGGCGAGCGGTGTGACGCTGGTGCCGAGGTTGG
Organism: Nocardioides alpinus; assembly: GCF_900112035.1. Classification (GTDB taxonomy): domain Bacteria; phylum Actinomycetota; class Actinomycetes; order Propionibacteriales; family Nocardioidaceae; genus Nocardioides; species Nocardioides alpinus. The sequence continues at coordinate 146,817 of NZ_FOKC01000008.1, read as the reverse complement.
CCTGGCCGCACTGCCTGATCCGGGTGCGGACGGTCTCGACGAACTCACGGGCGGCGCCCTGGTCCATCGACCCGACGGTCTGCGTGAGGCCGAGCTGGGAGGCGTTGGGGGTCTCGGGGAAGAGGAACGTCCGGGTCAGGGCCCGGCTGATGCCCTTGCCCTGGAAGGTGGTGCGGTCGCAGCGGGTGGCGGCGTAGTTGTTGCGCGCCCGCTCGGGGTCGGTGCCGACCCACGGCCCGCGGACAGCCGCGACCGGCGGGAGGTCGACCGCCGACAGCAGCCCCGGCGGCGTACCCAGGTCGAGGGGGAGGGTCGTGCGCGCCCGGGCGCGTCCGGCGCAGGTGGCAGCGCCGTCGGAGCCGCAGAGCCCGTTGACGGCCGCCGAGAGGCCGGTGAGGGCGGCCTTGTCGCTGACCGCCCGGCCCTCGCTGCGGACGACGTTGGTCACCACGAGGCTGCCGCTGCGGGCGATGCCCACGCTGATCGTGGCCGGCGACCTGCCCCACGAGCGCAGCCGGAACACCCGGGCGTCGTCGCCGACGCGCTTGACCGTCCGCGTCGTGAGCAGCTGGGTGCGGGGGTCGGTGCAGCCGGCGAACCACAAGGATGCGGTCTCGAAGCCCCGGGCCGCCTGGTCGGCGTTGCGGGACATCTCGACCATCTGGACGGCCGTCGACTCGACGTCCGTCACCTGCCGCTTGCGGGTGCGCTGCTGAGCGCCCTTCCCGACCGTGCGGGTGACCTGACGGGTCGCCGTGCCGTCCCAGGTGCGGGCGAGCGCCGTGACGCTGCGCGGGTCGGCGAAGCGCTCGCGCTGGCAGGGTCCCAGCAGGCCGTCGCCCGAGAGGTTGTCCGTGGTGGCGGTCTCCGCCCAGTCCAGGCCGGGGCCGTAGCGCGCGAGCTGCGGGTCGGACATCAGCGACGCCTCGTCGATGATCGGCTCGCCGGTGGCGGGCTCGGGGGCATGGACGGTGACGCCCTCGGTGGCCTTCTCCTGGCTCAGGCTGGTGGGCTCGGCGTCCGCGCCGGTCGCCACCAACGAGCCTGACGCCACGAGGGCGGCGGCCGCCAGGCCCGCCCCGATCACCGTGTGCGTGCGCCGTCGGGCAGCGCCGGAGCGCCGGATCACGGTGGCGCGTGGCCAGCGGATCGACTCCAGGGGCTCCGTGAGGTCGTCCAGCAGCCGCCGGACCTCGGTCGTCTGGACGTCACGGTGCAGGGCGAACTGGGACGTGGCGGTCTGCAGCTCGCGCTCGGCGTCGGACCGGGGGAGACCCACCATCCGGCCGATGTCGGTCAGGCTCAGCGCGGACAGCCCGTTGAGGACGAGCACCTCGCGCTGGCGGGCGGTGAGCTTGGACAGGGCGTCCAGCGTGGTCCGCGCCTCGGGGGCCAGCGACTTGTCGCGGTGCCAGATGCGCGCGGTGTGGCGGCGACGGGCGCGGCGGAACGCCAACGGACGGATGTAGCCGTCGCGGTCGTCGAGCACCCCGACCTTGCGCCAGTGGTGCCAGGTGACGACGAAGGCGTCCCGCACGGCGGCCCGGGCGGCCGGTGCGTCACCGGTCAGCGCGTAGGCCTCGTGCAGGAGTCGCGCGCGTGTCTCGACGTAGTAGGCGTCGAAGGTCTCCGGGCTTCTCATGGCCGTTCCACGGTACGCCGAACGGCACACGCCGCGCACATTGGTCCCCGCGGTCCCGGGGCGGCGTGGGAGCACGATCCCTGCCGCGGCCCGAGTGATGATGGCTCGGCCATGACGTCGCTCCTCACCCGACCCGACAGCGCGCGGGTCGACCCTGCCCGCCCCCGTCCCCTGGTGCTGATCGCGACCCTCGGCGGCGTGCTCGCCGCCCTCGGCCCGCTGGTCGTGCTGCTCGCCGTGGGCGTGATCGGCTGGTTCGTCACCGACGCCGGCGTCCACGGTGCGCCCCGCGACGGCATGCGGATGGGCGCCCTCGCCTGGCTCGCCGGCCACGGCTCCGGAGTCACCGTGATGGGCGCGCGGATCACGATCGTCCCGCTGGGCATCACCGCGATCGCGGCGTGGTCGATGTGGCGACTCGGCCACCGCGTCGGCGACGCGGTCTCCAGCCACGGACCCGACGCGGACCGGATCTCCGACGGCGAGCGCGACCTCACCGTGCCCACCGCGATCATGACCTTCTTCGCCGGCTACGCGGTCGTGGCGGTCGTCGTCGCGACGCTCGCAGCAGGCTCCAGCGCCGACCCGTCGGTCCCGCGCGTGCTGTCCTGGACGGTGGTGATGACGGTGCTCGTGGCCGCGCCCGCGATCGCCGTCGGATCCGGGCGCGCTGCCATCTGGGCGGCCTTCCTCCCCGCGACCGTGCGCGCCGGCGCCGCCGTGGCGGGCGCGGTGCTCAGCACCCTCCTGATCACCTCGGGCCTGGTGTTCGTCGTGGCGCTGGCGCTCTCCTTCGACGAGGCGGCGACGCTCACCTCGCAGCTGCACCCGAGCCCGTCCGAGGCCGGTCTCTACGCCCTCGTCAATGCCGCCTTCGTCCCCAACGCGGCCCTCTTCACCGGCTCCTACCTGCTGGGCCCCGGCTTCGCGGTCGGCGGGGCCACCCTGGTCTCGCCCAGCGCCGTGGTGCTCGGACCGTTGCCGCTCGTGCCGCTCGTGGCCGCCCTGCCCGCCGTCGGTACGCCCGCCGGCTGGGTCGGCGCCCTGCTGGTGCTCCCGCCGGTGGCGGCCGCCGTCGCCGCCTTCCGGACCCTGCGCGGGCGACCGCTGCGCTGGGACCAGGTCGCGCTCGCCGGCTGCGGCGGCGGACTGGTCGCCGGCATCGGCTTCGCTGTCCTCGCCTCGATCTCCGGTGGGGCTGCAGGCCCCGGGCGGATGCGCTTCGTCGGCCCGTTCTCGCGTGACGTGCTCGTGCACGGCGTCACCGCCTGCGGCATCGGCGCCCTCCTCGGCGCCGGCGTGGTCGCGCTGCTCGTCCGGCGAGCGGCCCGCGCGTGGGGCGACGGCGACACGACCGACGCGCCGCCGGAGGACTGAGCGTGGGTGCTGGCCACAGCCACGGCCACGGAACCTCCCTCGGTCCCGTGCCGCGGCACCTCAAGGTGCTCATCGGCCTCCTGGTCGGTCCGCTGGTGCTGGCCACCGTCGTGGGCCTGGCGCTCCTGTGGCCCGACGGAGACCTCGAGATCACCTCTCCCGGCGCGGACGTCGAGCGCGGCACCGCCGAGGTGCAGGAGGTCGGGGCGTGCCCGCAGGCCATCGACGTCGAGGGCTGCCAGGTCGCGCAGGTCGAGCTCCTCAGCGGGCCGGGAGCCCCGGGGACGGCCGCCGCGCTGCTGCCGTACGGCGAACTCGCCCCCGCGGTCGAGCCGGGTGACCGCATCATCGTCTCCTTCACCGCGCAGGCACCCGAGGGGGAGCAGTACGCCTTCCAGGACTTCGACCGCGGGCCGCCGCTGCTGACGCTGACGATCCTCTTCGCGGTCGGGGTGCTGGCGCTGTCGCGGTGGCGCGGGATCGGCGCCCTCGCGAGCCTGGCGTACTCGCTGGTGCTCATCGCGCTGTTCACCCTCCCCGCGATCATGGAGGGGTCCTCGCCGCTCGCGGTCGCGGTGGTCACCGCCGCCGCCATCATGCTGGTCACCCTCTACCTCTCCCACGGCTTCGACGTCCGCTCGACCGTGGCGATGCTCGGCACCCTCGTCTCGCTCGTCGTGATCGGGCTGCTCGGCTGGGTCTTCACCGGCGTCGGACACTTCACGGGCGTCGTCGACGAGGGCAGCCAGTACATCTCCGGCATCGCCGCGCAGGTGGACCTCCGGGGCCTCCTCCTGGCCGGGCTGGTCATCGGCGCGCTCGGCGTGCTCGACGACGTGACCGTCACCCAGACCTGGGCCGTCTGGGAGCTGGCCGACCTCGACCCCGACGCCAGTGCGCGCTCGCTCTTCGTGCGGGCGATGCGCATCGGCCGCTCCCACGCCGCCTCCACCGTCAACACCCTCGTCCTGGCCTACGTCGGGGCGACCCTGCCGCTGATGCTGGTCTTCTCCGCCCTCGACCTGCCCTTCGGTATCGCGGTCAGCCAGGAGATCGTGGCCCAGGAGGTCGTGCGCGGCCTCGTGGGCGGGCTGGGGATCCTCGCGGCCGTGCCTGTCACCACGGCCATCGCTGCCCTGGTCGCCGGCCGGCTGGTCCGCGAGGGGCGGACGACGGACGTCGGGCCCTCCCACCGCGCCTAGACTTCGGCCCGTGCCAGCTCTGTCGAGTCCTGCCCGTGTCGTCGTCCTCGTGTCGGGCTCCGGCACCAACCTGCAGGCCCTGCTCGACGCCTGCACCGAGACGTCGTACGGAGCTCGCGTGGTCGCCGTCGGCGCGGACCGGGACGACATCGAAGGCCTGGCGCGGGCCGACCGGGCCGGGGTGCCGACGTTCGTCGCCAAGGTCGACGACTACTCCTCGCGCGAGCACTGGGACCGGGCGCTGGGCGACAAGGTGGGCGCCTTCGAGCCCGACCTGGTGGTCTCCGCAGGCTTCATGAAGCTGGTGTCGCCCGACTTCCTCGAGCGCTTCCTCACCCTCAACACCCACCCCGCGCTCTGCCCGGCCTTCCCCGGCATGCACGGTCCCCGCGACGCGCTCGAGCACGGCGTCAAGGTCACCGGGGCGACGCTCTTCGTCGTCGACGCCGGCGTCGACACCGGCCCGATCGTCGCCCAGGTGCCGGTCGCGGTCGCCGAGGACGACGACGTGGAGTCGCTCCACGAGCGGATCAAGACCGCCGAGCGCGCGATGCTGGTCGAGTCCGTCGGACGCATCGCCCGCGAGGGCATCACCGTCGAGGGCCGCCGGGTTCGCATCGGCGCGGCTGGTCGCTAGTCTGCTGCCACACGACTGGCGCAGGTGGGCCACCACCAGGGAGTGACGCGCGAGGACATCGAACGCCTGGGTGCCTCGACTCAATCAACATCCGAGGAGTCCCGTGTCTGCTGAGCCCGACCAGCCCACCCCGACGCGCATCGCGATCCGGCGAGCGCTGGTGTCCGTCTACGACAAGACCGGGCTCGACGACCTGGTCCGCGGCCTGCACGACGCCGGCGTGGAGCTGGTCTCCACCGGTGGCTCCGCCGCCCTCATCGAGTCGCTCGGCCTCCCGGTGACCAAGGTCGAGGACCTCACCGGCTTCCCCGAGTGCCTCGACGGCCGCGTCAAGACGCTGCACCCGCGCGTGCACGCCGGCATCCTCGCCGATCGCCGCCTCGAGTCCCACGTCGCGCAGCTCGAGGAGCTCGGCGTCGAGCCGTTCGAGCTCGTCGTCAGCAACCTCTACCCCTTCACCCAGACCGTCGCATCGGGCGCCAGCCCCGACGAGTGCGTGGAGCAGATCGACATCGGCGGGCCGTCGATGGTGCGCGCCGCCGCCAAGAACCACCCGAGCGTCGCGATCGTGACCTCGCCCGCGGCGTACGGCGCCGTCCTGGCCGCCGTGGCCGGCGGAGGCTTCACGCTGGCCGAGCGGCAGCGCCTCGCTGCCGAGGCCTTCGTGCACACCGCGACGTACGACGTGCACGTGGCGTCGTGGATGGGCAACGTGCTCACCGACACCAGCGAGGGCTCCGGCTTCCCCGCGTGGATGGGTGCGACCTGGACCAAGGACGCGGTGCTGCGCTACGGCGAGAACCCCCACCAGGGGGCGGCCCTCTACTCCAACGGCTTCCTGCCCGGCGGCCCCGGCCTCGCCCAGGCGACGCAGCACCACGGCAAGGAGATGTCCTACAACAACTACGTCGACGCCGACGCGGCCCGGCGGGCGGCGTACGACTTCGACGAGCCTGCCGTGGCGATCATCAAGCACGCCAACCCGTGCGGCATCGCGGTCGGCACGGACGTCGCCCTCGCGCACCGCAAGGCCCACGCGTGCGACCCGGTCAGCGCCTTCGGCGGCGTGATCGCCACCAACGTGCCGGTCTCGGTCGAGATGGCGCAGCAGGTCGCCGAGATCTTCACCGAGGTCATCGTCGCCCCGGCCTACGAGGACGGCGCGATCGAGGCGCTGCAGGCGAAGAAGAACATCCGCATCCTCGAGTGCCCGCCGCTGGCGCGCGGCGGCGGCGAGATGCGCGCGATCTCGGGCGGACTCCTGCTGCAGGACCGCGACGTCATCTCCGCCGAGGGCGACGACCCCTCCACGTGGACCCTCGCCACCGGCGAGGCCGCCTCCGCCGAGGTGCTGGCCGACCTCGCGTTCGCGTGGCGTGCCTGCCGCGCGGTGAAGTCCAACGCGATCCTGCTCGCCGCCGACGGCGCGTCGGTCGGCGTGGGGATGGGCCAGGTCAACCGGGTCGACTCGTGCCGGCTCGCGGTCGAGCGCGCGGGGGAGCGGGCCCCGTCCGCCGTCGCGGCGTCCGACGCGTTCTTCCCCTTCGCCGACGGTCCCCAGATGCTCATCGACGCCGGGGTGAAGGCGATCGTGCAGCCCGGTGGATCGGTGCGCGACCCCGAGGTCGTCGCCGCCTGCGAGGCCGCAGGCGTGACGATGTACCTCACCGGCACCCGCCACTTTTTTCACTGATCGCGGCCGCTCAGCGGGGCCCGCTTCCCTCTCCCTAGGATGACCACGTGACGGCACAGACCCTGGACGGCGCAGCCACGCTGCGGACCATCAAGGCAGAGCTCGCCCAGCGCGTCGCCGCCCTCAAGGAGCAGGGGATCACTCCCGGCCTGGGCACGGTGCTGGTCGGCGACGACCCCGGCTCGCAGTGGTACGTCGGTGCGAAGCACAAGGACTGCGCGGAGATCGGCATCACGTCGATCCGGCGCGACCTGCCGGCCACGGCCACCCAGGCCGAGGTGGAGGCCGTCATCGACGAGCTCAACGCCGACGAGGGGTGCACCGGCTTCCTCGTGCAGCAGCCGACCGGTCTCGACGAGTTCGCCCTGCTGTCGCGGGTCGACCCCGACAAGGACGTCGACGGGCTGCACCCGACCAACCTCGGCAAGCTGGTCCTGGGTGAGTCCGGCCCGCTGCCGTGCACCCCGGTCGGGGCGATCGAGCTGCTGCGCCGCCACGGCGTGCAGATCGCCGGTGCCGAGGTGGTCGTCGTCGGCCGCGGCCTCACCGTCGGTCGGCCGCTCGGCCTGCTGCTGACGCGTCGCTCCGAGAACGCCACCGTCACGCTCTGCCACACCGGCACCGTCGACCTCGCCGCCCACGTGCGGCACGCCGACATCGTCGTGGCCGCCGCGGGCGTGCCCGGCATCATCACCGCCGACATGGTCAAGCCGGGGGCCGCTGTCCTCGACGTGGGGGTCTCCCGCGTCGACGGCAAGGTCACCGGCGACGTGCACCCCGACGTCTGGGACGTGGCCGGCTGGGTCTCGCCCAACCCCAAGGGCGTCGGGCCGATGACGCGCGCGATGCTGCTGAGCAACATCGTCGAGATCGCCGAGAAGTCCGCCCGGTCCTGACGTGACGGACTCCGAGCACATCGAGCCGCCCGAGTCGGTCGAGCCGACCTCCGCGGAGCCGGTCGACCCGGACGACCCGCGCCGCTATCCCTCGACGATCGGCGGCATGTTCTACCTGCTGGTGCTCGCTGTCGTGGCGGTGGCCCTGGTGATCGTCGCCCTCGACGAGTGGCGCACCGGGATCCGGCTGATGGGCGGGGCGCTGGTCTTCGCCGCCGCCGTACGCCTGGTGCTCAGGAGTCGCGACGCCGGCATGCTCGCCGTGCGCCACAAGGTGCTCGACGCGGTGATCCTGCTGGTGCTCGGCGGTGCGCTGATCTTCCTCGCCGGCTCCATCCCGGACCAGCCGGGGTTCTAGGCAGGACGCGCCGAGCCGGGACCCGGCCCGACAACGCACGAGCGGTGCGGGAGGCGGGTTCCCGGTGTCCGGGAGCCGCCTCACGCACCGCTCACGTGGTGGATCAGATCAACCCGAGCTCGGTCACCGCAGCGCGCTCCTCGGCGAGCTCGGCGGTGGACGCGTCGATCCGGGCGCGGGAGAACTCGTCGATCTCGAGGCCCTCGACGATCGACCAGTCGCCGCCGGAGGTGGTCACCGGGAACGAGGAGATCAGGCCCTCGGGCACGCCGTACTCGCCCTGCGACGCCACCGCCATCGAGACCCAGTCGTCCGGCGCCGAGCCGAACAACCAGTCGCGGGCGGCGTCGATCGTCGCCGACGCAGCCGACGCCGCCGAGGACGAGCCACGGGCGTCGATGATCGCGGCGCCGCGCTTGGCGACCGTCGGGATGAAGTCGTTCTCCAGCCAGGCCTGGTCACCGACGAGCTCGGCGGCGTTCTGGCCGTTGACCTCGGCGTGGAACAGGTCGGGGTACTGGGTGGCGGAGTGGTTGCCCCAGATCGTCATCTTCTTGATGTCGGTGACCTTGGCGCCGGTCTTCGCCGCGAGCTGCGAGATCGCGCGGTTGTGGTCGAGGCGGGTCAGCGCGGAGAAGCGCTCGCGCGGGATGTCGGGGGCGTTGGTCATCGCGATGAGGGCGTTGGTGTTGGCCGGGTTGCCGGTGACACCGATCCGCACGTCGTCGGCCGCGACCGCGTTGAGGGCCTTGCCCTGCGCGGTGAAGATCGCGCCGTTGGCCGAGAGGAGGTCGCCGCGCTCCATGCCGGGTCCGCGGGGGCGGGCGCCGACGAGGAGGGCGAGGTTGACGCCGTCGAAGATCTTCTCGGCGTCCGAGCCGATCTGCACGCCGGACAGCAGCGGGAAGGCGCAGTCGTCGAGCTCCATGACGACGCCCTCGAGCGTCTTGAGCGCGGGCTCGATCTCGAGCAGGCGCAGCTCGATCGGGCGGTCCGCGGCCAGCGCACCACTGGCGAGGCGGAAGAGCAGGCTGTAGCCGATCTGGCCGGCGGCGCCGGTGACGGCGACCTTGAGCGGTTCGGAGGTCACGGAGGTACTCCTCGAGAGGTGAGGTGGGCTGTCCCTCCGACGCTAGCAGCGCCGGTTCTCGCCCAGGCGACTGGCATGCTGGCGCCCATGCCCCCCGCCGTACGACGACGCCGCACGGTCGCGGTTCTGGGAGGACTGCTGCTCACCGCCGGCCTGTCGGCGTGCGCCGGGCTCGGCCAGCCCGCGCCGTACGACTCCCCGGGGATCAACGGTCTCGAGATCCCGACGCCGTCGGCGGACCCGGCGGACTTCGTCGCCACCGTCGACAACCCGTGGCTCGCGCTCGAGCCCGGTGCCACGTGGCACTACGACGTGATCGAGGACGGCCGCACGCTCGGCACCATCGATGCCGAGGTCGTCCCGGGCGCCAGCGAGGTCGCGGGACTGAGCGCCACCGCGGTGCGCACGGTCACGGACATCGACGGTGCCGGCGACGAGGAGACCCGCTTCTACGCCCAGGACGTCGACGGCAACGTCTGGCTGGTGGGCGCCGACTCCGAGACCGGCGTCTCGTGGCGCGCCGGCGAGGACGGCGCCGAGGCGGGCCTGGCCATGCCCGCCGACCCTCGGCTCGGCGACGGGTGGGTGACCTACCGCCTGCCCAACCTGCTCGAGGCCACCACGAGGGTCGAGGACCAGTCACGCGAGATGGTGCAGACGCGGCACGAGGCCGGCACCACCACGCGCACCATGTACGAGTCGGGTGCCGGCCTCGTCAGCATCGAGGACCTCGACGCGGGCTGGCAGGCCGTGCTGGAGCCCCAGCAGTAGGGATCAGTCGGGTCGGCGCACCTGGGTGCGACCGTCGTCGTCACCGTCGGGGTTGCCCCAGTGGCCGGGGGCGCCGGGCTGGCCCTGCTGGCCGCCCTGCTCACCGGGGTAGGGCTGGCCGGGCTGCTGCTGGGCCGGCGGCGCACCCCACTGGCCGGGCTGACCGGGCTGCTGCTGGGCCGGCGGCGCACCCCACTGGCCCGGCTGCTGCTGGCCGGGCTGCGCCTGCGGGGCGCCGTAGGACGGGTCGGGCTGCTGCTGCGGCGGAGCGCCCTGGCCCCACTGCTGCTGCGGGGGAGCTCCCCAGGCGGAGCCGGGCTGGCCCCAGCTGCCCTGCTGGCCCTGGTTCCACTGCGCCTCGTAGCTGCCCGGGACGAACTGGTCGCCCTTGCGGCCGCCGCCGAAGTTGAGGCCCGATCCCGCGACGGGCTCGGCGCCGTGGCCGAAGAGGACGGGGTAGGTGAGACCGGCGATCGCGGCGCCGAGCAGCGGCGCGACGACGAAGAGCCAGAGCTGGATGATCGCGTCGGTGCCGGCGAAGACGCCGACGCCGATCGAGCGGGCCGGGTTGACCGAGGTGCCGGTGGCGCCCATCGACGCGAAGTGGATCATCGCCAGTGCCAGGCCGATGGCCAGCGGTCCCATGGCGACGTTGATCTCGTTGCGTTCGTCGGTGACCGCGAGGATCACCCAGAGGAACACCGCCGTCAGCAGCGTCTCCAGCAGCAGCGCCGCCCACCAGGCGTAGCCGAGGGCGCTCTGGTCGCCGAAGGCGTTCTGCGCCATGTTGCCCTCGGCGGAGAAGCCCGGGAAGCCGTGCATGAGGCCGAACAGCGCGGCACCGGCGAGGAGCCCGCCGAGGAGCTGGGCGGCCATGTAGATGCCGACCTGGTTCCACGGCAGCCGCCCGCCGAGCACGGCGCCGAGCGTCACGGCCGGGTTGAAGTGTCCGCCCGAGATGCGGCCCACGGCGTACGCCATGACGACCACGGTGAGGCCGAAGGTCAGGCCGGTGGCGACGTAGTCACCACCGCTGATCAGGGCGGCGCCGCAGCCGAAGAACACGAGCACGAAGGTGCCCAGCGTCTCGGCCGTGAACTTCTGGCCGGTGGTCGGTGTGTCGATGGTGTCGCTCATCGCGAGCTGTCCTCCCAGTCGTGTGGCCCTACCCCGCGTAGGCCGATCGGCACTCTAGCCGCGTGTCGGCGCCGGGTGCGAGGGTAGGCGAGTCGCAACCGTTCGCCGCGTCAGGTATCTTGACGTCAAGAGTGTTGCCCCTCTCGTTCATCGAGCACCCAGGAGCTGTCGTACCCATGGCCAAGATCATCTACACCCACACCGACGAGGCGCCGCTGCTGGCGACGTACTCCTTCCTCCCGATCATCGCCGCCTACGCGAAGACCGCCGGAGTCGAGGTCGAGACGCGTGACATCTCCCTGGCCGCTCGCGTGCTGGCGCAGTTCCCGGACCGCCTCCCGGCCGAGCAGCGCGTCGACGACGCCCTCGCCGAGCTCGGCGAGCTGGCCACGAAGCCCGAGGCCAACATCATCAAGCTCCCCAACATCTCCGCCTCGATCTCCCAGCTCAAGGCGACCATCGCCGAGCTGCAGTCGCAGGGCTACGACCTGCCGGCCTACCCGGAGAACCCGCAGACCGACGAGGAGCGCGAGACCCGCGCCCGCTACGACAAGGTCAAGGGGTCCGCGGTCAACCCGGTCCTGCGCGAGGGCAACTCCGACCGCCGCGCGCCCGCCTCGGTGAAGAACTACGCCAGGTCGCACCCGCACTCGATGGGTGCCTGGAGCAGCGACTCCAAGACGTCGGTCGCCACGATGGGCCACGACGACTTCTACAGCAACGAGAAGTCGGTCGTCCTCGACGCCGACGACACGCTCTCGATCGTGCACGTGGGCGTCGGCGGCGAGGAGACCGTGCTCAAGCAGGACCTGAAGGTCCTGGCCGGCGAGGTCGTCGACGGCACCTTCATGAGCGCCGCGGCGCTCGACGCCTTCCTCGAGGAGCAGGTCGCCCGGGCCAAGGCCGACGGCGTCCTCTTCTCCGCCCACCTCAAGGCCACGATGATGAAGGTCTCCGACCCGATCATCTTCGGCCACGTCGTGCGTGCCTACTTCGCCGACGTCTTCGCGCAGTACGGCGAGGACCTGGCCGCTGCCGGCCTCTCGGCCAACGACGGACTGGGCAGCATCCTCGGCGGGCTCGACGCCCTCGACAACGGGGCCGAGATCAAGGCTGCCTTCGAGGCCGGCCTGGCCGACGGTCCGTCGCTCGCGATGGTCGACTCCGACAAGGGCATCACCAACCTGCACGTGCCGTCCGACGTCATCATCGACGCCTCGATGCCGGCCATGATCCGCACCTCCGGCCAGATGTGGAACGCCGAGGGCGCCCAGCAGGACACCCTCGCCGTGATCCCCGACTCGTGCTACGCCGGGATCTACCAGGCCACCATCGACGACTGCCGCACCCACGGCGCGCTCGACCCCTCGACCATGGGATCGGTGCCCAACGTGGGCCTGATGGCCAAGGCTGCCGAGGAGTACGGCTCGCACGACAAGACCTTCGAGATCCCCGCCGCCGGCACCGTCGAGGTCCGCAACGCCGCGGGCGACGTGCTGATGTCGCACACCGTCGAGGCCGGTGACATCTGGCGTGCCTGCCAGACCAAGGACGCGCCGATCCGCGACTGGGTCAAGCTCGCCGTCACCCGCGCCCGCGCCAGTGCCACCCCGGCCATCTTCTGGCTCGACGAGGGCCGCGCCCACGACGCCAACCTGATCGCCAAGATCAAGGCCTACCTCCCGGAGCACGACACCGAGGGCCTGACGCTGGAGATCATGGCCCCGGCCGAGGCGACGACGTACTCCCTGGAGCGGATCCGCCGGGGCGAGGACACCATCTCCGTCACCGGCAACGTGCTGCGCGACTACAACACCGACCTCTTCCCGATCCTCGAGCTCGGCACCAGCGCCAAGATGCTCTCGATCGTGCCGCTGATGAACGGTGGCGGACTCTTCGAGACCGGTGCCGGCGGGTCGGCGCCCAAGCACGTGCAGCAGCTGGTCAAGGAGGACTACCTCCGTTGGGACAGCCTCGGTGAGTTCTTCGCCCTGGCCGCGTCGCTGGAGCACCTCGCCGGCTACGACGACAACCAGCGGGCCAAGCTGCTGGGCGACGCCCTCGACCGGGCCACCGAGACGTTCCTCAACGAGGACCGCTCGCCCGGGCGCAAGCTCGGCACGACCGACAACCGCGGCTCGCACTTCTACCTCGCCCTCTACTGGGCCGAGGAGCTGGCCGCGCAGACCGAGGACGCCGACCTGGCCGCTGCGTTCGCCGCACTGGCCGGCACGCTGCGCGAGAAGGAGCAGACCATCGTCGACGAGCTGCTCGCGGTGCAGGGCAAGCCGGCCGACATCGGTGGCTACTTCCGGCCCGACCCGGAGAAGACCGCGGCCGTCATGCGCCCGTCCGCCACCTTCAACGAGGCCATCGCCACCATCGGCTGACGCGTCGACAGCGGGCGCGACCCGCATCACATCCAGGACCCCCGGGGAATACTCCTCGGGGGTCCTGTCTTGCGCCCAGTGATGACGACCGCTGCCGCACGCACCGACCCGATGCCCGAGGAGGACCTCGACGTCCCCTCGGTGACCGCCCGCCACTTCGGTCTGGCGGTGGTCGCGCTGGCGATGGGTGGCTTCGCGATCGGCACCACCGAGTTCGTCACGATGGGCCTGCTGCCGCAGATCTCCGCGGGCGTGGACGTCTCCATCCCGACCGGCGGCCACGTGATCTCGGCGTACGCCGTCGGCGTGGTCGTGGGCGCGCCCGTGCTGGCCTTCCTGGGTGCCCGCCTGCCGCGACGCGCCCTGCTGGTTGCGCTGATGGCGGCGTTCGCGGTCGGCAACGCCGTCAGCGCGCTCGCGACGTCGTACGAGCAGCTGATGCTCGCGCGCTTCGCCGCCGGCCTGCCGCACGGCGCCTACTTCGGCGTCGCGTCGCTCGTGGCCGCGAGCCTGGCGCCGCCGTCGCGCAAGGGTCGCGCGGTCGCCCAGGTGATGCTCGGGCTCTCGGTCGCCAACGTCGTCGGTGTCCCCGCCGCGACGCTGCTCGGCCAGGAGCTCGGCTGGCGCTCCGCCTTCTGGGCCTCTGCCGTGCTCGCCCTGGCGACGCTGGCACTGCTCGCGTGGTTCGTCCCGTCGCTCCCCGGCGATCCCGCCGCGAGCGGGCGCCGCGAGCTCGCCGCCTTCAAGGTGCCGCAGGTGTGGCTGACGCTGCTGGCCGGCGCCGTCGGCTTCGGCGGCATGTTCGCCGTCTACTCCTACATCGCCCCGGTCGTCACCGACGTCGCCGGGCTGGGGGAGCGCGCCGTCCCCGTCTTCCTGCTGTCCTTCGGCCTCGGCATGGTGGCGGGCACGTTCGTCGCCGGGATCATGGCCGACTGGTCGATCTTCCGCTCGCTCATCATCGGTGGCATCGGCATGGCGGGCACCATGCTGGCCTTCTGGGTCGCCGCCCCGCACGGCTGGGCCTCGCTGCCGGTCGTCTTCCTCATCACCCTGCTGGGTTCGGTGCTCGTGGTGAACCTCCAGCTGCGCCTGATGGACGTCGCCGGGGACGCCCAGACCCTCGGCGCGGCCATGAACCACGCCTCCCTCAACATCGCCAACGCGCTCGGCGCCTGGCTGGGCGGTCTCGTCATCGCCGCCGGCTGGGGCCTGCGCGCCCCGGCGCTCGTGGGGCTCGCGCTGTCGCTCGCCGGTGTCGCGATCCTGCTCCTCTCGGCCGCACTCCACGTGCGCGGCCGGGCCGTCCTCCCCGGCTGATTTTCCTGGAGTTAACACAACCGGAACTCCTGCTTAAACTAGGTTTGGAACGATCCAAGTCATCAGGGCGGGGGGTCCGCCCGGAGATTCCGGAGGTGGGGACATGGAAGACAACACGATCGACGACGAGATGGAGCGTCGTCGCGAGCTCGCCGACCGCAACGTGCACGACGTGGTCAACCTCTTCGAGCGCCGCCAGGACATCCGCGGCATCTACCCGATGGCCGACCTGGTCGCGGACAACGTCGGTTGGGTCGTCTGAGTCTCACCCGAAGCCGGGGAGCGAGCGGCCAGCCCAGGCCGTGCCCCCGTCGTCGGAGCACGAGAGCTGGTCGATGCGGCCGCGCTCGCTGACCACACAGACCGTGTCGTCGACGACGAAGACCGAGCTGTCGAACGACGAGAGCTGGATGGGCAGTGCGTTGCCCTCCGGGTCGATCCGCACGAGGTGGTGCGAACCGGTGGTGACGTACGTCGTCCCGTCGGGCGCCACCGCCACCGCCGACAGGTCCCTGACACGGTCGCCGCCGACAGTGTCGAGCCCCCGGGCCGCGGTCCACGTCGCGCCCGCATCGTGGGAGAGCTGGACCTCGACGACCGGCATCGAGCCGTCCGGGGCGTCGCCCAGGGATGCGATCGCGACGTGGTCGCCGTTGCCCGGCACGACGGCCGCGGTCGCGGGCTCGGTCGCGCTGCTCGGCATGCTCATCTCCCAGGTGCGGCCGTCGTCTGTCGTCGAGACGGAGACGTCGAAGCCTGAGGTGGTGGCAGCGATCAGCCGGCCGGTCGGCGTGACGTAGGCGCCAACGGTGTCACGGCCGGAGGGGGAAGGGAGCGCGATCACCTTGTCGCCGCGCAGCAGCCGCCACCCCGCGGCGGTCTCGACCGCGGTGTCGCCCTCCATGACGTCGTCGCCACCGGGGCCTGTCACGTAGATCTGGGCGCGATCGCCCGAGGGACTGAGACGGATGGTGCCGGTCGCGTCCTCGACCAGCCAGCCGTTCGGGACCGCCGAGAGCCGGGGGAACGATGCCCCGAGGGCGGATCCGGACACCTGGTCGCCGTCACGGGTCACCAGTGCGAAGCGGCACGGCTCCTGGTCGCACCCGCGCCACAGGACCGCCACCGCACCCGACGAGCCGGCCGCTGTCCACAGGTCGAGCCGGTCGTCGTCCAGGACGGCCCGTACGTCGGACGGCAGCGTCGCGTCGACCGCCGAGGTGCCGTCCCAGGTCGTGGTGGTAGGCGCGGGCGGCGAGGGGTCGGCGGACCGGTCGCCCGGCCCGCCGACGGCGAACGCCAGGCCTACGACCACCACGACGGCGGCGAGCCCGATCGTCGTACGTCGGCGCCGGCGGGCGGTGCGGGCGCGTTCGACGATCGCGCCGAACCCGGGCGGCTCCGCCCGCACGAGCTGCTCGCTGACGTCGCGGAAGAACCGGCTCCGACGCCAGCGGGTGCGGGTCACGTTGACTGCGACGGTGCGCAGCCAGGCCTCCGGGTTGTCCGCGGCTCGGAAGGACCGCGGGGAGCTCACCGCCCGGGCGAACGCCTCCACGACGGCGTCCTCGGCCTCGACCGGGTCGCCGGTCACACCGGTGAGCTGTCCGACGAGACGGCGGTAGGAGGTGGCGTACACCTCCTGCGCGCGATCCACCGCACTCGTCCGGGGCATGGCCCACCTTCCCACTCTCAGAGCAGCCAGCAGTTGCTGAGCTGCGGCAGGCCGGCGAACCTCGCCTCGAAGAACGGCAGCGCCTCCGCCGTCTGCGGCACGATGCCGCCGACGTGCAGCGGCGCGACGTTGCTGGAGAACCGGACGTTGGCGCCCTTGCCGCACCACGACCTCGCCATCGCCCTGCCGACGCCGTAGGGGATCACGTCGTCGAGCACCGAGTGCGTGACCAGCACCGGCACGGTCGGCCTGATCGTCCCGATCCGCTGGGACTCCACGATCGACCTGAACGGCTCGGCGGCCATCAAGGTCGACATCGGCTGGCCGTTGGCGCTGAGCGTCGACGACTTCACGAACGCGTTGTTGAGGAGGTCGAAGACGCACTCGGTCTCCACGCGGTCGCTGGTCGCGCGGCCGGTGGCGTTGAGGTAGGGAGACAGGTCGACGTCGTAGCTCGCCGAGAGCCCCCGCAGCGCGAAGAACGCGAACGCGGAGTAGAGGCCGCCGTCGAGGTTGGTCGCCACCTGGGTGAGGTCGGCTGGCACGGCACCGACGACGGCGCCCCTGACCTTGAGGTCGGGGGCGTACGTCGAGGCCAGCTCGACCGCGGACGCCGCAGCGCCCCCGCCCTGCGAGTAACCCATCAGGCCGACCGGGCTGGCGCTGCTCAGGCCGGTGCCGGAGAGGCGCTGCGCGGCGCGTACGACGTCGAGCGTGGCGCGCCCCTGCGAGACCCGGTCCATGTAGGTGTGGACGCCGGCGGTGCCGAGGCCCTCGTAGTCGGGCATCGCGACGGCATAGCCGCGCAGCAGCAGGCCTTCGATGCCGAGGCCCTCGTACTCGATGCCCTCGGAGAACAGCCGCGACGGGGCGCAGCGGTCGGCCATGCCCTGGGTGCCTGGCGCGTAGCCGATGACCGGACGTGAGCCGACGCCGACCCAGGGTGTCGTGGGGACCAGGACCGTGCCGGAGGCGGCGATCGCCTTCCCGGTGCGGTTGGTCGTCCGGTAGAGCACACGCTGGGCGTTGCGGACCAAGCTGGTCGCGTCGAGCGGGTCGAGCAGGAAGCCGACCTGCTCGCTGCGGATGACCGCGCCGTTGGCGGCGGGCAGGGTGGCCGGGGCCTCGTAGAACGCGGGCCGTGGTGGTTCGGGGACGACGGCGCCTGCTGGTGTCGTGGTCGATCCGAGGGCGGTGAGCCCGCCGGCCAGCAGGATGGTGAGTGTCGCGATCGCGCCAGAAGTCCGAGTCCGACGACGTGATGGTGCTCCCATGGGGTTCCCTCCCCGACCGGGCCGTCCGGCCGTGCTCGGGAACCTACTGGCGAGTCACACAGTGCGTCTGTGTGACGTCCGTCACAGGTAGACCATGCCCATCGCCGCACGGACCTCGTCGAGGGTGGCCTCGGCAACCTCGTTCGCGCGCTCGTTGCCGCGCCGCAGCACGTCCTGGAGGTAGCCGGGGTCGGCCTCGAGCTCGGTCCGCCGGGCCCGCAGCGGGGCGAGCTCGGCGTTGATCGCCTCGGTGAGACGCCCCTTGAGGGCACCGCCGCCGCCGTCGCCGATCTCCTCGGCCACGGCCGCAGGCTCGACGCCCTCGCAGAGCGCGATGAGGGTGAGCAGGTTGGCGACCTCGGGGCGCTGCTCGGGGTCGTAGGTAATGACCCGGTCGCTGTCGGTCTTGGCGCCCTTGAGCTTCTTGGCCGTCTCGTCGGCGGTCATCCGCAGCTCGACGACGTTGCCCTTGGACTTGCTCATCTTGGTGCCGTCGGTGCCGAGGATCAGCGGGGCCTCCGAGAGCAGCGCGCCGGGCTCGGGGAAGACGGGGGCGTAGCGGTCGTTGAAGCGGCGCGCGACGACGCGGGTCTGCTCGAGGTGGGGGAGCTGGTCGCGGCCCACCGGCACCACGTTGGCCTTGCAGAACAGGATGTCCGCGGCCTGGTGGACCGGGTAGGTCAGCAGCAGCCCGCCGATCGAGGTGATGCCCGCCGACTTGGCCTCGTCCTTGACCGTGGGGTTGCGCTGGAGCTCGGCGACGCTGACCAGGCTGAGGAACGGCAGCATCAGCTGGTTGAGCGCCGGCACCGAGGAGTGGGTGAAGATCGTCGCCTTCTCCGGGTCCAGCCCGGCGGCGATGTTGTCCAGCAGCAGGTTGCGCACGTTGCCCGCGATGTCGCCGGCGACGTCGCGGTCGGTGATCACCTGGTAGTCGGCGATCAGCTGCCAGATCTCGGCGCCGCTGTCCTGCAGCCGGAGGCGGTTGCGGATCGAGCCGAAGTAGTGGCCGATGTGCAGCGCGCCGGTCGGTCGGTCCCCGGTCAGCATCCGCAGAGAGGCCGGATCGTCGGCCATCTGCTGCTCGATCTCGTCGCTGCGGGCCTGTGCCGCACGGAAGGTGTCACTCACGACGGCCGATCCTCTCACGGGGCCGGTTCGTGGCGCGAAGGGGTTCTGTAGGGTCCGTGGGGTGCCGACCATAGGAGTAGCGATCGCGATCCCTGAGCCCTGGGCGACCGAGCTCCAGGACTACCGCACCTCCGTCGGCGACACCACCGCCGCGCAGATCCCCACGCACATCACGCTGATCCCGCCGGCCGAGGTCGACGAGGCCGAGCTCGCCGCCGTGACCGACCACCTCGCGGGGGCCGCCGCGGCCGTGGAACCGTTCGACATCCACCTGCGCGGCACCGGCACCTTCCGGCCGGTCTCGCCGGTCGTCTTCGTCACCCTGGCCGAGGGGATCTCGGCGTGCGAGCTGCTCGCGGACGCCGTACGCCAGGGGCCGCTGGCGGTCGACCTCGACTTCCCCTACCACCCGCACGTGACCGTCGCGCACCACCTCGACGACCCGACGCTCGACCGTGCCTTCGACGAGCTCGCGGCCTTCGACTGCCGCTTCGCCGTCGACGAGTTCGCGCTCTACGTCCACGACCAGCAGGCCGGCTGGCAGCCCACCCACCACTACGCCCTCGGCTGATGTCGCTGATCTCCTCCGTCAAGGCCAAGGTCGCCGAGGCCCGTGAGCGCCGTCCCTTCCTCGACCACGTGGTGCGGATGGTCGAGCACTACGGCACCGTCAAGGGCAACGCCCTGGCCGGCGCCGTGACGTACTTCGCGTTCCTCTCCTTCTTCCCGATCCTGGCGCTCGCGTTCGCGATCTTCGGCCAGGTCGCCAAGGTCTACGACAACGCGCAGGACACGCTCGTCGATGCCGCCAACTCGGTCCTGCCCGGCCTCGTCGGCGGCGAGAACGGCGTCAGCCTCGACACCCTCCAGGCAGCGGCGCCGGGCATCTTCAGCGTCGGCATCCTGCTGACCCTCTACTCCGGCCTGGGCTGGCTCTCGGGCATGCGGGAGGCGCTGGTCGCGGTCTTCGAGGAGCCGCCGCGCGAGCAGCCCAGCTTCGTGATGGGCAAGGCGCGCGACATCCTCGCGCTGCTGTCCCTCGGTTCGGTGCTCATCCTCAGCGTCGTCGTCTCCGGCGTCACGACCAAGCTGATCACCCCGATCCTCGACTTCCTCGGGCTCGGCGCGGGCCTCGAGCCGCTGCTGTGGGTGGTGGCCCTCGCGCTCGGCCTCGGCGCCAACTCCGTGCTCTTCTTCGCCTTCTTCCGTCTCCTCGCGACCCCTGAGATCCCCACACGCTCGCTGTGGTCGGGGGCGCTGCTCGGCGCGGTCGCGTTCGAGGTGCTCAAGCAGCTGTCCACCTTCCTGCTGAAGATCACCTCCAGCTCCGACGCGTTCCAGGCCTTCGGCATCGCCCTGATCCTGCTCGTGTGGATCAACTACTTCTCCCGCGTCGTCGTCTACGCCGCCGCCTGGGCGTACACCTCGGCAGAGGCCCGGGCCGCCCGAGAGGCACGCACGGTGGCCGAGCAGACCGTCGAGGGCCCGCGGATCGACCTCGCGGCGGCAGCGAGCGTCGTACGTCCTGCCGGTCCTGCCGCCTCCTCCACCTCGCCGAAGGCCGCCTTCGTCGCGGGCGCGGCCTCGACCCTCGGGCTGCTCGCGCTCCTGCGTCGACGTCGCTGACCTCCTGAGTCCCCGCCGAGCGGTGTGTGAGGCAGGTTCTGCTTCCACAGAACCTGCTCTGCTCACCGAGCGAACCCCGGACCGCCTGGAGCGGTGTGTGAGGCAGGTTCCGAGGCGCTGGAAGCTGCCTCACACACCGCTCAGAGGGCAGACGCGGACCGGGAGATGTCCCCAGGCGCGCGGCCCGGGACCTCGTTCACAGGCTGCAGCGCCGACCGTGGCGGCCGTGAGTCGTGGCTGGCTGCATGGACGCATGCACGCCGTTCCCGAGGACTTCCTCCACCGCCCCTTCCGCCGAGCTGAGGCACTCGCGTCAGGCATCACACGCAGCGTCCTCCAGGGGCCGCAGTTCCGTCGTGTGCACGAGGCCGTCTACTGCCATGTCGCGCACGACCCGTCCTTCGCGGACCGCATCGCGGCCGCCCGGCTGGCGCTCCCTCCGGACGCCCTCACGACGGGCATCACCACGTTGCAGGAGATGGGCATCGACCACGGACCGCGTGTGCCGCTCCACTTCGTCGTCCAGGGCACCCTGCACCTCGCCGTCGACGGGATCTTCCTGCACCGGACGGTCAAGCTGCCGCCCAGCGTCGGTGGCTCCGTCTCGACCGAAGCCGCGTTCGTGGCCTACTGCGCCGAGGCGAGGCTGATCGACGCGGTCAAGGTCGGGTGCGAGCTGCTGCGTCTGGCGCACCTCGACCTGCACCTCCTCGACCAGCTGCTCATCGAGGAGAAGTGGCGCCGCGGAGTGGCGGAGACGACGTACGTCCTGCCTTTCCTCGACGACCGTTGCCGTTCGATGCCGGAGGCCGAGCTGCTGACGTACGTCGTGTGTGCGGGCCTGCCGCAGCCGGAGGTGAACTCGAAGGTCGAGCTCGCCCCGGGCGTCCAGGTCACGCCCGACCTGTGGTGGCTGCTGTTCCTCCTGGCCGTCG
Organism: Nocardioides alpinus; assembly: GCF_900112035.1. GTDB lineage: Bacteria > Actinomycetota > Actinomycetes > Propionibacteriales > Nocardioidaceae > Nocardioides > Nocardioides alpinus. Next base: position 125,663 of record NZ_FOKC01000008.1, on the reverse strand, counting down.
AGTACGAGGGGAGCCAGCACCAGGAGGACCGTGCCCAGTACAACGCCGACATCGACCGCTACGCCGCCTACCGTCGGCACGGAGCGGCGTACGAGCTCGTGACCAAGGAACGGATGCGGACCCCGAAGACGACGGTGCGCGGGATCCACGCGGCACTCGTCGCCCGGGGCTACGACGGTCCCGCGCCGGACTTCGGGGCGCGTTGGGACGCCCTCTTCCAGCCGGTCCACCGGCTGGTCCGCCGACCGCACCCCCGAGGGCGGTGAGTGAGGCAGGTTCTGAGCGTACGAAACCTGCTCTGCTCACCGCCGGCAGGGAGGTGAGGCCGGACGCGGTGCGTGAGGCAGGTTCGCGGGCCGCAGAACCTGCCTCACTCACCGCTCGCGCAGGAGCACCAAGGCCGTACGGATCAGTGGCCGTGCTTGATCGCGGTCCGCAGGTCCTTGTTGAGCTGCGAGATCACGTCGAGCGGGATCTCCTTGGGGCAGGCGGCGGTGCAGGCGCCGATGTTGGTGCAGCCACCGAAGCCCTCGTGGTCGTGCTGGGCGACCATGTTGACCACGCGGCTGTCGCGCTCGGGCTGGCCCTGCGGGAGCTCGCCGAGGTGGGTGATCTTGGCACCCATGAAGAGCGAGGCGGAGCCGTTGGGGCACGCCGCGACGCAGGCGCCGCAGCCGATGCAGGTGGCGACGTTGAAGGCGCGCATCGCGTCGTCACGCGGCACGGGCACCGAGTGGGCCTCGGGGGCCGAGCCGGTGTTGACCGAGATGAAGCCGCCCTGCTGGATGATCCGGTCGAAGGCGCTGCGGTCGACCACGAGGTCCTTGAGCACCGGAAAGGCGTCGGAGCGCCACGGCTCGATGGTGATGGTCTCGCCGTCGGTGAACGAGCGCATGTGCAGCTGGCAGGTCGTGGTGACCTCCGGCCCGTGCGCGTCACCGTTGATCATCAGGCCACACGCACCGCAGATGCCCTCGCGACAGTCGGAGTCGAAGGCGATCGGGTCCTCGCCCTTGTCGTTGAGCTGCTCGTTGAGCACGTCGAGCATCTCGAGGAACGACATGTCGGGGGAGACGTCGGAGAGCTGGTAGGTGTGCATGGCACCCGCCGACTCCGCGTCGGGCTGGCGCCAGATCTTCAGGGTCAGGTTCATGCTCACTTGTAGCTCCGCTGCTTCATCTCGATGGCGGTGTAGACGAGGTCTTCCTTGTGCAGGACGGGGTCGGCCTCTTCGCCGGCCCACTCCCACGCGGCGACGTAGGCGTAGCCGTCGTCGTGGCGCAGCGCCTCGCCGTCCTCGGTCTGCGACTCGCCACGGAAGTGGCCGCCGCAGGACTCGCGCCGGTTGAGGGCGTCGATGCACATGAGCTCGCCGAGCTCGAAGAAGTCGGCCACGCGGCCGGCCTTCTCGAGCGACTGGTTGAGGCTCTCGGCGGTGCCGAGGACCTTGACGTTGCGGTAGAAGTCGTCCTTGAGCGAGCGGATCAGGTCGATCGCCTTCTTCAGACCGGTCTCGGTCCGCTCCATCCCGCAGTACTCCCACATGATGTTGCCGAGCTCGCGGTGGTAGGAGTCGACGCTGCGGGTGCCGTTGACCGACAGGAAGTGGTCGATGCGGCCCTGGACGGACTCGCGCGCCTCGACGACTGCCGGGTGGTCCTCGGAGATCGCCTCGAACGGGCCGTCCGCGAGGTAGTCGCGGATGGTGTGCGGGAGGACGAAGTAGCCGTCGGCCAGGCCCTGCATCAGTGCCGAGGCGCCGAGGCGGTTGGCGCCGTGGTCGGAGAAGTTGGCCTCACCGGTCACGAACAGGCCCGGGATCGTGGACTGCAGGTCGTAGTCGACCCAGAGGCCGCCCATGACGTAGTGGACGGCGGGGTAGATCCGCATCGGGACCTCGTAGGGGTTCTCACCCGTGATCCGCTCGTACATGTCGAGGAGGTTGTCGTACTTCTCCTCCACGCCGTCGCGGCCGAGGCGCTCGATCGCCGCGGCGAAGTCGAGGTAGACACCACGGCGTACGCCGTCGACCTTGGGCCCGACACCGCGGCCCTCGTCGCACATGTACTTCGCGGCGCGCGAGGCGATGTCGCGGGGGACCAGGTTGCCGAAGGACGGGTAGATCCGCTCGAGGAAGTAGTCGCGGTCGTCCTCGGGGATGTCGCGCGGGTCCTTCTCGCAGTCGGCCTGGCTCTTGGGCACCCAGATCCGGCCGTCGTTGCGCAGCGACTCCGACATCAGCGTCAGCTTGGACTGGTGCTCGCCGGAGACCGGGATGCAGGTCGGGTGGATCTGCGTGAAGCAGGGGTTGGCCATGTAGGCGCCCTTGCGGTGCGCGCGCCACGCGGCGGTGACGTTGCAGCCCATCGCGTTGGTGGAGAGGTAGAAGACGTTGCCGTAGCCACCGGAGGCGAGCACGACGACGTCGGCCAGGTGGGTCTCGACCGCGCCGGTGACCATGTCGCGGGCGATGATGCCGCGCGCCTTGTCGTCGACGACGATCAGCTCGAGCATCTCGTGGCGGGTGTAGGTCGTCACGGTGCCGGCGGCGACCTGGCGCTCGAGGGCCTGGTAGGCACCGATCAGCAGCTGCTGGCCGGTCTGGCCGCGGGCGTAGAACGTGCGCGAGACCTGCACGCCACCGAACGAGCGGTTGTCGAGCAGGCCGCCGTACTCGCGGGCGAACGGGACACCCTGGGCGACGCACTGGTCGATGATGTTGGCGCTGACCTCGGCCAGGCGGTAGACGTTGGACTCGCGCGAGCGGTAGTCACCGCCCTTGACCGTGTCGTAGAAGAGGCGGTGGACGGAGTCGCCGTCCTCCTTGTAGTTCTTCGCGGCGTTGATGCCGCCCTGCGCGGCGATCGAGTGGGCCCGGCGCGGGGAGTCCTGGTAGCAGAAGGACTTCACGTTGTAGCCGGCCTCGCCGAGGGTCGCCGCGGCCGAGGCGCCGGCCAGGCCGGTGCCGACGATGATGATCGAGAGCTTGCGGCGGTTGGACGGGTTGACCAGGCGCGCCTCGAACTTGCGGGTCTGCCAGCGCTCGGCGACCGGAGCATCAGGCGCCTTGGTGTCCACCAGCGGCGTGCCGGGCGTGTAGTAGCCGGCCGCGTCGTCGTAGTCGCCGTCCAGCGAACCGGAGGCGGACGCCTCGGCGGCGCTGACGGTGTCGGGCATGTCGTAGTCGTGGCTCACGTGGTGACCCCTTACTTGGTGATGATGCCGGCGAGGACGCCGAGGGGAACGAGGGAGAAGCCCACCGAGACGATCAGCGCGATGACGAAGCCGATCGTCTTGGCGCGCTGGCGCTTGGCGGCAGTGCCGGTCCAACCGAGCGTCTGGGCGGCGCTCCAGATCCCATGGTGCAGGTGTGCACCCAGCGCGAGCATCGCCACGATGTAGATGAGGGTCAGCCACCAGACGTCGAACGTGTCGACGAGCAGGTTGTAGGGGTCGTTGGTCGCCCCGCCCTGGACGTTGACCTTGCCGATCGTGAAGTTGAGCAGGTGCCAGACGAGGAACAGCAAGATGGTGAGGCCGCCCCAGCGCATCAGCAGGCTGGCGCGGGTGGCACCGGTCTGCTTCTTCACGACGTACTTCGTCGTCCGGGCGCGGGCCGCGCGACGCCACAGCACGACGGCGCAGTAGACGTGCACGACGAGCGCCGCGATCAGGCCGACGCGGAGGATCCAGAGCAGGCCCTCGTGCGGGAGCATCGGCTCGCCGATCTCACGGAGGTGCTCGGCGTACTCGTTGAACGCGTCGTGACCGGCGAAGGCCTTGAGGTTGCCGTACATGTGCGCGAGCACGAAGCCCAGGAAGACGATGCCGCTGAGCGCCATGCCGAGCTTGAGCGCGATCGTGGTGCGCGAGGCCCGCGCGCCCTTCACCAGGGTCGGGCCGTCTTTGCGCGGATCTGTGAGTTGGGTTGCCACTGATCCACCGTATCGCCCCGCGCACACACCCGACGCGCCGAGGCCGTGTGAGGTTTTGCTGGGCGCGTTGTCTTCCGCTCGGGTGTGACACAAGACATAGTCGCCTGTGTTGCCCGGACCCTCGTTCCGGACCTTGTGGAGGATGCATGGCATCGACCGACCAGGGCGTGACCAGTCCGACCCGTGCGCGCATCGACGCGCGCACGCTGCGCCAGGATCGATGGTGGTTGGCTCCGCTGACCACGTTCGTCGTCTTCTCGGCCTTCGTCGTCTACGCCACCGTCCGGGCCTTCATGGGCCGCGACTACTACGCCTCGCCCTACCTCTCGCCGTTCTACTCGCCGTGCCTCGGCGACTGCGTGGAGGGCGCCTCCGACTTCGGCCAGCCGTTCGCCTGGTTCCCTCTGTCGGCGGCGCTGATCATCCTGATCTTCCCGCTGGGCTTCCGGATGACCTGCTACTACTACCGCAAGGCCTACTACCGCGCGTTCTGGCTCTCGCCGCCCGCGTGCGGGGTGGCGGAGCCGCACCAGTCCTACTCCGGTGAGACGAGGCTGCCGCTGGTCCTGCAGAACGTCCACCGCTACTTCTGGTACGCCGCGGTGCTGGTCGGCCTCGTGCTCACCTTCGACGTGTTCCTCGCCTTCCGCCCGATGCCGGCGGAGTACGCCGTCGGCGACGGCGAGACCAGTGGCATCCACATGGGCCTCGGGACGCTGCTGATGATCATCAACGTCGTCCTCATCTGGCTCTACACGCTCTCGTGCCACTCCTGCCGCCACGTCGTCGGCGGCCGGCTGCGCCACTTCTCCAAGCACCCGGTCCGCTACCGGCTGTGGACCTGGGTCTCTCGGCTCAACACCAGCCACGGCAGGTGGGCGTGGTACTCGCTCTTCTCGGTCGCCCTCGTCGACCTCTACATCTTCCTGCTCGCCACGGGCACGATCCAGGACGTGAGGTTCTTTTGACTTCCACAGAGACGAGCGGCCCCGCCGAGGGTCGCCACCCGATGACCGGCAACGCCCTGTCCGGTGATGCGCGCGGCGGCATGGAGCGCCACTCCTACGACGTCGTGGTGGTCGGTGCCGGCGGGGCGGGCCTGCGCGCTGCGATCGCAGCGCACGACGCGGGCGCGCGTACGGCGATCGTGTGCAAGTCGCTGCTCGGCAAGGCCCACACGGTCATGGCCGAGGGCGGGATCGCCGCGGCGATGGGCAACCGCTGGCCGGAGGACAACTGGGAGGTCCACTTCAGGGACACCATGCGCGGCGGCAAGATGCTCAACAACTGGCGGATGGCGCAGCTGCACGCGCAGGAGGCGCCGGAGCGGGTGCAGGAGCTCGAGGACTGGGGTGCCCTCTTCGACCGCACCGACGACGGACTCATCTCCCAGCGCGACTTCGGTGGCCACAAGTACGCGCGGCTCGCGCATGTCGGCGACCGCACCGGCCTCGAGATGATCCGCACGCTCCAGCAGCGCGCGGTGGCGCTCGGCATCGACGTCTTCATGGAGTGCACCGTCACCGACGTGTTCAAGGACCCTTCGGCAGGCGCAGGACCAGGGGTGGTGGCAGGGGCCTTCGCCTACTGGCGCGAGTCCGGCCGCTTCATCGTCTTCGACGCCCCGTCCGTCATCCTCGCCACCGGCGGGATCGGCAAGTCCTTCAAGGTCACGTCGAACTCGTGGGAGTACACCGGCGACGGCCACGCCCTCGCGATGCGGGCCGGCGCGAGCCTGATCAACATGGAGTTCGTGCAGTTCCACCCGACGGGCATGGTGTGGCCGCCCTCGGTGAAGGGGCTGCTGGTCACGGAGTCGGTGCGCGGTGACGGCGGCATCCTGAAGAACTCCGAGGGCGAGCGCTTCATGTTCGACTACATCCCGGAGTTCTTCAAGGCAGAGACCGCGGACACGGTGGAGGAGGCCGACGCCTGGTACGACGACAAGAAGAACAACCGGCGCCCCCCGGAGCTGCTGCCCCGCGACGAGGTCGCCCGCGCGATCAACTCCGAGATCAAGGCCGGTCGCGGCACCCCGCACGGCGGGATCTACCTCGACATCGCGTCACGGCGTACCCCCGAGTTCATCCGCAAGCGGCTGCCCTCGATGTACCACCAGTTCAAGGAGCTGGCCGACGTCGACATCACCGCCGAGGCGATGGAGATCGGCCCGACCTGCCACTACGTGATGGGTGGCGTCGAGGTCGACGCCGACACCCAGGAGAGCGCCGTGACCGGCCTGTACGCCGTGGGCGAGTGCTCCGGCGGGATGCACGGCTCCAACCGGCTCGGCGGCAACTCGCTCGGTGACCTGCTGGTCTTCGGCAAGCGCGCCGGCGAGCACGCATCGTCCTACGCCGCGTCGCTGGGCGGCACGCGGCCGCAGGTGGACGAGGCCCACGTGAAGGCGGCGCAGAAGAGCGCGCTGGCCCCGTTCGAGGTCGAGGGCGGGGAGAACCCGTACACGATCCAGTCCGACCTGCAGCAGTCGATGAACGACCTGGTCGGCATCATCCGCACGCGGACCGAGCTCGAGGAGTCGCTGGCCGAGATCGAGGCGTTCAAGGTGCGCGCGAGCACGATGGTCGTCGAGGGGCACCGGCAGTACAACCCCGGCTGGCACCTCGCGCTCGACCTCCGCAACATGCTCATCGTCAGCGAGTGCATCGCCAAGGCCGCGCTCGCCCGCGAGGAGTCTCGCGGCGGTCACACGCGCGACGACTTCCCGGGACCTGACGCCGAGTGGGGCACCAAGAACCTGGTGGTCAACCTCAACGCCGAGGGCACCGGCGTGGACCTCCACGAGAAGGCGTTGCCCGAGATGCCCGACGAGCTGAAGGGGTACTTCGCATGAGCTACACCTTGAAATTGCGGATCTGGCGCGGGGACAAGGAGGGCGGGGAGGTCAAGGACTTCCCGGTCGAGGTCTCCGAGGGCGAGGTCGTGCTCGACGCGATCCACCGTGTGCAGGCGACGCAGGCGGGCGACCTGGCCGTGCGGTGGAACTGCAAGGCCGGCAAGTGCGGCTCGTGCAGCGCCGAGGTCAACGGCCGCCCGCGGCTGATGTGCATGTGCCGGCTCTCGGACTTCGAGGAGGACGAGACCATCACGGTGACGCCGATGCGCGCCTTCCCGGTGATCCGCGACCTCGTGACCGACGTGTTGTTCAACTACGAGAAGGCCAAGGAGCTGCCGTCGGCGCAGCTCGGCCCGCGTGACGCTGACGGCAAGCGGCGGATGGCGCAGATCGACGTCGAGCGGGGCCAGGAGTTCCGCAAGTGCATCGAGTGCTTCCTGTGCCAGGACGTCTGCCACGTCGTGCGCGACCACGAGGACAACAAGGAGGCGTTCGCCGGACCGCGCTTCTTCCTGCGCTACGCCGAGCTCGACATGCACCCCCTCGACACCCACGACCGACGCGAGCTGGCCCAGGGCGCCGCGGGCCTGGGAATGTGCAACATCACCAAGTGCTGCACCGAGGTCTGCCCCGAGGGGATCAAGATCACCGACAACGCGATCATCCCCATGAAGGAGCGCGTCGTGGACAGGAAGTACGACCCGCTGGTCTGGCTGGGCAACAAGATCGGCCTGCGCAACAAGGACGACGCGGGCCGCACCGAGGTCTGACGTGGTCGCCGACGGTCAGTCGGTGGGAGCCAGCACCAGCGCCTTGATCTCGCGGACGACCAGGATGCCCAGGACCGCGGCCAGGATCGTCAGGGCCGATGCGAAGCGCTCCCACGAGGCCGCCCTCGCGAGCAGCTGGAAGTAGCCGCCCGCGGGCTCCTCGGCAGCCAGCTGGTAGAACACGTCGCAGACCGTCGCCAGGGCGGTCGAGAGCAGCCACGTGCCCCACCACCACCCCTGTCGCAGGGGGACGTCGACCGTCGCCTCGCCGGTCGCGCCACGGCGTACGTCGGTCACCATCTGGAAGGGCCGCCAGAAGTTGAGCACCGGGACGAACCAGCCGCCGATCGCCCATCCCGAGCCGTGCTTGAGCACGGTCCGGTCCATGCGCGCGCTGTGGTGGGCGGTGTAGAGCCACACGATGAAGAGCACTGCGGTGAGCAGCGAGGTGGCGACCTCCACCGTCGACAGGGCGATGAGCCGGTCGATGCGGGCACCGTCGGCCTCCACCACCGTGTCGGGTCGCAGCTCCACCTCGTCGACGAAGCCGAGGATCTCCAGGTCCACGTAGAGGGTGAAGGCCGCGGCGAGGAGCGAGAGCCCGAAGGCCAGCTGGACCGCGACGGACAGGCCCGACCACCAGCGCGGCAGCGGCGCATGGTGGTCCGGGGGCGCGGTGATGCGGTCGTGGGTGTGGAGGGTCCAGGCCGTTCCGTCCCACCAGCGAAGCCTCTGCGTGTCCTGAGGGTCGGCGTACCAACCCTCCCCCCGAGTCGTCATGGGCGGACTGTAGTCGTGGGAGCGCTCAGCGGTCGACGACCCGAGGACGCGTCGTACGGCCGAGGTAGGCGCGTGAGGCACGCGCCACGAGGGGGTGGTGGTCGGCCTGGTGCAGCGTCCACTTCCGGAGGTGGAAGCTGCCGGCGCGTGCCTGGCTCGCGAGCACCTCGGCCGGCCCGGGCAGCCGTCCCTCGGTCTCGAGGAACGCGCGCCGGTAGCGGCGGAAGAGTCGTCCGTGGTCGAGGGCCAGTGAGGTGAGCGCGGCCTGCGTCGCCGCGAGCAGCTCCTCGCCCCCCACCTCGTCGAGGTTCGGCGTGGGGGCGACCGGACACTCGGGCAGCAGGTCGCCCAGGTCGCCGTGCACTGCCAGGCCGCGCTGCTCCAGCTCGGCCACCAGCGCTTCGCCGTGGGCCCGCGCCCACGCCCAGTGCTCCGCCGGCAGCCTGAGGGACCGGTCGGGGGCTCCGACCAGCCGGGTCCGGATGCCGGCCTCCACCACGAACCGGTGCTGGCTGGTGTTGAGCCGGCCCGTGACCGACTCGTTCAGCCGGCGCACGACCTCGAGCTGGGCCGCGCCGAGGGATGCGTTGCGCGGGACCTGCTGCGATCCGCTCCAGCCGTCCGGCAGGCGCGCTGCCTCACCGAAGCGCTCCAGCAGCGCGCCGGGACCGGCCCCCGGGGGAGGGACTGTGACCAGGCGGATGCGGTCCACCGGGACGGCCGAGGCCCAGGCGTCGATGACGCGGCAGACATCGTGCCGCCACCAGAACGAGATGCCCTCGCTGGGTGCGGCGCCGATCTCGCCGCGCACGGACGCGATGAAGTCCTGCCAGCTGATCGTCCCGCCGTTGACCACGGTCTGCTGCCACGCCGAGACCACGGTGCGGGCGACATCGCGCGCGCCCACCACCACGAAGACCCGGTGGCCGTCGAGCCGGCGCACCAGCCGTCGTACCTCGCGGGGGCGGGCGAGCGACAACTCCTCCTCCGACACCACGACCGACGGGCCGTCATGCGCGGACACCTCGTCCAGCAGTCGCTGCAGCGACCCAGCGACGCGCTCGCCCTCCTCGCCCCGCACCCTCTGTCCGAGCAGGTCGTAGACCGCCAGCCGTTGGGCGCGGTGGTGCCCGCCAGGGAAGAGCACCCCTTCGGCCGCGAGCCTCCCAGCGCTCGCCTCGAGCGCTGCCTGGATGGTGGTCGTGCCGGTCTTGGCCAGTCCCACGTGGAAGAAGACGTCGGTCATGACGGCGACGCTAGGCACGCTGCCACGCCCGGCGCATGGGGCTGCAGTCCCGGCCCGCCGGGACGATCCGGACCTCTGTGAGAGGTATCCCATAGACACGCGCAGTGTCCCCGAGGTGACGCTCGTCCTATCCTGCGACTCATGACCGACAGCGACGGCGCCCTCGATGGTGGCCTGGCCGAGCCCGAGGAGCTCCAGCCCGAAGAGGGCACGCTGCGCCTCGTGGGCGACGACGACGCCTACGACGCCGCCGCGTGGGAGGCCGCCACGGCCGCGGTGCTGCGCAAGGCCCGCCGCCTCGGCGAGGACGCGCCCGACTCCGACGTGTGGACGACGCTGACCCGCACCACGCTGGACGGCATCGACGTCGCGCCCATCGGGCAGCAGTCCGACCTCGAGCGCCTCACCACCGCCGGGCGGCCGGTGCGTGCCGGCGCCTGGGACGTACGCACCCAGGTCGAGGTCGTCGACGCCGAGGCCGCGAACGAGGCTGCCCTGCAGGACCTGGAGAACGGTGCGACCTCGCTGCTGTTCCACGTCGAGGGCCACGACGGTCCTGACTGGGACACCGTGCTGACCGGCGTGCTGCTCGACCTGGCGCCCGTCGTGCTGGACCGTCCCTCGACCGAGCAGGTCGAGAGCCTCGCCGACTTCCTCGAGGGTGTCGACGGTGCCGTGCACCCTGGGACGAACCTGTCGTTCGACCTGCAGACCCTCGAGATGCTGTCCTACGCCGTGCGCGACGACGGCGCCACCGCCCGCGACCTGTTCGCGCCCGTCGTGCGCCGTGGCTTCCAGCTCGGCGTCCGCTCCCTGGTGGTGGACGGCACTGCACTCCACGACCAGGGAGCCAGCGACGCGCAGGAGCTCGGGTGGGTCATCGCGACCGGAGCCGCCTACCTGCGCCTGCTCGCGGCGGAGGGTTTCACCGTCGACCAGTCGGCCGCGATGATCGAGTTCCGGCTCGCGGCCACTGACGAGCAGTTCCCGACGATCGCGAAGCTCCGTGCGGTGCGGCGACTCTGGGCACGTGTGCTGGAGGCCAGCGGGGGAGACGGTGAGATGTCGCTCCACGCGGTCACCAGTCGTCCGATGACGAGCCGCCGCGACCCGTGGGTCAACATGCTGCGCGGCACGGTGGCGGCCTTCGCCGCCGGGGTGGGCGGCGCCGACGCGCTGACCGTGGTGCCCTTCGACGAGCCGATCGGCCTGCCCGACACCTTCGGTCGCCGGATCGCCCGCAACACCTCCTCGCTCCTGATCGAGGAGTCCCACCTCGCCGCGGTGGCCGACCCTGCCGGCGGCTCCTACGCGGTCGAGAAGCTCACCGACGACCTCGCGATCGCCGGCTGGGCCGAGCTCGGCCACATCGAGGCGGCCGGCGGTGCGCTCGCCGACGATGCCCGCGCCGGCGTGAAGGAGCGGGTGAAGGCCGTGGCCGCAGCGCGCGACGCCCAGGTCGCGGACCGCTCGCGGCCGCTGACCGGGGTCTCGGAGTTCCCGAACCTCGACGAGGTGCTGCCCGAGCGCGACCACGCTCCGCACCGTTACGCGCGCCGCTACGGCCACGCCTACGAGGACATGCGCGCCCAACCCGCCGCACGCCCGGTCTTCCTGGCCACCCTCGGCCCGATCTCCGCGCACACCGCCCGGGCCACCTTCGCCACCAACCTGTTCGCTGCCGGGGGCGTGGCCGTCGAGGCGGCCGGTGCGACCGCCGACGCCGCCGCTGTCATGGCGGCCTACGCCGGCCAGCGCGTCGTGTGCCTCGCCGGCACCGATGCGGCCTACGCCGAGTGGGGTGCCGACCTGGTCGCCGCGCTGCGAGCGGCAGGAGCGTCGTACGTCGTGCTGGCGGGCAAGCCGGGGGACCGGACCGTGACCGACGTGGACGACTCGTGTGCCATGGGGGTCGATGCGCTCGGCTTCCTGGGCCGGGTCCGAGAGGAGCTCAGCCGATGACCGTCCCGGAGAACTTCGCCGACGTGCCCCTGGTTTCGACACGGTCGCAGGGCGACCTGCTCAACCAGCGGGCGGCAGCGGCTGCGCGCTCGATGAGCGGCGAGCCGTGGACGAGCCCGGAGGGCATCGACATCCTCCCCGTCTACGGCCCCGAGCACCTCGACGGCCTCGACGGCCTCGACACGTGGCCGGGCATCGCGCCGTTCCTGCGCGGGCCCTACCCGACGATGTACACGACCCAGCCGTGGACGATCCGGCAGTACGCCGGCTTCTCGACCGCGGAGGCGTCCAATGCCTTCTACCGGCGCAACCTCGCCGCCGGGCAGAAGGGCCTGAGCGTCGCCTTCGACCTCGCCACCCACCGCGGCTACGACTCCGACCACCCGCGCGTGCGCGGCGACGTCGGCATGGCGGGCGTGGCGATCGACTCGATCTACGACACCCGCACCCTCTTCGACGGCATCCCGCTCGACGAGATGTCGGTGTCGATGACGATGAACGGCGCCGTGCTGCCGGTGCTCGCGCTCTACATCGCGGCCGCCGAGGAGCAGGGGGTGAAGCCGGAGCAGCTCGTGGGGACGATCCAGAACGACATCCTCAAGGAGTTCATGGTCCGCAACACCTACATCTACCCGCCGTCGCCGAGCATGCGGATCATCAGCGACATCTTCGCCTTCACGTCGCAGAAGATGCCGCGCTTCAACTCGATCTCGATCTCCGGCTACCACATCCAGGAGGCCGGAGCCACGGCCGACCTCGAGCTCGCCTACACGCTGGCCGACGGTGTCGAGTACATCCGCGCTGGCCTCGCGACCGGCATGACGATCGATCAGTTCGCACCGCGACTGTCCTTCTTCTGGGCGATCGGGATGAACTTCTTCATGGAGGTCGCGAAGATGCGCGCAGCCCGGGCGATCTGGGCCCGGCTGGTCGACGACTTCGACCCGCAGAACCCCAGGTCGCGCTCGCTGCGCACCCACAGCCAGACCTCCGGATGGTCGCTGACCGCGCAGGACGTCTTCAACAACGTCGGCCGCACCTGCATCGAGGCGATGGCCTCCACCCAGGGCCACACGCAGTCGCTCCACACCAACGCCCTCGACGAGGCGATCGCGCTGCCGACCGACTTCTCGGCCCGGATCGCCCGCAACACCCAGCTCCTGCTGCAGCAGGAGAGCGGCACCACCGAGATCATCGACCCGTGGGCCGGCTCCTACTACGTCGAGAAGCTCACCCACGACCTCGCCGAGCGTGCGTGGGCGCACATCCTCGAGGCCGAGCAGGCCGGCGGCATGGCCGCGGCGATCGAGCAGGGCATCCCGAAGATGCGCATCGAGGAGGCGGCCGCCCGCACCCAGGCGCGGATCGACTCCGGTAGCCAGAAGGTCATCGGCGTCAACACGTTCCGGCTCCCTGTCGAGGACAAGCTCGACGTGCTGCGCGTCGACAACGACGACGTCTACCGCCAGCAGGTCGCCAAGCTCGAGCGGCTGCGTGCCGAGCGCGACGACGACGACGTACGCCGTGCGCTGGACGCGCTGACCGCCTCCGCCGAGCGCGGACCGGTCGGTGGCGGCTCCCTCGAGGGCAACCTCCTCGCGCTGGCCGTCGACGCGGCCCGGGCCAAGGCCACGGTCGGTGAGATCTCCGACGCGCTGGAGAAGGTCTACGGCCGCCACCAGGCCGTGATCCGTACGATCAGCGGCGTGTACCGCGACGAGGCAGGCACCGCAGCCGGCACCAAGGTGGCCGAGGTGCTCGCCGCCACCGAGGAGTTCGAGGCCGAGGAGGGGCGTCGCCCGCGCATCCTGGTCGCCAAGATGGGCCAGGACGGCCACGACCGCGGCCAGAAGGTCGTCGTCACCGCCTTCGCCGACCTCGGCTTCGACGTCGACGTGGGCCCGCTGTTCTCCACGCCGGAGGAGGTCGCCCAGCAGGCGATCGACGCCGATGTGCACATCGTCGGGGTCTCCTCGCTCGCGGCGGGCCACCTCACCCTGCTGCCCGCGCTCAAGCAGGCGCTGGCCGACCAGGGCCGCCCGGACATCATGATCGTGATCGGCGGCGTCATCCCGCCCGACGACGTCGAGACGCTCCGGGAGATGGGCGCGGCGGCGGTGTTCCTGCCGGGCACCGTCATCGCGGAGTCCGCGCTCGACCTCCTCGCGCGCCTGCGGGAGCAGCACGCCTGATGCCGCGTCCGGTGGACGTCCCCGCGCTCGTCGAGGGGGTGGTGGCGGGTCGGCGCGCAGACGTCTCCCGTGCCATCACGCTCGTCGAGTCGTCGACGGCCGAGCACCGGGCCGCGGCGCGCGAGCTCCTCACCGCGCTCGCCTCCGTCGATCGGCCGCTCGCGACGCGCGTCGGCATCTCCGGGGTCCCCGGCGTCGGCAAGTCCACCTTCATCGAGAGCCTCGGCACCCGGTTGACGGCCGCCGGGCACCGCGTCGGGGTGCTCGCGGTCGACCCGTCCTCGGTGCGCACCGGCGGCTCGGTGCTGGGCGACAAGACCCGCATGGCCGCGCTGGCGGTCGACCCGCGCGCCTTCATCCGGCCCTCACCCTCGGCCGGCACCCTCGGTGGCGTCGCACGGGCCACCACGCAGGCGATGCTGGTGCTCGAGGCCGCCGGGCACGACGTCGTCCTGGTCGAGACGGTCGGCGTCGGGCAGTCCGAGGTGACCGTGGCCGGGATGGTCGACACCTTCCTCTTCCTCACCCTCGCGCGCACCGGTGACCAGCTCCAGGGCATCAAGAAGGGCATCCTCGAGATCGCCGACGTGGTCGCGGTCAACAAGGCCGACGGCGACTTCGAGGCCGGCGCCCGGGTCGCCGCGCGCGAGCTCTCCGGTGCGCTCCGCCTCGTGCGCGGCCACTCGGAGTGGGCGCCACCTGTCGTCACCTGCTCGGCCCTCACAGGTGCCGGCGTGGACGACGTGTGGGAGCGGATCGGCTCCCACCGCGAGCACCTCGGGGTCGACGGGCTGGCGCACAAGCGTGCCGAGCAGCAGCTCGACTTCATGTGGGCGCTGGTGCGCGACGAGCTCGCGCAGCGGCTGCGGTCCTCGGCCGGGGTGGCTGCGGTGCGCGACGACGTACGACGTGCGGTGCTGTCGGGCGAGCTCGCGGCGCCGTTGGCCGCGGATCGGCTACTTGCCGCCTACGACGGCAGGACGAACTAGGGTGGACCGGTCATGCCTCAAGCAGCCACCCCCGCCACCACCGTCATCGCCGAGGTCGTCGACAAGCACGCCGACGACCTCGTCGCGTTGCGCCGCGACCTGCACGCCCACCCCGAGCTGAGCTGGGAGGAGCACCGCACCTCCGACGCGGTCTTCTCCGCCCTCGAGGGAGCCGGCTGGGCGGTCACCCGTCCCGCGGGCGGGGGAGTGCTGGCCGACATCGGCACCGGCGGCCGCCTCGTCGCCCTGCGCGCCGACCTCGACGCCCTGCCCGTCGACGACCTGATCTCCGACCCGTGGCGCAGCACCACCCCCGGCGTGGCCCACGCCTGCGGCCACGACGTGCACACCGCCGGTCTCATCGGTGCCGGGCTGGCGCTGGCCGAGGTCTCGGCGCGCGGGCTGCTGCCGGGACGGGTGCGGCTGCTGTTCCAGCCCGCCGAGGAGGTGATGCCGGGCGGGGCGCTGCACCTCATCTCGGCAGGCGCCCTGGAGGGTGTCAGCCACGTCTTCGGCCTGCACTGCGACCCGAGCCTCGACGTGGGCCGGATCGGCCTGCGCGAGGGGCCGCTGACCGGCGCCGCCGACTCGCTGACCGTACGGCTGATCGGCAAGGGCGGGCACACCTCGCGCCCCCACCTGACCGAGGACCTCACCTTCGCGCTCGGCAAGGTGATCACCGAGCTGCCGGCCATCCTCAGCCGCCGCCTCGACCCCCGCGCCGGGGTCAGCGTGGTGTGGGGGATGGTGCGCGCCGGCTCTGCCCCCAACGTGATCCCGCACGGCGGCATCGTCGCGGGCACCGTCCGGATGCTCGACGCGGTCGCCTGGGCGGACGCCGAGCACCTGATCCGCCAGCTGATCACCTCGATCGTGGCCCCCTACAGCGTCACCGCGGAGGTGACCTACCAGCGCGGCGTGCCGCCGGTGGTCAACCATCCTGTCTCGACCGTGCTGCTCGGCGAGGCGCTCGACCGCGTCCTCGGTCCGCACGGCCACGTCACGACGACGCAGAGCCTCGGCGGCGAGGACTTCGGCTGGTACCTCGACTCGGTGCCCGGGGCGATGGCCCGGCTCGGCACGCGCACGCCCGGCGGACCGACGTACGACCTCCACCAGGGCAACCTGCGCATCGACGAGTCGGCGACCTGCATCGCGGCCCGCGTGCTGGCCGAGGCAGCGGTCACGGCGCTGTCAGCTGCGGGTTGAGTCCGCGCCCTGGTCAGGTGCGGGGCCGAGCGGCACGCCGAACGTGAACGTGCTCCCGCGGCCCAGCGTGGAGGACACCTCCAGCTGACCGTCCATGAGGTCGACGAGCTCACGGCAGATGGCGAGGCCCAGCCCGACGCCCTGGTCGCCCGGCGCGGCGAAGGGATCCGCCTGGGTGAACGGCTCGAACAGGCTGTCCAGGTGGTGCTCGCTGATCCCGATGCCCGTGTCGGTCACCGCGAACTCGATCCAGGCCTCGCGGACACCTGCGCGGACGCGTACGTCGACGCTGCCGCGCTCGGTGAACCCGATGGCGTTCTGCACGAGGTTCGTCACGACCTGGCTGACGCGCAGGGCGTCGCCCAGTACGGTCGCCGGCACGGACGCGTCGACGACGAAGGACATCGCGAGGCCACGGTCCTCGGCGAGCGGCACCGCCCACTCCTCGATGTCCTCGATGACCGCGTGCACCTCGAACGGACCCGTGTGCAGCAACCCCCGGTCGCCCTCGAGACCCGAGAACTCCAGGATGTCGTCCACCAGCCGCATCAGTCGCTCGCTGGAACGATGCACCAGGCGTGCGTAGTGGTCCGGTTCTGCCTCCAGCTCGGCATCCATCAGGAGGTCGGTGGCCCCGATGAGCACGGCCAGCGGTGTGCGGACCTCGTGGCTCACGGTGGCCAGGAACAGCGACTTGGCGGCATGCGCCTCCTTCAGCTGTCGCACCAGCTGCTTGGCCTCGGTCGTGTCCTCGGTGATCCCGTGCACCCCGACCACCTCACCGCCGACGACGACCGGGATGGCCGTGCACCGGATGTCGACGATCCCGCCGTCGGCACGCAGGACGCGTGCCTCGACCAGCTGGGGCTCGCCCGCCATCGCGCGGTCGAAGGCCTCCCGCAACAGGTGCTGGTCCTCGGGGTGGATGACCTGGGCGAAGTGCGTCTGCCTCATCTGCTGCAGGCTCAGCCCGGTCATCTCCAGCGCCCGGTCGTTGGCGTCGGTGTAGTAGCCGTGCCGGTCCACCGAGTAGGCCGCGTGCGGGTGGTGGGTGAACATCGAGGCATAGCGCTCGCTGCTCTGGGAGAGCGCGCTGTCCCCCAGCGACGCGGCCGACGACGGGCTCGGGCCGGGCTGCTCAGCATCCATCAGAACCTCCGAGTGTTCGACTCCTGCCCGGGCCCCTCGTCACCGAGGGACGGTCATTGCTGTTGGTAGGGGATGCCGACCGCGGCCGGCGGGCGCGAGCGGCCCACCAGGCCCGCCACCGCGAAGATGGTGACGAGGTAGGGGAGCATCAGCATGAACTGGGTCGGCACCGGCGAGCCGATCGCCGACAGCACGCCACCGAGGTTGGTCGCGAAGCCGAAGAGCAGCGCGGCCAGGGTCGCCCGGATCGGGTCCCACTTGCCGAAGATGACCGCGGCGAGCGCGATGTAGCCGGCACCGCTGGTCAGCTCGCGGTTGAACTGGTTCACGGAGACCAGGGTGTAGTAGGCGCCACCCATGCCGGCGATGGCGCCGGCGAGCAGGATCGTGCGGTAGCGGGTCAGGTTGACCTTGATGCCGACGGTGTCGGCCGCCTTCGGGTGCTCGCCGACCGCGCGGACCCGGAGGCCCCACCGGGTGCGGTAGAGGCCGAACGCCACGAGTGCGACCACGGCGTAGAGCACGTAGACCAGCGCGGTCTGGCGGAAGAAGATCGGACCGACCAGCGGGATCTCGCCCAGGATCGGGATCGGCAGCCGGTTGAACCCCTCGGGAGCGTTGAGGGTCTGGGCGTTGGGCGTGAGGACCTGGCGGAACAGGAAGTTGGTCAGTCCGATCACCAGCACGTTGAGCACCACGCCGACGATGACCTGGTCGACGAGGTAGGTGATCGCGAACAGGCCCAGGACAAGCGCCACCAGGGCGCCGGCCACCGCGGCGGCGACGAGACCTGCCCACGGCGACCCGGTCGTCGAGGCGGCGATCGCCGCGGCGAACGCACCGAAGAGGAGCTGGCCGTCGATGGCGATGTTGACCACGCCGGCCCGCTCGCCCAGGACGCCGCCGAGCGCACCGAAGATGAGTGGGATGGCCAGCGCGACCGCGCCCGCGAAGAGGCTGACCACCCGGATCCGCTCGTCGGCGGCCGCCCAGCTCAGGAAGCCGGTCATCCACGCGAGCGCGAAGGCGATCGGGATCCAGATCGGCTGGGGCGTGTGCGCCAGCATGCGGCGTACGGACTCAGCGGTGAGGGCGACGCAGACCAGCACCATCAGCCACGCGGTGAGCATCGAGGGCACCACGATGTCCGGCAGCGTCACGAAGTCGGTCTCGGCGGAGAGCTGGAAGGTGGTGTCGCCCGTGTGGCCGGACCGGAGCAGGACGATCGCGAGCAGCGCTGAGATCACCCCGAAGATGATCGGCAGCTTCTTGGCACCCGAGCCCTTGCGGGCGACGACGGCCGGGTCCGGTGCGAGCCCGCCGGATTCGGCGGGGGTGGGGGTGGTCACGGTGCTCACTTGGCCTCCTGGGCGGGGAGCCGGAAGATCGCGCGCACCAGGGGAGGTGCGGCGAGGAAGAGGACGATCAGCGACTGGACCACCAGCACCAGGTCGACCGAGATGTTCTCGGACGTCTGCATGGTGAAGCCACCGGCCTTCAGGGCGCCGAAGAGGAGACCGGCGGCCAGGATGCCGAAGGGCCGCGAGCGACCGAGCAGGGCCACGGTGATGGCGTCGAAGCCGATCGAGGCGTCGAGGTCGAGCGAGACGCCGCTGGTGACGGTGCCGAGCACCTGGTTGACGCCGGCGAGCCCGAGGAGCGAGCCCGCGATCAGCATCACGATCGTGTACGTCTTGCCGACGTTGATGCCCGAGGCGCGGGCCGCGTGCGGGTTCTCGCCGACCGCACGGATCCGGTAGCCGAGGGTGGACCTGCTGAGCAGCCACCAGGCGAAGGCCACCGCGACCAGTGCGAGCACGAAGCCGAGGTGCAGGTTGAACTGGTCGCCCAGCACCTTGGGCAGGATCGCGGTCTCCTTCATCGGCAGCGACTTGGGGTTGGCCGAGCCCGGTGCCTGGAGGAGGAACTGCCGCGAGAGGGCGTAGAAGAGCAGGTAGTAGGCGACGTAGTTGAGCATGATCGTCACGATCACCTCGTGGGCGCCCGTACGGGCCTTGAGCAGGCCGGCGATGCCGCCCCAGAGGGCGCCGACCACCATGCCGACGAGGATCGCGAGCGGGAGGTGGATGATCGTCGGCAGGTCGAGCTCGAAGCCCACCCAGCCGGCGGCGCCGCCGGCCATGAGCATCTGGCCGCGGCCACCGATGTTGAACATGCCGGCCCGGAACGCGATGCCGACGCCGAGGCCACCTGCGATGAGCGGGCCGGCGAACTTCAGCGTCTCGGTGAGCGGGCGCCACTGCTGGGCCGGCTCGGTGAGGTTGTAGTTGAAGATCGCGCCGCGGAACATCGCGCTGTAGGCGCCGGAGATGGCCTCCCACAGGGCGTTGAAGAAGTCGGAGGGCCGCGCGGTGATGTAGGTCGCGGTCTCGCGCACGCCCTCGTTGGTCGCGGCGATCATCACCGAGCCGACGAAGACCGCGAGGAACACGGCCAGCACGCCTGCGAGGGCGTCACCGGACGCGATCTCACGCAGCAGCGAGCGGGACCGGGCGTCGGGGTCGGCCGCGGCGCTCGCGTCCTCCGTGGCGTCGACCTCCGGAGTCCTCGGTGCCTCGGTGGCCGCGTCGGGCTTGTCGTCCGGCTGCGGCTTGTCGGTGTCGCTCATGCCACTACGTCCTTCAGGTCCTTCGGGCGTTCGCCGGTCATCATCAGGCCGAGGGTCTCGCGGGGGGTGTCCGCAGGGACGATCCCGACGACCTGGCCGCGGTAGAGCACCATGATGCGGTCGGCGAGGGCGACCACCTCGTCGAGCTCGGTGGAGACCACCAGGACCGGGATGCCGCTGTCGCGGGTCGCGACGATCTGCTTGTGGATGAACTCGATCGAGCCGACGTCGACGCCGCGGGTGGGCTGCGCGGCGACCAGCAGGCGCAGGTCGCGCGAGAGCTCCCGGGCGACGACCACCTTCTGCTGGTTGCCGCCCGACAGGTTGCCGGCCAGCGAGTCGATGTCGCGGGCGCGGACGTCGTACTCCTTGAGCTTCACCTCGGCGAACTCGCGCAGCGCGCCGATGCGCAGGTTGCCGCTCTTGACGAAGGGGGACTTGAAGCTGCGGTTGAGCATCAGGTTCTCGGCGATGGTGAACTGGGGCACCAGTCCGTCGACCTGGCGGTCCTCGGGGATGAACCCGACGCCGGAGTCGAGGATCTTGCGCGTCGACCTGCCGACCAGCTCGATGCCGTCGAGCACGATCGAGCCGCTGACGTCGTCCTGGAGGCCGAGGAGGGCCTCGGTCAGCTCGGTCTGGCCGTTGCCCTGCACGCCGGCGACGGCGAGGACCTCGCCGGCACGGATGGTGAAGCTGAGCCCGTCGACCTGCTTGTGACCGGCCAGGTCCACGACGCGGAGGTCCTTGACGACCAGCGCGTCGGCGCCCAGGGTCGGGGCGTCCTTGTGGACGACCAGCTCGACCGGGCGGCCGACCATCATCGAGGCGAGCTCGACGTTGCTGGCCTTGGGGTCTGCCTCGCCGACGACCTTGCCGAGGCGGATGACGGTGATGCGGTCCGCGACGGCGCGGACCTCGCGGAGCTTGTGGGTGATGAAGACGATCGCCTTGCCGGCCTCCTTGAGCTGGCGCATGATCTCCATCAGCTCGTCGGTCTCCTGGGGCGTCAGGACCGCGGTGGGCTCGTCGAAGACGAGCAGCTCGGCGTCGCGCGAGAGGGCCTTGATGATCTCGACCCGCTGCTGCACGCCGACGGGGAGGTCCTCGACCAGGGCGTCGGGGTCGACGTGGAAGCCGAAGCGCTCGGAGATCTCGGTGACGCGCTCGCGGGAGGCGTCGAGATCGAGCGTGCCGGCGAAGCCGGTGGACTCGTTGCCGAGCATCACGTTCTCGGCGACGGTGAAGACGGGGATGAGCATGAAGTGCTGGTGGACCATGCCGATGCCGGCCGCCATGGCGTCGCCGGGGCCGGTGAAGTGCTGGACCTCGCCGTCGAGCTCGATCTCGCCCTCGTCGGCCTTGTAGAGGCCGTAGAGGACGTTCATCAGCGTCGACTTGCCCGCGCCGTTCTCGCCGAGCAGGCAGTGGATCTCTCCGGGCTCGACGGTGAGGGAGATCGATTCGTTGGCCACCACGCTGCCGAAGCGTTTGGTGATGCCTCGCAGGACGAGTCTCATGGCATCGCATCCTAGGGGTCTGAATGGGTGGGCCGGCCGCGGGGAAGGCTAGCCGTCACCGGCCCGGTGGTCTGGACAAAGATGTGCCAAAGCTCGGGCCCGGTGTCTGGCAACAGCAGAGGGAGGCCGACGCGTACGTCGACCTCCCTCCGTGGTGGAGCGTGCTGGTGATCAGCCCAGGTAGGAGTTCACCGTGATCGAGCCGTCGATGATGCCGGCCTTGACCGTCTCGAGCTTGTCGGCGAGCTCAGGGCTCACCTTGCTCTCGAAGTTGTGGAACGGCGCGATGCCGACTCCCTCGTTCTCGAGCGTGCCCACGTAGGGGGCGAAGTCGAACTCGTCGGCACCCGCGGCCATGACGGCCTCGTAGGTCGAGACCTTCATGCCCTTGAGGATCGAGGTCATGACGTAGTCCTGCGTGGTCGGGTCGGTCTCGAAGAGGTCGGCGTCGACACCGAGCATCGCGATGTCCTTGCCGGAGTCCTCGATCGCGGTGATCGCGCCCTGGTAGATCGGGCCACCGACCGGCAGGATCACGTCGACGTCCTGGTCGAGGATCTGCTTGGCGGTGCTGGTCGCGGCCTCGTTGGCCTCGAAGCCACCGGTGAAGGAACCGTTCTTGCCGTCCCAGCCGACGACCTCGACGTCCTTCTTGTTCTCCTTGGCGTAGTACTCCGCGCCCTGCTTGAAGCCGTCCATGAAGATCGTCACGGTCGGGAAGGGCATACCGCCGTAGGTGCCGACCTTGCCGGTCTTGGTGTAGTCAGCAGCGGCGTAGCCGGCCAGGAACGCGGCCTGGGCGGTGTTGTAGAGCAGCGGCTTGATGTTCTCCACGTCGGCCTTGCCGTCGAAGGTCGCACCGTCGTCGCCGCCGTCGGCCGAGTCGTCGATGAGGACGTACTCGATGTCGGGGTTGGCGGCAGCGGACTCCTTGGTGGCCGAGGCCAGCGCGAAGCCGACGGTCACGATGACGTCGCAGCCCTCGCCGACGAGGCTCTCCAGGTTGGGGCCGAAGTCGTTCTCGCTGTTGGACTCGACCGGCTTGAGCTCGACACCGAGCTCGTCGGCGGCCTGCTTGGCGCCCTCGTAGCCGAGCTGGTTGAACGACTTGTCGTCGAACCCACCCGCGTCGGAGACGATGCACGGCAGGAAGTCAGCGACTGCCGGCTCGGCGGAGCTGCTGCTCTCGCTGCCGGTGGTGGTGTCTTCCTCGGGCGCGTCACCGCACGCAGCCAGGGTGGCGGCCGCCAGCAGCGTCACGAGGCCGCTCGCGACGACCTTCCTCGTCTTCAACACAAATGCCTCCAAGTTCTTGAACCCCGGGATGGGGTCAGCGTTCGGGAGCATGATGCCGCGCCCTGAGGGCCCCGTCATCAGGATCGCTACTACTGAAACCGGTTTGAGACCTAAAACCGTCAGGAGATCTTTCGGCGGAACCTGCCGAAGACGACGGCTTCGAGGTATGCGCCATAGTTGCGCCGTGGATCAGAGGGAGTGGGACGAGCTCAAGGCAGCCGCCGTCGACGTGATGGGGAGGGCCTACGCGCCGTACTCGAAGTTCCCCGTCGGGGCGGCCGCGCGGGTCGACGACGGCAGGGTCGTGGTCGGCTGCAACGTCGAGAACGCGGCGTACGGCGTCGTGCTCTGCGCCGAGTGCGGAGTGGTCTCGCAGCTCCACGCCACCGGGGGCGGCCGGCTGACGCACTTCGTGTGCGTCAACGGCGACAACGACGTGATCATGCCGTGCGGGCGCTGCCGCCAGCTCCTGTTCGAGCACGGAGGGCGCGACCTGCAGCTCTGGACCGTCTCCGGGATCAAGTCGATGTCCGAGGTGCTCCCCGACGCCTTCGGGCCCGACGACCTCACCACGTTCGGAGGAACCCCCTGATGCCTGCCCACGACGCCGTCGAGGTCATCTTGGCCAAGCGCGACCGCCACGAGCTCAGCGACAGCCAGATCGACTGGGTGATCGACGCCTACACCCGCGGCGAGGTCGCCGACGAGCAGATGTCGGCCCTTGCGATGGCGATCCTGCTCAACGGGATGAACCGCACCGAGATCGCGCGCTGGACCGCCGCGATGATCGCGTCGGGCGAGCGGATGGACTTCTCCACGCTCTCTCGTCCCACGGCCGACAAGCACTCCACCGGCGGGGTGGGGGACAAGATCACGCTGCCGCTCGCGCCGCTCGTCGCGGCCTGCGGCGTCGCCGTGCCGCAGCTCTCCGGTCGCGGGCTCGGCCACACCGGCGGCACCCTGGACAAGCTCGAGTCGATCCCCGGCTGGCGCGCGGCGCTCAGCAACGAGGAGATGTTCGCGATCCTCGAGGACGTAGGGGCAGTGATCTGCGCGGCGGGCGACGGGCTCGCCCCGGCGGACAAGAAGCTCTACGCCCTGCGCGACGTCACCGGCACCGTCGAGGCGATCCCGCTGATCGCGAGCTCGATCATGAGCAAGAAGATCGCCGAGGGCACCGGTGCGCTGGTGCTCGACGTGAAGGTCGGCAGCGGCGCCTTCATGAAAGACCTCGCCACGGCTCGTGAGCTCGCCGAGACGATGGTCGCGCTCGGCACCGACGCGGGAGTCCACACGGTCGCGCTCCTCACCGACATGGCCACCCCGCTCGGGCTCACCGCCGGCAACGCGATCGAGGTCGCCGAGTCGGTCGAGGTGCTGGCCGGAGGTGGCCCCGCCGACGTCGTCGAGCTCACGCTCGCCCTGGCCCGGGAGATGCTCGCCGGGGCCGGCGTCACCGACATCGACCCCGCCGACAAGCTCGCAGACGGCTCCGCGATGGACGCCTGGAAGGCGATGATCCGCGCCCAGGGCGGCGACCCCGAGGCAGACCTGCCCGTGGCGAAGGAGTCGCACGTGGTCACCGCGCCCGCGACCGGCACGCTCACCCGCCTCGACGCGATGGCCGTCGGCCTGGCCGCCTGGCGGCTGGGTGCGGGCCGCGCCCGCAAGGAGGACCCCGTGCAGGCCGGCGCCGGCGTCGTGTGGCACGCCCGCCCCGGCGACGAGGTCACCGAGGGTCAGCCGCTCCTCACGCTGCTCACCGACGAGCCGGAGCGCTTCGACCGCGCGCTGGCCTCGCTGGAGGGTGGCTTCGACATCGGCGACGGGTCGTCGTACGCCCCGGGTCCGATCGTCCTCGACCGGATCGGGTAGGCCGGGTCCTCAGGCCAGCAGGAGCACCACGTGAGCGGCCACGCAGGCCGGCTTGTCCTGGCCCTCGATCTCGACAGTGTGCTCGACGATGAGCTGCTTGCCCGCGGGCAGGTCGCGGACCTCGCCGAAACGCACGTGTGAGCGCAGCCGGGAGTCGACGGGCACCGGCGCGGGGAAGCGGACCTTCTCCAACCCGTAGTTGAGCCGGGCCCCCGGCGTCTCGAGGCGGAAGACCTGCGAGGCGAAGTGGGGGAGCAGGCTCAGGGTCAGGAAGCCGTGGGCGATCGTGGTGCCGAACGGCCCGGCGGCTGCCGCCTCGACGTCCA
Source organism: Nocardioides alpinus (assembly GCF_900112035.1). Classification (GTDB taxonomy): domain Bacteria; phylum Actinomycetota; class Actinomycetes; order Propionibacteriales; family Nocardioidaceae; genus Nocardioides; species Nocardioides alpinus. The sequence goes on along the minus strand of NZ_FOKC01000008.1, from coordinate 100,928 downwards.
CGTGGATCCACTGGTGGTCCAGCGTGGCGTCGGCGAACGCGGAGATGCGGGCCTGGTCGACGTCGAGCCACTCGCTGGTCCCGATGTCGGAACCGGCGGCCGCAGCGACGTCCTCGAGCGTGGTGAAGGTGCGCATGGGGCAACCCTAGGGCGACTGGTTGGATGGCCCTGTGACCGACGTGACCCAGACCTCCGGCAGGACGCCGACCCCGCCCACCCGCGAGCAGGTGCACGCGGCGCCCAAGGTGCTCCTGCACGACCACCTCGACGGCGGCCTGCGCCCGCAGACGATCGTCGAGCTCGCCGCGGAGATCGGCCACCGGCTGCCCGCCGACGACGCCGAGTCGCTCGGTCGCTGGTTCGCCGAGTCGGCCGACTCGGGGTCGCTGGTGCGCTACCTGGAGACCTTCGACCACACCGTCGCGGTCATGCAGAACGGTCCCGCGATCGCCCGGGTCGCCCGCGAGTGCGTCGAGGACCTGGCCGCGGACGGCGTCGTCTACGCCGAGGTCCGCTACGCCCCCGAGCAGCACGTGTCGGGAGACATGACCCTCGACGAGGTCGTCGCCGCGGTCCAGGAGGGCTTCGAGGAGGGGATGGCCGCCAGCGGCGGCAGGATCGTCGTACGGCAGCTGCTGACCGCCATGCGTCACCAGGCGCGGTCGATGGAGATCGCCGAGCTCGCGATCGCCTGGCGCGACCGCGGTGTGGCCGGCTTCGACATCGCCGGCGCGGAGGCGGGCTTCCCGCCCACCCGGCACCTCGACGCGTTCGAGTACCTCCAGCGCGAGAACGCCCACTTCACCATCCACGCCGGCGAGGCCTTCGGCCTGCCGTCGATCTGGGAGGCCCTGCAGTGGTGCGGGGCCGACCGGCTCGGCCACGGCGTGCGGATCATCGACGACATCACCGTGCACGACGACGGGACGGTGGAGCTCGGCGGGCTCGCGGCCTACGTCCGCGACAAGCGGATCCCGCTGGAGATGTGCCCCAGCTCCAACATCCAGACGGGTGCGGCCGAGTCCTTCGCCGAGCACCCGATCGGGCTGCTCACCGAGCTCCGCTTCCGGGTCACGGTCAACACCGACAACCGGCTGATGAGCGGCACCTCGATGACCCAGGAGATGTTCGGTCTCGTCGAGGCGTTCGACTACACGCTCGAGGACCTGCGCTGGTTCACCATCAACGCGATGAAGTCGGCGTTCCTGCCCTTCGACGAGCGGCTCGCGATCATCGAGAAGGTCGTCAAGCCGGGCTACGCCTCCCTCATCGGGCAGCGGTAGTCACCTGGGGCTGACGACCAGCCACGGCCGGTCCCAGCCGGCGAGCCCGAGGTCGCCGCGCTCCCAGCGCTCGCGGCTGACGGTCGGGGTGAGTCCCGAGGCGGGCTCGTACGTCGTCGCGCCGGCGTCGTCGAGCCCCGTCACGAGCACGACGTGCCGCGGCAGCCACCGGTCGCCGACGAACACCGCGACCGGTCGGTCCGGGACGGCGGCCGCGAGGTGGCGCCAGACCCGGCGGCGCAGCCGCACCGGGCGGACGGCGTACGACACCCCGGTGAGCAGGCGCAGCTCGCGGGCCACCGCCCAGGGCGGGGTGCCGATGGCGCGCAGCCACGGGACCTGCCAGCCGCCCGCGGTGTCGGAGAGCGAGGTGAGCCGACGGTGGAGGGTGCTGACCTCGTGGGCGAAGACTGTCTGGTCGGTGACCAGTCCGGCGTAGCGCGGGCGCACCAACCGGCGGGCCATCACCAGGGAGGCGGCGCCGCAGGACCGGCGATCGGGCTGGCGCAGGCTCACGAGGAGTGGGTCGAGGTCTGGCTCCGCGCGGTCAGCTCGGCGTAGGCCTGGTCGCCGGTCGCCCGGCGGCACCCCTGCCGGACCGCCCGCCCGACGACCTGCTGCTGGTCCCGCATCAGGGCGACCCCCCGCCGCATGAGCATCAGCGGAGGCTTGCGGTGCTCGCGCAGGTCACGCGTCAGGCGTCGCCAGAACGTGACGAGCGGATGCTGGGTGATGCAGTAGGCAGCCTCCAGCATCCCCTCCTCGCGGCAGGCCGCGACGACCTCCGGCGCGAAGATCCCCTCGGCCACGAAGTGGGTGCTCCCGCCGAGGTCGACGGCGCGGGAGCCGCAGCGTCCGTTCTGCGCGATCTCGTAGACCGGCACCTCGCTGCGCCCGGTGGCGCAGAGCTCCCGGAGCGCTGCGAGGGCGTCCTCGCGGTGCCAGGACGCGGGGTCGTCCCAGTCGACGAGCCCGGCGTTGGCGCCGTGGGTGATCCGGGGCAGGGTCGGGTCGTCGCCGTCCTTGTAGAAGTCGTCGAGGCGCAGGACCGGGAAGCCGAGCCGTTCGGCCAGCCGGGACTTCCCGGCACCGCTCGGGCCGGCCAGGACGACCACCTGGGCACGCTGCATTGTCACGGACTCATTTCCTCGTTCGGCCACGCACGCTGACATCCAAGACTAGTCTCGCCCAGACCCCCGATTGAACGTTCCTTGTGGGAGGACTTCATGAGTCAGGACGACTCGACCGCGCCCGAAACTGCGCCCAATTCTGTGAGTGCCGACCGGCGCTCCGGCCTCGCCGGCAAGGTGCCGATGCTCGTCGGCCTTGCCCTCGCGCTCGTCGTCGGTGTCATCGCCTTCGTCGTGCTGACCGGAAGCAACGACGAGACCGAGGCCGCCTCCTGCGTGTCCGAGGAGGTGACCCTGACCACCGCACCGGTGATGGAGAGCCTCGTCGCGGAGGCCGTCAAGGACGTCAACGCCGACGAGCCCTGCATCGACATCCAGGTCACCAGCGGCACGGTGAAGGACGTCGTGGCGCTCCTGGCCGACCCCAACGCCGTGCTCCCCGAGATCTGGATCCCGGACAGCCCGACCTGGAAGGGGCAGCTCACCGCCGCCGGCTGGACCGGCACGCCGGTCGCCGACGTCCTGGCCCAGACCCCCGTCGGACTCATCGGCGGACCCGCGGCGAAGGCGCCGGCCTCGTGGACCGGAGTCCTGGGCGGCGGCACGCTGGCCATGGCCGACCCGAGTGCCGAGGGCGCGTCCGCGCTCGCGCTGCTGGCTCCCTACGCCGAGATGAAGCAGACCGGTGAGACCGCGCTGACCATCGAGGAGAAGACCGTCCCGGTCGCCCAGACCTACGGGGAGCGCGCCGTCGCCGGCGCCTCCACCGAGACCGACCTGACCACCATCTCGGCCTCGAGCACCCAGCTGGTGCCCGCCACCGAGCAGGCCTACCTCGCGGCGCGTCGCAGCAACGACCAGATCAACATGGTCGCGCCCAACACCGGCGTACCGATGCTCCAGTACCCCCTCATCGACGTGAACCGGGGCAGCAAGGACATCCTGGCCTCCGGCGGCGACCTCTCGGCGCGCGTCGGACGCGCGCTGACCCGCTGGTTCACCTCGACGGCAGGGGTCGAGGCGATCGCTGCAGCCGAGCTCCGCGGCCCCGACGGTGCGCCCCTGGCCGGTGGCATCGGCCTCGGCGACACGAAGGTGCTGGCCACGGTGCCCCAGAAGACGACCGACGACACGCTGCGCCAGTGGCGCGTGCTCGCCGTCCCGTCGAGCATCCTCGCGGTGGTCGACCTGTCCGGCTCCATGAAGACCTCGATCGGCGACATCACCCGCATCCAGCTGGCCGTCAACGCCTCGCAGGTGGCGCTCGACGCCTTCCCGGCCCAGGCCCGCATCGGCATCTGGGGCTTCTCCAAGAACCGTGGGGAGGGCGGGGTCTCCTACGCGGAGTACGCCACCCTCGACCGTCTCGACGCCCCCGCGGGTGACGCTGGCACGCACGGCGACCTGGTCCGCGCCGAGGCCGACAAGCTCGTCGGGCGCGTCAAGGGCGGCACGGGCGTCATGGACACGACGCTGGCGGCCTACAAGTACGCCCAGGAGAAGTGGGACCCGGCGTGGTTCAACTCCGTGGTGATCTTCACCGACGGCGCCAGCGACGACTCCAGCTCGCTGTCGCTCGACTCCCTGGTCAACCAGCTGAAGTCGCTGCGTGACCCGGCCAAGCCCGTCAAGGTGATCATCATCGGCATCTCCGACGACGCCGACACCGGCGAGCTCGACCAGATCGCCGCGGCGACCGGTGGGCAGAACTACCTGGTGAAGGACCCCAACGAGATCCTCGGGGTGCTGGCCTCGGCCCTGCTCAACCGCTGATCGACCCGCACGTACGACGAAGGCCCCCGGAGATCCTCCGGGGGCCTTCGTCGTGGTGTGCGCCTGGTCTCTCAGACCCCGATCGGGTGCCAGACCGTCTTGGTCTCCATGAACCGGGTCATCCGGTCCAGGGCGGGCTCGAGGAGCCAGTCGGTGTCGGGGGCCGGACGGCGTACGCGCTTGAGGTTGTCGGCCGCGGCCACCTCGAGCTCCCTCGCCTGGTCGGCGTCGGTGACACCGGTCAGGTCGAGGCCGTTGACGTCCATGTGCGAGGCCAGCCAGGGGGCGATCTCGGCCACCGAGCCGGTGAGCACGTTGACCACGCCGCCGGGCAGGTCGCTGGTGGCCATGACCTCACCGAGGGTGATCGCGGTCAGCGGGTTCTGCTCGCTGGCGATGACGACGACGGTGTTGCCGGTGATGATCGCCGGGGCCACCACGCTGATGAGGCCCAGGAGCGCGCCGCGCGGGGCGACGACGGCGATGACGCCGCTCGGCTCCGGGGTGGACAGGTTGAAGTAGGGGCCGGCGACCGGGTTGGCGTTGCCGGTCACCTGGGTGATCTTGTCGGCCCAGCCGGCGTACCAGACGAGGCGGTCGACGGCGGCGTCGACGTACGTCCGGGCCTTGGCGGCGCTGACACCCTCCGAGGCGCGGAGCTCGGCCTCGAACTGCTCGCGGCGCCCCTCGAGCACCTCGGCGATGCGGTAGACGACCTGGGCGCGGTTGTAGGCCGTCCTCCCCGACCAGCCGCCGAAGGCCGCGCGGGCAGCCACGACCGCGTCGCGGGCGTCCTTGCGCGAGGCCTGGGCGGCGTTGGCCATCAGGCGGCCCTTGGCGTCGTTGACGACGTAGGAGCGGCCCGACTCCGAGCGGGGGAACTGCCCGTTGATGTAGAGCTTGTACGTCTTGCGCACGTCGATGCGGGACATCAGCTGTCCGCTCCCATCTCGTTGGTCTTGAGGTAGCCCTCGAGCCCGTGGCGGCCGCCCTCGCGGCCGTACCCGGACTCCTTGTAGCCGCCGAACGGCGAGGTCGGGTCGAACTTGTTGAACGTGTTGGCCCAGACCACGCCGGCCCGCAGGCGGTTGGCCATGGACAGGATGCGCGAGCCCTTGTCGGTCCACACGCCGGCGGAGAGGCCGAACGGCGTGTTGTTGGCCTTCTCGACCGCCTCGGACGGCGTGCGGAAGGTCAGCACCGACAGGACCGGGCCGAAGATCTCCTCGCGGGCGATCCGGTGGGCCTGCGTGACGCCGGTGAAGACGGTCGGGGCGAACCAGTAGCCGTTGGACGGGAGGTCGCACGGCGCGGACCAGCGCTCGGCGCCCTCGTCCTCACCGATCTGCGAGAGCTCGCGGATCTTGGCGAGCTGCTCGGCGGAGTTGATGGCACCCACGTCGGTGTTCTTGTCGAGCGGGTCGCCGACGCGCAGCGTGGCCATCCGGCGCTTGAGGCGCTCCATGACCTCGTCGGCCACGGACTCCTGCACGAGCAGGCGCGAGCCGGCGCAGCAGACGTGGCCCTGGTTGAAGAAGATGCCGTTGACGATGCCCTCGATGGCCTGGTCGAGCGGGGCGTCGTCGAAGACGATGTTGGCCGCCTTGCCGCCGAGCTCGAGGGTGACCTTCTTGTCCGTGCCCGCGACCGAGCGGGCGATGGCCTTGCCGACCTCGGTGGAGCCGGTGAAGGCGACCTTGTCGACGTCGGGGTGCGACACGATCGCGCGGCCCGTCTCGCCGGCGCCGGTGACGATGTTGACCACGCCGGGAGGGAGGTCGGCCTGCTGGCAGATCTCGGCGAAGAGCAGCGCGGTGAGCGGGGTGGTCTCGGCGGGCTTGAGCACGACGGTGTTGCCGCACGCGAGGGCCGGGGCGATCTTCCACGCCAGCATCAGCAGCGGGAAGTTCCACGGGATGATCTGGCCGGCGACGCCGAGCGGGGTCGAGCCGTAGCCCGAGTGCTCGAGCTTGTCGGCCCAGCCGGCGTAGTAGAAGAAGTGGGCGGCGACGACGGGGATGTCGACGTCGCGGGACTCCTTGATCGGCTTGCCGTTGTCGATCGACTCCAGGACGGCGAGCTCGCGGCCGCGCTCCTGGATGATCCGGGCGATCCGGTAGAGGTACTTGGCGCGCTCGGCGCCGGACATCTTCGACCAGACGCGGGTGTAGGCGCGGCGGGCGGCCTTCACGGCCTCGTCGACGTCGGCGTCACTGGCCTCGGCGACCTCGGCGAGGACCTCCTCGGTGGCCGGGTTGATCGTCTTGAACGACGTGCCGGAGCCGTCGACGAACTCGCCGTTGATGAAGAGGCCGTAGGACGGCTTGATGTCCACGACGGCGCGCGACTCGGGCGCGGGTGCGTAGTCGAAAGTGCTCATGGGGTGCCTCAGTCCAGCGTGAAGTAGTCGGGACCGGAGTAGCGACCGGTCGTCATCTTGGTGCGCTGCATCAACAGGTCGTTGAGCAAGGTGGAGGCGCCGAAGCGGAACCAGTCGGGATCGAGCCAGTCGGGACCGGCGATCTCGTTGACCATCACGAGGTACTTGATGGCGTCCTTGGTGGTCTTGATGCCACCGGCCGGCTTCACGCCGACCATCTGGCCTGTCTGCTCACGGAAGTCGCGTACGGCCTCCAGCATGATCAGCGTGACCGGCAGCGTCGCCGCCGGCTGGACCTTGCCGGTCGACGTCTTGATGAAGTGGCCACCGGCCATCATCGCCAGCCAGCTCACGCGGCGGACGTTGTCGTAGGTCTGCAGCTCGCCGGTCTCGAAGATCACCTTCAGGTGCGCGCTCGACCCGTCAGCCCGGGCGCAGGCCTCCTTGACCTGGACGATCTCCTCGTAGACGTCGAGGTAGCGGCCCGAGAGGAAGGCGCCACGGTCGATGACCATGTCGATCTCGTCGGCGCCGGCCTCGACCGCGTCACGGGTGTCGGCCAGCTTGATGTCCATCGAGGCGCGACCGGACGGGAAGGCCGTCGCCACGGCCGCCACGTGGACGCCGCTGTCGCCGAGGGTCTGCTTGGCCGTGCCGACCATGTCGGGGTAGACGCAGACGGCGGCGGTGGCCGGGCACGAGGGGTCGGCGGGGTCGGGGCGCATCGCCTTGGAGGCGAGCGCGCGCACCTTGCCGTGGGTGTCGGCGCCCTCGAGCGTGGTCAGGTCGACCATCCGGATGGCCAGGTCGATGGCGTAGGCCTTCGACGTGGTCTTGATGGACCGGGTGCCGAGACCGGCGGCGCGGGCCTCGCACCCGACCTGGTCGACCCCGGGGAGGCCGTGGAGGAATCGGCGGAGCGAGGAGTCCGAACGCACGATGTCGTCGAAGACACCTGAGGTCGGGGGAGAGCTCGCCGTTGAGCTGGAAGTGGGCGTCACCGCCCCAGCATAGAGTTGGCGTCGAGGCCCCCGGCAATCCACGGAGGACCAGAATCTGCCCAAGTTGACGAGGAGAACATGGCACGCCTGCAGGACGACCCGAAGGCGCCGGTCGAGCGTTTCCACCCGACCAGCGGTCGGGTGACCGGATGGATGACGGTGGTCATGGCGGCAGCCGTGGTGGTGGCCGGTCTGGCCTATCTCGACGCCGGGTTCCCCCGCTGGGTGATCGGCGCCGCCCTCCTCGTGGGAGTCGCCGCCTGGGCGGCGATGCTGCGTCCCGCGCTCTGGGTCACCGGCGAGCACCTGGTCATGCGCAACCTCGCCGAGACCGTCCACATCCGGCTCGCCGCGGTCGAGGAGCTGGCCGTGCGCCAGGTCCTCGCGGTGCGGGCGGCCGACCGGCGCTGGGTCTCGACGGTGATCGGTCGCTCGTGGCGCAAGGCGATCCGCACCCGGCCCACCTCGGGCGGGGCGACACCGCAGGACGGGATGCCCTACGCCGACTTCGTGGAGACCCGCCTCCACGACCTCGTCGACGACGCACGCACGGCTGCCGGTGTGCGGCCGGGCTCGACCGAGCAGCTCGCGCTGCCCGACGCCGTACGACGCGAGCCGGCGTGGGTGCCGCTGGGGCTGATGGCGGCCTCCGCGGTCGTGCTCCTGGTCACCCTCCTCCTCTGAGTCCGGTCCCGAACCTCTCCTCGAGCCCGTCGAGGACCAGCTCGAGGCCGTAGGCGAACTCGTTGCCGTAGGCGTAGTCGCGCCCGACGATCTGCTCCGCGACCATCTCGGCCAGGTGCGGGTACGCGCTCATGAGCGGGCCGAGGTCTGCCACGAAGTCCTCGGCCGACTCGCCGGGCTGGAACGGCAGGTTCACCTCGGTGAGCACGAAGCCGTAGACGTACGCGTCGAGCACCGAGAAGGCGTGCCCGGCCAGTGCGACGGTGAAGCCGGCCGCGCGCAGGCAGCCGAGGACGGCATCGTGGTGGTGCAGGGTCGCCGGGCCGGGGGAGCGGCGCGACTCGATGAGGCCGAGGCCCCACGGGTGCGCGGCCAGCACGGTGCGGGCAGAGTGCGCCCGCCCCTCCATCTCGGCGCGCCACGGACCCGACGGGGAGGGCGTCTCGATGCGTTCGAACACCCAGTCGGCCAGCCCGTCGAGCAGCGCGTCCTTGCTGGCGACGTGGTGGTAGAGCGACATCGCCTCCACCTCCAGCTCACGGCCGACGCTGCGCATGCTCACCCCGGCCAGCCCCGAGGCGTCGGCCACGCGGCTCGCCGCGTCGATGACGCGCTGCGTCGAGAGTGCTGGTCGAGGGGGAGGTGGTCTGGACATGGGCTGCTCCCGGGTTGGCTGACTTACGGGCGTAAGGCTACTCTGACGGCACCCTGACTTACAGGTGTAAGGCACGTGAGGGAGACGACGTGAAGGCAGCAGTGGTGGAGCGGTACGGCCCGCCCGAGGTGGTGTCGGTGCTCGACCTGCCGGACCCGGTCGCGGGCAAGGGCCAGGTGCTGGTGCGCGTGCACGCCACGACCCTCAACTCCGGTGACGCCCGCATCCGCGGATGTCGCTTCCCTCCGGGCTTCGCCGTGCCGGGGCGGCTCGCCCTCGGCCTCCGCGGTCCTCGCCGCGCGGTCCTGGGAGGTGTCTACTCCGGAGTGGTCGAGGAGGTGGGCCGGGGCGTGACCGGGGTGGCCGTCGGCGACGAGGTCTGCGGGATGACCGGCGCCCGCATGGGTGCGCACGCCGAGCTGGCCGCCGTACGGGTGGACCGACTGGCACCCAAGCCTGCCGAGGTCAGCCACGACCAGGCCGCCGCGATCCTCTTCGGCGGCAGCACGGCCCGCCACTTCCTGCGCGACCTGGTCGGTCCCGGGAAGCGGGTGCTGGTCAACGGCGCCTCCGGCGCGGTCGGGACCGCAGCCGTCCAGATCGCGCACCTCGCGGGGTCGCACGTCACGGCCGTGTGCAGCGCGCGCAACGCCGACCTGGTGCGATCCCTCGGGGCGGACGAGGTGGTCGACCACGCGTCGACGTCCGTGCTCGACCTCCCCGAGAAGTACGACGTCGTGCTCGACACGGTCGGCAACCTCGACCGCCGCACGGGGCTGCGGCTGCTGGCACCCGACGGTGTCCTGGTCCTCGTGGCCGCTGGGCTGGCCGACACCGTCCTGGCGCGGGGCAACGTGCGGGCCGGCGTCTCCTCGGAGGATCCTGTCGCCTTCGCGTGGCTGCTCGAGCGGATCGCTGCCGGCGAGCTGCGGGCGGTCGTCGACCGCACGGTGCCGCTGGCCGACATCGTCGAGGCGCACCGCCTCGTCGACTCGGGTCGCAAGGTGGGCAGCCTCGTCGTCACGCCCTAGCCGCGCGCCGGGCGTGGGCGGGGGTCCCCGGCGTGGGGAACCAGTGGGCGATGGCCGCGGTCTGGCCCAGGGTCCAGGCGGAGTTGCACACCCAGTAGGCGAGCAGGGCCACCGGGACCACCCCACCGGCCATCACCAGGCCGAGGGCGGAGACGGCCGGCACGATGCGCTGTGCCGCGACCATCGCCTCCGGGAGCCCCTCGGTCAGGGTGTTGGAGGCGACGACGTAGCGCTGGGTGACGTACGAGAGCGTGGCCGCGGTGAGGGCCAGGCCGGCGACGACGGCGAGGTGCGCAGGCCCGCCGCCGAGGTAGCCGCTGCCGGCCAGGGTGACGCCGAGGACCGATGCCGCACCGAGCGACGACACCAGTGCCGGGCCCATCGCGCCCACGGCGGTGCCCGACGAGACGTCGGAGATCAGGTGGTAGAGCCCCAGCCAGACAGGGAGCTGGAGCAGCACGGGCAGGCAGCCGAGGCGGCTGACGCCGTGCTCGGCAGACACCATGCGCCGCTCCTCGAGGTGCTGGCGCAGGCTGTCGCGGTCGGGGCGCGTCCCGAGGCGGCTGGACAGCTCCTGCAGGTGCGGCCGGGCACGCGCACCGGCGTGGGCCTGGCGTACGCCGTGCACGACGATCGGCAGCAGGGCGAGGCGGAGGGTGACGACGACGGCGGCGACGCAGAGCAGCCAGGTGAGGCCGGCGGCCGGGTCGGCGCCGAGCGCGGTGAGTCCGTCGTGGGCGGCCGCGAGGATCGCGGCGAGGGCGTGCTTGATGGGTGCGAGGGGGGACATGCGAGCTCCTGGGGAGGACGAAGGGACGGGTCGGACGGGTCGGGCGCGGTGGCGCGACGGGTCAGACGAGTCCGGGAGCTCGCGGGCGCTGCGGGTGGTGGTCGACGTCGGTGGAGCGACCGGCGAGGTGCGGAAGCACCTCGTGCGCCCACCGGGCGGGCAGCATCAGCGGTCGCGTGGTCGGCAGGACGAGCGTTCGGTGCGAGCCGACGAGTGCGGTGGTCGCGGTGCTGAGGGCGGCGATCACGAGGACCGACTCCGCCGACACCTGGGGCGCCAGCACGGACGCCGCGAGCATGGAGGCGATGGCCACGACCAGCAGGGTGAGGGCGGCACGGACCGGTGCGAGGAGCTCGCCTCCGGTCCGGACCATGGTCCGAGCGTAGTGGATGGCGGGCAGGTCCTACCCCAGCTCGTGGGCGCCGAGGTCGGTCCGCCCGACGACCGCACGACGGACCGGCCGCGCCGGGGCGGCGTACTCCCAGCGGGCGCGCCAGCGCCGCGGCACCGCGCCCCCTCGGTCGACCGCGGGGGAGGACGGCTGGAGACGGAAGTCCTCGGCCTCCGGGTCGACGAAGCCGCCGGGACCGACCACGCGGTTGCGCCGGGCGTCGGCGGGACCACTGCTCAGCACGCCGGGCCCGAGGACGAGGTTGTTGCGCAGGTGGGCGCGACTGCCGTCGGCGAGCGCGACGAAGGTGCCGGACGTACGCCGGTTGACGAAGGTGTTATTGACGACCCAGAGCACCCGCGAGGGGTGGGTCAGCCCCTCGGCGCCGTAGGAGACGAGCGCGGGGTTCTCCGAGTTCGGCCCCTGCACGATGACGTTGCCGGCGACGAGCGAGCGCCCGCCGTTGGGCAGGTCGATCGAGTAGCTCGCGGTGCCGTCGCCGTCGCTGATCCGGTTGCCGACGATCGTGGTGGCTGCAGCACGTGACTTGAGCTCGTGCCCGGTGTCGGCGTCCGAGAGCCAGCTGCCGACCACGGTCAGTGAGCGGACGGACCCGGCGTAGAGGTTGTGGGAGTAGCCGTCACCCGCGCCGTTGCGGAAGAACCGGGAACGCCGGACGACCACGTCGCTGTCGGGGTCGGCGCCGGTGAGGATGCCGTTCTCGTTGTCGTGGAACCAGCTCCGCGTGACGGTGAGGTCGGTGCCCTCCTGGCGGATCCCCGCACCGTTGCGGTCGGGGACGGCGGCGCCGCTGAACTCGATGCGGTCCACGGTCGTGCGGTCGCCCGCGATCACCCAGATCGCCTTGCCCTGCGCGTCCTGCCCGTCGGCGCGGAGGTGGGCCCGCCCGCCGTCCCCGCGGAGGGTCAGGTCGTCCTGGGTCCAGGTGGCGACGTCGCCCGAGTAGGTGCCGGCGTCGATCAGCACGGTGTCGCCGTCCCGGGCGACGGCAGCAGCGGCGCTGGGGGTGGTGAGGGCGCGGTCCGGCCCGACCCGCCACGTGCGCGGGGAGTCGGCGGCGTACGAGCCGGGCACCGCGACCGTGCAGGCCAGGACGATCGCCCCGCAGGCGAGCAGCCGTGGCGCGCGGGCGTCAGACACCGAAGGCGACCCCACGCAGGTCGGCCTTGATCGCGTCGAGGCGACCGACCGCGGAGATGCGCGCCGCGTCGACGCCACCGTCGGCGTCGTCCCCGACCGGGATCACGACCTCGAGGTAGCACTTCACCTTGGGCTCGGTGCCGCTCGGGCGCACGATCACCCGCGCCCCCTCGGCCAGGGTGTAGCGCAGGCCGTCGGTCGGGGGGAGGGCCGCCGAGCCCTCGGCCAGGTCCTCGGCGCGCTCGACGGCCAGGCCGCCGAGCGAGGTCGGGGGAGCACTGCGCAGCCGGTCCATGGTCTGCGGGATGTCGGCGAGGTCGTCGAAGCGCACGGACAGCTGGTCGGTGGCGTGCAGCCCGTGCTGGTGGGCGATGTCGTCGAGCACGTCGGTGAGCCCGCGGCCTGCCGCCTTCGCCTCCGCGGCGAGCTCGCAGACGAGCAGCAGCGCGGAGACGCCGTCCTTGTCCCGCACGTGCTCGGGGTCGCAGCAGTAGCCCAGCGCCTCCTCGTAGCCGAACGCGAGGCCCTCTACGCGGCCGATCCACTTGAAGCCGGTCAGCGTCTCCTCGTGCGGCTGCCCGGCGGCCGCGGCCATCTTGCCGAGCAGGCTCGAGGACACGATCGAGTTGGCGAAGGTGCCGGTGCGCCCGCGCGCGATCAGGTGGTGGGCCAGCAGGGCACCCACCTCGTCGCCGCGCAGCATCCGCCAGCCATGGGCGTCGGGCACCGCGACCGCACAGCGGTCGGCGTCGGGGTCGTTGGCGACCACGATGTCGGCGTGCAACCTCTCCGCGAGCGCCATGGCGAGGTCCATCGCGCCCGGCTCCTCGGGGTTGGGGAACGCGACGGTCGGGAAGTCGGGATCGGGGTGCTCCTGCTCCTCCACGATGTCGGGAGCGTCGAAACCGGCGGTCTCCAGCACCTGCGCGACCGTCGTGCCTCCGACGCCGTGCAGCGGCGTGTAGACGATCCGCAGGTCGCGGGGGCCGTCCTCCACCAGGCTGGCAGCGGTGTCGAGGTAGTTGTCGAGGATCCTCTCGCTGACGAGCGTGCCGGCGCTGCCGCGGGGCAGGTCGGCCAGCGGCCCCACCGCGGCGATGTGCTCGGCGATCTCGATGTCGGCCGGGGGGACGATCTGGCTGCCGTCGCCGAGGTAGACCTTGTAGCCGTTGTCCTGCGGCGGGTTGTGGCTCGCGGTGACCATCACGCCGGCGGCGCAGCCCAGCTCGCGGATGGCGTAGGCGAGCACGGGAGTGGGCAGCGTCCGCGGCATGACGAGGGCCTTGAGGCCGGCGCCCGTCATGATCTCGGCGGTGTCGCGGGCGAAGACGTCGGAGTTGTGGCGGGCGTCGAAGCCGATCACCACGGACCCGCCGCTGTGGCCGGTGGCCTTGAGGTAGGCCGCCAGGCCGGCCGCCGCGCGCGTGACCACGACGCGGTTCATCCGGTTGGGGCCGGCGCCGAGCGCGCCGCGCAGGCCGGCCGTGCCGAACTCGAGGGTGCCGGCGAAACGGTCGGCGAGGTCGGTCTCCTCGCCGCGCTCGGCAGCGGCGAGCACCGCCTCGAGCTCGGCGCGGGTCTGCTCGTCGGGGTCCTCGGCGGCCCAGGCGCGGGCCTGCTCGACGAGGGGGCTCAGATCGGTCATGGGCGCACGCTATCCCTCCCCGCTCGCGAGGCGTTGTCAGCGGGCGCTGCCAGGATCTGACCATGATCGATCACCTGGGCATCAACTGCACCGACCTGGCCCGCGCGGCCGCCTTCTACGACCGGGTCCTCGGCGTGCTCGGCCACCGCCGCGTCATGGATGTCGGCGTCGCCATCGGCTACGGCACCGAGGGTCCCGACTTCTGGATCAGCACCTTCGAGGGCGTCGGCCCCAACCGTGAGGTGCACGTCGCCTTCAGCGCGCCCGACGCCGCGACGGTGCGGGCCTGGCACGCCGAGGCGCTCGCCGCGGGAGCCGAGTCGCTCCACGAGCCGCGGCTCTGGCCGGAGTACCACCCCGGCTACTACGGCGCCTTCGTCCGGGACACCGAGGGCAACAACGTCGAGGCGGTCTGCCACAACGGCGACTAGCGTTGCCCCATGCCCGCCACCCTCCGCTCCGTCAACGCCGGCGCCCTGGCGGCCGTCCCCGGGATGAAGCGCCCCAGCGCCATCCGCAAGCACCCGGTCGACCGGATCGAGGTCCGCGACCCGGGCCCCAAGAAGGGTGGCCTCGGAAGCGGCGTGGTCGGTGACGAGATCGGCAGTCGCAAGCACCACGGCGGGGAGACCCAAGCCGTGTACGCCGTGGCGCGCGAGGAGATCGACTGGTGGGCCGAGCAGCTCGACCGCGACCTGGCCGACGGGATGTTCGGCGAGAACCTCACCACGAGCGGTCTCGACGTCGACGCCGCCGAGGTGGGCGAGCAGTGGCGCGTCGGAGCCACGCTGCTCGAGGTCTGCGGACCGCGGGTGCCGTGCGCGACCTTCGCCAAGCACATGGCCGAGCCGCGGTGGGTGAAGCGGTTCACCGAGCGCGGCCGCACCGGGGCCTACCTCGCGGTCCGCGAGCCCGGAGCCCTGGCGACGGGCGACCCGATCGAGGTCGTGCACCGTCCCGGGCACGGTCTCACGGTCCCGATGTTCTTCCGGGCCGCGATGGGCGACAAGGAGCTGGGCAGCGTGTTCCTCGACGCGAGGGTCCTGCCGCAGGTCGAGCACGACTGGTTGGCCTCGCGCCAGTGACGTGATGAGGTCCTGGCGCGAGGTCCGTCAGTGACGAAGGATCAGGAGAGTGCGGCCACCGCTGCGTCGTAGTCGGGCTCGACGCCGATCGCGTCGGTGAGCTGCGTGTGCAGGACCGTGTGGTCGGTGTCGAGCACGACGACCGCGCGGGCGAGCATGCCCTTCCAGCCGCCGTCGGCCATCGCGACGCCGTAGTCCTCGCCGAAGGAGGAGCGGAAGGCCGAGCCGACCTCGACGGCCTCGATGCCCTCGGCGCCGCAGAAGCGCGCCTGTGCCAGCGGGAGGTCCACGGACACGTTGACGACGGTGGTGTTGTCCAGGCCCGCGGCGAGCTCGTTGAACTTGCGCACGCTCGCCTGGCAGACGCCGGTGTCGATGCTGGGGAAGATGTTCAGGACGACCCGCTTGCCCGCGAGGTCGGCGTCGGTGACCGGCTGGAACTTCAGTCCCACCAGGTCCCATCCGGGTGCCTGCGAGCCGACCGCGGGGAGCTCGCCCACGGTGTTGACGGTGTTGTCTCCGAGCTGTGTGGTTGCCATGGCCCCAACCTATCCACCCACCCCCGATCGCCTTCGCGCCCGTCCGAGGTGCGGCCGCCTAGAGTGCCCGCATGGCTGCCAAGGACCGGACCACCGTGATCGTCGACGTCCTGCGGGACGCGTTCGCGCCGCTGATGCGCGCCGAACCGGCAGCGTTCCGGGCGAAGTACCGCAAGATGGCCCGCGACCCGCACGCCTTCTACCGCGGCACCGCCTGCCTGTTCTACAACGACGTCACGTCGGAGACCGACGACTGGTCGCGCCACGGTGCCGAGCGGATCTGGATCCACGGCGACCTGCACGTCGAGAACTTCGGGACCTACCTCAACTCCGACGGTCGGCTGGTCTTCGACATCAACGACTTCGACGAGGCGTACGTCGGCCGCTTCACGTGGGACCTCCAGCGCTTCGCCGCCAGCCTCGCACTGGTGGCGTGGCAGAAGGCGCTCCCCGAGGACGCCATCCGCAAGCTCATCGCCCGTTACGCCCGCGCCTACCTGGCCCAGGTCAACCACTACGTCGCCTCCGACTCCGACGACGACTTCGAGATCCGGCTCGACCGCGCCGACGGCCCGGTGCTGATCGCCCTCGAGGAGGCGCGCGCGATGCGTCGCGCCGACCTGCTCGACCAGATGACCGTGATGCAGAAGGGCATCCGGAAGTTCGCCGAGGACGGCAGCACACGGCGACTGTCCCCCCACGAGCGGACCGAGGTGGTGGCCGCGTTCCGCGCCTACCTCGACACGATCCCGCAGTCCAAGCGCTTCGACCGCGAGCTCTTCTACGAGCTGCGCGACGTCGTCGGCAAGTCGGGCTTCGGCATCGGCAGCGCCGGGCTGCCGGCGTACAACGTGCTCGTCGAGGGCTACAGCCAGGCGCTCGACAACGACGTGGTGCTGAGCATGAAGCAGGCCAACATCCCGGCACTGAGCCGCTTCGTCGACAGCGCCGACGTCGATGCCTACTTCGAGCACGAGGGCCACCGCACGGCCGTCAGCCAGCGTGCGCTGCAGGTCCACACCGACCCGCTGCTGGGCCACACCAGCATCGGCGGCGTCGGCTACGTCGTCTCGGAGGTCTCGCCCTACGAGGTCGACCTCGACTGGGGCGAGATCAACGAGCCGGCCGACATGCGTGCCGTCGTCGAGCTCCTCGGCCGGGCCACCGCCAAGATCCACTGCGCGTCCGACGAGGACAGCCAGCAGGACCTCGTGGACTTCCAGGTCGAGGAGGCGATCGCCGCGTCGCTGAAGGGCCGCCGCAACGACTACGTCACGTGGCTGTGCGACTGGGGCATCGCCTACGCGGCGCGTGTCCGCCAGGACCACGCCCTGTTCGTCGACGCCTTCCGCGAGGGCCAGGTCGGGATCGCCGCCACCTGACCCCCGCGGGTCGTGAACCACGCTCAGGCGTCGATGCTGCCCATGTGGCCGTAGCGGTCGCCGACCACCGCGTCGCGCGGCACGGCCTGCTCCAGCGCGGTCAGGTCGGCGCTGGTGAGCTCGACGTCGGCGGCGCCGACGTTCTCCTCGAGGTAGCGCACCCGCTTGGTGCCGGGGATCGGCGCCACCCCCAACGTGGAGTCACCCTGCGCGAGCACCCAGGCCAGCGCGAGCTGGCCGGGCGTGCAGCCCTTGGTGGCCGCGATCGCGCGCACCTTCTCGACGAGAGCGAGGTTGGCGTCGAGCGCCTCGCCCTGGAAGCGGGGGAAGTACTCCGACCGGCGCCGGTCCTGCTCCCCGTCGGCGCCGCTCTCGGCGGAGATCGCGCCGGTCAGCAGGCCGCGGCCGAGCGGCGAGTAGGGGACCAGGCCGATGCCGAGCTCGCGCAGGACGGGGAGGATCTCGTCCTCGAGGTCGCGGGTGAAGAGCGAGTACTCCGTCTGGAGGGCGGTGATCGGGTGCACCGCGTGGGCCTTGCGGATGGTGGTGGCCGAGGCCTCGGAGAGGCCGAGGTGCCGGACCTTGCCGGCCTCGACGAGCTCGGCCATGGCCCCGACGGTCTCCTCGATCGGCACGCTCTGGTCGACGCGGTGCTGGTAGTAGAGGTCGATGTGGTCGACGCCTAGCCGCTGCAGTGAGGCGTCGCAGGCGGCGCGGACGTAGTCGGGGCTGCCGTTGATGCCGACCATGGTGCCGTCGGGGAGGCGCTCGTTGCCGAACTTGGTGGCGAGCTGGACCTCGTCGCGTCGCCCGGCGATCGCCTTGCCGACGAGCCGCTCGTTGGTGAACGGGCCGTACATGTCGGCGGTGTCGAGGAACGTCACGCCGAGGTCCAGTGCCCGGTGGATGGTGTCGGTGCCGCCCTGCTCGTCGGGAGTGCCGTAGAACTCCGACATCCCCATGCAGCCGAGGCCGAGGGAGGAGACGGTCAGGGAGCCGATCTGTCGCTGGTGGATGCTCATGCTCTCCAGCCTGCTCCTTGGAGTGCGCTCCAAGTCAAGGGCCGCGTCACCCTTCCGGCGACACCTTGTTCTCGTAGAGCGCGATCTTGTAGTCGATCGCGCGCAGGTGCGAGCCGACCTCGGAGAGCTGGCGCTCGACGACCTCGCGGTGCGCGAGCAGCAGCGCCAACCGCTCGGCCTCGTTGCCGGCGCCCGCGCGCACCAGGGCGGCATAGCGGCGCACGTCGCGGATGGGCATGCCGGTGGACCGGAGGCGGGTCACCATCTCGATCCATCGGAGGTCGTCCGCGGTGTAGCGCCGGTGGCCAGACGAGGCGCGCTCGACCGAGTGGAGCAGCAGCCCGTCGCGCTCGTAGTAGCGCAGGGTGTGGGCCGTGAGGCCGGTCTGCTCGGCCGCCTCGGCGATGCTCAGGCTCGTCACCTCCCCAGTCTGCGACTTGGAGTGCGCTCCAAGTCAAGGGGGGTGTGTGCCCGCTCAGCCCAGCGCGGGGCGGTGGAACTGCGCGAGCGCGAAGGGCCCGCCGACGAACTCGGCCTCGGCCTCGTCGTCGGGACCGCTCTCGATGCCGGCGGCGAAGGCCTCGGCATCGTCCTGCGGCTCGTAGCCCAGGCGCCGGCCCGGCTCGAGGTCCCACCAGGCGCGGGTGTTGGCGCTGATGCCGTAGAGCACGGCGTAGCCGGGCGCGGGAGTGGTCAGCGCCGCCTCGACCATGCGGACACCGTCGTCGTGGGACAACCACGTGGACAGCGCGCGCACGCTGGTCGGCGCCTCCAGGAACGACCCGATCCGGCAGCAGACCGCGTCGATGCCGTGGCGGTCGACGAAGAGCTGCATCAGCGCCTCGGCGGTCACCTTGGCCACGCCGTAGTAGGTGTCGGGTCGGGGGAGGGCGTGCTCGGTGAGCTCGCCGTCGGCGCGCGGGGTGCGGCCGACGGCGTGGTTGGAGCCTGCGTAGACGATCCGCTGCACACGGTGGGTGAGCATCGCGTCGAGGAGGGCCGCCGTGGTGACCACGTGCGAGGTGAGCTCGTCGGGCAGGGACAGCTCCTCCGGTGCGCCGGCGAGGTGGACGACTGCGTCCAGCCGCTCCTCGGCGAAGACCGCGGCGACGGCATCGGCGTCCGCGCAGTCGGCCTCGTGCCAGGGGAACGTGGTGCCCTCCGGTGCCGGCACCAGGTCGAGGCCGACCACGTCGTGGCCGCGCTCGACCAGCCCGACCGTGATGACCCGACCGAGGCTGCCCGCGGCGCCCGAGACGAGGACGCGCATCAGATCTTGGTCACGACCTGGCTGAGCAGGCCGCCCATCCGGCTGGCCGCCGCCTTGCCCGCCTCGAGGACCTCCGCGTGGTCGAGCGGCTCGCCGCTCAGGCCGGCGGCGAGGTTGGTGACCAGGCTGATGCCGAGGATCTCCATGCCGGCCTCGCGGGCGGCGATGGCCTCGAGCGTGGTGCTCATGCCGACCAGGTGGCCGCCCAGGACGCCGGCCATGCGGACCTCGGCGGGCGTCTCGTAGTGGGGCCCGGGGAACTGGACGTAGACGCCCTCGTCGAGGCTCGGGTCGATCTCCTGGCACATCGCGCGCAGGCGCGGGCTGTAGAGGTCGGTGAGGTCGACGAAGTTGGCGCCGACGATGGGGCTGGTCGCAGTCAGGTTGATGTGGTCGGAGATCAGCACCGGCTGGCCGGGCTGCCACCCCTCCTTGAGTCCGCCGCACCCGTTGGTGAGCACGATCGCCGAGCAGCCGGCTGCTGCCGCCGTACGGATGGGGTGCACGACCGCGGCGACACCCTTGCCCTCGTAGAAGTGGGTGCGCGAGAGGAAGACGAGGAGGTTGCGGTCGGCCCCCTCGGAGTCGGTGCAGCGGATGGAGCGGATCTTGCCGCTGTGGCCCACCACGCCGGCGGCGTGGAAGCCGGGGAGGTCGGTGGTGTCGATCTCGGCGGTCGCCTCGCCGAGCGCGTCGACCGCGGGCAGCCAGCCGGAGCCGAGCACGAGGGCGACGTCGTGGTGCTCGATGCCGGTCAGCTCGGCGAGCTTCGCGGCGGCGGCAGTGGCGGCTTCGTACGGCGTCTGGTCGCTCATGGGCCGAACTCTAGGGCCAGCCGCAGGCCGTCCGGAATCAGAGGCCGGTCGAGCGGCAGTCGCGGCGGCGCAGTGCGGCGACGTAGTCCTCAGGCGCCCCTGCGGCGTCCGCCGCGTTGGCCAGCACGCCGAGGTAGGAGGCGGACGGCAGGCCGCCCTCGTAGGCATCGAGGACGTAGGCCCACACCACCAGGGGGCCCGTCATGGTCTGCACCCGGACCTTGGTCTTGCGGTAGAGGCCGGTGTCGGCCGACTCCCAGCCGTCGAGGGCCTTCTCGTCCTCGTCGGTGACGTCGTAGACGGCCACGAAGACCTGCTCGAAGGGGTCCTGGACGATGGTCGAGAGGGCTCCGTCCCAGCCGTGCTCCTCGCCGCCGAAGGTCAGTCGCCAGCCGGTCAGCCACCCGGTCGACTCGAGGATCGAGTGGGGGCAGCGCTCGCTCATGCGGGCGGGATCGAGGTTCGTCCCGTAGGCGGCGTAGAGCGTCACGGGCCACAGGCTACCCAGCCCGGACCTCGGGTGTCCCAGCGCGACGTGGACAACTAGGCTGACCCCGTGACCGACACCCATTTCGACACCCTCGTCCTCGGCGCCGGCCCCGGTGGCTACGTCGCCGCGATCCGCGCAGCCCAGCTCGGCCAGAAGGTGGCCGTGGTGGAGGAGAAGTACTGGGGAGGTGTCTGCCTCAACGTCGGCTGCATCCCCTCCAAGGCGCTGCTCAAGAACGCCGAGCTGGCGCACACGCTCCAGCACGAGAAGGCCAAGTTCGGCATCGAGGGCGACGCCACGATGTCCTTCGGCCCGACGCACAAGCGCAGCCGTGACGTCAGCGCCGGCATCGTCAAGGGCGTCCACTTCCTGATGAAGAAGAACAAGATCACCGAGATCGACGGGTGGGGCACGCTCACCGGTCCGACCGGGATCGATGTCGCCAAGGACGGCGAGACCACGGGCTACACGTTCGACAACCTCATCATCGCCGCCGGCGCGACCGTGCGGCTGGTGCCGGGGGTCGAGCTCAGCGACAACGTCGTCACCTACGAGGAGCAGATCCTCGACGACCAGCTCCCCGGGTCGATCATCATCGGCGGCTCCGGCGCGATCGGCGTCGAGTTCGCCTACGTCATGGCCAACTTCGGCGTCGACGTGACGATCGTGGAGTTCCTCGACCGGATGGTGCCGACCGAGGACGCCGACATCTCCAAGGAGCTCGCCAAGCACTACAAGAAGCTCGGCGTGAAGGTGCTGACCTCGACCGCGGTCAAGAACGTCGAGGACACCGGCTCCGGCGTCAAGGTCACCGTCGCCCCCGCAGCGGGCGGCGACGAGCAGGTCCTCGAGGCCGACAGGTTCCTCGCCGCCTTCGGCTTCGCCCCGCGCACCCAGGGCTACGGCCTCGAGAACACCGGCGTCAGCGTCTCCGAGCGCGGCGCCATCGAGATCGACGACTTCGGCCGCACCAACGTCGAGAACGTCTACGCCATCGGCGACTGCACCGGGAAGATGATGCTCGCCCACGTCGCCGAGGCGATGGGCATCGTCGCCGCCGAGACGATCAACGGCGCCGAGACCATGCCGGTCGCCTTCGACTTCGTCCCGCGCGCGACCTACTGCAACCCGCAGATCGCGTCGTTCGGCTACAGCGAGGCCCAGGCCAAGGAGAAGGGGTACGACGTCAAGACCGCGTCGTTCCCGTTCAGCGCCAACGGCAAGGCGATGGGGCTCGGCGAGCCGATCGGCTTCGTCAAGGTCGTCGCCGACGCCGAGCACAACGAGATCATCGGCGCGCACATGATCGGCCCCAACGTCACCGAGCTGCTGCCGGTGCTGACGATGGCCCAGCAGTGGGACCTCACCGCCGACGAGGTGGCCCGCAACGTCTTCGCGCACCCGACCCTGGGTGAGGCCGTCAAGGAGGCCGTCCACGGCATCGCCGGCCACATGATCAACTTCTGAGACGAGCAGCCGGGCGCGAGGAACGAGCGTCCGGTGTGGCTCGGCCAGGTCGAGTAGCCGCCGCGGCTGAGGAACGAAGCCGCGACGCGGCATATCGAGACCCACTCGACCGGCGAGACCGAGCGCGAGGACCAGACCGAAAGCGATGAGAGGAAGACCGAGTGACTGACCACATCGTCATCATCGGCGGCGGCCCCGGCGGCTACGAGGCGGCGCACGTCGCGGCCCAGCTCGGCGCCGAGGTCACGATCGTCGACACCGACGGCGTGGGCGGCTCGGCGGTGCTGACCGACTGCGTGCCGAGCAAGACGCTCATCGCCACCTCCGAGCTGATGACCGAGATGTCGACGGCGCAGGAGCTCGGGGTCAACTTCCACGACCACCATGGCGACGCGGCGACGGCGATCTCCGTCGACCTGGCGCGGGTCAACGCGCGGGTCAAGCAGCTCGCGGCCGACCAGTCGACCGACATCGCGGCCCGTCTCGACCGCGACGGCGTACGCGTCGTGACCGGTCGTGGCCGCCTCGGGCCGGACCTCACCGTCGAGGTGGGCGAGGAGACGCTGCAGGCCGACGCGATCATCGTCGCGACCGGTGCCGCGCCGCGGACCCTGCCCTCCGCGCAGCCGGACGGCGAGCGGATCCTCACCTGGGAGCAGGTCTACGACCTCACCGAGGTGCCGGACAAGCTCATCGTGGTCGGCTCCGGTGTCACCGGCGCGGAGTTCGCCAGCGCCTACCTCGCGTTGGGCATCGACGTGACCCTGGTCAGCAGCCGTGACCGGGTGCTGCCGGGCGAGGACGCCGACGCCTCCGCGGTCCTCGAGGACGTGCTGACCCGTCGCGGGATGAACGTCCTCGGCCAGTCCCGCATGCAGTCGGTGACCAGGGACGGCGACACCGTCACGGTGACGCTGACCGACGGGCGCACGGTCACGGGAAGCCACTGCATCCTGGCGCTCGGCTCCGTCCCCAACACCGCGGACCTCGGCCTCGAGGACGCCGGTGTCGCGGTCGACGACGGCGGCTTCATCACCGTCGACCGGGTCTCGCGCACCTCGGCGCGCGGCATCTACGCCGCCGGCGACTGCACCGGGGTGCTGATGCTCGCCTCGGTCGCGGCGATGCAGGGCCGGATCGCGATGTGGCACTTCCTCGGTGACGCGGTCGCCCCGCTGGACCTCAAGAAGGTCTCCTCCAACGTCTTCACCTCACCGGAGATCGCCACGGTCGGTTGGTCGCAGCAGGCCGTCGACGCCGGCGAGATCCAGGCCGAGGTCGTCACCCTGCCGCTGGCCGGCAACGCCCGGGCCAAGATGCAGGGCGTGCGCGACGGCTTCGTGAAGCTCTTCTGCCGCCCCGGCACGGGCATCGTCGTCGGGGGAGTGGTCGTCGGGCCGCGCGCCTCCGAGCTGATCCACCCCGTCTCGATCGCCGTGGCGGAGTCGCTCACCGCCGACCAGCTGGCCCACGCCTTCACCGTCTACCCCTCGATGAGCGGGTCGATCGCCGAGGCCGCGCGCCGGTTGCACCGGGTCTGACACCTGACCCGACATCTGGCCTGACCCCGACCCGGGCATCGGGCCCGGGGCCCGGCTGGCACGCGGGGCACCACCACGTACGGCGGTTGGCGGCATCGCCCGGCACCTCCGCGGTGACGCTGATCGGTCCACCGCAGCGGCGGCACCCGCGGCGCTGACGACCGGTCACCCAGTGGTCGTCGCCGCGGGCCGAGGACCCCGTGGTGACCTGGTAGGCGCCCTCGACGGTCGCCGAGTGCCGAAGCATCGTGGCGGCCCGCTCGACCAGCCGGCCCAGGTCCACCTCGCCGACCGGAGTCCAGGGGCTCACTCCGGTGAGGAAGGCGAGCTCGTTGGCCCAGAGGTTGCCGAGCCCGGCCATCGCGCGCTGGTCGAGCAGAGCGCTGACCAGCGGCTGCTGCGGCTCGCGCGCGAGACGGCGTACGGCCTCGGCCGCGTCCCAGTCCTCCCGCAGCGGGTCGGGACCGAGGTGCCCGACGAGGTCCGCCTCCCGGTCGGTCGGCACGAGGTCGAGGTCGTGGAGCCGGATGCCCTGCACCGTGCGTGCGTCGTCGAGCGCGAGGACGAGTCGGACGTGCGGCTGGAGCCTGGCCGGGAGGTGCTTGCCGGGCGCCAGGGTCGACCACGAGCCGTCCATCCGGAGGTGGCTGTGCAGCGTCGCGGCCGGGGAGGTGCCGATCGCCGAGAGGCGGGTCAGCAGGTGCTTGCCGTGGGTGTGGTGGCCGAGGACCGTGCGGCCGGAGACGTCCCGCGTCGCCAGGCGGGGCGTGCGGAAGTCGGAGCGCTCGATCGTGTGGCCGGTGAGCTGGCGGTCCAGCCGCCGGGCGAGCTTCCAGACGCTGTCTCCCTCGGGCATCCGTCCAGTGTCACAGGCGACACCGACAGGTGCTCAGCGGCGGTGGAACCCGTCCATGCCGTTGGTGGTCTGGTTGAGATAGGCCTGGGCGAGGTTCTGCTGGCCGTGCACGCCGTGGCTGCTCGACCTCGCCAGCTGGGCTCCGGCGTCGATCGCGCCGGTGATGCTGCCCGCCTGGTGCCAGGGGACCCAGCGGTCCCCGACCCGCACCATCCGCACGAGCGGCTCGTCCCCGGCCGACAGCTTGCGCGCGTCCGCGGCGCAGACACCGATGCTCCGTGGGGTCCCACCGGGCGGCGCCCACTCCACGTCCCGCATCGACGGACCGTGCTGGGGGTTGAAGAAGCAGGGCTCGCGCCGCTCGGGCAGTGGTTCGCCGGCCTGGACCGCGAGGACGGCGGCGCAGTGGTAGCGCGCATCGGCGACCACCTGCTCCACCACGACCACGTCCTCGGCGGTCTCGCTCGCTGCCAGCAGCTGCGTGGCCTGGTCGTAGCTGTCCAGCGCCCGGCGGTAGTGGTCGTGGGCGACCTCGTCGGGGTCGTCGGCCCGGGTGTCGAGGTGGAGGCCGGAGACCTGCTCACCGAGGACGGTGACGTCCTCGTCCATCAGCTTGCGGGCCGTGCGCCACCGGTCCTTGGCGGCGAGCTCACGCTCACGACGTCGTCTGCGTCCCCCGAACATGCTCGGAGTCTCGCACGGCGCGCGGGTCACGGCGACCGGATCAGCCGCCGTCCCCACCGCCCCCGCCTCCGTCGCCGGCCCCGCCGCCGTCGCCGAATCCGCCGCCGCCGTCGCCCCAGCCGGAGTAGTCGTGACCGCCGATCATGCCGCCGTCGCTCCAGGCGCCGGGATCGGACCAGCCGGCGGCGAGCGGCAGCTGGACGCCGCCCTGGCCCGGCAGCGTCCCGGCGTACGTCATGGTCAGCCGTTCGGCGTCGATGCGTCCCTCCCGCACCAGCTCGGCGTACCAGCCCCCGGCCCAGGCGGCATAGAGCGGACCGGACGCGAACCAGGCGACCCTCCGGTCACCGAGGCGGACCAGGCGCACCTCGGGCTGGTCGCCGCGGGCCAGTCGCTCGGCGTCGCGGAAGCAGACCGGGACCGCGCGCGGCACACCGCCCACGGGGGCCCACTCGACGTCGCGGGTGGCCGGGCCGTGCGCCGGGTCGAAGAAGCAGGGGTCTCGTCGCTCGGGGCAGGGCTCCCCGGCCTGGGCGGCGAGGACACACGCGTGGGACCAGCGGCCGTCGGACAGGACCCGCGTGACGCCGGTGACGTCCGGTGCCGTCGCCGACCGGGCCAGCGCTGCCTTGGCCTCCTCGTAGGAGTCGAGGGCGCGTTGGTAGTCGGCGCGCACGGCCTCGTCGAGGTCGGCCCCGAGCGTGTCGAGGTGCAGGCCGGCCAGCTCCTCGCCGAAGCGGGTGACGTCCTCGTCGGCTGCGCGGCGCACGTGCCGGAAGGCGTCGAGCTCGGCGAGCTCGCGCTGCTGCTTGTCCTTGCGCCGTCGACCCAGCACACCGTCATGATGCCACCGATCGGGTGTCAGGGACCTGCTGCAGGCGTTCGTCGTACGCCTGTACGCTCGGTGGTTCTGTTCGTCGATTCTCGGGGGAGAAGCCACGCCATGACCCGTTCCCGCATCCTGCTCGCGCTCGTGTTGAGCGCGCTGCTGCTGCCCGCCCTGCCGGCGAGCGCCGCTTCGAGCGCCGATGAGCGCCGGAAGATCGAGACGTGGGCGACGCCGGGAAGCACCGCGATCACGCTGACCGGGCACGGCTTCGGGCACGGCCACGGGCTCTCGCAGTACGGCGCCCTGGGGGCGGCCGGGCAGGGCCTGACGTGGCAGCAGATCATCGACTTCTACTACCCCGGCACGACGTGGGGGACGATCAGCGGCAAGGTCCGCGTGCTCATCACGGCCGACACCGGGCGTGACGTCCAGGTCACGGCCGAGCGTGGCCTCAAGGTCGCCAGCCTGTCGCGCCAGCGCACCTGGCGGTTGCCGCAGGTCGGCGCGAAGAAGTGGCGCCTGGTCGCCGCCGGCAGCGGCACCGCGGTGCAGTACACCAAGGGCGGACGGTGGAGGACCTGGAAGCAGGTGAAGGGCGAGGCGGAGTTCTCGGCCCTCGACGGCATCCTGACCCTGGTCCTGCCCGGCGCGCGCCGCGACTACCGCGGCACGCTGCAGTCGGTCTCGCCGCGCCAGGGCAAGCGGGAGACGGTCAACAAGCTCAGCATGGAGGCCTACCTGCGCGGCGTCGTGCCCCAGGAGGTGCCGGCCCTGTGGGCGCCGGCCGCGGTCAGTGCCCAGTCGGTGGCGGCCCGCACCTACGCCGCATTCGAGCGTGCGCACCCGTCGGCCGGGCACTACGACCTGTGCGACACCACGCAGTGCCAGGTCTACGGCGGCGTCGACGTCGAGCACCCCGACGCGACCGCGGCGATCAAGGCCACGGCCAAGCAGGGCCGGTACTACGACGGCCGACCCGCCTTCACCCAGTTCTCCGCGAGCAACGGCGGCTTCTCCTCGGCCGGCTCCATGCCCTACCTCGTGGCTCAGGCCGACCCCTACGACGGCCTCGCCAACCCCAGCTACTCCACCTGGACGACGACCATCGACGACACCCAGGTCGAGAAGCAGTGGCCCGCCATCGGCGACCTCGTGAGCATCGAGGTCACCGCACGCGACGGCAACGGCGACTGGGGCGGCCGGGTCACCGACATGGCCTTCATCGGCAGCACCGGGACCGCGCGCGTCGACGGCGACACCGTCCGCTCCTACTTCGGCCTCAACTCCGACTGGTTCACCTTCTCCGTCGCACCGCGCCAGTTGGGTCCGGCCCGCCAGTGACGGGTGCTCGACGGACGGCGGTGCTGCTCGCCGCGCTGGCGCTCGCGGCCACGGGTTGCGAGGCGGGCGGGGCGGCCGACGCGGACGGCCCGCTGCCGGACCTGACCGTCGACACCGAGGTGACCTCGACCATCGACTACGTCGCCCTGGGCGACTCGTTCTCGGCGGGTCCGTTCATCGGCACCATGCGCACCGACCCGCAGGGCTGCGCCCGCTCGCTCGACAACTACCCCGCCTTCCTCGCCGACTGGCTCGACGTCGCCAGCTACACCGACGTCTCGTGCTCCGCGGCGGTGACGGCGGACCTCTACGCACCGATGACGATGTTCGACGGCAACACCGCCCGCCCCCAGCTGGACGCCGTCACCGCGGAGACCGACCTGGTCACGATCGGCATGGGCGGCAACGACTTCGCGATCTACGACTCGCTGATCAAGTGCCAGGACGGCGCTCCCTGCCCGGTGGCCGACCTCACCGCCGATGCCCGCAAGGTCGCCGGGCGGATCGAGCAGGCGGTGCGCCGCATCCAGAAGGCCGCGCCGGACGCGTCGGTCTACGTCGTCGGCTATCCCGACATCCTCCCGACCGAGGGCACCTGCGACGCGGTCGGCGTCACGGCCGACGTGCTGGGGCCCGTGGCCGAGATCGCCGGTCAGCTCAATGCCTCGCTCGAGAGGGGCGCGACGGCGGCCGGGGCGTCGTACGTCGACATGGAGGCCGTCTCCGAGGGCCACGACGTCTGTGCCAAGGGGAAGGCGTGGGTCAACGGGCCCCGTTTCCGCGCCGGCATCGCCGCGCCGTTCCACCCGAAGATCAACGGGATGCGGGCCGTCGCCGCGGAGGTCTACACGACGATCACCGGCGAGGAGCCCGAGGTCACCGAGTACGCCGAGCCGGACCCCGACACGATCGTGCTCAACGAGGGCTGACGGCCCGCAACCACCCGCCGGAGTCATCCCGACGGGTGGTTCGGTGCGACACCGGGTCGGCGACCATGTCAGGACACCCACTGACGAAGGAGCACACACATGTCGGACGACGCGAAGGCCGCCAAGGAGCTCGTGGAGACGCTCAAGGACGGCGAGCGTGGTTTTGCCGAGGCCGCGGACAAGGTGCGAGACAGCGAGCACCCTGCGTGGGCCGAGACGCTGCGGCGCCTGTCGACGCAGCGCGCCGGGTTCCACCGCGAGATCGTCGAGCTCGGCCACGAGTACGGCGACGACGTCGACGAGAGCGGTTCGGTCGCCGCCGCCGTGCACCGCGGCTGGCTCTCGCTCAAGGACGCCCTGACCGGCGACGACGCGGGCGCGGTGCTCGCGGCCGCGGCCACCGGTGAGGACCACGCGGTGTCCGAGTACGACAAGGCCCTCGAGATGGACCTCAGCGCCGGGTTCCGCGAGGTCGTCACCCGCCAGCGTGCCGCGGTCGTGGTGGCCCGCGACGAGGTCAAGGCGCTGCAGGTCGCGGGCTAGTCCCGGACCGCTGGCCCCACCTGTCAGCCGATCACCAGCACCAGGTCGCCGCCCTCGACGGCCTGGGTGGTGCGGACCGCCAGCCGACTCACGGTGCCGGCGACGGGCGCGGTGATCGAGGCCTCCATCTTCATCGCCTCGATCGTCGCGACCGTCTGCCCGGCCTCGACCGTGTCGCCCTCGGCCACGGTCACGGTCACCGCACCGTCGTAGGGGGCAGCCACCTGGCCGGGGCTCTTGGGGTCGGCCTTCTCGGTCGACACCTCCTTGGCGGAGACGCTGCGGTCGCGCACCGACACCGGCCGGAGCTGGCCGTCGATGGTGGCCATCACGTTGCGCAGGCCGCGTTCGTCGGGCTCGCTGATCGCCTCGAGCCCGTAGAGGACCGTCTTGCCCTCGCGCAGCTGCACAGGGTGCTCGCCGCCGCGCTGGAGTCCGTAGAGGTAGGGCGAGGTCGGCACCACGGACAGGTCGCCGTACTGCTCGCGCGACTCGAGGAAGGCTGCCGTCGGCCCGGGGAACAGCAGCTCGTTGAGCGTCGCGCGCCGGTCGGACGCCAGTCCCGCCTGCTGCTCGGGCGTCAGGCCCTCGCTCGGCTGCTTCCACGTGCGCCCGGCGAGTGCCTTGGCGCGGAACGGCTCGGGCCACCCGCCGGGCGGGTCGCCGAGCTCACCGTTGAGGAAGCCGATGACGGAGTCGGGGATGTCGTACGACGCGGGGTCGGCCTCGAAGGCAGCCGGATCGGCGCCGGCTGCGACCAGCGCGAGCGCGAGGTCGCCGACGACCTTGGACGACGGGGTCACCTTGACGACGTTGCCGAGGATGTCGTTGGCCGCGGCATACATGTCCTCGACCTGCTCGAACTTCTCCCCGAGACCCAGCGCGATCGCCTGCTGGCGCAGGTTGGAGAGCTGGCCGCCCGGGATCTCGTGGCGGTAGACGCGGCCCGTGGGTGCGGGCAGGCCCGACTCGAAGGGCGCGTAGACCCGACGGGTCGCCTCCCAGTAGGGCTCGAGCGCGTTGACGGCCGCCAGGGACAGACCCGTCTCGCGATCCGAGTGGTCGGTCGCCGAGACGAGCGCGGAGAGCGCCGGCTGCGAGGTGGTGCCCGCCATCGCCGCGCAGGCGGCGTCGACCGCGTCGACCCCGGCGTCGATCGCCGCGACGAGGGTGGCGAGCTGGCCGCCGGGGGTGTCGTGGGTGTGCAGGTGGACGGGCAGGTCGAAGCGCTCGCGCAGTGCTGTGACCAGGGTGCGGGCCGCCGGTGCGCGCAGCAGGCCGGCCATGTCCTTGATGGCCAGCACGTGGGCGCCGGCGTCGACGATCTGCTCGGCGAGCCGGAGGTAGTAGTCGAGCGTGTAGAGCTTCTCGCCCGGCGAGGACAGGTCGCCGGTGTAGCACAGCGCCACCTCGGCCACTGACGTCCCGGTGGCACGGACGGCGTCGATCGCGGGCCGCATCTGCGAGACGTCGTTGAGGGCGTCGAATATCCGGAACACGTCGATCCCGGTCTCCGCGGCCTCGTGGACGAACGCCTCGGTGACCTCGGTCGGGTACGGCGTGTAGCCGACCGTGTTGCGTCCGCGCAGCAGCATCTGCAGGCCGATGTTGGGGATCGCCTCGCGCAGGGCGGCCAGCCGCTCCCACGGGTCCTCGGCCAGGAAGCGCAGCGCCACGTCGTACGTCGCCCCGCCCCAGCACTCGACGGACCACAGCTCGGGCGTGGTGCGGGAGACGTGCCCGGCGACCGCGACGAGGTCGCGGGTGCGCACGCGGGTCGCGAGCAGCGACTGGTGGGCGTCGCGGAAGGTGGTGTCGGTGACGGCGACCCGGTCCTGCGCGCGCAGCCGTCGGGCGAACTCCTCCGGCCCGACCTCGCGCAGCAGCTGGCGGGTGCCGTCGGGCACCGGCTGCGACCGGTCGAGGGCCGGCAGCTTGCTCGACGGCGAGATCGACACCGGGGCCGCGCCGTGCGGCTGGTTGACGGTGACGTCGGCGAGGTACTCCAGCAGCCGGGTCGCCCGGTCACCGCCGACGCGGGCGCGGACGAGGTGGGGGTGGTCCTCGATGAAGGACGTGGTGACGCCGCCCGCCGCGAAGTCGGGGTCGGCGAGCACGGCCTGGAGGAAGCCGACATTGGTGGACACGCCGCGGATCCGGAACTCGAGGAGGGCGCGGCGGGCCTTCTGCACGGCCGACTCGAAGGTGCGCCCGCGACAGGTGAGCTTGGCCAGCATCGAGTCGAAGTGCGGGCTGATCTCCGCGCCGGTGTAGGTCGTACCGCCGTCGAGCCGCACGCCCGGGCCGCCGGGGGAGCGGTAGGTCGTGATCTTGCCGGTGTCGGGGCGGAAGCCGTTGGCGGGGTCCTCGGTCGTGATGCGGCACTGCAGCGCGAAGCCGCGGACCTGCACCGAGTCCTGGGTGAGCTCGAGGTCGGCGAGCGTCGCGCCGGCCGCGATGAGCATCTGCGACTGCACGAGGTCGATCCCGGTGACCTCCTCGGTCACGGTGTGCTCGACCTGGATGCGCGGGTTCATCTCGATGAAGACGTAGCGGCCCTGCGGGTCGAGGAGGAACTCGACGGTGCCGGCGTTCTTGTAGCCGATCTCCTGGGCGAAGCGCACCGCGTCGGCGCACATCCGCGCCCGGATGTCGGGGTCGAGGTGGGGCGCGGGCGCGATCTCGACGACCTTCTGGTGGCGTCGCTGCACCGAGCAGTCGCGCTCGTAGAGGTGGATCACGCCGCCCTCGGTGCCGGTGCCGTCGGCGAGGATCTGCACCTCGATGTGACGCGGGTCCACGACGGCCTGCTCGATGAAGACGGTCGGGTCGCCGAAGGCGCCGTCCGCCTCGCGCATGCAGGTCTCGATGGCCTCGCGCAGGCCGGCACGGTCGTCGACCTTGCGCATCCCGCGGCCACCGCCGCCCGCAACGGCCTTGACGAAGAGCGGGGTCTCGCCGATCTCGTCGAGCAGGGCCTCGGCAGCGGCGAGGAGCGCGTCGACGTCGGTCGAGGGCTCGACCGAGGCCAGGGTCGGTACGCCGGCAGCCTTGGCCGCAGCGATCGCGCGCGCCTTGTTGCCGGTCAGGGTCAGCACCTCGGCGCTGGGCCCGATGAACGTGATGCCGGCCGCGGCGCAGGCCTCGGCGAGCGCCGGGTTCTCCGACAGGAAGCCGTAGCCGGGGTAGACGGCGTCGGCGCCGCACTCCACGGCGACCGCGACGATCGCGTCGGGATCGAGGTAGGCACGCACCGGGTGCCCGGGCTCGCCGATCTGGTAGGCCTCCTCGGCCTTCATCCGGTGCTCGGACCAGCGGTCCTCGTGGGGGAACACGGCCACCGTCTTCGCGCCGATCTCGCGCGCGGCTCGGAGGGCCCGGACTGCGATCTCGCCGCGGTTGGCGATGAGGACCTTGGAGAACATGGGCCGAACGCTATCGAGTGGCGCGTGTGACGTGGGTTACTCGTCCGTACGCCGGTCAGCCGGGCTCAGCGCACCGTCTCCTGGTCGGTCTCCTGCGCGCGCCACCAGGCGACGGTCTCCTTCATCCCGGTCTCCAGGGGAGTCGGCGCGAGGCCGAGCCGCTGCTCGCTGGCCGAGGAGTCGAGCACGAAGGGCCGGGCGAACTGGTAGCTGGTCTCCACGAGGCCACGCATCTCACGCAGCACCAGACCCATGCCGCGGAGCACGATCCCGGGGACCGCCGACACGCGCGGGGCGGGCACGTCGGCGGCCTTCGCGACCACCTCGACGAGGTGGCGCTGGGTGACCGGAGGCGCCGTGGGTGCGTGCAGGAAGGAGTTCCACAGGTCCTTGCGGGCGGCCGCGACGATCATCGCTGCGGCCAGGTCCGGCACGTAGGTCCAGGAGTGCGGCTGGTCGAGGCTGCCGAGCGGGCGCACGGTCCGACCTGCCAGGACCTGGGGCACCAGCCGGTCTCCCGCGTGGCTGGTCAGGACGCGGGGTCCGTAGAAGTCGGACGCGGCGACACTGACGGTCGGCGTCGGTGAGGCCTCGCGCTGAGCGATCAGCTCCGTCCGCACCCCGAGCTTGCCGACGGTCGCGGTGCGGGGGGTCTCCTCTGTCATCGGCCCGTCGACAGGGCCGTAGGAGTAGAGGCTCTCCGGGAAGACGACGACCGCCCCGACGCGACCTGCAGCCTCGAGCACCGTGCGCTCGGCCTGCGGGAGCTCGGCACGCCACACCTTCGCGTCATAGGCCGACCCGTGGACGCAGTGGTAGATCGCGATCGCACCATCGAAGGCCTCGGCCAACGCCTCGGGCTGCGAGACGTCGACCCGGCGGCGGTCGATGAGGGGGTGCTCCGGGCCGCTGCCCGAGCGAGTGAGCAGCCGGACCTGGCGGCCGCTGTCGGCGAGCTGCTGGGCGACGGTCGAGCCGACGGGCCCGGCTCCGGTGACGACGTGGACGGTGTTCATGGGATCTCCAGGATGAGTGTGGTGAAAGGAGAGCGGTGCTCTCTGTTCTCCAGCATGCGCGCCAGTCCTGGGAAAAGCAAGAGCACTGCTCACTTTCGTCATACCTGCTCGCACATGTGAGAGGATCGAGCCATGAGCGACACCGCCTCGACCCCCCGCAGCCGCGCCCGAGAGCAGACGATGCGCGACATCGTGCGGATCGGGCGGGAGCACCTGGCGACCGACGGCGCCGCTGCGCTGTCGCTACGGGCCGTCGCTCGCGACCTGGGTGTCGTGTCGTCCGCGGTCTACCGCTACGTCGAGAGCCGCGACGAGCTGCTGACCCTGCTCGTCATCGACGGGTACGACGAGCTGGGCAACGCGGTGGACGCGGCCCTGGCAGGGGTCGATCCGGCCGACCACGCGGCACGGATGATGGCCATCGGGCGCTCGGTCCGCGCCTGGGCGCTCGCCGAGCCGGCGACGTACGCCCTGCTCTTCGGCAGCCCGGTGCCCGGCTACGAGGCGCCGGCGGAGCGCACCACCGGACCGGGCACCCGGGTGATCGGTCGGCTCGTCGAGGTCTGGGAGGCCGCCTGGGTCGCCGGCGCCATCGACCTCCCTGACGAGAGTGTCGGCCCACGACGGATGTCGCGCGACCTCGCCAGGATCCGCCGCGAGATGGGCATCACCGCGCCGGACGTCGTCATCGCCCGTGGCATGCTCGCCTGGGCCGGCCTCTTCGGGTGCACCAGCTTCGAGGTCTTCGGGCAGTACGGTGCTGACGCGTTCGCCGAGCCCAAGGACCTCTTCGAGCACCACCTGCGGGTGCTCGTCGCCACCGTCGGGCTGTGAGTCAGCGGGCCAGCGCCCGCCCGACCGCCCGTCCCGAGAAGATGCAGCCGCCGAGGAAGGTCCCCTCGAGCGCGTTGTAGCCGTGGACGCCGCCGCCGCCGAAGCCGGCGACCTCGCCCGCGGCGTACAGGCCGGGGATCCGCGAGCCGTCCGCGGCGACGCACTGGCCGTCGAGGTCGGTCTCCAGCCCGCCGAGCGTCTTGCGGGAGAGGATGTTGAGGCGTACGGCGATGAGCGGACCGTGCGCCGGGTCGAGGATCTTGTGCGGCTTGGCGACCCGGACCAGCTTGTCGGTGCGGCTGCGGCGGGCGTTGTGGATCGCCATCACCTGGATGTCCTTGGTGAAGGCGTTGTCCATCTCGCGGTCGCGCGCCTCGATGTCGCGCGCGAGGCCCTCGACGTCGAGCTTCGGGCCGCGGGCCAGCTCGTTCATGCCCGTCACGAGGTCGCCGAGCTCGTCGGCCACCACGAAGTCGACGCCGTGCTCCTTGAACGCCTCGACCGGACCTGGGGCTCCCTTGGCGAGGCGGGTCTTCGCCAGGAACTTCAGGTCCTTGCCGGTGATGTCGGGGTTCTGCTCGGAGCCGGACAGGGCGAACTCCTTCTCGATGATCGACTGGGTCAGCACGAACCAGGAGTAGTCGTGGCCCGCAGCGAGGATCTGCTTCATGGCGCCGATCGAGTCGGCTCCCGGCACGCCCGACATGCCCTCGAGCCGGCGGCCGGTCGCGTCGAACCACATCGACGACGGCCCGGGCAGGATCCGGATCGCGTGGTCGGGCCAGACCGGGTCCCAGTTGTGGATGCCCTCGACGTAGGCCCACATCCGGTCCCTGTTGACCATCGTCGCGCCCGCGGCCTCGGAGATCCCCTGCATCCGGCCGTCGACGTGGGCCGGGACGCCGCTGATCATGTGGTCGGGGGCGGCGCCGACGCGCTCGGTCGGCCAGTGGCGCCGCATCAGCTCGTGGTTGTGACCGATCCCCCCGGAGGTGACGACGACCGCGCCCGCGCGGTGCTCGAACGCACCGGCGGCGTCGCGGCCGGACTTCACGCCGCGCCCGGAGTCGTCGTCGGCCAGGACCGTGCCGCGGACGCCGACGACCGCGCCGTCCTCGACGACGAGCTCGTCGACCTGGTGGCGGAAGGCGAGGCGTACGAGCCCGTCGCCTTCCGCGCGCTCCACCGGCTCGGCGAAGATCCGCACGACCTCGGGACCGGTGCCCCACGTGAGGTGGAAGCGCGGCACCGAGTTGCCGTGCCCCATCGCGCGACCGTCGCCGCGCTCGGCCCATCCGACGAAGGGCAGGGACTTCAGCCCGAGGGCGTGGAGGTAGTCGCGCTTCTCGCGATGCGCGAAGTCGACGTAGGCCCTGGCCCACTGCTGCGGCCAGAAGTCCTCGCCGCGGCCGTGACCGTCGGTGCCGTCGCCGAGGCGGTCGAACTGCGCGGAGCCCTGCCAGTCCTGCCACGCCAGCTCGGGGGAGTCCTTGATGCCCATCCGCCGCTGCTCCGGGCTGTCGACGAACAGCAGGCCGCCGAGCGACCACCAGGCCTGCCCGCCGAGGTTGTGGCGGTTCTCCTGGTCGAGGACCAGCACCTTCTTGCCGGCCAGCGCCAGCTCGTGGGTCGCCACCAGGCCGGCGAGGCCGGCCCCCACGACGATGACGTCGGGGGTGAAGTCGGCTGCGGTGTCGAGGTCGGTGGTGCTCATCGGTTCTCCTGCTGGGGGTAGAGGTGGACGACCATCTCAGCGAGCAGGCGCAGGGCCCGCTCGACGGTGCGGCCGGGAGCGGCGGTGGGATCGGGATCCAGTGCGGAGAAGGCGAGGCCGTCGAGCATGTTGACGACGATGCTCAGCACGGCGCCGAGGTCGTCGCCACGCAGTCGGTCGACCCAGAGGTCGGCCGCCGTGTCGAGCAGCTGGGCCTGCAGCGACTCGCGGGCCGGGAGCAGGGCGGCGCGGAGGTCGGCGTCGGCGCGGGCCGCCACCAGCAGCTCACGCCAGGTCTGGTTGGCGGGGGAGAGCACGGCCGTACGCAGGTGGCTGAGCACCGCGACGACGTCGTCGACCGTCTCGACGTCAGAGCCGACAGTGGCGCGGAACGCCTCGACGTTGCGCGTCGCGACGTGCTCCGCGGTCGCCACCAGCAGCGCCTGCCGGGTGGGGAAGTGGCGGAACAGCGCGCCCTGGCTGACGCCGGCCGCTGCGCAGACCGCGGCGGTCGACGTGGCGGCGTACCCGCGCTCGGTCAGGCAGGTCACCGTCGCGTCGAGCAGCGCGCCGATGGTGCCCTCGCGGCGCTCGGCCTGCGTACGACGTGCGGGGGAGGTCTCGATCACGGAGCCAGTCTCACATAGATAGTGAGTGCTTGCTATCTAACTTGCGGTTGGGGCGGTGGTCCAGCCACCATTTCGAGCGCTTGACAGTGGGTGGGCCGGCGGACCGCAGGGGTCAGTCCTTGATCTCGCAGATCACGGCGCCGTTGGTGACGGTGGCGCCGACCTCGGCCTGGAGGCCCGTGACGGTGCCGGACCTGTGGGCCTTGAGGGGCTGTTCCATCTTCATGGCCTCCAGGACGACGATGACGTCGCCCTCGGCGACTTCCTGGCCCTCGTCGACGGCGACCTTGACGATGGTGCCCTGCATGGGTGAGGTGACGGCGTCGCCCGAGGCCGCGGTGCCGGCCTTCTTGGCGGACCGCTTGACCTTCTTCGCGCCACCGCCGCCTGAGCCGGCTCCCCCTGACCCGGACAGCCCGCCGAGACCGGCGGGGAGGACGACCTCGAGGCGACGGCCGCCGACCTCGACGGTGACCTTCTGCCGCTCGGCCGGCTCGCCGGCGTCGGCCGGCTCACCCGCATAGGGCTCGATCTGGTTGTCGAACTCGGTCTCGATCCACTGCGTGTAGACGGTGAACTCGCCCTCACCCGTGGGCGTGGAGGCGCCGACGTACGCGGGGTCGCGCACGACGGCGCGGTGGAACGGGATGACGGTGGGCATGCCGTCGACGACGAACTCGTCGAGCGCGCGACGTGAGCGCTCGAGGGCCTGGGTGCGGGTGGTGCCGGTGACGATGAGCTTGGCGATGAGGGAGTCGAACGAGCCGGGGATGGTCTCGCCGTTCTCGTACCCGCCATCCAGTCGTACGCCGGGGCCGGACGGCGGTGACCAGGCCGACAGGGTGCCGGGGGCGGGCATGAAGTTGCGCCCGCCGTCCTCGGCGTTGATGCGGAACTCGATGGAGTGGCCGCGGATCTCGGGGTCGCCGTAGCCGAGCTCCTCGCCGGCGGCGATGCGGAACATCTCGCGCACGAGGTCGATGCCGGTGACCTCCTCGGAGACGCAGTGCTCGACCTGGAGGCGGGTGTTGACCTCGAGGAAGGAGATGGTGCCGTCCTGGGCGACGAGGAACTCGCACGTCCCGGCGCCGTAGTAGCCGGCCTCGGTCAGGATGCGCTTGGACGACTCGTAGAGCTCGCTGACCTGCTCGTCGGTGAGGAACGGCGCGGGTGCTTCCTCGACGAGCTTCTGGTTGCGGCGCTGCAGGGAGCAGTCGCGCGTGGAGACGACGACGACGTTGCCGTGCTGGTCGGCCAGGCACTGGGTCTCGACGTGGCGGGGCTTGTCGAGGAACTTCTCGACCAGGCACTCGCCGCGACCGAACGCGGAGATGGCCTCACGCACCGCGGACTCGTAGGCGTCGGGGATCTCCTCGAGGGTGCGGGCGACCTTGAGGCCGCGCCCGCCGCCGCCGAAGACGGCCTTGATCGCGACGGGGAGGCCGTTGGCCTCGGCGAACGCGACGACCTCGTCGGCGTCCTTGACGGGGTCCTTGGTGCCGGGCGCGAGGGGGGCGTTGGCGCGGTCGGCGATGTGCTTGGCCTTGGCCTTGTCGCCCAGCGCCTCGATCGCGGCGGGCGGGGGGCCGATCCAGATCAGCCCGGCGTCGATCACGGCCTGGGCGAAGTCGGCGTTCTCGGCGAGGAACCCGTAGCCGGGGTGAACAGAGTCAGAGCCAGTGTCGGCGGCGATCTTGATGATCTTGGCGATGTCGAGGTACGACTCCGCCGGGGTCGCACCGCCGAGGGCGTGGGCCTCGTCGGCGAGCCGGACGAAGAGGGCGTCCCGGTCGGGGTCGGCGTAGACCGCCACGGACCCGATGCCGGCGTCCTTGCAGGCGCGGATGACACGGACGGCGATCTCGCCGCGGTTGGCGATGAGGACCTTCTTCAAGCTCACGCGAGAACTCCTGGCGGTGACACTGGACTGGGCGGCAACCGGTGGCCGAGGGGGCCTACCGCTGGGCAGGTTACCGCGAGCCGATCACGGCCCGGCCGACAGCCTGATGCAGCGGACGTACGACGCGTCCGTAGGCGATGCCGACCGCGAGCGAGGCGGCGAGCGCGAGCCACGGGTGGCCCGCGTCCTCGAGCGACGGGTAGACCTGCCAGTGGGTGAGGTAGATGAACAGGCTCGCCCCGGCGAGCACGCCCGCGGCTCGAGCCAGCAGCGGCGGAAGGCTCACGTGGGGCAGCCACAGCATCAGCAGGAAGCCGCCCAGCACGATGGCCTCGCGGTGCGGCTCGCCGAAGAAGCCGATGGTCAGTGCGGCGGCCAGGGTCGACACGAGCACCCGCTGACGGGTGGTCGACGCCCGCGCGGCGGCCCAGCCGAGGACGAAGAAGAAGGCGACCACGAGCGTGGTGTAGCGCTGGGTGTGCCCGGCACGCAGGCCGACCTCGGCGAAGCGCGCGACGGTCGCCACGGCGAGCACGGCGAGGGCGAAGCGGAAGGGGTCGCGTCGCTCGAGCCGGTGCAGCACCGGCAGGCAGGTGAGCGCGAGGGCGCCGGCGGTGATCCAGACGAGGGACTGGATGAACCACAGCTGCCACTGGTCGTCCCACTCGGAGCTGTTGACCAGCTCCCGCACGAACAGGGCCGTGGTGAGGTCGTAGCTGCCGAGCAGGAGCGCCACCGCGCCGACCCACAGCACCGAGGGCACCATCAGCTGGGCCAGGCCGGACATCCCCTGGCGCAGACGGGCGCGCGCGTCGCCGGGCGCGGAGAGCTGGAAGCGGGCGAAGTTGAAGCCCGCGAGGGCGAGCAGCAGGTGGGCGCCGCCCTCGAGGCCGATCAGGTCGACGTGACTGGCGACCACGAACAGGATGGCGAGCGCCCGCAGCGTGACCGTCGTGTCGACCCGCGCCCACCTCGGCCGCACGGCCCCGGTGGCGGTCGCGCTCGCCGCGTCCGCGGCGGCCAGGCGCTCCAGCTCGGCGATGCTGCGCGTGTGCCAGCCGGCCGGCAGGCCGCGCGGGAACCGGTCGGCGAGCCGGGTCGCGAGCTCGACGTAGGACAGGGAGTCGCCGCCGAGGTCGACGAAGGAGTGGCCGTCCCCAGCGTCCGGCCGGCCGAGGACCCGGACGTAGTCGGCCCGCAACGTCGTGGCCCGGGGCGGCACATCGGACGTCTCGGCGAGGGCCGCCAGCTCGCCGAGGGCGGCGTAGTCGGCCTTGCCCGTGCTCGTCAGCGGCACCTCGGGAAGGACGTGCACCCGGACGGCATGGGCGGGCACGCCGCACCGGCCGGCAACCAGCGCCGTGGCGGACGCGGTGCCGCGGCCGCTCGCGACGAAGACGTGGACGGCGCGGTCGGTGGCCACGACGCGGGCGTGGCGGTCGACCGCGTCCCGGAGCTCGCGCTCCACTGCCTCGAGGTCGATCCGGAGCCCGAAGACCTTGCCGTAGCGGCTGCGCCGCCCGACGACCTCGAAGAGCCCGTCGGTGCAGCGGGCCAGGTCGCCGGTGCGGAGCTCGGTGGTCTCGCGGCCCCGGGCCAGGTCGGCGGGAGAGGTGGCGTAGCCGAGCATCACGTTGGGGCCGGTGTAGACGAGCTCGCCGACGCCCGGGCGGTCGTCCACGGCCTCGTCCAGGTGGAGGTGGCCGCCCGGCACGGCGACGCCGATCGCAGCGGGGTGGTCCTCCGCGAGGTCCGGGGGGAGCCAGGCCATCCGCGCGGTCGCCTCGGTGGCGCCGTACATGACGACGAGGTCCCACCCGCGGGTGCGACCGAACCGGCTCCAGCGGCGTACGGCGTCGGGCTCGAGGCGCCCGCCGGCCTGGGTCACCTGCCGCAGGCTGGGCAGGTCACGGGCCTCGAAGCTGCTGCCGGCCAAAAGGTCGAAGTTGTGCGGCACCCCCGCGAGGCTGGTGGCACCGGTGCTGGCCGCGAGGTCCCAGAAGCACTCGTCGACGACGCTCAGCCCGGTCAGCACGACGCTCGCGCCGGCGACGAGGTGGGAGTGCAGCACCGACAGGCCGTAGCAGTAGTGCAGCGGCAGCGCGGTGATCGCGCGGTCGGCGGGGGTGAGCGCGAGGTAGTCGGCGATGGCGGCTGCGTTGCTGGCGACGTTGTCGCGCGAGAGCCGCACCAGCTTGGGGGACCCGGTCGTGCCGGAGGTGCTGAGCAGCAGGGCCAGGTCGGGGTGGAGCGCGTGCGCGCTCGCCGGGCGGCGTACGTCGTCGCGCGCCCCGGCCGTGCAGACGACGTCCGGGTCGTACGCGGCGACGAGGGCGTCGCGCTGCGCCTCGCGGCCGTCAGGGACGACGAGCGCGACGTGGCCGTGCTGCAGGGCGGCGAGGTAGGCGACGAGCGAGTCGACGTCGTTGGCGCCCTCGACCAGGACGAGTCGGCGTGCGGGACCCCACGTGCGGGCACGATCGGCGACGAGGCGGGCGAGACCGGCGTGGGTCAGGACCCGGCCGTCGGCCACCAGCGCCGGCGCATCGCCGAAGTGCGCGTGCGCCAGGACCGGTGTCGTGCCACGGAGGAGGGCGGGCTGGGGGGAGGTGACGGTCACGGCGCCTCCGCCGGTCGGTAGGCCCGGACGAGCCCGGTCACGCGGAGGTGGACGGTGTCGCCGGCCGCCGGGTGCAGCACGCCGGACATCCGGGAGAGGACGGCGGTGCCGTCGGCGAGGCGGACCTGCACGGCACAGTCGTGGCCGTAGTAGCTGACCTCCTCCACGGTGCCGCGGACACCAGCCCTCTCGCCTTCGGGGTGCGCCAGGTCGACGTAGACCTGCTCGGGGCGGATCATCAGCGAGACGGGACCGTCGGAGGGCTCGGTCAGCACGACCTGGCCCAGCGCGCACGTGGCGTGGGCCGCGGTGGCGATGCCCGGGAGCACCACGGCGCGGCCGACGAACGCCGCGACCTGCGGGTCGCTGGGCGAGAGGTAGACCTCGCTCGGCGTCGCCGACTGGACGAGTCGGCCGCCGCGCATGACGGCGACCTGGTCGGCCAGGGAGAGTGCCTCGTTCTGGTCGTGGGTGACCAGCACGGCGGTGGTGTGGGTGACCTCGAGCGCACGGCGTACGGCACGGGCGGTGCTGCCGCGCAGGCCCGCGTCGAGGGAGGAGAACGGCTCGTCGAGCAGGACGACGGCGGGCTGGGGTGCCAGCGAGCGCGCCAGTGCGACGCGCTGCTGCTGCCCGCCGGAGAGCTCGTCGGGGCGACGGCTGCGGAAGTCGGCGGGCAGCTCGACGAGGTCGAGCATCTCCGCGACACGGTCACCGGACTGGGTGCCGCGCGCCTCGCGGGGCAGGCCGAAGGCGATGTTGGCGGCCACGTCGAGGTGCGGGAAGAGCGCGCCCTCCTGCGGGACGTAGCCGACCCGGCGGGTCTGCGGCGGCACCGGTCGTACGCCGTCGCCGCACACGACGTGGTCGCCGAAGGCGATGCTGCCGGACTCGGGGACGAGGAAGCCTGCGATCAGGCGCAGCAGGGTGGTCTTGCCGCACCCCGACGGGCCGAGCACGGTCGTGAACGATCCGTGCGGGACGTGGAGCGTGACGTCGTCGACCGCGCGGGTGTCGGCGAAGGACTTCGTCACGCCGGTGAGGGTCAGGCTACTCATGCAGGAAGCCTCTCGGCGGCAGGCGTGTCCATGCGCATCAGCAGGACCGTGGCGGGGATCGACACCAGCACCAGCAGCAGCGCATAGGGGGCTGCGGCGCCGTAGCGCAGCTCCGACGACGCCGACCAGAACTCGGTGGCCAGCGTGCGGGTGCCGATCGGGGAGAGCATCAAGGTGGCGGTCAGCTCGGTCGAGATCGCGAGGAAGACCAGGGCAGCGCCCGCGCCCAGGCTGGGTGCGATCAGCGGCAGGGTGACGCGTCGGGCGGTCTCCAGCGGTCCGCTGCCGAGGCTGTGGGCGACGTCGTCGAGCACGACGGGCGCCTGCTCCAGCCCGGCCCGCACCGTCACGACCGCGCGGGGCAGGAAGAGGATGGCGTACGCCGCGACGAGCAGGCCGGCGGTCTGGTAGACCACCGGCACCAGGCGGAGCGAGGCGACCACCAGCGCGAGGCCGACGACGATGCCGGGCAGCGCGTTGGCGACGTAGGTGCTGCGCTCGATGACCGTCGAGGCCCAGCCGCGGTGGCGGACGGCGAGCCACACCACCGGCACCGCGGCCAGCGTGGTGACGACGGCGCCGGTCAGCGCCAGCACGACCGTCGAGCCGAGGGCGGCGCCGAGCTCGGCCAGGGGGAACTCGGTCGAGGTGCCGGCCACCAGCCAGCGGAGGAGCGAGAAGGCGGGCACGCCGACGGCGAGCGCCACGACCGCGCCGACCGCGCCGAGCAGCGGCCAGCGCCAGCGACCGAGGGCCAGCGGCGTCGCACCCCGGGCCGCGCCGCGCCCGATGCGGGCGTAGCGGCGGTCACCGCGGAGTCGGAGCTCGCCCATGAGCAGGACGAGGCACAGCAGGACCAGTACACCGGCCATCGCCGTCGCCGCGGCCCCGTTGAAGGTCGAGCCGTACTGGTCGTAGATGGCGGTCGTGAAGGTCGGGAAGCGCAGCAGCGACAGCGCGCCGAACTCGGCCAGCAGGTGCAGCCCGACCAGCAGGGCGCCGCCGAGCAGGGCGGGACGCAGCTGGGGCAGCACCACGGTGCGGAAGGTGCGGGCGCGGGAGTGGCCCAGCGACCAGGCCGACTCCTCGAGGGCGGGGTCGAGGCGACGGAGCATCGCGACGACAGGGAGGTAGACGAGCGGGTAGTAGGACAGCGTCACCACCACGAAGGCGCCGGCGAACCCGTGGACGCTGCGGTCCAGGGAGACCCACGCGTAGCCGTTGACGAAGGCGGGCACCGCGAGGGGTGCGACGAGGAGGCCGTGCCAGAGCCGTCGGCCGGGCAGGTCGGTGCGCTCCACCAGCAGGCCGAGCGCGACGCCGAGGACCGCCGTGGCAGCCATGCACGCGACGGCGAGGGTGATCGTGTTGCGCAGCAGCTCGACGATCCGCGGGCGGGCCAGGAGCTGCCAGAGCTCGCTCGGCCCGATCAGCACGACATAGGTCGCCACGTAGGCCAACGGCACCAGCGCCAGGAGGGCGACAGCCGTCCCCGCCGCGAGCAGCAGGAGCGGCGTACGTCGCCCGGTGGTCGAGGAGAGCGTGGTCAGAGCAGGCCTGCCGCGGTCATCAGGTCGGTGACCTGCGGCCCGTTGAGGCTCGACACGTCGACCTCCGGCGGCTCGAGCTCGTCGAACGGCTTGACGTCGGGGTTGAGGCTGGCGTCGGGGTTGAGCGGGTACTCCAGGGCGTACGACTCCGCCATCGCCTGCTGCGCGTCGGTGCCGGTCAACCAGGTGACGAACTCCTCCGCGGCGTCCTTCTTCTCGCTGCTGGCGAGGATGCCGGCGCCGGAGATGCTGAGGAACGCACCCGGGTCCTGGTCGCCGAAGAAGTGGAGCTCGGAGCTGTCCGAGTCGGTGCCGTTCTCCTGGCGGTCGCGGTACCAGTAGTAGTGGTAGGCGATGCCGGCGTCGACCTCGCCGGAGTCCACCGACTGCATGACGACGAGGTTGTTCTGCACGATGACGCCGTTGGCCTCGAGGCCCTCGAGCCACGCAGCAGTGGCCTCCTCGCCCTCGAGCTCGAGGACGGCGGACACGATCGCCTGGAAGTCGGCGCCGGTGGGGGAGAAGGCCACCCGGCCCTCCCACTCGGGGTCCGCGAAGTCGAGGATCGAGGCAGGCATGTCGGCCTCGGTCATGGTGTCGGTGTTGTACATCGCGACGGTCGAGCGGGCCAGGAAGCCGGTCCAGGTGCGGTCCGCGGGGACGTACTGCTCCGGGATGGTCGCCGTCGCGGCCTCGGGGAGCTCGGCGAAGAGGCCGGCGTTGTCGACGATGCTCATGGCCGGGGAGTTCTCGGTGAGGAACACGTCGGCGGGTGAGTCGTCGCCCTCCTCGACGATCTGGTTGGCCATCTCGAGGTCCTTGCCGCTGCGCAGCTCGACGTCGAGACCGGACTCCTCCTCGAACAGCGGGATGATCTCGTCGAGCAGCTGCTCGTGCTGCGCGTTGTAGATGACCAGGTCGGGCGAGCCGAGGAGGCCGCAGCCCGACAGGGTCGAGGCGGTCAG
Organism: Nocardioides alpinus; assembly: GCF_900112035.1. Classification (GTDB taxonomy): domain Bacteria; phylum Actinomycetota; class Actinomycetes; order Propionibacteriales; family Nocardioidaceae; genus Nocardioides; species Nocardioides alpinus. Next base: position 56,500 of record NZ_FOKC01000008.1, on the reverse strand, counting down.
CAGGGTCGCGGCCAGGGTCACGCTGAGGCGCGAGGCGGCGCGGCGGGGGGACGTCGTCACGGGGGTGTCCTTCGTCGGGCGAGAACTTTGCTTAGGCTCGCCTAATCTAACCCCGTACGACAGTGGGTGGGGAATCGCGTCCGTCACACCGATCCTGGGGGTTAGCGATCGCTAACCTCTGGCGTTAGCATGCTGAGCATGACCTTCGAGCTGTCCCCCGAGCACGAGCAGTTCCGCCGCAGCGTCCGCGACTTCGCCGAGGCCGAGATCGCGCCGCACGCCGCGCAGTGGGACCGCGATCACCACTTCCCGACCGACGTGGTCCAGAAGATGGGAGCGCTCGGGCTGATGGGCCTCACCGCGCCGGAGGAGTTCGGCGGTGCCGGGATGGCGGGGGAGGACGGTGGCTTCACGTCGCTGTGCCTGGCCATCGAGGAGATCGGCCGCGTCGACCAGTCGATGGGCATCACGCTCGAGGCCGCAGTGGGCCTCGGCATCAACCCGATCCTCACCTACGGCACCGAGGAGCAGAAGCAGTCGTGGCTGCCCGACCTCGTCGCCGGTGACAAGGTCGCCGGCTTCGGCCTCACCGAGCCGGGCGCCGGCTCCGACGCCGGTGCGACCAAGACCAAGGCGGTCCTCGACGACGGCGAGTGGGTCGTCAACGGCGCCAAGCAGTTCATCACCAACTCGGGATCCTCGATCACCTCGCTGGTCACCGTGACGGCGCGCACCGGTGAGCGTCCCGACGGGCGCCCGGAGATCTCGACCATCATCGTGCCCTCGGGTACGGCCGGCTTCACGGCCGAGAAGGCGTACGACAAGCTCGGCTGGCACGCGTCCGACACCCACCCGCTCTCCTTCGTCGACGCACGCGTCCCCGAGGCCCACCTGCTCGGTGAGCGCGGCCGCGGCTACGCCCAGTTCCTCGCCACCCTCGACGACGGCCGCGTCGCGATCGCCGCGCTCGCGGTCGGCTGCATCCAGGCGTGCCTCGACATGTCGCTGCAGTACGCCGGCGAGCGGCAGACCTTCGGCGGCCCCATCGGTCGCAAGCAGGGTGTCGCCTTCCAGGTCTCCGACCTGCAGGTGATGCTCGACGCCTCGCGCCTGCTGACCTACAAGGCCGCCGCGATGAAGGACGCCATGGACGCCGGCTCGTCGGTGTCCATGGGCGCCTTCAAGCAGGCCGCCGCGGTCGCCAAGCTCTACGCCACCGAGTCGGCCGTCACCGCGACGCGGATCGCCACGCAGGTCTTCGGCGGCTACGGCTTCATGGAGGAGTACCCGGTCGTCCGGTTCTACCGTGACGCCAAGGTCCTCGAGATCGGCGAGGGCACCTCCGAGGTCCAGCGGATGCTCATCGCCCGGGGGCTCGGCCTGCCGGTCGAGTGAGTCCTGCCTAGGCAGTGCGCGGGGCGTACATGATGACCGCGACGCCGACCAGGCAGACCAGGGCGCCGGCGACGTCGTAGCGGTCGGGACGGAAGCCGTCGACGACCATGCCCCACGCCAGCGAACCGGCGACGAAGACGCCGCCGTAGGCCGCGAGGATCCGCCCGAAGTTGGCGTCCGGCTGGAGCGTGGCGACCAGTCCGTAGAGGCCGAGGGCGATGAAGCCCCCGCCGATCCAGAGCCAGCCGCGGTGCTCGCGCACGCCCTGCCACACCAGCCACGCGCCGCCGATCTCCGCAAGCGCAGCGAGGGCGAAGAGCGCGAGCGACTTGGCGACGGTCATGGGGTCGAGTCTGGCATCGGGAAGCGGACTCAGGTCGCCAGGACGTAGTCGACGGTCAGTCGGGGGACGTCTCGGCGAGTGAAGCTCGCGAGCGCTGGTGCCCGGCTGCGGTGCTGGTGGCCGGTCGGGGTCGTGGTGATCACGGTGCCGTCCGGCCCAGGTCTGGCCCGCCAGCGTGGAGCCCGTTTGGCGTAGTTGCGGGCCTCGCACAGTCCTTCCGCGTTGACGCCTGAGGTGGGACCGTCCGCTGCGGCGTCGACGACGTGATCGGCGTGGCGGATGGGGGCGTTGCACCACGGGGTGCGGCAGACCTGGTCGCGCAGGCGGATGAAGAGTCTCAGCCCACCGCGGAAGAGGCGCGCCCGACTGTCCATGGCGACGAGCTCGCCGGAGGTCGGCGAGGCGTAGAGCCGGCGCAGCCACAGCTCGTCGCCGGCGTCCACCGCTCCGGCCACCAGCTCGCGGGCGAGCTCGGCGGGGATCAGGCCGAAGCCGTCGAGGTGGGCCGGGTCGTCGCTGCTCCCGAGGAGTGCGTCGTGCGGCATGACGAGGTTGAGGGCGACGGGCCGGTCCGCAGGCTCGGTGCTCACCTCGCCGGCGCCGCCCGTCACCCGGCGCACCAGCTCGTCAGCCATCACCTGACCCCGGGACCGCTGGTCGCCGTGAGCCCGCGCGCTGTCGGCGTCGCGGAGCAGTGCGGCATAGGCAGAGACACCGTCCGCCACCGGCAGCAGCGCCGTGAGCCACACCATCGTGTCGGGAGCGGGTCGCATCGAGACACGTCGCTCGGACTCGGCCTTGCGGCGTCGCGAGACGTGAGCCTCGGCGTCGAGCCGCGCACCCTCGGCCATCGCGGCGGCGATCACCTGGCGGTCACTCATGGCCTCGAACGCCTCTTGATCGGCGGCGACGAATTCATCGACGGCGAGGCGGTCCTCCAGAGTGAGGCACGCGGTCTCCCGGGCCATGAGGGTGGCCCGCCACTCCGTGATGCGACCGGCCCGCCAGGCCGCCCACGTGCGGGGCAGCTCGCGCCGCACGATGCGCGCCAACCCGAGATGACGCTGGCCCCGGTGCGGTGACTCGCGTCGGGCGAGCGCGATGCTGGAGGCGACGCCGCGACCGCGCCTCTCGGCGGGGATGCCCAGCGACTCGTGGTCGGCCTCGACCGAGTCGGCGAGCTCTGCGGCGAGGGCGGCCTGCGCGGCACTCACCGTGCACGCGAGCTGCTCCAGCGCGCGGATCGCGTCGATCCGGCCGGCGTCGTCGAGCCCGCTCCGGCCGTCCAGGGACGCCCGCACCTCGTGCCGCATCGCCGCGATCGCGGCTGCGGTGAGAGGGGGCGGAGTGGGGGCCATGGATCCACACAAGCAGGAGGGTCCGACAGTGACCGGCAGACCTGTGGAGAGCCCGGGAGCCCCGAATCGCGGCTCGATCTCCCCCTCCCGACGGATCCGCCGAGCCGCTGGGCGATCTACCCTCGCCCCATGCCCAGCCCGAGCCAGCGCGTCCTCGAGTGGTTCGGCGTGGACGACACGTGGGAGCGCCCGCGGCCGGTGATCGGGCGCCAGGACGTGGTGCTCGCAGTGAGCGTCGAGGCCATCGGGCTGCTGGCCCTCGAGCTGGTGCGGAGCGCCGGCGGCTTCGAGCACACCGAGGTGCCGCTGTGGACGCAGTGGCTGGCCGTGTCGAGTGGCGCTGCGCTGCTGCTGGGCCGCCGCCGGTGGCCGCTCACCGTGGCGGTCCTGGCTGCGCTGCACATGTTCGTGGCGGGCGTGACGATGCCGCAGGTGATGGGGCAGATGTCCCTGCAGATCGTCTACTTCGTCGCGCTGCTCTCGGGCGTCGCGTGGGCGCGCGACCGACGCGCCATGGTGGTCGTGGTCGGCACGATCGTCCTCTTCATGTTCGCCTGGATCGGCTGGCAGTTCGCCGTCGGCTCCGCCGCCCAGGAGTGGATCGACGAGGACCAGGGCACCGACCAGGTCGGCCTGTTCCCACCGATCCCCGCGGCCGTCGGGATCACCCTCGTGGTCAACGCGATCTACTTCGGCGGCGCCATCATCGGGGGCGGTGTCTCGTGGCGCGCCGCCCGGCAGCGCGACCGCCTCCAGGCGCAGGCGACCACGATCGCCGCGCAGGCCGGCCGGCTCCGCGCGCAGGCCGTCGTCGACGAGCGGCTCCGCATCGCCCGCGAGCTCCACGACGTCGTCGCCCACGGCGTCTCCGCGATGGGGATCCAGGCCGGCGCGGCACGACGGGTGCTCGACCGCGATCCCGATGCCGCGCGTACGGCCCTGTCGAACGTCGAGGACGCCTCCCGCGACGCGGTCACCCAGATGCGCCGCCTGCTCGGCACGCTGCGTGAGGGCGAGACCCATGCACCCCAGCAGGGGCGTACGACGGACGCTGGGGTCTGCGACCTCCCGGGCCTCGTCGCCGAGGTGAGCGGGCAGGGCCTCACCGTCAGCCTCGACGTGGTCGAGTCACAGGCCGACGCGGCCGAACGGCTCCCACGGGGCATCGGCCTCGCGGTCTACCGCACGGTCCAGGAGGCGCTCACCAACGTGCGCCGGCACTCCACCGCCGACACCGTGTCCGTAGTGGTGCGCGTCGACGAGTCGCACCCGACGGCGTACGCCGAGGTGGAGGTCGTCGACAACGGCCGGCCACGCCACGGCACGTCCGGCAGCGGGCTGGGCCAGCTCGGGATCCGCGAGCGCGCGGCGACGCACGACGGCCAGGTCGACATCGGTCCGCGGGTGACCGGGGGCTACCGGGTGCGGGTGCGCTACCCCCTGGGAGCAGGCACGTGAGCGAGCGGTTGCGGGTCCTCCTCGTCGACGACCACGCCATGGTGCGCTCCGGCTTCGCGATGGTGCTGTCGGTCGAGGACGACATCGAGGTGGTCGGCGAGGCCGCGGACGGCCTGCAGGCCATCGAGCAGGCCCGTGCCACCCGGCCCGACGTGGTGCTGATGGACGTCCAGATGCCCCGCATGGACGGCATCGAGGCGACGCGCCACCTCGTGGCCGAGGACCTCGGACACGTCGTCATCGTGACCACCTTCGACCGCGACGACTACCTCTTCGACGCGCTCGAGGCGGGCGCCAGCGGCTTCCTGCTGAAGAACGCCGGCCCGGAGCAGCTCCTCGACGCCGTACGCGCTGCCGGGCGCGGCCACGCGCTGCTCGCCCCCGAGGTGACCCGCCGTGTCATCGGCAAGATGGCCGCGGAGCACGCGGCCCCCGACCGTCCCGAGCCGGCGGCGCTGGCCCACCTCACCGTCCGTGAGCGCGAGGTGCTGGTGCTGCTGGGGCGCGGGCTGTCCAACAGCGAGATCGCCGCAGAGCTGGTCCTGGGCGAGGCAACGGTCAAGACCCACGTGTCCAACGTGCTGGGCAAGCTGCACCTGCGCGACCGGGTGCAGGCCGTGATCTATGCCTACGAGGCCGGGCTCATCCTCCCCACGGAGGACTGAGCGCAGTCCCAGGTTCCGTCGCGCGGGGGATCCGCTGTCGTACGCCGGGGCCTAGCGTCGGTGGCATGTTGGAGATCCGGGAGCTGACCAGGCGGTTCGGCGACGCCACCGCCGTGGACCGTGTGTCGTTCGAGGTGCCGGCCGGTCAGATGACCGGTTTCGTCGGCGCCAACGGCGCGGGCAAGACCACGACCATGCGGATGGTCATGGGGGTGCTGGGGATCAACGAGGGCGAGGTGAGGTGGCGCGGTGCGCCGATCACCCGCCTCGACCGCCGCACGTTCGGCTACATGCCGGAGGAGCGCGGGCTCTACCCCAAGCAGCCGATCATCGACCAGCTCGTCTACGTCGCCCAGCTCAAGGGCATGGGGCGTGTCGAGGCGCGCAGCCAGGTGCAGGAGCTGCTCGAGCGCTTCGGCCTCGGGGACCGCGGCAAGGACCACCTCGAGAAGCTGTCCCTGGGCAACCAGCAGCGGGTGCAGATCATCGCGTCGGTGCTGCCCAAGCCGGCCGCGCTCATCCTCGACGAGCCGTTCTCGGGCCTCGACCCGCTGGCCGTCGACTCGATGGCGGACCTCCTGCGCGAATACACCCGCGACGACATCCCGGTGCTCTTCTCCAGCCACCAGCTCGACCTGGTCGAGCGCCTGTGCGACCGACTGGTCGTGCTGGCCCACGGACGCCGGGTCGCCGCCGGGACGGTGTCGGAGCTGCGCGACGCGGGGGTGCCGCGCTTCCGGCTCGTGCTCGGCGGCGATGCCGGTTGGGTCCGCGACCACAGCGGGCTCGAGGTCCTCGACCTGGACGGCACCACCGCCCTGGTCGAGGTCCGCCGGACCGGTGCCGAGCAGCAGCTGATCGCCGAGGCCACGAGCCGCGGCGACGTCCACGAGTTCGTCCGGGTCCGCCCGGCGCTGAGCGAGATCTATCGGGAGGCCACCGCATGAGCACCGACCAGAGCCCCGACCACAGCCCTGACAGGAGCACCGGCACCGCCGAGCCCGCGTGGCTCCTGGTGACCCGCCGCGAGGTCGTCTCGCGGATCACCGACAAGTCCTTCCTGATCGGCACCCTGCTGATGGTGGTGATGCTCGTCGGCTTCATCGGGTTCACCGCCTGGCAGGACGAGCGGACCGACGAGGTCACCCTCGGCGCCACGCCGGACGCCGTCGCGATGGCCACCGTCGTGCAGGAGGCCGCGCCCGAGGTCGACGACAAGGTGCAGGTCACCGTCGTGGAGCTCGACGACGCCGAGGCCGCCGAGACCGCGCTGACGGAGGACGAGGTCGACGCCTGGCTGCACCCGGTCGACGGCGGGTGGGAGCTGACCTCCGAGTCCAGTGAGCAGGAGTCGCTGACGAGCGTCGTCGAGGCGGTCGTACGCCAGCAGGTGCTGGCCGAGAACGCCTCCGGAGCAGGCACGACGGTCGAGGAGCTCGAGGCGGGGAGTGCCGTCACGACGGCCTTCCTGCGCGGCGACGCGGAGAGGGCGGCGGTCGCTGAGGCGGTCGGTTTCGTCTTCGTGTTCCTCTTCTACTTCGCGGCACTGATCTTCGGCATGCAGCTGGCCTCGTCGGTCATCGAGGAGAAGCAGAGCCGGATCGTCGAGATCATCGCCGCGGCGATCCCGTTGCGACACCTGCTCGCCGGCAAGGTCCTCGGCAACACCGCCCTGGCGGTGATCCAGCTGCTGATCTACCTCGTCGTCGGGCTGATCGGCCTGTCGTTCACGTCCTACAAGTCCTACGTCCCAGCGCTCACCGGACCCACCGCGTGGTTCATCGGGTTCTTCCTGGCCGGCTTCATCGCGCTCGCCTGCCTCTGGGCGGTGGCCGGCTCGCTGGCCTCGCGGACCGAGGACCTGCAGGCGACGTCGACCCCGCTGACCATGCTGATGCTCGCGATGTTCTTCGGCGGTCTCTCGCTCGACGGGCGCAGCCAGGTCATCGCGTCCTACATCCCGCCGGTCTCCGCGGTCGTGATGCCCAAGCGGATCCTCGCGGGCGGCGTCGAGTGGTGGGAGCCGCTGCTCGCGCTGGGGCTGCTGGCCGGCTTCGCGGTCGTCACGGTCTGGGTGGGGGAGCGGCTCTACCGTCGCGCGCTCCTGCAGACCGGCGGTCGGGTCAGCCTGCGCCAGGCCTGGTCGGCCGCGGAGTAGCCGCTACTGGAACAGGTGCATGACCGACGAGGTCCCGCCCACCACCGCCCAGAACCGCAGGCCGCGGCCCAGCAGCCCGGTGACGAAGAAGACCCAGAAGGGCACCCGCAGGATGCCGGCCAGCACGGCTGTGACGGCGTACGGCGGGAAGCCGATGCTCGCGGACACGAAGAGCAGCCCGGCGGTGAACCAAGGCCGTCCCTCGGCGCGCTCGTGCCACCGGTCGAGCGAGGCCTTGGCCTTGGGCTTCTGCAGGTGGCGGCTGACCCAGGGGGCGCGGTCGACGTGCATGCCGCCCCAGTACCAGAGGATCTTGCCGAGCATCTGGCCGATCGTCGCGGCGATGACCAGGCCCCAGGTCGCCGACGGTGCCTGGCTGATGGAGACGGCGAGGATGGCCTCGATGTTGATGAGCGGGATCAGGGCAGACGCGATCGAGGCGCCGAACACGCTCCAGAACAACATCAGGAGGACGCCTCCGGCACCGGCAGCCCGATCCGCACCAGTCGGTGCAGGGACACGCACTTGAGCACCAGCAGTGCCGAGGCGATGGCCAGCCCGACCCACATCCAGCCGGTGGCCAGCAGCAGCACGGCGAAGAGCGCGCTGTTAATGGCCTTGGCCGGCTTGGACCAGTTCCACAGCCAGATCGGGCGGTCGATGACGAAGAAGTAGTTGGGGCTGCGCACCGGCCAGGCCAGGAAGGCGATCGACAGGAAGCAGTCGACCACCATGAACTCGGCGAGGTAGACGAAGATCGCCGGGGAGAGGTCGGGCTGGAGCCACGCGAGGCCGATGTAGAAGGCGGCGGCGTTGAAGCGGTCGCACATGATGTCGAGCACCGCGCCGATGCGGGTCTCGCAGTCGCGCACCCGGGCGTAGAACCCGTCGAGCATGTCGCCGACCCAGTAGACCACCAGCGCGACGACGAGCAGCGTCAGGTCCTCCTGGTGCGCAGCCATGGCGGCCAGCACGACGGAGGCGACGGTGCGGACGGCCGTGATCACGGTCGCACCGGTCAGCAGCCGCTCCTCGCGGATGCCGTACCGGTTGTCGGGGTCGGCAACGGGCTCTGCCTTCACCGTGCCAGGCTCCCCGCTCCCCACGCTCGGGATGCTATCGGGTCACGCCCACAGATCCGGCCACCCGTGCCCGAGTTCGAGGACGAGCTCGCGCAGCAGGGGCATGCTCACGCCCACCACGTTGTGGTGGTCGCCCTCGATCCCGGAGATGAACGCCCCTCCGATCCCGTCGATCGTGAAGGCTCCCGCCACGTGGAGCGGCTCGCCGGTGGCGACGTAGGCGTCGATCTCGTCGTCACTCACCTCGGCGAAGTGGACGGTGGTGGAGCCGGTCGCCGCGGCCACCCGGCCGCTGGCCGCCTCGCGCAGGCAGTGGCCGGTGTGGAGCACGCCGGACCGCCCGCGCATCGCCCGCCAGCGGGCCCGGGCGTTCTCCGCGTCGGTGGGCTTGCCCAGGGCTTCGCCACCGAGCTCGAGCACGGAGTCGCAGCCGAGGACGAGCGCGTCGGGAGGTACGTCGTCCCGGCCGGCGACGGCCGCGCACTTGAGCTCGGCCAGCTGCAGCGCCAGCTCCGCCGGCGGCAGGTCGACCAGCTGGGACTCGTCGACCCCGCTCACGATGACGATCGGGTCCAGCCCGGCCGCGCGCAGCGTCGTACGACGTGCGGGTGAGGCCGACGCGAGGACGAGCGGTGTCCTCACAGGCGCTCCAGTGCCGCGCGGAGCGGGTCGAGGCCGAGCGAGCCCAGGTCGAGCGCGTCGCGGTGGAAGGCCTTGAGGTCGAAGTCGTCGCCCTGCCGCTCCTGGACGCTGGCGCGGGCGTCGAGCCAGATGCGTTCGCCGACCTTGTAGGACGGTGCCTGGCCGGGGAGGCCGAGGTAGCGCTTGACCTCGAACTGGATGAACTCGTCGTCCATCCGGCAGTGCAGCCGCATGAACTCCAGGCCCAGCTCGGGCGTCCACGTCTCGCCGGGGTGGAACGCGGTGCCGCCGGCGCCGAGCCGGTTGTCGGCGGGTATCTCCAGCTCGAGGTGCATGCCGATGTCGACGATGACGCGGGTGGCGCGCAGCGACTGGCCGTCGAGCATGCCGAGCAGGTCGGCGGGGTCGTCGAGGAAGCCGAGCTCCTCCATCAGCCGCTCGGCATAGAGCGCCCAGCCCTCGCCGTGGCCGCTGCACCAGCACATCAGCCGCTGCCAGCGGTTGAGGGTGTCGCTGCGGTAGGCGGTCTGCGCGACCTGGAGGTGGTGGCCGGGGACACCCTCGTGGAAGACGGTCGTGACCTCGCGCCACGGGTGGAAGGCCTCGATGCCGTCGGGCACCGACCACCACATGCGGCCGGGGCGCTCGAAGTCCTCGGACGGGCCGGTGTAGTAGATGCCCCCGTCGTTGGTCGGCGCGAGCATGCACTCGATGCGACGGATCGGCTCGGGGATGTCGAAGTGGACGTCGGCCATCTCGGCGAGGGTCCGGTCGGCGAGCGCCTGCATCCAGTCGCGGAAGGCCTCGCGGCCGTGCACCACGCGGGCGGGGTCGGCGTCGAGGTGGGCGACCGCGCCGTCGACGTCGGCGCCGGGCAGGATCCGGTCGGCGGTGGCGTGCATCAGGTCGGAGAGCCGCTGCAGCTCTGTCCAGCCCCAGGCGTAGGTCTCGTCGAGGTCGACCTCGGCGCCGAGGAAGTAGCGGCTGGCGAGGGCGTACACCTCACGGCCGACGCCTTCCTTGTCCTTGCCCTGCGGCTCGAGCTCGTCGCAGAGGAAGAGCCCGAACGACGCGGTGGCGGCGCTCGCCGCGCCGGCGAGGGCCCGCAGGTGGGTGGGGTCGCCGCCGTCGAGCCGGTCCACCAGACCGAGGTAGAAGTCGCCGGCCTCGCCGGTCTGCCCCGTCCAGCGGCGCACCTGCTCGGCCACCTCGGCGTACTGCCGTGCCGCGACGACGTGGCCCTTGCGGGCCTCGTCGGAGAGCGTGACGCGCAGCCCCTCGAGTGCGGACGGTACGGCGGCGAGCCGGGCCGCGATCGCCGCGACGGCCGCCTCGCCCTCGGTCGGCATCAGGTCGAAGACGCCCCGGATCTCGTGCAGCGGGCTCCACAGCACCGACATCCGCGACCGGTTGACCCCGGCCTCCTCGAGCTCGATCTCGAGGCGCGTCCGCTCCAGGAAGGCGTCCCTGGCCGCCGCCTCGCGGTCGTCGACCGGCGTGGCCGCCTCGACGGCCGCGACGGCCTCCCGCGCCAGCGCCTCGCGCGCGTCGAAGCCGGCGGGGGAGTAGTCGGTCATCTCGTGCTCGTGGCCGGCCACCCCGATCGAGGTGGCGGTCAGCGGGTCGAGGGCGCAGAAGTCGTCGACGTAGGCGTTGCAGAGAGCATCGATGCGGCGTTCGGTCACGAAGCCGACCCTAGTCGCCGCGGCTGGGGCGACAGTGGAGCCCGGCGACGCCAGGTCCGTCCGGGGACTCCACTGTCGACCGTGCATCCCGCGCCGCAGGATGGCGGCTGCCCGGTCCAGCCGCGCCGACGGAGCACCGTCGCCACCACGTGGGCCAGCCGGCACGGCTCGAGGACCTGTGCCCATCCGGCTCGCAGTGTGAGGTGGTCGTCGAGAGCAGAGTCGAGGTCGCGCTGGAGGTCCGCCCACCGGTCGACCGCGTCACGGTGGCCGAAGGCGCCGTCGAGCTCGAGCAGGGCCCGTTGGGCGGCGTAGCGGATGTCGCGCCACACGGTGCCGCTGGCCGTGCCCTGGCGGAGCTGGCGCTCGCCCTCGGGCAGTCCGTGTGCGCGCTCGACGTCGCGGAGGTAGCGCTGCTCGAGGACCGATCGGGTGCCTGCCGACACGTCGGCGAGCACCTCGGCCAGCATCGCCCGGCGGGGCAGTCGCGGCAGCCGTGCGATCACCTCCAGGAGGCGGGTCGGCGTGGTGAGTCCCTGGTGCACCGCGTCCGACAGCAGGGCGATCGCATCCCGCGTCATCCCGTGCGCGTCCAGCGCCGACTCCCGGTGCAGCGCAGCCGGCGCGCAGGCGAGCACCGCAGCCCACTGGCGCTGCGCGCGGGTGGGGCGGCCGGAGTGGTTGACGTAGACCCCGGGGTGGACCGGGACGAGCTCGCCGCGGCAGAGCAGGCGTCGTACGTCTGTGGCTGACGCGCCGAGGGGGCAGCGACGAGCTGGCGCCGATCGACGCCGCCGTCCTGCTCTCGCAGCAGACGGGCGAGGGCGACGGTGTCGAGGTCGCTCGTGGCACGTTTCGGCATCCTCCGAGGATCACCCGCGGCCATGGCCTGCACGACCCGCACCGGCCGATCTGTGGATGACGGGCGGCGACAGTGGAGCCTGAGGACGCTAGGTACGTCCGGGGGCTCCACTGTCGGAGGCAGGTACGTGGATCAGCGCGGCAGGCCGCTGGCGCGCCAGGCGCCGGCACCGCTGCGGTGCGACGGACGTACGCCGCGGGCCGGGTCGTTCCAGGCGGGGCGGGGTCGCTCGGGTGCGTCCTGCGTGGCCGAGCCCAGGGCCGAGAAGACCGCGACCAGGGCGGCGATCTCCTCGGGGGTGGCGTCGGTGTTGACGATCCGCAGGAGCGGGACGTTCTCCTCGTCGGCCATCAGAGGGGGATGTTCCCGTGCTTCTTGGGCGGGAGGGTCTCGCGCTTGGAGCGCAGGAGTCGCAGGGAGCGGATGATCTCGATGCGGGTCTCGTGGGGCGCGATGACGGCGTCGACGTAGCCGCGCTCGGCGGCGATGTAGGGGTTGGCGAGGGTGGTCTCGTACTCGTCGATGAGCTCGGCCCGCTTGGCCTCGACGTCGCCGCCCTCGTCCTCGACGGCCTTGAGGGTCTTGCGGTGCACGATGTTGGCCGCGCCCTGGGCGCCCATGACGGCGATCTGGGCGGTGGGCCAGGCGACGTTGATGTCGGCGCCGAGGTGCTTGGAGCCCATCACGTCGTAGGCACCGCCGTAGGCCTTGCGGGTGATGACGGTGATGAGCGGGACGGTGGCCTCGGCGTAGGCGTAGATCAGCTTCGCGCCGCGGCGGATGATGCCCTGCCACTCCTGGTCGGTGCCTGGCAGGAACCCCGGGACGTCGACAAAGGTCAGGACGGGGATGTTGAACGCGTCGCAGAACCGTACGAACCGGGCGGCCTTCTCGGAGGCGTCGATGTCGAGGCAGCCGGCGAACTGCATGGGCTGGTTGGCCACGATGCCGACCGGGCGGCCCTCGACGCGGCCGAAGCCGACGAGGATGTTGGGCGCGAAGAGCTCCTGGACCTCGAGGAACTCCTCGTCATCGAGCACCGCGGTGATGACGTCGTGCATGTCGTAGGGCTGGTTGGCGCCGTCGGGGATCAGCACGTCGAGCGCCCGGTCGCCGTCGGTGACCTCCATGTCCGGCACCTCGTCCAGCTCCGGCGCCGGATCGAGGTTGTTCTGCGGGAGGTAGGACAGCATCGCCTTGAGGTACTCGATGGCGTCCTCCTCGTCGGAGGCCAGGTAGTGGGCGTTGCCGGACTTGGTGTTGTGGGTGCGTGCGCCGCCGAGGTCCTCCATCGTGACGTCCTCGCCGGTGACGGTCTTGATCACGTCGGGTCCGGTGATGAACATCGCCGAGGTCTGGTCGACCATGATCGTGAAGTCGGTGACCGCGGGGGAGTAGACGTGCCCGCCGGCGCAGTTGCCCATGATCAGGCTGATCTGGGGGATGACGCCCGACGCGTGCACGTTGCGGCGGAAGATCTCGCCGTACAGACCCAGTGAGACGACGCCTTCCTGGATGCGGGCGCCGGCCCCCTCGTTGATGCCGACGATCGGGCAGCCGGTCTTCATCGCGAGGTCCATGACCTTGGTGATCTTCTCGCCGTAGACCTCGCCCAGCGACCCGCCGAAGACGGTGAAGTCCTGGCTGAAGACGCAGACCATGCGGCCGTTGACCTCGCCGTAGCCGGTGACCACGCCGTCGCCGTAGGGGCGGGTCTTCTCCAGCCCGAACGCGGTGGAGCGGTGCCGGGCGAGCTCGTCGAGCTCGACGAACGTGCCCTCGTCGAAGAGCATCTCGATGCGCTCGCGCGCGGTCCCGCGGCCCTTGGCGTGCTGCTTCTCGATCGCCTTCGCCGAGCCGGCGTGGACGGCCTCGTCGAGGCGGCGCTCGAGGTCGGCGAGCTTGCCTGCGGTCGTGTGGATGTCGATGTCTGCGGGGACGTCGGTGCCCTCACCCGGCTGTGCACTCACGCGATGGTCTCCTGGTCGCCTAGATCCGTCTGGTTCCGTCCGGCAATCTAGTGCCATGAGTGACTCGTCGGCATCGCGCCCACCCATCGACCCCGCCCGGCTCGGTGCGCCCGTGGGGTGGCGCATCGAGGTGGAGGAGGCGACCCCGTCGACCAATGCTGCCGTCGCCGCCCGGGCCCGCGCCGGGGAGGATCCGGGCCTCGTGCTGGTCACCGAGCACCAGACCGACGGCCGCGGCCGGCTGGACCGGGTGTGGGAGACGCCGGCGCGGTCGTCGCTGACGTTCTCGGTGCTGCTGCGCCCCGACGTGCCGCCCGAGTCGTGGTCGTGGCTGCCGCTCCTGACCGGGTACGCCGTCCAGGCCGCGCTCGCCGACCGGCTCCCCGACATCGCGCTGAAGTGGCCCAACGACGTCCTGGTCGACGGCGGAGACCTGGGCGCGGGACGCAAGGTCGCCGGGATCCTGGTCGAGCGGATCGACACCGCCAGCGGTCCGATGGCCGTGGTCGGGGTGGGCATCAACGTCGACCAGACCCTCGACGAGCTGCCGATCGCGCTGGCCACCTCGGTCGCGCTCGAGACCGGTGAGCCCGTCGAGCGCACCGGACTCCTCGGACAGGTCCTCGGCTCGTTGCACGGCCTCCAGGGCCTGCTCGACGACACCGCGGCCCTGCGTCGGGCGTACGCCGACGTGTGCGTCACGCTCGGGCGCACCGTCGACGTGCACCTGCCGGGAGGCGACGTACGTCGTGGCGAGGCACTCGACATCGACGCGACCGGGGCGCTCGTCGTCGGCACCGACGACGGCGCGTTCACCGTGGCGGCCGGCGACGTGGTGCACGTGCGCCCTGCCTGATCGTCGCGGCGCGGGCTGCCTAGTGACATGATCGGCGCGTGGCCTTCCCGAGCAACCTCCTCAACGAGGGCGAGCGCGTCGTCGTCTCCACCCGGACCCATCCCAAGGCGCTCATCGGGCCTGCGTTGGTGTTCGTGCTCCTCGTGGCTGCTGTCATCGCCCTGAGCCGGGTCACCGACTCCACGGTCGTCGGCGCCATCACCGGTGCGGTGGCGGTGCTGGTCGCGCTGTGGTGGGTGCTGCGCCCTGTCGTGCTGTGGCTCACCACGACCTACACGTTCACGAACCGCCGCTTCATCAAGCGCTCCGGCTTCATCTCCAAGGAGGGCCGCACGATCCCGCTGAACCGGATCAGCGGCGTCGACTTCGAGATCGGCGTGATCGACCGGATCTTCGGCTGCGGCACGCTCGTCGTCTCCGACGCCAGCACCGACGGCAGCGTCCTGCTCCACGACATCCCGCGGGTCGAGCAGATCCAGCTGCTGGTCGCCGACGAGCTCCACCGGTTGTCCGGTGGCGACCGCAGGGACGATGGCTCCTGACCGGACGCCGCGGGGTGGGTCCTCCGACCCGCCCCCGGACCGACCGACGGGGGAGCAGCTCTACGACGCCATCCTGAGGAGCGCGCCGGAGTTCAGCGCGCTCGAGGTCGCCGCCGAGACCGGCGTGACGATCGAGGAGACCCGTCGGTTGTGGCGCGCCCTCGGCTTCCCGGAGTTCGTCGGCGAGAAGGCCTACACCAAGGCCGACGTCGAGGCCGTCGCCACCTTGATGAGCTTCGTCGACGCGGGCGCCGTCGACTTCGACATGGCCGTGAACCTCACCCGCGGCGTGGGCCAGACCATGGCGCGGCTCGCGGACTGGGAGGTCTCCACGCTGGTCAGCCGGGTGGAGGAGATGGAGCGCGGCGAGGAGGCCACCGGCTCGCGCATCGGGTCGGCCCTGCGCCTGATCCACGAGGTCAACCCGCCGTTCGAGCGCCTGCTGATCTACTCCTGGCGTCGCCACCTGGCCGCGGCCGTCGGCCGCATCGAGGCGATGGGCGCCAAGGACGAGGACCTGCACACCATCGACGTCACGGTCGGCTTCGCGGACCTGGTGTCCTTCACCGCCTTGTCCAACACCCTCGACCGCGACGAGATCGGCGACCTCGTCGAGGTCTTCGAGAGCCGCTGCCAGGACGTCGTGGCGCGCTACGGCGGCCGGATCATCAAGAGCCTCGGCGACTCGGTCCTCTTCGTGACCACCACCGCCGAGGACGGCGTGGCCGTCGCGGAGGGGATCATCAACGTCATCGGTCGCGACGCCAAGATGCCCGACGTACGCCTGGGACTGGCGAGCGGTCCGGTGGTCCAGCGCCTCGGTGACATCTTCGGCCCGCCGGTCAACATGGCCGCCCGCCTGACCCAGGTCGCGCGCCGCAACCGGCTCATCGTCGACCAGAACACCGCAGACCTCCTGCCGGACTCCGAGTGGGAGCACCGGCGGCTCCCCGCCCGCCCGGTCCGCGGCTTCGGGCTGGTCGAGCCCGTGGCCGTGCGCCGGCACTGACGGGCGTCCGGAGGGACCTGGCCGTCGCGACGGGTGGACCAGACCAGTCGGCCACAATTCCCCCATAAGGACCACCTGAGGCGCGCCGCGTCCCTAGTTTCAGCGCGTGTTGGCTGTGCAGGACGTACGACTCGACCCCCTCACCGGACAGGTGTGGCGAGGCGAGCGCGAGATCAGGCTCTCGCGCAAGGAGTTCCAGCTCCTGCGTGCGCTGATGGCGCGTCCCGGTGACATCGTCACGCGCGGCGAGCTGATGGCAGACGTGTGGCAGACGTCGTTCTACACCAACTCCAAGACCATCGACGTGCACCTCGGCTGGCTGCGACGCAAGCTCGACGACGACCCGCGCCACCCCACCCTCATCACCACCCACCGGGGGCGCGGACTGCGCTTCGAGACCGCCGCCGACACGGTCGCCAGCTGAGCCTGCCGCCACCTTCTATAGGCTCCGGGCGTGTCCTCGACCGGTCAGCACCGCGCTCCCACGCTCGCCGTCATCGGGGGTGGCCAGCTGGCCCGGATGATGGCCCAGCCCGCGATCGCCCTGGGCCTGCCGCTGCGGCTGCTCGCCGAGGCCGAGGGTGTCTCGGCCGCCCAGGTGATCCCCGACCAGGTCGTCGGTGACTACACCCACCTGCCGACCCTGCGCCGGGTGACCGAGGGCGCCGCGGTGGTCACCTTCGACCACGAGCACGTGCCGACGTCACACCTGCACGCCCTCGAGGCGGACGGGATCGCCGTACGTCCCGGGCCGGACGCCCTCGTGCACGCGCAGGACAAGGCGGTCATGCGTCGCCGGCTCGCCGAGCTCGACGTGCCGTGCCCGCGCAATGCGGTCGTCACGACGCTCGCCGACGTCGAGGAGTTCGGCCTGCCGTGCGTGCTCAAGACCACCCGCGGCGGCTACGACGGCAAGGGGGTCTGGGTGGTGCGTGCCCTCGCCGAGGCGCAGGTCGCCTTCGACGCCGCGACCGCCGCCGGTGTGGAGGTGTTGGCGGAGGAGCTCGTCGACTTCCGCCGCGAGCTCTCCGCACTCGTCGCCCGCGCCCCCAGCGGCCAGGCCGCCGCCTACCCGATCGTCGCGTCCACCCAGCTCGACGGCATCTGCCACGAGGTGATCGCCCCCGCTCCGGACCTCCTGCCCGCCCTCGCCGGTCAGGCGCAGGAGATCGCCCTGCGCGTCGCCGGTGCGCTCGACGTCACGGGCATCCTCGCCGTCGAGCTCTTCGAGACGACCGACGGCCGGATCCTGGTCAACGAGCTGGCGATGCGCCCCCACAACACCGGCCACTGGACCCAGGACGGAGCCGTGACGTCCCAGTTCGAGAATCATCTGCGTGCCGTCATGGACCTCCCGCTGGGTTCGCCGGCCCCGCGTGCGCGCTGGACCGTGATGGTCAACATCCTCGGCGGACCCACCGACAGCGGCCGGCTCTACGACGGGCTGCCGCACGCGATGGCCCGCGACCCGCACCTCCGGGTGCACTTCTACGGCAAGGACCTCCGCCCCGGCCGGAAGGTCGGCCACGTCAACGCCTACGGCGACGACCTCGAGGACTGCCTCGAGCGCGCCCGGCACGCCGCCGCCTGGTTCCGCGGCGACCTCGGCAACGAAAGCGAATGAAGGCGAGCGTGAGTGACATGAGTGAGCAGGCGAAGGTCGGCATCGTGATGGGTTCCGACTCCGACTGGCCGGTGATGCAGGCCGCCGGCGAGGTCCTCACCGAGCTCGGCGTCGCGTGGGAGGCCGACGTGGTCTCCGCGCACCGGATGCCGACCGAGATGATCGCGTGGGGCCAGCAGGCCCACACGCGCGGGCTGTCGGTGATCATCGCCGGCGCCGGGGGAGCGGCCCACCTGCCCGGCATGCTGGCCGCGGTCAGTCCGCTGCCGGTCATCGGCGTCCCGGTGCCGC
Source organism: Nocardioides alpinus (assembly GCF_900112035.1). Taxonomy (GTDB): domain Bacteria; phylum Actinomycetota; class Actinomycetes; order Propionibacteriales; family Nocardioidaceae; genus Nocardioides; species Nocardioides alpinus. The sequence goes on along the minus strand of NZ_FOKC01000008.1, from coordinate 38,560 downwards.
TGAAGTACCTCGACGGCATGGACTCCCTGCTCTCCATCGTGCAGATGCCCGGCGGGATCCCCGTCGCGACCGTCGCCATCGGCAACGCCAAGAACGCCGGCATCCTCGCCGCGCGGATCCTCGGCACCAGCGACCCCGATCTCCAGCAGCGCCTCGTCGACTTCCAGGCCGGGCTCGCCGAGACCGCCCACGCCAAGGGTGACGTCGTACGCCGGGCCGCCGCGGGCGCCGAGCGCCGGCTGGGGTTCTGATGACGACGCGATGGGGTGTCGCCGGCACCGGCGGGATGGCCGAGGCGTTCCTCGACGACTTCGCCGTCGTCCCCGACGCCGAGCTCGTCGCGATCGGCAGCCGCACCCTCGAGCGGGCCGAGGCCTTCGCGTCCCCGCGCGGCGTGGTCGGCATGACCTACGCCGACGTGGTCGCCGCGGACCTCGACGTGCTCTACATCGCCACCCCGCACCCCCAGCACCGCGACCTCGCCCTGGCCGCGATCGCGCACGGCACCCCGGTCCTGGTCGAGAAGGCCTTCACCGCGACCCTCGACGGCGCTCGCGAGGTCGTGGCGGCGGCACGGGAGGCCGGCGTCTTCTGCATGGAGGCGATGTGGACCCGCCTCCAGCCCGCGGTGGCCACGGCGCGCGAGCTGGTGGCCGCCGGCGAGATCGGCGAGGTCACCTCGGTGCACGCCGACCTCGGCGCCCACCGGCGCTACGACCCCACCCACCGGCTCTTCGCCCCGGAGCTGGGCGGCGGCGCCGTCCTCGACCTCGGGGTCTACCCCATCTCCTTCGCCCAGCACTTCCTCGGCACGCCCGACCGGGTCACGACATCGGGCACGCTCTTCCCCAACGGCACCGACGCCACCGCCTCGCTGCTCCTGTCGTACGACGACGGGCGCGGGGCAGCCCTCTCGACCTCACTGCAGGCGGCGACCGGCGTGCGGGCGACGATCATCGGCACGCGGGGCTCGATCGAGCTCGGCCCGGAGTTCCACCACCCGACACGCCTCGTGCTGCGACGCGAGGGGGACCCGGCGCAGGAGATCGACGCGCCGGCGCTCGGCCGCGGGTACTCCCACGAGATCATCCACGTCGGCGAGTGCCTGGCCGAAGGCCGCACCGAGAGCCCGCTGGTGCCGCTCGACGACACCCTCGGCGTGCAGTGGGTGATGCAGGAGGCCCTCGAGCAGCTCGGCATCACCCCCGTCGAGGGCACCGTCGACCTGTCCTAGGTCCCGGAGCGGCTCCGCCCCGGTCAGTCGGTCACCCGCCCCCGCAGCGACTTGGTCCGGCCCCGCTCCTTCTTCGCCTTGAGGCGGCGTTCCTTCGAGCCCCGGCTGGGTCGCGTCGGACGTCGGGGAGGCGGAGGCGGGGCGAGCGCCTCGCGCAGCAGGTCGGCCAGCCGCTCACGTGCCGCGACCCGGTTGCGGTGCTGGGAGCGGTGCTCGGACGCGGCGATCGACACCCGTCCCTCGGGCCAGCGGCGCAGCGCCCGGTTCCGCTGGGTCTCGGTGAGCGCTGCGGACGAGCGAACGTCGTACTCCAGCTCCACGCGCGAGTCGGTCGTGTTCACCGACTGGCCGCCGGGTCCGGGCGACTTCGAGAACCGCTCCACCAGCTCGGCCGCGGGCACGACCAGGCCGTCGGGCAGCCCGGGGCCGGAGGGGACGAGGAGGTCGCGCATACCGCCATTGTGGCTTGACGCAGGGCACGGTGACCCACCAGCGTCATGCCCATGGCGGACGAGACGGTGGGAGTGGTCGGCGGTGGCATCGTCGGCGTCGCGATCGCGCGCGAGCTGGTGCGCCGGCGACCCGGGACCCGCGTGATCGTCCTGGAGAAGGAGGACCGCCTCGCGGCCCACCAGACCGGCCACAACTCCGGGGTCGTGCACGCCGGCATCTACTACCGTCCCGGCACGCTCAAGGCCGAGCTGTGCACCCGCGGTCGCCACCTGCTCCGCGACTTCTGTGCCGAGCACGCGATCGCCTACGACGAGTGCGGCAAGCTCGTCGTCGCCGTCGACCGCGACGAGCTCGACCGCCTGGACCGGCTCGAGGAGACGGCCACGGCCAACGGCGTCCCGGGGCTGCGACGGCTGGCCCCCGAGCAGATCCGTGACGTGGAGCCGTACGCCGCCGGCCTGGCGGCGCTGCACTCCCCGGCCACGGCCATCACGGACTACGTCGCGGTCGCCGAGGCGATGGCGGCCGAGGTGACCGCCGCCGGCGGACAGGTGCGGCTCGGCGCAACGGTCGGCGCGATCGAGCGGCGGGCCGGCCAGGTCCACGTGCGGGTCGACGGCGAGGACGCACCCGTGGTGGTGGACCGACTGGTCGTCGCCGCCGGCCTGCACGCCGACCGCGTCTCCGCGCAGGTGGACGGCCAGGTCGGACCGCGGATCCTGCCGTTCCGCGGGGAGTACATGGCGGTCTCCGCCGCCAAGCAGGACCTGGTCCGCGGCATGGTCTACCCGGTGCCCGACCCGCGCTACCCGTTCCTCGGCGTCCACTTCACCCGCCGCGTCACCGGTGGGCTCGAGGTCGGACCCAACGCGGTCCTGGCGACCCGGCGCGAGGGCTACCGGCGCCGCGACGTCTCGGCCGCCGACCTGCGCGACACCCTCGGCTGGCCGGGCTTCTGGCACCTGGCCCACGCCCACTGGCGTACGGGTGCGAGCGAGGTGCGGGGGTCGCTGTCGAAGCGCGCCTACATGGCGAAGGCGCAGCGCTACGTCCCGGACATCGGTGCCGACGACGTGGTCCGCGCCGGCAGCGGCGTACGCGCCCAGGCCGTGGAGCGCGACGGGAGCCTGGTCGACGACTTCCGGATCACCAGCTCCGGCCAGATCACCTGCATCCGCAACGCGCCGTCGCCCGCCGCGACCTCCAGCCTCGCCATCGCCGCGCACGTCGTCGCGCTGGTGTGGGAGGGCTGACGCGGGTCAGCGACCGCGTCGGCGCCACTCGATGGCCGGGCAGGTGTCCATGACCATCGGCACGCCCGCGGCCGTGGTGCGCTCGAAGGCCGCCTCGTCGACGACGCCGAGCTGGAACCAGACCCCACCCGCACCGATGGCGACGGCCTGGTCGGCGAACTCGCCGGCCGCGTCGGAGCGGCGGAACACGTCGACCACGTCGATGGGGAAGGGCACCTCGGCGAGCGTGGCGTACCCCTGCTCGCCGAGGACGGTAGGGGCGTCGGGGTGGATGGGAACGATCCGCTTGCCGCTCTCCTGCAGCAGCGTGGCGATCGAGTACGCCGTGCGAGCGGGATTGTCGGAGAGCCCGACGACGGCCCACGTCTCGGCGTCGTCGAGCATCTTCTCGATGGTCCGGGGGTCCTGCCAGTCCGCGCTCACCCGGTCACGATAACGCTCGGCGCCACCGGTGCCGGGGCATGCGCCGCAGCGACGGTTACCCGTTGGTAGTCGGACGGGTGTGGCGGATGTGCAGGAGGGGTCACATGTGATGGGATGACCACCGTCACACTTTTCCACGGAGGGAAACCACCCCATGCCCCACACTGCATCCCGGCGCCTCGGCGCCCTCGCTGCTGCCGGCGCGCTGAGCGCCGGTGCGCTCGTCGCCCTGGCGGCGCCGGCAGCCCAGGCGGCCACCGCGGCCACCACCTACACCTGCACCTTCCCGAGCCTCGGCGCCCGGGACATCCCGGTGTCGATCACCGCCACGCTGCCCGCGGCCGCCAACGCCGGCCTCGACGCCCCGGCCATCCCGGTGCTGCTCAGCGTGACGCTCCCCGGCGACGTCGTCGACGCCGCCAAGGGCCTGTTCGGTGCGACCACCATCGGTGGCTTCTCCAACGACATGGTGGCGTCCCTGGACGAGCTGTCGTCCTCCGACGCCGCCGCCCTGCCGCTGCAGAACGCCCGGTTCCCGCAGACCGCGGTGCCCACGACGGCCAACACCCCGCTGACGCTCAACACGCCGAACCCGGTCACCACCGCGGGTGCCGTGCCGGCCTCCACCGTGCCGGTCAACCTGCCCGGTGCCGGCACCTACGACATCGTGGTCCCCTCGGCGTTCAAGTTCACCGCCACCAAGCAGGGCGACGTGACGATGCTGGCCGACGTGCCGTGCGCCCTCAAGGCGGGCTCGCCGACGAGCCTGGGCTCGATCGTCCTGGCCGAGAACGAGTCGACCACCGTGGCGACGCCGACCAAGAAGGTCACCCCGCTGGGCAAGAAGACCAAGCTCAAGGTCGTCGTCGAGGCCGCCAACGAGGTCCCGACCGGCAAGGTCAAGGTGATGCTCGGCAAGAAGACGCTCGGCAAGGGCGTGCTCAACGCCAAGGGCAAGGTCAAGGTCGAGCTCAAGAAGGCCCTCCCGGCCGGCAAGACCAAGGTCAAGGTGCTCTACCTCGGTGACGACTTCACCGAGAAGTCCAAGGACAAGAAGGTCGTGATCAAGGTCCGCTGACCCGGACCCGCGGCCTGGACGCCCGGTCGGTGCCTCGGCACCGGCCGGGCGTTCGTCGTACGGCACCCTCGCCGCACCCCGGTGGCGGGGTGGTCCTCGCCACACTGCAGACCCCTCCTCCGCAAAGCATGGACGTCCTACAATTCCGGCCATGAGCGACTTCCCGATGTACGCCCTCTCCGAGGAGCACCAGGCCATTCGCGAGGCCGTCCGCGCCGTCGCCGACGCGAAGATCGCGCCGTTCGCGGCCGTGGTGGACGAGGAGGCGCGCTACCCGCACGAGGCGGCCGCCGCGCTGCTCGCGTCGGACTTCCACGCCCCGCACGTGCCGGAGGCGTACGGCGGTGCCGGGGCCGACGCGCTCGCCACCGTCCTGGTCATCGAGGAGGTCGCCCGGGCGTGCGTCAGCTCGAGCCTGATCCCGGCGGTCAACAAGCTCGGCTCGCTGCCGGTGATGATCGCGGGCTCGGAGGAGCTCAAGGCGACCTACCTGACCAAGCTGGCGAGGGGCGAGGGCGGCTTCTCCTACTGCCTCTCCGAGCCCGACGCCGGCTCCGATGCCGGTGGCATGAAGACCCGCGCGGTCCGCGACGGTGACGAGTGGGTCATCGACGGGGTGAAGCGCTGGATCACCAACGCCGGCGAGTCGGAGTTCTACACGGTCATGGCCGTGACCGACACGGAGAAGAAGACCCGCGGCGGCATCTCGGCCTTCGTGGTGGAGAAGTCCGACGAGGGCGTCTCCTTCGGTGCGCCGGAGAAGAAGCTCGGCATCAAGGGCTCGCCGACGCGCGAGGTCTACTTCGACAAGGTCCGGATCCCGGCCAGCCGGATGATCGGCGAGGAGGGCACCGGCTTCGTCACCGCCATGCAGACCCTCGACCACACCCGCGTCACCATCGCCGCGCAGGCGGTCGGTGTCGCGCAGGGGGCGCTGGACTACGCGCTGGACTACGCCAAGGAGCGCCAGCAGTTCGGGAAGTCGATCTCCGACTTCCAGGGCATGCAGTTCATGCTCGCCGACATGGGCATGAAGGTCGAGGCCGCCCGCCAGATGACGTACGCCGCTGCCGGCCGGTCCGAGCGCGGCGACGACGACCTCACCTTCTTCGGTGCGGCCGCGAAGTGCTTCGCCTCCGACGTCGCGATGGAGGTGACCGTCAACGCGGTGCAGGTGCTCGGCGGCTACGGCTTCACCCGCGACTACCCGGTCGAGCGGATGATGCGCGACGCCAAGATCACTCAGATCTACGAGGGCACCAACCAGGTCCAGCGGATCGTGATGGCCCGCCAGCTCCTCAACGGGGTGCAGTCGCAGCTCTGAGCCGGGGGCGACCTCGTACGCTGGCCCGGTGACCATGTGCCTGCGCCGCGCCAGCCCCGCGCTGTCGGTCGCGGCGCTCGTCGTGCTCGCGGGCTGCTCCGCCGATGCCGAGACCCAGGTCGCAGCCGGCCACTCCCACGCCGGGGGCGGGATGGTCTCGATGGCCGTCGGCGACGGGACGCAGGTCTCCGAGGTGGGCTACTCGCTGGACGGGCTGCAGGTGCGGGAGAAGCCCGACGGCATCGGGGAGGTGCGGTTCCGCATCGACGACTTCGACGGCGACCCGGTCACCGACTACGTCGAGGAGCTCACCAAGGAGCTGCACCTCTACGTCGTCAACGACGACCTCACCGTCTTCCGTCACCTGCACCCCACGCGCGCGGACGACGGCACGTGGACCGCACCCTTCGACGTACCCGACGCCGGTGGCTACCGCGTCGTCACCGAGTTCGTCGCCGTCGACGACGGCGGCAACGGTGACCACGTGGTGCTCGGTCGCCCGCTCGCGCTGCCCCCCGGTGACCCGGGCGACCTGCTCGCCGAGGACCACGTCGTGGACGTGACGGTCTCGCAGGCGCCGACCGCAGGCCCCAACGGCCTGCTGCGGCTCGTGGTGCGCGACGCCGCGGGCAACCCGGTCGAGCTCGGCACCTACCTCGGCTCCTACAGCCACGTCACCGGCTTCCACACGGAGACCGGCGCCATGGTCCACCTGCACCCGCTCGACGCGCCCGACGTCACCGAGGACGGCTCCGAGCTGACGTTCCACGCAGACATCGCGGAGCCCGGAGACTACCGGCTCTTCGTCCAGGTGCGCGTCGACGGCTTCCTGCACACGGTGCCGGTCGAGCTCACCGTCGCACCCGCTCCCGACTCAGCGTGAGACGGTCAGCCTGACCGTCGTCACCGGGTTCTCGAAGCGGCTCAGCCGGATGCTCACCTGCACGTCCCACTCGCCGGGGCGCGGCACCACGACCTCGCCGCGGTAGGTGCCCGCGCCGGTCGGCGTCATGGTGACCTCGCCGATGTCGAGGCCGTCCGTGCTGACGGAGACCACCGGGTGGGTGGGTGGGTCGTAGGGCTCGCCGGCCGCGTCCTGCACCTGCACGAGGATCGCGTTGGAGCCCGTACGCCGCGGGTCCATCACCGCGAGGACGCGCAGGTCGCCGGCGGTCGCGGCCCCGACGCCCGTCGTGCCTGAGGCGGGCGTGACCGGCGCCGGGCGCGGGGACTGGTTGACGAGGAAGCCGGTGACGCCGAGGAGCGCCACCAGCAGCACGGCCTCGACCCGCACGGTCCGGGTGACTGCAGCAGCCGCTCGCTCGCGGTCGCCGAAGCCCACCGCCGCGTGCACCGACGGCAGGACCCTCCAGCGGTTCCAGCCGCCGATGCCGGCCACGACGAGTGCGATCGCGACCTTGACGAGGAGCAGCCGGCCGTACGACGTCTCGACCAGGCCCGTCCACGAGCCGACGATGCGCCAGGCCAGGAAGGTGCCCGTCGCCGCGACGGCGAGCAGCACGCCGCCGGCAAGGGTGGAGAAGCGCGCGAGGGTCTCGGCGGCCAGCGCCTCGCGACCGGCCAGGGCCCGGATCGTCAGCACGAGCCCGACGAGCCCCCCGAGCCAGACCGCGCCCGCGGTGACGTGCAGGACGTCGGCGGCGACCAGGAGTGCTGACGGGGTGAAGGCCCGGGAGTGGCCGACCAACGACGGGCCGGCGAGCGCGACGAGCGCGCCGGCGCCGACGAGCCATCGCGACCCCGCCCGGAGGACGACCCCCAGGCCCACGACGACGCACGCGGCAGCCAGCACCTCGTTGACGACCGCGCCGGGGTCGAAGGACGTCAGGACGCTGCCCAGCTCGAGACCCTGGCCGTAGACCGACGCCAGCGGGACCTGCAGGACCGCGCCGAGCGCGCCCGCCCCTGCGGCGTACGTCGTCAGCCGGCGGAGCCGGCCGCGCACCTCCGCGCCGGTCCAGGACCGCGGGAGGACGAAGGCGGTGAAGAAGGCGAGGCCGGCAGCCAGCAGCAACCCGAGGAGGGTGGCGACGGTGACCACGTCGCGCAGCACGGTCACGACCGCCGACGACGTGTCGGGCTCGGGGGGCGCGGCCACCGTCGCGCTCGGCGCGCCCACCGAGAAGGTCAGGGCTCCTGCGATCGGGTGGCCGTCGCCGGAGAGGACGTTCCAGGACACGACGTAGGTCCCGTCGGGCAGGTCCGCGGCCCCGGTGAGGTCGACGGTGACCTCCTCGCCGCTCGCGCCCGCGGTCGACGCGACGGGCTCGCCCTGCGCGTCGTAGACCGCGATCTCCTGCGAGGTGAGGCGTACGGCCTCGCTGAAGGTCAGCGTGACGGTCTCCGGTGCGGTCTCGACGACGGATCCCTCGGCCGGGTCGGTCTCGACGAGCTCGGCGTGGGCCGAGGCCGCCGCACCGTTGCCGAGCACGAGCGCGAGCGCGACCAGCGCAGCGGCGACCAGGGCCCACCCACGGGGGAGGGCCCGGTGCCACTGCGCCGGTCGCGCCCGTGACGTCACGGGGTGGAGCGCGTCCGGGCCAGGGCGATGCCACCCGCGAGGAGGCCGAGCAGACCGGCGCCGAGGCCGACCCAGCCGAGGGCTGCGGAGCTGTCGTCCTCAGCAGGGGCGGCGGCCGCGTCCTCGGTCGCGGGGGCGCTGCCGGACCCGGCGTCGGTCGACTCCTCGCTCGTCTGCTCGGCGGACTCCTCGGCCTCGTCGCCGTGGCCGCCCTCGCCGCTCGCGGGGAGGATCTCGAACGACGGCGCGGGGGACTCCAGCTCGTCCGCGTCCTGTCCCTCGGCCGCGACCTGGGTCCAGTCGGTCGAGCCCTTCTCGCAGGTCTGGATCGTCGGGAAGGCGAGCGTCTCGCCTGCGGCGTCCGGCACCTGGAAGGACAGCTCGAAGGTGTCCCGCTGGCCGTCGGGGAGCGGGGTGTCGGCGGTGTAGACGATCGAGGAGGTGCGCTCGGTCACCTCGTTGCCGTGGCCGTCGGTGAGCGGCTCGTCGAGCTGCTCGATGGTGGCCTCGAGGTCGTAGTAGGGGTTGCGGGTCGGTGTCACCGAGAGCACCGACTCGGGGATCTGGATCTCGATCTTCGTGGTGGGCGACGCCTCGCAGCCGTGCGGGACGCTGAAGGTCGCGATCGTGTAGGCACCCGCCGAGGCGTCGGACACGGTGGCGCCGACGTGGGCGCTGGCCGGTGCGACGAGGGACAGGGCGATGGCCGCGGTGGCGGCGGGGAGCACGCAGAGGCGCGCGAGGGTGCGGTGGGACATACGGGTTCTCCTGAGAGTGGTCGTGCAGGTCTGGGGTCGGCTGTGCCCACCCGGACCCGGACCGGGCTCAGGTGGGACGGACCGCCAGCGGTGGCCCGCGCCTCGGCGCGACCAGCAGGTGCACGAGCGAGACGCGGACCAGCACATCGGCGCGTCGACGGCGCAGCTCGGCGACCACGACGAGCTGCGGGTGGACGCGCAACCAGACGGCGTACGCCGCAGCGCGACGCCCGGCCCACCAGAGGACCGCGGTGAGCAGTGTGACGAAGACGTGGGCGGCGACCATCTGCCAGGTCCAGCCCTGGTCGGGCGACGCGACTGCGGCGTGGCCCGGGTGGAGCGTGTGCTCGGCGACCAGGCCGAAGGACTCGTGCAGGCCGAGCTGCGCCGCGCCGACGACCGGGAGGAGCGCCCAGAGGGGGACCTCACGGGTGAAGAGCAGCAGCCCGCCGGCCATCACGACCGTTGCCACGAGCGCGAGTCCGGGCCCGGTCGGCACCGTCCCGCCGGCCCAGGTGTGCGCGGCGAGGGCGCCGGTGACGACCACGACCGTCGCCGCGAGGGCGCGCGCCGGGGCGTGGGGCGCGCGCGCCTGCACCACTCCGGCCTCGACGGTCACGGACACATGGTCCCAGATCGTGCACCGGGCCGGGGTCGGGCCTCGCTCGGGTGGACCTACCAGCCCTGCGAGCGGGGGGTACGCCGGTAGTCGTGGTGCCCGGCCGCAGGCGCAGAGCTGGCCCCGCGCCGGCTCCGGAGGAACATCAGCGGGAAGATCAGCAGCCACAGCGGCGCCTCGGCGATCACGCTGAGGGCGATGAGCAGTGCCAGCACCGGGAGCAGCGGCAGTCGCCTGCGCTGCCCGCCCTGCGGCACGCGTGCCTTCACCGGCGGCTGGCTCACCTGCGGTCGGGGCAGGTCGCTGAACAGCAGCGCCAGGTCCGCGCGGGTCCGGGCGGTCCAGATCGCGTCGAGCCGCTCGTCGTACTCCTCGTGGTCGAGGCGGCCGTCGGCGTAGTGCCCGGCCAGGTCGGCCATCGCCCGCTCACGATCGCTGTCGGCGATCCGCATGCGCGGATCGGGGGTGCTCATCGCTCGCCGTCCCGTCCGTCCGCGAGGATGCCGTAGAGGCGGCGCCGGGTGTCGACGAGGACGTCGAGCGCGGCGCGGCGCTGCGCCTCGGAGCCCTGGGTGCCGAGCTGCCAGACAGCGCTGACGACCTGACCGATCTCGCTCTTGATGTCGGCCTGGCCGGAGGGCTGGTCGCCCGCGGGCTCCTCGGTGCGGGCGAACGGCGCCCAGACCGAGGCCAGCTCGGCCGTGTTGGCCTCGGCCCACGTCACACCGGTGTCGGTGAGCCGGATGGTGCGTCGGCCGCGCTCGTCGTCGGACTCGACGAGGCCCTCGTCCTGCAGCTGCTGGATGGTCGGGTAGACCGAGCCGGGGGAGGGGCGCCACTCGCCGTTGCTGAGCTCGGAGATCTCCTGGATCACCTGGTAGCCGTTGATCGGCTCCTCAGCGGTGCGGGCCCGGTGCAGGACGTCGATGATGGCGGTGCGGACGTCACCACGGCGGACCTTGGGACCGCGCTGCGGCGGCGTCTGCGTGCCGGCGGCCATGCCGAAGATCTCGCTGAGCCACGGCGGGGGACCACCGGCGCGGCGCCCGCCACCGGAGCCCGAGGTCCAGGGGCTGCGGCGCTCGGGCTCGTTGTTGTTGTTGGCGGGCCAGTCGGCGCCGGGCCAGTGGTGTCCCATGGTGTGCTCCCTCGAGTCGGTGGGTCGTGATGTATCGAAGACCTATCACGATATATCGCGAGCGTACGCCGAGGTCGGGGCGCGCACAAGGGCGGTGCGCGAGGAGGGTGCCGAGTCGGCGGAACCCTCCTCACCCACCGCCCCGGGGTGGCACGGGCTGACCGCTAGCGGGCGCGGCCGGTCGGGGTGCAGGCACGCTTCGGCACCGTCGAGTCCTCGATGATCGCGTTGAAGAGCGCGGGCGCCCGGTCGGGGTCGGCGATGATCCGGTTGGGGTCGCTCGGCGCCGGCAGGTTGGGCATCGTGCAGGTCTGGCTGTCGCCGGTCATCGCGAGCGCGAACCTGCCCATGTCGAACGGGTTCATCCCCTCGTCGACGCGGATCGAGTCCGCGGCGGCGGCATTGATCCGCCAGTAGCGGACCGGGTTGATGAAGGTCCACGGCGAGAGCGCCTCGTCGCCGAGGGCGCTGATCACCTCACGCTGGCGGGCGACCCGGTCGAGGTCGCTCAGCGCGGTGACGTAGCGCGAGCGGGAGTAGCCCAGCGCGGTGAGGCCGTCGACCTGCTGGCAGCCCTTCTTGATGTCCAGGCGGGCCCGGGGGTCCACCATGTCCTGCTTGGGGCAGATCTCCACGCCGCCGAACGCGTCGACGGTGTTGATGACGCTGCCGAAGCCGAGCTCGACGTAGTGGTCGATGTGGATGCCGGTCAGGCCCTCGACGCTGGCGACCAGGAGCGGCGGTCCGCCGATCTGGAAGGCGGCGTTGATCATCTGGGTGCCCTCGCCGGGCACCTCGGCCAGCGTGTCGCGCGGGATCGACATCATCGTGCGCCCGCCGGAACCGGTGTGCAGCACGATGATCGTGTCGGTGTTGGTGCCGCCGCGCTCGCCGGTCTGGAGCACCTCGCGCTGCTCGTCGGTGAGGTCGTCGGCCTTGTCGGAGCCCACGATGAGGTAGTTGGTGCCCGGCTGGTCACCGGGCCGGTCGCCGCTCGGCTCGGCGTCGACCTTGTCGATCTGCGTCCAGTGGTAGAGCGGGACGCCGGCCAGGTAGACCAGCACCAGCAGGAGCAGCAGGGGGATCAGCCCGAGGCGGAACCGTGGGCGCCAGCGGCGCTTCTTCGGGGCCGGGCGCGGCGGCGGGGCCGCCGAGGCCGTACGCGTGCCGCCCGGCGGCTGTCCACCGGACCCGCGTGCCTCACGCCGGGCCACGGGCATCACCCGGGTCTCGTCCGGGCGCTGGCCCTGGGGGGCTGCTCCCTGGGTCGGGACCTGCTGGGTGGCGTCGCCCGGGGGCGACTGCGACTTCCCTCCGTAGAGCCAGTCGTACTCGGGCGTTCCCTTCTCGGGCACACCGGAGCCCTGCGGACGATCAGCCATGCGACCGGACGCTACCGTGCCGGACATGAGCCAAGCAGTTCCCCGCCCCACGTCGTACAGCCGGGTGAGCCTGGGGATCATCGCCTCGGGCACCGAGGCCAACCTGCTCGGCAACGTCCATGGTGGCGACATCATGAAGCTCGCCGACTCGACCGCCGGCGCCGTCGCCTACCGGCACAGCGGAGGGCCGGCCGTGACGGCGGCGATGGACGAGATGACCTTCCTCGAGCCCGTCCACGTCGGCGACATCATCAAGACCTACGCCCAGGTCAACTGGGCCGGGACGTCGTCGATGGAGATCGGCGTGCGGGTCGAGGCCCAGCCGTGGGGCAACGCAGCCGACGCGCCGCTGCACGTGGCCAGCGCCTACTTCGTCTTCGTGGCGATCGACGAGGAGGGCCGGTCGCGGCAGGTGCCGCCGCTGGAGACCGAGACGCCGGCCGACGTACGCCGCCAGCGCGAGGCCGAGATCCGCCGCGCGCACCGGCTGGCCCGCAAGACCGAGATCGACGAGGGCCGGGAAGGGTGACCCAGGCGTGAGGGACTGGCGACACGTCCGGACCGACCGGCTCCGGCTGGACCGACCGGTCCAGGACGACCTGGCGGACCTCCACCGCATCCACGCCGACCCGGACAGCTGGGCGCACTTCCCGCAGGGCCGTCACCTCGACCTCGACCGCACCCGGCAGACGCTCTCCCAGAGCGAGGTCGACTGGGCGCGCGGGCTCGGCTACTGGAGCGTGCGGGACTCGGCGGCCGGCCCCGTCGTCGGGATGGCCGGGTGCACCGTCGCGGGGGAGGAACCGTGGTGGAACCTCTACTACCGCTTCGACTCCTCCGTCCGCGGTCGCGGCTACGCCGCCGAGGCGGCCGGCGCGGCGCTCGAGGCCGCCCGCGACGTGGCCCCCGACCGACCGGTGCTGGCCTACCTGCTCGAGATCAACGTCGCCTCGCGGCGTACGGCGGAGAAGGTCGGCCTGTCCCTCGTCTGGAGCGGGCCGGATGCCGGCAACGACGACCCGGACGCCGTGCGCCTGGTCTACCTCGACCGCGAGCCCGACGACGCGATCCGCGCGGCACTGGACGTGCGCTTCACCCCGCGTCCGACAGTCTGAGGACTGCGGCGAGTCGCACCCCGGTGGGACGGGTGTGACTGGTGATACTGGTCGGGCTGACTTCCCCCAGCAAGAAAGGCCCCCGATGCCGCCCGTCCCGCCCCCCGGGTCGCCGCAGACGCGGTTCACCACGCTCGACCGCGCACAGCGCGTCCGGTTCCGTCGCGCGGTGACGCTGATGCTGATGACCCTCGTGCTTCCCGGCTCGGCGCAGCTCGTCGCCGGCAACCGCCGGGTCGGCCGGATCGCGCTGCGGACCTGGCTCGGCCTGCTCGTGCTGGGCGCCGTCGCCCTCGTGTCGTCGTACGTCTGGCACGGGGTCGCCTTCTGGGCCGGCACCGACACGACGTTCCTCCAGGTGCTGCGACTCGGCCTGATGGTCCTTGCCGTCGGCTGGGCCTACCTGTTCATCGACGCCTGGCGCATCGGTCAGCCGCTGACGCTCCAGCGCCAGCACCGGCTCGCCATCGTCGGGGTGAACGGCTTCCTCTGCTTCAGCGTCGCGGGCGCCCTCCTCTTCGGAGCCCACGTCGTCGGCGTGCAGCGCCAGTTCATGATCTCGATGTTCGGCGACGGCGCAGCCGTCGGTGCCTCGCACGGTCGCTACAACGTCCTGCTGATGGGCGGCGACTCCGGTGCCGGCCGCTGGGGCCTGCGCCCGGACTCGATGACCGTCGCCAGCATCGACGCCGAGACCGGCAAGGCGGTCCTCATCTCGCTGCCGCGCAACATGCAGAACTTCCCGTTCGCCGACGGCTCGGTGATGGACAAGCAGTTCCCCGACGGCTTCGACGTCGAGGGGATGTACCTCAACGGGCTGTCCACCTGGGCGCTCGACCACGCCGACCTCTTCAAGGGCTCGGAGAGCCCCGGGGTGGACGCCACCATCCAGGGCGTCGAGGGCATCACCGGCCTGACGATGAACTACTGGGCGATGGTCAACCTCGAGGGCTTCAAGGACCTCGTGGACGCGGTCGGCGGCGTCGAGCTCAACGTGCGCCAGCCGATCCCGGTGGGACTGCCCCACGAGAAGACGTTCCACTACATCGAGCCGGGCAAGCGGACGCTCAACGGCCACGACACCCTCTGGTTCGCCCGTGCGCGCGAGGGCTCCGACGACTACTCACGCATGGCGCGACAGAAGTGCGTCATGGGCGCGATGCTCCAGCAGGTCAGCCCCCAGGTGGCGCTGCGCAACTTCGAGGACATCGCCGGCGCGAGCTCGGCCATGGTCTCCACCAACGTCCCGCGCGGCGAGGTCGACCGCTTCGTGGAGCTCGCGCTCAAGGCCCGCAGCCAGAAGATCGCCACGCTCTCGCTGGTCCCGCCGATGATCAACACGGCCAACCCCGACATCGCGCTGGTCCAGCAGAAGGTGGCCGACGCGATCGCGCGCGCCGAGGGGCGCGCGCCCGAGGCGGAGACGGCCGAGGCCGCTCCCGAGGCCGAGGCCCCCGCCTCGGAGCCGGCGTCGGAGTCGGAGTCGGAGTCGGCTCCCGTCGCCCCGGCCACCCCCACCCCGACCCCCGCCCCGGCCACCCCGACGAACCCCCCGTCTGTCACCGGCGGCTCGATCGGCTCGCTCTCCGAGGGATATGCGGCCAACCAGTCGGAGGACCTCGGCGCGGTGTGTTGAGGCCCCGGCTCGGCCCCTAGGGTGGAGGCCGTGACCACCGGACCCCTGCCTCGCATCGTCGCGGTCGTGGTCACCTTCAACCGCCTCGGGCTGCTCGACACCCTCGTGACGAGGCTCGGCGAGATCGACGGGCTGGCGGAGGTGCTCGTCGTCGACAACGCGTCCTCCGACGGCACGGGGGAGTGGCTCGCCACCCACCGCCACACCGGCGAGATCCCGCTCGGTTCACGCTCGCTCACGACCAACCGGGGTGGCGCCGGCGGCTTCCACGACGGGCTGGCGTGGGCCCTCGACCGCGAGGCCGACCTGGTGTGGCTGATGGACGATGACGGCCTGCCCGACCCCGACTGCCTCGAGCAGCTGCTCGCCGAGACCGACAACCTCGACTTCTGGGGACCGCTCGTCGTCGACGAGGCCGACCCGTCGCGCCTGGTGTTCCCGATCCGGCTCCCCGGTGGCACCCGCGTCGTGCACCAGGTCGACGACGTACGCCGGGCCGCGCGCGACGACCGCATCGACGGCATCGTGATCCCCTTCAACGGCGTCCTCGTCACCAAGGAGCTGGTCGACCGGATCGGCCTGCCCCGCGAGGAGTTCTTCATCTGGGGCGACGACCACGAGTACCGGCTGCGGGCCGAGGAGGCCGGCGCACGCGTCGCCACCGTCGTCACCGCGACCGTGCGCCACCCCAGCGTCGGCAACCTCGGCACCCCGATGATGTTCGGCCGCACGACCTACAACGACTCGCCGAGCGACCTCAAGCACTACTGCATGGCCCGCAACAACCTGGTGAACCTCCGCGACTACCGCGGCCCGCTCCACGCCGCCGCGTTCGTCGTGAAGACCGCCTGGTTCTACGCCTTCACCCGACCCAGCCTGTCGCGGCTGCGGCTCAGCGTGAGCGCGATGCGGGCCGGCATCGCCGGTGACTTCGAGGGCCACCGGAGGTTCCTGTCGTGAGCGCCGAGACCGTGGCGGTCGTCGTGGTGACCTTCAACCGTGCCGACCTGCTCGTCGGCATGCTCGACGGACTGGCTGCGCAGACCCACGCGCCCGACGCAGTCATCGTCATCGACAACGCCAGCACCGACCACACCCGCGCGGTGCTCGAGGCCCGCACCGACCTGCCCCTCCGGGTGACCTTCTCGGACGACAACCTCGGTGGCGCCGGCGGCTTCCACCTCGGCGTGCGGACGGCGTACGACGCCGGCTTCGACCGCGTCTGGCTGATGGACGACGACGTGGTGCCGGCCCCCGACTGCCTGGCGGCGCTGATGGCGGTCGACGAGGACTGCCTGATCGCGGTGCGCGAGGACCTCGCCGGGACGCTCGTGGAGAAGGCGGCCATCGACTTCGACCTCCGCAACCCCCTCGCCGTACGCCCCAAGCGCGCCGCGGTCGACACGGTCTACGCCGACCGCGCCTCGATGCCCGCGCTGGTCGAGGTGCAGAACGTCGCCTTCGAGGGCTTCATGGTGCGCCGCGACGTCATCGCCGAGATCGGCTTCCCCGACCCGGCCTTCTTCATCTTCTACGACGACGCCGAGTACGCCGTCCGCGCCCGCCGCGCCGGCCGGCGGATCTGGGCGGTCCGCGACGCCGTGCTCGTGCGGCAGCTCGACTTCAACCAGCAGCACGACCTGTCGGGCTGGAAGGGCTTCTACATGTACCGCAACCTCTTCGTGGTGCACCTGCGCCACGGGGAGAACGCCCTGGTCCGGCTCAAGCCGTGGCTGATCACCCTGGCGGTCGTCCTGCTGAGCCCGGTCCGCGGCGGACGCGCCGAGGCCGGCAACGTGATCCGTGCCATGGCCTCGGCGCGGGGGATGCGCCGCCTGACGGAGACTGCCCTTCCCCCTCGCTAGACTTCACGCGCCTCCCACGGCCCCTGATCCACGGGCGCCGTCCCACCACAGGAGTTCCTCCCTTGTCCCAGGGTTCAGCACAGCTTCCCGACCTCGTCGTCGTCGGCTCCGGTCTCTTCGGCCTCACCATCGCCGAGCGCTGCGCCGAGGAGCTCGGCCTCCAGGTCCTCGTGATCGATCGCCGTCACCACCTCGGTGGCAACGCCTACAGCGAGATCGACGAGGAGACCGGGATCGAGGTGCACAAGTACGGCACGCACCTGTTCCACACGTCCAACAAGCGGGTCTGGGAGTACGTCAACCGGTTCACCTCGTTCACCGGCTACCAGCACCGGGTGTTCGCGAAGTACCAGGGCCAGGTCTACTCGTTCCCGATGAACCTCGGGCTGATCAACCAGTTCTTCGGCAAGGCGCACACACCCGACGAGGCGCGCGCGCTGATCGCCGAGCAGTCCAGCGAGATCGCCACCGAGGACGCCACCAACCTCGAGGAGAAGGCGATCAGCCTCATCGGGCGCCCGCTCTACGAGGCGTTCGTCAAGGGCTACACCGCCAAGCAGTGGCAGACCGACCCCACCGAGCTGAGCGCCGACATCATCACGCGCCTCCCGGTCCGCTACACCTTTGACAACCGCTACTTCAACGACACCTACGAGGGCCTGCCGGTCGACGGCTACACCGCGTGGCTGACCCGGATGGCCGACCACCCCCGCATCGAGGTCCGCGTGGACACCGACTGGCGTGACGTCAAGGAGCAGTTCAAGGGCAAGGTCCCGGTCGTCTACACCGGGCCGGTCGACGACTACTTCGACAACTCCGAGGGCCGCCTGTCCTGGCGCACGGTGGACCTCGAGCAGGAGACCGTCGACGTCGACGACTACCAGGGCACCGGCGTGGTCAACGCCAACGACCAGGACGTCCCGTGGACCCGGGTGCTGGAGTTCAAGCACCTCCACCCCGAGCGCACCTACCTGCCCGGCAAGTCGATCGTGGTGCACGAGTACAGCCGGTTCGCGGAGGAGGGCGACGAGCCCTACTACCCGGTCAACACCGCCGACGACCGCGCCAAGCTGCTCAAGTACCGCGAGCTCGCCAAGGCCGAGCCGATGGTGCTCTTCGGCGGGCGCCTCGGCACCTACAAGTACCTCGACATGCACATGGCCATCGGGGCCGCACTGTCGATGTACGACAACAAGCTCAAGCCGCACTTCACCGAGGGCGCGGAGCTGACCAGCGGAGGTATCGACGCATGAGCACCGAGACCAGCACCGAGACCGTCACCCGGCTGCTCCAGCGGCAGATCCTCCCGATCGACCGGGACACCGACGTCTTCCCGCTCTACGTCGACCTCGAGGACGTCAAGCTCGACACCGACCGCTTCGACGTCGGTGGCGACAAGGCGGCCAAGGACCTCAACAACGCCGCGATCCGGCAGTCGACCTCGACCGGGCGCAAGCTCCACCCCGACCAGATCCGCTCGCGCACCGCGCTGCGGCTCGAGCCGTCCCAGCTGCTGTCGTTCGGCACCTACTTCAATGCCTTCCCGGCGTCCTACTGGCGCCGCCACACGATCGTCACCGAGGTCGAGCTGACGGTCCACGTCACCGGCGCGGGCTCGTCGGTCACGGTCTACAAGTCGATGGCGCGCGGTCACTCGCAGCGCGTCGAGTCCGCCACGGTCGAGGGCGACGCGGGGACCTTCACGTTCAGCCTGCCGCTCAAGCCGTTCGTCGACGGTGGCTGGTACTGGTACGACGTCGTCGCCGGCGACCACGGCTGCACCGTCGAGGGTGCCGAGTGGACCGCCCAGGTCCCCGCCGACCGCGCCGAGCACGGCACCGTCGACGTCTGCATCACCACGATGCTGCCCGACATGAGCGCCCAGCTGCTCGGTCAGCTCGGTTCCACCGAGGAGCTCCAGCCCTACCTCGACACCGTCTTCGTGATGGACCAGGGCAAGGACAAGGTCACCGACAGCGAGTACTTCGCACCCGCCAAGGCCGGCCTCGGCGACAAGCTGCGGGTGCTCGTCCAGGGCAACCTCGGCGGCTCCGGCGGCTATGCCCGCGGCCAGCTCGAGAGCGTGCGCAAGGGCACCGCGACGTACGCCATGATGATGGACGACGACGTGGTCTGCGAGCCGGAGGGCGTGATCCGTGCGGTCACCTTCGGCGACCTCGCCAAGCGGCCCACCATCGTCGGTGGCCACATGTTCAACCTCTACAGCCGCTCGCAGCTGCACTCCTTCGGCGAGATCGTCCAGCCCTGGCGCTTCTGGTGGCAGACCCGTCTCGACGGCTACAGCCAGTGGGACCTCGGGGCCCGCAACCTGCGCTCCTCGCGCTGGCTGCACAAGCGTGCCGACGTCGACTTCAACGGCTGGTTCATGTGCGTCATCCCGCGGGTCGTGCTCGAGGAGGTCGGTCTCTCGCTGCCGGTCTTCATCAAGTGGGACGACTCGGAGTTCGGCCTGCGCGCCAAGGCCGCGGGCTACCCGACAGTGTCCTTCCCCGGCGCGGCGGTGTGGCACGTCCCGTGGACCGACAAGAACGACGGCGTCGACTGGCAGTCCTACTTCCACCAGCGCAACCGCTTCATCGCCGCGCTGCTCCACTCGCCCTACGAGCGCGGTGGCCGGATGGTGCGCGAGAGCCTCAACCACCAGGTCAAGCACCTCGCGTCGCTGCAGTACTCGACGGCCGAGCTGCGGCACCTCGCGCTGGAGGACATCCTGCGGGGGCCGCACGCACTCCACGGCGAGCTCGGCACCAAGCTGGCGGAGATCAACGCGTTCCGCAAGCAGTTCTCCGACGCCCAGCTGGTCGCCGACCGTGACGACCTGCCGCCCGTACGACGCAAGAAGCCCCCCAAGAAGGGCAAGTCCGACATCGAGATCCCGGGGCGCCTGAGCACGATGGTCGCGGCCGGGCTGGCGCCGCTGCGCCAGCTGCGCCCGGTGCGCGAGATGTCCCGCGAGTTCCCCGAGGCGGAGCTCCCGGCCATGGACTCCGCCTGGTACAACCTCGTCAAGTACGACTCCGCCGTGGTGTCGATGAACGACGGCTCGTCGGTCGCCCTCTACCAGCGTGACCCCGAGCTCTACCGCGACCTGCTGAAGCGGACGATCGCGATCCACCGACGTTTCCACCGCGAGTGGCCGCAGCTCGCCCAGCAGTACCGCGACGCGCTCGGTGAGATCACCTCGCCGGAGACGTGGGAGAAGACTTTCGCGCCGTGGACCGAGGGTGAGGATGCGTGAGCCAGCCGGTCACTGACGCGGTCCCGGTCGAGGTCCGCCACGACCTGGCGCAGGTCCCCCTGGCGCCCCCGTCGCGCACGTCGGGCGTGCTCGAGGTGTTCCGTCGCCGCTACCTGCTGCGGCTCATGGTCCGCCGCGAGATCAAGGCGCGCTACGCCGGTACGGCGTTCGGGCTGGCGTGGTCCTACATCAACCCCTTCACGCGGTTCCTCACCTTCTACTTCGTCTTCGGCGTCCTGCTGGGTCGCGGCATGGGGTTGCAGAACTTCGCCATCCACCTGTTCGCGGGCATGGTGCTGGTCACCTACTTCACGGAGTCGGTCACGGCCGGCACCCGCTCGCTGCTGTCCAACAAGGGCGTCATCGGCAAGATGGCGATGCCACGGGAGCTGTTCCCGGTCGCCTCGATGCTGGTCTCGCTCTGGCACGCGGTCCCGCAGCTGATCATCCTGGTGATCGCGTGCGTGCTGACCGGTTGGTGGGGCGACGGCCCGCTGTGGGTGCCGGACGTGGTCGGCATGGGCGCGGCGCTGCTCGGCTTCCTGCTGATCATGGTCTACGGCACAGCGGCCGGCCTGATGTTCTCCTGCATCAACGTGATCTTCCGCGACTTCCAGCGGATCGTGCAGACCTTCATCAACATCGTGCCGTTCACCGTGCCGATGATGTACCCCTACCACCTGATCGCCGACGGCGACCGGATCCCGATCAAGTACCACGACCTCTACGTCGCGAACCCGGTCGCCGAGGCCGTGATGCTCATCCAGCGCGGCTTCTGGTACCCCACCTGCGACGGTCCGTGCGCCGTCGACCCGGTGACGGGGGCGACGCTGCCGAACTTCGTGGACGACCTCTACTCCCGTGGATTCATCATGCTGGGCATCGGCCTGGTCCTCCTGGCGATGGGGCAGTTCGTGTTCTCCCGCCTCGAGAAGACCATCCCGGAGCGACTCTGATGACCACCTCCATCGTGGTCGAGAACGTCTCCAAGACGTTCCGCTACCAGTCCCACCCCACCTTGAAGAAGGTGCTCCAGAACCGGCTCCGCGGCGACCGCTCCAACCAGACGTTCAAGGCCCTCGATGCTGTCTCGTTCGAGGTCCCGCAGGGGCAGTCGATCGGGCTCATGGGCCTCAACGGGTCCGGCAAGTCCACCCTGCTCAAGCTGGTCAGCGGCGTGATGGTGCCCGACGAGGGGCAGGTGCTGACCCGCGGGCGCATCTCGGGCCTGATCGCGACGGGCGCCGGCTTCCACAACGAGCTGAGCGGGCGCGAGAACATCTACATGAACGCCGCGATGCTCGGGATGACCAAGGACGAGACCGACTCCAAGTTCGACGACATCGCCTCCTTCGCCGACGTCGGGCGCTTCCTCGACACCCCCGTGGGCAACTACTCCTCGGGCATGTTCGCCCGCCTGGGCTTCTCCGTGGCCGTCCACGTCGACTGCGACATCTTCATCGCCGACGAGGTCCTGGCGGTGGGGGACCGGCCCTTCAAGCGCAAGTGCCTCAAGCGCATGAAGGAGATCCGCGAGTCCGGGATCACGATGTTCTACGTCAGCCACTCGGCCGGCTCGGTCAAGAAGATGTGCGACCGGGCGATCGTGCTCGACAAGGGCAAGGTCGGCTTCGACGGTGACGTCGACGAGGCGATCAAGTACCTCCACTACGACGGCGACGACGAGGAGCCGGACGGCGAGGAGAGCTCCGAGGACGAGCGCGACGACGCGCTCGCCAACGACATCTGATGAGACGCGCAGTCGACCGCGAGGAACGAGCGGTCGACGTGGGCGCGGCCAGGTTGAGCGAGCCCCGCGACTGAGGAACGAAGGCGCGGCAGGCGCGTCGAAACCCCTCGTGTCGGGGGGATTTTTGGCGCGCCTTCACGTGAAAAGTCGTCATTCCTGCAGAATTACACGCATGTAACGGCGTGTCGGCTGGGAATTACAGCGTTGTAGTTACTCAGAAACCCTTCCGTGACTGGTGGGACTGGTGTGAAAGTACTGCCTTGTGTGACCTTCCCCCACACAGGAGTAGATCTGACATGCGCCCTCTTCAGGCACGACTCGTCACCCTCTGCCAGCAGGTGCTGGCCCTGGGTGTCGTCCTCGTCGTCCTCACGCCCGCCTCCGGTGTGGTCTCCCTCGACATCGTCGGTGGACACCCCGGTCAGCAGCCCCCCGCAGGGGCAGCACTGGTGTCGGCCACCGTGCCGACCCGTGCGGTGACACCCACGGTCACCGAGGTGCCGCTGACGGGCACCGACGGCAGCTTCGCCGGCCTGCAGGGCCGTACGGTCGCCGGTGGTGCCACCGAGGCCCGGGTGCAGAGCAAGCCCCAGGCGGTCACCGGCTTCGCCGCGATCGGCGTCACCTGGGAGCACGGCGAGGACCTCGAGGAGGACCAGATCTCGCTCAAGGTCCGCACCCGCAGCGGTGACTCCTGGACCGACTGGGAGGAGCTCGAGTACCACGACGAGCACGGCCCCGACGACGGCAGCGCGGAGGCGGCGTCCTCGCGCCCCGGCACCGAGCCGATGTTCGTCGGTGAGGTCGACGACGTGCAGGTCAAGGCCAGCACCGACGGCGTCACCCTCCCCGACGACCTCTCCCTCGCGCTCGTCGACCCGGGCACCGCCCGGTCGAGCGAGACCGAGGCCCCCGCCGAGGGCGGCGCGACGACGTCTGCCGGCAAGGACTACGACGGCAGCGTCTCGATGGAGGGCTCGGACGGCGACGGCATCACGCTCCAGTCCGCGACGACCAGCGCCAAGGCGCAGGCCGCCGCCCAGCCCACGATCTTCTCCCGCGCCCAGTGGGGTGCCGACGAGAGCATCCGCAACAAGAGCGCGCTGCGCTACGGCACGATCAGCGGCGGCTTCGTCCACCACACGGTCAACGCCAACGACTACACCGAGGCCCAGGTCCCCGCACTGCTGCGCAGCATCTACGCCTACCACGTGAAGTCGCGTGGCTGGAGCGACATCGGCTACAACTTCCTCGTCGACCGGTTCGGCCGGATCTGGGAGGGCCGCTACGGCGGCATCGACCAGCCCGTCGTGGGCGCCCACACGCTCAACTACAACGACTACTCGTTCGCGATGTCGGCCATCGGCAACTTCGACACCGTGCAGCCGCCGGACGTGATGCTGCGGGCCTACGGCGCGCTCTTCGCGTGGAAGCTCTCGCTGCACGGCGTGAACCCCGCCTCCACCGCGCAGACGATCGGTCGGGGAACCTTCCAGGCCATCAACGGTCACCGCGACGCCGGGTCGACCGCGTGCCCGGGCAGGTACCTCTACGCCCAGCTCCCGCTCATCCGGCAGTACGCCGCCCAGGCGGCGCCCGTCGCACCGGTGACGCCCGTCGGACCTGCGCCGGTCGCGGTGTCGGAGCCGAGCCCGCAGAACAACCTCGACGCCTCGCCCTACCCGGACCTCGTGGTCCGTAGGGCCGCGGACGGTCGCGGCGTCGTCATCCCGACCGGCGGCCTGACGTCCTTCCAGAAGCGCATCGTGGTCGGCAAGTCCGGCTGGGACAAGCGCGCGGACGTGATCGTCTCGCCCGACCTCACCGGGGACGGCCTGGCCGACCTCGTCACCGCCGACAAGGGCGGCGCCGTCCGGATCCGGGCGGGCAAGGGCAACGGGAAGTTCGGCGACACCAGGAAGAAGCTGTCGCTGCGCGGCTACTCGCTCATCACGGCGGTCGGCGACATCAACGGTGACGGACGCAACGACCTGGTGGCCCGCTTCAAGGGACGCCTGACCACCCTGCTCGCCACCGGTCGCGGCGGCTTCGACCGCAAGGCGACGCGCAAGGGCTACGGCAACTACCGGCAGCTCATCGGCGCCGGCGACGTCAACGGAGACGGTCGCGCCGACCTCCTGCTGCGCACCAAGAACCGGGTGCTCCTCCAGACCGGCTACGGCACCGGCCGCTTCGCCGCGCCCAAGCGGGTCGCCGGCTCCTGGTCCGGCTACAACCGGCTCGTCGGCGGTGACTTCAACGGCGACGGTCGCTCGGACCTGGTCGCCCGCGCGTCCAACGGCAACATCTGGATGCTCCCGGGTCGTGGGGACGGGACGTACGGCGCCGCGCTCGGGCCGACGACCAACCTCAAGTCCATGCGCATGCTCACCGGGGCCCAGCTGGTCGCCGGTTCGGGCGGCGACCTGATCGGGGTCTCGGGCAAGACGCTGGTCGTGGTGGCCAACCGCGACACCTTCGAGCTCGGCTCGCCCATCGACACGGGCGTCTCGTTCGCGGGGATGGACCTGCTGCTCAACGCCGGCGACGTCAATCGCGACGGCTTCGGCGACGTGCTCGCCCGCGACACCTCGGGCCAGCTCTGGTTCTACGCCGGCAACGGCGCGGGCGCGCTGGCCGCAGGCCGGGTCCTGGGCAGCGGCTGGGGTCCCATCACCGGCCTCGCCGCCGTCGGTGACGTCACCGGGGACGGCATCCCCGACCTGATCGGCACCTCGGGGCCCACCCTGATGGTGTGGGCCGGCAACGGCTCCGGCTTCAGCCCCGCAGCGCCCGTCAAGGGCGGCGGCCTCGTCGTGGCCGCCGGCCTGCCGTCGGACCTGTCGGCCTTCGACTGGGTGTTCGGCGTCCAGGCCATGACGCTCAAGGGTCGCAACGACTACGTCGTCCGTGACCGCACGACCGGGCGCGCCTACGTCTACAGCGGCCGCAAGTCGGGCGTCTCGAATCCTCGCCTCCTGGGCGAGGGGATGGGGGCCTTCGACCTGGCCGGGTGAGGCAGCAGGCCGCGATCAGGCCCGGGCAGTCACGCGTTCGGCGTCATGGACGCCGTCGAGACGGGCCGGGTCGGGATGGCGGACAAGGACCAGCGAGCCTCCTCTTCCGAGGGGCTCGGTGAAGGTGGCCATTCCTGGTGGGGAAGCCGGGTCGGCCACCGACAGAAGACGGCCGCCGTCGGTGAGAGAACTCCCGACGGCGGCCGTCAGGTCGTTGCTCCACAGCTGGTCCTGGGTGAGGTCGTCCGTGGCCGGGTCGTCACCGGTGGGCGGGTCCCACGCGGCGAACCCGTCGGGCTGGCCCCAGATCTCGACCCCGACGTCCAGCACGCCGTAGGGCAGCGGCTCGGCGAAACGTACGCCGAGGGGGCGCAGGCTGCACGCGAGGACCGGCAGCCGTGAGGCGCGCGGTGCCCACGCGTCGAGGCCCTCGGGACCGCACACGACGGCGTCCGGGGCGTCGGAGGTCGTGACCCGCAGGCCGACGGTCCAGGCCGCGCCGAGAAAGACCGTCGAGAGCCAGTGCGGGGGGAGGTCGATGCGCAGCGACATCCCGCGCTCGAGGTCGGCGACGTCGGTCAGCAGCCCGGACGCCTTGGCCACCCAGTTGGCGTACGTCGTCACCGACAGCTCGACCCGCTCGTCGGTGGCGTGGTCGTAGAAGGTGACCAGCGGCCGGCCGGGGTCCCGGCGCAGCTGGGCGGTCAGGACCTCGGCGAACGTGCTCATGCGGGGGAGGTCACGTCAGGTCAGACGACCGTGGGCTCGGGGGAGTCCGTGTAGGGGTAGTCCTTCATGAAGGTGTCCAGGGCCGCACCGCTGAGGTCCGAGCAGTACTGCCAGACGCCGACCTGCTTGGCCGGGTCGGTCTCGCCGGAGCCGCCGACCGACCAGTGCGTGAACGCGACGTGCTGGCCCTCGGGGAAGGCCTCGCCGTCCGCGGAGGTCCACGGCACGGCCTTGAACTTGTCACGCAGGTCGGTGGTGCCCTGGAGCTTGGAGGCGATCCCGCGCAGCTCGTCCATCTTCTCGGAGCTGTCGGCGATGGTCTCGTCGTACCAGAGGATCGTGAAGCCGTGCTCGAGGTTGTGCACGAGCTCGCCGAGCTCGGGCCGGTCCGACTCGGTGTAGAGCTTGCGGTCCATCGTGTCCCACATGTTCCAGTGGGAGCCGAAGGCCGGCGGGGCGTCGGGATAGGTCATCGGGGTGCCGACCTCGACGTGGTCCTGGTTGCCGTCGGCCTTCTTGGTGATGACCTCCTGGCAGGAGGTGGCCTCCGCGCCGATGTCGGTCAGCGAGTCCGAGGAGAACGCCCGCAGGTCGTACCAGTCCTTGATCGGCTTGAAGGCCGCCGCTCCGACGATGAGGACGGCGACGAGGACGCAGACGCCCACGATCGCGAGGCCGCGCCGGTTCTCGGACTTTGACTGCTTGGAGCGGATGGAGTCGATGACCGCCTGACGGTCGGTCTTTTCCTGCTTGGCCACGGTGCTGGTGTCTCTCGGTTCGTCGGACTGCGGGGCTGCGGTGGCAGAGTCTACGTAGTCACGGGTGAGACGCGGGACACGACGTCGCATCAGGCTCCGTCGATCGTGCCCTCCCAGTCCTCGATCCGCCAGCCGTGGGCGAAGCAGACGGCCGCGACGGCTGTCCGGTCCACACCGTCCGGCAGCCGGTCCAGGGCGGCGGCGAGCTCGACGGTCGGCGCGGGCTCGCCGAACGGGACGAGGTCGGCGGCGTCCCCCGCCAGCGCTCGTACGACGGCCTCGCGGGCGCCCCAGCCGAACAGGTCGGCACCGTCGGGGCGCACGAGCGACGCGGCACCCGGCCCGTCCTGCCCGATCGGCAGCACGAGGTCGGCGCGCCCGCGCAGGACCGCGACCGGTCGCGCCGCGAGCTTGCCCTGCACCAGCTCGGCGGCACCGGCAAGCTCGTCGGCGACGGCGGGGAGGGTGACCACGAGGGGATTGCCGTGCGCGTCGGTGTGCCCGGCGAAGTCCTCGGCCACGCGGACGCCGGCGGCGCCGATGGCGATGTCGGTCTGGCCCTCGCGCCACGCCCGGCCGGACGTGTCGGTCACGATGACGCCGACGTTGAGGCCGGTCCGCCGGCGGATCTCGCGACGCAGGGTGCGGGCGGAGCCGTCGGGGTCGAGCGGGAGCAGCACGATCGACCCCACTGCGACGTTGGAGGCGTCGACGCCCGCGGCGGCCATGGTCAGGCCGAGCCGGTTGCGCACGATCCGGGTGGGGCCGCGACGCGCGACGACGCGGACCGTCTCCTCGTCGATCGCCGCCTCGCGGTCGCCGATCCGGGTCCGGCCCTCCGCCTTCGACACGATCTTGCTGGTCACCGACACGACGTCGCCGTCGGCCAGGTCGCGGCCCTCGTCGAGGGCGGCGAGCACCAGGGCCGCCAGGTCGTCACCCGCACGGACCTCGGGCAGCCCGTCCGGTGCCCACGCCTCCAGCCTGCTGCGCTCGCTCACGCGGGCCCGGCCACCAGCGACACGGCGGCGGCAGCCATGGCCGCCGTCGCGTCGAGCCCGCTCATCATGAGCGGGACGGCCTGCGCGCGCAGGCCCGCCTGCTCGAGGCGCGGGACCTGGGCGGCGTCCCGGCTGTCGACCAGCCAGCCGTCGATGACCCCGCCCGCGGACCGGGCGCCGTAGTGGACGCCGACCGCTCCCGCGCTGACCTCGACGCCGATGCTGGTGAGCATCTGCGAGGCCATGCCGTGCACGTGGGAGTCGCCGACGATGGGGGAGAGCCCGACGACGGGAGCCGCCGAGGCGCGGAGGGCGTCGCGGATGCCGGGGACCCCGAGGATCGTGCCGACGGAGACGACCGGGTTGGACGGTGGCAGGACCACCAGGTCGGCCTCCGTGATGGCCGCCAGGACCCCCGGCGCCGGAGTCGCGGCGTCCTGCCCGACGACCAGCACGGCCTCGGCGGGCACCGCGGCGCGCAGCCGCACCCAGTACTCCTGGAAGTGGATCACCGACCGGCCGCTCGCGCTGTCGGGATCGGCGATCGCGATGTGGGTCTCGACGCGGTCGTCGCTCATCGGCAGGAGGCGCACGCTCGACCCGTGCGCGGGTGTCAGCCAGCGCCGGCACAGGGCCTCGGTCACCTGCGACAACGTGAAGCCGGCCTCGAGCATCTGGGTGCGGACGAGGTGCGTGGCGATGTCGCGGTCGCCCAGGCCGAACCACGTCGGCTCCACGCCGTAGGCCTCCAGCTCGGTCTTGGCGCTCCACGTCTCCTCGCGGCGACCCCAGCCGCGCTCGACGTCGATGCCCTCACCGAGGGTGTACATCACGGTGTCGAGGTCGGGGCACACCTTGAGCCCGTGGATCCACCAGTCGTCGGCGGTGTTGGCCACGACCGTGACCTCGGTGTCGGCGGACCCACCCGGCACGACGCCGGTGCGCAGGCCGTGCAGGAGGCCCTGGAGGAAGCGGGCCCCGCCGACGCCGCCGGAGAGGACGGTGATACGACGGAGCGGCAGCGGGGATGATGGCATAAGGACAGCCTGCCGGAAGGGGAACGCGCATATCAGATCCGGGCTTGACTTACGGGAACGACAGGCATGTAATTCCCACAGTGTCGTTGGGTTGTTCGTCGTCAGCCGGGTCGAAAGGGCTTACCACCATGAGAGCAGAACTGTTTCTCCTCGAACCCGAGGGCGAGGAGCTCGGTTGGCAGGACCGTGCCCTGTGCGCGCAGACGGATCCTGAGGCGTTCTTCCCCGAGAAGGGCGGATCGACCCGGGAGGCCAAGAAGGTCTGCCTGACGTGCGAGGTCCGCGACGACTGCCTCGAGTCCGCACTGATGAACGACGAGCGCTTCGGCATCTGGGGCGGTCTGTCCGAGCGCGAGCGCCGCAAGCTCAAGAAGCGCGCCGTCTGACGCTTTCCCGCCATTTTCGGCGGCGCGGGGCCCCTCGCTAAGGTGCTCCGGTGTCCGTCACTGCGCTTCTCGTCAGCCATGACGGGGCGCGATGGCTCCCAGCAGTTCTGGCAGGTCTGACCGGGCAGACGCTCCCGGTCGACCGCGTCGCAGTCGTCGACACCACGAGCCGCGACGACAGCGTCGCCCTCATCCGTGACGCGCTCGGCAGTGCCGGCCTCGACGAGGCCTCAGGCCGCCTGGTGCTCGACGTGGTCCCCGGCTCGGTGAGCTATCCCGCCGCCGTGCGCCACGCGCTCGACCTCGTCCCACCGGCGCCGCCGTCGGACGACGAGCACGAGTGGATCTGGCTCCTCCACGACGACAGCAACCCTGATCCCGACGCGCTGGGCGAGCTGCTCGCGGCGGCGGGCGAGCACCCGGACGCCGCGATCCTGGGGCCGAAGCTGCGTGAGTGGCCCTCGCTGCGCCGGCTCCTCGAGGTCGGTCTGACCATCACCGGCACCGGTCACCGCGAGACCGGTCTGGAGCGCGGCGAGTACGACCAGGGCCAGCACGACGCCGTCCGCGAGGTGCTGGCGGTCAACACCGCCGGCATGCTGGTGAAGCGGCACGTGCTGGAGTCGCTGGGCGGGCTCGACGAGGAGCTGCCGATCTTCGGCAACGACATCGACTTCGGCTGGCGCGCCGCACTGGCCGGGCACCAGACCCTGGTCGTGCCGCAGGCCGTGGTGTTCCACGCGGAGGCCGCCCACCGGGGCGTGCGCCGTACGCCGCTCACCGGGCGCCACACCCACTACCAGGAGCGCCGGGCCGCGCTCTTCACCTCGCTGGCCAACGTGTCCTCGCGCGCGTTCGCCTGGCAGTACGTCCGCCTGTTCCTCGGCTCGCTGCTCCGGGTGCTGGGCTACCTCGGCGTGCGCTCGGTGGGGGAGGCGCTCGACGAGCTCGCCGCGGTGCTGTCGGTCCACGGCCGGCCCCGCCAGGTGCTGGCCGCACGACGCGAGCGGGCCGCGCGCCGTGGGAGCGAGCCCCCTCAGCAGGAGGCCGTACGACGACTGCTGGCGCCGCGCTGGCTGCCCTACCGCCACGGCCTCGACGTGGTCACCGACCTCGCGTCGGCCGCGACCAGCCAGGCCGCGGACGTGGCCGAGCGCCGGCGCCTCGCCAGGGCGCCGGGCACGGCCGCCGGCCGGGGCGAGCGCCGCGGCACGGCCGCCTCGTCCGGGTCGTCCGGGTCGTCCGCGGAGGACGACGAGGACGCCTACCTCACCGACACCGGCCTCGTGGCCCGGTTCTTCACCAACCCGGTCGCCGTCGTGCTCGTGCTCTTCGGGGTGCTCGCCCTGCTCGCCGGTCGCGAGGCGTTCGGCTCGATCACCGGTGGCGCGCTGTCGCCGGTGCCCGCCGCGGCCGCCGACTGGTGGCAGCTCCATACCGCGACGTGGCTCCCGCTCGGCACCGGCACCGACGTGCCGGCCCCGGCCTACGTCCTGCCGTTCGCGCTCGCTGCCTCGTTCCTGCTCGGCCACACCGGCGCCGTGGTGTCGGGCCTGATGCTGCTGGCCGTGCCGATCGCCGCGTGGGGGGCGTGGCGGCTGCTCAAGGTGGTCGGCCACCTCGTCGACCCGCTCGGGCTGCCGCGCTGGCTGGTGGTCTGGGGCGCGCTGACCTATGCGCTCGTGCCGGTCACCTCGGGCGCCTGGGGTGAGGGCCGCTTCGGCACCGTCGCCGTCGCGGCGCTGCTGCCGTGGGCGGCGCACGCGGCGCTCGGGTTCGTCGACCCCGACCGGGACCGACGCTGGCGGGCCGCCTGGCGAACGGCGCTGCTGCTCGCCCTCGGCGCCGCCTTCGTGCCCGGGCTCTGGCTCTTCGCCCTGCTCGCCACCGGGGTGGTGCTCGGGTCCGCCGCCGTCATCTCCCCGCGCCTGCTGCGCGAGCGCGACAGCTGGGGACCACCCGTCGTCGCGGTGGCCGCCACCCCGGTGCTGCTGGCCCCGTGGCTGGTGCCGCTGCTCACCACCGGCTCGGCGGCCGGGCTCCTGCTGGAGGCGGGGCGCCTCACCGTCGACCGGGTGACCTTCGACGGCCTGCTGACCGGCCGGCTCAACGACCTCGGCGCACCGCAGTGGCTCGGCGTGGTGCTCGTCGTGCTGGCGTTCGCGGCGCTGATCCCGCGGCGTACGCGCGTCCCGGTCGTCATCTGCTGGCTCGTCGCACTGGCTGCGGCCCTCGTCTCCGGCGTGCTGTCGCACGTCACGCTCGACCTGCCCTCGGTCACCACCCGGCCCAGCCTGGGACTGTTCGTGGTGATCCTCCAGGGGACGTCCATCGTCGCGGTCGTGCTCGGTGCCGACGCCTACCTGCGGCGCCTCGACGAGCACCACCCCTGGTGGCAGCGCGGCCTCGCGACGACCCTCGCCGTCGTCGCCGCCCTCGTGCCGCTCGGCGGGCTGGGCTGGTGGCTCACCACTCCGGAGAACGCCCTGACGCGCGAGGCGGAGCAGTCGGTGCCGGTCTACATGCAGCAGAGCTCGCTGCTCGGCCAGGAGCACGGCGTCCTCGTGCTGGGCGGCTCGGTCGAGGACGGGATCACCTACCGCATCCGGCGCGACGACGGCACCACGGTGGGGGAGGACGAGGTCCTGACGCTCGCCGGCGAGGACGCCGAGCTGACCGACGAGGTCCGCGCGCTGGTCTCCTCGCCCACGCCCGGCGTGGTGGCGGCGCTCGGTGCCCGCGGCGTGGAGTACGTCGTGCTCACCTCGCCCGCGGACGGTCGGGTCTCGGCCCTGCTCGACGCGACGGCAGGCCTCGACCAGGCCAGCGCCGAGGACCGCAGCACCCGCGCCTGGCGCGTGGACCGGCCGCTCGACCCGTCGGCGGTCGACGGCCCGGAGTCGTGGTGGCGCACGGCCCTCCTCGTCGTCCAGGGCCTCGCGATCCTCGCGGCGCTGGTCCTGGCCGCCCCGACCGTGCGGCAACGGAGAGGTGGGCGGTCCGATGACTGAGCGCACCCCTGCACCCGGCGGCGGCCGGCGCCGGGTCGCCGAGGCGACCAGCCGTCGCCCGTCCCCGCTGACCCTGCTCGCAGTCGCCATCCCGCTCCTCACCGTGGCCGCCCTCGGCCTGGTCCGCCCGGCCGACACGCCCACCACCACCTCGGCCCCTGCGGCCGCGCCGCTCGACCGGACGACCGCGGTCTGCCCTCCGCGGCTGCCGGGCGCCGACGCGCTCCAGCTCGGCAGCACGAGCCTCGCCTCGGGTGACGTCGCGCTGCGGATCGGCCGTGCGGACGACACCGAGACCCTCGACAACGGCGTCGCCGCGCGCAGCGAGCGGCAGTACGTCGTCGTCAACGGCAGTGGCGACCTCGCCGTGGGGCTGGTGGCGACCCGGTCGGGTGCCGGCTCGGCCGTCGGCTGCGAGCAGCCCGCACCCGAGCGCTGGTTCACCGGCCTGGGGGCGTCCGCCGAGCACACCTCCACGCTGACCCTCATCAACCCCGACAAGGGTCCGGCGGTCGCCGACGTCACCGTCTGGGACGGCAGCGGGCTCGTCGACGTCCCTGCGCTGCGCGGGGTCCGGGTGCCGGGCGGGCGCTCGACCTCCTTCGACCTGTCCGAGGTCACCCCCAACCGCGACGCCCTCGCGATCCGGGTCAGCGTGTCCCGCGGGCGGCTGGCCGCCAGCGTGGTCGACGTGCTGGACCCTGTCGGCCGCGACCGGCCCGTCCGCGAGTGGCTCCACGCGCAGGCCGCGCCCGCCGCGACGTCGTACGTCGTCGGGGTGGGCACCGCGCCCGCCGATCGCACCCTCACCCTCGCCAACCCGGGCGACAGCGAGGTGCGGGTCACGCTCAAGCTGGTCAGCGAGGACAGCGAGTTCGCGCCGTCGGGCGTCGAGGAGGTCACCCTCGCGCCGGCGTCGGTGAGCGAGATCGACCTCAGCGGCGTGCTGCGCGGCCGCACGGCCGAGGGCGTGCAGGCCCTGCGGCTCGAGGCGACCGGACCGGTCACGGCCAGCCTGCGGACGCAGACCCCCGGCGACCTGGCCTTCGCAGTCGCCGGCTCGACGGTGTCGAGCGAGTCCGCGCTCGCCCTCCCATCCGGCTCGAAGCGACTGGTCGTGGCGGGCGCCGATGCTCCCGGCGTGCTCACCCTGCAGGCCTGGGACGAGGACGGCAGCGCCGTCGTCAACGAGCGTCGCGTCGAGGTCGACCCGGCGACCGCGGCCCGGATCCGGCTGCCCGACGAGGCCGTGCTCGCGCACGTCTCGCTCGATCGGACCGGAGCCGTGCTGTCGCTCGAGGTCGACGACCGTGGACTGTCGCTGCAGCCGCTCGTGCAGCTGGAGACCACGAGCCTGGTGCCGGACGTGCGACCGGCCCAGCGCTAGCAGCGCCCGAGCACACCTAGCCCTCGTCGCCGTAGCGCTCGTCGACCTGGCCGGGCGGGAGGCCGAGCAGCTCCGCGAGCTGCTCGACGACCACCGTGTGCACCATGGCCTCGAGCTCGTCGCGGCTGGTCGAGCGGTGCTCGATCGGACGGCGGAAGAGCACCAGCCGGGTGGCGTCCTGCCCCTTGCCGCGCACGAGCGAGGAGAGCGGCACCGTCTCGTCGCCCCAGTCGTCGGGCAGCATCGGCGTGTCCTCGACGGCGTACTCGACCAGGCCGAGGTGGCGCTGCCAGCGCTCGTCGAGCGGGGTGACCACGTCGAGCACGAGCTGGTCGAACCTCTGCCGGGCGGTGCGCAGCGCGGGGGTGCCGGGCACGGCCGGTGCGACGCCCGGTCCGCGCATGCCGCGACCGCGGCGGTCGCGCACCTTGGGCTTGCCGCGAGGAGTCGTGCCCACGTCGTCCACGCCGCGAGCCTAAGCGCCGGGCGTGCCTCCGGCGGGTAGCGTCACCGGCGTGAGCCTTGCCCGTCGTTGTTCGCGCACGGCGTGTGGCCGTTCTGCGGTCAACACGCTGACGTACGTCTACGCCGACCAGACCGCGGTCCTCGGGCCGCTGGCGACGTACGCCGAGCCGCACGCCTACGACCTGTGCGAGCTCCACAGCGAGCGCCTCTCCGCGCCGCGTGGCTGGGAGGTGAT
This sequence comes from Nocardioides alpinus, assembly GCF_900112035.1. GTDB lineage: Bacteria > Actinomycetota > Actinomycetes > Propionibacteriales > Nocardioidaceae > Nocardioides > Nocardioides alpinus. Next base: position 4,705 of record NZ_FOKC01000008.1, on the reverse strand, counting down.
GCGGCTCGCCCCGGACCCCCGTGCACAGGGTCCGAGCACCGACGACCTCCTCGCGTTGGCTGACGCGGTCCGCGAGGCCGGTCGACCTGCTCCGGCGCCGGTCCCGCTGCACTCGACGGACGACCCGAGCCGCGGTGCCAAGCGTGGCCACCTGCGGGTCCTCTCGTCGACCGACTGATCGACCACCCCTAGGATCATCGGCGTGAACATCGACCCGCAGCTGTTGAGCATCATCGTCTGCCCGGCCTGCCACGGTGAGCTGGCGGCAGCTGTCGTGGACGGTGCCGACGAGCTGGTCTGCCAGGGGTGCGGCAATGCCTATCCCGTCCGCGACGACATCCCGGTGCTGCTGGTCGACGAGGCCCGCAAGCCCGCCTGAGCACTGAGGAATCCAGCTGTGGCGACGTGGTTCGACGAGGCCCGGCTCGATGACGCCGGAGTGCTGGAGACGGTGGACCTGCGGTTGCGCACGCTGGCCGAGAGCGGCGCCCGGGTGCGGCGCGAGGCCCACGAGGCCGCGAGCGCGACGGCCGAGCTGATCGCGCAGGGCCGCGACGGGGAGCGTCCGCGCGCCGTCATCGCCGCCGGCCCGGACTCGCGCCTGCTGCGGGCGGTGCTCGAGCCGTGGTGCCCGGTGCCGTTCGTCGCCTGGCCCAATCCCGGCCTGCCCGGCTGGGCCGGCTCGCTGGACCTCGTCGTGATGCTGGCACCGGAGGGCAACGACCACGGGTCGGCGTCCGCCGTCGCCGAGGCCGTGCGCCGCGGGTGCCAGGTCGTCGTCGCCTGCCCCGCGCGGTCACTGGTCGGCGAGCACGCGGCCGGCCGCCACGTCACGGTGCTGCCGACGGTGACCGGCGACCAGCTCGCCACTGCCGTGGTCATGCTCGACTACCTCGCCCACGTCCACCTCGGCCCCCGGGCCGACGCGGAGTCGGTGGCCGAGTCCCTCGACCAGGTCGCGACCAGCTGCTCGCCCCACCACGACCTCGCGGTCAACCCGGCGAAGATGCTGGCGATCGCGATGGCCGACACCAACCCGCTGGTGTGGGGCGGCTCGGTCCTCGCGGCTCGCGCTGCCCGCCGGCTGGCGGAGGGGCTGCGTCGCACCAGCGGTCGTTCGGCCATCGCCGGCGACGCCGAGCACCTGCTGCCCGTCATCGAGGCGACCAAGCCGCACGACGTCTTCGCCGACCCGTTCGCGGAGGAGCAGGCCGACCTGCGCCCGCTGCTGCTGATCCTCGACGACCGCTCCGACGACCCCGTCGTACGCGAGCAGGCGGGGCAGCTGCGCGCGGCCGCGGCCCGGCACGGCGTGCGGGTCGAGACGCTCGACACCGACGCCGACGCCGAGGTGGCGCGCTACGCCTCGCTGCTGCTGGCCGGGACCTATGCCGCCGAGTACCTGCGCGTGGGGCTCGTCGACGACTGACGGACCGCGGTGATCGAGGTGGTCGAGGAGGTCGCGTCGCGACTCACGAGGCCCGGTGCAGTCGCATCCCGAGCACCAGTGCGCTGCCGCCGTGGACGTGTGCCGTCCGCTCGACGTGCATGCCGAGCTTGCGCGCGACCCCCTGCGAGGGGAGGTTCTCCGGGCGGATGAGCGCGACCAGGTGCTCGATGCCGGCGGCGGCGGCACAGTCGCGTACGGCGGTCGCGGCCTCGGTGGCGTATCCGTGACGGCGCAGCCCCGGCATGACGTGGTAGCCGACCTCGACGTGGGGCGTGCCCTCGACGTCCTGCACGGTGAGCCCGCAGTCGCCGACGAACTCGCCGTCGTGGGTCTCGACGACCCACAGGCCGAAGTCGTGCGCGGCGTAGTTGCGCTCCTGCCACTCGATCCAGCGGACGGCGTCGTCGCGGCTCCTGGCGGGACGGTCGACCCGCACCGGGTCCGGCGCGGAGAGGACCGCCGTCATGTCGTCCAGGTCGGCCATCGTCATCGGGCGGAAGCGCAGTCGCGCGGTGGGCTCGGGCAGCACCGGGTCAGGCTAGTGGCCGGGTGCCCTCGGGCGGTGCCTGGTCGACGTCGGCCCAGACCTCGGTGAGCTCGACGATGAGACCGTCGCGGACGGTCGCGAAGCTGGCGACGGCGAGGACCTGCTCGGAGCCGTCCGGTCCGGTCCCGGCGACCTCGGCGCGCAGCACGCCGCGGTCGCCGTCGACGACGAGGTCCTGGGCGAGGAGGCGCTGGAAGCCGGGATAGTCGGCGTTGAGCCGCACCCACCGGTCGCGGTCGAAGACCTCGCCGGTGTGGACCAGTCGGCAGGTGAAGTCGGGGTGCAGCAGGGCAGCAAGCGCGCCCCAGTCGTGCGCGTCGATCACCTGCGCGAGGCGGGCTAGAAGGGCGGCTGCGTCCATGGGGACAGTGTGGCGACTGCGTCCGACGGTGGGGTCAGGTCTCCAGGCAGAACTCGTTGCCCTCGGGGTCCAGCATGACGAACAGGTCGTCGGCCCGGCGGACCACCCGCGCGCCCAAAGCCACGAGTCGGTCGCGCTCGACCTCGAGGGGCCCTGCTGCGCGCAGGTCGAAGTGCTGGCGGTTCTTGGCGACCTTGGGCTCCGGGACGCGCTGGAACCAGAGGGTCGGGCCGCCCCATCCCGCCGGCTCGACCCACGCCTTCTCGGGGGTGCTGTCCTCGTCGACGGTCGAGCCGAGCGCGGCTGCTCAGAAGGCTGCGAGCGCGAGCGGGTCGTGGCAGTCGAAGGTCACGGACTTCACGAAGGCGGTCACGCGGTCACGCTAACCCCGCAGCGGTCCGAGGCGCGGTGGCGTCTGGCAACGGGCCCTAGGGTGTGGTCGTGCTCGATGCTCTGCTGGCTCCCCTCGCGAGGGAGCTGATCTACCCGCGACGCGGCACCCGGGTCGCGGTCGACGACTCGATGCACGAGCTGGACGTCGACGGGGCGGTCCTGCGCGGATGGGTGGTCAACCCCGGCCGTACGCGGGTGCTCGTCTACTTCGGCGGCAACGGCGAGCGACTCGACCTGTGGCGCGAGGTCATGGCCGACCTCTTCCCGGACCACACGACCTATCTGATGGCCTACCGCGGCTACGGCGCCAGCGACGGGCAGCCGAGTCAGCGCGCCCTGAGCGCCGACGCCGTGGCGCTGGTCGACCACGTGGGCGAACGTCACCCCGGCGCGCCGGTGGACGTCATCGGCAGGAGCCTCGGCAGTGGGGTCGCCGTGCACGTCGCCACCCAGCGGACCGTCGAGCACGTCGTCCTGGTCACGCCGTTCGACAGCCTGGCGGCAACGGCGATGGACCTGTTCCCCGGTCTGCCGGTCGCGCGGCTGATCGAGGACCACTGGGACTCCGCCGCCGTCGCGGCCAGCCTGGAAGCACCTGTCCTGGTCGTCCGGGCAGGGCGCGACGAGATCGTGCGACCGGAGCGGACCGACCTGCTGGTCGGGTCCTTGTCGGACCCGGTCGTCGCTTCGTTCCCCGAGGCAGACCACAACTCCATCTCCGACGACCCCGGCTACTGGAGCTCGATCGTGGCGTTCCTCGACGGGCCAGCCACACCTCGGACCTGACCATGGCCCCGCCGTCCGTGGGTGGCGGGTGGTGTGTCATCCGTGTCGCCGGGCCCGCTCGCTCGCCGCGTGGAACTGGGCGAGCGCAGCGTCGAAGTCCTGCTCCCCGAAGTCCGGCCACAGCCTGTCGCTGACGTGGACCTCGGCATGCGCGGTCTGCCAGGGGCAGAAGCCGGAGAGCCTCTGCTCACCGCTGGTGCGGATGACGAGGTCGATCTCCTTGACCGGTCCGCCACTGAGTCGCGAGGTGATCGCGTCCGGTTCGAGCTCGTGCAACGGATCGAGGGCGCCCTCGCGCACCGCGCGACGGATCCCGGCGACGATGTCCTCGCGTCCGTCGTAGCCGATGGCCAGCGTCAGGTGGGACGGGCGGTCCGCCGTCTGCTCCTCCGCTCGGCGCAGGGACTCCGCGGCACGTTCGGGCAACAGCCCTGTGTCACCCGTGACGTGGAGGGACCACGTGCCTGCTCGGGTGATGAGAGTGGGGAGCACGTCGGTGACGAGCCCGAAGAGGAACCCGATCTCGGCGCTCGATCTCTTGCGGATGTTGTCGGCAGAGAGGACGTAGACCGTCAGGTGCTCTATCCGTCGGTCGTCGCACCACCGGAGGAGATCTTCGATGTGGTCGGCGCCTCGGCGGTGTCCTTCGCTCGCACTCGACAGTCGCGCGCGTCGTGCCCATCGACGGTTGCCGTCCATCACGACGCCGACGTGGCGCGGCATCAGGGACACGGCGCCGTCGGGCTCAGAGGCCTGGGTGGTGGACACAGGTCCATCTTGTACGAAGTCCGGACATGCCTGTGGCCCCGCCAAGGTGGTGTCGGCGGGGTGTGGGGCGGGTTCATGGTCGGCGGGGTCGTGGAAGGCCGGGTGGTTCGGGTGGGTCGAGTGCGGTGCTGCCGTCTCGGTCTCGGGCGAAGCGGTGGCTGTGGGCGCTGGTCCAGACGAAGGTGCCGGGTTCGGTCATCTCGTAGCGCCAGGCCGTGTGGGTTTTGAGGCGGTGGTGGAACCGGCAGAGTGCCGCGAGGTTGCGGGTGTCTGTTGGGCCGGGTTGTGGCCGGTGTTCGGTGTCAGCTTGATGGTCGTAGGCGGTGATGTGGTCGATGTCGCAGCCTCGTGCGGGTCGGGTGCACCACGGGAACACGCACGTCGTGTCGCGGAGGATGAC
>NZ_FOKC01000011.1 GCF_900112035.1 Nocardioides alpinus | reverse complement strand
ACGCGTCCAGGTCCTCGACCAGCGGGCTGCTGGTCGAGGAGCGGAGGTCCGAGGTGGTGGTCATGGGTACCAGTCAAGCAGGACCCACCGACACTCGGGGCTGCTAGAAGACCGGTGTGGATAAGTATTTCCGAACAGGTGATCCCCGGATGTGAGGCCGTCCTGTGGCCTTGGTTTCGACACGGTCGCTGCGCGACCTGCTCAACCGGCGGTGGCGCGCTGGGCGCCTTACTCGACCTGCGGTGGTGGGGACCTTGGTTTCGACACGGTCGCTGCGCGACCTGCTCAACCAGCGGACGGGGTTGGCTGCGCGAGCTGCTCAACCAGCGGACGGGACCGGCTGCGCGACCTGCTCAACCAGCGGACGGGACCGGCTGCGCGAGCTGCTCAACCAGCGGTGGGGGTGGCGGTGAGGCGGGGGCCTGCGTGTCCTGCCAGACACACCCAGCCGGCGCCGCGGCGAACCCAGACCTGGGTCATCGGCATCCGGAAGGTCTCCGGCTCGCCGTCGGCGCCCAGCACCACGTCGGCCACCTCCGCGAGAAGCACAGCGGTGTCGCCGACGACGCGCACGCGCGGGTCGACGAGGGCCTGGGAGCGCCAGACCGTGACGCCCTCGGTGTTGCGGCGGACGTAGTCGGTGCGGTCGAAGACCTGCCCCGTGTGCGTCGTCCAGCAGAAGTCGGGGTGGAGGAGCTCGAGCAGCCGGGCGGCGTCACCGTCGGCGAGCGCCGCGGCGCGTGCCTCGGCCGCAGCGATCACATCGGTGGTGTCGGGCATGTGTCAGCAGCCGCCGTCACCGCCGCCGCCACCACCACCGCCACCGCCGCCGTCACCGAAGCCGCCGCCGGAGCCGTCGCCCCAGCCGCCGCGCGAGCCGGCGAACGGGCTGAGGCTGTCCGGCTGGGGTGAGGCGATGGCGTACATGAGAGCGGCCGCGAGGCCGACCACGATCGCGCCGCCCAGGAACGTCAGGCCGACGCTGGCGGGCCCGCCGGCGTTCAGGGCTGCAACGACGGCCGCACCCAGCGCGAGGACGCAGGTGGAGCCGAAGATCGCCCAGGTCCGACGAGGGTGTGCCGAGAGTCGGGTGCTCATGCTCCGAGTGTGGACCACGAACGCCCCGGTGGCACGCGTCCGGGCGGACCAGTTCGAAGAGGTGCCACCCGCCTGACATGCTGGCGACGTGATCCCCAGCCCGCGCCGTACGGCGATGCTCCTGGTCGGCTGCGTCGTCCTCGGGACGGGAGTGGCGATGCTCCTGACTGCCGATCTCGGCTCGGACGGCTACTCCACCTTAGTCAACGGCATCGCGCTGCAGACCGGCATGGCCTTCTGGATCGCGAACCTGATCGTCGGTGCCGTGCTCGTGGCCCTAGCGATGCTGCGCAAGGTCTACCCGGGGATCGGCACGGTCGTGCAGGTCGTCCTGGTGGGCGTGGTCGTCGACGTGGCACTCGGCCTGGTGGAGACGCCGGATGACTTGGTGTGGCGAGCCGTCCTGCTCGCCGCGGCCTTCCCGGTCCTGGCGGTCGGCATCGCGCTCTACCTCGGGAGCCACACCGGTGCCGGTCCGGCCGAGGCCGCGGCACTCGCGTGGGACCCGCCGGTCGCCTTCAGGTGGAGCTACAGCGTGGTCCAGGGCGGGGGAGCGATCGGGGGCTACCTGCTCGGCGCGACCGTGGGCGTCGGGACGCTCGCGGTCATCTTCCTCCTCGGTCCTGCGGTGGATGTCGCGGCCCGGATCATGCGGGTCGATCTCCACCAGGCGACGGATCCCACGACGGCGGACGCTGCCTAGTCTGACGGCATGCTGATCGCCGAAGAGCTGTTCCTGCTGCTGCGTCGCGACGACGGCAGGCCCGAGAGCATGTCTGCCCAGCGCGGCTACGGTCTCGCCGCCGCAGTCATCACCGACCTCGTGCTCGCCGAGCGCATCACGCTGAGCGACGACAAGGACCCACGCATGTCGGTCCTGCAGCACGGGCCGCCCGGGCACCCCGCCCTCGACGCCGCGATGCTCCGGCTCCGGGAGCGCGACGGCAAGAAGCTGTCGTCGCTCGTGACGGACCGCAGGCTCGCCGTCGAGGAGCAGGTGGCAGCAGCGCTCGCCGCCGCGGGCGTGATCGGGATCGAGGAGAAGCGCGCCCTGGGCCTCGTGCCCGCGAAGTACCCCGTGCTCGATCCCGTGCCGGAGCGGCGTACGCGTGAGCAGCTGCGCGTCGTCCTCGCCGGCGCCACCCCGCGTCCCGAGGACGCCACCCTGCTCGCCATCCTCCAGGGGCTCGGGATCGTCTCGTCGGTCCTGAAGGACGAGAAGGGCACGCTCGGGCGTCGCGACCTCAGGACCCGCATCGAGGAGGTCACCTCGGAGGTCAGGGCCGGGGACGCGGTCGCCCGGGCGGTGGCGTCGATGAACTCGGCGATGATGACCGTGATCGTCACCGACGGTGGCGGTGACGGCGGCGGGGGCGGCGGGGACTGACAGACCGGCGCTGGGTCAGCCCGCTGCCGGGCGGTCGGTCAGCACCCGCACGGCGAGGTCGGTCGTGAAGTCGTTGTCGAGGAACCCGACCACCTTGGTCACCCGGTCCAGGTCCAGCGGCAGCAGCCCGCGGGAGCCCGGCACGTCGGGTGTGAGGCCGAGGTCGAGGTCGTCCTGGCCCGACATCATCCGCACGTTGAAGTCGTAGCGCTCGCGCGCACCGTCGGCACGCAGACGGCGTACGACGGTCGCGCCGAGGCGGCGTCCGCCGGTCTCGGCAGCCCAGTCGTCGAGGGCCTCGGTGAGCGCGCGTCCCTCGTTGTGGTCGACGTCGGACCAGGCGGCGTCCATCGATCCGGCCACGTCGAGCAGGATCGCGGCCGTCTTCTCGCCGATGCCCTGCACGCCCGGCAGGTTGTCGCTGGAGTCGCCGCGCAGGGCGGCGAAGGCGAGGTAGTTGGCGGCGCGGACGCCGTACATGTTGAACAGGCGCGCGGGGTTGAGCATCGGCGAGCCGTGGATGCCGCCGTCGATCAGCCGGAGCACGCGGGTGTGCGCGCTGATGTGCGCGAAGGCGTCGCGGTCGGATGTGATGATCACGCAGTCCCAGCCGTTGGCCGTCGCCCATGTCGCGCCGGAGGCGTTGACGTCGTCGGCCTCGAGCCCGGGCGGTGTCAGCGTGGCGAGGCCGAGAGCGTCGAGGAGGGCACCGGCACGGTCGAGCTGGTCGACGAGGTCGGCGTCCTTCTCGGCGCGGCCGGCCTTGTAGTCGGGGTAGGCGTCGCGGCGCACCGAGCCGGTGCGGTCGTCGAGCCCGAAGATGACGGCGTCCGGGCCGATCGTGTCGATCGACTCCAGGATCTGGCGCAGCATCCCGTGCAGTGCCCAGATCGGTCGGCCCGCCCGGTCCCGCAGCCCGGTGTGCGCCCGCGCGTGGTGGTTGCGGTGCAGCAGCGAGGGGGCGTCGACCACGAGCAGGAGCCTGCGCGGTGGGGTGTCGGTCTGGGTCATGGCGATCACCGCCAGCCTAGACGGAGCGCTCAGGCGCCCATGTCCTCGAGGTAGTCGGCGAAGCCACCCGGTGCCCGGGCCACCCGGCGCCCCGACGTCGTCACCGCGATGTCGCCGGCGGCGATCCAGTCGAACCCGGCGCGGCGCATCGCACCCACGAGCTCGACGTCCTCGTGGGTGGCGATCGGGGCGAAGCCGCCGACCGACTCGTAGGCGTCCCACGTGAACCCGAGGTTGGCGCCGTGGACGTGTGCGTGGCCGTCGGCGGAGCTGTGCCGCGCACGCCACTGCTCCAGCTCCTCGGTGGTCAGGTCGCTCGCGCGGGGTACGACGTTGCCCGCGACGAGTCGCCGTCCCTCACCGGCCATCCGCACCTGGGACCGCAACCAGTGACGGGGCACGACGCTGTCGCTGTCGGTGTTGGCGACCCACAGTGACCCGGTGCCGGATCCCACCCCCAGGGCAAGCGCCCAGTCCGCTGCGGCCGCCACGCCGAGCGCCCGCGCGACCCCGACGTTGCCTGCCTGCGTGACGATCGCCGTGACCTCCGGGCGTCCGGCGACGATCTCGGCCGAGCGGTCGCCGCACGCGTCGAGGACCACGAAGACACGCGCCAGGATCGTCGGGTGCTCCTCACGCAGCACGCTCACGGCGCCGTCGACCGCGTCCAGGCACGCCGGCAGGAGCACCTCCTCGTCGCGGGCCGGGATCACGACCCCGACCGCTGCAGGCACCCTCATGCCGGTCGACCCAGCACGTGCAGGAGGAAGTCGGGCTCGTGGTGCTCGACCAGGACGGGCGCGCCGGTGGCGAGGAACGCTGCGTGCACGGCAGGTCCCGCCAGTGGCCACCCGACCGGCTGGTGGCGCCAGTGGCACAGCAGCAGGTGCCCGTCGTCGGTGAGGGCCGCGCGGGCGCGGGCGATCACCTCGTCGAGCTCGCGCGGGCTCAGGAAGTAGCCGACCTCCGAGATCGACACGAGGTCGAAGCGGCCCTCGGGCCAGTCGCCGGGCACCCGCGCACCGCGTACGTCGACGTGGTCCAGGTCCGCGGTCCTGGTGCGGGCGAGGTCGACCGCGGTCTCGCTGCTGTCGAGCGCGAGGAGCGTGTCGCAACGTCCGGCGAGGTCGACCGCCAGCGCCCCGACGGAGCAGCCGACCTCCAGGACACGGCCGTAGTGCTCGCGCGGCAGGCTGGCAAGGGTGAGGGCGCGCTTGCGTCGCTCGTAGAAGGAGTCGACCTGCCAGGGGTCGCGCCGGTCGCGGTGGACGAGGTCGAGCGCATCGTCCTCCGTCGGACCAGTCGGTGCGACGAAGACCTCGTCGCGGTCGAAGTGGGCCAGCAGGTCGCCGTCGAGCAGCACCTCGTCGCCGGTCCGGTCCGACAACGGCCGTACCTGGCTGGCGTGCGCGGCGATCGCGTCGCGCTTGACGCCCAGCGTGGCGGCGTCGAGCGGCAACCGGACGGCCTCGTCCCACGGCAGGTCGTCCGCGCCTCCCCAGTGCCACAGCCAGACGGGGTACTCGAGCAGCTGCGCGCCGGTCCGTGAGGCAGCGATCGCGGCCGCGCGCGCGACCGCCTCGTGGTCGGGGTGGCCGTCGCCGCGCCACGGCGCGCACAGCAGCACGTCGTCGCCGTCGGTCCCGATGATGCGCACCAGGGCGGCGACCACGTCCGACTCGTGGGCGGCGACGCCACCGTCGGGCAGGTCGAGGCACCTGACCGTCGCCTCGGGTGCGAGGACGCTGATGGCGGCCCGCAGCTCGGCGCGCCGAGCCGCGGCCAGCCGCTGCGGGGGGTGGGTGGGGGAGTGCGGGTGCGATCCCTCCCCGGCGGTGGCCGTGACGACCTCGACGCGCCAGCCGGCGGCAGCGGCGGTCCGGATGAGACCACCCGCCCCCAGGGTCTCGTCGTCGGGATGGGCACCGGCCACGACGAGCCGGTCGCGCGCGGTCGGCAGCGACAGCGCCGGGAGCTCCCGCGCGGCGAGTGCCGTGGTCCACGCGTCGGCGGGCGTGCCGGGTCGTGCGTGGTGGAAGTCGGGCGGAGTCACCACCGCGCCCCGTCGCCGGTCACGACGTCCTGTCCCAGCGCCACCTGGTCGCGCTCGGCGTGCCACTGGCGCAGGTAGAGCTCGAGGTCGGACACCCGGCGCGCGTGCTCCTCTTCGGTCGCGAGCGGACCGGGTCCGAGCCCGTGCGCCGCGCGGCGCAGCACGTCCTCCGCGGCCAGCGCGACGACCTCGCGCACCCGGAGCGCCGCGCGCCACCCGGCCGATCCGGACAGCACCCCCGCGTCGACGGCGTACGACGCCTGCTCGAGGACGCAGCGCGCTGCGTGGACCTGGGCGTCGACCGCGCCGAGGTGCATCAGTGCCACCTGGTCCGGCGGTCGGCTCTCCGAGGCCGCCAGCATCCGGCGGGCGATCCCGACGGCACCGCCGAACCACACGGCCGCGACCCCGATGCCGCCCCAGGCGAAGCCCGGCCGCTCGAGGTACCACCCCGGGGCGCCGACCGCGCTCGCCGGCACGTCCGTGAAGTCGACCGGTCCCGAGTCGACCGCGGCCAGGCCCCGCGCCACCCACGTGCCGGACACCGCGGAGACCCCGGGAGCAGTCAGGTCGACGGCGAACAGCTGTCGCTCGTCACCGACCCGCGCACTGATCAGCGCCCGGTCGAGCACGCTCGACAGCGAGCACCAGTGCTTGCGCCCGCTGAGGACGTACGTCGTGTCGCTGGGCTCCGCGCGCAGCGGCTCGCCCGGCCCCTCCGCCGCGAAGACGCCCCAAGTCCCCGGCTCGACGGTCAGGCCCGCCTGCTCCAGGATCGCGAGCGCGTCGAGGTGCGGCTCGAGCGTGCGTGCGACGGTCAGGTCGGCTGCCGCCACGCTGGCCAGCGCGGACCACAGCTGCCCCGTACGACCGTCGCCGGGGGTCGGCAGCTGCCCGCCGACCACCTCGGCCAGCTCGAGCGCGGCAGGCACGTCGCCCGCCGCCTCGCGGGCGCGGTCGACGAGGTCCGCCAGCGCGCGCTGCTCGGCGTCGGTGCGACCGCCGAGCAGCACGGGCCGGTGCTCACGCACGGACGTCGCGCTCCCAGTGCCTCAGCGAGGCGCAGCGGGTGACGAACACGGTCGCGTCGTCGGTGGAGGCGAGGTCGAGGAAGCCCTCGTCCGGCTCCACCCCCGCCGCGGCCAGCAGGGCGGCGGCGTCGGCGCCCAGCCCGACGAGCTTGTGGTGGGCGAAGGCGTCGCTGACGAAGTCCTGCGCGCTCGCGCGCCCGGCGAGGTCGCTCGCACCGTCGGCCGACGGCAGCAGCGCCACCGCGTCGAACAGCACCGACGGACCGCCGTCGATGGCGTGGTCGGGCGTCAGCGTGCCGCCCCCCTTGAGCTTGACCGGGCCGATCGCGGGAGCGACGTACTCCACGACCGCACCGGCGTCCTCGAACGCCGCGGCGACCGCGTTGACCACGACCTTGTCGCTGCCGTGGGTCACCAGCACACCGAGCTTGCGGCCGGCGAAGGACTCCGGTCCGTTGCGCAGGATGCTCAGCGCGGGCGACTCCGGCAGGTCGGTGCGCGTCGGCACCGCTGCCTCTGCCGCCTCGGGCAGCGGCATCGCCAGCTTGTCGGCCACGCCCTGGGCGAGGTCGTCGTGGACGTTGCGCAGGTTGCCGAGCATCCGGACGCGGATCTTCGGGTCCTCCACCTTGGCGAGCTCGAAGGAGAAGGCGTCGACGATGTGGCCCTGCTCGACCTCGGTCTGGCTGAGGAAGAACTGGCGGGCCTGGCTGTAGTGGTCGGCGAACGACGCGGCCCGCAGGCGACGGGTCGGACCCGCCTCCTCGCGCATCACGCTCTGGTAGCCGTGGACGACGTCGGCCCGCGGGCCGCGGTCATCACCGGTCAGCGAGTTGGGTTCGTAGTTGCCGCGGCCGAGCTGCGGGTCGGTCTGCATGTGGCCGTCGCGCTGGAAGTGCATGACGGGGCAGCGGGGCGCGTTGACCGGGAGCTGGGTGAAGTTGGTGCTGCCGAGCCGCTTGAGCTGGGTGTCGAGGTAGGAGAAGTTGCGCCCCTGCAGCAGCGGGTCGTTGCTGAAGTCGATGCCCGGGATGACGTTGTGGGTGCCGAAGGCGACCTGCTCGTTCTCTGCGAACATGTTGTCGACGTTCCGGTCGAGGGTGAGCCGCGCGATGATCCGCACCGGCAGGATCTCCTCGGGGATGATCTTGGTCGCGTCGAGGACGTCGAAGTCGAACTCGTCGGCGAAGGCCTCGTCGAAGACCTGCACGCCGAGGTCCCACTGCGGGAAGTCGCCGCTGTCGATCGCTGCGTGGAGGTCGCGACGGTGGAAGTCGGGGTCGGCGCCGTTGATCTTGAGCGCCTCGTTCCAGACCACCGACTGCATGCCCTGGCGCGGCTTCCAGTGGAACTTGACGAAGGTGTCGTCGCCCTCTGCGTTGACGAAGCGGTAGGTGTGGACGCCGAAGCCCTCCATGAAGCGGAACGAGCGCGGGATCGCGCGGTCGCTCATCGCCCACATCAGCATGTGGGTCGACTCCGGCATCAGGGACACGAAGTCCCAGAACGTGTCGTGGGCCGAGGCCGCCTGCGGCCAGCCGCGGTCCTGCTCCTCCTTCACTGCGTGGACGAGGTCGGGGAACTTGGTCGCGTCCTGGATGAAGAAGACCGGGATGTTGTTGCCGACGAGGTCCCAGTTGCCCTCCTCGGTGTACATCTTCACCGCGAAGCCCCGGACGTCACGGGCGAGGTCGGGGGAGCCGAGGTTGCCGGCCACGGTGGAGAACCGCACGAAGGCCTCGGTCGTCTTGCCCTTCGTGGCGAACGGCGCCGCCCGCGTCAGGTCGGGGATCGCGTCGAGGCACTCGAGGGTGCCGTGGGCGCTGTAGCCGCGCGCGTGCACGACCCGCTCCGGGATCCGCTCGTGGTCGAAGTGGAACATCTTGTCGCGGAAGGCGAAGTCCTCGAGCAGGGTGGGTCCGCGGTCGCCGACCTTGAGCGAGTTCTGCCCGTCGCCCAGCGGGGTCCCCGTCGCGGTCGTCATGCGCTCGCCGCGCTTGACGCCCTGGTGCAGCTCGTCGCCCTCGCCGCGCTGGTCGGGGGTGTTGCTCGGTCGCTTGTTCGGCATGGGGTCTCCCAAGAGTGGTCAAGAGTGGTGGGGGACGCGCGAGCGCGCCCGGTCCTCGACGCTAGGCGCGGGACCCGGAGCCGGTCACACCCCATGGGCTGTCAGTAGGGTCGTGAGCGTCCGACCCACCCCCCTTCGGAGGAGACGTCTTGATCTTCATCACCGCCAAGTTCGCCGTCCGCCCCGAGCACGCCGAGGCGTGGCCGGAGATCTCCCGTGCCTTCACCGAGGCCACCCGGGCAGAGGACGGCTGCTTGTGGTTCGACTGGTCGCGCAGCCTCGACGACCCGAACGAGTACGTCCTGGTCGAGGCGTTCCGCGACGGCGAGGCGGGTGGTGCCCACGTGGGCTCCGCGCACTTCAAGGCCGCGCAGGCCGAGCTGCCGCCGTACCTCGCGTCCACGCCGAGGATCGTCAGCCAGGAGGTCGACCAGGCGGACTGGTCCGAGCTCGGCGAGATGCAGGTCGACTGACCCGGCACCGCTGCCTCAGGACTCGAGGTCGGCCTTCAGCCGCTGGAGCGTCGTGGCGATGTTGCGCTGCTGGAACTGGTGGAAGTGCTGTCCACCCGTCGCGACCTTGTCGAAGGCGGCGGCGATCACGTCCGGCCAACGGCGGTCGTCGGTCCACGTCTCGGTGACGCGGGTGCCGCCCGCCACCGGCTCGAACGTGTAGGTCCACGTCGCCACCCGGCTGGTGAGACGGGGGCTGCGCAGACCGATCTGGCGGACCTTGAAGGCGAACTCCCGGCCCGGTTCGGCGCGCGTGACGACGCAGCGGGTGGACCAGCTCGCGCGGCCCCGCCTGTTGGTGCCGACGAACGCGTCGCCGACCGACAGCGGTGACCCGGGGGCCGGGACGTCGCCTGCGACGTTCTCGGGGCTCCACCGGGGCATCTGCGACGGGTCGGCCACCTGCGCGTAGATCGCGTCGGGCGTCGCCGACACGACGGTGCTGGCGCTGACTGTCATGGGGCGCGTCATGGCGCCACCCTACGGAGCGGTCGCGCGGCGGGACCCTGGTCCCACGGGGCCGGGACCAACGCCTCTGCCCCCGTCGCTCGGCCGGCGCGAGGCTGGAGGCATGACAACGACACTGCCCCTCCTCGTGGCGTACGACGGTTCCGCCGACGCCCGACGCGCCCTGATCTGGACCGCACGTGAGTCCCTCCGCACCGGCACGCCGGTGCGCGTCCTTGCCGTCAACGAGATCCTGCCGCCGACGTGGGGAGGTGTGGGCGGAATGGTCGTCGTGACCGAGGGCTACGTCCTCGACTCCTCGGCGCTCCTGGAGGAGGCCGAGAAGACGCTGGCCGACGAGGGCGTGACGAATGCGATCACCGAGCAACGCACCGGCCCCGTCGTGTCCGAGCTGCTGCTGGCGGCCGAGTCCGCCTCGGCGCTCGTGATCGGCAGCCAGGGACACGGAGCGGCGGGCGAGGCCCTGATCGGCTCGGTGAGCCAGCACCTCGCACGCCACGCCACCTGCCCCGTCGTGGTCGTGCGGGAGCCGCGCGACAGCGCAGCCCGGCGCATCATCGTCGGCATCGACGGGTCGCGCACCAGCGCCGCGGCGCTCGAGTACGCCTGCCGGCGGGCCGAGACCACCGGCGAGACGGTCGTCGCGATCCACGGCTTCCACGTCCGGGTGCCGTCCACCGACGTGTGGGCGAGCACGCCACGCAGCGTGGAGACCGACGAGCGCGAGCGACTGCTCTCGGAGAGCATCGCGGGCGTCCGGGAGGACCACCCCGACGTACGCCTGGAGCAGGAGGTCGTCGCGGTCGCACCCGAGCGGTGCCTGGTGGACGCCTCCGCCAGCGCCTCGCTGGTCGTGGTGGGCTCGCGCGGGCTGGGCTACTTCAGCGGCCTGCTGCTCGGGTCGGTCAGCCAGGCCGTCCTGCACCGAGCCACCTGCCCGGTCGCCGTGGTGCGCTGAGCCCGGACTGTCGGGTCAGGGGCGGAGCAGGACCTTGCCGCGTCGCCCCGGTGCCTGGTTGGCCCGCGCGGCCTCGGCGATCTCGTCCAGGGAGTAGACCTTCTCCACCGGCAGCGTCAGGGCGCCGGAGCCGATGCCGCTGACGAGCTCCCCCATCAGCGCGGCGCGCTTCGCGCGGTCCATTGCGGGGAAGACCTTGCTGCCCCAGAAACCCTTGATGACGACCTGCTTGAAGATCACGTCGCCCGACCCGATCTCCAGGGTGGGGGACGCCATCGCACCGAAGACCACGAGGACGCCGTCGTCGGCCAGGAGCGAGACCACGTCGCCCGCGGCGGAGCCACCCACGGAGTCGACGCCCGCGACGATCGGGGCGTCGCCGACGATCTCGCGGACCCGGTCGCGCCAGCCGTCGTCGTCGGTGGCGACGACCTGCTCGATGCCCTGCTCACGCAGCTCGTCGACGCCCTCGGCCCGGCGTACGAGTCCGAGGACGTGGACGCCGCGCGCCTCGCCGAGCTGGGCGAGGAGGCGACCCACGGCGCCGTTGGCGGCGTTCTGCACGATCCAGTCGCCCTCGGACACCTCGAGGAAGTCGAGCAGCGCGATCGCGCTGAACGGCATCGAGACCAGCTGGGCGGCTGCCTCGTCGCCGATCGCGTCCGGCACCGGGATGAGGCCGGCGGCCGGGGCGACGATGAGCTCGGCCCACGCCCCGAACGAGCCGCCGCTCGCGACACGCTGGCCGACCGTGAGGCCCTCGACGCCCTCGCCGAGCGCCTCGACGACGCCGACCGCCTCGGTGCCCGCACGCGCCGGCATCTCGGGCTTGAAGCCGTAGCTGCCCCGGACCGTCCACAGGTCGTGGTTGTGGATCGGTGACAGCAGGACCCGGACCAGCACCTGGCCCGGCCCGGGCACGGGGTCGGGGAGCTCCTGGACCGACAGGACCTCGGAGGGGTCACCGAACTGGGGCTGTACGAGTGCGCGCATGCCTCCAGTCAACCGTGCACGTCAAAAGGGGGGTGCCTGCACACTGGAGCCATGCCCCCGGAGCCCAAGACCTGTCAGTCCTGCGGCCGCACGATCGAGTGGCGCAAGAAGTGGGAGCGCGACTGGGACCAGGTGCGCTACTGCTCGACGGCGTGCCGCAAGCGGGGCGTCGGTGACGTCGACCGCCGCCTCGAGGCGGCGATCACCGACCTGCTCGCCCAACGCGCCCGTACGGCCACCATCTGTCCCTCCGACGCGGCCCGTCTCGTCGGGGGGGCCGACGAGGACGCCTGGCGCGAGTTGATGGAGCCTGCCCGGCGGGCCGCCCGCCGACTCGTCGACCGCGGCGAGGTCGTGATCACCCAGGGCGGGCGCGTCGTCGACCCGTCCACGGCCAGGGGCGCGATCCGGATCCGCCGGGCCTGAGCGGCCGGGTGGGGTGGGCTGGGCTCAGTCGCGCGCAGCAGGAGGCAGGTCGTCCGCCGGTGCCGCCGCCGCGGACGCGGGGTCCTCGGGAAGCTGGTGGACCTGCTCGCGGCACCACGCCGACACCTCGCGAGAGCCGTCCAGCACGCCGAGTCGGAACGACGGCCACGGCTCCCAGAGCGCCTCGGCGACCTCCTCGGCATCGGGGTGCACCGCGGGGCGCGTGCCGGGCACCCGCGCCGCGAAGACCGGGCACATCTCGTTCTCGACGACCCCGTCCTGCTCGGCGCGGTAGCGGAAGGACGGCAGCAGCAGGCGCAGCTGTCCGAGGCCGATGCCGAGCTCCTGGTCGACGCGCCGGCGCACAGCGGCCTCGAGGTCCTCGCCCGGACCGGGGTGACCGCAGCACGCGTTGGTCCACACGCCCGCGAACGTGCGCTTGTGCAGTGCCCGTCGGGTGATGAGGACGTTGCCGTCGTCGTCGAAGAGGTAGCAGGAGAAGGCGAGGTGCAGCGGGGTCTCCGCGGAGTGCACGGTCGTCTTGTCGGCAGTGCCGATGGCGCGGCCGTGCTCGTCGAGGAGCACCACGGACTCGGTCCGGGTGGGGGCGGGGGATGTCATGGGGCACCTCGTTCGTCCGGAGCGGATGGGTCTCTGGGCCGCGCTGCGTCACGGCCCCGACGCACGGCCACGGCCGCTGCCGCCGCCAGCGCGGCGAGCAGCCAGCCGGCGAGGACGTCGACCACGTAGTGCTCGCCGGTGTAGACGAGCGTGACCGCCATCGCCACGGCGTACGCCGCCAGCGCCGCGCGCATGCTCCGCGACACCGATGGCCAGAGGAAGAGCGCGACCAGCAGTGCTGCGCCCGCGTGCAGGGACGGCATGGCCGCGACGGGGTTGCTGCCGGACTGCCCGAGCTCAGTGAGCCGGCGCACGACGTCGAGGTGCATCACGTCCCACCCGATCCCCGAGATGCGGGCGACGTCACCGATGTCGCCACGCTCGGACGCCAGCCACGGGGGAGCGGCGGGATAGCCGATGTAGCCCACGATGCCGACGAGCGACATCGTCAGCACCGCCACCACCCACTCGCGGAAGCGGTGACGCAGCGCGAACCACGCCACCGCGGTCACGAGCGGGATCGCGACGAAGTGGGTGACGTAGACCAGCGCTGCCACGGCGTCCCACCACTGGGGGGACCCGGCTGCGAACCGCTCCTGCAGCCAGACCGTCGGGACCGTGCCGACGAGCACCTCGTCGGCACGCGCCGGCCCCAGGACGTGGAGCCCGGCACCGACCCGGTTGGTGCTGTCGGCGTCCCCGTCGCCGAGCGGTGCGGTGATCCACTGCGCCAACCAGTAGGCGACGAGGATCGCGCTCAGCGGGGACCAGGCGATCAGGAGCTGGGCGACGGGTCCGTGGCGCGAGGTGGACGCGCCGTCGTCCGGCCCGCCGCCCTCTCCCACCCGCGTCCGCGGTCCGGCCTGCGTCGTCACCGGACGCTCCTGCGGCGCTCGAGCCGGGTGATCAGCGACCGGGTGCGGGCGCGGTTGTAGCGCTGGATCACGATGAAGGGCAGGTTGACGAGCACGCCGTAGGCGACGAGGAGCGCCGCCGCGAGCGGCGGGTTCCAGATCAGGAACAGCGGCGAGCAGCACATCGCCCACCAGTGGGCGAGCTCGGCGCGACGCGTCTCGCGCACGAACACCTCCAGCCCGTCGGCGTCGTGGGACGGCAGCTCGCGCTTGCTGATCCCCCCGTCGAAGAGCGCCCCGGCCTCGGGGAGACGGTCCTTCCAGCGGTGGATCCGCAACCTGCGGCGATACCACCGCCCGTCCGCCTCGAAGGCGCGCGGGCGCAGCAACCAGCCGTCCCGGGACAGACGTCGGTCGCCGAGCCGGTGGGCGGCGTAGCCGGTGGCTGCGTGGAAGACCCCCCAGGCGAGGATGTCGACGAGGATCGTGAGCCACTGCGGCATGAGCAGGCGGAGCATCAGCCGACCTCCTCCGCGGACCGCTCGTGGCGCAGGTCGACCGGGCGTCCGCGCCACGACACCGATCGGCGTACGACGGTGAGCGCCGCCGAGCGCGCGAAGACGAGGTCGAAGGCGAGCAGGGGGAGCGGGAACAGTGCCCACGTCCACCACCGGAACGAGCCGGCGCGGCGCAGGATGCCGCGCAGCTGCCAGGCGAGGCCGACCCAGGCCAGCGTCCACACCAGGGGCGACCCGACGGTCCATCCGTCGCCCCGTCCGGTGAGCGCAGCGAGCAGTCCCAGGAGCGCGCCGACGGCAACCGCGTGGTGGGCACAGATCCACAGCACCGCGGCCAGCGAGGCGCGGGTGCCGGCCGCCGAGGCGCCGGAGGCGATGTTCTTGGTCCACCCGGACACCAGCTGGGACAGGCCGCCCGGATAGCTGCGCATCGTCACCGACCGCGCGCCGACGGCGCAGGTCACCGGCAGGCCGGCGCGGTCGTAGGCCTCGGCCAGTCGTACGTCGTCGAGGATCGCGCCACGCACGGCCTCGTGGCCCCCGGCGAGGTCGTAGTCGGTGCGTGAGGTCAGCAGGCAGGGGCCGAACGCCATCGGCGTCGACGGGGGCCGGCCGATGAAGGCTCCGCTCGCCATGAGGGCGACCACGTTGAAGTAGGCGGAGAGCTGCTCGTAGGGGCGGAGGACGCGGTGGAACGGCTGCACCGACACGAGCCCTCCCCGGTCGGCGTGCAGCTGCAGCAGGCCGTCGAGGGCATCGGGGGCCAGGACCGTGTCGGCGTCGAGGAAGAGCAGGACGTCGCCCGTCGCCGCCCCGGAGCCGGTGTGGCACGCCCACGCCTTGCCCGTCCACCCGTCGGGCGGGACGCCGGCGGGCAGCACGAGTGCCCCGGCCTCGTGGGCGACGGTGGCGGTCGCGTCGCGGGAGGCGTCGTCGACCACGATGACCTCGGCGACGGCCAGGTCGCGCAACGAGCGGAGCAGGCCCGGAAGCGTCTGCTCCTCGTCCCGCGCGGGCACGACGACCGAGACGCGGGTGCCGTCGGTGGTTCGCGCCGCGCCCTGCGGCACCGTGCGCAGGTCACGCAGGAGCCACAGCGGCACGGCGGCCGCCACGAGCAGGACGAGGACGATCAGGAGGTCGGTCACGCCGTGCCTGCCAGCCTGGTCACCAGCAGGGGCATGCCTCCGCGGGGGTGCACCGCCACCTGGGCCTGCGCCTCCGGCCGCGACCATCCCTGCGGCAGCCCCACCCGGTGGTCGACGAGGAGCCGGTCCAGCACCACGGCCATCTCGCCGATCGCGAAGTCGCGCCCGATGCAGAGACGTGGTCCCTGCCCGAACGGGAGGTAGCCGGACCGTGCGGCCGCGGGGTCGAGGAAGCGCTCGGGACGGAAGGAGGCCGGATCGGGCCACGACTCCGCGCGGCGGTGCACGAGCCAGGGACTGATGATGGCGAGGGTGCCGGCCGGGACCTCGACTCCGCCGATGACGTCCGGGCCCAGCGAACGGCGCGAGATCGCCCAGGCCGGCGGGTAGAGACGCAGCGCCTCGTCGATCACCGCCCGGGTCCACGGGATGCGGTCCCGGGGGTCGAGCAGGGACACCGGCCGGTCGAGGCCGGAGAGCTCGCTCCGGAGCCGGTCCTGGGCGGCCGGGTGCTCCGCCAGGAGCATGAGGGTCCAGGTGAGGGCACCGGCCACCGTCTCGTGGCCCGCGATGACCATGGTCACCAGCTCGTCGCGGACCTCCGCGTCGGCCATGCCGCTGTCGAGCAGCAGGCCGAGCAGGTCGTCGCCGTGCACCGACCCGGCCGTGGGGCGCCCCGCCGCACGTCGTTCGGCGATGAGGTCGGACGTGATGGCATCGAGGCGGCGACGCGTCAGCCGCAGCCGTACGTTGGTCGGCGTCGGAGCCCACTCCGCGGTGGGCAGGATCGACCGGCCGAGCCGGACGACCAGCTCGGCGGCGTCGCTGGTCGCGTCGAGGAGCTGCTGCGCGTGCCCGGACAGGTCGGCGGAGAAGAGCGCACGTCCCACGGCGTCGAGGCCCACGCGGTGGGTCAGGGACGCCACGTCCACCACGCGGCCGCTCCCGGGGGAGAGCGCGCCGAGACCGGCGGAGAACGCCTCGTCGGCCGCGGCCCGGACCTGGTCGCTCACCGCCTCGAGCCGCTGGTGGTGGAAGGCCGGCGCCGCCACGCGACGGTGCTCGATCCAGCCGGGCTCGGCCGACGCGAGGAGTCCCTGGCCGGTGACCCGCGAAAGGGCGCCGTACTGCACGGTCTTCTTGCCCCAGTTGCGGGCGGCGGTCTGCAGGACGTGTCGGACGTCGTCGGGGTCGTTGACGAGCAGGGCCGGCGGCCCGGGGACCGGGAACGCGACGAGGTCGCCGTAGCGCTGCGACACCTCCACGAGGAAGGAGAGGGGGTCGCGGCGCACCGAGCGGAAGGCGCGCGCCATGTCGAGGGAGGTGGGCCCGGGGACTCCGAGGTCGGTCGGCTGCATCGCCTGCAGCCGCGTCGCGACACTGGTCCGGCCGCTCACGTCGTGCGCTCCCGGCGCCGGCCCAGCCACGACCAGGCGGTGCAGGCCAGCAGGACCAGCCCGAAGCCGAAGAGCAGGTCCTCGACCGGTGCGTAGAGGAGGCGCCACTCGCCGAGGAGCACGACCCGGTCGTTGCCGAGGATCGTGGCGGGGTCGTACTGCACGATGCGGCGACCGGTCAGCCAGCCGTTGGTGAGGAGCTGGAAGAACACGATGATCGCGTAGGCCGACCACCAGTCGCGGGTGCTGGTCAGCCGCGTGCGGGCGACCCAGCGATCGAGGGCGACGGTGACCAGCACGCCGAGCACGGCGAGGGCGGTGTAGGTCACCTGGCCACCCCTCTGCGACGGGCGACCTTGACGGCTTCGTAGGTCAGCACGGCCACCAGCGGGATCACGATGAAGAAGGCGATCTCCTCCAGCGGCAGTCCGGCCACCCGCCAGGGCAGCGTCTGGCCCTCGTCGAACCACCAGTGCCCTGCGTGGGTGGCGTAGAGGTCCCAGACGAGGAACGGCGTGCCGGCGATGGCGACCGTGAGCAGGAGGCGGACCGGCTGCCGCAGCACGGTGAGCCGAAAGGCAGGCACCAGCGGGAGCGTTCCGGCGAGGCAGAACGCCAGCATGGCGACGTACGACCAGTGCGGAAGGCTCATGGGGTGATCATCCGGTCACCGGCACGACCGACCGGTCACCGCTCAACCGCTTGAGCACGAGCTCCGCGCTGATCAGGCACATCGGCAGGCCCACGCCGGGCACGGTGCTGGCGCCGGCGTAGAACAGTCCGTCGACCTTCGACGAGGTGTTGCCGGGCCGGAAGAACGCGCTCTGCCGCAGGGTGTGCTCCAGGCCGAGGGCACCGCCCTGCCACGCGTTGTAGCGGGTCGCGAAGTCCTCGGGTCCCACCGTGTGCCGCACCCGGATCCGCTCGCGCAGGTCGGGGATGCCGGCCCAGGCGGCGACCTGGTCGATGGCGGCGTCCGCGGTGCGCTCGACGGTCGCCGAGCCGTGGCCGTCGTCTCCGCCGCTGCCGATGGACACGTCGGCGGGCACCGGGACGAGGACGAACAGGTTCTCGTACCCCTCCGGCGCGACGGACGGGTCGGTCTCCGAGGGCTTGCACACGTAGACCGAGGCCGGGTCCGGCACCTTGGCGTCGGCGCCGAAGATGTCACCGAAGTTGGCCGACCAGTCGGTGGTGAAGAACAGCGAGTGGTGCGGCAGCTGGGGCAGCTGGCCCTCCACGCCGAGCATCGCCAGCACGGCACCGGGGCCGGGGGAGCGGCCGCGCCACGACTGCTCGGGGTGCGTCTGGAGGCCTGTCGGCAACAGCTCGGTCTCGAGGTGGTGCAGGTCCGCAGCGCCCACGACGACGTCGGCCTCGAGCGTGCGGTGCCCGCCGCCGACCTCGTGCTCGACCCCGGTCACGACGGGTCGACGACCGGTCCCGGCAGGTCCCTCCGAGGTGAGGATCCGGGTGACACCGGTGCCCGTGTGCAGGCGCGCACCGTGCTTCTCCGCCAGTGCGGCGATGACCTCGATGAGCCGGGTGAAGCCGCCCTGCGGGTAGAGCACGCGGTCGCCGAGGTCGAGCCGGCTCATCAGGTGGTACATGCTCGGCGCGCGGCTCGGAGAGGACCCGAGGAAGACCGCGGGATAGCCGAGGATCTGCCGGATCCGGTTGTCGGAGAACTGGGCCGCGACGTGGCTCTCCAGCGAGCGGGTCAGCAGCCGCCCGAGCCGCGGTGTCCGGCGTACGACGTCAGGGTGGAGGAACGCCGAGGCGGAGTCGAAGTTGCTGTAGAGGAACCGTCGCAGCGCCATGTCGTAGGTCTCGTGGGCCGAGGCGAGGTAGGCGTCGAAGCGCTCGCCGGCTCCCGGCTCGAGCGACTCGAAGAGGGCGCGGTTGTGGGCGACGTCGGGGCGTACGTCGACCGCGTCGGCGTGGTCCTCGTAGAACACGCGATAGCTCGGGTCGAGCGTGACGAGGTCGAGCTCGGCCGCCGCGGTCGTCCCGAGCAGCTCGAAGAAGTGCTCGAAGACCTCCGGCATGAGGTACCAGGAGGCACCGGTGTCGAAGCGGAACCCGTCGCGCTCGACGCTGCCGACCCGCCCGCCGAGCGCGTCGTTCTTCTCGAGCAGGTCGACGCTGTGGCCGCGCGAAGCGAGCAGCGCCGCGGTCGCCAGGCCGGCAATGCCTCCACCGATCACCACGACCCGGAGGGCCTCGCCCTCAGCCGGGGCGGAGCGCCGGGAGAACCGTTCGGGCAGTCCGTACTTCATGAGCGACCTCCGTAGACAGCGCCGGCCGCGATCCGCAGCTTGACCGCCGTCGGGACCCTGACGCGGGACCGGCGGATCTCCTGCGCGGACGTCCGGCGCAGCCGGGACGACAGCTCGGCGAAGGTGGCGTGCGCGGCGCTGACCGCGCGTCGGCTGCTCGGGGGCAGCTCTGGCACGACGGCCGATGCCGCGGCCAGGTCGGCGTCGATGTCGTCGAGGATGCGGTCGCGGTCGGCGTCGCAGAACCGGTCCGGGTCGAGGCCGGGGAAGTACGTCCGGTGGAGGAGGTCGTGGTCATCGGCGAGGTCACGCAGGAAGTTGAGCTTCTGGAAGGCGGCTCCGAGGCGACGCGCACCGGGAGACAGGGCGTCGTAGGCTGCGGCGGGGTCGGCCGGACCGTCCGGCGCCGCCACGAAGGCGCGCAGGCACATCAGCCCGACCACCTCCGCCGAGCCGTAGACGTAGCGATCGAAGGTCGCCGGAGTGTGGGTGGTGGTGTCGAGGTCCATCCGCATCGAGGCGAAGAAGGGCTCGACGACGTCGTCCTCGATGCCGACGGAGAGGGCGGTGCGGGCGAAGGCGTGCACGACCAGGTTGGCGCTGTAGCCGGCAACGAGGGCGTGGCGCACGTCCTCGAGCAGCCAGGTGAGCATGCGCTCACGCGCCTCCCGCGCCAGGTCGGGGCTGGGGTTGTCGACGATCTCGTCGGCCACCCGGACCAGGGCGTAGATGTTGCGCACCTGGGTGCGCACCGGCTCGGCGAGCAGCCGCGAGGCGACGCCGAAGGAGCTGGAGTACTGCGAGATGACGACCGCTGCGCTGTCCTCGGAGACGGTGTCGTAGAGGTTGCGCGGGACGGAACGGCGGAGGAAGAGCGTCACGCGGCGACCTCGCGAGGGGCGAGCAGGACCGCGGACCGTGCGATGACGCTGTCCACGAGCTCGACCCGCAGGCCCAGCCCGTCGATGACCTCGCGTGCTGCAGCGAGGTGGCCGGCGGCGAGGTCCTCGACGAAGGAGCGGGAGCCGCAGGTCCCGAGCATGTCCTGGACCCGGGCGAGCTCGTCGGGCTCGAGGTCGCGGCCGACGTAGGGGGAGATCTGCGTCCACTCCGGTGTGGTCCGGGCGTGCACGAGCAGGGGTGTCTGCTTGCCGGTGCGCAGGTCGCACGTGGCGCTCTTGCCGGACTGCGTGGGATCGCCGAAGACGCCGACGAGGTCGTCGGTGAGCTGGAACGCGACACCCAGCACCCGGCCCGCCTCCCCGAGACGGGCGGTGGTCGCCTCGTCGGCCCCTGCCAGGACGGCACCTGCCTGGAGGGGGAGTGCGAACGAGTAGGCGCTGGTCTTCTGCTCCTCCATGGCCAGGCTCTCCCGCAGGGTCGCGGCGCTCACGCCCAGCGAGAGGCGTACGTCGGCCAGCTCGCCGGCCGCGGTCGTGTGCAGCGCCGCGTCGAACAGGTCCAGCAACCGGTGCACCACCTCGGTGGGCGCCCCGCACGTGGCGATCGCCCGGACGGCTGCGGCGAGGGCGAGGTCGCCGGCGAGGATCGCGGCCGTCCGGCCGTAGCCCGCGGCAGCGCCCGGGTCGGCCCCGGCCTCGGCGGCGATGTCGCGGAAGGTGCCGCTGACGTTGAGCCGGCCGCGGCGCAGGTGGTCGCCGTCGATGACGTCGTCGTGGATGACTAGGGACGTGTGGAGCAGCTCCACGGCCGCGCCCACCTCCACGGCAGCCTCGGGGAGCGCGCCGCCGAGGGCCTCGTGGAGGGCGACGACGAGGGAGGGGCGGAACCGCTTGCCCCCCTCGGTGGCGCAGACGAGGGCGTCCCACAGTCGGGCGTGCTCCGGGTCGGTGGCCAGCGCGCGCACGCGCCCTGCCTCCAGCAGGCGCTGCAGCGCCTGGTCGGTCGTCACTGCGGTCATCGGTCCCTCCCCGTTCCCCGTCGTGGCTGGCAACAACCTATGCAAGACTGCAAAGCAAATCTAGGCACGGTGAGGAGTTGCGGTCGGGATGGAGTCTGTGCACAGCGCCCCGCTGACCATCGGCGACCTCGCCTCCCGCACTGGAGTACCCATCGCGACGATCCGCAGCTGGGAGTCGCGCCACGGATTTCCCGCACCCTCACGGCAGGCCGGCGGCCACCGGCGCTACACCGACGCGGACGTGGCTGCGGTGACGGAGGTGGTGCGCCACCGGGGCGCCGGGTTGTCCCTGGCCACAGCGGTACGTCGGGTCACCGCCGGTCCGGCTCGGAGCCGGTCGGTGTTCGCCGAGGTGCGCCGGCTCCATCCCGAGCTCGCCCCGCGGGTGCTGTCGAAGCGCACGCTCACGGCGCTCAGCCGAGCCATCGAGGACGAGTGCTGCGCGCGGGCCGCCGAACCCCTGCTGTTCGGAGGCTTCCAGCGGCAGGAGTTCCTCCAGAGCGCCCACCATCGCTGGCACGAGCTCGCCCGGACCGCCCGTGCGGCTGTCACCTTCGCGCACGGGTCGACCACGTCCCCGCAGGCAGGCCCGCTGGTCGAGGTGTGGATCCCCGAGGACTCGCCCCTGCGGCGCGAGTGGTTCGTGGTCTGCGACGCCGCCGACCTCCCGGCATGCCTCACGGCCGTGGAGCTGACCTCCGAGCGACCGCTCGGCGACGGCGACCGGCGGTTCGAGGCGATCTGGTCGGTCGACCCTCAGGTGGTCCGTGACGCCAGCCGGGTCGCTGCGGCGCTGGCCGACGACTACCTGCCACCCCGACGCGGCAACGGCGTCGCACTGCCTGACGCGGACGACCCGGCACCGGCCTCGGCGGACCTCCGCCATGCGCACGACCTCTTCGACCGGATGCTCGGCTACCTCGAGGCACGCGCCTGAGCGACGCGAGCATCACTCGCCGAAGAGCCGGTCCTCCGCCTCGCCGGAGGTGACCTCCATCCGCAGGGCCATCACCTTCTCCGGCGACAGCCCGAGCCTCGCGAGGATGACCTGCACCTGTGGCAGCACCCAGCTGTAGGACTGCACGGCCACCCGGGACGCCTCGGTGTCGACCCGGATCCACACGACGGGATCGCCGGCCCGGTCGGGCAGCCAGTGCGCCTCCAGCACGCCGGCAGGGGCGAGCGAGGCGACGATCGGCACCATCGCCGCGTCCACCGCCTGCCGCAGCTGGTCCTCGCTCACGTGATCACGGCATCACGGCATCACGGCATCACGGGAGGCACGAACTCGAAGGTCATGCCGAGCAGCCAGAGGAGCAGCAGCACCACCGGCAGGTGGAAGAGGAACTGCAGGAACGTGAAGCCCACGAGGTCGCGGGCCCGCACCCCGAGCACCGCCAGCAGCGGCAGCATGAAGAACGGGTTGACCAGGTTGGGGAGCGCCTCGGCGGCGTTGTAGATCTGCACCGTCCAGCCGAGGTTCATCCCGACGTCCGTCGCCGACTGCATGACGTACGGCGCCTCGACGAGCCACTTGCCGCCGCCGGACGGCACCAGCAGGCCGAGGAGCGCGGTGTAGAGCGCGATGACGACCGCGAAACCGCCGCCGCCGCCGATGCTGGTGAAGAGGTCCGCGAGGTGCTCGGAGACGGTGACCCCGCCGCGGCCCTCGGCGCGGGTGAGGACGGCGGCCATGGCGGCGTACAGCGGGAACTGCACCAGCACGCCGGCCGTGGTGGGCACCGCCTTCGTCACGGCGTTGAGGAAGCCGCGCGGGGTCCCGTGCAGCACCAGGCCGAGGACGAGGAAGACCATGAGGTAGCCGTTGAGGCTGCTGATCACGGAGAGGAACGGCAGGTCCATGAACTGCTGGACCAGCCAGCCCAGGGTGAGCAGGCCGATGAGGATCGGGAGGATGCGGGAGTACTCGAGCCACTCGCCCGGCCGGCTCCGCGGAGCGAGCGCCTGCACGTCGTCGGAGAGGTCGACGTCCATGTCCTCGGCCGTGCGGATCGCCCTGCCCTGCGGCGCGGAGGCCCACGCGACTGCCACGCTGAGCGCGATCAGGACCGCGGCCATCACCAGCGACTGCCAGGTCAGGATCGTCGTCCCGAAGTCCAGCACTCCGGTGATCTCGAGCAGCTCCGGCGGCAGCGACGCGGGCGTGGCCTGCAGCTGCGCGGCCGACGAGGAGAGCCCGAGCGCCCACACGGCACCGAGGCCGAGGTAGGCCGCGGCGCCGAGCGCCCGGTAGTCGGTGCGCAGGTCGCTGCGGCGGGCGATCGCCCGGGCGAGCAGGCCGCTGAAGACCAGGCTGAGGCCCCAGTTGAGCATCGACACCAGGCACGACAGGAGCGCCACGAACGCCACTGCGCCGCGCGGGGTGGAGGGATAGAGCGCGATCCGCTCGATGATCCGGGCCACCGGCGGCGAGGTCGCCACGACGTAGCCCGTCAGCACCACCATCGCCATCTGCAGGGTGAAGGTGGCCAGGTCCCAGAAGCCGCCGCCGAAGGTCTCGGCCACGGTGAAGAACGAGGAGCCGTTGACCATCGCGGCCACCGAGACCAGCACGACGCCGGCCAGGGCGAACACGTAGGCGTCGGGGAACCACTTCTCGGTCCATGCTGCGCTGCGTTGGGCGAGGCGCGCGAGGCCACGCTCCTGGTCGGTTCCCGAGATCGTCGACATGGTCGTCGAACGTACCGGTTCCACAGGTGGCCCGCCGCGGCGAGTCACCTGTTCCGGGTGACGCTCGCGCGAGCCGGCGCGGCCACGGTGTCAGGTGGACAAGCCCGGTCGGCCCACCGGGTCGCCACCTGCTGACCCCTCGGAGTCGACATGCCCACCATCCCCACCGTCGCGCAGAAGCTGGCCGCCGAGTTCCTCGGGACGTTCGTCCTCGTCCTCGGAGGGTGCGGCTCCGCCGTGCTCGCCGCCGAGTTCCTCAACGACAACGGGACCCAGCTGGGCATCGGGTTCGTGGGCGTCTCCCTTGCCTTCGGTCTCACCGTGCTGACCATGGCGTACGCCGTCGGGCACGTGTCCGGCGGCCACTTCAACCCGGCCGTCACGCTGGGGCTGGCTGCCGCCCGCCGGTTCGCCTGGCGCGAGGCGCCCGCCTACATCGTCACGCAGGTCGTCGCGGCGGTCGTCGCGGCCACGGTGCTCTGGGTCGTGGCCAGCGGACGCGACGGCTTCTCCGCGTCTGCCTCGGGCTTCGCCACGAACGGCTTCGGCGACCGCTCGCCCGGCGGCTACAGCCTGCTCGCCGGCCTCGTCATCGAGGTCGTCCTCACTGCCGTCTTCCTCTACGTCATCCTGGGCGTCACCGACACCCGCGCCCCCAAGGGCTTCGCACCGATCGCCATCGGGCTGGCGCTCACGCTCATCCACCTCGTCAGCATCCCGGTGACCAACACGTCGGTGAACCCGGCGCGGTCCATCGGCCCGGCGCTGTTCGCCGGGGGGGACGCCATCGTCCAGCTGTGGGTCTTCATCCTCGCCCCGATCGTCGGCGCGCTCATCGCCGGAGCGTCGTACCGCTTGCTCCTTGCGGAGGGCGACCCCGCGCCGCTCGAGGACGCGACGGCCGGCTGACCCCTGAGCGTGGCGCGCCCCTGCATCTCACCCGCAACGGATGACCCGGCGCGCTCACGAGGCTCCCATGCTGGGGGCGCCGCGAGCTGTGCGGCTCACCCGTCCCTGATCGGGACATCAACGCAGAAGGATCGACATGGACAACTACCCACTGCTGAGCCTGGTCTTCACGATGATCTGGTTCTTCCTCTTCATCGCCTGGCTGTTCCTGCTGATCAACCTGACCGGCGACATCCTGCGCAGTGACGACCTCTCGGGCTGGGGCAAGGCGGGATGGATCTTCCTCCTGATCCTCCTCCCGCTGCTCACCGCGCTGGTCTACATCGGCGTGCGCGGCGACGGGATGCGCAAGCGCCAGGTGGCGGACGTGAGGGCACGCGAGGACGCGCTCCGGGCGCACTTCGGCGGACCGAGCACTGCGGACGACCTCACCAAGCTCGCCGCGCTCCGGGACTCCGGAGTGCTGTCGGAGGAGGAGTTCGCCGCCCAGAAGGCGAAGCTGCTCGCCGTCTGACCCCTGTCAGAGCAGGGACAGACGTCGCGCCTCGGCCACCGCGTCGCGGCGCGACGTCACCCCGAGCTTGCGGTAGAGGCTGCGCAGGTGTGTCTTCACCGTGTTGACCGACACGTAGAGCATGGCCGCGATCTCCTCGACGGTGTGCAGCGACGGCAGCTCCCGTAGCACCTCGAGCTGGCGCGCGGTCAGGGCGATGGAGGAGACCGTCGTCGGGCTGCCTGCGTAGTCCAGGACCCGCGCCACCAGGGGCTCGTGCCGGCCCCAGCGGCCCACGCCCTCGCGCAGCAGGTCCTGGAACCCTGCGTAGGAGTCGACGAGCGGCCGCAACCCGTGGAGCCGCGCAGCGACGTCGAGGGCACGCCGCGCGAGGTCGGTGGCGACGAACGCGTCGTGGTCGGCGTGGGCCAGCGTGGCGGCGAGGACGAGCGCCTCGGCCTCGACCAGGGGTACGACGAGGCGCTGCGGGCCGCGCGTCAGCCCCGCGAGCAGGGCGCGGGCCTCGGCACGCCGGCCGGTCGCCTCCGCCAGGATCGCCTCGATCAGGTCCGCGTCACCGCACGAGCCGAAGCGCGCGCGCAGCAGGGACGTCACCTCGTGGACGCGTGGCAGGCGCTGCATCTCGATGCTCATCCGGACGTCGCCCAGAGCGGCGTAGACCACCAGGGCGGGGTTGACCTCGCGCCCGGGCAGGCCCACCACCAGGTCGTGCATCGCGGTGGCGTCGTCGGCCTGCTGCCCCGCCACCACGGTCGCGGGGGAGTCGTAGGACAGTGCGGCGTTGAGGGCGGCGACCGATGCCAGCACGGTCGGGTCGGCGGTCTTCTCGACCGCGGCCTCGGCGAGGTGCGCGTGCGCGCGGGCCAGGTCGTCGTCGAGGTCCTGGTAGGCACTCCACCCGCGTAGGATGTGGGGGTACGCCATGCGCGGCGTGTCCGCCCATCCGTGCGCCTCACCGAGGTCGATCGCCTCCTGGGCGACGACCACCATCGCGTCGAAGCGTGACCGCGAGGAGTGGAGGCCGCCCAGGACGCCCAGGCAGTCGATGAGGGCGGCCTCGCGTCCCAGCCCACGCGCGATCTCGATGCCCCGGAGCAGCTCGGCCTCACCGGCGTCGAGGTCCCCCTGCCAGACCCAGGCCGAACCGCGCTGGACGGCCAGCATCAGGCGGAGGTCGGGGTCCTCGGCCCCCGACGCCTCGCCGGTGTCGGGCGGCACGGCGAGGAACGACCCGCGACGCCGGAGCAGGTGCGCCTCGGTGGCCCGGTGCGCGAGCACGAGGTCGGCGTCCTGGTCGCCCTCGACCGGCCCGAGCCCCTGCAGCGCGACCGCTGCCTCGGCCAGTCGGCCGCAGTCGAGCAGCGCGGCCGCTCGGATCACCGTCGTCCACACCGACTCCTCGCCCCGGCGGCGCCCGGGCTGGTCGAGCGCGGCGAGCAGCAGGGCGCCCTCTCCGTCGTTGACGAGGCCGGGGCCCACCGCCCGCACGACGGACTCCTGGAAGGCAGGATCAGCAACCGCGGTGGAGTGGCGGAGCGCGTCCAGC
Source organism: Nocardioides alpinus (assembly GCF_900112035.1). Taxonomy (GTDB): domain Bacteria; phylum Actinomycetota; class Actinomycetes; order Propionibacteriales; family Nocardioidaceae; genus Nocardioides; species Nocardioides alpinus. Next base: position 122,139 of record NZ_FOKC01000011.1, on the reverse strand, counting down.
CCGAAGCCGGCGGCGAGGCACCAGCGAGCGCTCTGCCGCTGCGCGAGGCGCTCGGCCACGATGTCGCGGCGGGTCAGCTCACCGTGCAGGTAGGCACGCAGCATCGGGTGCATGCGGTAGGTCGGCGCTGTCGGGCCGGGCTGCGCCACCAGCGAGATCAGCCCGGTGCTCTGGCACACCAGCTCGAGGAGGTGGCCGGCGTCGGTGAGACCGCTCAGCTCGACGGCGAGGTCGAGCGGGATGGTGTGCGGGACGGCGAGCCGCATGAGTCCCTGCTGGGCCGTCTCGGGTTGTCGACGCATGATCTCGGTGAAGAGGTAGTCGGCCAGGCCGGTGTCCCAGGGCGTCCCCTCGACGTCCACGGCTCCCGAGCGCATGGCGATCTCCATCAGGCGGACCATCGCCGGCCAGCCCTCGGTCCGGCTCCACACCGCCCGGCGCTGCTCGACCTCGAGGTCCCGGCACCACGTCACCGTCTCGTCCTCGGTGAACGCGAGGTCGTGGACGCGCAGCTGGGTCAGGCGGCAGGAGACCTTGGCGGCCTGCAGCGCGACCAGCGGCGGGTCGGAGCGGCTCGAGAGCAGGATCCGCAGTCCGGTCGACGCGCGGCTGAGCAGGTGGTCGAGGTCGCGCAGGACTCCCTGGTCGGCGATCTCGTGCACGTTCTCCAGCACCAGGACCAGCACGGACGGTCGGTCGTCGACCGCCTCGAGCAGGGTGGTGACGAAGTCCTCGTTCCCCGCGCGGCGGGGCGCGGGCACCCCGGCGAGGCTGGCGGACAGGCCGGCGTCGGCCACCGAGAGGGCGGCCAGCACGCAGGACCAGAAGCGGAAGGTGTCGGCGTCGCGATGGTCGAGCGAGCACCACGCGAGGCGGACCCCGGACTTCTCCGCATGGGTGGCGAACTTGCTGAGGAGCGTCGTCTTGCCGAAGCCGGCCGGTCCTGTGACCAGGCCGAGGCGGGCGTCGCCGTCGGGGTCGAGGAGGGTGGCGAGCCGGTCCACCAGGCGTTGCCGCACGAGCACGGACCCGGGGAGCGCGGGAGGCAACAGCTTCGCGCGCAGCACCCGCGCTCGCGACGCGTCCACCTCCGGCCTCCGTCCCCCGCGTTGCAGGATAGTGGGACTCACAGCGGCTCCGCGTTGCTGTCCAGACAGGCAGGCCGACCCGGCCACCACCGTCGACGTTCACCCGCAACGGATGACGTCGCGGCCCGTCGGCGCACCGACGATGGGGCGAAGCACCGTGAGAGGAGCATGCGCGTGACCGAGCAACGGCAACACCACCCTGTCGTGCGCTACGAGTTCCTGATCGCCGAGCGCCCCTCGGGCGCGGTCCTCGCGTCCTTCCCGGAGCTGACCTCGACCCCCGGGCCGATGGGCGGAACCGCGCTCTTCGGTGAGATCGAGGACGCCGCACACCTGCACGGGGTGCTCGGTCGCTTCCAGACCTTCGGCATCGACGTCATCGAGATGCGACGCCTTCCGGACTGACTCCGGCACGACCAGGAGAACCTCATGCCCACGGGACTGACGCCCGACACGACGGCCCCGCACCACCGACGTGGGCCGCTGGTCGTCGTGCTCGTCCTCGTGGCAGTGCTCGTGTGCTACTTCACGGTCCCGGTGAGCTCGGGGGACGCCCCGGTCCGGCTGGGCGTCAACCTGGCGATCACCGTGCTCAGCGCGGCCTTCATCGTCGCGCTGGTCGTCAGGGAGCTCGCCGCGGAGCTGCGCGGCGGTGGGGGACGCCTGCGCGCCCCGCACCTCGTGATCCTGCTCGAGCTCACGCTCCTCGTCTTCGCCCTGACCTACTACACGCTGGCCGTGCGGAGCGACGGCCAGATGTCGGGCATCGTCACCAAGCTGGACGCCCTCTACTACGCGGCGACCACGATGACCACCGTCGGCTACGGCGACATCCACCCCACCGGACAGCTCGCCCGCGCGGTGACCACGCTCCACCTGGGCGTCAACGTGGTGTTCGTCGCTGTGGTCGCACGGCTCGTCAACAACCGGATCGGCGTCGCGCGCTCCGACCCCCCACGCGACTGAGGCCGTGGCGCCGGACGAACCCGGTGAGCAGGATGTCACCCTGCACCCTGACGTTTGCCGTCCTACCGAAGGAGCGAGCCGTGCCCGACCGACCTGAGATCGTCTGCATCTGCGGCTCTGCGCGGTTCGTGGCCGAGATGCGTGCGGCCAACCGCGACCTGACCTACGCAGGGGTCATCGTCGTCGCACCGGGAGAGGCGGACGAGGTGGTCACCGAGGAGCAGAAGGTCGTGCTCGACGCGCTCCACCTGCACAAGATCGACCTGGCCGACCGGGTCCTGGTCGTCAACCCCGGCGGATACGTCGGCGAGTCGACGCGCAGGGAGATCGCCCATGCCCACGCCACCGGCACGCCGGTCTCGTACACCGATCCCGTCTGACCAGTACCCGACCGCAGCACCTCCTCAGAGGTCGATCCCGTCGCGGTGGCCCAGCGAGGTCAGCATCCCGACCAGCACACGGTGCAGGTGGTCCGCGCCCTCGATCCGGCCCTCGGGCAGTGATCCGAGCAGCTCCCGGGGCACCAGGAACATGGCCCGGTCCTGCCAGCCGCCCAACCCTCCGTGGGCCCCGACCAGGGGTTCGAAGGCGGCGATGTCGAGGGTGCCCTCGTCGACGGTGCTGTTGACGTAGAGGTCGGGGGCCTCGGGCATCAGCACCGCTCGCCGCAGCACGCGCGCCGCGTGCTCGCCGTACGCCGCCATGGGGTCGGTGCCCTCCACCTCGAGGGAGTCGAGGGCGATCCGCCCGGTGCGGCCGATGGCCCAGGGGCGCCCCGCGACGTCGATGCCCGCCACGAATCCGATCCCCGCGTGGTTGCTGACCCCGGGGATCAGGTCCGGCCACCGGAGGGACAGCTCGTCGAGCGTGAGACGCGTGGGACCGTGGACGTAGAGCAGCCCGAGGTTGCCGGAACCGAGCACGCTCACGGCCGGCGCGCCGCGCTGGTCGTCTTCCCTCTCGTCGCCCAGGTGGCGGCGCGTCACGTCGGCAGCACGCCCGGCCAGGTGACCCTTGATCCCCGGCGCCGCCATCTCCTCGGCGACGGCGTCCGCGCGGCCCCAGCCCTCGACAGGGGCGTCGACCGACTCGACCTGCTCCTCCATGAGTCGCGCGCAGAGCCCGGCGAGGTCGGTGCCGTGGCGCTCGGCGAAGGGCTGGCCCTGCGACTGGCCGTGGTCGGAGAGCACGACGAAGTGGTAGCGGCGGGGTGCCGTGGCGGCCAGGCGCTCCAGGGTGCCCAGCACCCGGTCGACGCCGTCGAGCGCAGCCAGGGACTCCGGTCGGAACATCCCGGCGTGGTGGGCGATCTCGTCGTAGTCGACGTAGTCGACATAGATGGACCGCCTGCCTCGACGCATCTCCTCGGCGACGATCGAGGTGTTGAGGTCCCGCATCAGGACGTTGGTCACGGCACGCAGCCCCGCGAAGGTCCAGCCGCGGTGCACCCGGGGCGTGAGGTCGCGGCGCACCTGGCCCCGTGCCTGGAAACGTTCCTTGGCGATCTCGGCGACGGTGTGCACGAGCCCGCGCATCAGCCCCTGCGGGTCGGCGAGGAAGCCGGCGACCGTACGGCGGTTGTGGGCCGACCCGCGGGCCACCCGGGCGCGGCTCATCGTCAGGAACCACCGCGGCGCGTCACCGGTGAAGAGGTTGGACACCGACAGGCCGTCGTCGGCGAGCAGTCCGCGACCGTCACTCGCGCGCGCCTCGATGACGGCGGCGTCCGCCGGGCGGTTGGCGACGAGCAGCCGTCCGAGCTCGCGGTCGTACCACCGGAAGGCCGGGACACGGTCGACCGTGCCGTGCAGGATCCCCAGCTGGCTGGCGGGCGTCGTGCAGGGCAGCTGGGGCGTCCACTCCCGCAGCACGTGGGTGCCACCGGTCACCCACCGCCGCATCGTCGGCGTCGCCCCGGCCTGGATCGCCCACTGGAGGACGGGGAACGGCACGCCGTCGGCCTGGACGAAGACGATCCCGTCGACGTCGGGATCCTCCACGGTCGCCGCCGGTGGCAGGCGGCGCACGAGAGCCGAGACGAAGGCGTCGTCCGTGCCGGCGATGCCGAGCCAGGCAACCGCGCTCCCGGTCGCGGCGACGATCCAGGCCGCGGCGACGGCCGCCGACACCGTCGTGGAGACGCCCGGGACGAGCTGCAGCGCTACGTAGGTGACCAGCGCCTGGCCGAGCAGGCCGGCGAGCAGCACCGCGATCCAGCCGACGTACGCCGTCACGCGCACGAGCGCCGGACGCACGAGCAGTCCGACGACGCCGGTGACGGCAGACGCGAGCAGCAGGGACCGGAACGAGTCGACCTCGAGACCCGGCAGGAGCCATGCGGCCACGCCGAGGGACCCCGCCGACGCGAGCCAGGCGACGAGGAGCCGGGCGCCGTCGCCGGCACCCAGGTGGGAGCGAACCCTCGGGGCGGCCATCAGGACCTGTCGGGCACCCGGACGTCGCTGCCACCCTCGACGGTGATGCGGTCACCCATCCGGAGCAGCGTCGGGACGGGCGCCAGCGGGCCGGCGACCAGTGCCTCCCCCTGCGTGAAGGTCGGGGACGCGTCCAGCATCTCGTGCGGCACGGACCCGAACACCGTGGCCAGCTCCGCGAGGTCCGCGCGCGAGTTCATCCGCATGAGGACCAGGTTGTCGCACTGGGACAGCACCTGGGGGTGCAGCTTGGAGGGGCGCTGCGTCGAGAGGAGCAGCCAGAGGCCGTACTTCCGCCCCTCGGCCGCGATCTGGATGAGCCGGTCGACGAGGGCGGCCTGCATGGTCCCCGAGGGCTCGGCCGGGCACAGGTTGTGTGCCTCGTCGAGGACGAGCAGGGTCGGGGTGCGGTCGGCGCGCCGCGCCCAGAGGTGCTCGACGAGGTCGAGGCACACGGCGGTGGACTCGTGCGGGTCCTTGAAGCCGTTGAGGTCGAGCACGGTCATCGAGGCCCCGGCGTCCACCACCTCGGCCGCCGATGTCTGCCCCGCGGCCCACACCTCCCAGTCGAGGAGTCCGAGGTTCTCCATGCGCTGCGCGAGGGCCCGCTCGTCGGGCGTGCCCGCGGCGAGCTCGGCCACGACGGTCGCCACCCCGGCGGTCCTGCCGTGTCCCATGAGGCGTACGAACAGGTTGTACTCGCCGCGGTCGCGCAGCGGATCCAGCCGCAGCACCGCAGCCTGGGCGGCCCGGGGCATGGTGGCGAAGCGGAGCCGCAGCGGCTCGGCGCCACTGGCGTCGGAACCGAGCACGGTGACCGGTCCCCGCTCCTGCCAGGCGGCGGCCACGTCGTCGGGCACGCCGGGGCGCACCTGGTTCATCCGGACGTAGTCGGCGTTGGGGTCCAGCACCACGATCCGCAGCCCGGTGTGCAGCCGCACCTGCTCGAGCAGCACGCCGAGGGCATAGGTCTTCCCCGAGCCGCTCTGCCCGCACAGGAACGTGTGCCTGCCGAACCCCTGGGCGCGCAGCCGCGCGTCCGCGCCGGTGTCGCCCGAGGTCCAGGTGCCGACCGGCAGCCCGGCGCCGCTCGAGGCCTGGAGGAGCTGGAGCTCCGGGTGACCTGCAGGTGCCACCGCGGCCGAGGCGAACGGGGGCTGGGGGAGGTGGTCGAGCCGGTCACCGTCGATCCCGCCGAGCACCTGTCCGTACCCGTCGGCGCCGGCGCGGGCGGGGTCGGTGACCTGGCCGAGGATCCGGCCGGAGCCCGGGGACAGGACCACGAGGTCGCCGGATCGCAGCGCGTCGGCTCCGACGCCGGCGAAGCCGAACCGACGGCCGTCGGCGGAGTCGGCCGTGATGGAGGACTCGGGCATGGGGCACCTCCCTGGTTGACGTGTGCCGCTCCACCCACCTTCGTGGCGAAGACCGCACCCGGCATCACCCGGACAAGGTGAGGGCACGGGTGTGGTCGGCCGTGAGGATCACTGGCATGTCCCGACGAGGCCGAGGGCTCGCCCAAGCCGGCCGGCGCCCGGAGCCGACCGGCTGGCTGGCGCGGCAGGTCGCGCACCGGCAGGCCCAGGCGGACCGACTGCCGTGGGTGCGCCGACTGGTGGCCGAGCTGACCCGCATCGAGCTCGTCGACCGGTCCCTTGCCCTCGGCGCCCAGGCCCTGCTGGCCCTCCTGCCCTTCCTGGTGGTCCTCGCCGCCTACGCCCCCCAGGACTTCGCCGGCGCCGTCGTCGACCACGTGCGGGAGACCATGGGCCTGGCGTCCGGCGACCTCCGCCCGGCGGAGGAGCTCGTGGACTCGCCGTCGATCGAGAGCAACACCGGCGTCTTCGGCTTCCTCGTCGCGCTGGTCTCGGCCACGAGCTTCTCCCGGGCCCTGCAACGCATGTATGCGCGCGTCTTCGAGGTCGCGAAGGAGGACAGCACCGGCCGGATCCAACGGAGCGTGGTGTGGCTGCCGGTCTGGCTGAGCTACCTGCTCGGCGTGGCGCTGCTCGCCCGGTGGCCCGACGGGCTCCTGGGCGGGAACCTCTGGATCCCGGTGCTCTCGGTCGCGATGCAGGTCGCCTTCTGGTGGTGGAGCATGCACTTCATGCTCTCGGGCGTGCGGTCCTGGGGCCAGCTGCTGCCCGCGGCGCTCATCACCACGGCCGCGAGCCTGCTCCTCTTCGTCGGGTCCGGTGTGGTGATGCCGCCCTACACGCGGTCGTCGGTGGCGCAGTTCGGCAGCTTCGGGCTGATCCTCGCCGCGGCCTCGTGGCTCGTCGCGTTCGCCGGCGTCCTGGTGCTCAGCTCGCTGATCGGCCGTCTGGTGGCGGAGAGCGAGGCCTGGCGCCGCGTGCTGGATCGCGTCGAGGACCGGCGCTCACAGCGGTCCCAGGTCGACCCGCCGCACCGCGACTGATCGATATCGTGCGGGGGTGAGTGCCACTGTCTTCGCGAACGCTGCCGTCTTCGACGGCCACCGCCACCGGGGTCGGATCGGGCACGTGGTCGTGGAGCACGGCAGGATCACGGGCGTCGGCGTCGACGCGGTCCCGTCCGGCGCGAGGGTCGTCGATGCGGCCGGCGGACTGCTCCTGCCCGGCTTCACCGACGCCCACGTCCACCCCGTCCAGGGCGGGCTCGAGCGGCTGAGCTGTGACCTCAGTGCGTTGCCGGCGGAGTCCGGCGCCTACCTCGCGCACATCCGGGCGTACGCCGATGCGCACCCCGAGCTGGACTGGATCGAGGGCGGTGGCTGGGCGATGGCCGCCTTTCCCGGCGGCCTGCCGACCGCTGCCGAGCTCGACGAGGCGGTGCCGGACAGGCCGGTGGCCCTCGCCAACCGCGACCACCACGGGATGTGGGTGAGCTCGCGGGCGCTCCAGGTCGCCGGGATCACCGCCGCGACGCCGGACCCCGCCGACGGTCACGTCGAGCGCAGCGCCGACGGCCGACCGACCGGGGTGCTGCACGAGGGCGCGATGGGCCTGCTCGCGCACGTCCTCCCGGTGGCCGACGACGACCAGATGTATGCGGGGTTCCTCGAGGGTCAACGCCACCTCCACTCGCTGGGTGTCACCAGCTGGCAGGACGCGATCGTCGGTGCCTACTCGGGGATGCGCGACGCCGGCCCGACGTACGCCCGGGCCGCCGCGGCAGGCACCCTCACCGGGACGGTGGTCGGGGCGCTCTGGTGGGACCGGGACCGCGGCAGCGAGCAGGTCGCGGACCTCGTCGCCCGGCGTGCGGCCTGGACGAGCGGCCGGTTCTCGGCCACGGCGGTGAAGATCATGCAGGACGGGGTTGCCGAGAACGGCACCGCGGCGCTCGTCGAGCCCTACCTCGACCGCTGCGGCCACGCCACCCGCAACACCGGCATCTCCTTCGTGGACCCGGTGAGCCTGCGGGGCCACGTCCGAGAGCTCGACGCCCAGGGCTTCCAGGTCCACTTCCACGGGCTGGGCGACCGCAGCGTGCGCGAGGCGCTCGACTCCCTCGAGGGCACCGATCGCGCGCGGCGGCACCACATCGCCCACCTCCAGCTCGTGCACCCCGACGACGTCCCGCGCTTCGGCGAGCTGGGCGTCGCGGCCAACATCCAGGCGCTCTGGGCGTGCCACGACGACCAGATGACCGAGCTCACCATCCCGTTCCTCGGGGCCGAGCGGGCCGCCCGGCAGTACCCCTTCGGCGACCTGCACGCCGCCGGCGCGCGGCTCGTCGCGGGGAGCGACTGGCCGGTGAGCACGCCCGACCCGCTCGCGGCGATCCACACCGCCGTGCACCGGACGTCGTACGACGAACCGGCGCCGGCGGGCACGGTGCCGTTCCTGCCCGAGCAGGCGCTGCCCATCGAGGTGGCCTTCGCCGCCTACACGAGCGGATCCGCCTGGGTGAACCACCGCGACGACGCCGGGACCATCAGTCCCGGCGCCGTCGCCGACCTCGTCGTGCTGGACCGCGATCCGCTCGCGTCACCGGAGGAGATCGGTGCTGCGCGGGTGCGGTCGACCTGGATCGACGGGGAGTGTGTCCACGAGTCCTGACGCGGTCAGGACCCGTAGGCCCCCGCGGGGTCCTCCAGGAAGGCGATGTCGTCGGGCTGGTCGAGGCGATAGCTGCCGCTCGCGTTGCAGTTGGCGTTGAGGCCGAACGACGTGACGGCCACGACGAGGTTCTGCTCGGCCAGCAAGGGAGTGGAGATGTCGAACGTCGGACCACCGGAGTCGCCGAAGCAGGTGCCACCGGTGGTGCCGCGACCGGCGTGGCTGAACTGCACCGAGATGTCCTTGTAGCCGTAGGCGCCCTTGAAGCTCGTCAGTCGCCGGTCCGCCTTGCGCCGGGTGTCGCCGCCGACGGACGACTTGGGGCTGCTGCCTTCGAGGCCGTAGCCCACGGACTCGAAGAGACCCGTCTGCTTGGCCGCCTTGGAGTAGTAGGTGTCGAGGTAGTCGGCCTCGGGCAGGGAGCCGTACTCAGGCAGGGTCACCGGCTCACTCAGCTCGAGGACGGCGACGTCGTGCAGCAGGAACGCCGCGTCGACGTAGTCGGGGTGGGTGAACGTCGACGCCGTCTGGTGCCACGTGGTGCTCGCGTCGAGCGCGGTCGACCAGGCCGTGTAACGCGCGTCGTTGCCGTCCGGGACGAAGGTGGAGCTCGCCGGCAGGATGTCGAAGTCGGGCACCTCCTCGACGGAGAACCACACGTCGGTGCCGCCCTTGAGGGGGTTCGCCGGGACCGAGCCGTCGACGCCGACGGCATAGGTGCAGTGCCCGGCCGTGACGACCGTGTCGGCGTCGACGAGGGTGCCGCTGCAGGTGAACCAGCCGCCAGGATCGGTGAAGCGCGAGTCGGCGGCGTCGGGCACGTAGAAGAGGAGCTGCCCGACATAGGGGTGCTCGCCCGCGTCGGGGGCACCACCGACGATCGCGGTCGCGGGCTGGGTGGTCGCCACCCAGACTGCGGTGGACGCGAGCAGGGTGAGGGTGAGCCGGCCGGGGGACAGCGGCATGGGTGTGCTCCTTCGGAGGGGATGCGGTCCCGTCCAGTCAGCGCCCCGACGCCCGGAGGTGTCAATCGGAGAAATGGTCAAGGAGAGGGTCAGCTGCCGCCGGCAGGCAGGGCCTCGAGCATCAGGTCGGGGTTGTCGCGCGCGGTGACCATGGCGCGCCACTGGTCGACGAAGAGCGCGAGGTAGGTGCCGTCGCTGCGCTGGAGCACCTCGACGCCGCGCACCCCGGCCAGCGCCGCAGCACCGGCCGCGTCCGTGCGCCGCGCGACCTGGTAGTCGAGCCGCGAGAACCTGATGGGGGAGTTGAACTCGTTGGTCATCCGGTCCTCGACCACCTCGAACTGCATCGGGCCGACCGCCGCCAGGACGGGGTTCTGGTCGCCGCGCAGGTCGGAGCGCAGGACCTGGACCACGCCCTCCTGGTCGAGCTGCTCGATGCCGCGGCGGAACTGCTTGTAGCGGCCGATGTCGCCGGCGCTGGCCGTGACGAAGTGCTCGGGGGCGAAGCTCGGGACCGGCGGGTACTCGATCGGGTCGCCGACGTAGACCGTGTCGCCGACCCGCAGGGACTGCGCGTTGACGAAGCCGATGATGTCGCCCGGCTCGGCGGTCTCGACCGACTGCGTGTCGCGGCCGAAGACCGACTGGGCGAACTTGGTGGCGAACGGCCGACCGGTCGACGCGTGGGTGACCACCATGCCGCGCTCGAAGGCGCCGGACACGACGCGCGCGTAGGCGAGCCGGTCGCGGTGGGCGTTGTTCATGCCGGACTGCACCTTGAAGACGAAGGCGCTGAAGTCGTCCTCGACCTTGCGGACGGAGCCGTCGACGCCCTCGGTGGGGCTGGGGTCGGGCGCGATGTCGAGCAGCAGGTCGAGCAGCTGCGCGACGCCGAAGTTCTGGAGCGCCGAGGCGAACATGACGGGCGTGGTCTCGCCGGCGAGGAAGCGGTCCTGGTCGTGGTCGGCCTCGTCGAGGCCGAGCAGCTCGTGCTCCTCGACCGCGTCCGCCCACAGCGCGGCGTCGATCTCGTCGACCTCGTCGGCGGCCATCCGGCGCTCGGGCGCGCGGGTCGCACCGCCGGCGGTGCGGGTGTACTTCACGAACTCACCCGTACGACGGTCGAGCACGCCGCGGAAGTCGCCGGCCTCGCCGACGGGCCAGGTCAGGGGAGTGGGCCGGAGCTTGATCTTCTCCTGGATGAGGTCCATCAGCTCGAGCGCCGAGAGACCGGGACGGTCCCACTTGTTGATCACCGTCATGACGGGGATGCCGCGCAGGGCGCAGACCTTGAAGAGCTTGAGCGTCTGCGGCTCGAGCCCCTTGCCCGCGTCGACCAGCATCACGGCGGAGTCGACGGCCGAGAGCACGCGGTAGGTGTCCTCGGAGAAGTCGCTGTGGCCGGGGGTGTCGACGAGGTTGATCACGTGGTCGCGGTAGACGAACTGCAGTGCGGCCGACGTGATCGAGATGCCGCGGGCCTTCTCCATCGCCATCCAGTCCGAGACCGTGGCGCGCCGGTCGCCCTTGCCGTGGACCGCGCCGGCCTCGGTGATCACCCGGGCGTGCAGGGCGAGCGCCTCGGTGAGGGTCGACTTGCCCGCGTCGGGGTGGCTGATGACGGCGAACGTACGGCGGGGGCGGGTGTCGGGCACCGCCCGAATCTACCGGCCCGGCGTGTGGACCCGGTCATCGGCGAGCATGGCGTTGAGCGCGGCCGGGACGTCGAGGACCGAGCCGACAGGAGCGACGCGGGCCCCGCTGTCGCGTGCCAGCCGGCGGGCCTCGTCGTCGTCCTCGGCAGGAGCCAGGATCACGAGCTCCTCGAGGGCCCGCGCTGCGGGCGTGGCGTCGACCTCGTCGGTGACGCGGCAGTCGGACAGGAGCAGCACGACCCGGCGGCGCGCGCGGGCGCCGGCCAGCTGGACGTGGGCCTGGCGCAGGGCGTCGGCCAGTCCGGTGGTGCCGTGCCCGCGCAGAGCGAGCACCCGCTCGATGGTCGCGGTCGGCCGCGACGTCTCGGAGATCGGCTTCAGCACGGCGGTGCTGCCGGCGAAGGCCAGCACCGCGTGCTCCTGCGGCGCATACGTGAGGCACGCCGCCCCGGCCACCGCGGCGGTGGTGAGGCGGGCGCCGCTCATCGAGCCGGACTGGTCGATCACCAGGCACAGGGCCAGGTCGGGGCGGCTCCACTGCACCGAGGTCATGTCGTCGAGCGACGGCATCCGCGCCTCGGCGCGGGCCCCGACGATCGCATCCATCGAGCGGTCGAGGTCCAGGTCGCCGCCCCGGTGCGCCGGCACCGGCCGGGGCTTGGCGACCCCGCGGTTGCGCGGGATCCCGCGGCGCGTCTGGTCGAGGATCAGCCGGGGCGCCAGGCGGCGTACGGCGGCGCGCAGGCGCTCGTCGGTCGCGTGCGACATCTCGACCAGGAGGGTCAGGGTGTCGTCGGGATCGCTGCGCAGCGCGTCGTCGAGCGCCTCGAGGTCCAGCTCGCCCACCTCGGGAGACAGCTCGGCGAAGGTGGGGTTCCTGGACAGCTCGGAACGACCCGTGGTGCGGGGGGCCGAGCGGCGCTGGCGCGACTCGGGCTTCGTCGGTGGTGGGGTGCCGCCCGCCCCGGGGGGCGGGCTCAGGGTTCCCCCGGCGACCCCTCTGCACTGCCGGGGTCGCTCGGGTCGGGGGAGTCGGCGGACGGCTCGGCGCCGAACACGGCGACGTACAGCTCGGTGACGACCTGCTCCGGGGACCGATCGCACCCGTCCTGCAGGCGGATCCGACCCGAGAGCGATGCCTTGGCGGCGGCGAGCCCGACGTGCCAGTCGTCCGTGGTGGTGCCCCGCAGGCGACCCAGCTCGACCGAGAGCCGGGCCACGTCGATCGCGCCCCGGACCGACGACCCGAACCGGATGTCGTCGTGGTCCCGGGTGCTGCGGACGAGCTCGACGACCCGGGCCCGCCAGGCGGGGTCGAGGTCGGACGTCCGGAGCCCGACGATCGCCTGCTCGGCCTGCGCGGACTGGTAGTCCATCGAGATCCGGCAGGTGCGGTCGTAGAGCGCTCCGGAGACGCGCGCCGTGCCGACGGCGTCGAAGGGGTTCATCGCCGCGACCAGCGCGAAGCCCGGCGCGGCGGCGACCCGGCCGAGGCGCGGGACGGTGATCTCCAGCTCGGACATCGCGGTCAGCAGGACGTTGAGGGTCTCCTCCGGGATCCGGTTGAGCTCCTCGACGTAGAGCAGCCCACCGCTGCGCAGCGCCTCGAGCAGCGGCCCGTCCTCGAAGATCTCCGGGACGTAGCCCTTGGACAGCACGAGGGCGGGGTCGAAGTGGCCGATGAGGCGCGACGGGGTCAGCTCCGCATTGCCCTCGACCATCACGAACGGGATCCGTCGCCCGGTGGCGACGCGGCGCAGCAGGGTCGACTTCCCGGTGCCCGGGGGGCCCTCCAGCAGCACGTGGGCGCCGCTGAGGAGCGCCGCCTCGAGCAGCTCGGCCTCGGCGGCGCGCTCGATGACCTCCGTGGGCACGGCGGCAGCGGCCGCACCCACGGAGGACGTCTGTGTCACGGTCTCCGGCACCCTCAGTTGTGGCTGTGGACGACGACGCCGCGGACGTTCTTGCCGGCCAGCAGGTCGTCGTACCCCTCGTTGACCTGGTCGAGCGTGTAGGTGCGCGTGATGATCTCGTCCAGCTTGAGGTCACCGCTCTGGTAGAGCCCGAGGAGACGCGGGATGTCCGTGGTGGGGTTGCAGTCGCCGAAGAGGCTGCCCTTCAGGGTCTTGCGGAACAGGGTCATGATCGAGCCGGGGAGCTCGATGTTCTGCTCCATCAGCTTGTTGAGGCCGGTCAGCACGACGACGCCGCCCTTGCCCACGGCGTGGAAGCCGCCGGCCACGATCTCGGACGTCATCAGCCCGGGCGTCAGGATGGCCGAGTCGGCCATCTGCCCGCGGGTCATGTCGGTGATCGCCTCCATGGCCTCGTCGGTGCTGGCGAAGCTGTGGGTGGCGCCGAGCTCCATCGCCTTCTCGCGCTTGTTCTCCAGCGGGTCGATCGCGATGATGTTCTTCGCCCCGGCGAGACGCGCGCCCTGGACGGCGTTGATGCCGATGCCGCCGATGCCGACGACCAGGACGGTCTGGCCCGCCTTCACCGCGGCGGTGTTGACCGCAGCGCCCCAGCCGGTCGGCACGCCGCAGCCCACGAGGACCGCCTTCTCGAGGGGCAGGTCGTCGTCGACCTTCACGCACGAGTTCTGGTGGATCACGCCGTACTGGCTGAAGGTGCCGAGCATGCACATCGCGCCGTAGTCGCCGCGCGGGCCGGTGATCGGGAACCGCTCGCCGGGCAGGTAGCCCTCGAGGATGGTGGCGCCCATGTCGCAGATCGACTGCTGGCCGTTGGCGCAGTAGCGACAGGTGCCGCAGTTGGGGATGAACGAGCAGACGACGTGGTCGCCGACCTTGACGCGGCTGACACCGGGACCGACCTCCTGGATGATCCCCGCTCCCTCGTGGCCCAGGACCATCGGCAGCCGGGCCTCGAGGTCGCCGTGCGCCACGTGCACGTCGGAGTGGCACAGGCCGGCGTGCGTGTACTGGATCAGCACCTCGCCCTCGCGCGGCTTGTCGAGGGTGAGCTCCTCGATCTCGATCGGCTTGCCGGCCTCGACGACGACTGCTGCCTGGGTCTTCATGGGGTCTCCTCTGCGCTCGCGGACCCCCACCGTGACACCCGTCACACCTCGAGGCTGTTCAAGAACTGGACAGGCGCCCGTGGACAGCGGGTGCATGATGTGTGACGAGGAGCACACCCTGGGAGAGGACGTGTGCAGGTGCCCCACGCAGCCACGACGCACGACGACCCGCCGGGCGGGCGCGCCGACATCGCCGCGTCCTGGCGCCGGGCCAGCCTGGCCGGTGTCGAGCACGACGGACCGTTCAGCCGACTCGACCCACGCGACATCGATCCCAACAGCTCGCTGCTCGTCGGGGCGGGGCCCGTCCTCGACCAGCTCGAGGAGAGCCTGGTCGGCACCGGCTACTCGACGATCCTGGGCGACCGCGAGTGCCGCGTCGTCCGGCGCTGGTTCGACGACCCGCAGACCCGCGACGGTTTCGACCTGCTCAACCTCCGCGAGGGCGCGAGCCTGCTCGAGGACGCGGTGGGCACCAACGCCCTCGGCACGGTCTTCGAGACCAGGCACCCCGTCCTCATCAACGGTCCCGAGCACTTCGCCGAGGTGCTGCGCCGCTTCAGCTGCTACGGGCACCCCATCCGCCACCCGCTCACCCGGCGCATCGAGGGAGTCCTGGACATCTCGGCCGTGGTCGACCGGGCGAGCCCGCTGCTCCCGCCCCTCATCGCCCGGGCCGTGCACGACATCGAGGAGCGCCTGCTCGGCGGCAGCCGGCTGTCGGAGAAGAGCCTGCTGGCGGCGTTCCAGGCCGCGTCGGGTCACTGTCGCGACGCCGTGCTGGCCATCGGCGAGGACATCGTGATGTGCAACCAGGCCGCGTCCGACCTGCTCAGCCCCTCCGACATCGCGCTGCTGCGCGTGCTGGCCGAGGACCCCCCGGGCAAGGGGGAGAGCGCCCTGCGGCTGACCCTCGACTCCGGTCGCGCTGCCGACGTCACGGTCACCCGGGTGTCGGGGGCGCGTCGCGGTGTCCTGCTGCGCGTGGTCGAGCGGGCCAGCGGCCCGCACCTCACCCCGGTGACCATCTCGACCACGGTGGTCATGCGGGCTCCTGCTCCCACCCTCGTGTCCGGTCCGCCGGGCACCGGTCGGTCGACGCGGGCCCGCCACCTGGCCGTGCTCCCGACGAAGGTGATGCGCGCCGCGACCGCCCTGCTCGAGGGCGAGGCCGCCTGGGCCAAGGAGTTCGCCGGAGCCATGAGGCGCAGCGAGGGGTCGGTCGTCGTCGACGGGATCGACCTCCTCAGCGACGAGCTGCTCGACCTGGTGATCGAGGCCGTCGACCAGCGGTCGCGCCCCCAGCTGATCCTCACGAGCGGCCCGGTCGAGTCGCTGACGGGTCGCGCCGCCGTCCTGGCGGGAGCCGCGACGGTCCGCGAGGAGCTCACCCCGCTGGGAGCGCGCCGCGACGAGGTGCGCGACCTCGCCGCGTCGATGCTGCGTGACGTCGCCGCGAGCGAGTCGGTCCACCTGACCCCGGGCGCCCTCCACGCCCTGGCGGCGCACAGCTGGCCGGGCAACCTGCGCGAGCTCAAGGCGGTCATCGCGCACGCTGCGGCGTGCCGCTCAAGCGGTGGGATCGCGGTCTCCGACCTGCCGGAGGGCTACCGCCTGACGACGCCGGTCCGCCACCTGTCCGCACTCGACCGTGCCGAGCGCGATGCCATCGTGGTGGCCCTCCGTGCCGCCGACGGCAACAAGGTGCAGGCCGCGCGCGAGCTCGGCCTCTCCCGCACGACGCTCTACGCCCGGATCCGCCAGCTCCGGATCGAGGGCTTCTGAGCGTGACGGGTCGCTGTCCAGAGACTGAACACCCACCTCGGCGCGCCCGGGAAAGGCTGGAGCCATGACCACGCAACCTGCGTACGCCAGCGGCCTCGACGAGGGCGAGCTGCTGGAGGAGACCATCGGGGCCAACTTCGAGCGGACCGTCGCCGCGCACCCGCAGGGCGAGGCGCTGGTCGAGGTCGCCAGCGGGCGTCGCTGGACCTGGACGGAGCTCGACCACGACGTCGACGCCCTCGCCCGTGGGCTGCTCGCCGCCGGGCTGACGACCGGCGACCGGCTCGGTGTCTGGGCGCCCAACTGCGCCGAGTGGACCATCGCGCAGTACGCCACCGCCAAGCTGGGCGTGGTGCTGGTCAACGTCAACCCGGCCTACCGCACCCACGAGTTCGCCTACGCGGTGAACCAGTCGGGCATGCGGATGCTCATCGCGGCCTCGCGCTTCAAGACCAGCGACTACCGCGCGATGGTGGAGGAGACCCGCGCCGAGTGCCCGGACCTCGAGCGCGTGGTCTTCCTCGACACCGACGACTGGGCCGCGCTGGTCGAGGAGGGGAGCTCGCTCCCCGAGGGCGCCGTCGCCGAGGTCCTGGCCACCCTCGTGCCGGGCGACCCGATCAACATCCAGTACACCTCCGGCACGACCGGGCGTCCCAAGGGCGCGACGCTGAGCCACCGCAACATCCTCAACAACGGGTTCTTCACGACCGAGCTCATCAACCTGACGCACGAGGACCGGCTGTGCATCCCGGTGCCCTTCTACCACTGCTTCGGCATGGTGATGGGCAACCTCGGCTGCTCCAGCCACGGCACCACGATGGTGATCCCGGCGCCGGGGTTCGACCCCGAGACCACCCTGCGCACGATCGAGGCCGAGCGGTGCACAGGCGTCTACGGCGTGCCGACGATGTTCATCGCGATGCAGAACCACCCGACCTTCGCCGAGCACGA
This sequence comes from Nocardioides alpinus, assembly GCF_900112035.1. Classification (GTDB taxonomy): domain Bacteria; phylum Actinomycetota; class Actinomycetes; order Propionibacteriales; family Nocardioidaceae; genus Nocardioides; species Nocardioides alpinus. The sequence continues at coordinate 105,202 of NZ_FOKC01000011.1, read as the reverse complement.
CCTCTCGACCCTCCGCACCGGGATCATGGCCGGGTCCATCTGCCCGGTCGAGGTGATGAAGCGCTGCATCAACGACATGCACATGTCCGAGGTCTCCATCGCCTACGGGATGACCGAGACCAGTCCGGTGTCGACGCAGACCCGGGCCGACGACGACCTGGACCGGCGTACGGCCTCGATCGGCCGCGTGCATCCCCAGCTCGAGGTCAAGATCGTCGACCCGGTCACGGGCGAGACCGTCCTGCGTGGCCAGACGGGTGAGCTCTGCACCCGCGGCTACTCGGTCATGGTGGGCTACTGGAACGACCCGGAGAAGACCGCGGAGGCGATCGACGCCGACGGGTGGATGCACACCGGTGACCTGGCGGAGATGCGCGAGGACGGCTACTGCAACGTGGTCGGCCGGATCAAGGACATGGTGATCCGCGGGGGCGAGAACGTCTACCCGCGCGAGGTCGAGGAGTTCCTCTACGCCCACCCCGACATCAAGGACGTCCAGGTCATCGGGGTGCCGGACGAGAAGTACGGCGAGGAGCTGTGTGCCTGGATCAGGATGCGGGCCGGCGCTGCCCCGCTCGACGCCGCGGCCGTGCGGGCCTACTGCGACGGCAGGCTCTCGCACTACAAGGTGCCGCGCTACGTGATGATCGTCGAGGAGTTCCCGATGACCGTCACCGGCAAGATCCGCAAGGTGGAGATGCGGGAGGCCGCTGCGCGCGAGCTCGGCCTCTGAGGCGCTGTTGCCCGTCTCGGTGCCAGGGCGGTGGTGGAGCGTCGACGCAGCGCGCCCCACCAGAGGCCGGTGCCGTAGGCGAGGTCGTCGAGGCGCCGGCCGGCGAACAGGACGGGCAGGGACACGGACGGCTCGTCGGCCCCCGCGGCCTCGCGGACCGCGACGCAGGTGTCGATGACGAGGGCCGTCGCGAGGGCCCGCCGCACGTGTGCCGAGGGCAGGCCGACGGCCGCCACCGGCCACCAGTGCCGCAGCAGCAGGGCGGACTCCTGACGGGCGGCCCACCCGACCCCGCGACCGGCGAGCCGGGCCGCGATCCTCACCCGGGTGCGGCGCTCGACCGTCGACGGCAGTCCGCGCGCGACCGACCAGGTCGCCACGGCGTACGCCGCCGAGACGACCGGCAGCGACCAGCGACGTCGCAGCAGCAGGGCCGCGCCGGCGACCGCCATCGTCGGGCTCAGGACTGCAGGCGCCACGTGGGAGCCGTGGCGCTCGGCGAGGTCCGCGCCGCCGGTGCCGTAGAACAGCTTGCGGCCGAGCCAGCCACGCACCGTCGTACGCACGTCGTGGCGGGCCGCGACGTCGGGGTCGTAGCGGACCCGGTGGCCCGAAGCGCCGAGCCGCCACACGAGGTCGACGTCCTCGCCGACCCGCATCGCGGCGTCGAAGCCCGGTCCGAGCAGGGCCGTACGTCCCACGAGGCAGGCGCTGGGCAACCAGGCGACGCTCGCGCCGGGACGCACCGTGGCGGGCGTGGAGCCGAGCGAGAGCGAGGAGGCGATGACGTCGTAGCGCTCGAACCAGCGTGGTCGGTCGGCGGCCGAGTGGCCGACGACCCGCGGTCCGACGAGCGCGACAGCGGGGTCGTCGAGGTGCCGCGCGAGTCGCAGGAGGTCGCCGCCGTCGACCTGGACGTCCGAGTCGACGAACGCCACGACCGGTGTCGTGACCCGCGCCAGGCCCGCGTTGCGGGCACCGGCCGGCCCCACGTTGACGACGAGTGGCACGAGGATGGCGCCGTGACGTCGCGCGACGTCGGCCACCGCCGCCGGATCGAGGGAGGCGTCGTCGACCACGATGACGGCCAGGGGGTGCAGTGCCGCGAGGCAGCGGTCGAGCTGGTCGGCACGGTCCCGCACCGGGACGACCACGGTGAGCTGGTTCTGCGCCGGGGCAGTGGCGTCGCGGAGATCGGGCCGAGCGAGGTTGGTCGACAGGAGCCGGTCGGCCAACCGGGACGACGCCTCGTCGGTGACCACGAGCCGGCGCTGGTCGAGACGGGCCGCTGCCGCAGGGGAGAGCCGCAGGGCGGTCAGGGGCGAGCCACCGACCAGCAGCCGCCCGCCGTCCGCCCGCAGCGCTGACGGGTCGAGGGTCACGCTGAAGCCGCGCGGCAGGCTCACCCGGTGAACCCGCCGTCGGCGTGCAGCACCGTGCCGTTGACGACGCCACCGGCGGGCGAGGCGCAGAACGCGATGGCAGCCGCCACCTCGCCGGGGTCGAGCAGCCGCTGGAGCAGCTGGTGCCCGGCGAGTTCGTCGGCGGGGACGTCGTAGAGCGCCGCGGTGGCCGCGAGCATGGCGGTGTCGGTGGAGCCGGGGGAGACGGCATTCGCGGTCACGCCCGTGCCCACGAGGTCGGCGGCCAGGCCCTTCACCATTCCCACCACGGCGTGCTTGGCGGCGGTGTAGGCGGCGAGGTGGAAGAGGCCGCGCGTGCCTGCGGCGGACGCGACCGCGACGAAGCGGCACCCCGACGGGTCGGGGCCGGCGAGCATGGCGGGCACGGTGGCGGCGGCGGTGTGCCACACGCCCCTGACGTCCACGTCCCAGAGCTCGTCGAGGTCGGCCTCGGGGGTCTGCCACAGCGGGGTGCCGCCCCGGATGACAGCTGCGGCGGCGACCGCCGCGTCGAGCCGTCCCCACCGGTCGACGGCCAGGGCGACCGCCCCGTCCAGGGCCGCACGGTCGCGTACGTCGGCGACGACCGGCAGCACCCGGTCGCCGTGCCGCGCTCCGACGCCGTCGAGGTCGGCGCGCGTCGCGAGGCCGCCGCCGCCGCAGGAGTCGAGGGCGACCACGTGGCACCCGTCGGCGACGAGACGGTCCACGGTGGCGGCGCCGATGCCCCGGGCAGCGCCGGTGACGAGCGCGACCCTGGTCGGCGTCATCGCGCCCCGACCCCGGTGGTGACGAGGCGGCGCAGGACGTCGTCGACCATCGCCCGGAGCACCTCCTCGCCCTCGGTGGCAGTGGCTCCGGTCGGATCTCCGAGCACCCCGTTGGGGGACACGGCGCAGACGCCGCCCGCACGCATGAGGGGCAGGATCTCGGCCAGCGGTCGGGTGTCGCCGACCTCGGCCAGGTGGCGGCGTACGGACCAGGGGGCGAGGTGCAGCATGAGCGAGGTCTCGGTGCGACCGGCGTGCAGGTCGACCAGCTCGGTGGCGCACGGGACCCACGTCACGGCATGTCCCTCGTCCACCAGCTGGTCGACGGCGGACGTGAGTGCCGTGACGTTGCCGCCGTGCCCGTTGACGAGCACGACCCGGTCCGACCAGGTGCGCATCGACCGGACGAGCTCGACCACGGTGCTGCGCAGGACGTCCGTGCCGATCGAGCTGGTGCCGGCGAAGGACTGGTGCTCGCCGCTGGAGCCGTACGCCAGGGGCGGCGCGACCCACCCGCCGACCTTCGCGGCGACCGCGGTGGCGACGGCGGTGGCGATCACGGTGTCGGTGTCGAGGGGCAGGTGCGGTCCGTGCTGCTCGAGCGAGCCGACCGGCACCAGGACCAGCGGTGCGCCGGCGGTGTCGCGCGACGTGGCCTCCGACAGGCGCATCAGTCCGGCGCGCCGATCGAGCGGTGGAACCCGTCGGGGACCAGGACGTGCTCCGGGGTGAGCTCGTCGAGCGAGGCGACCCCGAGGCCGAGCAGCGCGGAGTCGATGCCGGAGCGCAGCACGTCGAGGACGTTCTCGACCCCCGCCTGGCCGTTGGCGGCCAGGCCCCACAGGTAGGCGCGGCCGATCAGCACCGCGCGGGCGCCCAGCGCGACGGCCTTGACGACGTCGGAGCCGCGGCGGACGCCGCCGTCCATGACCACCTCGACCTGGCCGCCCACCCGCTCGGCGATCGGCTGCACGAGCCGGATCGCGGCGGGGGTGCCGTCGAGGTTGTTGCCGCCGTGGTTGGACACCGACAGGGCCGCGACGCCGGCATCGACGGCCCGCAGGGCGTCGTCGACACGGCCGACGCCCTTGAGCATGAACGGTCGGCCGCTGATCTGGTGCCACTGCTCGCGCATCCACGCGACGTCGTCCCACGACGGGGGAGGCGTGGTCATCCACTCGTAGTAGGCGGCGAAGAAGGTCGGACCGGTGGTCTCGCCGGGCCTGGCGAGGTTCGGGGCGGTGAGGTCCGGGATCGCGCCGGCACGGCCGAACTGGTAGAGCCACCGGGGCCGGGTGAGGACCTTCGGCGCCATCCGCACCATCGTCCGGAGGTCGACCTTCTCGGGGATCTCGGGGCTGCCCCAGTCGCGGCCCATGGAGAACGACCAGTCGAGGGTGGCGATCAGGCCCAGGGCGCCTGCGTCGTGGGCGCGCTGCATGCGCTGGACCATCACGTCGCGATCGCCGGTCCAGTACATCTGGAAGAACGTCGTGGCGCCGGTCGCGGTGACCTCCTCGACCGACTTCGACGCGAAGTTGGACAGGCCCATGATCGTGCCGCGTGCGGCGGCAGCCCGGGCGACGGCGACCTCACCGTCCGGGTGCACGGCCTGGACACCGGTCGGACTGATGACGACCGGGAGGGAGATCTCCTGGCCCATCAGCATCCGCGACATCGTGCGGTGCGCCTGGTGGCCGGCGACGTGAGGTGAGAGTCCGATCTCGGAGAAGGCGGCCTGGTTGTCGTCCACGGTCTGGCCGCGCTCGGACCCCGCGACCAAGGCACCGTAGACCGGCGCCGGCAGGCGCCTGCGTGCCCGCTCCTGGGCGACGGCCACCGACTCGAACCACGGGTTCTGCTTCCACGGGTTGGCGAGCCACTCCGGTCCGGCGCTCACGGGCAGCAGCCCGCCGTGGGACCGGGGTCGAAGCCGGCGAGCGGGCTCTCGGCGCACGCGCTGACCGGGGGGCGGCTCATCAGGGTGAGCATCACCGGCTGGTTGCGGGTCGGGGTGGACCTCGAGTGGTCCTGGCTCGCGGCCGGGACCGTACGGTCGGCGCTCAGCGCCTGCTCGCCGTAGCCCTGGACGCACTCGGGGTCGGGGCCGTCGAGGGGCAGCCCGGTGAAGAACTTCGCCGCCATGCACCCGCCGCGGCAGGTGTCGTAGAACTGGCACTTCGCGCAGGCCCCGCCGGTCTGCGGCGAGCGCAGCTCGGTGAAGAGCTCGGAGTCCTGCCAGACGCGCTGGAAGCCGCCCGGGGCGAGCAGGTTGCCGGCGAGGAACTCGTCGTGGATGGCGAACGGGCAGGCGTATACGTCCCCGACGGGGTCGATCAGGCAGACCACGCGTCCGGCGCCGCAGAGGTTGAGTCCCGGCAGCGCCTCGCCGAACGCGGAGAGGTGGAAGAACGAGTCGCCGGTGAGGACGTCGTCGCCCTTGGCCAGCAGCCAGTCGTAGAGCTCGCGCTGCTGGTGCGGCAGCGGGTGGAGCTCGTCCCACACGTCGGCGCCGCGACCCGAGGGGCGGAGCCGGGTCAGGCGCAGGGTCGCGCCGAATCGGTCGGCCAGGGCCTGGAACTCGTCGAGCTGACCGATGTTCTGGCGGGTGCACACCACCGAGATCTTCACGTCGTCGAAGCCGGCGTCCTGCAGGTTCTGCAGCGCGGTGAGCGCCATGTCGTACGACCCCGGGCCGCGCACGTAGTCGTTGACCTCGGCGGTCGCTCCGTCGAGCGAGATCTGGACGTCGACGTAGCCGTGGCAGGCGGGGGAGGCGAGGAAGGCCGCACGCTCGGGCGTGAGGCGGACGCCGTTGGTGGAGAACTTCACCCCGACCTGGTGGCCGACGGCGTACTCCAGCAGGTGCCAGAAGTCGGGCCGGATGGTGGGCTCGCCGCCGCCGATGTTGACGTAGAAGACCTGCATCCGCTGGAGCTCGTCGATGACGGCCTCGGCCTGCGCGGTGGACAGCTCGCGCGGGTCGCGGCGACCCGACGAGGAGAGGCAGTGGGCGCACGCGAGGTTGCAGGCGTACGTCAGCTCCCACGTCAGGCAGATGGGAGCGTCCAGGCCGAGCTCGAACTGCTCGACCAGGGTGCCCCCGACCGGGCGGGTGGGAGAGGAGGGCCGTGCGGGCGCGATCGTCATGCGACCGCCCGCCCCTGGTCGGTCTCGCGGGGTCGGATCATGTCGGTGTCGGCCAGCCGGGCCAGCGCGTCGGCGTACGCCCCGTGCTGCGCCGCGGGCACACCCGCAGCGACCAGCGCCGAGCGCACGTCCGGCTGCTCGCCGAGGGCCCGGACCACGGCCACGAGCTCGGGCCGCTTGAGGAACGTCAGCTTGCGGTTGCCGAAGTGGTAGGCGAGCGCACCGAACGGCTCGGGGCGCAACGCCACGGAGGGCGACAGGGTCCACGCCTGGTCGAGGATGGCCTCGTCGAGCATCAGTAGACGCCGCACATGCCGTCGATCGAGACCTCCTCGATGAGGTCCTCGCTCTCGAGGACGGCCGCGTCATCCGCCGCGAGGGCCTCGTCCTGGTCGGGGCCGGCGAGCTGGTCGGTGTCGACACTCATGGGTGTCTCCTCTCGGTCGGTGCCGGTGGTGGCACCTGTCGAGGATCGCTCGCACCAGGGGGCCCGGGTGTTCAGACTCTGGACATCTGGCACTCGTGGCCACAACCACACTGGTCACGTGGTCGAGCAGGACGTACGCGTGGTGCTGGGGCGGCCGCTGGCGACCACCCACGCGGAGATCGAGGCCGCGGCGTTCCGGCTGTTCGCCGAGCGGGGCTTCGAGCAGACGACCCTGGCGGCGATCGCCGCGGAGGTGGGGGTCGGTCGGCGCACGCTCTTCCGCTACTACGCCTCCAAGAACGACATCCCGTGGGGGCGGTTCGACCGGACCCTGCTCCACTTCCGCGAGCTGCTGGAGGCCCAGCCACGTGACCGCACGGTGCTGGATGCCGTGGGGGAGGCCGTCGTCGCCTTCAACGACTTCCCCGAGGACGCCGTCCCCATCCACAGCGCCCGGATGGAGCTGATCCTGCGGACGCCGGCGCTGCGTGCGCACTCGGCGCTCAGGTATGCGGAGTGGCGATCAGTCGTCGCCGAGTTCGTCGCGGGTCGGCTGGGGGAGCGGCCCACGGACCTGCGCCCGCAGCTCTACGGGCACGTCGCCCTGGGGATCGCCCTCAGTGCCTACGAGCAGTGGCTCACCGAGGAGGGCGGCGACCGCGAGCGGCTGCTGCACCTCCTCGGCGAGTCGCGGTCACACCTTCTGGTCGACCTGCGCGCAGAGGGCCCAGATGACGAAGACGTCCAGGGCGATGATCACGATCGACCACAGCGGGTACTGCGGGAGGAACGCGAAGTTGGCGAACACGCTCAGCACGGCCATCACGATGCCGGCGACGAGCGCCCACACCTTGCCCATCAGGATGCCGATGCCGACCGCCACGCCGGCGATGCCGAGCATGAGGTGGATCCAGCCCCAGAGGGTCAGGTCGAACTCGTAGGTGTAGCGAAGGGTGTCGACGTAGACGTTGTCGGCCGAGATGGCGGCGATGCCCTGGAGGATCCCCAGGAACGAGGCGGTGGCCAGCATGATGCCGGCGAAGGCCGTGGCCCCTTGGGCGACGATGCCTGCCGTGGTGGACTGGAAGGCCCGTTCGGATGAGGTGCTCATCGGGTGTCTCCTCGGTGCGAACGAAGGGTCGATGACGACCCGGGGGCCTCGATGCTAGGCGCGCTCCGCAGGGCCCGTGCTCACCCGGAACGGGCGATGGGGCGTGGTGCGGCTCAGGGCTGGTCCGGCTCGCTCGCAGGGCTGTCGAACTCGCGTACGGCGTCGCGGATCGCCTGCGGTGCGTCGTCGGCCAGCTCGGCGTGGAGGAGGAGCGTGTGCCCGCTGGCGAGACCGCGCTCGACGACCGGGCGGACCGCGTCGATGTCGACGTCCGAGGACAGCACCAGCATCGCGGAGGACCCCGGCTCGAGGTGGGCGACGATCTCGGCCAGGAAGTCCTTGTCGATACCCGTTCCCCGCAACCGCTGCGCGAGGGCGCCGACGCCGGCGCCGGCCGCAGCCCCCACGGCGGGGGCCAGGACCAGCATGCCCACCAGTGCACCCAGGACCGAGCCCTTGCCCGCTGCGCTCGCGGACGCGTGGTGGAGGTGGCCGATCCGCGGCTCGTGCGAGCCGGGGAGCCAGGCCACGGTGATCGCGTCGTGGACCTTGACGGAGCCTCGCGCCTGCAGCGCCTTGAGCCGCACCTCGCCCGCGTCCGCGCCGAACGGGGTGTCGTAGCGCCACACGGTCAGTGTCGGCACATCGTCACCTCCCTCATCCGAGCTTCATCCGAGCCGTACCGTCGAGACTCCTCCGGCACGGCCGGCGCGGTGCTCACCCGATATCGGTGAAAGCGGTTCAGAGGATTCCGAGGCCGGTGAGCGCCTTCACGAGGAACCACGTGCCGACCACGAGCCCGAGGGCGACGGTGATCTGGCCGTTGTGCGCGACCAGCCAGTCGGACGCACGATCCATGAGTCGCGCGGACCTGGCTGGAGCGACCAGGGCTGCGCCCAGCAGGACGAGGTTGAGGGACGCGGCCAGCACGACGAAGAGGAGGAAGGTCGTGATCCCGGCCGCCTGCCCGAGGTCGGCGTCCGAGATCGCCCCGACGGCGGCGAGGGTGAACACCCAGAACTTCGGTCCGATCGCGAGCACGCCGGCACCCATCGCGAAGGCGCGCCCCGGACCCATCCCGTCGGTCATCGCCATCCAGCGCGGCGGCGGTGCGTCCGGGTCGTCGTCAGCGGTGAGCTGGCGCAGGGCGAGGGCGTAGAGGAGGACGGCCAGCACGAGCAGGATGCCTGAGACGACCGGACCCGGCGCGTCGTCCGCACCCTGCCCGGTGGACGAGCCCGTGAGCACCAAGCCGAAGACGACGCCCTGGGTCAGCCGCACGGAGGTCATGCCCGCGACCCAGGCCGCGGCCACCGACGGGCCGCCCGTCCCGCGCAGCAGGAGGAGGGTCACCACGACCTGGATCGGGACGACAGCGCTGCCGATCGCCAGTGGCGCGAGGGTGGTCCACAGTGAGGTCATCGAACGCCTCGGTGACCGCGGCCGCCGCTGATCACGTGCCCAGCAGGCGCGCCTTCGCCGCAGCGAACTCGGCGTCGTCGAGCACGCCGGCCGCCTTGAGGTCCGCCAGCTTGCCCAGCTGGTCGATCAGGTCGTCTGTGCCTGCTGGGGCGGCTGCCACCGGGGGCGGAGGCGGAGCCGCTGGTGCCGCGACGGGCGCCTGGGCCGCAGCCGCTTCCTGGGCCTGCGCCATCTGGCGGCGTTGGCTGTTGCCCGCCACGGTCGTGGCTGTCTTGGTGATGACGGCAGTGCGCGCCATCGTCCCGATCAGTCCCGGTCGTCCTCCACGTCGTCGCACGGTTCCTCGTCTCTCTCAGCTGGCTGTCTCGAGGGCAGTCATGACTTCGTCCACGACTTCGCGCGGCACCCGGAAGTTGGCGGCGAGCACACCGCCGGAGTCGACGATGGCGTCGCGCAACGGTCGGACCCACGTGTGCTCGAACACGAGCACCGCAGCCGAGCTGTCGGGGTCGAGGTCCGCGGCGAGCTCCTCGACGTCCTCGTCGGAGATCAGCTCGTCGAACCTGTCGAAGAGGTGGGCGAGCCGGGCGACGTCCTCACCCAGCCCGTCGTCGTCGATCTCGACGAACGTGGTGTTGCCCGCGGCGTCCTTGGAGATCAGCAGCCCGTCGACGATGCTGACCGTGCCTGCGTCGAGCAGACGGCCGAGCTCGGGCAGGATGCGTCCGTTGAACTGGTTGCCGGGGAAGGCGATGACGACCACTTCGATGGGACCGAGCGTCATGGCGGGACTCCTCGTGGGGTGCGCGGTCGGCGATCACCGACCCGGGGCCGCCGGTGCCTCGCACCGACTGCCTCCGTGCCGGACTCTGCCGACACCGCGGGGTGACGGCGTCACCCGAACTGGGTGACTGGAACGGGTCAGGCAGAGACGTGGTCGTCGCGAAGCCGCGGGTCCGGCAGCAGGACGTGCAGGACTGCCGTGATCACCGCGATGATGAGGGCGGCCAGGATCGCCGTGAAGAAGCCGTCGACCTGGAGGTCGCGGCTGAGCCAGTCGGTGACCAGGAGGAGGACGCCGTTCACGACCAGGGCGAACAGCCCCAGCGTGAGGATGGTCAACGGCAGGGCCAACAGGTGCAGCACCAGGCCGAGGGTGACGTTGACGATGGCGAAGAGCAGGGCGATCCAGAAGTACGTCAGGACACCGCCGTCGACGTCCATGTCGGGCACGATCGCGGTGGTCAGCGCGATGGCAGCCGCCAGCACGACGAGCCGCAGGAGCAGGTTCATGATCATGCCCGGAACCTAGGACGTGGGTGGGCGTGCCCTCCTCACCCGCTACGGGCGATCCGGGTCCGGTGCGGGCCGTTCGACAATCCCTCCGGGCCCTCCGAGCGCGGCGGGCGGCGACGGTCGACGACAGGAGCTTGGCATGGCGAGCGAGACGAAGGGCCGCGCTGCGGTCGACCTGCTACTGGGCGGGCTGCAGGTGCTGGTCGGGATCATCATCCTCGGGCACACGGTGACCGCGACCGCGCTGTCCCTCTTGTTCGTGGGGTGGTTGCTCCTCGCCACCGGCATCTTCATCGTGTTCCTCGCGGTTTTCCAGATCGGGAAGGACGGGATCTGGACGGCGCTCCTCGGCGGCGGGCTGATGACGGTGCTCGGACTGCTGTTCCTCCGACACACGGGCGCGGCCGCACTCACGGTCACCCTGGCCGCCGGATCGCTGTTCCTCGTCGTGGGCATCGCCCGACTGGCGGCGTCCTTCCAGGACCCCGAGCACCGGTGGTCGCTCGTCTTCGGCGGCGCGGTCTCCGCGGTCCTGGGCCTGATCATCCTGTTCAACATCGTGGCTGCGACCTTCACCCTCCTCGGCGTGCTGCTGGGGGTGCAGGTGGTCACGGAAGGGTTGATGACCATGGTCTTCGGTCGCGAGGCCAAGCGCTTCGCCGCAGCCTCCCCGTCCGACACCGAGGCGTCGACCGCGCCCGCATGAGTCCGTCAGTCACCTGACTCGGGTGACGTGCCGGGGCGCCGGTCCATCGACACTGGACGACGCAAGCGGCCCACGAGGCTCCCGGCACACTCCGAGGTGACCATGGCTCAGCCCGTTCCGTTGGACGCACCGCCCCGATGGGCGGCTGGATTGACGGTGATGGTCGGGCTCGCGGCAGCGGTCATCGTCGTGGCGGGTCTGAGATCCGCTTCCGGCATCGTCGGTCCCGCGATGCTGGCGCTGGTGCTCACCATCGCGGTGCACCCGCTGCGCCACCGGCTCGCGCGGCTCAAGCTTCCCGGCTGGGCCGTCTCGCTCGTCTGCGTGGTCGTGGTCTACCTGATCCTGATCGGCCTGAGCATCGCGCTGGTGATCGCCACCGCCCGCTTCGCCACCCTGCTGCCGACCTACAAGCCCGAGTTCAACGCGTTGGTGCACGACGCCGCCTCCTGGCTGTCCAACGTGGGAGTGGGGGACGAGCAGATCGCCAAGATCAGTGGGTCGATCACCCTCGAGCGCCTGGCCCTGGTCCTCGGCGAGCTGCTGGGAGCCCTCGCCAGCGTCTTGTCCAACCTGGTCTTCATCCTGTCCCTCGTGCTGTTCCTGGCCATGGACGCGACGGGCTTCCCCTCCCAGCTCGCGACGATGGCGGAGGCCAGGGCGCCCCTGGCGGCGGCGCTGATCGGTTTCGCGATCGGAACGCGGCGCTACCTGCTCGTCTCCACCGTGTTCGGCCTCATCGTCGCGTGCATCGACACCGTCGCGCTGGCGCTCTTCGCGATCCCGGTGCCGCTGCTCTGGGGGCTGCTGGCCTTCATCACCAACTACATCCCCAACATCGGCTTCATCATCGGACTGGTGCCGCCGGCAGTCCTCGCCCTGCTGGAGGGCGGCTTCGGTCTCTTCATCGCCGTCACCTTGGTCTACAGTGTCATCAACGTGGTCATCCAGTCGGTGATCCAGCCCAAGTTCGTCGGCGACGCGGTCGGGCTCTCCACGAGCCTCACCTTCATGTCCCTCGTGTTCTGGGCGTGGGTGCTGGGGGCACTGGGTGCACTGCTCGCCATCCCGCTGAGCCTGCTGGCCAAGGCGATCCTGGTCGACGTGGAGCCTCGGTCGCGCTGGCTGACGCCGCTGCTGTCCAACCGCACCGAGCCCGAGCCCGAGCCCGAGCCCGAGCCCGACCCCGCGGCCGGACCGGGCCGACAGCGGTGATCGCGATCACCCTCATCAGGTGAAGACCGCGCCGAGGCGCAGACCTAGCGTGACGGGCACCCGGTGCCGTGCGGTCCGGTCATCGAGTCCAGGAGGCTCCCGTGGCGAAGGCTCCCAACATCCTCATCATCTGGGGCGACGACATCGGCATCAGCAACCTGAGCTGCTACAGCGACGGCCTGATGGGCTACCGCACGCCCCACATCGACCGGATCGCCGCCGAGGGCGCCCGCTTCACCGACTACTACGGCGAGCAGAGCTGCACGGCGGGCCGGGCCGCTTTCATCACCGGGCAGAACCCCTACCGCACCGGTCTGACCAAGGTCGGCATGCCGGGTGCGGACATCGGCCTGCGGGACGAGGATCCGACCATCGCGACGGCGCTGAAGAACCTCGGCTACGCCACGGGACAGTTCGGCAAGAACCACTTCGGCGACCGCGACGAGTTCCTGCCGACGGCGCACGGCTTCGACGAGTTCTTCGGCAACCTCTACCACCTCAACGCCGAGGAGGAGCCGGAGCTCGACGACTACCCCACCGAGGAGGACTTCCCCGACTTCCGCAAGAACTTCGGGCCGCGGGGCGTCATCCACTCGTGGGCCAACGAGGACGGCACCCAACGCATCGAGGACACCGGGCCGCTCACCCAGGAGCGGATGAAGACCATCGACGACGAGATCGTGCCCGAGGCGCTGCGGTTCATGGGCGACGCGAACGAGGCGGACACGCCGTTCTTCGTGTGGCTCAACACCACCCACATGCACTTCCGCACGCACATCAAGGACGGCAGCAAGGGAAGGGCGGGGCGCTGGCAGTCGGAGTACCACGACACGATGTGCGACCACGACGAGCTGGTCGGGTCGGTGCTCGACTGGCTCGACGAGCAGGGCCTCGCCGACGACACGATCGTCATGTACTCCACGGACAACGGTCCGCACCTGAACAGCTGGCCCGACGCCGGCATGACCCCGTTCCGCAGCGAGAAGAACTCCAACTGGGAGGGCGCCTACCGGGTGCCGGCGATGATCCGCTGGCCCGGACGGATCCCCGAGGGCCAGGTGCTCAACGGGATCGTCAGCCACAACGACTGGTTCGTCACCCTGCTCGCCGCTGCTGGCGACACCGACATCGCCGACCGGCTCAGGGCGGGCACCGACCTCGACGGCGCGAGCTACCGGGTGCACCTCGACGGGCACAACCAGCTCGACTACCTCACCGGCGCCACTGACGAGAGTCCGCGCAAGCACTTCTTCTACGTCTCCGACGACGGCGACCTCGCGGCCCTGCGCTACGACAACTGGAAGTTCGTCTTCCTCGAGCAGCGGGTCACGGGGACCCTCGGAATCTGGCAGGAGCCCTTCACCGAGCTCCGCTTCCCCAAGCTCTTCAACCTGAGGACCGACCCCTACGAGCGGGCCGACATCACCTCCAACACCTACTTCGACTGGGTGCTGGACCGCGTCTGGCTCTTCGTCCCGGCGCAGACCTACGTCGCCCGGATGCTGCAGACCCTCGCGCAGTTCCCCCCGCGCCAGGAGCCGGCCAGCTTCAGCCTGGAGAAGGTCATGGAGAAGCTGAAGGCCGGCGTCGGGAGCAGCTGAGGTGGCCGTCGACCTGCCCGGTGGCACGTTCACCATGGGCTCCGACGACCACTACGCCGAGGAGGCGCCCACCCACCGGGTGCGGGTCGACGCCTTCTCGATCGATACGACCGCGGTGACCAACGCCGAGTTCGCGACCTTCGTGGACGCCACCGGCTACGTCACCGTCGCCGAGCGCGACCTCGACCCTGCCGACTACCCGGCCGCGCCCGCCGAGAACCTGCAGCCCGGATCGATGGTCTTCGTGCCGACCCGTGGTCCGGTCGACCTGCGCCACCTCAGCCAGTGGTGGCGCTGGAAGCCGGGTGCGTGCTGGCACCACCCCCACGGCTCGAGGAGCTCGATCGACAAGCTGCTCGACCACCCGGTCGTGCACGTCTCGCACGAGGACGCGTCGGCGTACGCCGCGTGGGCCGGGGCGTCACTGCCGACCGAGGCCGAGTGGGAGTACGCCGCACGCGGAGGGCTCGAAGGGACGGCGTACACGTGGGGCGACGTGGCCCGGCCCGACGGCAGGATCATGGCGAACACCTGGGACGGCCCGGACTTCCCCTGGCGCAGCAGCGGTGAGAGCGGGTTCCTGCGCACGGCGCCGGTCGGCAGCTTCCCCGCCAACGGCTACGGGCTCTTCGACATGGCCGGCAACGTCTGGGAGTGGACCGACGACTGGTGGACCGAGGCTCATCCGGCGGACGCCGACAAGCCGTGCTGCATCCCGTCCAACCCGCGCCCCGGCGTGCGCGAGCAGAGCTTCGACCCCGCCCAGCCGCAGTTCGCGATCCCGCGCAAGGTGGTGAAGGGGGGCTCGCACCTGTGCGCCGACTCCTACTGCCTGCGCTACCGTCCGGCCGCCCGGCGGCCGCAGATGGTCGACACGGGCACGAGCCACCAGGGCTTTCGGTGCGTACGTCGGCCCCCGACCGAGGCGCCACCCGCATGAGCGACGACCGGTTGCCGTCCTGGCGTCCCGGACGGACCCGGGACGCGGTGCTGGCGTTCCTGGCCGCCGCGCCCGGGATCGCGCCGCGTGATCGCGTCGCGTGCTTCGACAATGACGGCACCCTGTGGTGCGAGCGACCGACCTACGTCCAGCTCGACTTCTTCGTCGACGTCCTGCGCAGCCGGGCCGACGACCCGGCCCTGGCGGGGGTGCCCGAGCTGGCGGCAGTCCTGGCCGGCGACCGGGCGACGATGGGCGAGATGGGCCTCGAGCGCATCGCGCTCGCCCTCCTCGGGATCTTCGAAGGAGTGAGTCCTGAGCACTTCACCGCCCAGGTGCGTGCGTTCATGGACCGAGCCGAGCACGCCACTCTCGGCTGTCCCGTGCGTTCGACGACGTACGTCCCGATGCTCGAGCTGGTCGCCGCGTTGCGCGCGCTGGACTTCACCGTCTGCATCGTCACCGGCGGCGGGGCCGAGTTCGTGCGCGCGGTCAGCCACGACCTCTACGGCGTCCCGCCGGAGGCGGTGGTCGGGTCACTGGTGGACTACGACTACGTCGCCGAGGCGGCGGGCGCAGGTGGTCGGGTACGACCCGTGCTGCACCGGACCGCGCGCGTCAGTGGAGTCGTCAACGAGGGCGCCGCGAAGGTCTCCCACATCCAGACGCACCTGGGTCGTCGGCCGGTGCTCGCCGCCGGGAACTCCGGCGGCGATCGGGAGATGCTGGAGTGGACGGCTGCAGGCGAAGGTCCGACGCTCGCGCTGCTCGTCGACCACGACGACGACGTACGCGAGTTCGCCTACGTGAGCTCCGCGGAGAGCGTCCAGGAACCCGAGCTGATCCTGGACGTGGCCGCGCGAGCGGGCTGGACCGTCGTCAGCATGGCGCGCGACTGGGAGACGGTCTTCAAGCGACTGAGCTCCTGACCCGACTTCAGATCAGGTGGAGCTTGCGTGCCACGGCCAGCGCTTCGCTGCGACGGCTCACGGACAGCTTGGTGTAGAGGCTGGACACGTGGGTCTTGATCGTGTTCTCGCTGAGGTAGAGATTGGCCGCTGCGTCGCCGTAGGTCGAGCCGCGGGCGAGCTCCTGGAGCACCTCGAGCTCGCGTGGGCTGAGCGTCGGCATGACGCGGTCGTCCTCGACCGTCGCCAGCTCGCGGGCGGTGGCGACCGTCGTCGCGAAGAGGGTGGCCACCCCTGCCCGGTCCGCGCACGCCCCACGCAGCTCGGTCCGCCATCCCGATCCATCGGTGTCCGGCACCGACGCGAGCAGCTGGCCGACGCGGGTCCCGTGGCGGCTCCAGCCCAGGAACGGGCTGCCCAGCCGTCGGGTCTCGGCGGCCTCGGAGGCGCGGGTGATGAGAGCGTGGGCAGCCACCGGGTCGCCGAGGTAGTGCACGAGCTGCGCGGCGCACGTCAGCGCCAGCACGGCGGTCGGAGGTTGCGCGCGGTGCGCCTGCTCGGCGGCGTCGAGGTAGTGGGCGGCGGCAGCGGGCAGGTCGCCCTCGATGTCGGCGCTGGCACCTCGCACCCAGCAACGCTCCGCCTCGGCGTCGGACTCGGCGAGCGCCTGGTCGATGGCGCGCAGGGCGTCCTTGTTGGACGTGATGACCGCGAGGCCGGCCCGTTCCATGAGGGCGCTGACGCGCAGGTGCTCGGGCTGCTGCGCTGCCGGCGACAGCGCGTCCAGGCTCCGCAGCGCGCCTGACACCGATCCCTCCAGGAGGGTGAGCCGGGCATGCATGATCTGCCACCAGAACCGGCTGGTGAGGTCGTCCGGCTCGTCGGGCAGCCGGAAGGTCAGGGGGTCCACGTCCGGATAGGTCGCACGACCTGCGTCCCGCTTGCGTCCGGGCGCGGGGGTCAGCGGGTGCGTGCCGAACCACACCAGCATCCGGACCAGGTCGGCACGGGTCCGCGCCACGTGGCTGGTGCCGGGGTGCTGCTCGACCAGGTCGATGGCCTCCTCGGCCAGCTCCAGGGCAGCCTGCTCGCGGCCGAGCATGACCTGGGTGAGCGCGAGGTGGGTCAGTGCCTCGGCGGTCGTCGCCACCAACCCCTCGGCGCGCCCGACGGTCACCGCCTCGCTCAGGTGCGCCTCTGCGTCACGCAACCGGCCGAGCCAGTTCTCCGCCACGCCGACCTGGAGCAGGGCGAGGGCGAGATAGGGGTCGTGGACCGGGGCCTCACCCGCACGTCGCACGTCGTCGAGCGCCGCCGTGACCAGCTCGTCGGCGTGCTCGCCGGTGCTCCGCGCGCGGTGCAGCCGGACCGTGTGCAGCTGGAGGCTCGAGACCGCACTGGTGTGGGTGCCCACGCGGCGGAGGAACCGATCGGCCCAGTGCCGGCCCCCGTCGTCGTCACCGGCGGACCAGCGGGCGAGCGCCAGGAGCCCCCAGGTGTCGGGATGGTCCTCAAGGGCTGGCCCGGCCTGTCGCACGAAGGAGGACACGTGGTCGTCCGGTCCGTGGGCCAGGAGCCGCGGACCCTGCTCGACGAGAACGTCGGCGGCCTCGTCGAGCCGGCCGAGTGCGACGAAGCGCCGCAGGGCCACCTGCGTGCGACCCCTGGACAGGTCGAGCCGGGTCGCTCGCAGGATCGTGCCGACCGCCTGCTGCACGTCGACGCCGCCGGCGACCATGCGGCGGCGCACGACCTCGAGCAGGAGCGGGTGGATGCGGTAGTGCTCGGGGTCGCCCCCACCGTCGGGACCGGGGCCCGTCGAGACCCGGCTGACGAGGAGCCCGGTGGACTCCAGGGCGCGCAGGGCCTCCCCGGCGCGTGCGTCCCGGGTGAGGTGGCGGGCCGTCTCCTCGGTGAGGTCGGGCTCACCCGCCACGCACAGCAGCAGGTGACGCTCCTGGGGCCGCAGCCCCACGAACACCTCGCCCGCGACGAGGTCGGCGATCGGTCCCCCGGACGTGCCGAGGAGCTCCAGGTCTGCCGCGTGGCGCAGCGTCTTGCTGGCCCGCGCGGCGAGCACCAGCGCGGCACACCAGCCGTCCGCGCGCCGGACCACTGCCGCGAGGACCTCGGGGCGGGCGCCGGGAGCGTGCATGCCGGCGAGCGACTCGGCCTCCTCGGCGGTCAGCCGGAGCACGTCGCCGCGCAGGACGGTCAGATGACCAAGCAGCTCCGGGACCAATCGGTCGATGGCGAGGTCCCACCGCCCCAGGAGGATGAGGCGCACGCTGTCGGGGGAGTGGGTCAGTCGATGGTTGATGATGCGGACGCAGGCCGCCGGCAGCAGGTGGGCGTCGTCGACCACGACGAGCTGCGGCACGGGCCCGGCCCGTTCAGAGGCCTGGTCGAGGACCTCCTCGAGGAGCTCGACGGGAGTGTTCCTCGTGGCCGAGAACCATCGTGGGGTGATCGTGGGCGACGAGGCGGCGAGCCAGCCGGCGACGCCGAGTGTCTTTCCGGCACCCGCAGGAGCCACGACCACGGTGACGGGGTGCTCCGTGGCCTCGTCGAGCAGGCTCCAGAGCAGGGGGCGCGGGACGAAGTGCTTCGGCAGCCACGGTGCTCCCGGCACGGGCGAGCGGCGTGCCCCGTCGTCGTCGCGCCGTTCGGCGGGCGCGGGCACCGGCGGCGCGCCGGATGTCGTGGTGTCGGACAATCCCTCGGTTGCCGTCACGCCGCTCCCTCACTACGACCACTGGCCTCCCTGGCGACCCGGTCCTCCCAATTGGGTGCCCCCAGCAGCTTCTCGGGTCACGCTAGCCACTCCACACCCCGATCGCGTCACCCTGCGCGGGTGATGGGCCGGGTGGTTCAGACCAGCGGTCTCAGTGGGTGAACACCTGCCGCACTGCCCGCTCCTGCTCGTCATCGAGGGTGGTGGCAACCAGCTCGGCGGGATCGCCACCGGCGAAAGCATCGCGCACCCGGTCCACCGCGGCGTCGGACGCCAGCAGGAACAGCGCCGAGGTCCCCGGGGTGAGGCCGTCGCGTACGCGGTTGATGAACAGGTCGTCGATGCCGACGGCGGCAAGGGTTCCGGACACGGCGCCCGAGGCGGCTCCGATGGCCGCACCGAGGAGTGGCATGAAGAAGACGAGTCCGAACAGCATGCCCCAGAAGGCACCGTCCAGGGCGAGCGGACCGGCCAGGGCGTCGAGCTGCCGGGTCCTCGGCTTGCCTTCCCCCTCGGGCCAGTGGACCTGGGCGGCGTCCTGGAGGACGAGCGCCTGCTCGGTGGCGAGCACCTCGAGCGCCCGGGCGGCAGCTGCTGCACCCTCTGCGGTGTCGAACGTCCAGACGGTCAGGGTGGTCACGGGTGGTCCTCGTCCTCGGGTCTCCTCACCCTGTGTCGGAGGAGCGCCCGGGCGATCCACCGATTCGGGTGAGTGCCGGCGGCGCCGGGCGTCCTACTGTCGAGCACCGGGCGGCCGTCCCGGACGGCGAGGAGGCGCACGACAGTGGCCAAGGTGATGATCCGAGTGGACGACGAGGTGAGCGACGAGCTCCTCAGCGCCTTCCCTCACCTGGTGTCGAGCGTCTCGCACGTCCAGACCACCCTGACCGGCACGGTGGTCGACCAGGAAGAGCTGCAGGGAGTCATCAACTATCTGGCCTCGATGGGTGTGACCATCGTCGACGTGCTCACGATCCCGGAGTAGCGGGTGGACCGGCTGGGATCACTCCCGGCGATCATCGGTGTCCTGCTCGTGATGGTGCAGATCGGCGTCTGTGTCGCGGCCCTCGGGATCATCCCGGGCAACCGACGTCCGTCCACCGGGATGGCCTGGCTGATCCTCGTGCTGGCCGTCCCGTTCTTCGGGCTCCTCGCCTTCCTGTTCGTGGGCAGCAACCGCGTCGAGCGGGACCGGCGTGAGCGGCAGGTGCGGGTGAACGCCGAGATCCACGCCCGGACCCAGGACATCGCCGAGCTCGGGGAGCACCGCCCCGACATCCCCTACGTCGCGGGCGTCGCCGTCCTCAACCGTCGGCTGGGTGCTCTGCCGATGGTGGGCGGCAACAGGGCCCGGTTCTACCCCGACTACGGCGCGAGCATCGCCGCGATGACGGCGGCGGTCGAGACGGCCGAGCGCTTCGTGCACGTGCAGTTCTACATCAGCGCCTGGGACGAGGTGACCGCGCCGTTCTTCGAGGCGCTGGTCCGGGCCACCGAGCGCGGGGTGCGGGTCCGGCTGCTCTTCGACCACCTGGGCTCGCGCGGCATCCCCGTCTACGGGACCATGCTCGAACGGCTGCGGGAGACCACGATCGAGTGGCACCCGATGATGCCCCTCGAGCTGCTGAAGGGGAAGTGGCGGCGCCCCGACCTGCGCAACCACCGCAAGATCCTCGTCGTGGACGGTCTGATCGGCTTCGCCGGGTCCCAGAACCTCATCGAGCCGTCCTACAACAAGCCGGCCAACCAGGAGGCCGGCCGGACCTGGGTCGAGCTGGTCACCAGGGTCGAGGGGCCTGTCGTCGCCGAGCTCAACGCGGTGTTCCTCTCCGACTGGTACAGCGAGACCGACGAGATCCTGGCGGACACGGTGGACAGCGCCCTTGCCCGCACCGGCGACGGCGACGTGGTGGCCCAGGTCGTGCCGAGCGGACCGGGCTTCACCACCGAGAACAACCTCCGGATGTTCACCACGCTGATCTACGGCGCCAAGCGGCGCCTCTCCATCACCAGCCCCTACTTCGTGCCGGACGAGTCGTTGCTCTACGCCATCACCACCGCCGCCCAGCGCGGTGTCGAGGTGGAGCTGTTCGTCAGCGCGGTCGGCGACCAGTTCATGGTCCACCACGCCCAGCGCTCGTACTGCCAGGCGCTGCTGGAGGCGGGGGTGCGGATCCAGCTCTACCCGGCACCGTTCGTCCTGCACTCCAAGCACTTCTCCGTCGACGACGACGTGGTCGTGATCGGGTCGAGCAACATGGACCTCAGGTCGTTCGCGCTCAACTACGAGGTCTCCCTCATGCTGCTCGGCGGCGAGGTGGTGCAGCAGGTCCGGGTGGTCGAGGACACCTACCGCTCCCTGTCGCGCGAGCTCACCCTCGAGGAGTGGCAGGAGCGGTCCCACCGCTCGCGCTATGTCGACAACGTCATGCGCCTCACGTCCGCCCTGCAGTGACCGGGGCTACCCGTCGGCAAGGGAGTCGGCGGGGGAGTCGGCGGGGGTCGAGGTGCCCGGCCGAGCCAGCACCTCGATGACCAGCAGCACCAGCAGGGCGACACCGACGACGACGGCGGAGAAGGTGCCGGTCGGGTGCGGGGCCATGACGTAGACGAGCAGCGCCACGCCGAGGACGCCCCAGCGGATCGCCACGACGTGCTGGTGGAGCGCGGTGCCGACGGGTCCGGTGTCCACACCCGCACGCGCCATGCCACCGCGTGCGCCGTCCACGCCGCGGGAGAACGCCCCGCGGACGCTGGTGGCCAGCGGCCCGGGGCCGGACACCCACGCGGCGACCGCGAGGGCGAGGAAGAGCACCAGCACCGAGCGCAGGGCCACCCGGATGAAGACGACGACGGCGTCGAAGATCGCCGCCGCCGCGTTCGGTGGCAGCTGCTCGGGCGGCACGGCGTCGAGGTAGAACAGCCGGGCGACGTTGAGGCCGGCGCCCAGCAACCCTATCGCGACGGCGACGGCGAGGCACCCGACCACCACGGTCCGTCGGCGCGAGCGCGACACGGCCACACCGGCGAGCAGCAGCGCGACGGCGAGCCAGGGGAGCACGGTCGAGGCAGCGTCGAGCAGCCGGAACGCCGACTGGGCCCGCGACAGGTCGGCCGACTGCACGATGGTGAACTCCGCGTCCACCTCGGGGATCGCCCCGGCGAGGGCGAATCCGCGGTCGACGAGGCGCGCCTTCACGGTGTCGATGAGTGTCGCGAGGTTGACGCTGACCGTCCCGCCGCGGGTGGCGACGACGTCGTTGCCCTCACCGGTCAGCAGGGCGACCACCTGCGTGTGTGCCTCGCGGTTGGCGTTGGTCCACGCCTGCTCGAACTGCTCCGACCGGACGAGCCGCGTCACCTGTTCCTCGACGACGTCGTTGACCTGCGTGGCCAGCGGCACGGAGAGGGACAGGAGGAGCGCCTGCGCCCGGGGCGGCAGGTTGCGGTCCGCGAGCGCGTCCACGGCCACCTCGGTCGCCCCGACGATGTCGAGACGACCGACCACCTCGTCGGTGATCCGTCGGATGACCGCGTCCTGCACTGCGGGTTCGGCCGCGAGGGGGGCGACCGTGGCGACGTAGCGATCCGTGTCGCCGACCTGGTCGTCGGCCCACGAGGCCACGACGGCCACGGGCGCCAGTACGGCTGCCAGCAGCACCAGGACGGTGGAGAGCACCGCCCTCCAGCGCGCGCCGGAGGGCTTCGGCGTCGTCGTCTCCGCACTCATGGTCTGACCCGCTCAGGACGCGAGGAGTCGCGCCTTCTGGGTGTCGAACTCCGCCGCGGTCAGTGCGCCCGAGTCACGCAGGGACGCCAGCTTGGCGATCTCGTCGGCAGTGCTCGGTGCCGCTGCGGCGTGACGCGGCTGCTGCATGGCAGCCATGTCCTCGCGGCGACGCTCGTTCATCGACGCCCCGCGCGCGACGAGGTAGACGAGCGCGGCGAGGAAGGGGAAGAAGATGAGACCGATGATCCACAGCGCCTTGCTCAGTCCGGACAGGTCCTTGCTGCGCAGCACGTCGGCCATCAGCGTGATCAGGAACCAGAACCACGCCACGAGGATGTAGATCCACCCCAACGTGAAGAACAGGTCGAGGAGCGAGAAGTCGTCCATGGGTGCTCCCGGGGCGAGGATGAAGGCAGGTGGGTCCTGCACGACTGGGTCCAACCTGTCGAGTCGCAGCCAGTGGCACGTCACCCGCAGCGGGTGAGAGTGGGCTCGGGCACAGTCGCATTCCTGCCGCCGGTCGTCACGGCGACGAAACGAGATCGACATGTCGCCGCACTACGGTCGCCGCAGTGCCACGGAGCGTGGCGTACGTCTGAGGAGCATGCGTGAGCGCCAACCCGGTTCGTCTTTCTGCCATCACCGCCGTCGAGGCCTTCGTGCCGCCGCCGATCACGTTCGACCCCGGCGAGGAGCCCGGGGAGATCTTCGGCGAGAACGTCTTCAGCCTGACCGTGATGCAGAAGCGGCTGCCCAAGGCGGTCTACAAGTCGGTGCTCTCCACCATCGAGAAGTCCACGCCGCTCGACCCCGACGTCGCGGACGCCATCGCGTCGGCGATGAAGGACTGGGCCCTGGAGAAGGGCGCGACCCACTACGCGCACGTCTTCTACCCCCTGACCGGCCTGACCGCGGAGAAGCACGACAGCTTCCTCGACCCCGTCGGCGACGGCACCGCGTTCGCGTCGTTCTCCGGCAGGACCCTCGTCCAGGGCGAGCCCGACGCGTCGTCGTTCCCCAACGGCGGGCTGCGCAACACCTTTGAGGCGCGCGGCTACACCGGCTGGGACGTGATGAGCCCGGCGTACATCCTCGAGAACCCCAACGGCAACACGCTCTGCATCCCCACCATCTTCATCTCGATGACCGGTGAGGCGCTGGACCACAAGACGCCTGTGCTGCGCTCGCAGCAGGCGATGGCGGTGCACGCCAAGCGGGTGCTGAACCTCTTCGGCCACGCCAACCCCGAGAACGTGGTGGCCTACTGCGGCCCCGAGCAGGAGTACTTCCTGATCGACAGCCACTTCTTCCTGGCCCGCCCCGACCTGCTCAACGCCGGACGTACGCTCTTCGGCGCCAAGCCGCCCAAGGGCCAGGAGTTCGACGACCACTACTTCGGTGCGATCCCCTCGCGCGTGCTCGGCTTCATGATGGACACCGAGCGGGAGCTCTTCAAGCTCGGCATCCCTGCCAAGACCCGCCACAACGAGGTCGCGCCCGGCCAGTTCGAGGTCGCGCCGATGTTCGAGCGCGCCAACGAGGCCTCGGACCACCAGCAGCTGCTGATGACGACCTTCAAGGCCGTGGCCAAGAAGCACGGGATGGAGTGCCTGTTCCACGAGAAGCCGTTCGAGGGCGTCAACGGCTCCGGCAAGCACGTGAACTTCTCGCTCGGCAACTCCGAGCTCGGCAGCCTGCTCGTGCCCGGTGACACCCCGCACGACAACGCCCAGTTCCTCGTCTTCTGTGCCGCGGTCATCCGCGCGGTGCACAAGTACGGCGGCCTGCTGCGCGTCTCGGTCGCCTCGGCGTCCAACGACCACCGCCTCGGCGCCAACGAGGCCCCGCCCGCGATCATCTCGATCTTCCTCGGCGACCAGCTGGCCGACGTGTTCGACCAGATCGCCAAGGGCGGTGCCACCCGCTCCAAGGAGAAGGGCACGCTGACCATCGGCGTCGACACCCTGCCCAACCTCACCAAGGACCCGGGCGACCGCAACCGCACCTCGCCGTTCGCCTTCACCGGCAACCGGTTCGAGTTCCGGGCCCCGGGCTCCGGGCAGACCGTCGCCGGCCCGATGGTCATGATCAACACGATCATGGCCGAGGCCCTCGACTACTGCGCCACCGCGCTCGAGGAGGCCGTCGCCGCCGGCACCGACTTCAACGAGGCCGTCCAGACGCTGCTCGCCGAGATCGTCGCCAACCACGGCGCAGTCATCTTCAACGGCAACGGCTACAGCGACGAGTGGCCGATCGAGGCCGAGCAGCGCGGGCTGAAGAACCTGCGCACGACGGTCGACGCCCTGCCCGAGCTGATCTCGCCGGAGGCCATCGAGCTGTTCTCGAAGTACGGCGTGTTCAACGAGCACGAGGCCCACAGCCGCTTCGAGATCGGCGCCGAGCAGTACATCCTGGCCGTCGCGGTCGAGGCCAACCTGACCCTCGAGATCGGGACCACGACGATCCTGCCGTCCGCCACGCGCTACCAGACCGAGCTGGCCCAGAACGTCGTCGCCCTCAAGGGCGCCGGCATCGACGCCGACGCCTCGGGGCTCGAGACGATCAGCGGGCACATCACCGCGCTGCGGGCCGGCCTCGCCGACCTGTCGGCCGCCATCGACCACGAGCACCCCGCCGACCCGCTCGAGGCGGCGACCTTCATGCGCGACTCGGTCATCCCGGCGATGGCCTCGGTCCGCGCCGCGGCCGACGTGCTCGAGACGCTCGTGGCCGACGACCTGTGGCCGCTCCCGACCTACCAGGAGATGCTCTACATCCTCTGACCGCGCGAGGACCACGGCACGACGATCGGCACGCGCGCAGACGTCATACGGAAGGGGCGAGCGGGTACGCCTTCCGCATGACGTCGTGAGTCGGGCGCAGCCGGGCGGAGCGGAGCGGCCGGACCCGAGCGGAACCTCGCAGGACTGAGTACGCTCGCGGCGCACTCCGGAAGAGGGGCTGACGCATGACGCTCGCTGCGGTTCTGACGACGACGGTCGTCGTGCTCGAGTACGCGCTCAAGATCTTCGCGATCGGCACGGTGCCGGAGAACCGCCGCCCTGCTGCGTCGTCCGCGTGGTTGCTGCTGATCCTGTTCGTCCCCGTCGTGGGGTTCCCGCTGTACTGGCTGATCGGGAGCCCGTACGTCAGCGGCCGCCGGCACGTCGTCCAGCAGCGGGCCAACCAGGTGCTGGCCGATCGCAAGGACCTCTGGCCGGTGATGCCGGAGGGCGCCGACCCTGACCGCACGCTGGCGTCGGTCCTGGCGATGAACCAGCGGCTGACCGGCCTGCCGTGCGTGAGCGGCGCCCACGAGCAGACGTACCCCGACACGGGTGACTACTTCGCCGCCATCGCCGAGGCGATCGACGACGCCCGGGAGTACGTCCACGTCGAGTTCTACATCGTCTGCTGGGACGAGGCGACCGACGTGGTCTTCGAGGCGATGCGCCGGGCGGCGTCGCGCGGGGTCGAGGTCCGCCTGCTGCTCGACCACCTGGGCTCGCGGAAGTATCCCGGCCGCAAGCAGCTCGGGCCGCGGATGACCGAGGCCGGCATCGACTGGCACCTGATGATGCCCATCGACCCGTTGAAGGGGCGCTGGCGACGACCCGACCTGCGCAACCACCGCAAGCTCGTGGTGGTCGACGGCGAGCGTGCCTTCCTCGGCTCCCACAACCTGATCGCGCCCAGCTACGGCAGCACGAAGAACGCCGAGATGGGCCGCGCGTGGAGCGACGTCTCGCTCCAGGTCAGCGGGGACATCGTGACGTCGGTGTCGGTCGTGTTCGCGACCGACTGGTACACCGAGACCGGCGAGCTGCTCGACGTCGAGCGCTACTTCGCCGACCAGCCCGACCAGCCGGCCGGCGGACGGGGACACGCGATGCAGCTCGTGCCGTCGGGCCCGGGCTACGCGACCGAACCCAACCTGCGGCTCTTCACCGCCCTGATCCACGGCGCGACGGACCGGGTCGCGATCACCAGCCCCTACTTCGTGCCGGACGAGGCGCTGCTCGCCGCGATCACCAGTGCGTCCTACCGGGGCGTGCAGGTCGAGCTCTTCGTCGGCGAGAAGGCCGACCAGTTCCTCGTCGGCCACGCCCAGCGATCCTACTACGCCGCGCTCCTCGACGCCGGGGTGACGATCCACCTCTACCCGGCGCCCACCGTGCTGCACGGGAAGTACTTCACCGTGGACGGGCGGGTCGCGATGATCGGCTCGTCCAACATGGACTTCCGGTCCTTCGCGCTCACCTCGGAGATCATGCTGCTCGCCTTCGGTGGCGACCTGGTCGAACGGCTCGAGCGCAACGACGCCGACTACCGCGCGGTGTCGCGGGTGCTGACCGTGGAGGAGTGGAGCGCCCGGTCGTGGCGCGAGAAGTACGTCGACAACGTCTGCCGCCTCACCGCCGCGCTGATGTGAGAGCAACGGTGGTCGACCTCGGCCGCCCACGGGCCCCGCTCGGACGGGACCTTTGGCCCTCGTGAACGCCCACGGCTTCCGTTCTACTCGGTCCGGAGGGTCTCACCTCCGTCGTGGGCCTACGAGGGGAGCGTGGATGTCAGACGCAAACGTTGCACCAGGGCCGTCACGGACGGCCGCCGCGGGTGCGTCGACCTCGGAGGACCGGGCTGACGCGGCCGTCAGGTCACCGTGGCTCATGCTGGCGATCGCGACGATCGGCTTCGCGGTCAACTTCTGGGCCTGGGCGCTGATCAGCCCCCTCGGACCCATGTTCCGCGACTCCGGTGCGCTCGGCTCCCTGAGCGAGTCGGACGTCGCGCTCCTGGTGGCCGTGCCGGTGCTCGTCGGCTCGCTCGGACGGATCGTGGCCGGCGCGATGACCGACCGCTTCGGCGGCCGGATCATGTTCCCGATCATCTCTGCCGCGACCATCGTGCCGGTCCTGTTCATCGCCTTCTTCGCCCTCGACTCCTACGCACTGCTGCTCGTCGGCGGGTTCTTCCTCGGGATCGGCGGCACCGTCTTCGCCGTCGGCGTCCCGTTCGTCAACGCCTGGTTCCCGCCCGAGCGCCGCGGGCTGGCGATCGGCATCTTCGGTGCCGGCATGGGCGGAACCGCGATCAGCGCGCTCACGACCGTCAAGCTCTTCACCAACACCGGGGAGAAGGCGCCGTTCCTGATCACGGCGGTCGTGCTCGCGGCCTATGCCGTCGTGGCCTGGCTGCTCCTGCGCGACGCGCCCGGCCGCACCGTGCCGACGACCAGCCTGGCCAGCCGGTTGAACGCCAATGCCCGGCTGCCCATCACGTGGCA
Source organism: Nocardioides alpinus (assembly GCF_900112035.1). Lineage (GTDB taxonomy): Bacteria > Actinomycetota > Actinomycetes > Propionibacteriales > Nocardioidaceae > Nocardioides > Nocardioides alpinus. The sequence goes on along the minus strand of NZ_FOKC01000011.1, from coordinate 77,766 downwards.
GGCCTGCATCCTCTACGCCGTCGCGTTCGGCGGCTACGTCGCCTTCTCGGTCTACCTGCCGGCCTACCTCAAGACCGCGCACGGCCTGACCGCAGCCGACGCCGCCAACCGGATGGCCGGCTTCGTGGTGGTCGCCGTGGTCATGAGACCGATCGGCGGCTGGCTCTCCGACAGATTCGGCGCGATCCCGGTCCTGGCCACGTCGTACGCCGTCGTGGTCGTCGGTGCCGCCGTCTCGGCGGGCACCCCTCCGCTCGAGGGCGTCGGCACCCTCGCGTTCCTCGCGATGGCGGCGGCCCTCGGCGCCGGCAGCGGCGGGACCTTCGCCCTGATTGCCTCCGTCACCGATCCGAGCCGGGTCGGTGGAGTCACCGGACTGGTGGGTGCCGCGGGTGGTCTGGGCGGCTTCCTGCCTCCGCTGATCATGGGCTTCGTCTACGGCCGCACGGATTCGTACGCGATCGGCCTGTGGATGCTGTCGATCACCGCGGCCCTCACCCTCGCCCTCACGCTGACCATCGTCCGACGCACGGCCCAAGGACAGGAATCCCATTGAGCAAGGACATCGGCATGGACGGCCCCTTGGCGGACGCCCTCGTGCGGAGCCGTCGTTTCTTCACCCGCGGCACCGTCTCGGCGGACCTGCGGACCCTGTCCCACGCAGGCGGGAGGGAGGCGGACGACTTCTACCGCGACCGCTGGAGCCACGACAAGGTGGTGCGCTCCACCCACGGCGTGAACTGCACCGGCTCCTGCTCGTGGAAGGTCTACGTCAAGGACGGGATCATCACGTGGGAGACCCAACAGACCGACTACCCCTCGGTCGGCCCGGACTCACCCGAGTACGAGCCTCGCGGCTGCCCCCGCGGAGCTGCCTTCTCCTGGTACACCTACTCGCCGACCAGGGTCCGCTACCCCTACGTCCGCGGCGTCCTGCTCCAGATGTTCCGTGAGGCCAAGTCGCAGCACGGCGGCGATCCCGTGAAGGCGTGGGAGCACGTCGTCGAGAACCCGCAGCGGGCCAGGGCCTACAAGTCCGCGCGCGGCAAGGGCGGCCTGGTGCGCGCGACGTGGGACGAGGCCAGCGAGATCATCGCGGCCGCGCACGTCCACACGATCAAGAAGTACGGCCCCGACCGGGTCGCGGGCTTCTCGCCGATCCCGGCGATGTCGATGGTGTCGCACGCCTCCGGTGCCCGGTTCGTCAACCTGGTCGGCGGCTCGATGCTGAGCTTCTACGACTGGTACGCCGACCTGCCCGTCGCCTCGCCGCAGGTCTTCGGTGACCAGACCGACGTCCCCGAGTCGGGCGACTGGTGGAACGCCGGCTACCTGATCATGTGGGGCTCGAACCTGCCGGTCACGCGTACGCCCGACGCGCACTGGATGACCGAGGCGCGCTACCGCGGCCAGAAGGTGATCGCCGTCGCCCCCGACTACGCCGACAACGTGAAGTTCGCCGACGAGTGGCTCGCCGCCAGGCCCGGCACCGACGGCGCGCTGGCGATGGCGATGGGGCACGTCGTGCTCAAGGAGTTCTTCGTCGACCGGGAGATCCCCTACTTCACGCAGTACGTGAAGACCTACACCGACCTGCCCCACCTGGTGAAGCTCCACGAGGGAGAGGACGGGCAGCTCACTGCGGGCAAGTTCCTGACCGCCTCCGACCTCGACGCGACCGCTGCGGACGAGGAGAACGCCGCGTTCAAGACGGTCCTCATCGACGCGCGGACCGGCGAGCCGGTCGTGCCCAACGGGTCGCTGGGCCACCGTTTCGGCGATGCCGGCGTCGGCCGGTGGAACCTCGAGCTCGGAGAGGTCGACCCGCAGCTCTCGCTGCTCGACGGGGACGGCTCTCCGGTGGAGACGGTGCTCGTGCGGATGCCGCGCTTCGACACCCCCGACGGTGCCGCTGCCGACCTGCCGCGGGGTGTGCCCGTACGCCGCGTCGACGGCCACCTCGTGACCACGGTGTTCGACCTGCTCCTCGCGCAGTACGGCGTCGGGCGCCCTGGCCTGCCCGGCGTGTGGGCCACGGGCTACGACGACGCGGAGTCGCCGTACACCCCTGCCTGGCAGGAGGCCATCACGGGCGTACCGGCCGCGACGGCCGCGAGGATCGGTCGTGAGTTCGCCGCCAACGCTGAGGAGTCCCGGGGCCGCTCGATGATCGTGATGGGTGCCGGCACCAACCACTGGTTCCACTCCGACACGATCTACCGCGCCTTCCTCACCCTGACGAACCTCACCGGGTGCCAGGGCGTCAACGGCGGCGGGTGGGCGCACTACGTGGGCCAGGAGAAGGTCCGGCCCATCACCGGCTACACCCAGATCGCCAACGCGCTCGACTGGAACCGGCCCCCGCGCAACATGATCCAGACCGCCTACTGGTACCTCCACACCAACCAGTTCCGCTACGACCAGTTCGGCGCGGACACGCTCTCCGCCACCACCGGCACCGGCCAGCTGGCCGGGAAGTCCACCGCCGACGTCATCGCGCAGAGCGCGCGGATGGGTTGGATGCCGTCCTACCCGACCTTCGACCGCAACCCGCTCGACCTCTGCGACGACGCCGCCGCGGCCGGCCAGCCGGTGGGGGAGTACGTCGTCGAGCAGCTCAAGTCGGGCGAGCTCGACTTCGCCGGCGAGGACCCGGACGCCCCCCAGAACTACCCCCGCATCCTGTCGATCTGGCGGGCCAACCTGCTCGGCTCGTCGGGCAAGGGCAACGAGTACTTCCTCAAGCACCTGCTCGGCACCGACTCGTCGGTGCGGGCGACCGAGACGCCGGAGGAGCACCGGCCGGTGGACGTGACGTGGCGTGAGGAGGCGCCCGAGGGCAAGCTCGACCTGCTGATGACGATCGACTTCCGGCAGACGAGCACGACGATCTTCTCCGACGTCGTCCTGCCTGCGGCGACCTGGTACGAGAAGCACGACCTCAACACCACCGACATGCATCCGTTCGTGCACTCGTTCAACCCCGCGATCGCTCCACCGTGGCAGACCCGCACCGACTGGGACGCGTGGCAGACGATCGCCGAGAAGTTCAGCGAGCTCGCAGCCACCCACCTGGGCGTGCGCAAGGACGTCGTGGCGGTCCCGCTGACCCACGACACCCCGGACGCGATGGCGAACCCGCACGGCGTCGTCCGGGACTGGAAGAAGGGTGAGTGCGAGCCGGTCCCCGGCGTCACGATGCCCAAGCTGGTCGAGGTGGAGCGTGACTACGGCGCGGTCGCCGAGAAGATGAACGCCCTCGGGCCGCTGGTCGACACCCTCGGCGCAACGACCAAGGGCGTCACCTTCGAGCTGAGCAAGCAGGTCGACCACCTGCGAGCGAAGAACGGCGCCGTGCGTGGCGGTGTCGCCGACGGCCGGCCGTCGCTGCGGAAGGACGTCGACGTCTGCGAGGCCATCCTGGCGATGTCGGGGACGACCAACGGCCACCTCGCCACCCAGGGCTTCAGGACCCTCGAGAAGCGGACCGGCGTCCGGCTCGCCGACCTGGCCGCCGAGCACGAGGGCAAGCAGATCACGTTCGCCGACACCCAGGGCCCACCCGTGCCGGTCATCACCTCACCGGAGTGGTCGGGCTCGGAGACCGGAGGTCGGCGCTACTCGCCCTTCACCATCAACGTGGAGCGCAAGAAGCCCTGGCACACGCTGACCGGGCGGATGCACTTCTACCTCGACCACGACTGGATGACCGAGCTCGGTGAGGGACTGCCGGTCTACCGGCCACCGCTCAACATGGCCGCCCTGTTCGCCGAGCCTGCGCTCGGCAACGTCTCCGACGGCTCGTCCGTCGACGGCGTCGAGCAGGTGGAGGGCCTCACCGTGCGCTACCTGACGCCGCACAACAAGTGGTCGATCCACTCGGAGTACCAGGACAACCTCTTCATGCTCTCGCTGTCACGCGGGGGCCAGAACATCTGGATGAGCGACCGGGACGCCGTCAAGGTCGGCATTAAGGACAACGACTGGATCGAGGCGGTCAACCGCAACGGCGTGGTCGTCGCCCGGGCGATCGTGTCGCACCGGATGCCCGAGGGGACGGTGTACATGTACCACGCCCAGGACCGGCTCATCGACGTCCCGTTGGCGGAGACGTCGGGCAAGCGCGGTGGCATCCACAACTCGCTCACCCGGCTGCTCGTGAAGCCGTCGCACCTCATCGGTGGCTATGCGCAGCTGACCTTCGCCTTCAACTATCTCGGTCCCACCGGCAACCAACGTGACGAGGTCACCATCATCCGCAAGCGCAGCCAGGACGTGACGTACTGATGAGGGTCATGGCGCAGATGGCGATGGTCATGAACCTCGACAAGTGCATCGGCTGCCACACGTGCTCGGTCACGTGCAAGCAGGCGTGGACCAACCGCTCGGGCACGGAGTACATCTGGTTCAACAACGTCGAGACCCGACCCGGCCTGGGCTACCCACGGACCTACGAGGACCAGGAGAAGTGGAAGGGCGGCTGGGAGCTCAACCAGCGCGGACGGCTGGTCCTCAAGGCCGGGGGTCGGTTCAAGAACCTCATGACGATCTTCTCCAACCCCAAGCTGCCGTCGATCGGGGAGTACTACGAGCCGTGGACCTACGACTACTCGACGCTCACCGACGCCCCCGCGCAGGAGCACACGCCGGTCGCGCGACCCAAGTCCCTCATCAGCGGCAAGAACATGAAGATCGAGTGGTCGGCCAACTGGGACGACGACCTCGGCGGCTCGACCGAGACGGCGCACCGCGACCCGATGCTCGCGAAGATCGCGGACAAGGTGAAGTTCGAGTTCGAGCAGACCTTCATGTTCTACCTGCCGCGCATCTGCGAGCACTGCCTGAACCCGTCGTGCGCGGCGTCGTGCCCCAGCGGTGCGATCTACAAGCGCGAGGAGGACGGCATCGTCCTCGTCGACCAGGACAAGTGCCGTGGGTGGCGCAAGTGCGTGTCCGGGTGCCCCTACAAGAAGATCTACTTCAACCACCGCACCGGCAAGGCCGAGAAGTGCACGTTCTGCTTCCCGCGCATCGAGGTGGGCCTCCCCACGGTCTGCGCCGAGACCTGCGTCGGTCGGCTGCGCTACATCGGCCTGATGCTCTACGACGCGGACAAGGTGCTCGAGGCGGCGTCCACCGAGGACGACCACGGGCTCTACGAGGCGCAGCGCGACGTGTTCCTCGACCCGTTCGACCCCGAGGTCGTGCGGGAGGCGGAGAAGGCAGGCATCGCGCGCGACTGGATCGACGCTGCCCAGCGCTCGCCGATCCACGCACTCATCAACACCTTCAGGGTGGCCCTCCCGCTGCACCCGGAGTACCGCACGATGCCGATGGTCTGGTACATCCCGCCGCTCTCACCGGTCGTCGACGTGGTCGCGGAGACCGGGGAGGACGCCGAGGACACGGGCAACCTGTTCGCTGCCATCGATGCCCTGCGGATCCCTGTCGAGTACCTCGCCGAGCTCTTCACCGCCGGCGACGTCGTACCGGTCGATGCGGTGCTCAAGAAGCTGGCCGCGATGCGCTGCTACATGCGGGACATCAACATGGGGCGCGACCCCGACGCCTCCATCCCCGCCTCGGTCGGCATGACGGAGGAGGAGATGTACGACATGTACCGCCTGCTCGCGATCGCGAAGTACGACGAGCGCTACGTCATCCCCGCCGCGCACGCCGAGCAGGCCCACTCGCTGGAGGAGCTGTCGACCGAGTGCTCCGTGTCGGAGTACGGCGGCGGGCAGCAGGACCTCTTCGGCGAGGGTTCCGGCGTGCCGACACCCATCGCGGTGGAGAACTTCCAGATGCTGCAGGACCGGCAGACCTCCGACTCGCTCGCGGGCCCGGACAACAAGGGGGCGCGGATCAACCTCCTCAACTGGGACGGCAAGGGCTCTCCTCCCGGACTCTTCCCGTCGAAGGGACCGGAGTCGTGATCGGCCGGCGTCCGACGTCGGCGCTCTCGCCCGACCAGCTGACCATCGTGTGGCAGTCCGTCTCGTTGCTGCTCGACTACCCCGACGAGAGCGTGCTCGCGCGCGCCGAGCTGGTCAGGGCCTCTGCCACCGGACTGCCGTCCGCGATCGGTGACTCGCTGCGCGACTTCCTGGGCCACCTCGAGGCGACGCCCCTGCCGGAGCTCCAGGCCGACTACGTCGAGACGTTCGACAACCGTCGGCGCTGCAACCTCTTCCTCACCTACTTCGCCCACGGGGACACCCGCAAGCGGGGGATGGCGCTGCTGCGCTTCAAGCAGACCTATCTCGGTGCCGGCTTCGAGCTGGACGACGCCGAGCTGCCCGACCACCTCTGTGTCGTGCTCGAGTTCGCTGCCACCATCGACCGCGACCTCGGCCGGCAGCTGATGCTGGACCACCGGGCGGGCCTGGAGCTGCTGCGGCTCTCGCTCCGTGACATGCACTCGCCCTGGGCGAGCCTGATCGATGCGGTCACGGCCACGCTCCCGCCCCTGCGCGGTGAGGAGCGCGACGCCGTACGACGTCTCGCAGCCGAGGGTCCTCCGGAGGAGGAGGTGGGGCTGGCGCCGTTCGCCAGTCCGCAGTTCAGCCCGGGTGCGGCCGCCGGACCGACGCTCCTGCCCATGCCGTCCTTCCCGGGGGTGCTTGCATGAACGACTTCCTCTTCGTGGTCGTCCCCTACATCTGCCTCACGGTCTTCGTCGTGGGCCACCTGTGGCGCTACCGCTACGACAAGTTCGGCTGGACCACGCGGTCCTCGCAGCTCTACGAGAACCGGCTGCTGCGCATCGGCAGCCCGCTGTTCCACTTCGGGATGCTGGGCGTCGTCGGTGGCCATGTCTTCGGCCTGCTGATCCCGCAGTCGTGGACCGACGCCGTGGGGATCAGCGAGCAGGCCTACCACGTGGCAGCGGTCGGCGGGGGTCTGCTGGCCGGGGTCGCTACGGTCGTCGGGCTCGCCATCCTGGTCTACCGGCGGCGCACCGTCGGGCCGGTCTTCTCGGCGACGACGGTCATGGACAAGGTGATGTACGCCTTCCTGATCGTCGCGATCCTGCTGGGGATGTGGAACACCGTCGCGGGCTCGATCCTGACCATCGGCGGTGAGTACAACTACCGCGAAGGAGTGTCGGTCTGGTTCCGCTCGTTCCTCGCACTCAACCCGGACGGCGACCTGATGGGGGCGGCACCCCTGGGCTTCCAGCTCCATGCCCTCGTGGCGTTCGGGCTCTTCGCGCTGTGGCCGTTCACCCGTCTCGTGCACGTGTTCAGCGCGCCGCTGGGCTACCTCACCCGCCCCTACATCGTCTACCGCAGCCGTGACGACGACCAGCTCGGCAGCCACCGGCCCCGTCGGGGCTGGGACCGGGTGGGTTGAGGTGTGTGAGTACTGCGGATGCCGGGAGGTCCCCGCGATCGCCGAGCTCATGGACGAGCACACAGCACTCGCCGACGAGGGCCACTACGTCCGCCAGGCGCTCGGCACGGGTGACTTCGCCGGAGCGATGCGGCTCCTGGGCAGCCTGGTCGCCCACCTCGACCGGCACGTGCGCCGCGAGGAGGACGGCATCTTCCTCGCCATGCGAGCAGCCGGAGAGTTCATCGACGAGATCGACGACCTCGAGGGTGAGCACCGTGACCTGGCGGCGGTGGTCGCCGCACTCGATCACCACTCCACCACCTTCGCGGCCGACGTGTCCCGGTTCCTCGACGACCTCGACACCCACGTGGAGAGGGAGGACCTCGGGATCTTCCCGGTGTCCGTCGTGACCCTCGGCGCCAGCGGGTGGGCCACCGTCGACGTGGCCCGCAGGGGGTCGCCGAGCTTCCTCCTCGACGTCGCGTCGACGACGACTGCGGACGCGAACGCCGCCACCTGATGCACCACCACCGCACGAGACACGAGGAGAGCCCATGCAGAAGGAATCACTGACCGCGCTCGTCCGACACCACCTCGCAGCGGCCGCGACCGCATCGAGCGGTCGGAGTGCGCACACGGTCCACGGGGGGCACGAGCACGTCCTGCGACAGACGCTGATCGCGCTGCGCACCGGCAGCAGCCTCGACGAGCACGAGAACCCCGGCGAGGCGACCCTCCAGGTGCTGCACGGCCGGGTCACGCTCGTGGCGGGGGAGCACCGGTGGAACGGCTCACCGGGAGACCTCATCACGATCCCTGACTCGCGCCACTCGCTCGAGGCGGTCGAGGACTCCGCGGTCCTGCTGACCGTGGCCAAGGCGCTCGGCTGAGGGGGAGCGATCCGTCACCGGACCTCGCGCTGCGGCAGGGCCGAACGGACGCGGGGAGCGGGACCGACGGATCCCGGAACCGCGGGGACCTTCGCCCCTGCTGATCTCGACAGCGGTGCGCGAGGCTGGTTGTGGGGCGAGAGCCGTGCCGTGACCGGCCGCAGGCAGGAGGTCCGCGATGGACGTGCACGAGGGCCGTACTCCCGACGTCAGAGCCGTCCCGGCCGTGGTCGTGGTCGTGGACGTCACGGCCAAGGTCGTGCTGGTCCTGCTCATGCTGCGGGTGGCGCTGGATCCTGCCTGGGGCAACCTCGAGGGCAAGGCACCCCTCACGCGTGCATGGACCTACCCGCTCCTCGCACTCCTGGTTCCTGCGGCCCACCTGCTGCGTCCCTCGCGTGGCCGATACCCCTGGGGTGCGGACCTGCTGATCACGATCCCCGCGTTCTCCGACGTGCTGGGCAACCGGCTCGACCTCTACGACCGGGTGTCCTGGTTCGACGACCTCATGCACTTCGCCAACACGGGCTTCCTGAGCGCCGCGGTCGTCATCCTGTGCGGCGCCGCCGGGTCAGCGCTCCGACATCGGCTCGCGCTGGCCGTCGCGTCCGGCATGACGATGGCACTGGCATGGGAGCTGTGGGAGTACGTCGCGTTCGTGACCAGGTCGACGGAGGTGTCGACGGCGTACGCCGACACGATCGGTGACCTGACCCTGGGCTGGGCCGGCGCGGTGCTCGCTGCCCTGCTGGTGGGCGCCCCCAGCCACGATGTTCGGGTGAGGCATGGTGACGGACCCTCACATGAGGAGCAGGACCTGGACCTGGCCCTGATCGATCCGATCGGTCACGCGACCAGGGCCCTTCGTCCCTAGTTCGCACCGCACCTGATCGCCTAGCGTGCGGGAGGTGGCGTACGCCGCGGACCCGATCGAGCCCAGGAGGCCACCATGGTGGATGCACAGCTCACGGACGACCAGGTGGCGGCGCTCGACGCGTGGTGGCGGGCCGCCAACTACCTGTCGGTTGGCCAGATCTACCTGATGGACAACCCCCTGCTGCAGCGGCCCCTGGTCCGTGAGGACATCAAGCCGCGCCTGCTCGGCCACTGGGGCACCACCCCGGGCCTCAACCTGCTGTGGACCCACCTCAACCGTCTGATCCGCGAGCGCGACGTCAAGGCGATCTTCCTCGCCGGACCCGGTCACGGTGGCCCGGCCGTCGTCGCCAACACCTGGCTGGAGGGGACCTACAGCGAGGTCTACCCGCACGTGGGCGACGATGCCCGCGGCATGCAGGAGCTCTTCCGCCAGTTCTCCTTCCCCGGCGGCATCCCGAGCCACGTGGCGCCCGAGACGCCGGGCTCGATCCACGAGGGGGGCGAGCTCGGCTACGTGCTCTCGCACGCCTACGGCGCGGCGATGGACAACCCTGACCTCGTGGTGGCCGCGGTGGTCGGCGACGGTGAGTTCGAGACCGGGCCGTTGGCTGCGTCGTGGCACGCCAACAAGTTCGTGGACCCCGTGCACGACGGGGCGGTCCTGCCGGTGCTTCACCTCAACGGCTACAAGATCGCCAACCCGACGATCCCGGCGCGCATCCACCGGGAGGAGCTGCTCGACCTGCTCCGGGGCTACGGCCACGAGGTGTGGACGGTCGAGGGCGACGACCCGGCCGACGTGCACCGTCAGCTCGCCGGCGCCCTCGACGACGCGCACGACCGCATCCTGGAGATCCAGCGCGCAGCCCGCGAGGACGGCGACCTCGAGCGACGACCGTGGCCGATGATCCTGCTCGTCACCCCCAAGGGCTGGACCGGACCGGACGTGGTCGACGGCGTGCAGGTCGAGGGCACGTGGCGTGCCCACCAGGTGCCGCTCGCCAACACCCGCGAGGACGACGCTCACCGCGCGCTGCTCGAGTCCTGGCTGGCGTCGTACGCTCCCGACGAGCTCTTCGACGCTGACGGCCGGCTCGTGCCCGAGCTGCGCGCGCTCGCACCCCTCGGTGAGCGTCGGATGAGCGCCAACCCCCACGCCAACGGCGGCCTGCTGCGCCGACCGCTCCGCCTCCCCGACTTCCGCGCGTCCGCGGTGGACGTGCCCGCGCCGGGCGTCACCACCCACGAGGCGACGCGCGTGCTGGGGCACTACCTGGTCGACGTCGTGCGCGACAACCCCGACAACTTCCGCATCTTCGGTCCCGACGAGACGGCCTCCAACCGTCTCGACGCCGTCTACGAGGTGACCGACAAGGTCTTCGCCGGCACGATCCTCGAGGTCGACGAGCACCTGGCCCGCAGCGGGCGCGTGGTGGAGATCCTCTCCGAGCACACGTGCCAGGGCTGGCTGGAGGGCTACCTCCTGACCGGGCGGCACGGGCTCTTCAGCTGCTACGAGGCCTTCATCCACCTCGTCGACTCGATGGTCAACCAGCACGCGAAGTGGCTGAAGACGACGCGCTCGATCGGGTGGCGTCCACCCATCGCCTCGTTGAACTACCTGCTCACCTCGCACGTGTGGCGCCAGGACCACAACGGGTTCTCCCACCAGGACCCCGGCTTCATCGACCACGTGGTCAACAAGAGTGCCGAGGTCGTACGGGTCTACCTGCCGCCGGACACCAACACGCTGCTGTCGACCATGCGTCACTGCCTGGAGAGCACCCACTACGTCAACGTGGTCGTGGCCGGCAAGCAGCCGACCTTCGACTGGCTGGACGCGGAGGCGGCAGACCTCCACTGCGCCCGTGGGCTGGGCATCTGGGACTGGGCCTCGACGACCGAGGGCGACCCCGACGTCGTCATTGCGTGCGCCGGTGACGTGCCGACCATCGAGGCGCTGGCCGCCACGTCGATCCTCCGGGAGCGCCTGCCCGAGCTGGCAGTGCGCTTCGTCAACGTGGTCGACCTGATGCGCCTGCAGGACGAGACCGAGCACCCGCACGGGCTGTCCGCGCGCAACTTCGACACCGTCTTCACCGCCGACAGGCCGGTCATCTTCGCCTATCACGGCTATCCGTGGCTGATCCACCGCCTGACCTACCGGCGCACCAACCACCCCAACATCCACGTGCGGGGCTACAAGGAGGAGGGCACCACCACCACGCCCTTCGACATGGTCATGATGAACGACCTCGATCGCTACCACCTCGTGATGGACGTGATCGACCGGGTGCCGGGCCTCGGGCAGCGGGCCGCGGGCCTGCGGCAGGAGATGGTCGACACCCGCCGTCGGGCACGTGCGTGGACCCGGGTCCACGGCGAGGACCTCCCCGAGGTGCGTGACTGGGCCTGGTCCGCCGAAGCCGACACGGGGCGCGGGGAGTCGCCCTCGACCACGGCAGAGCCAGACACCGGGGCCGACAACACCTGACCACGCGGATCCCCGTCAGGCCGCTCGGGTCCGCGACCACGTCGCCCGGACCGCGTCACTCCCGGCGTCACCTGAAGTCGCGCGAGGACGCCCGCGCCTGGAGCACGGCACCTGCGCCCGGGACGACGACGTCGATGGCCTCCACGCGGTCGGCGAGGAGGTTGGTGACTCCCTCGTTGCGCTCGAGGCGCCCGCGGATGACCACGGCGACCCGGTTGCGGGCGGCGTGCCGGTGCGCCTTCATCACCCCGATCGAGCACACGACGTTGAGCATGCCGGTCTCGTCCTCGAGGTTGAGGAAGGTGACGCCCATCGCCGTCCCCGGTCGCTGACGGTGGGTGATCAGCCCGCCGACGTGGACCCTGCGGCCGTGCTCGGTGTCGGCCAGCTCCGCGACCGAGCGCACGCCGGCGCGGCGCAGCTCGTCACGCAGGTGCTCGACCGGGTGCCGTTCCGGTGAGATGCCCGTGGCCCAGAGGTCGGCCAGCGTGATCTCGGGCTCGCTCATGCCGGGGAGGGCGGGCGCGGCCGGAGACGGGGTGGTGCCCGGCAGGTGCCCGGCCCCCTCGGCGAAGCCGGCGGCCCACAGCGCCTCACGACGGTCCAGCCCCCAGGCGTCGAACGCGCCGGCGGTGGCCAGCGACTCGAGCTGGGCGGACGTGAGGTCCGCGCGACGCGACAGGTCGGTGACGCCGGTGAACGGTGCCTCGTCACGCGCCGCGACGATGCGCCGCGCCACCTCGAGGCCGATGCCGCGCACCGAGTCGAGCCCCAGACGTACGGCGAGCGCCGCGTCGCGGCGGTGGGCGGGGACCGGGTCGGGGGTGCCCGGCACCCACTCGACGCGGTCGAACCGCGGCTGGCAGCACGCGTCGAGCCCGGTGGCCGCGACCGGACCGAGCACCACCGCCTCGAGCTCGGCCTGTGCCGCCGACCGGGTGACGTCGGGACGGCGTACGTCGACGCCGTGGCGCCGGGCGTCACCGACCAGGGACTGCGGGGAGTAGAAGCCCATCGGCTGGTTGCGGAGCAGCCCGGCCAGGAACGCCGCCGGGTAGTGCAGCTTGAACCAGGACGACGCGTAGACCAGCAGCGCGAAGGACAGCGCGTGCGACTCGGCGAAGCCGAAGTTGGCGAAGGACAGGATCTTGACGTAGATCGAGTCGGCGAGGTCGCCGGTGATCCCGCGTCGTGCCATGCCGGCGTAGAGCTTCTGCTTCACCGACTCGATCCGTTCGACCCCGCGCTTGGACCCCATCGCGCGACGCAGCAGGTCGGCGTCGTCGCGGCTGCAGTCGCCGAGGGTCACCGCCATCGCCATCAGCTGCTCCTGGAACAGCGGCACGCCCTTGGTGCGTTCGAGCACGGGGATGAGCTCGGGGTGGTCGTAGGTGACGGGTTCCTTGCCGGTGGCTCGGCGTACGTAGGGGTGCACGGCGCCGCCCTGCATGGGGCCGGGCCGGATCAGCGCGATCTCGATGGCCAGGTCGTAGAACTCGCGCGGGCGCAGCCGCGGCAGGGTGCCGATCTGGGCCCGGCTCTCGACCTGGAAGACCCCGATCGAGTCGGCCCGGCAGAGCATGTCGTAGACCGCGGGCTCCTCCTTGGGCATGGTCGCGAGGTCCCACCGCTCGCCGAGGTGGTCGGCGACGAGACGCATCATGTGGTCGAGCGCGCCGAGCATGCCGAGGCCGAGCAGGTCGAACTTCACCAGCCCCATCGACTCGCACGCGTCCTTGTCCCACTGCAGCACCGTCCGCCGGTCCATCCGGCCCCGCTCGATGGGGCAGACCTCGCCGATGGGCCGCTCGGTGAGGACCATCCCGCCGGAGTGGATGCCGAGGTGGCGGGGCGCACCCATCAGCTCCTCGGCGAGTGCCACCACCGTCGGAGGCACGTCGTGGGCGGTCGGGTCACCCGCGTCGCCGGACACCACCGACTGCCACCCGTCGATCTGCTTGGACCAGGCGTCCTGCTGGCCCTGGGAGAAGCCGAGGGCCTTGGCGGCGTCGCGCACCGCCATCCGCGGCCGGTAGGAGATGACGTTGGCCACCTGGGCGGCGTTGCGGCGGCCGTAGGTGTCGTAGACCCACTGGATGACCTCCTCGCGCCGGTCGGAGTCGAAGTCGACGTCGATGTCGGGCTCCTCGTCGCGGTGTGCGGAGATGAACCGCTCGAACGGCAACCGGTAGAAGACGGCGTCGACCGCGGTGATGCCGAGGGCGTAGCAGACGGCCGAGCTCGCCGCGGATCCGCGGCCCTGGCAGAGGATGCCCCTGCTCCGGGCGAAGGCGACGATGTCGTGGACGATGACGAAGTAGCCGGCGAAGTCCTTCTCGGACACCACGCGCAGCTCGTGCTCGAGCCGCTCGCGCGCCTGCTGCTCGTGGGGGACACCGGCGTACCTCTCGGCGAAGCCGCGCTCGGCCAGCACCCGCAGCCACGAGTCGGCGGTGTGGCCCTCGGGGATCTGTCGCTTGGGAAGCGCGGGGGAGGCCTTGTGCAGGTCGAAGGCGAGCTCGTCGGCCAGCGAGACGCTGCGTGCCACGGCGCCGTCGTACGCCGTGAGGGCGGAGGCCGTCTCGGCGCCGCTGCGCAGGTGGGCCGAGCCCGACAGGTCGAGCCAGCCGTCGAGGTCGGTCAGGCTGCGCCGGGCACGCACGGCCGCCATCGCCGAGGCCAGCCGGTGCTGCTGCGGGGTCGCGTGGTGGACGTTGCCGGCGGCGACGACGTCGAGGCCGTGGACCGCGGCCAGGCGGGCGAGGGAGGTGTTGGTGCCGTCGGACCCTGGTCGTGGTGAGAGCTCGACGAGGACGTGCTCGATCCCGAACAGCGACGTCAGCCGGTCGAGCGCCTCGGCGGCGGCGGCCTCGCCCCCCGTCGCCAGCGCCTGCCGGACCGCGCCCTTGCGGCAACCGGTCAGCACCGCCCAGTGCCCGCGCCCACGCTCGCCCAGCTCGTCGAGGTCGTAGACGGGGCGCCCCTTCTCGTCGCCGCGCAGGTGCGCGTCGGTCATCGCGGCGGCGAGCCGGTGATAGCCCTCGACCCCGCGCGCGAGCACCAGCAGGTGGCTGCCCTCGGGGTCGGGGACGCCGTTCTGCGGACTGCTGAGCCCGAGGGACAGCTCGGCTCCGAAGACGGTCGGCAGGTCGTAGACCGCCGCGGCCTCGGCCAGCATCGGGGCGGCGTAGAAGCCGTCGTGGTCGGTGATGGCGAGCGCGTGCAGGCCGAGGCGCACGGCCTCCTCGACCAGCGCGGCGGGCGAGCTCGCGCCGTCGAGGAAGCTGAAGTGGCTGTGGCAGTGCAGCTCGGCGTAGGGGGTCACCACCGCGGGACGCTCGATCGTCCGGGCCTCGGTGGCGCCGCGCTTGCGCCGCGACACCGGTGCGTCGTCGGCACCCGGCAGGCCGCTGAGCCGGCGCTCGAGCTCCTTCCAGTGCATGGCGGGGTTGTTCCAGCCCATCAGCGCACCCCTCGATCCCTAGTCATAGCCCGCCTCCAGGGACCAGCCCTCGGGTGCGCGCAGCAGCAGCCAGGCCCGCCCGTCGGCACCGACGACCTGGAACCGCGCGCTCGGTCCGGAGCCACCGGACCACCAGCCCTCGTCGGTGGGCCACGGCCCCGCCCACGCGGTCACCGGCTGCCAGGTCAGGCGTGGCCCGTCACCGGCACCCTCCACCCTGAACCGTCGGGGCTCACCACTGACCACTCCGCGATCGGTGACCGAGACCTCCCGCCCCGCGTCGTCGACGACCTCGGCGACCGGGGGAGCGGCGAACACCCGGACGGGTGCGGGCCCCGGGACCCGGCCCGGCCAGGGCCGGTCCACCGGACGCAGGTCGACGGCCCGCTCGCCCCACGGCACCAGGGACTGCCGTGCCGCGGGACTGCGACCGCCCTGCAGCACCGGGCGGCGTACGGCGTCGAAGCCCACCATGCCCTGCACCCGGGCCACCCCGCGCTCGACGAGGTCGTCGCCCGCGCCACCCCACAGCGCCTCGCCGTGGGCCGCGGCGGGCTCGACTACCTCCGGGACGAACCGGACGCGGTCGATCGGGGCCCGCACGCTGCCGGACTGCTTGCGCCCGCGGAGCGCTCCGCCCGGCCCGCTCGTGGTGCCTGCCGACTGCAGCTGCCAGTGCACCCGGTCGACCAGGTCGCGGGCGCCGAAGTGGCGCGGGTGCAGCCAGGCGCGCGACGAGCAGACGATGCCGTCGGACTCGGCCTCCACCCGGACCGCCGTCGCGACCAGCTGGTGGCGCGCCAGCTGGGAGACGAACCGCTCGGCGGTGGTGCGGACGCTGAAGGTGATCGCCTCGACGGAGTCGAGGGGCGGCTCGAAGGACACCTCGGCGTCGAGCTCGGGAGGCGGGGTGCGGGCGGCGAAGAGCGCGCGGTCCTCGCCCCGCGCGCGACGACGGACCTCGGCGCCGTAGGTGCCCAGCCGGTGCTCGACCGCGTCGCCGGGCAGGTCGGCCAGGTCACCCAGGGTGCGGAGACCGAGCCGCTGCAGGAGGCCGACCAGGTCGCGCCCCTGGGCGCCGCCGTCCTGGAGGACGTGGACGGGCAGGCCGCGCAGGAACGCGGCGGACCCGCCCTCGGGGACGACCGTCCACGACTGGACGTCGGCGGTGCGCGCGGCCTGCTCGGCGGTGAACAGGTCGTCGGCGATGCCGAACCGCACGTCCCAGATCCCTCCCTCGACCAGGGCCTGGCACGCTGTCGCGGCGGCCGCAGTCTCCGTGCCGTACCAGCTGCCGGGAGCTCGTACGGCGAGCAGGCCGGGGCGCAGCGCCGCGACCCCCGGACGCAGCTCCTCGACGATGGCCAGGACCGGCTCGAAGGCGCGCGCGTCGCGGTCGGCGTTGGCGGGCAGCAGCACGAGCTCGGGGCACCGGGCCTGGGCGTCGCGGCGGCGCTGCCCACGGCGTACGCCCTCGGCCCGCGCGGGTCCGTTGCACACCTCGACGACGTTGCCGGAGAGCACGGCGGCGGGGGAGCGCAGCGACCGGTCGGCCTCGTCGAGCGCGGCGACCACCGACCAGTCGGGGCACCACACGACCATCACCCTCATCGCAGGCTCACCCGGAGACCCGGCGGATCTCGCGCACGGGCGCCTCCACCCGCTGGAGCCCCGGCCAGGTCAGGTCCGCACGCTGCGGCGGCCGCGCGCCCCGGTGCACGAGGACGCGGGCGCGACGCTCCTGCAGCTGGCCGGTGCCGGCCGTCGGGCCGCGCCAGCTCGACTGCTCGATGCTCAGCCGCGCCTCCACGCGGGGCCAGTGACCGTGGACCACCAGGACGGCGGAGCGCGTCCGCAGGCGGGAGTCGAGGATCCCGGCCGTCCGCTCGTCGACGGAGGCGGGCGGTCGCAGGACCACCACCCGGAGCACGTCGACCAGCGCCGCCGCCACCTCCAGCCAGTGCTCGCCGGGGTCGGGCACGAGCACCGTGCGGGACAGCTCGATGCCCAGCTCTGCGGCGGCCTCCGCGCCGAAGTCGGTGCAGCCGGCGAAACCGACCCACTCGCCGGCCTGAGAGGCCCCGGCGACCAGGGCCAGGGCCAGTGACGCGGAGTCGACGGCATAGCTCATCCCGGCGTGCAGCGGGACCAGGTCGGCGATCCCGGGCAGGGTCGCGACCGGCTCGAGGGCGGGCCTACGCTCCATGGCAGCGACCCGCTCGCGCAGCTGCTCGACCACCGAACGCCCCGGGTCGAGCGCGGCGACGGAGCGGGCGGATGACATGTCCCCATGATCGAACACCTGTTCGAACGAGTCAAGCGGACCGACTCGCAGACCGCCCCGTCGTGGGCGCGGCGCCGGTCTCCGGCGGGGTGGCTGCTTATGCTGGCACGGCTGTTGAATCTATGGGGGTCAAGTCGTGACGAAGTTGTCGGTGCTCGTGGGGAGCATCTGCCTGGTGCTGGCTGCGTCGCTGGGAGCCGCCGTGTCGGCCGGTGCAACGGCGCAGACGTCCGTGACGTCGGCCCAGCAGCCCGCCGCAGCGAAGAAGTGGAAGGCACCCAGCGGGCCGTTCTTCAACGACCCGCACCGCCGCGACGGTCACTTCCGCATCGAGCGCAAGGTGATCGACACGATCAACCGCACGCCCAAGGGGTCGACGATCCGGATCGCGATCTACTCCCTGGACCGCCTCTCCGTGTCCCGTGCCCTGGTGGCCGCCCACCGGCGCGGCGTGCAGGTGCAGATGCTGCTCAACGACCACTGGGAGAACGGAGCGGTGCGGGTGCTCCGCGCCGAGGTCGGGAAGGACCCGCGACGCAACAGCTTCGTCTACAAGTGCCGCCAGAGCTGTCGCGGGGCAGCCAACGAGTTCAACAACCTGCACTCGAAGTTCTATCTCTTCAGCCAGGCCGGGCGGTCCAAGGACGTCGTGGCGGTGGGGTCGGCCAACATGACCCGCAATGCCGCGGTCCACCAGTGGAACGACCTCTACTTCACTGACGGCGACCACGAGCTGTTCCGCCAGATGGTCGGGCTGTTCAACGACATGCGCAAGGACTACGACACCCGCCAGGAGCCGATCGCGTTCTGCGGGGTCCCGCTGGCCGGCGTGTGCGACGACTCGATCGACAAGCACACCGTCGTCGCGTTCCCGCGGGCGTCCGGGCCGAAGAACGACCTCGTCCTCACCATGCTCGACCGGGTCCAGTGCCGCACCGCCGATCCCGTCACCGGCACGATCACCCGCACCCGCCTGGCCCTCTCCATGCACACCATGCGCGGCGAGCGCGGCGACTACCTGGCCGCGGCGATCCGCAACAAGTACGCCCAGGGCTGCGACGTGCGGGTCACCTACGGCCTCATCGGGTTCCACACCAAGGGCGTCCTCGGCGCGCCCACGCCCCGCGGCAGGATCCCGCTGCGCTCCACCGGGCTCGACTACGACCTCGACGACAACTTCGACCTCAACAACGACGGCGTGGACGACCTGATCCTCGACTACTACAGCCACCAGAAGTACCTCATCATCCAGGGGACCTACAACAAGGTGCCCGACGCCCAGATGGTGCTCACCGGCTCGGTCAACTGGTCGAGCCTCAGCACCGCCAACGACGAGGTCTGGTTCACCGTCCGCGGCGCCACGGTGGCGAAGAAGTACCTGGCCAACTACGACTACCAGTGGAACAACACCCGCAACACCCGCAACGCCTACACGACGACGTACGCCAACTTCCGGGTGCAGCGGACCGTGCGCGACGCCGACGGGACGACGCGCCGGATCTGGACCACGGTGCGCCGTCCGGTCACCACGATCGAGCGCGACCCGTACGCGAAGGGCCCCTACTGGGAGAACGACTGACGCAGGCCGGTCCGGCGTCAGACGTGGCGTACGACGACGCGGCCGGCATCGACGTCCCACCGCTGGTCGAGCCGGACGTTCTCCAGCAGCCGGCGGTCGTGCGAGACCAGCAGCAACGCTCCGTCGTACGACGCCAGCGCCTGCTCGAGCTGCTCGATGGCCGGGACGTCGAGGTGGTTGGTGGGTTCGTCGAGGACGAGCAGGTTGACCCCGCGGGCCTGCAGCAGGGCCATGGCGGCGCGGGTGCGCTCGCCGGGGGAGAGACGACCGACCTGGCTGGTGACCTGGTCCGCCCTGAGCCCGAACTTCGCGAGCAGGGTGCGCACCTCGGCCTGGGTCAGCTCCGGCACGGCGGCCTCGAAGGCGTCGCCGAGCGGCAGGTCGTCGTCGAGCCCGGTGCGGGCCTGGTCGATGACGCCGACCGCGACCGAGGCACCCCGTGAGGCCGAGCCCGTGTCCGGCTCGGCGCCGCCCAGCAGCAGGCGCAGCAGCGTCGTCTTGCCTGCCCCGTTGGGGCCGGTGATCCCGATCCGGTCGCCAGCGTTGACCTGCACGGAGACGGGGCCGAGCTCGAAGTCGCCGAGTCGGCAGGTCGCCTCGTTGAGGGTCGCGACCACTCCGCTCGAGCGCGGTGCGGCGGCGATGTCGAACTGCAGGACCCACTCCTTGCGGGGTTCCTCGACCTCGTCGAGCCGCGCGATGCGCGACTCCATCTGACGGACCTTCTGCGCCTGCTTCTCCGAGGACTCGGTGGCCGCCTTGCGGCGGATCTTGTCGTTGTCGGGGCTCTTCTTCATCGCGTTGCGCACCCCCTGCGAGCTCCACTCGCGCTGGGTGCGCGCCCGCTGCACCAGGTCGGCGCGGGTGCCGGCGTACTGCTCGTAGGCCTCGCGGGCATGGCGCCGGGCGACGGCGCGCTCCTCGAGGAAGGCGTCGTAGCCGCCGTCGTAGACCGAGACCTGCCCCTGGGCGAGGTCGAGCTCGACGATCCGGGTGACACAGCGGGCCAGGAACTCCCGGTCGTGCGAGACCAGCACGACACCGCCGCGCAGGCCCTGCACGAAGGCCTCCAGCCGCGCCAGACCATCGAGGTCGAGGTCGTTGGTGGGCTCGTCGAGCAGGACGACGTCGAAGCGGCTCAGCAGCAGCGCGGCCAGCGCCACCCGGGCCGCCTGGCCGCCGGACAACGTCGTCATCTGGGCATCGGGTCCGACGTCGAGCCCGAGGTCGCCCAGCACCGCCGGGACACGGTCGTCGAGGTCGGCTGCGCCGCTCGCCATCCAGCGGTCGAAGGCCACGGCGTACGTGTCGTCCGCGCCGGGTGCCTCCGACCCGAGGGCCGCAGCGGCGGCCTCCATCGCGGCGGTCGCGTCGGCTGCTCCGGTGCGGCGGGCCAGGTAGTGGGCGACGGTCTCGCCCGGCACCCGCTCGTGCTCCTGGGGCAGCAGCCCCACGAACGCGTCGCGTGGCGCGCAGTCGACCGAGCCGGCCATCGGCGTCGCCACACCGCCGAGGAGGGACAGCAGCGTCGACTTGCCTGCGCCGTTGGCGCCGACGACACCGATCACGTCGCCGGGGGCGACGGTGAGGTCCAGCTCCTCGAAGAGGACCCGGTGACCGTGCCCTCCGGACAGATCCTTCGCGACGAGGGTGGCGGACACCCGACGGAGCCTAGCGCCGGCCCGGATGGTCTAGACACCTCCCCCAAGTTGGGTACAGCCCTTGTTGACCTTCCTCCGCTGTGGCTCACTTCGATCAACGGGGACGGTGACGATCCGGTCTGACGCTGTAACGGGCAGCGGGACCGCGACGTCACGAAGGAGATGGACCGCGACCGCCACCTCCGACCTTCCTCAGGGCCTGTGCTGGCCTGAGCCTCCCCCCCCGGGATCTCCACTGTGCCGTCGCCACTGAAGTCTGCCTTCGCGTCCTCCCTCGCCCTCGTCGTGGTCGGCGGCCTCGCTGTCGGCGCGGCGACTCCCGCCCAGGCCGCTGCACCGGACGCGGCCACGACGGCCGTGACCGGTCTGTTCGAGCGGCTCGCCACCGACTTCCTGCCGCAGGTCGCCTCGAGCACTGCTCTCGCCGAGCAGCTGCCGACGCTGGCGGTCACCCCCGCCGGGTCCGTGGAGCTGAAGACCGCGTTCGCCGAGGCCCTCGGCTCCGGTGGCCCGCTGGCGGAGGCCGGGACCCAGGAGACCCTGGCCGCGCTGACGTCCTACATCGACGGCGCGACCGGTGACGACTGGACCTTCACCGCCGCCAACCCCAATGCGTTCACGATCTCGGTCGGCTTCACCCGCACGGTCTCCCAGCAGGCCGGGCTCGACATCCGCGACCAGGACGGCACCCTCAGCCTCTCCACCGGCACCGGGATCCAGGTCGAGGGGACGCTGTCCGGCTCGTTCACGTTCGCCTACGACCCGACCACGGACCTCGCGAGCCTGCGGAGCCCCTCGATGACCATCGCCACCCGGGCCGGCCTCCGCGACGGAGAGCAGCTCGACGCCGGACTCGGCATCCTCGGGGTGAAGGTGGTCGGCACGGCAGGCGACGAGGACTACAACCTCTCCAGCAACGTCGCGACGAGCTGGGCCAACCCCGACAACGACGCCGCCGGCTCCCTGGCGTACGACAACCCCACCACGCCGGCCGTCGACGACGGCGAGCTGGCGGCCGACGGCGCCGGTTCCGGCCTCGTGACCGCGACGCGCACCGGCTCCCTCGCTGGTGCGCTCGTGGCCCAGCCGCGAGCGACCGACGTGGTCGCCGGACTCCCGCAGGTCAGCGCGACCGTGACCCTGACGTCGCAGTCGCCGGCGACCTTCGAGGCACCGAGCGTGACCGCGGAGGTCCCCGAGGCAGCCGAGCCGTTCCTGACCCTGACGCCGCGCGACCTCGCGGCCGGGCTCTCCCAGGCGGCATCGGCGATCATCGGCATGCAGGACGCCGGGGACGGTGACCTGCCCCTGATGCGTGGCTCCATCGGCAACGCCATCGACGCGGTCGGCGGCATCAAGGCCTTCCTCGCCGAGCAGGTGCCCGACGCCGACCCCGACGACCAGACGCCCGGACAGCCGTCGTTCGCCTCGCTGCAGGACATGCTCGTGGCCCTCGACACGGCGACGTACGCCTCCGGGTGGAGCATCGACGTCCTCACCGACGGGGCTGACGCGGCCGTCTTCGTCCCCGGCCCCGACATCGTGAACTTCACCGTGCGCACGACGCGCTCCGTCGACGGCACGGTCGAGCTCAACCCTCTCGGCGCCGCCACCACGGGCGCGGGCACCTTCACGGCGACCGGGCTCGACGCCACCGGCGTCGACTTCAACGGGCCGCAGAACACCGGCGGAGCGGACCTCGTCGGTCGCAAGGTCAGTGCCGGCACGTCCTACGGCACGGTCGCCACCATCGTCGACGGCAACTCGCTGACCCTGACAGCGGAGGGCTGGTCGGCAGGCACCCCCGCCAACGGGACCACGTTCGCCATCGAGGCCGCCGACCCCAAGACCGGAGCCCCGCAGCTCGCGGACGCGCTCGCCACGACGACCGGCATCGCGACCGCCAACGCCGACCTCTCGACCGCGACCATCACGCCCGACGTCCAGGTCACGCTGCCGATGGCGCTGGACCTGAGCGCCCCCCTCACCTACCTCGACGGGACCGTCGAGGTCCCGGACTGCGACCCCGGCACGGGCACCGCCCCGTGCCCCTTCCAGCAGGTCGACGCCAGCGGGCTCGGCCGGATCATCACCTCGCTTCCGCTCGCCAGCGACCGGATCCTGCTGCGCGGCTCGAAGGACGCGCGCGACGTCCTGGTCGCCGACGCGGACGTGACCTCGCCCGTGCAGATCGCCACGAGCAGCGGTTTCCTTGGCCTCAGCATCGGCGGCAACGTCGTGCTGGCGACCCCTGCCGACCAGCACCTCCAGGTCCTCACGCTGGAGCCCGGCGCTGACCTCCCCATCCCCGCGTTCGTCGAGAAGGTCCGGCTGCAGGCCGTGGCCGACCCGGGGGCCGAGACCGTCTTCACCCAGAAGCTCAACGGCTCCGTCCAGGCGAACCTCGCGGTGAGCGTCGACGACGCCCCCGACGCCTTCGCCCCGGGCCAGGGGTCGACGGCGCTCACCGTCTCGGGCACCGTCGACGGACTCGCCGACGGCATCGACGCCGGAGACCTCACCGTCACCCCGGCCAACCCGGCGCGTGCGGCCCTGCTCCAGGCCCTGGACTTCGAGCCCGACAACCCGCTCTCCCTGTTCAGCGGCGTCCAGGGCGCGCTCGAAGGCGCAGGCACCGACCTGACGTCGCTCACCGGAGGCGGGCTCGACCTCCCGATCCCGCTCGTCGGCTCGTCCGTCGGGCAGCTGCTCGGCGCCGGTGCCAGCGGCGCCGTGGGCGCGGCGTACACGCAGAACGCAGGCGTCCCGGCCGTGGATGCCACCGAGACCACCCCCGAAGTCCCGGCCGTCCCGGCCACCACCACCCTGACCGACCCGGGCGCCGAGTTCGGCGCGACCTTCATCGGGCGCCGGATCGTCGTCGGCTCGACCGTCGCCACGATCGTCGACGCCACGGAGACCACGCTGGTCCTCTCCCCGCAGTTCCCCAAGGACCCGCCGGTCGCCGACACGCCCTACCTCGTGGAGAACGAGCTGCTCGGTGCGGTCCACGTGCTGCAGACCATGACGCCCGCCACGCTGCAGGAGACCGTGGCGATGGCGCAGGCCTCCCTCGGCAACGACTCCACCATCGACTTCGGGCTCGTCGACGACGGCGGCGACGCCCAGCTGCGGCTGGACCTGACCTGGGAGCGCGCGTACGGCGTCTCGCGCTCGTTGAGCCTCGAGCTCGAGGAGGGCCAGGAGCTGATCGCGGCCAGCGGCGGCGGCGAGCTCAGCATCGAGGCGAGCGGCACCGTGAACCTCCGTCTCCTGCTCCCGCTCAGCGCGGCCGCGATGGAGGACCCCCTCGACAACACGCTGGTCGACGAGAGCGCGTCCGGGGTCACCTTCGACGTGGCGCTCGCTGCCGAGGACGCCTACATGGGAGCGAGCATCGGCCCCGTCGGCATCGACCTCGGCAAGGCATCGGACCCGGGCAGCGTCCACGCCGGGTTCGGCGTCGAGGCCACCGGCGGCACCGGTGAGGACACGCCGTCGATCGCCGACTACTTCACCAGCGACTTCGACGTCGCGGTGACCAACGGCGGTGCTGACTGCGACGAGGCCGCCCAGGTCCTCTGCGCCGAGTTCCCGATCTACGTCAACGGGACCAAGCCGTCTCCGACCAACGAGAACCTCACGGTGACCACCAGCCTCGGCGCCGGGGACTCCCTCGCGACCGTCTTCGGCGAGGCCAACACCGACATCACCCTGCCGACGGGGCTGCAGAAGATCCTCGACGGCACCGCGTTCAAGTTCGACACGCTGGCCGAGGGCCTGAAGCAGTACCTGTTCTACTCCGAGGTCGCGCTGCGGACCGCAGCCAGCGACGGCGAGCTGCCCGTCATCGGCAAGGACCTCCAGGCCGGCGCCGACTTCATGGGCGCCACCCGGGTGGAGATCGACGACTTCATCGCCAACAACGAGGACCCCACCACCGTGAGTGGTGCCCGCGGCCTGCTCCAGACCCAGCTCGCGCAGGCACTCGACATCCCTGTCAACGGACCGACGGGGGTGCAGGTCGACTTCACCTGCACCGCGACCCTCGAGCCCCCGGCGGCGCCCGGGGTGGTCACGACGCCCACTCCCGCAGCCGCGGGTGACACCACCCAGTGGGTCTACAAGGTGGTCTCGACCTACACCGACGCCAAGGGCGTCAAGCACGACTCGATCCCGTCCGAGGCGACCGTCGTGACCAACGCGGCCACCCTCACGGCCACCCCCGTGGCGACGGCGAAGTTCAACACGGTGTCGTGGACGAAGGTCCCCGGGGCCACGGGCTACAAGGTCCTCCGCGCCCTCCAGACCGGCACGGTGACGCCGACGGCGTACCGGGTGGTCGCCGACCTCGTCGGCGGCTCCGTGCTCACCTTCGCCGACAAGGGCGCCGTGGCGGCCACGACGGACTACGTCGCCGAGACCAAGGCGTACGCACGCGTGCCGGGCGCCACGTGCGCCAACGACACGTCGGTGCTGCAGATCGAGGGCGTCACCGTGGCGCTCAAGATGGGCACGGGCAAGATCTCGCCCCTCAACGGCTGCCTGGACGACGTGGGCGGCCGGGGCGAGTGCATCACCGCCAAGCTCGGAGTCGACCTCGGTCTCCCCGGGCTGTCGCTGAAGACCGGCGAGTCCGGCTCGGTCAGCGGCAGCGTCGGCTGGGCGCTGGACGTGAAGCTCGGACTGAGCCGGAGCCGGGGCTTCTACATCGACACCTCCGACAAGTACGAGTTCGAGGTGGGCGCCGCTCTCCGGCTCGACCAGGCCACCGGCACCGGACCCGACCTCACCGCGCAGCTGGCCATCATCGACGTGGACGTCGACAAGCTGGGCAGCGCGCCCGAGTTCGTCGGGCACTTCGGCATCGACATGCTGGACGACAAGGCAGACCTGGACTCCGACCTGACGCTGGCCGAGATGGGCCGCCTCAAGGTCAAGGACGTCATCGAGGTGAGCGTCAACGCCAAGGTCGACATCAACTGGCACCTCCAGGCCTCCGCCGACGCAGCCCTGCCCGGCATCGGCACCGACTTCCGTCTCACCTGGTCGTGGGGGGCCAGCAGCGCGGCGACCTCCCCGCCGCCGCCGACCAACCCGGTGAAGCCGACCAACAACTCCACCCTGGTCATCCAGTTCAACCGGGTGACCCTCAACACCGGTGAGTTCTTCGGCCAGGCCCTGAAGCCGTACGTGCAGCAGCTCGTCGACGCGACGAAGCCGCTGCAGCCGGTCATCGACACGATCTTCACCCCGATGCCGGTCATCTCCGACCTGTCCAAGGCGGCGGGCGGCAAGGCCGTGACCATCGCCTCGCTGGCCGAGACGTTCAACACGCTCCCGGGTGGAGCCCAGATCAAGCCGTTCCTCGACGCCATCAAGATCATCAAGGCACTGACCGCGGTGAACTGCACCGGCGCCACGTGCGGCGTCGTGATCGGCAGCTTCACCCTGGCCGGCCCGAGGGTGGCGACGACCAACGCCACGGCAGGCAACGCGTCGTCCCTCATCGCGACCAAGGACGCCGACAAGACGGCGGCCTCCAACGCCATCGCCGCCAAGGACAAGTCCAACAACCTGGCGACCCCCGGTGGGACCTCGAAGCTCGCCGACCTCAAGAAGGTCATCTCGATCCCCGTGCTCGAGGACCCGACCAAGCTCTTCGACCTCATCTCCGGCGGCGACATCGCGCTGGTGGAGTTCGACAGCGGCGCGCTGAGCCTGGGCTTCCAGTTCCAGAAGTCGTTCGGTCCGATCTACACCCCGCCGCCGGTCATGATGGTCATCGGCGGTGGCGCGTCCGTGACGCTGCGCATCGCCGCGGGCTTCGACACCTACGGCATCCGCCGGGCGATCGAGACCGGCGAGGGCGCCCAGGTGCTCGACAGCCTCTACTTCAAGACCGTCGACGCCTCGGGCAGGCCCATCCCGGTCGTGCAGTTCACCGGGTACCTCGAGGCCGGAGCCTCGGTCTCGATCGGCATCCTCGAGGTCGGCGTGCTGGGCGGCATCAAGCTCACGGTCGGCTTCTACTGGAACGACCCCAACAGCGACGGCAAGTTCCGCCTGTTCGAGTTCTCCGGTGCGGTCGCCAACAACCCGATTTGCCTGTTCAACGTCGGGGGAGAGCTCTCCCTCTACATCAAGATCTTCGTGGTGATCGGCTTCAGCCCGTTCGCGGTCGACTTCGACTTCACCCTGGTCAACATCAAGCTGCTCGACTTCAACCTCAAGCCCGACTGCACCCCGCCGCCGCCGAGGCTCGGCGGCAGGAGCGGGACCGTGCTGTACGTCTTCGCCGGCGCGCACGGCGGCGCGGGCCCGCGCGGCGACAGTGCGTGGGCTGCGAACAAGAAGGACGAGACCTGGGTCGTCCGCCAGGTCCCGGGCTACAGGGATGGGACCACGGAGGTCCCCGCGGCCGTCGAGATCCGCGGGCTGGGCCTCACCGAGTCCTTCCCGGATCCCGGAGGCAACGCGATCGAGACCGTCGTGGTCGACGGTCGCGGCTACGAGGGCAACCTGACCATCAGCTTCACGGGCGGCTCGGCGCCGGTCGAGCCCCTGGAGCCGCCCGGACCGTTCGACAAGACCGCGGTGGTCTTCACCGGCATCGGCGACGACGTCATCCGCACCGGCGAGGGCGACTCCTGGGTCGACTCCGGGGCCGGGTCCGACCTGGTGACGACGCTGGACCGCACCGACCTCGCCGAGCCGGTCGACCCGCTCGAGTGGGCGACGGCCAACGTGGCCGGAGGCACCGGCGCCGACTCGATCACCGTCGGCAACGGCGACGACACCGTGACCGGTGACGGCTCGCTGTACGCCGCGTCCGTCGCGTCGCTCTCGGTGAGCCTGGCCCCGGCAGCGGACGGCACGTCCGGAACGACGACCCTGACGGACCCGCTCAACGCCGCCACGGTGGCACTTCCGTCGGACGCCGCTCTGTTCGCCGTCGACCCGCTCGACTCCGGCGCCGACCAGATCGCCGCCGGCCTCGGCCGGGTGCGACTCTCCGGCAACGGCGGCACCGACACCATCGGCACCGCGAACGACAGCCCCCTCGCGGACTCCGCCGGCATCAAGGCCGGCACCACGGGTGGCTCGGCCGGGACCGAGGCGCTCTACCGCGCCAGGTCGTCCGTGCTCGTCGGCGGCGCGGGCAGCGACGTCATGAAGAGCGGGTCGGCCGACGACACGGTCTACACGGGCAGCTACGACACGATCGGCGAGAGCGGCACCGGCGCGGGCGACGCGGCGACCGACGTCAACATCGTCGACACGGGCGTGGGCTCCGACACGGTCTACGGCTCCAACGGGCTGGACTTCGTCACCACCGGCTCCAGCGCGACCCAGAAGGCCGTCGTCTACGGCGGCGCCGGAGCCGACGTCCTGACCGGCGGTCTGGGCACCGACGAGATCTACGGCGGTCCCGACGACGACTACGTCGTGGCCTCCCCGGCGACCGTGGGTGAGCCCGGCTCGGCGAGCGACGTCCTGGGCAGCGCGCGCGACGTCGGCGTGCTCCCGGGGGCCGGCAGCAGCGAGAAGCTGCTCGTCGGCGGCACGGGCAGTGACCGCATCTACGGCGCTGACGGCCCTTCGAGGATCTTCGGCGACACCACCGTCGATGCCTGCGCGACCCAGTCCGACCCGGTGAGCAAGCAGCCGGGGGAGACCGCCAACGCGCTCGACGCGAGCGACCTGATCCTCGGTGGCAACGGCGTCGACGTCGTCAACGCCGGCGGCGCCGGCGACTGGGTGTACGCCTCGGGCGCGGCCGACCGCGTCTGCGGCAACGCCGGCGTCGACCGCCTCCACGGCGGCGACGACGACGACCTCGTCCACGGCGGCAGCGGCTCTGACCAGGGATTCGGCGAGGCCGGGGCCGACCAGGTCTACGGCAACGACGGTGACGACGCGCTCTACGGCGCAGACGGCGCCGACCGGCTCCAGGGCAACAAGGGGGCCGACTGGCTCGACGGCGGCACGGAGGACGACGTCCTCCTCGGTGGCACCTCGCAGGCCGGCACCACCGACGGGGCCGACGTGCTGCTCGGCGCCGGCGGGGCCGACGTGCTCGTGGGTGACAACGCCCAGACCGACGTGCTCATCAGCGCGCCGTACCCGACCGACCTCGGCTCCACCGACGCCACGCTCGGTGGCGACGACCACCTGGTGGGTGGGGACGACGCGGACGCCGTCCGCGGCGGCGTCGGCGACGACGTGGCCTACGGCGGCACCGGTGACGACCACGTCGAGGGCGACCCCGGCACGGACAGGATCTGGGGCGAGGCGGGCGACGACGACATCGTCGGTGGTTCCTCCGAGCTCGCCTCCGGCCTCTTCGCCGGCTCCGAGCCGGGTCGACCGGACGCCACGGACCACCTCTACGGCGGCTCCGGGCAGGACGTGATCGCCGGCGACAACGCCCGCGTGACCAGGACCGGCACCCCGCACCCGCTGATGGCGGGCCGAGGGCTGGCGTCGACCCGATCGGTCGACCTGGCCGACGAGTCCGCGGCCGCGGCTCCAGGACTCGCCGGTGACGACGAGATCCGGGGGGACGCCGACACCGACGTCATCTTCGGCCAGCGCGGCGCGGACACCCTCTCGCTGGGCGACGCGGCGGACTACGGCGAGGGCGGTCCGGGCTCCGACCTCGTGCACGGTGACGCCGGCGACGACGACGTCGTCGGAGGCTCGTTCACGCCCGCGACCGGGGCGACGAACCCGGCCGGCCAGCCCGACGCGGGGGACACCCTCGCCGGTGATGCAGGAGAGGACGTCGTCCTGGGCGACAACGGGTCCGTGACCCGTCCGGCTCCGACCGGTGCGTCCACCACGCTGCTCGCCGCACCCGTGGGGAGCCCGTTGACGGCCAACCGCCTCGTCGTGCAGCGGGCGATCACGCCCTACGACCTGGGTGAGACCTCCTCGACCGCGGCGTCGGGCCCGGACACGATCACCGGTGACTCGGACAACGACGTGCTGATCGGCCAGGGCGGGGACGACCGGACCGACGGTGGCACCGGTGCCGACTACGCCGAGGGCGGCCAGGGCTCCGACCTCGTGCTCGGCGGGTCGGACGACGACGACGTCGCCGGCGGCTCGTTCGCCACCATCACCTCCGGTGCTGCCGGCGCGACCGGCCAGCCCGACGGTGCCGACAACGTCTACGGCGGCGCCGGCTCCGACCTCGCGATCGGTGACAACGGCCTGCTCACCCGGGTCACGTCCGGGATCGACTGGCGCACCCTCCGCGCCAACGCGACCCAGTCCGCGAGGGTCCCGGGGCGTGCAGTGGTGCTCTACGACCTCAACGGCGTGGCACCTGCCACCGCGACCACCACGCACGCTTCCTCCGACTCCCTGTCCGGCCAGGAGGGCGTGGACGTCCTCCTCGGCCAGGACGGCAACGACCGGATCAGCGGCGGCGGGGACGACGACTACGTCGAGGGCGAGGGAGGGGCCGACGTCATCCACGGTGACCTCGCACTCTCCACGTCCGAGATCGTCGCCGCGCCTCCCGGCTCGGCCTGGTCGACCCCGGACGCTGACGGCGCCGCGGTCACTGCTGGCCAGGACGACATCGCGGGCGGCTCCAGCCGCCAGGGATACCGCGACGGGGACGACCTCATCCACGGCGACGGCGACGACGACTTCGTCGTCGGTGACAACGGGTCCGTCGCCCGCGTGGTCGACGGCGGCACGACCGACCGCGTCTACGCGGAGCGCTACGGCTCGGCGCGGGTCGGCCACGCCAAGGTCCGGGTGGCCGGTGGCGGCGCCGCCTCCACGCGGTTCTGCCCCGCGGTGAGCCCGTCAGCCACCTCGACCTGCGAGACGTCGGGCAGCTGGGGCAAGGACACCCTCCTCGGCGACGCCGGTCAGGACGTGCTCTACGGCCAGGACGGCGACGACACCATCCGGGGTGGCACCGACGACGACGACATCTACGGCGAGCTCGGCGCGGACGTCCTCTTCGGCGAGGACGGCGAGGACGCGATCCTCGGTGACCGCGGCGGCGTGCGGAACAGGTACGAGGACGGCTCACGCTCGGTCTCGTCCAGCCTGACCCAGCCGCCGGCCATCACGTACCGGTCGCGCCTGGCCGGCTCGGTGAGCCGGGAGACCGACCTGCTGCACGACGTCAACGGCACCGACCTCGTCGGGACCGCGACCAGTGCGCCGATGGCGCTCGACGGGATCACCTACGGCGGCGTCGACCGGATCCGTGGCGGCACCGGCCGCGACTCCATCCACGCGGGTGCGGGTGACGACCTCGCCAACGGCGACTCCGGCGGCGACGCCGTCTTCGGCGGTCGCGGCAAGGACGCCCTCTGGGGCGGGCTCGGCGCCGCCTGTGCGCCGACGAACACGGCGTGCCTGATCAACCCGGGCGTGAACGGCGAGTTCATCGACCACCTGTTCGGCGGCAAGGACGAGGACGTCATCGACTGGCGCCCGCGCGGCGTCTACGGGGCCTTCAACGGCACCGGCTGGACCGGTCGTACGTGCAGCATCCTCGAGGTCCCGACGACCACGAAGAAGGACGGGACCACGGATCCGTGCTCGTGGTTCGAGATCACCGACCGCGCCGACGACAGTGCCTCGACCCCGTCGTCCACCGACAACAACCAGCACCACCAGGGCGTCGACTGGATGTACGGCGGCTGGGACCGCGACGTGATGCAGGGCGACCTGTCGCAGAACGGTCCGAACGAGGGTGACCGCCTGATCGACTGGTCGGGCGTCTACAACCTCTACAGCCACTGCAACGCGGCCTACGGCGGCTTCAACGACGTCCGGATCCCCAACCCCGCCATGGAGCGGTTCGTCCGGGAGTGGGCCACCGGTGTCGGCGCCGGTCGACCGGCCGCCGGCGGCTCGGCTCCCGACGTGGCCACCGCGGGCACCTCCGCGTACGACGAGCTCGCGCTGGTCAACAACGCTGACGGCAAGGGCCACGGCACCGGCAGTGCGTACCCCTCGACCCCCGGCCACTTCGACGATGCGGGGGCGTGCAGCGGCTTCTGAGCTCAGGGAGCCCCTTCGGCGGGGGAGTGCGCGACCCGGGCGGCGTGGATCCGTGCATGGGAGATGGCGTCCGGGGTCGTTGCGAAGAGGTGGCGCTCATGAGCAAGCTGGTCGTGGACCCCGAGCTCGCGGAGCACCCGCTCGTGGTGCGGCTGGACGCCGGAGAGCAGCACCGTGACGTGTCGACCCTCGAGGCGGCGGACGATGTCTGCCAGCAGGTGGGCGCCGGTCGCGTCGATGGCGCTCACGTGGGACATGCGCAGGACGACCACGCGCACGTGGGCCAGGTCGACCAGCTCCAGCAGGAAGTCGTGGGCCGCGGCGAAGAACAGCGGGCCGTCGAGGCGGTAGGCGACGATGTGCTCGTCCAGGAGCGACTGCTCCTCGTCCGCGTGGTCGCTGTCGTCGAGCGGGACCTCCTCGAGCCGCGCGGACCGGGCGGTCTCCCGGAGGGCGAAGAAGCCGGCCAGCACCAGTCCGACGAGGACGGCGGTGACGAGGTCGAAGGTGATCGTCGCGACGGCCGTGACCGTCAGCACGGCGGCGTCGCCCCGGGTCGAGCGGAGCAGCGCGGTCAGGCTGGAGACCCGCACCATCTGGACGGCCGTGGCGATCAGGACGCCGGCCAGTGCCGCCCGAGGGATCTCGCCGACCCAGCGGGCCGCGACCAGCACGATGAGCAGCAGGACGATGGCGTGCGAGAGGGCGGCGAGACGCGACGTCGCGCCGGAACGGACGTTGACCGCCGTACGCGCGATGGCGGCGGTCGCCGGGATGCCGCCGAACAGGGGCGTCACCAGGTTGGCCAGACCTTGGCCCGCGAGCTCACGGTCGGAGTCGTGGCGCTGCCCGACGCTCATCGCGTCGGCGACCGTCGCGGAGAGCAGGCTCTCCAACGCGGCCAGGGCGGCCACGGCGACGGCCGGCAGGACCAGGGCGTCCAGATCACCCCAGGGGACCGAGGGCACCGAGGGCACCGGCAGGCTGCTCGGGATGTGACCGATGGTCGTGGCTCCCCAGCCGAGCGCGGAGTTCGCGAGCGTCGCCGCGACGACCGCGACCAGCGACCCGGGCAGCAGGGGCACGACCCGCGCGAGGGCCAGGACCAGCACGGTGACGCCCGCTGCGACCGCCGGCGAGATCCCCGCAGGATGTGCCACCCAGGTCTCGATCGCCCGCGATCCCAGCACGAGGACCTTCTCCGCGTGCACGTCGACGCCGAGGGCAGCCGGCACCTGCTGGAGCGCGATGATGACCGCGATGCCGATGGTGAACCCCTCGACGACCGGGACCGGCACGTAGCGGATGAACCGGCCCGCGCCGGCGTACCCGAGTCCGACCAGGACCACACCCGCCATCAGGCCGACCACGAGCACCCCGTCAGGTCCGTGGACCGCGACGATGGGCAGCAGGACGACGGTCATCGCCCCGGTCGGGCCGCTGACCTGCACCCGGCTGCCGCCGAAGATCGCGGCGACGGCGCCCGCAACGATCGCGGTGACCAGGCCCGCGGATGCCCCCATGCCCGAGCTCTCCCCGAAGCCGAGCGCCAACGGCAGGGCGACCAGGCCGACCATCACGCCCGCCGTCAGGTCGCGACCCGGACGCAGGTGCGTCCAGTCAGAGCGTCGCGGCAGCAGGAGGGTGATCCGCGCCGTCGCCGTGCGAGCGACGTCCGTGGCGGTGCTCACGCCCTGCCGGTCGATGTCAGCTCGGAGTCGAGCTCGGCCTGCGCGGCGATGATGCCCGACAGGATGCTGCGGGCCGCCAGCAGCAGATCACGCACCTCTGGGACGCTCACCGAGTAGACCACTTCGCCCGCTTGTCGGTGCGAGACCACCAGCGACGTGCGTCGGAGCACGGCCAGCTGTTGCGAGAGGTTGCTCGGCTCGATCGCGATGAGCTCCAGCAGCTCGTGGACCGCGTGGTCGCGCTCGGAGAGCAGCTCCAGGATCCGGATCCGTGCCGGGTGCCCGAGCGTCTTGAAGAACTCGGCCTTGGCCTGGTAGAGGGGGACACTCATGACTGAAGACTACGCCACATGAAAACATCTTCATGTATAGAGGCACCTGCAGGGATCGGCGAGAGGAGCCGGGACCTTCGCCTCTTCACGGGAGATCGACGAGGCGGGCACGGTCGACGACATGGACAGCATCGCGCGTGGGCTCGTCGTCGACGGCGGCCCCAGCGCTGCCGGTCGGCTCTGCCAGGCCGTACGCCACCGACCTGCGCCTGCGTTCGTCCTCCTCACGTTCGCCTTCAGCTGGGGTGCCTGGCTTCCCCAGCTGGCGGCGGTGCAGGGGTGGCTGCCGATGCGGCCCTGGGCGGGATTCCACCTCGTCGGCGGGCTCGGACCCGCAGTCGCAGCAGTCGTCGTCACCCACTGCCTGCACGGATCTGTGGGGCTCCGCGAGCTGGGCCGCCGGCTCGTGGCCTGGCGAGGGCGACGACGGGCGTGGACCTTCGCGCTGCTCGTGCCGCCGACCCTGCTCGTCGTCGCTGCCCCGTTGTCGGCCTGGGCGTCCGGAGAAGGGTTAGCGTCGCTGGACTGGTCAGCCTTCGGTTCGTCCGCCGAGTTCAGTTCCCTCCCGGTCGCCGTCTGGTGGTGCGCCAACCTCGTCTTCTACGGAATGGGGGAGGAGCTGGGGTGGCGCGGCTTCCTGCAGCCGAGCCTCGAGGAGACGCGATCCGTCGTGAGCGCGGCGGGACTGGTGAGCCTTCCGTGGGCCCTGTGGCACCTGCCCCTGTTCGGGATCACCCCGAGCTACCGCGCGATGCCTCTCATCGGGCTCGTGGGATTCGCCCTCAGCATCTGGGTCGCCTCGTTGATCTTCGCCTGGCTGCTGCACCTGGGGCGCGGCAGCGTGCTGATCGTCGCCGTCTTCCACGCCTGGTTCGACATCGTCACCACGTCGCCTCTCGGACCCGGGGCCCTCCCGACGACGATGGGAGCTGCCGTGACGATCGTGGGCCTCGTCGTCCTGCGCAGGATGCTCCGGCAGCCACCCGCACCTCGCGAGGCTGCCGACGGCGCGCCTCGCCGTCGTCCGTCGCCTGAGTAGGCTGGCGTTCAGCACGACCGCGCTGACACCGCCACCCGAGGAGCGACCGATGCCCGTCACCCGAGGCTTCAGCCGACGCCGACCCGACTCCGCAGGCCGCCTGCCTCCCGGGCAGTACGACACCGGTGCGGGCTGGCCGGTGCTGACCGCCGAGGCCACGCCGCGGATCGAGCGCGAGGCGTGGAGCATCGGGGTCGACGGCCTCGTGGACCGGCCGACGACCTGGACGTGGGACGAGGTGCAGCAGCTGCCGACGTCGTCGTACAGCGGGGACATCCACTGCGTGACGACCTGGACCAAGCTCGACACCGTGTTCACCGGCGTCTCGCTCGACACCCTGCTCGCGGCCGCCGGGCCGCAGGCGGAGGCGGCGTTCGTGATGGCGCACTCGTCGACCGGCTATACGACCAACCTGCCGCTGGCGGACGTCACCGACGGCAAGGCGTGGGTCGTGTGGGAGTTCGACGGCAAGCCGCTGACCGCGGAGCACGGGGGACCGGTGCGACTGCTCGTCCCGCACCTCTACTTCTGGAAGTCCGCCAAGTGGATCAGCCGGCTCGAGCTGATCGCCCAGGACCGGCCGGGGTTCTGGGAGAGCAACGGCTACCACGACCGCGGCGACCCGTGGCTCGAGCAGCGCTACCAGGGCGATGCGTGAGCCGGCGGTGAGCACGGACGACTCCTTCGCGTCGACCGCCTCCGGCGTCGGTGCGACGACCTGGACGACCGGACGCATCATCACCAAGGACTTCCCCGCGCCCCACCTCGTCCGGCTCCGGATGCACGTCGAGGACCGGCAGCGCCACTGGCCCGGTCAGCACTACCTGATCCGGCTGCGCGCACCCGACGACTACACCGCCCAACGGTCGTACTCGGTCGCCTCCGACGACAGCGACCCGCTCGTGGAGTTCCTCGTCGAGCGGCTGCCCGGTGGTGAGGTCTCGGAGTTCCTCGCCGACGTGGCAGAGGTGGGCGACGTCCTCGAGCTGCGCGGCCCCATCGGGCGGTGGTTCCGCTGGGACACCTACACGCCGGCGCTGTGCCTGGTCGGCGGCACCGGCGTCGTCCCGGCCGTCTCGATGACCCGTGCCGCGCGGCACCATGGTCGTGCCGACCTGCTCCGCGTCGTGGCCGTTGCGCGCACCCCCGACGACCTCCCCTACGCCGAGGAGCTCGCACAGGCGGGCGCGTCGATCGTCCACACCCGGGAGTCCTCTACCGCCCGACCGCCGGGAGCCCTGACCGCGGCCGAGCTCGCCCCACTCCTGGAGGGGGTTGAGCTGGCCTACGTCTGCGGCTCGGCCCGCTTCGCCGGCTTCGCGGAGGACCTGCTCGTCGAGTCGGGCCTCGACCCCGAGGCGATCCGCGTGGAGCGGTTCGGCGTCACCGGCTGACGCCTCAGCGCAGCCAGGCGAGCACGGCCAGCACCCGGCGGTTGTCGTCCGGAGCCAGCGGCAGGTCGAGCTTGGTGAAGATGCTGTTGGTGTGCTTGGCGACGGCCTTCTCCGAGACGAAGAGCGCGCCGGCGATGGCTGCGTTGGAGCGCCCCTCCGCCATCAGGGACAGCACGTCGCGCTCGCGCTTGGAGAGCCGGTCGAGCGGCTCGTCGCGTCGGTGGCTCATGATCGCCGCGATCACTTCCGGGTCGAGCACGGTTCCCCCGGAGACGACCCGCCGCACGCCGTCGACGAACTCGCCGACGTTGGCGACCCGGTCCTTCAGCAGGTAGCCGACGCCGCCCTCGCCGCTGGCGAGGAGCTCGCGCGCGTAGAGCTGCTCGACGTACTGGGACAGCACCATCACCGGGTAGCCGGGGCGGGCGGTGCGTACGGCGATGGCCGCTCGCAGCCCCTCGTCGGTGTACGTCGGCGGCATCCGCACGTCGAGCACGGCGCCGTCGGCGTCGACGTCGCGCAGCGCGACCTCGAGCTGCGGTGCGTTGTCGACGGCAGCGACGACGGTGCACCCGTTGGCCTCCAGCAGCCGGATCAGCCCGTCGCGGAGGAGAGCGTTGTCCTCGGCGATGACAAGGCGCACGGAATCTCCAGCGTGATCAGCGTGGGCCCCCGGTCGGGGCTAGAGACCACCATCGTGCCGTCAAACGCGGAGAGACGCCGCATGATGCCGATCAGGCCGCTGCCGTGTCGCGGATCGGCTCCGCCTCGTCCGTCGTCGCCGACGGAGGCGCGGAGCACGCCGGCGTCGTGGTGCAGGTCGACCCAGGCCCGGGTCGCGCCGGAGTGCTTGCCGACGTTGGCCAAGCATTCCGCGACGGCGAAGTAGGCCGCGGACTCGACCGGCTCGGGCGGGCGGCCGGCCAGGTCGGACAGGACGGTGACAGGCAGCGCCATGTCGAGGGCCAGCGCCTCCACGGCCCCGGTCAGGCCACGGTCGGCGAGCACGGGCGGGTGGATCCCGCGCACGACGGCACGGAGGTCGGCGAGCGCCGCACCCGTGGTGTCCCGGGCCTCCGTCAGCAGTCGGAGCGCTGCCTCGGGGTCGCGCTCGAACAGGTCGTCGGCGAGTCCGAGCGTCATCCCGACGGCCACCATGCGCGCCTGCACACCGTCGTGGAGGTCGCGCTCGATCCGTCGCAGCTCGGTCGCGTTGTGGTCGACGGTGTCGGCCCGCGACACCGTCAGGTCGACCACGCGCTGCTCGAGCTGCTCGGTGTGGCCGCGGGTGAGGAACATCCGGTCGATCGATGCACGCAGCCGCATGACGTGCGGAGCGCCGTACCACCAGAAGGCACCGGTGACCACTAGCACCAGCAGCAGGACGGTGACGAGGGCCAGTGCGAAGCCGACCGTGAGGGACACCAGGACCCAGAGCAGGTCGCGCCACGTCATCGGGTCGACGGCCCAGGTGCGCACCCTGGCCAGGGTGCTCAGGCCCTCGGTGGGGAGGTAGTCGGCAGGGACGTCGTGACCGAGGGTGCGCGCGGCCATCGACCGGTGCCGATCGGCGATCCAGCGCAGCGCCGGCAACCCCAGCAGCAGGATCGGGACGCCGATGGTGACGAGGGCGAGCAGCCCTCCGACGGCGACCAGCACGACCGCGACGATCGAGGGCACGACCAGGAGGAGCTGGCAGGCGGCGAACCCGGTGACGGTCCACGGACCAGCTGACGTGCGCATGCCCCCCATCCTCCCCGTTCCAGCCGCTCGGGGCAGTAGACCTAGGTCCACCCCGACAGGGGGCCTGGCGCCAGCGACCGGGCCCCTGTCCGAGGCCGAGGCTGAGGACGTTCGTCCACCTCGACGCCAGGAGCCCGCCATGTCCGTCCGCAACCCTCTTGCTGGAGCACCGCTCCGGGCCGCCCGCTGGAGCGCCACCCACCCGTGGCGCGCGATCCTCGGCTGGCTGGCCCTGGTCGTCGTGGCCGTGGTGCTCGCGTCGGCGGTGCCGACCAACACCGCCGACGACGCCGACTACCGCGAGCACGAGTCCGGTCGCGCTGCCCAGTGGATCGACGACGCCGGCCTGTCTAACCCGCTCACCGAGAACGTCCTCGTCACTGCCGGCGCCTCGGGCCTCGACCCCGCGCGGGCAGAGGCGGCGGCCGCCGAGATCGTTCGCGAGATGGCGGAGGTCCCCGGTGTCGAGGAGGCGATGGCGCCCGTGTGGAGCTCGGACCGGTCCGCGCTGCTCGTGGCCGTGCGCCTGGCCGCGGACCACGAGGAGACCAAGGGGCTGACGGCGGTGACCGAGGCCGTGCAGGAGGAGTACGCCGACCTGCGGGTCCGCCAGGCCGGAGACCTCACGATCGACGAAGGCGTCGGCGAGCAGATCGAGTCCGACCTGGCCTCTGCCGAGGGGATCAGCCTGCCGGTGACGCTCGTGCTGATGATGTTCGCCTTCGGTGCTCTCGTCGCGGCCGGGATCCCCGTCCTGCTGGCGGCCAGCAGCGTCGCCGTGACAATCGGGATCACCGCTCCGGTCTCGTGGCTGGTCCCGGCCGAACCCACCGTCACCAGCATGATCGTGCTCATCGGCATGGCGGTCGGCGTCGACTACTCGCTGTTCTACCTCAAGCGTGAACGCGAGGAACGCGCCCGCGGTCGCTCGACCCTCGACGCCGTCGAGATCGCCGCCGAGACGTCAGGCCACTCCATCCTGGTGTCCGGCCTCGCCGCGGTGGTCGCCATGTCGGGCCTCTACGTCGTGGGTGGCGTCACCTTCAACTCGCTGGCCACGGGCGCGATCCTTGTCGTCGCGATCGCCGTGCTCGGCTCGATCACCGTGCTGCCCGCACTCCTGGTCAAGCTCGGCCGCTGGGTCGACCGGCCCCGGGTGCCCGGTCTGTGGCGGCTCAACCGCCGCATCGGCCGCGGGGGGATCAGCCGGCGGCTGCTCGAGCCGGTGCTGCGACGTCCGGCCGTTGCGCTCGTCCTGGGCGGTGCCGTCGTGGTGGCGCTGGCCGTTCCGATGCTCGGGATGAAGGTGCACTCCGCCAACCTCGAGACGCTGCCCGCCTCCATCCCCGAGGTGGCGACCGCGAGCGACATGGCGAAGGCCTTCCCTCTCGAGGGCGCCTCCGTCGAGGTCGTGGTGCGCGCCGGCGACGCGGACACCGACCCGGCGCAGGTGCGCTCGGCCCTCTCGGCGCTCGACGAGGCAGCCGCCCGGACCGGCGACTTCGTGGCGGGCGGGGCGTCGGCCGCCCGGGTCTCGGACGACGGCCGGACGATGGTCCTCGACCTGGCGATCCCGCACGAGGAGAGCGACCCGCGCGTGGACGATGCGGTCGAGCTCCTGCGTGAGGACCTCGTGCCCACGGCGCTCGCCGGACTGGACGTGGACCGCGCGGTCGGCGGGGGAGCGGCCGAGTCGTACGACTCCGCCCGGCACCTGGCGACGTACCTCCCGATCGTGATCGGCTTCGTGGTGCTGCTGACGATGGTGATGATGGTCGTTGCGTTCCGCAGCGTCCTGCTCGCGCTCGTGTCGTCGGTGCTCAACCTCGCCTCGGTGGCCGTGGCCTTCGGGATGATGACGCTGGTGTTCCAGCACGGCTGGTTCGCGGGGGCGCTCGACTTCACGTCCCCGGGGTTCCTCATCGACTGGATCCCGATGATCGTGCTCGTCATCCTGGTGGGCCTGTCGATGGACTACCACGTCTTCGTCCTGAGCCGGATCCGCGAGCACGTACGACGTGGACTGCCTGCACGGCTCGCGGTCGAGCAGGGCGTCATCGACACTGCGGGCGTGGTGACCAGCGCGGCCGGGGTCATGGTGTCGGTGTTCGCGATCTTCGCCACGCTCTCGATGCTCGAGATGAAGATGATGGGCGTGGGCCTTGCCGTCGCGATCCTGCTCGACGCGACGCTGATCCGTCTCGTGATGCTGCCCGCGGTGCTGGTGCTGCTGGGGGACCGGGTCTGGGCTCGAAGCGAGGTCCCGGGTGAGCCGGTGGTGGAGCCCGCGCCGGTGCTCGTGGTCAGCCGGCCGTGAGGTCGGCGCACCGTCGCATGGCCGACTGTGAGCAGCGTGCGCGCCACCTCCTCGACGGCAGCCGCGCTGCTCGACCTCCAGGGTCTTCACTGGGCCTGGCGGGCGTTGTGTCCGTCGGGCGGGGCGACCCATCCCCCCGGGGTGGCCCAGTCTCCGTCAGCGGGTCGTGACAACCTTTTGGGCCGATGCGTAGTCATACGGGTTCGTCAACGGTCAAGGGGAATCATGAGGACCATCAGTCTGACCGCCGTCGCGTTGCTGGGCGCTGCCCTGCTCGCGCCAATGGGCACGGCTGCCGCAGCGGACGAGACATGTGAGGGCCAGGCGGCGACCATCGTCGGCACGCGCGGGGCCCAGATCGTGGGCACGGAGGGCGCGGACGTCATCGTCACGAACGGCGCGACGCGGGTCGACGCGCTCGGCGGCGGTGACCTCGTGTGCGCGACCATCGAGGACGGGGTCGGCTACAACCCCGTCTTCGCCATCCTCGGCGCGGGGGCCGACACGTTCACCGCCTCCAACGGCGGATCGCACACGATCTTCGCGGGCACGGCCGACGGCGCCGACACCGAGGCCGACGTCATCCGCTCCAGCGGCTACGGCCTCGTCACCTCCGGCATGGCAGCCCAGCCGAACGCCGACGTCATCGACCTCGCCTTCGGTGAAGTCAGTTGGAGCGGCATCCAGACCGCCCCGGGCGCGGTGTCCGTGGGTACGGACGGCATCCTGGGCGTTCGATCCGCCAACGGCGACGTCACCATGGACGCCACAGGCACCGTGACCGGCGCCGACACGGCGCTGATCTGGACGGGCGACTTCGAGAGGCTGGCTTTCACCACGTCGACCGAGTACGGGCTCTTCACGTTCCGCGGTACCGCTGGCACCGAGCACCTCAAGGTCGACGCGCCGACGACGTATGACCGCAACATCGCGCTCCGTGGCGGCAAGGACTCCTACGAGTCGGACAGCCTGGGCGGAAGGGCGACGCGGATCAAGGGCGACGGCGGGCGCAACCACCTGCTGCTCAAGCTCGTTGGCTATGGCCGGGTGCGCGCCGACCTGAGCCGTTCCCGGGTGACGGCCACCAGGGCGGGCGTGGAGGAATCGATCCGCGTCCGCGGCTTCGACGACCTCACCGTGACCGCGAGGCGCGCCGACGTCATCGGCACCAACCGCGCGAACGGCATCATCGTCATCGCGTGCCGGACGACCATCAAGGGAATGAAGGGCCGGGACGGATCGGCCGCTGAGGTCAAGTACGAAGGCTATGGCGAAGACTCTTGGACCAGGCCCCGGTGCTCCAACTACAAGGCCACGATCGATGGCGGGCCTGGCAACGACACCATCACTGGGAGCATGGGCGACGACCGCCTCATCGGCGGCCCCGGCAACGACGCCATCACCGGGAGGTACGGCGATGACCGCCTCATCGGCGGCCCGGGCAGGGACAACGTGGAAGGTCGGGAAGGGCGCGACGTGTGCCAGGGCGAGAAGGTTCGGCGCTGCGAGAAGCGCATCTGACCGCGCGTCTAGCGCGTCTCGTGGGCCACGCAGGGGTCTGGACATGGCGTCAGTGCGCGGAACGGAACCTGACTCACCGCCGTGATGACCGGAATGACAGCGCGGCCCATACCCCGACGCCGTACATGGGCAGCATGTACGCGAGGTACAGCAGGAACGACGACAGCGAGCCGTCCTCGTTTCGCTGCGTGAGCACGAAGGCCGCCAACACGACGAAGGTGGTCCCGACGACCACCTGCTCACCGGTGGTCCAGTTCGTACCGCGCCTGGCGCGCGGATCGAGCAGTGTCGCAACGACGCCGAACGCAAGCATCGCCCCCACGACCGGAGCAAAGGCTTCCTCGCCGCGAGCCGCGAGCACGACGAGGCCAACGGCCGCGAAAGCTGCCGCGAACAAGATGCCCGCAAGGAAGCTCACCCGACGCGTGACCAAGGATGACGCTGCGCCGAGCAGTGCGCCCGCGGCAACGCTGACCAGCAACGCGGTCCCGGTGTCCATGAGGACTCCTCGTTCGGCAGTTCGTAGGTCAAGCGTGCTCGCACTGCGACCAACCCGCAAGAGGCACTCAGTCGGCGCAGGCGGCAGTCATGGCGCCTTCACCTGACAGTCAGTCCCACGAGTGCAGCTCGTCGAAGTTGGTCTGGCCCGTGTCGGTGCGCCGGATGAGCTCCTCCTGGGGTCGCTTCT
This sequence comes from Nocardioides alpinus, assembly GCF_900112035.1. Lineage (GTDB taxonomy): Bacteria > Actinomycetota > Actinomycetes > Propionibacteriales > Nocardioidaceae > Nocardioides > Nocardioides alpinus. The sequence goes on along the minus strand of NZ_FOKC01000011.1, from coordinate 35,413 downwards.
GGAGAGCTCAGTCCTCCAGCCCGAGCTGGCGCTTCACGTCGGCAAGGCTCGGCGTGTAGGTCCGGCGGCTCGCCATGCGCAGATCGCGCAGCCGACGTAGTCCGAGCAGCGGTGACAGATCACCGTCCAGCACGTTGGTCGATCCGTACAAGTACAGCCGGTTCAGCCGATCCAGGTCGGCGATCGGAGACAGACTCACTATCGCGCCGCATTCGCTCACGTCGAGCTCTTCCAGTGCCTCGCACGCCGCCACCGCGTCGAGCTCTGTGACCTGCTTGCAGCCGCCCAGAGCCAGCGCGCGAAGCGCTGGAGACCTCACCTCTGCCAGGGCGGTGATGTCGTGCAGCGGGGCCGTGTAGATCTCCAGTGTGTCGAGCCACGAGAGTTGCTGCACTCCTTCGAGGGTGCGCAGCGCGGGCCTCTCCTTCATCCGCAGAGCGCGCAGCTGGCGCAGATGGGCGAGGCGCTGCAGGTCCTGAGAGTCGTACGCCAGCAACGAGACCCGTTCGAGGGCATCGGTCTCCGCGATGCTGTCGGCTACCTGGCGCCAGTCGCACGAGACGTCCTCGAGCCGGGGAAGGCGAGCGAGGTCGATCTGTGTGCCTGAACCTGTCGTGATCGCCAACGACTCCAGTGTGTCGCCAAGCTCGTGAACCGGTCCAAGGTCGTCGATGGTGCGAGCGAGAACTTCGAGCTCACGGAGCGGGAGACCCACGAGGAACCGCAGATCGCGAGCCGCGAATCCGCGCGCGTAGTTGGCAACCAGGCGGTCAGCTCCCGACTCGTGGAATGCCTCCGCAGCCTCTGGCGACCAGGGCCCGAGAAGGTCAAACTCAATGCCGCCGTGCGGCAGCTCGCGACAGGCGAAGTCAGGACTCACGCGTCCCATCGTGCCGGACCCACCGACCACCACATCGCATTCCACCTACGTTCTCGTCCCGCCCGGGAACGCACTCATGTGCCGCGATATGCGCGGATCTGCCGAAAGTCGGGCGTCCGCTCATGCCGATTGAGCGCCCCGGGCGATCGTCAGCCCTAGCGGTTTCAGCGTTCGCAGCGACGCTCGCGTTCGGCATCGCAGCGGTCCCGGCCATCCTGCCCGTAGGCGGTGTCGCGTCCGCCGCCTCCGCGGAGCACGTCCGACCCCTCGCCGCCCCTGAGGTCGTCGCGGCCGCTGCCACCGAGAAGCACGTCTGATAGGGCGCGGCCTTGGAGTTCGTCGTTGCCTGCGTTCCCGACCAACCGGTTGAGGCCCTGCCACCCCTGGATGCTGTCGTCGCCGGATCCACCACGCATAGTGGCTTTCATGCCCACGCACTCCGATTTGATCTGGGCGTAGGGGGAGTCGTCGGAGTAAGAAGCACCGCGGAGGGTGTCGTTTCCGCCTTTCCCGACGAACAGCACATCGCATCCCGCCCCCCACAGGTAGTTGTCCTCGGCGTTGCCTCGCAACACCGCGCGCGGCGCGACTACGCCCGCGTGAACGATCCCAGACAGGTTGACCGCATGGACCCCGCCGACCGTCACCATGTTGGTGTCCAGGTCGATCTCCACGTCCTGGTCGGCCGACCAGACGGCGATCCCGCCACCGGTGTAGGTGCCAGGTGTCCCCGTCACAGGCGCGGTGACCGTCAGGTACGCCCGCCAGGCGTCTGTCACGGTGTCATCCGTCCCGTCCGCGTACACATAGCTTGGGCCAGGTCCCCCGAGGTAGCGGTCGAGACCAGCACCTAGATAGGTAACGCTTGTTGTCAACCCAGCCTGGGACGCGTCCACCACGTCATCGCCGTCGCCCGCGACCACCAACACGGCGGACGGGCTCACGCACACCAGGTCGTTCCCAGCGACAGCGTAGGTACGCTGGGAGGTGCCGGTGACGATGACGTCATCACCCGGCGTGCCCTGAATGGTCGGGCCAGTGCCGACGATCGTGGCCGCCCGGCCTTGGCAGGTCTCGGCAGTGGCCGAAGCCGCCGAAGACGGTGCGCTCAGCGCCCCCGTAACAAGCGCGGTGACAACAAGTGTGGTCGAACGTTGAAGCACGGTTCCCCCTTGGGTGAGCCACCCCCCGATGACGGTGGGCAGCGTGTCGGTCACGGTACGTCGCATGCGACGGTCCTTGCTAAGACGCGCCGACCTCGTGACTAGTTGTCGGCGTTCGCGGTTGCGAGAGTCAAGCGGCTGTCTCGACCGTCCCGCAGACCCCGCTGTGAACATCCGCATCTGCCGCGTTGAGGTCACCCGCTCATGCCGATGAGCGGACGTCGGCGTCCGTCAGCACTTCGTGACAACTTTCTGGTCCGTTGCGTAGTCATACTGCTTCGTCAACGATCAAGGGGAATCATGAGGACCATCAGTCTGGCCGCCGTCGCGCTTCTAGGCGCGGCGCTGCTCGCACCTGTGGGCACGGCCGCCGCAGCGGGCGAGACATGTCAGGGGCAGGCGGCGACCATCGTCGGGACGCCCGGGGGCCAGATCACCGGAACGGAGGGCGCGGACGTCATCGTCACGAACGGCGCGACGAATGTCGACGCGCTCGGCGGCGACGACATGGTGTGCGCAACCATCCAGCGCGCGACCTACGCTCCCCGCGTCATCATGATCCTCGGCGGAGGGGCCGACACGTTCATCCCCTCCGCGCTCGGCGGAGCCACGATCTACGCGGGCACCGTCGACGGCACCGACACCGAGGCCGACATCATCCGCGCCAGCGGTTACGGCGTCGTCATCACCGGAATGGTAGGCCAGCCGAACGCCGACATCATCGACCTCGCCTTCGGCGAAGTTAGTTGGAGCGGCATCCAAACCGCCCCGGGCGCGGTGTCAGTGGGCACGGGCGGCGTCTTGAGCGGTCGATCCGCCCGTTCCCACGACCCGGGCGGCATCTTGGGCGTTCGATCCGCCAACGGCGACGTCACCATGGACGCCAGCGGCACGGTGACGAGGGTCGACACGGCGCTCACCTGGACGGGCCAGTTCGCCGGGCTCGAATTCACTACGTCGGCCGAGTACGGACGGTTCACGTTCCGCGGAACCAACAGCGCCGAGCGCGTCAAGGTCGACGCGGCGACGACGTATAACCGCGACATCGCGCTCGGCGGCGGGAACGACCTCTACGTGTCGAACAGCCTGGGAGGAAAGGCGACGCGGATCAAGGGCGACGGCGGGTACAACGAACTGCTGCTCGACCTCCATAGCCACGACCGCGTGCGCGCCGACCTGAGCCGTTCCCGGGTGACGGCCACCAAGATGGGCGTGGAGGACTCGGTCCGCGTCCGCGGCTTCAATGGACTCACAGTGGCCGCGAAGCGCGCCGACGTCATCGGCACCGACCGCGCGGACCACATCAAGGTCATCGCGTGCCGGACGACCATCGAGGGAATGAAGGGCCGAGACATACTCGACGCTGAGGCCAGGCACGTACTTTATGACGGAGACCCCTGGACCAAGCCTCGGTGCTCCAACTACGAGGCCACGATCTATGGCGGCCCTGGCAACGACCTCATCGACGGGAGCAGCGGCGATGACCGCCTTGTTGGCGACCGTGGCCGCGACACCATCGCGGGCGGCCCCGGCAAGGATCGCCTCATCGGCGGCCCCGGAAAGGACCGCGTCAGCGGTGGACTCCAGCGCGACGTCTGTCAGGGTGAGCGGGTGCGGGACTGCGAGAAGCGCATCTGACCCAGCGATAGGCGCATCTTGTAGGCCCCGCAGTGGGTTAGCTAGCAGCCGGGCCGCCCCCTCCCCGGGACGGCCCGGCGGCCCGTCCGCGGTCTGACCGCGCAGAGCAAGCAGCCACCTCGACAGAAGACGGAGGACGGCTTCTCCAAAGCGTCCGCTCATGCCGCGATGTGAGCGCGGATCTGCCGAGATGTGGCCCGCTGTCTGGCGCCACTTGGTCGAGGTGCGCCATACACTCCGGGCGTGCACCGACTCCTCATCTCTCTCGGCTGCGTCGCTCTCCTGAGCGCGTGCGGCTCACCGAACGAGGCCTTCAGCGAGACGACCACAGTCCACCGAAGCGACGTCGGCACGGCATGGCCACTGACCGTCGACTCGGTTCCACTCGCCTGCGACAGCGGCGTGGTCGCCGTCCGCGTCGCCGATCACGTCACCATCATCGACAACGACACCGGCGGCCGTGGCACGTCCACTACGTTCACCAAGATCTGGGCTACCGACGACTCCCGACCCGACGGCCGCATGGACCTCCAACCGCTGATCGAGTACGGACAGACGCTCTGCGACTGACGTCCGGATCTGCCGATGAGCGCGCAACCCTCGTGCTCGCACCTCAGAGTGACCGCAGAGCTCTTCAATCCGGTCAGGGTTGAGTGGCTGGCCCGCCATGGAGGCCGTGATCTTGATCGATTCGCCGGACAGGCGTCCGGGACGCTCCTAGGCTCCAGGCGCCGCTCCGCCAATCGGGTGGACGCCACCGACTCCGGGAGTCATCTTCGTGCCTTTCTCCATTCCTGCGCGCCTCAAGGGCCGCACCGTTCCTGCCTTGGTCGTCGCCGGCGCCCTCGTGGTCTCGGCCGGTGTCGGCGGAGCCACCGCCGGCGCCATGATCACGGGCCGCGACATCAAGGACGGCTCGATCACCTCCGCGGACATCAAGAACCGCACCATCGAGACCCGCCAGCTCAGCACCGAGGCCGTGGCCACGCTGAAGACCCGCTGGAACTCGGGCGTCGGCGCGCCGACCGAGGAAGGCAGCGTCACGGGTGACTGGTACGTCGACACCACCACCGGCAACGCCTACAAGAACACCCCGTCAGGCTGGGAGCTGCGCGTCAACATCATGGGCGCCACCGGCGCGCCCGGGGCGGTCGGTCCGCAGGGAGCCACGGGCAACACCGGCGCCAAGGGCGACACCGGCGTCGACGGCACCAAGGGCGACACCGGCGTCGACGGGACCAAGTGGCTCCAGGGCACGACCTCCCCGGCGCCCGGGACTGGTGCCATGGGCGACTGGTACCTGAACACCACCACCTACGACGCCTACGAGAAGACCGCTGGTGGCTGGGCCGCTGTCGTGAACCTCCGCGGTCCGGTCGGACCGAAGGGCGACACCGGAGCGCCGGGCGCTGCCGGTGCGACGGGCGCGACAGGCGCCGTGGGTGCGCAGGGAGCCAACGGCCAGCAGGGCACCACCGGCGCCACCGGTCCGCAAGGCCCGATCGGACCGCTCGGTCCCGTCGGTCCCATCGGTCCGATCGGTCCGCAGGGGATCAAGGGTGACACCGGTGCGATTGGTCCGCAGGGAACCACGGGCGCTACAGGTCCGGCCGGCCCGGCAGGTGCCTCGGGCGGCGGGGCCGTCCTCAAGGACCGCAATGGCGTGACCTTGGGCAAGATCATCTCCGCCGGCTCGCCCGGCGCCGGCAACGGCGTCGCCCAGTACAGCCGAGGAGTCCTGATCGAGACCTCCACGGGCTACATCCTCAACGTCGGTTGGGACGGCCAGGCTGCCAAGGGCCAGCTCTACTACGCGGGCAACTGCTCGGGTGACGCCTACTGGAACGCCGGCAACTCGACGCCGCAGACGATGTACGGCAAGAGCGCTGTCTACTCGCACTCGCTCAACCAGTGGATGGTGATCGAGACGGTCGCCAACGGCTTCGCCACCTCTGCCGCAATGCCCGCCATCGGCGGCTTCGACAACTCCGGCGCAAGCGGCTGGAACTGCGGCGTCCCGACCAACCAACCGACCCAGTCCGCCTGGAAGATGCGCTCGGCCACGACCGACGAGCTGGGACTGCCGGCGACGACGGGCAACCAGTTCGCCCTGCCCCTGTCGCTCGGCTGACCTGACGCAACCTCGGAGCACCAGCAGGGCCCCCGCTACGGCGGGGGCCCTTGCTGTCGCACCGGGGGTGCGGCCAGGTGGGGCCGACGGGGCGGAACCGTCCTAGGTCCCGCAGAACGTGCGGTAGTCGCCGAACGAGTCCGGCGCGGGTTCGGCGTACCGCTCCAGCCCCGGGCGTACGTCGTAGGGCTGGGAGACGACTGACAGCAGCCGCCCGAGCGGGTCGAGGTCTCCGGAGGTGGCGGCAGTGAGTGCTTCCTCGACGAGGTGGTTGCGGGGGATGTAGACGGGGTTGACCCGGTCCATCGCCGTGGCGTCGGGGCCCAGCGCGAGCCATCGCGCGGTCCAGGCGTCGAAGCCCTCGAGGTCGAGGAACAGACCTCGGGCCGGCTCCGCGTCACCGCGGGCCGCCGCGCCGAGCGCTCGGAAGAAGGAGGTGTGGTCGACCCGGTCGGCCTGCAGGAGGGCGACCAGGTCCGTGCCGAGCTGCGACGTGGTCGCGTCGTCGGGAGCGCCGGCGAGTCCGAGCTTGGCGCGCATGCCGGCCGACCAGACCGCCGCGTAGTGGCCGCGGAAGGTCCTGAGTGACTCGGTGGCGATCGCGACCCCCTCGTCCTGCGTCTCGGCCAGCAGGGGCAGCAGCGACTCGGCGAACCGGGCGAGGTTCCACTCCGCCGCGACCGGCTGGTTGGCGTAGGAGTAGCGACCGCCCGTGTCGATGGAGCTGTAGACCGTGGCCGGGTCGACGGCCTCCATGAACGCGCACGGGCCGTAGTCGATGCTCTCGCCCGAGATCGTCATGTTGTCGGTGTTCATCACCCCGTGGATGAAGCCGACCAGCATCCAGCGCGCGACCAAGGAGGCCTGCGCCGCGACGACGGCGCGGAAGAGCGCGTCGTACGGCTGCTCCGCTTCCGCGGCCTCCGGGTGGTGGCGAGCGATCGCGTGGTCGGCGAGGCGCCGCAGCAGGTCGACGTCGCCTGTGGCGGCGGCGTACTGGAACGAGCCGACCCGCAGGTGGCTGCCCGCCACCCGCGCCAGCACGGCACCCGGCTGGACGGTCTCGCGGTGCACGCCGCGACCCGTCGCGACCACGGCGAGCGAGCGGGTGGTGGGGATACCGAGGGCGTGCATGGCCTCGCTGATGACGTACTCGCGGAGCATCGGTCCGACGGCCGCCAGCCCGTCACCACCGCGCGAGAAGGGCGTACGCCCCGAACCCTTGAGGTGCAGGTCGCGGATGCGACCAAAGGAGTCGGTCAGCTCGCCGAGCAGGAGCGCTCGTCCGTCACCGAGGCGGGGGGAGTAGCCGCCGAACTGGTGGCCGGCGTAGGCCTGCGCGACCGGAGTCGCACCGTCCGGCACGTCGGTGCCGGTCAGCAGGCCGATGCCGGCCGGGCTGCGCAACCAGTCGGGGTCGAGGCCGAGCTCGACGGCCAGCGAGTCGTTGAGCGCCAGCAGCGCCGGGGCCGGCGTGTCCTCGGCCTGCCACGCGACGGCGAGCTCGGGGAGGTCGCGCGCGAAGCGGTGGTCGAGGGTCACGGTGGGTGACGGGGCGTGGCTCACTTCCTCGACGATACGCGGGCTCCCTACGCCACCGCGTGGGCGATCGTGAAGCTCATCGTCGTTCCCTCGCCCACGCTGGAGGTCAGCCTCATGCGGCTCCCGTGGGACTCGACGATGCGACGCGCGACGGCGAGACCGATGCCAGCCCCCTGCGTGACGTCCCTGCGTCCGTCGTGGGTGCAGAAGAACGGCTCGAACACGGCCGACTGATCCTTCTCGGGGATCCCGCGGCCGGTGTCGCGGACCTCGAACGTGACGCCTTCGCAGTCGGACTCCACCGCCAGGCGGACGGTGCCACCGTCCTGGGTGAAGTTGATGGCGTTGATGAGCAGGTTGGTGAGGACGCGGTCGAGCTGCTGGGGGTTGCCGGGCACGTCGGGCACGTCCGACGGCACGTCGAGGGCAGTGGTCAGGTGGCGACCGGCGAGGTGGCCCTGGACACCGGCCCAGGCCTGGTCGGTGAGCTGCTTGACCTCGACCCCGGCGTGGGGGAGACCGGGCTCGGACTGGATCTGGCAGAAGCCCAGCATGTCCTCGACGAGGCGCTGCAGGCGGCGGCCGTTGCGCACCACCACGTCGACCAGGTCGCGTTGTCTCTTCGTGAGCTCCTGGGCGTCGTCCTCACGCAGCATCTCGCCGGAGAGCAGGATGCTGGTCAGAGGCGTGCGGAGCTCGTGGTTGGCGGTGGCGATGAACGTGCTGCGCTGGTCGTCGAGGGCCTTGAGGCGCTCGACGAGATCGACCTGCTGGCGCGAGGCGTCCTGCAGGAGGTCCTGCGTCAGTCGTGGGGTGCTGACGTCCTCGCCCACGACGATGTAGCCGTCGACCACGCCCTCGGGGTCGCACACGGCGCTCACCCGGACCGAGTAGGTGCGTTGCTCCCCGAAGGGGAGCAGCAGGGTCACCTCCTGGGCATCGTCCTCGACGTCCCCCGGGGGCTCCCAGGGCCGGCGGGACCCGGTGAGGTCGGACAGGCTCTCCGGCGGGAGGAGGTCAGCGACCGGAGTCAGGGCGATCTCGGCGGCGTGGTTCATCGTGCGGATGACGCCGTCCACGTCCGCGATGAGGATGAGGGTGTGGGAGGTGCCGTCGAGGACGCGCATCAGTCGCTCGTGGTCGAGGTGGAGCGCGCGCCGGCTGAGACGCAGCGCGATCTCGGTGTCCACCGTCCTGGCGAGGTCCTGCAGGCCGGAGAGGTGCTCAGGCGTCCAGGTGCGCGCGACCTCGTCGATCACGCACAGGGCGCCCATCACGGCGCCGTCCGGCGCGTGCACGGGATAGCCGGCGTACGCGACCACGTCGCCGCTCTCGACCGCCGGGTGCCCGGCCAGGACGGGGTGCGTCCTGGCGTCCGACACGACCAGCGGCGCGTCGTTCATGACCACGAACTGGCAGAGGGAGTGCGAGATCGGCGTCTCGTCCGGCTCGACCAGCGACCCGGCCAGTCCCTCGACGCTCGGGAAGACCTGGCGGTCGACCTCGACGAGCGTGACCATCGACGCCAGCGAGTCGGTCATCTGCGCGGCGAGGTGGGTCACGGCGTCGAGGGCGGGGCGGTTCCATGCCGCCAGCAGTCCGGTGTCCCTGAGCTGCTTGAGCCGTTGCGGGTCCTCGATCTGCCCATCGACGTCGCGGAAGACGAAGACGGGCGGCTCGTCGGGCCCGGGGTCGCCGACGGTCGAGGATCGAGCGCACATCGCAGGCCGGACCGATCCCTCGTGAGACGGCACGCGTTCCATGACCGGTCGTCGGGTCCCGAGCCCAACGTCATGTGATCCGATGCTGACAATGAGGCTACGCCACAGGACGTGCGATGAGGCCGTTCTGATCGACCTGCGCGGCACCACGCTCCAGGTGCGGTTCGGGACTACCCTTTCGGGCATGCTCATCCTCGCCATCCTGTGCTTCGGCATCCTCGCCGGCGGCATCGCCCAGCTGATCCTCGGCCGCTCGATGAACGACATCGACTGGACGACCGCACTCGTCACCGGTCTCATCGGCTCGTTCGTCGGCGGCCTCCTGGCGAGCCTGCTCGCCGGCGACGGCCTCGCGCTGCGCCCCAGTGGGCTCATCGGCTCGGTCGTCGGAGCGTTGCTCGTGGCCTACGTCGGCGGACTCTGGGCCCGTCGTTCGCGCGCCTGACCGCTCGCGCCATCATGGTGGACATGACGAATGATCCCGACGGCTCAACCGGTCCCACCGATCTCGTCGGTGGCGAGAACGGCGCGTTCATCGACTACCTCGGTCTCGAGTTCACGAGCGTCGAGGCCGATCGGGTGGCCGCGACGTGGGTGGCCCGCCCCGCACTGCACCAGCCCTACGGCATCGTGCACGGCGGGGTCCACTGCAGCGTCGTCGAGACGCTGGCGAGCATCGGCGCCGGCACGTGGCTCGGCGAGCGGGGGCAGGTGGTGGGCGTCAACAACAACACCGACTTCTACCGCGCCGTCTCGGAGGGCGCGATGACCTCGGAGGCCACGCCACTGCACCGGGGTCGCTCGCAGCAGGTGTGGATCGTGGAGACGCGCGACGGCGACGACCGACTCGTGTCCCGCGGCCAGGTGCGCCTGCAGAACCTCTACCCGTCCTGACCGACCCAGTCCGGTGCTGGAGGCGCGACGGTGGCCTCGACGCCGCTGCGCGCCAGCTCGTCGCGGACGAAGCCGGAGGCCTTCAGCTCCTCGAGCTTGGCCGCGACCGCTGACACCGCGTCGGCGTCCACGTGCCGGGGGAGGCCGACGGCCTGGGAGATCTGCATGAAGGCCGGCTCGAGGATCCGACGGCCCGTCGCTGCGACGTAGTCCTCCATCGGCTGGCGCACCCCGGCGGCGACCTCGAGCCGCTGCTCCTCGAACACGTCGGTGGCCTCGTCCGCGCGCACGATCTCGGCGTGCTGCAGCGACCGGCTCAGGAACAGGTCGTACGCCGACCCCGCCCGGACCCCGATGCGTGTGCCGTCGCGGTCGACCTCGTCCGAGCTCTGGAGCGGCGAGTCCGCGTCGGTGACGTAGACGCCCTCGATGAGGACGTAGGGGGCGGTGAAGGCGACCCCCTCCTCCCGGGCGGGCTCGTTGGCCAGGAAGCAGAGGTCGGCGCGACCCTCGACGATGGCGGCGTAGGAGTCGCGCGCGGCGTCCACGCACTCGAGGTGGAGCGGCACGCCCAGCCAGTCCGCGACCTCGCGTGCGATCGCGACCGTCACGCCGCGGGGGTCTTCCTCGGTGCCCTGCGCCAGGACGGGGTTGCCGAGGTTGACGACGACACGGAGGGTGCCGGTGGGGGCGACGCGGCTCGCCAGGGTGGGGTCGGACACGATTCTCCTCGGGTAGGGACCGGACGGTGCTCAGTGTGCCCGAGCCCGCTCGACCCGACCGGGCACCCGGCACCGGCGCCAGTCGCTAGGCTCGGTCCATGGCACGCAGCGTGTACGTGGCCGGGGTCGAGGGTTTCACCGGCAAGTCCGCGGTGGCGCTCGGGGTGCTGGAACAGCTGTCGCGACGGGTGGCGCGGGTGGCGGTCTTCCGACCCGTGGTCCGAGCCGAGGCGTCGACGGGTGACGTGCACGACTACGTCCTCGACCTGCTCGTCTCGCACGACGCCGTCTCCCTGACCTACGACGAGTGCGCCGGCGTCAGCTATGACGACGTGCACGCCGACCCCGACGGCGCGATGGAGCGCATCGTCTCGCGCTACCACCAGGTGGCGGCGAAGAGCGACGCCGTGGTCATCGTCGGCAGCGACTACACCGACGTCGGCGCGCCAGCGGAGTTCGGTTTCAACGCCCGGGTCGCCGCCAACCTCGGCGTGCCGGTCCTGCTGGTCCTCAACGGCCAGGGCCGAGACGTGGGTCAGCTCTGCACGGCTGCCGCGATGGCGCAGGCCGAGCTCGCTGCCAACCACGCGACGCTCTTCGCCGTCATCGCCAACCGCGTCGACCCTGCGGCGACCGGGCGTACGGCGAAGGCGTTGCGACGTGACGGCGTGCCGGCGTTCGCGCTGCCCGAGCAGCCGCTGCTGAGCGCGCCGTCGGTCGGGGACCTGATGGCGGCCTGCGACGGCCGCCTGGTGCGCGGTGACGAGAGCCAGCTGTCGCGCGAGGTCCCGGGCCTCGTCGTCGCGGCGATGACCCTGCCCAACGTGCTGGACCGGCTCTTCGACGGCGCCCTGGTCGTCACCCCCGGCGACCGTCCCGAGGTGGTCCTCGGCGTCCTCACGGCGCACCAGTCGGCGAACTTCCCCCAGATCTCCGGCATCGTCCTCAACGGCGGGCTTGACCTGCCGGAGCAGGTGGGGCGGCTGCTCGACGGGCTCGACGTGGCGCTGCCGATGATCGCCACCGACCTCGGCACGCACGCCACGTCGACCGCGCTGACCAACCGCCGCGGACGCCTGGACAAGGACTCGCCGCGCAAGATCGCGACGGCCCTCACGCTCTTCGCCGAGAACGTCGACGGCGAGGAGCTGATGGGCGGTCTCGAGCTGGCTCGCACCTCGGTCGTGACGCCACTGATGTTCGAGCACCAGGTCCTCGACGACGCGATCGCCGACCGTCGCCACATCGTCCTGCCCGAGGGGGAGGAGGAGCGGATCCTGCGCGCTGCCGACATCCTGCTGCGCCGCAACGTCGCCGACCTGACCCTGCTCGGCGACCCGATGATCATCCGGGCCAAGGCGGCCCAGCTCGGCATCGACGTCTCCGCCGCGACGCTGCTCAGCCCCTACGACGCGGAGCTGCGTGAGCGGTTCGCGCACGACTACCACCAGCGTCGCTCGCACAAGGGCATCGACCTCGAGGCTGCCCGCGACATCGTGGTCGACGTCTCCTACTTCGGCACGATGATGGTCGAGCTCGGCCTCGCCGACGGGATGGTGTCGGGAGCGGTGCACACCACCGCGCACACCATCCGCCCGGCGCTCGAGGTGATCCGCACGGTCCCCGAGGTGTCGGTGGTGTCGTCGGTGTTCTTCATGTGCCTGCGCGACCAGGTGCTCGTCTACGGCGACTGCGCGGTGAACCCCGACCCGACCGCCACCCAGCTGGCCGACATCGCCATCGCCTCCGCCCGCACAGCAGCTGCCTTCGGCGTCGAGCCGCGGGTCGCGATGCTGTCGTACTCGACCGGCACGTCCGGCAGCGGCACGGACGTCGAGAAGGTCACGGAGGCGACGGCGCGGGTCCGCGAACGTGCGCCGGACCTGCCCGTCGAGGGACCGATCCAGTACGACGCCGCGATCGACGCCGCGGTCGCGCGGACCAAGCTGCCCGACTCGGCTGTCGCCGGGCGCGCCACGGTGTTCGTCTTCCCCGACCTCAACACGGGCAACAACACCTACAAGGCCGTGCAGCGCTCGGCCGGGGCGCTGGCGGTCGGCCCGGTGCTGCAGGGCCTGCGCAAGCCGGTCAACGACCTGTCGCGGGGCGCGCTCGTGCGTGACATCGTCAACACGGTCGCGATCACCGCCATCCAGGCGCAGGAGCGCTCGTGACGAACCGCGTGCTGGTCCTCAACGCGGGGTCGTCGTCCCTGAAGTACCGGCTCCTCGACGGCGTGTCGGGTGCCGCCGAGGCGTCCGGCTCGGTGGAGCGCATCGGCGAGGACAGCAGCGCGCTCACGCACTCGGTCGGCGGTCAGCACCACACCGAGGAGCGACGCGTCGCGGACTTCGAGGACGCGCTCCGTTCCGCGCTCGGCGCCTTCGACCGCCACGGGCCCGCGATCGACCGCGAATCCCTGGCCGCCGTCGGGCACCGGGTCGTGCACGGTGGCACCCTCTTCGCCGAGCCGGCGGTCGTCGACGACCGGCTGCTGGAGGCCGTCGAGGACCTGGTCCCGCTGGCACCCCTGCACAACCCCGCCAACCTGGAGGGGATGCGGGTCGCACTGCGGCTGTTCCCCGACGTGCCGCAGGTCGCCGTCTTCGACACCGCCTTCCACCAGACGATGCCCGAGCACGCCTACACCTACGCCCTGCCACGGAGCTGGCGCGACGAGCACCGGATCCGGCGCTACGGCTTCCACGGCACGTCCTACGCCTACGTCTCGCGACGGGCCGCGGCGTTGCTCGGGCGTGCGGTCGAGGACACCCACCTCGTCGTGCTGCACCTCGGCAACGGGGCGTCGGCCGCTGCGATCCGCGGTGGGCGGTCCGTCGACACGTCCATGGGCCTCACCCCGCTGGAAGGGCTGGTGATGGGCACCCGCTCCGGTGACGTCGACCCGGCCGTCCACGGCCACCTCCACCGCGAGCTCGGCCTGTCACTGGACGAGATCGACCGGGCGCTCTACCGCGAGTCCGGCCTGCTCGGCCTGTCGGGCGTCAACGACTTCCGTGAGCTGACCCGCCGATGCGCGGCCGGAGACGCGGCGGCGACGCTGGCCTTCGACGTCTACGCCTACCGCGTGCGCAAGTACGTCGGCGCCTACTACGCCGCGCTCGGGGAGCTGCACGCCGTCGTCCTCACCGGCGGCGTCGGTCAGCACAGCCCGGAGCTGAGGGCCGCGGCCCTCGGTGGTCTCGACCGGCTCGGGATCGCCCTTGACCCGACCCGCAACGAGTCGCCCTCGGGGGAGGACCGCATCGTCTCGCCCGACGGGTCGGAGGTCGCGGTGCTGGTCGTGCCCACCGACGAGGAGTGGGAGATCGCACGGCAGGCCCTCGCGGTGGTGCGACGCTAGCCCGGACGTGCGCGCGCACTAGGAGCGGAGCCGCCTCGGGACACCGGCGTCGATCTCGGCCGGCTCGGCGATGCGGAGCTTCACGTCCACGCAGAAGATCCCGTGGGCGTTGACGACCACAGGCTCGAGCGTGAGGGCGGCAACGTGCGGGACGTCGACGGCCAGCCGGCCCACGGACATCACCAGTGCCTCGAGCGGGGCGAGGTCCACCTCCTCCAGGCCATGGTCGCCGACCAGCTGTGGCCAGAGCCGGAGGGCACGCACGGCGCGAGTGGCGTCGGCTGCCTCCACGGGAGGAAGCAGCAGCACCTCCTCGGCCCAGCTGCCGGCCGTTCCCGCGGCTCCGCCGCCGACCCGGACCAGCGGTCCGAGCTGCGGGTCGTGCACGAGGCCCACCGAGGCGACGTGCCCCAGCACCAGCGGCTGCACCAGCACCTCGACGCGGTCGTCGCCCAGCTCCTCGCCGAAGCGGCGTACGGCATCGGCAACGTCCGTTCCGGTGCGTACGTCGATCCGGACCAGGCCGCGGTCGGACTTGTGCAGCACCGTCGGGTCGGCCACCTTGAGGGCCACCGGGTAGCCGATCGACGCGGCGACCGCCTCCGCCTCGTCGGGGCCAGTGGCGAGGCGACCGACCAGGTGGATGCCGTAGGGCGCGAGGAGCTCCGCCTGCGCCGCCGGCGCGAGCCACTCCGGCTCGCCGCTGCGGGAGGCCAGTCGCGAGCGCACCCAGGTGCGGGCGTGGACACCGCGGGTGCCGAGCTCGACCTCCGGCTCGTCGGCCGGGACGCGTCGCCACGCGGCGTAGCGCATGGCCCGGCCCAGTGCCCCGATCGCTGCATCGGTGGTGCGATAGACGGTGACCCCCGGGAGGCCACGCGCCGCGTCGAACGCGGCGCCGGGGGTGACGAGGAGCAGGGGGAGGTCGGCGCCCGAGGGTCGCGCCTGCGCGACGGCCGCGAAGAGTGCGTCGCGGTCGGTGAGCCGGTTGGCGACGAGCAGGACGAGGACGGCGTCCGCCTCGTCGGCCTCGAGCACCTCACGCAGCGCGGCCGTGAGCTCCTCGGGCGTGACGTCGGCTCCGAGGTCGACCGGGTTGCGCACGTCGACTGCGCCGGGGACGGCTGCCAGCAACGCATCGCTCAACCGGTCGGAGGTCGTCGCGACGACCATGCCCTGGAGGTCGGCACGGTCGGTCGTGAGCGCGCCCACGCCACCGGTGTTGGAGACGATGCACACCCGGAGCCCGGCCGGGAGCGGCTGCTCCACCAACAGCAGCGCGGTCTCGGTCAGCTCGGCGCCGGTCCGGCAGGCGATCACCCCGGACTGGTCGAGCAGCGCGTCGACACCCACACCGACGGTGGAGGTGGCGGTCGGATCCTGGCGGGCCCGGGACCGTCCCCCGACCACGGCCAGCAATGGCTTCTGCTCGGCGAAGCGACGAGCGGTGCGGGCGAACTTGAGGGCGTTGCCGAACGACTCGAGGTAGAGCGCGCCGGCCGCGACCCCGTCGTCGTCCATCCACGCGGCGAGCAGGTCGTTGCTGGACACGTCGACCTTGTCGCCCAGCGAGACGAAGGACTGGACGCCGAGGCCCACGTCACGGGCGAGGTCGATGAGAGCGAATCCCATGCCGCCGGACTGGGAGGCGACCGCCAGGCCACCGACCGTCGGCACGTCGTGGAGCAGCGTGGCGTTGAGGCCGTCGCCGTTGTCGAGGACGCCCTGGGAGTTGGGGCCGACCAGTCGAAGGCTGTGTGCGCGAGCGATCCCCAGCAGCTCGAGGCGACGGTCGTCGCTGCCGGCGCCGGAGAAGCCGGACGAGATCACCACTGCGGCGCCCGCGCCGTTGGCGGCTGCATCGCGCAGGACGTCGGCGACGCCGTCGGCCGGAACGGCGACGACGACCAGGTCGACGGGGCCGTCGAGGTCGCCGAGACTGCGGCTGGTGGGGAGGCCGTCGATCGTCCCGGCCTCGGGGTGGATCACGTGCAGCGTCCCGGCATAGGACGAGCTGCGGATCGCCTCGAGCACGCCGTGGCCGAAGCCGCCCGCGGAGCGTCGTACGCCGACGACCGCCACGCTGGTCGGGTGGAGCAGCGGGCGGAGGGACCGCGCGGCGGCTCGCCACTCACGCCGGTCCGCGGCGTCGACGGCCTCGCGGGAGGCGTCCGTGCGGAGCTCGACCTCCACCTCTCCCGCCACCGTCGTGCGGGTGGCCGCGAACCCGGCCGCCCGGAAGACCCGGAGCATGCCGTGGTTGTCGCCCAGGACCTCGGCCTCGAAGCGGCTGACCCCGTGGCGGCGGCCGAGGGCGGCGAGGTGCTCCAGCAGCAGGCTGCCCAGCCCGCGGCCACGGTCCTCGTCGGCGATCAGGAAGGCGACCTCGGCCCTCTCGGGGGAGAGCACCTCGGCGGTCGCCAGTCCGGCGACCCGACCGCGGACGAGCGCCACCAGAGCAGCCGAGGCAGTGTTGTCCGGGTCGAAGAGGTGGTCGACGTAGCGCCGACCGGCTTCCCGGCTGGGCGAGAAGAAGCGCAGCCGCAGCGTGTCCACCGACACCGACTCGTGCAGCTCGAGGACGGCGTCACGGTCGGCCTCGCGCAAGGACCGGATCACTGCGACCGTGCCGTCGGCGAGCAGCACGTCCGCGGGCTCCGCGCTCCAGTCACGTGGAGCGACGGTCGGAGCAGCCTCGGTGCTCACGTCATCACTCGGCCGGTCCGCCGAGCCCCTGGCTGATCGCCTCGATCACTCGGGGCCGCAGCCGCTCCACGGAGATGACCTTGTCGACCGAGCCCACCCGGACCGCCCGGTGGATGTCGTGGACGCCGTCGAACTCCGCGGCGACCTCGCCGATCTTCTCCGGGCGCACCGCTGCCTTCAGGTCGGCCAGCTCGACGACGAGGCGGCTCCTGGCAGACCCCGTGGCGTCGGCGATCCGGGCGTCGACGTCGCGGACGCGGGGGTCGGCCGACGTACGCTTCTCGACCTCGCCGGCGAACACGACCGCCGCTGCCGGGGCACCGCCGATGACCGAGGCGTACGACCCCTCGAGGGCCAGCACTGTCATGCGCGGGTTCAGCGCCTTGGAGAAGACCACGAACGCGCCGCCGTGGTAGCGCGAGATGACGCAGAAGACGATCGGGCCGTCGAAGTTGACGATGGCCCGGCCGATCTCCGCGCCGTACTCCAGCTGGAGGTTGCGCATCGAGTCCGGTGAGCCGTC
This sequence comes from Nocardioides alpinus, assembly GCF_900112035.1. Classification (GTDB taxonomy): domain Bacteria; phylum Actinomycetota; class Actinomycetes; order Propionibacteriales; family Nocardioidaceae; genus Nocardioides; species Nocardioides alpinus. The sequence goes on along the minus strand of NZ_FOKC01000011.1, from coordinate 18,129 downwards.
GAAGCCGGACAGGTTGGCGAGCACGACGAGGGGGCGGTTGCCGCTCGCCGCGTTGATCGCGCGGGCCGCCTTCTTCGACGACCGCGGGAACAGGGTGCCGGCGGTGTAGATGTCCGGACCGTCGGTGGGCGGGAAGCCGCGGCGGGGGACCGGCCGCGACTCGATCCCGAGCAGGCAGACCGGGTAGCCGCCGAGGTGGGCGTCCTGGACGACCGCGGTGTCCGCGTCGGCCATGCCCGCCCAGCGCTCCAGCACCGGGTGGTCCTGGTCGGCCAGGGCACGCATCACGGTGCGGATGTCGAAGGCCTTCTTGCGGTCCGGGTTGGAGGCCGCGGAGAAGATCTCGCCGACGGAGGTGAAGTCGCTGTCGGCGGAGACGTGGGGGAACGACGAGACGTCGCGGTCCGCGGGGTCGGTGGTGCTGGCCCGCCGCGGCTGGGTCTCTCCGGGCACGACGTAGGTGTGGTCGTAGTGCGCCATCAGCACGCCGAACGCGCCGGCAAGGTCGGGCGCCCAGTACTGCGCCTGCCCGTTGGGCCCCATCACCCGGTCGTAGCCACCGATGCCGAAGTTGTCCTCCGCGGACACCCCGCCGGAGAAGTCGAGCGACTGCTTGCCGGTGAGCACCATCGCGCTGTCGGGCGTCATCACCAGGATGCCCTTGGTGTGCATCAGCATCGTCGCCTCGGCGTTCCAGTAGGGCTGCGCACCCACGTTGATGCCCGCGACGACGACGTTGATCTCCCCGCCGGCCTGGGTGAACTCGATGATCCGCTTGAGCCCGGCCGCGACCCAGTCCATGTTCTCCGTGCCGGAGTCCATCGAGATGCGGGCGCCCGCCGAGAGGGCGTACCACTCCACCGGCACCTGCATCCGCTCGGCGAGGTCGATCGCAGCGATGACTCGCGAGCACTCCGGCTCCGACACCGCACCGAGCGCCTTCGTCGGATCGCCGCAGAGCACGACCCGGGTGACTCCCTCGGGGTGGAGGGGGGTCGGGGTGGTGACGACGGCGACCAGGATCCCGGCCTTGTTGAGCCCGGGGCCGCGGTCGACCGGCACCAGCGTGCCGGTGTCGTCGAGGTCGTGCTCGACGAAGCCTCCGTCGGGTCCGGTGAGCACCCCGGCCAGCTCGTAGGGGTAGACCAGGCCACGGCGGCGGGCGCGCGCGACGTTGGCGGCGTACTCGTCGAGCGGCTTGAGCCGCTCGGTCGGTGGAGCCTCCACGGACGCCGTGACGCCGGCCCCGGGTCGCGCGTGGAATCGCAGCGCGACGGGCGTGGCGCTGCCGTCGGGGCCACCGAGGCGGCCCTGCGCGAGCACCTCCACGATGCCGGCGCCGTCGGTGAGCGGGGTGATCTTGTCCTGCAGCGTCGTGAGCTGGTCGAGATCGGCCTCGACGACCGGCCAGACCTGCACCCACACGTGGTTGGTGTCGAGCTTGCTCCCGGCCGCGCCGCGTGACGTGCGGACGCGACGGATCGCCTCGAGACAGTTCTCCACGGCCCGCTCCGCGTGCGGGAGGCCGGTGACCTTGCCGGTCTGGTCGCGCACCACGGCGAGCTGTCGGACCTGGGCGAGGGCGACGAGGCGGCGGTCGGCGGGGTTCTCGCGCGCGACGCACTCGTACAGCAGCACGTCCTCGGGCGCCTCGATCCGGGTCACGTGGAAGTTGCGCAACCGCCAGAGGTCGAGCCGGCGCCCGACCATCGGGTGCACGCCGCGGACCAGGTCGTCCTCGACCACTCCGCCGTCGGCGACGGGACGATAGGTGTAGTAGGTGACCGGCGTGTCCGCACCGGCGCACACCGCCACGGCGATCCGGCGTACGTCGGGGGCGAAGGGCAGCGACGCGACGATGCCGGCGAGCTCGGCGCTGGCCCGCTCGGGCACCTCCGGGGCCTCGGGCCAGTGCACGTAGAGGTCGACCACGGCCTCGTGACCGGCCTCGCGCGCGGCGACCTGGTCGCCGAGGGCCGCGACCAGGCCGCTGCCCGGGTCGCCGAGCTCGGCGATGGTGCCGACCGTGGACACCACGCGGGTCGGGCGGTCGTCGAGGACGTAGTCGGCCACTGCGAAGGTGCGCTCCTCGAGCACGACGGACCGCAGGTCGTGCAGCTCGTGCTCGCGGTAGTGACGGCGTACGAGCACCTCGAGCAGGGGCTCCTGCTCCGGTACGCCGTTCTCGAGCCGCTCGGCGAGGAACCGCACGACCTGCTCGGGGATGGCGGCCAGCGCCTCCAGCCGGGCGGTCCGGTCGGGCGCGTCGGGGTCGGTGGCGAGCGACGCCACCTCGTCCCGGACCCCCGCCAGGACGCTCGAGCGCTCCTCGTCGACCAGCGGCTGGTCGAACCAGCGGAAGCGGGTGCTGCGGGCCAGGTCGCCGACCACAGGGAAGCGGAGCTGGGTCGACCTGACGAGTCGCTCGAGCAGGCCGCGCGCCGCGACCGACAGGTCCGCACCGGGCGGGGGCTCGACGATCCAGCGCTGCAGCAGCTCGGTGGCGAGGCGGACCTCGGGCGCCGGGCGCTGCTGCGCCAGGAAGATGCGGAACACCGCCTCCTCCAGCTCCGGGGTCCGGTCCAGGTCGGTCACGCCGTAGTGGGCGAGGACGGTGGTCAGCCGGTCGCGGAACTGCTCGGGGAGTGCGCCGCGGTCCACGTCGAGGCTCTGCAGGAAGGTGTGGAAGTGCTCCCTGGAGCTGTGGACGCGCAGCTCGGTGTGCAGGTCCTCCCCGACGGGTCGGTTGCGGCTGAGCTCGGCGAGGTCGGCGAACAGGCCGAGGAGCTCGATTTCGTCGGCGACCACGTCGACACCCTGCGCCACGAGCTCGTCGCGGGCGGCGAGATAGCCGGCGACCACGTCGCCGTCCTCGCTCGCGTCCACGTCGTAGCCCATCACCATCGCGGCGACGTCGGCCCGGCCCCGCGCGGCACGCTCCTGCGCGGAGGCAGGCGGAGTGGAGGTCGGCAGGTCGAGGGCAGGACCTGCCTCGGCGGGCGTCGCCTCCTCCTCGGCCGCGTCCTCCTCGACGGGCTCGAGGCGGACCAGCGGGGCTCCGGTCTCGACCTGGCTGCCGGTCAGCACGAGCAGCTCGCGCACCCGCGCCGCGAACGGCGCACGCAGCACCGTCTCCATCTTCATGCTCTCCAGGACCAGCACCGGGGCCCCGGCCGCGACCATGTCGCCCACCGCGACCGGTGAGGCGACGACCAGTGCGGGTGCCGGCGAGCGGAGCACGCCGCCCTCGTCGCGGCTCACCCGGTGGGTCACGCCGTCGACCTCGACCGCGTGGACCGGGCCGTGCGTGGCGGTGACCAGGCGGTAGCGCCGGTCGCCGACGGTCATCCGGGTGCGGAACTCGTCGAGCCTCTCGACGTCGGCCAGCACGACCTGCTCGATCCCGCCCGCCTCGACCCCGACCCGGAACCGCTGCGGGCCGATCTGGATCACGGTGACCTTGTAGGCCGTGCCGCGCAGCTTGAAGTCGATCGCCCGGCCGACCTTGTGCTGCACCTGGGGGCGACCCCCGCGCGCGCTCTCGAGCAGGCGCGTGACCTCGACCTGCGCCTCGTCCTCGTACGCCTCGATGCCTGCTGCGACCACGGCGATGCCGGAGTGCTCGTGCACGACGAGCCGTCCCTCCGCGCGGACCCGGTCGATCCAGCTGGTGTCGGCCCAGCCGGCCTCGCCGTCGACGACCTCGGACTGGTCCAGGAGGTCGAGGATGAAGCCCTTGTTGGTGGCGCCCCCCTCGATGACCACCGTGGTCTCGGCCATCGCCCGACGCAACCGGGCGAGGGCCTCGTCGCGGGTGCGGCCGTAGGCGATGATCTTGGCGATCATCGAGTCGAAGTCGGCGGGGATGGTGTCGCCCTCGCCGACGCCGGTGTCCACGCGGATACCCGGGCCCGAGGGCAGGTCGAGCAGGGCGATGCGCCCGGGGGAGGGGGCGAAGTCCCGGTCCGGGTCCTCGGCGTTCAGCCGTGCCTCGACGGCGTGCCCGCGCTCCGCGGGCTTGGCTCCCTCGAGCCGTCCGCCAGCCGCCACGTGCAGCTGTGCCTTCACCAGGTCGAGGTCGGTCGTCACCTCGGTGATGGGGTGCTCGACCTGCAGGCGGGTGTTGACCTCGAGGAAGGCGAAGGTCCGCTCGCCCGGGTGGTAGAGGAACTCCACGGTCCCGGCGCCGACGTAGCCGACGGCGAGCGCCAGCCGCTCGGCGGACGCCTTGAGCTCGTCGGTCTGGCCGGCGTCGAGCAGGGGAGAGGCCGACTCCTCGATCACCTTCTGGTTACGGCGCTGCACCGTGCAGTCGCGTACGCCGACCGCCCACGCCGTGCCGTGGCTGTCGGCGATCAGCTGGACCTCGACGTGGCGTGCCCCGGTCACGAGGCGCTCGAGGAAGACCACGCCGCTGCCGAAGGCGCGCTCGGCCTCGTCGCGGGTGCGCTGGTAGGCGTCCTCGAGCTCGGCACCGGTGTCGACCCGGCGGATGCCTCGTCCGCCGCCGCCGGCGGTGGCCTTGAGCATGAGGGGGTAGCCGACACGGTCGGCCGCGACCAGCGCGTCCTCGAGCGTGTCGACGGCGCCGCCGCTCCACGGCGCGACCGGTACGCCGACCTCCTCCGCGAGGAGCTTGGAGCCGATCTTGTCGCCGAGCCTGCGCATCGCGTCGGCGCTCGGGCCGATGAAGGTGATGCCGAGGCGGTCGCACAGCTCCGCGAACGCGGGGTCCTCCGCGACGAAGCCCCAACCGACCCAGACCGCGTCCGCCGCGGACTCGACCAACGCGCGCTCGAGGACGGCCAGGTCGATGTAGGGGCGGGCCGAGGCCGGGCCCAGCGGATGCGCCTCGTCGGCCTCCCGGGCGAACATCGCCGTACGTTCCTCGTCGGTGTAGAGGGCGATCGACCGGATCGGTGCGCCACCGCCCTCGGCGTTGAGGTCGCGGACGGCATGGATCAGCCTCATCGCGGCCTCGCCACGATTCACGATCGCCACTCGGGTGAACATCCTGGGGGCTCCTGACCCGACGGTCCGCTCTGGGAGTCGTCGTCGCGAGACTGTGACGGCAGTGACGTTACTGCTGCTCCGGGGTGGTTGGCTCCCGGGTGTCCGGGGCGTCGAGACCGAACCTCGTCCGGTCCGTGCCCCCGAGGGCGGAGAGACCCGCCCCGATGGCCTCCTGATGGGGGTCGCCCGGCATCGGCGCGGCCGGCCCGTCGGGCATGACCGGGGCCACCAGCAGGCCGAGCCTCTCCAGCCCGCCCCGGTCGTCGAGGGCGGTCGCGGCGAACAGCCTGCGACGTACGTCGTCCGCGATCTCCGCCGGCCACTGGGCCCAGCCCTCCGCGGTCATCGCGGACGCCAGGCGGCGGCGCTCGGGGCGGGCCACGAGGCGGTGACCGGACGTCGTGTGGTTGGTCCACTTGCGGACGAACTCGTCGAGGGTGTGGGACTCGTAGTGCAGCACCTGCAGCCAGGAGGCGCGATGGGCGGAGACCGGGTTCCTGCTGTCGTCGACCACCCGGTGGATGTCCAACGATGCGTCCGAGGAGACGCGCAGGCCCGACTTCCCGGAGGTGTGGCCCCGGAAGTAGTCGTCGTTGGCGGGACGCTCGAGCATGCCGAGGAGGTGCAGCAGGTTCAGCTCCTCGACGGACAGCAGGCGCTTGAACAGCGTCACCTCGTCGTCGGGCCACTCCCACTGGGCCAGCGCCTCCAACGGCGCGAGCCGCACCGCCTCGGTGTCCTCGGGCAGCGCCAGGAGCTGCTCCCTGTCGAGGTGGAGGACCTCGTCCCCGTCGATGTGGAACATCCACCCGCGGGGGTCGGTCTCCCGCACGACGTGCAGCGCGGCGTTGGCGTTGATGCGCTGGCGGACGTTCAGCTTGGAGGGGAACTCGTCTCCCCACCACGCGGCGGCGTCGACGGCGACCACCCCGGGCAGGGCGTTCAGCGCTGCGGCCGTCCGTGCGTCGTCCCGGTCGTCGAGGAAGACCACCATCCGGTCGACACCGGCAGCGAGGTTGCGATCGATCCAGCGCTGGAGGCGTTCGACGTCGTCCTTCACCGTGCTCACCGTGGTGATCACCGGCGCACCTCCCGTCGTCGCTGGTCATGCTAGGGCGCTCCTGCTGGGTCCACGACAACGAAGCACGTCCCCGGACCGCCGAGGTGGTCCGGGGACGTGGCTGTCGATCAGACCAGCGCGGGGACGGGCGGCTGCACGTCCGCCGACGTCGGGGGAGCAGGTGCCGGGTCACCCTCGACGTGCAGCTCGGGCATCCAGCCGAGCCAGCCGGGCAGGTACCAGTTCCACCGGCCGAGCAGCGTCATCGCGGCAGGGACGACGACCATGCGGATCAGGGTGGCGTCCACGAGCAGGGCCACCCCGACGCCGAAGCCCATCTGCTGGAACATCACCAGCTGTCCGGCGGCGAAGCCGGCGAAGACGACCACGATGATGAGCGCGGCGCCGGTGATGATCCGGCCCGTGGCGGCGATGCCGTGCACGATCGCCTCCTCGGTGTTGCCCGTGTGGGCGTACCTCTCCCTGATCCGGCTCAGGAGGAACACGTGGTAGTCCATGGAGAGGGCGAACAGCACCGAGAACAGGAAGATCGGCACCCACGCCTCCACGCGTTCGACCTGCTGGAGGCCGAGGAGGTCGGCTCCGACCCCGTGCTGGAACACCAGGACGAGCAGGCCGTAGGCGGCGCCCACGGAGAGCAGGTTGAGGACGACCGCGGTGGCGGAGAGCACGAGCGAGCGGAAGACCAGGGTGAGCAGGACGAAGCTCAGGCCCAGCACGAAGGCGAGCACGATCGGCAGCCACTCGTTGATGACGTCGGAGTAGTCGACGTTCTGCGCAGTGGTGCCACCGACCAGCACGGTGGTGCCGGTGTCGTCGAAGGCGGCCGGGACCAGGTCCGAACGGAGCCGCTCGAGCCCGCGCCGGGCCTGGTCGTGGTCGGGTCCGCCGACGAGCGGGATGCTGACGAGGGCGACCTGTCCGTCCTCGGACACCTGTCGCTGCGGAGGTCCGAAGTCGCGGTCGTCGGCGACGGACGCCTCGAGCCGCTCGATGGCGGCGGTGACGGTGTCGCTGGTGACGTCACCGGTGACGACCACCTGGGCGGGATCGGTCGTCGCGACGCCCGGGAAGCTGCGCTCCAGCGCGATGGCCCCCGACCTGGCGAAGCTGGAGTCGGGGAGCGACTCGACGCCCGCGGTGCCGGTGCGGAGGCCGAGGACCGGGTAGGCCGCTGCGAGCAGGACCAGGACACCCAGGGTGAGCGCCACTCCCGGTCGGCGTACGACCCCGCCGACGGCCCTGGTCCAGAACGGGCTCTCGGCCGGGTGGTCGCGGCCCACGATCGGCAGCCGGAGCGCGTTGACGCGGTCGCCGAGGAGCGAGAGGAGGGCCGGCAGCAGGGTCAGCGCCGCGGCCATGGTGACCAGTCCGACGATGATGGCGCCGAGCGCCAGGCTGCGCAGGATCGTGTCCGGGACGAGGAGCAGCCCGAGCAGGGCCACGACGAACGAGCTGCCCGAGAACAGGACGGCCTTGCCGCTGGTCCCCCCGGTCGTGAGGATCGCGTCGATCTTGTCGCGACCGGCCTGCCGCTCCTCGCGGTAGCGCGAGAGGACGAACAGGCTGTAGTCGATGCCGAGGGCCAGCCCCATCGCGGTGATCATGTTGACGATGAAGAAGGACAGGGAGGTGAACTGTCCGAGGATCGAGGAGAGCGCCACGGTCACGATGATGGAGATGATCGCGATGCTCATCGGGATGAACGCGGCGACCAGCGCACCGAAGACCAGGACCAGCACGATCATGGCTGCCGGGAGGCCGAACTTCAGCTCGCCGTTGGTGAGGTCGGACTCCGAGAGCTCGGTGAAGTCGTGGTCGAGGGTGTGGGACCCGGTGATCGTGACGTCGAAGTCGACGTCCGAGTCAGCTGAGGCGACACGCTCGAGCACCTCTGCGATGCCGGCCTCCGCACCGTGCGCCAGCACCATCGTCAGCACCACTGCCTGCCCGTCTTCGGAGACGGCCATCTGGTCCGGCGCGTAGGGATCCCTGACGACCTCGGTGGCGCCCGTTTCCTCGATCGACGTCAGGACGTCCGCGACGAAGGCCCTGAACCGGGGCGTGTCAGCGGTGAGCCGGTCGGAGTGGACGATGACGGCCTCGTCGATGCGGTCGCCCTGCGCGAAGCTCTGCGCGATCACCTTCTCTGCCCTGGCGGAGTCAGGGTTGGTGGTGAGGCTGCCGTCGGAGGTGAAGGCCGACCCGATCAGGGTGGCGATGACGACCACCGAGGCCACGAGGACCAGTCCCCATGCCACCACGGTGCGCCAGGGGTGCAGCGCGGCGGAGCGGGCCAACCTCTGGGTGGTGGACGTGCCGGTGCGACGAGCGACCTGACGGTCACCCTCCTTCACAGGTGCGGCTGACATGGCGTGGTCCTCTCGTCGTCGTGCCCGGTGATGCGATGGGTCCGCCGAGTCGGCCCTGCGGGCGGCCTCGGAGGGCATGGCGTCACTGTGTTGGCGGGCGCTGACGATGCGCTGACGGCCGCTAGCCGGGGTGGGCCGCCGCTCGCGCCTCGACAGCAGCGCGGTCCGGCCGGTCGGCGTCGTCGAGCAGGTGGGCGACCACCGGGTGGAGGGCGTCCGCCTCGGCGACGAGCTCGCGTGCTCGTACGTGGTCGCCGTCCTCCGCGCTCAGTCGCGCACGTCCGTCCAGCGCCAGCACCGTCACCAGGGGCGTCTCGTCGGCTCGAGCGAGCGCCAGCACCACGTCGAGTGCGGCACGGTCACCGGTCTCGATGGCGAGCAGGCAGCGTGTCAGCAGGGCCCCGTCACCGCCGCCGGCTCCGGCGTACCAGTCCAGGTTCTCCCTCAGCCAAGGCACGGCCGCAGCTCCGTCGCCGGAGGTCCTGAGCAGCCGGGCGAGGCTCAGCCGGGCCGTTGCGGCCATCCGGCCGTCGCCGCTGGCCGTCGCCGCGCCGAGGGCCAGCTCGAACGAGGCCGTCGCGCCGGCGACGTCGCCCGCTCGCTGCTGCACCCGGGCCAGGGACCCCCTGTGGAGCGCCGCCTGTCCGGGGAAGCCCAGCACAGTGGACTCGCGAACGGCACCCGAGAGTGCGTCGATGGCATCGGCGAAGCGGTGCTCCACCTGGGCGATCCCCCCCAGCATGGCCATGGCGTGCACCAAGCCCCACGAGTCGCCCAGCGGGGTCAGGATGTCGACCGCTTCGACACCGTCCCGGGCCGCGGCGGCGGTGTCGCCCAGCATCAGCTCGCCATAGGCCGCGAGGAGGAGGCTGGCCGCGGTCTCCCACGGGCAGGTCAGGCGACGATAGGTGAGCAGCCCGGCGACGGCCTGGTCCAGCGCCTCCTGCGGACTGCCCTGCTGCAGGGCCAGGAAGGCGCGGTGCCGGGCCACGTCGGCGTGCAGCACCTCCGAGCCCAGGTGGTCGGCGATCTCGGCCGCGGCGTCGATGTCGGCCCCTGCCAGCGCGACGTTGCCGGCGGATGCCTCGAGCCATCCGGCGACGAGGAGCGCTGCCGATCGCTCGTCGGGTGCGGTGGTGGTGAGCGCGCCCCTGATCCTGGCGGCGGCGGCCGGACCGTCGCCCAGGACGACCCAGGTCCAGCCGAACCCGGTCGCGATGGTGCTCCCGAGGTCGGGCTCGTTCGTCCGGCACCAGGCGAGTGCGGCGTCGACGTTCGCCCGCTCGGCCCGGGCGATGGCCAGGCACGTGGGCTGGTCCGTGCCACGGATGTGGTCGGCGCACCACTGCGCCGTCGCGGCGTACCAGAGCGCGTGGGCGCGGTGCCCGGTGGCGGTCAGCCCGGCATCGGCGAGACGGTCGCCGGCGTAGGCCCGGATGCTGTCCAGGAGCCGGTAGCGCACCCCTCCGTCCTCGGTGCCGTCGACGGTGACCAGCGAGCGGTCGACCAGCCGGGTCAACGTGTCGACGACCGCCTCCGGAGGAACGCCCAGGGCGTCCAGCACGTGCTCGACGGCCGCCAGGGACGCGCTCCCGGCGAAGCAGGACAGTGCCCACAGGCCCCGTTGGTCGTCGGGGAAGAGCAGGTCGTAGCTCCAGGCGATGGCGCCCGCGAGGGCACGCCTGCGCTCGGACTGGTTGCTGCTGGGGTCCTGGAGCAGGGCGAACCGGTCATCGAGCCGCCGCGCGATGTCCCCAATGGAGAGGGAGCGCACGCGGGCGGCGGCGAGCTCGATGGCCAGCGGCAGCCCGTCGAGCGAACGACACACCTCCTCGACCTGCGCCGTCGCCTCGGCGTCGATCACGAGGGTGTGCCGCATCTCGCGGGCCCGGGCCCAGAAGAGCGTCACGGAGTCCTCCGTGGAGAGGGGCTCCAGGTGGTGGACGACCTCGTCGACGACGCCCATGGCCACCTGGCTGGTCGCACAGATGCGGAGTCCGGGGAGGTCGTCGAGCAGCGGGCTCACCAGAGCGCTGACCTGGGCGATGACGTGCTCGCAGTTGTCGAGGAGGATCACGGTCTGCGCCCCCTGCAACCTCTCGCGCAACTGCCCGCCCCCGGAGACGTGCAACGTCTCGGCGATCACCTGCTCCAGGTCGGCGGACGCGTCGACGGCCTCCAGCCGGACCAGCCAGACGCCACCGGGTGCGCGGACCTGCCTCGCCACCTCGAGCAGGAGCCTGGTCTTGCCGACCCCGGCCGGACCCACGACGGTGACCAGGCGGTGCGCGTCGACGAGGGCGCGGAGGTCGTCGCACGCGCGATCTCTCCCCACGAGCAGGGCCCGGGTCGGCGGCAGGTTGCCCGGCGCCGTTGCCGGGGCGGGTGCGGTCGACCCGCCCAGCACCGCGCTCTGCTGGAGGAGCTGTTGCTCGAGCCTGCGCAGGTCGGGACCCGGCTCGATCCCGAGCTCGGCGACGAGCAGCCGCCGGACCCGCGCGTAGGCGGCCAGGGCATCCGCCTGCCTGCCGCCGCGGTACAACGCGGTCATCAGCGAGCCCCACAGGCGCTCGCGCAGCGGGTGCTGCGCGACGAGGGCCTCGAGGTCGCTCACCAGCTCCCCTCCCGAGCCGAGGTCGACGCGCGCGGCCATCGCGTCCTCGAGGAGGGTCAGCCGGACCTCCTCCAGCCGGCCACGGTGGGGCGCAGCCCAGTCCCCGGCATCGACGAGGATCTCCCCGCGGAACAACGCCAGCCCCTCGCTGGCGGTCGCCAGAGCCGTCGACGCGTCCCCGGCACGCGTGGCAGTGGCGGCCCGCGCCGCCAGGTCGAGGACTCGTACGGCGTCCACCGCGTGCGGCTCGACGGCGAGCCGGTAGCGGTCGCCCTCCGCCACCACGACGTCCTTGTCGCCGAGGGCGCGGCGGAGCTGGGAGACCTTCGACTGCAGGGTGTTGCGACCGGCGTGGGTGGGCCACAGGTCGTCGAGGAGGGCGTCCACCCGCACGCCGGAGCCTGCTTCGAGGGCGAGCCGGACGAGCAGCTCGGTGGTCCTGCCTGTCGGCACCGAGAGCCGATCACCATCCCTGCGAGCCTCGACCGCGCCCAGCACTGCGACGGTGAGCACGCTTGCGAGGCTACGGCACCCGAGCCCCGCGCGGGGGCCACGAACACCTCGTCAGCGCAGCGTCAGCGCCGGAGCGCACGGTGCAGAGGTGCCCGACGACAACACCGACCTCCTCCGCCGACTGATCGGCGATCACCCCGACGCGCCCGCCGACGTCGTCCAGCGTGCCGCGAGCTCCACCTCGACCCCGCTCCTGGTCGCCGCGGCCCTGTTGACGGGCGACCTCGACCTGCTCGGGCGGGCCGCCCGGCACGCGGGCACCACCCGCGACCGGCAGCTGGTCGCCGTGGCCGACGCGCACCTGCACGGGAACGCCGAGCTGCTCCACGTGCTCGTACGCGACCACCTGTCCGAGCATCCCGACCACCTCCTCGCGGCCTGGATCGCCGGCCGACCGCTGCCCGCGCCCTGACCCCCTCACCCCGCACAGTCCAACGAACAGGAGCACGTCATGACAGACCTTCGTACCGCCGCGCCTTCCACCCGACCCGCTGGGTCCCGAGGAGCTCGCCGCTCCGTCGGACGGTGGATGGTGTCGTTCGCCGGCTATCCGCTCGGCGGCTATGCCGCCTTCCTGCTCACCGGACGCGTGGACGGTCCGGGACCGGCCCTCTCCGGAGGTCTCCTGACCGGGGCCGTCCTCGGGGCCGTCCAGGTCTGGGCGATGTGGGAGGCGCGTCCCCGGCCGCTGTCGTGGATCCTCGCCACGGCGGTCGGCATGATGGCCGGCGTGGCCATCGGCGCTGCGCTGGTCGACTACCGGACCGACCTCGGTTCGCTGGCCGTCCAGGGTGCGGTGACGGGCGCGCTGGTCGGCATGGCCCAATCGGTCGTCCTCGCACCCCGGCTCGGAGCGATGGCCCTGGCCTGGCCGCCGGTCCTCAGCGGCTCCCTTGCCCTGGGGTGGGCGGTGACGACGGCTGCAGGCATCGACGTCGACCAGCAGTTCACGATCTTCGGGTCCTCCGGTGCCCTGGTGGCCACCCTCCTGACCGCCGTCCTGCCGCTGGCCCTCAACCGTCACCACGCACGTGGTGATGCCGCCGCGTCGTGACCGGGCGTCCTCCTCGGCGGTCATCCCGGCGCCTCGGCGGCACTGCTACTGGGGGATCAGCTCCTCCTCGCGCGGCGCGACCTGCTGCACGTCCGGTGTGGCGGTGACCGCGGCCGGGGCCTCGACCTCCACCACCGGGAGGAGCCGGTCCAACCATCGCGGCAGCCACCAGTTGGCATCACCGAGCAGGGACATGGTCGCCGGCACGAGGACCATCCGGACCACCGTGGCGTCCACCGCAATGGCGGTCGCCAGCCCCAGGCCGAGCATCTTGACCGAGGGCACCGGGCTGCTGACGAAGCTGAGGAAGACGGCGATCATGATGAGGGCGGCGGAGGTGATGATCCGGCCGGTCGATGCCAGTCCCCGGGCCACGGACTCGGCGTTGTCCCGCGTCGCCGCGTACTCCTCGCGGATGCGGGAGAGCAGGAAGACCTCGTAGTCCATCGAGAGCCCGAACACGATCGGGAACATGATCACCACGATGATCGAGGTGATCGGGGTGGGGCCGTCGAGCCCGAGCAGCTCGGCTCCCCAGCCCCACTGGAAGACCATGACGAGGACTCCGTAGGCGACACCGATCGAGAGCACGTTCATCACGGCCGCCTTGAGCGGCACTGCCACGGACCGGAAGACCAGCATCAGGAGCAGGAACGAGATCCCGATCACGGCGCCGATGAACAGGGGCAGCGTCTCCTCGAGCTGGCTGTTGAGGTCGTCGGTGATGGCCGTGATCCCCGTGACATAGGTGTTGTCGGGGATGACGTCGCGGACCCGTTCGATGGTGGCGGAGGTCTCGGCGTCGGCCGGGCCGCCGTCGGGGAGGGCGCTGAACACGACGGTGCTGCCGTCGGCGGAGGTCTGGGGATCGCCCACCGAGACGATGCCAGGTACGTCCGCGATGGTCGCCTGCACGCTGGCCACCCCGTCGGCTCCCGCGGTCGAGGAGTCGAGGTCCATGACCACCGTGAGCGGGGCGTTGAACCCGATCCCGAAACCCTCGGTGAGGAGGTCGTAGGCCTGGCGGTGCGTGGTGTGGGCGGGGGCGTCTCCCGCTGCCGGAAACGCCGTCTGGATCGCCAGCGCAGGAGCTGCCAGTGCGGCCAGCAGGGCCACGGCGCCCAGGAGGTAGGGCCACGGGCGCCGGGACACGTGGTGGCCGAAGCGCCACCACGCGCTGTCCTCGGTGCGTAGGGCCGGACGGTGGCGCCGCACGACCCGGCTGGCGTCGATCCGGCCGGCGTCGATCCGGTCACCGAGCAGGGTGAGGATGGCGGGGAGCAGGGTCACCGCGGCAGCGACGGCGCTGAAGACCATCAGCGCGGTGGCGAGCCCGATCGAGGTCAGGATGCCCAGTCCCGTGATGCCCAGGGCGGCCGTGGCGACCATGACCGTCCCCCCGGCGAAGACGACCGCGGTGCCCGAGGTGGCCATCGCGTTCGACAGGGCGCGGGTGTTGTCCTGCCCTGCTGAGCGGTTCTCCCGGTATCGGGCGACGACGAAGAGGGCGTAGTCGACGCCCACCCCGAGCCCGACCAGGCCGGCCACGGCGATGGCGGACACCGACACGTTCATCGTGCTCGCCATCAGCATGATGCCGCCCACGGAGGCGCCGACGGCGACGAGGGACAGCCCGATGGGCACGATGGCGGCGACGACCGTCCCGAACACGACCAGCAGCACGAGGAGGGCCACGAGCAGGCCGATCGCGGTGTGCGACGAGTTCTCCTCGGCGGCGTTGAGGAAGATGGCGTCGCCGCCGAGCTCGACCTGGAGTCCGGGGGCGCCCATGCCGGAGACGGCATCGGACAGCACCGCGAACGCGGGCTTGCCGATCTCGCGCTCGGGGGAGTCGAGCGTGAGGACGGCGAACCCGATCCGTCCGTCCGCGGAGATCGTGCCCGCCGCGAACGGCTCGGCGACCGACTCGACGTGGGCGGCGGCTGATACGTCGTCGAGCACCTGCGCGATCTCCGCGCGGTGGTCGGCGAGGGTGGTGCCGTCGTCTGCGTGCAGGACCACCATGGCGGAGCCCTTGGCGGCGTCCGGGAAGTTCTGGTCCAGCAGCTCGACGGCCTGTGCGCTCTGGCTGCCGGGCGAGGAGAAGTCGTCGACGAACGTGCCGCCGGCAGCGATCGCGAGGAAGAAGATGGCTGCAATGACGGCCAGCCAGCTGGTGAGGGTGCGCCACGGGTGCCGGGCGCTTGCCGCAGCGATGCCGCGAGTGAGCTTCTGCATGATCGTGCCCTTCGGGAGTCGGGTCGGGTGGTGCCTGGCCCGGAACCTAGGGAGCGACGTGGTGAGCACGGCTCACCACACGTGGTGAAGGACGTGGTGAAGGAGGCGTGGGGGAGCGTCCGCGTGAGGGGCGTAGGAGGCCGGTCTGGACCGGCACCGGCGCGCACCGGGAGGAGGAGGGAGGATCGGGTGTGTCACTTCCGCTGATCGAGACCAAGCTGTTCCTCCCGACCCCGCGGCCGGGACGGGTGCCGCGGCCGCGGCTGCGGGAGCGCCTCGACCGTGGGCTCGAGGCCAGGCTGATGCTCGTCTCGGCGCCGGCCGGCTTCGGCAAGACGACCCTCCTGGTCGACTGGATGGCGTCCGCGGACGCCTCGGTCGCCGCGTCGCCGCGCGGCGCCTGGCTGGCTCTCGACTCCCGGGACAACGACCCCGGCCGCTTCTGGACCTACGTGGTGGCCGCCGTGCGGACGGCGGTGCCAGGGGTGGGGGAGGGAGCACTCGGTCTGCTGGAGGACCCGCAGTCACCGGTGGAGGGCGCCCTGACGAGCCTCGTCAACGAGCTGGCGGCGACCGACGTCGACCTCGTCCTGCTCCTCGACGACTACCACGTGATCGAGGCGCCGACCGTCCACGCAGGGATGGCGTTCCTGCTCGCCCACCTTCCCCCGCGGGTGCACCTGGTGCTGGCCACGAGGAGCGACCCGCCTCTTCCGCTGGCGCTGCTCCGGGCCCGCGGCGACCTCGTCGAGGTCCGCGCTGCCGACCTGCGGTTCACGACCCAGGAGGCGGCGTCCTACCTCAACGAGGTCATGGGACTCGACCTCGCGCCCGCCGACGTGCGGGCACTGGAGGGCCGGACCGAGGGGTGGATCGCCGCGCTGCAGCTCGCCGCCCTGTCGATGACCGGGCGCGACGACGTGTCCGGCTTCATCGCCGGCTTCACCGGCGACGACCGCTACGTCGTCGACTACCTCGTCGAGGAGGTCCTGCAACGCCTGCCGGACGACCTCCAGGACTTCCTGCTCCGCACGTCCGTCCTGGACCGGATGAACGGCGCCCTGTGCAACGCGCTGACCGGTCGGACCGACGGCCGCGGCTCGCTGGAGGCCCTGGAGAGGGACAACCTCTTCGTGGTCCCGCTCGACGACCGGCGGCACTGGTACCGCTACCACCACCTCTTCGCCGACGTCCTGCGCGGCAGGCTCCTCGACGCGCAGCCCGACCTCGTGCAGGAGCTGCACGCGATGGCCGCGACCTGGCACGAGCAGGAGGGCGACATCGTCGAGTCGATCCGGCACTCCCTGCTCGGCGCGGACTTCGTCGGCGCCGCTGAGCTCGTCGAGAGCCTCCTGCCCTCCTTCCGTCGCGACCGTCGCGAGGCGATCATGCGGGGCTGGATCGAGGCCCTGCCGTCGGAGGTGCTGCAGGCCCGGCCGGTGCTCGGCAACGCGCTGGCCGGCGCGCGCATGTCCACCGGGGAGTTCGACGGGGTCGACGAGCTGCTGGACGCGACGGAGGACTGGCTGGCCTCCGGTGCGCAGCGCCCCGGTCCGTCGACCCGAGGTGCGGGAGTCGACGACGACGAGTACCGGCGCCTGCCCGGCGACCTCGCGGTCCACCGGGCCGGCATCGCCCTCGTGCGCGGCGACGTCGAGCGGACGCTGGAGCACGCGCGCCGCGCACTCGACCACGTCGGCGAAGGAGGGGACCACCTGACCCGGGGTGCTGCCTTCGCGCTGCGTGGCCTGGCGGCCTGGTCGGGCGGAGACCTGGCGACGGCACACGCGTCGTACGCCGCGTGCCTCGTCGAGTTCGAGCGGATCGACCACGTCTCGGACGTGCTGGCCTGCTCCATCACCCTCGCCGACATCGAGGTCGTCCAGGGTCGGCTGCGCAGCGCTGCGCAGACGTACCGCTCGGCCCTCGCCCTGGCCGACCGTCACCACACCCCTGTCCTCCGGGGCCGGGCCGACATGCACGTGGGTCTGGCTGCCCGGCACCGCGAGGCCGACGACCTCGATGCCGCCCGCCTGGAGCTCGCCCGCAGCCGGGACCTGGGGGAGCAGGCAGGACTCCTCCAGGACGCCTACCGCTGGCGCCTCGTCATGGCCGGGATCCGCGAGGCGGAGGGTGACGTGGAGGCGGCCATCGACCTCCTGGACGAGTCAGAGCGGCTCTACGTCGGCGACTTCTCCCCGCCCGTCCGACCGGTGCCCGCAGTCCGCGCCCGGGCGTGGGCGCGACACGGCCACGTCGACGCCGCTCTCGCATGGGTGGACCGCGTCGGCCTGTCACTCGACGACCCGCTGACCTACCTGCGGGAGTTCGAGCACGTCACCCTGGCACGGGTCCTGGCGGCCGACCACGCCCGTCGAGGAGGCACCGCCGACCTGTCCGACGTCGTCGCGCTCCTGGACCGGATGCTGATCGCAGCGACGGACGGGGGGCGGCAGGGATCGGTCGTCGAGATCCAGGTGACCCGGGCACTCGTGCTCCAGCAGCAGGGCGACGGGGAGGCAGCGGTCACGGCGCTCGAGGCGGCACTCCGGGTGGCGGAGCCGGAGGGCTACGTCCGGACCTTCCTCGACGAGGGCCCACCCATGGCCACCCTGCTCGCGGCCGCGGAGCGGCGCTCGCCCACGGCGTACGTCCGGCGCCTGCGGTCGGCACTCGATCGGGTGCCCACGCGTCCGGCCCCGGGGCGTACGCCCTCGCGCCACGACATGCCGGTGGAGACGTTGAGCAGCCGCGAGCGGGACGTGCTCCGGCTGCTGGGCACCGAGCTGAACGGCCCGGAGATCGCCCGGGAGCTGGTGGTCTCGCTCAACACGGTGCGCACCCACACCAAGAACCTCTACATGAAGCTCGGCGTGACGAGCCGTCGCTCGGCCGTCGTCCGGGGCAAGGAGCTCGACCTGCTCTGACGTCGGTGCCTCGGACCGGGGCTCACCACGACAATCACCACCTGTGGTGAGCCCCGGTCACCACGTCGGCTCCTAGCGTCCGCGGCATGGAAGCACCGAACGCCCACCCCGAGCCGGGGCCAGGTCCGGAGTCGTACCGCATCCGCGTCCAGGGGCGCCTCGACGCGAGGTGGAGCACCTGGTTCGACGGCATGACCGTCATCCGCGACGCGGACGGGACCACCGTCATCCGCGGGCAGGTGAGCGACCAGGCCGCGCTCCACGGCCTCATCCAGCGCGTCCGCGACCTGGGCCTCACCCTCCTCGAGGTCACCCAC
>NZ_FOKC01000007.1:197421-227637 GCF_900112035.1 Nocardioides alpinus | reverse complement strand
CATCGGCGCTGGTGTCCGGTTCGGCTGGTGATGGGGTCGCGAGGATCGGTCAGTCATGCCTGCAGCGCCTTCGGCCGCGTACCGATCGGCCCACTTCTTCGCGGTCTTCCACGACACGTCATAGCGCTCGGCCGCGCGGGCAGGTGGCCAGCCGTGGTCGATGATCAGGCGAGCGAGCCGCAGTCGAGCGCGTGGCGTCAGCGCAGCGTTGGAATGGGTAGCGTGGGACACGAAGACCTCCTGGATGTGGAGCGGTTCCTAGATAGCTCCACTCCACATCGGGAGGTCTTCACCAGTCCAGAACTTCAGATCGTCTCGTCACACGATCTCGACCAACGTGCCTGGGCATCACACCTAGGCGTGCTGAGCCCTTCGTGGGGCACAGACGGGCACGAGGTGCCGACGGAGTGCGTCGCCAGTCTGCCGCCCTTCGCGCGAGCGCGCACGTCTCCCAGGCGGAGCTCGGATTCCTCGACACGTTCACGGAGTCCTTCGCCGCGAGCAAGGCGGCAAGTCCGCTTCGCCGGCAGTGCACAAGCTCGTGACCGGTGGCCTTCCGAAGATGCCCTCCGGCGGCAAGGACGAGGTCGCCGCTCGCACACTCCAGCTCGTCGAGCAGGCGGTCGGCATCTTGACCAAGAAGGCCCGGAGCTCGTCGAGGAGCACGGGCAGGTCGTCCTCGACGGAGACCTCTGCTGTCGGTGAGGTCGCGCGCGCTCACCGGTTGACCGTGCTGGGCCCCAGCGGTCGGGTCAGGCTGCCGCCTCCACCGCGACGCGCCGGCCTCGGGGGCTGGGCAGCCACCGCACCGCACCGGCGGTCTGCGCCGACGACCCGTACACGAGCAGCGCCAGGAACACGCCGTACACAGGCAGGTGACCGACCATCTCGGTCTGCCCGAAGAGCAGCAGCGTGGCGTTGAACGGCACCATCGCGACCAGCACCGCCACCTGCGGGAACGCCCCGGAGATCACGAGCAGGCCGAAGAGCAGCTCGGTCGCGCCGGCGATGGCTACGAAGGTCTCCGGTGACACGCTGATACCGACGAGCGCGAGGACGTCGAGAGCCGGGAAGCGCTCGAGGGTGTCGATGGCCATCGCGGGGTTCGTCAGCTTCTCCGAGAAGGCGAGCACGATCAGCGCCGTGCCCACGCCGAGGCGCAGCCAGAGCAGCGCCCATCGCAGGTGGGCGCGCGAGGGGTGCGCTGCGCCATGGGCGTCAGGACCGGGAGGTACGACGACCAGGAAGGCGGCCACCGCAGCGAGGTTGGCGGACTCCCCCAGCGCGGTCCAGCCGGCGACCACGGTCAGCGCCGGCGCCAGCATGAGGACGAGGGCGGCGGCAGCTCGGAGCTGCCAGCCGGTGATGAGCCAGATCCCGAGGGCCGCCTCCACGAGCAGCAGCGCATGGCCGCCGAGACCGCCGAGGTGGTCGATGGACGGCGTGATGAACGCGCCGGTCGACGCCAGCGCCAGCAACGTGACGCCCAGGTGGATGCCCAGCAGGCGCGGGATCCACGGCACCAGTGCGCCGAGCCGACCCAGGAAGGGCAGCTCCGGGCCGTCGACCCGCATCGCCACGGTGCGCCAGACCAGCGTGACCACGACGACCGCCGCAGTGAGGACCAGGGGAAGGGGTGAGAGGAAGAACGCCCAGTCGCCCGCAGGCTGCGACTCCACGAACCAGCGTTCGTGGGTCGGTAGGACAGGGACGAGCGCAGGAAGTGCGAGGGTCATGGGTCGAGCATCGACGGCTGCCGCCGTTCCGTGGAGCGGCGAAGGTCCGGACCTCGTCGGGACCTTGGTCCTCATCGCGTCGCGTCCAGGGCCTCGGACGTAGGGTCGCGACATGGCCAGCCCCATAGACCCCCTCGCCCTCCTGGCCACCGTAGGCGTGCGCTCCCGCGCCCGCGAGCGATCGGACACGGTGTCCCTCGGACGCCCGAGCGGACCACCGCACACGCGTACGGCGCTGGGCGAGGTGCGCGCGGCGCTCGACGCGGCACGCCTGGTCGGTGCGACGCCCCGACTGGTCTCGGCGCCCCGCGGAGACGGCCACCTGGTCGTCGACATCCCCGGGTGGAAGGCACCCGAGATCTCCGGAGCGCCGCTGCGGTACTACCTCAGGCGTCTGGGGTACGACGCCCGCGGCTGGGGCTTCGGCACCAACACCGGCAGCGTGCGCCGCGACATCGAGCGGCTGGCCGCGCAGGTCGTGGAGCTCGTCGAGGAGAAGGGCGCGCCCGCCTCGCTGGTCGGGTGGAGCCTCGGTGGCGTGATCGCCCGCGAGGTGGCGCGACGGCACCCGGACGCCGTGGACCGGGTGATCACCTACGGCACACCCGTCGGCGGGCCGATGCACACCACCGTCGCGCGCGCCTACAACCGTGGTCCGGACAACGACGGCCACCGGGAGAGCCGCCGGCTCGACGAGAGCAACCCGATCCGTGTGCCGCTGACGATCATGTTCTCCCGGCAGGACGGGATCGTGTCCTGGCAGGCATGCCTCGACCACTCGAGCCCGATGGCGGAGCACGTCGAGATCTCCTCCACGCACCTCGGCATGGGGTTCGATCCCGACGTGTGGGCGATCGTGGCGGACCGCTTGGCGCGCCGGACCCAGCTCAGGCGTCGACCACCGGGTTGACCAGGTGCCCGATGCCGGGGATCCGGCACTCCGCGACGTCTCCGGCGCGGACGTGGATCGCACCCGGCGTGCCGGTGGAGATCACGTCGCCGGGGAAGAGCGGCATCACGGCACTGTGGAAGGCCACCAGGAACGCCGGGCTGTAGCGCATGTGCTCGACGGTGTTGGTGCGCACCTGGTCGCCGTTGACCACCGTCGACACCTCGACGTCGCCGATCGAGCCGAACCGCTCGAGCACCTCCGCCATCGGCACGATCTCGGGGCCGAAGGAGAAGAAGCCCGGGAAGTTCTTCGAGCGCGTCAGGAAACGCGGGTTGCGCTGCAGGATGTCCTCGGCGGTCTGGTCGAGGATCGTGGTGACGCCGAAGACGTGGTCGAGCGCGTCCGCCTCCGAGACGTTGCGGCACTCCCGACCGATGACCAGCCCGAGCTCGCCCTCCGCCGTGGTGCGCTCGCTCTGCGGAGGGATCGGGATCTCGTCGGCGGTGCCGATGATGGTGTGGTCGCCCTTGATGAAGGAGGCGGGCTCGTCCGGCACGGACTCCGACAGGTCGGCGGCGTGGTCGACGTAGTTGAGCCCGATGCCCCAGATCTTGCGGGGCCGGCGGTAGGGAGCCGTGAACGTGACGTCGGCGAGCGGCAGGAAGCTCTCCGGGCCGGCCTCGGCCGCGGCCTTCACCAGGTCGTCGTACAAGCCCTCCTCGAGCACCGTCAGCAGCGTCGGCACGTCGGTGTCGGTGAGCGCGGCCACGGGTACGACACCTCGCTCGGGGTCGATGAGGACGGGGACCTCGGTGCCGTGGTCGAGGATGGTGGCGAGTCTCATGGGGTCTCCTGGTGTGGGGGGTCAGTACGCGCCGACGAGGCCGCCGTCGACGCGGACCTGCTCGCCGGTGAGGTAGGCGGCCTGCTGCGAGGCGAGGAACGCGACGACCGCGCCGAACTCCGCGGGGTCGCCGTAGCGGCCGGCCGGGATGGTGGCCTCCGACGAGGTGCGCGAGGCCTCGGGGGTGACGCCGGTGCGCTCCGCGGCGGCCCGGTCGAGCTGGGCGACGCGGTCGGTGTCGATCCGGCCGGGAAGCACCATGTTGACGGTGACGCCGTCGCCGGCGACGGTGCCCGCGAGTGTCTTGAGGTACGCCGCCAGCGCAGCGCGGCCGACGTTGGACGCGGTCAGGGTGGGGATGGGTTGGCGGACGCCGCTGGACCCGATCGCCAGGATGCGTCCCCAGCCGCGCTCGCGCATCCCGGGCAGCACCGCGCCGACGAGGCTGATGTGCTGCTTGAGGAGCAGGTCGAACGCCGCCTGCGCGGCCTCGGCGGTGAAGGCGTCGGCCGCGCCGGGCGGCGGTCCGCCGCCGTTGAGGACCACGATGTCGACCTCACCGAACTGCTCGCGGGCCCGGTTCACGAGCAGCGCCGGGGCGTCGGGGGCGGTCACGTCGGCGACCACGCCGGTCGCCGACGGCAGTGACTCCACGAGGGCGTCCACCAGCTCGGCGCGGCGCCCCACCACGACGACGTGCGCGCCCTCGGCGGCGAGGGCCTCCGCGGTGGCGCGTCCGAGTCCGGCGGTCGAGCCGAGGACGAGTGCGACCTTGCCGGTCAGTCCGAGGTCCATGGGTCTCCTCCAGGAGTGGGGGGTAGGTGTGAGAGGTGCTGCTCCAGCAGCGGCACCAAGGAAGGCGGAAGGGGCGCAGCGGGTGGACGGACCCGGCCGGTCGCGAGCACGCCGCGACGGCGCAGGATCTCCTTGCGGATCGCCAGCCCGACCTTGAGCTGGCCCTCGAAGGTGACCAGCGGGAGCCACGGGGCCCATGCCGCGTGGGCGGCAGCGAATCCGCCCGAGGCCTGGGCGTCGAGGGTGGCACGGAGTCCCTCTGGGTGGCTCATCCCGGTCATCGCGCCGGCTGCACCGCAGCCGAGCTCGTCGACCAGGCCCACCCCGCCGAGGCCGCCGAAGACCGGAGCCCCGACGGCTGCGGTCAGCGTGGCGATGGCGGGCGGGGTCGGTGCGGACTCGGCCTTGACGGCCGCCACGAAGCCGTCGCACGCGCGCACCGCCTCGACCAGTGCGTCGGCGACGACAGTGACGCCCGAGGCGGCGGGGTAGTCCTGCACGACGACGGGCAGGCCGGTGGCCTCGTGGATCGCCGTGAAGTGCTGGACCAGCACGTCGGCCCGCGGTGAGTGGACCTGCACCATCAGCGCCCGCGGCTGCCGCTCGGCTGCCTCGAGGCAGGAGACGGCCTGGTCGACGGCCACCGCCGTGGTGCGGGCCGACAACCCGAGCACGACGGGCAGGTCGGACGAGCCGGTCACGGTCCGGACGACGTCCTGCTGCTCCGCACGGGTCAACGCGTCCGCCTCGCCGAAGACGCCGAGGGCGACGACACCCTGCGCCGACACCGAGTCGGCCAGCACGAGCTGGCGCTCGAGCGACGCAGTGTCGAGGGTGAGCGCGTCGTCGAACGGCGACGCGAGGACCATCCACAGCCCGCGGTCGAGACGGGTGCCGCTCACTGCGCCACCTCGCGGCCCAGGACGACGTCGACGACGTGCTCGGCGATCGCGAGGCTCGACGTGGCCGCCGGCGACGGCGCGTTGCGCAGGGCGGTGACCCGGCCGCGGGTGGTGATCCGGAAGTCGTCGACCAGGGCGCCGCTGCGCTCCATCGCCTGGGCGCGGATGCCGCTCGGGCCGGTGACCACGTCCTCGACCCTGAGCTCGGGCACGTAGCGACGGGCCGCTGCGACGAAGCGACGACGGCTCAGCGAGCCCGCCATCTCCGTCACCCCGGTGCGCCAGTGCTGGCGCGCGAAGCGGCGGAAGCCGTCGTACGCGACCACCTCGCGCAGGTCGCGGGCCGACACGGTGCGCCAGTCGTAGCCCTCGCGGGCCAGCGCCAGGACGGCGTTGGGTCCGACCATCACCTCGCCGTCCACGCGGGGCGTCAGGTGCACGCCGAGGAAGGGGTAGCGAGGGTCCGGGACGGGGTAGACGAGGCCGTTGACGAGCGAGCGGCGCTCGGGCCGCAGCAGGAGGTACTCCCCGCGGAACGGCACGACCTGCGGCTCGCTCGTGTCCCCCGCCTTCTCAGCCGTGTGGTCGGCCCACAGGCCTGTGCAGAGCACGACGCGGTCGAAGCGTTCCTCGATCGGCCCGGTCGCGGTCCGGCCGGTGAGGACCACACCGGAGCCGTCGTGACGGATGTCGGTCAGCTCGGTCGAGAGCCGCACGGTGCCGCCGTTCTCCTCCACGAGGTCGGCGAGCCGCCGGGTCACCCCGGGGAAGTCGACGATCGCCGTGGACGGTGAGTGCAGTCCGGCGATCCCGCGGACGTGCGGCTCGATCTCGCGGAGCTCGCCGCCGGAGAGGCGCCGGATGCCGGGCACCCCGTTGGCGTGGGCCTTCGCCTCGATCGCGTCGAGCCTGCCCTCCTCCACCTCGTCGAGCGCCACGAGCACCTTGCCGCACGCGTCGTAGGCGATGTCGTGCTCGGCGCAGAAGTCGCGGAGCAGCCCGACCCCGCGCCGGCACAGGGTCGCCTTGAGCGAGCCCGGCTCGTAGTAGAGGCCGGCGTGCACGACCCCGGAGTTGCGTCCGGTCTGGTGCGCGGCGAGCCGGTCCTCCTTCTCCCACACGGTCACTGCAGCGTCGGGGTCCACGACCTGGAGCTGCCGGGCGACGGCCGCGCCGAGGATGCCGCCGCCGACCACGGCGTACGACGCGGCGCTCATGCCGCACCCCCGCCGGGGTCCTGCTGGTCGAGCCAGGGGCGCTCCCACGCGAGGTCCTCGTGCTCGCCGAGGAGGGGCGGCGGGACCTGCGACGCCGAGGCCGCGTCGTCGTAGCGAAGCGCGCCTCCCGGCACCGCCACCTGTCCGAGCGTCGAGTGCTGGAGCTGGTGCACCAGGCCGAGGTGGCGGACCTGCTCCCAGTCGTAGACCTCGGGCACGGTGCGGATCCTGCCGGCGGGCACCCCTTCGCGGCCCAGGTCGCTCAGCACGTCCTCGGCCTTGCGATCACCGAGCAACCCGTCGATCTCGGCCTGGAGGGCGTCGACGTGTGCGACGCGGTCGCGGTTGGTGGCCACGTCCGGACGAGCGGGGTCGATGCCGACCACCGCGGCGAAGCGGCGCCACAGCGACTCCGAGCCGACGGCGATCACCAGCGAGGCGTCCGCGCACCGGAAGGTGCCGTAGGGCGCGATCGAGGGGTGGCGGTTTCCCGTACGGGCCGGCTCGCGCCCCCCGGTGAGCCAACCCGCGCCGTGGAACGCGTGCACCGACGTGACGGCGGCGAGCAGGCTCGTCTCGACGGCACGACCGACGCCGGTGGTGTCGCGCTCGCGGAGGGCGGACATGACCCCGAAGGCACCGAACATCCCGGCCAGGATGTCCGCGATCGGCAGCCCGACGCGGGTCGGGTCACCATCGGCATCGCCGGTGAGGCTCATCAGGCCGGCCTCCGCCTGGACGATCTGGTCGAAGCCGGGACGCGCTCCGTCGGGCCCGCCGGAGCCGAAGCCCGTGATCGACAGCGTCACCAGGCGAGGGTTGGCCGCGCGCAGCGACGCCGGGTCGAGGTCGAGCCGGGAGAGGAGGCCCGGGCGGTAGTTCTCCACCACGACGTCGGCGTCCGCGCACAGGTCCCGCAGCCGCTGGGCGCCCTCGGGCGACTTGAGGTCGAGACGCACCGAGCGCTTGCCCCGGTTGGCGGACAGGAAGTACGCCGACTCCTCGCTCGCGCCCGGCGCAGCGTCGGGTCCGGGTGGAGCGAAGGGCAGCCAGCCGCGGCTGTCGTCTCCCGAGGGCGGCTCGACCTTGAGCACGTCGGCGCCCACGTCGGCGAGCATCATCGTGGCGTACGGGCCAGCGAGCGCACGGCTCAGGTCGACGACGCGTACGCCGGCGAGCGACCGGTGGTGGCCGAGCGGGTTCATGGTCGTCCTCCCATCAGCTTGAGTCCGAGGCTCATCAGCACGATGACCGAGGTGATCCTCAGGACGTGGATCGACAGTACGACCGGCACGTTGGCCTTGACGTCTGCCGAGAGGGCGCCCATCTGGGCGATGCCGCCGGGTGCGGTCGCCAGCAGGGCGGTGTGGGC
Source organism: Nocardioides alpinus (assembly GCF_900112035.1). Taxonomy (GTDB): domain Bacteria; phylum Actinomycetota; class Actinomycetes; order Propionibacteriales; family Nocardioidaceae; genus Nocardioides; species Nocardioides alpinus. Next base: position 219,879 of record NZ_FOKC01000007.1, on the reverse strand, counting down.
GTCGAAGTCGGTGAAGCGCCACAGTCCCCAGGCGAGCGCCAGCCCGAAGACGAGGAAGAGCGTGACCGTCAGCAGGATCGGGACGGCCGACGAGCGCAGCGCTGTCAGGGACTCCCTCGTCACGGACTGCCCGAGCAGCGCGCCGATGGCGACGTAGACGACCCACTTGACGGCGCCGGGCGCCTGCCAGCTGAGCTCGGTGGACAGCGTGAGGGCGGCGACGCCGATCATCGCGCCGAGCAGCGGCGCCGCGGGCAGCCGCAGCACGGTCGCCACCCCGGCACCCGCGAGGGCGGCCACGGTGGTGGCAGCGATGCTCGCGATCACTGGGAGTCCACGCGCTCGGGCTCGTTGTCCCGGTCGCGGTCGACGTCCGCGTCGCCAGCCCCGGCGTCGGCCCCGTCGGTCGTGAGGTCGTCCGAGCGGTCCGCCGCGTCCGCACCGCGAGCGCTGCGCCGACGCATGGCGCCGTACCTCTGGACCGACCGGGCCGCGGCCCGCTTGATCAGCACCATCACCAGGGGCAGCACCAGCAGCAGGACCATCAGCAGGAGCAGGACACGTGAGGTGCCGCGGTCGAGGAAGATGCCGAAGCTGCCGCCCGAGATGATCATGGTCTGGCGCATCGACTCCTCGGCCATCGGGCCGAGCACGAGGGCGATCACGAGCGCCGCGGGCGACAGACCGAAGCGCCGCATGAAGAAGCCCAGGACACCGCAGGCGAGCATGATCGCGACCTCGATGATCGAGCCGTTGACCGTGAACGTGCCGAGCACGCAGATGACGATGATCGCGGGACCGAGCACCCGGAACGGCACCCGGGCGATGCTGGCGAACGCGGGGATGCAGAAGACGTTGACCAGCAGCAACATGATGTTGCCGAGGAACATGCTGGCGATGAGGCCCCACGCGAACTCCGGGTTCTGCGTCATGAGCAGCGGCCCCGGCTGGAGGCCCCACATCATGAAGCCCCCGATGAGGACGGCCGTGGCGGCGGAGCCCGGGATGCCGAGGGTGAGCAGCGGGACCATGGCACCCGACGAGGCGGCGTTGTTGGCGGCCTCCGGGCCGGTGAGGCCGGCCATCGCGCCCTTGCCGAACTTCTCCGGCGTCTTGGAGACCGACTTCTCCAGGTTGTAGGACATCAGCGAGGCGACGGTGGCCCCGGCGCCGGGGGTGGCGCCGACGAAGAACCCGAGGAAGGAGCCGCGCGTGATCGGTCCGACCGACTCGCGGTAGTCCTGCCTGGTCGGCCAGAAGTCGCGCGAGCGGGCGGAGACGTTGAAGTAGGCGAGCTTCTCGAGGTGTCCACCGCGCCAGAGCGTGTGCAGGATCTCGCCCACGCCGAAGAGGCCGATCGCGACCGGGATGAAGTCGATGCCGTTGATCAGCTCGACCGACCCGAAGGTGTAGCGCTGCTGACCGGTGCCGATGTCGATGCCGACCGTGGCGATCGCGAAGCCCATCAGCGCCGACAGCGTGCCGAGGAGCCGGTTGCCCCCGATGATGACGATGAGGGTCAGCAGACCGAGGACGACGACCAGGAAGAGCTCCGGCGGACCGAAGGTGGCGGCCAGCTTCGCTGTGGCGGGCGAGGCGATGCTGATGAGCACCGCGCCGATGGTGCCCGCGACGAAGGAGCCGACAGCAGCCATGACCAGTGCCGGTCCGGCTCGCCCCTGCTTCGCGAGTGGATAGCCGTCGAACGTGCTGGCCACGGTCGCCGACTCACCGGGCGTGTTGATCAGCACCGACGTGATCGTGCCGCCGTACATCGCGCCGTAGTAGACGGCCGCCAGCATGACGATGGCGCCCGTCGGGTCCAGGGAGAAGGTCAGCGGGAGCAGGATCGCGAGGCCGGCCGACGGGCCGAGGCCCGGCATGACACCGACGACCATGCCGAGCATGACGCCCGCCAGCAGCAGCAGCAGGTTCATCGGGGTGACGACGGCGACGATGCCGTTCGCCAGGTTGTCGAAGGTGTCCATGTCAGGTCTCCGGGGTCAGAAGCGCGGCAGGATGCCCTCGGGCAGCCCGGCGTTCAGAAGGGTCTGGAGCAGGAGGTACATCACGAGCGGGACGCCGATCGCGACGACTGCGTTGGCCAGGTGGCGCCCGCGGTTGAGCAGGCTGAGCATCACGCCCAGGAAGAGCGCGGACGAGATGATGGCGCCGAGCCAGACCAGCGTGGCGGCGAAGACAGCCGCGGCCAGGACCATGATCGCCAGCAGGCGCGGGTGCTTGCCGAGGTCGGCCTCACCCACCTCGTCCTCGAGGGCGACGACCTCGTCCTCCTCGGGGCAGCGGATCGCCGAGACGAGGGACCACAGCGTGATCGCCACGCCGGCGACCCCGACGATCCGGGGGAAGAAGCCCGGACCGATCCGACCCGCCTGGGTGCGCCAGTCGAGGCCGAACGCGATCTCGGTGTAGACCGCGAACACGAGCAGCACCACGGCCAGGAAGACCGTCTTGGGCCGGACCCACCCCGCGACCCGGCCCGAGGGCCGGGTCGCAGGGGTGACGGTGTCGGCCATGGTCACAGGGCACCCAGCTCGGTCAGCTGCTCCTCGAAGGCCGACTGGGTGTCGTCGAGGTAGGCGGTGAAGTCCTCACCCCAGCGCTCGTCCTCGAGCAGGAAGTTCTCGTCGAGGTAGGCCTGCCACTCGGGGGTCTCGACGACCTCCTGCATCGTCTCCACCCACCAGTCCTGGGCCTCCTGCGGCGCGTCGGGCGGGAGGATCAGCCCACGCGGCATGGAGGGGATGTCGGTGATGCCGTTCTCCTCGCCGGTCGGCACGTCCGGCAGTGCCTCGAGGCGCTCGGGGCCGGTGAAGAGCAGCGGCGTGACCTGGCCGGCCTCGACCTGGCCCATGATCGAGCCCGGGTTGGAGATCATCGTGTCGATGGCGCCCGAGAGGAGCGAGGTCTGCATCTGCCCCTCCTCGTTGTAGGGGACGTAGTCGATCTCGTAGCCCTCGGCGTCCGCGACCATCTGCTGGATGATGTAGTCGACGTTGACCGTGCCGATGCCGCCGACGACCACGGTGCCCTTCTCGGTGGCGTAGTCGACCCACTCCTCGTACGTCTGGAAGTCGGCGCCGCCGTCTGCGATGAGCAGGGCGTTGTCCGCGGCCAGCAGGCCCACCGGGGTGAAGTCCGTCGGCTGCCAGCCGGTGTCGGCCTGCAGCGGCGTGGTGATGAACGAGCCCGACGTCGTCGAGATGCCGTAGCCCTCGCCGGACTGGTTGAGGAGGTAGCCCCACCCGGTCGCCCCGGATCCGCCGTCCCGGTTCTCGACGCGGATGTTCTCCGGGTAGAGGTCGTTGCGCTGCAGGATGTCGACCATCGTCCGCGCCATGATGTCGTTGCCGCCACCGGGGCCGAAGGCGATCGTCCAGTCCATGTCCTCGGACGGGTAGGCGCCCCCGGACCCTCCCGAGTCACCGCCGCAGGCGCTCACGGTGAGCAGCAGCGCGGCCGCCGAGACGGCTGAGATCCTCTTGTGGTTCATCGTTCCTCCTGGTTGCGAAGCACGGCCGAGCCGTGCCGGTTCGAGAGTGGTCGGTGGATCACACCGCGTCGAGGCGTTGCCACGATCCGGTGCCGAGAGCGGTCAGTCGTCCCTGGTCGTCGGTGAGGCGCGACTCCAGGTGCACGATGCGGCGTCCCCCGCGGATGACGCGTCCGGTGCAGGTCCCCGTGCCGCTGAGCGGACGGAAGAACCGCATCTGCATCTCGATCGTCACGGCCGCCGAGAGGAAGCGCTTGCAGAGGTGTCCCATCGAGATGTCCAGGGCCGTGGTGATCACCCCACCGTGCACGAAGCCCTGCGGGTTGCACAGGTGGGGGCCGTAGGGGAGCACGACGGTGCAGGTCTGCTCCGCGTCGTCGTAGGAGATGTCGAGCTGCAGGAAGCGGCTGAGGAAGAACGACCCGAACTCCCATGCGGGGTCGGACGCGGCCTCCCTCGCCAGCGCCGACACCTGGTCGGCGTCGACCTGCGGAACGGGGCGCCCGGTGGCGGTCGTCGTCACGTCAGGACCAGGTGAAGTTCGGGGAGCGCTTGGCCATGAACGCCTGGACGCCCTCGGTGAAGTCCTCGGTGTCGAACGACGAGTTGCGCAGGTCGATGGTGGCGTCGTCGTCGCGCACCTGGCCTGCCACGACCTTGTCGACCATGACCTTGCCCGCGCGCACGCTGAACTGGGCGCGGCTGCACACCGTGTCGGCGAAGCCGTACGTCAGCTCCTCGAGGTCGTCGGCGTCGACGACCTCGTCGAACAGGCCGAGCTCGTACGCGCGCTCCGCCGGGACCTGGAGGCCCGAGTAGAGGATCCACTTGGTGCGCGAGGGTCCGACCAGGTCGACCATCCGCTTGGACGACTCGAGGCTGTAGACGAGGCCGAGCTTGGCCGGCGTGATCGCGAACTTCGCCGCCCGGTCGGCGAACCGGATGTCGCAGGCGAGGGCCAGCCCGGCGCCGCCGCCGATGCAGTAGCCGTGGATCATCGCGATGGACGGCTTGGTGAGCTCCTCGATCGCGTGCTCGGCCGCGGCCACCTTCTCGTTGTAGGCCTTCGCCTTCACCGCGTCGCTGCGCTCGGCCTCGAACTCGCTGATGTCGGCGCCGGACGCGAACGACCGCGTGCCGGCTCCGCGCATGACGATGACCTTGACCGTCGGGTCGGCGTCGAGTGCTCGCACCACGTCGGGCAGATCGCCGTACATCGCGACGTTGATCGCGTTGTGGCTGTCGGGCCGGTTGAGGATCACGGTGGCGACGGCGTCGCGCCGCTCCACCACGAGGTGGTCGGACATGTCAGGCCTCTTCCTTGGCGGTCTGGTGGGGCTGGTCGTGCAGGTCGGGTCGGGCGTCGAAGACGACCTCGTCGGCGAACAGTGCGGCGATGTCCTCGTCGGACTGGCCGATCTCGCGGAGCACCTCGGCGGTGTGCTGGCCCAGCCAGGGCGCCGGACCTCGGACGGAGTAGTCCATCCGGGAGAACTTGGTCGGCGGACCGATCGTCTTCATGTCACCGATGACGGGGTGGTGGAGCTCGGTCACCATGCCCCGCGCCACGACGTGGGGGTCGTCGAGGGTCTCGTCGAAGGTCAGCACCGGCCCGCACGGGACGCCGACCTGGTCGATGATCTTGATCCACTCCTCGGTGGTCCGGGTGGTGGTGATGGCCTCGATCTCGGCCTCGAGCTCCTCGATGTGGGTCATCCGGTCGGGCAGCGTGAGGAAGCGCGGGTCGTGCTCCCACTCCGGGCGCTCGAGTGCGCCGAGCAGCCTGAGCCACAGCCGGTCGTTGGCCGCACCGATCGTCACGTAGCCGTCGCTCGTGCGGTACGCCTGATAGGGGGTGGAGCGGCGGTGCCGGGTGCCGGTCGGCTGGGGCACCTCGCCGGCGCCGAAGAACGCCCCGGACTCCCACACGGCCCAGGCGAGGCCGGCGTCGACCAGCGAGATGTCCATGTACTGGCCCTCGCCCGTCGCCATCCGCTGCATCTGGGCCGCCATGATCGAGTAGATCGCGGTGGCTCCGGCGGCGATGTCGTTGACGGCGATGCCGACCTTGGCGGGGCGTCCGCCCGGCTCCCCGGTCATCCGCAGGAACCCGACCATGCCCTGGGCCATGATGTCGAAGCCCGGGCGCTCGCGGTAGGGACCGGTCTGGCCGAAGCCGCTGATTGAGCAGTAGAGGATGTCGTCGCGGACCGCCTTGACGCCCTCGTAGCCGATGCCGAGCCGGTCGGCGACGCCGGGCCGGAAGTTCTCGATCACCAGGTCGGCCTGCTCGGCCATCGCCAGGAACAGCTCCCGGCCGCGGTCGGTCTTGAGGTCGAGCGAGACCGAGCGCTTGCTCCGGTTGGGCATGGCGAAGGGATAGCTCTCGCCGTCGACCTTCGGCGCCATGCGCCGGGAGTCGTCCCCGGTGTGGGGCTGCTCGACCTTGATCACGTCAGCGCCGAGCTCGGCCAGGACCATCGTGCAGTAGGGGCCGGAGAGGAAGCGGGTCAGGTCGAGGACCCGGAACCCGTCCAGTGGACGTCGGCCCGTGGTTTCCCGTATTGTGGGATTGCTTGCCGTCATGTGGGAACTGTGGCACACGCCACATCCGTCGTCAAGGGTGCCTGCGACGTCGGGCAGACTGACTTCCGTGAAAGAGGACGAGACCGTGGTCGAACGCAGTGCCGTGCAGTCCATCGACCGGGCGGTGGCGATCCTGCGGTGCTTCGACGCCCATCACGCCGCCCTCGGGATCAGCGACATCGCCCGTCTGACCGGCCTGTCGACCAGCACCACCCACCGGCTGCTCGGGTCGATGACCGCCAACCGGCTGCTCAACCAGGGACCCGACAAGCGCTACCGGCCCGGCCCGCTCCTGGTGCAGCTGGGCCGGTCGGGGGCCGTGCCATCGAGCCTGCGCGAAGCCGCCCGCCCCTACATGGTGGCCCTGCGCGACGAGGTCGACGAGACCGTGGGACTGCACGAGCTGCTGGCGACGTACGAGCGTGCGGTGGTCGACCAGGTCGAGTCCCGCCAGGAGCTGCGCCGGCACTACACCGACATCGGGGTGCCGATCGCCCTGACGCACGGCGCGCCCGGCAAGGCGATGCTGAGCCGCCTGCCGTGGTCACGCCAGCAGTCGGCCCTGGCCCGGGGGATCGAACCGGTGACCGACAGGACCGTCACCGATCCGGTCGCCCTCGCCGCCGAGCTGGCGATCGCCCGCGAGCGCGGGTGGGCCGGGTCCGACGCCGAGCGCACGCCGGGGATCCGCGCCGTGGCGGCGCCCGTCTTCGACCACACCGGCATGGTGGTCGGCGCGCTCGGCCTCTCCGTGCCCACCGTGCGGATGGACGACGCGCGGACCGCCGAGCTCGGCGCCCGCGCTGCGGCCGTCGCGTGGGAGGTCTCGGAGGCGCTCGGAGCGACGCGCGAGGTGGTCGACCAGCGCTTGACGCTGGCCAGGGAGCCGGGCCCTACGGCTCCAGCACGAGCTTCCCTCCGGGGTGCTGTCCCATGAGCAGCTCGATCGCCTCGACGGCGTCGGCCAACGCGAACGTACGCGCCACCGGTACGACGAGCTGCCTTGAGCCGGCCAGGTCCACGAGGTCGGCACGCACCGACGCCCGGTAGGCCTTGCTCGCCGGCATCGCGCCGGCGATGTGGGTGAACCCCGCCTCGCGGGCGCGGTCGGCAGCGGCGATCGTGACGATGCGGCTGCGGTCGGCGACCAGCGCCAGCGACACGTCGACCGCCTCGTCGGTGCCGACGCAGTCGAGCGCCGCCGCCACCCCCTCGGGCGCGGACTCGCGCACCCGCTGCTCGAGCCCGGGGCCGTAGGCCACGGGTACGCCGTCGAAGCGGGTGACGACGTCGTGGCTGGCCGGACTGGCCGTCCCGATCACCCGGGCCCCGATCCTGGCTGCCTGCTGGAGCACGCTGACCCCCACGGCACCGGACGCACCGTGCACGAGGACCGTGTCGCCCTCGGCCACGCCGGTGACCTGCAGCATCTCCGCTGCGGTGGTGCCCGCGAGCAACAGGTTGGCGGCCTCGCCGAACGACAGCGACGCCGGCTTGGCGAAGACGTCCGCCGCCGGCACGGTGACGTCCGTGGCCCAGCCGCCGCTGATGCGGAAGGCGAGGACCTCGTCACCCACCGCCACCGCACCCGACCCGGTCTCGGTGTCGGGACCGACGGCGCTCACCACGCCGGCGACCTCGTAGCCGAGGCCCCGCGGGAAGTCGCCGGCACCACTCGCCACGTGCTTGGCATCGGCGGGGTTCATCCCGGCCGCGCGGACCTCGATGGTGACCTCGCCGTGCTGAGGTGCGGGGACGTCGTACTCCTCGTACGAGAAGACGTCGGGGCCGCCGGGCCTTGTCGCGATCCAGTGGTGAGCCATCGTCCGAACCTAGTCCGGGGGTCCTTGCTCTCCAAGGTCGATGTGGCCGCTCACCATCTCGCCCGTGACCGTCTCCCCGGTGAGACCCGCGCTGCGGAGGAGCCGCAGGACGGGCTCGTTGTCCGCCATCATCTCAGCGCGGAACCGCTTCACGCCCACCTCCTTCGCGCGCTCGCGCAGCACCTGCACCAGGGCGGTGGCCAGGCCCTGGCCGTGCCACGAGTCCGCGACCGTGATCGCGAGCTCAGCCTCGCTCGGGTCCGACCGGTAGCGGATGAAGCGAGCCACTCCGATGATGTAGGTCTCGTCCTGCGGGGAGTGGGCCACGTAGGCCTCGTGGTCGACGTGGTCGACCGCAGTGAAGTACGCCGCCTGGCTGTCGGTGAGTCGCGGGGTGCCGGTGAGGAAGCGGCGATACTGCGACTCCTCGCTCATCAGCGCGAACGCACGTTGCAGCTCGGCGGCATCGGTGCTGCGGACCTGCCGGATCCACACCGGTGCGCCGCTGCGCAGCCGCACCTCGCACGCACCGTCGTCCATCGCGGCTACTGGCCGAGCGGCGGCAGCGTCACGACCTGACCGGCATAGCTCAGCCCGGCCCCGAAGGCGATCAGCAGCGCGGTGTCACCGACCGACGCCTCGTCCTGGCGCAGCATCGCCTCCATGGCCAGTGGCACCGACGCGGCGGACGTGTTGCCGGAGTCGATGACGTCCGTGGCGATGGCGACCGACTCGGGGAGCTTGATGTTCCTGGAGAGCGTCTGGGTGATGCGCAGGTTGGCCTGGTGCGGGATGAAGGCGTCGAGGTCGTCGACGCCGATGCCCGCGAGCCGCAGGGCCTCGTGGGCGACCTCCGCCATCGCGAACGGCGCCCAGCGGAAGACCGCCGTGCCCTCCATCTGCACCACCGGGTCGACCTCCGAGTGGCCGCCGAGGCAGCTCGGGGTCTGGGTGATGACGTGCGACTGCGAGCCGTCCGAACCCCAGGCGGTGGGCCCGATGCCGGTCGCGTCGGCCGGCCCCACCACGACCGCACCGGCACCGTCGGCGAAGATGAACGCGGTGCCGCGGTCGGTCGGGTCCATGAAGCGGCTGAGCTGCTCGACGCCGATCACCAGGACGTGCTGCTCGGCACCGGAACGCACCATCGACGACGCCAGGTTGAGCGCGTGGCAGAAGCCCGCGCACCCGGCGGAGATGTCGAAGGCCGCCGCCGCGTCGAGACCCAGCGCGGTCGCGACCTGCGGTGCCGACGCGGGCGTGTGCTCGGGGTGGGTGGAGGTCGCGACGATGACGCACCCGACCTGCGCAGGCGCCACGCCGGCAGCGGCGAGCGCACGCTCGGCGGCAGCGGTGGACATGCCGATCAGCGTCTCGCCGTCGCCGGCGAAGCGGCGGGTCTTGATGCCCGACCGGGTCTGGATCCACTCGTCGGAGGAGTCGAGGACCTCGCAGATCTCGTCGTTGGTGACGACCCGCTCGGGCCGGTAGACGCCCAGGCCGAGCATCGCTGCGTGGGTGAGTTCGGTGGGCTGCTGGATCGTCATCCCGCGAGCATATTCACGTGCGCCAGCCCGTCTAGGGAGCGGGAGCCGGCTGGGTCTCGGGGATGGGTGAGTCGGGGGCCTGGCCCGGGTCGATCGGGTTCAGGTCGGGGTCTCCGGAGGGGACGATCTCGGGGTCGGCGTCGGGCTCGAACGGTGTGGTGGTCATGTCCCAGTCGTACGCCGCAATCCGCGCGGCGGCAACGGCCGACCACCCCTAGCGGTGGTCCAGCAGCCGGACCGTGCGCTCGTCCCGCTCGCCGCCGAAGAACCGGTCCAGGACCTCGTCGAAGACGGGCTCGGACGGATCGGCCAGCGCGAACAGCGTCATCGACGAGCGGAGCTTCATCGCGTCGACGCCGCCCAGCACGTGCTCGGCCGAGACCCCCTCGAGGTCGAGGAGCGCGCGGCAGCACGTGCGCAACCGGGGACCGAGGACGTCGTGGGCGGCGTACGCCCGTGCCTCGTCGAGGTCGGCGATGGCGTACGTCTGCGACGTCGGGGTCTGCCCCAGCCCGGCGACCTGCGGGAAGACCCACCACATCCAGTGGCTGGTCTTGCGGCCGGCACGCAGCTCGGCCAGCGCGCCGGCGTACGTCCGGGCCTGGGCCTGCACGAATCGTTCGAGGTCCATGGGCACCATTGTGCGCGGACCTCATGGCTAGGTTGGCCGGGTGCCCGACACCCCCTCCCGCGCCGCCCAGCTCGGCGCGATCGCCTTCCTGCTGCGACCGACCTACATCGCGACGGAGTTCGTGACGGCCGCCGCGACCACCGGCGGCTACAGCTTCGTCTCCGACTCGGTCAGCAAGCTCGGCGAGGTGGGGTGCAGCGACGGCTACTGCTCACCGCGGCACGAGGTGATGAACGGTTCGTTCATGGCCTACGGCGTGCTCCTGGCGGGCGGCGCGCTGCTGCTCGCGAAGCCGCTCGGGCCGTGGGTGACCGGGCTGCTCGTCGTGTCGGGCGTGAGCTCGTACGCCACGGGGCTGGCGCCGCTGGACCAGGACGCCACCCTGCACGCGATGGCCGCCACGCCGCTGTTCGTGGCCCAGCCCGTCGCGCTCCTGCTGCTCGGGCACCGGCTGCGGGAGGAGCGGCCGCGTCTGGCCAAGGCACTGTTCGTGACCGGGGTCGTGACTGCGACTGCCGCCGTCGGCTTCATCGTCTCCGGCGACGAGCGGGCGGCCGGTGCGCTCGAGCGGCTGGCGCTGTGGCCGGTGCTCCTCGGCCTCGGTGCCTTCGCCTGGACCCAGCGCCCGCGGCGACGCCGGCGGTGACGGGCGGGCGCCTCAGCGGCGCTTGCGGCTCTCCTGCAGCTTGCGCGCTGCTTCCTTGATCTTGGCTTGGTTGTGCGGCTTGCGAGCCTCGTCGTAGACCTTCTTGGCGATCGCGAAAGCGCCGGCCTTCTTCATCATTCCCATGCCCACAACCGTGCCAGTGAGGGCCAAACAGCTCGGCCGCGCGCCGTCCGTCAGTCCTTTCGGTGCGCTTCTCGACGGTTGCAACGGCCGAGAACCTCGCGAGGCACCGGGTACCCGGTGGTTGCCACAGGAGCCGAGGTCACTCCTGGCCCAGGCCGTCGAGCGTGAGGTGCAGCCACGGCCGGGTCAGCCGGAACGCACGCCCGGTCACCACGCGGGGCGTGATCTCGACGACGTTGTACTTCGGCGTCCCGACCCAGGGACGCAGCGGCACGTTGTCGGCGCGGTGCTCCTCGTCCTCGTGCAGGATCCGCGCACCACCGCGTACGACGACGCTGCGCGCGTGGTGGTCGTCGTAGCGGTCGATCTCGAACGCGACCTCCGCACCCATCGCGACCGACAGCAGCTTGTTGCCCGCCGCCGTGCGGAACAGCAGGGTGTCGTGGTCGACCGCGTAGTTGACCGGGGTGATGTGGACCTCGTCGACGAGCCGGAAGGCCAGCCGTCCGAACTCCTCCTCACGCAGCATCTGCCAGCACTCCTCGTGGCTGAGCGGGGTGACGACCTCGTCGCTCATGGCGACCCTCCCTTTCCCTCTGGCGGAGCGGCCTCGATGGGTCACTCCGACGCTAGGACCGGTCGGCGCGGGGCCGGCAGGGCTGAAGGTCCCGAAAGAAATCGGAAACCGACACCCATCCGTGATCCGGCTCACTCCGAACACCTCGAAAGCCGTCGAGCAGGCGGCACCACCGACGAAGGGTTCGAACGATGCGTCTCCCCTCTCTCCGCCGCCCCTCCCCCTCCATGGCCGTCTCGATCATGGCCCTGGTCGTGGCTTCGACCGGCACGTCGTACGCCGCGGGCCTGATCGGCTCCGACGACGTCAGGAACAACTCGCTGACGACGATGGACATCAAGGACAAGACCATCAAGGGGCGTGACATCAAGAACGACGTCATCGGCTCCAACAAGATCCGCAACGGGTCGCTGAAGTCGCGCGACTTCAAGGCCGGACAGCTTCCCGCCGGCGCGACCGGCCCTGCCGGCCCCGCGGGAGTGGGCCGTTGGGCGCTCGTCGACGCGACCGGCGCGATCATCGCCCAGTCCGGCGGCTTCACCGTCGCTGCGGGCTATCCCGCGGCCCCTGCTGCGGCCAACGGCAACGTCTACATCAACGCCGGCGAGAACCTCTCCAACAACGGTGTGATCGCCACGATCGCGCTGCAGAACACCGCCGACCTCAACGCCGACGGGATCCTCAACGGCCGCCAGACCGGCAGCGACTCCAACCCGGAGTTCTCCGGCGAGGTCTCCGCCGCGGTCTGCACCCCCGGGGTCGTCAACTGTGCCCCCGCCGGCACCGGCAACCCCAACCACCTCGTCGTGAGCCCGCGCAACAGCGACGGCAGCTTCACGACCGACGGTGCCCGCAAGCGCTTCTACGTCGTCGTCACCGGCGACTCGAGCGACCGAGGCTGATCCAGCTCGGACACACATGAGGAGGGGCGGGGTCTCGTGGGGGGACCTTCGCCCTTCCTCATCCGGCAGACTGGGCGCGTGACCACCACGATCTCTGTCGCCGGGCTCGGCTATGTCGGACTGTCCATGGCCGTGCTGCTCGCGCGGCACCACACCGTCGTCGGCCTGGACCTCGACGCCGAGCGGATCGAGAAGCTCCGCCGCGGCGTGAGCCCGATACACGACGACGACATCTCCCGGTTCCTCGCCGAGGAGGACCTCGACCTCACCTTCACGACCGACGCCGCCGAGGCCCACACCGGCGCCGACTTCGTGATCATCGCGACGCCCACCAACTACGACGAGTCGACCAACTACTTCGACACGTCCACGGTCGAGCACGTGATGCGCGACGTCCACCGCCTCAACCCGGACGCCACGATGGTCGTGAAGTCCACGGTGCCGGTGGGCTACATCGAGGACGTACGCCGTCGCCTGGGCATCGACTCGGTGATCTTCTCCCCCGAGTTCCTCCGCGAGGGCAAGGCCCTCCACGACAACCTGCATCCCTCACGGATCGTCGTCGGCGAGGACTCCGAACGGGCCCGCGCCTTCGCCGACCTCCTCGTCGAGGGCGCCGATGCCGACGCCGCCGACATCCCGGTGCTCTTCACCGAGCCGACGGAGGCCGAGGCGATCAAGCTCTTCGCCAACACCTACCTCGCGATGCGGGTGGCCTACTTCAACGAGCTCGACTCCTTCGCCATGGCCCGCGGGCTCGACAGCCGGCAGATCATCGACGCCATCGGCCTCGACCCCCGGATCGGCAGCCACTACAACAACCCGTCGTTCGGCTACGGCGGGCTCTGCCTGCCCAAGGACACCAAGCAGCTCCTGGCCAACTACTCCGACGTCCCGCAGACGCTGATCTCCGCGATCGTCGACGCCAACACCACCCGCAAGGACTTCGTCGCCTTCGACATCCTGGACCGCAAGCCGCGCGTCGTGGGCATCCACCGGCTGATCATGAAGGCCGGCTCGGACAACTTCCGCGAGTCGTCGGTGCAGGGGATCATGAAGCGGCTCAAGGCCAAGGGCGTCGAGGTCGTCGTCTACGAGCCCGAGCTCGAGGCCGACTCCTGGTTCGGCTCCGAAGTGACCGGCGATCTCGCGTCGTTCAAGGAGCGCGCCGACCTGATCGTGGCCAACCGGATGGTCGACGAGCTCGGCGACGTGGCCGACAAGGTCTACACGCGGGACCTCTTCGGCGCCGATTGAACTGCGCCTGTGTCCTTGGTTTCGACACGCTCGCTGCGCTCGCTGCTCAACCAGCGGGAGCAGGGCGAGGAACGAGCCGCACCCGTCGGTTGAGCAGGGCGAGGAACGAGCCGCACCCGTCGGTTGAGCAGGGCGAGGAACGAGCCCGTGTCGAAACCCCGGGCGCCCGTACGCTCAGCGGCGGCGGCCGAAGATCCCGCGCTTGCCGTGGTCCGGGTCGTCGACGCCCTCGGGCGCCGACCCGAGGGGCACCGCCGAGAGATCGCCCTTGCCCAGCGCCTTCTGCAGCCGCTTCTCCGACTTCACCGGGTCCATCGGCGGCCGCGCGCCGAGGGTGAAGCGCTCGACGTCACGCTCCTCGACGGGCACGAAGCCGACGGTCGTCGCGGCGTACGTCTTGATCCCGAACGACTCGTCCAGCAGCGCCTCGCGGTCGTCACCGTCGCCGGCCAGGCGGGCCACCCGGGCCAGAGCCGACGTCCGCTCGAGGCGTGCCGTCCCGCCCGTGTCGTACGACAGCAGGCGGGCGCCGTGGTGGGTGCGCTCGAGGTCGTCGAGCAGGGCCGCCAGCGTCGCCGGCAGCGGGGCGAGCGACACGTCGGGCAGGGTCAGCACGAACTCGGCGTCCGAGGTGCGGGGTGCCGTCTCGACCAGCCGCACCCGCGGCTCGTGGAGGTAGGAGCGGTGCACGATGCGGGTCTCCAGCACCGGGTCCTCGACGGGCTGCACGCGGTCGTCGTGCACCGACGACCACGGCCCGACGACCGTGACGCGCAGGTCGGGCACGTCGCCGTCGAGCAGCGAGTCGACGAGGTGGACGGTCTCGTCGGCGGGGCCGGCAGGGACGACGACCTCGAGGTAGGGCACCTGGTAGGCGCGGCCGCGGCGGTTGCGCTTGGGGCGCATCGTCGGCACGAGGTCGGCGAGGTAGGGGTCGTTGTAGCGGTTGACCTGCTCGGCGCGGCGCAGCACCTGCGAGCGGCCGAGGTGCCAGCTGCGCGCCTCGCGCTCGACGACGAAGACGCCGCCGGCCTGCGCGAGCGAGTGGCCGAGGTGCATGTCCTCGCCGAGCCTCAGCGTCCGGTCGAAGCCGTCGGAGTCGAAGTAGAGCGCCTTCGACACCGACCCGGTCATGCCGATGTGGAAGCGTTGCGCGCGCGGACCCGCGGCGCGCAGGTCGTCGGTCTTGGCCCAGTAGTCCTCGACCCACTGGTGCGGCTCGTGCTCCTCGCCGGCGAACAGGTCGGCCGCTCCCCCGGCCGCCACCCGGTCGCGTACGACGGCGGGGTCGAGGTCGAAGAGCGAGGCCGGGTCGACGAAGCGCTTGTCGCCACCGGGGACGGCGTAGTCGATGAGGTGGTGCCAGCGGGCGTGCGCCTCGACCTCCTCGCGGTAGGCCAGCATGTCGGCGTCGTACCAGTGCAGGACGTCGCCCTCCGCGGCGAGCGCCCCGAGGTGGCAGGCGTTGGCGCGGCCCCAGCCCTCCTCGACGCGGAGGAGCCTCGTGCGCTCCGGTCGCACCTCGGGGAGCTCCTGCGCCGGCGCGCTCTGGTCGTCGACGACGACGACCTCGAGCAGGTGGGAGGGGTAGGACTGGGCGGCGAGACCGGCCAGGACGTAGGGCAGCGTGTGCTGGTAGTTGAACGTCGGGACCACGACGGTCACCGACAGCGTCGGGTCCCAGTCACCGAGCGCCGGTGGGGTGAGCGCGCCCCAGTCGTTGTGGCGCACCACTGGTTGCCGAGACACTCACACACCCCCGTTCGCACCGGCCGCGTCGGGCCGGTCGAGCGGATCGACCTCCAGCGCCAGGCTGGGCTGGAAACCCGTCCACTCGGAGGCCACGATGTCAGGTCGGCGGAACTCCTCGTCGTCGCGCTCCCAGGTGTGTCCCTCACCGGTGCGCCGCAGGACGTAGCCGAGGCCGTGCGTGCGGTAGATCCGGCCGCCCGCGGCCTCGACCCCGGCGAGCAGCTGCGCGTCGACGAACTTCCGCACCCGGCGGAAGTCACCGAGCGAGCGCAGCAGGCCGCGGTCCATCAGGAGCGTGCCGCCGGCGACGAAGCGCGCGAAGATCTCCGAGGGGTGGATCCGGCGCACGGTGAGGTCGTTGCGGTGGAGGTAGACGAACTCCGACGGCATCCCGACCACGTCCGCGCCTGAGAAGCGGCGGGCCATCAGCAGGTCGTGGACAGCGTCGGGTGAGTACCAGTCGTCGTCGTCGACCTTGAGCAGCACCTCGCTCGACGCGGCCTGCGCAGCCGCCGTGAGCACGTCACCGAAGAACTCGGACTCGTTGAAGGTCAGCACCTGGTGCGGCCGGTCGCCGAGCGCTCGGCGTACGGCGTCGCGGTCGGGGTCGAACCCGTGCGCGGCGAGCACCAGCTCGACGTCGGCGCCACGCTGGCGGGCGATCTGCCGCAGCGCGAAGTCGAGCATCTGCGGCCGCTTGGTCGCGAGCAGCGCGCTCACCGCCGGCAGCCCGACGTGGCGTACGCCCGCGCGCGAGGCGAGTGCCGAGCGCCAGGCCAGCGTGGAGTGGTGGTCGAACGCGGCGCGGCGCACGGCGAGGCTGTGCTCCTCGCGCCGCAGCGGGTCGTCGAGGTCGACCTTGGCGTCGAGTGCGGCGGCCAGTGGCGGCGCGACGTCGATGACGCCGCCGGTCACGAGCGGCACGCCGGAGATCGCGAGCGCGAGGAGGTCGGAGGTCGAGGTGTCGGCGGACAGCCGGACACCCTGGAACCCACGGGCGGCGGCGACGACGCCCTCCGTGACCGCGGCGCGCCCCGATCCCGTGACCAGGCGGGCGAGGTCGACGACCGGGTGGTCCCAGTCCTTGCGGAAGCCCATCGGGTTGAAGACCCGCTCGTCCACCGGCTCGGGCCCGGGGTCCGTGACCACGGTCGGCGCCCGGTCGATGACGTGGTGCTCGGCGACGTCGCCGCCGCGGCGGGCGATCACGACGTCGGGCGGCACGTCACGGTCGGCGTCCGCGGCTCCGGTCACGTCGGGCAGCAGCACGCTGCGCGCGTCGAGGCCGGGGGCCGCGGGACGTCCGGCGTACGACACCACGAGCCCACCGTGGGTCGTGTCGCCCTGCCCGGCCGCTTGGCGCGCCATCTCCATCACGACCAGCTGGGCACGTGCTCCGGACGCGAAGCGGGCGACGGTCAGCACGCCGCGGTCCCCCGCCTCACGGGCCGCGAGGTGCGTCAGCCGCGGCCACTCCGGGCGCGGCACCAGCACCCACGGCGTGGGCGCGTCGGTGAGCCAGCAGGCGACGACCTTGCACTGCCCGAGCGGGGGTACGGCGCTCGCCATCCGTCGCAGCCGCGACCGGTCGGCCGCCACGACGAGCACGGAGCCCCACCCCTTGAGCGGGCCGCTGAGGGAGGAGAGCGTGACGACCCTGGGCGCGATGCCGGGGACGTCCTCGATGCCCTGCAGCGCGTCGAGCGCGAGGCTGTCGGAGTCGTCGACGAGGACCAGCGTGGGCCCGGGAAGTCGTACGTCGTCGAGGGGATGGGTCACGGCCGCGCGCGCTCCTTGGTGTCTCGGTGCTTGAGGGAGGCAGGGAGCGAGTGCGTGACCAGTGGTCGGGGCTGGCGCCACAACCAGTCGCGACTGACGTGGTCGATGATGTGGACGCCGGGCGGCGCGGTGACCTTCACGAGGCCGCCGAGCGCCTCGGGGTCACCGTTGCGGATGGCCTCGTCCACCTCGAACTCGCGGAGCTTGCGGTAGAGGCGGGTGTTGGTGAAGTCGACGCCGTCGCGGCGCCAATGGGCGTACTCGTCGGCGTCGAGCCACTTCACCTCGAGGACCAGCCCCTGCTGCAGCACGATGCGCTCGACGCCCGGCGGGAACTCCCGCAGCTCCCAGTCGAAGGCCTTCACGAAGGTGAACTCCGGGCCCATCGGATAGACCCAGGGTTCGAGGAACCGCAGCGACAGGTCGAGCCAGCCGGTCGACTCGTCGACGACGGTCAACGGGTGGCGTGGCATCGCGACGATCGCCCGGGTGGACTGCAGCTGCCACGACAGGTCACGCAGGATGCCGGCGCCCTCGGGCGTCAGCACCATGTCGCCGTCCCACTTCATCGAGTAGGTCGTGCGGACGTGGGAGAAGCACCAGTTGTAGAAGTGCGTCAGCGAGTGGACGCTGGTCGCCGGGGTGGCGAGGTGCTCGCCGCCGGCGCGGGACACCTGGTGGGGATAGTCGAGGACCGTCAGCCGGTCGGCCGCCCCGCACTGCTCGGCGACCCGCCGGGCCACGTCGGCAGTGCCGTCGTCGGAGCCGTTGTCGACGAGCAGCACGTGCTGCACGGCGGAGAAGATCGGCGGCAGCACCCACGGCAGGTTGCGTGCCTCGTTGCGGACGCGGAAGACGCACGTCAGCCCGGGGACCACTGGCTCACCGGAGGTCCACGGCCACGTCACGTCGAAGCCGGCCTCCCGCTCGAGCGAGGCGATGTCAGGCATCAGTCGGATCCCTGGGGCCGCTCCCGGCCCAGCGCCCGGCGCACCTTCCGGCGTGCGGCCGGGGGCACCATGGCCCGGATCGCGTGGGGGACGCGGTCGGCGCCACTCCCGCCCGGCTGCTCGCTCGCCTGGCGACGCGCCTCCGCGGCCGCCGTACGTCGCTGGGCCACGACGGTCGAGTGCGCGAACGCCTCCGCTTCGGCGTACTGCTCGGCGTACGCGGTGCGCAGCTGGTCGCACCACTCCTGGTGCTTCGTCGAGTCGTCGCCGGCGATCGCGTCGAGCGCCTGCCACGTCTCGTCGGCGAGCTCGCGAAGTCGCGTCGGCACGCCGATGTCGTCCCACGTCATCGTGACCCGACGCAGCGACGGATCGATGAAGCGGTGCACCTCGGCGATGTCGACGGCCATCGCGGTCTTCACGCCCGCCAGGTCGAAGGCCTCGCCGAGCGCGAAGACGGGTCGGGTCCAGTCGTCGAGGAGGTCGCCGTAGCGGACGAAGGCGCGCTGCTGGCCGCGGGTGGCGCGCTCGGTGTGGAGCATCATGTTGACCCAGGCGGCGGTGCGGGTGACGGCGCCCTGGTCGGACCCGGCTCCCATCTGTCCGTAGTAGGTCTGCTTGGAGCCGACCACCTCGGTCACCGGCCGCAGCATGGTGACGTACGACGAGGTGGCGTCGCAGCGGTCGGCGGCCGCACGCCACAGGCCCAGGAACCAGGACGCGCGGGGGTCCTTGATGACGAGCTCGTCGGCGACGGCGAACTGCCCCTCGAGCCACGCGGTGACCCGCTCGCGGGTGGCGTGGTCGCCGCTGGTGGTGCCGGTGTCGAGCCAGGCCCGCGGGCGGGCGTCGGAGACCTGGACGTTGCTGCGCCGGAGCAGCTCGTGGTGGAGGTCGACGACCCAACGCGGCTCCCCGAAGCCCTTGGGGTTGGTGGCGTCGGCCACCACCTCGGGCTGGGGCACGTGGAGACCCAGCGTGCGCAGCGTCCCGGCCATCGTGCTCGTGCCGCTGCGGCCCGAGCCGACGACGAAGACCACGCGGCGGCTGCTGCTCATGCGTCGAACACTATCGGTGGGGCTCAGCGCTCCGGGTCGGCCCGCTCCTGCTGTGCGCGGGCGGCCGCGTCGGTCTCCTGGAAGGCCTCGTCGTCCTCGAGCTCCTCGCGCAGCGCCGTGAGGTGGGTGGAGAGGTGGACCCGGGCTGCCTCGGCGCTCGGGTCGTCGTCGACCCCGGAGGCGATGTCGCGCCACGAGGTCTCCCCTGCGTCGACGCGCCGCTGGAGGCGCTCCTGGTCGGGACCGAGCTCGCCGCGGCGGGCCTGGGCCTGCATCTCCTGCATCCGGCGGGCCGACTCGGCCCTGAACTTGTCGCGCTCGGCGCCGAGGTGGGCGGCGAGCTGCTTGAGGGACGCGGTGGCGTCGCGGGCCTGCTGCCGGGACTCGGCGAGGGCAGCCCGGAGGCCGGGGTCGTCGGAGAGTGCCATGGTCAGAATCCTTGGTCGGCGGAGTCGTCGGTGCGGTTGGCGACATCGGCGTGCTGCGCGGTGCTGATCGCGGTGAGCACCGTGTTGGCACCGCCGAGACCGGCATTGACGTACCTCAGCACCTTGAGCAGTGCCTCGGCCGCCCGGGTGAGCTTCTCGATGGCGCGCAGGCCGTCGTGGATGAGCTCGATCACGCGGCGTGCCTTGCCGGGCGCGGTGACTCCGGCCTTGAGCCAGCCGATCGGTCCGGCCAGCGCCGAGACGATGAGCTCCTGGATGATGCCGTCGATGAAGTCGATGGCGATCACGAGCACGTCGAGGGTGGCCTTGCCGACCTCGATGACGTGACCGAGCTGCTCGGCGATGTAGCCCGAGGCCTCCTGCTGGTCGGCGTGCATCTCTCCGATGTCGGCCATCCGTGACGTCGCGGCGTCGGCCGCCGGCCCCTGCCAGACGCCGGGCAGCTGCTGGCCGAGCGAGGTGTAGTTCTGGCCCACCCCGGCGCACGCGTTGCCGACGTTGCCCCATGCCAGCTGCATCTGCGAGACGGCGTTGAAGTCGCCGGCGACCGGCTTGAAGAGCGCCTCGAGGAGGCTCCACCCGGTGATCTTGTCGACGATGCCGTCGATGGCCGGGATGATCAGGCCGCACTCGCCCTTCTTGTCCTCGATGTACTGCCCCTGCGTGCCGGGCGGGGTGCCGCCCGCGACCGCGGAGATCGGGTTGACCTGCTCGGTGATCGTCATCGGCCTGCCCACTCCTGCGCGCTCTCGTCCTCGGACGCGGACTCGTAGTCGTCGTACTCGTCGATGTCGGCGTCGTTGTCGCCGATCTCGTTGACGCTGTCGATGAGGTCGTTGACGCCGTCGACGGTCTTCTTCCCCTCGTCGTAGAGGCCCTGGTAGGTGCTGGCGGTGCTGGCGATGTCGCCCCGGCGGTCGTGGTCGGCGGAGTCGCGTGAGCGGGAGTCGGCGTAGGCGTCGTCGGCGCGGTCGCGGGCGTCCTCCTCGCTGGCGCCGTCGGCGATCGCGCGGTCGTACTCGGCGTTGTAGGCCGTCTCCGCGTTGCGGTTGATCCGGTCGTGGTTGACCGTGTCGGCGCGGCCATCGACGCCGTCGGCCTTCGCGTAGGCCAGGGCTTCCTCGTCGCTGTAGCCCATCGAGCGGTAGTACTGGTACTCGTCCGTACGCCGCTCGATGGCGTCGTTGACCCGGTCCTCGGCTGCTTGGTGCGGGTCCATCCACGCCGGCACCTGGTCGACGTCGTTGCCCGGCTTGACCTTGCCGCCGAGCGCGGCGGCGCCGTCGGAGATGCCGGGCTGCTTGTCCTCGAGGTCGGGGATCCTGGAGCCGTCCTGCGGGGCGTTGGAGAGCGGACCGCCGGGGGTGTCGTTGCCGCTGCCCGCAGGGTCGTAGGCCGGGAAGTCGGCCGGCGTCGGCGACAACGCGCGGAAGCGGTCGTACGTCGCCTGGTCGGTGTCGAGGTAGTCGTCGCGCGTGTCGAGGAACGCGTCGCTGACCTTCGTGGCCACCGCCCGGGAGTCGCGCAGGCCGTCGTGGGCGGTGCTCACCGCCGACTCGTAGCTGCCCTGGAAGAGGTTGAGCACACCGGAGAAGGCGCCGAAGTTGCTGCACGACGACCGGATGTAGTCGTCGATCGTGCCGAGGTGCTCGTGCTGTCGGGAGGCGACCTTCGACGATGCGGTCAGCGCGTCGGGATCCACTCGGAAGCTCACGGTGCAGCCCTTCGTCGGCGGTCGTGGTCGACCCGACTACTACCCCCCGAGGTCAGCCGCAAACGCCGGTGACGCCCATCAGACGGGGGATTCGCCCTTCCGGACCCTGAGGCGCACACGCACCCACGCCGCGATCATCACGAGGAGGGCGACCATCCCGAGCGCCCAGCCGACCGTCGAGCCCCACGCCTTCTCGGACGTCGTACGCCACTCGCCGGACTCCTCGTAGACGGTGATCTCGTCGCCCCTCTCGCGGTCGCCGAGGCGGCGCAGCTCGTAGAGCGCGGACGCCTGCGTGCCGTCGGGCAGCTCGAAGACCACCGACGAGTACTCCGCCGAGCTCGACCCCGCCCGGCTGGGACCGAGCTCCTCGAACCCGAGGACGGTGGCCTCCTGCGTCGACACCCCGGACGGCGGCTGGCGGCTGTCCCAGAAGTCGAAGAGCCGCCAGCCCACGACGACCACCATGAACAGCAGCGCGACGAGCGCGACCCACGTCATGCCGTAGGTGTTCGACGAGCCCCCGGAGAACCCGCCCCCCGCCGCCCCGCTCCGGTCCGGGACAGGTCGGTCGGGCACAGGTCGGTCGTCAGCCATGCGAGGCAGTCTGCCAAAGCCCGCGAGCCACCACGCCGCTGGTTGAGCCGGGCGAGGAAGCTCCGCGCCGCCGGTTGAGCCGGGCAAGGACACTCCGCGCCGCCGGTTGAGCCGGGCAAGGACACTCCGCGCCGCTGGTTGAGCCGGGCGAGGCACGAGCCCGAGTCGAAACCAAGGCCATCCACAGATGCTCGGACGCCCCTGTCGCGCAACCCCCGGGGTCAGCTGGACTGACCGCATGGCATGGACCTACATCCTCGAGTGCTCGGACGGCAGCTTCTACGTCGGCAGCACCGTCCACCTCGAGCAACGTCTCTACCAGCACCAGGAGGGGCTCGGCGCCGCCTATACGAAGCGGCGACGACCGGTGAAGCTCGTCTGGGCCGCCGACTTCGCGCGCGTCGACGAGGCCTACTTCTACGAGAAGCAGATCCAGGGCTGGTCCCGCGCGAAGCGGATCGCCCTCATCGAAGGGCGCGAGGAGGACCTCCCCGAGCTCGCTCGTGGCTACTGGCGCCGGCCTTCCGTGTGA
>NZ_FOKC01000007.1:0-196999 GCF_900112035.1 Nocardioides alpinus | reverse complement strand
ACCAAGGCCACCCGAGGCACCTCGGTTTCGACACGCTCGCTGCACTCGCTGCTCAACCAGCAGCGTCTGCACTTTGCTGCTCGACCAGCGGCGGTCCGATCGGTCGGTCAGAGGTGCTGGGGCTGCGCGGCCAGCAGGTCGGCGTACCAGTGGAAGGAGTTCTTCCGGGTCCGCTCCAGCGTCTCGTAGTCGACGTGGACCAGGCCGTAGCGCTGGGTGTAGCCCTCGGCCCACTCGAAGTTGTCCATCAGCGACCAGCAATAGTAGCCGCGTACGTCGACGCCGCGGGTGATCGCCTCCGAGACCGCACCGACGTGGGCGCGCAGGTAGTCGATGCGCACCTGGTCGTCGACCACGCCGTGCTCGTCGGGGGCGACGTCGTAGCTGCAGCCGGACTCGGTGATGTAGATCGGCGGCAGGGCCGCGCGGAAGCGGGCACGGAAGGTGACCAGCCACTCGCGCAGCGCGTCCGGCACGACCGGCCAGCCGGACTCGGTGGTGGGATAGCCGACGACCTCGCGGAAGTCGAAGGGGATGTCGGAGTCCTCGTCGGCCGCAGCGACACGCAGGGGGCTGTAGTAGTTGACCCCGTAGAAGTCGAGCGGCTGGCGGATGGTCGCGAGGTCGCCGTCGCGCATGACGTCCTCGAACAGCGGCATCAGGTCGGCGGGATAGCGCCCGAGCAGCATCGGCTCGAGGAACGTGCCGTTCCACAGGGCGTCGAAGATCTTGCTCATCCCGACGTCGGCGTCGTCGTCACTGGCGGGCCAGATCGGCGAGTGGTTGTTGGCGCACCCGATGGAGGTCGCCCCGGCGCGGCGCAGCTCGATCGCGGCGCGGCCGTGGCCCAAGAGCAGGTGGTGGGCCGCAGGCAGGCAGTCGAAGAGCAGCTTCTTGCCGGGGGCGTGCGTGCCCAGGCCATAGCCCAGGATCGAGGCGACATTGGGCTCGTTGACCGGCACCCAGTGCTCGACGCGGTCGGCGAACTTCTCGCCCACGATCTCGGCGTAGTCGGCGAACCGCTCGACGGTGTCGCGGTTGAGCCAACCGCCGTCGTCCTCGAGCGCCTGCGGGAGGTCCCAGTGGTAGAGCGTGACCATCGGCTGCTGGCCGTGGGCGAGCAGGGTGTCGATGAGCCGGTCGTAGAACGCCAGCCCCTTCTCGTTGGCGGGCCCGCGCCCGGTGGGCTGGATCCGCGGCCAGGCGATCGAGAAGCGGTAGCCCCCCGTGCCGAGCTCCTGCATCAGCGCGACGTCCTCCTCCACCCGGTGGTAGTGGTCGCACGCGACCTCACCGGTGCTGCCGTCGACGATCCGGCCGGGCTCGGCACTGAAGGTGTCCCAGATGCTCGGACCCCTGCCGTCCTCGGCCGCCGCGCCCTCGATCTGATAGCTCGCCGTGCTGGTTCCGAAGCGGAAACCGGGCGGAAGCATGGGGAAGTCATGCGGGAAGGACACATCCGCGAAGATATCGCCATGACGAGGGCCCTGTACGCCGGTTCAGACAGGTCGTCGTCGACTGCGGAGGGCCGGGTGACCAGGCACTCCTTCTCCTTCGGGCCGCACTACGACCCGGCCAACCTCGGTTTCGGCCCTCTGGTCTGCCACAACGACGACGAGCTGGCGCAGGGGGCGGGTTATGCCGAGCATCCGCACTCCGAGCTGGAGATCGTCACCTGGGTGCTCGAGGGCGCACTGGTCCACACCGACTCCACCGGCGCCCGCCACGTCGTGGAGGCCGGTCGGGCGCAGGTCCTGTCCGCGGGTTCGGGCATCCGGCACAGCGAGGTCGCCGATCCCGGATCGGGGCGCTGCCGCTTCATCCAGGCGTGGATCACACCCAGCGCGCCCGGCACGCAACCGTCGTACGTCCTGGGCGAGGCGCCACCGGCCGCCGCCGGTCTGGTCGAGGTGGTCGGCGGCTATGGGCTGCCGATCGACGCTGCGGGCACCCGTCTGCTGGTGGCTCGGCTGGCGCCGGGTGAGTCCGTCGCGCTGCCCGAGGATCCCCGACAGCACGTCTTCGCAGCCACGGGGGCTGCATCGCTGGACGGCGTCCCGCTGGCCGCCGGCGACGCCGTACGCCTCACCGACGAGCCGGGGCGGGTGGTGCGCGCGAGCGAGGCGACCGAGCTCCTGGTCTGGACCTTCGCCTGACCCCGCTGCCGTCGGTTGAGCCGGGCGAGGAACGAGCCCGAGTCGAAACCACGGCCGACTGACCCCGCCGTCGGTTGAGCCGGGCGAGGAACGAGCCCGAGTCGAAACCACGGCCGACTGACCCTTGGTTTCGACACGCTCGCTTCGCTCGCTGCTCAACCAGCGGGCCCACGATCGCTGCTCGACCAGCGGCGGCCTACGGGATCAGCACCCCCGGGTTGAGGATCCCCACCGGGTCGAGCTCGGCCTTGACCGCCCGGAGCACCCGCACCCCGACCTCACCGATCTCCTGGGCGAACCACGGCTTGTGGTCCGTGCCGATGGCGTGGTGGTGGGTGATCGTGGCGCCGGCCGCGATGATCGCGTCGCTGGCTGCTGCCTTGGCGGTCTGCCACTGGGCGAGCGGGTCGTCGGCCTGGCTCGCGGCGACGGTGAAGTAGAGCGAGCACCCGGTCTCGTAGACGTGCGAGACGTGGCACAGGACCAGCGACCCCTCGCCGAGCGCGGCCTGCAACGCCTCCTTCACGTCGTCGTGCAGCCGCGCACGGTTGGACCAGAAGGTGGCGGTCTCGAGGGTCTCGACGAGCACGCCGTGGTCCAGCAGGGAGTCGCGGAGATAGGGGGCGTCGAAGCGTCCCTGCACCCACTTCCGGCCGGGCTCCTCGCCGAGGGCCGTGCCGCCGAGGCCGGTCAGCACGGCCGACACCGCCTCACGCCGCGCGTCCACCTGCTCGGCGGTGCCCTCGTAGCCGGTGATCATCAGGCACCCGGGGTCGTCGGTCCCGCCGATCGACGTCGGGTCGGCGAGGTTGATCGCGGTCTCGGTCTCGTCCGAGAGCCGGATGACCGTGGGCAGCAGGCCCGCCTGCGCAAGGGTGCGCATCGCGTCGGAGCCCGCGTCGAACGACGGCCAGCGCCACCCGTCGTACGTCGTGACCGCGGGCGCGCGGCGCACGCGGACCGTCACCGACGTGATCACCCCGAAGGCGCCCTCCGAGCCGAGGAGGAGCTGACGCAGGTCAGGCCCGGCGGCGTTGGCCGGCGACGAGCCGAGGTCGAGCGACCCCGTGGGTGTCGCCGCCGTCAGCCCCACGACCATCGCGTCGAAGCGGCCGTAGCCGGCGCTGGACTGGCCGCTGGAGCGGGTGGCCGCGAAGCCGCCGATCGAGGCGTGATCGAAGGACTGCGGGTAGTGGCCGAGGGTCAGGCCGTGCCCGGCGAGCAGCGCCTCGGCCTCGGGACCGCGCAGGCCGGGTTGGAGGGTCACGGACATCGAGACGTCGTCGACGGCGAGCAGCCGCTTCATCCGGACCAGGTCGAGGCTGACCAGGCCGGCGAAGCCGTCGCGCCGGGCGGCCAGCCCCCCGGTCACACAGGTGCCACCACCGAACGGCACGACCGCGACCCGGTGCTCGGCCGCCCACGCCAGGACGGCGACGACCTCGACGTGACCGTCAGGACGCACGACGGCATCGGGGGCGTCGGAGAGGTCGCCGGACCGTGCGCGGAGGAGGTCGGGGGTGGACTTGCCGCGGGTGCGGAGCGTGCGGGTCTCGTCGTCGACGAGGACGTGCTCGGCGCCGACGAGCGCGCGCAGCCCCTCGAGGAGCGCGTCGTCCAGTGCGACCGCCGGCGGCGTCGCCCCTGTCACCGCCGGTCGGTCCCGGAGGCCGAAGGCGAGCTCGACCAGCCCGCGGGCGGACTCGGGCAGGTCTGAGGCAGCGGCCGGGTCGCCCCAGCGCTGCGGGTGCATCTCGACGGTGGGCGTCTCCAGGGTCATGCGTTACAGTGTGACACATGTCGTCACTTCGTCACATCCCGGAACCTCGGCTCGACGCCTACCTCGACGCCGCTCGGGACTGCATCCTCGACGTCGGCTGGCGGCGCACGACGCTCACCGAGGTCGCGAAGCGCGCCGGAGTCTCACGGATGACGATCTACCGCACCTGGTCCGACATGGGCTCGCTGCTGGGCGACCTGATGACCCGCGAGTGGGTGACCGTCGCGGCAGCGACGCGGGTCGCCGCGCTCGACACCACCACCCCGTCCGGCATCGCGGCCGCGGCCCTCTCCACCGTCCGGGCGCTCCGCGACAACGAGCTCTTCGTCCGCATCGTCGAGCTCGACCCCGACCTGATGCTTCCCTACCTCCTCTCCCGGCGCGGCCGCTCGCAGGAGGCGCTGATCGAGATCCTCGCCGCCGAGATCGAGAGCGGCCAGGCCTCGGGCGCGATCCGCGCCGGCGACGCCGTACTGATGGCGCGCTCGCTCACCCTCGCGGGCCACGGCTTCGTGTTCTCCGCGCTGACGATGGTCGACGGCGAGATCGGCCTGGAGGACCTCGACACGGAGTACGCCCGCCTGGTCATCGGGTCGCTGACGCCGTGAGCCGGCGGATCACCCCCGGCCTGGCGGGGATCCCGACCGAGGTCGACGTGGTGGTCGTCGGGCTCGGCATCACCGGCGCCGGCGTCGCCCTCGACGCCGTCACCCGGGGCCTGAGCGTCCTCGCGGTCGACGCCCACGACCTCGCCTTCGGCACCTCGCGCTGGTCGTCCAAGCTCGTGCACGGCGGCCTGCGCTACCTCGCCCAGGGCCAGCTCGCGATCGCCCACGAGAGCGCCGTCGAGCGCGGCATCCTGATGGAGGTCACCGCCCCGCACCTCACCCGGCCGCTGCCGATGCTGACCCCCGTCAACGACGCCATGTCGCGCGGCCGCACGGCGATGACGTGGGCCGGCCTGCACGCCGGCGACGTGCTGCGCCGCACCGCGCACACCACCACCCGCACCCTCCCCCGACCCCGCCGCCTCAACGCCACCGAGACCCTCAACCTCGCCCCCGCCCTGCGCGCCGACACCCTGCGCGGAGGGCTGCTCGCCTGGGACGGGCAGCTCGAGGACGACGCCCGGCTGGTGGTCACCGTGGCCCGCACCGCGGCGTCGTACGGCGCCGACGTGCGCACCCGCGCCCGGGTCACGGGCGCGACCGGCAACCGCGTGGAGCTGCGCGACGAGCTCAGCGGAGCGACGTACGCCGTCCGCGCCGGCGCCGTCGTCAACGCGACCGGGGTCTGGGCCGGGGACCTCGACGACCAGGTCCGGCTGCGGCCGAGCCGCGGCACGCACCTCGTCCTCCGGGGCGCCGTCCTGCCGCACACGCGGGTCGCGGTGATGGTGCCGATCCCGGGCACCACGGCGCGCTTCGCGATGGTGCTGCCGCAGCCCGACGGCACGATCTACGTCGGCCTCACCGACGAACCCGTCACTGGTCCCGTGCCCGACGTCCCGGTGCCGAGCGAGGTCGAGATCGACTTCCTGCTGGGCGTGGTCGCCTCCGCGTTCACCACCCCGCCGACCCGTGCCGATGTGGTCGGCGCCTTCGCCGGGCTGCGTCCCCTGCTCGAGGTCACCGGCGCAGACGCCACCGCCGACCTCTCGCGCCGGCACGCGATCCTGACCTCGACGACCGGCGTGACGACGGTCGTCGGCGGCAAGCTCACGACCTACCGGCGGATGGCCGAGGACACCCTCGACGTCGTGCTCGCACAGGGTCGGCTCGCGGCGGGTCCGTGCCGTACGGCCTCCCTCCCGCTGCTGGGCGCCGCCTCGGCGGAGGAGCTGCGCCGCTGCGCCGCCCCCGCCCGGCTCGTACGCCGCTTCGGCACCGAGGCCGAGCTGGTGCTCGCCACTGCCCGCGAGGTCACCGGGCTGGCCGACGACGACCTGCTCACCCCCGCCTCGGACGACGTACCGGTCACCCTGGCCGAGCTCGTCTTCGCCCTCACCCACGAGGGCGCGCACGACCTCGACGACCTGCTCGACCGGCGTACGCGGGTCGGGCTGGTGGCCGCCGACCGGGTCGTCGCCGAGCCCCTCGGTCGCCGGGCGCTCGAGCTCGTCGCCACCGGATCACAACCGATCACCCTCGGATAGCGTCTCCCCGTCGGGCGCACGGTGCGCCGACCTGATCGGGGGATCACATGCTTCGTCGTCTCGGAGGCTGCGCGATCGCGCTGGCCCTGCTCCTGCCCACGCAGGCCATGGCCTCGCCGCCGTCCTCACCGGACGCACGCGTCGGCTCGGCCGTCACGAAGTCGCGCACCGTGAAGCTCGGCCACAAGCCCGTGCGCGCCACCACCGCCACCAAGGTCCGGCTCACGTTCAAGGGTCGCAAGGGCCAGCTGGTCCACCTTGCCCGCGTCGACGCCGCCGACGAGTGCGGCGGCCGGACGCTGCGTAGTGGCGGGAAGACCGTCAAGCCGTGGGCGCAGGGATACTGGCGGCTGCCGCGCACCGCGACGTACACCGCGATCAACAAGCCCTGCCGCACCGGGGAGAAGACCTCCGTGAAGCTCCAGGTGCGCAGGGTCGTGCGTGAGGACCGCCTCCTCGAGGACGCCCCGATCGATGTCGGCGCCAACCAGCGGGTGACCCACCTCGTGCCGTTCCGGGTGTTGGACGGCGAGCGGGCCGGACTCAGCGGCACGGACCGGATCGCCCTGATCCGCCCGGACCGCTCAATCACCCGCGACGTCGCGCCCGACCAGACAGGCTTCACCGTGGGCTCCGGCACGGGCGCAGTCGGCCATGACGTGCCGAGCCCGGCCGGGCGCTACTTCCTCGAGGTCGCGCCGCGCGCCCAGGTGTCGCTCTTCGTCACCATGCTGCGCACGGTGAGCGTCGACGGGGCACCGGTCGTCGTCCCCGCCGGGCGCTACGCCCGCCTCGCGTTCACCGGTCAGGCCGGGCAGTGGATCTATCCCGAGCTGACCGTCGCGACCACCGGCGCGTCGGCGACCAGCCACCGGCTCACCAACGTCGTGACCCCGTCCGACGAGTTCCTGCCTGCCGTGAGCGTCCCCTGCCCCGGGGCCACCTGTGCCGCCACCGGCGTCACCCAGCTGCCGGTCAGCGGCACGTACGTCGTGTCGGTGCCGATCAGCCCCGGTGACGATGTCGCCGTCTCGGTGCGGGTCCGCAGCGCTCTGCGCGCCGCGCCCGCCACGGTCGACGGACCGCCCGTGAGCCTCACGGCGACCTCGCCCGGCCAGTGGGTCGTCAGCGACCTCCCCGAGCTGCCGCGCGACGCGTCCGGCGGGTCCGGCGTCACCATGACGGCCAGCAACGCATCGCCCTCCCTGACGGACTGGCGCGTCCGGGCCGTCAGCGGGTACGGCCCCTGCAACCCGGGACTCTTCAACGACTGCTTCGACATCCACGGAGCGCCGAACGCCTTCACGTTGAGCCCCACGACGCTCTCGTCTCCGGTGCCGTGGGACACCTTCGCCCACCAGGCCGTCGCCGTCCTCGCGGTTCCGCCCGGCGTCACCGGGAGCCTCGACCTGGCTCTCACCCGGCCGCCGAGCGGGTCCTGAGCCACCTCGATCGACGCTTCGGGCCACAGGCGATCAAGCACACAGCAAAATTCGCCGGCACTTCCGGTGAACCTCGGACACGCGGTGGGCGAGGTGGGATTCTTCTCCACGGCGCGCCCCTTGCCGACCCCATGCGGCAAGGGGCGCCCAGTCCATTTCATGGGGCTCGCTCCGCTTCGCCCGTGTCCGCGCGCTCGTGACCCGTTCGTTCGTCGTCGCGCGGGCCACCCTCACTCCACGGTGACGGACTTCGCGAGGTTGCGGGGCTTGTCGATGTCGTGACCCAGGTGCTGCGCCGCGTGGTAGGCCAGCAGCTGCAGCGGGATGGTCAGCAGGATCGGGTCCAGCTCGGGCTCGTTGCGCGGCACGTCGATGCGCCGGGCGCCGATCTCCCCGAGATCGACCTCGGCGTGCGTGATCACCACCAGCGGTCCCTGACGGGCGTCGATCTCGTGGAGCGCGCCGATGTTGCGCTCGGTCAGCTCGTCGCGCGGCACGAGGGCCACCGTCGGCACCTCGGGGTCGATCAGCGCGAGCGGGCCGTGCTTGAGCTCGGAGGTCTGGTAGGCCTCGGCGTGGCGATAGCTGATCTCCTTGAACTTCTGCGCGCCCTCGCGGGCGACCGGGAAGCCGCGCACCCGCCCGATGAAGAACAGGCTGCGCGCCTCGGCCAGCGACTTGGCGACGGCGACCAGGTCGTCCTCGCCGGCGAGGATCTCCTCGATCTGGCCGGGCAGCTTCTCGAGCCCGGCGACCAGCCGCTTGCCGTCGGCGATCGAGAGGTCGCGCACCCGGCCGAGCTGGAGCGCAAGCAGCGCGAAGCCTAGGAACATGTTGGTCAGCGCCTTGGTGCTCGCGACCGCCACCTCCGGACCGGCGTGGAGGTAGATGCCGCCGTCGCACTCCCGTGCGATCGCGGACCCGACGACGTTGACAAGACCGACGCAGCGCCCGCCCTTGC
Source organism: Nocardioides alpinus (assembly GCF_900112035.1). Taxonomy (GTDB): domain Bacteria; phylum Actinomycetota; class Actinomycetes; order Propionibacteriales; family Nocardioidaceae; genus Nocardioides; species Nocardioides alpinus. The sequence continues at coordinate 188,505 of NZ_FOKC01000007.1, read as the reverse complement.
GGCGTACCTCCTGGACCGCGAGCAGGGTGTCGATGGTCTCGCCGGACTGGCTCACCGCGACGTAGAGCGTGTCGGGCTCGATCACCGGGTCGCGGTAGCGGAACTCGCTGGCCGCCTCGGCGTCGGCGGGGATCCGGGCGAGCTCCTCGATGAGCGCCGCACCCATCTGGCCGACGTAGTAGGCCGAGCCGCAGCCCAGGATCTTCACCCGGCGCACGGCGCGCAGGTCGCGGGCATCCATGTCGAGGCCACCGAGGTGGGCCGTGCCGAACCGCTCGTCGAGGCGGCCGCGCAGCACGGCCTGGGCGGTCACGGGCTGCTCGAGCATCTCCTTGTGCATGTAGGACTCGTGGTCACCGGCGTCGTACGCCGACGCGTCGATGTCCATCTCGGTCGCGGTCTTGCCGGTCGAGGAGAGGTCGGTGTGGCGCATCGTGGTGAAGCCGGCCGCCGTGACGGTGGCCATCTCGCCGTCGTCGAGCATCGCGACGGTCGTGGTGTGCCGCACGATCGCGGCGAGGTCGGAGGCGACGTACATCTCCTTGTCGCCGACACCGACCACCAGCGGGCTGCCGTTGCGCGCCACGACGATGCGGTCGGGGAAGTCGGCGTGCAGCACGGCCAGCCCGTAGGTGCCGACCACCGCCCGGAGCGCGTCGCGGACCTTGCCTTCGAGGGTGTCGGCGTCGCTGCGCGCGACGAGGTGGGCGAGCACCTCGGTGTCGGTGTCGCTCGCCAGGGTGACCCCGGCGTCGGTGAGCTCGGCGCGCAGCGCGGCCGAGTTGTCGATGATGCCGTTGTGCACCACCGCGACCCGACCGGACTCGTCCGCGTGCGGGTGGGCGTTGGCGTCGGTCGCGGGGCCGTGGGTGGCCCACCGGGTGTGCCCGATGCCGGTGGTGCCGGCGAACCGCTTGGGCAGCACGTCGCTGAGCTCGCGCACGCGGCCCGCCTGCTTGACCACCCGGATCCCGCGGCTGCCGAGGACGGCCACGCCCGCGGAGTCGTAGCCCCGGTGCTCGAGGCGGGTGAGTCCTTCGAGGACGACGGGAGCCGCGTCCTGACGGCCGATGTAGCCGACGATTCCGCACATGTTCTGGGTCCTTGTCTCTTAGGAGTAGACGATCCGGCGCAGCTGTCGCTCGGAGAGCTCCGGCGCGGCGGCGACGCGCTGCGGCAGCTCCCGGGCGATCTGAGCGAAGATCTCGGGGTTCTTGGCCCCGTACGTCTTGAGGTGGGCGTGCCGCTCGCGGACCCAGACCTCCACGGGTTGGGCGTGGAAGGCGATCACGTCCTCGATCACGCGAGCCGCCTCGCCCGGTGTCAGCGACGTGGTGGCGACGACGTGGGAGACGAGATCGGGGTCCGGCACCCGAGAAGCCTGCTCCTTCGGCGCCCTTGTGACAACTTCTTGCCCGAATTCGGGCAGACCGGGCCAACTCGAGGCGCGAGCCGTTCCCCTGAGCTCGTCACTCGAGCCCCAAGTGGAGCACCGTGAGCCCTTTCCCCCGGCCATAGTGCTCACCAATGGGGAAACTTCGCCAGATTTCAGCGAAGTGATGGTGCGCAGGTGGGCCGTGCTACCTTAGGTGAACAGCAAGTGAACGGGAGGTGTCATATGAGCAAGCACACGATGACCGGGGCACCGGTCTGCAGCTGGGTCGCCGTCAAGGACGCGTCGGGTCGCACCCACATGGAGGCCCGCTGGTCGGTCGCCACGGTGGCCCACACCGCCGCCGCCTGACCGCTGCCCCTGGCCTGAGCCACGTCCCCCTCGGGGACGTGGCTCGCCGCATTTCAGGACCGGACGGAAATTGCTGGCACCTCCGGGGAATGAAAGACGTGATCGGTCCGTTATGGTGATTGAAAGTTCTACCAACTACTTCCAGGAGCCAGCATGTCCACCGCCTTCGACGCCCCCACCACCGCCATCGACGACATCACCGGTGACTACACCCTCGACGTGAGCCACAGCCGCCTCGGCTTCGTCGCCCGCCACGCCATGGTGACCAAGGTGCGCGGCCAGTTCGGCGCGTTCACCGGCACCGCCACGATCAACGAGGCCACCCCGGCCGACTCGAAGGTCGACCTGTCGATCGACGTCACCTCCGTCGAGACCGGCAGCGCGGACCGCGACGGCCACCTCAAGTCGGGCGACTTCTTCGACACCGAGACCTACCCCTCCATCACCTTCGTCTCCACCGACGTCAAGCGCGACGGCAGCGACTGGTCCGTCACCGGCGACCTGACGATCAAGGACGTGACCAAGCCCGTCACGATCGAGTTCGAGCAGACCGGCTCCGCCCAGGACCCCTTCGGCAACGTCCGCGTCGGCTTCGAGGGCGAGACCACCATCAACCGCAAGGACTGGGGCCTCACCTGGAACGCCGCGCTCGAGACCGGCGGCGTCCTCGTCTCCGAGAAGATCAAGCTCGAGTTCGACATCTCGGCGATCAAGAGCGCCTGAGCCTCCCGAGTCCTTCCGGACTCACCGTCGAGAGACCCCGTCAGCCCCACGGCCGGCGGGGTTTCTTGCCGACCTGACGCTTGTGCGCACCACCGACCCGCCCAGCTGACGCTTGTACGCACTGCGGACCCGCCCAGCTGACGCTTGTACGCACTGCGGACCCGCCCAGCTGACGCTTGTACGCACGAGGCGCGTACACAAGCGTCAACTCGGCACCGCTCGCGTGTACACAAGCGTCAGGTCGGCACGCCGCCCGCGTACACAAGCGTCAGCTCGGCACCCCGCCCGCGTACACAAGCGTCAGGTCGGCACCCCGCCCGCGTACACAAGCGTCAGGTCAGCGGGGGTTCTTGCCCTTGTAGCCGCCGCCGGACGAGCCGCTCTTGCGGTGGCCGCCGGCGTGCGAGCCGCGCTGGGGACCGTTGTCGGGCTTGAGCGCGATGAGCACGCCGGAGATCCGGGTGGCGGCGAGGCGGTCCAGCGTGCCCGCGGGCAGCGTCGCCGGGAGCTCGACGAGGGAGAAGTCCGGCTTGATCGAGATGTAGCCGAAGTCCTGGCGCGAGAGCCCACCCTCGTTGGCGAGGGCACCGACGATCTGGCGCGGCTCGACCTTGTGCCGCTTGCCGACCTCGAGGCGGTAGGTCGACATGGGCACGCCGCTGCGCGAGTCGCGTGCCGGCTGCCGCTCGGCCTTGCCGCCGTGGGTGGGTCGCTCGTCGAAGCTGCGGGTGGTGCGCTCCGGCTCGGGCTCCAGCAGCAGCGGGTTGTCACCGTGCATGACCGCGGCCAGCGCGGCGGCCACGTCGACCTCGGGCACGTCGTGCTCACTGACGTAGTGCGACACCACGTCGCGGAAGAAGTCGATGCGCTCCGGCTGGGCCAGCGCCTGGGTGATCTGCTCGTCGAAGCGCGACAGACGGGTCGCGTTGACGTCGTCGACCGTCGGCAGCTGCATCTGCGTCAGCGGCTGGCGGGTGGCCTTCTCGATGGCGCGCAGCAGGTGGCGCTCGCGCGGCGTCACGAAGGCGATCGAGTCACCCGAGCGTCCGGCGCGACCGGTGCGACCGATGCGGTGGACGTAGGACTCGGTGTCGGTCGGGATGTCGTAGTTGACGACGTGGCTGATCCGCTCGACGTCGAGGCCGCGCGCGGCGACGTCGGTGGCGACGAGGATGTCGAGCTTGCCGGCCTTGAGCTGGTTGATGGTGCGCTCGCGCTGCACCTGGGCGACGTCACCGTTGATCGCCATCGCGGAGTAGCCGCGGGCGCGGAGCTTCTCGGCCAGAGTCTCGGTCTCGTTCTTGGTGCGGACGAAGACGATCATGCCCTCGAAGTTCTCGACCTCGAGGATGCGCGTGAGGGCGTCCACCTTCTGCGGGTAGGACACGATCAGGTAGCGCTGGGTGATGGAGGAGACCGTCGACGTCTTGTTCTTGACGGTGATCTCGACCGGGTCGTGCAGGTACTTCTTGGAGATGCGGCGGATCTGCGCCGGCATCGTCGCCGAGAACAGCGCGACGTGCTTGCTGTCGGGGGTGTCGGCGAGGATCGTCTCGACGTCCTCCGCGAAGCCCATCTTGAGCATCTCGTCGGCCTCGTCGAGGACGAGGAAGCGCAGCTCCGACAGGTCGAGGGTGCCCTTCTCGAGGTGGTCCATGATCCGGCCGGGGGTGCCGACGACGACGTGGACGCCGCGACGCAGCGCGGAGAGCTGGACGCCGTAGCCCTGGCCGCCGTAGATCGGCAGGACGCGTACGCCCTTGAGGTGGGCGGCGTACTTCTCGAAGGCCTCCGACACCTGGAGGGCGAGCTCACGGGTCGGCGCGAGGACGAGCGCCTGCGGGGTCTTCTGCGACAGGTCGAGCTGCGACAGGATCGGCAGCGCGAAGGCGGCGGTCTTGCCGGTGCCGGTCTGCGCGAGGCCGACCACGTGGCGTCCCTCGAGCAGCGGCGGGATGGTGGCCGCCTGGATCTGCGAGGGGGTCTCGTAGCCGACGTCCGACAGCGCCTTGAGGACCTCGGGCGCGAGGCCGAGGTCGGCGAAGGTCTGCTGGGGGGCTTCGGTCTGGTCGTCACTCACCCGAACAAAGGTAGGGCCTCACGGGGGAATCGGACATTCCCCAGCGGGCAGCGGGGGCGCGGATAAGCGCGCGACAGGCCCACACGTGAGGCAGCACACTTCTTTCATGCCCGAAGAGCCCCGTCCGGACCCGGCGTCCGCCGACAGCCTGCCTCCCCTTCCCGAGGGGCTGACCACCCGCCCCCTGCGGAAGACCGACGCCCGCGCGGTCTTCGAGCTGATGGCCGAGCAGGAGCGCCTCGACATCGGCGTGGTCTCCATCGAGGAGTCCGACATCGTCAGCGACTGGGCGCGCCCCAGCCACGACCTCGCCGCCCGCTCGGTCGGCGTCTTCGACGGCGAGACCCTCGTGGCGTACGCCGAGCTGATGGGCGCCGACCGCGCGGACACCTCCGTCCTGCCGTCGCACCGCGGTCGCGGGATCGGCACCTGGCTGGCGCACTGGCTCCAGGACCTCGGCCGGCGGGTCGGCTCGACGGTCGTCGGGATGCCGGTGCCGCAGGGGTCGCCGGGTGACCGGCTCCTGGAGGAGCTCGGGTTCCACGTGCGGTGGACCAGCTGGGTGCTCAAGCTCCCCGAGGGCGCGAGCATCCCGGACCGCGCGCTGCCGGAGGGGTACGTCGTACGGACGGCGCAGCCCGGCGAGCTGCGGGCTGCGCACGACGTGCTGGAGGACGCCTTTCTCGAGTGGTCGGTGCGCGACCGGGAGGCCTTCGACGACTTCGAGGCCGCCACCACCGGCCGGCCGGGCTTCGAGCCGTGGAACCTCCGGGTCGCCCTCGACGGCGACGGCGCGGTCGTCGGCGTGTCCCTCGTCCTGGTCTCCGACAACGGCACGACCGGGTACGTCGACCGGCTCGCGGTGCGCCGCGACCAGCGCAACCGGGGCCTGGCCCAAGCGCTGCTGGTCGATTCCTTCGCCCAGGCACGCGCCCACGGCACCTCGACCTCGGAGCTCAGCACCGATTCGCGGACCGGGGCTCTCGGTCTCTACGAGCGCGTCGGCATGGTGGCCGATCAAATCTGGGTCAATCGTGGGATCGACCTGCCCCCCACCCGGGAAAACGCAGACTGACTCCGCCCTAGCAAAAGATTCCGTCTAAACCCCACTGGTCTAGACCTGCTGTCCACAGGAGAAACAAGTGCTCCTCATGACGCTCTCCAGCCCTTACGATCGATCGACGTCGTTTCGGGCGGCGCCGCGTGGGGACGTGGGGTCCCTACTTCGGCATTTCTGTGGGGGTTATTCGTGCAAGATCTACATGCATTGGTCGTCGAAGACGATCCGGACATTTCCTCGGCGCTGGTGGAAACACTGGAGGGGGCCGGTTTCCGGGTCACCTCGGCGCGCGACGGACGGGCAGCGGTGGATGTGGCGGCAGCCGATCCACCCGACCTGGTCACGCTCGACCTGACGCTGCCGCACATGGACGGCATCGAGGTGTGCCGCCGCATCCGGGAGACCAGCGACTGCTACATCGTCATCGTGTCCGCACGGTCCGACGAGGTGGACAAGCTGATCGGCCTGGAGGTCGGCGCGGACGACTTCGTCCTCAAGCCGTTCTCACCGCGTGAGCTGCGTGCTCGGGTGGCTGCCCTGTTCCGGCGACCGCGTACGGCCGTGGTGGCCGACGAGGCGCCGTCGCGGGCTCCGCACGTGCCGAGCCCGTCGCAGCCTGCGGACGAGCCCAGCACCATCTCGTGCGGCGCGGGGCTGGTCATCAACTCCGCACGGCGCGAGGTGCAGGTCGACGGCGCGATCGTCGACCTGACCCGCATCGAGTACGACGTGCTCGAGTACCTCGCCACCCACCTCTCGCGGGTCTGCACCCGCGAGGAGATGGTGCTGGCGATCTGGAGCAGCGCGCTCACGCACGACCACCACCTGGTGGACGTGCACGTGGCCAACCTGCGCGGCAAGCTGCGCCGGCACTCCGACGCCACCTGGATCCACACGATCCGCGGCATCGGCTACCGGATGGACCGCGAGGGCCAGCAGCAGGATCGGCGAGCCGGTGGCGGGCCCTACCTCGTGGCGCGCATCGACTCGGAGGACTGGGCCCGAGGCCTGGACTTCTGATCCTGCTCATCCCCATCACGCACGCTTCCTAGCCTCTTCCGCCTACCATCGGGAGGGGCTGGGGAGCTCGCGTCCTGCGTGCGGCTCCGGTCGGCGTCACGACCGCACCAGCCACTTCACTGTCTCGGGAGCTCGCGCATGATCGATCAACGCACGGCTGTGGTGGTCGAGGACGACCACGACGTGGGCGACCTGATCTCCGGGCTCCTCGACAAGGCGGGCTTCGACGTGGCCGTCGCGCGCACCGGTGCCGACGCGCTCACGATCATCCGTGAGCAGCGCCCCGACCTGGTGACGCTCGACCTCACCCTGCCCGACATCGACGGCGTCGAGGTCTGCCGCCAGATCCGTCTGGTGAGCGACTGCTACGTGATCGTGGTCAGCGCCCGCACCGGCGAGGTCGACCGGCTCATCGGTCTCGAGGTCGGCGCGGACGACTACCTCGTCAAGCCGTTCTCGATGCGCGAGCTCCAGGCGCGGGTCGCGGCGCTGTTCCGCCGACCCCGCAACCAAGACTCCGCCCGTGCCGAGGTGGCACGCACCGAGACGGTGCGCGACGAGGCCGTACGCAGCGCGGAGCCGACCGCGGCCGGCGAGGCGACGCGCCCGAGCGTTGACACGGATCCGCTGGGCTGCAGCGACCTGACCCTCAACACCGGTGCCCGGGAGGTCCTGGTCTCCGGCGAGGAGATCGACCTGACCCGCACCGAGTTCGACCTGCTCGCCCACCTCGTCAGCAACCCCGGCGTGGTCGTCCCCCGCGAGGCGCTGCTGCGCGCGGTGTGGGACACCGAGTTCGTCCCGGACAGCACGCACGTGGTCGACGTGCACCTGGCCAACCTGCGCCGCAAGCTGCGTGGCGCCGCGTCGGACAACCAGTGGATCCGCACCATCCGCGGTGTCGGGTTCCGGTTCGACCCCTGCTGCAACTGACCCCGACCGGTCAGCGGGCCGACTCGCGCAGGGTCGCGCCCCGCGCGCCTCGTACGGTCATCATCGCGCTGGCTAGCGCGACCGCACCGAAGACCGCGGCGGCGAGCAGCGCCAGCACCACGAGTCGTACGGGCGAGATCGCGGCCACCAGCGCCGGTGCCGTCGGGTCGTCGGCGTAGCCCAGCGTGATCGTGCGCAGCACCACCCACTGCGCGAGCGAGCCGGCGAGGATGCCGGCCAGCGCCGCGCTGCCCAGCACGACCGCCAGCTCACGCATCACCGCCACCATGACCGACGCCTTGGGCACGCCCACCACGCGCAGCGCCGCCGCGTCCCGGCGCCGGGCCGGGAGCTGCACGGCCGCGCTGACGAAGAGCCCGGCCAGCGCCATCAGCAGCACGAGCACGGCGACCACGCCGTAGAGCCGCAGCGCCAGGGCGTACGCACTCTGGTCGAGCACGGCGCGCTCCTGGGCAAGCGTCGTGCCGACGGTGAGTCCGGCCTCGGACAACGCGTCGGTGACGGACGTGGGCGTGCCCTCGCGGGCCAGCACGTGGACCGTCACCAGGTTGTCGTAGACCGGCCGGTCGGTGAGGAACGAGGAGTAGTCGACGAGCAGGCCGGACGGACCGGTGAAGGGCATGCCCTCGATCTCGCCGACGCGGTCGACCGGGATCAGGCCGTAGCCCTCGTCCAGCTTGGTGAGCGCGCGCTCCTGCACGCCGGGCCCGGCCAGCGCGGGTCGGTCGCGGGTGATGCCACCGGCGGTGAGGCGGGCCATGCCCACGGAGTCGCCGGTCTCGACGGTCATGTCGAGCTGGCCGTCGGTCTCCACCAGGTCGGTGATCGAGGTGCGTACGGCCGGGTCGGGCGTCGGCGCCCAGCCGGCACCCTCGATGGCGTCGACCGGTGCGCCGTCCATCTCGATGCCGACCAGGCGCAGCGTCCCGGACATCCGCGTGTTGGTGCCGGCGCCACCGCCGAGCGTCATCCCCTCCAGGGGGCAGCCCTCGCGGCAGAACGGCACCCGGGCCGACTTCGTCGACTCGCCCGGACCGAAGGGACCGACGTAGGTCTTGAGCGGCAGGCCGTTGCGGCTGCCGAAGCGCACCTCGACGGACAGGTCGCGGTCCATGTCGGCCTGGTTGTCGATGGTGATCGAGATCCGCCGGCCGGTGACAGTGGGGACGACGCCGCCGGGCGCGATGTCGTCGACCACCTGGGTGACGTCACGCCCCGGGCTCCACGTGGGCGGCCACGTCGACACACGAGCGAGGCGGCTGCTGTCGACGACCGAGAAGTTGGCGCCGGGGTTGGTGACGCTGGCGGCGGCCATGATCCATTCGCCCTCGGGGTCCACCCTCCGGGTGAGGTCGACGGCCTCGGCCAGGGTGAGCGAGGTCGACCAGGTGGTGTCGGCGGGCGAGGCCGTCGCGGCCACGCTGGTGCGCCAGGTCGCCGCGGAGTCGTAGACACCGGCACCGAAGACCGCCACCGCGATGGCGGCGGTGATGGGCAGGATGACGAGCGTGCCCTCCTGCCGGCGCGAGATCGCCCGCCACGACACGAAGCCACTGAGGGAGCGACCCCGCGAGCGGCCGGTCCACCACGTCGCCACCACCGCGGTGAGCCTGGTGGCGGCGAGGCCGGCGACGACGGCCAGCAGCACCGGCAGCACGAGGTCGGTGGCGTCCGGCTCGCCGGGACCGCTGGCCGACAGCTTGCTGGCCAGGGTCGCTACGGCGAGCGCGACGAGGGTGAGCTGGGCGATGACCGACCAGCGGCGCGCGGCCACCGGACGTCGTACGCCGCTGAGCTGGGAGGCCAGCGACTCGCGGACCACCAGGCCGACCGCGACGCACGCGACGGCGAACGCCGCGAGGAGCACCAGCGCGCCCGCGATCCAGCTGGCTCCCGGCAGCGGGAGGGGCAGCCCCGGCACCAGCCAGCTCCGCACCAGGACCACCGAGAGCCCGAGGCCGAAGGCGATGCCGAGGGGGGTCGCGATGAGCAGCACGACCAGGGGCTCGGCGAGGCCCAGCCCCCACAACTTGCGGGCCGTGACGCCGCGCAGGGACGCCAGGGCGAGCTCCGGGACGCGGAGCTCGCTGGCGGCGTTGAGCAGGCGCATGAGCAGCGCGAGCGCGACCAGGACCAGCGACAGCACGGCGGGCGCGATCGAGCTGCGCGCCGTGGACTGCTGGAAGCGGACCTCCTCGACCACGTCGGCGAGCGAGTTGGTGTCGTCGGCGACCAGCGTGCCGCCCTCGACCTCGAGCGCGACGTCGGACGGGACCGCCGTGGCCGAGGTCGCGGCCTCGTCGAGCTGGTCGGGGGTGAGGTCGGAGGGGACGTCGAGCTCGGTGTCCACCCGCACGGTCCACCCGCCGGCTGCGGTGACGGTGTCGTCGGTCGTGATCAGGGGGGCCGGGGCGAAGGGCTGGTAGCCGCCGCGGATGCTCTCCTGCTCGTTGGTGCTGGTGAGCCGGCCGGGGATCAGCCAGCCGTCGCCGGGGCCGGGGGTGACGTAGGTGCCGACCACGACGACCTCGCCGAAGCCGGGCCGAGGGAGGCCGAGCTGCTTGACGCCGTTGGTCTCGAAGATCGCGAGGGGCAGCGGTTCGCCGATCTCGGCGCCGGTCTTCTCCAGGTCGGCGGCGAGCATCAGGACCTCGCCCCGCGCCTCCGGGCAGCGGCCCTCGATCTCCAGGTGGTCGCAGGCGTCGGCGCGCGACCAGAAGGTGACCACCCCGCGCAGGGCGCTGAACCGCTCGGACTGGGCGATCGTGACCGGCTCCTGCCACGGTCCCGTGGTGAGGTCCGTCGAGGCGGCCGCGGCGTTGCGCTCGGCCTCCTCGAGCGACGAGCCGCCGTCGGGCGTGAAGACCCGGCTCAGGCCGGTGAGGCCGGTCGGGGTCTCCTGGAGACGCGTCACGACGTAGGAGTTGGTGACCGCCTCCGAGAAGACCGGGCCGAGCACAGCGGACCCGATCGCGAGCGCGGTCAGCAGCACCGAGCCCGCCGACAGCAGGGCCCGGGAGCGCAGCCCGCGGACGATGGCACCGAGGAGCGAGATCATGCTCCTTCCTCCTCTCGCAGCAGGCTCGGCCGGGTGGTGGCGGCGCGTACGGCGCGGGCGCGACCGCCGACCAGCACGACCGCAGCGGCCGACAGCACCGCCGGGATCACCAGCGGCCACGCCTGCGGAGCGGTGTCGAGGGGCAGGCCGGCGACGGGCAGCGTCAGCAGCGGGAGGCCGTCGAGGAGGAGCGTGACCGCCAGCGAGCCGCCGGCGACCACGATGCCGAGCACGAGCACGGTCAGGCTGACGAGCTCGGCGCGCCCGGCCCGGCGGGCGGTGCCGAGGGAGACGCCGAGCACGCGCAGGGACGCCACGTCGCGGCGGTAGTCGCGCAGGTGCCGCGCCACACCCGCACCGAGGGCCAGCAGCGCGACGAGGGCGCAGGCGAGTGCGGTGAGGGCGTACGCCACGGACTGGGCGCCGCCGAAGCGCTCGTCGAGGGAGTCGCGCACCGCGTCGCGGGTGCGCCACGTCCCGTCGGCGGCGGTCGCCACCTCGTCGAGCATGGCCTGCGGGGTGCCGTCGGCGGCGACGACCTGCACCTCGGCGGACGGGACCGTCGGCCCCGACCCGGCGGCGGACGTACGGATGTCGGAGAGCAGGCCGACGCTGCCGAGCAGCGGCAGCGTCCGGGCCACGCCGATGACGTCGGTCGGGAGGTCGTCGCCACCCAGGTCGAGGGCCAGCGGCTCCTCGACGTCGGCGGCGAGCACCGGCACGCGCGTCCCTGCGTCCTCGAGCTCCAGCGCGAGCGCGACGGACGGGAGCAGCGCGACCTGGAGCCCGTCGGGGCGGTTGACCACGAGGGTGGCGGGGGGCTGGTAGTTGCGGAAGAAGTTGCTGTTGAGGGCCGACTCGACCGAGACCGGGTCGGGCACCCACGGCCGCTGCAGGAGGTCGGTCTCGCCGAGCCGGAGGCGGTCGAGCAGCACCTCGAAGACGCTGCCGTCGATGAGCCCCTGGCTGTCGCGGCCCACTGCGAGACCGGTGATCGTGCAGCCCTCCGCGCACGCGCGGACGCGGACGGATCGGGTGACGGGGGTGCCGTCCCGGGGGACGTCCGTACGCACCGTGACAGCGCCGGACGCGTTGCCGGAGGCGACATAGCTGAGGGTCAGCTCGAGGCGGCCTCCGCCGACCGCGACGTCCTCGCCGTCGGGCCCGCGGAACGTACGCGACCGCGGCACCTGCAAGCCGGTCACGGTCATCGTGAGCCGGTCGCCGACGGCCTGGACGGGGACGATGTCGCTGGCCAGCCGGTGCACCGCGTCGGAGGCCGCGCGGGCGGGCGTGCCGTCGTAGAAGTCGCCGACGACGGCGTCCCAGCGGCCGGCGTCGACGTAGGCCCGACGCTCGGGCAGGCGACCCTCGTTGCGGACGATGGCCGAGGCGATGAGGTGGTCCCCCTCCGGGTCGACCTGCTCCGTCAGGTCGACGGCACCCACGGCCCCGAGGCTGGTCGCGTCGATGGTGCGGGCGCCGGGCACCTCCACCCCCGCCTGCTCGCTGGTCCAGCGGTTGACGCTGACCGCACCGCTGAGGGCCAGCGCACCGACGACGGCCGCGGCGACGACGAGGCGGATCGGGGTGACGAGGTCGTCAGCACGGGCCAGCCGGCGGGCGGCGAGGAAGGCACCCATGCCACGCTTCTCGGTGACCGGCGTCAGGCCGCGGGCGGCGATCCGGATGGTCCAGATCGCGAGCTGCCCGAGCGCAAGTCCGACGAGCGCGGGACCGACGAGCACGACGAGGTCCGGCTCACCGGTGGCGGCGCGGCTGCGGTAGGCGGCGACGCCGGCACCGACGAACACCAGCACGCTGAGGAACAGGGCCAGCGTCGTCGCGCGCCGAGGGCGACGTCGGCTGGAGACCTGGACGGCGAGCGGCTCGCGGAGCGCGGCCGCGGCGGACAGCCCGACGATCAGCAGGGCCGCGCCCGCGATGGCGGCCGCCGCGACGAGGGCCGGCCGACCGAGGGCCGGGGCGGTCTCGGCCAACCAGGTCGAGGTGGCGACCAGGGTGCCGATGGCACCGACGACCAGCCCGACCACGGTGCCGACGACGATCGCGAGGAGCGGCTCGACGAGGAGGAAGCGCCACAGGCGCACGCCGTGGATGCCGCGCAGGCGGGCGAGGCCGATCTCCTCGCGTCGAGCCACGGCGAGCTCGGCGCCGATGCTCGGCACCGCCACCGCGCCGATCAGGAGCAGGGGCGCGGTCAGCCAGCGGGAGGTGGCGGCGGCCTCGGCGAACTGCAGCACCGTCACGGCGCCGCCGACCACGACGACCGTCATCAGCACCAGCGTCGTCAGGGCACCCCGACGACTCCAGGCGCCCCGGAGGACACGACTCACCTGATGACCCGGCCCTCGTCGAGGGCGATGTGGAGGTCGCAGGCCTCGACGACGGCGGGGTCGTGCGTGGCCACCACGACGACAGCACCGCGGGCGGCCTCCTCGCGGAGCTCCGCCAGCACGACGCCACGGTTGCCCTCGTCGAGCTCGGAGGTCGGCTCGTCGGCGAGCAGCACGTCGGCGCCGACGACGAAGCCGCGGGCGCACGCGACGCGCTGCATCTGGCCGCCGGAGAGCTCCTCGACCTGGCGCTCGCCCAGGTCGGCGATGCCGAAGCGCGCGAGCGCGGCCTCGGCCGCCTCGTCGGCGTCGGCGGGCGCGGTGCCGCGGGCGCGGAGCGCGATCGAGACGTTCTCGCGGGCCGAGAGGATCGGCACCAGGCCGTAGACCTGGAGCACGAACGCGACCTGCGGGAGCGGGTCACCGCTGCCGGTCCACATCTCCCGGCCGTCGAGCTCGGCGGTGCCGGAGGTGGCCTGCAGGAGGCCGCCGGCGATGGAGAGCAGCGTCGTCTTGCCCGAGCCGCTGGGCCCCGACAGCGCGGTCACCTTGCCGGCCGGGAAGGTGACGCTGACGTCGTCGAGGAGCGTGCGCCCGGCGACGTACGTGATGCCGTCGAGGCGCAGCGCGGTGTCGGTCTGCACGGGACCGGGGCCGAATCCGCTGAGCGTCATGTCGGGTTCCCCTCGCCGCTGGCGCGGGTCACGATGATGCGGCCCTGCTCGTCGTCCTCGAAGCGGACGAGCGTGCCGGGCGGCCACTCGGCGGCGATGTGACCGGGCAGGTGGAGCACGCCGTCCTCGCCGACGACGGCGTACTCGGAGCCGCCGTGGCCCTCGGCGCCGACCCGGCCGCCCTTCATCGTCACCGTGCGCGGGAAGGTCGCGGCCACCTCGGGCTGGTGGGTGACGACCACGATGGTGGTGCCGAAGTCGTCGCCGAGCGAGTGGATCAGGTGCAGCACGTGGTCGCGGTCGGCGTGGCTGAGCTGGCTGGTCGGCTCGTCGGCGAGCAGCAGCCGCGGGGCGGTCGAGACCGCGCAGGCGAGCGCGAGGCGCTGACGCTGTCCGCCGGACATGGTGGAGACCACCTGGTCGGCCTGGTCGACGAGCCCGACCCGGTCGAGCAGCTCGGTGTCGGCGAGCGCGTCCCCGCGCTCGTTGCCCGAGAGCGAGAGCCGGGCGAAGGCGATGTTCTGGCGCGCGGTGGCGTAGGCCAGGAGGTTGCGGGTGGCGCCCTGGAGCATGGTCGAGACCTGGCGCGAGCGGATCCGGGCGAGGTAGCGCTCACCCATCCGGGAGATCTCCTCGTCGCCGAGGAAGATCTTGCCGGCGCTGGGCTTCTGGATGCCGCCGAGCAGCGCGAGGAGCGTGGACTTGCCCGAGCCGCTGGGGCCCAGGAACGCGACCCGCTCGCCCGCGCGGATGGTCAGGTCGACGCCGCGCAGGGCGACGACGTCGTGCCCGCCGAAGGTCTTGTAGAGGTGGACGACCCCCTCGCAGCGGATGCCGAGCCCACCGGTGCGGGTCTCCTCGACCGCGGTCGTGCTCTCCCGCACGTGCCCCCCTTTTGATGAAACAACGGGCTTCAACATACATAAACTGCCGTACCTTGAGCGCATGGTGATTCGCGTAGCGCTCGTCAACGACGACGAGGTGGTCGTCCGGGGTCTCGACGCCATGATGCGCAGCTACAGCAACCGGGTCGAGATCGTCGAGCTGGTGGCCGGCAAGCCGGTCAGCCAGCCGGTCGACGTGGCCCTCTACGACACCTTCGGGATGGGCCAGGGCAACGGTCCCGCCGTGCAGCGGCTGGTCGACAGCCCGCAGGTGCGCAGCGTCGCCGTCTACACGTGGAACTTCCAGCCATGGCTGACCCGCGACACCCTCAACACCGGCGTCCGCGGCTACCTCTCCAAGAGCCTCCCGGCCGCCCGGCTGGTCGACGCGCTCCACGCGATCGCCGCCGGTCAGCTCGTGGTCTCCCCCTCGCGCGGGCGCTCGTCGCTCGTCGGCGGCGACTGGCCCGGCCGCGAGGAGGGCCTCACCGCCCGCGAGGCCGAGGTGCTCTCGCTCATCACGATGGGCCTGAGCAACCAGGAGATCGCCGAGCGCACCCTGCTGTCGCTCAACTCGATCAAGTCCTACATCCGCTCGGCCTACCGCAAGATCGACGTCGACTCCCGCTCCAAGGCGGTCCTCTGGGGCGTCGAGCACGGGATGCGCGCCGACCGGGTGCGGATCAACGGGTCGCCGGCCCGCGAGGGCTGACGCTCGGCCGCTCGTCGGCCGCTGCTGTTGCCGCAACCACCGGGTACCCGCCGGAGGGCGAGGTTCTCGCCGGTTGCAACGGTCGGGAGGCGTACGAAGGGGACTGGAACCCTGCGGTCGTCACGATGAGGGCAGCGCCGCGCCACCGCCGTACGATCCTCCGGTGACCGAGCACCACCCCGCGATCGACCCGGACGACCTGGCGACGACCCTGCGGGTGCTGCAGACCCTCCACCGCGTGCCGGGCGAGCACCCCGACCACATCGCGGTGAAGCGCGCGGCTTCGCACATGTACAAGTCGATCAAGGCCGAGCGCAAGCTCGCCAAGCGGGCCGAGGAGCTGGCCCACGACCGCGCGATCACCGAGCTGACCGCCACCGGGTCGCCGGTCCGGATCGACGACGAGACGTCGGGCATCCCGCTGGTGTCCACCGCACCCGGAGCCTTCGCCGGCGAGCTGATCAACCCCCGCGGCTGCTACATCTGCAAGACCGACTTCACCCTGGTCGACGCGTTCTACCACTGGCTCTGCCCCTCCTGCGCGGCGATGAGTCACGCCAAGCGCGACCAGCGCACCGACCTCACCGGCAAGCGCGCGCTGCTCACCGGCGGCCGCGCGAAGATCGGGATGTACATCGCGCTGCGCCTCCTGCGCGACGGGGCGCACACCACGATCACGACCCGCTTCCCCAAGGACGCCGTCCGCCGGTTCTCCTCGCTGCCCGACGCCCCCGACTGGATCGACCGGCTCAAGATCGTCGGCATCGACCTGCGCGACCCGACCCAGGTCATCTCGCTGGCCGACGACGTCGCGGCGAGCGGTCCGCTCGACATCCTCATCAACAACGCGTGCCAGACCGTACGTCGCACGCCGGGCGCCTACGCGCCGCTGGTCGACGCCGAGCAGCAGCCGCTGCCGTCCGGCACGGTCCTGCCCGAGCTGATCACCTTCGACCGGATCTCCGAGGCCCACCCGGCCGCGATCGCCGGCGCCCTGGGCGACACCGCGGTCGCCCACCACGAGGGCGAGTCGGACGAGCAGGCGCTGGCCGCCCACAACGCCGCCACCCTCACCGCGCTCGCGCTGAAGGCCGGGCACGCCTCGCTCGACGCCCACCTCGCCGGCACCGCGGTCGACGCGGGCGGGCTGCTGCCGGACATGCAGACCAACAACTCCTGGACCCAGACCGTCAGCGAGGTCGACCCCCTCGAGCTCCTCGAGGTGCAGCTCTGCAACTCGATCGCGCCGTTCCTGCTGGTCTCCCGGCTGCGTCCGGCGATGTCGACGGCGGCGGCAGCGGCGGCCTCCGGCCGGGCGTACGTCGTGAACGTCTCGGCGATGGAGGGGCAGTTCTCCCGTCGCTACAAGGGCGCCGGCCACCCACACACCAACATGGCCAAGGCCGCGCTCAACATGATGACGCGCACGTCGTCGGGCGAGATGTTCGAGACGGACAAGATACTGATGACCGCGGTCGACACCGGCTGGATCACCGACGAGCGGCCGCACCAGGAGAAGCTGCGGATCGCCGCCGAGGGCTGGCACGCGCCGCTCGACCTCGTCGACGGCGCCGCGCGGGTCTACGACCCGATCGTGCTGGGCGAGGCCGGGACCGACCTGTTCGGCTGTTTCGTGAAGGACTACCAGCCGTCTCCCTGGTGACGGCCTCCCCCGCTGGTCGATGATTGACTCGAGGCGTGACCCGTCTCGAGACCGCCGAAGAGTTCCACGCCCGCGTCGCCGCCGCGACCGACGACGAGGGCCGGCTGCCCGTCGCGATCGAGCTGATGCCGGGCTGGGACATCTTCCCGTTCGAGCTCGACGACCTGCGGATCAAGCCGCTCGAGCCGATGCTGGACGAGGAGCCGACGCGACGCGGCGAGGATCCCGCCGAGTGCCAGTGCCGCGGACCGCAGACGCCCGAGCAGCAGGCCCAGGTGGTCTGGAGCAACGAGCGCTGGCGGCTCAAGCTGCTCGACATGCGGCTGCCGGTCGCGATGATCCTCCAGCCGCGCGACCACCACGACCTCGCCGACCTGCCCGACGACCTCGCCTCGGAGATGGGCCGGCTGATGGTCGCGATCACCGCCGGGATCGAGGAGCTGCCGAGCGTCGGCCGCTGCCACGTGGGTCGCTACGGCGACGGCAGTGCCCACCTGCACCCCTTCTTCTTCGGCCGCCCGGCGCGGATGCCG
Organism: Nocardioides alpinus; assembly: GCF_900112035.1. GTDB lineage: Bacteria > Actinomycetota > Actinomycetes > Propionibacteriales > Nocardioidaceae > Nocardioides > Nocardioides alpinus. Next base: position 171,043 of record NZ_FOKC01000007.1, on the reverse strand, counting down.
CAGCTGCGCGGCTCGACGCTGCTGGACTGGGAGGAGAACCTGCCCGAGGTCCCCGAGGACGTACGCCGTGCCAACGCCGCGCACGTCGCGAGCCGGCTCGTCGAGAAGGTCGGGGGCGACGGCCCGGCCTGGGAGGCGTGATGCCCGACGGGTCGGACGGCTCCGACTGGCTGGCGCTGCTGCGCTCGCACACCGACAGGCTCGCCGCAGTGGTCGCGTCCGCCGACCTCGACGCCCCGGTGACGCACTGCCCGGGCTGGTCCGTACGCGACCTGGTCGTGCACGTCGGGGGCGTGCACCAGTGGGCGGCGCACGCCGTGACGGCCGGCACCCCGGACCTCCGCCCGACCCCACCGGCGCCTGACGAGCACTCCCTCGCTGCCTGGTACGCCCGTCAGGCGGCGCACCTCCTCCACGTGCTCTCCTCCACACCCGCGGCCGCGCCCGCGTGGACGCTCGACGCGACCGACCGCACCGCCGGGTTCTGGCGGCGGCGCCAGGTCCACGAGGTCGCCATGCACACGTGGGACGCCGAGGAGGCCGTCGACCGGCCGACGGCGTACGACCCCGCGCTCGCCTGGGACGGTGTTCTCGAGGTGGCCGAGGTGCTCTACCCCCGGCAGGTGCGGCTCGGCCGCGTCGACCCGCTGCCGGCAGCCGTACGACTGGTCGCGACCGACGTGCCGGGCGACGTCACCGTCGGAGCGGGCCGCGAGCTCGAGGTCCGCGACCGGGCGGAGGTGCTCCTGCGGCTGCTCTGGCACCGCGCGGACACCTCGACGCTCGACCCTCAGGTCGCCGAGGTGCTCTCCGGCGCGCTGGCACCCTGAAGCTGCGGTGTCGCAGTCGTTGCCGACGCCGTCGATGCCGACGCCGGGGTGTACGTCCGGAGGGAGGGACGGCCCTCAGTCGCGCCGCGTCGTCTCGTGCGTCGTGACCACGTCGTTGGCCGCCGCCCACTCGCCGATGTCGCGCCGCTCGATGGCGGCTGCCATCAGGTCGGGGAACAGGTCGGGCGTGCACGCGAACGACGGCACGCCGATCTCGGCGAGCGCAGCAGCGTGGTCGGCGTCGAAGGACGGCTGTCCCGAGTCGCTCAGCGCTAGCAGCGCGATCATGGTGGCGCCTGAGCCCACCACCGACCGCGCCCGGCTGATCATCTCCTCGGCGATGCCGCCCTCGTAGAGGTCGCTGATGAGGACCAGCACGGTGTCGGTGGGCTGCGTGATCTTCCCCTGGCAGTAGGCAAGGGCGCGGTTGATGTCGGTGCCACCGCACAGCTGCACGCCGAAGAGCACGTCGACCGGGTCGTCGATCTCGTCGGTCAGGTCGACGACCTCGGTGTCGAACACGACCATCCGCGTGCTGACCGAGCGGATCGAGGCCAGCACCGCCCCGAAGACCGAGCTGTAGACGATCGACTCGGCCATCGACCCAGACTGGTCGATGCAGAGGATGATCTCGCGCTCGACCTGGGTCGAGCGGCGCGCATAGCCCACGAGCCGTTCGGGCACGACGGTCCGGTGCTCGGGCAGGTAGTGCTTGAGGTTGGCCGCGATGGTCCGCCGCCAGTCGACGTCGCGCATCCGCGGTCGGCGGGTGCGTGCCGAGCGGTCGAGGGCGCCCGACACGGCCTGTACGGTGCGCTGGCGCAGCCGCTCCTCGAGCTCGTCGGTCACCTGACGCACGACGGCGCGCGCCGTCTCGCGTGAGTGCTCCGGGATCACCCGGCCGAGGCCGATCAACGTGCTGACGAGACCGATGTCGGGCTGGACCGACCGCATCATCTCCGGCTCCAGTAGCATCTGGCGCAGCCCGAGCCGCTCCATCGCGTCGCCCTGCATCACCTGCACGACCGACGACGGGAAGTAGGTGCGGATGTCGCCGAGCCAGCGCGAGACCCGCGGCGCGGAGCCGCCGAGCCCGCCGCGGCGCTCGCTGTCGTACAACGCCTCGAGGGCTCCGTCGCGACGCTCGTCGGCGGCACTGAGCGACACCGCCACGCCGCCGGGTCCGCTCAGGCCGTCGGCCTCGTTGCCGCCGAGCACGAGGCGCCAGCGGGTGAGCCGGTCGCGAGGCGCGTCGCCCTCGACGTCAGGCTGCTCCGTCACGGTCCACCACCTTCCACCCGAGGTAGCCGGCCACGGCCCGCAGTGCGGGCATCGCCTGGTCGAGGTCGACCGTCGACCCGCCCTGCGGCCGCTCGTCAGGTCCACCGAGCCGGGACAGCTGCTCGCCGATCGTGCGGCGCTCGGCACGGCTGAACTGGGCGAATGTCCGTCGTACGAGCGGGAGCAGGTCCTCGAACGCTGTCTCGTCGAGTCCGCCGACCCACGCGTCGACGAGGCCGAGGAGGGCGTGGTCGTGGACCAGCAGCACGGCGTCGCCGGCCAGGAAGCCGTCGAGCCACGCCGCAGCCTGGGGTGCTGACGCCACCAGCGAGAGTCGGCGGCCCATCCGGTGGGCCGTGGTGTCGGCGTCCAGGCGACCGGCGTCGAGCAGGATCCGGGTGGCCCGACCGGCCACGGCGCCAGCCACGTGGTCGGGGGCCGAGACGGACTCCAGCGCCTGCGCCCAGGCCTCGTCGAGCTCGCCGTCGGCGAGCAGCGAGAGGCCGCGCTGCGCGCCGGCGACGGCCGTCACCATCTGCTGCGCCGCCTCGTCGTCGAGGCTCGCGCACGCCATCGGCAGCCCGACGCACGCACGGACGACGGTGGCGCCCAGCACGGTGCGTACGCGTCGGGTGTCGACACCGCGCACGTCGCCGTAGCGGCAGGTGCGGGCGAGCGGCTCGACCGTCGAGAGCAGGGCCGGCACGTCGTGCTGCACCGCGGCCCGCGCGTCGAGGGCCTCGAGCACCGCGGCGATGCCGTCGGGCAGGTCGGCGGTGAGGCACGCGCTGACCAGGGCGGCGAGCTCGGCGAGGTCCGCCGAACTCTCCGCACGGTCCGCGGCGCGGGCCGAGGCCGCGGCAGCGATCGTGGTGCCCCAGACGCTCGCCTCGACGAGATCGACCGCCAGCTCGGGGCGCCACTCGACGGTCCAGCTCTCCTTGAAGGTGCCGGTGGTGCGGCCCGTGTCGGAGAGCTCGCCCCACCTGACGCCGAGCAGCTGCAACCGGTGGAGCAGCACCGACCGGGCGAGCTGGCTCTCGCGTCGGAGGTCGAGGTCGACCTCCTGGGCGGACGCCGTCGGCCTGAGGCGCAGCGAGCGCTGCTGGCGGGTCAGGTCCGCGGCCAGCGGCACGACGGGGGCCGAGTCGGGGACGGTGCCGAGGTCGGCGCCCACCACGAGGCGCTCGTGGACCAGGTCGAGCGGGAGCCGTGAGCCTTCGCAGAGCACCGCCTGTGCGGCGTCGTCGAGCTCGCTCAGGCCCACTGACGGTCGCCCCCGCACCGTCGCGAGGGTCTCGGCCAGGCGGGCCGCCTCGACCACGGAGGCGGTCGAGGCGTCGAGCTTCTCCTCGCGCAGGGTCCTCGCCACCCGCACCAGCCAGGTGGTGGCGAGGTCGCGGGGGTCCGCGTCGTCGCGAGCGAGGTGGTCGAAGAGGTGCTGGTACCAGCCGGGGGCGCCCACCCCGGCGCCGTAGCCGGAGGAGTAGCTGAGCCGAGCCGCCGTCCAGGGCGTCCAGGCCGCGGCGACCTTGGTGCGCGGCAGCTTGGTGAGGAGCGCCTGGTCGCGCGAGACCGCAGGGAAGTCGGCGGGCACGAGGGCCGGCGCGTGCCACGCACCGCACACCACGGCGAGCCGGGACTCGGGTGCGGCCTTGATCTCCGCGCGCAGCACCTTGCGCATCCACGCCTCGCGTCGCGCGTTGGCGTGCACGTCGGGGTCGTCGTCGGGGCGGGTGTCGGCCGCGCGGACCGACGCCATCGCGTCCCGGATCGCGTCGAAGCGCTCCGCAGGAGTGTCGTAGCGCTGCTCGACCGCGTCCTCCCACCAGCGCTCGGCGTCGTCGTAGCCGGCGGCTGCCGCCAGGGTCCCGATCGGGTCGAGCCGCTCCGGCGGTGCAGGGGACACGTCGAGCTCCGGCTCGGCGTCGGACGCCACGTCGGGCTCCACGTCGGGCTGCGGGGTCGCAGCAGCCTCGTCGGCCAGCGCGAACGCATGGGTGGCAGGCAGGTCGAGGAAGCGCACCGGTACGCCGCGCGCCAGCGCCCAGCGGGCCGCGACCCACTCCGGCGAGAAGCGGGCGAGGGGGTAGAACGTGGCCTTGCGCGGCTCGTCGACGGCGTACACGAGACCCGCGACCGGGGGCACCATGTCGTCCTCGCCCAAGAGGTCGACGATGGCGTCAAGCTCGGGGCAGCCCTCGATCAGCACCAGGTCGGGCGGGTGCGCCTCGAGCGCCGCCAGCACGGCCCGGGCCGAGCCGGGTCCGTGGTGGCGGATGCCGTAGATGTCGACGGTCATGGGTGTCGGTCAGCCCAGGTCCCGACAGGCGCGGTAGAGGTCGCTCCACTCCTTGCGGTTGCGCACGACCGTCTCGAGGTACTCCTGCCAGACGAGGCGGTCCTGCACCGGGTCCTTGACCACGGCGCCGAGGAGGCTGCCCGCGACGTCGTCCGCGCGGACCGTGCCGTCCCCGAAGTGGGCGGCCAGGGCGAGCCCGTTGGTCATCACGGAGATCGCTTCCGCGGTCGAGAGGGTCGAGCTCGGCGACTTGATGGTGGTGCGCTGGTCCGCGGTGACGCCGCTGCGCAGCTCGCGCATCACGGTGACGACGCGGGTGATCTCCGACAGCGACGCGAGGTCGGCCGGCAGCTCGAGCGAGGCACCCAGGGCGGTCACCCGCGAGCGGACGATCTCGACCTCCTGCTCGAGGGTGTCGGGCAACGGCAGGACGACGGTGTTGAACCGTCGGCGCAGTGCGGAGGAGAGGTCGTTGACACCCTTGTCGCGGTTGTTGGCGGTGGCGATGACGTTGAAGCCCGGACGCGCCTGCACCTCCTCGTCGAGCTCGGGGACGGGCAGGGTCTTCTCCGACAGGATGCTGATGAGGGAGTCCTGGACGTCGGAGGGGATGCGCGTCAGCTCCTCGATCCGGGCGATCGCGCCGGTCTCCATCGCCCGCATCACCGGCCCCGGGACGAGCGCCTCGCGGGAGGGACCCTCGGCGAGCAGCCGGGCGTAGTTCCACCCGTAGCGCAGCGCCTCCTCCTGGGTCCCGGCGGTGCCCTGGACGACGAGGGTGGAGCGGCCGCAGATCGCGGCGGCGAGGTGCTCGGCGAGCCACGACTTCGCCGTGCCGGGGACGCCCAGCAGGAGCAGCGCGCGGTCAGTGGCCAGCGAGGAGATCGCCACCTCGACCAGGCGCCGCTGGCCGAGGTACTTCGGGGTGATCGTCACCCCGTTGGGCAGCTCCCCGCCCAGGACGTACGTCGACACCGCCCACGGCGAGAGATGCCACGAGGGAGGCCGGGGACGGTCGTCCACGGCCACCAGCGCCGCCAGCTCGTCGGCGTAGGCGTCCTCGGCGTGCTCGCGGAGCACACCCTCGGCGGCCTCGGTGGGTGGCGTGCTGGTGGTCATCTGAAGGCCTCCGTGAGGGATGTGCGGAACGCGTGGAGCTGCAGGGTCTCGGTGAGCGCCCGGCGCAGGTGGGTGGCATCGGCCGGCACCTGCTCGAGCAGGGCGGTGACCGCGGGTGCCAGCGAGGGGCTGAGCGCGACCGGCAAGAGCGGTGCTGCCGCCCGGGCGAGGCTGGTCGTCGCTCCCTCGCCACGGAGCCGCCCGAGGACGACGCGGCTGAGCTCGTCGGGCCACGGCCGCGGCACCTCGACGAGCAGGCGACCGAGGTCTCGCCCCGCGGGCGGCCTCGCCACCCAGGAGACGAGCAGGTCGGTCCGCTTCTCCTGCGGCAGGAGCCACACCAGCCGCGGGTCGGGTACGCCGTGCTCGACGCAGGCGAGCGCCCACGCGGCGTCGCGGCGGTCGAGCACCGCCTCGACGAGCGAGGCCAGCACGTCCTTGTCGCGGACCATCTTCAGCGTGGCCGCCACCGACCGGCCGGTGATCTCGGTCCAGGTGGAGAGCGGGGCGCCGCGGACGACCTGCGCCAGCCAGACCGTCGGCGGCGGGCCGCCGCCCTTCGCGGGCGGCGTCATGCCGTCGCGGACCGCTGCGTCGTCGGGTGGGTCGGGGACCTCCACCTCGAGGTGTCGCGAGAGGGTGCCCCTGACCCGCACGAGGCCGCGCAGCCGCGCGGCCATCCGGTCCGCGCGATCGCTCGCGGGGAGCAGGGAGAGGACCCCTGCGGCGGCCTCCCGCACGGTCTTGGCCCGGTCGTCGAGAGCGCGCTCGAGGAGCGGCTCGTCGGCGGCGGAGATCCCGTGGCGCAGGGCCACCACGGCCTCACCGCGCACCTTGGCGGAGACGGTGTCCCACTCGGCCTCGAGCAGCGCGCGCGCCGCGGCGGGAGACGTACGCCGTCCTGCCGCGAACGCGGCGGTCGCCTCGGCCGTCGCCATCGTCGACCACTGCACCGTCCAGTCGTCGCCTCCGCCGCTGCCGACCGGTGCGGTGCGGTCGGCGTCCAGCGTCGCGGACCACGCCGCGTTGAGCCCGACCAGCCAGGCTCCCCTCTCGCCGATCACGCCACCCAGCGCACGCGCGACAGAAGGGCGCGGCGCGGCGAACTCGAGCAGGGCCGGGAGCACGGCGAAGGGCGCCCGCTGCCCGGCCGCCTCGGCCAGGCGCAGCCACTCCACGACCAGCTCGTCCCGCGTCGCCATGGACACCGGCGGCTGGAGGAGGAGCAGGTGCACCAGCTGGGCTGCGGCCTCGCTGCACGCCTCGCGGGTCTCCGGGGGCGCGTCGTGGGTCGGGCCCCCGGCGGCTTGCAGGCCCGCGCCCCCGCGGGTGACCGCGTCGGCCAGCGCAGCGCTCGCCAGCAACCGGTGCTCGGGGGCGTGACCCTCGTCGTCGGTGACGACGCCGAGGGCTGCGGGGATCGGCGGGGGTTCGCGCCGGGCGCTGCCCACGAGGGCGGCCGTCGCCACGTCGCCCAACCACTGCTCGACGCCGCTCACAGGCCCACGACCCGGTCGTCGAGCCACACCGAGAGCGGGCGGAAGGCCCCGGACTCGATCTCGCCGAACACGTCCACCGGTGCACCGCCACCGAGTGCCAGCAGCGTCCAGATCGGCGCTCCGGTCATGATCGGCAGCGACCCGGACGCGTCGCTCACCTGCCAGTGGTCTCCTTCGCCGACGACCCGGACGTCGGCCAGCGGGGCCGGGTGCCGGTCCCGCCAGGGTGCCCCGCCGAGGCTCGCCGCAGCGGCAGCGTGCACCGACGCGAGGGACGTACGACCGGGGAGGCCGGTCACCGACTCGGCACCCGCGGGCGGGTTGCGGAACAGCGCCCGACGCGGTGCGTGGCCGGGATAGCGGGAGAGCTCGACGTCGAGCTGCGCCCCACTGAGCTGGGGGACGGCGAGCGCCTGGCCGTAGCCGGCGAAGTCGAGGACGGCCACCACCTCGCCGTCGGCGTGCGCGAGCCAGGTGCGCTGCTCCTGGAGCCGGCCGTCGTCGGAGCGGTGGGCACCGAGGACGGTCCAGGGCCCGGGACGTACGTCGCCGTCGCGGACCTCCTCGCTGGACTGGGCCCAGCCGACGGCGACCCTGACCTCGGCCATCTCGTCGACGCCGAGCGTCTCGCGTGCCTGCCACGCGCAGGTGATCGTCCACCAGCGACCCACCTCGGCGAGGAGGTGCTCGGTCCAGTCGGTCCGGGCGTGGATCTGCGACCCGGCCTCGCGCACCCGCTCGGCCAGTGCTGGCAGCTGGGCGTCGACGAGGCGGGCGGCGGCGTTGTCCCAGAAGGCGTACGGCTGTGCGCGGGCAGCTGCGAGTCCGCTGCGCACCAGGTCGGCCAGCCACAGCCGGAAGTCCTCGACGCCGGCGTCCATCCGGGCCAGCCGCTGCTCGATCCGCTTGGCGCGGGCAGCGGGGTCCGTCGGCTTCTCAGCTGCCTTGGCGGGCGCAGCCGCCTTGTCGGCGCGCTGCGTGGCCCACTCCTCGGCGAAGGCCGCGACCTGTCCCGACTCGTCCAGCACGCCCTCCGACCACAGCATCAGCAGGGCGATCGCGTGCTTGCAGGGGAACTTCCGGCTCGGGCAGGAGCACCGGTAGGCAGGCCCGGTGAGATCGACGCTGACCTGGTAGGGCGTCTTGCCGCTGCCCTGGCACTGGCCCCAGACGAGTACGTCGTTGCAGCCGGTGTCACGCCACGGTCCCGGCATCGCGAGCTTGCGCCCCGCGGCCAGCGAGGCGGCGTCAGGCGCGGCCTCGGTCACCTGGCTGGGGGTCCATCGGGTCATGGCGCGGCCATCAAACCACCCGCTGCCGACAGTCGAGGGTCATTGACGCCATTCAGCCCGCGCTGACCTAGCCTGCCCGTGTGCCCGTCATCATCCGTCCCGCGACCCAGGCAGACGTCGACTTCCTGACGACGGTCGTCATCGAGGCGACGCTGCACCAGGGGCGGCTGCCGGACGACTTCGACGAGGTCGACTACCGCGCCGGCTTCGGCGCGTGGACCGCCGAGCAGGTGGACGGCGACGGTGCCGGGTCGTCGATCTCGGTGGTCGAGGTCGACGGTCAGGCCGCGGGCCGGCTGCGCGTCGTACGTCGTGGCGGGCTCGTCGAGATCGCCGGGCTCCAACTCCTGCCGGAGCACCAGTCGCAGGGCGTCGGGCGCACGGTCGTCGACGGCGTCGTGGCGGCGGCCCGGACGGACGGTCTGCCGGTCGAGCTCGGCGTGGAGAAGGACAACCCGCGGGCGCGGGCCTTCTGGGAGCGCTGCGGGTTCACCTACGTCGGCGAGGACGAGACGGAGCACCGGCTACGGCTGACGTGAGCGGGCCCCGTGCAGTGCCGACCTAGGCTGGGCGGAGTTGCCCGTGTCTAGGAGGATCCGAATGAAGTGCCCCACTGATTCAGCGACCCTCGTCATGAGCGAGCGTGCCGGCGTGGAGATCGACTACTGCCCCGAGTGCCGCGGCGTGTGGCTCGACCGCGGTGAGCTCGACAAGATCCTCGAGCGTGCCGAGGCAGAGGCGTCGCGCTCGGCCGCGCCCCCTGCCGCACCTGTCCGCGACGCGCGACCGGCGTACGACGACCGGGACCGTGACCGTCGCCATGAAGGCTCCAGCCAGTACCGGGGCAAGAAGAAGGAGCACTGGCTCGGCGAGCTCTTCGGCTGAGCCGCGGATCGGGTTGCGCCTCGCGACGTAGAGTCTCGTCATGGAGCTGATCCTGCTGATGCTGGTCCTGGGCGTGCTGGGAGCCGTCGCGGTGGTGGCGACACGACGCGGCAAGGAGCGGGAGCTGCAACGGCGCGAGGACGAGCTCGCCCCGGTGAAGAAGCTGGCCTTCGAGGACATCACCGCCTTCGGCGTCGACCTGCAGGACCTCGACTACGAGATGAGCGGCCACGACCTCGACGCCGGCGCCAACGCCGACTACCAGCGGGCGCTCGACGCCTACGAGTCCGCCAAGCTCGCCGGCGACTCCATCACCCAGCCGGAGGACATCCGGCACATCACCTCGATCGTCGAGGACGGTCGCTACGCGATCGCCTGCGTACGCGCCCGCGTCGAGGGCAAGCCGCTGCCCACCCGGCGACCGCCGTGCTTCTTCGACCCGCGCCACGGGCCGTCGGTCGCCGACGTCCTCTTCGTCCCGCCGGACGGCGTCGAGCGCGACGTGCCCGCCTGCGCCCTCGACGTCGAGCGCGTCAATGCCGGCGCTGAGCCTGACGTACGCAAGGTGATGGTCGGCGCGCAGCGGGTCCCCTACTGGCAGGGCGGCCGCGCCTACGAGCCCTACGCCGCGGGCTACTTCGGTGCCTTCGGACCCATGACCTGGATGTTCATGGGCGGGATGATGTTCGGCGACCTCGGTGGCGGCTACGACGGCGGTGGCGACGGCGGCGGCGGTGACGACGGCGGGGGTTCCGACGGCGGCGACGGCGGGGGCTACGACGGCGGCGGCGGGGGCTTCGACGGCGGCGGCGGGTTCGACTTCGGCGGCTTCTGAGCCACCGCCCACCGCGTCAGCGGTCGATCGTGGCCATGTTCGCCTCGTCGTGACGATCCCCGGCGGCCGGCTCGAGGGACTCCAGCCGCTGGACCTGGTCGGTGGTGAGCTCGACGTCCGCAGCCGCGGTGTTCTCCTCGACCCGTGCGAGGCGGCGGGTCCCCGGGATCGGCGCGATGTCGTCGCCCCGGGTGAGCAGCCAGGCCAGCGCCGTCTGGGCAGGCGTGGCGCCGATCTCAGCACCGATCGCGGTGACCTCGTCGACGAGGGCGAGGTTGCGCCGGAAGTTGTCGCCGGTGAACCGGGGGTTCGTCCTGCGCCAGTCATCGTCACCGAAGTCGTCGACGCTGCGGATCTGCCCGGTGAGCAGGCCGTGCCCGAGGGGTGAGTAGGGCACGAAGCCGATACCGAGCTCGCGCAGGAGGGGCAGGATCTCGGCCTCCACGTCGCGGGTCCACAGGGAGTACTCGGTCTGGAGCGCGCTGACCGGCTGCACCGCGTGGGCCCGGCGGATCGTGTCCGGCGCTGCCTCGGAGAGCCCGAAGTGGCGCACCTTGCCCTCGGCGATGAGGTCGGCGACGGCGCCCGCGGTCTCCTCGATCGGCGTGCTCGGGTCGACCCGGTGCTGGTAGTAGAGGTCGATGTGGTCGGTGTCGAGGCGCCGCAGCGAGCCCTCCACGGCGGCCCGGATGTTGGACGGGCTGCTGTCCGTGGCGAAGGACTGGGTGTCGCCGTGGTGCTGCACCAGGCCGAACTTGGTGGCGATCACGACCTCGTCGCGGCGTCCCTTCACGGCCCGCCCGACGAGCTCCTCGCTGTGGAACGGGCCGTAGACTTCCGCGGTGTCGATGTGCGTGACACCGAGGTCGAGGGCGCGGTGGATCGTGCGGATCGACTCGGAGTCGTCGAGCGGTCCGCCCGTCGTGTAGGTGCCGGCCATGGTCATGGCGCCGAGGCCGATGCGGGAGACGGCGAGGTCGCCGAGGTGTGCGTTCTTCATCAGACTTCTTTCTCAGGTGCTGGCGGTGGTGGGCGGCGAAGGGCCGCCACGGACCACACAACCAGCGCTCGACGGCGTCCGGGAGTCCCGGCCGTAGGGGTCACCGGCAGTGACTCCCACACCGCTCGCCGGGTTCGTACAGTGGGCGCATGAGTGACCCGGACCAGAGTCCCCGCGATGCTGCTCGGGCCGAGATCCGGGAGTTCCTGAGCACCCGTCGGGCTCGGATCACCCCGCAGCAGGCAGGCCTGCCGTCCTTCGACGGGGACCGCCGCCGCGTGCCGGGGCTGCGGCGGGAGGAGGCGGCCCTCCTGGTCGGGGTGTCACCGCAGTACTACATCCGCCTCGAGCGCGGCGACGCCACCGGCGTCTCGGACGGCGTGATCGAGGGGATTGCGCAGGCGCTGCGGCTCGACGACGCCGAGCGCGCGCACCTGCTCGACCTCTTCCGCACGGCCGGCCCGACCTCGCGAGCGAAGCGACGACGTACGCCGACCAGCGACCGCGTGCGCCCGACGATCCAGCGACTGCTCGACGCGATGCCGACGGTGCCCGCCGTCGTGCTCAGCGCCCGGCTGGACGTGCTCGCCACCAACGAGCTCGGCCGAGCCCTGTTCCACCCGTTCTACGACGCCGACGAGCCGGTCAACAACGCCCGCCTCGTCTTCCTCGACCCGCGAGCCACGACGCTGTTCCGCGAGTGGGACGTCGTGGCCAACGACACCGTCGCGCTCCTGCGCGCCGAGGCCGGCCGCGACCCGTACGACCGCAGGCTCTCCGCGCTCGTCGGTGAGCTGTCCACGCGCAGCGACGACTTCCGGGTCCGCTGGGCCGCCCACGACGTACGCATCCACAGCACAGGGGTCAAGAAGCTGCACCACTCCGTCGTCGGCGACATCGACCTGCCGTTCGAGTCCCTGCCGCTCGAGGTCGGCGGCACCACCAGCCTGGTCACCTACCTCGCCGAGCCCGCAAGCCCGGGCCACGATGCGCTCGTGATGCTCGCGAGCTGGGCTGCGACGGGCGCCGAGGCAGGACGGGCGTGAACGGCTGACGGATCGGACGGCACGCCCGCGCGCCGGTCAGCTCCGCCGAGGCCTGTTCGTACGCGCGGTGGCCGGCGCGCTGCGTGGGTCCTCCGGCCAGGCGTGCTTGGGATAGCGCCCACGCAGGTCAGCCCGCACGGCCGGGTAGCCGTTGTCCCAGAAGGACTCCAGGTCCGCAGTGACAGCGGTCGGGCGTCGCGCCGGGGAGAGCAGGTGCAGCAGGAGCGGGACCCGTCCGTCGGCCAGGACCGGTGCTGAGGTCCAGCCGAAGACCTCCTGCAGCCGCACGGCGAGCACCGGCTGGTCCTGGGAGTAGTCGATCCGCACACTCGACCCACTGGGCACCTCGACGCGCTCGGGCGCCAATTCGTTGAGCCTGCCTGCCTGCTGCCACGGCACCATCGCCCGCAGGGCAGCAGTCACGTCGATGCGACGAAGATCCTTCGCCGAGCGGACCCGCGCCAGCTGCGCCCCGAGCCACGAGTCGAGGTCCCGCGTCAGTGCTGCGTCGCTCACGTCGGGCCACGGGTCACCGAGCGCGCGGTGCAAGAAGTCGAGGCGGGCGCGCAGCGCCGTGGCCGCCTCCGTCCAGGCGAGGAGAGCGATCCCCTCGCTGGCGACCGCCTCCCGGATCGCGTCGCTCACGGCCCGCGCGGGCGGATCGCTGAGCGGGGTCGAGCTGAGCTCGATGGCGCCCAGCAACGTCCGCCGGCGAGCCAGCACCCGCCCACCGGTCCAGGTGACCTCGTCCACCTCGGTCCACAGCGATCCCGCCGCCTCCAGCGCGAGGTCCTCGGTGAGAGGGGCCGCCGCGCGGATCCGCGCCTCGCGCCGCCCGGGCCGTCGCTCCGCGTCACCGACCGCGAGCCACTCCAGTCCGGCCAGCGGACCCGGGTCGCGCAGGTCGAGCGCCGCGCCCGTCCCGGACGCCATCAGATAGCTCGACGTGTGGGCTCGCTTGCGTGCGATCCGGTCGGGGTGCGCCAGGGCCACCACCAGGCCCACCGCCACGTCGTCGGTGAGTGGGCGGGAGTCGCCCCGCTCCCCGGCGGTGTCCTGCTTCGCGACGACCTCCGCCAGCCGGGTGACCTGGCTGCGCCACGATCCCGCCCGCTTGTCAGTGCGCAGGGACCGGAGCGCAGCGACCATGTCCCCGCCGGGAGCGCGTACGTCCTCGCTCAGCATCGCGACCACCTCGGCGGCTCGCTTCGCTCCGACGAGACCAGCCCCGTCGATGAGTGCGCGCGCCAGCCTGGGATCGACCGGCACCCCGGCGATCACCCGGCCCCGCTCGGTGGCTCTCCCGTCCTCGGTCATCGCCCCCAGGCCCACCAGCACCTCCTGGGCCGACGCCAGAGCGTGCGCCGGTGGCTGGTCGAGCAGCGCCAGTTCGTGGACGTCCTGGCTGCCCCAGCACGCCACCTCCAGAGCAAAGGCCGTCAGGTCGGCGGTGGCGATCTCGGGCTCGGGGTGGGCGGCCAGGTGCGCGTGCTCCGTCTCGGACCAGCACCGCAGCACGGCTCCCGGACCCAGCCGTCCGGCTCGTCCCGCCCGCTGCTCGGCCGCTGCCCGGCTCACCGCGACGGTGACCAGGGAGGCCAGTCCGCGACGGTGGTCGGTGCGCGGCTCGCGGGAGAACCCGGCATCCACCACGACGCGTACGCCCGGCACTGTCAGCGAGGACTCGGCGACCGCGGTCGAGACGATCACGCGTCGACGCGGGCCCTCGCTGAGCGCCAGATCCTGAGCGGCGGCCGACAGCCGCCCGTGCAGGGCGTGCACGTCCGCGTCCACGCCGGCCAGGCGGCGTACGGTCGCGTCGACCTCCGCGACACCCGGCACGAAGACCAGGACGTCCCCCTCGTGATCGGCCAGAGCCCGACGTACGGTCGCGGCGACGTGGTCGTGGAACGCCGGGGTGATCCCCCGGTCGTCGGTGCGACGCGCCCCCGCAGGCAGCGGGCACCAGATCGCCTCGACCGGGTGCAGGGCACCCGGGACGCTGATCACCGGAGCGTCACCGTCATCGTCGCTGCCGATCAGGGCGGCGGTCCGTTCGGCCTCGATGGTGGCCGACATCGCCACCAGGGCTAGGTCCTCACGCAGGTTGGCCCGGATGTCGATGAGCAGCGCCAGGGTCAGGTCGGCGTCGAGGTGGCGCTCGTGGACCTCGTCGAGCACGACGGCGCCGACGCCGGCCAGCTCGGGGTCGTGCTGGATCCGCCGGAGCAGCAGGCCGGTCGTGACGATCTCGACCCGCGTACGTCGACTGGTGCGGCGGTCTCCGCGTACGGAGTACCCGACCGTCTCGCCCACCGGTTCGCCGACCAGGTGCGCCAGCCGGAGGGCAGCAGCGCGGGCTGCGATGCGGCTGGGCTGCGTGACGACGACCCGTCCGTCGACGACCCCGGCGACCGCGGGTGGGACCAAGGTCGTCTTGCCGGTGCCCGGCGGGGCCTGGACCACCGCGACCCCGCCAGTACGAAGCGCCTCCACGAGAGCGGGCAGGCCCGCGGTGACCGGGAGGTCGGGCGGCGCAGCGAGCAGGTGGCGCAGCGGGTCGGACACCCGTGCAGTGTGCCCGACGCGGCTGCGCCGATCAGCCCGCGAGCGCGCGCTCGATCTGGCCGATGGCGGCGGTCTCGCCGTGAGACGTGTCGTCAGCAGCGGCTGCGACGTCCTTGGCGGACTGGAGCACCACCTGCTTGTACTCCTCGACGAGCTGAGGGGCTTTCGCCGTCAGGATCCCGACGGCCTGCTGGAGGAGCTCGATGGTGCGCGCCGTGACGTCGTCCTTGCTGCCGGAGGGCATCTCGGGCAGGCCCCCGCCCACGAGCTTCTGCACCTCGGGCGAGGCGGTCTTGACGGCCTTGCTGGCGGCGAAGGACTCCTTGAACGTGTCGAGGAACCCGGGCTCGGCCTGGGCGACGAGTGCTCCGGCGCGCAGGGCTGCGGACCTGACGGTCTTCTTCTCGTCCTCGGTCAACGTGGTTGCGGACTCGTTCGGTGTCTCGGTCATGGCTGCTCCTGCTGGCTGGGGTCGAGGCTGGGTCGTGATGGAGGTACCCCGGGCTCGTCCGTCTTAACCTACGACCCCACTGATCCGCCGATGCTCGACAGCGCGGAGCCGTCGCCCCAGCCTCATCGCGTGCCGCTGGAGAGGCGGCCCCGGGGGATTCGCTCGATTCGTCACGCTGCATGCCTCCGAGAAGGAACAATCCCCCTGTGTCGTCCACCCTCGTGCGACCCGTCCTCGGTGCAACGGCCTTCGCAGCAGCGCTCCTCCTCACGGCCGTCGCCGGCGTCCCCGGCAACGCCACTGCCGTGACCCCGTCCGCCGACCTCGCGCCGGTGACCACGGCGT
This sequence comes from Nocardioides alpinus, assembly GCF_900112035.1. Classification (GTDB taxonomy): domain Bacteria; phylum Actinomycetota; class Actinomycetes; order Propionibacteriales; family Nocardioidaceae; genus Nocardioides; species Nocardioides alpinus. Next base: position 155,590 of record NZ_FOKC01000007.1, on the reverse strand, counting down.
ACTCCACCAGCAGGCCCGCCGCGGCAGGGCGCCTGACCGTGCGGCCCGCGATCTCGCAGCCCGGTCGTCGGCCCGCCGCGGCGAGCAGGAGCACGCAGGTGCTGGCTGAGTTCCCCTCCGCACGGAAGGGCCAGCGGGTTGCGCTGCAGCGCAACACGGTCGGCACCTGGAAGACCATCGCCCGCACCAGGCTGCATCGCACACGCAGCGCCGTCTTCGCGTTGCCCCGGGGCCGGGGCCGCTACCGAGCGGTGACGTTGTCCGGCTCGGGCTCGACCCGGGTCACCACCAACACGGTCAGGGGCCGGAGGTTCACGGTCCTGTTCAAGGACGACTTCTCGGGCGCTCAGGTCGACCACGCCAAGTGGTCGGACCAGGAGACACTGGCGCCGGCGTACATGCGGGCGTGTTCGCAGCTCTCCCCCCTCGCGCGCACCGTCAGCGACGGCGTGCTGCACATGGGGGTGGCCTACGACAGCGCCCGCGCGGGCCAGGCGTGCGAGTGGCAGCTCAACGGCAACTCCGGGTCGCACCCCTACATGCTGAACACCCAGCTCTACACCCGTGGGAAGTTCGACTTCACCTACGGCTACGCCGCCGTCCGGATGAAGATGCACCGCTCCAAGGGCATGCACGCCAGCTTCTGGCTCCAACCCACGAACTGGTACACGCCGGGCGATCCAACCGCCGGCACCGAGATCGACGCGGTTGAGTACTTCGGCGCCTCCAAGGCCGGGTCCACCATCGGATCGTTCGTGCACTACTACGGTGCCGATGGCGAGCACTACAAGCGCGGCGGGTTGTACCCCCGCGCGAACACGTTGATGCCTGCCACGCATGAGTGGTGGAACGCCTTCCACGTGTTCAGCGTCGAGTGGACCCCCACGGCGTACGTCTTCCGTGTCGACGGGCGCGAGTTCCACAGGGAGACGCAGGCGGTGTCGAAGGCACCGGAGTACCTGTTGCTGTCCATGCTGACCTCTGACTACAACCTGGCGAAGCTGACCCCCGAAGGGATCGGTCAGACCGCGGCGGTGGACTGGGTGCGCGTGTGGGCGCGGTGACCGGCGAGGCAATGCCCACCCCGTGAGGGACGGGCATCGAGCGATCACGGCGGATGGACGTAACTCATCCATTTATGACCTTTTGGTGGACCAGCTAGGACGATGGCACGTCATCGTCTGTGTAAGCGGCCCGCATCCGCAGATCGTCACGGGGATCAGCCGGTGCGCAGCAACCGTTCAGGGGTCGTCCCTGTCGGGATGAGATCCAGGCCGCCACGACCACCAAGAGCAGGAACCCGCCAAAGACTAGGTACGCCATCTGCGCCTCCGATGGGGAACGTGGTGGTGGCCTGAGTGCCTGCAGCGGCAACCGCACAGAAGCCGAATCTACCTGTGTGCGCTCGTCTTGGGACGTGCCGGATCGCGGTGGAATGGGCTAGGTCGTGCTGGCACTGGCCCATCAGCAGACCCGTACGGGGCATGCACTGCCGAAGTTGGCGCTGTCAATCGTGTGGTGCACCGCGAAATGAAAGGATGTGGCAACCTCGGATTGAGTGTCATGTCCAGCAAAGACCTCCGACAACGTGCGGAGAACCTAGGCACGAACGGTGATTGCAATCATTAGCTTCTTGGACGACTACGGCGCCCTCGTCGCCGTGAGCGGTGCCCTTGTGGCGGTGCTCATCACAGGCTTGTGGACCTCCGCCCGTGAGCGCCGCCGCCGCAGGCTTGACCGGCGCAACGACGCCTACGTCCGCTACCTCTCCGCGCTGACGGGACGGCTCATAGCGATCGGCGGCGGCAGCTTCTCCGACCGCTCAGTGCGAACTGCGTATGAAAGCGCGGTATCGGAGATTCAGTTCTATGCGCCTAAGCACATTATCAGAAGAGTTCTTCTACTCGACATGAGATTGACAAACTGGGATGGTGTCAATGGAACGGAGTACGCCAACATCGAGCGGTATAGGCGCGATCTGACCAGGCTGACGATTGCTGACGTAAACCGGATCCGATGGATCGAGTGGCTTCGACGTCGGCGTTCAAGCCCAGCAGACTGGGGAGAATATGAAGCGCGCATGATCAAGGATGCTCCGCGCAAATGGGAACGGAAACTAGAGCGAGAACGAGCCGCGCAGCCCTAGCCAGGCCTCCTCGCCCTCGGCAGGCGCCTGGGCACGAGATCACTCGGCCAGGCGCGGTCACCCCCTCGCCCCGGACGCATCAGCGCCCGCCTACTAAGCTGACACGCTGGACCTTCCCGAGGAGTGCATCTTCCCAGGTCAGCGCGATGAGTCGGTGAGTGTGGAGCGAGCGACCGAACTCACGCTAAACATCTGGCGGTCGATCGCGGCGGAATGGGCTAAGTCTGGCTACGTGCAGCAGTGCCGTGTCAGAACCAGCACAGCCGACCGTGCTGAGTGGTGTCCCGCCCGGCATGCCGTCAACCGGCCTCGAGTCGAACCTGGTTGGACCAATCGCGTCCCATGCCAAGGAGTTCTGACAGTCCGCTGATCAAGTCGCCGCTGGACCAGGTGTCGAGTTCGGGGTCGAGGCCAAAGGCTCGCGCGAGTTCCTGGCTCTCTTCGATAAACGGACGCGGTTCGGGGTCTGCGTCGGTTTCGACAATGACGTGCACGCTATTGCGATCGGTCGCCGGCGCGCTGGTGCTGGTCAGTGAACCGTGAGCTCCAAACACCCAGCTCGGCTCGTCGGGAGGCACTCGGACCAGTAGGTACATCGTGCGGTACGGAGAGAAGTCGCTATGCGGACGGACGGCGCCCGTTTCGGCGATCGCGAGCGCATCTGCACTGAGCCTGTCGAGTGCTCCCTGAACAGCTTCGTGAATGGTTTGCACTCGAGCGGGGAGGCGGAGAAGTGGACGTTGCGTGGCGAGTCCTTGCGCCTGGTTGAACTTCTTCAAGTCGTTCGCGGTGCCCTCGATGACCTTCGCCATCAAGTCATCGGTGTCGAGTCCCATTCGATAGTGCATGACTCCAACGCGCTGAGTCCCGTCGAGCCCTGCAGACTCGGCAAGCTCGACGCGGACAAAGGGCGACTGGACACCGAAGAAGGGAGTGGGAACGGCAGCTGATGCCACCTCAATGACTCTGTCCAGCCCTGAAACTTCGGCATACATCAGTTGTCGGTCGCTTCGGCTCAACACGTAGCCTCGCGGCCGCTCCAGCCCCAAGGCCGACCTGGTGGTGTCATCACTTGCGTTGCGAATGGCGGTGTAGAGCAGGCGGCACCTCTCGAGGATGTCCCGGACCGGCTCCGCTGAGTTGCTCGATGCGGGCGTGTTCGCGCGCCGCGAGGTGCTAGTCAGCAGGCCCCACGCGTCCACGAAACGCGAGGACGGCAACGGAGCGTCGCACGGCCAAGGGGCAAGCGCGTCCAGCGTGATCGAGTCCTGATAATCGACGGCATCGCGGATCTGGGTTAACGCGTGGTCGCGATCCGCGGCGTCTTCGAAACCGATTGCGCCGTAGACCGAGACGCCTTGGGCACGAAGCCGAATGGTCAGGCCGTGGAGCGTCCTCACAGTCACCGTGTCTCCAGACCGGTCCATCTGAAGATCGCGAAGCATTTCACCCAACCCGCTCACGCGTGGTTGACCAACCCCGTAGTGCCCTGAATGAAATGGACCGAGTGCGGAACGCAGCACGCTATCGAAAACCGCCGTTGCGAGCCGCGGCACCGGGATCCTGGGCAACTCATCAGCTCCGCGGCCCAAGCAGGCCAGTAACGATGCGGCCGAGGACCAGGCTGGTATGACTACTGCCGCGTGCTCGTTCTCGGCCATGACCAGAAGGCCGCGGTCAACTAGGCCACGGAGCACAGCCACCAGGTCGCCGCGGGCGCCGAGTGTCTCTCGCGCGTGCTCGAGTGCCGACGCGGCGTCGATCGCTTGCTGGTCGCCAGGCATGACCAGCTCCATAACCGACACCAGGATCCGAAGTTCCATGACGTCAGCTTCGAGGACGGCTTGCAGCCCCGGATTCTCAGCGCAGAACACCGGGTCGAGGCAGCTCAGTCGCGCAAGGTCGACCGCGTGCCGCACTGAAACCTGATCCGCACGACTGCGGTCCATGACGTACTCCAGCACACGGTGGGCGGCGCTGCGCCGCTCATCGTCATTGAGCACGGTCTCCCAGATCGCGCGCCGACGAAGGTCGTGAAACCAAGGGAGGCCGTCCACCGTCGTTGCGAGGACACGGGCGTGTTCAAGGTCTCGCCGCACCTGCAGCCAGGCGTCTTGCTCGACCCCCAGCAGCTCGACGATCTCGTCGGTGTTTGGCGGTTCCGACAGCGCGCTGAGCACGACGCACGCCCGTCGCGCGTCCCTGCTGAGACGATGGAACGCAGCCTCAGTCTGCGCTTGAAACGATTCCCCGATCGGCAGCTCGCGCAGTTCGCCACCTTGGCTCACGTGCGCCAGGGCGGCGTCAACGTAAACGGGCATACCGCCGGTCACTCGCATCATCCGCCCGATGTCTATCGGCACGCCCGAGTCGTCGGCCCAAGACGACACAGCGTCTGCGTCGAGCCCGTGCAAGCGCACGTCCGCAGCGCCGACCTCACGGAGCTGGAGCGCCCACGCTGACGCATCCTCACTCGCAAGCGCGAGCGCGACCCGCAGGCGAACCGGCCCCAGCGGCGCACTCGCAATGTCGAGCAGTATGCGGCGGTCGTCCTCACCTAGACGCTCAGCGCCATCGAGGGACAGCACCAACGGCGCACCAACGTAGGCTTGAATCTCGGCAGCCAGCGCCAGAAAGGTGTCCACAACGTCACGGTCAGCCCCGGCGCTGATCCTCGCCGCGAATTCGTCCGTCGAGGTCGTGGCGAGCTCATGGGCGAGATCCTCAAGTGCGCACCCCACGGTGTCCCCGAGTTTGTCCTTGACCCATCCGAACAGCATCGCCGAGGCACCCATGGCCAAGTCGCGGAGCCGCGCTTCGACGACCTTTGTGGACGCCCGCGCGAGCATCCGACTGAGCCGCTCGAGACTTCCCTCCTCGGCGGCGCGAGCCTCCAAGATGGAAGCAAGAGCCTGCATCAAAGCGAGTTGGAGACTCCCGGCGCGGCGCTGCAAAGTGATTACAGAGGAGTGCACCGCAGCTGTCGACTCGTCCGACGCCGCGATTCCCAGTAACGCCGTCTTCCCCGCGCCCGAGTCACCCGAGACGATGGTGAGCGGCGCCGCAGCCGTCTGCATTTGAAGCAACTCGCGGCTTCGTCCGTACAACTGCATTGCGACCCCCCGTAGACCATCTCCAATGATGCCGAAGGGGCCAGCGGATTCGTGGAAGGACTCGCTTGGTCTTGAGACGGCTTCTCATTCCTGGGTGACAACACGGGTGCATTGGGCGGTCGCCGTAGTCCAATAGCTCCGCCGTTGGCCCAACCCTCGGCATGACTCGATGCTTCGAGCAGCGAAGGTGGCGAAGTGACACATCTCGCCTTGGGTGAAGATTGGCTTGCGGTGTTGACTCACGAGGTCTATGCACGCGGTTTGAGCGCGCACCCGGACTTGGCCATGTCGAGTGGTTGCGTTGACGCTGATTCGTCTCCGTGAGCGTGGTTCGCTAGTCCTTGGTCTTGGGGAATCCCTTGGACTTGTTGATGGCCTTCACCGTGGCCTTCAGCTCAGACTCGGTCTTGTCGTAGAGCCCCTTGACGGCTGCCTCCAGAATGGCGGCTCCCGTAAGCACCTGCTCGGCGGACAGATCGTTGTCGTGAGAGCCGCTATTGCCGATCCACTTGACTGCCATCAAGGTCTCGGCCACCGCCGGGTGAGTCTTAGCAAAGATCGCGATGCGAGCATCAAGCGGGACCGTCTTCAGCTTGCCGTGGGCGTTGACTACGAAGCGCTTGACCTTCCTGGCAGTGAGTAGTTCTTCGACCGCTTGGCGAAGCTGGTTGGCAGCGGACGCTGGACTGGCCCAGAGCACAGACGAAGCGAATTGAACACAGTCCTGAACCTTCTGCGGCGTCTTGTCTGGAAGGTTCATCAGCCGGAGGGGCGGATTCAGGTACCGGATGCGATAGACGCTGCCGAACGACCCGCGCTCGGGGTACATGCCGTCGTTGACCCACAGGCCCCAATCGCCGGCCATCGCGACGGCGTCGCGGCACGAGCTGTTGTCGCAGATTAGGTGTCCGTGGAACGTGCCACTCAGTTCCTCGGGGCCCGCCAGGCCTTGCTTGTAGGACTCCTGCTTGGCAGCGGACTCGACGTCTTCGAGTGTTGTGATGCTCTTCTCGACGAAGTCGAGGCCGCCCTCGCCACAGGTCGGGCAAGAGACTTTTGGCCAGTCGTACTCGTCCAACCAACCCACGAGTGCGCTGATGGGCTTGGCCACCAGAGGACCGTACGGCACTCGATGACGTGTCGCCAGAGCCGAGTCTGGGGGACGGTCATGGACAAGCTCAAGCAGGAGCAGCCGGAGATCCTCCACCGGGCGGCCAGGGAAGACGCTCGCCTGGAGCAGGAGGAGGCCGACCCGCTGTCGGCGCAGCGCGACGGTGGTGCGCCACCAATTCGATCGCCAGCCCCGCCGCTCAACGCTACGGTCGTGCGATGGTCGCTACGGATGGGCAGGCACCACTCTTCTCCGCGATGGCGCGGACCGCAAGCCGCAACCGGCGCGTCGGCGAGTCGATGTGGTCGTATCTGGAGAGCTCGGCATTCCCTGGCGACGACCGTGTACGCGACCAGCTGGACCGGATGGTCTCCGCGCTGCCGTTCGAGAACCGAGGCGACGTGGTCTCGAGATTGAAGGACAGCGATGACCGCCGGGTGAAGGACACCGTTTCCGAGCTCGTGGTGCATCAGGGCCTTCTCGAGGTCGGCTGGACGGACATCGAGGTCGAGCCGACCACTCCGGACGGCAAGACGGACTACAGACTCTCGTCTATCGGCCTTCACTTAGAGGTGACACGCATCGGAGAAAGTGGCCCGGAGCACGGCGACCGGCAGCGCAAGTATCAGGTGCTGCAGGAGCTGAACCAACTGGACTGCGGCCGTTTCTCGCTGCTCGCGACCTTGCACAGCGGCGCGAACATGCCCTCGGTCAAGCGGGTGCGGCGCGACGTCGAAGGCTGGCTCGCCAGCCTCGACCCGCTCGTCGAACGCGCCAAGCTCGAGTCGAACCCCAGCACTTACGCCGTGCCAAGCGCCCGCCTCGGCTTCGACGACTGGACGGTCGATCTCGAAGCACACCCGCTGGCGCCGGGGGCGGCGTCCGAGACGATCATCAGCACCATCGTCGAGCGGTTCAGCTCGGGCCCAGTGACGGTGGAGTCGATCCGGAACGCGCTATCGAAGAAGCGGCACCAGCACCGTCGTCTGGGCGAGCCCTTAGTAGTGGTGCTCGACGTGTCTAACGGGATGGCGTCGAGTGCGACCATCGCCGACGCACTGTACGGCGCCCGGCCCTTAATGGGGTGGGACCGGCCAGTGGACGCCAATGCACTCTGGTCCACGCCTGAACGCTCTGGCTGCCAGCCCAGCACCACCCCCCAGTCGCCGCAGATCGTCGGCGTTCTCGTAGTCGATCACATCCACATCACCGGTCTGGAAGCTATCGAGGCCACCTACTGGCTGCCGCCCGGTGTCAGCAGCTCGGTCCTGCAGGGGCCGTGGTCGACTGCGCGCTGGGTCGCTGGTCAGAACTACGGAGCCGATATCGACATCATGGCCGGCGCCTCCCGGTACTTCGTCGCCTTTTCGTAGGCCAGGCCGAGTGCGTTTCCATCCAGTGCACTCCGTGTTCGAACCCGCAGCCTTCTCCCCAAACCGAATGCCCGGGTGACTCTGAGCGGGCGACCTTGGTGCGCAGGATGTGCGCGGCCGGCCAGGCAGGCGGCCCGCAGGCTTGTACGTGGGCGGCGGAAGTCTGACCAGTTTCCAACCCGTGCATACAACGCGGCGGAATGCAGCATCGTGTACTCGCACAACTTTGCGCCTCGATCGTTGCGCATTGCGACCTCGGGTTCGACACTTGCTTGATGGCGAGCAACGGCAAGGGCAAGGGGCATCTGAACGGTCGAGCCGGCAAGCGCGCGGCTCCCCGCGCTGCCGCACCGGTCCCGAAGCCCAAGAAGCCCAAGAAGTAGCTGCAACCTCGCCGCCCGTAGAGGCGCTCCCGGCACGCGGCGAAACGACGCACTCTTCGCAACAGATCCAGACGGCTCGGGAGGCGTCAGGCACACGGCCTGTGACACAGGCCCCTGGGCCTGGTCGGGCGTTGTTTCAGATGTAGAGCGACATGACAGATGCGACCGTGGAGATCACGACCCCGGAGAGTGCCAGGAGTCCGTCGGTCTTGAACACGAGGAGTGCGTCGGTGAGCGCTGCGCGCCGGCTCCAGTACTCGGCGGGGAAGCGCATGTCGTCCCAGGTTGACGGAGGGTCGGTGACGCCGATGGTTGCTAGGAGGTTCGAGGTCTCGGCCCGGTTTGGGTCGACCGGGGCTTTGGGACTGGGGGCGGCTGTTTCATTGTCACCTTTGCCAGCTTCGTATAAGTGAGTGAAGGTCGGGTCTTTGAGTTGGTCGCTGCGGATTTTGACGGCGTCGTAGGCGGCCTTTTGCTTCTTGGCTCGTCGCTAGGCGGCGGTGACGCCGTAGATGGTGGTTGTGGCACCGAGGATGTACAGAGCAGCCACGAGTTCGGTCACGAGGCTTCTGTTTCGTTGGCGAGTCGCAGGACGTGTGCGATGAGGCCTTCAATCGGAGGTGCTTCGGGTCCGGCGCCTCGGTCAAACTTCGAGATAGCTGGGACGACGTGGGGGTAGCGGATGGCTGCAGTCGTGACCACGGCTTCGGTCGGGAACCAGGTCGGGAGGTTGTCGCGGTATTCGAGGACGGCGGAGATGGGACCCGGTTCACCGAAGGATGGTTGGTGCTGAATCCATTCGCCCCCGACGCGGACGATGTCTTCGAGTCGTTCGGGGGAGGCGAGGAGGGCGTCTGTGAGAACCGTTCTGGGTTCGCCCGGGGTTGTCCAGTGCGTCCAGTAGTCGAACGTGGGGCGGCCGTTGATGGTGTTGTCGATCCAGCCTTCTTTGCTGCTCCAGTCATGTCTGCGTAGTTCGGTGAGGAGTGCGTCGCGGGCTTGGTCGGCGAGGTCGGTGCGACCGGTGTCGCTCATTTCGCGCCAGAGCTCGGCGAGTAGCGCGGTGGCGGCTGCGAGTGGGCGACGTGCCGTGTCTTCGGTGATGGCGGCGGCGACCTCGGCGTCGGTTGCGTTCTTGGTGAGGGTGGCTGCAACTCGGGCTGCGGTGTCGAGGCGGTACTCCAGGACGTACCAAACCGGCCATATTAAGACGACGTCGCCAGCGGCGTCTGCGATTTCGGCTCGGAGGGCCGGGTTGTACGGGTTTCCTTCGACGAAGGCGTATGCGCGGGCCCGTTCGAGGGTTTCGAGGTGTCGTGCCTTTGCGTCCTCGAACGCAACGGCAACGGGGTCCGGTTCGGGCTCGGCCGGTGGTCCAGGTGCGGAGGCGGGGATTTCGCCGCGTAGGGCTGCTGCGAGCGCGCTGGCCGATGCGCGGAGTTCAGCGACCGCCTCGTTGAGACGGTCGTTGTCTTCGTACGGCGGTGCCCACGGCCAGTTGGATGCTGCAGCGAGGAGCTCTGCGGCAGACCTGGTGACCCAGCCGCACCATGGTGCGGTTGCGGGGTTGGTGTGGCGGGCGGTCGCGGTCTTCGCCTGGACGTCGTCCGTAAGGGGTTCGAGGACTGCTCGGACGGCGTTGAGCTGGTCTCGGACTGTGTCCGCGTAGCGGTCCCTATCCGCGCGCCCGGGCTCGGCGTACAAGATTTCGCCGGTTGCAGGGTCGCGGCCGGCACCCGAGCCTCGAATGTGGTTCCTGTACGTACGCCAAGCCGCAGCAGCGGCCTCCGGTCCGCTGCGCGTGGACATGGCACGAAGGGCGGCCACCTCTACTGCTTCGACGATCCCGGTGATGACTGGTGCGGCAATCACTGGGGACCCGAAAGACAGTTCGATGACCTCTGCCACCTGGGCTTCGCTCAGGACCCAGCCCTGACGGAACTCCTCGTACTCCCGCACCTGCTCCGCCCGCCAATCCTGGAGCAGCGTGGCCGGGAACCGGCTCTCGTCGGTGTCGATCTCGTATGAGTGAGCAATGCACATCAACAGCAGGTTCTCCGGCGCCCGATTGTCGTCCGACGTCATTCCAGGCAACCACCGTGGACCGCCAGGGCTGCGGGCGTGAATGTGGGAAGTGCGACTGTTCAGGACCCGTTGCGCTGAACCCTCCACCTGCTTGTACAACCACTCGCCGCAACCATCGAACGCGCACGAGAACGCGTGCGCGTACAACTCGCGCACGGTCGAGTCGGTCGGTCTTGGGTGTTCGGTCTCCTCTGCGTCGGGCACGCCCCCATCCTGCCCGTTGCTACCGACGGTTGTCGGGGGCCGGCGGCAAACTGGGCTCATGGACATCCGAGAGCTGCCAGACCTGACACCTGTCCAAGTTGTCGAGCTGGTGGATGCCTTGCTCGCGAACGCCGACACCCTCCTCACCACGGCCTTGACCGTTCTTGAGCAGGGCCAGGTGCCGCTCGCAAGGTCGCTCGTCATCCTCGGGATGGAAGAGTCCGGCAAAGCCATCGCCGTCCACGAGCGCCGAGTCCAGATGGCCAAAGCCCCCAACGGCGAACCGTTCAGGTGCGAAGCACTGGATCGACTGTGGGGCAGTCACCGCCGCAAGCTCGAGAAGGTCCACGACTTCCTCGTCGAAGAGCTCTACTGGTTCGACACCGAACCCTCCGACCCAACGGCGAACGCTGCCTACCTCGGAACCATCCGCACCTGGACCAAGAAGCAAGACCGGTTGAAGATGCGTGGCTTCTACGTCGAACTGTCCAAGACCGGCGAAGTCATGGCTCCAACAGACGTCTCCGATGAAGCGACCCTGTTCGAGGTCATCTCCCACGTGCACCAGATCGGGTGGCAGCTCCGCCTCGGTGAACACATCGAAGGCAAACGCCAAGACGAACAGGAAGCCGGCACGCCGCCGGTCACCGACGAAGACATGGGACTGTTCGACCGAACCCTGGACGTCGCCGACGACCCCGAACTCACCCGCATCATGCGAGAAGTCGAGGAGCAGATGCGCAGGGGAACTCCGGGGGTCCCACTGAACAACGCCGCATACAGGTTCGACCCACCCGGAGCAGACCGGTCACCCTTCAGCAACCTCGGCAAGCCTGGGTACGAAGCTGAGACCCGCGAACTCATCCGCCTCCGCGAAAGCCTCGAGCGTGATCAGGGCCCGAGGTCCGACTAAAGGAATCGTTGGTCCGACAGAGGCTTGTCCAATCCAAGACCCCGCTTCTTCTCGTCCCTGAGGCTGCAAGTCGCTGGACGCACTGTCCGCAATCGAGGCGCATGCAACCGCTTGAGTGAGGCGGTGACCCGGGGGCGGTAGCGGTTCAAACCGACAGCCACGCGTCGATAAGGTCGGGCGGCTGCCATTCTGCGGCCAAGACCTTCGGATGACCCATCACGAAGTACCTGATGCATCCGATCGCAGATCCGAGCCTCCCGAGTAGGTCCCGCTGATGATTCAAGATGAGGGGGTCCCGAAGGTTCTGGTTGGTCTTGTGAGCAGGCTTCTGGCGTTCCAGTCTGACCTCGTGAAGTGGAGCGAGTGCTTGCGGAACGTTCAATTCCAGATGCGCGGTCTGCCGAACCATGAGCTCCTGGAGCCGCATCAAGCTGCCGAGACTGTCTCCGTTGTCGTTCCTCTTTGGCGCGTTCGCGGCAGCCAGACCTGCGCTCGAGATGCCGTCGAGAAGGAGTTTGCAGGTCGTCAGGACAAAGCCTTCCCACTCGCGAGTGCTGGGGCGCAGGAGCCACCCCCAGTTTTGAGGTCGCACAGTGGAGGTGAATAGGTCGGCGCCAAACGCCAGGGTCCAGAGTTCGTTGATCGCATTCATCTCGGTGAGAATGCGAGTGAAGGGTCCGATATGCTCGGGCCAGTGGCCCATCATCCGTCGCCACCAGATGGGGTGAGGTATGACCTCAGGCCCAGGGTTCGTGAGTTCATAGGTTCGGATCCGCTGCTGGTGCAATGGTGGAAGCTCGGCAAGGTCGCACAGCAGAGCCGCCCAGTAGCGCTTGATGGGCTCGGGTCCGAGCGGATCGACTGTTCGGTCGTAGGCGAATCCTGCCTCCTTGAGCAGCGTGAGATTGTCGTAGTCGAGGTCGTCCGTTAACCACGGCGCGTCAGCAAAGCGAAACCCGCTATCGCCGAGAACGAACTCGAAGTCGGGGTCGTTCAGATAGCCCTCGACAGCGGTGAGCTCGAAATAGGCGACGTCCAGCGTGCCCCCTCCTGCCTGAAGCAGGCGCTCGCGGAATGGGCGCTCCGCGTCCGACAGTTCGGGGTGTAGTGCGGCCATAGCCTTTGCGGTGGGATACAGGCAGCCTGAATTCCCCCCGGCCGCAACGTCTGCGAGCTCCTCCACTTGCCTTTCGACATCGCCGCGCAACCAGGGCCGGATGTGGATATTGACGTAGTCCGTGTTTGTGACAAGTTGAACGAGGCCGTCATTGATGAGGCCAACGGCGTTCTCGTGGAGCTTGGTCGATTCGCCAACAACGAGTCCGTTGAAGTCGCCAGAGTCAACGAAGAACTTGGTGACGCGTTTGAGAAGGTCGAGCGGAGTCTCATAGGTGTCATCGTCGACCGGCGTGGGTCTGGCCTGCGCCGGCAGGCGCGCGAAGAACGCGTCGTGGTCGAACTCTGAGGTCTCGTTCGTGCTGGAGTTCATCGGGCCGCCCCCGCAGTAGTCTCGGCTTGCACGCCGGCGCCGATGATTCGAGTAGGTTCGATTTCCACGGCTCTAGTGTGGACAGTGCCACCGACAAGGGGCCGAATCTCGACTGTGGGATCGAATGAGGAGAACCGCTGGGTTGGCGCTCCGCCGCAGGGCCTTCGCCCAGTTGAGCATGAGCCTCGGCGCCCAGTACGCCAGGTCCTGTCCAGACCTCTCGTGCGCTCGCGCGCAGCAGATGCGCCTGATCTGGGGTGGTTCGCAGCGGAGCGAAGGCGCTGCATTCTGGGCGCTGTGCAGCAGCTCGGTGAGACGCGCCCTTGCCGCTGACTACGACGTGCGAAGCAGCCAGCCGACAGCCTCGGCTTCACCAAACCACGAGAGCTGCAGCGCGGTCGCTACCCTCAGACGAACGGCAGCAGAGCCTCCATCGAGTCCGTCGGCGTCTTGAGAGCGATGCCCGTCCCGATCGCCCGCAGCTTCCAGGTCGACCCGTCGCGGAACAGCTTCGCCATCACGAGCCCCGTCTCCCTCACCCCGAGCGTGATGGTGAAGCGGGCCAGCTCGGTGCCGTCGTCGTCGATGAGCCGGCAATAGGCGTTGCGGATGTACTCCAGCGAGTGCCCCTGATAGCTGGTGACCAGGAACAGGATCGACTCGACCTTGGGGTAGACCCGGCTCAGGTCCACGTCGATCACCTCGTCGTCGCCCTCGCCCTTGCCGGTGGTGTTGTCGCCCAGGTGGACCACCGAGCCGTCGCGGGTCGCGAGGTTGTTGAAGAAGGCGAGGTCGAAGAACGCGCCGCCGGCGAACTGCACGGCCGAGGCGTCGAGGTCGATCGGCGGCGCGCCACTGGAGATGAAGCCGGCCGTCGGGTTGTGGTCCCAGCCGACGGCCATCTGCACCTTGGTCGGGGTCCTCCCGTCCTCGGCGGCAAGAGTGAGCTCCTGGCCCTGGGTCAGCTCGATCACGGGTCGCTCCTCCGGTTGGGCGGTGCTCCCGAACGTACAGGGACTGTCAGGACGCCGACGCTCCCGCGATGTTGACCAACCAGCCGATCCCGAAGCGGTCCTTCAGCATCCCGAACTCGTCACCCCACGGCGCGGCCTCGAGCGGCTGGCGTACGTCTCCGCCCTCCGACAGCGCGGCGAACCAGCCGCGCAGCGTCTCGCCGTCCTCCGGTCCGCCCGAGAGGCTGACCGAGACGTTGTCGCCGAAGGTCACCTGCACCATCTCCGGCGGGGCGTCGGCGCCCATCAGCACGATGCCGCCGGGTGCCTCGAGCTGGCCGTGCATCACCTGCGTGGCGAGCGGGCCCTCGGTGCCCATGTCGCCGAAGGTCATGATGGTGAGCTCACCGCCCATGACGGACTGGTAGAACTCCATCGCCTCGCGCGCCTGGGCGTCAGGGAAGTTGAGGTAGGGGTTGAGGTTGATCGACATCGTGATGCTCCTCGCCTGGGTCAGGAGCCCTCACGCTAGCGAGCAGGCGCCGCCGGCGGAACCTTCAGCGACGCACGAAGAGCGCGGGCCACGTCGCGCATGTCGTCCGTGATCTCAGTGGCCTGCGCCATCGCCTCGGCGCTCATGCCGCCGACGCACGCGCGGTCGGTGGCGTCCTCCAGCTCGTTGCGCGCATCCGTGCCCGCGGGCGTGATCGCACCGTCAGCGTCGAGCCAGCCGCGCTCGCGCAGCCGGTCCTGACCCGTGGCCCACTCGTCGTCGCTCCAGCCGCGGAGCGCCTGCTGCTGGGGGAACGTACGACCGGCCGCCACGTTGAGGACGTTGGCGTCGACGCCGTTGAGGCCGTGCGTGAGGAGCACCGCGATGTGGCAGTCGCCGCGGAACTCCCGCAGCACGGCGTTGGCCAGCCAGAACCGCTCGAGGTCGTCCACCGGCTCCTCGAGCGAGGCGTGCGCCGCGGCCAGCGGCTTGCCCGCGAGGTCCAGCCCTTCGATGATCGAGGTGAGGGCGTCCGCCAGCGGCGCGACCTGCTCGCCGGTCACGGCCCGGCCCAGCACGCGGGTCGCGAGCTCGAGCCGCGCGCCGAGCACGGCCTCGGGCGACGCGAAGCCCCACGCGTCGGGCAGCGCGCGGTGGACCAGGTGTGGCGCGAAGCCGTGGAAGGTGGCAACCACGAGCTCCGGGGAGGCGGCTCCCAACGGCGCTGCCCGCGACGCGAAGTAGCCCATCCACGAGCCCTTCAGCCCGACCGACGCGTAGTGCTTCGCTGCCTCGGGCACGAGGTAGACGTAGTTGTTCAGCGTCTCGACGGACCGCCAGAACGGCGTGGGGACGGTCATCGCGGGTCGGAGCCGGTGTGTCCGCGCAGCAGGTCGCCGAAGGGCGTCACGTCCGACTCGACCTGCGTGCCGGGCGTACGACGGGGGCGGGCGGCGAGGTCGGGAGCGAACCCGCCGACCCCGTAGTCGCCCTGGCTGAGCACCAGCGACGCCAGCTCCGACGCCGCGCGGGTGATCCGGTCGGACAGCCCGTGGCTGCCGAAGTCCTCGGTCGCCGCGAACACACCCGTCGGCACGACGACCGCGCGGAGGTAGGCGAACAGCGGCCGCATCGCGTGGTCGAGCACCAGCGAGTGCCGGGCGCTGCCGGCCGTCGCGGCCACCAGCACCGGAGTGCCGGTCAGCGCGTCGGGGTCGAGGGCGTCGAAGAACATCTTGAACAGCCCGCTAAAGCTGGCGTTGAAGACCGGCGTGACCGCGATGAGCCCGTCGGCCGCCGACACCCGCTCGCGCAGCTCGGTGAGCCGCGGCGTCGGGATGCCGCCGGTGGTCATGAAGGTGGCCAGCTCGCCGGCCACCTCCCGGAGCTCGACGTACTCCACCTCGACCGACTCGCCCCGCGCGCCGACCTGCGCCGAGGTGGCCTCGGCGAGCTGGTCGGCGAGCAGGCGGGTCGACGACGGGACGGTCAGCCCCGCGGTGACGACGAGGACGCGATGGGTCATGCCTGGGCCTGGGCGAGCTCTTCGGCGCGGGCGCGGGCGGGCTCGACCAGGTGGTGCGGGGCGTCCGGACCGGCCGCGACGAGCGAGGTGTGGGTGGGCGGGTCGCTGGGCACGTGGGCCGGACGACGGCGCTCGAACTCCTTGCGGAGCACGGGCACGACCTCGGTGCCGAGCATCTCCATCTGCTCCATCACCAGCGACGTCGGCAGGCCGGCGTGGTCGATGAGGAAGAGCTGGCGCTGGTAGTCACCGACGTAGTCGGCGAAGCCCAGCGTGCGCTCGATGACCTGCTCGGGCGTGCCGACGGTCAGCGGCGTCATCTTCGTGAATTCCTCCATCGACGGGCCGTGACCGTAGACCGGGGCGTTGTCGAAGTAGGGGCGGAAGGTGCGCTTGGCCTCGGCCTCGGTCGACGCCATGAACACCTGGCCACCCAGCCCGACGTACGCCTGGTCGGCGGCGCCGTGGCCGTAGTGCTCGAAGCGGCGGCGGTAGAGCTTCACCATCGCCTCGGTGTGCTCCTTGTTCCAGAAGATGTGGTTGTGGAAGAAGCCGTCACCGTAGTACGCCGCCTGCTCGGCGATCTCGCTGCTGCGGATCGATCCGTGCCAGACGAACGGCGGCGTGCCATCGAGCGGCGCGGGCGTCGAGGTGTAGCCCTGCAGGGGCGTACGGAACTCGCCCTGCCAGTTGACGACCGGCTCGCGCCAGAGCTTGCGGAGCAGGTGGTAGTTCTCGACCGCGAGCTTGATGCCGTCGCGGATGTCCTTGCCGAACCACGGGTAGACCGGGCCGGTGTTGCCG
Organism: Nocardioides alpinus; assembly: GCF_900112035.1. Lineage (GTDB taxonomy): Bacteria > Actinomycetota > Actinomycetes > Propionibacteriales > Nocardioidaceae > Nocardioides > Nocardioides alpinus. The sequence goes on along the minus strand of NZ_FOKC01000007.1, from coordinate 138,998 downwards.
CGGCCCATCATCAGGTCGACGCGGCCGCCGGACAGGTGCTGCAGGAAGGCGTAGTCCTCCGCGATCTTCACCGGGTCATTGGTGGTGATCAGCGTGGTGCTCGTCGAGAGGATGAGGTTCTCGGTCTTGGCCGCGATGTAGCCCAGGTGCGTCGTCGGCGACGACACGACGAACGGCGGGTTGTGGTGCTCGCCGGTCGCGAAGACGTCGAGCCCGACCTCCTCGGCCTTGAGCGCCAGCTGCGTCATCGACGCGATGCGCTCGGCCTCGGACGGAGTGCGTCCATCGGTCGGGTCCGTGGTGACGTCGCCGACGCTGAAGATGCCGAACTGCATGAGATCCTCCTAGTTGAAGTTTGTATCATCTCCAACGGTGCTGGTCCCTTCAGTATTCCGTGGAATCGCCGGGCCCCGTTACCGCGTTGGGGGTGGTGCCGGGCGCACGCTCGGAGGACGACCCCGCTCGAGAGGAGCGACGATGACCGACTTCACGCCCTTCGAGGACCTGCTGCGAGGACACGCGGGCCTGCTCGAGGACACCGCCCACGACCGTTGGGTCCGCGCCCAGGCGCTCTTCGAGGAGCGCGCCTACCGCGAGGCCGCGGTGCTGCTGAAGGAGCTGCTGAGCGAGGTCGATGACGTCGGGCACGAGCTGACCGACGTACGCCTGCTGCTGGCGCGCTCGCTCTACCACTCCGCCCAGCTCGACGGCGCGATCCGCGTCGCGACCGAGCTGCTCGAGCACGACCCCAACGAGCCGTACGCCCACCTCCTCGTGGGTCGCGCCCTGCAGCGCAAGGGCCGTCGCGACGAGGCGCAGCCGCACCTGCGGCTGGCCGAGCTACTCGGCGGGTACCAGATCTGACGCCCGCACCCAGCGTCCGGTGGCACCCCGTCGACACCGCCGCGGACGAGGCCCTCACCGCACACGCGGTCGAGCTCCTGCGCGAGCCCGACGGGGCACGGCCGACCGTGACCACCGGTCGGCTGTGCCCCCGGTGCGGCTCCTCCTCCCACGGACGCCCCTGGCTGAGGGTCGACGGGCGCGACCACCACGTCTCGCTGTCGCGATCCGGACCACACCTGGTCACCGTGATCTCCGCGGAGCCGGTGGGCGTGGACGTGGAGTCCGTGGCGGCTGTGGCGAACCGGTGGGATCCCGCGCTGGTGCTCGCGGACGGCGAGCGGGCAGGCACCGACGAGGACCGCGGCCGCACCTGGGCGCGCAAGGAGGCCGTCCTCAAGCGTCGCGGGACCGGCCTCGCGACGCCGATGGTCGACGTGCTGCTCGCTGCCGAGTCGTGGCGCGACCTGCCGGGACCGCCCGGCTACGTCGTCGCCGTCAGTCCGGCAGGGCCGGGAGCGGGAGCTCCCTGAGCCACGCGTCGAACAGGTCGGCGTGGGACTCACCGGTGACGTCCTCCACGACCGCCTCGAAGTCGACCGTGGTCGCGTTGCCGCCACCGAACCGCTCGACCCACTCGTGCAGGACGTCGAAGAACTGGTCGTCCCCGACCGCCGTGCGCAGCGCGTGGAGGGTCAGCGCGCCGCGCTTGTAGACGCGGTCGTCGAACATGAGCGCCGGGCCGGGGTCGGCGAGCAGCAGGTCCTGGTCGAGGTCGGCGAGCTTGGCGTGGTGGTGTGCGGCGCAGTCCGCAGCACTGTCGCCGCCGGACTCCTCGGACCACAGCCACTCGGCGTAGCAGGCGAAGCCCTCGTGCAGCCAGATGTCCTTCCACTCGGTCAGCGTCACCGCGTTGCCGAACCACTGGTGTGCCAGCTCGTGGGCGACCAGCCGCACGGCGTCCCAGTCAGCCGAGGCGAAGTTGCGCCCGAAGGTGGAGAGCGACTGCGACTCCAGCGGGATCTCCAGCGGGTCGTCGGTCACGACCACGGTGTAGGCGTCGAACGGGTAGTCGCCGAAGACCGACTCGAAGTAGGACATCATCGCCGGCTGCTGGCCGAACGAGGCGTCGTACGCCTCTCCCGAGAGGTCGGGCGGCGCGATCACGACGACGCCGTGGTCCAGCTCGCGCACCTCGTAGCGGCCGATCTGCACGGTGGCGAGGTAGGACGCCATCGGCTGGGCCATCTCCCACGTCCACTCCGTGACGGAGCCGCGCCGACGCTGGTCGGTGAGTCGGCCGCACATGGCGACGTAGTAGTCGGTCGGCGCGGCCAGCGTGACGGCGTACGTCGCCTTGTTGCTCGGACGGTCGTTGCAGGGGAACCACGTCGGGGCACCGTGCGGCTGGGCCGCGACGATCACGCCGTCGGTCAGCTCCTCCCACCCCGCGTCGTCGAGGTGGCGCGCCTTGAGGGTGCGCGGTGATCCGCCGTACTTCACGCGGAGCTCGAACTCCTGGCCGTCCTCGAGCCCGGCGGTGATCTTCAGGCGCGAGCCGCGGTGCGAGTAGCGCGCCGGCTTGCCGTCGAGGAGCACGCGCGAGACGCGGAGGTGGGCGAGGTCCAGGGTGACGCTCGTGGCGTCGGCGCGCGCGACGCACGACAGGGCCGCGTCGCCGTCGAGGCGGTTGCCGACGACCTTGTAGGCGAGCCCCAGCGCGTAGTGGGTGACGTCGAAGGAGTCGTCCCCGTGGTCGGGGACGTACGACTCGCTCATGGTGCCTCCCAGGGGCCGATCGGGTTGCCGATCCAGCAGGTGCGTGAGGGGACCCCCTCTCCGCGCATCACGAGAGAAACCGGGCCCACGGTTGCGTGCCGACCAATCGTCGCGGCCGGAAGGATAACGCTGTTGGGCCCCAGGGTCGCACCAGCCTTGAGGGTGACCGTGTCCATGCTGAGCACGCGGTCGTGGAAGAGATGGGTCTGCACGACGCACCCGCGGTTGACCGTGGAGCCGTCGTCCAACGTCACCAGGTCGGTCTCGGGCAGCCAGTAGGAGTCGCACCAGACCCCGCGCCCGATCCGCGCCCCCAGCAGGCGCAGCCACGCGTTGAGCGCGACGGTGCCGCGCGCGGGGGCGGCGAACCACGGCGCCGCCAGCACCTCGGTGAAGGTGTCGGCGAGCTCGTTGCGCCAGACGAACGACGACCACAGCGGGTGGTTGCCGACCCGGTGCCGACCGACAAGGACGAGCTTGGCAACCACCGTCACCAGGGCCGCGAGGATCCCGGCGACGATCAGGACCGGACCGGCCAGGAGCACCGCTGCGAGCGGGCTCGCGGCCAGGAGGGCGAGCAGGGTGAGGGCGACGCCCACGTGGAGGAGGAGGAGCAGGAGCAGCGGGACCACCCGCAGCGTCTCCACCAGCCCGCGCGCGACCTTGAGGCGGGTGGGCGGGGCGTACGTGCGGGTGTCGTCGGAGGCGCCGGCCGTACGCCGCAGGCGGGTCGGCGGGCTGCCGACCCAGCTCGACCCCGCCTTCGCGACCTGCCGCGCAGGCGCCGCGGAGAGGACGGCGACGAGGGACTCCTTCGGCACCTTGCGCCCCGGGGCGGCCATGCCGGAGTTGCCCACGAAGGCCCGCTTGCCGATCTTGACCCGGTCGACGCGGATCCACCCGCCGCCGAGCTCGTAGCAGCCGACGAGGGTGTCGTCGGCGAGGAAGGCGTGCTCGCCGACGGTGGTGAACTTCGGGATCAGCAGGACGGTGGAGGCCTCCACGCCGGGGCCGACCGTGGCACCGAGCATCCGCAGCCAGGTGGGCGTCAGCGCGCTCGCGTAGAGGGGGAACAGCCAGGTGCGCGCCTCGTCCAGGACCCGGAGCGTGCTCCAGATCCGCACGCCGGTGCCGGAGCGGACCCGGTGCACGCCTGCCTCCATGCCCGCGCCGAGCACGCGGATCAGGGCACAGACCATGAGGATCAGCGCGGTGTAGCCGACGAGCCCGGCCAGGGGCAGCCACGGCAACCCCCGGAGTACGACGTCACCCAGCCCGTCGGCCTCGCGCACCGCCGGCAGCAGCACGAGTGCGCCGGTGAGCACGGCGAAGGCGGGCAGGGCGGCGATGAGCACCGCCATCACGCCGTAGAGCCCCAGCCAGACGCTCTCGGTGCTGGCCGTACGTCCGGTCGGAGCCCCCTGCCAGGGGCCTCGCGCCTCCGCGCGGCTCTGCTGCGCGGGCGAGCCCGCCCAGAACTCGCCCGCCGGGACGGTGCCCTCGACGAGGGAACCCGGCGCGACCTCCGCGTCCTTGCCGACGACCGCTCCCGGGCTCAGCGTGCAGCGGGCACCGATCCGCGAGCGGGCGCCGACGGTGATCGGGCCGACGTGGATCACGTCGCCGTCGATCCAGTGCCCGGCGAGGTCGACCTCGGGCTCGATCGCGGCCCCCTTGCCGACGGTCAGCAGGCCGGTGACCGGCGGCAGGGTGTGCAGGTCGGATCCCTGGCCGATGGTGTTGCCGAGGAGGCGCGCGTAGTAGGGGAACCACGGGGCGCCGGCGAGCGACGTGGCCGCGAGCTCGTCCTGGATCTGCTCGGCCAGCCAGATCCGGAGATGGATCTTCCCGCCGCGCGGGTGCTCGCCGGGCGTGAGCGGCCGGAGGACCAGCCGGGCCAGGAGGGCGGCGAGGGTCATCCGCCCGGGCGGCACGAGGAAGAACCACGTGGTCAGCACCAGCACCCAGGCCGGCGCCTGCGGGAGACCGTCGAGGTCGAGGATCGGCCCTGCGACGGCTGACCCGAGGAGCAGCCAGCTCAACCAGCGGAGGCCGGCGAGTGCGCGCAGCGGCACGAGGCAAAGCAGCTGTCCCACCTGGCTCTTCAGGGGCAGCGGTCGCACGTCGCGGTTGGCCACCCCCTGGGTGCCGGCGAGGGCCGGCAGCGCGTCGACGAGGGCGGCGATGGTCGGGTGGGCGTACACGTCGCCGACCACCACCTCGGGGTAGCGCTCGCGGATCCGGCTGACGACCTGCGCCGCGGTGAGCGAGCCGCCGCCGAACGCGAAGAAGTCGTCCTCCGGAGTGGTCACGTCGGCGCCGAGCACGTCCGCCCAGATGTCGGCGACCCAGCGCTGGGTGTCGCTCAGCCCCACCGCAGGGCTCGCCGTCCTGGGCAACGGCCACGGCAGGGCGTCGCGATCGATCTTGCCGCTGGTGCGCGTCGGGAGCGACTCGACCACGGCGAGGCGCGGCACGAGCGCGGCCGGCAGCCGGCCCCGGAGCAGCTCCTGCGCCGTGACGGAGTCGTACGACGCGTCGATGGTGAGGTAGCCGACGAGCAGCGAGTTGCCGCTCTTCGTCGACCGGACCGCAGCCGCCGCCTGCTGTACGCCCGGCAGGCGGAGCAGCTGCTCGTCGATCTCGCCGAGCTCGATGCGCCGGCCCCCGAGCTTGATCTGGTCGTCGGCGCGGCCGGCGAACACCAGGCCGAGCGGGTCGTTGCGCACCACGTCGCCGGAGCGGTAGGCGCGGTCCCACCCGAGGGTCGGCATCGGGGCGTACTTCTCGGCGTCCTTCTCGGGATCGAGGTAGCGCGCGAGGCCGACGCCGCCGATGATCAGCTCCCCGCTCTCGCCCTCGGCCACCGGATGTCCGTGCGCGTCGACGACGGCCAGGTCCCAGCCGTCCAGCGGCAGGCCGATCCGGACCGGGTCCGACCCGTCGAGCAGGGCACTGCAGGCCACGACCGTGGCCTCGGTGGGTCCGTAGGTGTTCCACACCTCGCGGCCCGGGCGCTGCAGCCGCTGCGCCAGCTCGGGCGGGCAGGCCTCGCCGCCCATGACCAGCAGCCGCACCTCGTCGAGGCTCGCCGGAGGCCAGAGCGCCACGAGGGTCGGCACGGTCGAGACGACGGTGATCGAGTTGGCGACCAGCCACGGCCCGACGTCCACCCCGCTGCGTACGAGCGAGCGTGGCGCAGGCACCAGGCAGGCGCCGTGGGCCCAGGCCAGCCACATCTCCTCGCAGCTCGCGTCGAACGCGACCGACAACCCGGCCATGACCCGGTCCCCGGGCCCGATCGGCTCCTCGGCGAGGAACATCCGCGACTCCGCATCGACGAACGCCGCAGCGCTCCGGTGCGTCGCCGCGACACCCTTGGGCCTGCCCGTCGACCCGCTGGTGAAGATGACCCACGCGTCGTCGTCGACGCCGGGGCCAGACGCCGCCGGTTGAGCAGGCGAGGAACGAGCCGTGTCGAAACCCGCGTCGTCGTCGACATCGGGCGCCGCTGGTTGAGCAGGCGAGGAACGAGCCGTGTCGAAACCGAGGCGCCGCTCGATCCGCAGGTCGTTGCCGATGACCGCCACGGCGCCGGACTCCTCGAACACCACCCGCGCGCGCTCGTCGGGGTCGTCGGCGTCGACCGGCACGTAGGCCGCACCCGCGACGAGGATGCCGAGGATCGCGACGTAGAGGTCGGTCGTGCCCGACGGGATCCGGATGCCGACCTTGTCACCGACGCGGACTCCCGCCTCGTGGAGCTCCGCCGCCACCCGGTCCGCGGCCTCCGCCAGCTCGGCGTACGTCAGCAGCGCGACGCCGCTGTCGACCGCGGGGCTCTGCGGGGCGAAGTCGACGACCTCGCGGAAGATGTCGACCAGGGTGCGCGGTGCGGCCGCTCGCTCGCTCGCAAGCAGGGCGGGCAGGAGTGTCGGCACGCGCGCATTGTGGGGCATCCGGGTGTCCAGCAGGTGTCGGCGACGCACGCCGGACGAAGGCTGGGTGAACAGTGGTCGATCGGGCGCCTTCGCGCTTCCCGTGGACCCTGACGACTCCCATCCTGAGGTCGTGACCAGCTACGGCGACCACATCGGACCGCTCGCGATCGCGCACCGCGGGGGCATGTCCCTCGCGCCCGAGAACACCCTCGCCGCCTTCGGCCGCGCCACCGCGCTGGGCCTGACCTACCTCGAGACCGACGTGCAGACCACCCGCGACGGGCACGTCGTCTGCTTCCACGACGCGACGCTGCGGCGGGTCACCGGGGCCGCCGGTCGGGTCAGCGACCTCGACCTCGCCGACCTGCGTCGGCTCCGGGTGGACGGCACCGACCGGATCCCCACGCTCGCCGAGGCGATGGCAACGTTCCCCCAGGCGCGGTTCGCGATCGACCTCAAGGACGAGGCGTCGATCGGCGCCATGGCGCTGCTGCTGCGCGCGAACCCCCGCTGGGCCGAGCGGATCTGCGTGGCCGGCGCCTGGAGCAAGTGGCTGCGGCGGCTGCAGGACGAGGCCCCGGGAGTCACGACGGCCCTCGGCTGGCGGTCGCTGACGACGTTGATCGCGTGCTCGCGCGGTGGCGTACGTCCGGTCGGGCTCGGCGCCGGCCCCGGGCGCGGCGCCTTCGCGCACGTGCCGATGAAGCTCGGACGGATGCCGATCCACTCCGAACGCGTCATCGGTCGCGCCCACGAGATGGGCATCCGTGTGATCGTCTGGACCGTCGACGACCCCGCCACCATGCGGACGCTCCTCGACGCCGGGGTCGACGGGATCATCACCGACCGCCCCGACGTGCTGCGCGACGTGCTGATCAGCCGGGGGCAGTGGTCCCGGCCCGGCGTCGTACGACCGGCCCCTCCCGCCGGGGTAGTCCAGTGAGTTCTGGCTGCCATTCTGGCCAAATCACGACCATCCCTCACTGGACTACCCCGGGCGGGCGGACGACCCCGGCTTGAAACAGATACCCCCTAGGGGTATGGTCGAGGTATGAACGAACAGCACGGACACCTCGAGGGCAACGACGCGGCCGTCCAGGCCCACCTCAAGCGGCTGCGCCGCATCGAGGGGCAGGTGCGCGGGATCCAGCGGATGGTCGAGGACGAGAAGTACTGCATCGACATCCTCACGCAGGTGTCCGCGGCGACCAAGGCGCTCCAGGCGCTGGCGCTCTCGCTGCTCGACGACCACATGGCCCACTGCCTCGTCGACGCCGCCCGCCAGGGCGGGGCCGAGCAGGAGCAGAAGCTCAAGGAAGCCTCCGAGGCGATCGCCCGCCTCGTGAAGTCCTGAAAGGACGCGACATGAACACCGAGACATACACCGTCACCGGCATGACCTGCGGCCACTGCGCCGCTTCGGTCACCGAGGAGATCTCCGAGCTCGCCGGCGTGGACCACGTCGACGTGGTCGTCGAGACCGGAGCCGTCACCGTCACCAGCGCCGCCCCCCTCGACCCCGCTGCCGTCCGGGCCGCCGTCGAGGAAGCCGGCTACGCAATGGCATGAGAGACCTCAGCACGCCGTTGCGCGTCGTCGCCTTCGTCGCCGCCCTGGCCGCCGCCTTCGCGGTGGCGTGGGGCGGGGGCCGGCTCGTCGGACCGGTCGACACCGCTCCCGTGGCCCACGAGGGCGCAGCCGACCACACCGACGAGGCGGCGCACGGCGACGACCACTCGACAGAGGCGATCGCCGACGTCGGTGGACTGACCTCGCGCGCCGACGGCTACACCCTCGCGCTCGCCGACCGCACCCTCGACGCGGGCCGCACCCGGCTCGACTTCCAGGTGCTGACCTCGAGCGGCCGGCCGCTGCTCGACTACACGCGCGAGCACGAGAAGGACCTGCACCTCATCGTCGTACGCCGCGACCTGACCGGCTTCCAGCACGTCCACCCCACCCTCGACGCCGCGACCGGCACCTGGTCGGTGGACGTACGCCTGACGCCGGGTGTGTGGCGCGTCATCGCCGACTTCACGCCCGAGGGCTGGGACGGGATCACGCTGGCGGACGACGTCGCTGTGGGCGGCGGGTTCAGCCCCGAGGAGCTCCCGGCCGACAGCCGCACCGCGACGATCGAGACCGACGAGGGCACCTACACCGTGGTGCTCGAGGGCGACACCGCCCCGGGCGCGAGCACCGTGCTCACCACCCGGGTCGAGCTCGACGGCGAGCCCGTCACCGACCTCGAGCCCTACCTCGGCGCCTTCGGCCACCTGGTCGCGATCCGCTCCGGCGACCTCGGCTACCTCCACGTCCACCCGGAGGAGGGCCGGCCCGGACCCGGGATCGACTTCGCGACCGCCTTCCCCACGCCCGGGACGTACGGGTTGTTCCTGGACTTCCAGCACCGCGGCGTCGTGCGGACGGCCGCGTTCACCGTCGAGTCGGGCGGCGCGCCGGCTGCAGCCGGCGAGGAGGGAGACGGTCATGACCACTGACGTGGAGCTCGCCATCACCGGCATGACCTGCGCGTCGTGCGCCAACCGCATCGAGCGCAAGCTCAACAAGCTCGACGGGGTCACCGCGACGGTCAACTACGCGACCGAGAAGGCCAAGGTCACCTATCCCGGCACCGTCTCGACCGACGAGCTGCTGAAGACCGTCGAGGCCGCGGGCTACGCCGCCGCGCTCCCGACACCGACGTCCGCCGAGACACCCGCGGAGCCGGAGCGGGACCCGCTGCTCCAGCGGCTGCTGGTCAGCACCGCGCTGAGCATCCCCGTGGTCGCGATGGCGATGGTGCCCGCGCTGCAGTTCACCTACTGGCAGTGGGCTTCGCTCGTCCTGGCCGCGCCGGTCGTGGTGTGGGGCGCGCTGCCCTTCCACCGGGCCGCGTGGACCAACCTGCGCCACGGCGCGACCACGATGGACACCCTCGTCTCGGTCGGGGTGCTGGCCGCCTTCGGCTGGTCGCTGTGGGCGCTGTTCCTCGGCACCGCCGGCGAGCCCGGCATGACCCACCCCTTCCGGATCTCGATCGACCGCACCGACGGCGCGGGCAACATCTACCTCGAGGCCGCCGCCGGCGTGACCACGTTCCTGCTCGCCGGACGGTGGCTCGAGCACCGCTCGAAGCGGCAGGCCGGCGCTGCGCTGCGGGCCCTGCTCGAGCTCGGTGCGCGCGAGGTGGCGGTCATCCGCGACGGCCGCGAGGTGAGGATCCCGACCGACCAGCTGGTCGTCGGCGACACCTTCGTCGTACGCCCCGGGGAGAAGATCGCGACCGACGGCGACGTCGTCGAGGGCACATCCGCCGTCGACGCCTCCATGCTCACCGGCGAGTCGGTGCCGGTGGAGGTCCGCCCCGGCGATGCCGTCGTCGGCGCCACGGTCAACGCCGGTGGCCGGCTTCTCGTACGTGCCACCCGCGTCGGCGCCGACACCCAGCTGGCCCAGATGGCGCGGCTCGTCGAGGACGCGCAGAACGGCAAGGCCGAGGTGCAGCGCCTCGCCGACCGGATCTCGGGCGTCTTCGTGCCGATCGTGATCGGGCTCGCCGTCGCGACCCTCGGCTTCTGGCTGGGCGCGGGTGGCGGGCCGACCGCTGCCTTCACCGCCGCCGTGGCCGTCCTCATCATCGCGTGCCCCTGCGCGCTGGGCCTGGCCACGCCGACCGCCCTCATGGTCGGCACCGGCCGCGGCGCCCAGCTCGGCATCCTGATCAAGGGCCCGGAGGTCCTCGAGTCCACCCGCCGCGTCGACACGATCGTGCTCGACAAGACCGGCACCGTGACCACCGGCGAGATGACCGTCCACGCCGTCGTGGCCGCGGACGGCGAGTCGGTCGACGACGTACGACGCCTCGCCGCCGCGCTCGAGTCGGCGTCCGAGCACCCGATCGGCCGGGCCATCGCGGCCTCCGTGGACGAGCTCGCGCCGGTCGAGGACTTCGCCAACCGGGAGGGCCTCGGGGTCCAGGGCATCGTCGAGGGCCACGCGGTGCTCGTGGGTCGACCTCGCCTGCTCGAGGAGTGGTCGCAGCACCTCCCGCCGACGCTCGTCGACGCCGTCGAGCGCGCGCAGGGCGAGGGCTACACCCCCGTCGCGGTCGGGTGGGACGGCCGGGCGCGCGGGGTCATCGTCGTCGGCGACACCATCAAGCCGACGTCTGCGCGCGCCATCGCCGAGCTGCGCGAGCTGGGGCTCACCCCGATCCTGCTGACCGGCGACAACGAGGCCGCGGCCCGCCACGTCGCTGCCCAGGTCGGGATCGAGGCCGTCGTGGCCGACGTGCTCCCGGCCGACAAGGTCGCCGAGGTCCAGCGCCTCCAGGCCGCCGGCAAGGTGGTGGCGATGGTCGGCGACGGGGTCAACGACGCCGCCGCGCTCGCCCAGGCAGACCTCGGCCTGGCGATGGGCACCGGCACCGACGTGGCGATCGAGGCCAGCGACCTGACCCTCGTGCGCGGCGACCTCCTCGTCGCCGTCGACGCGATCCGGCTCTCGCGCCGCACCCTGGGGACGATCAAGGGCAACCTGTTCTGGGCGTTCGCCTACAACGTCGCCGCGCTCCCGCTCGCGGCAGCCGGGTTGCTCAACCCGATGCTCGCGGGCGCCGCGATGGCGTTCTCGAGCGTGTTCGTGGTGACCAACAGCCTGCGGCTCCGGGGCTTCCGGTCGTCGATCTCCTGAGGACCCCGGACCCGGACCGAGCGGTGGTCCAGCCACACTTCCGGTCGCGGGACTGCGGGTGTGCCACCGCTCACAGGGGCGGGCCACCGCGGGGTGTGCCGCCCTCACCGCGGAGTTCCTAGGCTGTGCCCATGGGACTCACCGACATCCTCAAGCCGGGCAGCGCCGAGGCGAAGAAGACCAAGGCCGCGCTCGACGCCGCAGACGACCCGCGGCCCGACCCCAACGCCATCGAGCGGCTGGTCGAGATGCTGGTGGACACCGGCCTCGAGGGACGCGGGCCGCTCAGCTCCGTGCGCGAGGTCGCCGACGAGGCGCTCACCAAGTCGGGCGGCGACGCGGAGAAGGCGGTCGCCGCAGTGGCTCGGTCGGCCACGCTCAAGGGCAGCGTCGGCGGGTTCGTCACCGGCGTCGGCGGCTTCATGCTGATGCCGGTCTCGCTGCCGGTGAACGTGGCCGAGTTCTACCTCCTCGCGGTGCGGATGGTCGGGTCGATCGCGACACTGCGGGGCTACGACATCACCGAGCCGCGCGTGCGCACCGCGGTCCTGCTCACCCTCGTCGGCTCGGACGCCGACGAGGTCCTGAAGAAGACCGGCATGGCGAGCGCGAGCGGCCGCGTCACGGCGTACGCCCTGCGGGGACTGCCGCCGGGCGCCCTGATGGTCGTCAACAAGGCTGTCGGGTTCCGCCTGATGCGCGGCGTGAGCGAGAAGGTCCTCACCGGGTTCGGCCGCGGCATCCCGCTGGCCGGCGGCCTGGTCGGTGGCGGGATCGACGGCTACATGATGAAGAAGATCGCCGACCACGCGATGAAGGAGTTCCCGGCCGTCAGCTGATCAGGTCGAGTGCGCTCGCGGCAGTGGTCGCCGCGGGGCTCCGCACTCAACCCAGCTTCGCGCGGATCGCGTCGGCCTCCTCCCGGACGGTCGCGGCGTCCACAAGGTCGCCGGCCCGGTCGGTGAGCATGCTCTCCCACTGGTCGAGGACCTCCTCGGCGTAGCCGCTGTCGAAGAGATCTGCGGTGAGGTCGGCCTTGGCCTGCTCGACCAGGTCCGCCCACTCCTCGACCGCAGTGAACCGCTCGACGAGGACGTTGGACCCACCCATCCCGCCGCCCATCCCGCCCGGCCCGCCCTCAGGGCGCTCGCCGTCCGGCATCCCGGAAGGCATGTCCGTCGGCATCCCCGAGGGCATCTCGGACGGCAGGTCCGACGGCAGGTCGGACGGCATCCCCGACGGCCGCTCGCGGTCGTCTGCTCCCGGGAAGCCGCCACCCATGCCCTCGCGGCCGCCACCCGGCGACCCCCCCGAAGGCGAGGTTGTGGTCCCAGGCGACGACGGTGAACCCGCCGGACTCCGCGTCGTAGCGCAGGTAGGAGTTGTTGCCGGGACCGTCGATGTCGTCGAAGTTGTCGACGAGCTCCTCGAAGGCGAGGTAGCGCGCGAACGACTGGACGTCGAGGCGATCGGGCAGCTCGGCGGCGAAGTCCTCGTCGCTGCTGTTGTTGAGGAAGTCGAGGAAGTCGACCAGCGGCGTCAGGTCGTCGTCGCCGGTCTCCTGGTCGAAGACGTCGGTGTACGCGTCGGGGTCGTCACCGCGCCAGGACCAGTCGCCGCCCGCCTCGGCCTTGTAGAACAGCCCGGTGGTGCTGAAGTTCTCGGCCTCCCAGGCCTCGTCGAGGTCCTGCACGACGAGCCGCAGCCGGGCATCGGCGCCGTTGACGCTGAACGACGTCGCGATCGCGTGCTCGCTGGCGAGCCCGGCCTCGGCGAGGAGGTCGAGCGCGACCGCCTCGTTGAGCGCGGTCTCCGAGCCGTTGGACCTGACGATGAAGGAGGTCCAGCCGTCGAGCTCCTGGCCGTCGACGAACTTGTCGAGCCGGACCAGCCAGGGCAGGTCGGTCGGATCGGCACCGTCGTCGACCCCACGCAGGGAGGAGTTGCCCTTGAGCCGGAGCCCGACGCGCTCCCAGGTCTGCCCGTCGATCGTGACGGTGGCCTCGATCCACTCCTTCTCGCTCGTCTCCTGGTAGGTGTCGATCATCGCGGCGACGGCAGCGTCGTCGACCTCGATCGAGATCTCGTGCACCACGGTCGCGTCCCAGACACCGGTCCCGTCCGCGACATCCTCGGCGGCCGCGCTGACGCCGGTGGTGGCGACGGCCGTGGTCCCGCCCGAGGTGGTCGAGCAGCCGCCCAGGGTGAGCGCGGCCAGCGTCGCGAGCACGGCGAGCCGCGCCGCGCACGGCTGGGCGGTCATGCGAGCACCCCGGCGTGCAGGGTGAGCTGGTCGGCCAGGTGGCGCGACGTCACGCGGTGCCAGCGGTTGCGCTGGAGCTCGGGGGTCAGCAGCGCCAGCCCCGTGCCGTACTTCGAGATCCGCGTGGGCCGGTGGCCCAGCTCCCACAGCCGCCGGTCGAGCGGGCCGGGGCGAGCGGTCGCGGACTTGGTCTCGACGACCAGCACGTCGCCGACCTCGGCGGTGCCGTGGCCGGAGACCCAGCGGAGGTCGCGGTCGATGGTGGCCCGCCCGGCGCCGTCGTCGAGCAGGAGGGTCGTACGCAGGTAGCTGGTGTGCAGCGTCGCCACCAGGCCGCGGGGGTCGACGTCGTGCACGTGCGCGGCGCCGAGCCGGTCACGCACCCACGCCCCGGACGCATCGGACATCTCGCGGAGGCCGTCGTGCGGCAGTCGTTCCTTGACCGTCCTGCCGCGACTCCCGCGGGTCTTTACCTCCAGCCAGCGCTCGCCGGTGTCGGCGTACGTCCGCGTCCGCACCTTCCACCGGCGCCGGCGCTGGTGGGCCGAGGCGGTCCAGCTGTCGAGGTCGACGGTGTCGAGGTAGGTCGACTCGTAGCGCGAGGCGCGCCGGCCGTCGATCTCGAGCACCCGCAGGCCGGGGATCGCGGTCAGCACGGCGTCCAGCTCGGCGGTCGCGATGACGTACTTCCGGTCGATGCGGGTCAGCAGCGCGGCCTCCTCGTTGAGCTCGGCGAGGGAGACGGCGGGCAGGCGGTCGACGGCGCTCATGGTTGTCATCGCGTCAGCGCAGGGACGGCGGGGCGGCTGGCGGCGGCGTAGTGCACCTCGACGGTGGTGGTGTCGTTGACGAGGTCGACCCGGACCGGTGTCACGCGGGTGACCCGCGCGTCGAGCAGCATCTCCAGGCGCTCCACCAGCGTCGTCTCGTCGGTGATCGCCGAGTCCAGCACGACGACCTGCCGCAGCCCGGTGCCGTGCAGCAGGCGGCTGTCGGCGACGGCGAGCACGCCGACGAGGACGGCCATGAGCGTGACGGACAGCGTGACGTCGGCCGTGCCGAGGCCACCGATCAGGCCGATCGCGAGAGCCGCGAAGTAGTAGGCGATCTCGTGCTGGCCGAGCTCGTCGGATCGCAGCCGGATGATCGACAGGACGCCGAAGAGGCCCAGCCCCAGCCCGACGGTCGCGGCGCTGCTGGACAGCACGATCGTGACGGCGAGGACGCCAACGTTGACCGCGATGAAGGCGGTGACGAGGTCGGCGCGGCGGTGGCGGGGGTAGTAGACGGCCATGGCGAGGACGAGGACCGCGACGACGTCGACGGCAGCCAGGAGGTAGGTGGGGTTCATGGGAGGCCCTTCGGGGATCGGTGTGCCCCGAGGTTGTCGCGTTCACCTGTCGTTCACCTGCCGCCGACCTGTGGCTGCGCTGTGCATCACCGCGAGGGGCGACCTGAGAGGATCGGCGCCGTGGACGGACCCCTGCCCCTCGTGCTCATCTACGGCTCGCTGGCCTTCGCGGCCGTGGTGCTCGGCTACGTCGCCCTCGCCCGTACGCCCGACTGGGGGCTGCTCGGCTTCGCCGGCGTCCTCGAGCTGGGCGCCCTGGTCCTCCTCGTGGTCGCCGGGGTCCAGGTCGGCGACGCGGACCTCAGCGGCGCGGGCACCGTCACCCTCTTCGGCTACCTGCTCGCCGGCCTCGTCCTGCTGCCGATCGGCTTCGCGTGGTCCCTCGCCGAGCGGAGCCGCGGCGCGACCGCTGTGCTGGCCGTGGTGGGCCTGACCGAGGCGTTCGTCGTCCTCCGCGCCCTCCAGGTGTGGCAGCAGTGAGCTCCTCCCTCAGCTCGACACGGAGCGGCCCGGGTCGCGTGCTCGTCGCGATCTACGGCGTCTTCGCCCTCGCCGCCACCGCCCGCTCGCTCGTGCAGCTGGTCACGAAGGCGGACGAGGCGCCCTTGGCGTACGCCCTCTCCGCTCTCGCCGGCGTCGTCTACATCGCCGCGACCCTCGGGCTCGCCGAGATCGGGCCCCAGCCCCGCCGGCTGGCCTGGGTGGCCGTCGGCTTCGAGCTGGTCGGGGTGCTCACCATCGGCACGCTCACCGTCCTCGACCCGGAGCTGTTCCCGGACGCGACCGTCTGGTCGGCGTACGGCGCGGGCTACGGCTGGTTGCCACTGGTGCTGCCGTTCGCGGGGATCGCGTGGCTGATCAGGACGCGGCCGCGGGGTTGAGTGCGCTCGCGGTAGCGGTGGCCACGGGGCTGCGCACTCGACCCGTCAGGGCGTCGTCGGCGGCAGGTGCTTCTTCATCAGCCGCTTGACCCGGCGCTCCTTGCGGTCGGGGATCATCGACCGCATCTCCTCGAGCTTGCCGAAGCAGAGGAGCCGGTCCTCCCCCTCGAGCACCGTCTTGTTGCGCGGGTTGGGGATCACCTGGGTGCCGCGGTGCAGGGTCAGCACCGTGATGTCGCGCTCGTCGAGACCGGACTCGCCGAGCTTCTTGCCGACCATGTCGGAGCCACCGTGGACCACGATCTCGGCGACGCCGTAGCCGGTCGAGACGGTCAGCCGCTGGCGTACGTCGATGTCGGGGAACGCGACCTGGTTGTCGATGTAGTCGATGATCGCGCCGGCGACGTCGAGCTTGGTCGCGGCCTCGATGCCCTCCAGGCCGGGTGAGGAGTTGACCTCCATCACCTGCGGGCCGTTCTTGCCCTCGAGCATGTCGACACCGGCCACCCGCAGGCCCATGATCTGCGCCGAGCGCACCGCGATGCGCTCGAACTCCTCGTCGAGCTCGACCGGCTCGACGCTGCCGCCGCGGTGCACGTTGGAGCGGAACTCGTCGCCCTGCGCGACACGCCGCATCGCCGCCACCACGCGGTCCCCGACGACCAGCGCGCGGATGTCGCGGCCCTTGCTCTCCTTGACGAACCGCTGGATCAGCACGTTCTGGCGGGTGCTCTGCAGCGTCTCGATGATCGCCTCGGCCACCTTCAGCGTCGGCGCCAGGATGACGCCGATGCCCTGCGTCCCCTCGAGCAGCTTGATCACGACCGGCGCACCGCCGACGCTCTCGATCGCCGGGATCACGTCGGCGCGGTCCTGCACGAAGGTCGTCGCCGGCATCGGGATCTTGTGGCGCGAGAGGATCTGCGTCGCGCGCAGCTTGTCGCGGCTGTTGGCGATGCCGTAGGAGGTGTTGGGCGTGTAGACGTCCATCTGCTCGAACTGGCGCACGACGGCGGTGCCGAAGTAGGTGATCGAGTTGCCGATGCGCGGCAGCACGGCGTCGTACGTCGACAGCTGCTTGCCGCGGAACAGCAGGTCGGGCTCCTCGCCGGTGAGGTCGATGCCGAAGCGCAGCGTGTTGAGCACCTTGACGTCGTGACCGCGGTCGACGGCTGCGGTCCGGAGGCGCTGCGTGCTGTAGGAGCGCGGCGCGCGGGAGAGGATGGCAAGCTTCATGGTGGGACATACAAGCACGCCGCCCGGCCGGGCCACCTGACAAGATGGCGCGATGCCCACCCCCGCCGCGCCCGCCCCCGACGCTGCGCACATCGACACCCCGCACACCGTCGTCGGCTGGCGCGAGTGGGTGGCCCTGCCGCAGGCCGGCGTCGACTGGGTGAAGGCCAAGATCGACACCGGCGCCCGGTCGTCCTCGATCCACGCCTTCGACCTCGAGGTCGACGAGCGGGACGGCCAGGAGTGGGTGCGCTTCTCGATCCACCCGTGGCAACGGTCGGACGAGGACCGCGTCGAGCTGAGCCTGCCGGTGCTCGACCGCCGCGAGGTGCGCAGCAGCAACGGCCAGGTGGAGCAGAGGTACGCCGTCGCGCTCGACGTGACGCTGGCCGGGCGCACGATCACCACGGTGATGACGCTCAGCAACCGCGACGAGATGGGCTTCCGGATGCTGATCGGCCGGGAGGCCCTCGAGCGCGGGTTCCTCGTCGACGCAGCGAGGTCGTACGCCGGCGGCCGGCCGCGGCGGGCCGTGCGGCGCAAGAACTGGGGCAAGTAACGCTCGGTGCAACCTGAGCCCTGAGCTCTCGGCCGACCCTCGGCGCGAGCTGCACGGTTCACAGGAACCCCACAAGGTCAGCCCATCTCCCCGACAGGCGCGCCGCACACCATCGACGTCACGAGCCGCTCACTGCGGCGCCCCAGACCGTGACACCGATGAAAGGCCGCTCCCTTGCGACTTCCCACCACCGCCCGGCTCCGCCAGGCCGTCGCCGGCTCCCTGGCCGCCGTGCTCCTCGCGGGCTGCGGCGCCTCCGTGGCCAGCGACACCACGACCACCACGTCGTCCAGCTCGTCGAGCTCGAGCACCACCGTCGTCGCCAGCGACGGCACCACCGTCGACGACGCGCTGGCCGACGACGTCGCGATCGAGACGGGCGACACGGACTACGACGAGGCCGACGCCACCGCGATCACGCTGTCCGGCACCTCGGCCACGTCCGACAGTGACGCCGTCACCGTCGAGGACGGGACGGTCACGATCACCGCAGCCGGGACGTACGTCCTGTCCGGCGAGCTCGACGGCCAGGTCGTGGTCGACAGCACAGGCGACGGCATCGTACGCCTCGTGCTCGACGACGCCACCATCACCTCGTCGACCACCTCCGCGATCAACGTCGTGGACGCCCATTCGGTCGTCGTCGTGCTGGCCGACGGCAGCACCAACGCGCTCACGGACGCAGCGACGTACGACGACACCTCCGAGGAGGCGCCGACCGGCGCGCTCTACTCCACGGCCGACCTCACGATCGGCGGCACCGGCTCCCTGACGGTGACCGGCAGGAGCAACAACGGCATCGTCGGCAAGGACGGCCTGGTCATCACCGGCGGCACCATCGACGTGACCTCGGTCGACGACGGCATCATCGGCAAGGACTACCTCGTCCTCACCGACGGCACCGTCACCGTCGACTCGGTCGGCGACGCCTTCAAGTCCGACAACACCGAGGACGCGGGCTCCGGCTTCGTGCTCATCCGGGGCGGCTCCCTCACCGTCACCACCGAGGACGACGGCATCAAGGGCGTCCAGGTGCTCGTGGCCGGCGGCACCATCGAGGTCGCCGGGTCCAACGAGGCCATGGAGGGCTCGCTGATCATCATCGACGACGGCGACATCGAGCTGCACTCCGCCGACGACGGCGTCAACGTCGCCTCGTCCGACGACAGCGCGGCCACCGACGGCCAGGGCGGCATGGGCGGCGGCGGCATGGAGGCCGACAGCTCGCTCCACCTCTTCATCAACGGCGGCTCGCTCGAGGTGTGGTCGAGCGGCGACGGCCTCGACTCCAACGGCCTCGCCACGATCACCGGCGGCGACATCGTGGTCTACGGACCGACCACCGACGGCAACGGCGCCCTCGACGTCAACGGCACCTTCGAGGTCACCGGCGGCACCCTGCTCGCCACCGGCAGCGCGGGGATGATGGTCGCCCCGGCCACGGACTCCGCACAGGGCTGGATCGCCACCGCCCTCAGCGCGACCGCTGCCGCCGGCTCGGAGGTCGTGATCACCGACGACTCCGGTGCCGAGGTCGCGACGTACACGATCGCCAAGGACCTCGCCTCGGTCGTCTTCTCCTCGGCCGGCCTCGAGCAGGGCGCGACCTACACCGTCACCGTCGACGGCACGGCCACCAGCGTCGTCGCCGGCGAGGCGCCGGCCGGCGGTCGCGGCGGCCCGGTGGGCGGCTGACGCAGGTGCCCCACCCGACCACTCCCCCTCCACCCCGCACTCCCACGAAGGAACCGACATGTCCACCAGCTCCGACCTCCCCTCCGCCCCCGGCACCACCCCGGCGCACGACGCCGCAGCCGATACGACGTACGCCGCTCCCGCCGAGGAGCCCACGTCGAAGCGCGACTGGCGCCGCCTGGGCCGCAGCCGCAAGGTGCTGACCGCCGGCGTGGTCGTCGCCGGGCTCGCCATCGGCGGCGCCGGGTTCGGAGCCGGGTACGCCGTCGGCGACGACAGTGCCGCCACCGACACCACGATGACCCAGACCGACACCGGATGGGGCGACCGCGGCCCGGGTGGTCCGATGGGCGACCGCGACGGCGACCTGGGCGGCCAGATGGGCGTCCCGCCCGGCGGCGGCACGGGCGGCACCACCGGTGAGGCGCCCGACTTCGACGGCGACGGCCTGCCCGACACCGACAGCGGCACCGACTCGGGATCGACCACCGACTCCGGATCGGACACCACGACCCAGCAGAGCTGAGTCCCTCGACCGACCCACCCCGGTCACCTCTTCCCCCGGAGGTGAACGGGGTGGGTCTTGGGCGGGCCGCCCACCATTACCCTGAGCCCGTGACGACCGCCGCCGCTCCCGCCCCGGTCGAGGTTCCCCGTGGCGCGTGAGTCCTTCGCCATCGGGGGCGTACGCATCCGCGCGGGCACGGTCCGCGCGCTCGAGCTGCCGATCACCCGCCTGGTGACCGGGGCCGAGGTCTCGCTGCCGGTGCGCGTGGTGCACGGCCGCGAGGACGGCCCCTGCGTCTGGATCGACGCGGCGATCCACGGCGACGAGGTCGCGGGCGTCGAGATCGTCCGCCAGGTCATGGCCGGGCTGGACCCCAAGAACTTCCGCGGCACGCTCGTCGCGGTGCCGATCGTCAACGTGCTCGGCTTCATGACCGGCGACCGCTACCTCCCCGACCGGCGGGACCTCAACCGCTCCTTCCCGGGCTCCTCGCGCGGCTCGCTCGCCGGCCGGATCGCCTACCTCTTCATGAAGGAGATCGTCGCCGGCTGCGAGGTCGGCATCGACCTCCACACCGGATCCGACCGGCGCAGCAACCTCCCCCAGATCCGCGCCGACCTCGACGACGCCGGCACCCGCGAGCTCGCCCAGGCCTTCGGCGCCCCGGTCATGCTGCACGCCAAGATCCGCGACGGCTCGCTGCGCCACGCGGCCCGCGAGCAGGGCGCCAAGGTGCTGCTCTACGAGGGCGGCGAGAACCTCCGCTTCGACGCCTACGCGGTCGACGCCGGCGTGATCGGCGTACGACGTGTGCTGGCGTCGCTCGGCATGACCGAGGCGGTCGTCGAGCCACCTGTCGAGCCAAGCCTGGAGTGCCGCTCGAGCGGGTGGGTCCGCGCGCGCCGCACCGGGATCCTGCACCTCGACGTCACGCTCGGCCAGAAGGTGAGCGAGGGCGAGCGGCTCGGCACCCTCTTCGACTCCTTCGGCAAGACCCTGCGCGCCGTCTATGCCAGCCGGGACGGCATCGTGATCGGCCGCACCGAGGCGCCACTCGTGAACTCCGGCGACGCGGTCGTGCACATCGCGGACTAACGTGCCCGCCATGTCCTTCGACGTCGCGGCGTTCCGTGCGCACTTCCCCTCGCTCGCCTCGGGCATCGCCCACTTCGACAACCCCGGCGGTACGCAGACCCCGGCCGTCGTCGGTGACGCGATCGCCCGGACCCTCACCGGCCCGCTGTCGCAGCGCGGTGCCAACCTCGTCAGCCAGCGCAACGCCGAGCACGTCGTCGGCGAGTTCCGCTCGGCGGTGGCCGATCTCGTCGGCGGTGTCCCCGGAGGCGTCGTCCACGGCCGCAGCGCGACCCAGCTGACGTACGACTTCTCCCGCACGCTCGCCCGCCGCTGGTCGGCCGGTGACGAGATCGTGCTGTGCCAGCTCGACCACGACTCCAACGTCCGGCCGTGGGTCCAGGCCGCGGAGCGCGCCGGCGTGACGGTCCGGTGGCTCCGGCTCGACCCGGCGACCGGCGAGCTCGACCTGTCCTCGCTCGACGCGATCACCGGGCGCACCCGGCTCGTCGCCCTCACCGCTGCCTCCAACCTGCTCGGCACCCGACCGCCCGTCGCCACCGTCGCTGCGAGCGCCCACGAGGTCGGTGCGCTGGTGTACGTCGACGGGGTGCACCACGCCGCCCACGCGGCACCGGACCTCGCGGCGATGGGCGCCGACCTCATGGTCTGCTCGCCCTACAAGTTCTTCGGGCCCCACTGCGCCGCGCTCGTCGCGGACCCCGCCCTGCTCGAGACGCTGCGCCCCGACAAGCTGCTGCCGTCGACCGACGTCGTGCCCGAGCGCTTCGAGCTCGGCACGCTCCCGTACGAGATGCTCGCCGGCGTGACCGCGGCGATCGACCTGATCGCGTCCGTCGCCCCGTCGGGCGGGTCCCGGCGCGAGCGGCTGGTGGCGGCGTACGCGCTCATCGGCGAGCACGAGCTGCGCCTGCGCGGCCGCATCGAGGAAGGACTCGCCGACCTCGGCGGCCAAGGACGACTCGCCCTCCACTCGCGCGCCGCCGACCGCACGTCGACGCTCTTCCTCACGTTGCGCGACCGGCTGGCGGTGGAGGCGTACGACGCCCTCGCGAAGCGCCACGTCCTCGTCCCGGCCGGCACGTTCTACGCGTACGAGACCTTCCGCGCGCTCGGTCTCCCGGTCGACTCGGGGCTGCGGATCGGGCTTGCGGCCTACACCGACGACGCCGAGGTGGACCGGCTGCTCGAGGGGCTCACGGACTTCGTCGGCTGACGAGATCGTGGAGCTCGCGAGCCGGCACACGGCTCAGGAGCTCCACGATCTCAGCGCCCGGTCGTACGCCGGTAGGTCCGCGTCCGGGCGCCCGGGACGAAGCCGATCCTCCGGTAGAGGCGTGCGGGTCCTGGGTAGTCGTCGTCCCCGCGGGGACAGACCAGTCCCTCGGTCGCGCCGAGGCCGCGGGCGGCGGTGAGGGCGGAGACCGAGGCGGCCGCCGCCAGACCGCGGCCGCCGTGCTCGGCGACGCCGCCCACCGGTTCGACCAGCGCCACGCCGGTCGCCTCGTCCCACCACACGCAGCACGACGCCACCCACTCGCCCGACTCGCTGGTCACCACGTGGTCGAGCTCGGGCCGGTAGGGCGGGGTCGCCATCAGTCGGTGATAGGCCCCGGTCGTCACCTTCGACGTCGCCGACCAGGCGGCGCGGTGCACGGCGGCCCGCTCCTCGTGCTCGCCCGGACGGACGGCGCGGACCGCGTAGCCCTCGGGCAGCCTCACCGGCGGGAGGTCCGCCAGGTCGAGGTGGTGGTGGGTGAACCACGGGGCCTCCACCTCGACGAAGCCGGTCTCCGCCAGCGCGGCCAGGACGACGTCCTCCGACTCGAGGGTGCTGGCGGTGACGTCGCCGTCGACCGTCTCGAGCGCAGCGGCCACCGCGGCGCGTACGGCGTCCGGCTCCACGCCGCAGACCTCCAGCCAGTCCGGCGACTCGAGCCAGGCCCAGGCGTCGTCGAGCACGAACACCGGTCCCAGGTCGAGCGCCTCCGGTTCGCCGTACGCCGCGGACCAGGCCAGCTGCCCGGGGTGGTGGCGCGCGGTGCGCGACCAGAGTCGCGAGGCGAGGTCCTGCATCCGGGGCAGCGCCTGCTCGATGTCGAGCTGCTCGGGGGTCATGGCCGCAATCTGGCAGGGCGGCCGCATTTGCGGCACCCGGATTTAGCTGGGGTCTCCCTCGGCCTGCTCGGCCACCTCCTCCGAGCCGGGACCGGACTCGTGGGCGCTGGAGTCGACGTCGTCGGTGTCGACCGTGTCGCCGACGGTCGCGTTGCCCGCGGGCTCGGCGTCGAGGGCGCGCTGCCGGTCCTCGTCGCTGACCCGCTCGCCCGCGCCGGGGAAGGCGGACTCCTCGGGGTGCTCGGCGTACGCGTCGGGCGCGGTCTGGTCGTCGCTGGTCATGCTCCTGACCGTACGCCGCGCGCGCCGGCGCGGATCCGCCCGCAGGGGTGGCGGCACATCGCGTGCGCGAGGCGCCTCCGGCTGCCATGTGCCGCCACCTTCCGGCCCGCGTCGGGGAGGGTGGCGGCAGATCGCAACCACCGAGGCGCCGGACCCGCGATGTGCCGCCACCCCCCGCGGACGCAGGCCGCTGTCGGACCCCGTGGCCACAATGGGTGGGTGAGTCAGCACTGGGTGCTCCACGTCGACATGGACCAGTTCCTCGTCGCCGTCGAGCTGCTGCGCCATCCCGAGCTGGTCGGCCGGCCGGTCGTGGTCGGCGGCCGCGGCGACCCGACCGAGCGGGCCGTGGTCTCGACCGCGTCGTACGAGGCCCGCGAGCGCGGCGTGCACTCGGGCCTCGCGCTCAAGCTCGCGTGGCGGCGGTGTCCGGATGCGGTCTTCCTGCCGGTCGACTTCCCGGTCTACGAGGCCGCCTCGGCGCGGGTGATGGCGACCCTGCGTGCCACACCCGGCGCGGTGGTGGAGGTGCTCGGCTGGGACGAGGCGTTCGTCGGGATCGAGACCGACGACCCCGTCGTGACGGCCACCGCGATCCGCGCGGCGGTGCTCGACGCGACCGGCCTGCACTGCTCGGTCGGCATCGGCGACACCCTCGTGCGGGCCAAGATCGCGACCGACTTCGGCAAGCCCCAGGGCACCTTCCAGCTGACCCGAGACAACTGGATGGAGGTCATGGGCGAGCGCCCGACGACGGCCCTGTGGGGTGTCGGCGCCAAGATCGGCGCCCGGCTGCAGGCCATCGGGATCCGTACGGTCGCCGACCTCGCCGCGGCCGACGAGGACGCGCTGGTCACCTCCTTCGGCCCGTCCAGCGGCGGCCACCTCGTTCGGCTCGGCCGCGGCGGCGGGCGTACACGGCCCGACGACACCCCGTGGGTGGCGCGCGCCCACGGCCGCGAGACGACCTACCAGTCCGACCTCACCACCGCCGACGAGGTGCGCGCCGCGCTGAGCGAGCTCGCCCAGCGGGTCGTCGACGACTGCCGCAAGGAGGACCGCGCCGTGCAGCGGGTGCACCTCAAGGTGCGGTTCGCGCCGTTCTTCACGTTCACCAAGGTCCGCAAGCTGCCCGAGCCGACGTGGGACGTCGACGTGGTCACGCAGACGGCGTACGCCCTGTTCCTCGCGCTCGACGACCAGCGTCCGGTCCGCCTGCTGGGCGTCCGCGGGGAGATGGTGCCGCCGGACGGCGGCTACTGACGCCGGCACGGGACGTCATACAGAAGGGGCACCCGCTGGCTCCGTCCGTATGACGTCCGGAGGGAGAGAGGTCAGCCCAGCAGGGACAGCCCCGCCGCCAGCGCGAACCCGGCCACGGTCGCCAGCCCGGCGAGGTCCTTCGCCTTGTCCTTGGCCTCGGGGATCATCGAGTCGATCAGCATGGTCAGCAGCGCGCCCGCGGCGAATCCGTCGATGGCCGCGCTCGTGCCGCTCGACACCGCGTCGGCAGCGAGGTAGCCGCCCGTGGTCGCGAGCGCACAGGCCGCGGCGACCGCGGCCCACAGCCCGAGCACCTGCCCCCTGCTGCGCCCCGACGACCGCATGTCGGAGGCGGAGCCGATCGCCTCGGGCAGGTTGGAGGCGAAGATCGCGACGAGCAGCGCCGCGCTGACGCCCTCCCCCTGCGCCAGGGCGATGCCGAGGACGGCCTGCTCCGGGATCCCGTCGAGGAAGGCGCCGAGGGCCAGGGTCGCGCCTCCTCCGGAGGAGCGCGCCTCCACCCAGCGGTTGGCGAGGTAGAAGGTCACGCCACCGACGGCGAGCCCGATCGCGACGGGCCAGGCACCGCCGATGCGCAGCCCCTCCTCGGCCAGCTCGAAGGAGACGCTCGCGATCAGCGCCCCGGCGCCGAAGCCGAGCACCAGCCCGACCACCGTGGCCGACCAGGACCGCACGAGCGCCAGCAGCGCGCCGAGCACCAGCGAGCTGGCGGCCAGCGCACCCCAACCGAGGGACTCGATCACCCGATGATCATGTCAGCGATCACTCGGTCGCGATGGCCGCGAGCACCTTCATCCGCGAGGCACGGATCGCCGGCACGATCGCGGCGAGGACTCCGAAGATCACCGCGACGACGAGGAAGACGAGCAGGCTGCTCACCGGCAGCGACAGCACGGTGAGGTCGTCCTTCAGGGACTGGCGCAGCACGACCCCGATGACGAGCCCGACCACCATCCCGAGCACGGCCCCGAGCAGCGCGATCGCCACCGACTCGAGCGTGATCATCAACCGCAGCTTGCGCCGCGACAGCCCGACCGCGCGCAGCAGCCCGATCTCACGGGTCCGCTCGAGGACGCTGAGGCCGAGGGTGTTGACGATGCCGATGACCGCGATGACGACGGCCAGGGCGAGCAGTCCGTAGATGACGTAGAGCAGCTGGTTGACCTGGCTGCTGATCAGCTCCTTGAACTCCTCCTTGTCCTGGACCGACAGGATCGGGAGGCCCTCGACGATGTCCTCGAGGTCCTGCTTGACCGCGCCCCGGTCGGCGCCGTCCTGCACGGTGATGCTGAGGCTCGAGTCGCTCCGCTTGAGACCCGCGTCGGCGAGCACCGAGAGGGGCATGGTGATGCCCGCGGTGGTGGGGGTGTCCTCGAAGACGCCGACCACCTCCAGCGCGATCGTCTTGCCGCCGGGGAACTCGACGGCGATGCTGTCGCCCGGACCCGCCTCGAGGTCGTCGGCACGGCCCTCGCTGAGCACCGCCTGGTTGCCCGAGATCTCGTCGGTGCCCTCGAGCATCGTGAGGTCGTAGATCTCGAAGTACGCCGGGTCGACGCCCGCCGCGAAGGTCTGGTCGGGCGTGCCACCGACCGTCACGCTCACCGGGGTGCCCTGCTGGCGCGAGACCAGGTCGACTCCGTCGACGGACTCCATCTGGTCGCCGTACTGAGCTGGGAAGCCCTGGAACGTCGGCATCTGCACGAGGAAGTCGCTCCTGAACGCGTCGTCCACCGTGGCGTCGTTCGTCGCGCTCAGCGACGAGGCCAGCACGCCGACGGCCGACACGACGGCGAGGCCGATCATCAGCGCGGATGCGGTGGCGCCCGTACGACGGGGGTTGCGCAGCGCGTTCTCGCCGGCCAGCAGGCCGGGTGTGCCGAAGAGGCGTCCGAAGACCGACCGGCACGCCACGAGCACCGGGTGCCCGAGGACGGGCGCGAGGACCGCGGTGGTGATCACCCAGATGACGGCGCCCGCACCGATCCAGATGGCGTCGGTGCCCGGGGCGCCGACCAACCCGGCGGCCACGAGCGCGGTGCCGACCAGCATGGCGATGGTGCCGAGCACGAGCCGGCGACCCATCGCCTTCTCCTGGACCACGAGGTCGTCGCGCATCGCGGCGACCGGCGGCACCTTGGCGGCCCGGCGGGCCGGGACGAAGGCCGCCACCATCGTCACGACGATCGCCACGACGTAGCCGGAGATGATCGTGAAGGGCGTCAGCGTCAGCACGTCTCCGGCGATGTCCAGCCCGAAGCTGCGGAAGAGGCTGGCCAACGCGCGCGAGAGCCCCAGCCCGAGCAGCAGACCCAGCGTGGCACCGACGATGGCCATCAGGAAGGCCTCGATCAGCACCGACCGGGTGACCTGCTTCTTGCTCGCGCCGAGCGCTCGCAGCAGTGCGGACTCGCGCACCCGCTGCGACACCAGGATCGAGAAGGTGTTGAAGATGATGAAGGCGCCCACCACGATCGCGATGACCGCGAAGGTGGTGAGGAAGATCGAGATGACGTCGAGGAACTGGCCGATCTGCTCCTGGGTCTCCTCGACGACCTTGTCGCCGGTGACGGCGGCGAAGCCGTCCGGGACGACCTCGTCCGCAGCCTTCGCGAGCTCGGTCTGGGAGACGCCGTCGGCACCGGTCAGGGCGACGCTGGTGAAGGCGTCCGCGCCGCCGAGGAAGATCTCCTGCGCCTCCGCGGTGTCGAGCAGGGCCAGCGTCGCGCCGGCCGTACCGCCGCCGTTGAAGTCGGCCGTGCCGACGAGGGTGAACTCCCGGCGCGGCTCGCCGGTCGGCACGATCATGGCCACGGTGTCGCCGAGGTCGTAGCCTCCGCGCTCCGCGGACGAGGTGTCGAGGGTGATCTCGCCGGGCTGCTCGGGCCAGCCGCCGGCGCTGAGCTGGAGGATCTCCTCGCCCTGCATGTTCTCGCCGGGCGCGTAGTTGAAGGCCAGCGTCGGGGCGCCCTGGCCGCCGACGAGCTTGTCGTCGCTGCCGAGCAGGAAGGACCCGATGCCGTCCACCGACCCGGTGGCGTCGGCCACCTCCGGCAGCGCGGACAGCTTCTCGATGTCGGCGGGCGTCACGAGCTGGGTCGTGGCGACCCCGGCGTTGGCCGCGGACACGTCCCCGGCAGGGCGTACGACGGCGTCGGAGGTGGAGCCGTTGACGATGTTCTCGAAGGTCGCGTTGAGGCCGGTGCTGAAGGTCATCACACCGGCCAGGAAGCCGATGCCCAGCACGATCGCGAGCGCGCTCATCATCAGGCGCACCTTGCGGGCGAGCAGGTTGCGCCAGGTCAGGAGGAGCACGTCAGCTCGCCGCCTTCTTGATGGCAGCGTCCTGCAGGGCCGCCATCTTGGCGAGGATGTGGTCGCGGTCGGGCGTACGCAGCTCGTCGACGATGACGCCGTCGGCGAGGAAGAGGACGCGGTCGGTGTAGGACGCCGCGACCGGGTCGTGCGTCACCATCACCACGGTCTGGCCGAACTCGTCGACGCTGCGGCGCAGGAAGCCGAGCACCTCGGCGCTGCTGGTCGAGTCGAGGTTGCCGGTGGGCTCGTCGGCGAAGACGATCGACGGCTGGCTGACCAGCGCCCGGGCGCAGGCGACGCGCTGCTGCTGGCCGCCGGACATCTCGCTCGGGCGGTGGCCGAGGCGAGGGCGCAGGCCGACGGCGTCGACGACCTGGTCGAACCACTCCCGGTCGGGCTTGCGACCGGCGAGGCTCAGCGGCAGCAGGATGTTCTCCTCCGCGCTGAGGGTGGGCACGAGGTTGAAGGACTGGAAGACGAAGCCGACCCGCTCGCGTCGCAGCGTGGTGAGGTCCTTGTCCTTGAGCCTGCCCAGCGACGTGCCGTCGACGACGGCCTCGCCGGACGTCGGTGTGTCGAGGGCCGCGAGGCAGTGCATCAGGGTCGACTTGCCGGAGCCGGAGGGCCCCATGATCGCGGTGAACTCGCCCTTCATCAGGTCGACGGTGACCCCGTCGAGCGCTCGCACCTCGGCCTCGCCCTTGCCATAGACCTTGATCAGGTCCCGTGCACTCGCTGCGACGCCGGGCGCCGCCTCCCCAGTCGGCTGCTCAGTCATGGGACTGAGTGTCGCAGGGGTCCGGAACGGGCGGCCATGGGATATCGCCCTCAGCCGACCCTGACATCTGTCAGGGGCGTCCCGGGGTCCGGCGGTTGAGCAGCGAACGAAGCGAGCGTGTCGAAACCAAGCTGGCCTTGGTGGCCCTGGTTTCGACTCGGGCTCGTTCCTCGCCCGGCTCAACCGGCGGCAGACAACTCGCCCGGCTCAACCGGCGGCGCAACTCGCCCCTAGATTGCTCCCGTGGGAGACATCGCGGCCGGGCTGCTCACCGGGCTCACCCTCATCATCGCGATCGGCGCCCAGAACGCCTTCGTGCTCCGGCAGGGCCTGCGCCGCAGCCACGTCGGACTGGTGGTCGCGATCTGCGCACTGTCCGACGTCGTGCTCATCCTGGCCGGCGTCGCCGGCATCGGCGTCGTCGTCGAGCAGGCGCCCTGGGCGATCGAGGTCATCCGCTGGCTCGGCGTCGCCTTCCTCACCGTCTACGGCACCGGCTCGCTGCTGCGTGCCCGTCGCCCGCAGGTCCTGGCCGTCGGGGAGGGCGTGGTCGAGTCCCGCGGCGGTGTCGTCGCCCGGGCGGTCGCCCTGACCTGGCTCAACCCGCACGTCTACCTCGACACCGTGCTCCTGCTCGGCTCCATCGCCGGCACCCACGGCGACCCGGGACGGTGGTGGTTCGCGCTCGGAGCCTGCGTGGCGAGCGTCGGCTGGTTCGCCGGTCTCGGGTACGGCGCCCGGCTGGCCGCACCGCGCCTCGCCGACCCGCGCGCCTGGCAGGTCCTCGACGTGCTCATCGGCCTGGTGATGCTCGCCATCGCCGTACGCCTGGCCCTCGGCTGAGCGGGGTGGTCCAGTGGATTCTGGCTACCCCGCCGGGGCTCGGGCGTCGACAATGGACCGATGAGCGACCGTACGACCCAGCCGAACGCCACTTCCGCCGACGAGGTCGTCGCGGCCGCGCCCACCGACCGGCGGCGCGACGACGCCCGCGAGGTGCTCGACCTGATGCGCGAGGTCACGGGAGCTGAGCCGGTGGTCTGGGGGCCGTCGATGATCGGGTTCGGCACCCAGCCCTACACGACCGCGGACGGCAAGGAGCGGGCGTGGTTCGCCCTGGGGCTTGCTCCCCGCAAGGCGGCGCTGACCTTCTACGGGCTGACCTACGACGGGTCCAACGACGACCTGCTGGAGCGGCTCGGCCCGCACACCACGGGCAAGGGCTGCCTCTACGTCAAGCGTCTCGAGGACGTCGACCGGGCGGTGCTGACCGAGATGATCCGGCGGGCGTGGCGGGAGAACCACCGGCCGGCCTGACCCGCAACCGGGTTCGTGACAGGGCGTCCTCCCTCGACCAGCGGGGGCGATCAGGTCTCCTCGGACTCCCGCGCGACGGCCTCGTCGTGCCGGGCGTGCAGGCGCTCGCGGATCTCGCCGGCGTCGTAGTGGCGGCGTACGCGCTCGTCGCGGGCGACGGCCGCGCCGGTGGCGACCCCGGCCAGGATCCCGGCGAGGCCGAGCAGCTTCCACACGCGCATGACGCCGACTTTAGTCCCCCGCCGGGGGGAGGTGGGGCAGACTTCCGCGCATGGCGACGTCGGTGACCCTCGATCAGGCGATGGACCTCACCCGGAGCGGCGACATCTGGCTCTTCCGCGGTCGACGGGCACCCGACCGCGCGATCCGCGCGGTCACCAACTCGCCGGTCAACCACGTCGGCATCGCGGTGGTCGTCGACGACCTGCCGCCGCTGATCTTCCACGCCGAGCTCGGCAAGAAGCAGGTCGACATGTGGACCGGCGGCCACCACCGCGGCGTCCAGCTGCACGACCTGCGCGAGGCCGTCTCGCGGTGGCAGACGGAGTACGACCAGGACGCCTGGGTGCGGCAGCTCGAGCCCGAGATCGGCCGGGACGAGGAGGACGGGATGCTGCGCACGGTGGCCCGCCTCGACGGCGTCTCCTTCCCGAGCCTCACCAAGCTCAGCGCCCGCTGGCTGCGCGGCCGCGACGCCTACGTCCCCCGCAGCAAGCGGGGCCAGCGGGTCACGCCCGAGGCAGCGTTCTGCGCCGAGATCGTGGCGAGCTGCTACATCGAGATGGGCATCCTGCGCGACGACCGCCGCGCCACCTGGTACGACCCCGGCAAGTTCTGGAGCGGCGACTACCTGCCGATCTCCGACGGCTGGAGCCTCGGCAAGGAGGTCGCGGTCAGCCGCTGACACGGTCGAGTGCGCGGCCCTGCGGCGACTGCTACCGCGAGCGCACTCGACTCACCGGACCGCGTCCGTGAACCGCGCGCCCACCTCGGCCACGGCGGCCCGCAGCTCCTCGCCCCCGACCACCGTGAAGCCGAACGGGATGCCGGCCAGCCACTCACCCGCGTACGCCTGCGCGTTGCTGGTGCTGCCCACCAGCTCGCACCGGCCGTCGGGCAGCTCCCGCAGGTCGCCGAGGGTGGGCCGGACCCAGTGGCGCACCTCCGCGTGGGGCGCGTCGAACACGACGTGGGTCTCGTGCTCCCAGCCCCTGCCCAGGTTGGCCTCGAGCTCCCGCGCCGGGTCGAGGTCGGCAGGCACGTCGAACGTCTCGTCCAGCAGCGCGACCTCGGTGATCCGGTCGATGCGGAAGGTGCGCAGCGCGTCGGCGTGGTGGGAGAAGCAGAGCAGGTACCACCGCCCGTAGCGCACCACCACCGACCACGGATCGACCTCGAAGGTCCGCGCGTTGCCGGCTGCGGTGCGATAGCCGAAGCGCACGCGCCGCTGCGCGTCGACGGCCGCGACGAGGTCGCTGGTGATGGTCGGGTCGGGCTTGGCCGGCCACCGCTCCGGCACCGCGCGCGCCGTCTCGCGCATCGTCGCCGCCTGCCGCGCCACGTTGGTCGGCAGCACGCGCAAGATCTTGCCGAG
The DNA here is from genome assembly GCF_900112035.1 of Nocardioides alpinus. Classification (GTDB taxonomy): domain Bacteria; phylum Actinomycetota; class Actinomycetes; order Propionibacteriales; family Nocardioidaceae; genus Nocardioides; species Nocardioides alpinus. The sequence goes on along the minus strand of NZ_FOKC01000007.1, from coordinate 107,461 downwards.
CGCCGCCCCGACCGGGTCGTCCGGGTCGGCGACCGCGTGCTGGGAGTCGAGCGCCGCCATCACCAGGCCGAGTGCCTCGGTCGCGGTGAACACCAGCGGCGGCAGCCGGAGGCCGCGGCCGAGCCGGTAGCCGCCGTAGGGTCCGCGCGTCGACTCGACCGGGATGTCGGCCTCGCGCAGGATCGCGACGTAGCGCCGCGCCGCTCGCTCGGTGACGCCGAGGCGCTGGGCCAGCTCGCTCGCCGTGACACCCGGCCGGGACTGCAGGATGTCGAGCGCCCGGAGGGCCCGCGCGGTGGGGCTGATCTCGCTCATGTCCGCATCCTCGCACCAGTTCCGGACGTGGAGCGTCCGGAATGTTTCCTAGGGTGGGACCCGAGGGTCGACCACCACCAGCAAGGAGAAGCTCATGGACATCGTGCTCGTCGCCGGACTCTGGCTCGACGGATCAGCGTGGGACGACGTGCTCCCCGAGCTGGAGGAGCTCGGCCACCGCGGCATCGCAGTGACGCTGCCCGGACAGGGCGACGACGCCGTCGCCGCGACGTACGAGGACCAGGTGGGGGCCGTGCTCGCCGCGGTCGATGCCGCCGACGGAGCACCCCTCGTGGTCGGCCACTCCGCCGCCAGCACGCTGGCGTGGGTGGCGGCGGACCGCAGGCCCGACGCGGTGACCGGTGTCGTGCTCGTCGGCGGCTTCCCGTCCACCGGCGAGACGACGTACGCCGACTTCTTCGAGCCGACCGGCGACGCGGTCCCGTTCCCGGGATGGGAGCCCTTCGCCGGCCCCGACTCCGACGACATGTCGCCCGAGCTCAAGGCCGAGGTCGCGGCTCGGACGGTCCCCGTGCCGGTCGGCGTGACCAAGGGCGTCGTGCACTGGATCGACGAGCGCCGCCACGGGGTGCCGCTCACCCTGGTCTGCCCGGAGTTCACGCCCGATCAGGCACGCGAGTGGATCGAGTCCGGCGACGTCCCCGAGCTGGCCGACGCCACGGCGCTCGAGCTGGTGGACCTGGACTCCGGCCACTGGCCGATGTTCACCCAGCCGGCCGCTCTCGCGGCGCTGATCGACGAGGCGACGAAGCGCTGAGCGTCAGTCGGTCAGCTCGTCCGGCCGGCCCGCCATCGTGGGCAGGTCGGTGACGGGCGTCCGGGTGTCGTCGACGAACTCGCCGCTGACCGCGGTGGCGAGTCCCTCGGCCAGGCCGGAGAGCTCGTTGTCGGCGATGCCGAGCATCTGCGCGACGGTCCGGGCATTGGCCGGGCGGTTGCCCGGCTGCTTCTCGAGCAGCGCCTCGACAACGGCGCGCATCTCGATCGGGACGTCGTCGCCCAACGGCGGCGGCGGCTCGTTGACGTGCGACATCGCCGTCGCGATCGGCGTTCCGCGGTCGAAGGGGCGCTGGCCGTTGAGCATCTCGTGGGCCACCACGCCGAGGGCGTAGAGGTCGCTGGCGCCGGTGGCCTGGTCGCCCAGCGCCTGCTCCGGGCTGATGTAGTTGGGGGTGCCGAGCATCTCGCCGAAGCGGGTGTGGCCGATCGCGTCGAGGGCTCGCGCGATGCCGAAGTCGGTGAGCTTCACGACGCCGTCGGGGCGCACCAGGATGTTGGCGGGCTTGACGTCGCGGTGGACGACCCGCGCCTCGTGGGCGACGCCGAGCGCGAGCGCGGCCTGGCCGATGATCGAGCGCACGGAGTCAACCGGGATCGGACCCTGCTCGCGGATGATGGCGGACAGGGGCAGCCCCGGGACGAGCTCCATCACGAGGTAGGTGAGGTGGTCGTCCTCGCCGTAGTCGAAGACGGTCGTGATGTTGGTGTGCATCAGCGCCGCCGAGTGCAGCGCCTCGTCGCGGAACCGAGCCGCGAAGATCTCCTCGTTGTCGGGATCCGCGCGCATCACCTTCACCGCGACCTCGCGCTGCAGGACGCCGTCCAGACCCCGCCACACGTCGGACATGCCGCCCGCTGCGATCCGCTCCTGCAGCACGTAGCGGCCTCCGAGCTCGAGGCCCTGCACGAGTCTGTGCACGGGTGGTGCCCCACTTCTGTCGGAGTCGAGGCGCGAGAGATCGCGCCCCGACGAGGATCGTACGTCGCGCGACCGCGGCTGGTGCTCACCCGAAAGGCCCTGAATCGACCCTTGACAACGTACAACCGACTGGTTGTATGTTGGTCACATGACGCACCCCGAGGGCAGCGAGGCGGAGGACCGGGCCGACGCCTGGTTCCACGCCCTCGCCGACCGGACCCGGCGCGACATCCTGCGTCGCGTGCTGGCCGGCGAGCACTCGGTCTCGACCCTGGCGAAGAGCTACGACATGAGCTTCGCGGCCGTCCAGAAGCACGTCGCCGTGCTGGAGCGGGCGGGCCTGCTGACCAAGCGTCGGCAGGGGCGCGAGGCGCTGGCCAGCGGCGACGTGGAGGCCGTGCGGTCCGTGGGCGTGATGCTTACCGACCTCGAGGCTCTCTGGCGCGGCCGCATCTCCCGGATGGACGAGCTCTTCGCCACCGACACCACCACCGAGAAGGACTGATCCGCCATGCCCGTCACCGACGTCCAGCACGACCTCGACGCCCTCACCCTGACCATCACCGCCGACTTCGCCGCACCCCTCGACCGCGTGTGGCAGGTCTATGCCGACCCGCGCCAGCTCGAGCGGGTCTGGGGACCTCCGGGCTACCCGGCCACGTTCGTCGACCACGAGATGGCGCCCGGAGGCCGGATGAACTACTTCATGACCAGCCCGGAGGGCGAGAACTACTACGCCTACTGGGTGATCACCACGGTGGACGAGCCCGGCGGGTTCACCTTCGAGGACGGCTTCGCCCTCGACGAGACCTTCGCGCCCAACCCCGAGATGCCGGTGGCGAGCAACGACTACGCCTTCGCCGAGGCCGACGGCGGCACCCGCGCCACCTTCGTCGGGACCTACGCGTCCGCCGAGGCGCTCCAGAAGGTGCTCGACATGGGCGTCGTCGAGGGATCCACGCTCGCCATCAACCAGATCGACGACCTGCTCGCCTCCTGAGCCGTCCCCACCCCGACCTGATCGAAAAGAGGAACACCCCATGCGTCCCATCGTCGTCACCGAGTTCATCACCCTCGACGGCATCGTCGACTCCCCCGGCGGCGGCGAGCACCCGCACGCCGGCTGGACCTTCAAGGACGTCGCCTTCGACGAGGCGGCCTACGAGATCAAGGGCCGCGAGACCCTGGCAGCCAGCGCGCTCCTCCTCGGACGCCAGTCGTACGACGAGTTCGCCCCGGTGTGGCCCTCGATGGAGGAGTTCGCGACCTACAACGCGATGCCCAAGTACGTCGTCTCGTCCACGCTGCAGGACCCCGAGTGGCACAACACCTCGGTCCTCCGCTCCCTCGACGAGGTCGCCGCGCTCAAGGAGACCGAGGGCGGCGAGATCCACGTGCACGGCAGCGCGACCCTGGCGCAGGGGCTGGCCGCCGCCGGCCTGGTCGACCGCTACCACCTGCTGGTGTTCCCACTGGTGCTCGGCGGCGGCAAGCGGCTCTTCGGCGAGGGCGACAAGACGAGGCTCGCACTCACCGAGCACGCCGCCTACTCCAACGGGATCACGCTCCAGGTCTACGACGTCGTCCGCTGACCCCGGTCATCTGATGGTCGAGACACGAGCAGCCCGTCTGGGAGACTTCACCACGTGGAACTCGCCCTGCTCCTCGTCTCGATGGCCGCCGTCGTGCTGGCTGCCACCGCCGTCAGTGACCGCCTGCACTTCCCCGCACCACTCCTGCTGATCGTCGTCGGCGCCGCGGCGTCCTACGTCCCGGGCGTGCCGACCATCCACCTCGAGTCCGAGGTGGTCCTGCTCGGGCTGCTGCCGCCCCTGCTCTACGCAGCGGCGATCCAGACCTCGCTGGTCGACTTCAACGCCAACAGGGGCTCCATCCTGCGGCTCTCGGTGGTGCTGGTCGTCCTCACCGCGCTCGCGGTCGGCGCGGTCGTGGAGTGGCTCATTCCAGGCATCGGCTGGGCGGCGGCCATCGCGATCGGCGCGGTGGTCGCACCGCCCGACGCCGTGGCGGCGACCGCGGTCGCCCGCAAGATCGGACTGCCGAGGCGCGTGGTGACGATCCTCGAGGGCGAGTCGCTGCTCAACGACGCCACCGCCCTCGTCGCGCTGCGCACCGCGATCGCCGCCCTCGCCGGCGGCGTGGCTGTCGCCGAGGTGGGCCTCGACTTCCTCCGCGCGGCCGGCGGCGGGCTGCTGATCGGGATCGCCTTCTTCCTGCTGGTCGCGTGGCTGCGCAAGCGGATCACCGACCCGCTGATGGACACCGCGATCTCCTTCCTCACACCGTTCGCCGCCTTCGTCGCCGCCGAGGAGGTGCACGCGTCGGGAGTGATCTCGGTCGTGGTCGCCGGCCTGCTGCTCGGGCACAAGGCGCCGATCATCCAGACCGCGCAGTCGCGGATCACCGAGCGGATCACCTGGCGCACGGTCGCGTTCGTCCTCGAGAACACCGTCTTCCTGCTCATCGGCCTCCAGCTCGACTGGATCCTCGCCGACGTCGCCGACTCGACGCTCTCGCCCGGCCGGATCGCGCTGGTCTGCGGAGCCACCCTCGTCACCGTCATCGTCGTGCGCCTGGTCTGGGTCTTCGTCACCTGGCTGGCCCGCGGCCTGCGCGCCGACCCGCTGCCGGCGTCGTGGACCTTCCTCATCGGCTGGGCCGGCATGCGCGGCGTGGTCACGCTGGCGGCCGCCTTCGTCATCCCCGACGACGCCCCCCACCGCGAGGTGCTCCTGCTGGTCGCCTTCACCGTCGTGGCCGGCACCCTGTTCCTGCAGGGCCTGACCCTGCCGCTGCTCACCCGGCTGCTCGACGTACCTGCTCCCGACCCGGCCGAGGACGCCCTCGCCCGCGCGGCGCTCCTGCAGCAGGCCGCCGACGCGGGTCTGGCCAAGCTCGACGAGCTGGAGTACGACGACCACCACGGCGTGTCCGAGCAGATCAGGTCACGCCTCGACCAGCGCTCGTTCGCCGCCTGGGAGCAGCTCGCCACGGCCGAGGACCAGGAGACGCCGTCGGTGCTCTACGCGCGGATCCGCGGGGAGATGATCGACGCCGAGCGCGCCAAGGTGCTGCTGGTCCGGAGCAAGGGCAGGGTGCCGTCCGAGGTGGTCAGCCAGGTCCTCGGGATGCTCGACATCGAGGAGTCGATGCTCGACGCCGGCGCGGAGGCCCCGGAGCGCACGCGCGTCGGGTCGATCGCCTTCACCGGCGGGCGCCAGTGCGACGACCTCGACGCTCACCCGGCGATCGAGACCGTCGCCGATCCCGTCTGCGCGACCTGCTTCGCCGACGGCACCCCCTGGGTGTCGCTGCGCCAGTGCCTGGACTGCGGCCACGTCGGCTGCTGTGACTCCTCGGTCGGCAAGCACGCGGCGTCCCACTTCCACGAGACCCTGCACCCGGTCATGCAGTCCGCGGAGCCGGACGAGTCGTGGCGCTGGTGCTACGTCCACAACCTCACCGGCTGAGAGATCGCCTCGAGCAGCCCAGCCTTAGAAGGGGGTTTCGACACGCCGTCGCGTGCTCGCGAGCTCGCCCGCGGGCTTGCTCAACCTCCCGCCACACGCCGGGCACGACTTCGTCGTTCCCGGCTAGTGTCGTGACATGGGAGCGCCCGCGATCGTCATCGCCTCCGCACACCACGCCGACGTGCTCGCGGAGGCGTTCGCCAGGTACGAGCGGGAGTACGACGTACGCCTCGTCGGCGACGAGCTCACCGCCAGGGCGACGGCCAAGGAGCTGATGGGGTCGGGGCACCAGGTCGCGCTGTTCGTGATCGACAGCGACCACGACCAGGACACGCTCCACGCCCTCATCGGCGGCACCCGGAAGGTCGTGCCGACGGCGCGGCGGGTGATCGTGTCTCACATCAGCCGCTTCCGGGCCGACAACGCGGACTTCCGCGCCGCGGTCGCGGCAGGCAAGGTCGACGCCCTCCTGCTGATGCCGCAGGGCCCGCGCGACGAGGAGTTCCACGGCGCGATCGGCGAGATGCTCAACGAGTGGAACGCGACCGTCGCGGCCCCCGTCATCGAGAACGTCCGGATCATCACGCCCGAGAAGGACGCCCTCACCCGCGAGCTCCTCGACTACCTCGGCCGGGTCGGCATGCCGGCCGGCGTGCACCACCCCGACAGCGAGATCGGCCGAGCAGTCATGGAGAACTGCCCCGAGGACGAGGGCCGCTGGCCGGTCGTGTCGTCCCTCGTCGGCTGGTGCGGGCACTGCCCCAGCGTCCGCGCGCTGGCCAACCAGCTCTACGGCCGCCCCGACGACATCGAGCTCGACGAGGTGGTCGACCTGGTGGTGGTCGGCGCCGGTCCGGCGGGGCTCGCCGCAAGCGTGTACGCCTCCAGCGAGGGGCTCTCGACGGTCTGCCTCGAGGCCGAGGCCATCGGCGGGCAGGCCGGCACCAGCTCGATGATCCGCAACTACCTCGGCTTCCCCCGCGGGATCTCCGGCATGCGACTGGCCCAGAGGGCCCGCGGCCAGGCGCTGCGCTTCGGCACCCGCTTCTTCACCGGCTGGCCCGCGACCGGCATCTCACCGTGCGAGGACGGGGACCACCACATCGTGCACACCGAGGGCGGCGACGTCCACGCACGCTCCGTCCTCATCGCCACGGGCGTCGACTACCGCCGCCTCGGCGTCGACTCCCTCGAGGAGCTCGTCGGCCGCGGCGTCTACTACGGGGCGGCGATGCAGGCCGCGCGCGAGCTGGCCGGCGACCACGTGGTCATCGTCGGCGGCGGCAACTCGGCCGGGCAGGCCGCCATCCACGCGGCCCGCTTCGCGAGCCAGGTCACGATCGTCGTACGCCGCCGCGACCTGACCGCCACCATGTCGTCCTACCTCATCAACGAGGTCGAGTGGAACCCGCGCATCACCGTGCGCGGCTCGACGCGGGTCGTCGACGGCGGACCCGACGAGGTCAGCCACCTGGCGTGGCTCGACCTCGAGGACGTCGACACCGGCAGCCGCGAGCGGGTCGAGGCGCGCGGGCTGTTCCTGCTGCTCGGCGCCGCGCCGGAGTGCGGCTGGCTGCCGGACGCGGTCGAGCTCGACGCCAAGGGGTTCGTGCTCACCGGCCGCGACATCAGCCGCGAGCACTGGCACGACGACGTACCTCCTGCCGACCTCGCCACCACGCTGCGGGGCATCTTCGCGATCGGCGACATCCGCTCCGGCTCGATGAAGCGGGTCGCCTCCGCCACCGGTGAGGGTGCCTCGGTGGTCTCGCTCGTGCACAGCTGGCTGGCCGGCTAGCGGCCACGACCTAGAGCTCGAGGAGCAGGAACAGCACCGCGAGCGCCGGCAGCGTCCCCTGGATCAGGGCCGCCCGCACCATCGTCCGGTCGTGGAGGACCAAGACGATCGCGGCCGCGAGCATCGAGCCGGTGCCGGCCAGCGCGAGGGCCGACCCGACCCAGTGCTCGGTCTTGAGCAGGCCGACGCCGACGAGCGTGATGATCGCCAGGAAGAGGTTGTAGAACCCCTGGTTGTAGGCCATCGACCTCAGCACCTGGGCGTCGGCCTCGGAGACCCCGAAGGTCCTGCGGGTCGACGGCTCGGTCCAGCGGAACGACTCGAGCACCCAGATGTAGACGTGGAGCAGGGCTGCCAGCACCGTGAACCCCACCGTGAAGATCGTCATGGACGCAGCGTAGGGCGGCCTACCCCTGAGTGGGTGGCATGCGCAGGCACGACCTGCGCATGATCGAGCACTGGCCACCCGGCCGGGCGACACGAGGAGGCTCCCATGGGACGACTGATCGGCATCCTGCTGGTGATCTGGCTGGTGATCGGCGCGTTCGCCGCCTTCCAGCGCGGCTACTTCGACGACACCGACACCAACTGCTCCGAGGTGAGCGACATCGCGCTCAACATCGTCGCCGGACCCCTCAACTACACCGGCGTGAACCCGAAGGTGACGTGCACCGACATCGACGCCCCGGAGCCGTCGAGCTAGCGGCGTCACTCCTCCGGCTGGTCGAACGTGGTGACGTCCCCGCCGGACACGTCCCACGACAGCACCCCGTCGCGGGGGCTGACGGCGAAGATCCGCGTCCCGTCGGGCGCCACCAGCACCGCGCGCGGCACGTCCGTCGCGCCGGACAGGGTGCGCAGGTCGTCGTCGGCCCAGGTCCACACCAGGACGTCGGTCTGCTCCTTCTCGCTCAGCACCAGCGCCGTGGAGTCGGGAGCGAAGGCGAGCCGGTACGCCGGTCGCGGCAGCGTCGCCTCGACCTCGAGGGACTCCGCGTCCCAGATCGTCGTCGCCGCCTCGTCGTCGAGCGCGAAGGACGCCGTGGCGATCCGGGCACCGTCCGGGCTCCACGCCACGTCACCCTGCGGGGCGCCGCCGAGGGAGCCGAGTGCCTCCCCGGTGCGGGCGTCGTGGACGGCCACCGGGGCGTCGGAGGAGGCGATCGCGACCCGCGACCCGTCAGGTTCGAAGGCCACGGCGACGGGAGCGTCGCCCTCGGGGTCGACCTCCACGACCGCGAGCGGGTCGGCCACCGGCCAGAGGCGTACGACGCCGTCGGCCCCGACACCGGCGAGGGTCTCGCCGTCCGCCGAGAAGGCCAGGTCGCGCAGCCCGTCGCCGGGGCCGTCCTCGACGACCTCGGACTCGTACGCGTCCGCGCCCGCCACGGCCTCGCCGGTCCCGGGGTCGAGGACCTGCACGGCGACAGTGCCGCCGTAGGTGCGGTCGGTGGCGAGCAGTCCGGCGGCGCTCCACGCGACCACGCCCCCTGCGTCCCACCCGTCCTCGAGCGAGCCGTCAGCCGTGGACCACACGCACAACCGGCCGTCACAGGGCACCGCGACGCGGGTCCCGTCGGGACTCAGGGCTGCGGAGTCCCCCGTGACCCGGACGCCGGGCACCTCGACCTGCTCACCCTCACCGGGGCCGCCGGTGGCGGAGCCGGCGGTCCCGTCGTCCGAGGAGCATCCGGCGATCATCACGAGCGCGACGACAGCGACGGCGATCCGGCCCGACCTCACGCACCCACCAGCCGGCCGACCTCGAACCACGCCTCGCTGCCGTCCTCGCACACGTGCCGGTCGAGGGAGCGGCCGGCGACGACGAGGAGCGTCTGCTCGCGCGGGACGCGGCGGTCGGCGCGCAGCACGTCGTACTGGTCACTGATGCGCAGCACGCTCCACGGACGCTCGCGGGTGCCGTCGCCGGTGCTGCGGATGGATTCGAGGGCGAGCACCTGCGTACGCCGCTCGGCACCGGCGCGCGCGTCGTCGCCGAGCGCGGCGTGCGCCGCCCCCAGCGCGGCGTGCGCCGAGGGGGAGAAGAAGGCGCCGGGCATCAGCGCCTGGACGATGGCGACCGCCGCTGCGTGGTCACCCCGCGCCATGGCGGGCGAGACCGCGCCGACGACGTCGAGGCCGACGTCGAACCCCGGCGAGCTGCGTACGGCGTCGCGCAGGCGCGCGAGGTCGGCGAGCGAGCGGGTCCCGGCGTAGACGAGCGCGAGGTCCGCGACCGCGGGGTCGGCTGCGTGGGTGGTCATCGTGCCTCCTCCCTGATCCGCTCGAGGTCGTCCCGGTCGAGGTCGTCGAGGTAGCCGCCGCCGGTCTCGCGGGCGTCTGCCTCGACAGGCTGGTCATGGTAGGCGTCGAAGCCGTCGTCGTCCGAGGTCTTGTAGTCGTCGAAGTTGTCCTCCCACGACTCGACCTCCTCCTGGCTCACTCCCGGCGGACCGTGATAGTCCTCCCACGGCCACCACGGGAGGTCGTCGACGGCCTTGCGCTGCTCGGCGTGACGGACCTCGTGGGCGACCGTGCCCAGGATGGTCGGGTCGTCGAGGTTGCCCTCGTCGATGCGCAGCACGCGGTCGTCCTCGCTCCAGCTGCCGCGCGAGTCGGTGTCGGGGTCGTCGTCCACGCCGTCGCCGTCCGCGTCCTCGAGGTCCTCGATGCGGACCTCGAAGTCGTCGACACCGGCCTCGCGGGCCTGCTCCTCGGCGATGTGCTCGATCACGGCCCGGCGCTCGTCGTCGCTCATCGTGGCCCACTCGCGCTCGACCTCGGGGTCGACGACGTAGTCCGGACCGTCGTCGCTGAAGGAGCCGTGCGGGCGGGCGCCGATGATCGCGGAGTCGACGGCGTAGGCGTCGTCGAGGGCGGCGGTCATCCGGGCGACCAGGGCCTCGAGCTGGCGGCGCCGACCGTCCTGGTGCTCGTTGCGCTCGAAGGTGTTGTCAAAGGTCCGGGGCGGCGAGACGTCGGAGACGGTGCCGGAGGAGTCGATGGAGAACTGCTGGGCCGCTGCGTCGGTGTCGACGTCCTGGACGGCCCTCTCGATGCTCGTGACGGTCGCGACCTGGCCGTAGACGGTGCGCTCGAAGGACGTGAGGCCCTCGAGGTGGGTCTCCATCGTCGCGACCAGGGCGGCCTGGCGAGCCACGGCCGCGATGCGCGCGAAGCCCTCGAAGGAGGCCGGGATCGCGTCGCTCTCGACCGCGTCGCGCGCCAGCTCCAGGGCCTTGATGTCCGCGCGCAGCAGGTCGCTCGCGGACGTGACGCCGGCGGCACGCCAGGACCTCAGGTCACCCCAGGTGATGCTCACGACCCACCGCCGAGGAACTTCTGGAGCCACTCCTGCACGAGCCTGGCGCTGGCGTCCGCCGCCTCGGCGTCCGCGGCCGCCGCGTCGAGGCCGTCGGCGAAGTCGTCGACCGATCCCGCCCACGAGTCGATGCCCTCGTCCCACGCCGTCGCGAGCTGCGGCATCACCGACGCGGTGCTGGAGCCGGGCAGCGCGGCACCCAGGGTGGAGATCGCGTCCGTCCCGTCAGCGGCGCGTGCCGCGCTCGCGGCGCTGCGCAGGTCGCTCGCGCCGGCCCGCAGCTCGTCCGGATCCACCTGGTAGGTCGACATGCCTGTGACCTCCCCTCAATCCGCACCCCGTAAACCGTGCGCGGACCCCTGGACGGGCCTCGTCCAGAGCCACGGCGGGGTCCAGTCCTCCGGCGGGTCTTCACCCACCCGGCCGTCGACGGCCTCGCGCAGCAGGTCGGCGTGACCGGTGTGCCGGGCGTACTCCTCGAGCAGGTCGACGAGCAGCCGGCGCAACCGGGGGTGGTTGCCGTTGCCGTCGTCGACGTGGGCGACCAGCTCGAGACCGCCCTCGGCCAGCGCCCCCTCGAGCCGGGCGTCGTTGCGCCGGACCGCGTCGTCGAAGATCGCGTACGTCTGGGCCGCGCTGAACGCCTCGGTCGTGAACTCCCACTCGTCCGTGCCGTCGTGGCCCAGCGAGCGCCACGGCTCGACCAGCTCCTCACCGCGCAGCTTGGTGGTGAGGTAGTAGTCCTCCCCCATCGCGAGGTGCAGCAGCAGCCCGCCGAGCGAGAGGCGCGAGGAGCTGATCCGGCTGCGCAGGCCCGCCTCGTCGAGGCCGTCGGCCTTCCACCGCAGGGTGGTCCGCATCCGCCCGAGGGCGCCCAGCAGGTGCTCGGCCTCGGTGCCGGCGATCGGTGGCTCCCAGGGCGGCGGAACCCAGATGTCGTCAGTGGTCATGGCACCGACGCTAGCCCCGCCACCGGACGATCGGCTGCCGCATGCGCCGTCCGTGTCGATGCTGGACAAGCAGCCGTATGCGGCTGCAAGGTGGCCGGATGCGACGACTCGGAGTCACCCTCATCCCCGCCCTTGCCCTGGCCCTGGCCTTCCCAGCGACCGCCACCTCGGCGCCCGACCCCCAAGCAGGTTCCTCGGCCGTGAAGCCCGCTCCTGTGAAGAGCAACCCGTTCGACGACGACTGGACCGAGTCGGTCATCGACGCCGACCAGAACTTCCGTGGCCTCACCGCAGTGAGCAAGAAGGAGGCGTGGGTCACTGGCGAGAGCCTCACCGACGGCGGCCCGGCACGCGTCTTCCGCACGACGGACCGCGGCGAGACCTGGACCGACGTCAGTCCCGACGACACCGCGGGCCTGTCCTTCCGTGACGTCGAGGTGCACGGCAAGGTCGCCCACGTCCTGGCGATCGGCCCCGGCGAGGCATCGCGGATCTACCGCTCCACCGACGGCGGCGCCTCCTGGACGGAGGCCTTCCGCAACCCCGATGCCGATGCGTTCTACGACTGCATGGCGTTCTACCCGGGCGGCCGCAAGGGCCTCGCGGTCAGCGACCCGGTCGACGGCAAGCTGCGGATCCTGTCCACCAGCGACCGCGGGCGGACCTGGACCGTGCTCCCCTCCGCCGGGATGCCCGCGTCGGACAAGGAGTTCGGCTTCGCCGCGAGCGGCGACTGCCTCGTCACCGCCGGCAAGGCGGCCTTCCTCATCACCGGTGGGAAGCGGTCGCGGGTGCTCCGCTCCGACGACCGCGGCCTGACCTGGACGGCTGTCGAGTCGGGGATCCCGGCCGGGCCGGCCGCCGGTGGCTTCGCGGGCGCCTTCGCCTCACCGCGGCGGGGGATCGCCGTCGGTGGTGACTTCGGCGAGAAGCCGGTCAACGACGACAACGTGGCCTACACCCGCGACGGACGCACCTGGACGGGCGGCATCAGCCTCACCCACGTCGGCGAGGACGTGACGTACGTCCGTGGCTGGAAGGTCGCTGTCGCGACGGGCGACTACAAGGGCTCGGTGGGCACCAGCCTCACCCGCGACGGTGGCGCCACGTGGACCCGCGTCAGCGACCTCGGCTACCACGTCGTCGACTGCGTCGCGAAGGTCTGCTGGGCGGCCGGCACCCTCGGCCGGGTGGGTCGCGGCTGACCCATCCGGGCCGGGGCTTCGCCTCGAAGGACGAGCGTGAGCCAGCCCGACACCATGTTCGCCAGCCGCAGCGTCCCCCGGCACCTCGTCCGGGGGGCGCTCGGCCTGCCGTTGATGGTGGCGGCCTTCGTGCTGGTGCCGTGGCTCGGACCGCTCGCCCTGCTGCTGGTAGTGCCGGCCGCGGTGCTGCTGCGCGGGTGTCCGACGTGCTGGGCGCTCGGGCTCGCGCAGACCTGCGAGATCGAGCGCCGGCGTCGGACCTCTGGTTCGACACCATGAAGGCAGTTGGTGCACGGGCGCTACGCGCCGAGCGTGACGAGAGCGGATCACGCGACGAACTGCCTTCATGGTGGTCACTCGTCGCGGGAGGCGACGCTGGCTAGGCTCGGTGACGTGCCTGACCTGAGCTCCGTCCCCACCGCCCCCCTGCTCGCCGCCGGACTCGTCGGCGGCTTCGCGCTCGCCCAGCAGACCGGCGTACGTCCTCTCGGCGGAGCTGCCATGCTCGGCGCCAACGTGGTGGCGGCGCGCCAGTGGTACGCCGTCGGCGGGGCGCCTCTGGCGGTCGGGCTGTCGGCGGTCTACTGGGCCGCGATGGGTGTCTCGCACCCGCTCGCCAAGAAGGTCGGGACGTGGCCCTCGGTCCTCGGCGTCACCGCCGTCGCGGCCGGCGCAGCCTGGGTGCTGGCCGACCGCCGACGCTGATCCGCTGGTTCAGCCGACGGGCTGGAGAGGGTGGATCGCGACCTCACCGCTGAGCGCACCCTCTGCGGCCGCGAACGCAGCCGCCACGTGCGGCATGCCCATGTGGGCGTCGAGCGCTGCGGAGTCCGTCCAGCGCTCCACCGTCACGAACGTGCCCGGAGCGCTGCCCGACTCGAACAGGTCGTAGGCCAGGCAGCCGTCCTCGGCGCGGGTCGCCTCCGCCAGGGTCGTCAGCGCCTCCCGGACGGCATCGGCGGCCTCGGGCTTGGTGGGGATGGTGGCAACGACCTGGAGCTCAGTCATGGAGGGTCCTCTGGGTGGGTGGGGACCCAGTGTGCGACGACGTGACCCGGCTGGGAAGAGGCTCGCCTCCCACCGCGGCGGATCAGCCCTCGGGCAGGTCCGCGAAGGCCTGCTTCATGTCGCGGTACCAGCCGAGCGACTTCTTCGGGTGCCGCCAGCGGCTCTTCATCTCGTCGCGCGCCGGCTGGTGGGCCGCGTCGCCGGCCTTCTCCGCCTGCTTGAGGTGCTGGTCCTGCGCGTTGATCACGTCGTCGTGCGTCTCGCCCCGGTGCGCGAGGTCGCAGGGGCCGCCGAGCTGGCGACAGGTCATCGTCTTCATGGGTTCTCCTCCGTAGGGGTTCTGCTGGTCTGACGTCTGGCGGGGTGCCGGTGTGACCGCGGGACGTGAAGCACCAGGTGCAGCATCCCGGCACCGGGGCCGCCGTGTGGTGACACGGGGTGTGTCACCACGCAACGCACCTGACCGTGGGACCTGGCTGGTGGTGTGTCACTTCGGCTCCCCGCCGGAGCGGCGTACGACCCGGGCGAGGACCGCGGGCTCGGCCCGGAAGGTGATGGCGGTGACGCGACCGTCGTCGACGGCGAAGTCGAAGACCACCTTGGCCTCGCCCCGCAGGAACCACGCCGACGCGGGACGGTCCCCGACGAAGACGGCCAGGGCCGAGTGGGCGCTGCCGTTGAAGAAGGCGGCGACCTCGTCGCGGCCCTCGATCGCGGCCGGGGTGCCGGCCAGGATCGCCGCCTCGTCCGCACCGACGACGGCGTCGGGGGCGAGCAGCTGGAGCAGGCGCTCGAAGTCGCCCTCCCGGGCGGCCGCCATGAAGGCGTCCACCACCTCCCAGTCGGCCAGCGCGTCCTCGGGCGCCGGCTGGGCGACCTTGGCGCGGGCACGCGAGGCCAGCTTGCGGGCCGCGGCCGGGGTGGTGTCGAGCACTGCGGCGATCGTGGCGAACTCGAAGGCGAAGCTGTCGTGCAGCACAAAGGCGACCCGCTCGCGCGGTGACAACCGGTCGATCACCGCCTGCAGCGCGATGCCGACCGTGTCGGCCAGCGCGACGTCGTCGGCCGGGTCCGGGGCGGTCTCCGCGAGCTCGATGTCCTCGACCGGCACCGGCGTACGTGCCCGCAGGCGGTCCAGGCACAGCCGCGTGGTCACGGTGGTGAGCCAGGCCGCGAGGTTGTCGATCCCACCGGCGCCGTCCGGGCTGCCATCGCGGGACGCCGCGCGGTCGAGCCGCAGCCACGCCTGCTGGACGACGTCCTCGGCCTCGGCGTGGTCGCCGAGCACCCGGCTCGCGATGCCGAGCAGTCGCGGCCGCTCGGCCTCGAACATCTCCGTCTGGTCCATGCGCCCACCCTCTCCACGGTCATTGTTCCCACTCTCCCGACGTGCGGGCGACCGCATCTGTGACCGACCGGGCTGGGAGGCGTCCCGCACACTGGAGGAATGGACGGCCCCTGGCGCCGCGGCGCGACAGCACTGGCGACCCTGCCCCTCCTCGCTGCCTGCTCGGGCACGGAGACCGCAGGACCCACTCCGACCTCCGAGACACCCGCCCCGTCGAGCAGCGCGAGCACCCCGACCGAGGAGCCCACGGCGTCGGAGGAGCCCACCGAGCAGCCGACCGAGGAGCCGACCGAGGACCCGCCGAACCCGATCTCCGTCGCGGCCCTCGCCGCGGCCGACCTCACCGGCGGCGACCTCCGCCTCGGCGCGGTCCGCGAGCGCACGCCCGATTACACGTCGTACGACGTCACGTTCGCCTCGACCACGGCCGGCAAGGGCACGGCACCGCTGCGGATCAGTGGCGTCCTCAACGTGCCGACCGGTCGCGCACCCGGAGGTGACCAAGGATGGCCGGCGGTCGTGCTGGCGCACGGCTACATCGACCCGGCCTACTACGTCCGGGGGCAGGGCATGACCCGCGAGCGCGGGTTCCTGGCCCAGCGCGGCTTCGTCGCGCTGCACGTCGACTACCGCAACCACGCCGAGTCGACCGACGACCCGCGCGTCCAGCAGGCCGTCCGGCTCGGCTACTCCGCCGACGTCGCGGCCGCGGTCCACGCGCTGCGGGACTCCCGCGACGTACGCGTCGACCCCGACCGCGTCGCCCTCTTCGGGCGGTCGATGGGCGGCGGCGTGATGCTCAAGGCACTCGCCGCCGAGCCCGGACTGTTCGCCGCCGGGGTCGGCTGGGCGTCGGTCTCCAGCCTGGAGGCGGAGAACTTCGACCAGTTCCAGCGCCCGGACGCGCCCCTGGCGGAGCTGAAGGCCGACTTCCGTGGACGGCACGGCCTGCCGGGCGAGGACCCCGAGTTCTGGCGCGGTGTCTCCTCACGGCCCGCCTTCGGCGACATCACCGAGCCGGTGCTCCTGGTCCACGGGCGCTTCGACGACACCTGCCCGCCGCCGTGGGCCCGCGCGACGCAGCGGGCGCTGACGCAGGCGGGCGTCGACTCCACCCTGGAGTGGTACGACGACGCCCACGCGTTCGGGCCGGCGTTCATCGCGGCGATGGACCGCACGGTGGCCTTCCTGCGCGCGCGCATGCCCGAGGGAGCGGCTGGGTGACCGGGCACGTCCCACCACCATGCGCAGCACACTTCTCGGGTCTGTCGCGGCGGCCGTCCTCGTCCTGTCCGTCTCCGGGTGCGGCGGGGGGTCCGACATGAGCGCCACCGACCCGAGCTCGTCCACCGAGCCGACCGCGGAGCCGTCCACCGAGCCGACCACGGAGCCGTCCACCGGCACCACCACGCCTCCGAGCGAGGGCCTCCAGAAGGTCCGCGTCGTCGGCCAGGTCGTCGAGGACGGCGACTGTGTGGTGGTCAGGGACGACAACGACATCACCTGGACCATCGCCGGCGAGCTCGCGGCCGAGCTCGTGAGGCACGACCGGGTGCAGGTCACCGGCGCCCCCGACCTGAGGGCCACCGGCTGCGGCGGCCCGGTCGTGACCGCCACCTCGGTGCGGGTCCTGCCGCCCGTGGAGTGAGACACCACAGCGGGGCCGGGAGCCCGGAGGCCCCCGACCCCGCTGGTCGGTTCAGTCGTTCAGGTGCTCAATGGCGCTGATCAGCGCACGCGGATCCGCATGCTGGTGTCGTTCTGCGAGACCACCCGGATCCTGACGCCCACTCCGGCCGTCTTCACGCCGACGCGGGGCAGGCCCGCGGCGACGAACGGCTGGAAATAGCGGTTGGGGTTGCTGTCGTCGAACGTCGGGACCGCGTCGCGGCCACGGATGTAGCTGCGTCGCCCTGCGGCCGTCAGGTAGAAGGAGTCCGACTTCTGCAGACCGAACGGCGCGTCGTAGGTCTGGATGCGTCCACGCCACGCCTGGCCCTGCAGGTTGTAGTGCGCCTGCGGGTTGGCGTCGATCGGCAGCACCAGGCCAC
This sequence comes from Nocardioides alpinus, assembly GCF_900112035.1. GTDB lineage: Bacteria > Actinomycetota > Actinomycetes > Propionibacteriales > Nocardioidaceae > Nocardioides > Nocardioides alpinus. The sequence continues at coordinate 90,253 of NZ_FOKC01000007.1, read as the reverse complement.
CACCGGGGTGCTGGCTGGTGTTGTTGTCGCTGTAGGACGAGTCCCAGTAGTTCACCAGGAGGCCGTCCTGGTAGGGGAACTTCTCCACGAAGTCCGGCCGGTCCGCGAAGCTGAAGTTGTAGGGACCGGTGCGGAGGTACTTGTCGTAGGAGACGTAGGCGCGGTAGCTGGCCAGGTAGAACTGGTCGTACGCCGTGTTGTAGCTGGCCCCAACCGAGCGGAACCCGTCGAGCGCCCACCCGTTGGGGGACGTCTCGGCGCCGTCGGCGAAGAGCGCGGTCGTGCTCGTCGCGTTGGTCACCTTGATGTCGTCGACCAGCAGGCCCGACCACCCCAGTGCGGGGTCCTGACCCTGGACGGCACCGTCGGTGGCGTAGCGGGCCCGGAAGCCGATGGTCTGCCCGGCGTAGGCCGAGAGGTCGAAGGTGGCCGCAACGTAGCCGTTGCTGACTCCGTCGATGCCGGTCTCCTTGACCGGGTCGTTGGCGGGGTTGGTGTCACCGTCGGTGTCGGGGTCTAGCGACGTGGTGCTGATCGGCGTCCATGCACCGGTGCCGACAGGGGACTGGACCTCGAAGTAGCCGTAGTCGTAGTCCTCCTCGATGTTCCACGCGGCCTTCAGCGACAGCGTGGTGGTGCCGGCCGGAACTGCGAGGTCGGCGCGGGACATCGAAGCCTGGTAGTCGTCGCCCGAGCCGCTGAACCAGTGCTTGGTGCCCTCGGGCGGCGTCGGCAGGGTGGTCGCGATCTGCTTGTCCGGCAGGACGACGGCCACACCCTGGGCCTTGTTGGTGTTGTACTCGTGGGGGCCGAGGTCGATGGTGCGGTCCTGACCGGCCACCACCGTCTCGTAGTCGAGCCAGCCGAGCTGCAGCTTGTCCCACACGCCGAGGTCGGCGGCGCGGGTGCCGATGCCCTGGTCGCCGGCGTCGGAGACGCGGCTCTGGGCCATCAGGGTCCACCAGCTCACGGGGTTGTCGCCAGAGGCGGCCGTGTCGTAGTGGTCCGGCAGGCCGAGGTCGTGACCGTACTCGTGGGCGACGACGGAGATGCCGCCGTTCTCGGGCTGCACGGTGTAGTCGGCCACCCAGATCCCGGTGTTGCCGATCTGCGTGCCGCCGTCGGGGTTGGCGACGCCGCCGGGAGTCGGGCCCTGGCCGGTGTCCTGGAACGCCTTCCAGCGGTGGCTCCAGATGGCGTCCTCGCCGTAGATCGGGTCACCGTCGGCCTGGTCGCCACCGGCGTGGATGATCTGGAACCGGTCGATGTAGCCGTCGGGCTCGTCGAAGTTGCCGTCACCGTCGAAGTCGTTGCGGTCGCGGATGTCGTACTGCGCCACCGTCGCCTTGATCTGGGCGTCGGTCTGGCCGGCGGCCTTCTGGTCGGCGACCCACTGGGTCATGCCGTCACGCACCAGCTCCCAGGTGTTGGAGCAGACGTTGCCGGTGCACGGGAAGCCGTTGCTGCGGCCGTAGCGCGCCTGGTTGTAGCGGACCCGCGTGACGTCGGTGACCATACCGTCGACGCTGTAGCGACCCGACGACTGGCGCTCGTAGTAGCTCTTGAGGGAGTCGGCGAGCTCGCCGTCACCGAAGTAGAGGTCCTGGTAGTACTGCTTGTCGTAGTCGGCACGCCACTGCGTGGAGTTGTCGTCCGGACCCGGCTGCGGGATCTCGTTGAACCCCGGGCCCTCGTAGGTCACCGGGCCGGGCGTCGCCGCCGAGATGTCCTTGTCCGGGTAGTCGGGGTGGCGCTCGGTGCCGAAGTCGACGAGGAACACGAAGACCTTGTCGGTCCGCTCGTTGCTCAGCTCGACGTACTGGTCCTGCGTGGTCGTCGCGGTCCCGCGGGCGTTGGTGCGTCCGCTCGTCGCGCGCTCCTTGCCCACCTTGAGGACGCTGTTGCCGCTGATGGACTCCGGCGTCGCCTCGCCGCTGAGCACGTCGGCCCAGGCTTCCTGACGGAGCGCTGCCTGCTTCTCCGACGCGGGGTTGGGCAGGACGTGGTCGGAGTTCGCCGAACGCGCCTCGCCGACACTGCGGTTGGTCGCCGACGGTGCGGCGGTGGCGGGGGCCAGGGTCAGTGCCCCGGCTCCTGTGATGAGGGCAAGGGACAGCCCAAGGGTCGTGGATCTCACGAGGTTCTTCCTTTCCGAGAGGCAGGAAGGTGGACATGATCAGCCCAACAGCTCCCTGCGCTCCCGACCCTAGGTCGCGGTCGCAGACCTTGACCAGACCCTGGTGGGGGAAAGATCACACCTGCTCAGGAGGTCTGTTCGGTCTCCAGCCGCTGCGGCGGAGCGGCGGCATAGGCCTGCGAGAGGCGGCGGTAGGGCGCCGAGACGAGCGCGATCATCACCGTCACGAGCATGATCGCGCCCGCGCCGAGGAACACCAGGGCGATGCCCCGGGCCTCGCCGCCGCCGACGAGCCAGCCCCACGTCGAGCGGCCCTCGGCGGAGTCCATGTAGGGGATCAGCCAGAACTCGGCGATCGGTCCGATCAGGAAGGCCGAGAAGGGACTGGCTGCGAGCTCGACGCTCTGCGCGAACCCGAACACGCGGCCCTGGGTGCGGAAGGGGACGACCCGCTGCATGATGGTCTGCTCGGCCGACTCGGCGGCCGGGATGATGCACATGAAGAGGAAGAGGCCCAGGACGTAGAGCCAGGCCCACTCGCGCAGGGTGAAGGTCATCCCGAGCACGGCCACGCCGACGTTGACCAGCAGGAGCGTACGCACCGGGTTGGCGCCGAGGCCGTACTTGGCGACCAGCCCGCCGCCGACGACGAAGCCGATCCCGGTCACACCGAGAACGATCCCCCACGCCTCGACACTGAACAGGGTCAGGCCGTAGGGGTCCATCAGCGCGATGTAGACGCCGCTGACGAGGTTGTTGAAGGTGGAGAACAGGATCAGCGCGACGAGTCCCGGCACCGCCCGGATCGCGACCACCGCACCCCTGACGTCGAAGCGGGAGGCGCCCTCCTCCGGCTCGGGGTCGAGCTCGGGGATGGTGATCGGCACGAGGTGCAGCAACGACGCCCCGGTCAGCGCGATCGCGATCGCCAAGGTCCAGCCCATCCCGAGCAGGCCGACGCTCAGTCCGCTGAAGACGCTGGTGATCATGAAGGCGATGCCCTGGACGGTGCCGACCAGCCCGTTGGCCTTGTCGCGGCCGTCCTCCGGCACGAGCAGGGTCACGGTCGTGGAGAGGGCGATGTTGCGCAGGCTCTCGACCACGCCGCCGACCAGGATGACCGCGGAGAACAGCCAGAACCACGCGCTGCCCCAGTCGGCGAGCCGCTCCTCGCCGAGCAGCAGCCAGACCACCCCGGCCAGCGCGTAGGTCACCCACGTGATCGTCGACGAGGCGAGCATGACCAGCTTCTTGCGGTGGTGGTCGACGAGCGTGCCGAAGAAGGTCCCGAAGACGGCCGTGAAGAGCATGAAGCCGCCGCCGATGATCGCGGTGGCCATCACCGAGCGGGTCTCGAGGTAGGCCCAGAAGGTCAGCGCGAACCAGAGGTAGCTCGACGTCACGTTGGCGACGAGCGTGTTGCCGAGGACGGCGCGGAAGGCGCGCAGCGTCTCCGGACCTCGGCTCACTCCGGGCGGGAGGTGGGCCTCGACCTGCGGGGCCGCGGGGTCCGCCGGGACCGGGTCCAGCTCGTCCATGGGCACCCGACGACTGTAGGACGGAGCTCCGACAGCGCGCTTCCTACTTATGACCCGCCCCGGCGACCGGCGACCAGCCGTCCCAGATGGCCGCGACGTGGCGCGCGTCGGTGCCGCAGCAACCCCCGAGGATCCGCACGCCCGGCAGCGCGTCTGCCAGCGCGCGCGTGCCGGAGGCCAGCTCGGCGAGGTCGCCCTCGTCCAGCTCCTCGGCCTCGTCGAGCTCGGCGTGGGTGAGCCGCGACGAGTTCACCCGCAGCCCGGAGATCCGCGCCGACCACGGTGCGGACGGGTCGAGGCCGGGAGTCACGTGGTCGGGGTGCGCGCAGTTGACGAGGAGGTGGGCCGCACCGGACCCGGTCGCCGTGTCGAGGGACTCGACGGACGCCCCGAGCGCGGTGCCGTCGGGGAGCCGGCCGTCGGTCTCGACGGTGAAGGAGATCGCCACCGGGAGGCCGACGTCCTGGGCGGCGCGCACGATCCCGGTCGCCTCGGCGACCGTCGTCAGCGTGTACGCCGTCGCGAGGTCGGCGCCCGCGTCGGCGAACGCCGCCAGCTGGGGACGGTGGTAGCCGGCGTACCTGTCGGCGTCGAGGTCACCGGCGAGGTAGCCGTCGCCGCGCGGCCCGAGGGCCCCGACGACCAGCGTGTCCCTCACCCCGCTCCCGTCGGCCAGGTCGCGGAGGAAGGCGACCGCGTCGCGGTTGATCCGGGCCAGGCCGTGGGCGTCGTAACCCAGGCGCGCACCCCAGTCGGCGTTGGCCCGCCAGGTCGGCGTCTCGAGCAGGAGTCCGGCGCCGGCCCGCGCCGCCACGTCGGCGTACGCGAGGTAGTAGTCCGCGAGCACCGCCCGCCCGTCGTCCGCGTCGAGGAGCGGGAACGCCGCGAAGTCCGGCAGGTCGAGCCCCCGGTGGAAGATCAGGTCGGTCTCGAGACCGCCGTCGGTGACCCAGCCCGCATCGGTCTCAGGCAGTCGCCAGCCCGTGGACGCACTCATCCCGCCAGTGTGGTCCGTTGCCGGGCCGTGCGCTACGGCCGCGCGAACTGGTCTGCAGCAGCCGTCAGCCTGTCGACGTACGCCGTCCAGTCGAGGTCGGGCAGGTTGGTGGACGCGACCGCGAGCCCGGCGGCTCCGTCGATGCCCTCGCGCAGGATGTCGGCGTGGCCGGCATGGCGGGTGGTGTCGGAGATGACGTGCACGATGATCCGCAGCAGCGACACCTCGCGCCGCTCCTCGGGCCACCACGGCACGGCACCGACCGCGTCGAGCGACAGGTCGGCGATGGTGGCGTCGCTGAAGGCCCAGACCTCCCGGTAGAAGTCGGCGACCTCGGCCGCGGAGACCTCCGCAGGCACCCACCAGTCGGCCTGCGGATCGGTGGCGGCCTCCTCGTCACTGACGAGCAGCGCCGCGTCGGGCGTGGGCCACTCGCGGCCGAAGGTCGGACCGAAGTAGCCGATCTCCACGTTGGCGCAGTGCCGGACGATGCCCAGCAGGTTGGTGCCGGTGGGCGTCCTCGGCAGCCGGAGGTCGCGCTCACCGAGACCGTCGAGCTTCCACAGGAGCGCGTCGCGCGCCTCCTGCAGGTAGTGCTGGAGGGCGGTCGTGGGGTCGAGGAGGTGGTGGTCCATCCGTCGATCATGCCCACCGGACCGGACGGTGGGCGACCGCATTGTCCGTGCGACGTACGGTCACCGCGTGAGTCCTCGCGTCCACTCCATCCACGTCGCCCCGGGTCGTCGCCTGCCCACGAAGTCCGTCACCTCCGTCGAGGCCGAGGCAGGGGTCGGTCTGGTCGGCGATCGCTACCACGGGAGCAGGCACCGGCACGTCACCGTCCAGGCGCTCGACGACCTGGCCGTGGCCGCCGAGGTCCTGGGACGACCGGTCGAACCGGGCCTGACCCGGCGCAACATCACCCTCGACCACGGACCCCTCCCGACCCGCCCCGGCGAGCGGATGACGATCGGCGGCGTCGAGCTGGAGGTCGTGCGCATCGCGGCACCGTGCCGCCTCCTCGACGACGACCTCGGGCCCGGTGCGATGCAGGCGCTGAGGTCCCCGCGCGGCGGCACGGTGTTCCGGCTGCTCGGCTCCGGCACCATCCGGGTCGGCGACGAGGCCGTGACCCCGGACGCCTAGTCCGGGTTCTGCACGAGTCGCAGCAGTGACCCGTCGGGGTCGATGAGCGCGCCGATCCGCATCCCCGAGCCCTCGACCTGCGGCGGGTGCAGCCTCGGCCAGCCGAGGTGCGTCACCGGGATCCCGGCCGCGACGCAGACGTCGTACAACGCATCGACGTCGTCCACTCGCATGCAGGAGCCGGCCGACGTGGTCGCCGGGTCCACCGACGGATCGGGGTAGAACTCCAGCATCAGCCCGCCACGCTGCAGGATCAGCCAGCCGGTGTCGCGGTAGGTCGCGTCGAACCCCAGGGCGGCGTAGAACTGCACCGTCGTGTCGAAGTCGCGCGACGGCAGGTTGGGGGTGGCGTGGTCGACCATCCGCCCACGCTAGTCCCGCACGCGGCGGATCGGTCCCAGCATGGGCGACAGCCCGGACCCTCGTGAGGGCCCGGGCTGCCGGGGTGGATCAGGTGCGGCGTACGGGCTCAGGCCACGTCGTAGCGGTCGTTGTCCATGACCTTGACCCACGCGGCGACGAAGTCGTGCACGAACTTCTCCTCGGCGCCGTCCTGGGCGTAGACCTCCGCGACGGCGCGCAGCTCGGAGTTGGAGGCGAAGACCAGGTCGGCCCTCGTCCCCGTCCACGCGCGACCGCCCGTGCTGGCCTCGAAGCGGTCGTTGGAGCCCGCGGGGGCCCAGACCGTGCCGAGGTCGAGCAGGTGGACGAAGAAGTCGTTCGTCAGCTGGCCCGGGCGCTCGGTGAGCACGCCGTCCGTCGACGCGGCCGCGTTGGCACCCAGCACGCGCAGGCCGCCCACGAGGACCGTCAGCTCCGGAGCGCTGAGGTTGAGGAGGTTGGCCTTGTCGATCAGGAGGTACTCGGCCGGCAGCTTGGCATCGGAGCGCAGGAAGTTGCGGAACCCGTCGGCCTTGGGCTCGAGCCACGCGAACGACTCGACATCGGTCTGCTCCTGGGTGGCGTCGCCGCGACCCGGGGTGAACGGCACCTCGATGCTCGCGCCGGCCGCGGCTGCGGCCTGCTCGACACCGACGTTGCCCGCGAGGACCACGGTGTCGGCGAAGGAGATGTCGTTCGCGTCGGCGATGCCCTCGAGGACGGTGATGACGCCCGCGAGCTGCTGCGGGTCGTTGACCTCCCAGCTGCGCTGGGGCTCGAGGCGGATGCGGCCGCCGTTGGCGCCGCCACGCTTGTCGGAGCCGCGGTAGGACGACGCTGCCGCCCATGCGGTCGAGACGAGCTGGCTCACGGTGAGCCCGGAGTCGGCGATCGACTGCTTGACCGAGGCGATCGTCTCGGTGGACGGCGTGTGTGCCGGGGCCGGGATCGGGTCCTGCCAGAGCAGCTCCTCCGACGGCACCTCGGGACCGAGGTAGCGCGCGACCGGTCCCATGTCGCGGTGCGTCAGCTTGAACCAGGCGCGCGCGAAGGCGTCGGCGAACTCGTCCGGGTTCTCGAGGAAGCGGCGCGAGATCTGCTCGTAGGCCGGGTCCATGCGCAGGGCGAGGTCGGTCGTCAGCATGGTCGGCAGGCGCTTGGCACCGTCCTCGTCGGGCGCGGGGATGATCGCCTCGGCGTCCTTGGCGACCCACTGCGCAGCACCAGCGGGGCTCTGGGAGAGCTCCCACTCGTGCTCGAAGAGGATCTCGAAGAAGCGGTTGCTCCACTGCGTCGGTACGTCGGTCCAGGTGACCTCGAGGCCCGAGGTGATGGCGTCCTTGCCGACACCGGAGCCGTACTTGCTGAGCCAGCCCATGCCGCCGGTCTCGATCGGCGCCGCCTCGGGCTCCGGACCGACGTACGCCTCGGGGTCGGCAGCACCGTGGGTCTTGCCGAAGGTGTGGCCACCGGCGATCAGCGCGACGGTCTCCTCGTCGTTCATCGCCATCCGGCCGAACGTGTCGCGGATGTCGTAGGCCGCGAGCAGCGGGTCGGGGTTGCCCTCCGGGCCCTCGGGGTTGACGTAGATGAGGCCCATCTGGACCGCAGCGAGCGGGTTGTCGAGCTCGCGGTCGCCGGAGTAGCGCTGCGAGCCACCCTTGTCGCCACCGAGCCACTCGGTCTCCGGGCCCCAGTAGACGTCGTCGTCGGGCTCCCAGGCGTCGACGCGACCGCCGGCGAAGCCGAAGGTCTTGAAGCCCATGTCCTCGAGCGCGACGTTGCCGGTGAGGATCATCAGGTCGGCCCACGACAGTGCGTTGCCGTACTTCTTCTTGACCGGCCACAGCAGGCGCCGGGCCTTGTCGAGGTTGCCGTTGTCGGGCCAGGAGTTGAGGGGCGCGAAGCGCTGCTGGCCGGTGCCACCGCCGCCGCGGCCGTCCTGCACGCGGTAGGTGCCGGCGCTGTGCCACGCCATCCGGATCATCAGCGGGCCGTAGTGGCCGTAGTCGGCCGGCCACCAGTCCTGGCTGTCGTGGAGGATCGCGGCGATGTCGGACTTGACGGCGCCCAGGTCGAGCGTCGAGAACGCCTCGGCGTAGTCGAAGTCGGCACCCAGCGGGTTGGTCACGGGCTGGTTCTTGGCCAGGATCTTGAGGTTGAGCCGCTCGGGCCACCACTCGCTGTTGGCGTCACCCTGGGTGGGGTGCTTCATGCCCTCGTGCAGCACCGGGCACTGGCCGGCAGGGGCGTCCTGGTTCATCCCGCCGACCTCGGCGTTGGCCTGGTTGCTGTCGGAGGTGTCGACAGAGGCGGCCGAGTCGTTGGGCAGGTCGTCAGTGGGCATGAGGTGTCCCTTTCAGTTGCTGCTGGAGGCGGATACGGATGCGGTGGAGCAGTCGGAGCAGGTGCCCCAGTAGGTCACTTCGGCCTCGTCGATGACGAAGCCGTGGGTGTCGGAGGCGTCGAGGCAGGGGCGTACGCCGACCGCGCAGTCGACGTCCGCAACGGCGCCGCAGGAACGGCACACGACGTGGTGGTGGTTGTCGCCGACGCGCAGCTCGTAGCGCGCGACCGAGCCGGCGGGCTGGATCCGTCGGACGATGCCCGCCTCGGTGAGCGCACCGAGCACGTCGTAGACGGCCTGGTGGGACACGGTCGCCTCGTCGGCGCGGACCGCGGCGAGGAGGCTGCCGGTGTCGGCGTGCGGCTGGCGGCGTACGGCGCGCAGCACGGCGAGACGGGGCCGCGTGACCCTCAGGTCAGCGCTGCGGAGCAGGTGCTCGAAATCGCTGTCGTCCATCGGTCCCCACCCTGCCCCGCTTTCTTGAACGAGTCAAGTTTTCCGATGTCAGGCGTCGACCCTCCGCGGCGGGAGGCCGGACCACTCGCGGGAGAGGATCGCCCAGACCTCGAGGTCCTGGCGCTCCTCGCGGACGGGGAAGACCTCACGGAGGGTGCCCTCGTGGGTGAACCCGAGGCGCTCGGCGACACGTCGGCTGGCGAGGTTCTCGGGAGCGCAGCGCCACTCGACGCGGTGCAGGCCGCGCTCGGTGAACGCCCAGTCGAGCATGGCCGCGACGGCGCGGGTCACGATCCCGCGACCGCGCGCCGAGGCCGCGAGGAAGACGCCTGCCTCCGCGATCCGGGAGCGGGCATTGATGCTCGGGAAGAGGGTGCCACCGACGAGCTCGTCACCCACCCAGATCCCGTAGAGGCGGCGGCTGCCCTCGCCACGGCCCTTCGTGAATCCGTCGATGAAGCCGCGAGCGCCCTCGACGTCCTCGAAGCCCTCCCACGGCAGCCAGTCGTAGAAGTCGGCGCCGTGTGCGCGGAACAGCCCGGCGAGCTGCTCGGCGTGCCAGGGCTCGAGGTCGGTCAGGCGGACGTCGGCATCGATCTGCAGGCTCAGCACCGCGCCACCCTAGACGGCGCGACCCACCTACCCGAGGGCGAACAGGCCGGGGCCGGCAAGGTCGGCACGCGCCTCCGAGCGGCCGGAGACCGCGAGGAGGAGGGACACCGCAGGACCCGAGACCTCGGGTCCCTCGCCGATGGAGACGTCGGCGTCGGTGGCCCGGAGTCGTACGCCGGCGGCGCGCTCGCGGCCGCCGCCGATCGACGCCGTGGTGCGCACCTGGTGCTCGAGGGCGGGCACCACCGCGGCGAGCGGGTAGTCGTGCGCGATGCCGAGCGGACGGCGTACGTCCTCGCCGTGCACCACCTCCTCGACCAGCCGCACCACGAGCGGCACGAACGGCGGCGCGTCGGTGTTGTCGGCGACCTCGCGCAGCCGCCGCAAGGTGTACGCCGGTCCGTCGCCGAGCTCGCGCGCGGCGTCGGCCTGGTTCATCCGGTCGAAGTCGAAGCGCGCGCGGGCCATCGCGAGGACCAGCCCGGGGATCGTCATGGGTCCCGCGTTGCCGACGAGGTGCGCGGCGACGTCGTGGACCGTCCATCCGTCGCAGAGCGAGGGCGTGCACCACTGCTGGTCGGTCAACCCCTCGAGGTCGGCGATCAGCGCGTGGCGCTCGACGTGGACGAGCGGCCAGACGTCAGTCATGGAGCCCCGCGGCCTCGTGCAGCCACTGCCAGGCACGGGCGCGTACGTCCGGGCCGGGCTTCGTGGTCGGCAGCAGGCTGGTCGGTCGCTCGACCCGGTCGTGCCAGAACCTCCCGGTCGGCGGCGCGGGCTCGACGGCCGCGAGCCAGACGCTGGTGTCGGCGCCCTGCGCGTCGTCGCGCAGGACCGGCCGGGTGATCGCGCGGAACCGGGGCAGCGACTCCTGCACGCCGGGGGTGTCGGCCCAGCCGGGGTGCATGGTCGCGACGGTGATCGCGTCGGCGGCCCAGCGCTCCGCCAGAAGAGGCGCCATCTCGACCTGCCAGCGCTTCGACCGGGCGTACGACGTCGCTGGGGCGTAGTCACCGGTGGCGTAGCCCGGGTCGTCGGCCCGCAGCGGCTGGCCGTACATCCCGCCGCTGCTGACGAACACCACGCGGCCGCCGGAGAGCGGGCCGCGGAGCGCCTCCGTCATGACCACTGGTCCGAGCAGGTGCACGGCCATGCTCAGCTCGAAGCCCTGCGCCGACTCGGTGCGGGTCGGCGGCATCATGCCCGCGTTGTGCACCACGGCGTGGAGGTCGGGGACCTCCTCGGCGAAGTCGGTGGCGAAGCGGCGTACGTCGTCGAGGTCGGAGACGTCGCAGCGCCACAGCCGGAGCGCGACACCGGGCCGCGTGGCCCGGACCTCGTCGGCGACCTTCGCGCCCTTGGCCTCGTCGCGCACCAGCATGTGGACGGCCGCACCGAGGTCGGCGACACCCTTGACGGTGGCGACGCCGAGCCCGGAGCTCGCCCCTGTCACCAGGACGTGCCGCCCGCGGAGCGCGCCGGCCGGCGCGTCGGCAGGCCACCCGGGCAGCACCCGCCGCACGGCCAGGCCGATCGTCGTGTAGCCGAGGACCAACGAGCGGTCCATGACCGTGTCGACGGCGCGGCTGAGCAGCGGGCGCGGCACCCGGATCAGCTCGCGTCGAGGCGGGAGAGCTCGTCCGCGGTCAGCTCGATCTCCGCGGCGGCGGCGGAGTCGGTGATCGAGGTGGGCCGCTTGGCGCCGGGGATCGGGATGACGACCGGCGACTGGGCCAGCTCCCAGGCGAGCGCGACCTGTTGGGCGCTCACCCCGCGGTCGGCGGCGATCTCGGCGAAGGCCGGGTGCTTCTCGGCCAGCTCCTTGGCGTCGCCGAGCCCGCCCAGCGGGCTCCACGGCAGGAAGGCCAGGCCGAGCTCCTCGCACACGTCGATCTCGGGCTTGCTCGAGCGGAACTTCGGGCTGAACTGGTTCTGCACGCTCACCAGGGCGTCACCGAGCACCGCGTGGGCGGCGCGGATCTGGTCGGGGTCGGCGTTGGACAGGCCGACGTGGGCGACCTTGCCGCTGTCGGCGATCTCCTTGAGGGTGCCGATGACCTCGTCGTAGGGAACCTGGGGGTCGGGGCGGTGGTGCTGCCACAGCGAGAGCTGCTCGACGCCGATGCGCTCGAGGCTGGCGTCGACGGCTGCCTTGAGGTGGGCCGCGGACGAGTCGACGTCCCAGTTGCCGCCGTCGGTGCGCACGTGGCCGCCCTTGGTCGCGAGGACCACGCGGTCGCGCACGCCGAGCTCGTCGAGGATCGAGACGATCAGCCGCTCGTTGGCGCCCTGGGCGTGCGCTCCGAGCTCGTCACCGGGGCCGTAGGCGTCGGCGGTGTCGAAGAGCGTGACGCCCGCGTCGAGCGCGGCGGTGACGGTGTCGAGGAGCTGCTGGCGGGGCTGGGTGCCGGTCTGGTCGAAGGTCATCAGGCCGAGGCCGATGGCGCCGACCTGCTGGTTGCCGAGAGTACGAGTCTGCATGCGTTCGACCCTACGACCCGCGCGGTCGTGGGGTGCTCAGGCGCTCAGACCCGCAAGGGCGAGGACGTCGTCGGGGGTGTCGAGGTCGGGCGTGGCGACGAAGACGGTCCGCACCCCCATCCCGGCGAGGCGGGCCCAGCGGTCACGGTGACCGGCGACAGTGGCCGCGTGGGTGCGCGCGGCGTACGTCGCTGCGGCGGTCCGGCCGCGGTGCCGCTCGACCCGCGCCCACACGTCGTCCCGGTCGCGGCCGACGACCGGCAGGTCGAGGACGGTCACGGCGACCTCGCTGCGATCGCGGCCGACGTCGTCGCAGTGGCCGTGGAACACCCCGATCAGGCGTTGGAGCTCGGCCTCGTCGGTGGTCCGGAGGTTGCAGGCGTCGGCGTGCTGCGCGGCGATCCGCAGGGTGCGGCGCTCGCCGGATCCGCCGACGGTGATCGGGATCGGCCCACCGGGCCGCGGGTAGCAGGTGGTCTCCGGCAGCGAGACCCCGTGCCCGTCGTACGCCTTGGTCCCCGCCGACCAGAGCGCCTTCATCGTGACGACGGCGTTCTCGAGGTCGTCGAGCCGCTCGCGCGCCGGCCCGAACGCGATGCCGTACGCCGCGTGCTCCCGCTCCCACCACCCCGCGCCGATGCCGACGAAGGCACGGCCGCCGGTGAGGGCCGACAGCGTGGCAGCGGCCTTGGCCGTGACACCGGCCGGTCGGAACGTGACGGGCGTGCAGAGCGTCCCGAGCTCGAGGTCGGTGCGCAGCGCGGCGACAGCGCCGAGGGTCACCCACGGCTCCGGGATCGGGTCCCAGGCCCGGCCGACCTGCGGGACCTGGATGAGGTGGTCCATCAGCGCGAGGCCCGCGAAGCCGGCCTCGTCCGCGGCCCTGGCCATGTCCGACAGCCACGCCAGCGGGTCCTCGCCCCACGGGACCGCGAGACCTGCAGGACCGATCGCAGGCCCAGGCTCGAGGTGCGGTCGCCGGCCCGCTCGGCGCGCGCCGCGGGCACGGGATCGGCCGGTGCACTCTCGGCACCCACCGGAGCGACGAGGTCCCAGCCCTCGGCGTCCAGGAGCGGACGTACGTCCCGCACCTGGCGCAGCTGCCCGGCCAGGACCGGCGCCGGCACGGGCCGGTCGCGGGCCGCGTTGCGCCGGCGGCACTCCTCGTCCGGGGTGTCGAGCAGGACGACGACTGCCGGTAGCCCCGCCGTACGCGCGGCAGCCAGCCACGACCGTCGTCTCGCGGTGTCGAGCCCGAGCGTGTCGACGACGGTGGTGAGGCCGCGTCCGAGACGCGCGGCGACCACCGTCTCGAGCACGCCGAAGGCGTCGGCCGAGGCGTCGAGGTCGTGCGGCCCGCTGCCCACGACTCCGCGCAGGGCGTCGGAGGAGACGACCTCCTGGTCGCGGAACTCCGCGCCCGCCCACGTCGACTTGCCCGAGCCGGAGGCGCCGACCAGCACCACGAGGGCGGGGTCGGGGAGGCGCACTCCCCCCGTGTGGCGCAGCCCGGCGCCTCCGCGCGGGCGGTGGCCCAGCCTCAGGCGCCCAGGTCGCGCAGCAACGGCACCACGTCGGCGCCGAAGGAGGAGAGGAACTGCTCCTGGGCGTGGCCGGGCGCGTGGAAGACCAGGTGGTCGAAGCCCGCCTCGACGTAGGGGCGTACGGCATCCACGACGCCCTCGGGCGTGGTCTCCACGATCCACCGCGACGCGACCTGCTCGATCGGGAGGCGGTCGGCCGCGGCCGCCATCTCGATCGGGTCGTCGAGGCGGTGCTTCTCCTCGGCGCTCAGCGACAGCGGCGCCCAGAAGCGGGTGTTCTCGAGTGCCTCCTCGTGGGTCGGGGCGTAGGACAGCTTGATCTCGATCATCCGGACGATGTCGTCGGAGGACCGACCGGCCGCCTCCAGCCCCTCCTCGACGGCAGGCAGGAGCCTGTCGGTGTAGAGGTCCATCCCCTTGCCGCTCGTGCAGATGAAGCCGTCGCCGACCCGGCCGGCGTACTTCGCCATCTGCGGCCCGCCGGCGGCGACGTAGATCGGCACGCCACCCTCGGGGCGGTCGTAGATCGTGGCGTCGACGGTGCGGTAGTAGTCGCCCTCGAAGGTGACCCGCTCGCCGTCCCACAGCTCGCGCATGAGGCGTACGGCCTCGCGCATCCGCGCCCACCGCTCCTTGAACTCCGGCCACTCCTGCAGGCCGACCGAGATCTCGTTGAGCGCCTCGCCGCTGCCGATGCCGAGCACGACCCGGCCCGGGTTGAGCAGCGTGAGGGTCGCGAGCTCCTGGGCCAGCACGGCGGGGTTGTAGCGGAAGGTCGGCGTGAGCACGCTCGTGCCCAGCACCACCCGCTCGGTGCGCTCGCCGATCGCGGTCAGGCAGGTCAGCGCGTGCGGGGCGTGGCCACCCTCGTGGCGCCAGGGCTGGAGGTGGTCGCTGACCATCACGCTGTCGAGGCCGACCTCCTCGGCGCGCACCCCGAGCTCGACGAGCTCGCGGGGGCCGAACTGCTCGGCCGAGGCCTTGTAGCCGATGGTGAGCGGCGAGCCGGCGTTCGAGGTGGCGTTCATGAGGAGATGTTGTCCTAACGCTGGGCGTCGGCGGGGGTGCGGAGTCGGTGCCGGGTGGCATCGTGCGGGGGATGAGCGAAGAGCTGCCGCTGCTGGGGTTCGGCCTGCCCGTGTCGGGCAGCTGGGCCACCCCCGGGACGATGATCCACCTCGCCCGTCGGGCCGAGGACCTGGGCTATGCCTCGCTGTGGACGTTCCAGCGGATGTTGCAGCCGCAGCCGGTCGCCGACGGGCCGGGCCCGGCCCACGACGAGGTCGGCAACCCGTCGTCGCGCCCGATCTCCGACCCGTCCTACAGCGCCGTCCACGACGCGATGCTGCCGCTCGCCTTCGTCGCGGGCCACACCCGACGCATCGGGCTGGGCACCGCGACCCTGTGCGCGCCGTTCACCCCGCCGGTCCTGATGGCCAAGGCGATGACGACGCTCGACCACCTCAGCGGGGGCCGGGTGACCGCAGGGCTCGGGATCGGCTGGATGTCGCAGGAGTACGCCGCCGCCGGCGTGCCGATGGCGCGGCGCGGGGCCCGGATGGAGGAGTACCTCCGCTGCCTGAGGGCCGTCTGGACCGAGGACCCGGTCGAGTTCGCGGGCGAGTTCTACACCGTCCCCCGCTCGCACGTCGGTCCCCGGCCGGTGCAGCAGCCCCACCCGCCGGTGCTCGTCGGCGGGGAGGCCGAGCCGGCCCTGCGTCGCGCCGGTCGGTTGGCCGAGGGCTGGATCGGGAGCACCCGCACGGACCTGGCGTCCCTCACCCGCGCCGTCGCCCTGGTGCGTGCCGGGGCCGAGGAGGCCGGGCGCGACCCCGACGCCGTACGGATCCTGGTGCGGATGGTGGTCGACCTGGTCGCCGAGGATCCCGGCCGCGGTCGCCGTCGGGGGAACGGCACGCGGCAGCAGGTCCTCGACGACCTGGCCGACCTGGCGAGCCACGGGGCCACCGAGGTCCTCGTGGACCTCAACTTCTCCCCGCACGTCGGCTCGCCGGACGTGGACGCCGATGCGGCGACGGCGGAGGCGGAGCGTGTGCTGGACGCCCTGGCCCCGTCTCAGCCGCCGCCCCACCTCAGGAGGCCTCCACCTTCGGCATGATGTCGTTCTTCAGGCGCTTGAGGTCGTCGAGCGTCTTGGAGACCGGCACGTCGGCGAAGGGCGGCCAGATCAGCGGCATGTGCATGCCCGCCTCGGCGTAGCTCTTCAGACGGTCGGTGATCTGCTTCTCGGTGCCGACCAGCAGATTGGTCAGCTTGTGGTTGTCGGTCTGGTCGACCTCGGTGTCGGTGATCGTGAACCAGATCATGCTGCACATCTCGACGTCCTCGATGTTGCCGCCGAGCGGCTCGAGCTCGTCGGCGATCGCCTTGCGCCAGTTGGCCAGCTCGGCCGGCGTGTCCTGGATGCCGATCCACCCCTTGAGGCCGTACTTCGAGATCCGGCGCGCCGAGCGGCGTGCGTCCTTGAGGCCACTGAAGTAGATCGGCGGGCCGGGCTTCTGCAACGGCTGGTGGCCGAACCCGGAGGGCTCGAAGTCGGCGAACTCGCCGTGGTACTCGAAGGTCTCGTTGGCCCAGATGCCCTGGCAGATCTCGATCGTCTCGCGCACATGACCGTGGCGGCGGGGGAAGAGGTGGCTGGCGCTGGCGGCCGCGAACTCCTCGGGCATCCACCCCGCGCCGACGCCGACGTTGAGCCGGCCTCCGGAGAGGTGGTCGATGGTGGCGCACTCGGCGGCAAAGACGCCGGGCGAGCGGTAGGGCGTGTCGGTGATGCTCATGCCGATGCGCACCTTGGAGGTGCGGGCTGCGAGCCACGGCAGCAGCGGCCAGCCCTGGAACCACTTGCCCGTGGACGCGACCGGCATCTGTAGCGGGAACTGGTCCATCATCCCGAACGGGTACTGGAGCTCGCCCCTGTCCGACGCCTCCGGGACGATGATCCGGTCGAGGGTCCACACGGAGTCGAAGTCGAGCTCCTCCGCGAGGTCGGTGAGATCGGCCAGCTCCTGGACCGTCACGTGGTTGCGGAAGTTGGGGAGGTACAGGGCGAGCTTCATCTCAACGTCTCCTCGGGAGCGGTCTCGGCCGGCGTCCGGAGCTGGTCCACCCATGTCCCGGTTCGGGCCCTTGTGACGTACCTAACAATCGGGCGCCGATCCTCCGCAAGGGAGCCCGTGCTCATGGTTTGCTCAACGCTCCCCCGGCCCGCGTCTCAGAGGCGTTCGCGCAGCTCCCTCTTGAGCACCTTGCCGTAGTTGTTGGTGGGCAGGGAGTCCACGAAGTGGTAGTCCTTCGGGCGCTTGAAGCGTGCGATGCGGTCGAGGCAGGTGCGGTCGAGCTCCTCGGTGGGCGGCTCGGTGCCGTCGGTGACGACGAACGCCACCACGGCCTCGCCCCACTCCGGGTCGGGCCGCCCGACCACGGCGACCGCCTCGACGTGCGGGTGGGCCAGGAGTGCCTCCTCGACCTCGCGGGGATAGATGTTCATCCCACCGCTGATGATCAGGTCCTTGGAGCGGTCGCGCAGCGTCAGGAAGCCGTCGTCGTCGAAGCTGCCGATGTCGCCGGTGTGCAGCCACCCGCCCCGCAGGGTCTCGGCGCTCGCCTCGGGCTGCTCCCAGTAGCCGGACATCACCACCCCACCGCGTACGACGATCTCGCCCGGCTCGCCGGCCGGGAGCTCGCGGTCGTCCTCGTCCACGACGCGGACCTCGACGTCGCTGCGCGGGAAGCCGACACCCTGCATCCGCTCGCGCCACCGCGGGTGGTCGGTGTCGGCGTGGTCGGCCTTCGACAGGCCGGTGATGGTCATCGGCGTCTCGCCCTGGCCGTAGATCTGGGCCAGCCGTGGCCCGAACGTGTCCAGCGCGACCTCGAGGTCGGTCAGGTACATCGGGGCGCCGCCGTAGATGATCGTCTTCAGGCCCTCCAGCTGCGCCGGGTCGGCGCCGGTCAGCGCCGGGTCCTCGGCCAGCCGCTTCACCATGATCGGTGCGGCGAAGAACGACAGCCCCGGCCACCGCTCGACCAGCGCCAGCAGCTCGGGTCCGGCGAGCGCGGACGCCCCGGGGAAGACGCTCACCGCACCCTTCGCCACGTGGGGCAGGCCGTAGAGCCCGGAGCCGTGCGAGAGCGGCGCGGCGTGCAGGACGCTGTCGGTCGGCGCCACGGGGTCGATGTCGGCGAAGTAGCTCAGCGAGGCCATCAGCAGGTTGCCGTGGGTGAGGGTCGCGCCCTTCGGGCGCCCGGTCGTGCCGCTGGTGTAGAAGAGCCAGGCCGGGTCGTCGCGGCGCCGGTCGGTCAGCGGCGCCGGTTCCGTCGCGGTGAGGTCGTCCCACTGCGGCCCCGGGACCAGCACCGCCCGGTCGACGCCCTCCACGCTCGCCACCAGCGCATCGACGTCCTCGGCGTGCGCCTCGTCGGTGAACACGACGCGGGTCCCGCTGTCGTCCAGGATGAAGCGGATCTCGTCGCGGTGGAGCCGCGCGTTGACCGGTACGACGACGAGGCCGGCGTGCCACGCGGCGTACTGCACCTCGAGGTACTCCGGCCGGTTGGCCATCACGATCGCCACCCGGTCCCCCGGCTCCAGCCCCGTCCCCGGTCCCGAGGTGTCGCGCAGCCCGGCCGCACCGCCGGCCACCCGGGCCGCGAGCTCGGCCCACGTCGCGTGCACGGCCTCTCCCGCGGCGAGCGCCGGCGCCTCGCCCAGCCGGCGTCCGTTGCGCTCCACCCAGCAGGCGAGGTTCATGCCGCCAACCTCTCCGGGAAGGCCCGCACGGTCAAGGGTCCGTCGACAACGTTGAGAAAGGCGTGATGGTGCGTGGAGCGGTCATGGGTGAGGCTGGCAGGCGTACGTCCCCCACACCCCGGGAGCATCCTGATGAGGCTGACCGAAGAGGTCGCGACCGCCCGACTCGACGAGCACGTGCACGGGGTGTTCGCCACGCTGCACCCGACGCGCGGACCGGATCCCCAACCGGTCGTGTACGCCGTCCACGCGGGGCACGTCGGGGTGCCGATCGACCAGGTGAAGCCGAAGAAGTCGTCGCGCCTCCAGCGCGAGGACAACCTCGCCGCCGACCCGCGCGGCTCGCTGCTCATCGAGCACTGGGACCTGGAGGACTGGTCGCAGCTGTGGTGGGTCCGCGCCGACACCGAGCACGTCCCCGAACCTGACCAGGCACTGGTGGACGCCCTGGCCGACCGGTTGGCCACGACGGTCCCGCAGTACGCCGACAAGCCGTTCCACCGGGTGCTGGTCTGCCGGATCGTGAAGGTCACGGGGTGGTCGGCCAGCGAGGAGTGAGGCTGGTCGGACGACCGTGGGGGTGGCTGCAGATCGCGCGGTCTGCCCGAGGGTGGCGGCAGATCGCGCCGCTGGGTCGCGCGGTCGAGCAATGTGCCGCCACCCCGGCGCGTACCCATCAGTGCACCGGCACCTCGAGGCCCAGCTCAGCCACCACCGCACGCGTCCGCGAACCGGCGCCGAGCGCCATGGCCTCGCGGAGGTCGGCCAGGGTGTCGACGTCGTGCCGCGCGCCGGGCGGGGCTCCGTCGAGGGCGCGCAGCCCGAGCGCACGGTGCCGGGCGGCGGAGTCCGGGCCGTAGCGGGTGAGCGCCGCGAGGCCAGACGCCTGGACGACGAACGTCGTGCCGGTCCCGGCGCGGTCGGGGACGTAGACGCCCCGCCCTGACGGGTCGGCAGCCGCCTCGTCGAGGACGTCCGTGACGTCCTGGGAGGACAGGCAGGGCAGGTCGCCCGGCACCACTGCCACGCCGTTGTCCGGGTGCCACGACGTCGCGACCCGGATGCCCTCGCGCACGGCCGGTCCCAGGCCGGTGCCCCGGTCGGCGGTGACCCGCACCCCCTGCCTCGCGACGCGGTCCGCGACGGTCTCGTCCGAGGTCACGACGAGCACCCCGACGACGTACGACGTCTCGGTGAGCGCAGCGATCGTGTCGAGCGCGAAGGCCAGCGCGAGGGCCTGACGGTGCCCGGCCGGCACCGCCAGCCGGGTCTTGGCCAGCCCGAGGGGCTTGACCGGCACGACGGCCGTCACCGCGAAGCGGGGTGCCTGCAGCCCAGCCACGTGATGTCCCCGGCCGGCGTCAGGAGTAGGTGGTCGTCGGGCCGGTCATCAGGTCGACTCCCGCGCCCGCGAAGTTGGCCAGGTCGGCCACCGCAGCCGCCCCCTCAGCCCCGCCCAGCGCCGCTCCGAGAGCCGCGTCGTCGTCGAAGCTCAGGGCGGCGATGAAGTAGTAGGCCGGCGCGGCGCCGTCGGGCCCGGGAGCCGGGTGGGTCCCGGTGAACGACCGCAGGCCGGGCAGCGCCAGGCCGAGGCCGGAGTGCACGTCGGCGTAGTGGCGGTCGAACGCCTCGGTGTCCTCCGGGTGGCGGTAGCAGGCGTAGAGCGTGCTGGTCATCTCACGTGTCCTTCCGTCGGTGCTCCGGCGCCGAGCGCGCCGGAGGTCAGTGGGTGGGTGTTCGGTCAGGGGTGACCGGGGTGGGGAGGGTCAGTCGCATCGAGGTGCCACCGGGGCCGGAGGTGCCGACGTCGAGGACTCCTCCCATCGCACCGACGAGCCCGTGGGCCAGTCCCAGGCCGAGGCCGATGCTCTCCTCCTGGGCGCCCTCGTCTGCCGCGGCGGTGGCGGTGCGCTCCGCTCGCGCGACGCCCCGTGCGAACGGGGTGAAGATCCGCGCGCGCAGCTCGGGCGGGATGCCGGGGCCGTTGTCGTCGACCGTGACCAGGAGCGTGTGGGGCGCGTCGCCCGGGACGGCGCGGACGACGACCCGACCGCCGACGTCGCCGTGGCGGATGGCGTTGGTGACCAGGTTGAGGAACACCTGCCGCAGCCGCCGGCGGTCGGCCAGGACCACCTCGTCGCCCAGGTGGTGCACCAGATCGAACTCGCGCTGGGCCGCCCGCGACGACAGCAGGCCGAAGACGCCGTCGACCACCTCGCGCATGCCGACCGGCTCGACGGCCAGAGGCAACGCGTTGGCCTCGAGCCTGCTCAGGTCGAGCACGTCGGACAGCAGGTCCATCACGTGGCCGGCGGCCGCGCCGATGTGGGCCAGCGCCTCACGCCGTCGGGCCTCGTCGAGGTCCATCGTGCCGAGGAGCTCGGCGAACCCGACGATGGCCTGGATCGGCGTACGCGCCTCGTGCCCGACCGCCGCGAGCAGCTCGGACTTGGCGTGCGACAGCTCCTCGGCCGTACGCCGCGCGGTCTCGGCCTCGAGCCGGGCCCGTCGCTCCTCGAGCAGGTGGGCGTGGCCGATCGCGACGGACGCCAGGTGGGTGAAGCGGTCGACCAGCAGCTGCTCGCGAGGGGTCGGGGCGTGCGGTCGCGGGTGGTAGACCGCGAAGGTGCCGACCGGGAGTCCGTCACGCCCGTCGATCGGGGTGGACCAGCAGCTACGCAGGCCGGCACCGACGGCTGCGGCGCGGTAGTCGCGCCACCGGCTGTCGGTCAGCACGTCGGGCACGATGACGGGGAGGTTGAGGGCGGCGGCCGTGCCGCACGAGCCGGCGCCGTCGCCGATCGCGAGGCCGTCGATCGCAGCGACGTAGTCGGCAGGAAGGCTGGGCGCGGCGCCGTGGTGCAGCGTGCGATGCTCGCGGTCGAGCAGGAGCACCGAGCAGCGGGCGCCGTCCATGAGGTGCTCGAGCGAGGTGAGGATCTCGGTCAGCACCTCGCGGAGCGGGACGGCCCTCGCGATGAGCTCGAGCACCTCGGTCTGCCGGTCCAGCACGTCGCGTACGTCGCCGTCGCCGGGCCAGAGCCCCGGCTCGGTGTCGACCGGCCACGGCTGGCTCATGCGTCGTCCACCAGCTGGTAGCCCACGCCGCGCACGGTCCGGAGCAGCTGCGGGCTGGAGGGGTCCGCCTCGAGCTTGAGGCGCAGCCGGTGCACGTGCTCGGTCACGGTCGCCTCGCCCAGCCACTCGGAGGACGAGTTCCACACCCGGTCGAGCAGCTGGCTGCGGGTGAACACGTGGCGGGGGTGGGTCGCCAGGAAGGCGAGCAGGTCGAACTCCTTGGGCGTGAGCTCGATGTCGGCCTGGTCGAGCAGGACCCGACGGCTGGCGGGCTCGATGCGCAGCGCACCGACGACCACGGCCTCGTCGGCCAGCTCGGGAGAGCTGCGGCGCAGGACTGAGCGGATCCGGGCGGCCAGCTCACCGGGCGAGAACGGCTTCACGAGGTAGTCGTCCGCCCCCAGGTCGAGGCCGACGATGCGGTCGGTCTCTCCGTCGCGGCCCGAGAGCACGATGATCGGTGTGTCGGACCGCCCGGTGTGACCGCCCCGCACCGAGCGCAGGACGTCGAGGCCGCCGAGTCCGGGGAGCGACAGGTCGAGCACGACCAGGGTGGGGTGGTCGTCACGGATCCGGCGCAGCGCCGAGGGACCGTCGTCGGCCTCGACGACGCGGAACCCTGCGTCGTCGAGCTGCCAGCGGACCACCGTGCGGATGGCGGCGTCGTCGTCCACCACGAGCACGACGGGCGCCTTGGCGTCGACGACGCGCTCCGCCCGGGCATGGCTCATGTGTGATGGCTACCACACCGGGAGGTCACCGGTCACTGGTCCGGGTCGAACCCGTGGGCGTCGTTGTGGCCGCGTTGACAATCCGTTGGCCGCGCAGTGAGACGGCGACCACACACTGGCCCCATGACCCCCGGCCACGCCGCAGGATGAGGCGCATGACCCCGCCGCTGACCGAGCGCACCACCGCCGCGCTCATGGACCTGGCCTCCCGCCGACGCGACTCGCTCTTCGGGACGCGGGTGACCTACTCCCCGAAGGTCTTCATCCCGCTGACCAAGCTGTGCCGCGACCGCTGCGGCTACTGCACCTTCGCGGAGTCGCCGCGCACCGCCGAGTCGCCCTACCTCACCCCGGGCGAGGTGCTCGCCATCGCCGAGCAGGGCGCGGCTGCCGGGTGCCACGAGGCACTCTTCACGCTGGGCGAGGCCCCCGAGCTGCGCTATCCCGCGGCCGCCGCGTGGCTCGCCGAGCACGGGCACACGACCACCGTCGGCTACCTCGCGGAGATGGCGGCACTGGTGCTCACCGAGACGGGCCTGCTCCCCCACGCCAACGCCGGCGCCCTCGGCCGCGACGAGCTCGCCTCGCTGCGTACGTCGTGCGCGTCGCAGGGGATGATGATCGAGAGCCTGCGCCCCGACCTGGCCGCCCACCGCGGTGCGCCCGACAAGGACCCGGCCCGTCGGCTCTTCACCCTCGACGCCGCCGGCCGCCTCGACATCGCCTTCACCACCGGCATCCTCGTCGGCATCGGCGAGACCGAGGCGGACCGGGTCGAGGCGCTGGAGGCGATCGCCGCGTCGCACCGCGCGCACGGGCACGTCCAGGAGGTGATCGTGCAGAACTTCCTGCCCAAGCCCGGGACGGCGATGCGCGACGCCGCGCCGGCCTCGCACGAGGAGCACCTCCGGGCCATCGCCCTCGCCCGGCTGGTCCTGCCCGACGACGTCCACCTCCAGGCGCCGCCCAACCTGTCCGAGCCCGACGAGCTCGCCGGCCTGCTCGCGGCGGGCATCGACGACTGGGGCGGCGTCTCGCCGATCACGGCAGACCACGTCAACCCCGAGCGGCCGTGGCCCTCGCTGGAGATGCTGCGCGCGGCGACCGAGGCGGCCGGGCACGAGCTGGCCCCGCGGCTCACCATCTACCCCGAGTTCGCCGCCCGTCCGGAGCAGTGGCTGGACCCGGCCGTACGGTTCCCGGTCCTCGACCGCGCCGACGCCGACCTGCTCGGTCGCGACGACCCCGGCGCCCTGTGGCCCGAGCGGCACCAGGACGCCACCAACGTCGGCACCGGTGCGGAGGTCGTGCAGATCGGGCGGCGTTCGACCGCCTGGTTCTCCGGCTCCGGCGTCGACCCGGTGCCGGTTGGCAGGTCGGCAGGCGCGATCGCGGGTCGGGTGCGCGAGGTGCTGGACGGTGTACGACTCGGGCAGGACCCGGGCGCCGAGGAGCTCGAGGCACTCTTCGCCGCGCGCGGCCGGGAGGTCGGTGCGGTCGCTGCTGCGGCCGACGAGATCCGGCGGCGCGTGGTCGGCGACGAGGTCACCTTCGTGGTCAACCGCAACATCAACTACACCAACGTCTGCACCTACAAGTGCACGTTCTGCGGCTTCTCCAAGGGCCCGCTGTCGCTCAACCTGCGCGGCGCCCCCTACCTGCTCACCCTCGAGGACATCGCCGACCGCAGCGAGGAGGCCGCCGGGCTCGGTGCCACCGAAGTCTGCCTGCAAGGCGGGATCCACCCGAGCTTCGACGGCAACTTCTACGTCGAGGTCGCGCAGGCCGTGCACGACCGGGTGCCCGGGATGCACATCCACGGCTTCACCGCGCTCGAGGTGCTCGAGGGGTCGCGACGCCTCGACGAACCCCTCGAGAGCTATCTGCTCCGGCTCAAGGCCGCCGGTCTGCGCTCGCTCCCCGGCACGGCCGCCGAGATCCTCGACGACGAGATCCGGGCGGTGCTGTGCCCGGACAAGGTCACGACCGAGGAGTGGCTCGAGGTGCACCGCGTGGCCCACTCGGTCGGGCTGCGGAGCAACGTGACGATGATGTTCGGCTCGGTCGAGCGGCCGCGGCACTGGGTCACCCACCTGCTGCGCACCCGCGAGCTGCAGCGCGAGACCGGCGGCTTCACGGAGTTCGTCGGACTCCCCTTCGTGCACATGGCGGCCCCGATCTACCTCAAGCGCGGTGCCCGCCGCGGTCCGACGTGGCGCGAGACCGTGCTGGTCCACGCCATCGCGCGGATCGCCTACGCCGACGACATCGAGCACGTGCAGGCGTCGTGGGTGAAGCTCGGCCGGGTGGGCGCACAGCAGCTCCTCGCCGCCGGCGTCGACGACCTCGGCGGGACCCTGATGGACGAGAACATCAGCCGCGCTGCGGGCGCGAGCCACGGACAGGGCCTGACCCCGGACGACCTGGCCGACATCGCCCGCGAGGCCGGCCGGCCGCTGCGCCAGCGCACCACGCTCTACGGCGAGGTCGCCCGCGTCCCCGAGGCGGTCGGCTGACCCCAGGCGTCGAAGAGCCGGTCGGGGGTGAAGGGCAGGTCGCGCAGTCGTACGCCGCTCGCGTTGAAGATCGCGTTGCCGATCGCCGCCGGCGCCCCGACGATGCCGAGCTCACCGATGCCCTTGGCCCCGGTCGCGCCGAACCAGGGGTCGTGCTCCTCGAGGGTGATCGCCTCGAGGTCGCCGACGTCCGCGTGCGCCGCGACGTGGTAGCCGGCGAGGTCGCCGTTGACGACGTGGCCGAAGCGCTCGTCGAGGTGCGCCTCCTCGTGAAGCGCGGCCGAGAGGCCCATCGTCATGCCGCCGATCAGCTGGCTGCGCGCGGTGCGGGGGTTGATGATCCGCCCGGCCGCGAAGGCACCGAGCATCCGGTCCACGCGCACCTCGCCGGTCACGGTGCTGACCCGCGCCTGCGCGAAGTGCGCGCCGAAGGCGTGCCGCGAGTAGCCGCGGGACCCGCGGGGCATCCGGCCGGTGGCGGTCACGTGGTCGCCCTCGTCCGGGTGCTCGCCGTGCGTCCGGCGGAACTTCCTCGCCGCGGCGACGACCGCGTCTCCCCAGGCGAAGGTGCCGACCGAGCCGCCGGCCGGGATCGCCCAGGGCAGGCCGGTGTGGCCGATGTCGGCGTCGACGAGGTCGACGCCGACGCCCAGCGCCTCCGCCGCGATCTGCGGCAGGACCGTCCACGCGCCGGTGCCGATGTCGCTGGCCTGGAGCTCGACGACGTAGCGGCCGCCGGTGAAGCGGACGCCCGCCCGGTTGGGCACGAAGTACATGTTGGGATAGGTCGCGCTCGCCACGCCGAGCCCGACGAGCCACTCGCCGTCGCGGCGCGCGCCGACCGGCTGCCGCTCGGCCCAGCCGAACTGGTCGGCACCCTCGCGCAGGCAGGCGACGAGGTTGCGGGTGCTCCACGGCTTGCCGGTCTCGGGGTCCTGCGCCGGCTCGTTGCGCACGCGCAGGTCGACCGGGTCGACGCCGACGGCGTGGGCCGCCTCGTCGAGGGCGGTCTCGAGGGCGAACATCCCGCTGAACTCCCCGGGAGCCCTCATGAAGCTGCCGGGCGCCGCGTCCTGGACGACCGCGTGGTGGATCGTGCGCAGGTCCGCGACGTCGTACATCATCCGTGTCGCGGACACGGTCTGGTCGACGTAGGACCTGAGCCGCGAGGTCGGCGCCCAGCTCTGGTGGTCGATCGCGCCCAGGCGCCCGTCCGCCTCCACCGACAGCCGGATCCGCTGCTTGCTCGCCGGTCGGTGACCGACGGTGCGGAACATCTGCTGACGGGTCATCGCATACTTCACCGGCCGACCCGTCAGCCGCTTGGCCGCCATCGCCACCAGCACCAGGTGGGGCCAGGGCCAGCCCTTGGTGCCGAAGGACCCCCCGACATAGGGCGAGATCACCTCGATCTGGGTGGGCAGCAGGCCGAGCACCGGGGCGAGCAGGGCGCCGTGGCCGCCGGTGCCCTGGTTGGTGTCGTACATCGTGAGCCGGGTCGAGCGAGGGCGGAGCGCCGACACGTCGTGCCAGATCGCGGTGACCGCATGGGGCTCGATGGGCGAGTGGAACTCCATCGGCAGGCTGTAGTCCGCCTCGACCAGGGTGCCGCGCGTGAGCCCGGCGTCGGCGTCGCCGCGCTCGTACGACCCGTGCTTGAAGGCGTTGACCCGCCGCGGCACGGTGGCCCTCGGGTCGTCGATCGAGAAGCCGAGCTCCGCCGGCTGCTCGTCGTAGGTCACCCGCACGAGGGCGGCGGCCTCGCGGGCGACCCGCGGCGAGTCCGCGACGACGGCTCCGATGATCTCCCCGCGGTGGTGCACCTCGCTCGACTGCAGGATGGTGAGCGCCGCGTCGGTCCTCACCCGGATGCGGGGGGCGTTGGCGTGGGTGAGGACGAGGCGTACGCCGGGCAGGGCGCGGGCGTCGGCGTCGTCGATCTCCGCGATCCGGCCGAGTGCGATCGTGGCGACGATCGGGAACAGGTGGAGCGGCTCCTCGACGGGCTGCTCGTAGGCGTAGGGCGCGGTGCCGGTGACCTTGGCCGGGGCGTCGACGCGCATCCGGTCGTGGCCGGTGGGCGCGGCGTCCGCGGCAGCGGGGGCCTCGGGCTCCAGCATCCTGGGTTCGAGGGTGGTCATGCCGCGCTCCCCTCGGTGAGTCCGGTCAGCACGTCGACGACCGTGTTGCGCACCAGCGGGACCTTGAAGGCGTTGTGCTCGCCGGGACTGGCCGCGCCGAGCTCCGCCTCGATGGCGCTGCGGAACTGATCGGGGGTGGCCGGGCGACCGCGTAGCGCCTCCTCGGCGATCCGGGCCCGGTGCGGCCGGTGGGAGACTCCGCCCAGCGCGAGGCGTACGTCGCGGACCGTGCCGTCGTGCACGTCGAGCGCGGCGGCGACCGACACCAGCGCGAAGGCGTACGACGCCCGCTCGCGGACCTTGCGGTAGCGCGAGCGGACGGCGAAGTCGAGCGGCGGGACCTCGACGGCCAGGACCAGCTCACCCGGGTCGAGGGTGGTGTCGAGGTCGGGTCGGTCGCCGGGCAGCCGGTGGAGGTCGCCGAACGCGATCCGGCGCTCGCCGGACGGGCCGACCACGACCACCTCGGTGTCGAGCGCGGCCAGGGGCACGCAGAGGTCCGAGGGATGGGTGGCGACGCAGTCCTCGGACGCGCCGAGGATCGCGTTGTAGCGACCGAAGCCCTCGACGGCCGAGCAGCCGGACCCGGGCTCGCGCTTGTTGCAGGGGGTGGTCGGGTCCTGGAAGTAGACGCAGCGGGTGCGCTGGAGCAGGTTGCCACCCGTGGTGGCCATGTTGCGCAGCTGGCCGGACGCGCCGGCGACCAGCGCCTGGGTGACGAACGGGAAGCGCGTGCGGACGAGCGGGTGCGCGGCCAGGTCGCTGTTGCGGACCCCCGAGCCGATGACGAGGCCGCCGTCGGCGCGCTCGGTGATCTCGTCGAGCGGCAGGCGCGTGAGGTCGACGAGGCGGTCGGCCTCCCTGATCCCGAGGCGCAGGTGGTCGACCAGGTTGGTGCCTCCGGCGAGGTAGGTGCCTCCGTCCGCGGCCAGCGCGACGGCCTCCTCGACGGTGGTCGGGCGCTCGTAGGCGAAGGGCTTCATGCCGCGCCTCCCCCCGCGCGGGCGACGTCCTGGCCGGCCACGTCCTGGATGGCCCTGACGATGTTGACGTAGGCACCGCACCGGCACAGGTTGCCGCTCATCCGCTCGCGCACCTCGGCGTCGGTGAGGTCGACCGTGGTGTCGGAGACGTCGGGGCTGACGTGGCTGGGCATCCCCGCGCGCGCCTCCTCGAGCATCGCGACCGCCGAGCACACCTGGCCGGGCGTGCAGTAGCCGCACTGCAGGGCGTCGCGGTCGGCGAAGGCCTGCTGCATGGGGTTGAGGTGGTCGGTGGTGCCGAGCCCGGCGGCGGTCGTGACGTCCGCACCGTCGTACGACGCCGCGAGCGCGAGGCACGACAGGATCCGACGACCGTCGACGATCACCGTGCAGGCGCCGCACTGGCCGTGGTCGCAGCCCTTCTTCACCGACATCACGCCGAGCTCGTCGCGCAAGGCGTCCAGCACGGTGACCCGCGGATCGAGGTCCACCTGCCGTGCGGTGCCGTCGACGGTGAGCCGCACGCTCACCTCGTGTCCTGCCATCGGACGTTCCTCCCAGGAGTCGGTGGATCCCACCGTAGAGGGAGACGCCGCTGTTATCAACTGTCTGGTTAGTTAGTTTCTATTCGCTCGCTCTTCCCGCGTCACCGGCGGATACTCGGGAGCGCGGAGGAAGGAGGCCATGAGATGGCGGTCGTCGATGACGTGCTGTCCCTCGGGGAGACGCTGGACCGGTCCTACGTCGTGACCGTGCGCGGGCGGCTGAAGTTCCGGGTCGGCTCGATCGTCTACGTCGCCTTCTCCCACGACGAGCTGGTGATGGGCTTCGCCTTCCCCAAGGAGGAACGGCTCTCCCTCGTCGAGAGCGATCCCCGGTTCCACCTGCCGCCGGAGAGCGACCTGCGCTTCAACTGGGTGCACTCCGACCTGGCCACCCTCGCCACCGACGAGGCGCGCGAGCTGGTCGTCGACGCCTGGCGCCTGGTGGTCCCGCACAAGCTGGCGGTGGCCTACGACCGGGTGCACCCCGACGGTCCGGGCGGCACTCCGGGACGGGTCCCGCGTCCGCGCGGGAGCGAGTAGCGAGGTCGGTCGACGACGGCGCGGGTCACGAGACGATGGTGACCGTTCCCGTGTAGGTGTCGAGGATGCCGTCGGGAAGCGGGGTGCCGACGAGCTGCCCCGCACCGCGGACGCCGGCGAAGGCACCCGTACCGCTGGTCACCGCCCACGTCCCGACCGAGCCGTCGTCACTGAAGCGCGCCGACAGGTTGACGGTCACCGACCCGATGCCGGAGTCGCAGGTGAACGTCCGCGTCCCCCTGAACACGCCCGGACGCAGCTGGACCATGGCCCGATCGGTCGTGGAGCTGCCGGTCGGGCAACCGGGGATGGTGCTCGTGAAGGAGCCCGGCAGCCCCTCGAAGCCCTGGGTGTCGGCAAGCTGGACGGCGAACCGGTCCGCCGCCTGCGCGGGGGCGCTCAGCGCGACGGCGGCGATGAGCGGGATGACTGCGGCCAAGGACCTGGCATTCCTCATGGCGACCTCCGGGTGAGTGGAACGATCGCTCGAACGTACGCCCGTCGAGCCGGTCCCCGCATCGCCACAAGGTGGTGGTTCCGACGGTCGTGCATCCCGACGGCCCGGGGGTGGTGCCGCCGGGCCGCCGGGAGGTCAGGGGGCCAGGACCTTGATCTTCAGGGTCCGTGCGGCTGCGAGGGTGCGGCTGTCGCCGGCGTAGGTCACCTTCACCTTCGCCGGTCCCTTGGCCTTGAAGACGGGGAGCGTGACGACGACCTTTCCGCCGCGCAGCGTGCCCGCCATCTTCCTGGCGCCGACCGTCACGGCGACCTTGCCGGTGGGCGTGAGACCCGGTGCGGCCACGGTGATGACCAGCTTGGCCCTCGTTCCCCTCGCCACCACGCGCGACTGCTTGACCTGCACCTTGACCGTCGGCTGCACCTTCGCCGCCGCGGGCGCCGGGGTGGGCGTCGGGACCGGAGTGGGGCTCGGGGGCGTCGGGACCGGAGTGGGGGTGGTCGTGGGGGTCGGCGTAGGGGTCGGCGTGGGCGTGGGCGTCGGGGCGGCCGTGACCACGATCGGCATCCGGACCGTCGTCCCGGTGGTGCGGCCGACGATCGTCACGGTCGCCGGGCCGGCGGCCAGGTCGGCCGGCAGGACGGCGCGGACCGCAACGGTGCCGTGGTCGTCGTAGGGACGACCGTCGAGGACCGTGTTGTCGACCGCGAAGGTCCCGATCGCACGACCGGCGACGCTGACGTCGACGAGCGAGTCCTTCGGGTCGGTCGGCGTCGAGTACGACCACGAGCTGAGGTCGACGGCGTACGTCGTGCCGGCCACGTACGACGCCGGGGCAGCGCCGGGGACGTGCACGCCGACGGCGTGCTGGGTGGGCCCAGAGCTGACAGGAGCGTTGTCGGCGAGGTAGGCCGCGAGGGCGGACTCGGCGTTGATGTCGGGGTAGCGCTCACCGATGCCGTCGACCAGGCCGCGGAAGTTGTCACCGCCCGTGGCCAGCGACTGGCTCACGGTGACCGAGTAGGTGCCGGTGGCGAGGATGGCCGTGCCGCCCAGCCACATCCCGGTGATCCGGTCGCCCTCGGCGCGGGTCGCGTCCTCGGTCCACGTGAAGCCGGACGAGGCACCGAGACGCAGGAACGACGTCGCGGGCACGGTGCTGGCGGTCGTCCTCTGCCACTGCTGCTCGAGGACGGTCTTGAGCTGCGCACCGGTGAGGCGCATGTTGACCAGGGGCTCGCCCGTGACCGCGGCCACCGCCTGGGCGTACGTCGTCGCGGCGGGGTAGGTGCCCGTGGCGACGAGGTCGGCGGAGAGGGCGGTCGGGCTGACGAGGGCGATCTTCGCGGCCCCGCCTGCCGAGCCGCGGGTGGCCCAGCGCTGGGACTCGGCGACGAGGTTGCCGAGGGTCGACTCCCCACCGGGGTGGGGGGTGGAGCCGTCGGCCAGGACGGGGCGGCGCACCGGGCCCGTCAGTGCGCCGAGGTCCACGCGGGGGTTGACCTGGATGTCGCGGAAGTCGACGCGGTCCGCGTCGCTGCGGTTCTCCAGGCCGACGAAGCCGCCCATCGGCGCAGTCCGGTCGATCGCATTGACGGCGGTGCCGTTGAGCAGGACCCGGATCCGCGAGGGGGTGACCTGGATGGTGAAGCGGTTCCACTGTCCGACCGGCTTGAGCGCCGCCGCGAGCGCGGTGGCGTCCGCGGCCTGCGCGGTCCCACCGGTCGGGAGGATGGTGGCGGTGTCGGTCGCACCGATGCGCACGGCGTACCCGCCGACCGGGGACGCGCCATCCCGGCTGGTCGAGGCGACGTAGACGCTCGAGTCGTCGTCGGCGTCACCGCGGCGCCAGTCGATGCCGAGCGTGTAGGGGCCGGTCTGAGGGGTGGTGTTCCACGTGGCGCCCGGACCGCGGAAGCTGCGGATCGTGCAGTCGGTCTGGTGGCCGAACCCGCCGCCGCCGGCCTTGCGCCACTGGTCGAAGGTCGCGAACCTGCCGTCGAAGAGCGCGGTGCCGCCCGGCGCGACGGGTGTGGCGGCGCAGGTGTCGGGCGCGAGGCCGCCGACCTGGATCGCGTCGAAGTTCAGCCGGCAGAAGTCGACGCCCCGGTCGCACTGCACCGCCAGCGTGTTGGTGCCCTGGTTGAGGGTCACGTCGGCGCGGGCGAACTCCCAGTCCTCCCAGTTGTCGAGGCTGGTCATCGGATAGGCGACCTGCTGGCGCGCCCCACCGTTGGTCAGCAGGCCCATCGACCTCGTGATGTTCTCGCCCGCACTCAGCGGACCGGCGGCGTAGCGGATCCAGACCGGGTACGTCCCTGCAGCCGGCGCGACGACCGTCATCGTCGACTGCATGCCGGTCTCGCGGAAGGTGTAGGAGCCGGAGCCCGAGAAGTTGCCGTGGTCCCCGGAGTTGAGGCCCGGGTTGCCCGCGATGACGCCGTCCTCGACCTCGAGCCACGCGACCTGCGTGTCGCCGACCGCGGCCTGGACCGGCGCGGAGGCGAGACCGGCGGCCGCGATCGACGTTGCGAGGAGGGCCAGGAGCCCGACGCGGAGCCGAGCCCGGAGCGGGGCGGGCTTCGAGGTGGGGACGGGCTGGGGCACGGGGGGCTCCTCGCATCACACGCTGTGACGCACGCCACAGACGCTGCGTGACGCTACGCCGCTTGGTTCACGTTGTCGAACAGAGTTCCACATTCCGGACCCGTGATTGATGACACGATGCCAGTTCACATATCCGACCAGATGTCCAGTGACGAGCCCGGACACCTCGCCCGCGTCCTGACACACTCGGCGCATGCCCCTGCCCACCCCCGAGCGCCTGGAGACCGAGCGCCTGGTCCTCCGCCAGCGCCGGGTGGACGAGGCGGCGACGTACCGGCGTCTGTGGACCGAGCGCGACCCGCGCGTGCCCGCCCGACGGCGGATCGACGCCGACGGCCGACCGAGCATCAAGGACATCGAGGAGCACCTCCGCGCCGAGATCGCGTCGCCGGGCCTGAAGGTGCTGGCCGTCGAGGTCAGGGAGACCGGCCAGGTCATCGGCTACTGCGGCCTCTTCGCCGTCGACGGACGACCCGCCGACGAGCCGGAGCTGGCGTACGAGCTGCTGGTCGCCGCGCACGGGCAGGGTTGTGCGACCGAGGCGGCGCGAGCCGTCGTCACCTGGGCGCGCGCAGCCGGCTACCCGCGACTGTGGGCCGACGTCTGGGACTGGAACACCGCATCACTCCGGGTGCTGGACAAGCTGGGCTTCCGGGCGACCGGGGTGGTGGAGCCCGGACCGCACGGGGACAGCCTCCAGACCGTGCTCGACCTCTGACGCCTCGGGCACAGCGTCCAGGCGCGGGACGAGGTCGGCCTGCCCAGGGGGATCAGCTGTTGGCGCCACGCGCGTCGACGACCCAGGTGTCGACGACCTCGTCGTCCTGGACGACCACGAGCCGGTCGACCAGGTTGACGCTCGTGCACACGTGGTTGGGGACGACCCGTACGCGACTGCCGACGGCCGGGACGGGTCCGTCGCCGCACACCACGGTGGCGTGGTGCTCGGAAAGGGTGACGATGCGTGCGGCGGGGCGGTCGGGCAGGCGTCCGTGACCCGTCGCCCACGCCGCCCGGTCGGTGCCGAGGACCTTGCTGCCGGCATCGAGGACGGCCTCGCCGTCCCGCGAGTGGACGACGGTCGCGACGATGGCCAGGGCGCAGTCGGCGAAGTCGATCGCGCCGAGCTCGACCTGCTGGGCGTCGCCGAAGGACGAGACGCCCGGCCGCGTCTCGGTGGCGGGGAACCCGTTCTCACCCAGGACGGGAAGGTTCTCGGTGGGCGTGGTGCCCCCGCTGCGGACCCGGGGCTCGATGCCGACGGCCAGCAGGGCGTGCGCGGCGAGGTCGGGGGCCCGTGCCTCGTCGGCGGCTGCGCCCTCGCGGGCACCGGGGGCGTAGGCGTGGCCGGGAAACGTGAACACGCCGACCACGTCGAGGCCCCGCGACACCGCATGGGCCGCGACCTCGCCGGCCCGTCGCGGGTCACCACCGGTGCGGTGGTGACCGGAGTCGACCTCGACGACGACCTCCACCGGGGCCCCTCGCAGCGCGTCCGCGAGCTGGTCGGCCCCGGCGACGGAGTCCAGCCCGACCCTCAGCGCGATGGTCCCGGCCAAGGTGCGCAGCCGGTCGGCCCGGGGTCCCGCCGCCCAGATCGGATAGGCGAGGAAGAGGTCGTCGAACCCGGCGGCAGCGAAGATCTCGGCCTCGCCGACCGTGGCGAGGGTCAGGCCGACGGCTCCGTGGTGCAGCTGCCGCCGCCCGATCGCGAGGCTCTTGTGGGTCTTCGCGTGCGGGCGCCACGCGACGCCTCGGGCCCGTGCCCTCTCGGCACTCGCCGCGAGGTTGCGCTCGAGGACGACGCGGTCGACGACCACGAACGGGGTGTCGAGGGCGTCCAGGTCCATCGGCCGGAGATCAGCCCTGGGCCATGTCCACGAACCGCGAGTAGTGGCCCTGGAAGGCCACGGTCAGGTCGCGGGTCGGACCGTTGCGGTGCTTGGCCACGATCAGGTCGGCCTCGCCGGGGCGGGTCGACTCCTTCTCGTAGACGTCGTCACGGTGGAGCAGGATCACCATGTCGGCGTCCTGCTCGAGCGAGCCGGACTCACGCAGGTCGCTCATCATCGGGCGCTTGTCGCCGCGCTGCTCGGGACCACGGTTGAGCTGGGACAGCGCGATGATCGGCAGCTCGAGCTCCTTGGCGAGGAGCTTGATGTTGCGGGAGAACTCCGAGACCTCGAGCTGGCGGGACTCGACCTTCTTGCCCGAGCTCATCAGCTGCATGTAGTCGATCACGATGAGCTTGAGGTCGTGGCGCTGCTTGAGCCGGCGCGCCTTGGCCCGGATCTCCATCATCGTCATGTTGGGGCTGTCGTCGATGAACATCGGCGCCCCCGAGACCTGGCCCATCTTGCGGGCGAGCTTCTCCCAGTCGTCGTCGCGCATCGTGCCGTTGCGGATGTGGTTGAGGGGCACCTTCGCCTCGGCCGAGAGCAGACGCATCATGATCTCCGAGCGCGTCATCTCGAGGCTGAAGAAGCAGCTGGTCAGGTTGTTGTGGATCGAGGCGGCCCGGCAGAAGTCGAGGGCGAGGGTCGACTTCCCCATGGCGGGACGAGCGGCCACGATGATCATCTGGCCGGAGTGGAGGCCGTTGGTCAGGTCGTCGAGGTCGGCGAAGCCGGTGGGCACGCCGTAGAGGCCGGCCTCGCGGTTGCCGATCTGCTCGATCTCGTCGAGGACGCCGCTCATGATGTCGCTCAGCGGCGCGTAGTCCTCGGTCGCGCGCCGGTCGGTGACCTTGTAGACCTCGGCCTGCGCGCTGTCGACGACGTCGTCGATCTGGCCCTCGCCGGCGTAGCCGAGTGCGGCGATGCGGGTGCCGGCCTCGACGAGGCGGCGCAGCACCGCCTTGTCGCGCACGATCTCGGCGTAGTAGCCGGCGTTGGCCGCGATCGGCACGTTGGCCGACAGGGTGTGGAGGTAGGGGGCGCCACCGATGCGCTGGAGCTCGCCGCGCTTGACCAGCTCGGCGGCGACGGTGATCGGGTCGGCGGGCTCGCCCCGACCGTAGAGGTCGATGATCGCGTCGTGGATGACCTCGTGGGCCGGGCGGTAGTAGTCGACGCCCTTGAGGGTCTCGACCACGTCGGCGATGGCGTCCTTGGACAGCAGCATCGAGCCGAGCACGCTCTGCTCGGCAGCGTTGTCCTGCGGAGGCGTGCGGTCGCCCGCGGGGCGCGGCGCGTTGCCCGGCTCGTAGGCCGACGGTCCGTCGCCCCAGGCCTCGTCGGTCTCCCCCTCGAAGGTGACGCTCACCGATGCTCCCTTCGCCGTGCTGCTCACCACCACTGCACCGACGCTAGGGACGACCACCGACATCGCGTCGGGAGCCCTTGCGCCAGGTGACTGCCGCGCGTGAACCTACGTGCTGACGCACCTCAGGGGAAGCCGACGAGGCCGAGTTATCCACAGGCTCTGTGGACAACCTGCGTACTCACGTGGACGACACGCGGGGCCCGGTGCACATGTCGTGGAGCAACCTGTGGAGAAGAGGTGTTCACACACCTGAACATGCACTCTGACCTGCGGAAACATCGTGCACACCCTGTGGAGGAAAAACTCCTCACGGTTCGCGTGTTCACCCGTCCGACATCTGGATTTCGCTGCCCGCTTCGTCTGCCCGGTCTTGTGACGCCCGCGACACCGGTTTCATCCACACCACCCTGCACAGGTAGTCCGAACGGTCCATTGACACCACCGGCGCCGGCTTTGTAAGGGGCTCGGCGCACCCGTGCCCGGCGCGGAGCCAGCGACCGGGTCAGAGCTGGACGAGCGTACGGATCACGACGCCGGCACCGACCGCGCAGATGCCCAGCGCAGCGCCGTACCGCAGGAAGGTGCGGACGTTGCCGCCCAGGAACCCCCGCTGGAGCGCCAGCCGCTCGATCCGCGTCACCACGTCGCGGGCCAGCAGGCCCACCGCCGCGAGCGACACGGCCATCCCGACGCCGAACGCGAGCACCAGCGCGAAGCCGAACCAGGCGCGACCCAGCGCCGTGGCCGCGAGGAGCAGCAGCAGTGCCGAGGGGCTCGGCACCAGGCCGCCGACGAGGCCCATCACCCACACGCCCCAGCGACCGGGAGCGGTCTCCGGCTCGGACGGCGCCTGCACCGGCGCGACGGCAGTGGCCGTTGCGACCGAACCGGCACCCACCGCGGCGTGGGCGTGCTCGTGAGGGTGCTCGTGGTCGTGGGGGCCGTGACCGTGCTCGTGCGGGTGCTCGTGGTCGTCGTGCTCGTGGACCGCGGCGGGGACGGGCTCCTCGTGTCCGTGGCCATGGCCATGACCATGTCCGTGGCCATGACCATGTCCGTGGCCATGACCGTGCCCCTGGCCGCCGTCGCGACTCAGCCGCGCGAGGAGGTAGAGCCCGAGCCCGACGATCAGCAGGCCGGTGGCGAGGGTGAGCCAGGGATAGATCCGAGCCGGCACGAAGGCGCTGCTCAGGGACACCAGCAACCCCAGCACCAGGACCGAGCCGGTGTGCGCGATGGTGACGGCGCTGCCGACCGCGAAGGCCGAGCGCACGGAGTTGTCGCCGCGCTGGGAGAGGTAGAAGGCCATGACGGTCTTGCCGTGCCCGGGCGAGAGCGCGTGGGTGGCGCCCAGCGCCAGCGCGGCGAACACCGCGAGGAAACCGGCGATCCAGCCGCTGTCGTCGACGAGGGCGGTGGCGCGGGCCGAGAGCCAGCTGCCGTCGCTCGCGGTCGGTCCGGTGCCATCGCTGCCGGGCAGCTCGCCGGCCGGGCCGCCGGGCGACACCGCGAGCGTGGCGGAGGTGACGTCGAGCGGGGACTGCAGCAGGTCCTCGGGGTAGGACGTGAGGCGGTCGCTGGTGCTGGTGTCCGGGACGTCCGAGCTGGTCAGGGTCATCTCGTCGCCGACGGCGGTGACCTCGCGCCAGCCCACCGAACCGGGGGCGGTGCCGTCGGTGAAGGTGACCTCACCCCCGCCGATGTCGGCGCTGCCTGCGTAGGCGCAGGTGATGCGGGTGATCGGCAGGCCGCCCTCGCCGTCGGCGATCGAGGCGGAGGAGTCGGTCAGCGTGAGGCGTACGACGCTCCCGCCCGCGCGTACGTCCAGCCCGTCGGCAGTGGTCGCGCACTCGCTGGCGGCCAGGGCCGGGAGGTCGTCGATGGCCGAGCCGAGCTGGGCGGTCGGGATCTCCGCGAGGTCGACGACGTGGTCGATCTCGACGCCGTCGGGCGAGACGAGGATCCCGGTGTAGCGGTTGACGGTGAAGTTGCCGAGCGGGTGGGCCGATGCGGGGCCCGCCACGAAGAGGCAGCCGGCGATGGCGCCGAGGGCGATCAGGAGGCGCGCGAGGACTCTCATCGGGTTCCTTCGATCTCGCGGAGGGTCGTGCGGGCCTCGTCGCGCTGCCACGGCGACAGGCCGGGGTCGGTCGCGAGGCCACGGCGCAGGTGGGTCCGGGCGTCGTCGGTCATCCCCAGGGCCGCCTCGATCGTCCCGCGGTGGATCCAGAACTTGGCCTCCGGCGAACCGAGCGCCGTGGCGCGGCGCGCGATCGTGAGCGCCTCGCGGTCACGGCCGTTGCGGTGCAGCGCCCAGGCGAGGGCGTCGGCGACGTGGACGCTCGTGCGCTGGCGCCACTCGGCGCGCGCCTGGCTCAGCGCCCGCTCGGGCGACCCGTGGTCGGCCTCGAAGAGCGCGGTCTCGAGGTCGGTGCGTACGCCGCTCGCGTCGAGCAGCTCGATCGTGGTGCGGACGACGGCGAACTGGGCCTCGGCCTCGTCGGGCCGACCGAGGTGCTCGAGCAGCTCGCCGAGCTCGGTGAGGTACTCCGGCAGCGGCTGGCGGGCGACGACGTCCTGCCAGGTCGTCACCGCCTCCTCCAGCTCGCCACGCGCGACCTGCAGGCGGGCGGTGGAGACCAGTGCGGCCAGGTGGTCCGGCACGGCCTGCTGGGCGATCTCGAGGTCGCGGGCGGCGGCGGGGAGCCGGCCCAGCTTGCGCTCGATGTCGGCGGCCAGGGTCAGGGTGTACGCCTTGTCGGCGCGCGAGCCGACAGCGGCCGCGCGGCGCAGGATGTCCAGCGCACGGTCGAGGTCGCCGCGGAGCTCGTAGGCGTAGGAGTAGCGGGTCGCGACCGCGGTGCTCGGCTGGAGCCGGTCCGCCGTGCGCAGCGCCTTGAGCTGGTCGTCGTACCTGCCGAGCTCGTTGAGGGCGTCGACGCGGACCGCCAGAGCACCGAGGTCGCGCGGGTTGATGGCCAGCGCCTCGTCGGCGCTGGTGAGCGCGTCGGTGAAGTCGTGGCGAGCCGCGGAGATCGCGGCCCGGGCGGCGAGCGCGGTGAAGTTGTCGTCCGGCTCGAGGTCGAAGGAGCGGGCCGCGGCCTCGTCCGCCTTCTCGTAGTAGGTCGCGTTGCCGGTGACGCGGGCCTGTTCGACGTAGGCGACGGCGAGGTTGGCCCAGGACACGTGGTCGGCCGGCACGCGGCGCAGGGTGTCCTGCAGGGCGGCGATGCTCGCCTCGAGGTCCTGGCCGGAGTCGGGCACGACACGCGGCACGGCGGCGGCGGGGGTCGACGTGGACGGGCTCGACGTGGTGGCGACACCGATGCCGCCGGACACCGCCAGCACCAGGCCGACACCGATGACGATGAGGCTCTTACGCATGGGGGGTCCTTCCGACGCGGGCGGTGGTGCGGGGGGTGGGTGCGGGGCGGTGATCAGGCGGGGGTGCAGCCCGACCGCGCGACAGGAACGCCGCGCGGCCGGGCTGACTCAGGTGCGGTCAGGCCTTGCGGCGCTTGGCAGCGCCACCGATGCCACCGATGAGGGCCAGGAGGCCGACACCGATGAATGCCATCGAGCTCTGACGGTTCGGGGCGATGCCCTGGAGCACACCGCCCTCGTTCGACGACTGCTTGGCCGAGCCACCCGCGGACGGGTGCGGGTCGGCGTTGCTGCCACTGGCCGGGAGGGCCAGGTAGGGGAACGTGCCACTGAACGCGGCGTCGTTGGCGTCGACACCGTCACCGAGGTCGTTCGCCGAACCGACGAGCTCGCCCTCGACGACCTGGAGCGCGATGTCGATGACGTCGTCACCGAGTCGACGGCCGTTGGGGAAGCCCTGCGTGTCGCCACCGATCACACCGAGCCGGTTGGGCTCCGCGGTGACGGGGGTCGACATGTTGAGGCGCAGCATCTCGCTCGGGGTGACCTTGCCCTTGGCCTTGTTGAGGCCCTTGACGCCCGTGAGGAACACCGACACGAGGTCGTTGCGCGGGGTCGCGGGCGCGTCGATGCCGTAGACCGACTCGATCAGCTTGGGCAGCTCGGGGTTGGTGACGTACTTGAGAGCCACTGCGTCACCGGTGGGCTTCAGGCCGTTGAACGCGTCCTTGAGCTTCAGCGGGATGACGACCTCGTTGACCAGCGGGTTGCCCAGGCGCGAGACCTGGACGTACTTGCCGTTGGTCGACTTCTTCTGGGTGGTCGTCCACGTGCCGATGACCGGGTTCTTCTTGGCGTTGCCCTTCTTGGCAACCCAACGCTTCGGCACCTGGAGCGCGACGGACTGGACGTTGAAGCCGGCCAGGGTGTCGTCGCCGGCCTCGGAGAGGTCACCGCCGTAGAGCAGGTCGAAGACGCGCAGGTCGAGGAAGAACGGGTCCTCGGCCTGACCGGCGAAGGACTTCACGTTCTTCGCCGGGCTGGTCGTCGCCTGCGCACGCAGCGCGGCGTAGTTGGGCATGGACGCCTTGCCGATGTTCGACGGGGCGACCCGCTTCTTGTTGACGATCGTCTTGGTCTTGCCGTTCTTCGCGATCCTGACCAGCTTGTAGGTCTGGTAGTAGTTCAGGTTCTTGTCCGTCAGGGACGTGACCGGACCGGTGGCGGCCAGGAACGTGTCCTTGGTGACGTAGTGGTCCTTGAAGGTCCACCGGAACGTCACGTCGGGCTTGGCGTCCGCGTTGTTGTCGACGTGGATGTCGTACTGCGCGTCGGTCGCGAAGCTGTAGAAGTTCGGACCACCGGCCGGCTCCTCGAAGGGCAGCCAGTTGGCGACCAGGGTGACGGTCTTCTGCGCCTCAGGACTGCGGAACGCGTAGAGGTCCGTCCCGTCGTACTGGGGCGTCCCCGCGATGAGTGGTGCCTCGCGGTGACTCGATGCGGTGGCGGCGAGCGGGCCGAGACCGGCGAAGCCGACAGCTGTCAGCAGTCCGCCGGTGCAGGCCAGGGCAATCGCCCCGTGCCGCTTGGTGGGTCGTGAGCGGTTCATCAGCAACTACTCCTTGTGTTGGCCCGGGACGCGGGTCGTGCGTGCGCCGATTCGGGCACCCGAGACTCCGTGAGTGGGCCGGGGTGAGAGGTGTTCGGAGTCACAACAGAAGTGGATTGGTAGAGAATGCGCCTGTGAAGGCCATCGACCGGGAGATCCTGCGCCTCGCCGCTCCCGCCTTCCTCGCCCTCGTCGCCGAGCCGCTCTTCCTGCTCTCCGACGCCGCGATCGTCGGCCACCTCGGCACCCCTGAGCTGGCCGGACTCGGCATCGCCGCGGTGATCCTGCAGACCGTCGTCGGGCTCTGCGTCTTCCTGGCCTACGGCACCACGGCCAGCGTCGCGCGCCACCTCGGGGCCGGTGACCTGAGGGGCGCTCTGGCCCAGGGGGTCGACGGTGTCTGGCTGGCGATCCTCATCGGCACGCTCGCCACCGTCGGCGGGATCCTCGCCACCCCGGCCCTGGTCGGGGCCTTCGACACCGGGCCCGAGGTGGCCGAGCAGGCCGAGACCTACCTGGCCATCGCCTTCCTCGGCACCACCCCGCTGCTGGTCATGCTCGCCACGACCGGAGTGCTGCGCGGACTGCAGGACACCCGTACGCCGCTGCTCGTGGCCGTCGCCGGCAACGCCCTCAACATCGCCCTCAACGTCCTCCTCGTCTACGGCCTCGACCTCGGCATCGCGGGCTCGGCGATCGGGTCGGTGGTCGCGCAGGTGTTCTCGGCAGCCTGGCTGGTCGCGGTGGTCGTACGGGCCGCCCGCGAGCACGACGCCCCGCTCTCGCCTGACCGGGCAGGGATCCTCGCTGCCGCCCACGCGGCGGTCGCCCTCGTGATCCGCACGCTCGCCCTGCGCGCGTGCCTGCTCGTCGGGACCTACGCCGTCACGCGTGTCAGCACCCAGGGCACCGACGTCACCCTCGCCACGCACCAGATCGCCATCACCCTGTGGACGTTCCTCGCCTTCGCGCTCGACGCGATCGCCATCGCGGCGCAGGCGCTGACCGGACGGGCGCTGGGCAGCGGCGACGTCGAGAGCACGCGGCAGCTGACCCGACGGATGATCCGCTGGGGCTGGGGCAGCGGGATCGTCGCCGGCCTGGCCCTCGCAGCGGTCTCGCCGTTCATCGGCGCGCTCTTCACCAGCGACCCCGAGGTGCTGGCCCTGCTGGTGCCGGTGCTGCTCGTCGCGGCGATCGCTCAACCACTGGCCGGGGTGGTCTTCGTGCTCGACGGCGTGCTCATCGGGGCGGGCGACGGCGCCTTCCTCGCCTGGGCGGGCCTCGTGGTGCTGGCTGCGTACGCCCCGGCCGCCCTGTGGGCGGCCACGCTGCCGCACGGGCTCGTCGCGGTCTGGATCGCGATGAACGTGGTCTTCATGGGGGCGCGCGGGCTCCTCCTGTCGTGGCGCGCTCGGGGCGACCGCTGGCTCGTGACCGGCGCCTCGGTGTCTGGCTAGGCCGCGATCCCCGGCCTGGGACAGTCGGGCGGGCCCAGCGGTGGCAGCCCCGCTCGCTCCTTCGTCATGTCCGGAACGCCATCCGTCCGCCGGGCGTCCCACCGGGGTGATGACCGCGTCCCTGCGCCTGCCCCTGTTCGTGGG
Source organism: Nocardioides alpinus (assembly GCF_900112035.1). Taxonomy (GTDB): domain Bacteria; phylum Actinomycetota; class Actinomycetes; order Propionibacteriales; family Nocardioidaceae; genus Nocardioides; species Nocardioides alpinus. Next base: position 48,381 of record NZ_FOKC01000007.1, on the reverse strand, counting down.
ATCCCTTGTCATGCTGGTGGCGTGCGGCGCGCAGACCGAGCCGCCGAGTGCCGAGGAGACCACCGTGGAGCCGACCCCGTCAGCCAGCCCCGCCCCCGGCACGGATGCCGTGGGGTCGGCGGTCGGCGACCTGGCCTCCACCCTCGCCGTGGATCCCGCCTCGGTCGAGGTCGTGTCGGTGGAGGAGGTCACGTGGCGCGACGGCAGCCGCGGGTGTGCGCAGCCGGGGATGGCCTACACCCAGGCGCTGATCGACGGATCACGGATCACGCTCCGCGCCGACGGCCGGACCTACGAGTACCACTCCGGTGGCGGCCGACCGCCCACGCGCTGCGAGAAGCCGACCGAGTAGGTCCAGCCCCCCACACACGACCGCCTCCGCGCGGGTGCGCCAACGCCGACGGCCCGCCGCCTCCGAGGAGGCGACGGGCCGTCGAGTGGTGCTGGGTCAGTCGGCGATCAGGCCGGAACGACGTTGAGGGCCACCGTGGCGGACACCTCGTCGTGCAGTTTGACCGACACCTCGTGGGCGCCGAGCGACTTGATCGGGTTGACCACGACGATGGTGCGTCGGTCGACCTTCTCGCCCGAGACCTCGCCGATGGCGTCGGCGATCTCCGAGGTGGTGACGGCGCCGAACAGGCGACCACCCTCACCGGCGCGGACCTTCACGTTGACCGCGTTGGCCTCGAGCTTGGTCTTGATCTCCTTGGCGTGGTCCTCGTCGCGGGCCGCACGCGCGGTGCGGGCCGACTTGATGGACTCGATGGTCTTCTCGCCACCACGGCTCCAGCGGATGCCGAGGCCACGGGGAACGAGGTAGTTACGGCCGTAGCCGTCCTTGACCTCGACCACGTCGCCGGGGGCGCCGAGGCCGTCAACTTCCTGGGTCAGGATGAGCTTCATGTCTCGTGCTCCTCTCAGCGGCCGGTGGACGTGTAGGGCAACAGAGCGAGCTCACGCGCGTTCTTGACGGCGATGGCCACGTCGCGCTGGTGCTGGACGCAGTTGCCGGTCACGCGACGGGCGCGGATCTTGCCACGGTCGGAGATGAACTTGCGGAGCAGGGTGGTGTCCTTGTAGTCGACACCGGTCGCCTTCTCCTTGCAGAACTGGCAAACCTTCTTCTTGGGCTTGCGCAGAATTGCCTTGGCCATTGTGGTGCTCCCTTTCAGTGAGCCCGGCCCTGAGGCAATCAGGGACGGAATGGTGGGTGTGTGTCTTGGTCGATCTTCCGGATCAGGCTGAGGGGTTTCGACACGCCCTTGTCACGGCTTCGCGAGCTCAGCCGTGGGGCTGCTCAACCTGGCGGATGTCACTGCCTCGCAAGCTCGGCAGTGATCCGCTCATCATCAGAAGGGGGGCTCGTCGTTCCCGCCGGAGACCCCGGGCGTCGCCCACGGGTCCTTGGCGGGCGCGGACGGGGCGCCACCCTGCGGCTGCGACTGGGGCTGTCCGCCCCAGCTGCTGTTGCCGCCACCCTGCGCGGGCGCGGGGCTGGCCCACGGGTCGTCGGCTGCCGGCGCGGACTGACCGCCGCCGTTGCCGCCGCCCGAGTAGCCACCGCCACCGCCACTGCCGCCGGAGTAGCCGCCACCGCCGCCGGACCGGGTCGTCTTGGTGACCTTGGCCGATGCAGAGCGCAGCGACGGGCCGACCTCCTCGACGTCGATCTCGAAGACGGTGCGCTTCTCACCCTCGCGGGTCTCGTACTGACGTGACTTGAGGCGACCCTGGACGATCACGCGCATGCCCCTCTGGAGGGACTCGGCAACGTTCTCCGCGGCCTGCCGCCAGACGGCACAAGCGAGGAACAGCGTGTCGCCGTCCTTCCACTCGTTGGTCTGGCGATCGAAGGTGCGCGGCGTCGACGCGATCCGGAAGTTGGCCACGGGGGCCCCCGAGGGGGTGAACCGCAGCTCCGGGTCGTCGACGAGGTTGCCGATCACGGTGATGGTGGTCTCGCCTGCCATGTCAGGTCTCCTCAGAGCTCAGAATGTCCTGCTGATCCGGGGGGTGCTCCCGGTGTGCTGCCCATCAAACAGGCAGTCACCGACAGCGGGAAGTGTCTATCCACAGATGCCCGGGGGCGATCAGTGGGCGTCGGGACGCATGACCTTCGTGCGCAGGATCGACTCGTTCAGCGTGAGCTGGCGGTCGAACTCCTTGACCGTCGCGGGCGTGGCCGTCAGGTTGATGACGGCGTAGATGCCCTCGGCGTTCTTCTTGATCTCGTACGCCATCCGGCGACGACCCCACACGTCGAGCGACTCGATCGAGCCACCGTCCTTGCGGATCACGTTGAGGTACTTGTCGAGCGAGGGCTCGATGGTGCGCTCGTCGAGACTCGGGTCGAGGATGACCATCACTTCATAGGCACGCATAGCGGTCTCCACCTCCTCTGGGCTAGAGCGGCCACGGGCTTTCCGTGGCAGGAGGGACTGTGCGTCCGTGGTGCGCGTTATCGATGGCGCTCCACGGTCAAACGTCGCCCGAAGGCAACCGGGGAAGACTACCAGCGGCGCGACCGCGTGCTGGCATCGTCGTACGACGGGGGGACGGGGCCCGGTGTCAGTCGGCTGCACGCCGCACGGCGGCGAGCACCAGCCCGGCGATCGAGGCGAGCAGCGCGAGCCAGTAGCCGAAGCCGTGGCCCTGGTCGATCATGTCGCAGACACCGCCCATCAGGCCGCTGTCGTCGCAGTCCCCGCCGGGCGTCACGAACAGCGCCAGCAGGGTGCAGAAGGCAGCGATGCCGAAGAGCGCCAGCACCGTCGTACGGACCGGGACCGGCAGTGCGGCACCGAGGATCCTGGCGACCAGGACGCCGGCGCCGGCCAGCGCCGCCAGCGCACCGAACCAGCCGAGGAAGCCGTGCCACGCGGTGGCCGACTCGCTGCCGAAGCCCTCGACGGACACCGTGTAGTAGGGCAGCAGGGAGCCCAGGAACACGAGCACCCCGGCGCCGATGGTGCCGAGGTCGAGAGGGTCGGCCGTCTTCAGCGTCGCCACCGCGTCGGCCGAGGTCGATGCGGGCGGGGTCGATGCGGGCGGGGTCGATGCGGGTGGGGTGGACGACGTGGCGGGCTCGGGCGTCGGCTCGGGGGTGGGCTCGGCGCCGGGCGTGGGCGTGGTGTCGGACATCGGTGGTTCTCCCCCAGTGGGGCCCCGCAGTCGGGACCAGTTGGTCATGAGACTCGCGCACCTCCGGTGACCGCGGCAATACGGCTGGCACCACGGTCCGGTCCGGACCCTGTGGACGACGCACCGCCGGCGCCTGGGGATCGGGCTAGCGTCGGCGGGTGCCCAGGGCAGCACTGACCCGCGCCTCCGCCGTGGTGGCGGGGCGCTACGTCCTGCTCGACCAGATCGGTGTGGGCGGGATGGGCTCGGTGTGGCGGGCCCGCGACCAGCGGACCGGGTGCCTCGTGGCGGTGAAGGTCCTCGGGCAGCACAGCTCGGCGCTGCTGGCGCGATTCGTGCGCGAGCAGGCGATCCGGGTGCGCCACCCCCACGTCGTCGCGCCGCACGGGTGGGCCGCCGAGGACGACCTGGTCGTGCTCGCCATGGAGCTCGTGCCGGGCGGGTCGGTCGCCGACCTGCTCCGTGAGCACGGCCCGCTGGACCCCGGCACCGTCGCCCTCCTGGTCGAGCAGCTCCTCACTGGGCTGACCGCCGTGCACGGCGCCGGGCTCGTGCACCGCGACGTCAAACCGGCCAACCTGCTGCTCGAGGCGACCGGGCACGAGCCCCCGCACCTGCGGCTCGGCGACTTCGGCGTGGCCGCTCCCGTCGCGGACCGGCGGTTCACCACGGTGCCCGGGGCGATCGGCACCGACGGCTACATGGCGCCCGAGCAGGCCCGCGGTGCCCTGCCGGAGCCGACGCAGGACCTCTACGCCGTGGGGCGGGTGGCCCTCGAGCTGATGACCGGTCTGCCGCCCGCGCGCCAGCGCGAGGTCCCGTCCCACCCGCTGCGGCCGCTGGTGGAGCGGCTGCTGGTGCCGGATCCCGAGCAGCGACTGGCCACGGCCGAGGCGGCGCTGCGGCTACTCGCCAGGTTGTCGGTGCCGGCGGCGGACCCTCCCCCGGTGCCCGATCGCCTCGGACCGGCGCCGCGCGGTCGGCGTACGACGGGGGCGGGCCGGGTCGCCGACGTCGACTGGGCCGGCTGGGGAGCGGTCGTGGCCCTGACCGGCGTGGTCGTCGGGTGTCTGTGCGTCCTCCTAGGCTGGCCTCCATGAGCACCCAGCTGGCCGTCGGCGCCCACGTCGAGCAGACCGACCCGATCGCGGAGGCCGTCGCGCGGAAGACGTCCCTCGTGCAGTTCTTCCTCGGTGACCCGCAGTCCTACAAGGGCCCCGAGATCCGCTACGAGGGTGGCGCCGAGGCGCTGCGCGAGGCGGCCGCTTCCGCAGGCGTCGACCTCTACGTCCACGCCCCCTACATCGTCAACGTCGCGACGACCAACAACCGGATCCGGATCCCGAGCCGCAAGCTGCTCCAGCAGCACATGGACGCCGCCGCACAGATCGGGGCCAAGGGCCTGATCGTCCACGGTGGTCACGTGGGCAAGACCGACGACGCTGCGGTCGGCTTCGACAACTGGCGCAAGGCCATCGAGGCCACCGACCTCAAGATCCCGCTGCTCATCGAGAACACCGCAGGAGGCGACAACGCGATGGCGCGCCACCTCGACCGGATCGCCGGCGTCTGGGACGCGATCTCCGCGGCCGAGGGGTCGGAGCAGGTCGGCTTCTGCCTCGACACCTGCCACGCCTGGGCCGGCGGCATCGACCTCGGCGACGCGGTGGACCGGATCCGGTCCATCACCGGTCGCATCGACCTGGTGCACGCCAACGACTCGCGCGACACCTTCGACTCCGGCGCCGACCGCCACACCAACTTCGGCCAGGGCCACCTGCCCGCCGACGAGTTCGCGGGGGTCGTGCGCGAGGCCGGCGCCCCGGTCATCTGCGAGACCCCGGGAGGGGCCGCGGAGCACCTGGCCGACTTCGCCTGGCTCCGCGACCATCTCTGACGGCTGGCCCGAGGCTCAACCAGCAGGAGTGGCGATCACGACGACGTTGCTCAGGTAGGCGGTGCCGTCCCAGTCCTCGCAGGTGATCAGCACCAGCCGTGCCGCGCCATGCTGCTCGAAGATCTCCGCGCTGTCGCGCGCGAGCTCGCCCCGGCCCAGGACCCGTACCGAGTCCACCTCGTAGGTGATCGGACCACGATCGGTCCGCACCACGACGTCGTCGCCCGGGACCACGGTCTCGAGGTCGTCGAAGGCGCCACCGCCGGTGTGCACGGTGTGCCCGGTGAGGACGGCCGATCCGACCGACGCGCCGGGGCGGGCACCCTCCGACCACCACCCCACCTGCTGCGGGTCGGCCGGCGGGGTGAGCGCCCCGTCCTCCAGCCCGATCGGCAGGACCGGTGCCGCGACGTCCAGGACAGGTACGTCGACGCCCGCGGGCCGACCGCCGCGCGACGACGCGACAGGTGACACCGCTGACGCTGGTGTGGACGACGGTCGTGGTGCGGCGGACGGTCGCGCCTCGATCTCGGCCGTCGGCGTCGCCGCTGAGGGTGCGGGGTCGCCGCCGCCGGCTCTCCCCAAAGAGCCGGCGGCCAGGAGCAGCGCACCCGTGACGAGCACGAGTGCCGCCACCCCGAGCAGCGCGGTCCTCAGGGGACCGCGCTGCCGACGTGTGGGATCAGCCACGGGCGCGGATCCACCCCAGGCGGGCGGTCACCGCACCGAGCAGCACCAGCATCAGGCCGAGCAGCGACTCGGTCGTCGAGACGCCCGCGGGGCTCGCTGCCGCAGGGCCGGCCACGCCGGCGTTGACGGCGGTCGGCAGCTCCTGCTGCGACTGGGGCTGAGCCTGCGACTGCGGCTGGACCTGCGGCTGCGAGCCACCGTTGCCGTTGTTGTTGTTGCTGCTGTTGTTGCCGAACGCCTGGACGCCGAGGACCTCGGGCTGCTGCTCAGTCTCCGGCTCGGTCTCCGGCTGGACCTCGGGCGTGCTCGGGGTCTCCGGGGTGGTGGGGGTCTGCGGCGTGCTCGGGGTGCCGGGCGTCTCCGGGGTGCCGGGCGTCTCCGGCGTGGTCGGGCACACCGCGTCGTCGACCGCGAGGTCGAAGACCGTCTGGGCCTGGTCGAGGGTGTACCCGGCGGCCGCGGAGACCGTCACCTGGATGGACGTACCCAGGTCGACGGGCGTGAAGACCACGTTGGCAGGAGCCGTGCTGAGGACCTCGTTGTCGGGCCCACACGGGTCCGTGAGGGTCGGCGTCCCGGTCACCTTGATCGGCTCCACCACGGGCGGCGGGCCGTCCGGGGCCGGGCAGTCGTCGATGGTGGGCTCGTCGCCCTGGCCCCCGCCGCGGGTGGGCGAGACAGCGATCACGATGGAGCGGCCCTGCCCGTCGGCGAACTCCTGGCCGATCAGGTCGCTCGCGGGCTGACCGGTGTAGATCGGGATCGCGTTGACGCTGACCTCGATCGGGTTGTTGCCGGTCTGCAGGCGCTCGTCCACGTCGGGGGTGCCGACGTACTTGCAGACGAAGACCTTCTCGGGCTGACCCTCGGACGAGGCGGACGAGGTGGCGTTGGCAGGTCCCGCCATCACGCTCATGGTGGCGCCGGCGAGCAGGACGGCCGCGCCGGCAAGCGGTGTGTGGCGGATGCGGTGCGTGGTGGACATGGTTCTCTCCCCAAAGGTGACCGGGCGGCGCGGTCGCGCCGTTGTCGGTGGTGGACGTCGGCGCGGTGGCGCCGGGTCAGGTGCCGGGGAGGCGAAGGTCCCCAAGCACCCTCGCGATTCCCCGACGGTGGTTGAACGCTGGATGACATGGCGGGCTACGGGCGAATAGCTCGTTCTGACCACTCTTGAGGGCACCTTGAGTCGACTTAGAGGATTGCTTGAGGAAAAAGTTCTGTTCGGCACGCAACCAAACCCGCAGCACCGACGTCTCTAGTCACAAGGGACCAGACATGTACGGGGGTCGTGTCTGGTCCCTTGTAACCTCTTCGGGGTGACGACACCCCTGACGCTGCGCCCGATCTCGGCGCAGGAGCATCGCGATTTCGTTGCTGGCCGGTCGTCCGCCAGCTTCCTCCAGACGCCCGCCTGGGCGACCGTCAAGGCGGAGTGGCGCGCCGAGTCCGTCGGCTGGCACCGCGGCCCCGAGCTGGTCGGCGTCGGGCTGGTGCTCTACCGCCAGCTGCCCAAGGTCAGGCGCTACCTCGCGTACCTTCCTGAGGGACCGGTCATCGACTGGTCCGGGGACGATCTCGAGGCGTGGCTCGCCCCGCTCGTGACGCACCTCAAGCGCGAGGGCGCCTTCGCCGTCCGGATGGGTCCGCCGGTCGTCACCCGGCGCTGGTCGGCCGAGCAGGTCAAGGCCGGGATCGCCGACGAGTCCGTACGCCGGCTGGGCGACGTACCTCCGTTGGAGCGCTCGCAGGAGGGCGCGTGCGTCATCGCGCAGCTGCACGAGCTGGGCTGGCAGCAGCAGACGGCCGAGGGCGGCTTCACCGCCGGTCAGCCGCAGTTCAACTTCCAGATCCCTCTCGTCGACGAGCAGGGGCAGCCGCGCTGCGAGGCCGACGTGCTCGCGGGCATGAACCAGCTCTGGCGCCGCAACATCAAGAAGGCCGACAAGTCGGGGGTCGAGGTCACCCTCGGCGACCGCACCGATCTCAAGGCGTTCCACGACCTCTACGCCCACACCGCCGAGCGTGACCACTTCACGCCGCGGCCGCTGGCCTACTTCGAGACGATGTACGACGCCCTCCACGCCGAGGACCCGGACCGGATCCAGCTCTGGCTGGCCCGCCACGAGGGCGACCTGGTCGCGGCCACGATCGCGATCCGGGTCGGCACCCACGCGTGGTACTCCTACGGCGCGTCGTCCACGGAGAAGCGCGACGTACGCGGCTCCAACGGCGTCCAGTGGGCGATGATCCGCCACGCCCTCGACGCCGGCGCGCACGTCTACGACCTGCGCGGCATCACCGAGACCCTCGACGCCGACGACCCGCACGTCGGGCTGATCCAGTTCAAGGTCGGCACCGGCGGCCAGGCCGTGGAGTACGCCGGGGAGTGGGACCTGCCGATCAACCGGGCCATCTACAAGGCGTTCCAGCTCTACCTGGCGCGGCGGGGGTGAGGGATCGATGAGTCTCACCCTCACCGTCGACGGCGAGCGCTGGCGCACCCACCTGCTCGCCACCGCGACGAAGTCCCCGGGCATCGTCCCGGTGGCCAAGGGCAACGGCTACGGCCTGACCCTCGGCCGGCTTGCCCGCCGCGCGCAGTGGCTGGCCGAGCACGCGGACGAGACCGGCGCGCCCCTCGACCTGCTCGCGATCGGCACGTACGACGAGCTCGACCAGGCGGCCAGCCGCTACGACGGCGACCTGCTCGTGCTCACCCCGTGGCGGCCGTTCGGCGCGGCCACGACCCTCGACGAGCGGACCGCCGCACGCGTCGTGCACACGGTCAGCCGTCCCGAGGACCTCGCCGGGCTGCGCGAGCACGACCCGGGTGCCCGCTTCGTGCTCGAGCAGCTGACCTCGATGCGACGGCACGGGATGAGCCGACGTGAGCTCGCCGCCGCTGCGGACGCGCTGCGGGCGGAGACCGGAGGCGGGCGCAGCGGGCTGCGCGGCGTCGCGATGCACCTGCCCCTCAACACCACCTCCCACCTCGGCGAGGTGAGCCGCCTGATCAACGACATCGTCGCGTCCGGCCTGCCCACCCGCACGGTCTTCGTCTCCCACCTCACCCACGACGAGCTCACCCGTCTCGCGACGAGCTACCCCGACTTCACCGTGCGCCCGCGCATCGGCACCGACCTCTGGCTCGGCGACCGCGGCGCGCTCACGGTGAGCGCGACCGTGCTCGACGTGCACGACGTGGAGCGCGGCGACATCTTCGGCTATCGCGGCCGCAGCGCTCCCAAGGGCGGCCACATCGTCGTCGTCAGCGGCGGGACGGCGCACGGCATCGGTCTCGAGGCCCCGACCGGCGACCAGTCGCTCAAGGCCCGGGCCGCGACCCTGGCCCGAGGTGGCCTGGACGCCGTCGGGTTCGTCCGCTCGCCGTTCTCCATCGACGGCAAGCAGCGGCTCTTCGCCGAGCCGCCGCACATGCAGGCCTCGATGCTCTTCGTGCCCTCAGGCGCGCGCGTGCCCCGCATCGGGGAGCAGGTTGACGTCCGGGTCCGCTTCACCGCGACCGACTTCGACCACGTCGTGATCACCTGACCCGGCGTCGCGCAGGACCGCCCACACGAGCCAGGCGAGCCCGATCACCCTCAGCAGGATCGCCAGCCAGTAGGCCCGCGCGTCGTCGGTGATCGTCGGCACGAGCGACTCGCCGACGTACCAGCCGGTGATGACCCAGCCGAGCAGGTGCAGCCCCTGCCAGACCAGGAGGTCTCGCCAGCGGCGTAGGGCGATCGCGGCCAGCGGCAGCACCACCAGGGCGTGCTCGGGCGGTGCCGACGGCGCCACGACGAGCGCGGCAGCGACCATGACGAGGCCCGCGCTCGCGACCGTGCGGGCACCGGTGCCACCGGAGCGTCGGACCAGCCAGACCACCGCGGCCGCTGCGAGCGCCAGGACGACGAGCTGCACCGCCCACCGGGTGGTGCGTGCGCCGCCGACCCCGCCCTGCTGCAGCAGCAGCCAGATCGAGCCGATGTCCGGTGCGTCGAGCCGGGCGCGGCCCGGCAGGGTGATGAGGACGTGCGCCGCCGCTGCCGCGAGCAGGGCGTCGACCCGGTCGCGGGGCCGACCGCCCACCGCGATCACGCCGACGAAGGCCGCCGCGACCGGCAGCACGAAGGCGCCCGCGATCCCTGCGCCGACCCCGGCCAGCCAGGCACGACCGGTGGTCCAGCCCCAGAGGAGCACCGCCACTCCGACCGCGGCGATGAGCTCCCACGACAGCCAGTGGACCAGCAGCACCGGGCTCATCGCCCAGCCGGCCGCGGCCCACGGACGGCGTACGTCGACCCGCACCAGCAGGGCGGTGGCCACCAGGGCCAGGGCGGCGAGGAGTACGGCGAGAGCCGCCGTCGTCGCGACCGTGCCCGAGCCCGGGAGGAGACCGGCCAGACGCGCGAGCCACGAGGTGACGTGCGGGGGCGAGCCGGCGTCCACCGACGTGCCGGCGAGGTCGGTCCAGCAGAGCTCGGTGAAGGGCTGCCGGTCCTTGCCCCAGGCCGACGGCACGCAGGCGGCCTTGCTCACCATGCCTGCGGCCAGGACCACCCCGGTCGCGCCGAGCAGGACGCGGGAGGCGTTCCACCAGCGGTGGCCGGCGGCGTGCTCGCCCAGCGGCCCGCCCACGACCGCCGACATCACGGCGACCACCGGGTCGGTGCGGCTGGGTGACTCGTGCGCGCCGTGCGGGTCCACGGGCGCGCTCAGGGACGAAGGTCGGGCTGCTGCTGGCGGGGCTGGAAGCGCCCGACCGGCGTCGTCGGGCTCTCCGTCGGGGTCGGGGGCACCGGTGTCGTCGGCGCCTCGGTGGGCGTCGGGACGGGCGTCGGCACGGGCGTCTCGGTCGGCGTTGGGACCGGAGTCTCGGTCGGGACCGGCGTCTCCGTCGGGGTCTCGGTCGGAGTCTCGGTCGGGGTCTCGGTCGGCGTCTCGAACGTCTCGGTCGGAGTGTTCGTGGGCTGCTGGGTCGGCTGCGGCTGCGAGGGCTGGGGCGGGGGCGGGGTGTAGTCGTCGGACCCGTCCGGTGCGTCGCCGTCGACGTAGACCGGCTCCGGGAACTCCTCGATCTCCTTGCCCTCCATCACGCGCTGCATGATCGAGGTCCAGGTCTTCGCGGGGTAGTTGCCGCCGAAGTAGCCGGAGCGGCCGTCGGAGCTGGTCGGCAGCCACAGGTCGGCACCGTCGGGACGGAGCACGTCGAGGCCCTCGCGACCCTTGCCCCGGACGTACATGACGGCGGTCGAGACCTGCGGGGTGAAGCCGACGAACCAGGACGAGGACACGTCCCCGTCGTCGTTGGTGGCGGTGCCGGTCTTGCCGGCCGCGGGCCGCTCGAGGGCGAGCGCCTCGGAGCCGGAGCCCTGCTCGACGACCTGCTGCAGGGCGTAGGTGGTGTCGGCGGTGATGTCCTCGTCGACGGTGCGCTTGCTGCGCTCCTCGGCCTCGTAGAGGACCTCGCCGCTCTTGTCGACGACCTTCTGCACGACGTGGACCTCGTTGCGGGTCCCGCCGTTGGCGATCGTCGCATAGGCGTTGGCCATGTTGATCGGGCTGACCTGCGCGGTGCCGAGGGTGACGCCGACGTTCTCCTGGAAGTCGATCGAGCGGCGCGGGATCCCCCAGCGCTCGGGCTCGTTGCCCGGGATGCCGAGGTCCTCCGCGGCCTGGATGACCTTCTGCGGCCCGTCCTCCATCGAGTCGACCATGTCGACGAACGCGGTGTTGACCGAGTTCTCGGTGGCGGTGATCATCGAGACCGCCGAGCCGTAGTCCTCGTCGCCCTGGTTCTCGAACTCGGTGCCGGCGATGTCGATCGGGCTGTTGCCCTCGAAGGTGTCGTTGAGGGAGAAGCCGTCGCGGATCGCTGCCACGTTGGTGGCCGCCTTCATCGTCGACCCGGCCATCCCGCCGGCCTCGGCCCAGTTGATCTGGGAGTCGAGGTAGTCCTGGCCGCCGAAGAAGCCGAGGAGCTCGCCGGTCCGGGTGTCCACGGTCGCGGCAGCGACGTGCAGGTCGGCGTTGCCGGCTTCCCCGGGCATGCCGGCGTCGGGGCGCTGCTCCTCGACGGCCTCCTCGACGTCGGCCATGACGGCGGGGTCGAACGTCGTGGTGATCCGGAGGCCACCGCCGTCGATCTCGTCCTCGGACGCGATGCCGCGGTCCAGTATCTCGCGCTTGACCAGCGTCAGCATGTGGCCCTTCTGGCCGCCGTACTGGCTCTGCACCGCCACCTTGGGGAACTTGGGCAGTCGCTTGAGCGCCTGGTCGCGCTCCTCGGTCGTGATGCTGCCGAGGTCGGCCATGCTGGTGAGGACGTACTCGTAGCGGACCTTCAGGTCGGCCTTGGCCTGCTTGCCGTTGGCCGGGTCGAACTTCGCCGGGTTGTTGAGCACGGTGGCCAGCACTGCCGACTCGCGGAGGCTGAGCTCGCTCGCCGGGTGGTCGAAGTAGGCCTTCGACGCCGCCTGGATGCCGTACGCGCCGCGCCCGAAGTAGATGGTGTTGAGGTAGCCCTCGAGCACCTCGCGCTTGCTGAGCTGCTGCTGGATCTTCAGCGAGACGATCGCTTCCTTGATCTTGCGCTTGTAGCTCTGCTCGCTGGTCAGGTAGAGGATCTTGACGTACTGCTGGGTGATCGTGGACGCGCCCTGGCGGTCGTTGCCGCGGGCGTTGGAGAAGAGCGCGCGCAGGATGCCCTTGGGGTCGATGCCCTTGTCGGTCCAGAAGGACTGGTTCTCCGCGGCGACCACGGCGTCCTGGATCGACTGCGGCATCTCCGCCAGCGGGATCGACTCGCGGTTCTGGTCCTCGTAGTAGGTGCCGAGCTGCTGCTTGCCGTCGCGGTAGTAGACGAAGGTGGTCTGCGCCTGGAACGCGGAGTTGGGCGTGGGGATGCTGATCGCCTGGTAGAGCACCACCACGACGCCGCCGAGGACGAGCACTCCGACCACGCCGATGATCGCCAGGACCTTCGCGATCTTGGCCGCGCGCTGCCGGCCGGTGCGCTTGGACTTGGGCCGTCGGGTCTGTGCCGGCCCTGTGGCCCTCCGCTTCGCACTCACCGGGCAAGCGTACGGGGAGTGGAGCGGCATCCCTGATTCGTCACCGGTGGATATATCGGTACGATAGGTCACATGGCACGCCGTGGAGACACCATCGAGCTGGCAGTCCTCGGACTGCTGCACGAGGGACCCATGCACGGCTACGAGCTGCGCAAGCGGCTCAACCTCATGCTCGGGTGGGGTCGGGTGCTGTCCTACGGCTCCCTCTACCCCGCGCTCAAGAAGATGCTGCGCGCCGCCCTCATCACCGAGGTCGCCGCCACCACGACGCCGACCAGCCGTCGCCCCCGCATCGTCTACGAGGTCACCGAGGCCGGGCACGACGAGTTCCACCGGCTCATGTCCGAGGTCGGGCCCACGGCGTGGGAGGACGACAACTTCGACATCCGGTTCGCGTTCTTCTCCTCCACCGACATGGAGATCCGCCTGCGGGTCCTCGAAGGCCGTCGCTCCCGGCTCCAGGAGCGCCTCGCGCGCGTCCAGGGTGACCTCGAGCGGACCCAGGCCGAGGTCAACCGCTACGCCGCCGAGCTCCAGCGCCACGGCGTGGAGTCGGTGGAGCGCGAGGTGCGCTGGCTCTCGGACCTGATCAAGGCCGAGCGCGGTGACGGCACCCCCGCGCCCGCAGCACCCGCCCCCGCACCAGCCACCCGGGCCCCCGGCACCGCCGGTCTCCCGCCCACGAACGACTGACACCAACCAGCCAGCCACATGGCCAGCACAGAGAGAAGGAGAACCCCATGGGTTCGGTACGAGTAGGCATCGTCGGAGTCGGCAACTGCGCCACCTCCCTGATCCAGGGCGTGGAGTACTACAAGGACGCTGACGCCAACGCCAGCGTTCCCGGGCTCATGCACGTCGTCTTCGGTGACTACCACGTCAAGGACGTGGAGTTCGTCGTCGCCTTCGACGTCGACGACAAGAAGGTCGGCAAGGACCTCTCCGAGGCCATCAACGCCTCCGAGAACAACACCATCAAGATCTGCGACGTCCCGACCCTGGGCATCGAGGTCAAGCGCGGCCCGACGATGGACGGCCTCGGCAAGTACTACCGCGAGACCATCGAGGAGTCCGGCGCCGAGCCCGTCGACGTCGTGCAGGCGCTCAAGGACGCCGAGGTCGACGTACTCGTCTCCTACCTTCCGGTGGGCTCCGAGGAGGCCGACAAGTTCTACGCCCAGTGCGCGATCGACGCCGGCGTGGCCTTCGTCAACGCCCTTCCCGTCTTCATCGCCTCCGACCCCGTGTGGGCCAAGAAGTTCGAGGACGCCGGCATCCCGATCGTCGGCGACGACATCAAGAGCCAGGTCGGCGCCACCATCACCCACCGCGTGATGGCGAAACTGTTCGAGGACCGCGGCGTGGTGCTCGACCGCACCTACCAGCTCAACGTCGGCGGCAACATGGACTTCAAGAACATGCTCGAGCGCGAGCGCCTGGAGTCCAAAAAGGTCTCCAAGACCCAGGCCGTGACGTCCAACCTGACCGGCACGCTCGCCGGCGCCGGCGCCCACGACCGCAACGTGCACATCGGCCCGTCCGACTACGTCGCGTGGCTCGACGACCGCAAGTGGGCCTACGTCCGCCTCGAGGGTCGCGCCTTCGGTGACGCCCCGCTCAACCTCGAGTACAAGCTCGAGGTCTGGGACTCGCCCAACTCGGCCGGCATCATCATCGACGCCGTCCGCGCCGCCAAGATCGCCAAGGACCGCGGCATCGGCGGCCCGATCCTCGGCGCCTCGGCCTACCTGATGAAGTCCCCGCCGGTGCAGATGGCCGACGACCTCGGCCGCGCCGAGCTCGAGAAGTTCATCGCCGGCGAGTGACCACCTGATCGCTGCCCCACAGAACTGCGGCCGTACGACACCCCGGAGCCCTCCGGACCCGTCGTACGGCCGCAGTTCTTTTTCGTACGGCGTCGGGCCCGGGGACGACCCTCGGCCACCGGCCCGACGGGCGAGCTCCTGCCGACCGCCCACGGTGAAGGTCGACTCCCGGAAGAGCGAGGTCCAGGCGCGGATCCGGCGAAGGTCGTGGTCCCGGCCGACCGCGGAGTTTTCCGGCAGCAGGGCCTGCCAGGCGAGCAGGTCGGCGAGGCGAGGGTCTGCGGCGTCGTGCAGAGGTGCAGACCCCGGGTGCGGACCTGTCGAGAACGGCGTACGGCGCCCGGTCGTGGAGGGCGTCGGGCTACCTCAGCCGGAGCGCCCGGCCCACCACGCGCGCAGCGCCGCCTCCGCCTGCTCGGGTGACTGCGGGCCCTCCTCCATCCGCAGCTCGAGCAGGAAGGCGTACGCCTCGCCGACCTCGCGACCGGGTCCGATCCCGAGGAGCCCCATGATCTGGTTGCCGTCGAGGTCGGGCCGGATGGACGCCAGCTCCTCCTCCTCGCCGAGCCGCGCGATGCGCTCCTCCAGCGAGTCGTAGGTGCGGCGCAGCCGGTCGGCCTTGCGCTGGTTGCGCGTCGTGCAGTCGGCGCGGGTGAGGATGTGCAGCCGCTCGAGCTGGTCGCCGGCGTCGCGGACGTACCGGCGCACGGCGCTGTCGGTCCACTCCCCCGAGCCGTAGCCGTGGAAGCGCAGGTGCAGCTCGACCAGCGTGGACACGGCGTCGATGTCGGCGTTGGCGAAGCGCAGCGCCTTCATCCGCTTGCGGGTCAGCTTGGCGCCCACCACGTCGTGGTGGTGGAAGGTGACGATGCCACCGGACTCGAACCGCCGGGTCCTCGGTTTGCCGACGTCGTGCATCAGGGCGGCGAACCGGGCGACGAAGTCGGGGCCGCCGCCGAGTCGGTGCTCGAGGTCGATCGACTGCTCGAGCACGGTGAGGGTGTGCTCGTAGACGTCCTTGTGGCGGTGGTGCTCGTCGCGCTCGAGGGCGAGGGCGGGCAGCTCGGGGAGCACGTACGCCGCCAGGCCGGTGTCGACGAGCAGCTTGAGGCCGAGCCGCGGGTGCGGGGCGCAGACGAGCTTGACCAGCTCGTCGCGGACCCGCTCGGCCGAGATGATCTCGATCCGGCCGGCCATCGCCGTCATCGCCTCGACGACCTCCGGAGCGACGCTGAAGCCGAGCTGGGCTGCGAACCGGGCCGCGCGCATCATCCGCAGCGGATCGTCGGAGAAGGAGTCCTCCGGGGTGCCGGGGGTGCGCAGCACCCGCTCGGCCAGGTCGACGATGCCGCCGGAGTGGTCGACGAACTCGCGGCTCGGCACCCGGACCGCCATCGCGTTGACGGTGAAGTCGCGGCGGCCCAGGTCGCCGGCGAGGCTGTCGCCGAAGTCGACGTCGGGCTTGCGCGAGGTGGGGTCGTAGGTCTCGGAGCGGTAGGTCGTGATCTCCACCTGCCACGGGCCCTTGCGGCACCCGATGGTGCCGAACGCGCGGCCCATGTCCCACACGGCGTCCGCCCATCCGGACAGCAGCCGCTCGGTGGTCTCGGGGCGGGCGGAGGTGGTGAAGTCGAGATCGTTCTGCAGGCGGCCGATCATCGCGTCGCGGACCGGGCCGCCGACCAGGGCCAGCTCCTCGCCCGCCTCGGCGAAGCGCGCACCGAGCTCATCGATGACCGACCCGATCCGGGTCAGCTCCGTGGCGACACGGCTCTGGATCTCGACGATCGTCAAGGGGGGCGGGGCGACGGCGGACACGACAGGACAGTCTAGGCGTCGGTCACGGCCCACCTACCAACCCGTCAACTAGAGTCGGCCCGTGCCCCGCCCGTCCGTGATCCGCGCTGCCCTGGCGGGGATCCTGGCGCTCGGCACCGCATGCGGCGCGGCGCTGGCTCCCGCGACGGCGGCCCCGGCCGAGGACCCCGACCCGCTCCTGGTGCACATCGACACCATCACTCCCGTCCTGCCACGCAACGGCGACGTCGAGATCACGGGCACCGTCACCAACGTCAGCGACGACACCTTCACCCGCGTCAACCTGCACGCGTTCTCCTCGCAGACGCCGATCCTCGACGCCGGCACGCTGGCCGAGTCCGCGGACATCGACCCCACCGCGTCGGTCGGTGAGCGGGTCACCACGCCGGGCACCTTCGACACCGTCGACGTCCTCGTGCCCGGCGCGAGCGCGACGTTCGCCGACTCGGTCCCCGTCGAGCTGCTGGGCATCCCCGACGAGGAGGGCGTCTACTGGATCGGGATCCACGCCCTCGGCGACACCGAGACGGTCCCCCGTGACGAGTTCGCCGACGGTCGGGCACGCACCTTCATCCCCGCCCGGCCCTCCGCCGACGACGACGACCCCCAGGAGGCGGCGGTCATCCTGCCGGTGCGCAACCGCGTGTGGTTCGACGGCGAGGGCAAGGTCGGGGGCACCGAGCGCTGGGCCCGCCGGCTCGAGGAGGGCGGCAGCCTCGACGGCATCCTCGACATGGCCGACTCGGCCGGCTCCACGCCGTACAGCTGGCTCGTGGACCCTGCCGTCCTCGTCGCGATCCTGCGCCTGTCGCGCGGGAACGCGCCGCGCAGCCTCGACCCGGACCCGGCCATCCCGGAGCAGGCGGCGACCCCGACCGAGACCCCGACCGACGGCGAGACGACCGAGCCGTCCGAGACCCTGACCCCCGCCGTGCCGGAGGCCACCGAGGAGCAGAGCGAGGAGGAGCAGGTCCTTGCCGCGGCCGCGGCGGCCTGGCTGGCCCGCTTCGACGCCCTCGTGGGCTCGTCACCGGTCCTGACCCTCCCCTACGGCGACCTCGACGTGTCGGCGGCGGTGCGCAACCAGCCGGAGCGGTACGCCGAGGCGCTGGGCCGCAGCACCGAGGTGATGGACGCCCTCGGACTGCCCTCCGACCTGGCCGTCGCCCCGACCAGCGACCTGCTCAGCCCCGAGGCGATCGCAGCGACGCCGGACGACGTGACCCTCCTCCTGGGCGACAACGCCTTCGCGTTCCCGCCCGACAGCCCCCACTCGGTCGTACGCCTGCTCGGTCACAAGGTCATCGTCACCAGCACCGGCGCCGAGGCGGGTGGCCCCGGACCGACGGCGGCCAGCGACCCGCTCGCCCTGCGCCAGCGCCTGCTCAGCGAGGCCGCGCTGCGCCTGGTCAACGGCGACACCGCACCGCTCGTGGTCACCCTGCCGACCGTGTGGCGCGGTGAGGACGCCGAGGTGTTCTTCGACGAGCTCGCCCAGCCGTGGCTCGACATCATCCCCGTGTCGACCGTCGCGTCGCGCTCGGCCGTCGGTGTCCCGGCCACCAACCTCGCCTACACCGAGACCGACCAGGAGGAGGAGCTGGACGGCGCCAACTTCACCGCCGCCACCCGAGCCACCGATGCCGCCGGCCTGGTCGAGGACGTGCTGACGCTCCAGACCACGGTCCAGGCCCAGGTGCGTGACGAGGTCCTGGTGACCCTCTCGGAGCAGCACCGCAAGGCTCCCCGTCTCGCGCTGGTCGCCGCCGGCCGGATCGCGGACTCGTTGCGCGGCGAGCTGGCCAAGATCGAGATCGAGGCGCCGACCTCGGTGACCCTGTCGAGCGACTCCGGCAAGCTCGGTACGACCTTGGTCAACGGTCTCGACCAGCCGGTCACCGTCCAGGTCGCCGCCACCACCGACGGCCAGCTCACCCTCACCGGCGACACCGTGCGGCAGCTGGGTCCGCGGACGCGCAGCGTGGTGCGCTTCGAGGCCACCACCACCCAGCCCGGCCTCCACCGCGTCCGCCTCACCGTCACCAGCATCGACGGGGTGCCGCTCGGGTCGGCCGAGGAGCTGCCGATCCGCGCGGCCCGGGTCAGCGCCCTCATCTGGATCGTGATGGCCGTCGGCGCCCTGGTCCTCTTCGGGATGATCGGCTACCGCCTGCCGGGCCAGATCCGTGCCCGCCGCCGGGAGCTCGCCGCGCAGCAGCAGGCCGACGCCGACGCCGAGGAGGAGACCGCCGAGGCCGAGGCCACGGAGGCCGCCCCGGGCGGGACGACCGACCCCGGCCCGACGGGCACGGCCCTGGTGCCGGAGCGCACGTGAACACCCGATGAGCGATCAGCGCATCCTGGCCTCGTCGGCGGTGATGGCCGCCGGCACCGTCTTCTCCCGGGCCTCCGGCTTCATCCGGAGCGCCCTGCTGGTGATGGCCCTCGGGGCCGCCCTGCGCGGTGACCTCTTCACGATCGCCAACACCTTGCCCAACATGGTCTACATCCTCCTGGCCGGCGGCATCTTCAACGCCGTCCTGGTGCCCCAGCTCGTGCGTCGCATCAAGGGCGACCCCGACGGCGGTGACGCGTACGCCAGCCGGGTGATCACGCTCTCCGCGCTCTTCCTCGGCGCCGTCACGGTGCTGCTCGTCGTGCTGGCCCCGCAGCTGCTCCGCATCTACCTCGACGACCGCCTGCTCCTCCCGGACCGCGCGGCGCAGTTCGAGACGATCGTGGACCTGACCCGGTGGTGCCTGCCGCAGGTCTTCTTCTACGGCATGTTCGTGCTGCTCGGGCAGGTGCTCAACGCCCGCGAACGGTTCGGCCCGATGATGTGGGCACCGATCGCCAACAACCTCATCTCGGTCGTGATGCTGGTCGCCTACCTCGTCGTGTGGGGCCCGATCGGGGACAGCCCGGAGCGGTACGAGGCGCTGACCACCAGCCAGGAGGTCCTGCTCGGCCTCGGCTCGACGGTCGGCATCGTGGCCCAGTGCCTCGTGCTGATGCCGTACCTCCGGGTGTCGGGCTTCACCTACCGGCCCCGCTTCGACTTCCGCGACCCCGAGCTCAGGAGGACCCTGTCGCTGGGGATCTGGACCGTGCTCTTCGTGATCGCCACGCAGGCCGCCTACCTCGTCGTGGTCAAGCTCGCGTCGCGGGGCACGGCCGATGGGGGTGACGGCACCGGCCTGCTCGTCTACTCCAGCAGCCTGCTGATCATGATGGTGCCGCACGCCATCGTCACGGTCTCGCTGGCGACGGCGATCCTGCCGCGGCTGTCCACCCAGGCGTCCGAGAACCGGCTGCGCGACCTCGGCACCACGGTCGGGTCGACGCTGCGGACCGCCCTCGCGCTCGTCCTGCCGTTCGCGGTCCTGCTCCCCGTGCTCGCCGGTGACGTGGCCGCGTTCGCCTTCGGCTGGGCGGGCGGTGAGGACACGGCGGCGAGCTTCGTCCCGACGCTCGCGCTCTTCGGACCCGCGCTCGCCTTCTTCACCGTCCACTACTTCATGCTGCGTGGCTTCTACGCCATGGAGCGGACCCGCCTGGTCTTCTTCATCCAGCTCGCGGTGTCGCTGACCAACATCGTGGTGGCCCTCGTCCTGGTGCCGAGCCGCCCGCCGGCGGAGACGGCGCCGATGCTCGTGGTCGCCTACCTGTCGTCGTACGTCGTGGGCGCGGCGGTCAGCTTCCTCGTCCTGCAGCGCACGGTCGGCACCCTCGAGGCGCCGCAGCTGGTCAGGTTCCTCGTCCGGATGGCCCTCGTGCTCGCCGCCGCCGGTGCGGCCGCCTGGGCGGTCGAGCTGGCGCTGGCCGGCCTCGGCGACCGACCGCCGCCGCTGGTAGCCCTCCTGCGCGGCGGGCTGAGCGGGCTGGCCGGCGGGCTCGTCGTGCTGGCGGGCGCGCGGCTGTTGCACGTACGCGAGGTCACGACCGTGGTCGACACCGTCGCGGCGCGGCTGCGACGCGGCTGATCTTGCCTACGATGACCGGGAGACCGGGGATCTGTGGACCACGTGGGGAAGGGGAGGTGAGCGGTGCCGACGTCGATGCAGGCAGGTGACGTGCTCGCTGCGCGCTACCGCCTCGACGACCTGCTGGCCGAGAACGGCACGGGCCGGTTCTGGCGCGCCCACGACCTGGTCCTGCACCGCGCGGTCGCGATCCACGTCCTTGCCGCCGACGACGAGCGTGCCGAGGCGGTGCTGTCGGCCGCCCGGAGCGCCGGACCGGTGATCAACCGACGCCTGCTCCGGGTGCTCGACGCGGAGATCAGCGACGGGCGCTGCTACGTCGTCAACGAGTGGGGCCAGGGCGACTCGCTGGACATCCTGCTCACCCGCGAGGGACCGCTGCCGCCCCGTCGCGCCGCCTGGCTCGTCGGCGAGGTGGCCGACAGCATCGCCGAGGCCCACGCGGTGGGACTCGCGCACGGCCGACTCAGCCCCGAGAACGTCCTCCTCGACCAGCACGGCCAGATCCGGATCATCGGCTTCGGCGTCGATGCGGCGCTGCGCGGCCTGCCTCCCGGTCGGACCAGCGTCGACGAGATCGACCTGGCCGGGCTCCTCTACTGCGCACTGACCGGCACCTGGGCCGGGGTGTCGGAGTCCGCGGTCCCGCCGGCGCCGGAGGTCCACGGCGAGGTGCTGCGCCCGAGACGCGTGCGCGCCGGCATCCCGCGGCTGCTCGACGCCCTCTGCGACGAGGTCCTCAACCCCCAGCACGCCCACGGCTCGGTGGACGCCGACCACAGCGCGCGCGGCATCTGCGACCAGCTCCAGGCCTACGTCGGCGACCACACGGGAACCCAGGTGCCGGTCGCGGGGCCGCGCCCGACCACGCCGACCACGCCGGCCACGCCGGCCGCACCTACGACTCCCGCCTCACCCTCGTCACCGGAGTCGACGGCGGTCGCCCCGGCGGTGCCCGTAGTGGCGGCGACCCCCGAGCCCGAGGACGTACGAGACGCGCCGACCGTGGCGCCGGCCGCCTCCCAGCACGACGAGCCGACCGCGGTCACCGACCTCCCCACGCAGGCCGGGATGCCGGTCTTCCACGACGACGACGAGGTCGACTGGCTGCGCGCACGCGCCGAGAAGCCCGAGCCTCCGCCCCCGTTGGAGGAGGTGCCGCCCAAGCCGCTCTTCGCCCCCGACCCGCCGGACGGCGAGCCCGTACGACGACCGCGACCGGGCAGCCGGGTCGCGTCGGGCAACCCGGAGTACTGGCCGTGGGACGCCTCCCAGGACTCGGGCCGCGACCCCTCCCAGGACTCCGGCGTGCGCCCGGCCGGTCGCGACACCGGCTCGTGGGCCTCCGCCTCGTGGACCGGGGACCGCTGGGGCACCGGCGACGGCCTCGACGACACCGGCAGCCAGGTGCCGGGCCGGAGCTGGATCCGGCTGGCGATGATCGTGGGCGTCTGCGTGCTGGTGATGGTGGCAGCGGTCGCGGCCTACCAGCTGGGGCTCAAGCCCCCCACGGGCGACGACTCCTCCGACGAGGCGAGCGCGACGACCACTCCGTCGGTGGCGGCGCCCACCCCCTTCACCGACCTGACCGCCGACGACTTCGACCCCCAGGGCTCGGCGCCGCGCGAGGAGAACCCCGACTCGGTCCCCAACGTGCTCGACGGCGACCCGACCACGTCGTGGAGCACGTCGAGCTACCTCCAGAACTTCGGACCGGCCGGCCTCAAGACCGGGGTCGGCCTGGTGGTCGACCTCGGCGCCACCAAGGGTGTGCGGCGGGTGGTGGTGTCGGTCGAGGGCCAGACGTCACTGGCGGCGTACGTCACCTCGACGGCGCCCACGGGCGTGGCGGGCCTGACCCCGGTCGGGACCGCGTCGGGCACCGACGAGCTCGCGATCGACCTCGACGAGGCGGTGTCGGGGCAGTACGTCACCATCTGGCTGACCCTGCTGCCGGAGGTCGACGGCGAGTTCCGCGGCACGATCTCCGAGGTGCAGGTGCTCGGGTGACCGACGACCGCTCCGACCAGGCGCTCCTCCAGGCGCACGTCGACGGGGACGCGGACGCCTTCGGTGAGCTCTTCGCCCGTCACCGCGACCGGCTGTGGGCGGTGGCGCTGCGCACGATGGGCAACCCCGAGGACGCCGCCGACGGACTGCAGGACGGCATGATCGCCGCCTTCCGCCGCGCCGGCTCCTTCCGCGGCGAGGCGGCCGTCACCACGTGGCTGCACCGCGTGGTCGTCAACGCCTGCCTCGACCGGATCCGGGCCGCCAAGATCCGGCGGCTCGAGGCGCTGCCCGACGACGTCGAGGACCGCGGCACCCTGGTTGCCACCGCCGTGCACGACGACCAGCCCGACGTCGCCGCCGAGGACGCCGAGCGACGCCGGCGGGTGCTGGCTGCGCTCGCCACCCTCCCCGCCGACCAGCGCGCGGCGCTCGTGCTGGTGGACATGGAGGGCTACCCGGTCGCCGAGGTGGCCGTCATGCTCGGCTGCGCGGAGGGCACCGTGAAGTCCCGTTGCTCGCGCGGCCGGACCAAGCTGGCCGGGCTGCTCCTCGACCTGCACCGCCCGGTCGGTGACCTCCCTCACGGGAACCCGCCCGTGGACGGTCCCGTCCAACCCACCGTGCGACCCCGCGGCCCACCCGCGCCCTGACCCCGCACCCCGCCACTGCCCTGACCCCGTGCCCCCGAGGAGGTGAACCGATGACCGACGCTCCTGACCTGACGCCCGAGCAGGACGCCGTACGCCGCCTGCTCGCCGACGCGCGCCACGACGCACCCACCCCTCCCGAGGTCGTCGCCCACCTCGACGCCACCCTCGCCTCCCTCGTCGCCGATCGAGGTGAGGCTCCTGCGGCATCCGACGCCCCGTCCCGCCCCGCGCCCGTGGCCGACCTCGCCGCGCGCCGCCGCAGGATGGCCGGGATCGGCCTGCTCGCCGCCGCCGCCGTCGTGGTCGCCGGAGTGGCGATCGGACAGGGGCTTCCCCGGATGTCCAGCGACGACTCTGCAGCCGGATCGGCCGCGGACGGTGACATGTCCACCTCGCAGGAGCGGGACTTCGGCAGCCAGGAGGACAGTGGGGGCGCCGACAGCGGGGGCGCAGAGAGCGAGAGCGGTGCGGCGGAGATGGGCCCGGAGTCGCTGAAGAGCACTGCGCCCTCCCCCGGTGCCGCCTATCCGACCCTCTCCACCGCCGACGCCGACCTCGACCAGCAGCTCCTCGGGCTGCGGTCCGACGCGGGTGCACGTCGCAACCCCCTCGCCTCGCCGTCGCAACCCGACGCCTTCTGCATGCTCGGCATCGGTCCCGGTCGGCGTCTTGCCGCGGAGATCGACGGCCAGCCCGGGGTGGTCGTCTACAGCCCGCGGTCCGGCGACGCCCAGGAGGTCGCGCTCTTCGTCTGCGGCGACGGCGAGCCCGTGCGTACGCTCTTCCTGCCGCTGCCCTGACCCGACTGGGTGCTGCGTCACCCGTGGAGCGGGAAGAACGCTGCCCTACGATCGGTTGAGGACGTCGTACGCACGAGAAGACCCGCACCCGATCCAGCAGGAGTGACTGACCCCCATGAGCGAGACCACCGCCACGCGCAACGTGATCATCATCGGCTCGGGGCCCTCGGGCTACACCGCCGCTGTCTACGCGGCGCGCGCAGCCCTCGAGCCGCTCGTCTTCGAGGGCTCGGTCACCGCCGGCGGCGCGCTGATGAACACCACCGAGGTGGAGAACTTCCCCGGCTTCCGCGACGGCATCATGGGTCCCGCGCTGATGGACGAGATGCGCGCCCAGGCCGAGCGCTTCGGCGCCGAGCTGATCTCCGACGACATCGTGGAGGTCGACCTCACCGGTGACGTCAAGGTCGTCAAGACCGCGACCGACACCTACACCGCGCGCTCGGTGATCCTCGCGACCGGCTCCGGCTACCGCAAGCTCGGCCTCGCCCGCGAGGAGGAGCTCTCCGGTCGCGGTGTCTCGTGGTGCGCGACCTGCGACGGCTTCTTCTTCCGCGAGCAGGCGATCGCTGTCGTCGGCGGCGGCGACTCCGCGATCGAGGAGGCCACCTTCCTCACCCGCTTCGGCTCGAAGGTCTACCTGATCCACCGCCGTGAGGAGCTGCGCGCCTCCAAGATCATGCAGGAGCGCGCCTTCGCCGACCCCAAGCTCGAGATGGTCTGGAACTCCGAGGTCGCCGCGATCAACGGCGCCGACCGGCTCGAGTCGATCACCCTGCGCGACACGACCAACGGCGAGGAGCGCCAGCTCGACGTCACCGGCCTGTTCATCGCGATCGGCCACGACCCGCGCTCGGAGCTCCTGACCGGCCAGGTCGACCTCGACGACGAGGGCTACGTCCTCGTCGACCACCCGTCGACCGCGACCAACCTCCCCGGTGTCTTCGCTGCCGGCGACCTGGTCGACCACCACTACCGCCAGGCCATCACCGCGGCCGGCACCGGCTGCGCCGCGGCCCTCGACGCGGAGCGCTTCATCGCAGCCCTGGACCACGAGGCCTCCACCGCGGGCGAGGCCGCTGCGGTCGTCGAGGCGATCAGCGAAGAGGTGCAGACCGCCGGCGCCTGATCAGCTCGGCCACCTCGCGCGGCTCGTCGACCCACAGACCCACCCGGGTCACGGTCGTCGGGCCGTGCGGCGTCTCCAGGACCGTCGGACCGGTGAGCACCAGCTCGAGGTTGGTCCTGCTACCGACCCCGACCAGCAGCGTCGCGTCCGGCTCATCGGCCTCCACGTGCACCGACCTCAGCAGTCCGGGGAGCTCGTGGTCGACGGTCCGGACACTGGCGACCTGGTCGAGGGGCACGTCCACGCGGGCGTGGATGCCGTCGCGCACCTGCAGTGCGCGCTCACCCAGCAGGTGCGGGCGTACGCGGTAGGCAGCGAGCAGGCCGAGCATCCACAGCAGGCCCCAGACCCCCAGCATCAGCAGCGGGATCCGCAACGGCGTCCACCACCGGCTCAGCAGCACGTCGAGCACCACCACCTCGACCGCGGACCCGAAGATCCACAGCATCAGCATCGGCGCCACCAGCTGCGAGTATCCGATCGGGACGGTGCCGGGGGGCACGTCGCGTCGGCGGGTGATCCAGCGGCCCAGGGCGAGGTAGAGCGTGACCTCGAGCCTCAGCGCGGCCCACACGAGCCTCCGCGCCCGTCGCAGGTGCTCCATCACTCCTCCTCCATCAGCTGGGCGAACCGGTGCGTGGTCTCCTCGAGCACCTCGGCGAAGGTGGCCAGCCGCGCGGTCGGCACGTCGCCGAAGAGCCGCTGGGCGAGGGCGACGTGCGAGCTCACCAGGTCCGCGATCGTGCGTGTGCCGAGATCGGTCGGGGTCACCAGCGTCGCGCGGCGATCGCCGGGGTGGGGCTCGCGCGTCACGTGCGCGCTCGCGACGAGGCCGTCGACCAGGCCGGTGACGTTGCGAGGGGTGACCCCCAGCGCCTGGGCCAGCGACTGCTGCGTCGTGGGTCCGGTCTCGCCCAGCACCCAGAGCAGGTGCACGCGGGGCGTCGTGAGCCCCTGCTCGCGCTCGAAGCGCGCGAGGTCGGCCTGTACGAGTGTCGCGAGGTGGAGGACGCGATCGAGGACCTCGGTGGGTGCGGTCATGTAGTGAATGTACTTCATGATGTAGCACCCACACCACTCGTGCGGTAGTCCGGCCGCCCTCGCGTCGGGAACATCTGTCCGACGGGTGGTGTTGACTCAGACATCACCGCATACGACCCGAGAAAGGGGCACCTCCCGTGGCCAACATCGCCGCAGTGACCGACGCCGAGTTCGAGGCGCAGGTCCTCAAGTCCGACAAGCCCGTCCTCGTGGACTTCTGGGCCGAGTGGTGCGGCCCGTGCCGCCAGGTCGCCCCGATCCTCGACGAGCTCAACGCCGAGCACGGTGAGAAGCTCACCTTCCTCAAGATGAACGTCGACGAGAACCCCGTGACGCCGTCGTCCTACCGCGTCACCGGCATCCCGACGATCAACGTCTACCAGGGCGGCGAGGTCGTGAAGTCCATCGTCGGTGCCAAGCCCAAGGCTGCGCTCCTCAAGGAGCTCGAGGGTCTGATCTGAGACAGGTCTCGATACGCCGCTCGTTCCTCGCGGCTACTCGACCACCGAAGTCCTAGTCGCCGGAGGCGACCCGTACCGATCCGATCGGGCGGGTCGCCTTCTGCGTGGGGCGTACGGCACCCCACACCCGCTCCAGCGCCAACTCGACCTCGTCCTTCCAGCTGAGCGCGGTGCGCAGCTCCATCCGCATCCGCGGCGTCGTCGGGTGCGCGCGCTGGGTCTTGAAGCCCACGCTGCCGAGGAACTCCGCCGGCAGCACGCAGCCCTGCGCCTGCCCCCGCGTGTCGCCGTAGGCTTCGATCGCGCTCTGGCCGCGCTCCACGAGGTCGGCGGCCATGGCCTGCACCAGCAGGCGTCCGAGCCCACCGCCGCGGTGGGCGGGATCGATCCACGCCGTCGCGGCCAGGATCGCGTCGGGAGACGTCGGGGCTGTCGCGAGCGCCGCGGCACCGGGCAGGCGGTCCGCAGGGGCGTAGACGATGTGACCGACGGTGCGCCCGTCGATGCGTACGACCCGCCCGCACGAGCCCCAGTCGCGCAGCACGCCGGAGAGCCAGCTCTCCTTCTCCGCGATGCGCTCGGCCTCGTCGAGCCGCGCGCGGTCCACCGGGCCGAGCTCCCAGAACAGGCACGAGCGGACCGGATCGGTCAGCTCCGCGAGGTGGTCGACCGTGAGGCGTGCGGTCTTGCGGGACACGATCTCGATGCTAGCCCCGTTCGCGCCTGAGAGGATGAGGCGTGCGCCCGATCCGACAGAGCAAGAAGCTGCAAGGTGTCCGCTACGACGTGCGCGGACCGATCCTGGTCGAGGCCCAGCGGCTGGAGGCGGAGGGCCACCGCATCCTCAAGCTCAACATCGGCAACACCGCGCCGTTCGGCTTCGAGGCACCCGAGCAGATCATCGCCGACATGATCCACCACCTGCCGCAGTCGCAGGGGTACGCCGACTCGCAGGGGATCTACTCGGCGCGCACCGCCGTCATGCACTATTACCAGTCCCACGGGCTGCGCGACGTCGGCGTCGAGGACATCTTCATCGGCAACGGCGTCTCCGAGCTGATCTCGATGGTGCTCCAGGCCTTCGTCGACGACGGCAACGAGATCCTGGTGCCGGCCCCCGACTACCCGCTGTGGACCGGTGCCGTGACGCTCGCCGGCGGCATCCCCGTGCACTACCGGTGCGACGAGGAGGACGACTGGAACCCCGACCTCGCCGACATCGAGGCCAAGATCACCGAGAACACCCACGCCCTCGTCATCATCAACCCCAACAACCCCACCGGCGCGGTCTACAGCCGGGAGACGGTGAAGGGGCTCGTCGACATCGCCCGACGGCACCAGCTCGTGGTGATGGCCGACGAGATCTACGAGAAGATCCTGTTCGAGGACGCCGAGCACCACCACGCGGCCACCTTCGGCGGCAACGACGTCCTGACGCTGACGTTCTCCGGCCTGTCGAAGGCCTACCGCGTGTGCGGCTACCGCGCCGGCTGGGTGATGATCGCGGGTCCGAAGGAGATCGCGACCGACTTCCTCGAGGGCCTCACCCTCATCGCCAACATGCGGATGTGCGCCAACGTGCCGGCGCAGCACGCCATCCAGACCGCCCTGGGCGGCTACCAGTCGATCGAGGAGTTCATCGGGCCCGGCGGACGCTTCTACGAGCAGTCGATGCTGGCCCACCGGCTGCTCAACGAGATCCCCGGCGTCTCCAACGTCAAGCCCCGCGGCGCCCTCTACTGCTTCCCGCGCCTGGACCCCGAGGTGTACGCGATCGAGGACGACCAGGAGTTCGTGCTCGACCTGCTGCGGGCCAAGAAGATCCTCGTCACGCACGGCAGCGGCTTCAACTGGCCCGCGCCCGACCACTTCCGGCTGGTGACGCTGCCCGAGGCGAGTGTGCTCGAGGAGGCCATCGGCCGCATCGCCGACTTCCTGGCCACACGCCGCTGACGGACGCGTGAGTTCCTCATCACGAGGACTCGTCCACACCGGCGCGGCACCCTAGGCTCACCGCCATGCGAGACGTGACCTACCCGCCGATCATCGTGACCGCGAAGACGGCCTTCCGGGCGCTGGGCCAGCGCTTCCAGCTCCACGGGACCGAGCACGTCCCCCGCGAGGGCGGGGTGCTGCTGGCCTACAACCACATCGGCTACGTCGACTTCGTCTACGGAGGGCTCGCCGCCAACCCCTCGGGTCGGCTGGTGCGCTTCATGGCCAAGCGTGAGCTCTTCGACCACAGGTGGGTCGGTCCGCTCATGCGCTCCCTGCACCACATCGAGGTCGACCGCGGCGAGGGCGTCGCGAGCTTCCACACCGCGGTGGAGTACCTGAGGTCCGGCGAGGCCGTCGGGATCTTCCCCGAGGCGACGATCTCGCGGGCGATGGAGCTCAAGGAGTTCAAGACCGGCGCCGTACGCATCGCGGCCGAGGCCGGCGTACCCCTGGTGCCCGTGATCCTGTGGGGCACCCAGCGGATGATGACCAAGGACCACGAGCGCGACTTCTCCCGCGGCAAGACGATCTCGATCCATGTCGGCGAGCCGATGCACGTCA
The DNA here is from genome assembly GCF_900112035.1 of Nocardioides alpinus. Lineage (GTDB taxonomy): Bacteria > Actinomycetota > Actinomycetes > Propionibacteriales > Nocardioidaceae > Nocardioides > Nocardioides alpinus. The sequence continues at coordinate 19,294 of NZ_FOKC01000007.1, read as the reverse complement.
CCGGCGAGAACCCGGTCGCGGAGACGGCGGAGCTGAAGGCGCGGATGGAGAAGATGCTCGACGAGGCGATCGCGTCCTACCCGTCCGACGAGCAGCCGCCCGGGGCCTGGTGGGTCCCTGCGTCCAGGGGCGGCTCTGCGCCCACGCTCGAGCAGGCCGTCGTGCTCGACGCCGCGGAGAAGCGGGAGCGGGCGCGCAAGCGGGCCGAGAAGCGCGCGAAGAAGCGAGCCTGACGCTCCGTCGACAGGTCGATTTATCGACAGGTCGTCCTGTCGCTTTGTTGTTTTGTCGACAATGACGGAGTCACCGCTGAAGCGGTGACTCCCGCGCTGATGGGCCGTTGCAACGGCCTACCAGCGCAAGACTCCGCACAGGTGACCCCGGTCGGGGGTGAGGAGCAGGCGCGGCGAGCCTCGAGACCCCCGAGATCTTGAACGTCGCCCCCGAGAGGTTTCGACGCGCTCGTACGACCTCGTTCCTCGGTCGAGTCGCTTGCTCTACCTGGCCGGACCCACGCCGTCCGCTCGTTCCTCGCGGTCGGCTGCTCGTCTCATCAGATCGGCCGGTCGCTCCGGTTGCGCGGATCCATGATGTCGACGATGCGACGGAGGTCGTCGAGGCTTGCGAACTCGACGGTGATCTTGCCCTTGGCCTTGCCCAGGTCGACCTTGACCCGGGTCTCGAGGCGGTCGGAGAGGCGGTCGGAGAGCTCGGTCAGCCCGGGCGCAACCGGCTTGTTGCGTGTCGCCCTGGGCGCCGCAGCGGGCTCCACGCCCATCGAGACGATCTCCTCCAGGCCTCGCACGGAGATGCCCTCGGCCGTGACCCGCGCAGCGAGCTTGTCCTGCAACGCAGGGTCGTCGACGCTGAGGAGCGCCCGGGCGTGCCCGGCGGAGAGTACGCCGGCAGCGACCCGCCGCTGGACGGGCGGGGACAGCTTGAGCAGCCGCAGCGTGTTGGAGATCTGCGGACGGGAGCGACCGATGCGCTGGGCGAGCTCGTCGTGCGTGCAGCCGAAGTCCTCGAGCAGCTGACCGTAGGCAGCCGCCTCCTCGAGGGCGTTGAGCTGTGAGCGGTGGAGGTTCTCCAGGAGGGCATCGCGGAGCATGTCGTTGTCGTCGGTCTCGCGGACGATCGCAGGGATCGTGTCGCGGCCGGCCTCCTGGGACGCGCGCCACCGACGCTCGCCCATGATGAGCTCGTAGGAGTCGTCCCCGGTCCTGCGTACGACCACCGGCTGGAGCAGGCCGACCTCCTGGATCGAGTGCACCAGCTCCGCCAGCGCCTCCTCCTCGAAGACCTGCCGGGGTTGCCGTGCGTTGGGTCGCACCTGCGTGATGGGCAGCTCGGCGAAGTAGGCACCCGCAACCACGCCACCGGCCACGGATCCGTCTGTGGCGGGGGAGGGGGCGCCTGCGGGGGCCGAACCGTTCGACGCCGGTGTCGAGGACGGCGTCACCTCACTCGTGCTCGCATCCGGAGCAGGCTGGCTCGGCCCGGTCGGGATCAGTGAGCCCAGACCCCGACCGAGTCCACGCCGGGGCGGGTTCGCATTCATGCCGGTGCTCCCTTGCTGGCGATCTCGCGGGCGGCCTCCAGGTAGGAGAGTGCGCCCGCCGACGCAGGATCGTAGGTCATCACGGTCTGCCCGTACGAGGGCGCCTCGGACACGCGCACCGACCGCGGGACAGCGGTCTTGAGCACCTGGTCACCGAAGTGCGTACGCACCTCGTCGGACACGCCGGCCGCGAGCCGGGTGCGGGCGTCGTACATGGTGAGCAGGATCGTCGAGACCACGAGCTGGGGGTTGAGGTGCTGACGCACCATCTCCACCGTCTCGAGCAGCTGACCGAGGCCCTCGAGCGCGTAGTACTCGGCCTGGATCGGGATGAACATCTCCCGACCCGCGACCAGGGCGTTGAGGGTCAGCAGGCCGAGGGAGGGCGGGCAGTCGACGAACACGTAGTCGAAGCGCTCCTCACCCACGGCGTCCGCCGTGCCCACCAGCGGATGAGCCGTGATCGCCCGGGCGAGCCGCTGCTCGCGGGCGACGAGGCTGACGAGCTCGATCTCCGCGCCGGCGAGGTCGATCGTGGCGGGCACCACCCACAAGCCCGGCAGGTCGGCACACTCCGTCATCACGTCCACCAGCGGCTGACCGTCCACCAGCATGTCGTAGGTCGACGGCACTCCGCGGTGGTGGTCGATCCCCAGAGCGGTCGAGGCGTTGCCCTGCGGGTCCAGATCGATGACCAGCACCTTCTGGCCCAGCTGGGCGAGGCCGGCCGCGACGTTCACGGTCGAGGTGGTCTTGCCGACGCCGCCCTTCTGGTTGGCCACGACCATCACGCGGGTGGCGTCCGGGCGCGTCACTCCCTGCCGGCGCAGGCCGCCGCTGCGCGCCAGCACCGAGTGCTGCGCCGCCTGCGCGAGCGGAGTCGCGTGGTCGTGGAACTGTTCGTCCTGTGCGGCGATGTCAGCAGCCGTCCGAACCCGCCACGCGGGTCGTGTTTCACGTGAAACGTCCGACCCTCCTGTTTCACGTGAAACATTCCCAGCCTGTGGATGAACCGGGTCTTCCTGTGGATAGCCTCGCTCAGAGGGCACCTCGCCGCCGGTGGAAAACTCTCGAGGCTCGTTGCTCGACGCCGGCCAGGCCACGTCCTGGGTGGGATCTCCGCTCAACTCAACTCACCTCTCGCTGCACTGCACGCTTGTCGCGACGCTGTCGGCGTCGCGTGGCCTCGCGGGCAAGGGGCCAACCTATCCGTGCCGGATCGGCCCACGTCACCCGCACCACCGTCGTTGCCGGGTCCACGACACCCGTACCCACCTCGAGCACCTCCGGAACCGCGCACCGCCAGGTGTGGAGGGCGGCGGCGGCCGAGGCGATCTCCTCATGGATCGACTGCCCCTTCATCGCCACCAGCGCACCGGTGGGAGCGACGAGCGGCATGGACCAGCCGAGGAGGCGCTCCAGGGGAGCAACGGCCCGCGAGGTCACCACGTCGAAGGTCGCCGCGCCGTGGAGCTCCTCCGCCCGCCCCCGCACCACCGTGACGTGCTCGAGGCCCAGCTCGTCGACCACCTCGTCGAGGAAGGTCGTCCGCCTCAGCAACGGCTCGACCAAGGTCATCTGTACGTCCGGTCGGGCGATCGCCACGACCAGACCGGGCAGCCCGGCCCCGGTGCCGATGTCACAGACGGAGGCCCCCTCGGGCACGACCTCGGCCAACACTGCCGAGTTGAGCACGTGCCGGTCCCACAACCGCGGGGCCTCACGAGGACCGATCAACCCGCGCAGCACACCTTCGGTGGCGAGGAGATCGGTGTACCGGGCAGCCAGGTCCAGCCGGTCGGACGCGAACACCCTCCGCGCCACCTCGGGCACGGAGGGTGTTGTTTCACGTGAAACGTCGTCGTTCACGCGGGAAGGATCACCACGTGACGCTTCGGCTCGGCGCCGTCCGACTCGGACGTGAGCCCGGCGGCGGCCACGGCGTCGTGGACCACCTTGCGCTCGAAGGCGCTCATCGGCTCGAGCGACAGCGGCTCACCGCTGTCCCTCACCTCGGCGATGGACTTCTCCGCCAGCGCGACGAGGCGGGTGCGCTGCTCGGCACGGTGACCACCGACGTCGAGCATCAGGCGCGAACGCTCACCGGTCTCCCGGTAGACCGCCAGCCGGGTCAGTTCCTGCAGCGCCTCGAGCACCTCACCGTTGCGACCCACCAGCGTGCTGAGGTCGGCGCCACCGATCTGCACGCTCGCGCGGTCACCCTCGACGTCCATGTCCAGGTCGCCGTCGAGGTCGGCGATGTCGAGGAGCTCCTCGAGGTAGTCGGCGGCGATGTCGCCCTCGTTCTCGAGCCGTTGCACCTTGGTCGGGCGGCCGGCCTTGTCCTCGCCGTCCGTGCCCGTTTCCTCGCCGGCCTCGGTCTGCACCGCCTCGGTGCTCTCGGTCTCGAGCTCCTCAGTGTCCGTCATCTGCTCACTCACGTGTGTCTCCTGCTTCATTCGGATGCGGTGCCGCGGACGGCACACAGAAACCGTGGGGGGAAAATCCAGGGCGAAGCGCGCGAGTCAGCGCTTCTTCTTCCTGGCGCGCTCGGCCTTGGTCTGCCGCTGCGGCTGCTGACGCGTGCTGGCCTGCTCGAGGCGCTTCGCCTCGGCCTCGGCGGCGATGCGCTCTTCCTCGATCTGGGCCGGCGTCTTGATCCCCTTGCGGGCGGCCTTGGCGCGGTCGCGCTCCTCCTTGGCCGTGGCCGCAGGCGTGCCGGGCGCGGGGTTGTTGCGGATCACGTAGAACTGCTGGCCCATGGTCCACAGGTTCGAGGTGGTCCAGTAGAAGAGGACGCCGACCGGGAACGCGATACCACCCACGGCGAAGACCACCGGCAGGACGTAGAGCAGCATCTTCTGCTGCTGTGCGTAGGGGCCGGACAGTGCGTCGGCCGGCATGTTCTTGCTCATCAGCTGCCGCTGGGTGAGGAACGTGGTCGCCGTCATCGCGAGCACGAGAACCGCGGCGAGCACGCGCACACCGAGGTCGTCGGTGTTGAGGAAGGTGTCGGAGATCTTGGCGCCGAGGAAGACGGCGTCACCGAACTGCTGGTTGAGCTGCGTGGTCATGAGGCCGCGCTCGACCTCGGGATTCTTCGCCGCCTGGTCGATCAGGCGGAACAGCGCGAGGAAGATCGGCATCTGCAGCAGGATCGGCAGGCACGAGGCGAAGGGGTTGGTGCCCGAGTCCTTGTAGAGCTTCATGGTCTCGGCCGCGAGCTTCTCGCGGTCGTGGCCGTACTTCTTCTGCAGCTCGCGGACCTTGGGCTGGATCAGCTGCATGTTGCGGCTGGACTTGATCTGCTTGACGAACAGTGGGATCAGCGCGATCCGGATGACCAGCGTGAGCCCGATGATCGACAGCACCCAGGCGACGCCCGACGCCTCACCGAAGATGCCGCCGAACAGCTTGTGGAAGCCCACCAGCACCGCGGAGATGACGTAGTACAGCGGCGCCATGATCGCGCCGCCGATGTCACCGAAGAAGTCGAGCACTGATGCTCCTCATGTCGCAGGGGTCTGGTCGGGAACGGGGGCCGCCGGTGTGGCGCGGGACGGAACGGGGTCGTAGCCGCCGGCTGCCCACGGGTGGCACCGGCCGATCCGACGTACGGAGAGCCAGGTGCCGCGGACCGCGCCGTGCTCGGTGACAGCCTGGAGGGCGTACGCCGAGCAGCTCGGGTAGTAGCGGCACACCTGGCCGTAGAGCGGGCTGATGGCGAACCGCCAGGCCCGGATGAAGCCGATGAGGAGGTGCTTCATCGGGTGCTCACCCGGTCGAGCGTACGGCCAAGGTCGACACCCAGGTCGGCGTACGACGCCGCTGCCGCCGGAGGCAGGGCCCGCACCACGAGTGCAGCACGACCCGGAAGCCCCTCGAGTGTGGCGAGGTGCTCCCGGGTCAGGTGGCGCAGGCGCCTCTTCACGCGGTTGCGTACGACGGCGTTGCCCACGGCCTTGCTGACCGTGAACCCCACCTGGGTCGGGCCCACGTCCGCGTCGGGATCCACCCAGAGGTGGACCACCATCGTGGAGCAGCCCGCGCGTCGTCCACCCCGCACAGCACGACGGAAACCGTCACTGTCGGAGAGGCGATGCGCAGAGGAGAGCACGGCGAGGCCGTGAGCTCGGGGTCGTCAGACCGCCAGTTCCTTGCGGCCCTTGCGGCGACGGCTGGACAGGATCGAGCGACCGGCGCGGGTCCGCATGCGCAGACGGAAGCCGTGCACCTTGTGACGGCGACGGTTGTTCGGCTGGTAGGTACGCTTGCTCACGGCTTTTTCTCCGAAGGTTTCGAGGGATGTCCACTCCACAGCGAGGTCGGTGCTGGGCCCTGTTGAGGCAATTCGGCCGGCACCGCCCACCCACGCGGCCGCCTGGTGGCGGATCGTGGACATGCGGCACCCGTCGACATGGAGCGACCGGCCAACGGTACGCGGTGGGGAAAGAGGGGGTCAAACCCTCGACGGCCCCGTGGGCGCCGGCCTGTGGATGACGTCTTGCCCGCGACCTCCTCAGGTTGTTACGTTCCACCTCTCTCCCCACGGTGAACACGGTGTGTGCCACATGCTCGGCAGCACGCTGTGACCCGGATCACAGGCCTGACGAAAGGGCCTCTGACCTGCATGAATGCTGGCAGGCTGACTCGTGTCGCTGCCGTGGGAGCTCCGATCCAGACGGTCGGACCAGGCAGTTCACAGCTTGTGGAGAACTCTGTGGACGCAGATCACCCGGGTTCGGTGAGGTCTGACTACAAACGGTGGAAAGCAAAGGCGGTCCGGTGGACGACCAGCAGGTAGATCTCGGGACGGCGTGGCAGCAGATCGTCGAGGACCTCCAGCCCAACCAGCGCGCCTGGCTGAGGCCGAGCGTGCCGGTGACGCTGCACGAGAACACCGCGATCATCGCGGTCCCCAACGACTTCACCCGCAACCAGCTCGAGGGCCGGCTGCGCAACCACATCGAGGACGCGCTCACCGAGGGTTTCGGTCGCGAGATCCGGATGCTCGTCACGGTCAACCCGGCGCTCGAGGACTCCACGCCGCCCCAGGTCGACGAGTCGACAGATGGATCTGTCGCTTTGTCGACACACGACCACAGTCCCTTCGAGCCGACACCCGCCCCGCGCATCGAGCAGCAGGAGCCGGCGGGTGGCGGTGAACGCCGGCCGTCCGCGCTGGAGACCCGTCTCAACCCCAAGTACACGTTCGAGACCTTCGTCATCGGCTCGTCCAACCGGTTCCCCCACGCGGCCGCGGTCGCCGTGGCCGAGGCGCCGGGCAAGGCCTACAACCCGCTCCTGGTCTACGGGGAGTCCGGACTCGGCAAGACCCACCTGCTGCACGCCATCGGCCACTACGTCCGCAGCCTCTACAGCAACGCCAAGGTCCGCTACGTCTCGAGCGAAGAGTTCACCAACGAGTTCATCAACGCGATCCGCGACGACCGGCAGGACCGGTTCAAGCGGCGCTACCGCGACGTCGACGTGCTCCTCATCGACGACATCCAGTTCCTCGAGGGCAAGACCCAGACGCAGGAAGAGTTCTTCCACACGTTCAACACCCTCCACAACGCCAACAAGCAGATCGTGCTGACCTCCGACCGCGCACCCAAGCGGCTCGAGGCGTTGGAGGACCGGCTGCGCAACCGCTTCGAGTGGGGCCTGATCACCGACGTGCAGCCCCCGGACCTCGAGACCCGCATCGCGATCCTGCGCAAGAAGGCCGCGATGGACCGGCTGACCGCGCCGCCGGACGTGCTGGAGTTCATCGCCTCCAAGATCCAGACCAACATCCGCGAGCTCGAGGGCGCGCTCATCCGGGTCACGGCGTTCGCCAACCTCAACCGCCAGGAGGTCGACATGACCCTGGCCGAGATCGTGCTCAAGGACCTGATCCCCGAGGGCGGCGAACCCGAGATCACGCACGCGCTGATCATCGCCCAGACGGCCGCCTACTTCGGCGTCTCGCTCGAGGACCTCACCGGACCCTCGCGCGGGCGGCACCTGGTGATGGCCCGACAGATCGGGATGTACCTCTGCCGCGAGCTCACCTCGATGTCGCTGCCGCAGATCGGTCGCGAGTTCGGTGGTCGCGACCACACGACGGTGATGTACGCCGACCGCAAGATCCGCCAGCTCCTCGCCGAGCGCAGGGCGGTCTTCAACCAGGTCAGCGAGCTCACCAACCGGGTGAAGATGCAGGCACGCCAGTCCTGAGCCGGCCGGGTCGCCACGTGTGGAGAACATGTGGTTCGCGTACGCCGTTCGTCCCCAGCCCCTGTGGATGCCTGGGCACGAACGACACGGACGGCCGCGGCGTCCACACCCCACGGCGGTCTCGTCGATGTGGTTCCACAGCCGTTGTCCACAGGGTTTCAGGGTGCTGACCTGCAGGAACGCAGGTTGTCCACAGTTTCCACGGACCCTATGACTACTACGAACCTCACTACTCCTCCCCTCACCCACCAACGTCGAACACACCCTGCACTGGGGAGAACCCTGCCGAAGCCGCGACTGCGCGTGGCAGGATGCACATCCCATGCGCCCGCGCGTGAGTCGACCGCTGCGTCCACGCAGCTCCCGAATCGTTGAAGCTGTCCTGCCGAGGAGACCCTTGTGAAGTTCCGCGTCGAACGCGACGTCTTCGCCGATGCCGTTGCCTGGGCTGCCCGCAGCCTGCCGGTCCGCCCCAGCTCCCCGGTCCTCGCCGGCCTGCTGATCGAGGCGAGCGACGCCGGGCTGGTGCTCTCGACGTTCGACTACGAGACGTCTGCCCGCGCGACGCTCACCGCTGACGTCAGCGACGAGGGCAAGGCCCTCGTCAGCGGTCGGCTCCTGGCCGACATCTGCCGCAGCCTCCCGGCCAAGCCGGTCGAGCTGACCCTCGAGGGCCCGCGCGTCTCACTGATCTGCGGTTCGGCCCGGTTCAGCCTGCAGACGATGCCCGTCGCCGACTACCCGACGCTGCCCGACATGCCCTCGGCCACCGGCACCGTCTCGAGCGCCGACTTCGCCCACGCGGTCGCGCAGGCGGTCACCGCGGCGGGTCGCGACGACATGCTTCCGGTGCTGACCGGCGTACGGATCGAGATCGACGGCTCCACGATGGCGCTCCTGGCCACCGACCGCTTCCGTCTCTCGCACCGCGAGCTGACCTGGAACCCGCAGTCCCCCGACGAGTCCGTCGCCGCGCTGGTCCCCGCCAAGGTGCTCGGCGACACCGCCAAGTCGCTGACCTCGGGCGCCGAGGTGACCATCGCACTCAGCGCGAGCGGCGCCGGCGAAGGACTGATCGGCTTCGAGGGCACCGGCCTGGGCGGCGTACGACGCACGACGACGCGGCTGCTCGACGGCGAGTTCCCCAAGGTGCGCTCGCTCTTCCCGGCCGAGCACCTCACGGTGGCCAAGGTCAACAAGGCCGAGCTGATCGAGACCGTCAAGCGCGTCGCGCTCGTCGCCGAGCGCAACACGGCCGTGCAGATGAAGTTCGGCGACAACCAGATCGTCCTCGATGCCGGCTCCGGTGACGAGGCGATGGCGACCGAGGCCGTCGACGCCGACATCAACGGCGACGACCTCACCACCGGCTTCAACCCCCAGTTCCTGCTCGACGGCCTCACCGCCATCGACGGCGAGTTCGTCGACCTCGCCTTCACCCAGGCCACCAAGCCGGTCGTGATCTCGGGCACCGACGCCGATGACGCCTCGAGCTTCCGCTACCTGCTGATGCCGCGGCGCCTGCTGAGCTGACAGGCCGGATCTCGATACGCCCGACGCGACCTCGTCCCTCGGTCGCGGGGCTACTCGATCTCCTCCGCTGTGCTGTGCACTCGTCCCTCGTGCCCGGCTACGCTGCGGACATGGACATCGGACTGGTCGGGCTGGGCAAGATGGGCGGCAACATGCGCGAGCGCATGCGCCGTGCGGGACTCACGGTCGTGGGCTTCGACCGCAACCCCGACGTCAGTGACGTCGACTCGCTCGCTGCGCTCGTCGAGGCCCTGCCGAGTCCCAAGGTCGTCTGGGTGATGGTGCCCGCGGGCGAGGCGACCCGCGCGACGGTCAAGGAGCTCGGTGAGCTGCTCGACGCCGGCGACGTGGTCGTCGACGGCGGCAACTCGCGCTGGACCGACGACATCGCCAACGCCGAGCTCCTCGCCGAGAAGCAGATCGGCTACGTCGACTGTGGCGTCTCGGGTGGCGTGTGGGGCCTGGAGAACGGCTACGCCTTGATGTACGGCGGCGACGCGGCCGACATCGCCAAGGTCCAGGACGCGTTCGACGCACTGCGCCCCGAGGGTGACTTCGGCTCCGTCCACGCGGGCAAGGTGGGCGCCGGTCACTTCTCCAAGATGGTCCACAACGGCATCGAGTACGCGATCATGCAGGCCTACGCCGAGGGGTGGGAGCTGCTGGAGACGGCCGAGCTCACCGACAACGTGACCGAGGTCTTCCGCTCCTGGCGCGAGGGCACCGTGATCCGGTCGTGGCTGCTCGACCTGATGGTCAACGCCCTCGACGACGACCCGGGACTCAGCAAGATCGCCGGCTACGCCGAGGACTCCGGCGAGGGCCGCTGGACCGTCGAGGCCGGCATCGAGAACGCCGTCGCGACCCCCGCGATCACCGCCGCGCTCTACGCCCGCTTCGTCTCCCGCCAGGACGACTCGCCGACGATGAAGGCCGTCGCGGCGATGCGCAACCAGTTCGGCGGCCACGCGGTGCGTTCATCGGCCCCCAAGGGCGGCGACGCCGAGGGCTCCACCGGTGCCGAGCAGACGGCGACCGCCGAGCAGGCCGGAGCGGGCAGCGCCCACGAGGCCGGGGAGAGCTAGACCTCCTTGCACGTCGCGCACCTGAGCCTGCACAACTTCCGCTCCTACGCCGACCTCGACGTCGCGCTGGAGCCGGGGGCGACGGCCTTCATCGGCCGCAACGGTCAGGGCAAGACCAACCTCGTCGAGGCCATCGACTACCTCTCCCGTCTCTCCTCCCACCGGGTCGCCACCGACGCACCGCTGGTGAAGGCCGGCACCGACCAGGCCGTCGTACGTGCCTCGGTCGTCAAGGAGGGACGTACGGCGCTGCTCGAGGTCGAGCTCAACCCGGGGCGCGCCAACCGGGCGCGGATCAACCGCTCCCCGCTGCCGCGCCCGCGCGAGATCATCGGCCTGGTCCGGACGGTCGTCTTCGCCCCCGACGACCTGACCCTGGTCAAGGGCGACCCGTCGGACCGCCGGAAGTTCCTCGACGACCTGCTCGTGCTGCGCACGCCCCGACTGGCAGGGGTGCGGTCCGACTACGACCGGATCCTGCGGCAGCGCAACAGCCTGCTCAAGACCGCCGGGATCGCCCGCGGGTCGTCGCGCGACGCAGCGATGTCGACGCTGGAGATCTGGGACGACAACCTCGCCCGCGTCGGCGGCGAGCTCCTCGCTGCCCGGCTCCAGCTGGTCGACGACCTGCGCCCCTACGTCGGCAAGGCCTACGAGGCCGTGGCCCGCGGGGCGAGCCGCGACGACGCCGACCTCGACTACAAGGCGAGCGTCGAGCTGCCCGGGACGCCGCTGGTTGAGCCGGGCGAGGAACGAGCCCGTGTCGAAACCAAGGCCCCTGAGGATCCGGGTTCCGACACGGGTGCTGCGCAACCTGCTCAACCAGCGGGGGCGGCACCGCTCGAGGCAGCGCTGCTCGCCGCGATCGCCGACAAGCGCAAGGACGAGCTCGACCGCGGCATCTCGCTGGTCGGTCCGCACCGCGACGAGCTGCTGCTCACCCTGGGTGACGGCGACCTGCGGCTGCCGGTCAAGGGCTACGCCTCCCACGGGGAGTCGTGGTCCTTCGCGCTCGCCCTGCGCCTGGCGTCGTACGACCTGCTGCGCGCCGACGGTGACGACCCGATCCTCGTGCTCGACGACGTCTTCGCCGAGCTCGACGCCGAACGCCGCGCCCAGCTGGCCGAGCTGGTCGCCGGGGCCGAGCAGGTGCTGGTCACTGCGGCGGTGGCCGCGGACGTACCCGCCTCGCTGCAGGGCATGAGGTACGTCGTCGCCGACGGGCAGGTCACCCGTGACGCCTGAGGAGCCGGCAGAAAAGGCCACGGACGAGGCGACGCCGGCGCAGGAGTCGGCCGCTCCGGAGCACCACGCCGACGGCCTCGACCTGGCGCGCTCGGCGTCCCGCGCCGCGGCGGCGACGCCGGGGGCCCCGGTGCGCAAGAAGGCGCCCCCCTACCGGCGGCGTACGTTCACGACGTCGTCCGGCGCGCGGCCCGACGACCGCGACCCCCAGCTGCTCGACCAGGCCATGGGCCGACTCATCGCCAACCACGGATGGGAGCTCGACCTCAAGGTCCAGGGCGTCTTCGGTCGCTGGGCCGAGCTGGTCGGCTCCGAGATCGCCGACCACTGCACGCCGGAGTCGTTCGCCGACGGCCGGCTGGTGGTGCGCACCGACTCCACCGCGTGGGCCACCCAGCTCAAGCTGCTCACGCCCACCGTCGTACGCCGCCTCAACGAGGAGCTCGGGCACGGGACCGTCGTCGTGATCGAGGTCCTCGGTCCGCACCTGCCGCACTGGACCAAGGGTCGGCTCTCGAGCCGCGACGGGCGCGGACCGCGCGACACCTACGGCTGAGCCGCGACGTGAGCCTCGAAATGGCGATCTGACGGCCTCGCGACGGTAGGGGGACCCACCAACCCCCCTGTTCGGCCCTGTGAACCGGCCTCATGGAGCCCCTGAAGGCCACTTTTTCCACCGATCACCCCCCGCGTCGGGGGTGATCCTTCGCTTACGCGCGCGTGACGGGTAGTATGGGTCCTCGAGTCGCATGCTTCGTTGCCACCGCAACAGCCGCGACTCGACTCATGTCGAACGCCCCTCGAGGGCGATGAGAAGAAGGCTGTGCCTTGAGCGAAGAGAACGTCGAGATCCCTCCCGCTTCGACCCCCGATTCGCCTCCCTCCCCCGACGCCACACCGGCAGACGCCCCGGCCCCTGCCGAGGCGGTCACACCCAAGCGCTCGACGAACGCGGTCGACGAGGACTTCGAGTACGACGCCTCCGCGATCACCGTCCTCGAGGGGCTCGAGGCGGTCCGCAAGCGTCCCGGCATGTACATCGGCTCCACCGGCGAGCGCGGTCTGCACCACCTGATCTGGGAGATCGTGGACAACGGCGTCGACGAGGCGCTGGCCGGGATCTGCGACCGGATCGTGCTGACGCTGCAGGCCGACGGCGGCGTCCGCGTCGAGGACAACGGTCGCGGCATCCCGACCGACACCGCGCCCGGGCAGGAGATGCCCGCGCTCACGATGGCGCTGACCATGCTCCACGCCGGCGGCAAGTTCGGCGGCGGCGGCTACAAGGTCTCCGGCGGTCTCCACGGCGTCGGCGTCTCGGTCGTCAACGCGCTCTCGACGCGGCTCGTCGCCGAGGTCAAGAACCGCGGCCACCTCTGGCGCCAGACCTTCCAGCTCGGTGTGCCCGACGCCGACCTCGAGCAGATCCGCCCGATGGAGCCCGGCGAGCGCACCGGCACGACCGTCACCTGGTACGCCTCGGAGGACATCTTCGAGTCCACCCACTACAACCTCGAGACCATCACCTCGCGCCTACGCGAGATGGCCTTCCTCAACAAGGGCGTCGAGTTCGTCGTACGCGACGAGCGGCCGGACGCCGAGTCGCGTGTCGACGCCGTCCAGGACGAGACGATCGACCACACGATCGACAATGCCGGGCACGACGCGATCAAGCGCGGCGAGGCCGGCGGCCTCGAGCAGGTCTTCAAGTACGACCGCGGACTCGTCGACTACGTCGAGCACCTCAACCGCCGCAAGACCCTCGCCAACGCGACGGTCATCTCGTTCGAGGCCGACACGCCCGACACGGTCGAGAACCACATGTCCCTCGAGGTCGCGATGCAGTGGAACGCCTCCTACACCGAGTCGGTCCACACCTTCGCCAACAACATCAACACCCACGAGGGCGGCACGCACGAGGAGGGCTTCCGTGCGTCGCTCACCTCCCTGGTCAACCACTGGGGCGAGGAGTGGGGACTGATCAAGAAGAAGGAGGACCGGGTGTCGGGCGACGACATCCGCGAGGGCCTGACCGCGATCGTCTCGATCAAGCTCGCCGAGCCGCAGTTCGAGGGACAGACCAAGACCAAGCTCGGCAACACCGAGGCCAAGGGCTTCACCCAGCGGATCATGAACGACCAGCTCGGCGCCTGGTTCGAGGAGAACCCGGCCGAGGGTCGCGACATCGTCCGCAAGTCGCAGGCTGCCGCCAGCGCCCGGATCGCTGCCCGCAAGGCCCGCGAGCTGGCGCGAGGTCGCAAGGGCCTGCTGGGTGGCGGCGGACTCCCGGGCAAGCTGAGCGACTGCCAGTCCACCAACCCGGAGGAGTGCGAGGTCTTCGTCGTCGAGGGCGACTCGGCCGGTGGCTCGGCCCGACAGGGCCGCGACCCGCGCATCCAGGCGATCCTCCCGATCCGCGGCAAGATCCTCAACGTCGAGAAGGCGCGCATCGACAAGGTGCTCGCCAACACCGAGGTCCAGGCGATCATCTCCGCGCTGGGCACCGGCATCCAGGAGGACTTCAACCTGGAGAAGCTGCGCTACCACAAGGTCGTGATGATGGCCGACGCCGACGTCGACGGCCACCACATCAACACCCTCCTGCTGACGCTGCTCTTCCGCTTCATGAAGCCGCTCATCGAGCACGGCTACGTCTACATGGCACAGCCCCCGCTCTACCGCCTGCGCTGGAACAAGCCGGCCGAGCACGAGTTCGTCTACTCCGACGCCGAGCGCGACGCGCTGCAGGCCGACGGGCTGGCCCAGGGCAAGAAGCTGCCCAAGGAGAACCCGGTCCAGCGCTACAAGGGACTCGGCGAGATGAACGCCGACGAGCTGTGGGAGACCACGATGGACCCCGACGCGCGGCTGATGAAGCAGGTCACCCTCGACGACGCCGCACAGGCCGACGAGATCTTCTCGATCCTCATGGGCGAGGACGTCGAGCAGCGCAGGTCGTTCATCCAGCGCAACGCAAAAGACGTGAGGTTCCTGGACATCTAGCGCCCGTCGGTGGTCGAGGTGCGAGCGAAAGCAAGCCTCGACACCACTCGATGACGCTGTATCCATGAATCTAGACGCAGTCTTAGACACGACAAGAGGCCACGAGAATGACTGAGATCCCCACGGACACCACCGGCGCCGGCGGCTTCGGCTTCGGCGACGAGCGCATCCAGCCGATCGAGCTGCAGACGCTGATGCAGCAGTCCTACATCGACTACGCGATGACGGTCATCGTCGGGCGCGCGCTGCCCGACGTACGCGACGGGCTCAAGCCGGTGCACCGCCGCATCCTCTACGCGATGTACGACGGCGGCTACCGTCCCGACCGCGGGTTCTCCAAGTGCTCGCGCGTCGTGGGTGACGTGATGGGTCAGTACCACCCCCACGGCGACACGGCGATCTACGACACCATGGTCCGCCTCGCGCAGCCGTGGGTGCTGCGCGCGCCGCTGATCAACGGCCAGGGCAACTTCGGCTCACCGGGCAACGACTCCGCCGCCGCCATGCGCTACACCGAGTGCCGGATGGCGCCGCTGGCCATGGAGATGGTGCGCGACATCGACGAGGACACCGTCGACTTCCGCCCCAACTACGACGGTCGCTCGCAGGAGCCGACCATCCTGCCGTCGCGGTTCCCCAACCTCCTGGTCAACGGCTCGGCCGGCATCGCGGTCGGCATGGCGACCAACATCCCCCCGCACAACCTCCGCGAGGTCGCCGAGGGCGCGACGTGGGCGCTCGAGCACCCCGACGCCACCAAGGAGGAGCTCCAGGACGCGCTCGTCGAGCGGATCAAGGGCCCCGACTTCCCCAACGGCGCGCTCATCGTGGGCCGCCAGGGCATCGAGCAGGCCTACCGCACCGGTCGCGGCTCCATCTCGCAGCGTGCCGTCGTCGAGATCGACGAGGACGCCAAGGGCCGCGTCATGCTGGTCATCAGCGAGCTCCCCTACATGGTCAACCCGGACAACCTGGCGCTCAAGATCGCCGAGCTCGCCGACTCCGGCCGGATCCAGGGCATCTCCGACGTCCGCGACGACACCAGCTCGCGCACCGGCCAGCGCCTGGTGATCATCCTGAAGCGCGACGCCGTCGCTCGCGTGGTGCTCAACAACCTCTTCAAGCACACCGAGCTGCAGACCAACTTCTCGGCCAACATGCTCGCCCTGGTCGACGGGGTGCCGCGCACCCTGCCGATCGACCAGTTCATCTCCAACTGGGTCAGCCACCAGGTCGAGGTCATCCAGCGCCGTACGCGCTTCCGCCTCGCCGAGGCCGAGCGGCAGGCCCACATCTACCGCGGTCTCGCCAAGGCGCTCGACGCCCTCGACGAGGTCATCGCGCTGATCCGCCGCAGCCCCGACGTGGAGGAGGCCCGCTCCGGCCTCATGTCGCTGCTCGACATCGACGAGGTCCAGGCCAACGCGATCCTCGAGATGCAGCTGCGCCGCCTGGCCGCCCTCGAGCGCCAGAAGATCATGGACCGCCTCGCCGACCTCGAGGTCGTGATCGCCGACCTCGAGGACATCCTCGCCAACGAGCCCCGCCAGCGCCAGATCATCTCCGACGAGCTCAAGGAGATCACCGACAAGTACGGCAACGACCGGCGCTCGCAGATCATCGCGGCCGACGGCGACCTGTCGATGGAGGACCTGATCCCCGACGAGGACCTCGTCGTCTCGATCACCCGCGGTGGCTACGCCAAGCGCACCCGGGCCGACCAGTACCGCCTGCAGAAGCGCGGCGGCAAGGGCGTACGCGGTGCGACGCTGCGCGGCGACGACGTCGTCCAGCACTTCATCGCGACCACCAACCACCACTGGCTGCTGTTCTTCACCACGGCCGGCCGGGTCTATCGCACCAAGGCCTACAACCTCCCCGAGGCTGCCCGCGACGCCAAGGGCGGCCACGTCGCCGGCCTGCTGTCGTTCCAGCCCGACGAGGACATCGCCCAGGTGCTGGCGATCCGCGACTACGAGCAGGCTCCCTACCTCGTGCTCGCCACCCGCACCGGCCTGGTCAAGAAGACCAAACTGGGCGACTACAACAGCCCGCGCCAGGCCGGCGTCATCGCGATCAACTTCCGCGAGGACGACGACGAGCTCATCGGTGCCGAGCTGGTCAACGGCGACGACGACATCCTGCTGGTGTCCCGCAAGGGCCAGTCGATCCGCTTCAAGGCCGACGACGACCAGCTCCGGCCGATGGGTCGCGCCACGGGTGGCGTGCGCGGCATGAAGTTCCGCGACGGCGATTCGCTGCTGTCGATGTCGGTCATCCGCGCCGCGCAGGTGGCTGCCGAGGAGGCCGTCGAGGGTGACGCCGCCGAGTCCGACGAGGTCACCGAGCAGTACGTCTTCACGATCACCGACGGCGGCTTCGCCAAGCGCAGCCGGATCAGCGACTACCGCCTGCAGTCCCGCGGCGGCATCGGCATCAAGGCGATGTCGCTCTCCAACGAGGACCGCGGCGGCCTGGTCGGCGCGTTCATCGTCGAGGAGGAGGACGAGGTCCTCTCCATCACGAGCAGCGGACAGGTCGTCCGCAGCCCCATCGACGCCAACTTCCGACCCACCGGTCGCTCGACCATGGGCGTGAAGTTCGTGACGCCGAAGAAGGGTGACACCGTGGCCGTGGTGGCCCGCTCGGTCGAGGCCAAGGTCGTCGACGACGCGGCGGGCGAGGCACCCGAGGGTGAGGCAGAGGCTCCGGCCGACGAATCGCAGGTTGTGGGCGACGATGCAACAATCGTGGTCCAGGACGCCGAGGAGACCACCTCGGCTGCACCTGATGCCGTTGCCCCCGACGAAGACACCGAGGAGTGATCCATGTCGGACCGCACCACGACTCCCCGTCGTACGTCGGGCAGTGAGCCGCCGAAGAAGTCGCTGACCGCGCGCCTCCAGGACACCATGTCCAACGCCGCCGAGGAGCACCGCGCCAACTCGGCGACGTCCTCCTCGCGTGGGCGCCGGTCCCGCTCGGCCAGCCGCGGCGCCCCGCGCCGGGCCCGGCTGCGGCTCACCCGGATCGACCCCTGGTCGGTCATGAAGACGTCGTTCCTGCTCTCGGTCGCCTTCGGCGTCGTCACCTTCGTCGCCATCTTCATGGTGTGGTCGGTGCTCGGCGCGGCCGGCGTCTGGGACTCGATCAACTCCGCGGTGGCCAGCATCGTCGAGGGCGACAGCGGCAACTCGACCTTCGACGTGACCGACTACGTCGGCATGTCGCGGGTGCTCGGCTTCACGCTGCTGGTCTCGGTGCTCGACGTGGTCCTGCTGACCGCGATCGCCACCCTGACGGCGTTCCTCTACAACCTCGCGGCCGCCCTGCTCGGCGGTATCGAGGTCACCCTCGCCGAGGACGAGAAGTGAGCCGACCCCTCGATTGGCACCGCCTGACCACGGTCAGGTAATCTTCGGCGTCGCCGCTGATGCGGTGAGTTTGCGGGCCTATAGCTCAGACGGTTAGAGCGCTTCCCTGATAAGGAAGAGGTCGGAGGTTCAAGTCCTCCTAGGCCCACTCCATCTGCCCGGTCCCCGGGCATCGCGACCCGAGGAGAGTTCCCGTGAAGAAGCTTCTGCTGGTCCTGCTCGCCGCCACCGGCGCAGCGCTCGCGAAGAAGAAGATGGACGCGGGCAAGAACGAGCAGGCCCTGTGGGCCGAGGCCACGGACACCGTCCACAAGGCCTGACGCTCGTCCACCACCCGCACCCTCCACGGGGCCTTGGCGCAATTGGTAGCGCACCTGCTTTGCAAGCAGGGGGTTAGGGGTTCGAGTCCCCTAGGCTCCACCACTCCTCGTCACCGGACTTCCGCGTACTAGTGGAAATCCATCCGGCGAAGGTGTCGTATCGGGATCAGCGCGTTCGTAGTAGGTGTGAGGGCCGCCCAGCCGGGGTGGCCCACAACCGCTGGAGCTGACCTGACATGCACTACCTCCTCACCGTCATCGGAGATACCACCGACCCGGCCGACGACTCCGAGCCCGGGGCGATCGACGCCTTCAACGACCGGCTCAAGGCCGAGGGTCGCTGGGTGTTCGGGGGCGGGCTGACCTCCCCCGACGACGCGACGGTCACCGACAACCGCGGCGGTGACGTGCTCTTCACCGACGGCCCCTTCGTGGAGTCGAAGGAGTTCCTCGCCGGGTTCTGGGTGATCGAGGCCGACGACCTCGACGTGGCCCTCGCGCTGTCCGCCGACGCGTCGAAGGCCTGCCACCGCAAGATCGAGGTCCGTCCCTTCGGTGGGATCGCCTGAGGGCGTGACCGACGTCCACGAGGTCCTCGCCCGGGTCCACCGCGACGAGTGGTCCCGGGTGGTGGCCACCCTCGCGCGGCGCTTCGGCGACCTCGACATCGCCGAGGAGGCAGCGGCGGAGGCGTACGCCGTCGCGGTCGCGCGGTGGCCCCTCGACGGCGTACCTCCCCGTCAGGGCGCCTGGCTGACCACCACGGCCGGCAACAAGGCCCTCGACCGGCTCCGCCGTGAGGGCAGGCGCGACGACAAGCACCGGCAGGCACTCATGATCGATCGCGCTTCGTCCGAGCCGCTAGGTGTACCCGGCCATCAGGTTGGTAGCAGTCGGCTGATGGGTGGGTTGCCTCCGAGTGCGCTGTGGCGGCGTTCAGTGTTGTAGTGCTCG
>NZ_FOKC01000018.1 GCF_900112035.1 Nocardioides alpinus | reverse complement strand
CCACAGAACATGGGGTTGATAGGCCGGAGGTGTACAGCAGCAATGCCCAGCCGACCGGTACTAATAGGCCGAGGGCTTGTCCCAACACCGTACAAAACCACACAAGCACCCATGCTTGAAGTCTCCTTGTACAACGCGCATACGTAACGAACACCCACACAGACAAGATCTATCTGTTGTTCGCGTCCACTAAGCAGTTCCCAACCAACACACCCAACCCCCAAGCAACACCCGGGGGGTGAGGCAGATGTGTAGTGGTTGAAAGAGTTACGGCGGCCATAGCGAAACGGGAAACACCCGGTCCCATACCGAACCCGGAAGTTAAGCCTTTCAGCGCCGATGGTACTGCAACCGAGAGGTTGTGGGAGAGTAGGACGCCGCCGGACATACATTGTGAGAGTGGGGTCGCCTTCGGGCGGCCCCACTTTTGCATTTCGAAGGTCGTCGCGCGGACCACCTGGTGTCCACAGGTCGTCCCGGGTCATGGCTTTCCACAGGTCCGGAGGCGGAGCCCCTACGACTGTCACATCCCGTGGCCACTCTTGGTCGCAGGAGGTGGCAGGAGGTGGACTGTGACCAAGACACAGACAAAGACACAGAAGAAGGCTGCCGCAGCCGACCCGGAGCTCGAGGGCCTGGCCAACGACGTGCGGCTCGTCGGCCGGTTGACGGGGGAGCCCGCGCTGGTCGAGCTGCCGAGCGGTGACGCGCTGGTGACGTTCCGGATCTCGGTGCCTCGGGCGGCGTTGCCGGCAGGCCCCGGCGTGGGCACGACCGCGGGTCAGCGCGTGGACTCGATCCCGTGCACCGCGTGGGGCCCACGCCTGAGGCGCAGCATCCTCACGTGGCGCGCGGGCGACCTGGTGGAGGTGTCAGGCGCGGTGAGGTGTCGCTTCTTCCAGGCCGGAGGAGCGACACGGTCGCGCGTCGAGGTGGAGGCGTCGGCCGCCAGGATCATGCGTCGGTCATCGGCCGCATGAGCACGCCGAGGCTCGGCTTCGGCTGGAACGACGTGGCCTTCTCGGGGAGGAGTCCGCCTGACTCGACGAGCGCCCGCACCTGGTCGAAGTCCGGGCTGGGCAACAGCACCGCGGGGGAGGCCGCGCTCGTGGCCGCGAGGGCGTCATCGACGTTGTGGTGGTGCTCGACGCGCTCTGCCCGGTGCGGGAGACGTGACAGCACCTCGTCGTGCAGCCAGGACACCGCGGCCACCCGGTCGAGTCCGTGCGGGGTGACGGTGTGCCACGCGTGGCCGTCCGTGAGCACGAGGTGCGTGCTGTCGAGTGCGCCTAGGGCGTGGTGTCGCTCTCGCAGGGACACCTCGGCTCCTGCCGTACGGGCTGCGACCACCAGCTCGGTGAGCGTGGTCCCCGGCAGGGTGCGGTGGATGGCGCCCAGGAAGAGGGGTGTGTCGTCCTGGTCGACGAGCATCGCCAGCCCGGCGTCCCACGCCGTGCCCGGGTGCTCCTGCTGGAGACGGAGGTAGGCGGCGTAGCGGTGGTGGCCGTCGGCCAGCAGGCAACGCGCCCCGGCGAGCAACGCCTCGATCCTCGACAGCACGTCGGCGGACCGGATGGCCCAGATGCGCTGGCGCTGGCCGGTGCGGTCGAGGTAGCGCCAGTCGGGTCGCGTCCTGCTCACGCCGGCGATGAGCGCGCGCAGCCCGGGGTCTCCGTGGTGGACCAGCAGGATGGGAGCAGGGTTGAGGTCCATCTGGAACATGCGGTCAGCCAGCTCGCCGGCCTGTTCGGGGTGGATCGCCTCGTGCGGCCACACGGCACGCTCGGACAGGGTCGTGGCTCGTGCTGACATGCCGAGGGCGCCGACGAGGCCGCGGACCGTCAGTCCACCGGAGGTGTACTCGTGCAGGTAGACGGCCGGTGACGTGTCGGCCGTCGCCCTGCCCTGGTCGATCCATGACGTCAACCGGGCGGCGACGTCGCGATAGGGTCGCGCCAGTGCTCGGGCGGAAGCCGGATCCCCGACGCGGTTCGGGGCCAGCATGACGGCGCGGAACGGAAGCAGCGTGAGGGGCCTCGCGACGTACGGAGGCACGTCGGTGGCGGGGTCCATCGGAGCATCGTAGGGGGACGCACGTCACAACCCGGGAAAGGGGTGGAGCATGCTCGAGGAGTCGACCGGAGCGGTCGTGGAGGCGCACGACCTGGTGATGTTCGATCTTGACGGCGTGGTCTACGTCGGTGGGGACGCGATCGAGGGAGTTGCCGAGCGGATCGAGCGGGTGCGTGCCTCCGGGCGCCACGTCGCGTTCGTGACCAACAACGCCTCGCGCACCCCCGACCAGGTGGCCGAGAAGCTCGTGGGTGTCGGTGTCGACGCCGCCGGAGCGGATGTCGTCACCTCGGCGCAGGCGGCTGCGCGGGTGCTGCTCGAGGAGCACGGTGCCGGCGCGAAGATCCTCCTGCTCGGCGGTGAGGGGCTGCGGGTCGCGCTCGTCGAGGCCGGCCTCGATCCCGTCGACGACCCGGACGGCGCCGTGGCCGTGGTGAGTGGTTACGGCCCGGACGTGCGCTGGCGCGACATCATGCGCGTCTCGACGCTGGTCCGTGACGGGCTGCCCTACGTCGCGAGCAACACGGACATGACCATCCCGACGCCCTACGGGCTCGCGCCCGGTCACGGGGTGCTCGTCCGGACGATCTCGGGCTTCGCGGGGGTCACGCCGACCGTGGCGGGCAAGCCGGAGAAGCCGCTGATGGAGGAGACCGTACGACGGGTGGGCGGCGAGCGGCCGATCATGATCGGCGACCGGCTCGACACCGACATCGAGGGAGCGCACGCGATCGACGTACGGTCGTTGCTGGTGCTCACCGGCGTGAGCTGGCTGGAGGACATCGCCACGGCGACGCCCGAGCTGCGGCCGTCCTATATTTCACCGACGCTGGAGGGCTTGTTCGAGGCCCATCCCGTGCCGCGGGAGACCGACGCCGGCGCCGAGCTCAACGGGTGGAGCGCGACCGTCGAGGACGGTCGGCTGCAGGTCACCGGAGCGGGCAACGACGCCGACTGGTGGCGGGTGGCGGCGACGGCGTGCTGGCGCCACCTCGACGAGACCGGACAGGCCGCCGGGGTGGCCGACACGACCCCGCCCGGGCCGGTCCGGCGCCTCGGTGCCGAGTAGGCTCGCGGCCATGGACCAGCAGCCCGAGACCACCGGCGTCGAGTCGGTGGACCAGGTCCTCGCCGACGTGGCGGCGATCGCCGACGCACCGGTGAGTGAGCACGTGGCGGTCTTCGAGCGGGCCCACGACCGGCTGCGCCGCGCCCTCGACGCCCAGCCCGAGCCGTCGACCGACGGCCAGCCGGACGCCTGAGACGCCTGTGCCTCCCCGACGACTTCGGCTGGACCAGGAACTCGTCCGTCGCGGCCTGGCCCGCTCGCGCGAGCACGCCAGCGAGCTGGTCGCCGCCGGGCGCGTGACCGTGTCCGGCGCGCCGGCCACCAAGCCCGCTACCGGCGTGACGACGGACGCGGCGATCGTCGTACGCGACGACCCCACGAAGGTCGACTACGTGTCCCGCGGTGGGCACAAGCTGGCGGGGGCGCTCGAGGCCTTCGCAGCACACGGTCTCGACGTGGCGGGCACCCGCTGCCTCGACGCCGGTGCTTCCACGGGTGGGTTCACCGACGTGCTCCTGCGGGCGGGCGCCCGTGAGGTGGTGGCGGTCGACGTCGGCTACGGGCAGCTCGCCTGGTCGCTGCAGAGCGACGACCGGGTGCACGTGCACGACCGCACCAACATCCGCGAGCTGACCCTCGACATCGTGGGGGAGCCGGTGGACCTGGTGGTGGGCGACCTCTCCTTCATCTCGCTCGCCCTCGTGCTGGATCCCCTTCTCGGGGTCACCCGCGAGGACGGCGCGCTGGCCCTGATGGTCAAGCCGCAGTTCGAGGTCGGCAAGGACCGCGTCGGCAAGGGTGGCGTCGTGCGCGACCTCGGCCTGCGGGCGGAGTCGGTCACCGCGATCGCCGACCTGGCTGCCGCGCGGGGGTGGGGCGCCCAGGCCGTCACGGTCAGTCCGCTGCCCGGACCGTCCGGCAACGTCGAGTTCTTCCTCCTCCTGCGCCACGCTCCGGCGGCGATCGGTGCGGACGACATCCGCGCCGAGGTCGAGAGGACCGCCTCGATGGGGGTGGCGGGTGAGAGGGTGGAGCCGTGACCGTCGAGAGCTCCGGGCGTCGCGTCCTGGTGCTCGCCCACACCGGTCGGGCCGAGGTGCGCCAGGTCGCTCGTGACTGCGTGCACGCGCTCACCGAGCACGGGATCGCCGTACGCCTCCTGGCCGCCGAGGCAGCCGACCTCGGCCTCGACCCGCGCGCTGCGACCGGCGGTCTCGTCGAGACGACGCAGCCGGACGACCTGCCGGGTGAGGGCTGCGAGCTGGCTCTGGTCATCGGCGGTGACGGATCCATCCTGCGCGCCGCCGAGCTGACCCACGAGACGAGCACGCCCCTGCTGGGCGTCAACCTGGGGCACGTCGGCTTCCTCGCCGAGGCCGAGCAGGACGACGTCGAGTCCACGATCGCCGCCATCGTGGGCCGCGCCTACACCGCGGAGGACCGGCTGACGCTGGACGTACGCGTGCTGCAGGGCAAGGAGATCGTGTGGTCCACGTTCGCCCTCAACGAGGCCAGCGTCGAGAAGGCCGCTCGCGAGCGGATGCTCGAGGTCGTCGTGGAGGTCGACGGACGACCGTTGTCGCGCTGGGGCTGTGACGGCGTCGTGTGCGCCACCCCGACCGGCTCGACCGCCTACAACTTCAGTGCCGGCGGTCCGATCGTGTGGCCCGAGGTCGAGGCGCTGCTGATGGTGCCGCTCAGCGCGCACGCCCTCTTCGCACGCCCGATGGTGGTGGCGCCGACCTCGGTGCTCGCCGTCGAGGTGCTGGCCAACAACAACAGCTCGGGCGTGCTGTGGTGCGACGGTCGCCGGACCGTCGACCTCGCACCGGGTGCCCGGATCGAGGTCCGCCGGGGCCATCGCCCCGTGCGGCTCGTGCGCCTGCACCAGGCGCCGTTCACCGACCGTCTCGTCGCGAAGTTCGACCTGCCGGTCGAGGGCTGGCGCGGGGCCGCGGAGCGCCGGCGCAGGGACCACGGCGAGAACGGTGACGACGATGCTTGAGGAGCTGCGGATCAGCTCGCTCGGCGTCATCGACTCCTCGACGCTGGAGCTCGGGCCCGGGCTGACGGTCATCACCGGTGAGACCGGTGCGGGCAAGACCATGGTGGTCACGGCTCTCGGCCTGCTGCTCGGCGGCCGCGCCGACCCCGGTGCCGTACGGACCGGTGCCATGCAGGCCCGGGTGGAGGGCGTCGTGTCGGCCGGCTCCCTGGATGACTTCCGTGACGCGGTCGAGGACGCCGGTGGCGCCGTCGAGGAGGACCGGGTCGTGCTGGCCCGCAACGTCGCCGCGCACGGGCGTTCGCGCGCCTGGGTCGGCGGGGCCTCGGTCCCCGTGGCCACGTTGACCGAGGTGGCCGAGCCGCTGGTCGCGGTCCACGGCCAGTCCGACCAGCACCGCCTGCTCCGGGCGAGCGCCCAGCGCGCCTCCCTGGACCGGTTCGCCGGCGCCGGGCTGGCCGCTGATGCAGAGGCGTACGCCGGCCTCTGGGCCGAGCTGGCCGCCACCGAGCGCACCCTGGTCGAGGTCGTCGGCTCCGCCCGCGAGCGGGCACGGGAGGCCGACCAGCTGAGGTTCGGCCTCGGCGAGGTGGAGGCGGTCGACCCCCGACCCGGCGAGGACGCCGAGCTGGCGGCCGAGGAGACCCGGCTGGGGTTCGCCGACACGCTGCGCACCGCCGCCGAACAGGCGCGCGAGGCACTGTCGAGTGAGGACGGAGCTGCCGACGCGCTGGCCACCACGAGCGCTGCGCGCCACGCGCTCGAGGGCGTACGCGAGCACGACGCGGTGGCCGGCGAGCTGGCCGACCGGATCGCCGAGCTCGGCCACCTGCTGGTCGACGTCGCGGGAGACGTGGCGTCGTACGCCTCCAGCCTCGAGACCGACCCGGGCCGCCTGGCGCACGTGTCCGAGCGCCGCGCCGCCCTGACGGCGCTGACGCGCAAGTACGGCGAGACCATCGACGAGGTGCTGGCGTGGGCCGAGGACGGCGCCAAGCGTCTGCTCGACCTCGAGGACACCGGCGGCCACATCGCCGAGCTGGAGACGCGACGCGACCGCCTCCGCGGCGAGCTCGAGGTGCTCGCCTCCTCCCTCACCCGCCGACGCAGGGACGCCGCGGACCGGCTGGGCGCCGCGGTCAGCGACGAGCTGACGTCCCTGGCCATGCCCCACGCCACCGTCACCATCGCTATCAGCCACAACGAGGTCCCGACGCCCGAGAAGCCGGCGGGGCCGCAGCTGCACGTCGACGGCCGTTGGCTCCGCGCCGGGTCGCACGGCGTCGACGACGTCGAGTTCCTGCTCGCCGCCAACACCGGTGCCGACGCTCGTGCGCTGCACAAGGGCGCGTCCGGGGGAGAGCTCTCCCGCGTGATGCTGGCGCTCGAGGTGTCCCTGGCCGAGTCCGGCTCGGTGCCGACGTTCGTCTTCGACGAGGTGGACGCCGGCGTGGGCGGCAAGGCTGCCATCGAGGTCGGCCGACGACTGGCCCAGCTGGCCCGCGGCTCGCAGGTCCTGGTGGTGACACACCTGCCGCAGGTGGCGGCGTACGCCGACCGTCACGTGGTCGTCCACAAGTCCAGTGACGGGTCGGTCACGACCTCCGGCCTGGTGACCCTCGACGAGCCGGGCCGCGAGCGCGAGCTCTCCCGGATGCTGGCCGGAGTCGAGGACTCCGACAGCGCTCGGGCCCACGCTCGCGAGCTGCTCGATGCCGCCGCGCCCGAGCGGGCGTGCCTCCCCGAAGGGCAGGGTCGCGGCTGACAGCATGGCGCGGTCATGAAGTTCGCAGTCCGCTCCCGCCCAGCCCCCAGCCTCCCCGGTGTGCACGGCCCCGCCCGCGTGCACCGTCGCACCGCCAGCCTCCTCGGCTGCCTCCACGAGGGTGACGTCGCCGTGGTGGACCACGTCGACATGGACCGGGACACCGCGCAGGCGCTCGTCGACGCCGGCGTCGCGGCGGTCGTCAACGCCAGCCCGATGATCTCCGGTCGCTACCCCAACCTCGGGCCCGAGCTGCTCGTGCAGGCGGGGGTGCTGGTCGTCGACAGTGCCGGCCCGGAGATCTTCGACCGGCTCAAGGACGGTGCCGAGGTCCGCATCGACGAAGGCGTCGTCTACGCCGGAGACACCCTCGTCGCCCCGGCTCGCGAGCTGACCGCCGACGGCGTCCGCGCCGAGATGGGCAGGGCGCGCAGCGGCCTGGCCGCACAGCTGGAGAGCTTCACGCACAACAGCACCGAGTTCCTGCGCCGCGAGCAGGACCTGCTCCTGCACGGGCACGGCGTCCCCCGGACGGCGACCGACATCGCCGGTCGTCCCGTCGTGGTCGCGGTCAGGTCCCACGGCTGGGAGGACGAGCTGCGCGGGATCAAGCCGTTCGTGCGCGAGCAGCGTCCGGTCCTGATCGGGGTCGACCGCGGCGCCGACGCGCTGGCGAGCGCCGGTCACCGGCCGGACATCGTCGTCGTGACCGGTGCGAGCGACGACCAGCCCAGCGCCGCGGTCCTGCGCAAGGCCAAGGACGTCGTGGTCCTGGTCGAGCGCGGCGCCCCGCGCAGCACCACCGAGCACCTCGAGCGGATGGGCATCCGGCCGCTCCGCTTCGAGACCACCGCCACCACCGAGGACGCGGCGCTGCTGCTCGCCTCGGCCCACGACGCGTCGCTGATCGTCGGCGTCGGCATGCACGCGACGCTCGACGACTTCCTGGACCGCCAGCGCGGAGGGCTCGCGAGCACCTTCCTGACCCGCCTCAAGCTGGGGCCTGACCTCGTCGACGCGGCCGCGCTGCCGCGCCTGTACGACGGAGCGGTCCGCCCACGCCACCTCCTGGGTGCCGTCGTGGCGGGCGTCCTGGCCGTCGGCGCCGCGATCAGCGTGACGCCCGTCGGCCAGCAGTGGGTCGACGACGTCTCGCCCACCGTCTCGAGCACCACGTCCGACCTGATCGACAACGTCCGAGGAATCCTCCCGTGATCACCCTGCGTCACCACGTCCTGACCATCGTCGCCGTCTTCCTGGCCCTGGCCGCCGGCATCGTCCTGGGTGGCGGTCCGCTCTCCGACGTCGGTCCTGGCGTCGTGGCGACGGGCACGGCCACCGACGAGAGCGCCGCACCTGTCGAAGCGCAGGCCGGTGCTGCCTACAACGACGCCGCCCTCTCCGCGCTGGCGCCGACCCTGGTGTCGGGGCGGCTCGCCGAACGCTCGGTCGCCCTGGTGACGGTGCCCGGAGCCGATGAGCAGGACGTCACCGCCCTGACGGACGCGATCTCCGCCGCCGGCGGCACCGTCAGCGCCCGCTACTCCCTGGGCGACGACCTGGTCGATCCCGGCCAGAAGTCCCTGGTCGACACGCTCGGTAGCCAGCTGCTGACGCAGCAGGGCGGCGACGCCGTCGCGGCGGACGCGTCGACGTACGACCGGATCGGTCAGCTGATCGGGCTCGCTGTGGCGACCAAGGAGGTCGAGGGCCAGGACGCGACGGGCAGGTCACGAGCGGTCCTCGACGCCGTCACGGGCGCCGGACTGATGGAGCAACCCGCCGACCCCGGCCGGCGCGCGCCGCTGGTGCTGCTGGTGCTGGGCACCGATGCTGCCGACGAGGGTGCGGACGCGGTCCTCGCAGGGATCGCGGAGGGCCTCGCCGCCCAGGCCACCGGCGTCGTGGTCGCGGGCACGGTCGCCGACGGAGGTCCCGGGCAGCTCGGCCGGCTCCGCGCCGACCCGGCTGCGGCCGTCGTCGCCAGCGTCGACGGGATCGACACCAGCGCCGGTCGGGTGGCCGCGATCCTCGCCCTGCAACGCTCCCTGACCACCCCCGGTGGCGCTTTCGGTGCCTCGGGTGCCGACGGCACCGTCCCACTCGGGTAGGATAAAAGCCCGTGAAGAGCCGCACGCCGACCAAGCACGTATTCGTCACCGGAGGAGTCGCCTCCTCCCTCGGCAAGGGACTCACGGCCTCGAGCCTGGGACAGCTGCTGAAGTCGCGCGGACTCCGCGTGACGATGCAGAAGCTCGACCCCTATCTCAACGTCGATCCCGGCACGATGAACCCGTTCCAGCACGGCGAGGTCTTCGTGACCAACGACGGTGCCGAGACCGACCTCGACATCGGTCACTACGAGCGGTTCCTCGACACCGACCTCAACCAGATCGCCAACGTGACGACCGGGCAGGTCTACTCGACGGTCATCGCCAAGGAGCGCCGCGGCGACTACCTCGGCGACACCGTCCAGGTCATCCCGCACATCACCAACGAGATCAAGGACCGCATCCTCGCGATGGGCGGCCCCGAGATCGACGTCGTCATCACCGAGATCGGCGGCACGGTCGGCGACATCGAGTCGCTGCCCTTCCTCGAGGCGGCACGCCAGACGCGCCACCAGATCGGCCGCGACAACTGCTTCTTCATCCACGTGTCCCTCGTGCCCTACATCGGCCCCTCGGGCGAGCTGAAGACCAAGCCGACCCAGCACTCGGTGGCAGCCCTGCGCTCGATCGGCATCCAGCCCGACGCCATCGTGTGTCGCGCCGACCGTGAGCTGCCCGACAGCATCAAGCGCAAGATCGCGCTGATGTGCGACGTCGACGACGAGGCCGTGGTCACTGCGGCAGACGCGCCGTCGATCTACGACATCCCCAAGGTCCTGCACCGCGAGGGCCTCGACGCCTACGTCGTGCGCCGTCTCGACCTGCCGTTCCGCGACGTCGACTGGACCCTCTGGGACGACCTGCTCCGCCGGGTGCACCACCCGTCGGAGGAGGTCACCGTGGCCCTGGTCGGCAAGTACATCGACCTGCCCGATGCCTACCTGTCCGTCAGCGAGGCGTTGCGGGCTGGTGGCTTCGCACACGAGGCTAAGGTCAACATCCGCTGGGTCGCCTCCGACCTCTGCGACACCGAGGCAGGCGCGGCCAAGCAGCTCTCCGACGTCGACGCGGTGCTCGTGCCCGGTGGCTTCGGCGTGCGCGGCATCGAGGGCAAGCTCGGCGCCCTGCACTACACCCGCACCCACGGCATCCCGACCCTCGGCCTGTGCCTGGGGTTGCAGTGCATGGTCATCGAGTACGCCCGCAACGTCGCCGGCCTGGAGAAGGCGGGCTCGACGGAGTTCGATCCCGACACCGTGGAGCCGGTGATCTCGACGATCGAGGAGCAGAAGAAGTTCGTCGACGGCGCCGGTGACCTCGGCGGGACCATGCGCCTCGGACTCCAGAAGGCTGAGCTCCTCGAGGGCAGCGTGGTGCGGGCGGCGTACGGCTCCGGGACGGTGGAGGAACGCCACCGCCACCGCTACGAGTTCAACGACGCCTACCGCGACACCTTGTCCGAGGCGGGCCTGGTGTTCTCCGGGGTCAACCCCGAGCTGGGGCTGGTGGAGTTCGTCGAGCTGCCCGCCGATGTGCACCCCTACTACGTCTCCACGCAGGCGCACCCCGAGCTGCGCTCGCGCCCCACGCGCCCGCACCCGCTGTTCGCCGGGCTGGTCGGTGCCGCGATCGAGCGCCAGCGCTCGGAGCGGTTCCCCATCGACGAGTCGGGCCTGCGCCGCCACGACGACGACACCGACACCGAGGCCTGAGCCGCCCGGTGGGCGTGCGGAACTTCCTGGTCGAAGGGGTTTCGGGGACGGGCAAGACCTCGGTGTGCCACGAGCTGCGGCGCCGCGGTCACCACGCCGTCAACGGCGACACCGAGCTCGCCTTCCAGGGCGATCCGGAGTCGGGTCAGCCGACCGCGGGGGAACCGTCGCACTGGCACCACCTCTGGCGTGAGGACGACGTACGGTCACTGGCCGCCGACCACACTCATCGGGTCACGTTCTTCTGTGGGGGCTCGCGGAACGTCGCACGGTTCGTGGACGTGTTCGACGGTGTCTTCGTCCTCACCGTCGATGCGGGCACCCTCGGCGCGAGGCTCGACGCACGGGACGAGGACGAGTTCGGGGGACGGGCCGAGGAGCGCGCGCTGGTGCTGCGGCTGCACGCCACCGGTGAGGACACGCCGGACGGTATCGTGGTGGACGCCACCGCGCCGCTGGACGCGGTGGTCGACGAGATCCTGGTGGTGGCCGACGCGCTCGGCTGACCGGCGCTCGTGACGGTCGCGGCGCGACCTCCTCGACCAACGACCTGCGTCAGAGCCGGCGGGCCTGCAGGATCCGGCCGAGCACGAAGGAGTTCGAGCGCAGCTGGTTGCGGGCGTAGGCCATGAGGCTGGTGTCGTCGGCCGCTGTCTCCGCAGCTGCGAGGAACGCCGCGTCGCCGGCGCCGAGCGGGTACATCGCGCGGATGGTGAGCCCCTGGTTGAGCAGCCCGCCCTTGAGCGTGTGGAGCTCCTCGAGGTAGCGGTGGGTGAAGGGGGCCAGCAGCTCGGCCTGGCCGGGGCGCCAGAACGTCGACCCGAGCACGAGGGTCTCGCGGCTCGCGGGGACGGCGTAGTCGACGAAGAACGCCTTCCACACCTCCTCCTTGGCCTCGAGGTCGGGGCGGGCGGCGAGGACGGCCAGGCGACGCATCCCCGCGTCGGGGTCGGGGTCGGCCTCCAGCAGGCGCGCGACGCGGTCCTCGTCGTAGTCGCCGAGCTCGGAGCGGCGTACGGCCATCCGCCAGGCGAGGTCGAGGTCGGTGGCCTGCTCGGCCGCCGCTTCGAGGACCGACCAGTGCTGCTCGGTGGAGGCGGAGGCGGCGAGGGTGCGCAGCGCCGCCTGGCGGGCGTCGGGGAGGTCGACCAGGCCCACGACGGCGTCGGCGAGCCCGCGGAGCAGGCCGGGGGACTCGGCCGCGGGCGCCCAGCGGTCGGCGACCTGGAGCGCCTGGCCGAGGAACGGCTCGATCAGGGCGGGGGTCGTCTCCGAGGCGAGCGCGCGGGCCAGGGCCGCCGAGACGTCGCGCGGGGCGACGTCGCCGAGCAGGAGCAGCTGGCCGGCAGTGGCGGCCACTAGCGCGCGGTCGAGCGGGTCGCCGAACTGGTGGATCCGCGCCAGCATCTGCTCGAGCGAGGTCGGGTCGGGCTTGACGGCGGCGAAGGTGAAGTCGCCGGCGTTGACCAGCCGGAGGTCGCCGGCGGGCAGCTCGACCGGCGTGCGCAGGCCGTCGACCTCGTGCGAGGACCGGCCGACGGGGACCAGGTCGTCGCCGGAGGTGTCGAAGACCGCGATGTCGAGGCGGTGGGGGCGCGGGTCCTGGTCGTCGGTGGTCTCGACCACCAGCACGTCGTCGCTCGACAGGGAGATGACGTCGGTGCCGGCCTCGTCCAGCCAGGCCTTGGTCCAGGCGGACAGGTCGCGACCGGAGGCACGGGCGTAGCAGTCCATCAGGTCGTCGAGGCGGGTGTTGGAGAAGGCGTAGCGGCTGAAGTAGTCGCGCAGGCCCTCGACGAACGCGTCCTCGCCGATGTAGGCCACGAGCTGGTGGAGCACGCTCTGGCCCTTGACGTAGGTGATCGCGTCGAAGTTGGACATGGCCGCGGACACATCGGGCACGTCGCTGCGGATGGGGTGGCGGGCGGGGCTCATGTCCATCTCGTACGCGGTCCGCTTGGAGGCGGCGAGGAACGTCGCCCACTGCTCGGTGAACTCGGTGGCCCCGGCCATGCCCCAGTTGGCCGCCCAGGAGGCGAAGGCCTCGTTGAGCCAGAGGTCGTCCCACCACTGCATGGTCACGAGGTCGCCGAACCACATGTGAGCCATCTCGTGGAAGATGAACTCGGCCCGGACACCGCGCTGGGCGTGCGTCGGGGGAGTGCGGAACAGCTGGCCGTCGCCGTAGGTGACGCAGCCCCAGTTCTCCATCGCGCCACCGAGGTTGGGCACGAAGACCTGGTCGTAACGCTCCTGGGGGAACGGGCAGGCGAAGCGCTCGCCGAAGAACGCCAGCCCCTGACGGGTGAGCGTGACGAGCTCGTCGAGGTCGCGCTCCATGACGGACACGAGCGACTGGCGGCAGTAGAAGCCCAGGTCGTAGCCGTCGTGCTGGCGACGGACCTCGTGGAACGGGCCGGCGTTGACCACGACGACGTACGTCGACAGACGAGGGGTGTCGGGGAACGTCCAGGTGCGGGCGTCCATCCCGACGGCGGGGTCGGCGTCCTCGATGGACTCGGGGGCACCGTTGGAGGTGACCAGCCACGACGCGGGCGCGGTGACCACGAAGCGGTGGGGTGCCTTGAGGTCGGGCTGGTCGAAGCAGGCCCAGACCCGGCGGGCCTCGTCGGGCTCGAGGCTGGTCCAGACGTAGACGAGCTTGTCGGTGGGGTCGACCGTGCGCAGGATGCCCTCGCCGGTCGCCGTGTTGGTGGTGCTGGCCTCGACGACCAGGACGTTGTCCGCGGCCAGTGCGGGCAGCGGCAGCCGCCCGTCGGCGGCGAGCGAGACGTCGACGTCCTCGCCGTTGAGGGTGGCCCGGACGACGTCGGCGGCGATGTCGACGAACGTGGTCGCGCCGGGCTCGGCACAGGTGAAGGTGATCGTGCTGGTGGAGGCGAACAGATCGCCCTCGAGCAGCCCGGTCATGTCGACCGCGATGTCGTAGCGCTGCACCTCGAGGAGGGCCGAACGGGTCGCTGCTTCGTGCTTGGTCAGGGTCGCCAACGTCATGAGGGTGACCGTACCGACCGTGTCCATCAGCGCTAGCGTTGAGGGCATGTCCACCCCATCAGGAGACACGTCCGCAGAACGTCCCGTGGAACTGCCCGCCGACCGGCCGATGTCCTGGCCGGTGGTCTCCAGCCGCGACCTGCACCGTGACGGCTGGGTGGTCGCGCTCCGCGAGGACGTGATCACCCGACCCGGCCACCCGGACGAGTTCAGCCGGATCAGCCTGGAGCACCCCGGTGCGGTCATCGTGCTCGCTGTCGACGACGCGGAGCGGGTCATCTGCCTGCGTCAGTACCGCCACACCAGCGGTCAGGAGTTCGTGGAGCTCCCGGCGGGGCTGCGCGACGCCGGTGAGGAGCCGGCCGTCGAGACCGCGAAGCGCGAGCTGCAGGAGGAGGTCGAGCTCGAGGCGGCGCACTGGCAGCTGCTGCTCAGCACCTACGCGAGTGCCGGGATCAGCGACGAGGTGCACGAGATCTTCCTGGCGCGCGGCCTGTCCCACGCCCCGCGCGGAGACTTCGAGATGCGGCACGAGGAGGCGGAGATGGAGCGCTTCTGGGTGCCGATGGCGGACCTCCTCGAGGCGGTCCTGGAGGGACGGGTGCGGCAGGGGCCGCTGGCCCAGGCGGTGCTCGCCTACGCGGTGCTCCGGCAGCGCGGGACCCTCGACGCGCGGTGAGGGCTTTCGGGAGTAGTCTCGCTCCCGCTGTGAGGGGCGACACACAGTCGTGCGCCCCCCGGGAACCCTGAGGAGCAAGGCATGAAGGTCGGCGTACCCAAGGAAGTCAAGAACCGCGAGTACCGCGTCGCCCTGACCCCGATCGGGGTGCACGAGCTGGTCCAGCACGGCCACGAGGTCGTCGTGCAGAAGACCGCCGGCGAGGGGTCGCAGATCCCCGACGAGGAGTACGTCGCCGCGGGCGCCACCATGCTGGAGTCGGCCGACGACGTGTGGGGCACCGCCGACATGATCCTCAAGGTCAAGGAGCCCGTCGCCGAGGAGTACCACCGGATGCGGGAGGGCCAGACCCTCTTCACCTACCTCCACCTCGCTGCCGACAAGCCGCTGACCGAGGAGCTGATGGCGCGCAAGGTCACCGCCATCGCCTACGAGACCGTGCAGCTGCCGTCCGGCGGGCTGCCCCTGCTCTACCCGATGTCGGAGGTCGCCGGCTGCCTGGCGCCCCAGGTCGGGGCGTACTCGCTGATGAAGGCCAACGGCGGTCGCGGCGTCCTCATGGGCGGCGTCGGCGGCGTGGCCAACGCGAAGGTCGTCATCATCGGTGCCGGCGTGTCGGGCCAGAACGCCGCCAACATCGCGCTCGGCATGGGCGCGGACGTGACGTTGCTGGACACCGACCTGGACAAGCTCCGGATGTCGTTCTGGCGCTACAACAACCAGGTCCACGGCCTCGCCTCGTCCAAGCTCACGGTCGAGCAGCAGGTGATGGAGGCCGACATGGTGATCGGCGCGGTCCTGATCCCGGGCGCGGCCGCGCCCAAGCTGGTCAGCAACGACCTCGTCTCGCGGATGAAGCCGGGCTCGGTCCTCGTCGACATCGCGATCGACCAGGGCGGGTGCTTCGAGGACTCGCACGCCACCACGCACGACGACCCGACCTACGAGGTGCACAACTCGGTCTTCTACTGCGTAGCCAACATGCCCGGCGCGGTGCCCAACACCTCGACGTACGCCCTGACCAACGCGACGCTGCCCTACGCCGTCGCGCTGGCGGACAAGGGCTGGGCGCAGGCGCTGCGCGACGACCGCAGCCTCGCGCTCGGTCTCAACACCCACGCCGGTCAGCTCACCAACGGCCCGGTGGGTGACGCCGTCGGCATCGAGTCGGTGGGACTCGACAGCATCCTGCGGTGACAGGCTGTTGACTGGTGGCGTGACGCTGGGCCGCGCCGTACGCACCTATCTCGACCACCTCGCGGTCGAGCGCGGCCTCGCGGTCAACACGCTGAGCTCCTACCGGCGCGACCTGGGGCGCTACGACGAGTTCCTCAGCGCCGAGGGCATCGACGACCTCGACGCGGTCACCGAGGCGACGGTGACCGCGTTCCTGGTCAGCCTGCGGGAGGGCAGCGAGGGCCATCCTCCTCTCGGTGCGAGCTCGGCGGCGCGCACCGTCGTGGCGGTCCGCGGCTTCCACAAGTTCGCCGTCTCCGACGGCCTCGCCCTCGCCGACCCCGCCGCAGCGGTGAAGCCGCCGACCCCGGCGAAGCGGTTGCCCAAGGCACTGCCGCTGTCGGACGTGGAGGCGATCCTGGAGGCCGCGGGCGCCCCCGACACGGCGCTCGCGCTGCGCGACCGGGCGCTGCTCGAGCTGCTCTACGGCACCGGCGCCCGGATATCCGAGGCCGTCGGTCTCGACATCGACGACCTCGACCAGGTCGACGGGACCGTGCTGCTGCGCGGAAAGGGCGGCAAGGAGCGGCTGGTGCCGGTGGGCGGCTATGCCCGCGAGGCCGTGGCCGACTACCTCGCTCGATCCCGGCCCGAGCTCGTCGGTGCGGGGCGCGGGGGCCCGGCGATGTTCCTCAACTCGCGGGGCGGGCGGCTCTCGCGGCAGAGCGCCTGGGCGGTGCTGGTGAAGGCCGCCGAGCGTGCGGGGGTGACGGCGTCGGTCTCGCCGCACACGCTGCGGCACTCGTTCGCCACCCATCTCATCGACGGCGGTGCGGACGTGCGGGTCGTGCAGGAGCTGCTCGGCCACGCCTCGGTCACCACGACGCAGGTCTACACGCTCGTCACGGTCGACAACCTCCGCGAGGTCTTCGCCACGGCGCATCCGCGGGCACGAGAGTGACCCGCCTGCGGCTCCTCGACGCGGTGTCCTGGGACGGTGTCCCGCTCCCGGGCGAGCGGGTCGGTGCCCTCCTCGCCGCTCTGGCCGAGGAGCCCGCAGGGGTGAGCGACGGCCGGCTCGCGGAGGAGATCTGGCCGGACGCCGCGCCGGTCCACCCGGCCAAGGCGTTGCAGGTGCTGGTCTCGCGCACCCGGTCGGCCTCGGCGGCCGACGTCATCGTGCGCCTCGACAGCGGCTACCGGCTCGGCGTCGCGGACGACGAGGTCGACTCACGCGCCCAGGCGGTCATGCTCGACGCGGCCCGCGCCGCCCTGGCGGGAGGGGACGCGACCGAGGCGTTCAGGCTCGCCTCCGGCGCTGCCGGGTTCGCGGTCGCGTCGCCGGGTGACGGCGGCCCGCTGGCCGACCTGCGCCGCGCCGGCGCCCGACGTCGTACGACGGCGCGCGAGGTCGCCGCGCTTGCGGCCGGGCGGCTGGGCCGCCACGCCGAGGCGTACGACGGGCTGGTCGTCGCCCACGACCGCCGACCCGACGACACCGAGGTCCTCGCCGCCCTGCTGAGGGCAGAGGCGGCCACGGCCGGACCGGCGGCGGCGCTCGCGCGCTACGAGTCCTACCGCGCCGACCTGGTGGACCGGCTCGGGGTCGATCCGGACCCCACCCTCCAGCGCCTGCACGCCGAGCTGCTCGGAGCCGACGAGCCGGTGCGCACCGGCCTGAGGTTCGACGCGGTCGGGCTGCTCGGTCGCGACGACGACCTCGCCCGGCTGCGGGCCGCACTCGCCGCGTCGCGGCTGGTCACCGTGCTCGGGCCCGGCGGGATCGGCAAGACCAGCATCGCGCAGGTCCTCGCCCGCGAGTCGCGGCTGCCGCACGTGCACGTCGTCGAGCTGGTGGGTGTGGGCACCGGGGACGACGTGGTGGCGGCCGTCGGTGCCGCGCTCGGCGTGCGCGGCTCGGTCACCACGCGGCTCGCCCTCACCCCGGCGCAGCAGGCCGACGTCCGGGGGCGTCTCGCGCAGGAGCTCGACGACGGCCCGACGCTGCTGGTGCTGGACAACTGCGAGCACGTGCTCGAGCCCGTGGCCGCCCTGGTCGCCTTCCTCCTCGCAACGACACGAGACCTCCAGGTGCTGGCGACCAGCCGGGCACCCCTGCGGCTCGCCGCCGAGCGTGCGGTGCCGCTCAGCCAGCTCTCCACCGAGGACGCGGAGGAGCTGTTCGTCCGCCGTGCCACCGCCACGAGGCCGGACGCCGTCGTCGACAGCGATGCGGTGCGCGCCGTGGTGGCCCGGCTCGACGGCCTTCCTCTCGCGGTCGAGCTCGCCGCGGCGCGGGTGCGGACCATGACCGTCGCCGAGGTGGCGACCGCGCTCGAGGACCGGTTCGCGACCCTGCGGAGCCGGGACCGCAGCACCCCCGATCGGCACCGCACCCTCGAGGCCGTCATCGCCTGGTCGTGGGACCTCCTGACGGCCGATGAGCAGCGTGCCCTCGCCTGGTTGTCGGTGTTCCAGGACGGTGTGGCCCGCGCCACCGCCCTGGCGGTGCTCGGACCCGCCGGGTCCGACCTGCTGGACGGACTGGTCGAGCAGTCCCTGCTCGTGATGGGCGAGGAGGACGGCACCGCACGCTTCCGCGCCCTGGAGACCATCCGTGAGTTCGGCGCGGGCCAGCTGGTCCGCACCGGAGAGCTCGAGGGCGCGCTGGCTGCCCAACGCCGCTGGGCGTGCGACCTGGCCGACCGCTCGGGGGACGTCGTCGTCGCCGAGGACCAGGTGGCGCAGATCGACCTCCTGGTCCGGGAGCAGAACAACCTCACCGACGTGCTCCGCCACGGGCTGTCCGTCGGTGATCGCGAGCTCGTCGCCCGTCTCGTGGCGCTGCTGGGCAGCCTGTGGACGATCACGGGCGACCAGCCCCGGGTCTTCGCCGTCTGCGACGCGGCCGCCGAGCTCCTGACGGGCTGGGACGTGCCGTCCGGTCTCCACACCCAGGCCCAGGACGCGGCCGGCGTGCTGATGATCCACCTGAGCTGGATGCCGGGTGCCGAGCTGGGCGGCCTGCGGGAGCTCGTGGTCCAGGGAGACGTGCCGGTCGGCACCTGGGGCCTCATCGCGCACACGGTCCACGTCGCTGACGACCCCACCGACCCGACCGCGCGCCTGGCCCGGGTCGCCGCGGCTCAACCGCACCCCGCTCTGGCCGGGGTGCTCCTGCTGTGGGCAGCGATCGTCTCCGAGAACGCCGGTGACGTCGAAGGTGGGCGCTCCTTCGCCGAGCAGGCGCTCGCAGTGGGCCCGCTGCCGCCGTACCTGACGGCCTCGTTGCACGCCGAGCTCAGCCAGCTCGCCATGGCGATCGGCGACCACCACCGGGCGTCGCA
Organism: Nocardioides alpinus; assembly: GCF_900112035.1. Lineage (GTDB taxonomy): Bacteria > Actinomycetota > Actinomycetes > Propionibacteriales > Nocardioidaceae > Nocardioides > Nocardioides alpinus. The sequence continues at coordinate 28,922 of NZ_FOKC01000018.1, read as the reverse complement.
CCACGCGGGGATCGCGTGGCCCCTGCTGCTGCGGGTGCATTCGCTGACCGACGCCTACAGCCTGCAGATGGCCACGGCGATCTCTCCGTTGATGGACGGCGACGTCGCGGCGGCCGAGGAGATGCTCGAGCGCTTCGGACCCCCGGAGGGTGAGTCGGCCCAGATGGGCGCCCGGATGACCTGGCAGACCGCGCAGGCCGAGCTGGCGATCGCGCGTGGCCACCACCTCGACGGGATCCGTCGCTACGACGCCCTGGTCGAGCTGGTGGTCGAGTCCGACCCCGGTGTGGGGATCAACCCCTGGCTCGGCCTCGCCGCGTCGTCAGCGCTGGTGAGCCGGGCCCGCTACGGCACGCGCGACCAGGACGCCCGGGCCGACCAGCTGCGCGACCTCGTCATGGGGATCGGGCCACGGACGCCGCAGGGCAGCCTCTGGTTCACCGACCTCCCGCTCAACGGCGTGCTGCTCGTGGGGCTGGCGGCCTGGACGCTGCGCTACGGACCTGCCCACCAGCACGAGGACGGCGTACGACTCCTCGCGCTCGCGCACCGATGGTCCTACAACCGCAGCATCCCGGTCCTGGCCTGGGAGCCGATGGTCGCGCTCGCGGACGCGCGGGCACCGGGGCGCCTCGGCCAGCTCGTGGACGAGCTGGCCGCGCGTGCCGCTCCCGAGCTGGTGCCCGACGCGGTGGAGGTCGTCGAGCGACTGCGCGGTGCCTGGGTCACATCCTCTTGAAGCGCCGCACCGACAGCGGCGCGAAGACCGCCACGACGACGGCACAGCCGAGCAGCGCCCACCCGACGGCTCCGGTGACCTGGCCGTCGTTGGCGAGGTCGCGCAGCGCGGTGATGACCAGCGACACCGGGTTGACCTCCGCGAACGCCCGGAGCGGCCCCGGCATCGTCTCGGTGGGCACGAACGCGTTGGACAGGAAGGTCAGGGGGAACATCACCAGGAGGGAGATGCCCTGCACGGCCTGCGCGTTGCGTCCGACCAGGCCGAAGAACGTGAAGATCCAGGCCAACGACCAGCCGGCGACGACGGCCAGCAGGACCGCGCCGGCGACCCCCGCGAAGCCGCCGCCCGGTCGGTAGCCGATCAGGACCCCCACCGTGAAGGTGAGCACGGCCGCGATGAAGTAGCGCAGCATGTCGGCCACCATGGGACCCGCGAGCGGCGCGATGCGGGCGATGGGCAGGACCTTGAACCGGTCGAAGACACCCGAGTCGAGGTCCGTGCGCAGCTGTACGCCGGTCGCGACGCAGGCCGTCAGCACCGTCTGGCCGATGAGGCCGGGGATGATGAGCGGCAGGTAGCTCTCGACGTCCCCGGAGATCGCGCCACCGAAGATGTAGGCGAACATCGCCGTGAAGACCAGCGGCTGGATGGTGACGTCGAACATCACCTCGAGGCTGCGTCGCATCTTCACCGTGGCCCGCCAGGCCAGCGTCAGGGTCTGCGAGACCGTGTCGGCCAGGCTCACCCGCGTCGGCAGGTCGGTGGTGTCCGGGGGGCCGGACACGAGGGTGGACGTCATCGGGAGGTCTCCATCTGCTCGGAGTGGTCGGACGGGGTGGCCTCGCCGGCAGCCGGCGCCGCGGCGTCGGCCTCCTGTCCGGTGTCGTGCCCGGTCAGGGCGAGGAACACCTCGTCGAGGGAGGGCTTCTGCACGGTCACCGACTCGATCGCGATGCCGCGGTCGCGGAGCGCGACGAGCACGTCGACGGACTGGTCGGTGCGCTGCAGCGGGATGTTGACCCGCCGGGACTCGGGGGTCAGGACGGGCGCCTCGCCGAGGAGCTGCTCGGCGACGGCGGCGGTGGCGGCCAGGTCGGCGACGTCGACGAGCTGGAGCTGGAGGGTCGCGCGCCCGACCGACGACTTGAGCTCGTCGGCGGTGCCCTCGGCCACCTTGCGACCGTGGTCGATCACCGCGATGCGGTCGGCGAGCTGGTCCGCCTCGTCGAGGTACTGCGTCGTCAGCAGGACGGTGCTGCCCTCACGGACGAGCTCGCGGATGGTGTCCCACATCTGGCCGCGGGTGCGCGGGTCGAGGCCGGTGGTCGGCTCGTCGAGGAAGATCAGGGGCGGACGCGTGATGAGGCTGACGGCGAGGTCGAGGCGGCGGCGCATGCCGCCGGAGAAGGCCGAGATGGGCTTGGTGGCCGCCTCGACGAGGTCGAACTGCTCGAGGAGGTGCTGTCCGCGTCGGCGCGCCTCGGTGCGCCCCAGCCCCTGCAGCCGGGCGAAGAGCCAGAGGTTCTCGGAGGCGGTGAGGTTCTCGTCGACCGACGCGTACTGGCCGGTGACGCCCAGCAGCTGGCGTACGACGTGGGGCTCGGTGCGGACGTCGTGCCCGAAGACCTCGCCCCGGCCGCCGTCGATCGGGATCAGGGTGGCGAGCATCTTGAGCATGGTGGTCTTGCCGGCGCCGTTGGGGCCGAGGACGCCGAAGACCTCGCCGCGGTGCACCTCGAGGTCGACCCCGTCGACGGCGCGCTGGTCGCCGTACTGCTTGACGAGCCCGACGGCGCGGACCGCGAGCTCTCGGTCCGTGGCAGGGCGGTGTGGTGTGGTCATGGCGACAGCGTGCGCCCCGCCGGTTTCACCGCGGTTGCGCGGCCCGAGCGGCCACGAAACCGCGCGGCGCTCACACCGTCGCGAACGCCCGCACGGGGAAGGTGCCGAAGCCCTCGATCGCCGGGGGAGCGGCGGTGAAGCGAGCCCCGCTCGACGGGACCTCGGCCAGGCGGGTGAGGTGCTCCACGACGTGGATGCCGGCCGCGAGCAGGATGCTGTGGACCGGGCGCTCGCCGCCGCTCTCGGTGTCGTCGATGTTGACCGAGTCGATGCCCACGAGGGTGACTCCCGCTGCGACCAGGTGCTCAGCGGCCTCGCCGGTCAGGTGGGGCGCACCCCGGCCGTAGTCCTCGGTGCCGAAGCGGCTGCTCCAGCCGGTGTCGACGAGGACGGCCGCGCCGGCGAGGTCGCGGCCGCGGAGGGCGTCCGGCCCGATCCCGCGGTGGTCGGCGTCCCACCCGTCCTCGAGGTGGAAGACCTCGGTGCGCAGGCCGACGAGCGTGCTGAGGTCGAGACCGGCGAGGTCGGGGCCGTCGGCGTAGCGGTGGTAGGGCGAGTCCAGGTAGGTGCCGGTGTTGCCGATCATGGTGATCATGCCCATGGTGAACTCCGTGCCCTCGGCGTAGTGGGCGCGGGACTGCTCGTGCGTCAGGTGCGGCGTGATCGTGGGCGCGGGGAGTCCGGGGTAGGTCGTCATCCCGGCCCTGATGCGGTGGCTGAGGTCGATGATGCGCGGGCTCGTCACCCGCGCATCCTCGCAGCAGCGCGACTGCCGCCTGTGGGGGTCCCACGGCCGGGGTGGAAGGATCGCCCCATGCCCGAGACCCCGCTGCGCCTCGACGCCAGGGTGCCGACGGGCGCCGACCCCGATGCGGTGTACGACGCGTTCAGCGGGTGGGTGGCCGACCAGGGCCTCGACCTCTATCCGCACCAGGACGAGGCGGTCATCGAGATCCTCGGCGGCAACCACGTCATCCTGGCCACCCCGACCGGCTCCGGGAAGTCCCTCGTCGCGATCGGCGCGCACGTCGCCGCGCTGGCGCAGGACAAGGTCAGCTTCTACACCGCGCCCATCAAGGCGCTGGTGAGCGAGAAGTTCTTCGCCCTCATCGAGGTCTTCGGCGCCGACAACGTCGGGATGCTCACCGGTGACGCCGCGGTCAACCCCGACGCCCCGATCATCTGCTGCACGGCCGAGGTGCTCGCCAACATCGCGCTGCGTGAGGGACGCGCCGCCGATGTCGGCCTGGTCGTGATGGACGAGTTCCACTTCTACTCCGAGCACGACCGCGGCTGGGCGTGGCAGGTGCCGCTGCTCGAGCTGCTGGACGCCCAGTTCCTGCTGATGTCGGCCACGCTGGGCGATGTCTCATTCTTCGTCGAGGACCTCAAGCGGCGCACGGGCCGCGACACCGTCGTGGTGGACGACGCCGAGCGTCCGGTGCCGCTGAGCTTCCGCTGGTCGATGGAGCCGCTGGACGACACCCTCGAGGAGCTGGTGACCACCGGACAGGACCCGGTCTACGTCGTCCACTTCACCCAGGCCGCGGCCATCGAGCACGCCTCCAACCTGCTGAAGTCCCGTCTCGGCTCGGGCAGCGGCGGCCTCAAGGTCGACAAGGAGGCGATCGCCGAGCGGATCGGTGCGTTCCGGTTCGGAGCGGGCTTCGGCAAGACCCTGTCGCGGCTGGTCCGCAACGGCATCGGCGTCCACCACGCCGGCATGCTGCCCAAGTACCGCCGGCTCGTGGAGACGCTCGCCCAGTCCGGGCTGCTGCGCGTCATCTGCGGCACCGACACCCTCGGCGTCGGCATCAACGTGCCGATCAGGACGGTGCTCTTCACCGGCCTGGCCAAGTTCGACGGCACCAAGCAGCGGGTGCTCCGGACGCGCGAGTTCCAGCAGATCGCCGGACGGGCGGGTCGCGCGGGCTACGACACGGCCGGCTACGTCGTCGTCCAGGCGCCCGAGTTCGTGATCGAGAACGAGCAGGCCAAGGCCAAGATCGCGGCCCGCCAGGCCGCCGGCAAGAAGAAGTCGAAGGTGCAGCTCAAGAAGGCGCCCGAGGGCGAGGTCGTGTGGACCGAGCAGACCTTCGACAAGCTGGTCGCGGGCGTGCCCGAGAAGCTCCAGAGCCGGATGAAGGTCGACAACGCCATGCTGGTCAACGTCATCTCCCGCGAGGAGGATGCCTTCGCGGTGATGCACCGGCTGGTCACCGACAACCACGAGGACCGCCGCGGCCAGCTGCGGCTCGCGCGCCGGGCCCTGCGCCTGACCGGGTCCCTGGTCCGCACCGGCATCGTCACCCGGCTGCCTGAGGTCGACCGCTTCGGGCGACGCCACGTGCTGGCCGTCGACCTGCCCGAGGACTTCGCGATCAACCAGCCGCTGGCGCACTTCGCGCTGGCCGCCTTCGACGTGCTCGACCCCGAGTCGGAGACGTACAGCCTCGACGTGGTCTCGATCATGGAGTCGGTCCTCGAGGCCCCTCGCCAGATCCTGATGGCCCAGCAGCACTCCGCGCGCGGCGAGGCGATCGGGTTCATGAAGGCTGACGGCATCGAGTACGACGAGCGGATGGCGCTGCTGGAGCAGATCACCTGGCCGCAACCGCTGCGTGAGCTCCTCGAGGCGCTCTACGAGACCTACCGCCAGACCCACCCGTGGCTGCCCGAGGACGCACTCTCGCCGAAGTCGATCGTGCGCGAGATGTGGGAGAACGGGATGGGGTTCACCGACTTCGTCGGTCGCTACCAGCTCGCCCGCTCGGAGGGCCTGGTGCTGCGGTACCTCACCGACGCCTACCGGACGCTGCGCCACTCGGTGCCCGAGGCGCACCGCGCGCCGGAGGTGGAGGACGTCATCGAGTGGCTGGGGGAGACGGTGCGCCAGACCGACTCCTCGCTGCTCGACGAGTGGGAGGCGCTGTCCGACCCCGACCACGTGTCCAGCGCGGTCTCCCACCACGAGCCGCCCCCGCCCCCGAGGCCGTTGTCGAAGCAGGAGCGGCCGTTCCGGGTGATGCTGCGCAACGCCATGTGGGCCCGGGTCGACGCGGTCTCGCGCGACGACCTCGACGTGCTCGTACGCCTCGAGCGCGCGGCCGCCGACCGCACCGACCCGCCGCGGCAGGTCGTCGTGGGCCGCTCGGTGTGGGACGCCGCCCTCGAGGGCTACTACGCCGACCACGACCGCGTCCTCACCGACGGGGACGCGCGCGGCCCAGACCTGCTGCTGGTGGGGGAGGAGCGGATCGGCGAGCCGGTCGGCGCCGAGGAGGGCACCGAGGCCCGCCTGCGCGACGTACGCCAGACGATCCACGACCCCGAGTCCGACCACGACTGGGTCATCGAGGCGGTCGTCGACTGCGACGCCACCGACGAGGCCGGGGAGCTGGTCCTGGCGACCGTCGCGATGCGGCGCCTGGGTGGATAGGGGTGGGGTGCCGACCGACAGTGGAGCCGTGGGACGGTAGGTCCGCTGCGTGGCTCCACCGCCGACGAAACCAGCAGGACAACTGTCGACGTGTCGACAAAGCTCGCGGCCCTCGGCGTGATGCAATCGGAGCCAGGTCGAATCGATGCGTGGAGGAGCGGACATGAGCGGTGCGGGTGGATTCCCCGGTTCGAACGTCGGGAGCAGTGCGTCCGAGATGCCGCCGATGATCCGCCGACCTCAGCCACAGCCGCCCGCCCAGCCTTCCCCCCGAGACGAGCACCCGATGACCATGCCGATCCCCTTCGAACGCCCCGCGCCGGAGCCGCCGAGCACGCCCGCCGAACCGGCGCAGGCCGCGACGACGGCACCCCTGGGGCCCACGGGCCGCCCGATGCCCGTCTTCCCGGAGCCCGCGCCGCTCACGAAGCACGGTGGGGCCCGCGTCATCTCGATGTGCAACCAGAAGGGTGGCGTCGGCAAGACGACCACCACGATCAACCTCGGCGCGTCCCTCGCCGAGCTCGGTCGCAAGGTGCTCCTGGTCGACTTCGACCCGCAGGGCTCGCTGTCGGTGGGCCTGGGCCTCAACCCGCACGAGATGGACCTGACCATCTACAACCTGCTCATGCAGCGTGACGTCACCCTCGACGAGGTCGTGGTGCCGTCGGGCATCGAGGGCATGGACCTGCTGCCCTCCAACATCGACCTGTCGGCTGCCGAGGTGCAGCTGGTCCACGAGGTGGCCCGCGAGCAGACCCTGCAGCGGATCCTGGCGCCGGCCCTCGAGCACTACGACATCATCCTCATCGACTGCCAGCCCTCGCTGGGCCTGCTCACGGTCAACGCGCTCACCGCCTCCGACGGCGTGATCGTGCCGCTGGAGTGTGAGTACTTCGCGCTCCGCGGCGTGGCCCTGCTCAAGCAGACGATCGACAAGGTCCGCGAGCGGCTCAATCCCCGCCTGGAGATCGACGGCGTCCTCGGCACCATGTTCGACGGCCGCACGTTGCACAGCCGCGAGGTGATGGAGCGGCTGGTCTCGGCGTGGGGCGACACGGTCTTCCACACCGTGATCCGACGGACCGTGAAGTTCTCCGACGCCACCGTCGCCGGTGAGCCGATCACGTCGTACGCCTCGTCCTCGACTGGTGCCGACGCCTACCGCTCGCTGGCGAAGGAGGTGCTGACCCGGTGGCCCGCCGAGTGAGCATGCCGGCCGCGGACGACCTGTTCCGGCCGACCTCGGACACCGACCAGCCGACCGCGGACCCGCGTCCACGGCGCGTGCGTGCAGTGGCGGACGACGCCGAGTCCGGTCCCAAGCGGCCAAGCGGACGCGTGCGTCACGACGAGAAGATGACGGTCTACGTCACCGAGGACGAGCTGCTCGACATCGAGCACGCCCGGCTCACCCTGCGTCGCCACCACGGCCTCGCGGTCGACCGGGGGCGTCTGGTGCGCGAGGCCCTCGCGCTGGTGCTCGCCGACCTCGAGACCCAGGGCGTCGACAGCCCCCTGGTCCAGCGACTGCTGGACGAGTGAGCTCGACCACCGACCTCGACCGGGCCACGGCGCTCGAACCCGGCAGCGAGGCCCCGGCGTTCGCCGTACGCCTCGACAACTTCGAGGGGCCCTTCGACCTGCTCCTCGGGCTGATCGCCAAGCACAAGCTCGACATCACCGAGGTGGCGCTGTCACAGGTCACCGACGAGTTCATCGCCCACGTCAAGACGCTCGGCGACACCTGGGACCTCGAGGCGACGACGTCGTTCCTCGTGGTGGCCGCGACCCTGCTCGACCTCAAGGCGGCGCGGCTGCTGCCCCAGGGCGACGTGGAGGACGAGGAGGACCTCGCGCTGCTGGAAGCGCGGGACCTGCTGTTCGCGCGGCTCATGCAGTACCGCGCGTTCAAGCTCGTGGCGTCCGTCTTCGAGGAACGCCTCGCCTCCGAGTCGCTCCGGCACCCGCGCGCCGTCGGGCTGGAGGAGCGCTTCGCGACCCTCCTGCCGGAGGTGCTGATCGGCATCGGGCTCGAGCAGTTCGCCCAGCTGGCGGCCAAGGCGATGGAGCCCAAGCCGGTCGAGGAGGTCTCCCTCCACCACATCCACGCCGCCAAGGTCAGCGTCCGCGAGCAGGGCCAGATCGTCGTCGACCGGTTGCGTCGCAGCGGCACCATGACCTTCCGGGCCCTGTGCGGGGACTCACCCGACCGGCTCACCACCGTCGCTCGCTTCCTGTCCCTCCTGGAGCTCTTCCGCGAGGGCGCGGTGTCCTTCGACCAGGTCACGCCGCTCGGGGAGCTGACCGTCCGGTGGACCGGCGCCGAGGAGGGCGACGTGGAGATCGAGGACGAGTTCGACGGCGCCCCGCCCGACGACGATGATGCAGGCATGCCGTCCGCCGACCCGGCGGACGAGCCCCAGGAGGACCAGTGAGCGAGCACCCCGACACGACCGTCGAGCCGGACGGCAGCGGAGACGTGGCGCAGGCCGTCGCCCCCGAAGCCTCCGATGTCCCCGATGCCCCCGACACGCTGGACGTGGCCGTCGCCGAGCTGCGCCCGGCGCTCGAGGCGATCCTCATGGTGACCGACGAGCCGCTCGACCAGGTCCGGCTCGCCTCGGTCGTCGGGCATCCCGTCGCCGACGTGGAGGCCGCTCTGGAGGCGCTCGCCGCGGAGTACGCCGAGCAGGGCCGCGGGTTCGACCTGCGCCCGGTCGCCGGTGGCTGGCGCTTCTACTCCCGCGCGGAGTTCGCGGGCGTGGTCGAGTCGTTCGTGCTCGACGGCCAGGCGGCCCGGCTGACCCAGGCCGCGCTGGAGACCCTGTCGGTGGTCGCCTACAAGCAGCCGGTGTCGCGAGCGAGGGTCTCGGCCATCCGCGGCGTCAACGTGGACGGCGTGATGCGCACCCTGCTGACGCGTGGACTCGTCCACGAGGTCGGCCAGGACGAGCAGAGCGGCGCGAACCTGTACGGCACGACGGCCTACTTCCTGGAGCGCATCGGGATCACCTCGATCGAGGAGCTGCCCGAGCTCGCGCCCTACCTGCCCGACATGGACGACCTCGAGGACGAGCTGGCCAGTGTCGCCGGCCGCGACGAACCTGCCGCAGAACCGGCCGCCGAGCCTGTCGCGGAGCCCGTGCCCGAGCACTCCACCCACCACGCCTCGCCGCACAGCGGCCAGGGCACCGAGCCCGATGGCGGTACGGAGATCTCATGAACACCCCACGCAACCACCCGCTGTGCTCGCGCTTCCGCGGGGACCCCGTATGAGACCCCACGACGCACCCGACAACGACCAGCCCTCGTCCCACCGTCCGGAGACCGACGAGGACGGGCTGATCCGCCTGCAGAAGCTGCTCGCCCAGTCGGGCGTCGCGAGCCGCCGCAAGTGCGAGGAGCTCATGCTCGACGGCCTGGTCGAGGTCGACGGCGAGGTCGTCAGCCGGCTCGGGACCAAGGTCGATCCGCGCACGGCCGTGATCCGGGTGGAGGGCAAGCGGCTGCCCCCGATCAGCGACAAGGTCTACCTCGTCCTCAACAAGCCGCGAGGGGTCGTGTCGACGATGAGCGACCCCGAGGGCCGGCGGACGCTCGGCGACCTGGTGGCCGACCGGCCCGAGCGCCTCTTCCACGTCGGACGGCTGGACACCGACACCGAGGGCCTGATCATCCTGACCAACGACGGTGACTTCGCCCAGCACCTCGCGCACCCGTCGTACGAGGTGGACAAGACCTACGTCGCCGAGGTCGAGGGTGACGTGCACCTGCGCACCGTCCGTCAGCTGCTCGCCGGGGTCGTCCTCGAGGACGGTCCGGTGACGGTGACCCGGGCCCGCGTGCTCGGCGGCGACCCCCGCAGGGAGGGTGGCAACCGCTCGATCGTCGAGCTCACCATCCACGAGGGCCGCAACCGGATCGTGCGACGCCTCCTCGAGCAGGTCGGCCACCCGGTGCGGCGCCTGACCCGCACGGAGATCGGACCGGTCACGTTGGCCCGCCTGCGGGCCGGCGACATGCGAGAGCTCACGATGGCCGAGCTCGGCGAGCTGATGGACCGCGCACAGCTCTGATCCGGCGTAGCGTCGGGTCATGCCCACCGTGCACCCCGTGCTCGCGCCGTACGTCCGCGCGATCCACGTGTACGACGTGGAGTACGACGGACCCGGTGTGCACATCGGGATGCCCTCGACCGAGCTGACCTGGGTGCTCCCGCTGGACGAGCCGCTCGCGGTCTCCTGGGACGGGGCTCCCGACACCCGCACGACGGCCTGGACGTCGGTGTCCGGGCTGCACACCCGTGCGGCAGCCGTCCACCACGGTGACCGGCAGCGGGGGATCCAGCTGGCACTGACGACGGCCGGGGCCCGCGCCCTGTTCGGCACGCCGGCCGCGGCGCTGGCCGGTCACCTGCTCGAGCTGTCCGACGTCGCGCCCGGCCTGGCCGACCTTCCCGAGCAGGTCGCAGCGGCCCCGTCCTGGACGGAACGGGTCGAGATCCTGCAGGGTGCACTCGTCCGGTCGCTCCACCGCCTCGAGCAGCCGGCTCCGCGCGGGGAGGTGGCCCGTGCGATGGCGCTGCTGACGCGCGGGGTGACGGTCGCTGCGACGGCCGACGACGTCGGCTACAGCCGCCGACGCCTGTCGACCCTGGTCCGCGACGAGGTCGGCCTGGCGCCCAAGGCGTACCAGCGGCTGGCACGCTTCACCGGAGCCCACGAGCGACTGCGCCGGGCCGCGGCCACGGGTGAGGTCTCGGTCGCCGCAGTGGCGGCCGCCTCCGGCTACGCCGACCAGGCGCACCTGGCGCGGGAGTGGGCGGGCTTCGCCGGCTGCAGCCCGACCGAGTGGGTGCGCCGGGAGTTCCCGATCGTTCAAGCCTCGGGGGTCCTCGACACCGGACGCTGATCATGACAGCACCCGTTCCCGAGGAGGAACCATGACCGATGTCTCCGGCACCACCCTGTGGCACACGTTCTCCGTCCGTGACGCCGACGCGATGATGACGTGGCTGCGCGCCATCGGCTTCACCGAGCACCAGACCCACCGTGACGAGCAGGACCCCTCCGTCGTCGTCCACGCCGAGTGGGCCTGGCCGGGCGGCGGCGGGATCATGTTCGGCTCCGACCGCGTCGACAGCGCGATCGCCGGCACCGGACCGGCCGCGGCCTACCTCGTCACCGACGACCCGGACGCGGCCTTCGAGGCAGCCGTCGCGAGCGGCGCCACCGTGGTGCGGGAGATGGTGGACCAGGACTACGGCGGTCGGGGCGGGAGCGTCCTCGACCCCGAGGGCAACCACTGGTCGTTCGGCTCCTACCAGCCGCGCTGAACTTCTGCCGGGCCGATCTCCTGCGGGCGGCGCCGGGAGGCGGCGGCGTACGGCAGGCGGACACGCGCGACGACGGGTCCGGACGCTGGCCTAGGCTCCTCCCGTGGCAGTGAGGGCAGTGCGGGGTGCGACCCAGCTCGACGAGGACACCCGGGAGCACATGCTCGACCGGGTGGCCGAGATGGTCACCGACGTGATGAGGGCCAACGGCCTCGGCGTCGACGACTTCATCTCGATCATCTTCACCGCGACCAGTGACCTGGTCAGCGAGTTCCCGGCCTACGCCGCCCGTCAGCTCGGCTTCTCCGACGTCCCGCTCGTGTGCGCGCGGGAGCTGGAGATCGAGGGGTCGATGCCGCGCGTCGTGCGGTTGATGGCGCACGTCGAGACCGACCTGCCGCGCGCCGACATCACGCACGTCTACCTCCACGGTGCGGCCCACCTGCGCCGCGACCTCAACAAGACCACCAGCCATGACTGAGGACGTCCTCCCGGTGCTGACCGGACCCGTCGAGGTCGTCGGGGCCGGGCTGATCGGCACGTCGATCGCGCTCGTGTGCCGCCGCCTCGGACTGGACGTCACGCTGCGCGACACCTCCGCGGAGAACGTCCGCACCGCGTCCGGCCTCGGCGCCGGTCGACCGGCCGTCCCCGGTGACCGTCCGCAGCTCGTCGTGGTCGCCGTGCCGCCCGCGGCCATCGCCGACGCCATCGTGGACGCGCTGGAGCGCACCGGCGCGGTCGTCACCGACGTCGGCAGCGTCAAGGCGGCACCGCTGGAGGCCGTGGCCGCCCGGGTCGGTGCGCCGGAGCTGTCCCGCTACGTGGGGTCGCACCCGATGGCCGGCAGTGAGCGCTCGGGCCCGCTGGCCGCCAGCGCGGCGCTCTTCGACGGCCGTCCGTGGGCGGTGACGCCCCACCCGGGTGCCGGCGCGGACGCCGTGGGCCTCGTCGAGGCGCTCGTGCTCGAGTGCGGCGCCGCCCCCGTCGTGATGGATCCGGCCGACCACGACCGTGCGGTCGCGCGGACCTCGCACCTGCCCCACCTCGCCGCCGTCCTCGTCGCCGGCCGGCTGGCCCACGCACCCGCAGAGCACCTCGCCCTCTCCGGCCAGGGGGTCCGGGACGTGACGCGGGTGGCCGCGAGCGACCCCGACCTCTGGCGGCAGATCCTCGGGTCCAACGCCGAGGCGGTGCTCGACCTCCTCGCCGAGGTGCGGGTCGACCTCGACACGCTCATGGCCGCGGTCGAGTCCGGCTCGGGAGACGACCTGGTCGAGATCCTGGCCCGCGGCAACGCCGGCACCGCGGCGATCCCCGGCAAGCACGGCGGCCCCGCGCGGCCGACCCGCTCGGTCTTCGTGTCGGTGCCCGACCACCCGGGTGAGCTGGCCCGCCTCTTCGGCGACGCAGGCGAGATCGGGGTCAACATCGAGGACGTGCACATCGACCACGACCCCGGCCGTCCGGTCGGTCTCACCGAGCTGGTCGTCGAGAAGGGCAGCGCCGAGCACCTCCTCGCCGCTCTCGAATCCCGCGGGTGGACCACTCACCGGTAATCTTCTCGCCCGTGAGCAGCGCCGACATCCCCTCCCTCGCCCGGCCCGGTCTCGTCATCGCCATCGACGGGACCTCCGGGTCCGGGAAGTCGAGCACCTCCCGCGGCGTGGCCGAGCGTCTCGGCCTGCGCTACCTCGACACCGGTGCGATGTTCCGGGCGATGACGTGGTGGCTGCTGTGCGAGGGCGTCGACGTACGCGATGTGGCGGCGGTCGCCGCCCTCGTGGGACGTCCCGCCATCGAGTCCGGCACCGATCCGCTCGCCCCCACCATCACCGTCGACGGCGTCGACGTCTCGGTGGCGATCCGCGGTGAGGACGTCACGGCCGCGGTGAGCCCGGTCAGTGCCGTCCCCGAGGTGCGGGCCCGCCTGCTCGACCTCCAGCGCGACGTCATCGGCGCCGGGGACATCGTGGTCGAGGGTCGCGACATCGGCTCCGTCGTGTGGCCGCAGGCCGACGTGAAGGTCTACCTCAGTGCCGACCCCGACGCGCGCGCCCAGCGTCGTACGGCCGAGCAGGGCGGCACCGACGTGGCCAGCACCCAGCAGTCGCTGCTGGAGCGCGACCGGATCGACTCGGGCCGCGCAACGGCGCCGTTGACCATGGCCGAGGGGGCCGTCCACGTCGACAGCACCCACCAGAGCCTCGCCGAGGTCATCGACCGGATCGTCGCACTGGCGGGTGCGCCCGCCCCGGGGGCGCGGGAGGGCACGTGAGGGGGGCCGAGCTCCCCGCGAGCAGCGACGAGCACCCCTCCACCCGGCTGCTGCGCGCGATGCGCCCGGGCGCGGCGTGGCTGATGCGCCGACGCTGGCGGATCACGGTGCACCACCCGGAGCTGGTGCCGGCGACCGGTGGGGTCATCCTCGCCGCCAACCACGTCGGCATCGTCGACGGCCCGATGCTGGCGACGTACGCCCCGCGGCCGGTGCACGCACTCACCAAGCGCGAGATGTACGACGGCCGGCTCGGTGGGTTCCTGCGCTGGACGGGCCAGATCCCGCTGGACCGCTGGGCCGCGGACCCCGCCGCCATCCGGACGTCGCTCCGCGTGATTCGCGACGGGGGAGTGGTCGGCATCTTCCCCGAGGGGACGCGCAGCAGCGGTGTGCTGGAGCGTTTCCACCACGGCGCCGCGTACCTCGCGCTGGTCACCGGCGCACCGGTCGTGCCGGTGACGTTCATCGGCACGCGGGCGGCGGGGAGCGGCTCGCTGCCGGAGTCCGGCGGCTCCATCGACATTGTCTTCGGGCAGACGTGGCGGACGACACAGCAGGCCTGGCCGCGCACGCGGGAACAGGTCACCGCCACGTCGGTGTTGCTCCGGGGACACATGCTGTCCGAGCAGGGCAGCGCCGCCTCGCAGACGCGCCGATCCGTGTCCGGGACCCCACCTGCGGGACAATCCGAGGACGACCCCGACACCGGGCTCGTCGAGAGTTCCAGAGAGCTGTGATCCTGCATGAGTGAGTACGACGCCGCCCCCGTCGAGACCGAGTCCGGTCCGGCGCCCGTCCTGGCCGTGGTGGGCCGCCCCAACGTGGGCAAGTCGACCCTGGTCAACCGCATCATCGGGCGCCGTGAGGCCGTCGTGGAGGACCGTCCCGGGGTGACCCGGGACCGCGTCTACTACGACGCCAACTGGAACGGGCGCGCCTTCACCGTCGTCGACACCGGCGGCTGGGACCCCGACGCCCGCGGCATGGCCGAGAGCATCCGCGCCCAGGCCGAGGTGGCGGTGACCCTGGCTGACGCCGTGCTCTTCGTGGTCGACGCGACCGTCGGCATCACCGACAACGACGAGGCCGTCGTACGGATCCTGCGGGCGTCCGGCAAGCCGGTGGTGCTCGCTGCCAACAAGGTGGACGACCAGCGCACCGAGGCCGAGGCCTACGGCCTGTGGAACCTCGGGCTGGGGGAGCCGTTCTGCGTCTCGGCGCTCCACGGTCGCGGGTCGGGCGAGATGCTCGACGCGATCCTCGAGGCGCTCCCGGAGACTCCTGCCCAGTCCTTCGAGGAGGTCGGCGGCCCGCGCCGCATCGCGATCGTGGGCAAGCCCAACGTCGGCAAGTCCTCGCTGCTCAACATGCTCGCGCAGGAGGACCGGGTCGTCGTCGACAACGCCGCCGGCACCACGGTCGACCCGGTCGACGAGCTGATCACCCTCGGCGACAAGACCTGGCGCTTCATCGACACCGCCGGCATCCGCAGGCGCGTCAACCAGGCCTCCGGCCACGAGTACTACGCCTCGCTGCGCACCTCGACCGCGATCGACCGGGCCGAGGTGGCCGTGCTGGTCCTCGACGCCAGCGAGACCGTCTCCGAGCAGGACATGCGGATCATCCAGACCATCCGCGACGCCGGACGCGCCATGATCATCGCCTTCAACAAGTGGGACCTGGTCGACGAGGAGCGCCGCTACTACCTCGAGCGCGAGATCGAGCGTGACCTCGTACAGCTCAAGTGGGCGCCGCGGATCAACTTCACCGCCCGCACCGGCTGGCACGTCGACCGGCTCGTCCCGGCGATCGAGAAGGCCCTCGAGGGCTGGGAGACCCGGATCGGCACCGGCGCGCTCAACACGTTCCTCGGCCGCCTCGTCGCCGAGCACCCGCACCCGGTGCGCAGCGGCAAGCAGGCCCGGATCCTCTTCGCCACGCAGCCCTCGACCGCGCCGCCGACCTTCGTGCTGTTCACGACCGGCAAGCTCGACGCGTCCTACGAGCGCTTCATCGAGCGCCGGCTGCGCGAGGAGTTCGGCTTCGCCGGCACGCCGATCGTGATCGAGCAGAAGCCGCGCGAGAAGCGCAAGCGCTGACGCCCGGCCGGCCCGGCCGGCTCAGGGGGTGAGGCCCGCCGCGCGCAGCCAGTCCATCGGGTCGACGGGACTGCCCGCGGGGCGCACCTCGAGGTGGAGGTGTGGTCCGGTGGAGTTGCCGGTCGAACCCACGGTCCCGATCGGGGCGGCCACGTCGACGAGCTGCCCGGCATACACCGAGACATCGGCCTGGTGGCAGTACCAGACCTCGGTGCCGTCGGGGAGCGTGACGATGGTGCGCAGGCCGTAGGCGCCGGAGTAGGCGACCTCGGTGACCGTGCCGGCCGCGACCGCGACGATGGTGTCGCCGAGGGATGCGCCGAAGTCCTGGCCTCCGTGCTCGGCCTCCCAGAGCGGCCCGGTGAGGCCGAACCCCGCCGACACGCGGTAGGACGCCAGCGGGAGCACCGCGGTCACGTCGTCGGGATCGCCGGTCCAGCCGTACGTCGCCAGCACGGCCTTGCGGCCGATCAGCGCCCGGTCGCGAGCATCGGCGCGCTGGTTGAGCGCCATCAGGCTCTGCTGGCGCTCGCGCAGCTGCTGGGCGAGCTCGAGCGAGGCGCCCTGGTGGCTGCTCTGCTGCACGATGATGTCGGGCGCAGCAGCGTCGGCGCGCGGCGCGGCGAGGCTGAGCCCGATGGCGATGCCGACGACCACCAGGCCGGCGCGGCGCGGCAGAGATGACACGGTTGACCCCCACAGGTTGAGCCTTCATCTTGTGCGGGCCCCTGCGGTGCGTCCGCGGTTCGCGGCCAAATGGCCCACTTGGACTAGGGGGTCCCGTCCGACCAGCGCTCCGGAGCCGGGTCGTGGTCTAGATGGGCGGGCCGATTCCGTGTGTTCCCCGAGGCTGCGGTAACGTTCGGCTCGCTTCGCAGGTCTCGTGCCGGAAGCGTTCGGGCTGTAGCGCAGCTTGGTAGCGCACCTGACTGGGGGTCAGGGGGTCGCAGGTTCAAATCCTGTCAGCCCGACCGAGAAATAGCCCCTGACCTGCGGAGACGCAGGTCAGGGGCTGTTCACTCTTCCAGTCAGAACTTCTTGTCCCGCGTTTGCTCACCGTGAACCCTTCCGGGCGACACCGGTTCAGTCCGGGTCTGCAGTTGTGGGATAGGCCGAACCGCGATGAGCTCCTACGGCCCGACTGGCACTCGAGGTGTCCGCTGATCGTGGTCCTATCGAGTCTTCCTGGCGAAGATGATGACCCGCTTGGCGTAGTCACCAGCCTTGCAACCGATGAGCACGATCCGCGGCGGACCACCGACCGTGAAGAGGTGCCGCATCGACCGATCGGCCGACCAGAACTCCCTTCGTGTCACTCTGAAGGCGCAACCAGAGACATGAATGCGATCTCCGCGTCGTAGGTGTCCCCAGCGATCTGCCACGCCGTTTCCAGCACGCCAGGCGTGTCCCGCGTAGACGGTCGTCCCGGTGCGGTCGCACGGCGGATCGCCTTCTCGCCAGGTGTAGACCGTCCCCTGGAGGCGGTGCCCAACACGTAAGGACCCGTTGGTGGTGAGCCCCACCTCGACGACGTGAGCTCGTACGTCCAGCTTCGGGATGTCCAAGCGCCCTGGGGCGGCGCCCGCCGCTCCCTGGCCGGTGATGGCCAGAAGAACGACGGACGCTGCGACCAGGACTGCCCGTCGGGTCATGCTCCCGTGTCGGGCAGCACCTGCGGCGGGGTGGCACAGCGCTCGTTCGTGAACCGCAAGGTCCACGTGTCCTGCCCGACCACCGCGTGCCCCGTGCCGGATGCCACGGCCCGTACCTTGACGGTCCGCGTCTTGGCCTTGAGCCAGACACCCGCACGGATGGCGTCGCCGTTGACCCGGTACGTCACGCCCTTGACCCTCTTCGCCATGAACGCATCACCCGCACGACCGCACTTGTCGATCTTCGTGACCGTCCCCTTGACGCGAATCGCACTGACCCCCAGGACCTCGGAACAGAGACGCTTGGTGAACGTGAAGGTCCACTGCGTCGTGGCCCCCTGCTGGACGACCACTCCGGCCTTGGCGACGGCGTTGACCGTGTGTGTGGTGCCGGTGGCCGCGAACGGACCGGCCGCGACAGTTGTGCCGTCCACCGTGTAGGTGAAGTTGGCGTCAGCCGAGATCGTGATGCGGTCGTTCGTCGGACCCGTCGCGGGCTCGCACACGTCCGCTGCCGTGGCACCTACTGGGGTGGCCGGTGTGGGCGGCGGCGGGGGCGGGCAGTCGACCTTGAACACCTTGGACTTCGCCTTGACGTCGTCGTAGTTGATCCGGCCGTCGTTGAACTTGCCGAAGAGGGTCACCTTGTAGTGACCGTTCTGGATGATCTGCCCGCCTGCGACGTTGAAGTAGTCCGTTGCGAAGTAACCTGCCGCATCGGCCGGGCCGACCACGTACGGGCCAGCGGCCACCCCGGTGGGCCCGTCCCCGCCCTGTACGTCGAACTCGATGTAGCCGTCGAACCCCTCATCGAAGCCGAACGCCTCGATGTTGAAGGCGCAGACGTGCGGCTCATTGCTCTCCGTGCCCGGAGGCGAATCCTGGGCGTGGATCTTGATGGTGCCGCTGTTGCCGGCACCGTGTGCCGGTCCAGCTATGAAGCCCAATGTTGAGAACAGCAACGCCAACGTTGCAGCCAGCGCCGCGATCGGCGCGAACCGCCGGTGCGGTTCCGTATTTGGAGTCATATCGATGGCCTTTCGGAGAGCAGGACGAACGCGGACGACCCCTCCCGGTCTGGCTATCCATGAGGCACCGATGTCTCCGCGGATCTACGATCCGAGCGGCTCTTTACCCAATAGGGGGGTACTCCCTCCACCCTTACGGCGACACGCTCACCGCCCGCGCCCTCGGGTGAGCCCGCGCTCAGCAGCAGCGGGATCGCCGTCGCGCAGCTCGCCGCTGCTCAGGCCTGGCTGCGGAGGATGGTAAGTCGAGGCCAAGAGGGGTACGACTCCATAGACCCGGCCGTACGTCGCGAGGCCGAGCCTGGCAACGAGGACGGAGTAGTTGATGTCACGGCACCACCCCGAGCGGGACGACGACCGAGCCCACACAGGAATACTCGAGGTCTTCGACATCCAGGTGGTCGACGAGCCGCCCTCAACGCCCAGCGTCACCGCTCCGCGAGCATGCCGTTGGCATCTTTGGCACCGTTGGGCGACGGTGAGGGTAGACGCTCACACGACCTACGTCGCTTGCGGCGCATGCGGGAGCCTGCACACGCCGACGATCTTCGAACGACCTGTTCCGTAGAACGCGGTAGGACGGCCCGGCGAGCAGTACGTCACTGGCGCATCGAATCGCCGCGCAGGTCGAAGGGGTGCGCCGTTTGATGCGGATGGCTGCTGCCAGCCCCCCCGGCCCAACGCGGAAGACGGCGAGGTGACCCCGCCCGGCCCTCCGGGGGGCGGCGGGCGGGGCCGGGCCGCACCCCACATGCGGTCCACCCGCCGTGTACCCAGACCGTGAGCAGTCGATACGTTCACTGGACATCGACGGCGGCGGGGAGCTGCCCGGCTGACCTGTTCGGCCCCTTCACGGGGTGGAACGTCCGAAGTGCCAGCCCGCCCACGAAGGGACGGACCGGCACGACGGATCCCTCAGGACTGGGTCTGCGAGCGGACCTCGTCCACCCCGGACTGGCTCTCGGACTTCACCTTCGCGGCGCTGTCCGCGGCCGTGTCCTTGACCTCGGCGACTGCTCCGGTCGCAGTCTCCTTGACGTTCTCGACGACGTCCTGAGCCATCGACCTGGCCTGGTCCACGACCGGCTGGCCGTGCTCCTTGGCGGCGTCGACGACGTGACCGGCCGCCACTGCTTCCTTCTCGGAGGCCGGGATGAGCGCCGAGACGATCATGCCCGCGCCGAACGCCACGAGTCCCGCGGCGAGCGGGGTGCCTGCGACCCGGTCCTGCGTGCCGCTGACGGCACCCTGTGCCGTGCCCTTGACCGAGTCCACCGCGCCCAGTGGGGATCCGACGGACGAGCTCCCAGTGCCGGAAGCGGACGAGCCGATCCCGTGGACCGTGCCCATGACCTTGTCGCGCACGCCGCGGACGCGCCCTCGGGCGGCCTCCTTGCGTCGCTCGACGATCGCGGCGGGGCTCACCCGGTCCTGCAGTGCGTCCACGTTGGCGGTCATCGACTGCCGCGTCTGAGCGATCTCGGTGTTCAGTTCTTCTGTGCTTTGACCCATGCCGCGTCCTCCTTGAGTGTGCGCTGCGTCTTCGGCAGCTGCGGGTTCGACTTCTTCAGCTCCGAGCGACCGCGGGCGGCCAGGACGGCAGCCACGACGGCCCAGAGCAGGGTGGTGATCAGGAATGCCAGCTCGACCGGCATCCAGTTGTCCAGCAGGTAACTGAGCGCGAACGACGCCAAGATCAGCGCGAGCAGTCCGGAGACGCCCGCGCCACCGAGCATCCCGGCCCCCTTGCCGGCCTTGGCCGCCTCGGACTTGAGCTCTGTGCGTGCCAGGTCCAGCTCGGCCTTGACCAGCGTCGTGAGGTCGTTGGTGAGGTCACCCACGATCTCGCCCAGGCTGCGGCTGTCACCGGTAGTGCCGGTCACGTGCGACCCGGCGGGGCTCGTCAACGGCCCCGGCTGTGACGGCTGCGTGCCCAGGACCGGGTCGACTCCTGCGGGGCCGGTCACGGCGTGTCCCGCGTCGGCTGCCCAGCAAAGCTCGAGGTGCCCGACGTGGTCGGGTCCGAGAGCGGGGCGGGGTCGGCCAGAGTCGGAGGAGCAGCCGCGAAGTCAGCCTGCGGAGGTCCGGCCGGGGTCGGGGTGCCGACACCCTGAATCGCATCGGTCGCGGTGGCGGGCACCGGCGTCGTTCGCGTCGTGGTCGAGGCGGGCGCGTCGGCCAGCTCCGCTGCCGCGGCACCGTCGGCCGTGGCACGGAACAGGCGTCCCGCCACGACGCCGGCGGCGAGTGCACCGATCAGGAACGTGCCGGGGCGGCGCCGCGCGAAGTCACGCGCATCGTCGAGCAGCTGGCCGGGCTCACGATCCTGGAGATGGGTGCCGAGTGCACGCACCCGGTCTGACACCTCTCGCGTCAGGTCGCTGGCCAGACCGGCGTCCGGACCCTGCTCGACCATCTGCTGGAGGTCGTCACCGAACGTTCGCAAGGTCTGCGACAGCTGATCCCTCTGCGTGACAGCCTGATCACTCACCTGAGCGCTGACGTGCTGCTTGGCATCGCCCAAGACGTTGCGCGCCTGCTCGGTGGCGGTCCCTGCGACGTTGAGCGCCTCATCCTTCGCCGTGCCTGCCACGTGCTGGCCCTGTGCGGCGGCCGTCGAGGCGGCCTCCTTGGCCTTGTCAGTCGTGCCGCTGGTCTGGGTGCCGCTGGTCTGGGTGCCGCTGGTCGCGGTGCCGGTCAGGGGCTCATTGGTCAGGGGCTCGTTGCCGTATGTCGTCATGCGTCCTCCTCGTGTCGGTTCCGCGTCCTGGTCGTACGTCTGCGGTGATTCGGTCATGACGCTCCCGTACCCCCTCATCTGCGATGCATCGCAGTCCCCACCCCGATGGATGAACGCGGCCGTCGGGAATACGCGACGCCCTTGAGGGGCACTTGGGGCCATGCCTTCTCTGCTGCAGCACACTCCGAGGAACTTCGGTCCCCGCTCGTACGCCGACCTGACCGAGGCCGAGGTGGAACTGATCGGACGCACCCTGGACGCACTGCGCGAAGACGTGCTGGAGAGCCGCGGCGCCGACGATGCGGCGTACATCCGTCGTCTCATCGCGGTCCGCCAGGGTCTCGAGGTCGCTGGCCGACTGGTGCTGCTGGGAAGCCGTCATCGCCCCGCATGGTGGCTCGGCACGGCCGCCCTGACGCTGGCCAAGATCCTCGACAACATGGAGATCGGGCACAACGTCCTGCACGGTCAGTGGGACTGGATGCGCGACCCCAAGATCCACTCCTCGACGTGGGAGTGGGACCACGCCTCCGCGCCCGAGCAGTGGAAACGCGCCCACAACGACCGCCATCACGTCAACACCAACGTGCTCGGCATGGACAACGACCTCGGCTACGGCATCATGCGCGTCGACGCATCACAGGAATGGGCTCCCCGTCACCGGATCCAGCCGCTGCTGAACTTCGTCAACGCCTGCATCTTCGAGTACGGCATCGCCATGTACGACCTCGACCTCGGCGCCCAGCTGCGCGAGGGCAACGGCTTCTCGGACAGGACGAAGAAGGAGATGCGCACGACGCTGGGACGCGTCGCGCGCCACGCTCGGCGCGACTACCTGGTGCACCCGCTGGTCTCGCTCCCGACCGGCTCGCTCCGGACCACCCTGACCGCCAACCTCACTGCCAATCTCGTTCGCAACGTGTGGTCGCACAGCGTCATCATGTGTGGACACTTTCCCGACGGCGTGGAGACGTTCGAGGTCGACGAGCTCGACGCGACGGAGTCGCGAGGCCAGTGGTACCTGCGCCAGATGCTGGGGTCGGCCAACATCTCCGGGCCGCGACTGCTGCACATACTATGCGGCAACCTGTCCCACCAGATAGAGCACCACATCTTTCCCGACCTGCCGAGCAACCGCTACGGGGAGATAGCCGGCCCGGTCCGCGAGCTCTTCCACCGGCACGGGCTCCTGTACAACAGCCATCCGCTCCCGCGTCAGGTCGCCAGCGCCTGGCGCAAGGTGCTGCGACTGTCCCGACCCCCGCGCGCGGGGGAGACGCTTGTGTGAGCAGCCGCCCGTTGGTGACGGTGCCTCCCTTGCCATTCCGCTTGCTATTGCGCGAGGGGACCCTGCTCCAGGTCGCGGAGACGCTCGGCGCAGGTGTGGCAGTCGTCCTCTCCGGTCCCCAGGAATGGATCGTCGCGGAGGGTTTCAGCGGTCACCGGGACCGCGCCGCAGAGCGACCAATCGACCTTGTCGGGGTCACGCCCGTGATGGTGATCGGTCTGCCCCGGAGCGACAACGATGCGTGGAGACCCGTCGCCTCGGCCCATAGGGTCATTCTATCTCTCGGTCCAGTTCCGTAGATCGGACGCAGCTGCCCTCGAGGCATCGCGGTGTCTGGAAGCCTCAACGGCCGAGATTCAGCACGACGGTGATCAGCACCGAGAGGACCACCGAGACCACGATCATCATCAGGCAACCGACGCCACCGCCGAGCGGACGAATGCGGACAGGTGACACGTCAGTCCCTGTCCTGGGCGGCGAAGGGCGTGTAGTAATCGGCGTGGCGCGCCCGCTGGGCTGCCTTGGTGTCCTCGTGGACCCACTCGGACTCGTCGTTGTCGGGCGCCGCCTTCACCCGGTCCTTGCTCATGCTCACGATGACGGTGCGCGCATCGTGGTCCATGCCGACGACGACGCCGGCGGGGATCACGCGCTTCTTGCCGAAGATCCAGAAGCCGGTGTCAACCACGAGCCACTGGCTGGACGCCTCGCCGGTGGCTTCGTCGATCTTGCCGATCGTCCCGCCCTCAGCCTCGACGTCGTAGCCGACGAGGTCACGGTCCTCGCTCCACGTGCTGTCGCGGTAGCTCCACACAGTGTGGCCCATGACGATCCTCCTCGATGTGGTGGTCGAACCACCGAGGCAACCACCGTCAGGCGGGATGGGGCACACCCGGGCGGGCGGTGCGGCTCAGACAGCCGGGTTCCCGGCGTGCTCGCGAACTGGGTCACCTGACTTGGGGACGCTCAGAACGCGCGAGTGACGAGGAGTCGTCCCTCGACGACGCCGTCGTCAAGAAGGCGGCCCATGATGCGCTGTTGGTGGTCGGCGGTCATGAGTCGCTCGTCGTCTGCGTGCCGCTGCCGGACCAGGTCGTCGACCTCATCGACCTTCTCGTGCCATTCGGAGGGCGGCTCCGAGAAGTCTGACAAGGTCGCTTCCACCGTGAGGTGGAGACGGGCCGCGCGCAGCAGCCGACCTAGCTCAACTCGGTCCGGGAAGTCGTTACCCTCGGGTTGGTCGGGCAGCGTGTCCACCGTTCGGACGAACACCAGAAGTCCGACCGAGGCGCCAGTGGGTACAACCCGTCGCAACTCGGTGAGGACGGCGTGCTTCTGCGAGACCGTGCACAGCACCCCGAGGGACCAGGCGGCGTCGAACGCGCCCCCTGGAAACGGGAGCCGCTCACCTCCAGCGACCAATGTGGGGCGGTGAAACATCCGTCGCGCGGCGCGGCAGGCGCCGTGCTTCGGGTCGACGAGGACCGGTGAGACGCCGAACTCGCGAGCTGCCAGCTCGGCCGGTCCGCCCTCGCCGGCCCCCGAGTCCAACAGGCGGGTTCCAGCGAGGAGCCCCATGGAGCGGCTCAGCCATCGCAGACCCTCGGGCGTACCACTGCCGCGGCATCCCGCGGGTACGGCGTACTCGGGACCGAGCTCCTCCACGGCGTCGGCCGTCCAGATGGGGAGCGTGTCGAACTCGTCTTCCATGGGCTCGTCCGGGTGCCTGCTGCTCATAGCTGTCAATGCCCCGATGTACGAGCATCCATGTGCCGTGGCTGCGGGTCGAGTCTGATGGCCCCCAGCGTTTCACGCACCTGAGCTCAGAGGTGGGCTCTGCACGCTGTTCGGGCGACGAAGTCGCGAGTGGCGGCCCTCGACACGGTGCGGGTTTGCTCAGTGTGGGTCGTAGCAGGCGAGCAGCAGCGCGAG
The DNA here is from genome assembly GCF_900112035.1 of Nocardioides alpinus. Lineage (GTDB taxonomy): Bacteria > Actinomycetota > Actinomycetes > Propionibacteriales > Nocardioidaceae > Nocardioides > Nocardioides alpinus. Next base: position 4,541 of record NZ_FOKC01000018.1, on the reverse strand, counting down.
GTCGTCGTCAAGGGCATGGCCGGCTGCCTGCTTGAGAGAGGCCAGCAGTCCGTCCAGCGCGGTGTGGAATTCAGCTTGTCCGACCGAGGGCAGGAACAGGGCGGAGTCGACGAACGCACCTGTGGGCGTGCGAGCCTCGATCAACCCATCGGTGAACAGAAGCAGTCGGTCACCGTCGGCCAGTTTGCCCCGCCCGATCACCGGATCGACCCCGAGACCGAGAGGTGGGGAGTGGTCCAGCTCAACCGGATCCACGTCGCCGCTGGTGGAGAGAAGCACCGGCGCGGGATGTCCGCAGGATACGACGTCGAAACGGCCGTCGCTCTCGATGTCGACGAGAATGGCTGTCACGAAGTCCTCGGCGTCGGGCAGGTAGGGAACGATGCGACGGTCGATCTCGCGTGCCACGTGAGCGACGTCTCCGTTGTTGGCAGCCGCCGCCCTGAACTCGCCGAGCACCACCGTGGCGGTGCGGACCGCCGAGAGGCCCTTGCCTCGCACGTCGCCGACCAGCAGCCGTACGGACGACGGTCCGCGGACGACCTCGTAGAGGTCGCCACCGATCTGGGCTTCCCTGGCAGCCGACAGGTAGCGCGCCGACAACGCGACCGGGCCGACCCTCGCGGGCGGCGGGGCGAGGATGGCGCGCTGGGCGGCCTCAGCCACCAGGATGACTCCCGCGAGTCGCTCGGACTGGTGCTCGAAGGTGACGGCTGTGTCCAGGGCGACCGCCACCCGGTCAGCCACCGCCTCGAGGAAGGCGCCGTCCTCGTCGCTGTATCGACGGCCGGACTCGGCGTGGATCAGCGTCAACGTCCCGACGACGCCCCCATCGCGGCCTGTCAGCGGCACGATGAGCGCGCTGGTGAGGCCCAGCCGGCGGACCAGGGCCAGGTGCTCGGCGCTCGCGGCGGTCGCCTCCATGACCTCTGAGGGGATGTACGGGTAGATCTCGCTCTGCCCACTGCGTACGACGTTGGCGGCGCCGTGGGGAGCGTCCATGCGGGTGGGGAAAGCGCCCATCAGCGAACGTGCCCACTCGGTGGTCGCGGGATCGCGGTGCTGAAGTGCGACCGTCTCGAGCCGGCCGTCGTTGAGCAGCTGCAGGGAGCACCAGTCCGCGAAACGGGGCACGAGGAGCCGCCCGACCTCCGCGAGGGTGGTGTCCATGTCCAGGCTGCGCGACAGGCTCATCGATGCCTCGGCGAGGAGGACGGTGCGCTGCGTGGCACCATCTTGGTCCTGGAGCTCGACGGCTCGGCGCATCGCGCTGGTCAGAGCCCCTGCGAGCGAGTGGAGGAATCCGTCCTCGTGAGGGGTGAAGAGGTCCGGGGGGAAGGTGATGGCCAGGAGCCCGTACGTCGTGTCCTCGCGGTGCAGCGGAAGTAGATGCAGGCTGCGGTCGCTGGGGTAGTACCCGGCCAGGTCGGGGAAGGCAGCCACGATCTCCGTCAAGGACCGGAAGTGCATGTCTGTGCGCTGCCGCGTCGCGACCGCGCCTGGCAGGTCGCTGGAGACGGGGACCTCCTGGTAGTGGTCCGCACCGTCACCGGCCCGTCCGTGCCAGCTGAGGGTCCGAAGGACCCCGTCTGCGTCCAGCGACAGCACCATCGCCGACGTGGCACCGAGGGTGCCCATGGCATGACCGAGGAAGCCGTCGGTCACCTCCTTGACGGTGCGGGCACCCGTGAGCTCGACGGCGAGCGCGTCGAGCATGCGTTGCGCCAAGGCCGTCGTCCGGGCGAGGCGTTCGCTGCGGCGATGGTTCGCGTCTGCGGCGATCAGGGCCAATGCGCAGATCAGCACGCACGTCGCGAAGCGGATGGCCCAGTCCCGTTCGCCGAGGTTGTCGTTCCACGTGCCCGAAGCGACCGACGCCAGCAGCGCCAGCCCGGCGACGCTCGCTGTGCGGCGCACGTCGGCGTTGATGGCGGTGAGCACCGCGGCACCGGCGTACGCCCCGTTGATCTGGCGCCCGAGCACCAAGTCGACCGCCACCATCACGCCGAGCAGCAACGCACCCCCGAGCCACGACAACCCCCCGGGCCCGCCCCGTGCTGAGATCGATGCGACCACATGTCCTCGGATCTCCGGGGCGCCACGCCGAGAACGGTCGCCGGCGCCGTCAGCGGATGACCGTCAACAGAACAATAGTGGCGTGATGATTCCATCGGTCATGGTTCGCCACAAGACGGCAGCTGGCAACTCAGGCTGGCATCTCAACGTCATCGGTGACGCGATGTTCGGGGCTAGCCTTCCTGTCCATGGGCGGTGCATCGGCAAAGCTGCACATCCGCCTGGCCGCCGACGCGGCCAGCGTTTCCGGTGCGCGCCGCTTCGTCGTCGACGGTCTCAGCGCGTGGGGACAAGCACGTTTCGCGGACGCGGCGGAGCTCGTGACGAGCGAGCTCACCACCAACGCGGCCCTACACGCGGGGGCCGACTTCATGTACGTGACCCTCGAGCGCAGGACGACCGGCGTGCGGGTCTACGTGGAGGACGACGGTCCGCTTGGCCCCGACATGGTGCAGGCGCGGACCCCAGCCACCGGGGATCGGTCCGGGTCGAGTGAGCTGGACGCGACCGGTCGCGGCCTTGCCATCGTCGGAATGGTGGCCGGGCGTTGGGGCGTGGACGAGACCGCTCGCGGCAAACAGGTGTGGGCGGAGCTCGTCGATCCAGAGGACGCCGGGCACCTCTTCGAGGAGCCCCAACGCCTTCGCCCCTCCCGGGCCCCCGAGGCGGTAGATGAGCTGCCCCCGGGATGGGTCTTGGTCCGCCTCGCGCAATGCCCCGTCGAGCTCAGCCTGCAGCAAGACCGTCACCTCGACGAGCTGGTACGAGAGCTTCAGCTGTTGTCGGTGGACCAGGGCAGTGACCAGTCACTCGCACTCGCGGACGAGATACGTGGGCTCCTGGTCTCGCCGACGCATGCACGTCTGACCGGTCGCCGCGCCGCAGAGCGTGCCCGCGAGGAGGGCAAGGACGTGATGGACGTGGACATGGCCATGCCTCGGGAGTTCAGCGAGCTGATCGTGCACCTGCATGAGGCAGTTGCTCGTGCCGACCAACTGTGCGCGGAAGGTCACCTCCTCACACTCGCCTCACCCCCTGACGTGCAGGAGCTACGTGCCTGGATGACCCAGGAGATCGTCGGACAAGCCACTCGCGGGACGAGACCGGTTCCGTGGGCCGATTGGCAGCGTACGAGCAGCGTGCCGATGGACACACCGTGATGGGCGGGCGACCGAGCTGGAGTTGTCCGGCCTTGCCCAGCGCAGGGGACGACCGCGTCGGGCTACCCTCGGGATCCGGCGCAAGGAGGTTGTGGTGCCCGCATGACCCCGCATGGAGTCACCCCACCGGTGCTGGTCACTGGCGCGACCGGGAACGTTGGTTCACGGACCGTCGAGCTGCTGCTGGCCGCCGGAATCCCCGTGCGCGCCGCGGCCTCGGGGCTGGACGCAGTCCGTTCCCGGTTCGGTGACCGGGTCGAGGCCGTGGCACTGGACTTCACAGACCAGGCAACCTGGGAACAGGCCTACTCCGGCGTGCGCCAGGTGTTCCTCATGCGACCGCCTCACCTGGGGAAACCGAAGACGCAGATGCTGCCGTCGCTCGAGGCCGCGAAGGCGGCCGGTGTGGAGCACGTGGTGCTGCTCTCGCTGCAGGGAGCCGAGCGCAACAAGGTCGTGCCCCACCACGCGCTCGAGGCCTGGTTGCACGAGTCCGGACTGTCATGGACCTTCGTGCGCGCCGCGTTCTTCATGCAGAACCTCACGACCACCCACCTCACCGACGTGCGCGACCGTGACACCATCATGGTGCCCGCCGGTGCTGGTGCCACCGCCTTCGTCGACGTCCACGACGTAGCCGCGATCGCCGCCGCGGCGCTGCTCGTCCCAGATCAGCACCACAACACTGCGTGGACCCCGACCGGGCCCCAGGCCCTGACCTACAGCGAGGTCGCGGAAGTCCTGACCGATGCCCTCGGCCGCCCCATCAGCTACGCGCGGCCCGGGCTGGTCCGTTACGCCCGACACGCGCGCATGGTCCTGGGAATGCCGTGGGGCATGGTCGCGGTCACCAGCGCGATCTACACGATCGCTCGACTGGGTCGGGCCGGCGGTCTGACTGACGACGTCCGGGTCGTCACGGGCGACGAGCCAGTGACCTTCCGTGAGTTCGCCATGCGAGAAGCGGAGCGCTGGCACGCCTAGATGTGATGCCCAGCCAGGTTGTCCAACCTGGTGATGGGTGAGCGCCCAGCGATTGCTGAGTGGGGCCGGTGGTGGTTGTACTCGTGGATCCATGCTGGCAGAGCGGCGAGTCTTGCGGATTCGGAGTTGTAGAACTTCTTGAACGCCCAGCCCTCGACGAGGGTTCGATGGAAGCGCTCGATCTTGCCGTTCGTCTGTGGCCGATAGGCCCGGGTCTTCTTCGGCGTGATGCCCAGGTCGTGGCAGGTGTCGCGCCACAGGTTCGACTTGTAGCAGCTGCCGTTGTCGCTCAACACCCGCTGGACGGTGACTCCACGCTCG
>NZ_FOKC01000009.1:77854-183481 GCF_900112035.1 Nocardioides alpinus | reverse complement strand
GCACCATCGGCGCTGGTGTCCGGTTCGGCTGGTGATGGGGTCGCGAGGATCGGTCAGTCATGCCTGCAGCGCCTTCGGCCGCGTACCGATCGGCCCACTTCTTCGCGGTCTTCCACGACACGTCATAGCGCTCGGCCGCGCGGGCAGGTGGCCAGCCGTGGTCGATGATCAGGCGAGCGAGCCGCAGTCGAGCGCGTGGCGTCAGCGCAGCGTTGGAATGGGTAGCGTGGGACACGAAGACCTCCTGGATGTGGAGCGGTTCCTAGATAGCTCCACTCCACATCGGGAGGTCTTCACCAGTCCAGAACTTCAGATCGTCTCGTCACACGATCTCGACCAACGTGCCTGGGCATCACAGCTAGCCGAACCCGTGCGACCGTGCTGGTACGACGCGCCGTGGGGCAGACAACCAGCATTGCTACTTCAATGGCGTCGCGCCGCCGGCGGCGGCTACCTCGGACTCATTGTCGTGGCCGCACCAGACGAGACGGGCGCGGGATGGACGGTCATCCGCCTATGGGCGCACTCGGCTCTGCTCTCGCCGCCTGCGACCGGTTGACGGGCGAGACAACGCGTCCCGTACGGGTGCTCGCGTTCACGGGGAGTGTTCCGACGAGACGTTGGAGACGCATCGCTGCTGCGAATGCCGCGACCCTGGCAGGCGGCACCGTGACGCGGCGAAGAACGCGCCTGATCAGTCCCTTGAAAGCGCAGTCGACCGAGATGTGCGGCCACGCCCACGACCCGGGGGCGGGTTCGACGAGTCGATCGTTCAGCCATCGTTACGCCAAGCCGACGCGCGGATTGGACCTAGTCCTGCTCCTTGGGTGCCCGAAGCTGTTCGCTCACGCAGTCGAGCGCCGGTTCGTACAACCGTTCCAGACGCGTCGTGCGAGAGTGTTGACAGCTCCCGAACGATGCGGCCGTCGACACCCCCGCAGAGGTCGCGTTTAGTGCGCGGCGAAATGACGGTGAGGATCGCCAACGCAGCCTGAAGGTGCTGGGCTGTGGTTGGTGACCGTGAGCGTCACCCCCGGAATTACTGGCTTCGCGCCTTGTTGCGACCTGTCCGCTCGTGGTCGCACGTTGGATGGCGGATGACGGATGGCCCTGAATCGCTGAGAGTCCTGCGCTGTCGTCGTTCCATCGCTATGGTCTTCGTACCGGTGCCGTCTGCGTCGCCACTGCTTTGTTGGAGGTTCGACGTGGCCACCGTTGCCCAACACATCGATGCCGCCGACGCAGCCATCTGCGCCAACATCGCCACGCTACCCAGTCAGCGCGACCTCCTATCCCAGAACGTCCTCGGGCAGCTACGGAACCTGGTCGAGGGCGTCGCTGTGCGCCTGCATGTCGCCAGCGGGGACGTTGAGTACAACTACGACGCCATCGAGGCCGCACTCTCGTGGGTGAAGGCGAACGGTCGATTGAACTTCGTCACCAAGTTCCACACCCTGCTGAAGCCGTCGGTCTCCCACTACACGTTCGACGGGGACACCTCGGAGCGGCTCATGCTCCGCTACTACGAGTACATGCTGCGTCTGCGCGCCCTCCTGTACAACGAGGCCGGTGTCGCGGTTCTCGGCAACCTTGAGCTGTTTCCGCTCGACCAGGACCCCGCGCTCGCCGAGTACCACGAGAAGATTGCCGTCGAGATCGACAAGCCAGGCAGGGCGACTTCGGCCCGCCATGATCGGTTCTACATCCACAAGACGCGGCCGTTCGTTACCGGCGGCCGCGTGTACTACGAGGTCACGTTCTACAGGGCCGTCAACCGGGTTAGCAAGGCCGACCGCATCATCGGGTTCACCGACATCGACATTGCGGACAATTACTCCGCGAACTTGGGCCTACAGGCGGCCACCATCGAGGTCTTCGGGCAGCAGATGCCGGTGACCCTCATCCGCATCTGGGAAGTGTCCATCCGGCCGTGCGAGGTCGACCATTTCGCGAGCCTCGTCGGCAAGCCGACGAAAGTGCGGACGGACTCTGCCGAGTACAAGTTCGTGATGACTGGCCTGACCGGCGGCACAACTCTGCTGGACCTTATCGACGCCTCCGATGAGTGGTACAACGACATCAAGGCCCGGGGAACGGCCATCTCCCGAAGTCCGCAGATCTTCCCGGCCATTGACGAGGCGCGTCGCATCATCCGTGGGAAGCGGCCAGGCCACAACCTGCTGCGCTACCTGCTTTTTCGGATGCGCAACGACTGGCTCAAGGCGCAGTACCACTGGGAACCCAACACCCGCCTGTCGAACCTCAACTTCAGCTACTCGTGCATCCCGTTCGACGAGATGCCGTTCTGCACCGCACCGCGGGCCCACAACCCGCGATTCTGGGACCTCATCAACAGCCTCGACACCGCCGGCCGCACCCATGAACTGTTGGCTCGCCGCGTACAGCGCAATGTCGAGGACCGCGGGATTCTGTACACCCCGATCGTCGACCTCGAGGACCTGGGCGACGTGGCTGCCCTCATCGCCACCTACAACAGCAAGCTGTACTACAGACACCGGCCCGCCCGGGACCTCGTTCTCGACAACGGCCACGTCTTCATCCAGAACTATGAGGACGACACCCACGACATCGTGACGAAGCTCCAGGCGCACGCGGCCAGCGGCATCAGCGGGTACACGGCCGCGGTCGAACAGTGGCTCGGGACGACGGCCCACACCGTGGACGACGTCGCCAAGCGCGCAGCACTCACCACGTTGTTTGCTCAGTCACGCGTGGCGCTCGTCTACGGGGCCGCCGGGACAGGGAAGACCCGCATGGTCGACCACATCGCCAACTACTTCGGCGGCAACCAGAAGCTGTTCCTCGCCAACACCCACCCCGCTGTCGAGAACCTCCGCCGCCGCGTGAGCGCCCCGGAATCAACCTTCCGAACCATCGCCAGCCACAAGCACAACCCCAGCGGCGACTTCGACCTGCTCGTCATCGACGAGTGCTCGACGGTCAGCAACGCCGACCTCCTAGACATCCTGGAGAACACCAGCTTCAAACTCATCGTGCTCGTCGGAGACGTCTTCCAGATCGAGTCCATCAGGTTCGGCAACTGGTTCAACGTTGTGCGTTCCTACATCGAGCCGTCTTCCATCTTCGAGCTGACCACCCCGTACCGCACCAGCAGTGATGAGCTCGTCGACTTCTGGACCAAGGTCCGCAACCTAGACGAGAACATCACCGAGGCCATCGCCCGCAACGGGTACTCCACCGTCCTAGATGCCAGCCTCTTCGACAACCACTCCGCCGACGACATCATCCTGGCGTTGAACTACGACGGCCTGTACGGCATTAACAACATCAACCGGTTCTTGCAGGCCAGCAACCCCTCGCCCGCCGTCCCGTGGGGGCCCGCCGCGTACAAGGCCGGCGACCCGGTCTTGTTCTCGGACACCAACCGGTTCAAGCCGCTGATCTACAACAACCTCAAGGGCACCATCGTTGACATTCAGGCATACGACGGCAGCATCCAGTTCGACATTCGCCTCGACCGCCCCGTGACCGAGTTCGACGTCGACGGGTACTTCGATCTGCAGTGGGTCTCCGAGTCGACCGTGCGGTTCGCGGTCTACGACATCGACATCAGTGACGAGGACGACGACACCGACACGACCACCGTCCCATTCCAGGTGGCGTATGCCGTCGGCATCCACAAGGCCCAGGGCCTCGAGTACGACGCGGTCAAGGTCGTCATCACGAGCGCCAACGAGGACGACATCACACACAACATCTTCTACACGGCCATCACCCGGGCCCGGCAGGAGCTTCAGATCTACTGGTCGCCCGAGACGCAGCAAGCGGTCATAAGCGGACTCCAGGCCGTTGACACCAAGAAAGACGTCGCGCTCCTGTCGTCGCGAAGGAGTCTCACTCCTGTCCGACGTCGCCCCTAGCGAGATGCGGCCCGGGCCTTCAACTCTCACATCATCGTGACGGCTTGCCCGTCACGCTTTGAGAGATCGACCTCGGCGTCTCCAAGCCCTAGATTGAGGTAGAAGTGAGCAACGATCGCGGCTGACCAGTGTTGAGCATCGGTCGACTGGATGGGTGTGATTCGGTGGCTGAGTCAGCAACACCTGGGAACCCAGTCATCGGCGGCGGAATGCCGCACCCTTCGCGGCACGAGCGGATGTTGTGCGAGACGATCGCGCAATGCGTGCGCAGCTGAAGCAGCTGTCCCTTGAATCGGACCCCTCCAGACTGCTGGAAGACCCCGCCGGGTTTCGCCCCGTGCACAGATGATCGTCGGTCCGCTCGACGCACTTGGCGTCTCTACGACCCACGCCACGGCATGTTGGTCAAGCCCGGCGACTTCGATCGTATGGCGCTTCGAGACTGGCTCGAAGCTCGAGTCCGACGAACGGAGGCTCCGATATGGGTCGAAGCCGATGACCGGCTCGGCCCGCCTAGGCTCTTGAGAGTTCGAGGACTACGCGCCGTGGTTGCTCATCCGCATCTGAGCAGATCCGCTCGTTGAGCGCCAACAACATCATGAAATGCGCCACCCATTTTCATCGAACCGCCACGTGCGCGAGCGCGACCATCGCAGCCGTCACCACCACAACGATCATGAAAGCTAGGACTGCGCGGCCGCAGGCTTGGTACTTAGAAGCGGCGACCGTGGAGAGGTCTACGACCTGCCGCCATGCGTCGGCGTCTCGTGTCGTCCCGCTCACGTGCTGTGTCAGGTCCGCGACTGGGATGCCCGGCAAGGAAGGCCAGGCGAACCGGTTGATGGTCGGGCCACTGGTAGAGGTCCGCGGGCCGATGGCGCTCATGAGGAACCAGACCAGCGTCAGTGCGGACGCCGACCACAACGCGAACAGGACGGCCGTGAGCGCGCCGAGCGCCCCGCCGCTGGCCACAGCGTCCACAATGGTCGCGGCTTGCGCGACCGTGCCTGCGAGTATGACTCCCAGTCCTGCTGCCAGGAGTCCGGCCTTGGTGTCGGCGAATCGGACCCACTGCGCGATCTCTGAGAGCGCGTTCATAGCCCCGTCGTCGGTAGGCTCCGGGTCGGGTACCTTCCGGTCAGGCCGCCACATTCGGGTGAAACCCCTCGATCGGCCAACGGTTGGTGATGCGCCATTCGGTGTAGGCGGCGAGCCAGTGCGCGGTCCACGCGACGGCGGTTGCGACCATGTCCTCGTCAGGGTTCCAGTCGTCCTGGTCCGCGATGCACGGGTTGCCGCTGATGTAGGCGTGTGAGGGACTGGTCCAGCCATAGCGGGTGTTCTTCCCGATCTTGGTGTTAAGGACCGTGACGAAGGGCAGGCCGCGGTCGCGTCGCAGTACGACACCGATGCGGAACCTGCCGCGACCCGAGTCGAGAACGCCGATCCACGCGGGGCCGCGATCTTCGTCGGGCTCGAAGTAGGTGAAGCCTGGGAAGTGTGCCGCCATCGCGGCACGGTGCGGCTCCAGGTCGTCGGGATTGCTCCACCATGGCAGGTTGGCGGCGGTGAGGCTGCGCGCGACGCCGGGGTCGGGGCTGTCGACGGGGTCTTCGCCGCTGTGGAACGTGTGCGGCTTCAGCGCGAGAGCGCCAGAGGTGGCCGCAGGGGCGCTGAACAGCATGCGCCCGTCGACGTCGACCCAGCGGGGCTTCTTGTGGCCGTGGTGCGTCAGCAGGTCCGCGATCGTCATGTGCTTCACCCAATCCTGATGTTGGTTGTTGGAGTTCCCGCGATCTGATCTCCAGCGGAGGTGACGACCGAGAGGCCTCGCCGCCACGCGTAGTCGTAGAACCGGTACGACTTCGTCTCGTTGTTGCGCGTGTAGTACTTCGGGGAGTTCGCGTGATGCGTCAGGAGGCCGTGATCGCGGACGTGGGCAGCCATCGCCTCACCGATCACGACCTCCCACGAGGCTGCTTCTTTCTCGCACTTGGCGGCGAAGTTGGCGGCGAAGCCGATCTGGTTGACCTCGCTGCTCTGCTCGCTGCCTGAACGGACGAAGGTGACCTCGCCGAAGTCGGCACCAGCGCGGGCCTGGATGGGCGCCATGCCCTCGCGCTCCAGCCATGGGTTGACCTCGTTCTGGACGCCCTGGAGGGCGATCGCGCTCGCGCCGAGGGCGGCGAGGACGTCCACCGTCGTGGTCCCGGGACCGAACCCGGCGAAGAGTCCGTCGCCCCGCAGCCCCAGGGGAAAGCCTCCGAACCACGAGACCGCCGCGATGAAGCCGGTGGAGACGGCGTTGGCGAGGCGAGCCGTCTCGTAAGCGCCGTCCCAGAAAGTGCGACCGGTAAACTTGCTCAGGTCGAGGAAGAGGCAGGCGATCTGGGCCGAGCGCTGCTCTCCGATGGCGAGGTCCTCGAAGTACGGATGCCCAAGGGACCGCGTCGCGAGAGAGTTGCCTGCAGAGGCGTGGATGACGCTCGATTCCATCACCCCGCGGCGCGCGTAGTCCTCGCGAACGGTCCGACCGAAGTCGGATGCAGTGAACCGATTTGCGTTCATGGACCTGGCCTATCGAAGGTATGTTCGGGTATCCCAACAGTGTAGTTCTCCGCACAGACAACAGCAGGTGGGCGAAATGGGGCACCGAAGATCTCTCCGAAGTTCCGTCAAGAGCCAGCGCCGGTTCAGTTGACCCAAGCGTGATCCCGCTCAGAGCGGAGTCGATGGGCGGACACCCCCAGGCCCCGAACGGGCGGGCAGTCGAGGACCGGCGGGCAGCGGCACGGAGCGCCGATACGCAACTGAACCTTGGCGTCTTGCAAAAGAAGGGGACGTTGTCTGCCGCGGCCGCTTGCTCCGCAAGAGCACTCGCGCGCTCACCGGCAGATCCAACTGTTGCGGGCGTCCCCGGCAGGCGGCGAAGTGACGCGACAGCGGAATAGGCGGCGACATGTCCTCACTCACGCATCTGTCGGACCGGTCCGCGATACTCCGACCATGACCATCGGGGATGACATCGCGGTGTGGGCAGGGACACGACCGCTCTGGCAGCAACGGATCCTTCAGCTTCTTGCTGGCGGTCAAGCGATTACCGGCTCCGAGATCGATGCCGCCATCGCGGCCCTCTTGGACGGCGACGAGGAGTCGACACCGGAAAAGCCGCTGGATCTCGCACTCGCATCTGTAGATGACGCGACGGTCACGGTCGCCGCCCTTGGCAGTTGCAAAGGAGTCAACGCCCTCACTGACGATCAAGAACTCGACCTCTCGCCCTACGGGCTCACTGTCGTGTACGGCGACAACGGCAGCGGGAAGTCCGGGTATGCCCGCATCCTCAAGGAGGCCGTCGGAGCCCGTCATCCGGCACAGATTCTCCCGGACGTCTTCGAGGATCGGCCGGACGAGCCGTCAGCAGTGCTTTACTACGCCGCGGACGGCGACACTTGCGAACACAAGGTGCCTGGCCCAGCGGACCCTGTCGTCCGGCAGATGCACTTCTACGACGAACACTGTGGAGACGTTTACCTCGCTCGCAAGTCCGTGATCACGTACCGCCCTTCGGCGTTGGTCTTGCTCGACGGCCTAATCGAGGTCTGCGACCGCTTGCGAAACAATATGACCGACCGCATGCGCGAGAACAGCTTGCGTGCCCTTGATCTCAACCTTCCAGAGGGGACAGACGCCTCAGCCTTCGTCGCATCGCTCACGGCCGAGACGACTGCCAGCGCCATAGAGGAAGCGACGACACTCGACCCAATCGCTAACCAGAAGCGAGCTGTCGCAATTGCCGAGGCTGCGCGCTTGGAAGGGAGCAGCGCCGCCGCTGAGCGCGCGCGACTTGAGGGCCTCGCCCAAGCCGCTTCGTCAATGTCAGCGTTGCTCAAGGGCGTTGCTAGAGAGTTGGACACAGAACACCTCGAGATCGCCGCTCAAGAGCGCGACAATGCAAAACAGCTGCGAGAAGCTGCCGTTCTGGCCGCCACTGCGGACTTCGCAGATGAGCTGCCTGGCGTAGGTGGAGCGACCTGGCGGACTCTATGGGAGGCCGCGCGGGCATACTCCACCGCTGTTGGGTACCACGAAGAGGCCTTCCCGGTCACTCACGACGCGGCTCGTTGCCCGCTGTGTCAGCAGGCCCTCGACGCTGATGCTCGCAGTCGACTGGAGCGCTTCGATGCCCACATGCGGGACACCACCGAGCGCGATGCGGCCGAGGCCGAAGCGAAAATCACTGCGCGAATCCGCCGTCTTCAGGACCTCCCCGTCAGCGGCGGCGCTGGAGTGGCGAACCTTGCCTCCCACCGATCTGGTGCATTAGACCTCACGGAGCGAATGCAAGCACTGCTGGAGACAGCAGGGACCCTTCGTAACGAAGCAGATGCCTGGCTCCGAGGTGCCGGCGGCCGACCGTTGGGTTTCGCCGCCTCGCGAGAGATTGCCGAGCTGGATGAACTTGCCACTTCACTGAGTACGGCTGCCGCGGCTGTCGATGTCGACGCATTCCGTCAATCGTTGGCACAGACGAGGGCTGCAGTTCGGGACCTCGACTCGCACATCCGGATCTGCGAGTCACGCGACGGCATTTGCGCTGAGGTGGACCGGCTCAAGAATCGCAGGATGCTTGAGGCTGCGCTGGGAAGCGTGGCGACCACTGCGATAACTGCCAAGAGCACGCAGCTGACGAAACTTTACGCGGGCGATGTCATCAAGAATGAGTTCGTACGCGAAACCGAGCGACTGCGGCTGCGACGTGTAACCATCCGGGACCTCGGCGGCAACAAGGGACGGCTAGAGCAGCAGCCGGGCCTCGAAGGCGCAAAGGCACGCAACGTACAGGCGTCCGATGTCCTCAGTGAGGGTGAGCAGACGGCCATGGGGTTGGCGGGCTTCTTCACCGAGGCCACATTCGACACGACTAGGTCCGCCCTCATCTTGGATGACCCGGTGAACTCCCTTGACCATCGACGGCGAACCTACGTCGCGTCGCGACTGGTCGACTTCGCCAAGGACCGCCAAGTGGTGGTCTTCACGCACGACGTCACTTTTGCAGGTGCTCTACTCCAAGCGGCAACCAAGCAAGGAGTGGAGGTCACGCCGCGGTCCGTCGAGCGCAAGGGCGACGTACCAGGATTCGTACGGCATGCGCTTCCCTGGAAGGCGAAGGACTTTGCTGCACGGCTCACCCAGATCGAACTAGAACTGGCCCGTCTGACGAGGCAACGTGACGATCTGGGCCAAGACGATTGGGACAAGGCCGTCGGATCTTGGGCCGGTGACCTCTCCGAACTTTGGGAGAGCTGTGTGAACTCCGAGATCCTCGACGAGGTGTACGACCGAGGCACTGCTCAGGTGCGGGTGATGAAGTTTCGCATTCTCTCGGCAGTCACCGCTGACGATGCCGCTGACTTCCAGGCTGGGTACGGCGCATGCTCGATGTGGGCACGCCGTCACAACAAGGCACCGGAGACCAACTACGTTGCGCCCGAACCAGACGAGATGCTGGCCGAGGTGGAGCGCATCCGGGCCTGGCAGAAGCGGGTGAAGAAGTATCGCGACTAGGCAATCGAGTCACCAGACGAACGACGTTACCTACTTCACCAGGAGCCCGCTGGCCCCACCTGTACCGGTTCATCGCCGGCCAATCTGACCCTCTACAGCGGCCCGGACCAATGAACGCTGCCACGCTACTAGACACGACGATGAGCTTGTCGTCCGAGCATGCTCGGGACTAAGGACAGGATGTTCCTCGTGACCGATTCTTACGGCATCCCGAATCACTTCTTTGGACCCATACCAGGCCAGTTCTACGCGGTGATCGGCAGAGTCACCATGCTGGGCGCGCTCTTGGAGCAAAGGGTGCTCGAACTGCTTTGGGCAATCGACGACGAGCCCCAACCTGTCCATGCCGGCAAGTCGGTGGCGGAGCTGCTGCGCCTCATCGAGAAACCACCTTTGTCCCGATCCGACGCGACGGACGATGACGTCCGCGACATGCTGCGTCGGGTACGAGTCGTTATCGAGGAACGAAACGCCGTTGTTCACAGCCTCTGGCCCGAGGCCACTCTCAGGATCGCGTTCAGGTGGCGTCCACGAACTCTGAAGAGACGAGCGAACGAATCCGAGTGGATGCAGGGTGAGTTCGTTACGAGGAAGGATTTGCGAGGTATCGTGAGCCGTCTCGTCACGGTCAACGACGAGCTAGCAACCATGAGCCAAAGGCTGCATTCGCACAGAGTGACTATGTCGACTGACGGTTGACATCCGGTACAACATCATTATCCCACCCCGCTGTTGCTGCCTAGAACTCACCCACGAGTCGCTGCGCAGACCATGCTCGACTTTCCAAATGACTGAAGTCAGAAGCGCGGAGGCGGGGGCGCCCTGACTGCGCCGCACCTTCGCTGTGGGCGAGAATGCTGGTCGTTGCTAAAATCTCATCTACCTGGTATTCGGCTACTAGGAATCGTATTCTTCGATAGTCGAGCTGATAAAGCGGATGCAGTCATCTATCTCTTCTTGAAAGAAGATTCGATCGATGAGAGCTTCTGCGCCGGTCCGATAGCGCTCAGCCTCATCGCGCGGGCACAAGAACAGGCCGATGACAATGGGACGAACGCCCTCGATCTGGTCCCGGAGAGCTTTGGCGACGCCGGGGTCACGCGTCTTTCGGTTGTCATCGATTCCCAAACCGGTCATGGTCGCCCCGCCGTAGAGAAGCTTCATCTCGAGCGATGCTTCCGCGAGCTCGTACAGACGTTTTTGGATGTCGTCTGCAACTCGACGGATCCGCTTCACCTCGAGGTACACCGCTGGTGGCTCGCCAGTGGCAGGGTCGGGCCACACGCCGTCGGGCTTTCGTCCGGCGATCACGATGCCGGGAACAACGCGGCGAGGCGGGCTCATGAAGAGCGGCACACCTTCTGCCTCGAGACGCTCCCGAAAGTACTGCTCCGTCCGGCCTCGTGCCTTCCGTTGAAGGTCCCCCTGTCGAAGCGATACAGCGTTCGCAACGATTGAATCAAGATCCCCACTCACGGGAAGTCGACCACGAACGGCGAACGCCTTTCGATGTCGAACAGCTACGAGTTGCGCCTCCTCGTCCAGGGTTGCGCGTCGCAAAGAAGTCCGGTTGAGGGACGCGGCAGCAAGGAGAAAGTAGTACGCAGGATCACTCCTCAACAGTCGGGCCACATCATCGAGACTGAGCGAGCTCAGCGCATACCTTCCGTCCCTACCGCGCTGCGCCTGAATCGAAGGGTCGTCTCGCAGGAGAGCGACCTGCCGTCGAAACTCATCGAGCTCTGGGAGAGACAATCGATCGATCCCGTCTGCTGTGATTGAGACGCTCTAGGGCATTGGTCACGTCTTTGTCATCTACTTTGAATAGCGCCGTCGCCAACCGCGTGGCTTCGGCGTTGTCCCCGGCTACCGCCGCGGCGATGATCCGCTCGGCCATGTCCGGATCCGCGGCGGGAAGCGGCAGGTCGAGCAAAAACTGCTTGCGGTAACGGCTGAATCCATCCTTGACGCGAGGGGCGCTTGAACGTACCAGAAGTTCTATCGGTGGACTATTGAGGACCGCTGTTAAGAAGTGTCCGTTGATGTCTTTCGGCAGCAGATAGTAAGTCGAGTGCTGCGGCACAAAATTTCCGGAGTCGAAAGCGAACCGATTCGACCGTGCAACGTCTGGGACTAGCAGCTTCGGCGTGCAATGAAGGGGAATGCCTACTGGGTCGTGGAGGTCCCACCACGCTTTACCCCACTTGCGGACCGCATGGCGGCTCTCGAGACGTGAGCGATGCCGACGAAGCCAGCGAGCGGCGAGTGGGAAATCATTCAAGTCAATGAGCTTGGCTGACCCGTGAGCATCCCAAACGTAGGGAACGAGCATCATGCTGGCAGATTGTCCGATTTCGTAAGCAGCGAGGTCTCGGCCACGGATGGTCGGATGCAGAAGTTCAGGCTCGATTTCCTGAGCCGTCTCGTAACTCACGATAAACGCTGGATTGAAACCGGTCGTAAGGCCAGCCGAGATTCGTTGTACGTGCATATTCAGCGGCGGGTGATCCGCTCGGATCGTATCTAAAAGAGCTTCGCTGCTTCGACTGTGGAAGATCCATACACCCGCATGAAAACTATCCGTCGGAACATGGACCTCCTCCCTCAATTCAACTCCACCGCTACCTTCGCAAACGTCAACCTGTCGCACTGATGCATCAGCCGTGACGGAGCGGGATCTTGACCATGTTGTCACGCACGGCACCGTCGCCGCATCCCGGAATACCGAATGAGAGGAGAATCGACTAATCACTCGGATCGCGCCGTTGCGCGCTAGAAGAGTCCGGACCCCTTGCCCTGAATTGCTGTTCAGGTACTTATCTGGCGTGATCAGGGTCCAAGTGCCACCCTCATGAACAACTTCGGAAGCACGCTCCATGAAAAGGTAGTACAGGTCGAAGCGCCCGATCGCCGACTGGAACCGGCCGCGGTATTCCTTCTTAGCCTCGGCGTCCATACGGTCAGTGGCGACATAGGGCGGATTGCCGACGATGTGCCGGAACGGGACACCCGAGATCGGCTCAGGGTGCACATCAAGGAAGTCAGCTCTCATGATGTTTTTGTCCAGGAGATCGGCTGGCATCGGCCCGGGCGCCAGCCGCTCTATCAGTTCGCCCAGTTCGCGCCGGCAGATGCCGATGGCCTGTTCGTCGACGTCAACTCCCCAAACGAGTCGGGCGATTTCTTCTAAGAAGCGGCGTCGCCCTGTGGACTCAATCGCGAGACCTCGGCACGCGAGATCGTCGGCAATCCGGACAACAACGGCTTTGAGGAACGCCCCGGTGCCACAGGCCGGGTCCAGCACCGGGCCAGCTGGACCAGTGGCGCTCCCAAACTCTTGGGTGAGCACAAACTCGACGAGATCGTCAGGGGTGTACACGACGCCAAGATCGCGTCTGTGGTCTCGACCGAGCGATGCGAGATGGCGACGGCTCTCGCTCAGTTGCTCCGTCATGTCACAGATCCTCCCTTGTCTTGCGGCCGCGCGAGATCCGACCCGCGGGTAGTGCGTTAGGAAACGTCTCACGGAGCACCGACATTGGGCGGCGTTGGAGTCAAGCCGTTAGGCCACCGGCTGTGACCACGTTCAACCGGCGCAACGCGCGCACTGGGTGCCGCGTCAAAGTGGGCGCTGTGCGGCGCCCCCTATCGGGGCCTAACTTGGGCCTAAGGGGTTCCGCAAGGACGGTTGGCTCCGAGCCACAGGTGCGCGGGGGAGCTCGATGCCCAGCTTAGTGGAGTTGCCACGCGGAAGCCGGTCGTGTCTTCACTCAGATGCCCAGAGCATCATCCGGGCACTGCGGTCGATGCACGATGGCGGAGTGGAGTTCGGCCCTGCTCCGGGCCGCATCTGGGGTGGCAGCGGACGGCTCGGACGAGGGTCGGAGGCGGTCATGGACTAGGTCCGTCATGGTGCTGAGTCCCGCAGCGCTGAACGGTGTGAACCGCTCTCGAACGGGTGTTACGAGTTGGCCGCTGCCTTCGACAAGGCGGGGGAGTGTGACCCGACGCAGGTAGGCGTTGCGCTCGATCCCGGTCTCGATGTGCTCGGCGATCTGGGTGTCGATCTTGTCGAACAGCGTGATGAAGGCACGAAGCACCCGGAGGTCACGGTCGACGACCGGCCGCAGTGCTTTGAATCTGCCGATGACGTCGGCGCTGTCAGCGACCGCGAGTGCACCGGTGCCGATGAGGGATCCGACGTCGCGTAGTTCTCGCTGGAGGTCGGCGTACGTTTGTTGGCGTGTGAGACACCGGTCGCGGAGACCGATGTCGATGTTCGCGGCGAGCTCGGCGATGCCACCGGACAGCACTTGCTGTGAATGGACGATCCGGCGCAGGTTGATGGCGCTGGGCAGCGGTCGCAGCCTGACGGCGAGGTTCCGTTCGGCTTGGAGCACGCCGAGCAGTCCAGGACGGGCCGGGCCTGGCATGACGTTCGTCGGGGCCCTCCAGCCGAGTGCGTCTATCGCGTAGCTTGGCGGCTCGAGGCTTGAGTCCAGGGCACACGCGAGGGCGCTCCAGCCGAGCCGCTCTGCCCGATGGAGTCTCTCCCAGCCCGGGATGGACCTGTAGCGCTGGTCCAGGATCACGAGCGCGCGGACAACGGCCGCGATGTCGCCGACGAGGGTGTGGGCCTGGGAGGCGTCGAGGCTGTCGTGATGGAGTCCAGCGGCGAAGTCGTGCTCGCCAAGGGCCGAAGCTCGGGCCACCTGTCGCCAGTGCTCGACCAGCGGCAGCTCCTGTGGGGACACCAGCTCGTGCAGCTCGGGTAGCCGCGCGCTTGAAGTGCCTACCGTGTGGTCGAGGGCGAGCCTCAGGGACGCCAGTCCGCCGTGTTGAGTAGGGGGGAGTCGGAATGGGGTGGGCGGCGCGGGGGAGAGGTTGCTGGACGCGTACGGGGCGACTGCCCGTGAGGCGTGCTGGCACCACACCAGAACGGATTGCCGGTATCGACGGATCTGCTTGCCGATCTCTTCACGCTCCGCCCTGCTGGTGGTCACAGGGACTGAGTGACTGCCCCCGCCGCCCAGCCTGAGCTGGACCCGGTGCTGTGCGAGAAGTGCGGACAGCTCGGCTCGCAGCAGAGCTCCGTTTTCGCCGTACATCAGGGCATGTCCAACGCGCGGGCGTCCTCGAGCGAGGCCAGCAAGAGTTCGGAGTGCAGGGCGTCCACGCCGTACGTGGTGAGCCGCTCAACGGCGGAGATGGCGAGGGCCATCAAGACGTCGCGGCCCACCGCGTGTTCGGTGGCGTCGAGCGCGAATGCATCGTCACCGTGGACCAAGTCCAGCTCGATGAGCGCGAGGTCGTACGCCGAGCACGCTTCGGGAGTCGTCGTGTTGTTTGCGAGGGCGGCGACGTAGGAGCGAGCTTCTGAGAGCAGAACATAGTGGGCGAGCAGCATGGTCATTCTCCCTTTCGACGAGCCGGCGATCCGACCACCGTGCGCTCACAGGTCGTGTGCCTCGGCTCGAGATCCGTGGCCTGTGGACGGACGCTGAATTGGCGGACTGTGATGGGGCGACGACAGCGCTCGAGCCCGCTCCTCGACTAGACGTCGGGCAGTGATGTCGTCGTTGACGAAGCGAAGGAAGTCTTCGCGCCGGTCGGTGATCTCAACCTCTGTGGTCGTCTCGGCTGGTGCCTCTCCCGGCCAGGTTGTCTGCCGCGTGGGGCGGTCGCGGTCGAGCCTGCACCCGGCGGTCGAGACCCACTCACGCAACCGGTGCCGGGCCTCGGCGAAGTCGCGATGCCATCCGATCGGACTCGACGGCGAGCTGTCGGGGTCGTACGCGCTGAGCCAGTGCGTGTGCAGGGCGGAGAGCTCCCACACCAGCTCGTCGTGGCGGTGCCACAGCGGCGGTACGACAGCGGGGGACAGGCCGAAGGTCTTGCGGAGCCAGTCGACCCAGGCGTCGAGATCCATCCACTCCGCGAGGGCCTCATCTGCCGAGAGCAGGTTCCAGTTGATAGGGCGCAGAGGGGCGTCCGGGTCGAAGTCGGAGGACCGTAGTTCGTGTCCGGTGTCTCCGTACGTGGCGTCGTCTTCCTGATCGAAGTCCGATGCCCAAAGCCCCTGCCAATCCGATCGATCCAGGTCGGCGCTCATGAGTGGCAGCCCTGTCAGAGACTGATGGCCGGCGTGGGCTCGTTGACCACCGTCATCTCGTTGTGCGGCGCCTCAAGCTGCTGCGCCGGCGTGCGGTCGACGACATAGCGGGTCCAGGCACAGTCGTGGCCGATGCGGCGTGCAACGAACTGCTCTCGGATCTCGCTGGGCTGGCCGGGTCGGTCCTGCTCGTACTCGTGGATGTAGCCCGAGGCGATGATCCGGTCCCCGGGCTTGAACCGCGAATACGCGCGCTCGGCAGTGCGCTCGAACATCACCAGGTCGGCATAGACGGGGTCGAGTCTGGTGAACGACCCGTCGACCTCCTTGCGGTGCTGCTCGATGCCCACCCGGCAGTAGAACCGTGCGTGGCCCTTGTCGGTGAAGCTGAGCTCCGGCGCGGTGGCGATGTAGCCGTGCATGCTCATCTGCGTGGGAATCGTCATGGCTGACTCCTGAGGCCATGCGGTGCCGCGGGTGGCGACCGCTCTACCAGTCAGGTGTGCGGGAAGACCCACGGCGGAGGGCAGCCTCGACGAGGGCGCGCCCTTCTCGCAGTTCCTCCGCGTCTTCCCGCGAAGTCCAAGCGTGCAGGTCGGTGACCAGCGGTGGAGCGCTGCGCAGAAGGACGAGCGCGTTGCCGAACGGGAGGGTCCGGATGGTCTCGGGCGGCATGACGGGCACCCGACGGGTCGAGCGCTGGAGCGACCGCGAGCCATAATCGCCGATCGAGATGGTGTCGGTGCGCTCGTCGCGCTCGCCGATGAGTGCGGAGAGGTCCTGGAGGTCTCGCGCTGACGATCCGCCACCCAGGATGACCTTGACGATCGAGGCGTCCCAGATCGCGCCGGCAGCGTGATCGCCCCACTTGTCTCGGGCCTGTGACAGCGACTGGAGGACGGGCATGGTCGTGATGCCGGTCCCGCCCCCTTCTGCCATGAGCATGGGCAGGGACGGCAGTGGGGAGAGGTTGCCGATCTCGTCGAGCGCGAGGAGCAGTGGCGGATCGAGTCGTGCGCCAGGGGAGGACGCAGCCAGGTGGCGGGCGGTCTCGACGAGGTCCTCGATGAAGGCTGCGACGAGCGACCAGGAGGCGCCAGCTCCGGCACCGGTGGCCAGCAGGTACAGCGTGCCGTTGTTGGTGAGGAAGTCATCCGGGTCGAAGCCCTCGCCGGGATCGGGGGAGACCGCGTCGAGGACGCGAGGGTCCGCCAGGCATGACAGTGCGAGGGAGACGCCCATCCAGATCGAGTCGCGGGTGCGGGGATCGGCATGGATCATCGACTCGAGGGAGTCAGCCCAGCCGGGTGCCGCCTCCGGGTCGCTGGACAAGATGGCCACCGCGTCGGCGGCTGCCGACGGCGCGAGCGTCCAGCCGAACAGCTCGCGTGGGGTGCGGTTGTCGAGGGCCGCCGCATGAAGCAGTGCCTGAAGGGCTGTGCGGGTCTTGCCCTCCCAGAAGCCTCCGGACTCCACGCCACCGGTCGAGAGGCCAGTGGCCGACGCGAGCCCGGTCGCTCGGATCATCGCAGTCAGGGGATCGCTGCATCCTCTGACAGGTGACCAGCGCAGGCCGGCAGGCAGCCCATCGGCGAGACGCTGCGGGTCGAAGACGGCGACCGGCCCGCGTCGCTGGCGCTCGAGGATGGTGGCGGCCACGTTGTCCGGTCGAGTCGCTGTGGTGATGACGGCCCCCGGGGCGTCGAGGATTGCGTTGACCACCACGTGCAGGCCCTTGCCGGATCGCGGAGGGCCGAGTATCAGGATGGAGTCCTCGACTGAAGCCCACACGTCGTGACCACGCGAGCGGCCGAGTCGGTAGCCGACCTCCGACGGCTCCGGTCGGTCCAGCGACGGCCGAAGTGCCTTGCCGCGCGCCAGCAACGCCTTGCGCGAGGCGAACGCCCGTACGTCGCGACCTGTCGCCACCCCAGCCAGTCGCCGCGGGTCGCTCGACATCCGATGCCGGATCATCCCCATGCGTCGCCACAGCACGAGTGAGCTGGCGAGGACGATGGCCACGATCAGAGCGAGGACGACCCAGTAGACCCACGCCACGAGACCAGTCGATCCCAGAGCCTCGGCAGGATGCGTTGGGTCGCCGAGGACCTGCAATCCTGCCTGCCAGCCATGCTCCGGCTGACCAGCGCCGGACAGCCAAGCCGCCGCGGAACCTGCCAGTCGAAGGGTCGCTGCGATGACACCGATCGCTGCGACGAGGACGAGACCGAGGTTGACCAGCTCATCGTCCGCTCCGCGACCGCGGGGGTTCATCCCGAGAGGCCGCTGATCACGACGGCCCCGGACTGCTGTCCCACGAGCACGAGACGACCGGCGTGGGCCTCGAGGAGAGCGGGCGGGAGGCGAAGGTTGGCCACGCCGTCCTCGCTCGCGGTCTGGTGAGCGACGACGACCGCCAAGGCGACGTCCTCGAGAGGAAGGAACCGTCCGCTGGCCGTCTCGCCCGTCGTCTGGTCAGGTGGAGCGGTGGCTGGCCGGAGAGGTTCGGGCGGTCGTACGACTTGAGACTCCGGCGCAACGATGTCGGTGAATGCCGAGCCGTCCGCTTCGCGCACCTCGACACGGATCGGCGTATCAAGATCGGTCGCAACCTTGCAGAGCACTCGCTGGAGGTCCTCACGGTGCAGCGGGGTGTCGGTGGCGTACGGCTCTCGATCGAGTCGGACCGCCACGGTTCCGTCGAGGTCGACCTGGACATCGACCAGTGGCATGACGACGGGGACACGCTGTGCCACACGTGGGGCTGCGCGGTCCTCGCGTCGGTAGGAGGCGGCAGCGTTCAGCATGCTCATCGGCCCAGCACCTCCGACGGCTGTGGCGGCGCGGGCGCCCTTGCCGGTGCCACGCTGTGGCGGCTCGTCAAAGCCTCGCGGTCGAGTCCTGAGGGATCGCCATTGCCGATCTTGCGAGTCTGCAGCTGGTCGAGGATCGTCACGGCTGCTCGGCGGACTCGCTCGGCCGTGGACTGCACGACCTCGACGGGAGACCTGCCTGGGACGCTGCCGGCCCACGTGGCGACGTACGGCACGGTGTAGTCGTCGGTCGCCAGGCCGTGCCCGGCGCCCACCATGAGCGCGACGGCCTCCGCTTCGACCTCCGCGATGCCGCGGTGCGTCGCGGCATCGGCGTTGTCAGGTCCATGAAGCATGACGTGGCCCAGCTCGTGGGCCAGCGTCTTGACCTGGGCGGCGTCGTCCATGTCCACGCGGACCGACACGTTGCGGGTCGTGTAGTCCGTGAGGCCGTTGGCGCCACCGATCGCCTCAGCGTGTGACACCAGCCGGAGGTCGAAACCGTGGGAGGTGATCTGATCCGCGAGGCCGTCCCACAATCCTGCTGGGGCCTGTCCTTGGAGCAGCACGGGGCGCGGTGGTTCGGGTACCGCGTCACCGTCGGTCTGACTCAGGTCCCAGACGTGGGCAGGCTTGAGACCAACCAGGCGCGTGCGCACGATCTCGCCGGGCTTGGCTGTTTCACCTTGGCCGAGGGGTCGCCACGACTCCGCGCTGGTCGGAGTCGATGATGCCAACCGCGCCGTCACGGGCGCAAGGATCGCGTAGCCCGACTGGCCCTTCATGACGTGCCGGCCCAGGCTGAGCCACTGCTTGAAGCCAGCGACGTACGACGGTGCAGGCTCAGGCACGCGACCTTCTTGATAGGCGGCGGCGTGCTGGACATAGATCAGCAGCGTGTTGTTGAACGAACGAGTGCGAAATCTGGCCGCGAACTCGATCGCCCGCTTCCAGTCATCTCCGGTCACCAGACTGCCGACGGACTGGGCCAGCTTCTGCTGCAGCGCGTCGAGCTTCTCCTCGCGTGAAGCGACGCCACGGGGCTGAGGTCTCATCGGAGAACTCCTGTCTCTCAGACGACAGGTGTGTCCCCGACACCATGGGTTCGCGGGGCGAACCAGTGCGGGATGGACTCGTGGAGCGTGCCGGTGCGGGATGGGCTCGCGGCGATCATCGACGCCATGTGGCAGTGGGCTCCTGGCACAGCTAGCGTCCCCGACGCTCCACATGGGCAATGTGCACTTCCCGCTCGGTTGACTGCCAACGTGAGCGGATGACGTCGCCCGCCAAAGTCGCAAGGGGAATGTGCACAATCGGGCCTGTTCCACGCGTTGGTTGTCAACTGTGACCGAGCGTGGTCGGTCCTTAGCGCAAAGTGAGTGAATTTCCCGGAGCCTCAAACAGGTTCTCGCAGCCGCGCGTCTTGCAGCGCCACAAAGTCCTCTCGGCCCCTTGGTCCGTCACCAATAGCAGGTCACCGCCACGCCAAACGATCGAGTCGACGGCACCGTCGAGCGAAGTCCGTCGAAGCTTCCCTGTCGTGGTGTCGTAGAAGTTCAATCCTGGCTTCATACCGTTAGCGAGCTCGTCGACTGTCGGCGCATAGGCGTACGTCGTGCCGTCAGCAGACAGTGCACCCACGACTCCTCCGAGGAAGCCCGAGCGGCGAGTACCGTCCGCATTGAAGAACTGCACCGTGCCGTCGCTCGCCACGGACACCGTGTCGCCTCCAACTTGCACACTGCTCACCTCGGCGCTCGCGCCGTCGCTTGTGAGCGAAATCGGATGAACGCCCGCGGCGTCGACCACCAAGAGCCCCGATGTGCGCTGCACCACGTAAGCCCTTTCGCCTGCCCCGACCAACACCCCGTCCGTCGGCGCTTCGGCATCAGGCGATCCTGCAGATCCCGAGTTATGGCACGACCTGCAATTGGTGATGTAGAAGACCTGATGGTCACCGAATGCGCCCAGTGTGCCGTCTTCCCTCTGAAATGTGGCACCAGAGGAGTCCACAAACGCTGTCCGGACGGAGGTGGTGATGGGCGCATCGTCGAGACCTACTAGCTGGTCGCCGGCCAGTACGACCGGCCGGTCGCGATAGACCCCCAGTAGCGCTCCGACCACACCGGTGTCGACGGTGTTCCCATCGGCGTCAACCAGGGCCAGCCGCCCATCGAGGACGACAGGCACGCCCGTCGGGTTCGCAGGCAGTGCGGCTACCGGAGATTCCGCGGAGGGCTTATCCCATGGCGAAGACATGGCAAGGGCCGCGACAGCGAATGCACTCGCCGTCGCCGCCGCTCCAGCCCGAACCAGTCGGCGGCGTCTGCGAAGTCGTGTGACGCGGCGTTGAAGATCCCCGTGGTTTGGCGACGGCACGACGATCGTGTCGTGGATCTCGGTCAGAAGGTTGTGGATATCCGTCATCGGAGGTTCTCCATCTCTGGCATGGCGGCGCGGAGCCGCTTCAGGGCGTGGTGGGTCTGGCTCTTGACGGATCCGACCGACACCCCGAGAACTGCGGCAGTGTCATGCTCCGACCGGTCCTCGAGGTAGCGGAGGATCAGCGTTGCTCGCATGCGTGGGGGCAGACGCTGGACCTCCTCCCACAGCACCAGCTTGTCGGCGCTGAGCTCGATGTCACCTGTGTGGCTGAGCTCTGGGACGTGCTCGGTGAGGCGTTCGCGGCCACGACGGCGCCACTGACGGGAGGCAGCGTTCACCAGTCCTCGCCTGACGTAGGCCTCGGCCAGTCCTTTGTCCTTGATCGAGGGCCATTGCACGCACGTTCGTGCCAAGACGTCCTGCAGGAGGTCTTCGGCCTGGTGGTGCTGACCCATCAGGAGGTACGCAGTGCGGTACAGCGCGCTCCATCGGGCAGCCATGAACTCGGCAAACTCAGCGTCGTGATCCATCACTTACCTAGAGACCCTCCGCGCCCCAAAGGTTGAGACACACCTTCGTCGAGTATCCGCAATGCGCAGATTGTCGCTCTTGATGCGAGCTCCTGCTCGGCGAACCCACGACGGTGACGCCGCAGGCCGGCCCGCTCGGCGTTACGCAAGCGTCCCGGATAGCCCGTCCGGAGAGGTTCTGGGTCACGGTTCCCCACCCGGCACGTGACGCGCTTCCCAACCGGCGCCTTCTGAACTGTCAAACTTCGCGCGAACTTCTAACCTGCGCCGGACGCTCGCGCAGATGTGTTGAACAGCTCGAGCTCGGCGGGATGCAGTTGGTGCTGCACCACAAAGGACCTGTCCTTGATCCGCCACAGCCCCTGGCCGGTCCCCAACGTCGGCAGCAGCGACTGCTCGGTCCCGGTCAGGCCCAAGGCTGTCGCGGTCGAACCGAGCTGGTCCGACTCCTGCCGGTAGACGACGCGTGTCTCGGCATTGGCGAGCAGTGACGACGCAAGGGCGCGCATCGCTGAGCCCCGGTCGCCCACGTTGTCGAGGTCGGAGAGCTTGTGGAAGATCAGCATGTTCGCGATGCCGTAGTGGCGCGCGAGTCGCCAGTGCGCGTCCATCCGGCGCAGGAGTGCCGGGTGAGACATGAGGCGCCAGGCCTCGTCGTACACCACCCACCTCTGCCCGCCGGACGGATCGAGTAGCGCGGATTCCATCCACGCCGATGCGCACGTCATCAGCACCGAGATCAGGGTGGCGTTCTCTGTGACGCGAGACAGATCGAGCGACACCATCGGCAGTGTCGGATCGAACCGCACCGTGCTCGGGCCGTCGAACAGCCCGGCCAGGTCGCCGGCGACCAGACGCCGGAGCGCGTGCGCGACGAGTCGTCCGTCCTCTGCGAGCCGACCGTCCGTGTCGGTGGCCGCGTCGGGGGAGAGGAGCCGGTCCACCACCATCGGCAGCACAGGCGTTGGTGAGGCACGGACGACGTCACCGAGGGCGACGTCGATCGCCGTGTGCTCCAGCGGAGTCAGTCGTCGGTCCAGCACGGTCTCGGCCAGGGCACCGACCAGGTCCCGCCGCCTGGCCGTGACCTGCGCCGTCCACTGCGCGTCATCGAGACCGCTGGGGCGGAGGCCCTCGTCGAGGGGGTTGAGCCGGTTGGCCATGCCGTGCCCGAGCGCGATGGCCTTGCCGCCGACGGCCTCGGCCACCGCGGTGTGCTCACCCTTAGGGTCGCCCGGCACGTACACGCGGCGCCCGAACGGGATCGAACGGGTGTAGAGGCTCTTTGCCAGTGCGGACTTGCCGGCACCCACAATTCCGGCGAGGACGAGGTTCGGTGCGGTGATGAGACCGCGGGAGTAGAGCACCCACGGGTCATAGACGAAGGAGCTGCCTGAGTAGAGATCCTGACCGACAAAGACGCCGTCACTCCCGAGACCACCCTCGGCGAGAAACGGGTACGCACCCGCCAACGTCGCTGACGTGTCCTGATGGCGACGTAGGCGCAATCGCCCTGGGGTACGGAGGGCCGCCGGGCCGGGCTCACCTGCCCGGGGCAGCACGACCGTGGCGCGGCGCTCGGCTGTCAGCTCGCCGGCTTTTGCCTTGGCTGCCGCCTTCCGTGCCTCGCGGTCCGTGGAGAGCAAGGACTTCGCAGCACTCTGCCGGATGCGACGGTCACGGCGTCGCTCACGACGGGGCGACACCAACACGGTGCTGTGCAGGCGGCCTTCATCCCAGCCCGTCACAACGAGAGCCCACAAACGACGGCGATGGGATGGACGGACCGGGTCGCGTGCGCCAGCCCACGCAGCGCGCTCCGCGCCATGTCGCCGTCAACAGCCGGATCCTCGAACGTGGGCATCGGCGCCTCCTCCTTGATGTGGTCGGGAAGGAGGTGTGCCCGGAAGCCCGTCGCTTGTCGCTCGCGCGCACCCTCACACGTCGCGACACAGCGGAAGCGCTGCTGCCGCGAACGCCTGCGCCTGCTGGCCCCAGAGCCGACGGGTCTCGCAAGAGGCCTGGATGGCTGCCTGCTCGAGGTGAGCCACGGCACGCTCGAGCTCATCCAGGTCCGCGGCGCTGACGGCGATCAGTCCAGTGGTGCGCAGGATGCCATGACCTGCAGTCAGGTCCGCCTCCTGCTGGAGCACGTCGCTGTACTCCGCGGACTGTTGAGCGTCCTCGATCTGGCCGATCCGCTGACGTTGCGAGGCGTCGGAGACGTACTCGGTCTTCTTCTTGCGGATGTCGCGCGCGGCCTGGTCGGTACGCATCGGGGTGTAGAGCAACGTGAAGGTGCGTCGTACGCCCGAGGACAAGAGCACGGGCGAGAGGAACCCGGGGTACACCAAGGATCGCGGCCATTCGCTGACCCACAGCACGCAGTGGTGGGCCGAGTCGCTGCGCACACTGGACCACTGCTCGGTGACACCGACCGGCCCTGCCGCGGCCAGATCACGGCCGAGCTCACCGTGCCGCTCGAGGGCTCCGGCGACGACGGGGTCGTATGCCGAACGCAGGATCACCGCCAGGTCGCCCGGCTCGAGCCACGCCGATGGTGCGAGGTCGGCAGCCCTCAGGGCGGCGGTGGTCGTCGACATCTCCTGGCGCAGCACGGCGGCAGCGCCGCGGTTGCCCCCGCCCGCGGCGCGAATCGCACGACCAGCCGCTTTCATGTCCAGCGAGATCGAGACGGTGCTCGCGTGCCGTTCGCCGGCGGGACCGGCACGGTCGATGAGTTCGGCGTACGTCGTGGACGTCCACGAGTCGTCCTGCAAACCGTGCTGGGACCACCACTGCGCCAGCCCTCTGCCCGAGTCGGGAAGCGTCCGCTCCATCACCTGCAGCGACGCGATCCGTCCGGATCGACAGGCGGTTGCCAGAACACGGCCCCAGCTGGCCACGCGACGCTGCTGCTCGATCGGGTCGAGCAGGATGAACGCCGGATGGGTGACGCTGACGATTGCCGTCAGTGTCGAGCGGTGCGGGTCGTGGATCATCACAGCTCCGCTCTCGGGGTCGAGCCACTGCCGCAACCGCGCAGCATCGCCTGGCAGCGCCAAAGTCCCCACAGGCCGCGGTGTCACGATCCGGCGTCGGAAGAGCAGTTGGCCGCCGGTCGAGCGCCACACCCAGCGAGCCACCACGGGGAGCCACTCGACCAGCTTGCGGCCACCGACGCCGACCCACGCGAGGGCGGCGCACAGGAGCAACATCGGTAGGACGTACAGCAAAAGGGTGCCGCCGCCCAGGTACAGCGCGACGACCAGCGTGACGGCACCCGTGCCGACCACGACGAGCTGTGAGCCCGAGAGACCTAGCAGGACTCCGCGACGGGCCAGGCGGGAGAACTTCACCGGCGCGAGGTGGTAGTCGCGCCCCGCCGAACCTGTACTCACCGCGCTCGGCCTTTCTTGGTGTTCGACGCGGGCACCGGGTCAGCCACGTGAGGTGGCGGCGGTGCCGCGGCGCTAGGTGGTGCCTGGTTGGCGGCATCGATCTGCTGCGAAGCCGCAGCTCCCACCGAGCGGCCGGTGCTGACGCCAGCGGAGAAGGACTGCTTCGCGACCGCCAGTCCCGC
Organism: Nocardioides alpinus; assembly: GCF_900112035.1. Lineage (GTDB taxonomy): Bacteria > Actinomycetota > Actinomycetes > Propionibacteriales > Nocardioidaceae > Nocardioides > Nocardioides alpinus. The sequence continues at coordinate 158,588 of NZ_FOKC01000009.1, read as the reverse complement.
AGCCACGCCGCCCCCGGCCGCGCCGCCCGTCCGCCCGCCCGTCCGCCCGCTCGGCAGCCCGCCAGCTGAGCCTCCGGCCCCAGAGCCTCCGCCCGCGACGCCTCCACCTCCGCCTCCAGCCCTGCCTCCAGCCCCGCCTCCAGCCCTGCCTCCAGCCCTGCCTCCAGCCCCGCCTCGAGCCCCGCCTCGAGCCCCAGGAGCTGCGGCTGGGGCAGGCGAGGGACCTCCGCCACCCGTCGCCGTACTCCCGCCTTGCGGCCCGCCACCGAGGACCTTGCGGGGCGTCGACCCGGACTGGCGGTTCAGGGGGATGGGCATGGGGCGGTTCATCGCCGACTTGGTCTCCTGTTCGGCCGACATCGCGTGGTGCATGTCGAAGCCCATGAAGCTGATCGCCTTGTAGGTGAGGTAGGGGGCGAACGCGGCCATAAGCATGAGCACGACGCCGGCGATCGGCTCGCTTGCCGACGCGAGGTCGGAGTCGATGGGTGCGGACACCTGCGCGGTCGCGAGCAGGAAGATCACCACCAGCACGACCTTGGACAGGATGAGGGCGAGGACAAAGCCCGCCCACCTGCCGATCCAGCCGCGTGTGTGGTCCCAGCTCGCCCCTGCGAGCGCTATCGGCGCGAAGACGATCGCGATAAGAAGCAGAGCCTTTCGTACGAGCAGGCTGATCCAGACGATCACCGCGCCTCCGATGGCGAGCCCGGCGATGAAGATGGTCACGATGGCCCCCGCTCCGGGGGCGGCAAGGCTGATCGCGCCGAGGCCTGCGACCAGGAGCATGATCCGGTCGCCCATCTCCTCCATGTTGGTCCCGGCGGCCTTGACGATGCCGACGCACAGTTGGTCGGTCAGCTCCAGGGCGGTTGCGAGCAGAGTGAGCGCCACGAACGAACCGAGGACCGACTTCGCCATGCCGAGGGCGGCTCTGGACAGGGCTGCGGGTTCTCTCCGGATCATGCCGCCGATGACCTGGAGCATGAAGAAGCCGAGCATCACGAAGACCGCGACGCCGAACAGGATGTTGTAGACCTTGGTGTAGTGGCTGCTGGTGACGTCGACCATGGTGGTCGAGTCGAAGACCCTCCAGACCGATTCGAACATCCAGCCGGCGGCGTTCCCCATGGACTGCGCGAGGTAGTCGAACGGAGCCGAGACCAGGGAGCCGGCCGCTTCTCCGGCCACGTCGCAGACACCTGAGATCACGGGTATGTCGCAGACGTCGACCATCGTGTCGTCCTCTCGTCTTAGACGCGGGTCAGACCGACTGGCCGACGTTCCAGAAGAAGTTGACGAGGGTGACGGACGCGCCGGTGATGATCGCGGCGCCGAGGCCCACCAGGACGCCGACCTTGCCTCGCCCGGCGAGGTGCGGGTTGGACGAGTTTGCGCCGAGAGCCCACACGATCGCGGAGATGATGAGGGCCAGCACCGCGAGAATGAGGCCCACGGTCATGGCGGCGCCGACGACATCTCGGAGCTGTCCGATGCCCGGTAGGCCGTTGGAGTTGGGACTGATGGTGATGTCGTAAGGGAGCAGCGGGGCGCGGTAGAGCACGGTTCCTCCTGGGCAGGGACGGGGTCTTGTAGTGCAGGTGCGTGCGCGACGCCGGAGCGAAGGCAACGGCGGGAGATGCGGACTCGCTACAGGTGGCTACAGAGATGCCCCAATGGAGAGGAGCCAGTTGACCCAGACGAGTGAGCCCCCGGTGAGGACGGCTCCGCCCAGTGCGACGAAGAGGCCGGTCTTTGCCTTGCTGGCCGTCTGCCAGCTTCCCTGTGCGGATCCGATCGCCCATGTCGCCGCGCATGCGACCACCATGAGTACGGCGATGACGAGGCCGTAGGTGAGCAGTGCGCCGATGATCGTCCGCAGGTCGCCGGCGCCGCTGACGGCACCGAAGTCGGGTCCTACCAGTGGGAGGAGGGCTGTCGTGGTGCTCACGCCATGCAGGTGCTCGTCCAGGACCAGCGTACGAAATGGCCGGGTGGTTCGCGACTTCAGCTCACGGCCGTGAAGTGCAGGTGGTCGAAGTGTCCGCCGGTCACGCTTGTCGGGTCGTGCACCCCGCCACCGTCGTAGGGACGCCAGCCCTCGCTGCTGCGCGCCACCGACCAGATGCGGCCCTGCCAGATGAGGTACTCGACGCCGAGCCTGCCGGCGTTGGACTTGAGCCAGTTGGTGACCTTCCATCCGAGGTCAAGGGCGGGCCCGGTGGCAGCCGTCCCGATCGAGTTGCCGAACGTCCCGTCGCAGGCGCGTCCGACCTCGTGCTCGGAGTCGTTGCCCGGGCGCTGTGACCAGCATGCCCAGGCCGTGTCAGGGAAGGTGGCCCGGACCTGGGCGAGGACGTGGGCGGTCTGTTCGGTGATGAGCCCGTCGGTCGTGGGGTCGTCGACCAGGCCGTTCGGGTTGGTTCCTGAGTAGGGCGCCGCCGATCCGCTCGTGGTCTCGTCACAGCTGCTGCTTTCGCTACCGTTCATCTCGGCTGCTCCGTTCGTGCTCAGCCACGGTTCAGGGTCGATCGGCGCAGCGTTAGTTCCGCCGGGTCGGACCTCGAAGTGCAGGTGGGCGCCGGTCGAGTAGCCGTCCGATCCGACGTCTGCGATGTGCTGGCCAGCCGTGACCGTGTCACCGACGCTGACGCGGATGCCCTTGGCGTACATGTGGGCGTACGCGGTTGCCACCGGCTGTCCATCCACCGTGTGCTCGGTCACGATGAGGTGTCCGTAACCGGTGGCGGGCCCGGCGGAGACGACGCGTCCGTCGGCAACGGCGACGATGGGGGTGCCCGCATTTGCTGACAGGTCCACCCCCGTGTGGAGCGTGCGTTCGCCAGTGATCGGGTGGACCCGCATCCCGAAACCACTCGAGCGTGTCCACGACCCGGCCGGGAGCGGGAAGACCACGCGTGAGGTCTCTGGCTCGGTGCCTGAGGGCGCGCGCGTCGACGGGGACGAGGAGGTGGCCGACAGGCACGAGGCCTGGGCGGCCGGGTTGAGCACCACGCCGAGGCTCAGCAACAGGATCGCGGGGCCGAAGAGGAGAGCAAGGACGATGGTGAGCGCAATCTTCACCATGCTCAGTCCAGCGGCTCATCGAGCCTCGAGAGGCGCAGCAGGTGGCACTGGGCGTAGGACGGTGCGCACACGATGAAGACCGTGAAGGCAACCCCCTGCTCGGAGGCGACGGGTTGGTTCTCCCAGAGTCCGGAGCGGTGTCGAGTGCCCTCGATCGTGAAGGCGGCGGTGCCGGGGAGCAGTTCGTTGCCTGCTTGGGCGACCGCCTCGTCCCACAGCGTGGGTGTCACCACCGAGTCAATGGCGAGCCACTGCGCGGTCTCGTACTGGGCCAGTCCGGCCCAAGTTTCTTCGGTGGGCAGGTAGTTGTCGAGGTCGGATACCAGACCAGGGGAGGACTCACCCGTGGGGTCACTCACGGCGACGAGCTGTTCGACGTGCTCGGACCGGCCGACAAGCGTTGCCGTGTTCCACTCGAAGAGGGCGTCGGCGACGAGTCGCGCGAACGCGTCGGGGTCACTCGTAGGGCCCAACGGAGCAAGGTCGCCGACGGGGGAGACGTGGGCCTTGGTCGTCATCGCCCTGGGTGTGGCGGGTGCGACCCCGGTCGTGCCCGGCGTCGCCGGTGAGGGACGTACCTGTAGCGAGTAGATGACGAGGGCGACCAACAAGGAGCCCATCGCGAGGCCGGCGATGATCAGGTGACGTCGGCGGACAACTTCGGAACGTGTCGGGTAGCGCATGTGTCTGAGGTGGCCGCGTGTTCCCCCGCGCGCTTGACGGCCTCGACGAACGCGATCGTCTCGTCGACGACTCGGAGGAAGAGGGTCCAGTCGTCCGGCTTCACCTCGCGTGCCACCTGCTCGACGTCGTACCGCTTGGACCAGCCGTCGAGCTCTGCCCAGGTCAGGACGAATGCGCGGGTGGATCGCTTGGCGCTGGCCGCCGCCGACGCCCGCTTGGCACGGTTCTCCCGGACCCGACGCCTGTGATCAGCCCTCGCATCGGCAAGCGCCTCGTCCGTGAGGGCGTCCACGTCCGAATCCTGGCTCGAGGTCATCCGCGCTGCGACGCGCTGTGCTGCCTTGACTCGCTGGTAGCCGGGATCGACAGGACCGCCGTTGCGGATCACGCCGAGCTCGTCGGTCGCAACCTGGCGGATCGTCTTGGGTTGGGACCGATCCGCGGCGATGCGTTCCATCTCCAGGATCTGCTCGAGCCGTGCGTACGACGCCTTGCCCGTCACCAATTCTGCGGCCCGGCGGCGGGCCGACCCCAGGGCTCCTGGCCCCGGTGATGCTGATTCAGCATGACCGTGCTGACCTGCGGCTTGATCGTTCTTCGCCCCGTACTGGGTGGCGGCTTGTCGGCGCCGTGCGTCCTCCTTCACCAGGTCGAGAAGCTCCTGGTAGAGCTTGGCTGCCTCGTCGGGGGTGAGTGGCTGGTGGGTGATGTTCTCGTCGCGCTCGGCAAGCAACCGGGTCAGCTCGTCGCTGATGCCCGAGCGCACCCAGACGCGCAGGGTCTGCCAGCCGAGCTCCTTGGCGGCCGCCAATCGACGGTAGCCACAGATGAGGTAGCCGTCCGGGGTGATGGTGACCGGTTGAAGAAGGCCGACGCGGGTGAGCGATTCCTTCAGCTTGGTCAGGTCACCGGGATGCCGACGGTGACGCTCACCGACGACGATCGAGTCGATCTGTCGTTCGAGCTCGACGTACCCCTTGTCAGACACGGCCCGGGCTCGCTGGCGTGTATTCGGGCGCTGAGTGCTCGATGAGGCGTGCGAGTGCCACGTCCTCGAACAGCTCGTCGAGACCCTCGCCGGACATCAGACGCAGCAGGATCCCGCGCCCCTCGCTGGTGTGGGATCGGTCGCGATGCTGGTTTCCGAGCACACCACGCAGGACGGCAAGCCAGGACCTGTGATCGACGTCCAGGAGCGCGGGTCCATTCCCGTCGCGCCGCAGCGACTCGAAGGCGCTCAGGCGGGTGCCGGTGCGGATCAGGCGCGCGGCGATGTACTCCAACCCGAGCCGTGCAGTGCGGTGGGACCACCCCAGCTCGACGAAGAACTGGATCGCCAGGTCGAGGGCGAAGTAGGCGTTTGTCGGCTCGTCCTCGATGGACTCCTGCGCTGGATCGTCGATTGCGCTGAAGTCGTCTTCAATCTGGAAGGCCGGGTGGTAGTTCGCAAGCTCGTCGTCGCGCTCGCTGAACCGCTCGGCGTCGTGATAGTTGGAGCCGGAGCTGTGGCGCGCCTGCTGTGTTGAGCAGAGCAGCCCTCGAGCCCGGGACTCATAGACGAGGCTCAGGTGGACCGCGTGCGTGATCACTGCCCACGGATCCTCGGCCAGCCGGGTCGCCCGGGCGTTCATGATCTCGAAGGCGTACGTCGCGGCGTCTGTGGGTTCCAGCCCGTACTTGTGAGCGAGCGCGCCGTACTTGTCCATCGCGTACGCCATCAACTCGGCGGCGTCGGGGTCGTTCTCCCACGCACCTTGTCCTGCATAGGCGAGGTCGAGTAGCAGGAGTCGAAGTCCTTCTGCGGTGGCGTAGATCGGGTTGTTCACAGTCCGAGTCCTTCCGGTGGGGTGGCCGTCGTCGCGGAAGGCAGCGACCGGCCTTGAGCGGGATGGGTCAGGCGTCTGGCTGCTCTGGTCGCGGCAGCGGCTGGGACGCGTCGAGCGCGTCGAGTCAGTTCGTGCTGAAGGTCTATCCCGCGGCCTGCCCATCGGGCCCCGATCAGCGTGGAGACCTCGCTGGGTCGGACCCACGTGATCGTCGGTCGGACCGGCTCCGCAGATGGTCGGAATAGCCGGGGGAGCGAGGGGTCGCCGTGAAGCGCGAGGGCATTCGGTCCGGGCTCGGGTATGGCCGTCGACATGGGCTCAGGAAGCGCGCGATCAAGACGGCGTTGGTAGGGCGCGTGGGTGTTCACAGTCCCACCCCCTCAACCGTTCTCGTAGGGCGTGACGGCGGCGGTGCCTGCGAGGCTGGCGCTACTCGCGCGACGATCCGGAAGGCAGATCGGATGGTGGTCAGTGCCTCGGGCTCGGGCAGCCCTGCAGCATGAGCCGCATGACCGAGCAGCGACGTCGTGCTGCCGAGGTCGTGTCCGTCCTCAGCCATCCGGCACGCTGCCCAGAACAGTCCACCGTTGCGAGCGCCTTCAGGACGAGAGGCAACCCACGCGGCCAGCTTGTCCGGAGCCCTGCCGATCGAGGGCGGGGCCGTGGACGGGCGCATCGTTCTGGGCGGGTCAAGGAGCCGCCGTAGCCCCGAGGCGTCGACCGGTGTGGGCCGGTGGTGCTTGGCGACCGCGATCTGCTGGTAGTGGCGGTCGACGCCTTCGTCGGTACGCGCGCAGGAGGGCGGGATGATGATGTAGCCGCCGTCGCCGCGGAAGTCGATGTGCTGACTCGGCAGTTGCCACGACCTCTGGGGTGTGATTGCGGTGCGAAGGAAGTAGGCGTGGAGGCCGCCGGAGGGAGTGCGGACCAGCCATGCCCATCCCTCGACGAATCCGGCCCGTCGCGCACGCTCGAAGGCACCGAACCCGGACTGGGCGCCGTGGACGTCCACGTCGACCACGTCGACGCCGCTGGCCGAACCTGTCGGGACGCCGATGTTGGCGTCAGGCCATCGCCGCCACCATGACCTAACGGTGTCGGTGTCGGTGCTGGCGTCATGGAAGCCGTGGACGGTCAGGGGTTGCTTGCCACGAGGGACGCACGGGAAGACTGGGATGCCGCGGTCTGCCATATGCGTCGCCGCCGTCGCCAGGTCCGGCGCTTGTGCGTGGGAGTCGAAGAGTTGCGGACTCCAGCCTGCAGAGCCTTGCCGCTGTGGTTGGTCGTCCATGGACTCGACTGTCCACAGCTATGGCACCAACAACCGCCCTCCCTGGTAGCGCCCGTCCTTGGTGAGGGTGGGACGGGCGGACACGCGAAGCCCGTCTGGCACGGAGGCGTGGGTCACGTAGGCGTCCTTAACGTCGTCGGGTACTGCCCGGTGCGCGCGGTCGCGGTATCGGTGGTGGAGAGATCGGTTGGTACGGCCTCTACCTTGCCCACCGCGGGCAAGCACCGACCGGTGGTGGCCTCGTACCGGGTGTTCGCGTGCCCATGCAGGGCGCGTAGGTAGGCTGCGTTTGGTCAAGCCAAGCAGGACGCCGAAGGCGCCCCGATTCGGACTGGCACCGATCACACACGGCGCGACGACACCGCCACCAATCGTCCTGTGATCGTCCTATCGCGCGCCGTGCATCCCGCCGCCGCAGAGGCCCTGCTGCCAGTCTCCGCCGAACCACGCCTGCAGCCACCGCTGCATCTGGAAGATCTCGGCGCGCTGCTCGTCGCGGATGGTCCTTGCCAGGACCTCGACCTGGTCATGGTCGGCCACCCCGCGTATCAGCAACTGCTGCGACATCATGACCGCGCCCGTGTGGTGCCCGAGCATGTCCTGCAGGAACGCCCGGTCGAGCCGATCACCCTCGAGGCCGCTCAGGTCCCGCATCATCGGCTGATAGGCCACCTGGCCCGGACGGTTGGGGTACCAGTCGGCGAGCCACCCCTGCATCTGGTCGATCTGCGCGGTCTGAGAGGCGACGATCGATCGACCGAGCTCACGCATCTTGGCGCGGTCGGAGCGTTCCAACTGCCGCGCAGCGGAGACCGCTTCCTGATGGTGGGCGACCATCGCAGCAAGGTAGGCGTACTCGCTACCCGCCCGCATCCCATGCATGGTGCCTGAGCCGGACATCATCCCGCCCGGTCCCCGCCAGCCCCGCTGCCCGCTGTCACCGGGCCGGTCCGTCCGGTCGTCCCACTGCGACGACATCATTCCGTCGCGGTGACCGAACCGGTCTTCGTCATCGTTCGTGACACTGACGGCAACGGCGGCAGTCACACTTGCCAGCAGTACAGCCAGCACAGCCACAAGCACAGCAACGCGGCGTCTCATCACGGCCTCCAAGCCTCGGTATGACTCCACTCTGCGCCTGCTCGACGGGACAACCCAGTGCCATAAGGCCCACACGCCCGCCACAAGACCCTCGTCAGGTCTGCTGGGATGGGCGCCGGGTGTTCCAGCCCGCATTACCGACTACGTCGACCGTCCTGACGGGCAGGTCGATGGGCGGGAGGTGGTCGTCCGTCCGGTTGAAGATGTCGTCGTCGAGCATCCGGTCAGCAGCTTCGCCGTGCCCTTCGGCGGCCGTGACCTTCACCAGGTCGAGGCGGCAGATGTCGTCGTACGGCGCTGCCTTGCACGCGGTCTCGGCGGATCTCCGGGCCGTGGTCAGGTCGTCGTTTGCCAGTGCGTCGACGACGATGACGTGTGCGGTGTCGACGATCGCGCAGCCGATTGTTTCGTGAAGGCGTTCGCCGTCGAGCAACCAGCTCCATCCTCGTTCACGCAAGTGACTGAAGGGCAAGCCCTCGACCAGGCTCAGCGCGGTCTTGAGATCGCTGATGCCCTCTGAGCCGCGGGCTTCGCCTCGGGCGCGCAGTCGGCGGAAGAGGTCGAGGTCGACCAGCACGTCTTGGACCTGGTAGGCCTTAACTCCGGTCCTTCGGAAGGTCGGGGAACCGTTTGCTGGCGGCAGGTGTTCGTGGCCGGTTCGGTGGCTCTCTCCCAGCCAGGCACGCAGCGAGCCGAGGTCAGTTCTTGCTCGCGAGCCCGCGATCGAGAAGGCGTCGGCCACCGCGCTGCCGGTGACGCCTTCAGGATGCAGGGCAAGGAAGGCAAGCAGCTCGACGAAGTAGGGCCTGCGCTTGGTGATCGCTGGGGCGACGATGCCGTACGCGCGGGCGGTGACCGGGCCCAGCAGAATCAATCGGGGACGGACGCTTTCGGTGTCGAACCAGTCGGCAACGTCCTGGTCCAGGGTGGGGTCGGACTGCTCGACCTGCCTGCGCACCTGTGCAGGAACGACCGGAGCGAGGGTGACCACGTCCTTCGCTGTTGTGGCGGCAGCGTCGAGGTACTCCTCGACCGGTCGTGGCAGTAGTGAGCCCTCGCTGGTTCCCTGAACCTCGCGGGCTTTTGCTAGGTCGGAGCGAATGGCTCCTGCGTGATCTGTCATGGCCCGCCACCCGCCCGGGACCGAGGTGGTAGTGGGGATGCGTATCGCTTCGCTCTCGCGGGTGAGATCGACAATGGCCGCACACGCCGACGCTTCGAGGGCGGTGAGGCCGGCGGCTTGTAGGTCCAGACCAAAGGCGGGCGCGAGCAGGCGTCCGCGGCTGTCTATCTCGAGGAGGAGCGATCCGGGGACGGGCACGTTGACGGTCACGAGGGCTGCGCCCAGTCGAGCGGTCGCAGAGGCAGTCAGCAGCATCGCGAGTTCGCTAGCACCGTCGCCGGTGGTGATCACTGCCCAAAACGGATCGGGTTCGTTGGAGTCCGATTCCTGGGCCGTGGCGAGGGTCTCGGCGATCGAGGCGATGACCTTGTCCCCGTTGTCGTGGTGATGAAGGCGCAGGGTGTCGAGCTCGGCCAGCTCTTGCCCGAATCCGATGACGTTGACGTTCACGAGCACCGACCACGGGTTGAGTGCGAGCTCCGCGGCCATGTGGCGTGCGAGGGCCGTCGCAGCGTCGATGTCACCGCTCAGGTCTGCCACACCGAACGCCTCCAGATTCAGCAGGTGGAGCCCGCCTGCTTCGTCCTGGCCGGTTGAGACGAGCAGGGGGTACGGGGCGAGCACGTCGGTCACTGGCCCGTCCGAGCGCAACTGTGTCGACCACACCTGACCGGCGCCGGCCCACGGAGCAGGGAGCTCGGAGTCCTCTGCGAGATGCAGTGTGACGGTGTCGTCTGCGAGGACCGCCCGCACCAGGCGTGGAACGGCGCGCCCGGCGGCTGCCGTGTCGGCGGCGAGCGCACGCAATGCCTGGTCGAGTTGCTTGATGGTTCCTGTCATCGGGGCTCCCGCGTGCATCGCTGTCTTCTCGACGGCGCGCAGCTCTGGCGGGGGAGGTGCGATGGTCTGACCGGGGCGGCGGTAGCGGAGCTGGGTGTTGCGGTGGGCTCTTACCGCGAGCAGGACCAGACCGGCGAGCAGTGCGCCGGCGCCCGTGAGGCCGGGCAGCAGCCAGCCGGGGGTAGCGGTCTCGTCGGCCGCTGGGGCCGTCGCCTCCGCCGAAGGCGTCGGCTCTGGCTCCGGCACCGCTGCCCGGGTGGGGTCGGCCTCAGGAGTGGGCTGCAACTCCGGCGGGACGACGACTAGTGGTACTCGGTCTTGAGGTGCCCCGGTCTTACCGCCGCGATGCGTGGTGTTGGGAATCGTGATCGTCCATCCGGGCTGGATCAGGTCGGGGTCCGTGAGATGTGCCCCGTTGTGCTGGATCGTGTCGCTCGATGCCTCGAACAAGTCGGGGTAGCGCAGCGGGTCGCCCAGCTGCGTTTCAGCAATCTCGGAGAGAGTGTCGCCGGGTTGCACCTCGTACTCCTCGACCGGGTGGTTGGTGGAAGAGGAGTCCGCTTCCTGAGGGACCTTGAGCACAGTGCCAGCGACGATGAAGTCAGGTCGCCCGTGGAGCACCTCGCGATTCAGCTCGACGATCTCGGTGTATCGCCCACCCTCACCGAGCATGCGTTCAGCAATCCGCCACAAGCTGTCGCCCCGTTTGACGGTGTAGTCGATGAACGACGGCACTGGAGCCGCAGAGACACCGGTCGCGGCAGGCGCTGACTCGACGAGGACGGGCGCAGTGTCAGCGGACTCTAGTTGCGGCGTGTGCGGCGTGTGCGGCACGGGCGCCGCGGAGGCCGCGTGGACGGGCGCAGGCGAGACTGCGAGGGAAACCGTCGGAGTCGCGATGAACAACAGGGCGGCGACAGCGACAAGTTGGCTGGCACCGTGCTGCGGGAGGCCGAGCCCGGGAAGCGACGGGGCCGGCAGTCCGCGTAAGCGGGCGACGCCTTCGACGACCACCGAGACTGCGACCACGATCCACGCCGTCCACGCGGCCACGGCGATGACGGTGAGGGCGAGGGTGCCGTCGTCTCGGGCGGAAAGCAGAAGTCCGAGCTCGCTGAACTCGGTGTCCCACGGGTGGGCGCCGATCCCGATCAGCATGAGCGGCATGCCGATCACGAGCAGCAGGATGACGAGCGTGGCCGCGAGTCCGTGGAGTCTCTGGCGGAGGGTGGGCGGGGTCATTGTTCGCTCCCTGCGACGGTGCGGATCAGTCGTGCCGAGGCCTCACCCGTGACGGGCAGGTCGCCGAGGCCGATGATGCTCAGGAACTTGGGGCGATAGGTGTCGGTCACGTTCACGGTGATGGTGGTGCCGTCGGTGATGGACACGCTCCCGTTGACGCCGGCGGTGGAGAGATAGTCCCGGGCAGCGTTGCGCGCGGCCGCAGCGTTGATGGCCACGTAGCGTCCCTGGACTGCCGGTGCGGCTTGGACTTCCTGGCCGCCGGCGCGCGCAGCCTGGCCAGCGACGTTGTGGGCGCGCTGTTGGGCGTGGACCTGCCCGCCGAGGTCGACGGCAAGCCCGACGAGCATCATCATCGCGAAGCTCGCGGTGACCATCCACAGTGTTATCGAGCCATCCTCATCGCGGATCATGAGCGCTCCCGCCACGTGTCGAGAGAGCTACTCGCTCTCGCTTCGAGGGTGCGCTTACCTGGTACGCCCGGCACAGCAAGATCCTCAAGGTCCAGCAGGCAGCCGACGGTGACGTGCACAGCAGCGTTCTGGCCTACTGCAGCGGCGAAGGCGGCGGTGTCGACCTTGACGGTGACCTTCACGCAGGCCACATTCTGATTCGCCAAGCTGTTCGTGGCGGCCGCGGCGGCGGCGGTCTCGGCGGTCGACCTGGTTCGTGCAAGCGACGCGGATCGGGCGGCGTCCACAGCCGCCGACTCGACGGCCTGGTGGGCAACCGTCGTACGGCCACCGAAGATGATCAGGCCCACGAACAACGCGAAAGCGGGCACGGCAATCGCTGCCTCGACTGACGCGGATCCACGTTCGCTGCCGCGCCTGCTGGCCGGCGGTCTCATTGGCCAGCTCACGGAGACGTCACTCTCTCCACCGGCATGCTGGCGCGTTGCCGTACGACGGGGTTCCAGCCGGGAACCACGCTGAGGCTGCGTCCGGTCACGATGACGACCGCGGTGCCGGCGGAGCGGCTCGTCGAGACAGTGGCATTGGCCAGGACGTCGTCACCGCCGGCATCGGCGACGAATGACGTCGCGGCCGTGGTTCCTGCGGCTTCGCTGCCGTGTTCGCCTGCGGCGGCGCGAGCGCCCTCCTGGGCGGCAGCGATAGCCACCTCGCGGGCGTGGTGGTAGAGCGCGGCCTGAACTCCGATGAACATGACCGCAAACAGTGCGGGCAGCAGGATGACCAGCTCGATGGTGGCCGAGCCGCGGTCGCCGCGCCTACTGGATGTTTCCGGCCTGCGTCGTGACATAGGTCCTCACCGCCGCGACGACGATGGCCACGATCCCGATCACGGCCACGGCCCACAGGACGTGCTCGGTGGTGACCGAACCACGCTCGTCGGGGCCCGCCCGGGCAGTCAACTCGATCTTGAGTCTGATCAGTGCAGTGCAGATCTGGAGCATCGTTTGCTTCCTTCCTCTGGTTCGTTCTGGGTTAGGTGTTGCTGAACATCCGGAGCAGCGATGGGGCGACGAGCAGCGCCATGAAGATGACGCCCAGCAATGAGCCGGGGATGGTCATCCGCTCGCCGATTGCGTTGGCCTGGGTGAGCTCGTCGTTGAGCATCGCGGTGCGCATCGCTGCGGAGCGGGCACGAAGGTTGGCGTACACGCTCGCGCCTTCCTCACCGGACAGACGCATGATGTCGGCGAAGTCGTCCAACTCGGGGAGCCCGAGTTCGTCGGCCAATGTGTGCAGGGCCTCCCAGGGTGGGAGCCCGGACCATCGGGAGCGCGTCAGCTCTTCTTTGAGGCGTTGGAAGACCCACGAGTCGCCGATCTCGGCCGCTGCCTCCATGGCCTGGCGTACACCCGAGCCGTTGTTGCGCTCCAGAGCGACGAGCTCGATGTAGGCGCCGAGTGCGCGGGTGAACTCGAGGCGCGCCTTCTTCGCCTCATCGATGGCGTTGTAGTTGGGCAGGAAGAACATCACTACGGCCAGCCCCAGGGACGCGAAGGCGGGGATCGTCGCCGGGAGCCCGAGGTCGAGGAACTCCAGGAAGGCGGCGAGAAGGGGTGGGATGAGCAATCCGAGGAACGCGAAGACGATCTTGTCCCCGTAGAACCGTGCGAGCGGGACTCGCAGGAGCGCCAGCTCCCGTGTGGGGGTGCGGACCCACACGCCGGGAGGGAGCGCGCGGATTGCCCAGACCCCGATGCGTTCCTTGCCTGCGGCCGCGGATCCTGACGTCTCTGCCCGCGGCGCGCGGGTCGGCGTCAAGCGGCGGAGGGCGTCGGCGAGGTCGGGTTCGGCCGGCATCAGCCGGGCCGTCAGGAGGACGAGGCCCAGCCCGACCATGGCTCCCGCGAGCAGCGCGAGCTGCAGCCCGGTCGTCATCGGTTCGCTCCCGGCTGGTGGTCAAGGAAGCGGGGGAGTGGACGACCGATCGCCATCTGCCGCATCCACACGAGTGTGGCGACATAGGCCGAGAGGAGGACCGCGAGGATGATCTGACCGAACGGGCTGCGATATGGCTCGACGTACGTCCCAGAGACCGCCAGGATCACGAGGACCCCGACGCTGATGATGGTGACCCACCGTGCCGTCGAGCGGGGCTTGGCCCGGTCGGCCTCGACCTGGCGGCGGGCCCGGACGTCGGCTGCGACCGACTCGGCCAGTCCTTCCAGCACCGCTGCCAGCCCTGCGCCGCGTCGGCGAGCACCGAGGATCAGATTGGCTGCGACGAGGTCGCCAGTGGCGTCGTCGAGCTCGTCGGCGAAGGCACGGATGGCGTCCTCGGTGACCCAGCGGGCACGGAGGCGAGCCACCAGTCGAGTGACCTCGGGAGCGATCGCGTCCGGGGTCGAGCGCAACGTGGCCACGAGGGCCTGCTCGAGACCGACGCCGACCGTCAGTACGCCGGACAAGGCGCGGGTCCATTCCTCCATCGCCTCCAGCCGGCGGATGCGAGCAGCTGCGGGCGGCGAGGAGAGCAGAGTCGGCAGTCCGACGACAGCGACGGGGAGGGCGACGAGGGCGAGGGCCCACCCGGTGACTAGGAATGCCACCAGCCCGGACACCACACCCGCCGCCAGAAGGGTCCGCGTTCGCCGGGACATGCCACCGAGCCGTACCCAGCGCGCCGTCGACGGCTTGGTTGCGGGGATCTCCACGCGTCGTAGTCCGGCGGCGAGTCCAAGGATCCCGGCCACGATCAGCGCGCCACTGAGTGCAGGGACGAGGACGATCATGACCGCGCGTCCTGCTGGGTGAGGAAGCCGGAGAGATCGAAGCCTTCAGCGACAAGACTCCGGTAGGCGTCGGGCAACACCGCCGGCGCGGCCCTACCGCTGCGATCGGGGGTGAAGACGTGCGTGGTGGCGTAGCCGGTGTCGCGTTCACCCGGTTCGATGGCGATGATCTCGGCGACCTGCCGGTGCCGATGTGAGACCCCGTCGGAGGTCGTCGTGCGGAGGTCGAGGTGCACGATCAGGTCGATCGTGGCGGCGAGCTTGCTGGTCGCCAAGCCGTGGGTGACGTGGGGCCCGGCCTCCATCGCGCAGGTGACCAGCTTGCGGACAGCTGCCACCGCGTCCGAGGCGTGGGTGGTGGAGATGGAGCCAGTCCCGGACTCCATCGCCTTGATCATCGCCCAGATCTCCCTGCCTCGGACCTCGCCGACGATCTGGCGCGACAGGTTGAAGCGGAACGAGTCGACCAGGGCCTCGTCGAGGGTGAACTCCCCGGCCTGCCTGCCGTCGAGGCCCCGCTCGCCTGAGCCTGGTCGGGCCTCCCAGGCGTGGACGATCTCGTGGCGATCGAGCTCGTGGAGGTGCAGCTCGTACTCGGTCTCGAACGTTCCGATGGCCTCGAGCGAGTCGATCTCGGCACACAAGGCGCGCACCAACGTGGTCTTGCCGGCTCCCTGACTGCCGGACACGACGATGCTCTTGCGAGCCCGTACGGCGGCGCGAAGGAAGGAGGCCGCGACCGGCGACAGCATGTCTCGATCGACGAGCTCATCGAGAGTGATGCTCATCAGGCGGTGGCGGCGGATCACTACCGACGGTCGAGGCGTCACCCACGCCGCCGCGGCCAGCCTCGCACCGCCGTCGAGGCGCAGGTGCAGCTTCGGCTGGGCCGCGGAGAAACCGCGGGCATTGACCTCGCTACGGGAGGCGAGGAAGACCAGGAAGTCGATGAGCTCCTCGTCGGAGTCCGCGACGGCCGTTCCTCGGGTGACGGAACCATCGATGAGCTCGAGCATGACTCGGTCGTGCCCGGTGATGATGATGTTCTCCACCCGGTCGTCGTCCACGAGCGGCTGGAGACGACCGAGCCGGAACAGGGCGTCGAAGACCGCACGTGCCATGGCGTCCTGATGGGCGATCGTCCAGGCCATGCCACCGGCGTTGACCTCGTCGGCCAGTGCGCCGTCGATCAGCTCCAGCACGATCGAGCGGCCGAGCTCCTGCTGCGATGCCGGACCAAGGCGAGCGCGATCGGCAGCGATCGACTGGCTCAGCTGCTCGGAGGCTTGAGCACGCAGTGCAGCCACCAAACCCCAGTCGAGGTTCGGTTCTGACGGATCCTGGGGGCTATCGCCTGCCGGCTCACGTCCAACCACGGGGCCTTCGAGCGGCGGGATGGGTTGCGCGAACAGCGGCAGCTTGGCGACGTCGGCCGCGTCGACGGGGATGTCGATCTCAGCCCGGCTGGTCATCGAGTGGCCTCCGCCAGCTCGATGCGCTCGCTAGCAATGCGTGCCCGGATCGCCTCGATTGCCGCCCGCAGACTCCGTACAAGCGGACCGGTTTCGAAGCGCCGCGGGGGAGACGTTCCACGGTGGTAGACAGCTGCGGCGTCCCTGTCATCGGCGACAGCGCACACCACCGGCAGCCCCAGCACGGACGCCACCTCCCTGCGGGAGTAGGGCTGGCCCTCACCCACGAGCAGGACGCATGCATCACGCCATGAGGCGGCCTTCCTCACCGTCTCGGACCACGATCGCGCCGCAGCCAGGGCGGGGAGCGTGGTCCGGGTGACAAGGAGAGACACGTCTGCGTTCGCAAGCAGCGGTTCGGGCGCCCCGACCAGACCGAGACGTCCGGCGTCGACGATCACGTCCTGTCCAGTCGCGTCGAGATCGGCCAACGCTCCCGCCAGTGGCTGCCACAGGTCGCGCAGGCCCGCGGACTGAGCGTGAGACCGGGTGCCAGCGATGAACCCCGCCGCAGAGCCTTCGAACCGCTGGACCACCCCCGGTAGCGCGTCGGTGATGTCGTACGACGACAAGGCGAGCTCGATCAGCCCGAAGTCGTACTCCCGTGCGCCGCGGAAGAAGCCGGACAGGAGACCCGAGCCTCCCGTCGGATCGGCCTCAACCAGCAACACAGGTCGCGGCCATAGAAGCGTCAGGCCCACTGCGGTCGTGGTGACACCCGGCGACCCGGACGCCGAAGTGAGCGCGATGACGGCCACGACCTCACCTCTCCCGCGAATCAAGGATGAGCGCGACGTTGCCGGTCGCGGCACGGGCGGCGAGCACCGTGGCGTCGGCATGCGGGACCAGTACGTCGACGACCAAGACGCCGCTCTCGGAGTCGTAGTTGACCTCCACGACCTCGGCATTGTTGAACGCTGGGGGTCCTGACGACTGCTCACCACCGGGCGGTGGGGTGACCACGAGCCGTACACGGTCTCCGGCCTGGAGCGCCATTCCCGGCGACTGGGCTGCGGAGAGAGCCACCCCGATGATCGATGCCCCGTCCCTAGGAACCGCTTCCGTCGTGGTGGCCCCAGCCGTGATCAGCCCACCTTCAGCGATGTCGAGCGCTGCCCGCTTCCCGACCAGGTCGTCGAACGCGGAGGCAGCCACGGGGGAGAGGGCTGGATCAGCGCTGATCCGGACCCGCGCGAGGTCGTCTTCCGTGATCAGTGAGCCGCGCTCGATGGTGGACCGCGCGACCAGAACCTCCTGCGTGTTCGTGGTCGACGTCCACGCCCAAGCGGCGAGCAGTGCCCCGAGACAGATCGCGGCGACAGCACCCGCCACCAAGGCTGGCCTGCGACGGAGTTTGGGAGGCGGTACGAGCGGAAGGGAGGGCGGTGTCGACCCGTGGGCGACGCTCCTACCGTCCCTCGTGATGGTGCTGGTCATGTTCGATACCTCTCCCGTCGCGGCGCTCGCTACTGCACGAGCACCTGCGCTTCCCCGACCGCGATCGCGACCGATCGCCTCAGTCCGTTCAGCCGGATCACTCCCGACTGCCCAGCCCCTGTCCACTCCACGACCCAGTCCGAACTCGCAGTGACGGAGAACTTGCCGTCCTGCTCTCGTGAGCTCGACGTCACGTAGACATGGCCGCAGCTGGGCGACTCCTGCTTGCCGTACTCCGCCCTGTATGGAGTTCCCGCGTTGCGACACACCACCTGGGTGCCGTCCCCCATGTCCCACGTGACCTTGTGAACCCTCGCCGTGGCTGTGATCGTGATCCCGCCGGCCGAGGCGCTCGCCGTGATCGGCCCGAACGTGTGGTCGTCCGGACTGGCCGCCCACATCCAGACCGGCATCCCGACCAGGCCGACACTGCCCGGACCAGGTTCGGGGGCCAGTCCGATGTTGATCGCCTTGAGCTCCATGTCCTCAATCGCAATCCGGGCGACCTCTCCGGGTGTCGCCGTGGTGCCCGAGTCGGGCGGCGGATCCTGCGACCAGAGGTAGACCAAGATCCCGGTCTGCGGTTGGTAGCAGTGATAGACGGCGCCGTCGCCTGGTTCGTGTCCCTGCCACGCGGGGTCGCCAGCTGGTGGCACCGGCGTCGCCAGCTGGATGTAGCAGTTCAAGCCGTTGGACCAATAGCCAGCATCCGTCGAACATGGCACCGGCCCTGGCGGGGGCTGCGTGATGCCGAGAGCCGTGCCATCCCAGACGCAGCCCTCGCCGCCGCCCGTCTGCTCCGGAACGTCATCACCTTCTTCGCCGGGGGTGCCTGGAGTGCCAGGCACCTCGACCCAGACGACGCACACACCTGTCTCCAGATCAGTGACCTGGCAGACCTGGTCGGCGTACGCCGGTTCGGCAACGAGCAGCAAGCCCGCAAGCGCGAGCAACATCACCAACGTGGTTCCTACGACACGTCGCATGGCTCGCGCTCGAGGTCCTGGCTGGAAGCAACCCGCCATCCGCCATCGGGATCAGCGTCCCATTCGTAGTTCGACACGAGGAATCGAATCCATCCGCTGTCGGGACGGTCAGAACTGATGATCGAGTCGCCGCCGGAGTCGATGAAGTCCACGTCACTCACGTCGGCGCAGACATCGATCTGGACGGTGGGGACCTTCCCGGACGCCGGGTCGGAGTTGTCGAGGTTGACCGACTGGACCTTGAACTGGGCGACCTTGGTGTCACCCACCTGACGGTGCCCGGCCTCTCGCTCCTTCTTCACGAGAAGACGTTGTGCAGTGAGCTCGCCGCTGACTGCCACCGTGCCCAGACGCGTCAAAGGCAGTTTCGGGTCCTGCCGCAGGTCGTTGCGGACCCCGTAGTACCTGCGGAGAATCTCGGACGCGGCCCGGGAGGCAAGTTCGGTCTCCGTAGGCGGCGGGGTCGTCGACCCGGTTGAGTCCGGCGTGCTCGAGGCGGGACTGGTCGGCGCGCCGGGGCTGTTGCTGTTGCGGTCGCCGGCGCATGCAGTCATCGCGGCCAGCAGGAGTGCTGCAGCCGCGAGTGCGCGGGCTCCCCGTGAGATTGTCATCGCCGAGTTCCTGACTTCCCCTCTCGAGGGCGCCCCGAGAAGGAACTGGCGGAGAACTTTGTGACTTCCGGATTGAACTCCGTCAGGACCAATTGACGCACTGACTACTCGTCCCACGCAACTGTCTCCCATGATTTTCCCTCCTCGCTTCTGACCTGATCTGCTCGCTGTCCTCCAGGTGCGGTGGTCGATCCGCCGTCGCTCGCCCGTCCTCCTCGAGCTCGTCGTCCTTCTCGACATACACCGTTTGCAGAACGAGGGGGGCTCTGTGGGCCTGCGGCCTGTGGACAACCGGGCGTTTGGCCGACCTGTGGAACAACTTCGGCACCTGCATGCCAGGGAGGTGTGCACCGGTGACCGTCTCGATGCGGGTGATGTCGGCGGGCAGGGGATACGACTACCTGCTCAAGAGCGTGGTCCGTCGGGATCGCGACATGGGCGGGTTTACCCCGCTCACGAGGTACTACACCGAGGAGGGCACGCCACCCGGCCGCTGGCTCGGCTCGGGACTCCATGCACTCGGTGGTGGCGAGATCAAACGAGGGGACGAGGTGACGCCCCAGCAGCTCGCGTTGCTGCTCGGCTCAGGTCGGGATCCCGTGACTGGCGAATCGCTCGGTCGAGCTTTCCCGGAGTACGACGCGGCGAAGGCTCGGGTGGCGACCCGGGTAGCCAATCTCCCTCTTGACCTCAGCGAGGAGCAGCGACGCGAGGCCACGGCCACGATCGCGCACGAGGAGGTCGCGGCCGGCACGCGACGTGCCGTCGCGGGCTACGACTTCACCTTCAGCGTGCCCAAGTCGGTCTCTGCGCTCTGGGGTGTCGCGGACGAGGGAACCCAGGCGCTCATCCTCGAAGCTCACCACCAGGCGCTCTACGAGGTAGTCGCGTTTCTCGAGCGTGAGGTCGCCACGACTCGAAGAGGCGTCGCGGCCGGTGACGGTGCCGTGGCGCAGGCCGACATCGTCGGGATTGTCGCGACGGCGTACGACCATTGGGACTCACGTCTTGGTGACCCGCAGCTCCACACCCACGTCGTCATCTCCAACAAGGTTAGAACCGCAGAGGACGGGCGGTGGCGCAGCCTGGACGGACGGCCGCTTCATGCGGCGGTGGTGGCGCTGTCGGCGCACTACAACGCGGTGCTCGCTGACCGCATGACCCGCACCTTCGGGATCGAGTGGGAGCAGCGCGACAGAGGCAAGAACCACAACGCTGCCTGGGAGCTGGAGCCCGTCCCAGAATCGCTCATCCGGGAGTTCTCCAGTCGCTCACGGATGGTCGATGAAGAGACCGACCGACTCATCGACGAATATGTCGCCCGGCGCGGGCGCCGCCCCTCCGCGACGCGAATCATCGAGCTGCGAGCGGGGGCGACCCTGTCCACGCGTCCCGAGAAGGTCATTCGATCGCTCTTCGACCTCACCACGGAATGGAGGGAACGGGCGCACCCGATTCTTGGTGCCAGCGCAGCTGAATGGGCACGCAGGGTCACGGCTGGTCCGGTCGCCAGCCCAACTCTCCAGGCCGACGACATACCGCTGAACGTCGTCGCTGAGGTGGGGATCTCGGTAGTCGGGGCGGTCAGCGAGAAGCGTTCCACGTGGCGGCACTGGAACCTCTGGGCCGAGGCGTCTCGGCAGACGATGGGATGGCGCTTTGCCAGTGTCGAGGACCGCGAAGCAGTCATTGGGATGGTCGTCGATGCTGCGAAAGGGGAGTCGCAGTCCCTGACCCCGCCAGAGTTGGCCATCAGCCCCGAGGTCTTCCGTCGAGAGGACGACTCCACCGTGTTCCGACCGCGGCACTCGGTGGTCTTTACGTCCGAGGAGTTGCTCGCGGCTGAGGACCGGTTGCTGGCTCGATCGACCGACCTCACCGGTCCGTCAGTCAGCCTGGATGTCCTCGAGCGCGTGGGACGCAGGCAACGCCGGTTGAGTGCTGAGCAGGTCGAGACGCTCGCGCGGATTGCCGCGTCCGGGCGGCAGATCGACCTTCTCGTCGGCCCGGCTGGTGCGGGCAAGACCACCGCCATGCACGCTCTGAAGACAGCATGGACGGAGGAGCACGGGAGGGGCAGCGTCGTCGGCCTCGCCCCGAGCGCTGTCGCCGCTCACGTGCTCGCGGAAGACCTCGGCATCGGGTGCGAGAACACCGCTAAGTGGCTCCATGAGTACGAACGCGGACGGGCGCAATTCCGGCACGGACAACTCGTGATCATCGACGAAGCCACACTGGCCGGCACCTTGGCTCTCGACCGGCTCGCCACCCTCGCAGCCGAAGCCGGCGCGAAGGTACTGCTGGTGGGGGATTGGGCGCAGCTCCAGTCCGTCGAGGCCGGAGGGGCGTTCACCATCCTGGCCGCCGCCCGTCCCGACACTCCCGAGCTCACCGAGGTCCACCGCTTCACCAACGAGTGGGAGAAGACCGCGTCGCTCGACCTGCGTTTCGGCCGCACCGAGGTCATCGGCACGTACGTCCGGCACGACCGGGTCCGTGAGGGCACCACTGACGAGATGATGGATGCCGCCTACCTCGCCTGGAGCGACGACGTGCGGTCCGGTCGCGCCGCGATCCTCGTGGCAGAGGCGACCGAGACGGTGAAGTACCTCAACACACGAGCCCGCGCCGACCGCATCGCCGGGGGCGATCCAGCGGGAAGCATCGAGGTGAATCTCGCAGAGGGCACGCGTGCGTCGACGGGTGATCTCGTCATCACCCGCAGCAACGACCGTCGTCTGTCAACGATGCGTGGCGGATGGGTCCGCAACGGCGACCGCTGGCGCGTCACCAATGTGAACAAGGACGGCTCGATGACTGTCCAGCGGCTCGACGCGAAGGGGGAAAGCGTGACGCTGCCAGCAGCTTACGTCGCAGAGCACGTCGACCTTGGGTACGCCGTGACGGCTCACCGCGCCCAGGGGCTCACCGTCGAGACTTCGCACGTCGTCGTCTCATGCGCAACCACTCGCGAGAATCTCTACGTCTCCATGACACGGGGGAGAGAGGCGAACATCGCCTACGTCGCACTCGACAAGCCCGATGAGGTTCACGCCCCGCCAGAGTCCGACGAGGTGAACGCACGCACCGTGTTGTACGGCGTGCTCAAGCACTCCGGCGCGGAACTGTCCGCCCACCAGATGATCGTTGAGGAGCAGGAGAAGTGGTCATCCATCGCGCAGCTCGCGGCGGAATACGAGACCATCGCTGCTGTTGCACAGCGGGACCGATGGGTCGGACTGGTGAGAAATTGCGGGTTGACCGACGAGCAGGTCGACTCAGTTCTGGGGTCCGACTCGTTCGGTCCGCTCACTGCCGAGCTGCGACGTGCTGAGGCGAACCGTCATGACGTCGACCGGCTATTGCCGGTGCTCGTCGGCCGGCGATCGTTTGAAGATGCTGACGACGTGGGGGCCGTGCTGATCAGTCGACTCCGGAAGACATCGCCGCCCAAGGATGGGAAGTGCCGCGCCGAGCCCAGACACATCGTCGGGCTGGTGCCTATGGCCGTGGGGCCGATCAGCTCGGAGATGATGACCGCCCTCACCGAGCGACACACGCTGATGGAGTCGCGGGCCGCCGCATTGGCCTTCAACGCGGTCGAGGCGGACGCGCCCTGGCTCAAGCGCCTTGGGGCGCCGCCCAGGAGCGATGCAGCCCGCAGCAGCTGGCTCAACGAAGTCAGGACTGTCGCCGCCTATCGCGATCGCTACCGGGTTGACGGTCGAAGCGCTCTCGGAGAGGTCCGGCACACGGCGCAAAAATTCGATGCGGCCCGAGCACGGCAGGCAATCCGGCGAGCGCGGGCAATCGCTGACAACACGCGCCACACGCAGAACGGCGGTGACCTCAGCATCGATCGACAAAGACGGGCGATCGTCTAACCGGGTCCACGGGACTGTCGTGCGGGACTTCTCCACAGGACGGGCACGCCAGCGCCCGTCCTCACGAATGTGGTGTGCAAGGTGCGGTTAAACCGTCTCGCGAAGGGGACCTCCATGCTCGCACTGCTGTGGAACACCAGCACTTCCCTGCGTGGCTGCCTGCGCTCGCACATGCCCACCAACCGTGTCGTCGACTGGCTCCGCACCCCGGGCGGCACGGTGTGGGCAATCCCTGTTGCCGTGGTTGCGGTCCCGGCGTACCTGTTCGCCATGAGCATCTGCGCCACGCTCGTCGAGCGAGGTGGTCCGGGGTATCTCAACTGTCTGGTGGCGATCTTCGCCTGGAACTCGATCAAGTTCGCCGGTGCGGGGCTGTGGGCTCTTGTGCGTTCGTCGACCCCGTGGCTTGAGAGGTCGTCGAGGCACGGATAGGGAACGATGGGACCCGGTCAGCAACTTGCCGGAAATGCCTCAAAGGCGCTAACATCGCCACATGACGATGCAAATTCGGGACGCGGGTCCAAACCTCGACGAAGCGGCCGCGCTCACGGCAGCAGCCTGCCTCTTCCATGGGTTCTCCGAGCCCTCGAGATTGGCGATCCTCCGACACCTGGCACTTGGCGAGCATCGAGTTGTGGACTTGACGGCTCACCTGGGCCTTGCTCAGAGCACCGTCTCGAAGCACTTGGCGTGCCTGCGTGACTGTGGGCTGGTGACCTCTCGTCCAGAAGGACGCGCATCGATGTGGACCCTCAACCACGCCGAGACCGTGATTGACCTGCTCGCTTCAGCGGAGCGGCTGCTCGCGCTGACCGGAGACGCAGTCACGCTCTGCCCGACCTTCGGAACCACGAAGGGCAAGGAATCCTGATGAGCGCGCACGCGCACGCCCCCGCCTTGGATTCCGCCGAAAGGAGGCGGCTAGGTCGACGGGCTCAGCTCCTTGCCGGCGCGTCCGTGGCATACAACGCCATCGAGGCCGTTGTCGCCATCACGGCGGGCATCGTCGCCGGCTCGGTCGCCCTCGTCGGGTTCGGTTTGGACTCCATCGTCGAGGTGTCCTCCGGGCTCATCATCCTGTGGCAGTTCCGGCACCCCATCCCGGAGTCGCGTGAGCGATCCGCCCTGCGCCTGATGGCGCTCTCCTTCTTCGGTCTCGCTGCCTACGTGACCTTCGAGTCCGTTCGGACGCTTGCCAGTGGCCACGATCCGGACTCATCGCCGGTAGGCATCGCGCTCGCCGTCGCATCCTTGATCATCATGCCGTTCCTCTCCTGGGCCCAGCGCCGTACAGGCAAGTCACTCGGCTCGAACGCGGTGGTGGCCGACTCGACCCAGACCCTGCTCTGCACCTACCTGTCCGCAGTGCTGCTGGTCGGGCTCGTCCTGAACGCCACCCTGGGCTGGTCCTGGGCCGACCCCGTCGCCGGACTGGTCATTGCCGTCGTCGCTGTGCGGGAGGGCGTCGAGGCCTGGCGGGGTGAGGGCTGCGCCTGCGGCCCGGTGGCCTGCCTCCCTGACGCGACCACGGCGACCGGTGCCTCGCAATCGGACAGTGCCTGCGGGTGCAACGATGACGCTGGCGGGTGCACAGACGGGTGCTGCCCGCCGACCGATGTGGTGCCGCACAACGTGACCATCGGTCGCCGCGAAGGAATCGAGCAATGACCTGGGCCGCCATCGGCGCCTACGCCGTCTACCTCCTCGTCGCGTTTGTCGCACGGACCGTCATTCAAGTCCGGCGAACCGGCGACTCAGGATTTCGCGGGCTTGGGGGACGGGTCGGCTCGGTCGAGTGGTCGGCCGGGATCTTGTTCGCTGTCGCGCTGGTGGTCGGCTTCGCAGCACCTGTCGCCGGGCTCTTCGGGCTGCCCCCGATTGCGCGGTTCGACCATCTGGGCTTGAACGTCGTTGGCCTTCTCATCGCCGCAGGAGGCATCGCCCTGACCCTGGCCGCACAGCTGCGTATGGGTAGTGAGTGGCGCATCGGCGTAGACGTGACGGAGCAGACGAGCCTTGTCACGGACGGCCTGTTCCGCTTCGTCAGGAACCCGATATTCACCGCCATGAGCCTGACTGCCCTTGGCCTGACCCTCATGGTGCCGAACGCAGTAGCGGTCGCCGGACTCGCATGCCTGGTCGCCGCGTTGCAGCTACAGGTCCGCGTCGTCGAGGAACCCTACTTGCGGGCTCTTCACGGTCCCGAGTACGCCCATTATGAGGCGTCGACGGGTCGGTTCCTGCCTGGGATTGGCAAGAGTGCCGGAGCACGGGGTCGGGTGGCAGCCTGACCGCAGACGCTGGAAGGACGTTCGATCGTGGCTGCCAAGCGACGACGAGGATCTGCAGCAACAGGTCGCCACCCGCCAGACAGGAGTCCACGCATGAAGGTCGAGCTGCTCTACTTCGACGGATGCCCGAACTGGACCGTCGCGGACGAACGGTTGACGCAGGCACTGGTTGCCACCGGGCACAACGACGCCACGGTCCAGCATCGGAACGTTGCGACCGCCGAAGAGGCGGAGCGGCTTGGCTTCACGGGGTCGCCGACGATTCGGATAGACGAGCAGGACCCGTTCAGCACGGGCAGCGAGCAGGTCGGGTTGGCGTGCCGGATCTACGCGACGCCGGATGGCCTGAGTGGTTCGCCCACCATGGAGCAGCTTGTAGAGGTGCTGTCGTGAAGAGGGCGGTCGCAATCGTGTTGGGCGGGTACATCCTGTTGGCGCTCGGCAACAAGGCTGCCGAAGCGGCTGGGGCCATCAGGTGCGGTTGCGCCAACGAGTGTTGGTGCAAGCGACCTGGCCTCAATCTGTTTCGATGGGTCTTCCCGTGGGAGCACACGAGTCGACTCACCGACGAGGAGAAGGTTAAGGCGGCGCTTCCGAAACCCTGAGCGTCCCGGGATCGCACGACTCACGCTGAACGGGGTGCGTACATGATGACGGCGACCCCGACCAGACAGATGAGGGCGCCCGTGACGTCGTAACGGTCGGGCCGGAATCCGTCGGCAACCATGCCCCACGCAAGCGAGCCCGCTACAAACACCCCGCCGTAAGCGGCCAGGATGCGGCCGAAGTTCGCGTCGGGCTGCAAGGTCGCAACGAAGCCGTACAGACCCAAGGCGATGACACCTGCCCCTATCCACGCCCACCCCCTGTTCTCGCGTACCCCCTGCCAGACCAGCCAGGCACCACCGATCTCGGCGACAGCGGCCAGCACGAACAGAAGCAGGGACTTGGTGATCAACACGTGGTCAGTGTGCCTTGTTAACGCGAGTCCGGGCTCGCCGTGAGGTCGACATGCACCGGGCCCGCCGACGGGACCGCGCAGGTCGCACCCGACACCACGGCGGCCCGCTGCGCGCGGCGGCGAAGCAGGACGCCGGCGAGCATGGCGACACCGACGACCAGGGCGAACACCGTCCCCGCGAAGAGGAGGGTCGCCATGGTCGCAGCGGTTCCGACCGTCGCGAGTCCGAACAGGCCCAGCACCGGTGCGGCGCAGCAGACGGCGCATGCCGCTGCTCCGGCGCCGACGAGATGGCGGTCACGCAGGGTCATCAGAGGCTCCTGTCCGGATTGGTGCGGGTGGTGATCTGCACGAACGGCAACGGGCAACAATCACTGTTTGCGCAGACGGTGAGGTCGTCGCAACCGGCGTCCAGGGCCGTCCGGAGGTTCTCTCGGATGGTCTCCAGGTCCGCGATGCGTTCCTCGATCTCAGCGAGCTTCGCCTTCGCGTGCGCCTGCAGTCCCGCGTCGACGCGATTCCCGTGCCGGTGCCTGCCGAGCTCGAGCAAGTCGGCGACCTCGTCGAGGGTGAACCCGAGACGCTGTGCAGCCTTGATGATGCGCAGCACCGTGACAGCCTCGGGCGCGTACAGCCGGTGGCCTCCGGGGCTGCGTTCAGGCTCGGGAAGCAGGCCGCGGCGCTCGTAGTAGCGGAGGGTCTCGATGTTGACGCCTGCCGCCGCGGCGACCTGACCTCGACGCAGCCCAGCGGCCGCCTCCACGCGCGTGGTCATGACACCCTGCCCAGGATTCCGTCCGCACGAGTCACCAGGCCGTTCAGCACGTCGACGTACGACGCCGGCACCTGTACGTCGAAGGCCACCCGCCCTGCGTCCAGCGGGGCAACATCGAAGGTGAAGAACGAGCAACAAGCCGACTCGCGCTCCGCGAGCTGTCTGGTCTGCTCGGCGAGCTCGGCATCTCCCGACAGTTCCATTCGCACAGAGGTATTGCTGGTCCGCACGACGGACCGCAGAGCGGTGGCGAAGAGGTCGTCGAACTCGGCAAGCCGCAACGGCCGTTCTGAGGTGGGCAGCGTGCAGGCGGCCGAGTCGGCCCAGCTCAGCTCGCCCAATCCCATCGTTGACTTCGTCTCCATGGCACCACCGTAAGCCTGTACCCCGGTACAGCTTGCAAGCCTTCCAAGAGGATCGCCACCGAACGCTTCCGGGCGCGAACCGTTCGGTCCACGCCCGGAAGTGGGGCTGTCTCAGCAGGTCGACCGCGGACGGTTCATCAGCGGGTGACCCGGACCCGCTGACTGTCGGTCACGGAGCCGCCGGCGCCGGTCACCGTGGCCACGACCTTCACCTTGCCGATCTTGGCCTTGGTCGTCCTGAGCGCGACCCGACCTCCGGTCGAGCCGAGCGTCTTGCTGACCAATGTCCTGCCGTCCTTTACGAGCCTGATGGTGACCTTCTGGCCACCGGTGGCAGCGACGGCGACCCGGAGGCCACGGCGGGCCAGCACCTCCTTGGCGATGCTTGCTGCGGAGACCGTCGACACTGCCGGCTTGGCCGGGGTGGGCGTGGGGGTCGGCGTACCGGGCGTACCGGGCGTGCCGGGAGTGACGGGCGTCCCGGGCATGGTGCTGGGTGTGCGGCCGAGCAGGGTGGCGAACAGGTCGGTCTGGTCGATGACGCCGGTCACGTTCGCCGCCTGCGGGCCGGAGGCCGCCACCCGGATCTGGGCACCGGTGTGGTCGGATCCCACCGCGTTGGTGGAGTACGCGACCGTCATCGGGTCGCCGTCTGCAGTCTGCACCGTGGCGAGCTGCTTGCCGTCGTCGGCGCTCCCACCCACGATCTGGGTGGAGTGCGCGTGGTCGCCGGTGACGACCACAAGGGTGTCAGGATGCTTCTCCTGATAGGCCAAGGCGACCGCGACGGTCTCGTCGAGCTCCTTGAGGTCACCAATGGCGCCGCAGATGTCCGAGGCGTGCTCCTGCTTGTCGATCATCGCGCTCTCGGCCTGCAGGAAGAACCCGTTGGGGTTGTCGAGGAGCTCGATCGACTTCGTCATCATGGCCGACAGGTCTGGCTGATTGCCGCGATCTGCTGGCGTGCACTTCGTGCTGGGGCCACCAGCGCCGACGGCGGTCGCGACCAGCGGCTGGTACATAGGCGTCAGGTTGCCGTTGGCGAACAGGCCCAGGACGGGCCCATCGGCCAGTGAGGTCACCGAGGTGAGGCCGGGCGCGTCGCTCACCAGCCGGTACTTGTGGGTCGTCTGCGCGTAGGCCAGCACCGAGGAGCCGGCGTCGGTTGCCTGGGCGTAGCGCGACGCTCCGCCGCCCATCAGCACGTCAACCTTGTTGTCGACCAGCTGCTCGGCGACAGAGCCCTTGCCCCCGTTGACCTTACGGGCCTCGGCGCAGTTGGTCATGTCGGTCGGGCCCTGGCAGGCGCGGGCGTTGATGTGTGAGGCAGCGGCCGCGGGCGTTGCGTCCGTGATCTCGGACGTCGTGATGTTGCCAACGAGCTTGCCCTGCTTCTTGTACTTCTCCAGAACCGTCTCGTAGTCCTCGCCGGGCACGTTGCTGGCGGTGCTGGGCCCCTGTGAGAGACGACCGTCGACCGTCTTCTTGCCGGTGGACCAGCCGCTCGCGGTCGGCGCGGAGTCCGAGACGTAGGCGATCGGGTAGTCCGGACCCGAGCCCACCTTGAGGCCGTAGGTGGTCATGGCACCGGTGAAGGGCAACGCGTCCAGCGCGGGGAATCGGCCACCGGCGCCGTATTCGTAGTTGCGGGCGGCGGTGATCATGGAGTCATCCATGCCGTCACCGATGATCAGGATGACATTGCGCGGCTTGGCCGGGTTGATCTGCTTGGCCAGCTCAGCGGAACGGTCCTGGGTGAACCCGTTGGGAGTAGGAGCGGGGATGGCTGCCGTGGCAGCGATGGAGCCGACGGTGATCAGGCCAGCGAGGGCCGCCACCGTGGTGACGACGCGCTTGTTGCGGGGCACGAATGGTCCTTTCGGGGTCGTTTGACTCCCGCACCCTCATGGCTGGAAGTGTCCAATTGGCAGGCGAAAAGAGACCGGCATACGTCCTACCGATGGCGGCTCGAGGTCAACCTTCCACGTACGGGGCGCAAGATGCCCTCTGACGACTCGATGTCGACCCCGCCGGATGCAGTCCGGCGCGCCTCCAAGGTGCCTGTGACCAGCGACGCGTCGGGGTAGACGACCGAACCAGGCGCACCGAGTCGCGACGTCGTCCAGAGACGATCCGTGAAGTCCACGCGGCCGCGGAACTGGTGGTTCTCGAAGACCAGTCGCTTGGCAGTGGCTTGACCGAGGAGGTACGACGCTTCGCCTCGGTAGAACAATGACCCGTGAGCGACCTGGAGGATGCCGTCGCGGAGGTTGACCGTCTGGTCGTGGACCTCGCCGCAGAGATAGACGTCGACTCCGCCCTTCACCATGGTCCTCCACAGGGCCGAGTCCGTGCCGCCCTGATACGTCAGCTGGCTGGAGTTGCGGTATCGCACTGGCCCGGCGATCGGGGTGTGTCCCTGGACCATGACCCACGGCACAGCTTCCCTGCGCGCCCTGCGCAACACCTCCTGCAGCCACTTCAGCTGGGCCCGGTCGACACGCGCCCGGACCTCTCCGTGACGCCGCGTGAAGGGGTCGATGGTCACGAGGAGGACATTCGCGTCCAGCCGCACGGCGTACGCCGTGTCCCTGGCCTGGCCGCTACTCGGACGGTCCACGAAGCGCCGCTCGCCGTCAGGCTTCCTGAGCAGCTCGCTCGCGAACAGCTGCTTGAACGCAGGCACATGCTTCCGCTTGAACCGGATCCAGGCATCACCTCGCTTGGTCCACGGGTTGTCGCCGATCTCGTGGTCGCCCAAGGCCGGGTACGGCGTCAGCCCCTGCTCGGTCAGCCGCCGGGACCATGCCGGGTAATAGACGGCGGCAGCCTCCTGAGCAGCGGCCATCCGCTGCGAGTCGGTGCGGACCGGTCCAAAGACTCCGGCTCCCGAGTCGTCCCGGCCCCAGCGGCCCTCCATCAGATCACCCGCGACAAGCAGGTCGGTGGCTCCGTGCGACCCGACCTCCGAGAGAACCTGGTCTAGGGCCCGTTCATAGGCGGGATTGGTCGAGTTCGCCACCGTGCCCGTGTCGGGATCGGTGTGCTGCTCCCGACCGCCGGCGGTCAGGTCGGCGACGTCCTGGTTGAGGAAGTCCGGCGCCGAGACGAAGCGGTAGGCGCCCGACAACACGGGCGCTGCGGCGACCGCGGGGCGAGACTTTGGACCCTCGTCCTTGCCGGTCGTGATGGGACCGTCCTCACCGTGTTGCTGGTGATCAGCGATCCGCGGGGGGAGGTCGGTGTCATGGGACGCCCGTGTCGGCACTGAGATCACGGTCGCTGCGGGGACCGCGCTGGAGGGCATGGGACCAGCGAGCGTCGCCGGTGCGACGCACACCAGCAACGCCACACCGTGTCTCCAACTCACAGTCCCACCGTAAGGGGGGCCATCGAGCGGCAGACCGTGCGGTTGCGCGGGTCGCAGAGAGGCCCTACCCGGCATCTTCGCCAGTTGTGGGTGAAAAACGGACACTCCGTGCGCACGCGTTGGGGCACCATGGATGGGTGTCGAGGGCCAGGCGGAGATATGCGGGATGGGTCCTGCTTGCCGCGGCGGTGCTCATGTCCACCGCCTTGGCGAGCATTCCAGAACAGACGGCGGCAAGTAGCGCTGCCGCGACGTCGACCACCATCGTGATCAACAAGGGCGGAACGCGGCAGGGCTTCAGCCCTGCAGCAAGCACGATGAGCCAGGACGGCTGGCTGACCATCGTGAACCTCGATGACTTCAACCACACCGTCACATCAGTCGCAGTCGACGCCGCCGGAAGGCCGCTGTTCGATGTGTTGGTGCGCACTGGGGCGACCGTCACCGTCAAGATCGCTGCAGGCTTGGCGGCGGGCCAGTACCCGTTCTTCTGCCGGTTCCACCCCAACATGCGCGGGACGCTGACGGTCACGGGGGCCGAGCCCGGGGAGGAGCCTGCTGCGCCCAGCTTCGACCAGCCGCTCGTCATACCCAAGGTCATCACAGCGGCGAATCCGAGGGTGATCGCTCAGAAGCGAGCCGTCCGGGTCCTCCCCACCGGCCGGCAGACCCCCATGTGGACGTACGGCGGCTCGTGGCCAGGGCCTACGATCCGCCGGCCCACGGGTGAGCGCACCCGCGTCACAATCGTCAACAGATTGCCCAGGAGGGCGGGGCCTACGTCCGTCCACCTGCACGGTGACCACCACGCGTCCAAGGACGACGGACAGCCCACGAAGTTCCCCGTGCGCCCGGGTCAGGCGCGGACCTACGACTTCCCGCTGAGGTACGACTCCAAGCCGGAGCCGAGCTCGTTCTTCTTCTACCACGACCATCGGATGGACCGGACGTCACTCAACAACTGGCGCGGCCTCCAGGGCATGTTCATCGTCGACGATCCGTCTGAGGGCGACCTGCGGCTTCCCACGGGCAGACGGGATGTGCCGTTGCTTATCGCCGACCGCAGCTTCCGCTACGACAATTCGCTGGTGGAACCTCAGGAGCCCACACGCGTGCAAAGCCACGGGACCGGCCACGAGCAGATGGCCTTCACCGGACCGAATGCCCCGCCGAACGATGCGACCGTGGGCACCCATGTGCTCGCCAACGGAAGGTATGCCCCGTACCTGAACGTCAAAGCCGTCCGGTACCGCATCCGTTTGCTCAACGGTTCGAACTTCACGTCGTACAACTTCGCGCTGTCCAACGGGCGCCCGTTCGTGCAGATCGGCACAGGAAACGGTCTGCTCCGGCAGCCGGTCGTCCGGCAGGACATCCTGCTCGGCCCTTCGCAGCGAGCGGACGTCATCGTCGACTTCCACGGCCTCACTGGCCAGGACGTCATCCTGAAGTCGGTGCCCCGCACGGACGTGGCGCCTGACGAGGGCACGGGAACCCGGGTCGCGTCGATCATGCAGTTCCGGGTCGGCGAGAAGGCCAAGGACTCATCCCGACTACCCCAGGTCCTGCCGTCCCCCAAGCGGGTGAAGGCCCCGAAGGTCGTCTCGAAGACGTGGCGCTTCGACCTCGGCGGCTCGGTCGAGGAGGGAACGTTCTGGGGGATCAACGACCAGACGTTCGATCCCGCTCGGGTCGACCACGAAGTTCAGCTGGGCGACACCGAAGCCTGGCGCCTGCGCAACGACAGCGACCTCACCCACTACGTCCACATCCACGCCGAGCAGTGGCGCACCGTCAGCCGCAACGGAGGCCGGCCGCTGCCGTGGGAGCGCGGCCTCGAGGATGTCTGGAAACTAGACCCCGGAGAAGACGTCGTCGTGGCCGCTCGGTTCGAGGACTACACCGGCCCGTTCATGGTGCACTGCCACATGCTCGACCACGAGGACCACGGCATGATGGCGACCTTCGAGGTCTCCACCAGGCGCTGATCGGGGTGGCAGAGACAACTCGGAGAACTCGAACGCACGGCGGCCACCCTCGGTGATGCGACCTACCCTGAGGTAGTCGATGTCGGTGACGAGCACCAATCCAGGCTCAACCTGACACCGAACACTCCATGACCTGGGACGTTCACTGAAGGGCTTCACTCATGCGCAGGACCGCGATCGCGATCGGCGTCGGACTCGTCCTCGCCGTCTCGGGCGGGATTGGTATCGCCACTACGTCCGGCGAACCGACAGAACGGCCGGGTCCAGCCGTCGCTCGCGTTGTGCCGGACTCCGGACAGGGCCTCGGGGCCACCATCATCTCGCTCCAGGACACGCTGCGGCGGGTGCCGAAGGATCACGTGTCCTGGGCAAACCTCGCGGTGGCCTATGTCGAGCAGGCTCGGGTGACCGGATTGGCGTCGTACTACGACAAGGCCGACGAGGCCGCCTCGCGGTCCTTCACCATCGAGCCCGACGAGAACTTCATTGCGCTGGCTGCGCGCGCGGCCATCGAGTCGGCTAGACACAACTTCGTTGAGGCTCTCGCGAGCGCCGAGGAGGCGCTGGCCATCAACGCGTTCGACGTGGGCAGCCTCGCCATCCGCGTTGACACGCTCACCGAGCTCGGCAGGTACGACGACCAGCTGCAGGCGCTGCGGACCGCCGACCGACGCCAACCGAGCACCGCGATCGCGGCGCGCTTCGCCTACGCCTACGAGCTTCGTGGAGACCTCGACCGCGCAGGGGACGTCCTGCGCGATGCAGCGGCCAACGGTGGCGGGGCGGAGCGTGCCTACCTGCTGACCCTGCGCGCCGACGTCCTTCGCAAGCAGGGCCGCCTCAAGGCTGCCGGGCGTGACCTGGAGATCGCGCAGCAGGCGGCGCCGGACCGCCTGCTGGCACTTGTCTCCACCGCGCGCCTTCAAACGGCGCGCGGAGACCTCGAGGGTGCGGTCAAGACCTGGCAAGACGTCACCGCCCGGCAGCCGCTGCCTGAGTACCTCACCGAGCTCGGTGAGCTCTTGGATCACCTGGGGCGGACCGCGGAGGCGGAGGCGCAGTACGACGTCGTCCGGACAACGATCGAGCTGCTCGACGCCAACGGCGTCAAGAGTGATCTGGAGACCGCCATCTTCGAGGCCGATCACGGATCAACCCGACAAGCACTCGAACAGGCCCAGGTGGAGTGGTCGCGACGCACGAGCGTCCACGTCGCTGACGCGTACGCCTGGGCGTTGCACCGCGTCGGCCGTGACGCGAAGGCGCTCGAGATCGCGCGCGCCGCGACGCGCCTGGGTACGCCCGAAGCCAGGTTCTGGATCCACCGCGGCACCATCGAGGCCGCTCTCGGGATGACTGACGCCGCGCGTACCCACCTGCAACGAGGCCTCGCTACTGACCCCGGCATGTCGCCGTGGCAGCGTGATCAGGCCCTTGCCACGCTTTCGCGCCTCCGCGGCGGCGGCTGAGGTCTACCAGGCCCGCTCGAGGCACTCCTTCGTCGGCGACGACTCCACTTGGAGCGTGGCGTGCTCCACGCGGTGCTCCTCGCGCAGGACCTTTTGAGCCGACGCCAGGACTGCTTGGGGATCGGCCGCAGCGGTCAGCACCAGGTGTGCTGTGGCGACGTTCATCCCAGAGGTCAGGGTCCAGGCGTGGAGGTCGTGGACATCTGCGACACCGTCGATCGCAGTGAGATCGGCGACCACCTGATCGACCACCATCCCTTCCGGGACGTGCTGCCCGAGCACGGCCAGGACTTGCCGTCCCAGCATGACCGCTCGCACCGCGACAAAGATCCCAATGGCAAGGGCGACAACGGTGTCCCACCAGGAGTCGCCGGTGAGTACGACGAGAACTCCCGCGGCGATGACGCCGACGCTGCCGGCGGCATCGGCCACGACCTCGTAGTAGGCGCCCTTGACGTTGAGCGAGTCCTCCGCGCCGCCGCGCAGCAGGAAGATGGAGACGACGTTGATGAGCAGGCCGATCCCTCCGACGATCAACATCGGGCCGGCTGCCACGTCTCCCTCGCCACCGCGTCGGGCGATGGCCTCGACGATGACGTACGCAGAGACCCCGAGCATGATGAGCACGGTGAAGCCAGAGGCGAAGATCTCGGCTCGGTAGGAGCCGTACGTGCGTCGCCCCGTGGAGTCAGGGCGGCTGGCGATCTTGGTCGCGACGAGCGCTGCGCCGAGGGCGACGACGTCGGCCGCCATGTGACCGGCGTCCGAGATGAGGGCCAGCGACCCGGAGAGGATGCCGACTATCAGCTCGACTCCGAAGAATGCCGCGACCATGACGAAGGCGGCGACCAGCCGCCACCGGTGGGTCGACCCTGCGTGGCTGGTGCCATGTCCGTGTCCAGTGCCCATCAGTGATCCCTTCCTTGGCGCTCGTCGCTGTGGAGCTGGTGCACCACTGCTACCTGATCCGGTTGATTCGCATGCTCGGCGTGGAACAGCGCCTCGTCCAGAAGTCGGTGTACGTGCTCGTCCGCGGCCGTGTAGTAGGCGAAGGTCCCCTCCCTGCGCACGTGCACCAGGCCCGCCAATCGCAGCTTGGCCAAGTGTTGGCTCACCGCTGACGAACTGGCACCGACCTGCTCTGCCAGGTTGTTGACCGAGGATTCACCGTGCAGCAGCGCCCAAAGGATCTTGATCCGCTTGCGATCTGCCAGCATCCGGAACGCCTCGACCGCGAGATCGACTTGGTCGTCGGTGGGCATCTCCATCTGCTGCTCCTGGGGGGCCATGCCCCGACTATATCTGCATGTTCACGCAGATACGCAACTATCAAGTCGGCGATCCTGTGATCGTCTCCGTGGTTTCATACTATGCCGCTTAGTAGATAGGGTCTGCGGCGGATCGCTCGCAGCCCATGTCGCCTGCGACGCGCAGGAGAAAGGGGAACGGTGTGGCGCGCAAGAAGCCGAGGCACAAGCACATCCGACCGCGAGGCCGTCGCGTGCCTCGTGCGGGCTTCATCGCTGCGCCTCTGGCGTTGCTGGCGACGGGAACTGCCGTCGCGATCGGCGTGCAGGGCGCCGAGGTCGCCCCGCCCGCGACCTCTGCGAACAACGTGTCCAGCGCGACCGGCGTCGTGACTCGCGAACCCTTGGTGTCCCGCAACGGGCGGAGGGCGGCGCTCTCCGCCGATGTCCCATCGCGGCGGGCCACCGGGTCATCTAGGCCGACTCCGGTAGACAAGATCATGCGACGTCAATCGGTCGCGCGGGCAGTCAATGCCGCGACCGACACCCGGTGGACCACCACAGAGCTGAACATCTGGACCCGCCCCGACGAGCAGGCCCAGCGGCTCGGCGTGCTGGAGACGGCCGTCAAGGTACGCGTCACCGGGCGTGAATTTCGCGGTCGCCAGGAGATCGTGATCGAAGGAGGTGCCCGATGGGTGACTGCCGGCTACCTCAGTGCCGAGAAGCCGTCGCCCGAGCCCGGTCTGGGAGGGGAGTGCGCGAACGGCACCTCCGTCCCGGCTGGGGTGAGCCCCAACATCCGAGCGATCCACGCGGCCGTGTGCTCGAACTTCCCCGAGATTGCCACCTACGGGACCGTGCGCAGCGACGGCGAACACGCCCAAGGGATCGCCATGGACATCATGGTGGCGGGGGAGAGGGGCTGGGAGGTCGCGGAGTTCATCCGTCAGTACAGCTCGGCGCTCGGGGTGAGCTACCTGATCCACGCCCGGAACATCTGGTCCGTGCAGCGTTCGGGCGAGGGCTGGCGATCGATGGCGGACCGAGGCTCGGTGACGGCCAACCACTTCGATCACGTACACGTGACGACCTACTGACGGGCGGTCGCGGATGAGGGGTCAGCGCTCTTCGATGGTCACCGACTCCATGAACAGCCGCTCGGCGTACCCTTCGCCGCCCATTCCAACGCGGTCCAGAGCAGTCACCTCGGCGATGACGTCCATCCCGCTCAGCACGCGGCCGAAGGTGGTCTGGATCCGGTTGGCCTCGAAGCCGGAGTCGAAGCTCTTGCCGTACGCGATGTAGAAGTCACTTCCTGCGGTGTAGGGGCCTTCGCCGGCAGTCGTCACGGTTCCGATGGGATAGCCCTCGCGCTCGGCGAGGTCCAGTTCGTCGGGAAGCCGGTAGCCGATGTCCCACCCCACGGTGTTGTCGCCGCTGCCGCCCTGGATGGCGGTGATGCCACCGAAGTCGCGGAAGAACTCGAGCCCGTCGTAGAAGCCCTCCTGCGCGAGGAAGACGAACGAGTTCACCGCCACCGGCGCGTCCTGCTCCAACAGGTCGATGGTGATGGGGCCGCACGAGGTCTTGATCTTCGCGACGTAGTCCACGCCGTCCCGGAGGACTTGTGCGGGGCCGCCGGGGTAACGGGCGCGCGTGGCGCGGACGTTGGCGGGTGCCTTCGCGCCGCAAGCCACCGGCCGGTCATCGGCTGCCGGCTTGAGGCCGCTGTCCACCGGGGTACCGGGCGCGACCGTGTAGTCCTCGGCGATCGCCTCGCCGGCGTCCCTCGCCGCGTTGGCCGCGGTGGCCTGCGCCTCGCGGGCGGCCTCCTCAGGTATGAGCTCGACGGGCTCGTCCCGGGACTGCTCGACGCTGGGATCCGGTTCGTCGCGCGCCGTGAGGGCGAAGACAAGGCCCACGACGGCAAACATCGCGACAACTGCGAACAGGACGGTGAGGCGCAGGTTGCGATGCCGGCGGCTCTCCGCCAATCGCTCCTGCTCGCGCTCCCACTGCTCGCGCTCGAGCTTCTGACGTGCCTTCCGCTGCTTGTTGGCGCTCACTTCACTCCTCGGTCGGGTCGCCCGGTCACGTGGGCCAGGCGGCCTTCACCCGGTGGGGGTGCCGCACGCGCCAGCGTCAGACTATCGGGGCGAATGATGACCTTGTTGACGTTCCAAGGCTCAGGAAGCCTGCTGGACTCGAGGCACTTCGCTCGCGAGTGCTGCTGCGAGATCCGACGCCCGGCGAGAGCTCAGGAGCCAGTACGGCGTGGGATCGTCCGGATCGTCTATGGCGATCCGCACGCCGGTCGCGATGTAGGGACGTAGGAGCAGATGTGCGCGTGCACTTGCCTTCGGTCCCGCCTGTGATCGCATCTCGCTCGCATTCAATGCCGCGACAGGACCCAGGTGCCGTCGTTCGATCCGTGCCCGACCAGCATGGATCCACTGCGCGGTGACGATGATCTTGGGTGACCCGTAGGAGCGGAGAACAACGACCATGATAAGCGCGAGCATCGCCGTCACGATCCATGCGAGCCTCTCGGGAACGGCGACGATCATGGCCAACCAGAAGCTGCCGACCATGACGGACCACTGCACCCACCACCGGACGGGCACGCGCAGCCGCTCGAAGTAGAGCGGTTGGTCGCCGCCGGCGTCGGAAGGTGTGTCCCGGAAACGCAAAACTGCTCCTCGGTCGCTCGCGGTCGGCACGGTGCTGGTGACGTACGAGCGTGATGACCCGTGCATGAGTTAGATCTACTAAGCAAGATAGTATGTCCGTGATGGATGTCGCGCAGGAGGAGCACGAGCTCGGATCGGAAGAGGCCCTCCGGTCCCTCCCGAGCGACCCCCACGAGCGAGGCCGGCCGCGACCCTCGGAGGTGACGGCCTGGGGACGCTGGGCGTGGCGCCGCCTCACCTCGATGCGCACCGCCATCGTGCTGCTCGTACTCCTCGCCCTCACTGCCGTCCCTGGTTCCCTGTTGCCCCAGCGGGGGGTCGCCAGTGACCCGGCTGCGGTGGCGAACTTCTATCGCGCCAATCCCGATCTGGCCCCGTGGCTGGACCGCATGTCCCTGTTCAACGTCTACAGCGCACCGTGGTTTGCGGCTGTGTACGTGCTCCTCCTCGTGTCCATGACCGGCTGTGTGGTGCCCCGGTCGGCCCAGCTGTGGCGGGAGTACAGGGCCGCGCCGCCGCCGAGTCCGCGCCACCTGTCACGCGAGACCGGGCATCACCGTGGTCTCGTCGCGCGGCCGCACGATCCCCTCGCGGTCGCCGCCGCCCACCTTCGTGACCGGCGGTTCCTTGTGACCCGCACCAGCAACGAGGTGCGCGCCGAGAAGGGCCGCCTGCGGGAGCTCGGCAACCTTGCGTTCCACCTCTCGCTGTTGGTCCTCCTCTTCGGCATCGCCGGCGGCAAGCTGTTCGGTTACGAGGGGCGCGTTGCCCTGGTCGAGGGAACCACGTTCGCCAACGTCTCTTCTTCCTATGACGCCCTGACACCAGCACCGTGGGCCGATCTTGCCGGGTTGGAACCCCTGGAACTGACACTCAACGACTTCGCGGCGGAGTTCGAGACCGAGGGGGCCCGTTTCGGGGAGCCCCGCAAGTTCGAAGCGGCGGTCTCCTACGACAGCGCCGAGGAGGGCGACGGCTCGTTCACGATCCGCCCCAACCGACCCCTCGATATCAACGGCACCAAGTTCTTCCTGACAGGGCATGGCTACGCGCCGGAACTGACGGTGCGGGACGGCAACGGCGACGTCGCGGTCTCAGGACCGATCATCTTCCTGCCCGTCGACCCAGCATTCACCTCCGACGGCGTGGTGAAGGCGCCGGACGCACGCCCGACCTCCCTGGCGCTGCGCGGGTTGTTCCTCCCCACGGCGGTCGACGGTCCCGATGGCATGGGTGTCTCCGCCTATCCGGACCAGGTCAACCCGATCGTGCAGTTCATGGCCTACACCGGCGACCTTGGTCTCGACGACGGCACCGCCCAGTCGGTCTTCGAGCTCGACTTCACCGACCTTGATCAAGTGCTCGACGCAGACGGCAAGCCGTGGCGTGTCTCGCTCGCCCCCGGTCAGACCGTACGACTGCCGGACGGACTCGGGTCGGTGACCTTCGACGGAGTGTCACGCTTCGCGAACTTCCAGATCGCCCGAGACCCGGGCAAGGAGGTCTCGCTGGCCGCCGCGATCCTCCTGATGCTGGGACTCACGGCATCGCTCGCCATCCCTCGTCGGCGGATCTGGGTACGCCGCAACGACGACGGCACCGTCGAGCTCGCCGGACGGTCCCTGTCCCGCCGCCCTGTGCCGCCCGGCGAGCTGCACGATCTCGCGACAACCATCGGTCTGCCCCCGGCAGGTGCCGGTCAGAACAAGGAGGAAGAATGACGTCGTTCGACGCCGCGCGCTTGTCGGATGCTCTCGTGACATCTGCCCTGGGTGTCTTCTCGCTCGCCCTCGTCGTCTTCGCGCTGGCTGCAGCCCTGTCGCGCAGCAGGCCCGTCCCGGTTGCGGCGGTGTCCGGGGCCGCTGTCGTGCTTTCCTCGCCCGG
The DNA here is from genome assembly GCF_900112035.1 of Nocardioides alpinus. Taxonomy (GTDB): domain Bacteria; phylum Actinomycetota; class Actinomycetes; order Propionibacteriales; family Nocardioidaceae; genus Nocardioides; species Nocardioides alpinus. The sequence goes on along the minus strand of NZ_FOKC01000009.1, from coordinate 118,756 downwards.
CGGCGACGCGGGGCTGCGTCCCGCGCCCCACCGGGGCCTGGAGCAGGTGGGCCGCGCGGGAGCTGCCGTGTTGGTGCTCGGCACGATCCTGCTGTGCCTGGCCGTCGTCGCGCGAGGAGTCGCGGCGGGGCGGGCGCCGTGGGGAAACATGTACGAGTTCGGGCTGACCGGATCGGCCGCTGTTGCGGTGGCCTTCCTGGCCTACGGCCGTGGACGGCCCACAGGAGTTCTTGCGCCCTGGACGGTCACCCTCGTCCTGGTGCTGCTGGGCGTGTCCGTGACGTCGCTGTACACCCCCGTGGACGACTTGGTGCCCGTCCTGAACTCGCGCTGGCTCGTCGTCCACGTGGCAGCGGCGATCACCGCCGGGGCCCTGTTCACCGTCGGAGCGCTGGCGACCATCGCACACCTGGTGCGCCAGCGCGGAGGCGGCGACGAGGACGATCACTTCTCCGACCTCGCTCACACGGTGCACCTGGTGGCCTTCCCCGTCTGGACCTTCGCCGTCATCGCCGGCGCGGTGTGGGCCGAGAACGCCTGGGGGCGCTACTGGGGATGGGATCCCAAGGAGACATGGGCGTTCATCACCTGGGTCTTCTACGCCGCGCACCTGCACGCACTCTCGACCGTCGGATGGCGGCGGCGTGCTGGGTGGCTCGCGCTGGCCGGTTTCTTGGCCTTCGTCTTCAACTTCTTCGGGGTCAACTTGTGGATCCCCGGCCTTCATTCGTACGCAGGAGTGTGACGACATGGACGGCACCGGTCTCTCGACCATCATCCTCGGACTGATCGCGGCCATCGGTACCGGCGTCGTGCTCTACGTGGTGTCCAAGGCCAAGTGGTGAGCTCGATCCGCACACCCCTCGCCCTCGTGGTCGCGGCCCTCGCTTTCGTCGGCGCGAATCTCGTCATCTCGCCCGCACAGGCCCACACCGACTTCATCGGGTCTGATCCGCGTGACGGCGCCCGCCTCGACGAAGTCCCGCGCGAACTGCGGCTGGAGTTCTCGGACGAGATGGATCCGGGACTGAGCACGGTCACGCTGCAGGTCGAAGGCGGTGACAGCACGCCACTCGAGCTCCAGAGCGGTCAGAGCCGCAACGTCCTGCTGGCAGCGATGCCGACCTCGCCGGACCCCGGAGAGGGGACGACGACCTCGTGGGAGGTCGCCTTCCGTGTCGTCTCCCGCGACGGCCACCCGGTGGCAGGGACCGTGCGGTTCGTCGTACGGAACCGTGCCTTGCCCGTCCCCGACGAGAGCTCCTCGGCAGGTGAGATCGCGACGGAGGACCCGACCGACCAACGTACGCCTGCGGGGCGCGAGACCTGGCCGCTCGTGGCGGTAGCGGTCGGAGCGCTGCTGCTCCTCGTCCTCGCAGCAGGCACGGTGATGCGGCTGGTGCGTCGGGACACCCACACATGAGTGCACTGATGCAACGCGCGGGTGCGCCCGCGCTGCTGGTCGCGCCTGTCCTCATGGCTCTTGTGGCTCTGGTGGCCACAGGTCTGACCGGGGGCCTTTCGCCGCTTGGCATCGAGGGCCTGCCCGAACCGGGGAGCCTCACGCGAGTGGGTCTGCCGATCGTGCTGGTGGTGCGCGACCTGGCCGCCATGACGACAGTGGGAGCCCTGGTGCTCGCCGCCACCTGCGTTCCGCCGGCCGTCGGGACCAAGGAGCACGCCCTTGGGCCGGCTCGCAGACGGCTGGTGATGTGCGCGCAGCTCACAGCGACCGTGTGGGCAGTCGGTGGCCTCACCCTCATCGCGCTGGTCTACTCCGACGCATCCGGAAGCGCCGTCGGCGGCCCCGGCTTCGTCAGCCAAGCGGTCTTCTTCGCGTTTGAGTTCGAGCTCGGCAGGTACGGACTCTGGGGTGCGGCCCTCGCCGCAGCGGTCGCCACAGGGTGCGTGCTCGCCACCCGCGTCGGGGGGGTGGGCTTCATCGCGCTCTTGGCCATCGCCGCGCTCTGGCCGATGGCGCTGACCGGACACGCGGCCGGCAGCCTCAACCACGACGAAGCCGTCAACCTGCAGCTCTTCCACCTCATCGGCATCAGCGTCTGGCTCGGAGGACTCATCGCGCTCGTGCTGGTGGGTCGTCTCCTGGGAGAATCACTCGCGGCGACGGTGCGCCGCTACTCCACGCTGGCCGGCGGCTGCCTGGTCATGGTGACGGTGTCGGGAGTCGTGGGAGCATGGCTCCGGCTCCCCTCGGCGTCCGCGGCGCTGTCGCCCTACGGTGTCATCCTGGCGCTGAAGCTTGTCGCCGTGGCGATGCTGGCGGCGGCCGGCTGGTGGCACCGAAACCGCACCATCGCCGCGATGGAGCCCGGCTCGGGGCACGCCTTCCGGCGCCTCGTCGCTGCCGAACTGGTAGTCCTGCTGGGCGCTGCTGGCCTCGGAGTGGCGCTCAGCCGCACCGCCCCACCTGCGCCGCAGCAGGCACCGCAGCCCCTCACCGCAGCAGAAGCACTGCTGGGGAGCCCCCTCCCGGCCCCCCTCGACGCGTCGCGGTGGCTCACCGCGTGGAACGTCGACACCCTCTTCCTGCCCCTGGGAGTCGCAGGCATCCTCGGCTACCTGTGGGCCGTCGGGCGCCTACGTCGGCGCGGGGACACCTGGCCGTTGCTGCGCACAGTGTCGTGGCTCATGGGCTGGCTGCTCTTCGTGTGGGCCACGAACGGAGCTCCGGGCGTCTACGGCCGCGTGCTGTTCAGCATGCACATGGTCCAGCACATGACCATCGCCACCGCGGTTCCGGTCTTCCTGGTCCTAGGTACGCCCATCACCCTTGCACTGCGGGCCTTGCGGCGGCGCGACGACGGCTCGAGAGGACCGCGCGAGTGGCTCGTGAGCATGAGCCGCTCACTGCTGCTGCACGTGATAGGACACCCGCTCGTGGCCGCAGGCATGTTCGTGGTCAGCATGGTGGCCTTCTACTACACCTCCGCCTTCGCGATCTCCCTCGAGTCACACACAGCGCACGTCGTCATGACCCTGCACTTCCTCCTCACCGGCTACCTCTTCGCCGAGAGCGTCGTCGGTTCGGACCCTGCTCTCCACCGTCCCCCCTACCCCATGCGCGTGCTCCTCATCATCGGCACGTTCGGCTTCCACGCCCTGTTCGCCGTCAGCATGATGGCGAGCTCCACGGTGCTGGCGGCCGACTGGTTTGCGGCGCTCGACAGGCCCTGGGGTCGGTCACTGCTGGCCGACCAGTACCTCGGCGCCTCGATCGGATGGGTCATGGGCGAGTACCCGATCCTCATCATGGCCGTCGCGCTTATCGTCGGTTGGGTGCGGGCCGATGGTCGCGAGCGCCGCCGGTACGATCGTCGCGAGGACCGCGACGGGGACAGGGAGTTGACTGCCTACAACGCCTACCTGAGCCAGCTGCGCGACGCCGAACTGACACACAGACCGGCGCCTCCTACGATGGAGCCTCGTAGCACGAGTCGGGAGAAGGAGCAGCACCGGTGAGACAGCTGGGTCAGCTCGAAGCCGCAGTGATGCAGCACCTGTGGAGCGTGCGGGGGCCACTCTCCGTGCGCGAGATGCACGAGTTGCTCACAGAACAGCGGCCGCTCGCCTACACCACGGTGATGACAGTGATGGACAACCTGCACTCCAAGGGTCTGGTCAGCAGGCACAAGCAGGGGAAGGCCTATCTCTACACGCCTGTCTCCTCGCGTGATGAGCACACCGCGGAGGTCTTGCAGGAGGTGCTGGCGGACAGCCAGGACCGCACTGCCGCCCTCATGCACCTCGTGGGAAAGATGGACCCCGGCGAAGCCGCCGAGTTGTTGTCAGCGCTGTCGGAGCGAGTGGACGAGTCACCGTGACGGCGGCACTGCTCCTCCTCGTGTTCGCCGGCACCGTGTCGTGGCTGGGACGACGGATCTTGTGCCGGTCCTGGGCGTTGCGATCACCGCGCGTCGCGGTGATCGGCTGGCAGGCCCTGTCGACGTCGATCGTGGCGTCCATCCTCCTAGCCGCAATCGCCCTCGCACTGCCGTTCCTGCCGCTGAGGTTCTCTTTGGCCTACCTGCTGGGCGCTCACACCCTCACGATCGTGGAGCACTACGAGACCCCGCTCGGGAGCTGGCCGGGCGTCATCGGTCTGACGCTGGTTGCTGGCCTCACCACCATGCTCATGACCAGCACGGTGCGCAGCTTCGCGCGAACCCGCCGAGTGCGCCGATCACAGCTCCACTCGTTGGAACTGATCGGACGTCGCCACCCAGGTGGATTCATCGTGATCGAGCACGAGGTCCCGGTTGCCTACTGCCTCCCCGACAGCGGGGAAGGCACGGTGGTGTTGTCATCCGCGGCGCTGGAACTGCTCGATGACCGCGAACGGGAGCTGGTGCTGGGGCATGAACGCAACCACCTCCGCGCACGACACGACCTCGCTCTGGCCTACTCGGGCGCGCTCGCACGAACCTTCCCATGGGTACCGCTTTTCGCCGTGGCGCACGCCCAGATCGCGGTCCTGCTCGAGATGGCGGCAGACGATGCGGCCGTCGGTCCGGCGGACCGTCGGTCGTTGGCTGCCGCGATCGTGGCTCTCGGGACCGGTGTGCGGCCTGAAGCAGCTCTGGCCGCCAGCGACACTGGAGCGCTGCTGCGCGTACGACGGCTCACCTCGACACCGCGATCTCCCCTCTGGGGACTGAGCTACCTCGCGGGCACTGCCGTGGCGATGGTCCTCGCGCTGCCCCTGGGTCTGGCGTTGGCTCCCGCTGTGGAGGCCGCAACGAGGGACTGCTGCACGGTCGACGACCTGGCTGCTCACAACTGAGGCGCTATCGCGCAGGGCTACCGGCGCGCGATGGGTCTGTCGAGGCGTCCTTGACGAGCCCGATGAGTGTGGACGCGTCCACCTGGCCCACGACCCGCGCCGCTACGGCGCCGTCAGCGTCGATCACCACGGTGCTGGGCACCGCAGCGGCGGTCAGCACGCCGCCGAACGCCAGGATCGTTCTGGCGCTGTCATCGGGATTGATGCTGGGATAGGGGATGTCGAAGGCGCGCTCGAAGGCGCGGGCGGCGTCGGGACTGTCTCGGACGTTGATCCCGTAGAACTGCGCGCGATCGCCGAGCCTCTGGGCGGCGTCGACCAGATCTGGGGCTTCCGCGCGGCACGGTCCGCACCACGACCCCCAGACGTTCATGACCGTCACCGTGCCGCGCAGGCTCTTGCTGTTCAGGGTGCCGCCGTCCAGAAGCGTCGCTTCGAAGGCGGCGACGGTCGGACGTTCGCCGGGCTCGAACTGCTGCACGAGGTCGCCCGTCACCGCGGACCCGCTGCTGGACGACGGCTGCTCCACCCGCGCCTGAGTGAACACGACCCAGCAGATGACGGCGGTGACAAGGACGATCGAGATGAAGATGGCACTTCGTCGCGCTTGGATGCTCATAGGGGGGCCTGCCATCCGGTGATGAGGGTTTGCAGCGATGCGACACCTTGCGACCAGAGCCCTGACACCTGCAGCAGCCCGACGACGATCAGCAGTAGTCCGCCCCCTCGGGTGATCAACACTGAGCGCTCGCGAACCCAGGCGAAGACGCGCATCGAGCGGGTCAGCGACATGGCCGCCAGCAGGAACGGGATGCCGAGGCCGATGGCGTAGCCGAGCGACAGGAGCGCACCCCGCCCGGCCGTGGCGGTCGTGGTGGCCAGCGTCAGCACCGCGGCCAGGGCAGGGCCCATGCACGGCGTCCACCCGATGGCGAAGACCGCCCCCAGGAGGGGTGCGCCGGCCAGGCCCACGCGGGGAGTGATCCGCAACCGCAGGGTGCTCCCCAGGACGGGAAGTCTGCCGGCGACGCCGGTGAACAGGATGCCGAGGCCGATGGTCAGCACGCCCGCGACTCGCACGATGGTGTCCTGGCGGACCAGGAGCTGCGCGCCGAGCGACCCGAAGAGCAGTCCGTAGCTGGTGAACACGAGCGCGAAGCCGAGCACGAACAAGAACGCACCCAGCATCGTCCTGGAGCGCCGCGCGGGTGCGCCTCCGCCGAGCTCTCGCGCGACCTCTGACTCCGTGCCTGCCATCCCGGCGACGTACGACAGGTAGCCGGGGACCAGCGGCAGCGAGCACGGCGTGAAGAAGGACAGCAGGCCTGCCAGCATGGCAATGGGCAGGGCGACCAACATCGCCCCGTCGAGAATGGCCTCCTGGGCGCCGCCGATCACGACCTGATCCTCACAGCAGGGTCGACCAGTAGGACCAGAAGCGCTCGGTGATCGACACCAGCAGCACGACGAACGGCACCAGCAACAGGGGCGCGTGCCATTCGCGTACGAACTCAAGTGCCCGGTTGTTCCTCGCGCCCGCTCCGAGAACGCCCTCGGCGAGGTTGCGCAGGGTGACGTACCAGAACAACGGAATCACCGTGGCCCATACGACCATGCAGTAGGGGCACAGTGCGCCGATGCGGTAGATGCTCTGGAACGCTAGCCACGACACAAGTGCCAGGGCCGTCGTGACACCGATCTGGAGGCCGGTCCAGTACCAGCGCGCGAGCCGCCCGCCGGCCAGAACGACCATGCCCGTGGTCACCAGCACCGGAAAGGCAGCAACCCCGATGATCGGGTTGGGAAACCCCAGCAGCGATGCCTGGGCTGTCTCCATGACCGAACCGCAGCTGAGGATCGGGTTGATGCTGCAGGTAGGGACGTACTCGCTGTCCTGGGCAAGCTTGAAACGCTCGATGAGCAGCACCGCCGAAGCGACGAAGCCGATGAGTCCCCCCGTGCTCAGGCCCCAGGCGAGTCGACGATCAGCGCTCATTCTGCGAGGGCTTCATCCAGGACTGCAGAGAAGTCCTCAACGGCCTGCGGCTCGAAGAGCTCGCCGTCGACGTAGAACGTCGGGGTGCCCGCCACTCCCAACGACTCGCCGTCAGCCACGTCGCTGTCGACTCGCGCCCCGACCTCCTCCGAAGTGACGTCGGCGTCGTACTGGTCCATGTCCAGACCGAGGTCCTCGGCGTAGGTGCGGAAGAGGTCTTCCTTCGACTCCTGCGACTCGCCCCACTCCTTCTGCGTCTCGTACATGAGGCTGTACATCGCCTCCAGCTCGCCCTGCCGCGCGGCCGCCTCCACGGCGCGAGCGGCATTCCCCGAGTTGGAGTGTCCGGGGAGCGGGAAGTAGCGAATGACGAAGGTCACCTCGCCGGCGTACTTCTCCCGGAGGTCCTCCACGATGGGATAGGCGGCACCGCAGGCCTCGCACTCGAAGTCGAGGAACTCCACGAAGGTGACTCCGCTGGCCCCCTCCTCGCCGAGGATCCTGCTGTCCTCACGGACGATGGCACCGTCGGCGATGGCTGACGAGACATCGGCGGCCGCGGGCTTGTCGCCGCCTTGCACCTGGTTCAGAGCGAACACCCCACCGATCGCGAGGACGATGATCACTGCTACGGCGAGGGCCGCCTTGGTCTGGTTCCGCACGTCTGCTGCCTTCCGTCGCATCTACTATTGTTCATAGTAGCAATGGGCGGTAGCGGCGTTGCGCGCACGTCGAACGTCATACGCCCTTGAGTGTGGTGGCCGCTGCCTAGATCACGACCCCAGGAGATCCGCCATGCCCGCCTTCATCCGTACGACCAAGACCGTTGTCGCCGCACTCGTAGCGGTGACCGTGCTGGCCGCGTGCTCCAGCCCCGACACGACCTCCGAACCGACCTCGGAGACATCGTCAGCGACGCCGTCGACCTCGACCACACCGACCCCCACCGAGAGCGCACCGGCGACGACTGAAGAGGAGCCCACTCCGGCCGGGCCCTCGCTGAGCGTCACGATCGACGGTGAAGACGTCCAGCCGAACGCCCAGGAGATCGACCTGGCAGTGGGGGAGAAGTTGACGATCGAGTTCCAGTCCAACCGTGCCGGTGAGCTCCACGTCCACTCGACCCCCGAGCAGTTCGTGAAGTTCGGTGCCGGGGCCACCAGCGCACAGCTGGTGATTAAGACTCCGGGCACCGTGGAGGTCGAGGAGCACGACACGAGCGCCGTGGTCGCCCTCATCGAGGTCCGCTGAATGAGGTCCCTGATCCTCCCGATGCACGGCCTGGGCGGCGGGTCCGACCTGCCCATCCCGGCATCGCTGGCGATCGCAGCCGGCACTGCGGCCCTGACGGTGTCCTTCGTCGTGCTGCTCCTCGCCTGGCGGAGCCCCCGCTTCGGCGACGGACGCATCGATCGCATGGTGCCCGTTCCACTTGCCCGCATCTTCGACAGCATCGGTTGGTCGATGCTGCTCCGTGCAATGGGGCTCGCGTTCTTCTGCTTCATGCTCTGGCCGGCGCTCTTCGGGCCGGACAGCCTGATCAACCCGATGTTCGGGGTGATCTACGTGTGGCTCTGGGTCGGACTCGTCCCGGCGTCGCTGCTGTTCGGCCGGTTCTACCGAGCGATCAGTCCCGTCCGGACGCTCTACCTGCTGCTGGCGCGGGCCACGGGTCAGCCGCCCTCGCAAGGACTTCGGGAGTACCCAGCGTGGCTCGGCTACTGGCCCGCTGCGATCGGACTGTTCGCCTTCGTGTGGCTTGAGCTGGTGTCTCCGGACTCGACCTACCTCGGTCCGCTGCGACTGTGGATGGCCCTCTATCTCGCTGCGATGGTCGTTGGAAGCGCTGTCTTCGGAGATCGTTGGCTGGAGCGTGCCGACCCGTTCGAGGTCTACTCCACGCTTCTGGCACACCTGTCACCCTGGGGGCGCGACGACGCCGGCCGTCTGGTGTGGGTCAGTCCACTGAGACATCTGTCGCGCATCCCTGCCGAGGGTGGTCTGGTCGCCGTCGTCGCCGTGCTGCTCGGAAGCACGGCCTACGACAGCTGGCGCGACAGCGCGACCTGGATCCGCTTCCTTCAGGGCAGCAACGTGAGCCCGACCACGTGGGGCACCGTCGGTCTCCTGGTCGCCATCGTCATCGTCGGCGTGACGTTCGCTGCCGCGTCGATGGCTACCGGAGTGGGCCGTGTTGATCGTTGGCAGGTTCCGCGGCGTCTGGCCCACTCCGTCGTGCCGATCATCGTCGGCTACATGGTCGCCCACTACCTCAGCTTTTTCGTCCAGACCGGGCAGCTGACCCTCATCCAGATCAGCGATCCCCTGGGTGACGGGTCGAACCTGTTCGGCACGGCGGACTGGCAGGTGAACTACTGGCTTGCGCAGCATCCGACCTTCCTGGCTACGACGAAGGTGCTGGCCATCGTCACCGGGCACGTGCTCGGTGTGGTTGCGGCTCACGACCGGGCGTTGGAGATCTTGCCCAAGCGGCATCAGGTCACCGGCCAACTTCCTTTGCTGTTCGCGATGGTGCTGTACACCTTCACGGGCCTGTACCTGCTGTTCGGATCCTAGGTCTCGGCGAGCACATCGCCGGACTTCAGCGAAGCGGAAGTTGCAGCCTCTCCGCCGACGACGGCAGTGCCCGGGTCCCGGCAAATCACCAGGACCCGGGGCACCAACCGGCGGGAATGTGCTAGACGACTACTGCGACTCGAGGATTGCCTTCATCGTCTCGATCTCAGCGGCTTGCGTCTCCTCGATGGTCTCGGCCAGGTCGATCGCGTCCGGGCTCTCACCGTCGGCCTGCTCGGTCTGCGCCATCTCGATCGCGCCCTCGTGATGCTCGATCATCATCGACAAGAACATCTCGTCGAACGCTGATCCGGAGGCTGAGTCCAACTCGTCCATCTGGCCGGACGACATCATGCCCGGCATGCCGTCCGTGCCGCCGTGGTCCATACCGCCCATGCCACCGCCGTCGGTGTCTGGGACGTCCTCACCCCACGTTTCGAGCCACGAGCTCATTTGCTCGATCTCCGGTCCCTGGGCAGCACTGATGTCCTCAGCGAGATCCTTCACGTCCTGACTCTCGGCGTTCGCGAGGGCCATTTCGGCCATCTGTACGGCCTGTGCGTGGTGGGGGATCATCTCGGTCGCGAACGTCACGTCCTGATCGTTGTGGTCCCCGGAGGCAGCACTGGTGCTGTCGCCGCCCCCGCAGGCGGTCAAGGCCATCCCCAACGCCAACAATGGCGCTACGAGCTTCACGATCTTGGTCCTGTTCATGCTCTTCTCCTTCAGGTCTGTGTTTCGGGCAGGCACGAGCGTCCGGACGCCGGGCTGGCGTCCGGACGGCGTGCTCCTCAGCACCGCCAGATGGAGAGTTCCGCCCTCAGTGGAGGACTCAGGTCGCGCGCGGTCACCAACAGTCGCGCTACGCATGCTTCGAGTGTCTGCCGGGGGACGGTCCACATCGGCCGGCTGCTGGGCCGGCGGCGAAGCCACAGCATGCCGAAGGCCAGGAGCGCCAGGCACAGCATGAGAAGGCCAGCACCGCCGGTCGGGTCGGATGCCGCGTCGTTGGCGGAGACGAGATGTGTGGCATCCGCATCGGCAGACACGGGTCCGGCCGGGGCAGCGCCGTCCGCGTCGTGCCTGGTCGTCGACATCCCCGACGCGGGCATGGCGGGGGCGGACGAGCTCGACGCCGAGTTCATGGCTGAGGGCGCCTCGCTGGCGTGCGCGCCGTGCATCCCGAGTCCATGCATCGCAAGAAGCCCCGCTATGACCGCGGTCGCCAACCATCGACGACGTCCAGCCATCACCGTGTGGTCGCGAAACGGCGTTCGAGCGCGCCGCGACCCATGAGCGGTTCTGATCGAACGCGTGCGCTCAAGGCTCTTGGGTCGCGACGTTCCTGCAGCCATCAACATTCACCATAGACACTGGGTCCACGCTTGGCTCATTGGATCCGCCCCGTCCGGTGGCGCCAGCAGCCGCCACCAGTCGATACCCGCAGGGGGTACGGGCATTGCGGTGTCGACATCTTCACCCCCGGATCAAGTGAGGGAGTCGCCGGGTCGTCTCGGTGACGGAAGGAGTCGCATCAGTACCGAGTGTCGGTGGTCTTGGGGCGCGCCCCCTAGCATCAAGACATGTTCACTAGGCGGGGACGGCGCACGGCATCCATCGTCGGTGCCAGCGCGTTAACTTTGGCCCTGGTCGCCTGCGGATCCGGATCGAGCAACGGTATCGACAGCGCAACGAACTCTCAGACAGGCAGTTCGCCGAGTGTCATGCCACCTTGGCCCGCGCCGGTGTCAGGCATCCCGGCGCTGGTGGAGGGTGCAGGACTCGACCTGGGGCCGATGGGCACGGCCGAGCACTACCACCCGACACTGCGTATCGTCATCGACGACGAGCGAGTCGCCATCCCGCCCAACATCGGCGTCGACCCGAGCACTGGAGCCATGTCGGCCGTGCATACGCATGAGGGCGACGGCACCATCCACATCGAAGCCGACACGGTCGGCGAGGTGTTCACCCTCGGTCAGCTCTTCACCCAGTGGAACGTCGTCCTCGGCGAGGATCAGATCGGCGGCGTCAAGTCTGACAACCCGATCATCGTCACCGTCAACGGCCAGCAGGTAATGGGTGACCCCGCCGGACTGCGGTTGCGTCCCGACCAGCAGATCCTCCTCGAGGTCTCATGATGTCTTGGAAGCCGCAGCACTGTCCGTGCAGAGCACAGAAGAGGTGCAGATGAATGGCGTACCAGCGTTCGTGGCGAAAGGCGTGTTGGCGGCCCTCCTCGTGGGCATCGGCGCATGGCTCACCTACCACGGGCTCGGTGCGGGCGGTGGCAACACGTCCAGGTCTTGGGCGACCTTCGGCCCCCTCCTCGCCGGGCTTGGTGTCGCGCTGGCCATCGTCGCCGTGACAGGTCGGGGCCACCGGTGACTCTCGCGCGTCGTCGGATTAAGCGGACGCTAGAATCTCCTCGTGGGCCGGAGGGCAGCACATGGCGTACGTGATCCTGGCGCTGTTCCTGGTTGCGGTTTCAGCCTTGACGATTGCATCCCTTCGTGGGCGCCGCGTAGTTCACTCATGCTGCGCGCCGGCCGATGCTGCTGACGACCTCCGAATGCGCGCGGCGTTCGAGAATGACGTCTGACGAGTTTCACCACACCTCTGATGTTGACTCCGCGAGCCTCCTTGGCCTCCGCAACAACGCAAACTCGCGTGACTACGATCCGGACCCTCATGGTTCGGCCACGGTCGTAAGGAGTGGTTCCACATCGCCTGATGCGCAACGCTCTCTCGCGTCACAGGTGTTGGTTGCGGAGCCTCAAGGCGTTGGTGATGACGCTGACCGACGACAGGGCCATGGCGGCGGCGGCAATCATCGGTGAGAGCAGAAGCCCGGTGACCGGGTAGAGGACTCCGGCGGCAATCGGGATGCCGGCGACGTTGTAAATGAACGCAAAGACGAGGTTCTGGCGGATGTTCGACATCGTGGCGCCGGACAGCTGCCTGGCACGGACGATGCCGGTGAGGTCGCCATTGAGGAGCGTGACCCCGGCTGACTCAATGGCTACGTCGGTGCCGGTGCCCATGGCGAGACCCACATCGGCTGCCGCCAGGGCAGGGGCGTCGTTGACGCCGTCACCGGCCATGGCGACCACCCGGCCTTCGGCGCGGAGGCGTTGTACGACGTCGGCCTTGTGGTCGGGCAGGACTTCCGCTTCGACCCGGTCGATGCCCAGTTTGCGGGCAACGGCCTCTGCCGTGACGCGGTTGTCGCCGGTGAGCATGACGACCTCGATGCCTGCGGCGTGCAGAGCTTCGACTGCTTCGGGGGTGGTCTCCTTGACGGGGTCGGCGATCGCGAAGATGCCCGCGACTGCCGTGTCGATGCCGATGAAGATGACAGTGGCACCGTCGCCCCGCAACCGGTCCGCTTCGGCGAGGAGAGCAGCGGGGTCCATGTGCTGGCCGGTCATGAAGTCGGCGCTACCCAGCGTGACGGTGCGACCGTCGACGACACCCACGACGCCGCGTCCGACGGGTGAGTCGAAGTCGGTCACCGTCGGGATGGTCAGGTGCTTGTCGTTGGCGGCGTTGACGATGGCTTGAGCGAGCGGGTGCTCGGAAGCCCTCTCGACTCCGGCAGCGAGCCGGAGCAGCTCGTCGGCCTCGAAGGCGTCGACGGGACCGATGTGGGTGACGGAGGGGCGCCCTTCGGTGAGGGTGCCGGTCTTGTCGACCACGAGGGTGTTGACCTTCTCCATCCGCTCGAGCGCTTCAGCGTTCTTGATGAGGACACCCATCTGCGCTCCCCGTCCGACGCCGACCATGATGGAGACCGGTGTGGCGAGCCCGAGCGCACATGGGCAGGCGATGATGAGGACCGCGACCGCCACGACGAGGGCGTGCGCCAGCCGAGGGTCAGGGCCAACAAGCGCCCACACGGCGAACGCGACCACAGCGATGACGATGACGATGGGAACGAAGACGCCCGCGACCCGGTCCGCCATCCGCTGGATGGGTGCACGGGAACGTTGAGCGTCGGCGACCATCTGCACGATGCGGGCGAGCATTGTGTCGCGTCCGACCTTTTCGGCGACCATGACCAGCGCGCCGGTCTGGTTGATCGTGCCGCCGATGACCACGTCGCCGACGGTTTTGGTGGTCGGCATCGACTCACCGGTCACCAAGGACTCATCAACAGAGGACCGTCCCTCTTCGACCGCACCGTCGACCGGCACCTTCTCGCCCGGACGGACCCGCAACCGGTCACCGAGCTGGACCTCATCCAAAGCCACTTCTTCGTCGGTGCCGTCGGCACGGACCCGCCGGGCCGTCTTGGGGCTCAGGTCGAGCAGCGCCTTGATGGCACCGGACGTCTGTTCACGGGCGCGTAGTTCCAACACCTGCCCTAGCAGAACCAGGGTGGTGATGACGGCGGCGGCTTCGAAGTAGACATCAACGGTGCCGTCCATCCGGAACGCTTCGGGGAAGATGCCCGGTGCGACTGTGGCGACCACGCTGAACAGCCAAGCGACACCGGTGCCCATCGCGATCAACGTGAACATGTTCAGCTGCATGGTCCGGACCGACGTCCAGCCCCGCTGGAAGAAGGGCCAGCCAGCCCACAGAACTACCGGCGTCGCCAACACGAGCTGGACCCACGCAGAGGTTCGCGGGGAGATGAGGTCGTGCAGTGCGGGGAACAGGTCCCCGCCCATCCCGAGGATGAGGACCGGGATGGACAGCACGACACCGACCCAGAACCGGCGGGTCATGCCGGCGAGTTCCGCATTGGGGCCGGTGTCCGCTGTGACCAGGACCGGTTCCAGTGCCATCCCGCAGATGGGGCATGACCCGGGTCCGGGCTGCCGGATCTCGGGGTGCATCGGGCACGTGTACTCCGCCACCTCAGCCCCTGCCGGAACCTCAGTCGCACCGACCGCCGCGTGGTCGTGCCCTGCATGCCCCGCGTACTGGTCGGGGTTGGCCTCGAACTTCGCCTGGCAGCCTGCGGAGCAGAAGTGGAACGTCTCCCCATCGTGCGCCGCCGTCAGCGTGCTCGTTGCGCGGTTCACGTCCATCCCGCACACCGGGTCCTTGACCGTCAGGGTGGCGGGACGTGCGTCGTGTTGGATCGGGTGGCTGTCCATGATTCGAGAATACCCCCTAGGGGTATATGGTCAAGGGCCGAAAGACCTGAGCCCGAGATGGAGAAGCAGGGCGGTCAGAGGCGCTTGGGCTCGTCGGCTGAAACCGTCGTCTGTGTCGTCGTCGGCGCAGCGGGGGCGTTGCCGTGCATGCCACCCATGCCCTTCATCATGAAGAACATCATGAGCGGGCAGACCAGGAACAACAGGAACGCGCCAGGCATCCCTGCCCACACCGCCAACGCGGCACCAGCGACAAGCGCAACCCCGTAGAACGGGTAGTGGTCCTTGTTCATGATCTCTCCCAACAGCAATCGGCGAGAGCATCCCGCCTACTCACATCATCGGACGGTATGCAGGTCATCAGTAGGGCAGAAGGTCCCCCGATCGGGACTAGTGATCCCCCGGGTCGCGTTGGCTGGCGAGGTGCGAGGCCTGAGGCCGGACTGCCGGGAGGGGCGTTGCACCCGTTTCGCGTCCGCGCCGGGTCAGAGTTCCGGACGTCTCGCCGTTCGAACCCATCTAGGAGGCGGCTCTCCGCGAGGTCGCCGGGCTCGAAGGCTCGACGCCTCTAGCGCCGTCGAAGCCGGCGCGGCTTCCACCTGGGCAACACGCGGGCTATGTGGGACGCGTACGAGACCCAAGATTCCAATGCGCCAACAAACGAGCTACCTACGGCCCGGTCATGCCCAATCTGGGGCACAACACTCCGAAGTGAACGTGGAGGTCACTCCGCGCAGATCCGAGAATCCGCGATCACCCCGTGTCATGTCACTCCGTAGCGCTCGATTTCTTCCTAAGGAATCGCGTTCAGATCTCTTCAACGGTGTCTACGCCTGGCGTCCAGCCGCGCGCCTCTGCACGTCGGCGCGCCAACTCGGCAAGCCGACCGGACGCGGCCTGCTGATAGCGCATGGCCGCCTGGTTGGTGGAGTGTCCCCCGAGTGCCATGAGTTCGGCCAGTGTGGCGCCGTGTCGGGCGGCTTCGGTCAGGGCTCCGTGCCTGAGGTCATGGAAGCGAAGGTCCTCGCGGCCAGCGACGCGACGAGCTTCGTACCATCCCCACCCCATTGTCGCCGGTTTGCCACGGCGCTTCTTGGAGACCTTGCCGTAGAAGGCGCTGGGGGAGAGGTGTTCAGCGTTGCGGCCGGGAAAGATCAACCCCTGCGGGCCAGGCGCAGCGTGAAGCCTCTCGTGTTCCCGCACGGCCTCGATGATGTCTGGCGGGATTGGGACGTCGCGAATGCCAGCTTCGCTCTTGGGAGCTTTGGCGATGACCCCAGCGGAACGCGAGCGGACCACGCCTCGTCGTACGCGGATGACCCCTTGGGCGAGTTCGATGTCCGAGCGCCGAAGCTCAGCGAGTTCACCGAAGCGAAGCGCGCAGCCGTCGGCGAGCAGGACCATCAATCTGTGCCGCTCTGGCATGGCCGCCACGATCGTCGCTACCTCGTCGGCAGTCGCCGGGCGGATCCGTCGCTTGGTGCCAGACGAACCACCGCCCGAAATGCCGCAAGGGTTGAAAGGGATGAGGGCGACGCCGCTGTTCTTGGTCGGGTCGGCTGCGCTGCGCATGATCGCCCGCAAGAGCGAGTAGGCGTGAGCCTGATAGGTGGGGGTGTCGGCGACGGTGTCGTACCACTCGGCCACTGCCTCCGGAGTGACGTCCTT
This sequence comes from Nocardioides alpinus, assembly GCF_900112035.1. GTDB lineage: Bacteria > Actinomycetota > Actinomycetes > Propionibacteriales > Nocardioidaceae > Nocardioides > Nocardioides alpinus. The sequence continues at coordinate 102,606 of NZ_FOKC01000009.1, read as the reverse complement.
GAGCCCGACGTCGTCGAAGGTCGGCAGGATGAACCGATCAAGCAGGTCCTGGTAGTGGTCTCGCGTGCGCTCAGCGAGCGGGCGTCCCTTCACCTTCCTGTTGGCAAGCCAGCGAGGTGCGTAGTCGCCGACCGTCACCAGCGCGGTCAGGGTGCTTGCCCGGCGCGACGATGGGGGAGCCCAGGATCCTGCCGTGATCATGCGTCGCTCATCGACGAGCCACGCCTCGGCGTCGTCCTTGGACTCGAAGGTGTGAGGCGCGTTGTGGCGGAGCGGTTCGCCGCTGGGTGTCTCGCGGCCGTCGGGGTCTGCGTAGCGAGCCCGATAGCGCCCGCTGGGCAGTCGGGTGATCTGCCCGAACTGCCGGCGCTCGGGTGCTCTGGCCATTTCCCAGTATCCCTTCGCGTGTCCACTACGTGTCCACCAGAAGGGTATTCGTGTCCATAGGGGTCCGCCAGTGATCTGATGGCTAGAGCGCAAAATCGCAGGTCAGGAGGCTAAAGTGCTGATAGCGATGGGTAGTGCAAAGGGTCTAGATTTCTGGTTCGAACCCAGTATCGCCCACCCGAGACAGCCCAGCCCCTGACCTGCAGAGATGCAGATCGGGGGCTGTTGCGTACTGCCCGACCACCAGGCCCGGTCCTGAGGGACCCCGCGCGTCCGGCGCGCCTCACCCTATTCAGGGGGGTCCAGGGCTGGGCCCGAGCGGCAACGTGTCCGGCGTTGGTAGGTCTCGCTTCATTGTCGTGGTCGGTCGCTCCGGCGCCGGCTCCTTGTCCTGGAGGTAACCGATGGCGAACACGGACGTGGCACCGGGCGACAGGCAGAAGCGCACCTGGCTCGACCGGATCGAGAGCCTCGGCAACAAGGTGCCGCACCCCGCGATGATCTTCCTGGGGCTCTGCATCCTGGTGATCGTTCTGTCATGGGTGCTCGCCTTCTTCGACGTGGCCGTGACGTACGACGTCGCCGAGGCGCCCGGTGGGGGACCGGACGCGATCGAGGGAGGCAGCCAGGGGATCGGCATCGACTACCCCGACCCGGACGACGTGGTGATCACGCAGGAGACGACGGCGATCGAGAGCCTGCTGTCCGTCGAGGGCATCCGGTTCCTGTTCACGTCCCTGGTGAGCAACTTCTCGACCTTCAGCGTCGTCGCCGTGATCCTCGTGGCGATGCTCGGCGTGGGCGTGGCCGAGGAGTCAGGACTGATGGGTGCGCTCATCCGCAAGCTGGTCGCGATCGCACCGCCGTGGGCGATCACGGCGATCATCGTGTTCGTCGGGATGATCTCCAGCATCGCCTCCGACGCCGGGTACCTGATCCTGATCCCCCTGGCGGCGGCCGCCTTCCACAGCGTGGGGAAGCATCCGCTCGCCGGACTCGCGGCCGCCTATGCAGGGGTGAGCGCCGGGTTCGCGGTCAACATCCTCATCACCCCGAGCGACGGCATCCTGACCGAGGTCACGAACGAGGCGATCGCTCTCGCCGACCCGGCCCTGCAGATCGGCATCACAGCCAACCTGTGGTTCAACATCGTCTCGACGCTCTTCGTCACCGTCGTCATCGTGTTCGTCTCGTCGCGGCTGATCGAGAAGCGCCTGGGCGCCTACGACCCCTCGGGTGCGCAGCTGCCCACCGAGGGCTTCGCTGATCCGGGAGGTGCGGGGACTGCCACCGAGACCGCGGTCGACCAGAAGGCCGAGTCGCGCGGGCTGCGCGGCGCCGGCCTGGCGGTGCTGGCGTCGCTGGTCGTCGTGCTGCTGCTGTCGTTGCCCACGGGTGCCCCGCTGCGCAACGCCGAGACCGGCTCCCTGATCGAGGACGCCCCCCTCATGGAGAGCCTGATCGTCATCATCACGCTGATCTTCCTGGCAGCGGGGATCGGCTACGGCAGGGCCGCCAAGACCATCGCCAGCAGCACCGACGTCATCAACGCGATCACCAAGACGTGGGCGTCGCTGGCCGGGCTGCTGTTCATGTTGTTCCTGATCGCCCAGTTCATCGCCTACTTCAACTACTCCAACATGCCGACGGTCATCTCGGTGGCGACGGCCGACCTGCTGGAGAGCGCAGACATCGGAGCGGTGTGGCTCCTCATCGGCTTCATCCTGGTGATCGCCCTGCTGGACATCATCATCCCGGGCCTGTTGCCGAAGTGGGCGATCTTCGCCCCGATCTTCATCCCGCTCTTCATCCGGCTGGACGTGGCACCGCAGACCCTGCTCGCCGCCTATCGACTGGGCGACTCACCGATGAACGTCATCACGCCCCTGATGGTCTACCTGCCGTTCATCGTGCTGGTCGCGCAGCGCTACCAGAGGAGCGCCGGCCTCGGCACGGTCATCGCGCTCATGATCCCCTACTCCTTCATCGTCCTGGTGACGTGGCTGGCGTTCTTCGTCGTCTGGTTCCTCCTCGGCATCCCGATGGGTCCCGGCTACCCCGCCAACCTCTGACGACCTGCCCACTAGACTCTGTGTGTGAACCCGGTCCCCGTCATCGCCTACTTCGCAGGCGATCCCAGCAGGACCTACCAGCTCGTCCAGTGGCTGGAGGTCCTCGAGTCGCTGGACCACGTCCACCAGGTGGGCCTGGTCCTGCGCGACCCGGCCTCCGCGTCGGTCGTCCGGTCGCGGACCCAGCTGCCCGTGTTCACCGCCGAGACCCTGGCCGACCTGGCTGACCTCTATGCCGCGCTGGACCCGAAGGTCGTCCTCTACTGCAACAACTCGCCCCAGAACTTCGACTCGCTCCTCGACGGCCGCCGGCTGCACGTCCACGTCAACCACGGTGAGAGCGACAAGCAGTCCATGGCGAGCAACAACGCCAAGGCCTACGACCGGGTGTTCGTCGCAGGCGAGGCCGCCGTGCAGCGCTACGTGACGGGCCTGCTGGAGTTCGACGCCAGCAAACTGGTCCGCGTCGGTCGACCGCAGCTCGACCTGCGCCGGACCCCGCTGGTCGCGCCCAGCGAGCGGCGTACGGTCCTCTACGCCCCCACGTGGGAGGGCGACGCGGACTACAACGACTACACGTCGGTCGACACGATGGGGGAGTCCATCGTGCGCGCGATCCTCGCCGTGCCCGACGTGCAGTTGGTCTACAAGCCACACCCGAAGGTCACCACGAGCCGTACGCCCTCGGTGGCGCAGGCGCACCTCGCCATCCTCGAGCTCCTGGCCGAGGCGGCACTGCGGGACCCCGGTGCCGGCCACACGCCGGTCGTCGCCGGCGACATCCTCGCCGTCATGCTCGGGTGCGACGCCATCGTCACCGACGTCTCCTCCGTCGGGCTCGACTGGCTCTACCTCCACACCGACAGGCCGATCTTCCTCACCGACCGCCACGGCGACGTCGAGCAGCTCCGGCAGCAGATCCCGATCAGCCGCTGCGCGGACGTGGTCGAGGCCGCCGGTCTCGACGGGCTGACGGCGCTCCTGGGTGAGCGGCTCGATCGCGACGAGCACCAGCTGTCCCGCATGGCCATGCGCCACCACTACTTCGACGACCTCCACGTCGGCGACAGCACCGCCCGCTTCCTGGGTGCCGTGTCGGAGCTCGTCGCGCTGTGCGACCAGCTGCTCGGCGAGCTGGCCGGTCCCGGCGAAGCAGCCACGACCGGCTGAGCACGACAGAGCCCCCTGTCCTGCGGTCGCAGGCCAAGGGGCTGTGTCGCCCTCCCTCGAGGGGAGCACGGGTCAGATGCGGTGCGTACCGGTGTCCTGGACGCGGTCCGCCGCCTGGCGGGCCTGCTCCGAGACGCTGGGGGCACCAGCGGCGTGCGCCTTGATCCGGGGAGCCTCCTCCTCGGCCTTGGTGAGGTAGCCCTCCCAGCGCTGCTGCATCGGGCGGATGAGGCCGCCACCGACACCCACGATGATGACGCCGGCGACGGTCGCGAGGATGGCGACCAGGACGGGCGTGGTCACGGTGGTGGCGACGCCGACCTGGTTGAGGGCAGCCACGATCCCGAGGAACAGGATGAAGATCGACGCGGCGTTGGCGATGGTGCGGCCGTAGGACAGCCCGCCGAGGGTGTTCTCGATGAGGCCCTTGACCGCCGCCGCGATCGCCGAGGCGACGACGATGATGATGATCGCCACGATCAGGCTGGGGATGAAGGTGATCACGCGCTCGATCAGGTCACTGATCGCGTTGGGGCCGAAGACGCCGAAGGCGAGCTGCAGCACGAAGAGCATGAGCGTGTAGTAGATGAGCTTGGCGACGACGTCGCTGGCGTCCATCTTCGAGTTGGCCATGGCCTTCTTGACGCCACCGCGCTCGACGGCGCGGTCGAAGCCGGCGCGCTCCAGCACCGCGTTGAGGGCCTTGGAGATCCCCTTCGCGATGAGGAGGCCGACCACGAGGATGAGCAGGAACAGCAACAGCTTGGGCAGGAACTCGGAGATGAGGCCAACGCCGTCGCGTACGCCGTCTCGCAGGGTGTCTTCCATGTCGTACAAACCTCCGGTGGATCGATCACGATGGTGCGTTTACGTTGTCCGTTTACGTGGTAAACCAACCACGCGAGGGAGCCGACGGCAACATCTGTCGCCCCAAGGGGTGGGCTGGTCGGCCCGCGCGGCTAGGGTCGCGGACACAGCAGTCGCGAGAGGAGCTCCGTGCCCACGTCCGAGACCCACCCCGACGCCGGCGTCCAGGCGGTGCCCGACGCGGACGCGAACGCCGTCGAGGGACTGCCGCCCCCGTCGGCCCGCGAGCCGCTCTCCCGCGAGCGCATCGTCGAGGCGGCCATCGCGTTCATCGACGAGCACGGACTTCCCGGCCTGACCATGCGTCGGCTGGGCAACGAGCTCGGGGTCGAGGCGATGGCGCTCTACCGCTACGTGCCCGGCAAGGAGGACCTGCTCGACGCGGTCGTCGAGGAGCTGATCGAGGGCATGCGCCGCGACGTCGACGTCCTCGACGCTCCCCGGGACGGCTGGCAGGACTTCCTCATCCGCCTGGCCCACGGCGTTCGACGGGTGGCGCTCGAGCACCCGAAGGCCTTCCCCCTCGTGGCGTCCCGGCCGACCGAGGCCCCGTGGCTCCGCCCGCCGCTGCGCAGCCTCGCCTGGGTCGAGGTGTTCCTCTCGGGGCTGCTCGCCGAGGGCTTCACCGAGGAGGCCGCCGTGGCGTCCTACCGGGCCTACACCAGCGTGCTGCTCGGCAACCTGCTGCTCGAGGTGTCCAACCACGGCGCCGACGTGGGACCGCTCGACGTGCTGGACGACATGTCGGGCGACGACGCCGCACTGCGCGACTACCCCCAGGTGCGTCGGCTGCGGAGCGCGCTGTCCGAGGACCGCGCCGCGGCGGAGTTCGAGGAGAGCCTCGAGGCGTTGCTCGACCGGATGACGCTGCTGCGCAACGAGCACCTGGACGGGTGAGGTCGGGGGCAGGCGCCCTCGATGCCAGTCTTGAAGTAAGGCTCACCTAACCTTCTCGGGTGCGACCCTCCGCGACCCCTGACGCCGTCCAGCCCCTGCGCGCGCTCTGGCGCCGCTACGACGCCTACCGGGCGCGGTTCGTCGGGGCCGTCGTGGCGTCGACGGTCAACAAGGTCGCCGACGTCGTCCCCGAGCTGCTGATCGGTGCTGCCGTCGACGTCGTGGTCCGCGGCGACGCGTCCTTCGTCGGCGAGGTGCTCGGTGTGGAGTCGCGCTACGCGCAGCTCGGCTGGCTCGCGGTGATCAACGCGTTCGTGTGGATCGTCGAGTCGCTCAGCGAGTACCTCGCCGCAGTGCTGTGGCGGGGCCTGGCGCAGGGGGTCGAGCACGACCTCCGCGTGGAGGCGTACGACCACGTCCAGCACCTCGACCTCGGCTGGCACGAGAGCCGGCCCTCGGGCTCGACGATCGCCACGCTCAACGACGACGTCAACCAGCTCGAGCGCTTCCTCGACGTCGGCGCGCCCGCGATCCTGCAGACCGTGCTCAACGTGCTGCTGGTGGGTGCGGTCTTCGCGGTCGCCTCGACCCAGCTCCTGGTGCTGGCGTTCCTGCCGATCCCGCTGATCGTCATCGGGTCGCTGGTCTTCCAGCGTCGCCTCGAGCCGCTCTACGACCGGGTCCGCGTCGCCGTGTCCGACCTGTCCAGCACGCTGTCGGCCAACATCTCCGGCATCGCCACCATCAAGGCCTTCACCGCCGAGGACCGGGAGCGCGAGCGGGTGTCCGCGGTCTCGCAGGCCTACCGCGAGGCCAACACCGACGCGATCCGCTCCTCGGCCGCGTTCGTCCCGCTGGTCCGGATGGCGATCCTTGCGGGCTTCACCTGCACCTTGCTGCTCGGTGGCTGGGCGACGCTGCGCGGCGACCTCCAGGTCGGCCTCTACTCCGTGCTGGTCTTCATGACCCAGCGCCTGCTGTGGCCGCTCACCGAGGTCGCCGAGGTGCTCGACCTCTACCAGCGCGGCCGCGCCTCGGCCGCCCGCATCCTCGGCCTGCTCGCGGTGCCCGTGACCGTGCCGGCCGGGTCGACGGCGCTCGAGCGTCCGGTGGCCGGGCGGGTCGAGCTGCGCGGCGTACGGGCCGGGTACGCCGACGGGCCGGACGTCCTGCACGGCATCGACCTCGTCGTCCCGGCCGGTGAGACGCACGCGATCGTGGGGTCGACCGGCTCGGGCAAGTCGTCACTGCTGCGCCTCGTGCTGCGCTTCGACGACCCCCGTGAGGGGCATGTCCTCTTCGACGGGCAGGACGTCCGCGACCTGGACTGGGACTCGCTGCGAGGCTCGCTGGGCTACGTCGCGCAGGACGTCTTCATGTTCGCCGGCTCCATCGCCGACAACATCGCCTACGGCCGTCCCGGCGCCACCCTCGACGAGGTCCGGGCCGCCGCGGAGGGGGCCGCCGCGCTCGACTTCATCGACGCCATGCCCGCCGGGCTCGACACGTGGGTGGGGGAGCGCGGCGTCACCCTGTCCGGCGGTCAGCGGCAGCGCCTGGCCCTCGCGCGGGCGCTGCTGCGCGACCCCGCCGTTCTCGTCCTGGACGAGGCGACGAGCGCGGTCGACAACGAGACCGAGGCCGCCATCCAGCGCTCGCTGCGCCGGGCGACGGCGCAACGGACGGCGATCGTGGTCGCCCACCGGCTCTCGACCGTCCGTCACGCCCACCGGATCTGGGTGCTCGACGCCGGTCGCGTGGTCGAGGCTGGCACGCACGACGAGCTCCTCGCGCACGACGGGTCGTACGCCGCCCTGTGGCGGGTGCAGACCGGAGCCACCGCCGACGCGCCCGTCGCAGCTGCGGCGGACGTGGCCCCCGGACCCGTCGGCTGAGCGGCCACGACCGTCGATCGGACGGACCAGGCGGGCGTCAGGCGGGCGTCAGGCGGGCGCGAGCCGGACGACGAGGAGCGCCACGTCGTCCTCGGGCTTGTCGTCGGTCATGCCGGCCAGCAGCCGGTCGCACAGCTCCTCGAGGTCCCGGGCCGCCGGCGCGACGTCGTGCAGGAGCTCGGCGAGCGCGTCGATGCCCTCCTCGACGTCGCGGTCGCGCCGTTCGACCAGCCCGTCGGTGTAGAGGACCAGGGTCGAGCCCGGCTCGAGGAACGCCACGTGCTCGGTGCGGCGCGTCCAGGGGTCGAGCCCGAGCAGCAGGTCGTTGCCCGCCATGTCGCCCAGCCGGATGACCTCGCCGGCGGGGCTCAGCATCAGCGCGGTCGGATGGCCCGCGTGCGCCCAGCGGAGCACGACCTCCTCGCCGGAGTGCGCGCCTGGACGGGGGTGGCGCTCGATCCTCGCCACGACGGCCGTGGCCGTGGTCTCGAGGCGCAGCGACTCCATCACCTCGTCCACCCCGGACAGGATGGCTGCGGGCGCATAGCCGCTGTGGACGGCGATCCCGCGCAGCAGGCCCCGCACCTGGCCCATCGCGGCCGCGGCCTCGACGTCGTGGCCCACCACGTCGCCGACGACGACCACCACGTCGTGCCCGGCGGGCCCGCGGCTCTGCTGCAGGAACGCGTCGTACCAGTCGCCTCCGATGCGGGCGGCGTCGCGTGCGGGTGCGTAGCGCGTGGCGATCTGCAGGTGGTCGGGCTGCGGCGGCTCGGTGAGCATGCTCCGCTGCAGGGCCTCCGCGACGTCGCGCTGGGAGGCGTAGAGGCGGGCGTTGTCCAGCGCCAGCGCCGCGCGCGAACCGATGTCCTCCAGGAGGGCCTGGTCCTCGGTGGTGAACGCCTCCGACCCGGCCCCGCGGAACACGCTCACGACGCCCACCGTGCGTCCGCGGGCCCGCAGCGGCACGAAGACCGCCGACGTCGGGCCGAGCTCCCGCAGGCGCTCGCGCGCCGGGCCGGGCACCAGCACGGCGCTGACCCGGTCGGTGGCGTCGACGGGCAGCAGGACCGTACGGGTGTCGCGGATGGCCAGCGACAGGTAGGAGGAGTCCGTCAGCGCGCCGAGGCGCAGCGCGGCGTAGTCGGCCAGGACGGGCGCCATCGCCGGATCGGCGTGCGACCACGCCACGTCGCGCAGCCCGCGCGGCCAGGTGGACGCGTGCGGGTCCTCGACGAGTGTCACGAGGCACCAGTCGGCCAGCTCGGGCACCACCAGGGTCGCGAGGAGGCTGACGCTCTCGGCGGGATCGAGGGTGCTGATCATGGCCTCGGACACTGACGCCAGCAGCGCGAGGCGGTGGGCGGACCGGTCGAGCGCGTCCTGCGCCTCCCGCCGGGAGGTGATGTCCACGAAGTAGACCGCGAGCCCCTCGGGTGAGGGCCACGCCCGCACCTCGAACCACGCGTCGAGCGGCGGCGGGTAGAAGGCCTCGAACGACACCGGCCGTCCCTCGGAGACGGCCTCGCGGTAGTGGTCCTCGAACGCACTGCCGAGCGAGGCGGGGAACGCGTCCCAGATGCTCACGCCGAGGAGCTGCGTGCGGCCGGCTCCCAGCAGGCGCTCGGCCTCTGAGTTGACGTAGGTGAACCGCCAGTCCTGGTCGAGCTGGAAGAACGCGGACGACATCGACTCCAGCACGCGTCCGATCCGCGCCTCGCCGTCGTGGACCACGGTCGTGTCGTACGCCGCACCCACCAGGCGCACGGCAGGGCCACCGGGGCGGTCGGCGAGGGCACGGCCGCGCGCCTCGATCCAGCGGACCGATCCGTCGGGCAGCACCACCCGGTACTCGGCGCCGTACTCACCACATGCCTCGACCGCGCGCTCGAGGGCGTGCTGGACGCGGGAGCGGTCGTCGGGGTGGACGCGCTGGTGGAACGACCCGATGGTGCCGCCGAAGCTCTCCTCGTCGAGACCGAAGAGCTCGAGCAGTCGCTCGTCCCACCGCAGGTGGTCGGAGGGCAGGTCCCAGACGAAGACCCCGACGCCGGCCGCGTCGACGGCGAGCTGCCACGCCAGCCGGTCGGCGACGGCGTCGAGGGAGTCGAGGCGCACGTCGGCGGGCGCGGGGGCAGCGTCGTGCCGAGGCACGGGGATGCTCACCCTGACGTCGTCCTCGGACACCCGTATTTCCTCCACGCTCGAGCGGGCCACCCACCGGTCTCGAGGCGCCGCGGTCAGGGTGGCACACGGGTGCACGTGCCGCGGTGGATTGTCACAAGCACCGAGGAACGTATGGAAAACCAGGTCGGGGGTAACGTCGGACCAAGCGTGCACACGGGGTCGCCCGCGTCCTCGACGGGCCCACGAGACGAAGGGATCCCCATGACCGCAGGTCTCGCGACGGGTGGTGCGGGACCGTCCGCGCTGAGAGGGCTGCTCGGCTCGGCGCACCTCGGTCCCACCCTCGCGGTGACGGTCCTGGTCGCACTGCTCAGCGGTGCACAGGGCCTCTACGCGGCCCAGGCCGCGCTGGTCGTGGCGGCCGTGCTGGCGGGTCAGCTCTCCATCGGCTGGAGCAACGACCTCGTCGACGTGGCCCGCGACCGCTCCACCGGACGGGACGACAAGCCGCTCGCCACAGGCGACGGGTCCGTCCGTGCCGTCCGCGTCGCGTGCGCGGTCGCCCTCGCCTCGACCGTCGTGCTGTCGCTCGCCGTCGGCGTCGTCGCCGGTCTGGTCCACCTCGGCTGCGTGGCGTGCGGCTGGGCCTACAACCTGGGCCTGAAGTCCACCGCGTGGTCGTGGCTGCCGTACGCCCTCGCGTTCGGCGGGCTCACCGTGTTCGTGTCCCTGGCCGACGGCTCGATGCCCCCGTGGTGGTGGCCGGTCGGCGCCGGTCTTCTCGGCGTCGGCGCCCACCTCGTCAACGTCCTGCCGGACGTCGAGGACGACCTGGCGACCGGCGTACGCGGCCTCCCGCACCGCCTCGGTCCGCGCAGGATCGCCCCGGTCGCGGCGGCGGTCCTCGCACTCGCCTCCGTGGTCGTGCTGGTGGGCGCGTCCCCGCCGCCCGCCGCGGCGAGCGCGGTGGGCCTGGTCGTCATCGCCCTGGTCGCTCTGGTCGTCGTGGGCCGCGGCCGCGTGCCGTTCGTGGCCGCGATCGCGATCGCGCTCGTCGACACCGTCCTGCTGGTGGTGGTCCGGTGACGGTCGACGACGAGTGGGACATCGTCGTGGTGGGCGCCGGACCGGCGGGCTCCTGCGCGGCGCTCGGAGCCCTGACCCAGGACCCGACCCTGCGGGTGCTGCTGCTCGACCGCAGCGACTTCCCCCGCGACAAGTCGTGCGGTGACGGGATCGCGCCGCACGTGCTGGACGCCCTGGCCGAGGTGGGCGCCGGCGACGTGGTCGACGACTGGACCCCGATCCGGCAGCTCGAGCTGTCCCACGGTGCGGCCCGGGTCGAGGGCACGATGCGGCGCGAGGTCCACGTCGTCCCGCGCCAGGTCTTCGACGCGCGACTGGTCGAGCGGGCCGTGGCGGCCGGTGCCGTGCTGCGCCGCCACCGGGTCACGTCGGTCACCAGCGGCGACGGCCACGTCACGGTCTCCGACTCCATCACCGCCCGGGTGGTCGTCGCCGCCGACGGAGCGCACTCGCTCGTGCGGGCCGGCCTGCTGGGACGTCGGCGGGAGCCTCGTGCGCTGGCGATCCGCGGCTACGCGCCGACCACGCCGGAGCTCGCGGGGCGCCAGGTCATCCGCTACGGCGACCGTCGCCAGCCGTCGTACGCCTGGGCGTTCGACCGCGGTGACGGACTCGCCAACGTCGGCTACGGCGAGCTCCTGCCGGGCGAGGGCGACCGGCGCAAGGCGCCGAGCCGGCGACTCCTGCTCGAGCAGCTCGAGGCCCTCATCCCCGGGACCGCGACCACGGGCAGCGGCTGGCTGGGGCACCACCTCCCGCTCAGCGGCTGGCGGTGGGACCAGCCCGACGGTGCGGTCCTGCTCGTCGGGGACGCGGCCGGGCTGGTCAACCCGATGACGGGGGAGGGCATCTACTACGCCGTCGCCACCGGCATCGCCGCGGGTCGCACCGCTGCGTCCGGCCTGGCGGCGGGGCAGCCCGAGGCCGCCGGCGCCCGGCACCGCCACGACGTACGTCGTCTGCTCGGCACGCACCTCAAGCACACCTGGACCGCCTCGCGGTTGTCCCGCTCACCCGTCGTCGTCGACGCCGGCATCCGGGCGGCGTCGCGCGACCGGCGCGTCTTCGACACCCTCGTCGACCTCGGCCTCGGCGACGGCCGGATCGACGCCCGGCTCGCGACCGGGCTGCTCCGCGGCCTCGTCAGCCGCTCCGATGTGCACCGGCCACCCATGATGGAGACACCATGAAGATCCTCACCGTCCGCAGCGCGCTGCCGGCCCACTCCTACCCGCAGGGCGAGATCACCGACGCCTTCGCCGAGGTCGTCTCGCAGCGCAGCCACGACCGCGCGCTGCTGCGCCGCTTCCATGCCAACGCCGGCGTCAAGCGGCGCCACACCGTGATGCCGCTCGAGGACTACGCCACGATGGGCGACTTCGGCCGGACCAACGACCTCTTCATCGAGCACGCCGTCGAGCTCGGCTCGCGCGCCCTGGTCGACGCACTCAAGGCGGCTGACCTGACGCCCTCGGACGTCGACCTCATCGTCACCGCGACCGTCACCGGCCTGGCCGTGCCGTCGCTGGACGCCCGGATCGCCGGCGTCGTGGGGCTGCGCGAGGACGTCCGACGGGTCCCGCTCGTGGGGCTCGGCTGCGTCGCAGGGGCGGCCGGCCTCGCGCGCCTCCACGACTACCTGGTCGGTCACCCCGGCCACACCGCGGTGCTGGTGGCGGCGGAGCTGTGCTCCCTGACGCTGCAGCGTGACGACGTGACCGTGCCCAACCTCGTGGCCAGCGGGCTCTTCGGTGACGGCGCCGCAGCCGTCGTGGCCACCGGTGATGCCGGGGCCGACGGCCCGGTCCGGGTCCTGGCCTCGCGCAGCCGGCTCTACCCCGACAGCGAGCGCACGATGGGCTTCGACGTCGCCGCCACCGGCCTGCGGATCGTGCTCGACGCCGCCGTGCCCGACCTGGTCGAGCGCTACCTCCGCGCCGACGTCGACGCGTTCCTCGCCGACCACGACCTCACCCGCGCCGACATCGGGTGGTGGGTGTGCCATCCCGGCGGCCCCAAGGTGATCGAGGCCCTGCAGGCCGCGCTGGAGGTGCCGCGCGACGCCGTACGCCTGACGTGGGAGTCGCTGGCCGACGTCGGCAACCTCTCGTCGGTCTCGGTGCTGCACGTGCTCGAGAAGACCCTGGCCGAGCGCCCCCCGGCGCCCGGCAGCCGCGGCATGCTGCTCGCCATGGGCCCCGGCTTCTGCTCCGAGCTCGTGCTGCTGGAGGCCGGCTCGTGACCACCCTCGTTGCGTTCACGGTGCTGGTGGCGCTGGTCGGCCTCGAGCGGCTGGCCGAGCTGGTCGTCTCGAAGCGCAACGCCGCCTGGAGCATGGAGCGCGGAGGTGTGGAGTCCGGTCAGGGGCACTACCCGTTCATGGTGGTGCTGCACACCGGACTGCTCGTCGGTGCGCTGGTGGAGGCGTGGGTGCGCCGTCCTGATGTCCCGTCCCTGCTCGCCTGGTCGATGCTCGCCCTCGTCGTGGCCTCGCAGGCACTGCGCTGGTGGTGCATCAGCACGCTCGGGCGCCGCTGGAACACCCGCGTCATCGTCGTACCCGGCCTGGCACCGGTGAACGGCGGTCCCTACGCGGTGTTCAAGCACCCCAACTACGTCGCCGTGGTGGTGGAGGGGTTCGCGCTGCCGCTGGTGCACGCGGGCTGGATCACGGCGCTCGTCTTCACCGTCCTCAACGCCGGCCTCCTGACCGTCCGCATCCGCGCGGAGGACGCCGCCCTGGCCACGCTGCCGCGCGCGACGCCGACGAGCGCGGAGCCCGCCGGTGCGTGACCTGGTGGTGGCCGGCGCCGGTCCCGTCGGCATGGCCGTGGCCCTGCACGCCCACCGCGCCGGGCTCGACGTCGTCGTGCGCGAACCCCGCAGCGGACCCATCGACAAGGCGTGCGGCGAGGGCCTGATGCCCGGGGCCGTTGCCGAGCTCGCGGCGCTCGGGGTCGACCCGCGCGGGCACGACGTCGCGGGCATCCACTACCTCGACGGCCTCGGGGGTGGGAGCGGCGTGTCCGCCCGCTTCGCTGCCGGGCCCGGCCGGGGCGTACGACGCACCGTGCTGCACGCGGCTCTCGCCGAGAGGCTGGCCGAGGCCGGGATCCCCATCGAGCCGCAGCCGGTCCGCAGCGTCCGCGACGCGGGTGACCACGTGGAGGTGGACGGCGAGCGGGCGCGCTACCTCGTCGCTGCCGACGGCCTGCACTCGCCGACCCGGCGGCTGGTCGGGCTCGAGTCGGGCAGGCCCAGTGGCCGACGTCGGTTCGGCCTGCGCTGCCACGTCCAGCAGGCGCCCTGGTCGGACTTCGTCGAGGTGCACTGGTCGACCCGCGCGGAGGCCTACGTGACCCCGGTCGACGACGACCTCGTCGGCGTCGCGATCCTCACCGACAGCGGTGAGGGTTTCGACGAGGCGCTGGCCGACTTCCCCGTCCTCCGCGAACGCCTCGTCGGCGAGCGGACGCGGGTGCGGGGCGCCGGCCCCCTGCACCAGAAGGTGCGGGCCCGGGCCGCGGGCCGGGTGCTCCTCGTGGGTGACGCCGCCGGCTACGTCGACGCACTGACGGGGGAGGGCATCGCCCTCGGGCTCGCCCAGGCGCGGGCTGCCGTCGCCTGCCTCGCGCAGGACCGTCCCGACCGCTACGAGCGCCAGGCCCGACGCATCGGGCTGCGCCAGGAGCTGCTCACCCACGCGCTGCTGCTCGCGACCGGCAGCCAGGTCGTACGCCGACGGCTGGTGCCGGCCGCCGAGCGCCTGCCGTGGGTGTTCTCGACCGCGGTCAACCAGCTCGCCCGACCGATCGCGGTGACGTCATGAGCACGACGCGCGAGTCCGTGGTCCTGCTCGACGAGGACGGTCGCGCCGCGGGGACGGCCGACAAGGCGCAGGTCCACGGCGCGCACACACCGCTGCACCTGGCCTTCTCCTGCTACCTCTTCGACGCCGCAGGCTCGGTGCTGGTGACCCGACGCGCGCTGCACAAGCGCACGTTCCCGGGCGTGTGGACCAACAGCTGCTGCGGCCACCCCGCCCCGGGCGAGGCGCTGGACGACGCCGTACGCCGTCGGGTCCGGCAGGAGCTCGGCACGCCGATCGCCGACCTGAGGCTGCTGCTGCCGCGCTTCCGCTACCGCGCCGAGCAGGACGGCGTCGTCGAGAACGAGATGTGCCCCGTCTTCGTGGGCACCGCTCTGACGGCGCTCACCCCTGATCCGGACGAGGTCGAGGAGGCCCGCTGGGAGCCCTGGCAGCCCTTCCGCGCCGCCGTCCTCGACGGGAGCCGCGAGGTGTCGACGTGGTGCCGCGAGCAGGTGCTCGAGCTGCCCGAGGACGTGTGGCGCGCGCCCGCGGCTCCCTGGGAGGACCTGCCGGAGGCAGCCCGCTGACCCGCTGGTCAGGCAGGGTGGGGCCATGATCAAGGCAGTGGTGCTCGACATCGGGGGCGTCCTCGAGGTCATCGACGACTCCGTCTTCCCCGGGCCGGCCGAGCGGCGCCTCGGCCTCGCCGACGGCGCGCTCACCCGCGGACTCGCGGCCCTGCCCGGCGACGCCGTGCTGGGCGAGGTCAGCGAGGAGGAGGTCCGTGCGGAGTGGCAGCGCACGCTGGGACTCGACGACGCGCAGGCCGACGCGCTGATGGCCGACTTCTGGCGGTGGTACGTCGGCACGCTCGACCGGCCGCTCGTGGACTGGTTCGCTGCCCAGCGTCCCGAGCGGCTCACGGGCATCCTCTCCAACTCCGGCCCGGGTGCGCGCGAGGCCGAACGGGTGCACGGCTTCGAGGACGTCACCGACGAGATCGTCTACAGCCACGAGGTCGGGCTCGCCAAACCCGACCCGGCGGCCTACGAGCTGACGACCCGACGCCTCGGCGTCGAGCCGCGCGAGGTGGTCTTCCTCGACGACGTCGAGGCCAACGTGGCAGCGGCCCGCGCCTTCGGCTGGCACGCCGTGCTCCACGTCGACACCCCGACGTCGATCGAGGCGATGGAGCGGATCATCCGCGGCTGACGACCTGCCACCGTCCGTCGACGTCGCGGCCCACGAGCCCGCGCTCCTCGAACGCCTCGAGCCAGCCGAGCATGGGGGAGTCGCCCCACCGTCCCCGGAAGATCTCGGCGTTGCGCACGATGTCGTCGACGTGCTCGGTCGGCGGGCGCGAGACCGGGTGCCACTGGTGGAAGGCGCGCGCGGCGCCCACCCAGCCCAGGTCGAGACCGGCGGCGACGGCGATCCGCGCGAAGTCGGTGTCCTCGCCGCCGTAGCCGACGTAGTCCTCGCAGAACCCGCCGGTGCGTCGCCACGCCTCCGCCGAGCACGCGAAGGACAGCGACCAGAAGAGGTCGGGGTCGGCGCCGTCGAGGCGCTCACCGCGTGCGGGCGCGGGTCGTGCGGGATGGGGCGAGTCCAGCCCGGCCAGTGCGGACAGGTCGTAGCCATCCGCCGGGGGCGGCTCGAGGTAGGTGACCGGGCCCGACCAGATCGTGGCGGGCTCGTCGCGCACCACGTCGGCGTACGCCTCGACCAGCAACGGGTCGGCCAGGCAGTCGACGTCGAGGAAGACCAGCACGTCAGAACCACGGTCGAGCGCCACCTCCGCGCCGCGGTTGCGCGCGGCTGCCAGTGGAAGTCCCTGCGAGTGGCGCGGGAGCGACGCGGTGCACCAGTCCTGCGCGGCGAGCTCGGGGTCGTCCATGGCGACCACCACGTGGTCGACCGCGGCACTCGACCCGGCGAGCGTGGCGCGCTGCCGGGAGAGGTGCTCGTGGCGGCGGTGGACGACCGTGACGACGGCGGTGCCGCTCATGCGGCCGCCTCCGGCGAGGCCAGCCCGGCGACCACAGCGGCGACGCGTCCCGGGGCGTCCCCGTCGCACCAGTCGGCCCAGCGACCGGCGTCGAGGTGGAGTGCCTGGTGCAGCGCGTCGCGCCACCCCGTGGTGGGGACCTCGTCGAGGACGACTGCGGGCCACCCGTCGGCCAGCGCCGATGCGGTGACGTGCTGCTCGTCGAAGGGCCGCGGCGCCGGGACGACGACGGCCGGCACCCGCATCGCGGCGACCTCGGCGAGCGCGTTCTGTCCGGGGTGCAGCACGACGACGTCCGCCTCCGCCAGCACCGCCGCGGGGTCGGCGTGCCAGTTCCCGAGCGTGCGGCTCATCACGGTCCAGTCCCAGTCGGGGGTCTGGTCCTGCGCCCGCGCGATCGCCTCGGCGGTGAAGCCGTCCCCGCCGGTGCCGGCCAGCAGCACCGCGTGGGGGCGTGGACGGGACGAGGGGAGGTAGGTGGTCTCGGACAGGACCGGGAACCGTGACACCGCGCCGACGGCGTGGAAGCGATCGGCGTGCCTCGGGTCCAGGCCCGGCAGCAGCCGTGGCGTCAGGCCCGCGGGCCACGGCCCGACCAGCTCGACGGCCGACGCGAAGCCGAGCAGGTGCGGAGCGTCCGTACGCCGTCCCGGTGCGGTCAGCGCGACGACCGGGGTGCCGTGGAGCCGGGCGAGCAGGCAGACCTCGACCGACTGGTCGACGACCACGGCAGCCGGGGCGGTGCGCTCGATCCAGGCCGAGATCGCCGACGTACGCGAGCGCAGGCCGGCGTCGCCGAGCGGCACCCAGTGCAGCAGGCCGTCCGCGGTCACGTCGGCATCGTCGTAGGTCTCGGCGCTGTCGTCGCGGGGGAGCTGGACCCAGGGGCCGACCCACCCGGCGGGACGTGGCAGCGACGAGAGCCCGGTGACCTCGTCCGGGAGGGCGGGCGCGATCGTCATCGCGCGGTGCAGGTGGCCGGTGCCGTGGTGGTGGACGTAGTAGCCGATCACGCCGCGAGCCTCTGGCCCATCAGCCCGAGGTAGAGGTCTTCGTAGCGATCCACCATCCTCGCCAGCGAGAGGTCCGTGACGGCGTGCTCGCGGCAACGGGCGCGGTCCAGCAGGGCAGCCTCCGCGATGGCGCGGGCCAGCAGCTCGACGTCGTCGGCGGGCGCCAGGCGTCCGGTGTCCGGGGTCAGCACCTCCGGCAGCCCGCCGCGCGCGTAGGCCGCCACGGGCGTCCCGCAGGAGAGGGCCTCGGCCGCGACCAGGCCGTAGGGCTCGTCCCACGCCGGCGTGACCACCGCGACGCGGGAGCCGCCGACGAGGCGGGCGAGCTCGGCCTGGGCCAGGTGCCCGGCGTACGTCGCGTCCCTGCCCAGCAGCGGCTCCACCTCGCTGCGGAAGTAGTCCATGTCGAGGATCGGGCCCGCCAGCACGATCGGGATCCCGGCCCGGCGTGCGGCCATGACAGCGTGGTGCGGCGCCTTCTCCGCGACCAGGCGTCCCGACCACACTGCGCAGTCGCCGCCCGGTCCGACCGGCCAGCCGGCGAGGTCGATGCCGTTGGGCACGCAGGTGCTGTCCGTGATCGGTGCCCACGAGTTGGCGGTGAAGCGGGAGACGGCGGCGAACGAGCTGGCGCCCCTGTCCAGGCGCACCGCGGACTCGAGCCACCACAGCGGAGGGGTGTGGAGGGTGGTCAGCACCGGCATCGGCACCGAGCCCGACATCGCGACGGGAAGGTAGTGGAGGCTGTTGTTGTGGAGGACGTCGAAGCGTTCCCCCGCCTGGCCCGCCAGCTCGAGCATGAGCGCGAGGTAGGCGTGGTGCTCGGCCACCTCGACGTACGGCGGCGCACCGACGTCGTGCCGCCCGGCGTGCTCCGGGAGGGCGTCGACCTGCAGCTCGACCACGCCGAGCGCCGGGTCGGACCCCGGCGCTGCGAAGACGGCGACGTCGTGCCCGCGCCTGATGAGCTCGCGGGCGAGGTGCCACGTCATCGACTCCAGCCCACCGGTGAACGGCTCGCTGATGGGGAAGCGGCTGTTGGCGACGAGGCAGATCCGCAGCGGCTGGCTCGCTCCTGCCCTCCTCAACGGCTGACCGAGCGGTAGAGGTCGTCGTGCATCCGGGCGACCTCGCGCCGCTGCGCGAGACGCTCGTCGAGCGTCGCTCCCAGGCGCGGCCGCTCCGCGTGGGCCCGGACGACCGCGTCGCGCAACGAGTCGGCGTCGAACGAGTCCCCGTCGTTGGTGTACGACAGGATCGGGCCCTGCTCGGCGTAGAAGCCGCAGGTGGGAGCCAGCACCGTCGTCTGCAGGTCGCGGCAGGCCTCGAGCCAGCCGGAGTGGGTGCCGAAGGTGTAGGGCAGGACCGACAGGTCGAGCGAGGCGAGGTAGGACCAGAGGTCGTCGTCGGAGAAGTAGTCGTGGACCTCGAGCTCGAGCCTCCCGTCGGCCGCCTGACGTCGGAGCCAGTCCGACAGCTCACGGTCCCTCCGGGCACCGTCGGCGTCGAGGATGTCGCGGTGGCAGTTCACCTGCAGCACCGCCTCGTCGAGCCCGGCCACGGTGTCGACCAGCGTCGGCAGGATCCGCATCGGGTCCATGTTGGCGCGCAGGCTCTTGAGGTGGAGGCCGACGCGGAACGGGCGCCCCCGCCACAGGGGACGCACGTTGAGCGCGCGCGTCATCGTGGGGACGTCCACCACGTGGGGGTGGGGGATCACGGTCGCGGTCCGGCCCCACCTGGCGTCGATCTCGCGGGCTGCGCCCGGGGTGAGGGTGATGAGGGCGTCGGCGGCAGGCACGAGCACGTCGAGCTGCGCGTCGTGCAGGCGACGGTCCTCGTGGTGCGGGTTGCGCAGGTCGTGCACGGTCAGGACGAACGGCTTGCCGCGCCCGCGCAGGACCCGGGTCAGCTTTTCCAGGCCCTCAGGGGTGCAGGCGTCGAAGCCGAAGTGGAGGTGGAAGACGTCCAGGTCGGCCTGGCGGGCCCACTCCGGGTCCAGCATCACCGGCGGCCACCACGTCGCGCCCGCGGCCCGGGCGGGGTCCGCGGGGTCGGGGTCGGGCAGGCGCACCGGTCCGCCGCCGCCGAGCGGCGAGAGGTGGCGGACGTACACGTGGCCCGACGGCACGGATGCGACCGTGAGGGGCGTGGTGGCGGACTGCCGTTCCCGGGACTGCGCGAGGCTCATGTCCACTCGTACCCAGAACCTCCGGGTTCCACCAGCGGCCTCACCCGGGCGGATGGGAAACCGGGGTGAGAGCACTGCCTGCCGGCGGATAGGGTCGTCGGGACATCCGTCCCCCCTCGCGCGTCCCCTCGCACGTCCCCTCAAGAAGGAGCTCCCGTGTCCGACATCCAGGTCGTCCGCATCCACGCCGGTCAGCGTGCGGAGACCACGGTCACGACGGGCACCAAGGCCTGGGAGCTGTTCCGCGACGACGCCGACGTGGTCGCCGCCCGGGTGGCGGGCCAGCTCAAGGACCTCGCGTACGAGCTCGCCGACGGCGACGAGGTCGAGGGCGTGCTCATCGACAGCGCCGACGGTCGCGACATCCTGCGCCACTCGACCGCGCACGTCATGGCGCAGGCCGTGCAGCAGCTCTTCCCGGCGGCCAGGCTCGGCATCGGCCCGCCGATCGACAACGGCTTCTACTACGACTTCGACGTCGAGACCCCGTTCGTGCCCGAGGACCTGGTCAAGATCGAGTCCGCGATGCGCAAGATCATCAAGGAGAACCAGCGCTTCGAGCGCCGGGTCACCACCGATGCCGCCGCGCTCGACGAGCTCAAGGACGAGCCCTACAAGGTCGAGCTGATCGGTCTCAAGGGTGGCGCCGGGACCGAGGGCACCGAGGGCGCGAGCGTCGAGGTGGGTGCCGGCGAGCTCACCATCTACGACAACATCGGCCGCAGCGGTGAGGCCAAGTGGTCCGACCTGTGCCGTGGTCCGCACCTGCCGACCACCAAGCGGATCCCCGCCTTCAAGCTGATGCGCAGTGCCGCGGCCTACTGGCGCGGCGACGAGAAGAACAAGCAGCTCCAGCGCATCTACGGCACCGCGTGGGAGACCAAGGAGGCGCTCGAGGAGCACCTCCACCGCATCGAGGAGGCCGAGCGCCGCGACCACCGCAAGCTCGGCCGCGAGCTCGACCTCTACTCGTTCCCGGACGAGATCGGCTCGGGCCTCCCCGTGTTCCACCCCAAGGGTGGTGTGATCAAGCGCGAGATGGAGGACTACGTCCGCCAGCGGCACATCGAGGAGGGCTTCGAGTACGTCGGCACCCCCCACATCGCCAAGGAGGGGCTCTTCTACACCTCCGGGCACCTGCCCTACTACGGCGAGGGGATGTTCCCGGCGCTCGACGTGGACGGCATGGACTACCGCCTCAAGGCGATGAACTGCCCGATGCACAACCTGATCTACCGCTCGCGGCAGCGCTCGTACCGCGAGCTGCCGCTGCGGCTCTTCGAGTTCGGCTCGGTCTACCGCCACGAGAAGTCCGGTGTCGTGCACGGCCTGACCCGCGTGCGTGGGTTCGCCCAGGACGACTCGCACTCCTACGTCACCCCCGAGCAGGCCCCGGGCGAGATCAAGCACCTCCTCGACTTCTGCCTCGGGCTCTTCCGCGACTTCGGGCTCCACGACTTCTACCTCGAGCTCTCGACCCGCGACGACTCCAAGCCGGACAAGTTCATCGGGTCCGACGAGGACTGGGAGATGGCCACCGAGGTCCTGCGCAAGGTGTGCGAGGAGTCCGGCCTCGAGCTCGTGCCCGACCCGGGCGGCGCCGCCTACTACGGTCCCAAGGTGTCGGTGCAGGCACGTGACGCGATCGGCCGCACCTGGCAGATGTCGACCATCCAGTACGACTTCAACCAGCCGTCGACCGACCGCTTCAACCTCGAGTACGTCGCCGCCGACGGCACCCGCCAGCAGCCGGTGATGATCCACTCCGCCAAGTTCGGCTCGATCGAGCGGTTCATCGGCGTCCTGGTCGAGCACTACGCCGGCGCCTTCCCGCCCTGGCTCGCGCCCGTCCAGGTCCAGGGCATCCCGATCGCGGAGCGCCACAACGACTACCTCTTCGACATCGCGAAGCAGATGAAGGCCCAGGGCCTGCGGGTCGAGGTGGACGAGTCCGACGACCGGATGCAGAAGAAGATCCGCAACGCGCAGCTGCAGAAGGTGCCGTTCATGCTGATCGCCGGGGACGACGACGTCGAGAAGGGTGCGGTCAGCTTCCGCTACCGCGACGGTCGCCAGGACAACGGCGTACCTCTTGCCGAGGCGATCGAGCGTGTCGCCGCAGCAGTAGCGTCGCGCGAGCAGGTCTGAGCAGCGAGGTGGAGCGGGCGGGGGACGTCCTCGAGCTGCGCTTCGAGCCGCATGAGCGACGGGGGCTGCGGCTCCTCGCCGCCGCCCTCTGGCAGGCGGTGACCCTGGCCGACACCGTTCCCGGCAACGACGCGAGCGGGGCGGGCGGCACCTACGTCGTCACCCGACGCGGCGACGGCGAGGAGCTGGTCCGGGTGGACATCACCCACGAGGAGATCGGATCCATGCGCGCACACCTCGAGCTCCAGCTGGCCGAGCTGACACCCGACGAGTTCGCAGCGGCCTGGAGCCGCGACGACATCACCGAGGAGCAGCCGTGACCGAGACCCGCAGGCCGATCGTCGACCTCACCGAGGCCGAGGCACGCCTCAGCCTCCCGCTGAAGTGGGGTGTGCCCGAGGGCGTGATCCCGGCGTGGGTCGCGGAGATGGACTACGCCGTCGACCCGGTGGTCCTGGAGGCTGTGCAGCGGATGCTGGCCGACGGCATCACCGGCTACCCGCTCGAGCGGGACCCGGCGCTCGGCGAGTCGTACGCCGCCTGGTCGTCGCGGCACTTCGGCTGGGCGCCACAGCCCGAGGCCGTCCACGAGGTGGTGGACGTGACCGCCGGCGTGCGGGTGGCGCTCGACGTCTTCAGCGGTCCGGGCGGGGTGGTCTTTCCCACGCCCGGCTACAACGCCCAGCACGGGCTGGCCGGTGTCACCGGCCGCGCGGAGCGCCTGCTGGAGGTGCCTGCGTCCGCGGGGCGGGCGGAGATCGACCTCGATCGGCTCGACGCCCTCTTCGCCGCAGGCGCGCAGACGCTGCTCCTCACCCAGCCGCACAACCCGTGGGGTCGGGTCTTCACGCGCGCCGAGCTCGAAGGCATCCGCGACGTCGTCCTCCGTCACGGTGCGCGCGTGGTGAGCGACGAGATCCACGCACCGCTGGTCCTGCCCGGTGCCGAGCACGTCTCCTACCTGTCGATCGAGGGCACCCACGACCACGCTGTCGCCGTCGTGGCGGCATCGAAGGCCTTCAACATCGCCGGTCTCAAGTGTGCCCAGCTCCTCGTGCCCTCGGCGGCCGATCGCGCCCGCCTCGCCGACCAGCCGATGTCGCGCAACGACTCCTGGTCCCCCCTCGGTGTCGCCGCTGCGCGAGCGGCGTACGACCACGGGGACGGCTGGCTCGCCTCGCTGGTCGAGCGCCTCGACCAGCAGCGCACCCTCCTCGGCGACCTGCTCGCCGCGCACCTGCCTGACGTGCGGATGCGTCCCCTCGAGGCGACCTACCTCGCCTGGCTCGACGCGTCCGCCCACGGCCACGACGACGCCGCTGCCGTCGCCCTCGAGCGCGGCGGTGTGATGCTGAGCGCCGGCCACTCCTACGCCCCTGGCTCCACCGGGCAGGTACGCCTCAACATCGCCACCTCGCCCGACCGGCTCACCGAGATCGTGGAGCGGCTGGCCAAGGCCTGGGCGTAGGGCCTCCCTCCATCGCTGGTTGAGCAAGTCGCGCAGCCAGCCCCGTCCGCTGGTTGAGCAGGTCGCGCAGTAAGTCCCGTCCGCTGGTTGAGCAGGTCGCGCAGCGACCGTGTCGAAACCAAGGTCCCCACCGCCGCAGGTCGAGGAAGGCGCGCAGCGCGCCACCGCTGGTTGAGCAGGTCGCGCAGCGATGCCGCCGCTGGTTGAGCAGGTCGCGCAGGCCAGCCTCCGCTGGTCGAGCAGGTCGCGCAGCAAGCCCCGTCCGCTGGTTGAGCAGGTCGCGCAGCGACCGTGTCGAAACCAAGGAACCAGTGCGATGCCTCAGGGGACCACCTGTTCGGAAATACTTATCCACACCGGTCTTCTAGCAGGCCCGAGTGTCGGTGGGTCCTGCTTGACTGGTACCCATGACCACCACCTCGGACCTCCGCTCCTCGACCAGCAGCCCGCTGGTCGAGGACCTGGACGCGTCCGGGATCCTCACCTCGATCAGGACTGCCCGCGCCACCGAAGACGCCGCAGCAGCCCGACAGCTCACCCTCGCCGCCGCCTGGGCCGACCTCCACCCACCCGAGTCCCTCCACGGTGCCGCGTCGTTCACCACCACCGGGGGCCTGGGACGTGAGCACCAGGAACCCATCGCCGGCCCCGGCTGCCCCCTCGTCGCGGAGTTCTGCATCGCCGAGCTCGGCACCGTCCTCGGGATCACCACCACCTCGGCGAAGAAGCTCATCGGCCACGCCCTCGAGCTCCGCCACCGCCTCCCCCGACTCTGGTCACAGGTCCACACCGGTGCCGTCCCCGCGTGGCGGGCACGCCTGGTCGCTGAGACCACCATCCACTGCTCTCCCGCCCTCACCCCTGAGGCTGCGGGGTGGATCGACACGCAGGTCGCCGCCGTCGCAGGCAAGATCGGCCCCGCCCAGCTCGACCGTCTGGTCACCGAAACGTTGAAGCGGTTCGACCTCGCTGCCCCCGATCCAGCCGCGGATCCTGAGGACGGGTGGCAGCACGTCGACCCCCGCCACGCCACCATCGACACCCACGACGTCCACTACGCCGGCACCCTCCACGTCGACGCCGACATCGACCTCGCCGACGGACTCGACCTCGACCGCGCCCTCACCCACGGCGCTGCGGTCCAGAAGGCCCTCGGCTCCGACCTGTCCCTGGACGCACGCAGGGCCAAGGCCCTCGGCGACCTCGCCCGCACCCAGACCGCCCTCGACCTCTTCACTCAGGGCAACGCTGGGCCGGCCAGATCAACAGCGGACGGCCTTCCTGTCGCGCGCGAGGTCGTGCTCCACGCCCACTTCGACGCCGAGTTCATGCCGGACGGACAGACCATGTTCGGGCCCACCGGCCGCCTCGAGAACGGTCAGCGCCTCGCGCTCCTCGACCAGCTCAAGAGCTGGTGCGGCGACTCGCGGACCAAGATCACGATCAAACCCGTCATCGACCTCACCCATCACCTGACCGCACCCGGGTACGCGATCCCCGACCGGATCCGCGAGCACGTCATCCTCCGCGACACGACGTGCGTGTTCCCGTGGTGCACCCGACCCGCACGAGGCTGCGACATCGACCACATCACCGCCTACGACCATCAAGC
>NZ_FOKC01000009.1:0-77844 GCF_900112035.1 Nocardioides alpinus | reverse complement strand
CCGCTGGTTGAGCAGGTCGCGCAGCGACCGTGTCGAAACCAAGGAACCAAGTGCGATCCCTCAGGGGATCACCTGTTCGGAAATACTTATCCACACCGGTCTTGTAGCAGCCCCGAGTGTCGGTGGGTCCTGCTTGACTGGTACCCATGACCACCACCTCAGACCTCCGCTCCTCGACCAGCAGCCCGCTGGTCGAGGACCTGGACGCGTCCGGGATCCTCACCTCGATCAGGGCTGCCCGCGCCACCGAAGACGCCGCAGCAGCCCGACAGCTCGCCCTCGCCGCCGCCTGGGCCGACCTGCACCCACCCGAGTCCCTCCACGGTGCCGCGTCGTTCACCACTGCCGGCGGTCTGGGTCGTGAGCACGAGGAACCCATCGCCGGCCCGGGCTGCCCGCTGGTCGCGGAGTTCTGTGTCGCCGAGCTCGGTTCGGTCCTGGGGATCACGACGACCGCGGCGAAGAAGCTCATCGGCCACGCCCTCGAGCTCCGCCACCGACTTCCCAGGTTGTGGTCCCAGGTCCACACCGGTGCCGTCCCGGCGTGGCGGGCCCGGGCTGTTGCTGAGACCACCATCCACTGCTCTCCTTCATTGACCCTTGAGGCCGCGGGGTGGATCGACGCGCAGGTCGCCGCCGTCGCAGGCAAGATCGGCCCCGCGCAGCTCGACCGTTTGGTCACCGAAACGTTGAAACGGTTCGACCTCGCCGCACCCGACCCGGCAGCGGACCCCGAGGACGGGTGGCAGCACGTCGACCCCCGCCACGCCACCATCGACACCCACGACGTCCACTACGCCGGCACCCTCCACCTCGACGCCGACATCGACCTGGCCGACGGACTCGACCTCGACCGCGCCCTCGCCCACGGCGCAGCGGTCCAGAAAGCCCTCGGCTCCGACCTCTCACTCGACGCACGCAGGGCCAAGGCCCTCGGCGACCTCGCCCGCACCCAGACCGCGCTCGACCTGTTCTCCCAGGGCAACGCTGGGCCGGCCGGATCAACAGGGGACGGCCTTCCTGTCGCGCGGGAGGTCGTCCTCCACGCCCACTTCGACGCCCACCTCACCGCCGACGGACAGACCGTGTTCGGGCCCACCGGCCGCCTCGAGAACGGCCAACGCCTCGCGCTCCTCGACCAGCTCCGATCCTGGTGCACCGACACACGGACCAAGATCACGATCAAACCCGTCATCGACCTCACCCAGCACCTGACCGCACCCGGGTATGCGATCCCCGACCGGATCCGCGAGCACGTCCTCCTCCGCGACACGACGTGCGTGTTCCCGTGGTGCACCCGACCCGCACGAGGCTGCGACATCGACCACATCACCGCCTACGACCATCAAGCCGACACCGAACACAGGCCACAACCCGGGCCGACAGACACCCGCAACCTCGCGGCACTCTGTCGGTTCCACCACCGCCTCAAAACCCACACGGCCTGGCGCTACGAGATGACCGAACCCGGCATCTTCGTCTGGACCAGCCCCCACAGCCACCGCTTCGTCCGAGACCGAGACGGCAGCACCGCACTCGACCCACCCGAACCACCCGGCGTTCCACGACCCCGCCGACCATGACCCCGCCCCACACCCCGCCACCCACGGATGGCGGGGCGTAGGCATGTGCAGGTGCCGGCGTGTACGGCGCGCCTGATCGGATCGGCCCCTAGGCTGCCGCGCATGGGGGACATCGAAGAGACGGTCGAGCACTACAAGCACCTGTCCATCGGCGACGAGACGACGCTGGTGGTCCGCGGCGCGACGGTGGAGGAGGTCGTCCAGGCACTCGGCGGCGTGCCGCTCGACGACGTGCCCGAGGACGAGCTGGACGGCGACGAGCCGATCTGGGCGGCGTACGTGCTGTCTGCGATCGACGGTGGGGTGCTGGCGAGCGAGGACACCGGCTACGCGGACCCGCCGAACTCCGTGCTGGTGGCCCTGTCGCAGGGTGGACGGGCGGCCGCGGTGGTGCGGGACAACATCCAGGCGCACTGCCGGTTCGGCTACGCCCGCGACGGCGTCCTGCTGTTCGACGACGACGAGTTCAGGTTCCGCGAGGACCGCGACTCCGTCCCGGAGGAGATCCGCCCCCTGTTCGACCTGGCGTGGATGGACCTGACCCAGGACGACTCCGAGGCGCAGGAGGAGGACACGTCGGCCGTCAGCTTCGCGATGGCCGAGGTCGCCACCGGCATCCGCCTCACGTCCGCCGATGCAGCGCGCCACAGTGACGAGGGTGCGACCGTCGTCGCCGTCCGCCAGCTCCAGTACCCCCAGGACTGAGTCCGTCGGCCGATGCCCGCAGATCGCGCTGGGGCGAGGATACGACATTCCGTCCGGGCCATCATCCTGGCCGAGGACCACGAGGTCCTGCTGTGCCGCTTCAGCCTCCCCCATCCCGCCGTGCCCGCGGACTCGACGGTCGTGTGGGCGGCCCCCGGCGGCGGTGTCGAGCCCGGGGAGATGCTGCTGCAGGCGCTGCGTCGGGAGCTCCACGAGGAGACCGGGCTGGTCGTCGACGCCGATCCGCCGCACGTCTGGCACCAGGAGGTCGTCTCACCCGGGCTGGCCGAGGGCTACGACGGGATCGTCAACGACTACTTCCTCGTCCACACCGCCCGCTTCGATCCTCGCGGAGCGTTGTCCGACGACGACCTCGCCGCCGAGCTGATCAGCGGATGGCGGTGGTGGCGGCTCGCGGACATCGCGGCACACGACGGCCCTGACCTGTTCTCGCCGCGCGACCTTGCCGGCCCGCTTGCGGCGTTGATCGCCGGCGACGTCCCGTGCACCCCCGTCGCGCTCGGCCTGTGAGGTCCCAGCGAGGTACGACACCGTCGCGCTCGGCGTACCCGTGCCACGCCGGGTGACTGCCCGGCAAACAGCACATGTGGCGTACGCCAACGACCGCGACCTCCTCTTCCACCGCGTCGAACGCCCGTCGTAGGTTGGCAGGACCCCCTCTCGGAAGGTTCCGCCCATGCGTTCTCGGACCGCTCGCCTCACCCTGTCCGCCACCGCGGCCACCCTGGCCGCCGCCCTCGGTGCCACCACCCTCTCCACCCCGGCGAGCGCAGGCCCCGGGGACAGGAAGCCCGGCACGCACGGCCACCACCAGGCCACCGCAGTCCGCTTCGCGACCTTCAACGCCTCGCTCAACCGCGCCAGCTCCGGCGAGCTGGTGCGTGACCTGTCGACGCCGGACGACGCCCAGGCGGCCGCGGTCGCCGAGACGATCCAGCGCACCGATCCCGATGTGCTCCTGATCAACGAGTTCGACTACGTCGAGGGCGGGCAGGCCGCCGAGCTGTTCCGCGACAACTACCTCGAGGTCCCCCACAACGGCGCCCCACCGGTCGACTACCCCTACTACTACGTGGCGCCGGTCAACACCGGGGTGCCGAGCGGGCTGGACCTCGACAACGACGGCACCGTCGGTGGCGGCAACGACGCCTACGGCTTCGGCCTCTTCCCTGGGCAGTACGGCATGGCCGTCTACTCCAAGTACCCGATCGCGATCGACGACGTCCGCACGTTCCAGCGGTTCCTCTGGAAGGACATGCCCGGCGCGCTGCTGCCCGACGACCCGGCCACGGCGGCGCCCGCCGACTGGTACTCCCCCGCCGAGCTCGACGCCTTCCGCCTCTCCTCGAAGTCGCACTGGGACATCCCGATCGAGCTCCCCGGCCGCAAGCCCGTGCACTTCCTCGTCTCGCACCCGACGCCACCCACCTTCGACGGCACCGAGGACCGCAACGGCACCCGCAACCACGACGAGATCCGCCTGTGGGCCGACTACGTCAGCGGCGGCAGGGCCGCGGCGTACATCTACGACGACGCCGGGCAGCACGGCGGGCTCGGCCGCGGCCAGGACTTCGTGATCGCCGGCGACCAGAACGCCGACCCCGTGGACGGCGACTCCGTCGCCGCCGCGATCGACCAGCTGCTCCGCCACCCGCGCATCCAGGACCCGCACCCGACCTCGCCGGGCGCCGTGGAGCAGGCCCGCCTCCAGGGCGGCGCCAACCTGACCCACCGCGGACCGCACGCCGAGGACACCGCCGACTTCGCGGACGCCCTGCCCGCCGAGCCGGGCGATCCGGTCAACCCGGGGAACCTGCGGGTCGACTACGTCCTCCCCAGCGAGCGGCTCGCCCCGCTCGGCACGGGAGTCTTCTGGCCGCTCGCGGCCGACCCGTTGTTCCGCCTCGTCGGCATCTACCGGTTCCCGGCCAGTGACCACCGCCTGGTGTGGCTCGACGTGCGTACGTCACGGGCGCGGGGTCGCTGAGCGGCTTTGCGCAGGGGCTGTACGACGTTCACCTGACGTGCACCTCCCGTCCGCCCAACGGGCGACGTGGGTGACGAGAGTCGAGTCGACGTCCGCTCGACCCGACCACCCCGGAGATCGCACCCATGCCCCTCAGCCCGAGCACCACTCCCCGCCCGCTGCTTCCCATGGCCGGCCAGACGCACGGCAACCGCAGCGCGGTGACCTGCCACCTGCGTTGCGGCGACGCCTGCTTCGTCGCCGCGCCCAACAACACCGAGACGTCGTACTTCCGCGACGTCGCTGCCACCGCCCTCAGCCGCCGTTCGGTGGTCGGTGCCGGTCTGACCGCCGCCGCCATCGCCGCGGTCCCCGCCCTTCCCACGGCCGCCTCACCGGGCGGCAAGCCCGGCACGCCGGGCACGCCCGGCACGCCCGGTCGCTCGGGTCTTCCCTTCACCCCGATCGGCCCGACCGCCGTCACCGTCGACAACGTCACCGTGCCGGTCGGCTACCGCTGGGACGCGATCCTGCGCTGGGGCGACCCGATCCTGGCGGGTGCCCCGACCTTCGACCCGAACAACCAGACCCCGGCCGCCCAGGCCGGGCAGTTCGGCTACAACAACGACTACCTCGACATCATCGAGACCAACCGCGCCGGCACGAGCGCGCTTCTCGTGTGCAACCACGAGTACACCAACGAGGGCATCATGTTCCCTCCCGGCTCCGACCCCGAGACGGTCGTCCGCACGGTGTGGGCCGCGCACGGCATGTCCGTCGTCGAGCTCCGGCGCCGCAAGCGCGGCGACGCCTGGACGTACGTCCCGGGCGCGCGCCTCAACCGCCGGATCACCCTCGACACCGTCTTCGCCGTCGACGGCCCCGCCGCCGGCTCCGACCTGCTCAAGACCGCGGCGGACCCCACCGGTCGCAGCGTGCGCGGCACGATGAACAACTGCGCCGGCGGTACGACGCCGTGGGGCACGGTGCTGTCGGGCGAGGAGAACTTCAACCAGTACTTCCTCGCGACGGGCACCGACCCCCGCGAGGCCCGCTACGGGCTCTCCGCGACGCAGGACGCGCGCGGTTGGCGCTTCGTCGACCCGCGCTGGAACGCCACGACGCCCGACTACGCCAACGAGCCCCACCGCTTCGGCTGGATCGTCGAGGTCGACCCGACCGACCCCGGATCGACCCCGGTCAAGCACACCGCGATGGGCCGCTTCAAGCACGAGGGCGCCAACGTGATCGTCAACCGCGACGGGCACGTCGTGGCCTACATGGGCGACGACGAGCGCTTCGACTACGTCTACCGCTTCGTCTCCCGCGACACCCTGCGTCCCGGCAACAGCGCCAAGGCCCGCCGCCACAACCTCCAGCTCCTCAGCGAGGGCGACCTGTCGGTCGCCAGGTTCACCGGCGACGGCCTCGGCGACGGGGTCAGCGACGGCACCGGCGAGTGGCTCCCGCTCACCCGCGGCGGCCAGTCGATGGTCCCGGGCTTCACCATCGAGGAGGTCCTGGTGTTCACGCGGCTCGCTGCCGACGCGGTGCAGCCCACCAAGATGGACCGCCCGGAGGACGTCGAGCCGAGCCTGCGCAGCGGCCGCATCTACGTCGCCTGCACCAACAACGCCGACCGCGGCAAGGTCGGCAAGGAAGGGCCGACCGAGCCGAACCCGCGCAACCTCAACAAGGACGGCCACGTCGTCGAGATGATCCCGTCCGGCGGCGACCACACGGCGGCCACCTTCGAGTGGAACCTGTTCCTCATCTGCGGCGACGCCGCCTCCGCCGGCACCTACTTCGGCGGCTGGACCGGACCGGTGTCGCCCATCTCGTGCCCCGACAACGTCGCCTTCGACAGCGAGGGCAACCTGTGGGTCTCCACCGACGGCCAGCCGAGCGCCATCAAGGTCAGTGACGGCCTGTTCAAGGTGCCGGTCGAGGGCCCCGAGCGCGGCCACGTCCAGCAGTTCCTGGCCGTGCCGTCCGGCGCCGAGACCTGCGGCCCGGTCATCCACGACCGCGACAGCTCGGTCTTCGTCGCCGTCCAGCACCCGGGCGAGGACGGCACGTGGGCGGCTCCGCAGTCCCGCTTCCCGGACTTCGTCCCCGCAGCGGGTACGCCCGCGGCCGGCCAGTTCGCCGGCCCGCGACCCACGGTGGTGCAGGTGACCCGCAGCAGGTGAGCCAGAGCGGCTGAGGTCCGGACCGTCAGGGTGGACCGACCCGCGCCAGGCGCGCGCGGAGCCGGTCCACCTCGTCCTCGAGGTCGAGCACCCGGGCGATCCCGGCGAGGTTGAGGCCCTCGGCGAGGAGGTCGCGGATCCGCTCGAGCCGGGCCACGTCGTCCGCGCTGTAGAGGCGCGTCCCGCCCTCCGTACGGTCCGGGCGCAGCAGTCCACGCCGCTCGTAGACGCGCAGGTTCTGGATCTCCATCGAGACCATGGCGGCCGCCACCGAGATGGCGAAGACGCCTCGCTCGCTGGCGCTCATGGGCCTCTCCTCCGCTCTCGAAAATTCCTACTGGTCGGGACTTGAACTCCCGTGATTCGCTGACTATAAGTTACCTGTAACCACCAATACAGGTCGTGGACCACTGGTCCACCCGGCTGACTCCAGGAGGAGACGATGTTGCTTCGCACTGCTGACCCGTTCCGTGACCTCGACCGCCTGACCCAGCAGCTGCTCGGCACGACCAACCGCCCCACGGTGATGCCGATGGACGCGTGGCGCGAGGGTGACCGCTTCGTCATCGAGTTCGACCTGCCCGGCGTCGCGCCGGACAGCATCGACCTCGACGTCGAGCGCAACGTGCTCACCGTGCGTGCCGAGCGTGTGGCGCGCAACGGTGACTGGGAGTCCCTGGCCGCCGAGCGGCCGAAGGGCGCCTTCAGCCGCCAGCTCGTCCTCGGCGACAACCTCGACCTCGACCACATCGAGGCGGGCTACGTCGACGGGGTGCTGCGGCTCACCGTGCCGGTCGCCGAGAAGGCGAAGCCCCGCAAGATCGAGATCGCCCAGGGCGGTCGGTCGTCGAGGTCCGGCGCACCTGCTCAGCTGAGCAGCTGAGCCCCCTGGGGGCGCGGCCCTTGCGCAGTGTGCCGCGCCCCCACTCCTCGGACGGGCGCCCTACGATCGGTGCCATGTCCCGGCCCCTGGCGACCACTGGCGCGGTCGCCGTCCTGTCAGTGGGGCTGCTGGCCCTCGCGGTCACCCAGGGGTGGCTCGGCCCGGACGTCGGCCGCGGCGCCAACTTCTGCGAGCAGGCCCTCACCGGTCTCGTCCGGCAGCCCGCCAACACCCTCTCCAACGCGGGCTTCGTCGTCGCCGGGCTGCTGGTCGCCGCCCGCGCCGGACGTCCTCACGGCACCGACCGCGTCATGTCGACGGCCGTCGCCACCTTCTATGCGTGCGTCGTCGTCCTGCTCGGCCCCGCGTCGGCGGCCATGCACGCCACCCAGACGGAGTGGGGTGGCCACCTCGACATGCTGAGCATGTACCTCATCGCCTCGTTCGCCGCCGCGTGGTCCTGGGTGCGCTGGACCCGCCGGGGCACCCGTGCCTTCGTCACGGCGTACGTCGTGGGCGTGGCGGCCTGCGAGCTCGTGGGTCTGTGGCCCGATCCGGTCCCTGTTGTGAACTACGCCGGCAACCTGGCCTTCGGCGTGCTGCTGGTCGTGGCGGTCGTGCTCGAGACGCGGCTGTGGCGGCGTGGCGAGACGGTGATCGTCTTCCGCCACGGCGTCATCGCGCTCGCTGCGATGCTCGTCGCCTTCACCATCTGGCTGCTCAGCAACGCCGGTTGGTGCGACCCGACGTCCATCTGGCAGGGCCACGCCGCGTGGCACCTGCTGTGCGCGGTGGCGGCCTACTGGCTCTTCCGACTCTACGAGTCCGAGCGTCAGGCGTAGTCCTTCGCCACGTAGCGGCCGTCG
Source organism: Nocardioides alpinus (assembly GCF_900112035.1). Taxonomy (GTDB): domain Bacteria; phylum Actinomycetota; class Actinomycetes; order Propionibacteriales; family Nocardioidaceae; genus Nocardioides; species Nocardioides alpinus. Next base: position 69,628 of record NZ_FOKC01000009.1, on the reverse strand, counting down.
GGGGTGACCGGGTTGTCCTCGTTGATGGCCACGACGTTCTCCCCGGGCTCGGGCAGCTGCACCGGCCGGTGGTCGAGGTGCACGCCGGCGATCATGCAGCGCACGGAGCCGCCCGCCAGCTCGATCGTCGGGATCTCGACGGCGAGGATCTCGCACGACTCCTCGATCGCCGCGACCTGCTCGGGACGCAGCGAGCGCTTGGCCCGGGCGGACATGGTCATCAGGTAGCGGCGCTTGCCGTCCGGCGTACGTCCGCACAGCTCCACGGCGTTGCCGGCGAACTCGCGGATCTGCTCCTCGGTCAGCTCGATGATCGTGCGGCCCGTGACGGCGAGCCGCTCACGGACCTGCTCGCGCCGGACCTCGTCGGGAATCATCTCGAGGGCGATCATCGCGACGTGCGTGCCGACGCAGGCGATCACGTTGGTGTGGTAGACCGGCACGCCGTCGGCGTCGACGGCGTCGAACGCCATCGGCTCGTAGGTGAAGTCGGTGCAGAAGCGCTCCAGCACGGCCGTGTCGGCCCGGTGGCTGCGCGCGGTGTAGGCGACGCGCGAGATGTGGTCGAGGACCATGGCACCGGTGCCCTCGAGGAAGATGCCGTCGGGCTCGAGGCCGGAGTAGTCGACGATCGCCTGGACGCGGTACTCCGACTTGAGCATCTCCAGCACGTCCGTGCGTCGCTCGTGGCGGCGGTTGGAGGCGTACATCGGGTAGACCGCGACGGCTCCGCCGGCGTGGGTGGAGAGCCAGTTGTTGGGGAAGACGCTGTCGGGGCGGGTGTGGTCGACGTCGTCGAAGACGTGGACCCGTACGCCGGCCTCCCGCAGGGCGGCGGCGAGCGCATCCATCTCGGCCAGCGCCATCGCCGAGGTCGCCTCGTCGGTCTGGCCGGCCGGGGCGTCGGCCTGGAACGCGTTGTCGGCCGCGGTCGCCGGGTTGGGGACGAAGCTGGTCGCGCGGATCAGGATGACTGCGGAGGGGGCTTGAGCACTCACGGGAGGAGGCTAGGGCACCGGCCGCCCAGTCAGAAGCCGACGGCGGCAGCCATCCACCCGGCCACGTCGGCCGGATCGTGGCTGACCGCGGATTCGTAGCAGGTCAGCTCGGTCTCGACCCAGCCCGGCACGTCGGCGTCGCGCCACAGCCCGGACGGGACGATGCCGCGCTCCTCGGTGAAGGCGACGACCCTCTCGTTGACCTCGTCGGCCGTCCCGGGGGCGTAGGCCAGGAAGGTGGCGATGTGCGGCACCGCAGGGAAGGTCCGGATCCCGTGCTCGTGCAGCGCCGCCGCGAGCTCGATCGCCCATGCGCGGCAGTCGCCGAACGTGTCCCGGTGCTCGCGCAGTCCCATCAGCCCGCCGACCGCGGCGGTCGTCATGGAGAAGATCGTGCCGCCCATCCGCGCCCGCCACGAGCGCAGCTCGCCGGCGAGGTCCTCGGGGCAGACCACGAGCGCGCCGCTGGTGCCGCCGAGACCCTTGTAGAGCGAGACGTACATCGAGTCGAAGAGGTCCGCCGCCTCGGCCAGGGTGCGGTCCCAGTGGGGCACGGACTCCCAGATGCGCGCGCCGTCGGCGTGCAGCGGTACGCCGCGCTCCCGGGCCGCCGCCGACAGCTCGGTCAGCTCGTCCCAGGTCGGCAGCAGGCAGCCGGCGTCACGCAGGGGCAGCTCGACCATCGCAGCGCCGAGCCGTCCACCGACCCGGGCAAGCGCGCCGGCCGTCGGCGTCTCGCGCCCGGTGGTCAGCCACTCGAGCTCGAGGCCCAGCACGCGCCGGGGTCCGTCCTGCTCGTAGCGGAGGAGGTGCGACATGTCGGGCAGGGCGACGCGTCGCGAGCCGGAGCGGTCGCACCACGCGCGCAGCGTGGCCTGTTGCGCCATCACGCCGCTGGGGAACATCACCGCGGCGGGCTTGCCGAGCAGGTCGGCGACTTCTGTCTCGAGCTGCTCGACCGCCCCGCGCTCGCCGTAGCGGTCCCACTCGATGTCGTGCTCCTCGGCGAACGCCGCGAGCGCGGCGAACATCGCCGAGGGTGTCGACGGCGCGCGCCAGAAGATCGACTCCGCCGACGCCTGTGCCGCGCGGAACCGGGCGGGGAGGTCGCTCACGACCTCAGGCCTGGCGCTTGAACCAGTACGTCGTCTCGGCGCCGGGGATCACCTGCACGAGCTCCCAGCCGTTGACGCCGAGCGTCGAGAGGAGGTCCTCCCACGACTCGGTGCCCTCGACGAGCGCCTCGGGGTCGGCGTTGTAGCCGCCGACCTCCACGTCGCCCTGGTCGTTGACGGTGATCTCGAGGTGCGCCCATGAAGCCATGCCGCGATCCTGCCACGCCACAGGGCGGGCCGGTCAACCGCGTTCAGCCCCAGCAGGCGGCCCACGAGCCGCGATCGGCCTTCCGGGCGCCGCGCTCGGCCTTGCGGTAGGCCTCGGCGCGCTGGAGCGGGTCGTCGTTGAAGATGAACACCCGCGCACGCCCCGACGTGAGCTGCGCCAGGCCGACGTCGTCGCCGGAACGGTGGACGTAGCGCAACAACCGGCCGTAGCGGTCCCGGTTCCCCTGCGTCGGGTCGGAGACGAGGACGATCCTCGATCCCACCGGGGTGAGCGTCGCCAGCGCTGCGGTGGCCTCCTGGCCGCCGCACTGCATCTCGGGGTACACCTCGGGGGTGTCGATGCCGAGGATGCGGACGTCCTTCTCGCTCCCGTTCGCCAGCCTCACCTTGAGGGTGTCGCCGTCGGTGACGCGTACGACGACCGCACGGGTGCGGTCCGCCTCGGGTGCGCCGATCAGGTCGGACACCTGCGCCGGCAGCGCGTTCAGGTCGACCACCTTCGGGACCGCGAGGAGCACCGCGGCGACCAGGACGAGCAGGGCGAGGCGGCGCATGCCCCCAGACTGACGCGTCGAGCCGACCGGCGGGTGCATTTCACCCGAAAAGAGCCGCGTCAGCCGCCGAGCCGCCACTCGTGCAGGACGCGGCAGTGGTCCGTCTCCCACCACGCGAGCTGGAGCCGGTCGAGCACGCAGTCGGCCGGCACCACGTCGGTGAGCAGGGCGGCGGTCGAGGCGAGGTCGACCTCGTCCGACGCGGCATCGACGGTCAGGTGGGGTTGCACGTCGTCGCCGAACTCACCTCCGTACGGCGGCCAGTCGGGGAAGGCGGCCACCAGCCGGGCGGTCAGGTCACGGAGGCGGTCGGCGGGGTCCGGGACGAGGTGGATGATCCCGTGGGGGAACTGCGCGAGGCGCTCCAGCCGCACCCGGATCGGTGTCGTGCCGGCTGCCAGCGCGGCGATCGATGCCAGGACGGCCGTCGACGGCGCCGGGTCGAACGGGCCGAGCGCCGTGATGTGGGCGTGGCCGAAGCGCGGGTCGGTCGAGACGAATCCCATGTCGTAGTGGGCGGTGCGGGTGCGCACCCACTCCTCGAGCGCGGGCACCGGCAGCTGGAGGACGGAGTGGCCGGGCACGCGCCCAGACTGGCAGGCTGGCGCACGACATGGACCAGACACCCCGCATCGCCCCGCCCTCCCCCGAGATCGCCGCCCTCGCGCAGGAGCGCGTCGCCGGCCTCGCGACGCCACCGGGGGCGCTGGGCCGGATCGGCGAGGTGGGCGCCTGGCTCGCCGCGGTCCAGGGCGAGGTGCCGCCGCGTCCGCTGACCGACGTACGCCTCGTCGTCTTCGCCGGCGACCACGGTGTCGCCGCCCACGGCGTCTCGGCCTACCCGGCCGCGGTGACCGAGGCGATGGTGCGCACCATCGTCGCCGGTCGCGCCGGCGTCTCGGCCCTCGCCCGCGAGCACGGCGTTGCGGTGACGGTCCTCGACGTCGCGGTCGACGCCGACCTGGCCGACCTGCCCGCCGAGGTCACGGCGCGCAAGGTGCGTCGCGGCTCGGGCGCCATCCACCTCGCCGACGCGCTCACCCGAGACGAGGCCGAACGCTCCCTGGTCCTCGGCGCCGAGGTGGCGTGGGGATGCGTCCACGACGGCGCCCAGCTGCTGATGACGGGTGACCTCGGCATCGGCAACACGACTCCCGCTGCCGCGCTGGTCGCAGCGACGCTGGGCCTGCCGGCCGACGAGGTCACCGGACGCGGCACCGGGATCGACGACGACGGCTGGACCCGCAAGCGTGACGTGATCGCCCAGGCACTCGTACGCGTCGAGGGCCGCACCGGGGATCCCGTCGACGTCCTTGCCGCACTCGGCAGCGCCGACCTCGCGGCCGCCACCGGGTTCCTCGTCGAGGCAGCGACCCTGCGCGTGCCGGTCGTCCTCGACGGGCTCATGTCGCTCGCCTGCGCGGTGGTGGCCGAGTCGATCGCTCCGGGCGCCAGTGCCTGGTGGGTCGCCGGCCACCGCTCGACCGAGCCCGCCCAGGCCCACGCACTCAAGTCCCTCGGCCTCGAACCGTTGCTCGACCTCGGCATGCGACTCGGCGAGGGATCCGGAGCAGTGGCCGCGCTGCCGGTGCTGCGCTCGGGGATCGCGGTGCTGCGCGACGTGGCGCTGCTGTCCGAGATCCTGCCGCCGTCGTGATCCTGCACGACGCCTGGCTGCTCGCCACCGGCACCCTCACCGCCGTACGCGTCCCGCCTCCCACCCGCGTCGACCGCTCCGTCGCGGGGTTGGCGATGGTCCTCGCACCGCTGGCCGTGCTCCCGCTCGCCGTCGTCGCGGCGGTGGTGGTGCTGGTCGGTGACCGGATCGGGCTGCCCCCGCTCGCGACGGCGTACGTCGTGGTGCTGGCGCTCGCGCTCGGCACCCGCGCGCTGCACTGGGACGGCCTCGCGGACACCGCCGACGGACTCACCGCGTCCTACTCCGCCGAGCGCTCGCTCGAGGTGATGCGCACCGGCCCGGTCGGTCCGGCCGGCGTCGTCGCCGTCGTGCTGGTCACCGGGCTGCAAGCCGCCGGCCTGGCCGCAGTCGTCCGCCACGAGCACGCGTGGTGGGTCGTGGCGCTCCTGGTCTGCGCCTCGCGTGCCTGCCTCGCGCTCGCCTGCGTGCGCGGCGTCCCGTCGGCGCGCCCCGACGGGCTGGGCGCGAGCTTCATCGGGGCCGTGCCCGTGGTGGGTGCGGCGGCGGCGCTGCTGGTGGCCGCCGTGGCGGTCGCCTTCGCCGGACGGGCGCTGGGGTCGGCGTGGCCGACCACCATCGGTCTCGTCGTGATGGTGGCCGTCGTACTTGCGCTACTGGTCCGCTGCGTACGACGCCTCGGCGGGATCACCGGTGACGTGCTGGGCGCGGCCGTGGAGATCTCCTTCGCCGCACTGGTGTTGGCTGCGGCGACCGTCTGACGTCGAGGCGCGTGGGGCTACTCCCCCGTGGCACCGTCGATGTGTTCGCGGAGGAGATCGGCGTGGCCGTTGTGGCGTGCGTACTCCTCGATCATGTGGAGGTAGATCCAGCGCAGCGTGTGCTCCTCGCCGGACACCGCTTCGCTCAGGTCGCGCCCTTGCACGGCGGCGCGCGAGCGCTCGACACTCGCGTGGTAGCTGGCCAGATCGTCGGTGGCACGATCCGCGCTGACCTCCCCGAAGCCGTCCGTGGAGCCCGGGACGTAGTTCCAGAAGAACATGTGGTCGGGCTGGCCGTCGTAGGAGTGGAACCAGGCCTCCACCCCGGACAGGTGCCGGACCAGGCCGAGCAGCGACAGGTTCGAGGGCGGCACCGATTGCTGCACCAGCTGCTCGGGGGTGAGGCCGCCGCACTTCAGCAGCAGCGTGGTGCGCTGGTAGTCCAGCCGGTCATCGAGGGCGGCGCGCTCGTCAACGGGGCTGCTCGCTGGCTCGGGTCGCGCGGGCGTGATCCAGGTGGGCACTGGGCGACGGTATCCGCCGGCAGGCGCCGCTCGTCGGCAGATGTGGTCCGTCTCCTGCCTCAGGCCTCCCTCACATCGTCCTGGATCCGGTCGTGGACCTCCCAGACGTGGACCCAGCTCGGGTGCTGCGCAACGAACTCGTCCACGTCCGCGTTGCTCATGTGTCCCTGCACGACCTCGTCGGTGTCCACCTCGACGATGCACCAGAGCTCCGGCGCGTCGGTGGAGGTGTCATCCGGATCGATCTGCTGGTCGTAGATCGTCCTTCCTTCGCTTCTCAGCTCGGCAAGCCGCGCCTCGAACCGTTTCTGGATCTCCGCCTGCATCTGGTCCCGCGACATCTCCTGCACCCCTTGATCATGGCGTGGGACCGGCCGAGCTGTCACCGGTGTGCGGCGCGCTCATCGCGGCACATCAGGACGTCAGGCTGGGTCCAGCAATGTGCTCCCGAGGCCGCCTCCCTCGAGCGCATTCACCGGCCGGCCGACGCCATCTCGTCCACGTCGCTGGCTCCGGCGTGGGACGCCCTGAGGCTCAGCGCGAGCGCCGGGATCATCACCGTCGCTGCGACGAGGTGCAGCACGACGAGCGCGACGCTGGTGGAGGCCGATGCCCCGACCAGCCACGGCGGGACGAGCGACACCGCGGTCAGGGCGACAGTCGTACGCACGAAGTGCTCGCGCGGCCTGGAGCTCCACCGCGCCAGGGCAGCAGCGATGACCACCCCGACGACCGAGAGGACCCCGGTCACGAACGCGATCCCCGACAGCGGGATCGTCTCGCCACCGTCAGGCACCTCGAGCTCGACACCGAGCCCCGTCACGAGCGCTGCAACCGCTGTCGTGACGACCACCGCCGCGAGCGTCGCGAGCAGGCTGGTCCGCGCCACGCCCAGGGCCCGCCGCGTCATGCCGACTCCCCGGCCGACAGGAACTCCGGAAGGCCGAGCAGCGGGAACTGGTCGCGGTCGAAGATCGTGACCTCGGTGATCTGGCCACCACTGATCCGCAGCACGTCGATCGTGATCGGGACGTACGCGCCGGCCCGCTCGTCCCAGATGTAGTAGGCCAGGGCTGGCTGACGGTTCACCGCGGTGGCGACCGCACGCAGGCCGGCCATCTCCGGGTAGCCGCCCGCCACCCAGTCGGCGATGACAGCATCGCGGCCCACGATCAGACCCTGCGTGGGCGGCATCGCGAAGCGCACGTCGTCGCGGAGCATGGTGGCGATCGTGTCGACGTCGGCGGCCTCGCTGGCCGCGGTGAAGCGGCGTACGAGCTCACGGTTGTCGGCGTCGTCCTCGCGCCCGGTCCAGTCCTGGCGTTCGGCGGGCAGGTGCTCGCGCATGCCGGCGCGGGCTCGCTGGAGCGCGCTGTTGACGGAGTTCACCGAGTCGCCGAGGAGGTCGGCGACGTCCTTCGCCGGCCAGCCGAGCACGTCGCGCAGGATGAGCACGGCCCGCGGCCGCGGCGCGAGGTGCTGGACCGCGACCAGGTAGGCCAGCTCGATCGTCTCCCGGGAGACAGCGAGCGCCTCCGGCTCGTCCCCGTCGACCGCAGGCAGCTCGTCGAGCAGCCGGTCGGGGTAGGGCTGGAGCCACATCACTTCTCCCCCGGTGGCCGGCTCGGGTCGGCGCTTGTCGAGGAGGTCGAGGCAGGCGTTGGTGGCGATCCGGTAGAGCCACGCGCGGAAGGTCGACCGGCCCTCGAAGGTCTCCCGCCGCCGCCAGGCACGCAGGAACGTCTCCTGCACCGTGTCCTCGGCGTCCTCGAACGACCCGAGCATCCGGTAGCAGTGCACGTGCAGCTCCCGCCTGTGGCGCTCCGCCACCCCCGAGAACGTCGCCTCGTCCATCGCGTCGAGCTCGCTCACGTCCCGCTCCTCCAGCCGCGTCACCGCAGTCATCGCACCCATCCTCCAGCCTCGTCGTGTCCTGTCGTAGGTAAGACGGGCGTGGGGGTGAGAACTCATCACTGTCGCCTCTGGGAGGATCATCGCCATGCGGATCCTGGTCACCGGCGGCGTACGGTCCGGCAAGTCGACCCACGCCGAGGCGCTGATCGGTGACGAGGCAGCCACGTACGTCGCCGCCGGCCCGACGACCGACGCGGAGTCCGATCCCGACTGGAGCGCCCGCATCGCCGCCCACCGTGCGCGCCGGCCGGCGTCGTGGTCGACCGTGGAGACCCACGACCTGGCTCAGGCAGTCCGCGAGGCCGAGCAGCCGATGCTGATCGACTGCCTGGGCACCTGGCTCACGGCGGTGATCGACGACGCAGGTGCGTGGGAGCAGGACGCCGACGTCGTCCACGGGCTGGTGATCGCCCGCGCCGACGAGGTCGTCACCGCTGTTCGCGGGTGCGAGCACCACGTCGTCGTCGTGACCAACGAGGTCGGCCTCGGCGTCGTTCCGGAGCACCGCTCGGGCCGTCTCTTCCGCGACCTCCTCGGCACGGTCAACCAGCGGATCGCCGCCGCCTGCGACGAGGTGCACCTCGTGATCGCCGGGCGCGTGCTGCGGCTGTGAACCGGAAGCCCGACCTGGTCGACCGCCCTGCGGACGGACCGTCGCCGACGGCGTGGTGTGCGCTCAGGCGACCAGACCGGTGAGGAACGGCACGGCGTCGGTGGCCGGTGGGAGGTCGACCAGCGCCGCTGCGATCGCGCGCGCTCCGGCGGCGTAGGAAGGATCCCCCAGGAGACGCGGAACGTGTGCCGCTGCGGATGCCACTGATCCCGGCCCCTTCTCGACCGTGATCCCGGCGCCCACCGCCGCGACGTGCTGGCCGTTGACGACCTGGTCGAAGGTGAAGAGCGGCACGACGACCTGCGGGACACCAGCAGCCAGCGCGCCCATGGTCGTACCGAACCCGCCGTGGCCGAGCATCACAGCCGCGTGCTCGAGCACGGCATCCTGTGGACACCACTGCTCCACCCGGGCGTTCGGCGGCACCGGCTCGAGGGCGGCGGGGTCGACCTTGCGCCCCACGGTCATCAGGACCCGCGCCCTGACGTCGGCAAGCGCATCCAGCGCCTCGCGGAAGACGCCGGCGAACGGAGGCAACGAGCCGGTGACCGATCCGAAGGTGGCGTAGACCAGGGGTGCCTCCGGGTCGCCCCAGGCGGGGAGCCGGTAGTCGCTGACGGGCTGCGTCGGCTCGCTGAAGCGCAGGAAGCGGTCACCGTCCGCCACCTCCGTACCGCTCGCGCGGTCGAGCACCTCCGGCACGAGGCTGAGGATCGCCTCGGAGGCAATCGCCGCCCGCATCCGACCGTCAGGGACACCGGCCAGTCCACCCAGCTCGTCCAACGGATCGACGATGGCGGCCGCAAACCGGGAGACGACCTCGTGCATGCCGATGCAGACGTGCACGTGGGGCACTCCTGCGCGCTCGGCGGCAGCGAGGGAGGCGAGCTCGGCTGACTCACGCACCACCAGATCGGGACGCCAGCGTTCCATCGTCGCCGTGAGCGAGGGGAGCGCGGCCTGCGCGTCGATCCGGGCGAACACCTCGCGAATGACGACGTCATCGGCCTCGTCGAACGCCAGCGTCGGCAGTCTGGCCATGACGGGGCCGATCAGCTCGGGCGGTGCATCGGCAAACGGTTCGTGGACGAATCCTGCCCCCACCACTGCGCCGGCGAACGACGCAGGAGCGGCGACCCTCACCTCGTGTCCCGACCCCGCCAGTGCACGCGCGAACGGCAACAGCGGTCCGAAATGACCGACATTGGCCGTCGTCGCACACAGCACGCGCACTCACCGAGGCTCCCACCATGCCCTCGTCACGGCAAGGCCGGTGGAGCGTCGCCGAGCCCCGGTCGCCTACCCCGGGACTGCACCGACGCCCCAGTGGCTCAGCGAGCCGCGGGCGTGTAGATCAGCTTCTTGTTGACGAACTCGTCGATGCCGTAGGCGCCGAGCTCGCGGCCGACCCCGGAGCGCTTCGTCCCGCCGAACGGGAGGTCGGCGAACGAGCCCTGGGCGCTGTTGATCCAGACCATGCCGGTGTCGAGCCGGTCGGCGACCTGCTGCGCCTTCTCGGTGTCGGCGCTCCAGACCACGCCGCCCAGGCCGAAGGCCGAGTCGTTGGCCAGCGCGACGGCCTCCTCGACATCGGCCACCCGGTAGACGACGGCCGCAGGGCCGAAGAGCTCCTCGCGGAATGCGCGCATGTCGGGAGTGACGTCGGTCAGCACGGTGGCCTCGACGAAGGCGCCCGGGCGGTCGACGCGCTTGCCACCGGTGCGCACGGTCGCGCCCTTCGCCACGGCGTCGTCGAGCTGCTCGAGGAGGTTCTGCGCAGCGCCCTCGGAGGAGAGCGGACCGAATCCGGTCCCGTCCTCGAACGGGTCACCGGGCGCGAGCTTCGCCATGGCTGCGGTGAAGTGCTCGACGAAGTCGTCGTAGAGCTCGTCCACGATGATCATCCGCTTCGCGCCGTTGCAGGCCTGGCCGGCGTTGCCCATCCTGCCCCGGACGGCGGACTTGACCGCGGCGCCGAGGTCGTCGGCGTCGAGCAGGATGAACGGGTCGGACCCACCCAGCTCGAGGACGACCTTCTTGAGGTGGCGACCCGCCACCTCGGCGACGGCCGAGCCGGCCCGCTCGGAGCCGGTCACCGAGACGCCCACCACGCGGGGGTCGGCGATGATGTCGGCCGACTGCTCGTTGGTGGCGAAGAGGTTGATGTAGGCGTCGGCAGGCAGCCCGGCGTCGGCGAAGATCTGGTCGATCGCGAGCGCCGACTCGGGGCACTGCGGGGCGTGCTTGAGCAGGATCGTGTTGCCGATCATCAGGTTGGGCGCGGCGAACCTGGCCACCTGGTAGTAGGGGAAGTTCCACGGCATGATCCCGAGCAGCGGACCGACCGGCTCCTTGCGGACCAGCGCGCTGCCGCCCATCGCCGGGTCGAGCGGGGTGTCGGCGAGCAGGCCGGGCCCCTGGTCGGCGTAGTAGCGGAAGATCGAGGCGACGAGGGTGAGCTCGCCCTTGCCCTCCCGCAGCGGCTTGCCCATCTCGCGGGCGATGATCGCGGCCAGCTCGTCGGCCCGCTCGTCGTAGAGGTCGGCGACGCGGTGCAGCACGGCTGCACGCTCGTCCTTGCTGGTGGTGCGCCACTGGCCGTAGGCCGCGTGGGTGCGCGCCAACGCGTCCTGCACCTCGGCATCGGTGGCCGTCGGGTACTCCTTCTCGACCTCGCCGGTGGACGGGTTGACGACCTGGTAGTCACTCATGGTTCGACCGTACGCGCGGGTGCTGCGCACACAAGGGTCGGCGGTCGTCAGACACATCACGTGACGTCGAGGCACTCTCATGGGCGTCGCGACGGCACCGCATCGGCACCCTTTGGGGTGGAACGTTCCGGTTCTGCCACGACAGTCGGGCAACCCGCTTATGGTCGCGGCATCGGCTCCGCCAGGGCGTCGTCATCGTCGTGAGGACCGTGCCTTGTCGCGCTCAGCCATCTCCTTGTTCCGTCGTGCCAGCGGCATGCTCGTGACGCTCGCGCTGGTCGTCGCCGGCCTCGTCGCCGGCCTCGTCGCCGTGGCTCCGGCAGCCTCGGCAGCGCCGACCTGCGGTGCCACCACGTGCTCGATCAGCTATGGCCTCACCCGCTCGTTGCAGACCTTCACGGTCCCGGCCGACGTGACCTCCGTGACGGCGACCGTGACCGGCGCGTCCGGCGGCGGTGCCTACAGCGGCAAGGGTGGACAGACGACGGCGACGCTCGGCGTGACCCCGGGACAGAACCTGTCGGTCCTCGTGGGAGCCGGCGGTGGTTACACCGGTGACGGCGTGTACGCCCGGTCGTACGGCGGAGGTGGCGGCGTCGACCCCAGCGCGTTGTACTCCTCGACCGGTGGCGGCGGCTCGTTCGTCTTCAACGCCGGCGGGGGCCTGCTGCTCGCCGCCGGCGGCGGCGGCGGCTCGCAGGGTCCCCCCACCTCGCCACTGGCCCCCAACCGTGCCGGCGGCGACGGCAACGGTGCCGCGACCCCCAGCAACGACGGCAACGGCCGCACGGGCCGCACCGACAACACCTTTGCAAGCATGGCCCCCGCCTACGGCGGCACGCAGACTGCCGGCGGGACCGGCGGACGGTCGATGGCGAACAGCACGACCGCTCACGGCACCGGGAGCAACGGCACCGGACCCGCCAGCGGTGGTGCCCCCGGCAACGGCGGCGACGGGGCCATCGGAGGAAGCTCCCCCGGCGGCAACGGCGGTGGCGGAGGCGGCGGCTACTACGGCGGTGGAGGCGGTGGCTACATCATGGGCGCCGGCGGTGGCTCGGGCTTCGCAGCGGCGTCCGCCACGGATGTCAGCTCGGCGGCCGGCGTCAACACCGGCGACGGCTCGATCACCTTCACCTGGACCAACTCCGTGCCCACCACGACCTCGCTGTCGGCGTCTCCCGCATCGGGCGCGGTCGATGGCAACAGCGTGACCCTCACGGCGACCGTCACCTCGGGCAGCGGTACGCCGACCGGCACCGTCACCTTCAGGGACGGGTCCGCGACGATCTCCGGCTGTGGTGCGGTCACCGTGTCCGGCGGCACCGCGACCTGTGTGACGTTCTTCGCTGCGGGAACGCGCTCGCTCACCGCCGCCTACGTCGGCGCGGGCCTCTTCGCGACGTCGACGGGCACTATCGGGTCCTACTCAGTGGCGTCGCTTCCGCAGGTGACGACGAGCTCTCTGGCCAACGGCACTGTCGGCAGCGCGTACTCCGTCGCACTCGCAGCCGCAGGGGGCTCCGGCGCTCCCTACACGTTCTCCCTGCAGTCCGGCTCGCTGCCAGCGGGACTCAGCCTGTCCGGCCAGACGATCACAGGGACGCCGACCACGGCCGGCACCGCCGTTGCGTTCACGATCAAGGTGACCGACAGCGCGTCCAACACCGGCACCCGCGCGCTGAGCCTGCAGATCGGGAAGGCCGCCCAGGCGGTGGCGTTCACGCTGTCCCCGGGCACCGCGGTCGTCGACACCACCTACACGATCACCGAGATCACTCCCGGCGGCGGCACCCAGCCGGTCGTCTTCAACGGCAACGCGGTCTGCTCGGTCAGTGGGACGACCGTCACCTTCGACCACGCCGGGTCCTGCAGCGTCACCGCGACGCAGGCCGGCGACGCCAACCACACGGCCGCTGCACCCCTCACCCACACCGTCGCCGTCGGCCGGGCCGCACAGGCAATCGCCTTCACCTCGACCGCCCCCACCTCTGCCACCGTCGACGGTGACACGTACACGGTGACGGCCACCGGCGGCCCGTCCGGCCAGCCGGTCACCTTCACCGCCGGTGCGGGCTGCTCAGTCACCACCACCACGTCCCCCACGCTCGGCGAGCACGCGGCCACGGTCTCCTTCAGCAACGCCGGGACGTGCGTGGTCACGGCCGACCAGGAGGGCAGCAGCGACTACTCCGCGGCAGCAGCACGCACGCAGCAGGTCGCAGTCGGCAAGGGCGCGCAGGCGGTCAACTTCGAGTCGCCACCTCCGTCCGACGCCCGTGTGGACGGCAGCTATGACGTGGCCACGAGCGGCGGTGGCTCCGGTCGCCCGGTCACGCTCGGGATCGCGCCGACGAGCGCTGACGTGTGCTCGATCGTCGGCACCACGGTCACCTTCGACCACGCCGGCACGTGTGTCGTCACCGCCGACCAGGACGGCAACGCCGACTACGACGCCGCGCCGCAGAACGAGCAGAGCATCGCGGTCGGCAAGGCCGCCCAGGACGTCGCCATCAGCAGTGCCGCGCCCGCGTCGGCGAAGGTCGACGGCAGCTACGACGTGGACGCCACCGGCAACACGTTGTCCGGCGTGCCGGTCACGATCACGGTGACGAGCCACCCCGCGACCGCTTGCTCCCTCGCGAACGACACCGTCGCGTTCGCGCATGTCGGCACCTGCACCGTCACCGCGACGCAGCCGGGCAACGCCGACTACACCGCCGGCACGGCCCAGCAGGTCATCACCATCGGCCAGGCAACCGGGACGGTCTCCTTCAGCTCCACCGCGCCCGGCGCGGCGAAGGTCGGCGGCAGCTACGTCCCCGCGATCACTGCCGGGCCCGGATCGGGTACGCCCGTGCTCGTCGCCGATGGCGGGGCCGCGGCGTCCTGCGTCCTGGCCGACGACGCCACGACGGTGGAGCTCCAGCACCCGGGCAGCTGCACCGTGACGGTGTCGCAGCTCGGCGGAGCCGACTACACCGACGCGACGACCGAGCAGTTCTTCTCGGTCGCGAAGGGGACGCAGGCTGTCGCCTTCACCCTCGACCCGAGCTCGCCGACCGTCGGCGGGACCTACGACATCCCGTCCACGACCAAGGGATCGGGCACCGCGCCCCTCGTGCTCACCGGCAACGACAGCTGCACGGTCGACGGCACCTCGGTCACGTTCGTGCACGCGGACACCTGCACCGTCACCGCGACCCAGGCCGGTGACGACGACTGGGCGAGCGCCACACCCGTCAGCCACAGCGTCGAGGTCGCCAAGCGCGAGCAGGAGCTCCTCGTCACCTCCGACACCCCTTCGACCGGCGTCGTCGACGGCACTCACACCTTGACCGTCACTGGCGGGAGGTCCTCCGAGCCGATCGAGATCGTCCTCGGCACAGGTGGGCTCGACCCCGCGTGCACCGGTGAGGTCGACACGTCCGCGCCCGACGGCGTACAGCGGGCGACCGTCCCGATCACCTTCACCCGCGTGGGTTCGTGCACCGTGGCCATCACACAGGACGGCGACGATGACCACACCACTGCGGCCTCGTCGGCCTTCAGCATCGCGGTGCTCGGCAAGGCGACCACCACCACGCTGTCGCTGTCGTCGGCGGCCATCGTGCACGGCCAGCCAGCCACGGCAACGGCGACCGTGGGCGGCGCGAGCACGGGAACAGTGACGTTCTCGCTCGACGGCACGCCCTTCGCCCGCACCGAGCTGGCCGACAGCGCGGCCACCACCGTGGCCCTGCCGGGCGCCCTGATGGACGTCGGAAGCCACGCCGTGGCCGCGACCTTCGCACCCGCGAACCCGAACACCTGGGCCGCTTCCGCCACCGCGGCGGACTCGACGATCGCCGTCACCCCCGCCAGGACCTCGGTCAGCGTGAAGGTCGGCGCCACGTCGCTGGTGGCGACGGTGACGGTGCAGGCACCGAGCACCGACGTCGCGACCGGTTCGGTCACCTTCTACGTCGGTGGCGAGCCGGTCGGCACGGCCGACATCGTCGACGGCGTGGCCACGCTGGCCTACGTGCTGCCTCCTGGTGACTCGAAGGCGGTCTCGGCCGTCTACTCCGGGCGTTCGGGCGGCACCGGTGCCAGCGAGGTCGATGCCTCGTCAGGTTCCACCGCTCGCAGCAACCCGACGGTCACGGCCGTGGCCAGCAGCAGCACGGCCATCACGCCCTTCGGGTGGTACTCCCAGCCGGTCACGGTGCAGTTCGTGTGCTCCGGGGGCGACGGAGCGGTCACCTGCCCGGGGCCCGAGGTCGTCACCCGCAACGGCATCACGACCGTCACCGCCACCGTCGTTGCCAGCGATGGCGGTGCGACCACGGCGAGCACCACGGTGAAGCTCGACCAGACCCCGCCGACCGTCGCGATCAAGGGCGTCGTCGACGGCAGCGTCTACGCAGGCACCCTCCCGAAGATCGGGTGCGAGGCCGATGACCGGATGTCGGGCATCGCCGAGTGCACGCTGATGCGGACCACGCGCGGGGACAAGGTGACCTACACCGCGGTGGCCGTCGACCGGGCCGGCAACGCCACGCAGGCAACCGCCACGGTCGGCCGATCGCCGGTGCTCATCACCGGCGCCAAGCACCGGGACGGCGTCCCCGTGGTCAAGGCGGGTCGCCGGTACACGCTCGTCTTCACCGGCACCCTGCGTCCGACCTACGTCAACGCCAAGCCGTTTCCGGGCAAGCCCCGCACCGACGGCCGCCGCTTCGTCAAGGTCGGCAAGAACCGTTGGGCGCTGGGCGTCGTCTTCACGAAGGATCGCCGCGGCCACAAGCTGTGGAACTTCGGCGTCACGGTGGGGAAGAAGACGTCGGTGGTGACCGTGCAGGTCACCCGGTAGGACGCACGGACCCGGGTGGCCCAGCCGCCACGTCGACGAGCCGGGCGCCCTGTTCCCCTGCGCGGTCCGCTCCCGGGCACTTCCTCACACCAGCAGCACGTACGACCCCAGAGCCACGAGCCACGACACGAACGACCCGAGGAGGAAGTACTCCGTCATCTGGTGGATCCGCTCCTGGTCCCGCCGCGACGACAGCTCCGGGAAGCGCAGCAGACCCTTCGCCGCCACGACGACGCTGGCTGCGGTCACCTGGCCGCCGAGGGCGAGCGCGAGGATGAAGACCCGCTCGAGCGGGCCGAGCAGGCGGCCGCCCTTGAGACGGGTCGGGGGCATCGCGCCGTCGGCGAGCGGGTGGAGGGTGCCGGTCGACTTGAGGACCAGCCGGACGAGCACGTTGCCGGTGGAGAGCTGGAGGCCGAAGGCACCGGCGATCAGCAGGAAGCGGTCGGCGCTCACGTCGCTCAGGACCGGCAGGGTCACCGAGTCCAGCCAGCGCGCCAGCGGACCACCCGCGTCCGGCGCCAGCCCCGAGCACGCCACCGCGACGGCGAGGGCAACCACGAAGACACCCAGAGGCAGCCACGCGGGCCCCGGGTGCCGGAAGCCCCACGTGACGGTCAGGCCCCACAGCAGCACCGTCACGGCGATGACGAGCAACGCACCCACATCACGACCTGACGTCAGACCGGCGAGCAGCCCGACGCACAACGCGACCAGTGCACCGACGCACTCAGGCAGGAAGCGCGTACGACGCACGGCGTGCGTCAGGTCCGTGACGGCGAAGCCGATCAGCAGGATCCCGAGCCAGCTCATGGCCCTCCTCTCACAGTCCTCGCACCAGTTCATCCCCTGCCAGCAGCACTCCGATCCCGTCCGCGCGGATCCTCTGCGAGACCGCTGACGGGCTGATGCCCAGCTCGTCGGCGATCTCCTGCTGCTGCCTGCCCCTCAGCAGACCATCCAGCACCGACATCGACCGCTCCGACAGGCCGGAGACGATCTGGTCCCGTGCCATGAGGGTGGCGTTGACCAGTGCGGGAGGAGGCCCCGCCTCGTCGGGCGCAGGGACGTACGCCGTCCGCACCGCACGCAGCGGCGCCCTGCGCTCGTAGGCCTCGACGGTCTCGATCGCGGCCCGCGCGGCCCACCAGCCCGGACCGTCCTCGACCCGTGGTTCCTCCGCGAGCACGAGCACCTGCCCCCACCCGATCCCCTGCCGCACGTCGACGTCGGGCAGCAGGGCGAGCCGCAGCCGGAGGGTCGCCGCGATCGCGGCGCCGATGCTGGCGAAGATGCCCTGGAACTCGTCACCGGTGCCGATGCGCAGCGGCACCGGGAGCGCGTACTCCGCGTTGATGGCGTCGACGGCTCGCTCGAACCGCGCATGAACGGCCGCCCGGTCGGCACTGCGACGAGAGCCCACCAGGTCACCGATCACCGTCACTGAAGGCTGGTTCTTCACATTGCTCACATGAAGAGCATACCTTCTTTTGGCGACAATGAACCACTGATCTTCATTCCCAGAAGACGCGCTCCACCACCGCGTGCGCCCGCCGGGTGGTGCGGAGGTAGTCGTTGAGCATCTGGTCCGAGCTGCCGGCCGGGTACCCCAGCACCCGCGCCACCGCCGCCCGCTCGCGGGCGTCACGCGGGAGCTGGTCGGCAGGCTTGCCGCGCACCAGCGTCACCGCGTTGCGCACCCGGCTCACCAGCCGCCACGCCTCGGCCAGCATCTCCGCATCGGAGGCCGCGATCAGGTCCGCCTCGACCGCAGCGTCGAGCGCCGGCAGGGTCTGCGGTGTGCGCAGTCCCCGATGGGTGCCGGCGTGGCGCATCTGCAGGAGCTGGACGGTCCACTCGACGTCGGCCAGTCCCCCGCGACCGAGCTTGAGGTGGGTCTGGCGGTCGGCGCCGCGGGGCAGCCGCTCGTTGTCGACGCGCGCCTTGATCCGGCGCACCTCGACGACGTCGCTCTCCGAGATCCCCTCGACCGGGAAGCGCAGCGGGTCGATGAGCTCGGTGAACCGGTGCCGCAGGGCCTCGTCGCCCACCACCGGGTCCGCGCGCAGCAGTGCCTGGAACTCCCACACGTGCGACCACTTGGCGTAGTAGGCGGCGTAGGACTCGACCGTGCGCACCATCGGGCCGTTCTTGCCCTCGGGACGCAGGTCGGGGTCGACCTCGAGCGGCGGGTCGCTGGCTGGCAGCGACAGCAGTCGCCGGACCTCCGAGACCACCGCCTGGGCGAAGGACGCGGCCGCCTGCGCCTCGACGCCCTCGACCGGCTCCTGCACGAACATCACGTCCGCGTCACTGCCGTAGGACAGCTCGAAGCCGCCGTAGCGGCCCATCGCCACCACCGCGATCCGGCTGGGCGCGGTCTTGAGGTTGCGCTGGCGCCGGACCGAGACCGTGGCGATGTCCAGCGTGGCCTGCAGCGTCGCGTCGGTGAGCCGGCTGAGGCCCTGCCCGACGACCGCGACGTCGGTGCCCGCCACCAGCTCGCCGCACGCGATCCGCAACAGCTCGCGACGGCGTACGGCTCGCACCGCGACGGCCGCAGCCTCCGGCGTCTCGGCCCGCTCGACGAGCGCCTTCATCTCGGCGAGCGCGGCCTCGGCGCTGAGCGGGACCAGCGAGTTCCCGAGCATCTTCACGCCCTGCGGCTCGCGCTCGAGCAGGTCGGTGGCATAGCGCGACGTGCCGAGCACGTGGGCCAGGCGCTGGGCGACCTCGCCCTCGTCGCGCAGCATCGTCAGGTACCACGGCGTACGCCCGAGGCTCTCGCTGATCCGCCGGAAGCCGAACAGCCCGGCGTCGGGGTCGGGCGAGTCGGCGAACCACTCCAGCAGCACCGGCAGCAGCGTCCGCTGGATGTCGGAGGTGCGCGAGACCCCGCTGGTCAGCGCCTCGAGGTGGCGCAGCGCCGCCTTCGGGTCGGCGTACCCGAGGGCGGAGAGCCGGGCCTCCGCGGCCTGCAGCGAGAGCCGCGCCTCGGTGCCCGGCAGCTTGGCGACGGCGCCGAGCAGCGGCCGATAGAAGAGCTTCTCGTGCAGCCGGCGCACCTCACGGCGGTGGTAGCGCCACTGCTTGTCGAGCTGCACGGCCGGCTCGGAGAAGAGCCCGATCGAGCGGCCCAGGCGGCGCAGCGACGCCTCGTCCTCCGGGACCACGTGGGTGCGACGGAGCTGGTGGAGCTGGATCCGGTGCTCGAGGGTGCGCAGGAAGGAGTAGGCCTCGTGGAGCTTCTCGCCGTCCTCGCGGCCGACGTAGCCGCCCTCGGTGAGCCGGGTCAGCGCGCTCAGCGTGGCGCCCTCGCGCAGCGACGGGTCGGCCCGGCCGTGGACGAGCTGGAGGAGCTGGACGGCGAACTCGACGTCGCGCAGCCCGCCCGAGCCGAGCTTGAGCTGGCGCTCGGCCTCGTGGGCCGGGATGTGGTCGATGACGCGGCGGCGCATGGCCTGCACGTCGGTGACGAAGCCGGTGCGCTCGGCGACGCTCCACACCATCGGCTCGATCATCTCGAGGTAGGCGCGGCCCAGCTCCATGTCGCCGGCCACGGGTCGCGCCTTGAGCAGCGCCTGGAACTCCCAGGTCTTGGCCCACTTCTCGTAGTAGCCGCGGTGGCTGGCGAGGGTGCGGACCAGCGGACCCTGGCTGCCCTCGGGGCGCAGGTTGGCGTCGACCGGCCAGATGGTGCCCTCGCGGGTGGGGTCGGAGCAGATCCGCATGAGGTGTGATGCGAGCTGGGTGGCGGCCCGCAGCGCGGTGCCGTCGTCGGCCCGCTCCCCCGACTCCAGCACCGCCGGCTCGTAGACGAACACCACGTCGACGTCGGAGATGTAGTTGAGCTCGTGGCCACCACACTTGCCCATCGCGATCACCGACAGCCGGGCCGAGGCGGCGATCTCGCCCACCCGCGCCCGCGCCACGGCCAGCGCCGCCTCCAGCGTCGCGCCCGCAAGGTCGGAGATCTCCGCCGCGGCGTCGTCGAGGCCGACGTGGTGGGCCAGGTCGCGCGAGGCGAGGCGCAGCAGGATCCGGCGGTACTCCACGCGCAGCGCGTCGACCGCCTCCGCGTCCGGCAGGCCGGCGACGGGCGGATCGGCGTGCGGATCGGCGCCGACCGCGGTCAGCATCGCCTCGCGCACGGCGTACGCCGCTGGGCGGGTCGTGCCGAGCGTGGGGTCGGTGAGCTCGCGCCACTGGTCGGGGTGTCGCGCCAGGTGGTGGGTCAGGGCGGTGCTCGCGCCCAGCACGCAGCACAGCCTCATCGCGGTGCCCTCGTCGTCGGCCACCTCGACCAGCATCGCCGCGCCGGTGCCCGGCTCACGCTCGTCCAGCGACTCGGCCAGCCGCAGCAGGCCCTCCAGCGCGGCGTCGGGGTCGGCGGCCGCGGCGAGCTTGGCGGTCAGCGGTGCGCCGGCGGCGCCGAGCCGCTCGATGCCGCGTGCGGCGGCGGCGCCGTCGACGAAGCCGAGACGGACATAGCTCCCCGACGAGTTCATGGGCGATCGTCCCCCGCCAGCGCGGCGAAGCGCGCGGTGAGGGGCTGCCAGTGGTCGACCAGCGCAGCACCGGACTCCTCGATCGCGGCCAGCACGGCGTCGGGGTCCCGGCCCAGCGAGACGTGCTCGTCGCGCTCGGTCACCGCCCAGTGGCGTACGACGTCCGCGTCGACCTCGGGATGCGCCTGGATCCCCCAGGCCCGCGGGGCGAAGCGGGCCACTTGAACCTCCCCACCCGGGCTCCGCGCGAGCACGACCGCGTCGTCGGGCAGGCGCGTCACGACGTCGTTGTTCCAGTGGATGGCGACCTCGTCGCCGGTGTGTGCGCGGACCCAGGCGTCGTCGTTCGCCGCGTCGGTCCACAGCACGTCGGTCAGCCCGACGGTCTGCCCGTGCGGGTTCGGCGACACCTCGCCGCCGAGCGCGACGGCGACCAGCTGGTGGCCCAGGCAGATCCCGAGCAGCGGGGTCCCCGCGGCGACCGCGTCGCGGATGCCCGCCTTCAGCGGCCCGAGCCACGGAGCCGCCTCGTCGTCGTTGGCCCCCATCTCGCCGCCCAGCACCAGCACCCCGTCGTACGACGTCAGTGCGGGCAGTGCATCGCCGGCGTAGGGGCGGCACACCTCGAGCGTGCAGCCGGCCTCGGCCAGCCACGTTCCGACGAGGTGCGGCGGGCAGGACTCCTCGTGCTCGACGACCAGGATGCGGGGACTCACGACATCAGCCTCCCCCATGTCGACTCCTGCCAGAGGCCGAGCAGTCCGATGGCCACGCCGGCGCCCACCGACAGCGCGAGCAGGTCACCGCGGCGACGGACGGCCGCCACCGCTCCAGCCAGCAGCCCGGTGCCGGCGAGGAGGCACGGTGTCCCGAAGCTCCACGGGTCCTCGATCTCCTCCCACCGGTGGACCACGCCCCCGCCCTCGGTCACGAAGATGTAGCCCGCGAAGAGCAGCAGAGCCGCCAACGTCCCGACGAGGACCGCGACCGCGCCGCGGACCGCGCGACCACCGACGCGCGGCCACCACGCGGCCGTGGCGCCGGCGACGACGACGAGCGCACCGGCGACCACCCCGGCGCCGTAGGTCCACCGCTGCCGGCCGCTCCACTGCCAGTAGGCGCCGCCCTGCAGGCACGTCCACGCCAGGAAGGCCCCCGCGGCGGCCAGGACGAGCCCGGCAAGCGCTCCGGCGACGCGGGTCGACCGGCAATCGTCGAGGGCGCCCCACGACCCGGGACCGACGGCTGCAGCGACGAGGGCCAGGGCACCGGCGGCCGCCGAGAGCGCGACGTACCAGCCACCCACGTCACCGTCGGCGAAGCCGGTCCAGGTCCACGCGGCCAGGAGCAGGCCGACACCGCCGAGGGCCAGGCCGAGCCGGCGGGTCCGGGGCACGAGCGCCAGCAGCGCTGCCAGCGGCACGAGGACGGCCGGGCCGAGGGCCACGGGGTCCATCCACCCGGCCACCGGCTGGGCGTCGAGCGTCTGCTCCCGCCGCTCCTCCAGGACGTCGAGGCCGACCCACACCCACATCGGCGCCTGCGCGACCAGCGTCCAGGCCGCGGCCCAGCCGAGCCAGTCGCGCAGCCACCTCATCGCAGGACGGTCTCAGAGGACCGGCAGCATCCGGTCGCGCTCGTAGGCGGAGACCTGGGTGCGGTACTCCTCCCACTCCGCGCGCTTGTTGCGGAGGAAGAAGTCGAAGACGTGCTCGCCGAGCGTCTCGGCGAGGAGCTCGGAGCTCTCGGCCACGTCGATGGCCTCCGACAGGCTCTTGGGCAGCGGGGCGATCCCGAGGGACTTCCGCTCGCGCTCGGTGAGGCTCCAGACGTCGTCCTCGGCCTCGCGCGGCAGCTCGTAGCCCTCCTCGATGCCCTTCATGCCGGCCGCGAGCACGACGGCGTAGGCGAGGTAGGGGTTGCACGCCGGGTCGATGGTGCGCAGCTCGATGCGGGTCGACTGGCCCTTGTTGGGCTTGTACATCGGCACGCGGATCATCGCGGAGCGGTTGTTGTGGCCCCAGCAGATCGACGAGGGGGCCTCGCCGCCGCCGAGCAGGCGCTTGTAGGAGTTGACCCACTGGTTGGTCACCACGCTGATCTCGCTCGCGTGGCGCAGGATCCCGGCGATGAACTGCCGGCCGGTCTTCGAGAGCTGGTACTGCGCGCCGGCCTCGAAGAACGCGTTGCGGTCGCCCTCGAAGAGCGACACGTGCGTGTGCATGCCCGATCCGGGGTGGGTGGTGAAGGGCTTGGGCATGAAGGAGGCCCAGATGCCCTGGCCCAGCGCCACCTCGCGGACGACCGTGCGGAAGGTCATGATGTTGTCCGCCGTGGTGAGCGCGTCGGCGTAGCGCAGGTCGATCTCCTGCTGGCCGGGTCCGCCCTCGTGGTGGCTGAACTCCACCGAGATGCCCATCGCCTCGAGCATCGTGATCGCCTCGCGGCGGAAGTCGGCGCCGCGCGACTGCGCGGTGTGGTCGAAGAACCCGCTGCGGTCGACCGGCTGCGGCTCGTCACCCTTCCCGGGCACGTCCTTGAACAGGTAGAACTCGATCTCCGGGTGGGTGTAGAAGGTGAAGCCCTTGTCGGCCGCCTTCGTCAGCGTGCGCTTCAGCACGTGCCGCGGGTCGGCGTACGACGGGCTGCCGTCGGGCATCACGATGTCGCAGAACATCCGCGCGGTCGCGGGGCCGTCCTCGCCACCGCGCCAGGGCAGGATCTGGAAGGTCGAGGCATCCGGGTGCGCGAGCATGTCGGACTCGTAGACGCGGGCGAAGCCCTCGATCGCCGATCCGTCGAAGCCGATGCCCTCGTCGAAGGCGTTCTCGAGCTCGGCCGGGGCCACGCTGACGCTCTTGAGGAACCCGAGCACGTCGGTGAACCACAGCCGGACGAACCGGACGTCGCGCTCCTCGAGCGCACGGAGTACGAAGTCCTCTTGCTTGCCCATGGCCACACCCTAGGGGGCACGCATGTACGCCGCGCGACGCCGCCGCTGGTTGAGCAGCGAGCGCAGTCCGGCCCCGCCGCTGGTGGCGCAGCGAGCGCCGTCCGGCCCCGCCGCTGGTTGAGCAGCGAGCGCCGTCCGGCCCCGCCGCTGGTTGAGCAGCGAGCGCAGCGAGCGTGTCGAAACCAAGGCCCTGTTAGCGTCGCCGGACCAGCCGCCCCACTCGGGCCCGCTCACACGGGAAAGGGATGCTGCACATGACGGACATCCACGCACAGACCTCGTACGACTCCACCGACCACCCGCGCGACCTGTCGACACCGACGCCTCCGGACGGGTTCCTCCTCGGCCACCTGGCGGAGCAGACGCGGCGTCGCGCCCTCACCGAACGCGCCCCGCAGGCCGGCACGGCCGGCGCCGACCGCGACCTGCTCGACGCCCTGCGCGCTGCGGTCGAGGACCTCGGCCCGACCCTCGTCGCGGCGAGCCACGACCTGTCGCAGCACCCGGAGGTCTCCTTCGAGGAGCACCGCTCGGCCGCCGCCCTCGCCGACCTCGTGGAGGCACGCGGCATCGAGGTGGTGCGCGAGGCGCACGGCCTCGCGACCGGCCTGCGGGCCGAGGTCGGCGATCCCGACGGCCCCACCATCGCGGTCCTCTCGGAGTACGACGCGCTGCCGGGCATCGGCCACGGGTGCGGTCACAACGTCATCGCCACCGCCGGCCTCGGCGCCTTCCTGGCGCTCGCTGCCGTCGCCGACCGGCTGCCCGGCCGGGTGGTCTGGCTCGGTACGCCGGCGGAGGAGGGTGGCGGCGGCAAGGAGATCATGGCCGGCCACGGCGCCTTCGACGGCGTCGACGCCGCACTGATGGTCCATCCGTTCACCTTCGACATCGCCGACCCGGTCTTCCTGGGCCGGCGCCAGCTGCGGGCCACCTTCACCGGTGTCACCTCGCACGCCTCGGCCCAGCCGTTCATGGGCCGCAACGCCCTGGACGCGGTCAACCTGATGTACACCGGTGTCGGCCTGCACCGCCAGCAGATGCCCGCGACCGACCGCGTGCACGGCGTCGTCACGGCCGGCGGCGAACGCCCCAACGTGATCCCGGAGCACGCCGAGATGCTGTTCTACCTGCGCAGCGAGCACACCGAGAGCCTGGCCGTCCTCAGCGAGCGGGTCGCCGACATCGCCCGCGGTGCCGCGCTGATGACCGGCTGCGGCGTGGAGCTGACGTGGGACGAGGCTCCGCCCTACCTCCCCGTCCGGGGCAACGGACCGCTCGCCGCCGCCTGGACCACGAGGTACGGCGAGTGCGGACGTACGGTCCTGCCGCCGGACGTGGTGCCGCGGATGTTCGCCGGGTCCACCGACTTCGGCAACGTCTCCTACCGGATGCCCGGTGTCCACGCGATGGTGAAGATCACCGACGCCGACCTGTCGCTGCACACCCGCGAGTTCGCGGACGCCGCGGCCAGCGAGGAGGCCGACCGGGTCGTCCTCGACTCGGCCTGGTCCCTCGCTGCGGTGAGTGCGGACTGGCTGTGCGACCCCGTGCTCCGCAAGGCCGCCGACGACGACTTCGAGGCCGCCGGTGGCGCCGTCGACGTCCCGTCCTTCTTCGGGAAGGCGTGACCGCGATGACCACCACGACCGCTCCCACCCGCACGGACCGTGCACTCGCCACCGTCGAGCGCGTCGGCAACCGCCTGCCCGACCCGTTCCTGCTCTTCCTCGGCCTGTTCCTGCTGGTCGGCGTGATCTCGACGGTGCTGAGCCTCATCGGCACGTCCGTGACGATCCCGGGCGCCGACGAGGAGACCGCGGTGCGCGGGCTCTTCACCGGCGAGGGACTGACCTGGCTGACGGTCAACCTCGGCGCCAACTTCATCGGCTTCCCGCCGCTCGTCACGGTCGTGACGATCCTGCTGGCCGTCACCGTCGCGGAGCGCACCGGCCTGCTGGCCGCGGCCATCCGCGCCAGCCTCGGCTCGGCCCCGCGCTGGCTGCTGCCGTACGCCGTCGGGTTCGTCGGCGTGAACGCGTCGGTGATGGCCGACGCCGCCTTCATCGTGGTGCCGCCCCTGGCCGCGATGGTCTTCAAGGCCGCCGGACGACACCCGATCGCCGGTCTGGTGGGCGGTTTCGCCGCCGTGGGTGCCGGCTACTCCACGTCGATGCTGGTCACCAGCCTCGACGCGCTGTTCGCCGGCATCACCAACGCGGTGACCGCGGGCCTGCCCGATCCCGGCGCGACGGTCACACCCATCTCCAACCTGTGGTTCAACATCGCCTCGTCCGTCGTGCTCGCCCTGGTCGCCGGCCTGGTCATCGACAAGCTCGTCGAGCCGCGGCTGGTCCGCGACGGTGCGCCGACCGACATGGTGGCGGAGGAGGACGACGCCTCCCTCGAGGGTGGCGCCCAGGCCGACGACGAGGTCGCCGCGGCCCTGCGCGCGGCTCCCACCGACCTCTCCCCCGACCTCGCACCCGATGAGCGCCGCGGGCTCCGGGTGGCAGGCCTGGTCTTCGTGGCGCTGGCGATCGTCGTCCTGGTCGCGGTGCTGCCGGGAGGCTCACCGTGGCGCAACGAGGACGGCGCGTTCCTGCCGGAGTCGCCGCTGCTCGACTCGACGGTCTTCATCGTCTTCGTGCTGTTCCTCGGCCCCGCGCTGGCCTACGGCTTCGTCAGCGGATCGCTGCGCCAGGCCGCCGACGTCCCGAAGGTGATGGGGCTCGGCATCAAGGACATGTCCGCCTTCATCGTCCTGGCCTTCATGCTGGGCCAGTTCATCGCGCTCTTCAACTGGACCAACGTCGGCTCCGCGCTGGCCGTGGCAGGTGCGGACGGGCTCGAGTCGATCGGCCTCACCGGCTATCCCGCGATCATCGGCTTCATCCTGCTCGCGTCGGTGCTCAACCTGTTCATCGTCAGCGGTTCGTCGATGTGGACGCTGATGGGCGCGGTGTTCGTGCCGCTCTTCGCGCTGCTCGGCTACGAGCCGGGCTTCGTCCAGGCGGCGTTCCGCGTGGGCGACTCCGCCACCCAGGTGATCACGCCGATGAACCCCTACATCTGGATCTTCCTCGTGATGCTCAAGCGCTACGAGCCGGAGGCCGGCCTGGGCACGGTGATCTCACGGATGCTGCCCTTCGTGGTGCCGTTCTGGATCTCGTGGGTCGCTGTGCTGACCATCTTCTACGTCACCGGCGCGGACGTCGGGCCGGGCGTGGGCATCCGCATCTAGCGTCCCCCGCCCGGACGGACGTACGCCCACCGCCCACCGCTCAGTGGCAGATGTTGACGTCCTGCGAGCCCAGGACGCCGTCCCAGGCCTTGCGCATGGGGCGCAGCCAGCTCTGGGTGGTGGGCACGAAGGCGATGCTGCCGGGCACGCGGCCGCGCACGCCGTCGACCTCGACCTGCTCGACCACGAGGGGCACCGTGACGGCGCGACGGCGTACGCCCTCCCAGCAGGCCGCGGCCCTCGTCCTGGTGACGGCCTCCTCCAGCGTGACGGCGTCTCCCTGCAGATGGCCGTTGTAGCGCCAGGCCACGGTGGTGCGGTAGCCGGTGTGCCCTTCCCACGGCGCCTTGACCGCGACCGACAGGCCCCACGTGCGACGGGTGGCGATGTCGAAGGTGACGGACCCGTCGCGCACCCGGCGCGTCCCCGACGTCCAGATGTCGACCTCGCCGGCATCGGCCTGCTCGTAGGTGCCGAGGGCGCTGGTGAGCTGGATCTCGCAACCCTCGCAGTCCTCGACGGTGAAGGTCAGCTCGGTGCGCGGCGCTGCCGCACGCTGCTCGACGGCTCGTTCGGGTGCAGCGGCGGTAGCGCTGGGGACCAGCAGGGTGGCGAGCAGGGCGACTGCCGTGAGGGCCGTGCCGGTGGAGGTGCTGCGGATGGTCATGTCTCTGCTTCCGTCGAGGTGGTGTCCCCCTCAGGACGCCATCCCTCTCCGAGAGGTTGCATCCTTCTTCAGTCGTCGCCGCCGAGCGTGTTGCGCTCGAGCTCGGCGAGCGTGGGGCGACCCTGGTTGCAGAACACCTCGAGGTCGACGGAGTTGCGGCCGTCGCTGAAGACCGCGTCGACGTCGTCGTCGGGCCCCTTCTCCCAGCTGACGATGCGCCAGCCGGCCTCCTTGTCGGGGCGTACGCCCACGCCGTAGGCCCACGTGTCGCGGCACTCGACGTCGAACGCGCCCCACTCGCCGGCGATCTCGTCGCCCACCGCCGGTCCTTCGGGCGCAGGGACGGACGCAGGCGCCACGGAGTTGTCGCGCATCACCTCGTCACCGACAGGTCCGCGATCGCGGATGGTGGCGCCGACGGTGGACACGGCGAACACGCCGACCAGCACGGCGACGGCCGTGGTGGCGGCCCACAGGCCGATCAGCAGCATCCGACGTCTCACCGGGCCATCGTGCCTGCTCCCACGTCAGCGTGAGGTGAGGTGGTGGTTAAGGGATGGATAAGGAGCCGGGCGCACGAGGCGCCGGACGGTACGGTCACCGCGTGGCTGAGGTGCTGATCATCGAGGACGACGACCGGATCCGGCCGTTGCTGGTGCGGGGCCTGCGCGACCTCGGGCACACCGTGACGTCGGCGCCGACCGGGATGGCTGGCCTCCAGCTCGCCGTCGACTCCTCCCCCGACCTGGTGGTCCTCGACCTCGGGCTGCCGGACGTCGACGGCACCCAGGTGCTGTCGATGCTGCGCGCGGTCAGTGCCGTGCCGGTGATCATCGCCAGCGCCCGCGCCGACGACCCGTCCCTGGTCGGCGCGCTCGACGCCGGCGCCGACGACTACGTCGTCAAGCCCTTCACCAGCGCCCAGCTGGACGCTCGCGTGCGCGCGGTGCTGCGGCGTACGGCATCGGGCCGGGAGCGGCCGACCACGTTGACCGTCGGCGGCCTCTCTGTCGACCTGTCCGGACGTCGGGTGCACCTCGACGGGACCGAGGTGGAGCTGACCCCGCGCGAGTTCGACCTGCTCGCCCACCTGGCCGAGCGGCCCGGTGAGGTGGTGACCAAGCGCGACCTGCTGGTCGAGGTGTGGCGCCAGCCGTGGGGCGGCTCCGACAAGACCGTCGACGTGCACCTGTCGTGGCTGCGCCGCAAGCTCGGCGAGACCGCGGCCGAGCCGCGCTACCTGACCACGGTCCGCGGGGTCGGCGTACGCCTGGCCGCCCCTGACAGGACCGACTGACGTGCGCCGCAGCCTCCTGGTCACCGCCGCCGCGGCGATCTCGATGGTGCTGCTGGCCATGCTCATCCCGATGGCCATCCTGGTCCGGAGCTATGCGCTCGAGGACCGGCTGGCCCGCGCCGCCCTGGAGGTGCAGGCGGTCGAGACGGTCGTCTCGGGGCAGGACGACGGGATCGTCGGGCAGTACGTCGACAGGATCAACGACGCCAGCGCCCACACGCGGGTCACGGTGCTCTATCCCGATGGCCTCGCGATCGGTCCCGACCCCGGCGAGGACGCCAACGTCCTCGACGCCCGCAACACCGGCCGTGCCCGCGTGGACGACGTGCCCGGCGGGTCGCAGATCCTCGTCCCGGTCTCGCGCGGCGGCAACTCGGCCCTGCCGTCGGCCACACCGGTGATCCGCGTCGTGGTCGACGAACCGGGGCTCGACTCGGTGGTGGGCGTGGCGTGGGGCCTGCTGGTGCTGCTCGCGCTGGTGCTGCTCGCCGGCTCCCTGGTCGTGGTCGACCGGCTCGGCCGCTCGTTCGTGCAGCCGATCCGGCAGCTGGCCGAGCACACCCAGTCGCTCGGCCGCTCCGGCACCGTCGAGCCCGTCGCCGCGCTGCAGGGTCCCGCAGAGGTGCAGGAGCTCGCCGGCGCCGTCGACCGCCTCGTCGGCCGGATCCAGCTGCTGCTGGCCCGCGAGCGCGAGAGCGTGGCCGACCTGTCCCACCGCCTGCGCACGCCCGTGACCGCGTTGCGGCTGCGCGTCGAGACGGTCGAGGACACCGGCCTGCGCGAGCGGCTCGGCTCCGACCTCGACTCCCTTCAGGCGACCGTCGACGAGATCGTCCGCGAGGCCCGGCGCTCCGAGCGCGAGGGCCTGGACCCGCAGACCGACGCGGTCGCCGTGATCGCCGAGCGTGTCCGCCACTGGGAGCCGCTCGCCGAGGACCTCGGCCGGCCCTACGCGATGGACCTCGCGACCTCCGGACCGCTTCTCGGCGCAAGCCGCGCCGACCTGGAGGCGCTCGTCGACGTGCTGCTGGACAACGTCTTCTCCCACAGCGCCGACACCGACGCCGTACGCATCACGCTCAGCGCCGCCGCTGACCGCGTCGACCTGGTCGTCGAGGACGCCGGACCCGGCCTGCCGCCCGGTCTCGACGCCACCGGGCGCGGGAAGAGCGGAGCGGGCTCGACCGGCCTGGGCCTCTCGATCGCCGTCCGCACCGCCGAGGACTGCGCCGGTGAGCTGACCACGGGCACCTCGGACATGGGAGGAGCCCGGGTGGCCGTCACGTTGCGGACGGCCTGACCCGGGCTCCTGTGGTGCTCTGCTGACGTCGGTCAGCCGGTGATGCTCAGCGGAGGGTGACCTTCATCGAGCAGGAGGTGCCGCCGACCGGCGTCACGGTGAGCTTGAAGGTGTCCGTGCCGGCGCTGTTCTTGCGGTAGACCCCGAGGTCGAGCTCGCCCTCGTTGTCGGCGCGCAGGACCCGCGAGATCGCGAGCCTGCCGTCGTGGCGGATCGCGACGCGCCACTCGCTGCCCACCCGGGCGTTGTCGAGGTCGGCGTCGACCTCGAAGCCGCCGCGCTCGCGGTCGACGTTGAGCTCGTACGTCGCTCCGGCGCAGGTGCCGCGCTTCTCGACGTCGGCGTTGGCCGGCGCTGCGACGAGCACGGTGGTGCCGGCGGTGGCGAGCAGTGCGGTGGTGGCGATCAGGGTCTTCTTCATGGCGGTGTCTCCTGTGGGTGTGGGGTGGGTCGGGGTGTGGGGGGATCAGGAACCGAGGGTGGCCGTGCAGGTCTCGCCGTCGGCGGGGGTGAAGGTCACGGAGTAGGTCGCGTCGCCGGGGTTGCCGTTGCTGAACGCGTCGACGTCGATCTCGCCGTCCTCGTCGGTGGTGCGCTCCCCGGTGAGCAGCGCGGTGTCGTCGCGGACCAGCTCGACCTGCCACACCTCGCCCGGACCGGAGGACTGCAGCTCGGCGCTGACCTCGGTGCCGCCGTCCTCCGCCTCGGCGCTGAGCTCCCAGGTGGCTCCGCCGCAGGTGCCGCGCTCGGTCGTCTGGGCCTCGACCGACCGGTCGACGGCCCACCAGGTGCCGAGCCCGACCACGACCGCCGCCGCTGCGACTCCGCCGATGACTGCCTTCTTCTGCACGATTCCTCCTCGTCGTCCGACGCCGGGTCGGCGTCATGACCAGAAGGTTCGTCGAGGTGGGCCTAACCCCGCTCCAGTGCGTGGCTAAGGGCGCGCTAAGGCCCGTCCGGTCCTCCTGTGGGCGGTGATCCACCCCTCGAAGTGGGGCGTGCTCAGGACAGAGGCACGTCCCGCTCGATCTCCGCCAGCCAGGCGGTCCCCTTCGCGTCGCTCGGCATCCGCCAGTCACCACGCGGGCTCATCGTCCCGATCGCGCTGACCTTGGGCCCGTTGGGCAGGGCGGAGCGCTTGAACTGGTTGGCGAAGAACCGCTTCACGAACACCTCGAGCCAACGTCGTACGGTCGGCAGGTCGTAGGCCACGTGGGCGTCGGCGGGGTAGCCGGGCGGCCAGTCCCCCACCTCCGCGTCCTGCCACGCGTGGAGGGCCAGGAAGGCGATCTTGCGCGGCCGGTAGCCGTGGCGTACGACGTGGGCGAGGGTGAAGTCCTGGAGGTTGTAGGGGCCGACGGAGTCCTCGGTGGCCTGCGGCTTCTTGCCGTCCTCGGTCGGGATCAGCTCGGGCGTGATCTCCTGCTGGAGGATCTCGGCCAGCACCTCGTTGGCAGCCTCCTCGAACTCGCCGTGGCTGATCACCCAGCGGATCAGGTGCTGCACGAGGGTCTTCGGCACGCCGGCGTTGACGGTGTAGTGCGACATCTGGTCGCCGACGCCGTAGGTGCACCAACCGAGCGCGAGCTCCGACAGGTCACCGGTGCCGACGACGATCCCGCCGCGCTGGTTGGCGAGGCGGAAGAGGTAGTCGTAGCGCAGGCCGGCCTGGACGTTCTCGAACGTGACGTCGTAGACCAGCTCGCCGTCGGCGTAGGGGTGGCCCATGTCCTTCAGCATCTGCTCCGCGGCCGGGCGGATGTCGAGCTCCTCGAAGGTGACGCCGAGTGCCTCGGAGAGCCGGGTGGCGTACGCCTTGGTGGTCGCGCCGGTCGCGAAGCCGGGCATCGTGAACGCGAGCACGTCGCTGCGCGGGCGGCCGAGCCGGTCCATCGCCTTGCACGCGACGATCAGCGCGTGCGTGGAGTCGAGGCCACCGCTGACCCCGATCACGGCCTTGGGCGAGCCGATGGCGGCGAGGCGCTGCTCGAGGCCGGAGACCTGGATGTTGTAGGCCTCGTAGCAGTCGAGCTCGAGCCGCGCCGGGTCGTCGGGGACGAACGGGAAGCGGTCGACCTTGCGGCGCAGGCCGATGTCGCCGGCCGGCGGCTCGAGGTCCCACTCGACCGTACGGAAGCGCGAGGTCCGCTCGTGGTGGGTGCGCCGGTTGTCGTC
Organism: Nocardioides alpinus; assembly: GCF_900112035.1. GTDB lineage: Bacteria > Actinomycetota > Actinomycetes > Propionibacteriales > Nocardioidaceae > Nocardioides > Nocardioides alpinus. The sequence continues at coordinate 37,554 of NZ_FOKC01000009.1, read as the reverse complement.
GAACGACCCCTGGCGCAGGCGCTCCTGGCGCAGCCGGTCGAGGTCGACGTCGACGACCGTGCGGCGCGGCCCGTCGGGGAAGCGTTCGCCCTCGCCCAGCAGGTCGCCGCACTCGTAGACCATCGTCTGGCCGTCCCAGCTGAGGTCGGTGGTCGACTCGCCCTGGCCCGCCGCGGCATAGACGTACGCCGCCGAGCAGCGCGCGCTCGCACTTCGTACGAGCAACCGGCGGTCCTCGGCGCGCGCCACCGTGATCGGTGACCCGCTGAGGTTGGCGAGCACCGTCGCTCCGGCCAGTGCGGCCTCCGCGCTCGGCGGCACCGGCACCCACATGTCCTCGCAGACCTCGACGTGCAGGTCGAGGCCGGGGACGTCGAGGCAGCGGAAGATCAGGTCGGGGCCGAAGCGCACGTCCTGGCCGGCGACGGTGACCCACTCCAGCTCGCGGTCGTCGCCGGGGGCGAACCAGCGACGCTCGTAGAACTCGCGGTAGTTGGGCAGGTAGGACTTCGGTGCCACGCCGAGGATCGAGCCGCGGTGGATGACGACCGCGCAGTTGTAGACCCGGTTGCCCTGCACGATCGGGGCGCCGACCACCAGCATGGTCATCAGGTCGCCGCTCGCCACGACGATCGCCGCGATCGCCTCCTGCACCTCGGCGAGCAGGGTGTCCTGCAGGAACAGGTCGTCGACGGAGTAGCCGGTCAGGCACAGCTCCGGGAAGACCGCCACCGCGACGTGGTCGTCGTGGCAGGCGCGCGCCTCCTCGATGACCGTGGCCGCGTTGGCGTCCGGGTCGGCCAGGTGCACCGGCACCGTGCAGGCAGCGATGCGGGCGAAGCCCTGGGCGTAGGCCGAGTAGAAGTCCACGCGCTCACTCTAGGGACACGCGTCCGGCGCCCCCGAAATGGTTGGCGCGAGCTGCCGACCGTGCGCCACGGTGGATCCATGGAGATCACCCCCTGCACCACCGACGCCGACTACGAGGCGTGGCGGCAGGTGCGGATCGCGGTCATCCCGTTCGAGCGGACCCAGTCCTTGGCCGAGCTCCGGGCCGGCGACTCCCCCGACCGCCTGCTGCTGCTCGCCCGCGAGGGCGGCACCGTCGTCGGGCACGGCCTGGCGCAGCGCGCGGAGAGCGCGGCCTCGGGCGGCGTCATCCCCCGCGTGCTGCCCGAGCACCGACGCCGTGGCGTCGGCACCGCGCTGCTGCACCGCCTCGCCGACCACGTCGCGTCACTGGGCCTGCCCATGGTGCGCGGCAGCGTCGACGACGAGCCGTCCCTGCTGTTCGCCCAGCGCTTCGGCTTCGCCGAGGTCAACCGCGAGGTCGAGCAGACGTACGTCCTCGCGTCGGCACCCGACGTCGCGCCACTCCCCGACGGGGTCGAGGTGGTGACGGCCGAGGACCGTCCCGAGCTGTGGCCCGGGTGCTTCGAGACCTTCGGCCGGGAGGCGCTCGGCGGCTTCGCCGTCGACACCCCGCTGGACGTCACGCTCGAGCGGTGGACGCGGGACTGGCTGGGCGAGCCGATGTTTCTCGCCCTCCACGACGGCGAGGTCGTCGGCTGCGCGGGGCTCGGCCTCGACTCCGACAACCCGACCCGCGCGGAGAACTCCCTCACCGCGGTCCGCGGCGACTGGCGCGGACGGGGCCTCGCGATCCACCTCAAGCAACGGACACTGGCATGGGCCGCCGACCACGGGATCGCCGAGGTCTACACCTGGACCCAGGACGGCAACGCGGCGATGCGCAGCCTCAACACCCGGCTCGGCTACGCCACCACGCGGACCGGCATCCAGGTCGCTCGAGCCCTGCCCCTGGCCTGAGCGCACCGTTCACAACGGCCGACCGGGCGGCTAGCGTCGTGGGGGTGCCTCGCCTCCTGCGTACGTCCCTCGCCCTCGCCACCGCACTGGCGCTCGCTCCCGTGGTCGCCGGTTCGGCGTCACCCCCAGCCACGGAGTCGCGCGCAGCCGCCCCCGCGCTGAAGATCCGTACGGTCGCCGGCGGCCTGCAGCACCCGTGGGACGTCCAGCAGGCGCCCGGGCGTCGGCTGGTGGTGTCCGAGCGCGACCGTGCCCGCATCAGCGTCGTACGCAACGGCAAGCGCCGCACCCTCGCTGACCTCTCGAACCAGGTCTGGGTCTCCGGCGAGACCGGCCTGATGTCGCTGGCCGTCGACGCCGCGTCCCGCACCCTCTGGGCGTGCCACGGCGCGACCACCGGCGGTGGCAACGGGGTGCGGGTGACGCGGTGGCGGGTCGACAGGCGCTGGCGATCGCTGTCCGGCCGGCGCACCCTGATCGCGGGCCTGCCCGCCACGAGCGGCCGCCACGGCGGCTGCCGCCTCCTCCTCGAGCGCTCGGGCGACGGACTCGTGGTCGGCACCGGCGATGCGGCCGTCGGCACCAACCCGCGCGACCTGGACTCCCTCGGCGGCAAGGTGCTGCGCATCCACCGGCGAACCGGGGCGCCGATGGCCGACAACCCCTACGCCGAGGCGTCCTCGGCCCGACGGTTCGTCTGGACCTACGGCCACCGCAACGTGCAGGGGCTCGCGCAGCGCGCCGACGGGTCGCTCTGGTCGGTCGAGCACGGCAGCTACCGCGACGACGAGGTCAACCTCCTCGTCCCCGGCGGCGACTACGGCTGGAACCCGGTCCCGGGCTACAACGAGTCGGTGCCCATGACCGACCAGTCCCTGCCCGGCCAGCAGCAGGACGCGAAGTGGTCCTCGGGCGACCCGACCATCGCGACCTCCGGCGCTTCCTGGGTGCGCGGCGCCGAGTGGGGCTCCCTGGAGGGCACGCTCGCCGTCGCTGCCCTGAAGGACTCCGAGGTCCTCTTCATGCGCTTCGACGCAGGCGGCGGCCTCGTCTCGGTGACCAGGCCCAGGAGCCTCCAGCGTCTCGGACGGGTCCGCTCGATCACGTCCGCGAGCAACGGCGACCTGCTGCTCACGACCGACAACGGCACCGACGACCGGGTCGTGCGCGTCTCGCCCCGCTGACGAGCGGTGCCGACGGACAGGGCCGACGTGACCCGTGCCACAGGGTCGCTACCGGTCGGTCGGCACTAGCCTGAGGAGTGGTCCGTGGACTCCAGTCGGGGAGCCGCGAGATGACGAGGAGCGACCATGGCTGAAGAGACTGCCCCCTACGGATCGGGCCCGGCGGCCGCGACCGCACCCGCCCGGCGCGTACGCACCCATCACCTGCGGGAGATGAAGGAGCGCGGCGAGAAGATCACCATGCTGACGGCGTACGACATGTACACCGCAGCGACCTTCGACGAGGCCGGCATCGACCTCCTCCTCGTCGGTGACTCCGCGTCCAACAACGTCTTCGGCAACGAGACCTCGCTCCCCGTCACCGTCGACGAGCTCCTCCCCCTCACCCGCGCCGTCGCGCGGTCGGTCAAGCGGTCGATGGTCGTCGGCGACCTCCCGTTCGGCAGCTACCAGGCCTCACCGGAGCAGGGCTACCTCACGGCCGTCCGCTTCATGAAGGAGGCCGGCGCCCACGCGATCAAGCTCGAGGGCGGCGCGGAGATGGCGCCGGTCATCGAGAAGTGCACCCGGGGCGGCATCCCGGTGATGGCCCACATCGGCTTCACCCCGCAGTCCGAGCACACCCTCGGCGGCTACCGCGTCCAGGGGCGCGGCGAGGCCAGCGACCGGATCATGGCCGACGCGCGCGCGGTCCAGGAGGCCGGTGCGTTCGCGGTCGTCATGGAGATGGTGCCCGGCGACGTGGCCGAGCAGATCAGCAAGGAGCTGGTCATCCCCACGATCGGCATCGGCGCCGGCGTCGGCTGCGACGGCCAGGTGCTGGTGTGGCAGGACGCCTTCGGGTTGCGCACCGGCAAGATGGCGCGCTTCGTCAAGCAGTACGCCGACGTGCACGGGGTGCTGCTCGACGCAGCCCGGGCGTACGCCGACGACGTCCGCGGCGGCACCTTCCCGGGACCCGACCACACGTTCTGAGGTCACGGGCCGGTTGTGGGATCACGCCCAGCCGAGGTACCTCGCGCCGCCGAGCACCGCGGCGAGCCACACGAGTGCCAGCACCACCGGGACGAGCGCGACCGCCTTCGGTCGCGCCGTGAACCAGCCGATCGCGAGCACGAGCGCCGCCAACCAGAGCACCACCAGCAGCGCGATGGCCCACCACGGGGCAGCCACCGCGATCGGCGTCGCTCCGATCAGGAAGGCCACGCACGCGAGACCGACGAGGCCCGCAAAGGGCCACGGCGACAGGGGTTCTCGGACCGGGGGCGGGCGCACGGCGTCACGCTAGCCGTGACAACCGCACCGGCGCGCGGGAGGATCAGGCATCCACCGACGCGAGGAGTGAGCTGTGAGCGAGACCCCGGCCAAGAAGGCGCCCGCCAAGAAGACGACGGCGAAGAAGGCCCCTGCCAAGAAGGCACCCGCCAGGACGACTCCTGCAAGGAAGACGGCAGCAACGAAGACGGCAGCCACGAAGACAGCGGCAGCCAGGACCACCACCGCAGCGAAGAAGGCCCCCGCCAGGAAGACACCCGCGAAGAAGGCCCCCGCCAAGCGGACCACGGCCAAGCGCACGACTCCCACCCGGACCTCCCCGCCCGGCCCCAAGCCGGTGGCCACGGCCGCGCGGAAGTCGCCCACCGAACGGGCCGTCGACGTCGGCGCCCAGGCCGTGACCACGGCGGCGCTCATCCAGAAGGTCGCCACGGAGACCGCCGAGCGTGTGGCCGCCGAGACCGCCGCACGCGTCAGCAAGCAGTACGAAGCCGCCATCACCGAGCTGACGAAGGCCGTCGACAAGAACACCAAGCGGGCGCTCAAGAGCGTGCGCTCGGCCGCCGACCTGGCTCAGTCGGCGTCACCGGTGAAGGGGAAGAAGAACAAGAAGAAGTGATCAGCGCTCGGGCGTGCCGTCGGTGAGGCCGTTGCCCGGACCGGAGCTGTCGTCGTTCCAGTCCGGGTCGTTGTCCCAGGCCTCGTTGCGCTCCTGCACCTTCTCCAGCGCGCGGGAGGCCTCCTCGGACGAGGCGTAGGGGCCGAGGCGGTCGGCGTTCTTGCAGCCGTCGTGGCCCTCGACCGCGTGGTGGGTCAGGCAGAACCAGTATTCGTTCTCGCTCATCACCCGAAACTACACTCGCGGTCGTGTCTGCCGTAGCCCCTGCCCCCATCTCACCGCGGCGCGTCGTCCCCGCCTCCATCGTGCGTCCGGAGTACGTCGACCAGGCGGCGCCGCAGCGCTTCACCGGCGAGGAGGTCAAGGACGCCGAGACGATCGCGAAGATGCGGGTCGCGGGCCGGCTGGCCGCCCAGGCCCGCGAGCTGGTCGGCTCGTACGTCGTGCCGGGCGTGACCACCGACGAGCTGGACCGCATCGGCCACGAGTTCCTCTGCGACCACGGCGCCTACCCGTCGACGCTGGGCTACCGCGGCTTCCCCAAGTCGCTGTGCTCGAGCGTCAACGAGGTGATCTGCCACGGCATCCCCGACAGCCGCGTCGTCGAGGACGGCGACATCGTCAACATCGACATCACCGCGTTCCTCGACGGCGTCCACGGCGACACCAACGCCACGTTCCTCGCCGGCGACGTCGACGAGGAGTCGCGCCTGCTGGTGGAGCGGACCAAGGAAGCCCTCGACCGTGCCATCAAGGCCGTGCAGCCGGGTCGCCGCGTCAACATCATCGGCCGGGTCATCGAGGCCTATGCGCGCCGCTTCGGCTACGGCGTCGTGCGCGACTTCACCGGCCACGGGATCGGCACGTCGTTCCACTCCGGCCTGATCATCCCCCACTACGACGACGCCCGCTTCGACGACGAGATCCGCGTCGGGATGACCTTCACCATCGAGCCGATGCTCAACCTCGGCACGCCCGACTACGACATGTGGGACGACGGCTGGACGGTCGTGACCAAGGACCGTCGCCGTTCGGCGCAGTTCGAGCACACCCTGCTGGTCACCGAGACCGGCGCCGAGGTCCTCACCCACCCCTGACCCGTCGGGCACCGACACACCGCCGAAACACGCGGCGTGCCGACGCAACACGGGCGACACGGTTTCGGCCTAGAGTCCGACCATGCCACGCCTGTTCGACGACTACGCCACGGGTCAGGCCTATGACGAGATGTTCGACGCGGACACGGCCCGCGAGCCGTACCTCACGCTGAGCCGCTCGTTCGCCGACCTCGACCCCGACGACGTACGGGCGCGCGTCGAGGCCCTGCAGACGGCCTACCTCGACCAGGGCGTCACCTTCGACATCGGCGGCGAGGAGCGGGCGTTCCCGCTCGACATCGTGCCGCGGGTCATCGAGATGGAGACCTGGCAGGAGGTCGACGCCGGGGTCCGGCAGCGGGTGCGAGCGCTCGAGGCGTTCCTCGCCGACGTCTACGACGCGGGGCAGGTGTTCCAGGACGGCGTGATCCCGCGCGGTGTGGTGACCACGTCGTCGCACTTCCACCGCGAGGCCGGCGGCGTGCGCCCACCCAACGGCGTACGCGTCCATGTCTCGGGCATCGACCTGATCCGCGACGTCGACGGCCACTTCCGCGTCCTCGAGGACAACGTACGCGTGCCCTCGGGGGTGTCGTACGTCATGACCAACCGCCGCTCGATCGCCGCCGCGCTGCCGGAGGCCTTCGCACACCACCGGATCCGCCCGGTCGCGAGCTACCCGCAGCGGCTCCTCGCCGCCCTGCGCGCCGCCGCGCCCGCCGGCGTCACCGACCCGACGGTCGTCGTGCTGACCCCGGGCGTGTACAACGGCGCCTACTTCGAGCACGCCCTGCTGGCCCGCACGATGGGCGTCGAGCTCGTCGAGGGCCGCGACCTGCAGTGCCGCCGCGGCCGCGTCATGATGCGCACCACGCACGGGCTCGAGCCGGTGCACGTGATCTACCGCCGCGTCGACGACGAGTTCCTCGACCCGGTCCACTTCCGCGGCGACTCGCTGCTCGGCTGCCCCGGACTGATCGACGCCGCGCGCAGCGGCCAGGTGACGCTGGCCAACGCCGTCGGCAACGGCGTCGCGGACGACAAGCTCGTCTACACCTACGTCCCCGACCTGATCCGCTACTACCTCTCCGAGGAGCCGGTCCTCAAGAACGTCGACACATGGCGCCTCGGTGACGCCGACGCCCGCGAGGAGGTCATGGACCGGCTCCACGAGCTCGTCGTCAAGCCCGTCGACGGATCCGGCGGCAAGGGCATCGTGATCGGGCCGCAGGCCGACCGCGCCGACCTCGACGACCTGCGTCGCCGCGTCATGCTCGACCCGCGCGCCTGGATCGCCCAGCCCGTCGTGCAGCTCTCCACCGTCCCGACGTACGTCGACGGCACGATGGCCGCCCGCCACGTCGACCTGCGACCGTTCGCCGTCAACGACGGCAACCGCGTCTGGGTGCTCCCGGGCGGGCTCACCCGGGTCGCCCTCGCGGAGGGCGAGCTCATCGTGAACTCGTCGCGCGGTGGCGGGTCCAAGGACACCTGGGTGCTGGCCAGCTCGAGCACCCACCCGGTCCCGCGCGAGGAGCCGCCGACGCTCGTGCCGCTCGGACGACCGCCGAGCCTGGGTCCGGCGATGGACGAGCTCGGCGGCGAGAGCGATGACCAGCAGCAGCAGCAGCAGCAGCAACAGCAACAGCAACAGCAACAACAATCCCTTGTCGCGTCCGGCACCGACGTCGACGGTGGTGCAGCGTGCTGAGCCGGATCGCCGAGTCGATGTTCTGGATCGGCCGCTACGTCGAGCGCGCCGAGGACACCGCCCGCATCCTCGACGTCCAGACGCAGCTGCTCCTCGAGGACTCCACGGCGGACGAGGAGACCACCTGTCGCAACCTCCTGTCGGTGATGGGGGTCGACCTGCCCGAGGACCAGGCGGTCGACCTGCAGTCGGTGCTCTGGCTGCTGGCCTACGAGCCCACGGCGCCCGCCTCGATCGCCGGCGCGCTCGGCGCCGCGCGCGAGAGTGCCCGTCGGGCCCGCGAGACCCTCTCGGTGACCATGTGGGAGGCGCTCAACACCACCCATCGCCACGTCGCGACCGGCCAGTTCAGCCGGATGGGCCACGGCAACAGCTTCCGGTGGGTGCGCGACCGCGCCGCCATGATCAACGGTGCCGCCGACGCCACGATGACCCGCGACGAGGGGTGGCAGTTCCTCATCCTCGGTCGCACGATCGAGCGCGCCGACATGACCTCGCGCCTGGTGGCCACGGCCGCGCTCGCCGGCGGCGTCGGCTCCGCGTGGTCGAGCACGCTGCGCGCGTGCGGCGGCCACGAAGCCTTCCTGCGCACCTACAAGGGCCTCGAGACCGAGCGCGGTGCAGCAGAGTTCCTGCTCCTCGACCGGCTCTTCCCGCGGTCGGTCGTCTTCGCGCTCTCCCGCGCCGAGCAGTGCCTGGACAACCTCGAGTCCGGCCAGCGGGCCGGCTTCCAGAACGAGGCCCACCGGCTCATCGGCCGCACCCGCGCCGAGCTCGAGTACCGCCCGCTCGCCGACGTCATCGTCGACCTGCCGGCCGAGATGGAGCGGTTGCAGCTCACCTGTGCCCGCGCGACCGAGGCGATCAGCAACCGTTACTTCGCGGGCTCCGAGGGCACGCACTGGATGGGGGGCCGGACCTGATGGAGCTGCGCATCGTCCACACGACGGGCTTCGAGTACGACGGCCTCGCGCTGGCGTCGTACAACCAGGCCCGGATGACCCCGCAGACGGGACCCGGGCAGATCGTGGTGCACACCCGCCTCGGCGTCTCGCCCACGCCGTGGACCTACGACTACCGCGACTACTTCGGCAACGAGGTCACGTCCTTCGAGGTGCTGGACCCGCACGAGTCGATGACCGTCACGGCCGTCTCGACGGTGCACACCGACCGTCCGCCGGCCACCCTCCCGGCGCTCGGGTGGGACGACCTGGCCACGCCGGGTGTCGCCGACCGGTGGACCGAGTACCTCGCCCTCCCGCCTCTCGTCGCCCCGCCGGACGACCTGGCGGCCCGGGTGCGTGAGATCGCCGCGGCGGCCGGCTCCCCCGGCGAGGCCGCGCGCGAGGTGTGCGCGCTGGTGCACGCCGAGGTGGACTACCGCCCCGGCAGCACCGACACCACCACCTCGGCCGTCGATGCCTGGGCCCAGCGGGGCGGCGTCTGCCAGGACATGGCCCACCTCGTGCTCGGCTGCCTGCGCACGATCGGCATCCCGGCCCGCTACGTCTCCGGCTACCTCCACCCCCAGGCCGACGCCCGGATCGGCGAGACCGTGCAGGGCGAGTCGCACGCCTGGGTGGAGTGGTGGGACGACGGTTGGCACGGCTTCGACCCCACGAACGACCTCGAGCCCGGCGATCGCTGGGTGGTCGTGGCGACCGGCCGCGACTACCTCGACGTACGCCCCCTGCACGGCATCTTCTCCGGAGCCGGCACCTCCTCGATGTTCGTCCGGGTCGACGTCACGCGGATCGCGTGACCGCGCTCCGGCGGGGCTAGACTCCGCGACGAGTGGGTCGGCCGGGCGGCCGCGGTCCGCACCCTGGGTCACGACCCAGGTGGTGGGTCGAGGAAGGTCCGGGCTCCACAGGGCAGGGTGGTGGCCAACAGCCACCCGGGGAAACCCGCGGGATCAGTGCCACAGAGAACAGACCGCCTCTCCTCCGCGCTTCGGCAACGAGGAGCGGTAAGGGTGAAACGGTGGTGCAAGAGACCACCAGTGCGCCGGGCGACCGGCGCAGCTAGGCAAACCCCACCCGGAGCAAGATCAGACAGGATGCGTTCGAGGGCTGCCCGCCCGAGCATCCGGGTAGATCGCACCAGGCGGCCGGCAACGGTCGTCGCAGATGGATGGTCGCCCCTGCGCAAGCAGGACAGAACCCGGCCTACAGGCCGACCCACTCCCACCCCGTACGCCGCCTCCTGCGCGCCTGGATCGGCCTCCGGCCTCCCGGGTTCGTCCTGTCCGACACGCCGTGTGGGTCCGACAGGACAAAAGTCGGCCCCGGACGGACGTTCATGCGGACAGTCGTGCCGCCTGGGGGACTTCGTCCTGTTCGACACGGCCGGTCACGATCAGCCGCAGCACCCAGCGGACGTACGCCTGCTCGTGCATGACCTGCTCCCACGTGAACCTCAGGACCCGCCAGCCGTGGATCGTCAGCAGGTTGTAGCGGACGCAGTCACGCCTGTGGGCCTTGCGGGTCGCGTGGAAGGACCACGAGTCGGCCTCCAGGACGAGACGCCTGATGACGCAGACGAGGTCAGGGTGCACGGTCCCGGTGGTGAGGTCGATCGCCTGCTGGGGCACGACGTCCAGGCCCGCCTCGATGCAGAGAGCTCGCAGCACCGACTCGAACGGGTTGGCTGCACGGGCGTCGGCGTGCGCCAGCACACGTCGTACGGCGGCCGCACCGGCGCCTCGGACCTGGGCCGAGTCCATCTCGGCGCGCGTCACCGAGCCCGAGCGCAGCGCTGAGTCGGCGATCGCCAGTGCTTCGTCGAACGGCAGGTGGCGGGCGCAGTCGAGCACCGTCTTCATCGGCGTCGTCACACCTGCCACGACGTCATCCTCGGCGACGTTCATCCAGGCCACCCGTACGTCGGCGCGACGCCCACGAGGCAGGTGCCGACGAGGATTGATCGCCACCTCGGGCAGCTCTGGCTGCGTCTTGAGCTCCCACCCGTGATGGGCGGCGGCGCTGCGCAGGCACACGACCCCCGACAGCGCGACCGCGGCGGCGCGGGCCGCCTGGGCAGTGGGGAGGGCGTAGCGACCGCGCGCCACCTTGATGATGCTTCGTTGCCTGGCTGCTCGTCGGATCTGGCGCCGGTTGGTGAGCCGCAGCAGGGCCTGCGTCGATGCGACGCCACCGAGTCGCTCGAGTGCCGGCGCTGCCTTCATGCCGCGACCCTGCCTCAGCCACCGACCGGCGCGCTCGCGCTCTCCACAGGCACGGTCCGAGGCCCCCTGTGTGTCGGACAGGACAAACCCGGGACCAACGGAGCAGGCCACGCTCGACCTCCCCCGCAGGACCGACTTCGTCCTGTCCGACGCGCACACCGGCACCCAGGACCGTACGCCCTCACACCAGGCGGAAGGCGACCTTCCGCGTGGCCGGGTCGGCCGTCACCAGCTCGACCGAGACCTCCCCGCCGAGCGGCAGCTCGGACTCCCCGGTCACCGACGCCTCGATGGCGGGGTCCTCGATGGTGACGTCGCCCCTGGCCGGGTCCTTCTCCGAGACCTCGACCACGACCGCGGAGAACCTCTCCCCGACGTGCTCCTTGAGCAGCTCGGCCTCGCACAGGTCGACGACGGCGTTCTCGTACTGGTTGGCGCGTCGCCCCGACGAGGTCATGGTGTCGGGCAGCTCAGGCATCGCCGCGGTGACCCAGTCGGGCACCTCGGTGCCGGCGCAGAGCGCCACGCAGATCTCCCCGGCGTAGCGGTCGACGAGGCGGCGCAGGGGCGCGGTGACGTGGGCGTACTCCGAGGCGAGCGCCGAGTGCTGGGCCTGCTCGGGGAGCTCGCCGTTGAACGTCACGTAGCCGGCACCGCGCAGCAGCCGCGTGCACGCGACGACCATCGCCGCGTGCGCGGGCCTCGATGGGTCGAGGGAGCGGATGAAGTCGGGGTAGAGCTGCTCGGCCGGCCACTCGATGCCCAGCGCACGCGCCGTGCGGTGCAAGCGCTGTACGTCCCGGGGATCCGCCGGCGGCAGGGTGCGGAGGATGCCGACGCGGGCGTAGACCATCAGCGACGCGGCGGCCATGCCGGTCAGCAGGGAGATCTGGGCGTTCCAGCTCTCCACGGGCGTCAGCCGCCGGAACTCCAGCTCCCAGTGCCCCTCCGCGTTCTCGACGAGCTCCTGCTCGGGCAGCGGCAGTGACACGCCGCCACGGGCTGCTTCGCGTGCCAGGCGCAGCTCTCCGACCTCCTGGAGGAGCCCGATGAGCTCGCCGGCCCGGCCGGCGTCGAGGTCGGCCTGGACACCCTCGTAGGACAGCTTGGCGCGCGACTTCACCAGCGCCCGCTCGACCTTGACGTCCGTGCCCTCGCCCGTGTCGTCGACCTTGATCGTCCACAGCAGCGCCGGCCGCACCTGGTCGGGGAGCAGCGACGCCGCGCCCTCGCTCAGCACCGGCGGGTGCAGCGGGACCTTGGAGTCGGCCCCGTAGAGCGTCTCGCCGCGACGGTTGGCCTCGACGTCGACGGGGTCGCCGGCGCTCACGAAGGCGGCCACGTCCGCGATCGCGTAGTGGACGACGTAGCCGTCGCCGTCGCGCTCGATGTGCATCGCCTGGTCGAGGTCACGGGCCGACTCGGGGTCGATGGTGATGAGCTCGACGTCCGTGCGGTCGAGCTGCGGGAGCCGCGGGTCGGCGGCTGCAGCGGCTGCGGCCCGCTCCACGGAGTCGGGGAAGGCGGGCGTGACCTCGAGCTCGTCCTGGATCGCGGCGATGCCGTCGCGCATCTCCTGCGCGGACACGCTGTGGCCACTGGTCCGGACCTTCACCACACGGTTGCTGGGCATTTCACGACCCTAGCCGGGAGCGCGCTCCCGACGCTGCCTACCCTGTGCCCGTGCTGATCCTGCTGCCGCCCAGCGAGGGCAAGACCGCTCCGCGCCGGGGCAAGCCCCTCGACCTCACCTCGCTGGCTGCGCCCACCCTCACCGGGACGCGTAAGACGCTGCTGCAGGCGCTCGTCGCCCTGTGCCGCGACGAGCCCGAGAAGGCCACCGGGGTGCTCGGGCTCGGCCCCGCCCAGCGCGACCTGGTCCAGCGCAACGCCGACCTCGAGGTCGCACCGACCGCCCGCGCGGACGCGATCTACACCGGCGTCCTCTACGACGCCCTCGACCTCTCGACCCTCTCCCCCGCCGCCCGTCGCCGCGCGACGTCGCGCCTCGCGGTGACCAGCTCGCTGTTCGGGCTGGTCCGGCCGGGCGACCGGATCCCTGCCTACCGCCTGTCCGGCGACGCCGTCCTGCCCGGCGTCGGCTCGGTCGCCGGCGCCTGGCGCGAGGTCCTCGGCGAGGCGATCACCGACGGCATGCGGCAGGGCCTGCTGGTCGACCTCCGTTCCAGCACGTACGCCGCCTTCTGGCGCCCGACGCCTGACGTGGCCCGCCGTGTCGCGACCGTCCGCGTCCTCCACGAGTCGGGTGGCCGGCGCACGGTGGTGAGCCACTTCAACAAGGCCACCAAGGGCCGGATCGTCCGCGCGCTCCTCGAGGACGGCGCTGACCCGAGGACCCCGAAGGCCCTGGCCGACACCCTGACCCGCCTCGGCTGGACCGTCGAGCTCGGCGCACCCACCCCGAAGGGCACCCAGCTCGACGTCGTGGTGACGCAGGTCTGAGCGCGGACTATCGCAGCGGGATCATGTCCGTCGCCTCGAGCGGATCCACACCGCACAGCGCCAGCAGGTCGGCGATGATCGACCGCACCTGCGCGAGGATCACCTCGGCCGACAGGTCGTCGCTGTGCTCCACCGCAGCGGTGGCGTGGCCCAGCGCGACGAGGTCGTCGATGACGGCCGTGGCCATCCGGTCGGCGACCAGCTCCCCGGCCACCGTCTCGGCCAGCGTGGCGAGGTCGCGCATCAGTCCCGCGTACGACCTGGGGACCGGCTCGCGGCGGTAGCACGCCACCGCCACCCGGCGGACGACGACGCGGGTGTTGCGCAGCGCGACGTCCAGCGGCTCCACGAGCTCGGCGAGCTGCCGCTGGTGCTCCCCGTGGCGGCGCCGGAACGGCGACGAGCTCACCACCGACAGTCCCTCCTCGGAGGCCGCGCGCAGCTCGGCGATGAGGACGTCGGTGGAGCGGGCGTCGCGCAGCATGGCGAGCGCGCGGTCGACGTCGCCGTCGCCGAGCCGGTCGGCGGCACACCGCAGCAGCTCGGCGATCTTGCGGACCACGACGGCTGCCTGGTCGCGTGGCTTGCGCAGCGGTGCCCGCGGCACGACCGTCGCGGCCACGAGCGCGACCGCACCCCCGATGAGGGCGTCGGTCCACCGCAGGAAGGCGTCCCCCGGGGCCGGCGCCAGCGCGGCCACCACGATCCCCTGCACCGCGGCCTGGATGATCAGCAGCTGCCCGGCGTCGAGCAGCAGCGCGATCGACATGCCGGCCGCGACGATCAAGGCGATCTGGATCCCGCCGGAGCCGATGAGGTGCGTGGTCACGTCACCGAGCAGCACACCGAGCGCGACGCCCACCGTCACCTCGGCGACCCGCCGCTGGCGCTGCCCGTAGGACATGCCGAGGGACACCACGGCGGCGATCGGCGCGAAGAACGGCAGCGTGTGCCCGAAGACGTCGGCGGCCAGCCACCACGCCACTCCCGCAGCGATGGCGCACTGGCCGATGACCCAACCCTTGGCGCGCAACCGGGCGACGCGGGCACGCAGGGACGTACGACCGCGAGCGGCCATCAGCTCCGCGTCGAGGCGCATCGGGCTCTACCCGGTCCCCGGGGCCCTCAGAGTCCCGAGTCGTCGGTGCGCACCAGGATGCGCTGGCACTCCTCGCACCGGACGACCTCCTCGGCCGGGGCCGAGCGGATGCGCGAGATCTCGGACGGGTCGATGGTCATGTTGCAGCCACCGCACTGGCGGTCGCGCAGCAGCGCGGCGCCGACCCCCTTCTGCTCGCGGAGCCGCTCGTAGAGCGCCAGCAGGTCGGCCGGCATCCCCTCGAGCAACGGGTCGCGGCCGGCGGTGAGCTCGGCGAGCGAGGCGTCGATCTCGGCCTGCTTCTCGTCGCGCGACGCCGTCAGCTCGCCCAGGCGGGCGTCGATGTCCTCGGCGCGGACCCCGAGGCCCGACAGCAGCTGCTGGGCCTCCTCCAGCGCCTCCATCACCTCGAGCTCGGCGTCCTCCAGCGTCGTGATCCGCCGCTCCAGCGAGACCAGCTCGTGCTGCATGCGCTCGAGGTCCTTGGGGTTGGTGATCTGCCCCGTGTCCATCCGCGTGCGGTCGCGCTCGCGACGGTTCCTGACCGACTCGACCTCGCGGTCGGCCTTGGCCTGCTCGACCGTGAGGTCGTCCACGACGATGCGGGCGTCGCGCACCTGGTCGGTGAGGGCGGTGCGCTCGGCACCGAGGGCGTTGATCTCGGCCAGCTGGGGGAGGTGGGAGCGCTGGTGACGCAGCTGGTGGGCACGCGAGTCGAGATCGGCGACCTCGAGCAGCGCGCGCTGGTGGGTGGGATCGGCCTTCAACGGCTCTCCTGGGACTTCAGTAGCGAAAACGTCCACGGGTCGGTGCACAACGTGCTGACCCGGGTCTCGACCCTATCGCCCATGGCCGCGCGCAGCCGACCCTCCACCACCGGGAGCCAGGTCCACTCCGCCGCCCAGTGCGCGACGTCGACCAGGGCGGGTCCCCCGTGCTCGAGGAACTCCCCCGCGCGGTGGTGCCGCAGGTCGCTGGTGAGGAAGACGTCGACGTCGCTCCCGACGAGCTCGTCGAGCAGGAAGTCACCGGCCCCGCCGCACACCGCGACCCGTCGCACTTCACGGTCTGCGCGCCCCGCGACCCGTACGCCGTGGGCCGTCGGCGGCAGCACCTCGGCGACGTGGGCCGCGAACTGCTCGAGGGTCGTCGCCCCGATCGTGCCGACGCGTCCGGTGCCGGTCGTCGTGCTCCCGTCCTCCGCCTGGATGGGGGTGAGGTCCCGCAACCCGAGGGCGAGCGCGAGCGACTCCGACACCCCGGACTCCGCCTGGTCGGCGTTGGTGTGCGCCGTCAGCAGTGCGCACCCGCCGGACGTGAGCGCGTGCAGGGTGCGGCCCTTGGGCGTGGTCGCCGCGACCGAGCTCACGGGCGTCAGGAAGAGCGGGTGGTGCACGACCAGCAGGTCCGCTCCCCACGCGACGGCCTCTCGGGCGACCTCGATCGTGGGGTCCACCGCGAACATCACCCGGGCCACCTCGGCGTCCGGGTCGCCGGCCACCAGGCCGACCGCGTCGAAGGAGTGGGCGGTGGCCGGTGGATACCAGTCGTGCAGCAGGTCGACGACGTCCGCGAGCGAGGTCATGCGGCCAGTATCGCGGGTCAGTTGACCTGCCGGTCCTGCCCCTCCCAGTAGGGCTGGCGCAGCTTGAACTTCTGCAGCTTGCCGGTCGCGGTGCGCGCCAGCTCGTCGCGGAACTCGATCGACGTCGGTGCCTTGTAGCCCGCGGCCTTGTCCTTGCACCATGCGATCAGCTCGGCCTCATCAGCACGCGAGCCCTCGGCGAGCACGACGAGCGCCTTGATCGTCTCGCCCCACTTCTCGCTCGGCACGCCGATCACCGCGACCTCGGCCACCGCCGGGTGCGAGAACAGGACGTCCTCGACCTCGATCGACGACACGTTCTCGCCGCCGGTGATGATCACGTCCTTCTTGCGGTCGCTGATCGAGAGATAGCCGTCGTCGCCGATCACCCCGCCGTCACCGGTGTGGAACCACCCGTCGACGAGCGCCTTGCCCGTCTCGTCCGGTCGCTCCCAGTAGCCCTCGAGGATGACGTTGGACCGCGCCAGCACCTCGCCGTGATCGTCGGTGCGCAGTCGTACGCCGACCGCAGGAGCCCCGGCCCGCACCAGCCTGGTCGCCAGCTCCTCGGGTGACAGGTCGTCCCACTCGGCACGGGCGCGGTTGACGGTCAGCAGCGGAGAGGTCTCGGTGAGGCCGTAGATCTGCATGAACTCCCAGCCGAGCTCCTCCTGCACGCGTACGACGGTCTTCGTCGGCGGCGGGGCGCCGGCCATGATGATCCGGACCCTGTCACGCCCGGGGATCTCGCCCTCCCAGGTCTGGGCGGCCTCGAGCACCGCCGCGGCCACCGCGGGAGCCGCGCACATCACGGTCACCCCGTGCTGCTCGACGCGGCGCAGGATCTCCGCGCCGTCGACCTTGCGCAGCACGATCTGCGGCACGCCGAGACCGGTCATCGCGAACGGCATCCCCCAGCCGTTGGCGTGGAACATCGGCAGCGTGTGCAGGTAGACGTCGCGGTCGCTGACACCGGCGTGGAGCCCGAAGGTGAGCGCGTTGGTCCAGAGGTTGCGGTGCGTGAGCTGCACGCCCTTGGGCCGCGCAGTGGTGCCGGAGGTGTAGTTGATCGTCGCGGTCGCGTTCTCGTCCGGCTCCCAGTGGCGCGGCTCGACGCCCGGCGCGGCGAACATCGACTCGTCGTCCCCCAGCACGAAGGTGTGCTCGACGTCGATGCCCTTGAGCGACTCGACCAGCTCAGGGTCGACGTAGAGCACCCGCGCGCCGGAGTGCGACACGATGTAGGCGATCTCGTCGGGCCGCAGCCGGAAGTTGATCGGCACCAGCACCCGCCCGGAGCCGCTCACGCCGAAGAACGACGTCAGCAGGCGCGCGGCGTTGTGGCTGATGACCGCGACCCGGTCACCGACCTCGATGCCCAGCTCGTCGAGGCGGGCAGCCTGCCGGCGCGCCAGGTCGTACGCCTCGGTGTACGTCAGCGAGCCGAGCGACGCGGCCGGCTGGTCGGGCTCGTCGACGATGCCGATCCGGTCGCCGTAGACGGCAGCGGCGCGCTCGATGAAGT
Source organism: Nocardioides alpinus (assembly GCF_900112035.1). GTDB lineage: Bacteria > Actinomycetota > Actinomycetes > Propionibacteriales > Nocardioidaceae > Nocardioides > Nocardioides alpinus. The sequence goes on along the minus strand of NZ_FOKC01000009.1, from coordinate 19,979 downwards.
CGGTGACGCTGAAGGGGACGATCATGCCCGACACTCTGGCACGCGCAGGGTTGGCGAAACGATGGTGCGAGCGCACTCGCGTGCCCCCGCGCCCGATGATGAGAGCCCTCTCATGCTGCTCTCATGAGCGGGCCACGAACGCGGCGCACCGTGGCGCCCATGACTCCCCTCGCGAAGGCGCTGATCGCCCTGGCGCTCGTGGTCCCGCTCGTGGCCTACGTCGCCGGCACCCTCGCGAGCGCCGGGGGCGAGGTCCCCGAGCAGCAGGGCACCGTCTACGTCAACGACGTCGAGCCGGAGTCGGAGGGGGCCACCCCGACGACGGAGCCGACGCCGAGGACCACGTCGAAGCCCTCACCGCCGCGCCCTTCCCCTCCGAGGGACAATCAGCCCACACCGTCGCCGGACGACAACTCGGACGACGGCTCGGACGACAACGAGGCCAGGGTCGTCACCCCCGCGCCGGTGCAGGACGAGAGGGACGACGACGATGACGACGGGGACGACGGGGACGACACCGACGACGGTGACGACACCGACGACTGAGCGACCGCGCAGTGGTCGGTTCAGGGGTCGTCTCGCCCGGGTGTCCGTCCGGACCCGGATCGCGACCGTCATCGCCCTCCTCACCGCCGTGGCGATGGCCGGAGCCGGCCTGCTCGTGTACGCCCTCGAGTCGGCGCGGATCGAGCGTCTCGTGACGAGCCAGATCACCCAGGAGATCGCGGAGTTCCGCGAGCTCCGGAGGGACCCCAACACCGGGGAGCCCTTCGACGACGTCGGCAGGCTGCTCGACGTCTTCCTGACCCGCAACGTGCCCGACGACGACGAGATGCTCGTCGGCTACGTCGAGGGCGCCCGCACCATCCGCACCCTGAACCGCTACGGCCAGGAGTTCCTCGACGAACCGGCCTACCTCCGCGTGCTCGAGGACCGGGCGGACGACGGCGGCACGAGCATCCTCGACTCCGAGGCCTTCGGCGAGGTCTGGGTGACCCTGGTGCCCGTGCGCAACGCCCAGGGAGAGGGCTCGCTCGTCATCGTCAACTTCCTCGCCGACGAGCACGAGGAGCTCGAGAGCACCCTGCGCACCTACAGCGTGGTCGCCTTCCTCTCGCTGCTGCTCATCACCGGCCTCGGGGCGCTGCAGTCCGGGAGGCTGCTCGCTCCCCTGCGCACCCTCGAGGAGACCGCCCGCGACATCTCGACCACCGACCTGTCGCGGCGCATCCCCGAGCGCGGCAACGACGACATCACCTCGCTCACGCGCACGATCAACTCGATGTTCGGGCGCCTCGACGACGGGTTCCGCGACCAGCGCCAGTTCCTCGACGACGCCGGCCACGAGCTGCGTACGCCCCTCACTGTGCTCCGTGGGCACCTGGAGCTGCTCGACGAGGGCGACCCGGCCGAGCGCGCGGAGACCAAGGAGCTCCTGCTCGACGAGATCGACCGCATGTCACGCCTGGTCGGTGACCTCATCCTGCTCGCCAAGAGCCGGCGCCCCGACTTCCTGGTCGTCGGCGACACCGACCTCGAGACCCTGACCCAGACGGTGCTGGCCAAGGCCCGCGGGCTGGGTGATCGCGACTGGACCCTGGACGGTGTCGCGAGCGGCACGGCCCGGCTCGACGAGCAGCGGATCACCCAGGCACTGCTCCAGCTCGCCGACAACGCGGTCAAGCACACCGACCCCGGGGCCGAGATCGCCCTCGGGTCCTCCCGCACCGACGACGTCGTACGACTGTGGGTGCGCGACACCGGCGACGGCATCGACCCGGCTGATCGCGACACCGTGCTGCAGCGCTTCGGCCGCAGCCGGGTGCGACCCGGGGACGAGGGCTTCGGGCTCGGCCTCTCGATCGTCCACGCCATCGTCGAGGCCCACGGCGGGTCCGTCGCGATCCACGACGCCGAGCCCCACGGAGCCCGCGTCGAGCTCACCCTCCCCACCGACCACTCCCAGGAGACCTCGTGGCCCAGATCCTGATCGTCGAGGACGAGCAGCGCATCGCTGCCTTCATCGCCAAGGGCCTGCGGGCCGAGGGCCACCAGCCCACGACGGTCCACGACGGCCCGGGCGGCCTCGACGAGGCCATGTCCGGTCGTTTCGACCTGATGGTGCTCGACATCGGGCTGCCCGGCATGGACGGCTTCGAGGTGCTCGACCAGCTCCGCTCCCAGGGCAGCCGGATGCCCGTCATCATCCTGACCGCGCGCGACTCGGTGACCGACACCGTGGCCGCGCTCGACAGCGGTGCCGACGACTACATGGCCAAGCCGTTCCGGTTCGCCGAGCTCATGGCGCGGATCCGGCTGCGCCTGCGCAGCCTGGCGCCGCCCGACGCGGCCCCCAGCGGCGACGACCTCGTGGTCGGCGGACTGCGGCTCGACCGGCGTACGCGCCGGGTCTCCGGACCGCAGGGCGAGCACGAGCTCTCCGCCCGCGAGTTCGCCCTCGCCGAGATCTTCCTGCTCAACCCGGGCCAGGTGCTCACCAGGGAGCAGCTGCTCGACCTGGTCTGGGGCTACGACTTCGACCCGGGTTCCAACGTCGTCGACGTCTACGTCGGCTACCTCCGCCGCAAGCTGGGCGGGTCGGCGATCTCGACGGTCCGGGGTGTCGGCTACCGACTGAACCCCTGAGCGACCGGCCCCGTGGAAAGGGCTGGTCAGCCGCGGATCTTGAAGGCGCCGAGCGATCCGCGCGGCAGCCGCTCCAGCACCGGCTGGAGGGCGTCGGAGACGTCGGCCGGGAGCGGCCGGTCGGCAGGGTCGGGTTGCAGGCAGGCGTCGATCACCCGGGCGACGTCGGTAGGGACGTCGTCGGGCAGCGGAGCCCGCGCAGACGTTAGCTGCGGGAAGCGCAGGGCGATGTCGTCGGCTCGCGCATCACCGTCGGCGAAGGGCTTCTGCCCGGCCACGGCGTGGAAGAGCGTCGCACCCAGTCCCCAGACGTCCGAGGCGTACGACGGCACCCGGGCACCGGGGTCGGCCTGCTCGGGCGACATGTAGGCGTCGGTGCCGATCGGGTAGGAGAGCCGGCGGGCGTCGGGCTCGGGGCGCGCGACCGAGAGGTCGATGAGGCGCGCCGGGGAGCCCATGATGACGTTGCTCGGCTTGATGTCGAGGTGCGTCCAGCCGATCCGGCTGAAGTAGTGCAGCGACGCGGCGATGTCGATCGCCAGCGGCAGGTACTGGTAGTCCTGCAGCCTGCCGTGGCGACGGATCAGGCTGGAGAGCCGCGGACCGTCGATGCACTCGAGGACCACGTGCGGACGTACGTCGTCGGCCGCGCCTCGCAACCCGCGGACGACCACGGGGTGGTTGATCTCGGCGAGGGCGAGGACCTCCCGGCGCAGACCGCGCCGGGAGGACTCGTCCTCGACCTGGGAGGGACGCAGGACCTTGACCACCACCGGCGAGAAGGTGATCTCGTCGAAGGCCAGCCACGCCTCGAAGGCCGACCCGCCGCCGAGCAGCCTGAGGGCGCTCAGCTCGGCGGTGATCTGGTCGCCCTCGGCGAAGCCCCAGCTGTCCTTGGTGGTGGCGGTGGTGGCACCCATGTGTCCCTGCCCTCCGGTCGTCGACGCGTCGCTCAGCCGCGGGTGTCGTTGCGGCTGCGGTCGTTGGTCTGGTTCGCGGTCTTGTCGCGGGTCTTGTCGCCGCCGTCACGGGTCCAGTCGCGGGTCTTGTCGCCGCGGCTGTTGTCGCGGTCGCGGCTCACACCGGTGAAGTTGCTGGCGGTGTTGTCGTTGGTGTTGGCGCTCGCCCCGGTCCGCGTGTCACGGGTGTTGTCGTCATCGTCGTCGTCGTTGGTGTCGTCGTCATCGTCGTCGGCGACCAGCACCAGCGAGGGGGTGTCGTCCTCGCGCTTGGCGGCCTCGTCGGCGGCCGAGGAGACGACGGGTGCGGACATGCCGACCAGGCCGATGACGGCCATTCCGGCGATGCTCAGCAGGGCGGTGGGAAGAAGCTTCCTCATCATGGTTCCTCTCGTCGGGGGCCAGCGGCCCCGGTGGATGAGAAGAAGCCTGCAGTCGCGGCGTGAGCCCTCGGTGAGGCGCTGATGAGAGGGCTCTCATGCAGCCGCGGAGGACGAGTCGGAGGGTGCGTCGGGACGGTTTCGAACCGCCGACCGCTCGGGTGTAAACCGAGTGCTCTACCGCTGAGCTACCGACGCGCGCGGCACACACTACGGGACCGCGTCGGGGTGCTGGTCATCGCGGCGGACACCCGATCCACAACCTGAAATGAAATGAGTTGAGCCGCTGGCGTCTCGGGTCACCAGCGGCTCAACAAGGAAAAGATTACACCAGCCCGCAAGGGCCGCAGAGGAATCTGAAATTTCGGGACGCGCGGTCTAGACCGCGACCCACGGAGGCCTCAGGCCACGGCCGCGTGGAGCTCGCGCAGGTGCTCGGAGAGGTCACGACCGTCGGGGTTGGCGTTGTGCACCGCCCACCTCAGGCGTCCCTCGCGATCGACGACGTACGACGATCGCCGCGGGGCCCCCTTGACCTGGTCGAAGACCTCGTAGGCCTGGGACACCGCGCCGTGCGGCCAGAAGTCGGAGAGCAGCGGGAAGTTCAGCCCCTCCGCCTCGGCGAAGCTGCGCAGCGAGTAGATCGGGTCGCACGACAGGGCGAGCACCTCGGTGTCGAAGCTGAGGAACTCGTCGAGCCGGTCACGCACCCCGGCGAGCTCACCGGTGCAGACGCCGGTGAAGGCGAACGGGAAGAACATCAGCGCCACCGCCTTGCGACCGCGGAAGTCGCTGAGCCGCACGTCCTGGCCGAACTGGTCGCGCAGCACGAAGTCGGGCGCCTCGTCGCCGATGCAGAGTCCCTCGCGCGTCATGCGTCGCCCTCGTGCTCGGCCAGCTCACGCTTGAGGACCTTGCCCGTCGCGTTGCGCGGAAGCTCCTGGAGGAACACGATCTCGCGCGGCACCTTGAAGCGGGCGAGGTGGGCCTTCACGTGGTCGCGCAGCTCGTCGGCGGACACCTCGCCGGTGCGCACCACGAAGGCGCGCAACCGCTGGCCGTAGTCGTCGTCGGGCACCCCGATGGCAGCGACCTCCTCGACCTGCTCGTGGGCGACGAGGCAGTCCTCGACCTCCTGCGGGAACACGTTCTCGCCGCCCGAGACGATCATGTCGTCGTCGCGGCCGGCCACGTGCAGGCGCCCGTCGCCGTCGAAGTAGCCCACGTCGCCGGACGACATCAGGCCGCCGACGACCTCCTTGGAACCCCCATTGGTGTAGCCCTCGAAGAGCAGGCCGTTGCCGACGAAGATCCGGCCGGTCTCGCCCCGGGCCAGCTCGTCGCCCGCCTCGTCGAGGATCTTCACGACCGTGCCGTGGGGCGGCTTGCCGGCGGAGGTGGGGTCGGCACGCAGGTCCTCGGGCGTCGCGATCGACGCGTAGGCCACCTCGGTGGAGCCGTAGATGTTGTAGAGGTTGTCGCCGAAGCGGTCCATCCAGGCCTGCGCCAACGTGGCCGGCAGGGCGGAGCCCGACGACGCGACCACCTCGACCCGGTCGAGGTGGATGCCCTCGATCTCGGCGGGGTCCAGCGCCAGCATCCGCTGGAGCATCACCGGGATCACGACCATGGACTGGCACCGCTCGTCCTGGGTGGTCCGGAGCGCGCCCGCCGGGTCGAACGTCCGCCTCAGCACGACCGTGGAGCCCAGCAGCATCGCCAGCGCGAGGTGCGCGAAGCCCCAGGTGTGGAACAGCGGCGCCGCGATGTGCGTACGCCATCCGGCCCGCAGCGGCATCCGCGAGAGCAGCGACACGGCGGCGTCGATGCCTGCCTCCTTGCGGGGCGCTCCCTTCGGGGAGCCGGTGGTGCCGGAGGTGAGGATCACGATGCGGGCGTGGCGGTCGGGTGCCTGCAGGTCGCCCTCGTCGTAGGAGCTGACCAGCTGCTCGAGGGTCTCGCGCTCCCCGGTCGCGCCGTCGCCGTCGCCGTCCGTCCAGGCCAGGATCCGGCGCTCGACGTCGGCGCCCGCCAGCAGGCCGGTGAACTCCTCGTCGTGGATCACCAGGCTGGGCGCCTCACGCTGCAGCACGTCGACGAGCTGGGGACCGGCGAAGGCGGTGTTGAGGTAGAGGATGTCGGCGCCGAGCTTGGCCACCGCGATCGAGGCGTCGATGAAACCGCGGTGGTTGCGGCACATCACCGCGACCGAGTCCCCCTCCCCCACGCCACGCTCGGCGAGCGCCCGGGCCAGCGCGTTGGAGCGGCGGTGGAGCTCGCCCCAGGTCAGCTCACCCAGCTCGTCGATGACGCCCACCTGGTGCGGTGAACGCGCAGCCAGGGTCGCGAAGCCGCCGGCCGGCCCCGTGCCCCACCGATGGACGGTGAGGCCGATGGCGGCCAGCGTCCGGGGGCCGTAGGGCCGGATGACCCCGGCGCGCCCCAGGACGCGGACCGTCGTACCGATGCCGGATGCCCTCGAGACGAGGGTGCCCGCCCAGGTGCTGCCGGTCACGCGGGGGTCTTCGGGGCGACCAGGCGCGTCGCCTGCCACTCCTTGCTGACCGCCGCCGTCGTCGTCTGCGAGAGTCCCGCGATCGGCGCCGCCTCGGCGACGTCCGCTGCGTCGACCGTGCCGGGCCGGCCGACCTTGGGGGTGAGGAGCCAGATCGACCCACCACCCACGAGATCGGTCAACGCATCCACGAGGCCGTCGACGAGATCACCGTCGTCATCACGCCACCACAGCAGCACGGCGTCCACGACATTGCCGTAGTCGCCGTCCACCATGTCGGCATCGATGCAGTCCTCTACCGCGACGCGAAGCTCGTCATCGGTGTCGTTGTCCCAGCCGAGCTCCTGGACCACCATGCCGGGCTTGAGGCCCAGCCGGTCTCCCGTTCCTGTCGCCTGGGCAGAATCGCCCACCGTCGAGCTCACGCGTCGTACCTCCAATGTTCGGTTGCACATAGTCCACCCGAACTGGGCATACGCCGCAACCCCGGCTCGCCCGGTGGGCACCGCAGACGTGTCAACGGGCCACGATTCGGACTACCCATGGGTAGATTTCGCCGCGACGACTCGCGTGACACGATGCACGTGTGAGTGACGCCGAGAAGTCCACGAAGAACCCGGCCAAGGTGTCGGTGATTCACGAAGGACTCCCCACCCAGCTGCCGGACATCGACCCCGACGAGACCCAGGAGTGGCTCGCGTCGTTCGACGCGATGCTCGACGACCGAGGCCGCGACCGTGCCCGCTACGTCATGCTGCGCCTGCTCGAGCGGGCCCGCGAGAAGCAGGTCGGCGTCCCGGCCCTGCGCTCCACCGACTACATCAACACCATCCCGCCCGAGCGCGAGCCGTGGTTCCCCGGCGACGAGGAGGCCGAGCGTCGCATCCGCGCCTTCATCCGCTGGAACGCGGCGGTCATGGTGTCGAGCGCCAACCGCAAGGGCCTCGAGGTGGGTGGGCACATCGCCACCTACCAGTCCTCGGCGAGCCTCTACGAGGTCGGCTTCAACCACTTCTTCCGCGGCAAGGACCACGAGGGCGGCGGCGACCAGCTCTACATCCAGGGCCACGGCTCGCCGGGCGTCTACGCCCGCGCGTTCCTCGAGGGCCGCCTGAGCGAGGAGCAGCTCTACCGCTTCCGCCAGGAGGTCCAGCACGGCAAGGGCGCCGGCCTGCCGTCCTACCCCCACCCGCGCCTGATGCCCGACTTCTGGGAGTTCCCGACCGTGTCGATGGGCCTCACCGCCATCGGCTCGATCTACCAGGCGCGCTTCAACCGCTACCTCGACAACCGCGGCATCAAGGACACCGCCCAGCAGCGCGTGTGGGCCTTCATGGGCGACGGCGAGATGGCCGAGCCCGAGTCGCTCGGCGCGATCCGCGTCGCCGCTCGTGAGGAGCTCGACAACCTCACCTGGGTCATCAACTGCAACCTCCAGCAGCTCGACGGACCGGTCACCGGCAACGGCAAGATCATGCAGGAGCTCGAGTCCAACTTCCGCGGGGCCGGCTGGAACGTCATCAAGGTCGTCTGGGGCCGGGAGTGGGACGCCCTGCTCGCCAAGGACGTCGACGGCGTGCTGGTCAACCGGATGAACTCCACGCCCGACGGCCAGTTCCAGACCTACTCCACCGAGGACGGCGGCTACGTCCGCGAACACTTCTTCGGCGGAGACCCGCGCCTGCGCAAGATGGTCGAGCACATGTCGGACTCGCAGATCGAGAAGCTGCCCCGCGGTGGCCACGACTACCGCAAGGTCTACGCCGCCTTCGACGCCGCGAGCAAGCACACCGGTCAGCCGACCGTGATCCTGGCCCACACCATCAAGGGCTGGACCATCGACGCGCTGGAGGGCAAGAACGCCACCCACCAGATGAAGAAGCTGACCCTCCCGGACCTCAAGAAGTTCCGCGACCGGCTCTACCTGCCGATCAGCGACCGCGACCTCGAGGAGTCCTACGAGAAGACCGGCGGCGCGCCCTTCTACCACCCGGGCGCCGACTCGCCGGAGATCGAGTACATGCTCGAGCGCCGCAAGGCCCTCGGCGGCTCGATCCCCCGCCGGGTCAACCGGGCCACCGCACTCAAGCTGCCCGGCGACGAGCTCTACGCCGAGCTCAAGCAGGGTTCGGGCAAGAACAAGTTCGCCACCACGATGGCCGTCGTCCGCCTGCTCCGCGACTGGATGAAGGACCCGGAGATCGGCGAGCGCCTCGTGCCGATCGCACCCGACGAGTACCGCACCTTCGGCATGGACTCGATGTTCCCGAGCGCCAAGGTCTACAACCCCGGCGGCCAGCAGTACGAGTCGGTCGACCGCAAGATGCTGCTCTCCTACAAGGAGTCCGCGCAGGGCCAGATGCTCCACGAGGGCATCTCCGAGGCGGGCGCGATGGCGTCGGCGACGGCGGCCGGGTCGACCTACACCACGCACGGCGTGCACATGATCCCGTTCTACATCTTCTACTCGATGTTCGGGTTCCAGCGCACGGGTGACTCGATCTGGGCGATGGCCGACCAGCTGGCGCGCGGCTTCCTCATCGGCGCCACCGCCGGTCGTACGACGCTGACGGGCGAGGGCCTGCAGCACGCCGACGGCCACTCGCCGCTGCTCGCTGCGACCAACCCGGCGGTCGTCCACTACGACCCCGCGTTCTCCTACGAGATCAGCCACATCATGCAGAACGGCCTCGAGCGGATGTACGGCACCGGGGGCGAGAACGGCGATGGCGAGAACGTCATCTTCTACCTCACCGTCTACAACGAGCCCGTCTCCATGCCGGCCGAGCCGTCCGACGTGGACGTCGAGGGCATCCTCAAGGGCATCCACCGCGTCTCGGTCGCCGACGGCGAGGGTCCGCGCGTGCAGCTGCTGGCCTCCGGCGTCGGGTTCCCGTGGGTCAAGGAGGCCGCCCGCCTCCTGGCCGAGGAGTGGGGCGTGCAGTCCGACCTCTGGTCCGTCACGTCGTGGAACGAGCTGGCCCGCGACGGTGCCGCCGCCGAGCAGTGGAACCTGCTCAACCCCGGCGAGCAGCCGCGCTCGGCCTACGTCCGCGACAAGCTCGCCGGTGCGCAGGGTCCGGTCGTGGCGGTGTCCGACTACATGCGGGCCGTCCCGCTGCAGATCGCCCGCTGGGTGCCGGGCGACTACCGCGTGCTCGGCGCCGACGGGTTCGGCTTCGCCGACACCCGACCGGCCGCCCGCCGCTTCTTCCACATCGACGCGCAGAGCGTCGTCGTCCAGGCCCTCCAGGCCCTGGCCGACGCCGGCGAGCTCCCGGTCGAGAAGGCCGTCGAGGCCGCCCAGCGCTACCGCATCGACGACCCGACCGCGGTCAAGGACATCAAGCAGGAAGGTGGCGACGCCTGAGGGCGTCGGGTTGAGCAAGCCCGCGGCTGAACCTGCGAAGCCGCGACGGCGTGTCGAAACCAGCCTGTCGAATCCAGCCTCACGGAGTCGTTGCCCGGAGGCTAGGCGCCCGCTGCGCGTCGTACGGCCCGCAGCGGGGCCACGGGTGACCGGCCGGCCTCGGCCTGCGCCAGCACCGCGTCCGCCCCGTCGTCCAGCAGCTCGCGCCAGCGCTCACGGTCGTACTGCGCCGGTTCGGTCGTGCGGATGAAGTCGCGCACGATCTTCACGAACCGCTCGGGGTGGTCCTTGTGGGGGAAGTGGCCGGCGTTGGGGATGATCTCGACGCGCGCGGTCGGCGCCAGCGCGCTGGCGTTGCTGGCGTGGGCGACCGGGATCACCAGGTCGTCGGCACCCCACACGACGCAGATCGGCATCGCCTCGGTCAGGTAGGCCCGATCGGCCATGGTGACGATCTGCCCCTTCCAGTCCACAACCGCACGGACGACGTGGCGGATGGCGGCGCGGGTGCGCGGGTCCTTGAAGGAGTCGTAGATGTCGGCGACCTCGTCGAGGTCGCGCAGCTGGGTCACCCCGGTGCGTGACAGCACGCGCATCGCGGCGGTGGTCGCGTGGCGCAGCCCGGGGACCGAGAGCACCCCCATGATCTGGTGGAAGCCGGGGGTGGTGATCGCGCGGATCGCCGGCGTGACGTCGGGACCGAGCCCACCGGAGCCCACCAGGACGAGGCGCTCGGTCCGCTCGGGGTACTGGTAGGCGAACTGCATCGCCACTCCCCCGCCGAAGCTGTGACCGACGACGGTCGCGCTGTCGATGCCCAGAACGGTGAGCAGGTCGCGCATCCCGTTGGCGTATCCGCCGACGCTGTAGTCCGCCCGCGGCTTGTCCGACTGACCGTGCCCCAGCAGGTCGGGCGCGATCACGGTGTGGGTGCGCGCCAGTGACTCGATCACCGGGTTCCAGGTCGTGTGGTCGCAGGCCAGGCCGTGGAGCAGCAGGACGACCGGGCCCGACCCCATCCGCACGTACGCGCGCCGGTGCCCGTGCACCGTGACGTACCGGACGTGCGGGCTGCTGCGACGAGCCACTCGGCCTCCTGGATCAGGACAGGTTCCGGATTCAACCAGAACCCCGTTGGCCTCCGGTTGGCACGCCTCCCGACGATGCCAAGTCGTGACCTCTCCCTCGTCACCGGACGTTCACCCGGCCTTCGTGGGAATCCCACTACGGGCGTCACCGCACTAGAGTCAGGCCATGCCCCCCTCCCGACGCCGCGCGGCAGAGGCGCTGCGCAACTCGTCCGGGGTGCTCAGCACGGCCGCGACCGGCCGCATGTCGACCGACCTGCCCTGGTTCGACGACCTGAGCGCGGAGGACCGCTCGTGGGTGGGCCTGATCGTGCAGGCGGGCATCCGCGGCTTCGTGGAGTGGTACGACGTCGAGGTGGACGCCTCGGTCCACGACCCCCTCGACGTGGTGGTCTTCGGCGCCGCGCCGCGCGAGCTGACCGGCGTCATCTCGCTGCAGCAGACCGTGGAGCTGGTGCGGCTCAGCATCCGGGTCGTGGAGACCAACATCGACGCGCTGATCGACCCGCAGGACGTCGGCGAGGTCCACGACGCGGTCCTGCTCTATGCCCGCGAGGTCGCCTTCGCCACCGCCGCGGTCTACGCCCGCGCCGCCGAGTCCCGGGGTGCCTGGGACGCCCGCCTCGAGGCGCTCGTCGTCGACGCGGTCGTCCGCGCCGAGGCCGACGAGACCGTCCTGTCGAGGGCGAGTGCGCTCGGCTGGGGCGCGCACGGCGACGTCGCCGTGGTGCTGGGCGCCGTGCCTCCCCACCGCGCCGAGCTCGACGTCTTCGAGTCCGTACGCCGTTCGGCGCGCGCCGGAGACATGGATGCACTCTGCGCCACCCAGGGCGATCGGCTGGTCGTCGTGCTCGGCGGGGTGAGCGACCCGCTCAAGGCCGCGACCCGGCTCCTCGACCACTTCGGCGACGGACCGGTGGTCGTCGGCCCCGTCACCGCCGACCTCGCCCACGCCAGTGCCTCGGCACGTGCGGCACTCTCGGCCCACCGCGCCGCCAGCGGCTGGCCCGACGCACCCCGCCCGGTGGCCAGCCGCGACCTCCTGCCGGAGCGCGCGCTGGCCGGCGACGGCCACGCACGCCGCCACCTGGTCGACGAGGTCTACCTCCCCCTGATGGCCTCCCGCGGCACCCTCCTCGAGACCCTCGGTGCCTGGTTCGAGCACGGCTCGTCCATCGAGGGCACGGCCCGCGCCCTCTTCGTGCACCCCAACACGGTGCGCTACCGCCTGCGTCAGATCTCCGAGCTCACCGGCTGGTCGCCGACCCGGCCACGCGAGGCGTTCGCACTCCAGCTGGCGCTCATCCTCGGCCGTCAGTCGGGCCGCACCGAATTGTAGGAAACCTACAAGGTTTACCGGGTGAGTTTCGTCGGCGTCGGACCCGCGGCGGTGCCTCCTGACCCGTCAGAGTGGTCACGTGCTCGTCATCGTCGCCCCTGGTCAAGGGGCCCAGACCCCCGGATTCCTCACGCCCTGGCTGGAGGACCCGACCTTCGCCGCGCGCTTCGACTGGCTGGCCACCGTCGCCGGCATCGACCTGGCCCACTACGGCACCCAGGCCGATGCCGAGACGATCCGCGACACCAAGATCGCCCAGCCCCTGCTGGTCGCCACCGGCCTCATCGCCGCGCTCGACGTCTTCCCGCACCCCGCCGACACCTTCTCGCGCATCGGTGCCGTCGCGGGCCACAGCGTGGGGGAGCTGACCGCAGCGGCCGGCGCCCGCGCGATCACCGCCGAGCAGGCGATGGTGCTGGTCCGGGAGCGCGGCAACGCGATGGCCGAGGCCGCTGCGACCACCGCGACCGGAATGACCGCAGTGCTGGGGGGTGAGCGCGAGGAGGTGCTCGCCACGATTGAGCGCCACGGGCTGACCCCCGCCAACGACAACGGGGCCGGCCAGGTGGTGGCCGCCGGCACGATGGAGCAGCTCGCTGCGTTCGCGGAGGACCCGCCGGCCAAGGCACGGCTGATGCCGTTGAGCGTCGCCGGTGCCTTCCACACCTCCCACATGGCCCCTGCGGTCGACCGGATGTCCTCGCTGGCCCGGTCGGTCTCCACCCACGACCCGCGCACCCCGCTCATCTCCAACCGGGACGGTCAGGTCGTGCACGACGGCCGGGAGGTCCTGCGCCGCATCGTCGGTCAGATCGCCAACCCCGTTCGCTGGGACCTCTGCATGGAGACGATGAGCGACCTCGGCGTGACCGGCATCCTGGAGATGCCTCCGGCCGGCACGCTCACCGGCATCGCCAAGCGCGCGCTCAAGGGCGTCGAGACCTTTGCGCTCAAGACCCCCGACCAGCTCGACGCAGCCCGCGACTTCTGCGACAAGCACGGCGAGGCCTCGCAGATCGAGACCACCCCCACCTGGCGGATGGTGGTCTCCCCCGCCAAGGGCACGTTCCACATCTCCACCGAGGCCGCCGACCTCGACCTGCTCGCACCCGGCGCCGTCATCGGTGCCGTCGCCAGCCTGCGGGACCGCACCGACATCACCGCTGCCCACGGGGGCTCGGTGGTCGAGTGGCTCGTCGAGGACGGCGACCTCGTCTCCCCCGGCCAACCCCTGCTCCGACTGCACCCGGAGGGGACCCCCTCATGACCAGCCTCACCACCACCACGGGCTCGCCGCACGCGGCCATCCTGGGCGTCGGCGCCTACCGGCCCGTCCGACTCGTCCCCAACGCCGACGTCGTCGACGCGATCGCCTCCAGCGACGAGTGGATCCAGCAGCGCTCGGGCATCAAGACCCGCCGGTGGGCCGGCCCGGACGAGACCGTCCAGATGATGTCGGTCGAGGCGTCCAGGATCGCCATCGAGCGGGCCGGCCTCGAGGCCGGCCAGATCGACTGCGTCGTCGTCGCCACGGTCAGCCACCTGCTCCAGACCCCCGCCGTCGCCACCGCGATCGCCCACGAGCTCGGCACCGACCACGCCGCGGCGTTCGACATCTCCGCCGCGTGCTCGGGGTTCTGCCACGGCATCGCGCTCGCCTCCGACATCGTGCGCGCCGGCAGCGCCCGCTACGTCCTGGTCGTCGGCGTCGAGCGCCTCACCGACATCCTCGACCTCACCGATCGCGGCACCGCCTTCATCTTCGCCGACGGTGCCGGCGCCGCCGTCGTCGGTCCGAGCGACACCCCCGGCATCGGACCGGTGGTGTGGGGCTCGGACGGTGAGCAGTTCGACCTCATCCGGCAGCGTGAGGACTGGCGCGACGTGGTCGGCAGTCCCGAGGTGCCCGGCAGCGGCGTGATGCCGCACCTGACCATGCAGGGCAACCCGGTCTTCCGCTGGGCGTCCTTCGCGATGGCCAAGATCGGCCAGCAGGCCCTGGACGCCGCCGGCGTCACCCTCGACGACCTCGACGTCTTCGTGCCCCACCAGGCCAACATGCGCATCATCGACGCGATGGCGCGGTCCATGAAGCTGCCCAGCACGGTACGCATCGCCCGCGACGTCGCCGACCAGGGCAACAGCTCCGCCGCGTCGGTCCCGCTCGCGCTCGACCGGATGATGGCCGAGGGCGAGGCCCGGTCCGGCGACACGGCCCTGCTCATCGCGTTCGGCGCCGGACTGTCCTACGCCGCCCAGGTCGTCACCGTCCCCTAGCCCGCTCCACCTACGCTTCACCACCAGACCACCCCAAGCAGCACACCCAAGAAGAAGGGAAGGCCCATGGCCACCACCGAAGAAATCCGCGCGGACCTCGCCGACATCGTCAACGAGGTCGCCGGCGTCGACGCCGACGACGTCCAGCTGGACAAGTCCTTCGTGGACGACCTCGACGTCGACTCGCTCTCCATGGTCGAGGTCGTCGTGGCCGCCGAGGAGAAGTTCGGCGTGACCATCCCGGACGACGAGGTCAAGAACCTCAAGACCGTCGGCGACGCCGTCGCCTTCATCGAGCGTTCGCAGGGCTGAGTCCCGCACACGTCACGGGTGGCCTGCTGAGCGCCGGCCACCCGTGACCAGCCCCACCCCACCCTCACGAGAACGGAACCACCCTGATGCCCTCGACCCGCGTAGTCGTCACCGGCCTCGGCACCACGTCCCCCGTCGGTGGGGACGTCCCCACCACGTGGCAGGCGCTGCTCGCCGGCACCTCCGGCATCAGGCACCTCACCGACGACTGGGTCGACCAGCTCCCGGTGAAGATCGGTGGCCGCGTGGCCGTCGAGCCCTCGGAGATCCTCGACCGGGTCAAGGCCCGTCGCCTCGACCGCTCCAGCCAGTTCGCCATGGTCGCCGCCGACCAGGCTTGGGCCGACTCCGGCCTCGAGGGCTCCGGCCTCGAGCCCGAACGCCTCGGCGTGTGCCTCGCCTCGGGCATCGGTGGTGTCACCACCCTGCTCGCCAACTACGACACGCTGCTCGAGAAGGGCGCCCGCCGGGTGTCCCCCCTCGCCGTGCCGATGCTCATGCCCAACGCCCCGGCTGCCAACGTCAGCCTCAAGTACGGAGCCCGCGCCGCTGTCCACGCGCCCACGTCGGCCTGCGCCTCGGGCAACGAGGCCATCGCGATGGCCATCGACCTGATCCGCCTGGGTCGTGCCGACGTCGTGATCGCCGGTGGCACCGAGGCCGCGATCCACCCGCTCCCGATGGCCGCGTTCGCCAACATGATGGCGCTGTCCAAGACCGGCAGCGAGGACGGCGGCGACCCGACCACCGTCTCCCGCCCGTGGGACACCGGCCGCGACGGCTTCGTCCTCGGCGAGGGTGGCTCCGTGCTGATCCTCGAGTCCGAGGAGCACGCCCGCGCCCGTGGCGCCACGATCTACGCCCAGGTGCTCGGCGCCGGCATCAGCAACGACGCCCACGACATCGCCCAGCCCGACCCCGAGGGTCGCGGCGGCACCCGCGCGATCAAGATGGCGCTCCGCGAGGGCGACGTCGATCCCGCGACGGTCGTCCACGTCAACGCCCACGCCACCTCGACGCCCAAGGGCGACATCGCCGAGGGTCTGATGCTGCACGCCGTCCTCGGCGAGCACGTCGACCGCTGTGTCGTCACCAGCACCAAGTCGATGACCGGTCACCTCCTCGGCGGCGCCGGGGCCCTCGAGGCCATCGCCACCGTCATGGCGCTGCGCGACCGGGTCAGCCCGCCGACGATCAACCTCGACCACCTGGACCCCGAGGTCGACCTCGACATCCCGACGTCGCGACGTGACCTCCCGCAGGGCGACATCGTGGGGCTCAACAACTCCTTCGGCTTCGGTGGCGCCAACGTCGCCGTCGCCTTCGGGAGCGTCTGAGACACCTCGCGGAGTTCTCCCGCTCCCCCGCTTCGCCCCTCCGTGGAACAGCTCCGCGGGGACCCCGGAAGGACCACCCATGACCGCGACCGCCGTCAAGCCCGTCAAGCTGCCGCGTGAGGAGGACCCTCGCAACCCGGTGCTCCGCCTGACCGCGCTGCTCGACGAGGGCACCCTCGAGCTGATCACCGCCGACGACGACTCGGGCATGCTCGCCGCAGTCGGTCGGGTGGACGGCACGTCCGTGGTCGCCTTCTGCAGCGACGCCACCGTGATGGGTGGCGCGATGGGTGACGTCGGCTGCCGCGTCGTCGTCGACGCCTACCACCGCGCCATCACCGACGGCGTGCCGATCATCGGCCTCTGGCACTCCGGCGGTGCCCGGCTCGCCGAGGGAGTGCTGTCCCTCCACGCCGTCGGCCGGATCTTCCAGGTGATGACCCAGGCCTCCGGTGTCATCCCGCAGATCTCCGTCGTCCTCGGCCCCGCAGCCGGCGGAGCCGCCTACGGTCCGGCGCTGACCGACTGCGTCATCCTCGGTCCCGAGGGTCGCATCTTCGTGACCGGTCCCGACGTCGTCCGCTCCGTCACCGGCGAGGACGTCGACATGCTGCGACTCGGTGGCCCCGAGCCGCACGGCCGTCGCTCGGGCGTCGTCCACATCCTCACCGACTCCGAGCGCGACGCCCTCGACAAGGCCCGGACCGTCGCCTCGCTCCTCGGGTCGCAGGGCAGCCTCGCCGCCGACGAGGTGGAGGACCGCGACCTCGGCGCACTGCTGCCCGAGTCCAAGAAGCGTGCCTACGACGTGCACCCGCTCGTCGACGGCGTGCTCGACGAGGGCACCATGCAGGAGCTGCACGCCCGCTGGGCCCCCAACATCGTCACTGCCCTGGGTCGCTTCGGAGGCCGCACCGTCGGCGTCGTGGCCAACAACCCACTGAGGCTCGGCGGCTGCCTCGACTCGCTGTCCGCGGAGAAGGCGTCCCGCTTCGTCCGGATGTGTGACGCCTTCGGCGTACCGCTGATCGTCCTCGTCGACGTGCCGGGCTACCTCCCGGGTGTCGGCCAGGAGTGGGACGGCGTCGTACGCCGCGGCGCCAAGCTGCTGCACGCGTTCGGCGAGTGCGTGGTGCCGCGGGTGACCCTGGTGACCCGCAAGACCTACGGCGGCGCCTACATCGCCATGAATGCACGCTCCCTCGGCGCCACCCGCGTCTTCGCGTGGCCCGGAGCCGAGGTCGCCGTGATGGGCGCCGTGGCAGCCATCCGCGTGCTCCACCGACGCAGGCTCGCCGAGGTCTCACCCGAGATCCGCCCCCAGGTCGAGGCCGAGCTCGCCGCCGAGCACGAGCGGATCGCCGGGGGTGTGGACAAGGCCGTCGAGATCGGCGTCGTCGACGAGGTGGTCGAGCCGACCCGCACCCGCAGCGCCATCGCCGAGGGGATGCGCCACGAGATCGACACCGTCGGCGTACGACGCGGCCGGCACGGCAACATCCCGCTCTGAGCCGACCAGCCCCTGATTGCTCCGTGCGGGGAGGCTGGCTCAGACCACCTGGTGCAACCAGCGCACCGGCGCCCCGTCGCCGGCGTGCCGGAAGGTCTCCAGCTCGTCGTCCCACGGCTTGCCCAGCAGCTGGTCGATCTCGAGCAGCAACGTCGTGTCACCCAGCGCGGCCTTCACCACGGCGGCCTTGAGCCGGTCCTCGGGGATCAGGATGTCGCCGTGCGGTCCGGTGATGGCGTGGAAGATGCCCAGGTCAGGGGTGCACGAGAAGCGGGTGCCCTCCGTGGAGCTGGTCGGCTCCTCGGTGATCTCGAAGCGCAGGTGGTTCCACCCGCGCAGGCCCGACGCCACGGCGGCGGCCGTGCCTGCGACGCCGCTCCACGACAGCTCAGCGCGGTACGACCCCGGCTGGGCAGGCTGCGGCGTCCAGTCGAGCGAGACGGCAACTCCGAGGACTCCGCCCACGGCCCACTCGATGTGAGGGCAGAGGGCAGAGGGAGCAGAGTGCACGTAGAGAATGCCCCGCGTCCCCGGACCGTCCGGGCGGGAAGCAATGCGTGTGGTCACCACGACCTCCTTGAGTTCCGACGCTCCAGATGCGCCTTCCCCAGCGGTCTGTCGTCGTTGCTCAACGCGAGTCGAGTGACACGTATGTGATTAGTGGCTCCATTGTGACCCATGGGGCGCCCGAACGCCAGCGCGACGGGCCCTTCCGGGTCAGGACTGCTTGCGCTCCAGCAGGTCGGCGCGCTCAGCGGCGTCCGTCAGCTCCTCGGAGTCGATGGCGTGCGTGCGGTGGAACCACGCCAGGGCGTCCGACTCACGTCCAGCAGACTCGAGGGTGTCGGCGTACGCGTAGCGCAGGCGCACCGCCCAGGCCGACCGGCTCTTGGAGTTCAGCGGGGCGAGCTCGAGCGTCCGCAGGGCCGCATCCAGCTGACCCATGTCGCGCCGGGCACCGGCCTCGACCAGCGTCATCTCTGCCTTCGCCTCGGTGCTGAAGTTGGAGACCGACGGGCTCTTGGCCAGCTTGATCGCCTGCTCGGGGTTGCCGAGCGCACGGTGGCAGTCCGCCATGATGGGCAGGTAGTCGGTGGCGCCGTTCATCCGCTTCGCGGCACGGAGCTCGGCCAGCGCCTCGGCGTAGTGGCCGGCTGCGTACGCGGCTTCACCGGTCGCCTCGCGGACCACTGCCAGGCGCGACGCCCGGGCGCGGGCGGCCAGCGTGTGCTGGTAGGCCGTCTCCGGGTCCTCGTCGATCAGTACACCGGCGGCCGCGAGGTGACGCGCGACCCGGGCGGCCAGCTTCTCGGGCAGGCCCTTGAGCTGGGCGCGGACACCGCGATCGAGCTCGGCGCCCGTGATGTCCTCGGGCAGCTCCGGGCCGTCGTACTCCGCCTGGCTCGCCGTACGGGGCTGCTGCTCCTCGCCGCGGCCACGAAAGCCACGCTCCTGGGAGCCGGACTTGGAGCCCGGACCGCCCTTCCCGCCCTGGTAGCCGCCTCGCGAGGGTGCACCCTTGCCTCGCGGCTGGTCATCGCGCGAACCGCGACCACGGGAGTCGCCCGAGGGCGCCCCACCGCGCGAGTCGCCACGGGAGGTTCCGCGCGCGTCACCTCGGGAGTCGCTGCCGCGCGAGCCCGACGAGCCCCCACGTGAGGGAGCACCGCTCCGGCCACTGGCCGAGCTGCCTCGTCCCGCGCTGGAGCCACCTCGTGCCGGACGCTGTCCTCGACGGTCCTCGGCCACAGCCGCACTTCCCTTCTTGACGCTTCGGCCCCGTGATGAGGCCACGGTACTCACTCGTGCCGTGAAATAACGCAGAGGCCACCAGATATCTGGTGGCCTCTGCCCAATGTATGTCCGGCGGCGTCCTACTCTCCCACAACCTCTCGGTTGCAGTACCATCGGCGCTGAAAGGCTTAACTTCCGGGTTCGGTATGGGACCGGGTGTTTCCCGTTTCGCTATGGCCGCCGTAACTCTTTCAACCACTACACATCTGCCTCGCCCCCGGGTGTTGCTCGGGGGTTGGGTGTGTTGGTTGGGAACTGCTTAGTGGACGCGAACAACAGATAGATCTTGTCTGTGTGGGTGTTCGTTACGTATGCGCGTTGTACAAGGAGACTTCAAGCATGGGTGCTTGTGTGGTTTTGTACGGTGTTGGGACAAGCCCTCGGCCTATTAGTACCGGTCGGCTGGGCATTGCTGCTGTACACCTCCGGCCTATCAACCCCATGTTCTGTGG
>NZ_FOKC01000005.1 GCF_900112035.1 Nocardioides alpinus | reverse complement strand
GGGGTCGGGGTGGGCGTCGGGGTGGGTGTCGGCGTTGCCTGCTGCTGCGCCTCTGCCTGCGCCTCGGCCTCGGCCTCCGCTTCTGCCTGGGCCTGGGCCTCCGCCTGGGCCTGTGCCTGTACCTGGGCCTGTGCCTGGGCCTCCGCTTCCGCCTGGGCCTCCGCTTCCGCCTGGGCCTCCGCTTCCGCCTGGGCCTCCGCTTCCGCCTGGGCCTCCGCTTCCGCCTGCGCCGCGGCGGCAGCAGCCGCGGCGGCTGCCTCCTCGAGCGCGGACTGTCGCTTCTGGGCGAGCCGGACGCTGATGCCCTCGAGCTCGGCGAGCTCAGTGATCAGGTCGGCCTTGGTGGCGGCGACCGCCGCGGCCTGCGAGCCGGCGGCGGACTCGGCCTGCTCGGCGGCGTCGCGGGCCTGCTCGGCCTCGAGCGCAGCGGCCTCGGCCCGTTCCGAGGCCTGGGCGGCGGAGCTGGCCGTCACGTCGGCGACCGCGGACGAGGCGATGAACGAGTCGTACTGCGCGTCGAGCGCCGCCGACGTGTTGCCCATCGTGACGCTGCGGTCGATGAGGGACTCGATGCCGTCGGCCTCGACAACGGCGGAGAGGCCCTGGACCTGGGACGCCTCCTCGTAGGACTGCACGACGGTGTCGGCGTAGAGCTCACGCTGCGCCTCGACGTCGGCCTGGGCGGTGTCGGCGGCGGACTGTGCCTCGGCGGCCTCCTGCGTGGCCTGCTCCGCGCGCCACCGGGCGCCGTTGTAGGCCTCCGCGGCCTGCGCGGCGGCGTCCCCGGCTGCCTCGAGGGCGAGGTCGGCCCGGATCAGGTCCGCCTGGACAGCAGCAACGTCGCGGCCCTTGTCGGCGGCCTGCTCCTGGGCTGCGGCGACGTCGGCCTCGGTCGGGGTTCCGGGCGTACGCCCGTCCTCGTCCGCGAACGCGGCGCCGTGCCCGCCCCAGGCCAGCCCGGCCACGAGCACGACGGCCGTCGCCCAGCGCGACGTCGTACGACGTGTCGCGGGGTGCTGCAGTGGGGCGACGGGCACGGAGGTTCACCTCAGGGGTCTCAGGGCCCGTGCGACTTCCCCTTCGCACGGGCAACTTGAGGCACGCTAGTGAACTTTCGTCACACTGGGAACACTTTGCGCAACATTTTGCCGTTCCGTCGGCGTGTCGACTTGACGAACTACAAGGTTGTAATTCATCGCGGCCCCGTCGGGCCGCCACTGAGGTGGCGGCACATTGCCTCGCACCACCCGCCTTCATCGCGATCTGCCGCCACCCCCGCGAGGCATCCGGTCACCCTGGCGGCGTACGACATCCAGATCGCGCACCCGCATGTCGTCCGCCGCCACCCTCACCAGGCGCCGCAGACCCCGGCCGGCGTACTCCCAACGGTCCCACCAGCGTCTCCAGCCCCACGGGTGGGCGGAGTCCGGCGCTGATCGGCCGTTGCAACGGCCGACCTGCGCGGGAGTCACCGCCTCAGCGGGGACTCCTGCAAAGGGACGACCGCCTACTCGGCGTCGACAGGCACCTGGGAGGTCGTCGAGGTCGGGTGGGACGCCAACCCGTGCCGGTCGAACTTCTGCCCGCTCGCGAGCCCGCCGAGCCAGAAGGCGAAGAGGGCGATGACGACGCCGGCGAGGTCGTCGGCGATGTAGTGCCAGCCGAAGTAGAGGGTGGCGACGACGGTGATCGCGAAGTTGGCCCAGAAGATGATGTGCAGGATCCGGTTGCGCAGCGTGTACTGCACCATCAGCGCGACCAGCAGGGTGATCGCGACGTGCAGGGACGCGAAACCGGCCACCGACTGGACGGCTCCCTCCGCACCGCGGCGCAGCACTCCGTCACGACCGTAGGACAGCGCCTCCATGAGGGCGCTCGACCCGGTGTCGGGGAGGTCGGTGTAGAGGTAGCTGTACTGGAAGCCGGGGCCGAGCGTCGGCAGCGCGAAGTAGGACGCGGTGCCCAGTGCCCAGGCCAGGCACTGCGAGGTGGCGAACCAGTAGCCGAAGGTGATGTTGCGCGACCAGACCAGCCAGGCCGCGAGGGCGAGCGGGACGAGCGGCAGGAACCAGAGGTAGATCGTGGAGAGGAAGTGCGCCGAGATCCCGGTGCCGAAGATCGTGTGCAGGATCGTCGCCGGCTCGTGGCCGAACATCATCGCCCGGTCGATGAGGTGCAGCTCCCGGTCGTACTTGTCCTCGCCCATGATGAAGGGCAGGAACGACTTGAGGTTCCGGTAGCAGACGTAGGTGATGTAGAAGGAGACCAGGCCGAGCACCACGAGGGTGATCCGCTCCCGGTCCCAGTGGGTCCGCACCCGCTCCTTGGCGATGGCCGGCATGAGCGCGACCTTCATCCGCGAGCCCCACAGCGTGCGCGGCAGCAGGTCCAGCAGGAACGCGCCGAGCACGAGCAGCGGTAGCCGCAGCCACGACGGACCGAGGAAGCCCTCCGGGTCGACCAGGGGTCGGTCGAGCGCGAACGACGCCGTCAGAGCCAGCACACCCATGATGGCGGCGACTCCCACGAGCAGGGCATAGGCCGGTCTGTACACGGAGGTCAGTGTAGGGAGCGGTCAAGCGGGGGGCCGGATCGGCAGGACGGCGAGACGTGTCACATCCACGCTCAACCGGACCGCGTCGCCGGGCGACACGCGGGTGCCCAGCGGTGCCACCGCGTCGATCGCGCCGAGGCCGTCCGCGACGACCTTCAGGCGCACCTGCTCCGGCGTCACGCGGGCGGACTCGACGGTCGCGGCGACCTCGCCGGCCTCGTCGACGACCAGAGCGGAGCGGCGTACGGCGACCGCGGGCGCGGCGGGCAGGCCGGCCGCAGCCAGCACGCTCGCAGCCGCGGTGCCGCGCAGCACTCGCGCGTAGCCGAGGAACAGGGCCGTCTCCTCGTCCACCGGTGCACGCCACACCTCGTCGATCGCGCCGGACTGCACCACCCTGCCGTCGCGCATCACCGCGAGCCGGTCGGCGAGCGCGAACGCCTCCTCGTGGTCGTGGGTGACCAGGAGCGCGGTGGTGCCGGCGGCGTGCAGGATCTCGCGCAGGTCGCCGGCCAGCCGTTCACGCAGCGTCGCATCGAGGGCCGACAGCGGCTCGTCGAGCAGGATCAGACGCGGCTCGACGGCGAGCGCCCGCGCGAGGGCCACGCGCTGCCGCTCCCCGCCCGAGAGCGTGCCGGGCAGCCGGTCGTCGTAGCCAGAGAGGCCCACCAGCTCCAGCAGCTCCCGCACCCGCGCGGCGACCCGGGCGGAGGGCGTACGACGGAGCTTGAGGGCATAGGCCACGTTGCGGGCGACGGTGAGGTGGGCGAAGAGCTGGCCGTCCTGGAACATCAGCGCGAAGCCGCGCTTGTGGGTCGGTACGCCGGCGAGGTCGGCGCCGTCGCACCCGATCGAGCCCGACGTGAGCGGCTCGAGCCCGGCCACCGCCCGGAGCAGGGTCGACTTCCCGCACCCGGAGGGACCGAGCACGGCGAGCACCTGGCCGGCTGCGAGGTCGAGCGTCACGTCGTCGACGGCCACGGTGTCGCCGTAGCGGACGGTGACGTCGGTGAGCTGGAGCATCGTCGTCGACCCTGTCATGCCAGCGCCCCCACGCCCGGCACGCGCAGCCGCTCGACCGCGAGCATCACCAGCGTCGTCGCGGCGGCCAGGACCACGGAGGCGGCGAGTGCCATGCCGTAGTTCATCTCGCCCGGGTGGCCGATCAACCGGAAGATCACTACCGGCAGCGTCGGGCTGTCGTCACGGGCGAGGAACGACGTCGCGCCGAACTCCCCCAGCGACGCGGCGAAGGCGAAGCCGCTCGCCGCGAGCATGGGCTTCCAGACCACGGGCAGGTCGACGGTGACGAGCGTGCGCAGCGGCGACGCGCCCAGGGAGGCGGCGGCCTGCCGCTGGCGGTCGTCGATGCCGCCGAGGACCGGGGCCAGCGTGCGGACGACGAGCGGCAGCGCGACGAGCGCCTGCGCCATCGGCACCAGGAGCGGCGAGTCGCGCAGGTCGAGCGGGGGCTGGTCGAGGGTGATCAGGAAGCCGAAGCCGAGGGTCACCGCGCTGACCCCGAGCGGCAGCATGAAGAAGCCGTCGAGCGTCGACCGGACGCGCCGCTCGGCGACCGAGTGCGAGCGGCGGGTGACGATGAGCGCGACCGAGACGCCCACCAGCAGCGCCATCCACGTCGCGTCGACGGCCGTGCGCAGGCTCGTCACCAGCGCCGCGGTCACCGGCACCAGGAGGGCCTGGTTGTCGCCGGTCGTGGTGAGCGCGCGGTAGTTGGCCAACCCCCAGCCGTCGCCCACCGTCAGCGAACCGAGCACGAGGGTGAGGATCGGCAGCAGCATCGCCACGAGGACGACCAGCGTCGCGACGACCGCTGGGGCATCTCCGCGTCGTACGGCGCGCACGGGCGTGACGGTCCGGTGCGCCGTCGGGTCCGGGGTCGCGCGGAGCCGTGCGGCGAGGGCCAGCAGGGCCACCACCACGACGATCTGCAGCACCGAGAGCGCGGCGGCGGCCTGCAGGTCGAAGACGGTGGTGGTCAGGAGGTAGATCTCGGTCTCGACCGTCGAGTAGCGCACACCGCCGAGGGTGAGCACGATCCCGAAGGCGGTCGCGCAGAAGAGGAAGACGATCGTCGCGGCGCCCACGATCGCCGGTCGAAGCGCGGGCAGGGTCACCGTGCGCAGCACCTGCGACGGCGAGGCGCCGAGCGCGGCGGCTGCCTGCCCCGGGCGCGGGTCGAGCGACTCCCAGGCGACACCGACGGTGCGGATCACGACCGCGAGGTTGAAGAACACCAGGCCGCAGATGATCGCGACGGGGGTGCCGTCGAGGTCGAGGAACCCGAGCGGGCCGCCCTCCCCCAGCAGCTGGCGGAAGGCGACGCCGACGACGACGGTCGGCAGCACGAACGGCACCAGCAGCGCCGCGCGCACCGCGGCCCGGCCCGGCAGCGCGAGCCGGTGCAGGACGTACGCCGCCGGCAGGCCCAGTACGACGGCCAGCAGCGTCGCGGCCCCCGAGGACCACACCGTGAACCATGCGACCCGGTGCACCCGCGGACGGGCCAGGACCTCCAGCACCGCACCCGGCGCGAAGCTGCCGTCGACGAAGAAGCCTTCGGAGACCATGCCGGTGACGGGCAGCACGAAGAGGACGCCGAGCACGAGCACCGGGCCGGCCGCCAGCGCCAGCAGGGCGAGGAGGCGCCTCATCGCGCAGTCCCTCGGTTTCGACACGGGACTTCGTCCCTGCTCAACCAGCGGCGGCGACCCGCCGGGACTTGGTCCCTGCTCGACCAGCGCCGGCACCCCGCTGGTTGAGCAGCGAGGAACGAGCGTGTCGAAACCAAGGCCACACTCACCTCGAGATGACGTCCGTCCACTCGGTCAGCCACTGCTCGCGGTTGGCGGAGATCTCCTCGGGCGTGACCTCGTACGGGTCGGTCGGCTGCGGCGCGAACTCCGCCCAGTCGGCCGGCACCGTGGCGTCGGGCATGACCGGGAAGACGTACATCGACTCCGGCAGCGCGCTCTGCACGGCGTCGCCGAGCAGGAAGTCGATCAGCGCCTCGGCGCCGTCCGGGTTGTCCGCACCGGCGAGCACACCGGCGTACTCGACCTGGCGGAAGCACGTGTCGAGCAGCGCCGCAGTCGTGGTCGCCCCGTCGGTGACGGTGAAGGCCGGCGAGGAGTCGTAGGACACGACGATCGGGCGGGTGCCCGTCTCCGAGCCGGCGGTGAAGTCGCCGTAGTAGGCGTCCTCCCAGCCGTCGACGACCTTGGCACCGTTGGCGAGCAGGTCGGTCCAGTACGCCGGCCAGTCGTCGCCGTACTCCGCGACCGTCGCCAGGAAGAACGCCATCCCCGGACTGCTGGTCGACGCGCCGGGCGTCACGAGCAGGTCGGCGTAAGCCGGGTCGGTGAGGTCGGCCAGCGTCCGCGGCGCCTCGATGCCCTCGGCGTCGAACCAGGCGGTGTCGACGTTGACGCACACGCTCGCGGAGTCGATCGGGACGAGGCGGTCGCCGCCTTCGGCCAGGGCGTACTCCGCCGGCGGGGTCAGCGTCGGCGTGACCTCGGCGAAGGCGCCCTCGTCGAGCGGGCGGGACGCGAAGGTGTTGTCGATGCCGAACGCGGCGTCGGCGATCGGGTTGTCGGCGGTGAGGCTGAGCTTGGTGGCGAGCGTCCCTGCGTCGCCGGCGGCGCGGACCTCCAGCTCGTAGCCGGTCTCGGCCTCGAACTGCCGCACGAGCTTCTTGGGCAGGGTGAAGGACTCGTGCGTCGCGAGGACGACGGGGCCGCCGGCCTCGGCGGCCGCGCCGTCGGACGACGAGGTCGCCGGGTCCTGGGCCTCGTCGCCGGTGCCGGCGAGGCTGCAGCCGGCGAGGGCCACAGTGGCCAGCACCGTCGTGAGGGCAGCGCGGACGGATGGTCGGTGCATGGTGACTCCCTATCGCCGGTGCTAACCGGATCAGGTTCGTAGGGTCTGCGGCTGGTCCGCACTCTCAGCACGCCTGCGCGTGCTCCCCTGTCTTGTGGGTCCAGCCTAGCCCCGTGCGCCATGCCCCTACGCTCGGCCCATGCCGAGCCTCCGCCACGCACTGCTGGCCTCCGTCATCCCCCGGCTCCGCAAGGCCGGCGACCTCGAGAGCGAACCCGCCGAGCGGGCCCGCGTCGAGGCGGACCACCGGGCGCAGGTGCGCAGCCTCCCGACCCGGGGGACGCCCGGCTTCGCGAAGAGCTGGGACGTCACCGTCACCGACATCGGGTTCCCGTCCTACGTCCTGACGCCGCGCCACCACCGCGTGCACCGCACGCTCTACTACGTCCACGGTGGCGCGTTCATGGCGCCGATCGACGCAGTGCACGTGCGGTACGCCGCCCGGCTGGCCGAGGCGATCGGCGCACGGGTCGTCCTGCCCGACTACCCGCTCGCGCCCGAGCACACCTGGGCCGACTCCCACGACGCCCTGGTCGCGGACGCTGCGCGCTGGGCCGGGGAGGAGGGCGGGATCGTGCTGGCCGGCGACTCGGCCGGCGGTGGCCTCGCGCTCGCGATGGCGCTGTCGATGCGCGACCGGGGCCTGGCACCGGCGAGCCACCTGGTGCTCCACGCGCCGTGGGTCGACCTCACCACCTCTACCCCCGAGACCCGCGAGGTCGACGCGATCGACCCGTGGCTCTTCTACAGCAAGCTCCAGGCGTACGCCCTGTGGTGGGCGGGCTCGACCGACGACCTCGGCCGACCGGAGGTGTCCCCAGCCCTGGCCGACCTGGCCGGACTGCCGAAGGCGCTCATGCTCTACGGCACGCGCGACCTCCTCCACCCCGGCTGCCGGCTGCTGGCGCGACGCGCAGCGGAGGCCGGCTGGGACCTGACGTCGATCGAGGAGCCGGACCTGATCCACGTCTACGGCCTGCTGCCCCTCATCCCGGAGGCGCGGCGCGCCTTCACCCAGGTCGTGGACTTCCTGCGATGAGCGTCCGTGTCCTGACCGTCGGTTTCGACGGCCTCGCCCCGCGGACGGCGTACGACGTGTGGCGGCTGCGGCAGCAGGTCTTCGTCATCGAGCAGGACTGCCCCTACCCCGACCTGGACGGCCGCGACCTCGAGGAGGCGACCCGGCACGTGGTGCTGCTCGAGGACGACGCGGTCCTCGGCACCCTCCGCGTCCTTGACGACGGCGACTGGGCGCGGATCGGACGGGTCGTCGTGGCGCCGTCGGCCCGCGGACGCGGCCTCGCCGGGCTGCTGATGGACGAGGCGATGGCGGTGTGCGGCGCACGCGAGGTGCGGCTCGACGCGCAGACCGGGCTGACCGGCTTCTACGCGGCGTACGGCTTCGAGGTGACGGGTCCTGAGTTCGACGAGGACGGGATCATGCATGTCCCCATGACGCGGAACGCCGGTCGGCCACGACCATGAGCACGGGGCCGAGCACCTCCTCGCGCACCAGCCGCGACTGACGGTCGAGCCCGCTGATGACGGTCGGCGGGACCCACCAGCCGTCGCGGTCGAGGGCACGTCCGCCGACCTCCATGGTGCCGCCCTCCGCGCGCGCGAGGTCGAGGTAGCGCAGGACCCGGGCGCGGGCGACCGTCGAGCGCAGTGGGCCGCAGAGCGTGTCCGGCCCGGCCGGGTCACCGACGACGACCTCCGCCATCGTCGCGACGGCCGCGTCCACCGCCTCGGCGTGACGGTGCGCCGGCACGACGACGCTCGACGGCAGGCGGCACCCCTGGCCGGCGTTGGCGGCGACGCTGACGGCAGCGGCCGCGACGACGGCAGCCAGGTCGCCGTCGTCGGGAGCGTGGATGGTGCGCGGACCGCCGACGTCGAGGCGTACGCGCTTGCCCGCGCGCTCGCCCGCGACCTGGACCCGCTCCGCGGTGACGGCCGAGCCGGTGAGGGAGACCTCGTCGACGCGGTCGTCGAGGGTGAGCGCGATCGCGACGTCGACGTCGCGCGTGGAGACGACGTTGAGCACACCGCGCGGCAGGATGTCGAGGCCGATCCGGCCGAGCTCGAGGGCCGCGCTGGCCGCCTCGGGGGCCGGCTTGAGCACGACGGTGCCACCGGCGACCAGCACGCGTCCGATCTCCTCGATCGCGACGGCCAGCGGCGAGGTGGCCGGCGTGATCACCGCCGTGACGCCGGGCGGCTCCTGCTGCCGGTCGGCGCGCAGGCCGGCGATCGGAGCGTCGACGTGGGCTGCGCGCAGGGCGATCGGCACGCCGGTCTCGGCAGCGAGGAGCAGGGCCAGCTCGTCCGAGCGGGCGACCAGCGCCTCCTGGAACCGGAGCACCACCTCGGCCCGGAGCGCCGTGTCGGTGCTCCACTGGGTCTCGTGGAAGGCGCGCCAGGCCGCGTGCACCGCGGCGTGGACGTCCGCGATCCCGGCGTCGGGCACCTGCCACAGCAGCTGTCCGTCGGCCGGGTTGCGGGCCGGGAAGGTCCATCCCTCGGTGGTCGCGCGCTCCACGCCGTCGACGGGCAGCCCCTGCTGCGAACCGGCGTGCTTGCTCATAAGGACAACTCCACCACGTCGCGAGGTCGGCGCCCCTCACCCGGTCGCCCGAAGGCGGACGTGTCCTGGGGAGCACGCCGTCGCGGTCCGGAGGCGCCGGCCGTGTCGGTGCCGGCTGGCAGGGTGAGGGGGTGCCCTCCCTCCCGCCCCTTCCTGACGTCGACGACCGCGCGGCGGTCCTGGCCTGGGTCGGCGCGCACCTGGGGCGGCTGAGCCTCGAGGGGCCAGACGACGTCCGGGCCGGCGGGCACCGGGGCGGGCAGGCGGCCGCCGACGCAGCGCTGGCGACCCTGGACGTCGCGGGCTATGCGCGCTCCCGCTCGACGGTGCTGCCCGAGCAGCGGCGCGGCGCCACCCGGATGTCTCCCTACATCCGGCACGGTCTCGTCACCCTGCCGGACGCGTGGGACGCCGTGGCCGATGCCCCGACGTCCGACCGCCGGCGCTACCGCGACGAGCTGCTGTGGCAGGAGTTCGCCCGGCACCTCTATGCCCGTACGCCGGCCGGCCTGGCCGAGCCGCTGCGCTTCCACCCGCCGCGGCCGCAGGGGTCGCAGGGGTCGCCTGCGTGGAGCGACGAGATGGCGTGCACGTCGTGGTTGCGCGAGGAGCTGGAGGGCGAGGGCTGGCTGGTCAACCAGACGCGCATGTGGTGGGCCTCGCACTGGACCGTCCGGCACGGCCGGAGCTGGCGGGAGGGGGAGGACGACTTCTTCCGGCACCTGCTCGACGGCTCCCGCGCCGCCAACCGCCTGGGCTGGCAGTGGACCGTGGGCGCCGGGACCGGCAAGCCCTACGGGTTCAGCCGCTGGCAGGTGGAGAAGCGCGCCCCCCAGCTGTGCCGCTCGTGCCCGTTGCGGGACGCGTGCCCCATCCAGGGCTGGCCCGATGCCACACCGGGACCGCGCACCTCCGCCGACGTGGGCGCCGGTGGACCGGGCGCCGGTCCGGAGGGCGTCGTACGCACCGGTGACCCGGAGGCCGTTTGGCTGACCGCCGAGTCCCTGGGCGACGCCGACCCCGCCCTCGCCGCCCACCCGGACCTGCCGGTGGTCTTCGTCTTCGACGAGCCCCTGCTGCGCTCGCTGCGCCTCTCCGGCAAGCGGCTGGTGTTCCTCGCCGAGTGCCTGGCCGACCTGGCCGGGCGACGCGAGGTGGACGTCCGTCTCGGGCGCCCTCCCGAGGAGCTGGCCGGCACGCCGGTCGCCGTGACCTTCGCCCCGGTCCCGGGCTTCGGCCGTCACTCCCGGTCCGTGGACGTCGCGCACCTGTTCCCGTGGCCGTGGCTCGAGCGTCCGACCGACCAGCGCCTCACCTCCTACAGCGCGTGGCGCAAGGGGGTAGGTCGTGCGTGACGACCTCGGCGCCGACGTACCGCTCACCGCGCCCGCCACCCGCATCGTCTCGCTCGTCCCTTCCCTGACCGAGGCGCTCGCCGCCTCTGCGCCGGACCGGCTCGTCGGGGCGACCGACTGGTGCACCCACCCCGCCGACCTCGACGTGGCCCGCGTCCGCGGCACCAAGAACCCCGACCTCGCCGCGATCCGGGCCCTCTCCCCCGACCTCGTCGTCGCCAACCAGGAGGAGAACCGGGAGCTCGACGTACGCCGACTCCGCGACGCCGGCGTGAGCGTGTGGGTCACCCGGATCGAGACCGTCGAGGAGTCGCTCGACGCGATGTCACGTCTCCTGACCGCGGCGCTGGGCCTCGATGACCCTGACTGGCTGACGGAGGCCCGCGCGCTCTGGTCGACGCCCGCCCCGCGGCGGCTGTCCGTCGCCGTCCCGATCTGGCGAGACCCGTGGATGGTCGTCGGGTCCTCCACCTACACCGACGACCTCCTCACCCGCGCCGGGATCACCAACGTGCTGGCCCATGGTCCGGCAGCGCGCGACGGGCGCTATCCGACGGTGACGTCCGCGGAGATCGACGGCGCCGGGGCGGACGTCGTGCTGCTGCCGGACGAGCCCTACGTCTTCACCGCCGACGACGGACCGGAGGCGTTCCGCACGCCGACGCAGCTGGTCTCGGGGCGGCTGCTGACCTGGTACGGCCCGGCGATGGTCGAGGCGCACGCCGTGCTGGCGGCGATCGGTGGCTAACCTCCAGCCATGACCCGCGACCCGATCGGCGAGGCCCACCGGCAGTGGGTGGCCCACGGCTGGGCCGACGCTGCGGACGGGATGGCGATGGTGACCTCCGTCGTGCGCGCCCAGCAGCTGCTGCTGGAGCGCATCGACGCCGTGCTGCGACCGCGCGGGCTCACCTTCGCCCGCTACGAGGTGCTGCGCCTGCTGTCCTTCGCCCGCGAGGCGGCGATGCCGATGTCGCGGCTCGGCTCGCTGCTGCAGGTGCACCCGACCAGCGTCACCAGCGCGGTCGACCGGCTCGTGGCCCAGGGGTACGTCGAGCGCGTGCGCGGCGACGCCGACAAGCGGGTCGTGCTGGCGGTCCTCACCGATGCCGGCCGCGACGCGGTCGACGAGGCGACGCTCGCGCTCAACGGCGCGGTCTTCGAGACGCCCGGCCTTCCGGAGCGTGACGTACGCGAGCTGACCGACCGGCTCACCGCGCTGCGGACGGGGCTCGGCGAGTCCCTCTGAGCGGGCGGCGTCCCGGCCGGCGCGCGCTCGGGCTTGTGACTTCCGAGTAATACTTGGATGTCCTACTATCTGGGGATGGCCGCCCTGCACACGCCCACGAACCCGATCCGCCTCGTCACCGCCTCCGCGCTCTTCGACGGCCACGACGCGTCGATCAACATCATGCGGCGGATCTTCATGAGCCAGGGCTGCGAGGTGATCCACCTCGGCCACAACCGCTCCGTGCAGGAGGTCGTCACCGCCGCGCTCGAGGAGGACGTGCAGGGCGTCGCGGTCTCGTCCTACCAGGGCGGGCACGTGGAGTACTTCGAGTACCTCGTCGAGTCGCTGCGCGCCCAGGGCGCCGGCCACGTCCAGGTCGTCGGCGGCGGTGGCGGCGTGATCGTGCCGTCCGAGATCACCCGGCTGCGCGAGTCCGGCGTGACCATCTTCTCCCCCGAGGACGGCCAGAAGATGGGCCTCGTCGGGATGATCAACTCCGTCGTCGCCGACTGCGACGTCGACCTGTGGGCAGCCGGCGCGGTGAGCGCCGAGCAGGTCCTCACGGGGGACCGCTTCGCCGTCGCGCGCGCCCTCACCGGAGCCGAGGCCGGCCGCCTCGACGACGCGATGCTCGCCGAGATCCGCGCCGCTGCGTCGCGCCGCGTCGTGCCCGTCCTGGGCATCACCGGCACCGGTGGCTCGGGCAAGTCGTCGCTCACCGACGAGGTCGTACGCCGCTTCCGCACCGACCAGCAGGACAAGCTCAAGATCGCCGTCATCGCGGTCGACCCCACCCGCCGCAAGGGTGGGGGCGCACTGCTCGGTGACCGGATCCGGGCCAACTCGCTCGACGGCGACCGGGTGTTCTTCCGCTCCCTCGCCACGCGCGGTGCCCACGAGGTGCCCGAGCACCTCGCCGACGTGATCGACGTGATGAAGGCCGCGGGCCACGACCTGGTGATCGTCGAGACGCCCGGCATCGGTCAGGGCGACGCGGGCATCGTGCCGCTCGTCGACCACTCGCTCTACGTCATGACGCCGGAGTTCGGCGCCGCGTCGCAGCTGGAGAAGATCGACATGCTCGACTTCGCCGACACCGTCGCGATCAACAAGTTCGAGCGCCGCGGAGCCAAGGACGCACTGCGCGACGTGGGCCGCCAACTCGTCCGCAACCGCAACGCCTTCGGCAAGCAGCCCCACGAGATGCCGGTCTTCGGCACGAGCGCGGCCACCTTCAACGACGACGGCGTCACCGCGCTCTACCAGCACCTCCGTGCCGAGCTCGCCGGCGCCGGGCTCGAGGTGCAGGAGGGCACGCTGCCGCACGTCGACGTACGCCACTCCTCCGGCATCCGGCAGGTCGTCCCGGCCGACCGGGTCCGCTACCTCTCCGAGATCACCGAGACGGTCCGCGGCTACCACGCGCGTACGTCCGAGCTGGCCGAGGCGGCGCGCAACCTCCAGCGCGTGCAGTACGTCGCCGACCAGCTCTCGACGCCGCTGGTTGAGCAGGGCGACGAAGGAGCCCGTGTCGAAACCAAGGCGCTCGACCAGCTGCTGGACGAGGCCCGCAAGGCCGTCCCCCACGAGGTCGCCGACCAGATCGCCGGCTGGCCGTCCGTCGTGGAGTCCTACTCCGGCGACGAGCAGGTCGTCGTGGTGCGCGACCGCGAGATCCACACCAAGCTCACCAAGGAGTCGCTCAGCGGTAACCCGATCCCGCGCGTCTCACTGCCGCGCTTCACCGACCACGGCGAGCTGGTGACGTTCTGGCGCAACGAGAACCTCCCGGGCTACTACCCCTTCACCGCGGGCGTCTTCCCGTTCAAGCGCGACAACGAGGACCCGGCCCGGATGTTCGCCGGCGAGGGGGACCCGGCGCGCACCAACCGCCGCTTCAAGATCCTCAGCCACGGCAACGACGCGACCCGCCTCTCCACCGCGTTCGACTCCGTCACCCTCTACGGCCGGGACCCCGACCCGCGCCCCGACGTCTACGGCAAGGTCGGCACGTCCGGCGTCTCGGTCGCGACGCTCGACGACATGAAGGAGCTCTTCGACGGCTTCGACCTGGTCGCCCCGACGACGTCGGTGTCGCTGACCATCAACGGCCCTGCCCCCACCGTGCTCGCGTTCTTCCTCAACACTGCGATCGACCAGCAGGTCGAGGCCTTCACCGAGCGGGAGTCGCGCCAGCCCAGCGCCGAGGAGCGCGCCGAGCTGGCGGCGTACGCACTCGCCAACGTCCGCGGCACCGTGCAGGCCGACATCCTCAAGGAGGACCAGGGCCAGAACACCGCTCTGTTCTCCACCGAGTTCTGCCTGCGGATGATGGCCGACATCCAGGAGTGGTTCATCGAGCAGCAGGTGCGCAACTTCTACTCCGTGTCGATCTCCGGCTACCACATCGCCGAGGCCGGGGCGAACCCCATCAGCCAGCTCGCCTTCACCCTCGCCAACGGCTTCACCTACGTCGAGGCCTACCTCGCGCGCGGCATGAAGATCGACGACTTCGCGCCCAACCTGTCGTTCTTCTTCTCCAACGGCATGGACCCCGAGTACAGCGTGCTCGGCCGCGTCGCCCGCCGCATCTGGGCGGTGACGATGAAGGAGAAGTACGGCGCCTCCGAGCGCTCGCAGAAGCTGAAGTACCACGTCCAGACGAGCGGCCGGTCGCTGCACGCGCAGGAGATGGACTTCAACGACATCCGCACCACGCTGCAGGCGCTGATCGCGATCTACGACAACGCCAACAGCCTCCACACCAACGCCTACGACGAGGCCGTGACGACCCCGACGGAGGACTCCGTACGCCGCGCGCTGGCGATCCAGCTGATCATCAACCGCGAGTGGGGCCTGGCGATGAACGAGAACCCCCTCCAGGGGTCCTTCATCATCGACGACCTCACCGACCTCGTCGAGAAGGCCGTGCTGGCCGAGTTCGACTCGATCAACGAGCGCGGCGGCGTGCTCGGGGCGATGGAGACCGGCTACCAGCGGGGCCGGATCCAGGACGAGTCGATGCTCTACGAGCACCGCAAGCACGATGGCTCGCTGCCCCTCATCGGGGTCAACACCTTCGTCAAGGAGTCGGCTGCCGACGCCCAGCCCAAGGAGATCGAGCTCGCCCGCGCGACCGAGGCCGAGAAGGAGTCCCAGCTCTCCCGCGTGCGCGCCTTCCAGTCCACCCACGGCGCCGAGGCGCAGGAGGCGCTGGCCCGGCTCAAGGACGCCGCGATCTCCGGCGACAACGTGTTCGCGGTCCTGATGGACGCGGCGCGGGTGTGCTCGCTGCAGCAGGTGACCGAGGCGTTCTTCGAGGTCGGCGGCCAGTACCGCCGGAACGTCTGAGCCTCGCCGACGCGAGCGAAGCGAGCAGGGTCGACGGTCGCGTCGCAAACCCACCCGGGAGGTGCGACCTAGGCCGTGGCCCGCTCGTCGTCGGGCGTCAGCGCTTCGGGCGTCGGCGCGTCGGGCGTCGGCGCAGGCAGGTCGCTGACCACGGTCAGCTCTGGCGTCGCCGCCAGCACCTCGGGCGTCGCCGCCGTCACCTCGGGCGTCGCCGCCGGCAGGTCGAGACGGAACACAGATCCCGGCCCGGGGTCGGCCGCGAGGCACTCGATGGAGCCACCGTGACGCTGCACGATGGTCTGGCAGATGGCCAGCCCCATGCCGGTCCCGCCGTGCTCGGCGCGGGTGGCGGCAGCGCGGTGGAACCTCTCGAAGATCACCTGCCGCTCGCGCTCGGCGATGCCGACGCCGTTGTCCTCGACGTCGATCACCACGCGGGAGCCGCGTCGTCGTGCGCTCACCCGCACCTGGGCCGGCACGCCCGGGCGGGAGTACTTGACGGCGTTGCCGACGAGGTTGGCGAAGAGCTGCCTGAGCGCAACCTCGTCGCCGCGCACCGCAGGCAGCCCGTCGTCCGGAATCTCGAGCACGTCATCGGGACCGAGGAGCGCTGACGTCCGGGCCAGGGTCCCGTCCGGTCCGGCCAAGTCGACGTCGGTCACCACCAGGTCCCCCGCCTCGGCCACGGCCTGCGCCAGCAGGTCGTCGATCAGGCCGGCCATCTGGATCGCGGACTGCTCCGCGCGCCTGACCGACGCCAGCACGTCGCTCTGGGCGGGAAGGTCGTGCGCAGCCAGCTCGAGCCATGCCCGTACGGCCGTGAGCGGACCCCGGAGGTCGTGCGCGGCCGTCGAGGCGAAGCTCACCAGCGGACGGAGGCCCTTGCGGTGAGCGGTCACGTCCCCGAGCACGAGCAGGACACCCGAACGGCCGTCGTCACTCTGCTGGTTCGCCAGGTCGGCCCGTGACACGGCCAGCACGAGGTCCTCGCCCGACTCCAGCTGCAGCTGCACGTCCCCCACCCCGAGCTCGGCGCGCGCGGAGCTCGCGTCCGCCGCGGGCGGGTGCAGCACGAGCTCCACCAGACCAGCCAGGGCCTCGGCATCCGTGCCACCCGGGCACACCCGGTGGGCCAGACGACGGCTGGCGCCGTTGCTGCGCTCGATGGTGCCGTCGCGGTCGAGGACGATCAGCCCCTCGTCCATGCTCTCGGTCATCTCCCCGAGCAGCTCGGCCTGCTCGGCCGCCCGCGCGCGCGCCTCGCCCATCCGCACCAGCAGCTCGTCGATGCGGTCGCTCAGCGTGCCGACGAACAGGCCGGTCAGCAGCACGGCGACCAGGAACACCTGCGCGACGAGCGTCTGGTGCAACGGGGCCGAGCTCAGGTCCACCGACGGGCCGAGCCCCACCAACGTCAGCAGGAGACCGCCCACCCCGAGTGCGAGCGCGTGGAGCGCGGCGACGAAGGTCGGGAACCGCGCCGCGGACCAGACGGCGAGGGGCATGACGAGGAAGACGAGCGGCAGCGGCTGCAGGAAGACGAGCGGCACCACCACCGTGGAGACCGCCCAGAGCACGACCAGCTCGCGTCGGCTTCCCCCCTGCGTGCGTCGAGGGACGCGCTGGGTGTACCACTCCCACGCCAGGTGCCCGACGCACCCGAAGACCACGATGCCGGTGAACTGTCGGCCGAACCAGGCCTGCGGCACCCAGGCGTCCCACCCGTCACCGGAGACGAACCACACGCCCAGGGTGCCGATGAGGGCTCCCAGCAGGCTGCCGAGGGCGGCTGCTCCGCACACGTAGGCCAGCGAACGGGGTGAGCGGAAGCTCTCGGTGCCGCCCGCGCCGAGGAGCGTGGGACACCACCGGCGGACGAGCGCGACGCTCACCCAGGTCTGGCAGACCAGCGACAGGGACCCGAGGACGACCACGGCGGCAGGCGCGTCGGTCAACCAGGCCACGGACGAATGGATCAGGCCGAGCGGCACCAGCACCCGCCACTGACGCTGCGGCGACTCCGCGAGCAGCCAGAGGATGGCGACACCGGCGCCCGGCCACACCAGGCTCACCGTCTGGCCGTCCACCACGGTGAGGCGCGCCAGGACCGCCAGGACCGCGTAGGCGACAGCGCAGGCCAGCGCCCACCGCGGCGCGAGCGCAGCGCTGTCGGTCGCGGACGGAGGACCGATCCGTGACTCGACGCGTGGGTGCGGGCTCACACGGCTCAGGGGCACGGGGTCCACATTAGTGCCACACGGGGGGAACGGGAGAGCAACATCGCAGAACTGGTCGTCCGGAGACGCAGGTTCGTCCGGCGCGGAACCAGTGGTCGCGCGACCTCAGCGCAGGTGATCCGTGGCGCGAGGCCGGTGCGCACCACTCGATCAGAGGTTGATCGTGATGTCCGCGTCCTCGCGGAGCCCCTCGACCAGGGTCTGGGCGACCTCGCCGACCTTCTGTGAGGTGGCCTGCTCGACGAGCTGGGCCCGGGCCTGGGCGAACGGCGGGATCTGCTGGGCAGCGCCGCCACCCGACTGGGCCGCCTGCTGCTTGACCTGCGCGTAGAGGGCGCGGAGCTCCTTGTCGGTCGGCTCGAGCGGACCGTCCTCGTCCTCGACGAGCTGCTCGACCATCAGCTGGGTCTCGACCTGCTCGAGCGCCTGCTCCTCGGTCACCCCCTGCTCGACGACCGCGGCCAGCAGCTCGTCGGCGGAGCCCATCTGGTTCTGCTCGGCGATGTCGGCGAGCTCGGCGTCGACGTCCTCGTCGCTGACCTCGATGCCGCGCGACTCGGCCTCCTGGGCGAGCAGCTCGGTGTCCACGAGGTTGTCGACGGTCTGCTTCTTGAGCGCCTCCTCGTCGGGGGCCTGGCCGGTCGTCTGCGCCTGCTGGGCAGCCTGGGCGTACTGCGACTCGTAGATCGGGACGAACTCGTCCTTGGTGACCTCTTCGCCGTTGACCTCGGCGACGACGTCCGGGATCCCCTCCAGGTCGGGCTCGGCACCCGCGGGAGCGTCCGCGTCGGCGCTCTCGCTCGTCGAGGGGCTGGCGGAGGCGTCCTTGTCGGCGCTCGCGGAGTCGCTGTCTCCCCCGCCGCAGGCGGAGAGGGTGAGCAGTGCGGTCGTCGCGAGGGCGCCCAGGGCGACACGGGTTCGGGTCGTACGCATCAGGGAAGTCATCGCACCCGACGGTACGCACCCAACCTGAGCGCGACTCTCAGGGTTCCCCGACGGGCGGCTCAGAGGTGGTCGGGGACGATCAGCGCGTCCGGGTCCTGGCGCACCGGCAGCTGCGCCAGCGCCGTACGCACGAGCGTGAGGCGGGCGGCGACCGCCACCTTCTGCCGCAGCCGTCCGACGCCGCTGTCGCCGAGGGTCTGCTCGACCGCGGCGACGATCTGCTCGTCGGTGAAGGTCGGTCGGGTGCCCGCCTCGACCTCGATGTCGGGCAGCGCGAGCATCACGGGCAGCACCTGGCTGCCGACGGCCTCGAGCAGGTGGTAGCGGTCGAGCTTGCTCATCGCCTCCCACGCCGCCTCGTCCGTGGTGCGGCGGCGCGCCTTGCCGCCGGCCACGACCTTGGCGGCGGACGTCACGGCGACGGTCAGCTCGTGCTCGGTGAAACGCATGGGGCCAATATGCCCGAGCAGGAGATCTGACTCACACCCGCGTGACGAAGTCCCGGCTCCGCGCGACCAACTCCCGACAGCACCACCACACCGAGAGAAGGAGCCCACCATGGGTATCGCCGACAAGGCCAAGAACGCCGCCCAGGACATCGCCGGCAAGGCCAAGGAGGTCGCGGGCGACGTCACGAACAACGACGAGCTCAAGGCCGAGGGCAAGAAGGACCAGGCCGCCTCCGACGTCAAGCAGGCCGGCGAGAACGTCAAGGACGCCTTCAAGAAGTGACCTCACAGGCATCATGAGGGCGCCCGGCCTCCGCGCCGGGCGCCGTCACGAGGAGATCACCGCATGCGACTGCCCGACCTGACCCCCGCGGACATGACCGCCGAGCAGCGCGCGCTGCACGACCACATCGTCGGCGGACCGCGCGGCAGCGGCACGCAGCACTTCGCCCTGACCACCCATACCGGCGCGCTGACCGGTCCCTTCGGGGTGATGGTCCACGAGCCCGCTCTCGGTGCCCCGTTGCAGGAGCTGGGCAGCGCGGTGCGCTACGCCACCGGCCTCACCGACCGCGTACGCGAGATCGCGATCCTCGCGGTCGCCGCCGCCACGGGCAGCGCCTTCGAGCAGCACGCCCACGAGCGGGTCGGCCGTGCCGTCGGCCTGACCGACGACGAGCTCGCCGCCGTCGCCGGCGGGACGTTCACGACGACCGACGCGGTCGAGGCGTCGGCGTACGCACTGTGTCGGCGGCTGCTCGCCGACCGCTCGCGCCTCACCACGGAGGAGTACGACGACCTGGCGGGCGTACTCGGCACCACGACGATCACCGAGCTCGTGGTCCTCGTCGGCTACTACCGGACCCTCGCCCAGCTCCTCGACGTCTACGACGTGGGCGTCCCGGACCACTAGCGCCCGATCCGGCCGGGTGTGTCGGACAGGACAAAGTGCCGAACCACCGGCAGCCGCCCGCGTGGCCGGCCCCCCGGGAGCGGGGTTCGTCCTGTCGGACGCGCACGGCGTGTCGGACAGGACGAACCCGCGAGGACGGAACCCGGGCGATGGCGGCCCAGGCGCAGAGGTCAGTAGTGCGCGGTCATCACGTGCTTGATGCGCGTGTAGTCGTCGAAGCCGTAGCCCGACAGGTCCTTGCCGTAGCCCGACGCCCCGAACCCGCCGTGCGGCATCTCGGAGACGAACGGGATGTGGGTGTTGACCCACACGCACCCGAAGTCGAGCTCACGGGTCAGCCGGTCGGCGGTGCCGTGGTCACGGGTCCACACGCTGCCGGCGAGGCCGTACGGCACCCCGTTGGCCATCGCGATCGCCTCGGACTCGTCGTCGAAGGGCTGAACCGTGAGCACCGGCCCGAAGACCTCGTCCTGCACGAGGCGGTCGTCCTGGCGTACGCCGGTCACGACGGTCGGCGCGAAGAAGAAGCCCGTGTCGCCGTGGCGCGCGCCGCCGGTGCGTACGGTCACGTGCTCGGGCAGGTCGGTGAGGAACGCCTCGACCTTGGCGAGGTGCGCGGCGTTGTTGAGCGGGCCGTAGTCGGCCTCGGCGTCCGACGGCGGGCCGGGACGGGTGCCCTCCGCCTCCGCGACCAGCAGGTCGACGAGCTCGTCGTGGACGCTGCGGTGCACGATCACGCGGGTGGCAGCGGTGCAGTCCTGGCCGGAGTTGAAGTACGCGGCCGCCGCGATCAGTTCCGCGGCCCGGGGCAGGTCGGCGTCAGCCATCACGACGACCGGCGCCTTGCCGCCGAGCTCGAGGTGCACGCGCTTGAGCGAACGCGCCGCCGACAGGGCGACCTCGGTGCCGGCACGCACCGAGCCGGTGATGGCGACGAGGCCGGGCGTCGGGTGCTCGACCAGCAACCGGCCGGTCGTGGCGTCACCGTTGACGACGTTGAAGACACCCGACGGGAGGATCGCGCCGGCGATCTCGGCGAGCAGGACGGTCGAGCGCGGGGTGGTGTCGCTCGGCTTGAGCACGATCGTGTTGCCGGCCGCGAGGGCCGGGGCGATCTTCCAGATCGCCATCGCGAAGGGGTAGTTCCACGGCGTCACCTGGCCGACGACGCCGATCGGCTCGCGGCGGATGCTGGAGGTGTGGCCATCGAGGTACTCCCCCGCCGACTTCCCCTCCAGCAGGCGGGCCGCGCCGGCGAAGAAGCGGAGCTGGTCGACGCCCTGGTCGACCTCCTCGCTGGCGATGTAGCGCACCGGCTGGCCGGTGTCGCGGGCCTGCACCTCGCTGATCTCGTCGCGCCGCTCGGCGATCGCGGCGGCGAGGTCGAGCACGTAGGCCTGCCGACGACCGGGCGTGAGCCGCTTCCACGACGCCGACGCGCGCTCCGCTGCGGCGTACGCGGCATCGATCTCGGCTGCCGTCGAGACCGGCGACCGGCCGTCCACCTCCCCGGTGACCGGGTCGACGAGGTCGATGAAGACCTCGGTGGCGGACTCGACGAGCTCACCGTCGATGTAGTTGCGGATCGTCTCGCTCATGTGGGCTCCCTGTCAGCGACGGACATCAGGCGACATAGATCTTGCGGAGGGTCTCGCGGACGACCCAGGTCGTGTGCTCGCCGGCGCGAAGGCGGACCACGGAGCCGGGTGCGAGATCGACGGACTCGCCGTCCTCGAAGGACACCGTGGCCGCGCCGGACAGCACGACGAACACCTCGTCGACCTCGACGTCGGTGGCCGTGCCGGGACTCATCTCCCAGACCCCGACCTCGACCCCGGCCACCGCGGCCAGCGCGCGCGAGCCGGCCTCGGGTGCCCCGTCGACGACGGTCGCCGGGGCCAGCGGTGTGGTCGGCACGGGGGCATCGACGTCGAGGACACGGAACATGTCGTCATCGTCCCCCGGCGACGGGACCAGCGCAGGCCGACGATCTGTCGTCACTTGCCACCCGGGCCGGACACATCGTCTGACAGCTCGTCGGCCAGCAGGGCGACGTGCAGCGAGACCCGGACGTCCGGGTCGTCGAGGTCGGCGTCCAGGAGCGACTCGATCCTCGCCAGCCGGTCGTAGAACGCGGCGCGCGACAGGTGGAGGCTCGCGGCGGCCTCCGTCTTGCTCGCCGGGTGGAGCAGCAGCGCGCGCAGCGCGGCCAGGAGGTCGGTGCGCGACCCGTCGGCGCGGTCGTGCCGCTTGAGCGGCGCGAGCTCGCGCTCGACGAAGAGCCGGAGCCGGTCGTCCTCACCGAACAGGCCGAGCAGGCCGCGCAGGTGGAGGTCGGCGAGGCGGTGGACGACCGGGTCGGCCTCACGACGCGAGTGAGGAGCGGCATCCGCGACCTGGCCGGCCTCGGTGAGGGTGCGCGCGATCCCGGTGCGCTCGCTCACCCACCGTCCGGCCGCCATGACGACGTCGTGGTGGGCGAGCACGCGCGCCGCCACCCGGTCGACGAGGTCCTCCGCGTCGGCCGAGCGAGCCAGCGACACGAGCACCCGCAGGTCCCGCTCGACCTCGCACACCAGGGCGGGCAGGCGCAGCCCGTGGGCCGCGCGCACGACCGTGGCGGCGACCTCGTCGAGGTCGGCCGGCGAGGCGCCGTCGACGCGCGGGCGGACCACCACCCCGACGAAGGTCCGCCTGCGGACCGGGAAGCCGGCCAGCTCGCAGCGGCGGATCGACTCCTCGGAGTCGGGGTCGTCGGTCAGACCGGCCACCAGCTCCAGGTGCGTACGCCGCATGAGGGTGCCGCGGTCGCGGTCGTGGAGGCGGTGCAGCGCCAGCGCTGCGGCGGCACGCTCGGCGACCGCGACGAGCCGCTGCGACGGGGCGGCGGGCGACCCGATCACCAGCCGGCCCCACGCCTGCTCGGCAGTGCCGAGCCGGGTGACGAGCCAGCCGTTGCCGGCGTCCCACCCGGTCCGTCCGGCCACCTCGACCCGGCGCGACCGTGCGGGCCAGCCGTCCAGGAAGCCGCCGACGTCGGCGGGTCCGGGGAGGTAGTCGAGCGGGCGGTGCTGGGCGTTCTCGACCACGACCGGCCCGGCGGCGAGCCGCTGCACCGCCTGGAGGATCTCGGCGGGACCGGCCTCGCTGAAGCTCAGCTCCGTGAAGGTCTCGTGGACCCGCTGCGCCTCGCGCAGCTCGGTGAGCTGCTGGTCGACCACCCGCTCCCCGATCTCCTGGGCCAGGGCGGCGAACCGCGTCTCCTGCCCGAGCACGACCAGCGGTAGACCGTGGTGCTCGCACGCCTCCACGAGCGCCGCGGGAACGGCGCTCCCCCAGCGACGGCCGAGCTCGACGACCAGGCCCGCGCTGTCCACCTCGACCAGGTCGTCCACGAAGGCGACCAGCCCCGCGGAGTCCTCGTCGGGCGGCAGCCCGGTTCCCATGGTGAGCAGCAGGTCACCGGGGCGCAGGAGGGCACCGACGTCGGGGCGCTCGGTGGCGTGCACCCACCGGATCGGACGGTCCAGCCCGGACCTTCCGGCGACGACGTCGGGGGCCGCCCGGCGGAAGGTGGGCAGCGCGAGTGCCTCCTGGAGCGTCACACCAGGCGTCACGTCGGTCACGACCGCAGCCTACGCGGAGCGGGACTGACGGATCGTCAGGATGCTGGGCGCAATACCGACGATCCGACACCCGCGCGCACGCCCGGCGCGGCACAGGATGAGGAGCATGACTGACATCGTGCACTGGGTCGACGGCGCCGCACTGACCGGTTCCCCCACCGGCTGGGCCGACGTGACCAACCCCGCCACCGGCCGGGTGACCGGTCGCGTCGCGCTCGCCAGCGAGGCCGACGCCACCCACGTCATCGCCGCCGCGGCCCGTGCGTCCCGCGGGTGGGGCACCACCTCGTTGGCGCGGCGTACGCAGGTGATGTTCGCGTTCCGTGAGCTGCTCAACGCCCGCAAGGACGAGCTGGCCACGATCATCACGGCCGAGCACGGCAAGGTGCACTCCGACGCGATGGGCGAGATCTCCCGCGGCCTCGAGGTCGTCGAGTTCGCGTGCGGCATCTCCCACCTCCTCAAGGGCGGGCACAGCGAGGAGGCCTCGACCGGCATCGACGTGCACTCCAAGCGCGTCCCGCTCGGCGTCGTCGGCATCATCAGCCCCTTCAACTTCCCGGCCATGGTGCCGATGTGGTTCTTCCCGATCGCCATCGCAGCCGGCAACGCGGTCGTGCTCAAGCCCAGCGAGAAGGACCCTAGCGCCGCCAACTGGATCGCCGCGCTGTGGCAGGAGGCGGGGCTGCCGGACGGCGTCTTCAACGTCCTCCACGGCGACAAGACCGCGGTGGACGCGCTGCTGACCAGCCCTGACGTGCAGGCGATCAGCTTCGTCGGCTCGACCCCGATCGCGGAGTACGTCTACGAGACGGCGAGCCGTCACGGCAAGCGCGTCCAGGCCCTCGGTGGTGCCAAGAACCACATGGTCGTCCTCCCCGACGCCGACCTCGACCTCGCTGCGGACTCCGCGGTCAACGCCGGCTACGGCAGCGCCGGCGAGCGCTGCATGGCCATCAGCGTGCTCGTCGCGGTGGACCCGATCGGCGACGAGCTGGTCGCCCGCATCGCCGACCGCACGCGCACGCTGCTCATCGGCGACGGCGGCCGTGGGGCCACGGGAGAGGACGCGTCGGGCAAGGAGGCCGACATGGGCCCGCTCGTGACGAAGGCCCACCGCGACCGGGTCAGCTCCTTCATCGACTCCGGCGAGGCGGCCGGCGCCAAGGTCGTCGTCGA
This sequence comes from Nocardioides alpinus, assembly GCF_900112035.1. Taxonomy (GTDB): domain Bacteria; phylum Actinomycetota; class Actinomycetes; order Propionibacteriales; family Nocardioidaceae; genus Nocardioides; species Nocardioides alpinus. Next base: position 312,411 of record NZ_FOKC01000005.1, on the reverse strand, counting down.
CGGCCGCGACGTCGCGGCCCGCGGCGGCGAGGGGGGCTTCTGGCTCGGTCCGACGCTCTTCGACGACGTCACCCCCGACATGGACATCTACCGCGAGGAGATCTTCGGCCCCGTGCTGTCGGTCGTCCGCGTCGGGTCGTACGACGAGGCCGTCGCGCTCGTCAACGCCAACGAGTACGGCAACGGCACCGCCGTCTTCACCAACGACGGCGGTGCGGCCCGCCGGTTCGAGGCAGACGTCACCGTGGGGATGATCGGTGTCAACGTGCCCGTCCCGGTCCCCGTCGCCTACTACTCCTTCGGCGGCTGGAAGCGCTCGCTCTTCGGCGACACCCACGCCCACGGCACCGAGGGCGTCCACTTCTTCACCCGCGGCAAGGTCGTCACCACCCGGTGGATCGACCCCGCCAACCGCCCCGAGGGCGGACTCGAGCTGGGATTCCCGCGCAATGACTGAGACCACGACACGTTCGGACCTGAGCAGCACGTACGACGCCGCGCGGGCCTACGAGCTCGACCGGGCGCACGTCTTCCACTCCTGGTCCGCCCAGGCCGAGATCTCCCCCATGGTGATCACCCGCGCCGAGGGCAGCCACGTCTGGGACGCCGACGACAGGCGCTACCTCGACTTCAGCTCGCAGCTGGTCTTCACCAACCTCGGCCACCAGCACCCGCGCATCGTGGCGGCGATCCAGGAGCAGGCGGCGCACCTGTGCACCGTCGCCCCGGCCGTCGCCAACGGCGCCCGCTCCGAGGCCGCCCGCCTGATCGCCAGCCACACCCCCGGCGACCTCGACCACGTCTTCTTCACCAACGGTGGCGCCGACGCCAACGAGCACGCCGTACGCATGGCGCGGCTGCACACCGGCCGCCACAAGGTGCTGACGACCTACCGCAGCTACCACGGAGGCACGCACCTCGCGGTGAACATGACCGGCGACCCGCGCCGCTGGGCCAGCGACCACGGCTCCGCCGGGACGGTCCACTTCTTCGGGCCGTTCCTCTACCGCAGCGCCTTCCACGCGAGGACGGAGGCCGAGGAGTGCGAGCGCGCGCTCGAGCACCTCGACCAGGTCGTCTCGCTGGAGGGCCCCGGCACGATCGCGGCGATCGTGCTCGAGGCGATCCCCGGCACCGCAGGCATCATGATCCCGCCGCCGGGCTACCTCGCCGGCGTCCGGGAGATCTGCGACCGCCACGGCATCGTGCTCGTCGCCGACGAGGTGATGTCGGGCTTCGGCCGCGCCGGACGCTGGTTCGCCGTCGAGCACGGCGGCATCGTGCCCGACCTGATCACCTTCGCCAAGGGCGTGAACTCCGGGTACGTCCCGCTCGGCGGCGTGGCGATCAGCGACGAGATCCACGCGACCTTCGCGCACCGCACCTACCCCGGCGGTCTCACCTACTCCGGCCACCCGCTCGCGTGCGCGGCGGCGGTCGCCACCATCCGCACGATGGAGGACGAGGACGTCGTCGGTCGCGCGGAGCGTCTCGGCGAGGACGTGATCGGCCCCGGCCTGCGCGCGCTCGCGGAGAAGCACGAGCGGATCGGCGAGGTGCGCGGCACCGGAGCGTTCTGGGCGCTCGAGCTGGTCAGCGACCGGTCGACACGCGAGCCGCTGGCGCCCTACGGCGGATCCAGCCCCGAGATGGGCGCGATCGTGAAGGGCTGCCAGGAGCGAGGGATGCTGCCCTTCGCCAACTTCAACCGCATCCACGTCGTCCCGCCGCTCACCACCACCGACGACGAGGTCCGCGAGGGCCTGGCCATCCTCGACGCTGCGCTCACCGCCGCGGCGGGCTGACCCGGACGTGGCCGCGCACCGCACGGCGTACGAGCGGCACGCCCCCGACCCGCGCCTGGTCGAGCGGTCCCTCGCGGGCAGCGCGCAGGCCGTCTTCTGGCTCGAGGACCTGGGCGCCACGACGCCCCACCCCGAGCTGACCGCGTCCACGACGGCGGACCTGACGATCGTCGGCGGCGGCTACCTCGGCCTGTGGTCCGCGGTGCACGCCAAGCGTCGCGACCCGGGCCGCCGGGTGGTCCTGCTCGAGGCGCACACCCTCGGGTGGGCGGCGTCGGGCCGCAACGGCGGCTTCGTCGACGCCTCGCTCACCCACGGCGAGGACAACGGTCGCAGCCGCTGGCCCGAGGAGTACGACGTCCTGGCGCGGCTCGGCGCCGAGAACCTCGACGGGTTCGAGGCCGACGTCCGTGAGCTCGGCCTGGACTGCCAGTGGGAGCGCACCGGCATGCTGTCGGTCGCTGTCGAGGAGCACCAGGTCGCGTGGCTGCACGACGAGCCGGACGCCCTCGACCGCGCCCAGGTGCGCGCCGAGGTCGACAGCCCGCTCTTCCTCGCCGGACGGCAGGACGCCGACGGCTGCGCGCTGGTGCACCCTGCCCGCCTCGCGCGGGAGCTGGCCCGGGTGGCCGCCGACCTCGGCGTGGAGATCCACGAGCACACGGCCGTCACCGGCCTGCGGCGCAGCAGGTCGGGCGGGGCGTCCGGGGCGGTCGAGGTGCTCACCGACCGGGCGACGCTCACCTCCGAGCACGTCGTCCTCGCCACCAACGTGTTCCCGTCGCTGCTGCGGCGCAACCGGCTGATGACGGTCCCGGTCTACGACTACGTCCTGATGACCGAGCCGCTCAGTCCGCACCAGCTCGCGTCGATCGGCTGGGCCGGGCGGCAGGGGCTCGGCGACCTGGCCCACCAGTTCCACTACGCGCGGCTGAGCGCCGACCACCGCATCCTGTGGGGCGGGTACGACGCCGTCTACCCCGCCGGCGGCAGGGTCAGCGTCCGGCACGAGGACCGCCCGGAGAGCCACGCGCGGCTGGCGTCGCACTTCCTCGCGACCTTCCCCCAGCTCGAGGACGTCATGTTCACCCACCGGTGGGCCGGCGCGATCGACACCTGCACCCAGTTCACCGCGTTCTACGGCCTGACCCACGGCGGCCGCGTCGCCCACGCAACCGGCTTCACCGGGCTGGGTGTCGCGGCCACCCGCTTCGCCGGCGAGGTGCTCCTTGACCTGCTCGCGGGAGCGCCGACCGAGCGCACGGAGCTGCGGATGGTGCGCGAGCGGCCGCTGCCGTTCCCGCCCGAGCCGCTCGCGTCGGTCGGGATCAACCTGACGCGCTGGTCGCTCGACCGCGCCGACCACCGCGAGGGCAGGCGCAACGCCTACCTCCGGGTGCTCGACGCGGCCGGGCTGGGGTTCGACTCCTGAGGCGTGGCCTCAGGCGGCCGTCGACGTCCCGAGCAGGTCGGCGCGCAGGTCGGCGAGGATCCGGGCGATCACTCGTGACACCTGGGCCTGCGTGAGGCCCACCGCCTCGGCGATCTCCTGCTGGGTGCGCCCGTCGAAGAACCGGAGGTGCAGGATGCGGCGGTCACGCTCCGAGAGCTGCGCGACGACCGGCTCGAGGACGATGCGCGCCTCGGTCCTGGCGAGGTCGGCGTCGTCGCGACCGATCAGCTCCCCGAGGGTCGAGGAGCCGTCGGCGACCGTGAGGTCGAGCGACGTCGGCGTGAAGCAGCCGTCGGCTCCCAGCGCCTCCACGACGTCGTCGAGGTTCTCCCCGAGGTGGGCGGCCAGGTCGCTGGACCGCGGTGAGCGTCCCAGCGCGGACTCGAGCTCCCCCTGGGCGGCGGAGATGCGCGCCTGGAGGTCCTGGATCCGGCGCGGAGGACGGATCATCCACCCGGCGTCGCGGAAGTGGCGGCGGATCTCGCCGCGTACCGTCGGCACCGCATAGGACATGAAGTCGTGGCCGGCGTCGGCGTCGAAGCGCTGGGCCGCCTTGGTCAGGCCGAGCAGGGCGACCTGCTCGAGGTCGTCGAGGTCGATGCCGCGGTTGCGGTAGCGACTGGCGATGGACCGGGCGACGCCGAGGTTGGCCTCGATCAGGTCGTGGGTCAGCGCATGCCGATCGGGCGTGCCGGCCAGGGTCTCCTGGAGACCGGACACGATGCCTTGGGTCCGACGTGCACGAGGGCTGTCGGTGACCGGCGTACGAGGCGTGGCAGAGGGCGGGGAGTCGAGAACGAGCGAAACGGGAACCACGGGATCGGTTCCTTCCATGCGGGCAGGGCGCTCACCGTGGTCTCCAGCAAGTTCTACGACTATGGCGGTGTCTAGTCCAGTGCGACAGCCGCAAAGCGAACCGCGGACGATCAGTTGTTCGAACGCTGGAGCGTCTGGCCCGGATTCTCGTCGAAGACCTGCCGGTAGTCGGAGGCGAAGCGACCCGGGTTGAAGAAGCCGTGGGTGGCGGCAGCGTCGCTCACGGACTGCGACCCGTCGCGCAGCGAGCGTCGCGCCAGGTCGAGCCGGACCCGTCGGAGGTAGTCCTGGGGCGTGCAGCCCAGGTGCTTGCGGAAGGCGTACTGCAGGGCGCGGGGGGTCACTCCGCACTCACGTGCGAGATCGCCGGGGCTGAGCTCCTCGAGTGCGTGCGCCTCGATGATGCGGGCGGCGCGACGCACGGTGGAGGGTGAGTCGTCCGCGGCGTCGTGGTCCGTGCCCGGCAGCGTCGCGCGTACGACGACGTTGTTGGGGAAGGTGTGCAGCAACGTGTGACCGAGGAGGAGCGCGGCTGCATCCTGCTGGGCCGCCGTGGCGTCGTCGGGAAGCATCGAGATGACCTGGTCCACGGTGGCGCGCCAGCGTGCGCCGGCTGCCGGGGAGCGCGGGACGTAGGACGTGAAGGTGATGTGCTCCCACGGGTAGTCGGGGTCGACGTCGGTGATCGCGGCCATCAACGCCTGGGCACTCAGCGACGTGGTGCGCAGGTCCGGGAAGTCGCCGTTGCCGGAGAAGGGCATGTCCCAGCCCGAGGCCATCACGGAGTCGCCGTCGTGGCCCCGGTCGGCGACACCGTCCCTGATCCACTCCTCGGTGCCGGCCAGCACGTCCACCACCACGAGCACCGGCATCGGGTCGGAGTCGAACGTGAACGACGCGTCGATCCTGATGTGGTCGAAGGCCACGACACCGTGGTCGGTGCGGTGGTGCCGGACGCCACCCAGCGGACCGGTCAGGTGGAGGTTGGTGCCGTAGACCGTGTCGAGCCAGTGTCGGGCCTCGTCGCCGGAGCCCTCGAAGCCGAAGACGTCGGGCAGACCGCGACGCGCGCGCGTGTGCGGCACGTGAACCTCCCGGGGAAGGAGTCGGCGACCCTTGGCTCGAGTCGGGGAAATGCTAGTCCATCCGCCGCGCACTCACCCCTAGGGAGGAAGCCTGCGAGGAGTAGAGTGGGGTCGTTCACTTAGTGCTCCGCCCTGTGTCCGCGGACCTGACGTCATTGAAAGGTGACGCGCATGTCTGGCAAACACTTTCCTTCCGGCGAGCCTTCCCAGCCTCAGCAGGCGACGGACGACTCGGGGGCTCCCGAGACGCTGCGCGACGAGGTCGCCCACCTCCACGAGGCGATGAAGTCGCAGCGCGACATCGGCATGGCCATCGGCCTCGTGTCGGCCCGCTTCAGCTGCAGCACCGAGCAGGCCTGGCGCACCATCCTGCGCGTCTCGCAGGACAGCAACACCAAGGTCAGGGAGGTCGCGCGCGTCCTGGTCTCGACCCACGACGGGTCGGCCGATGCCGAGTCGCTCACCCTGCTGGGGACGTTCGTCCACCACCTCCCGCCCTCCGGCTGGCCGGTCGGGACGACGACAGGGGATGATGCTGCTCCATGAGCATCGATGAGGCCGCGCTAGCCCTGAGCCTGCGTCGGCTCTCCCTCTCCCGTGAGGACAACGGCAGTGTCATCTCGGCGCTGCAGGCTGTCCTGACGGCATGCGTCGACCTGTTCGGGGTCGCCGGCGCCGGGGTGCTGATCGCCGACGAGCAGGACCTGCTCCGCTACGTCGCGGCCAGTGACCGTCCCGGACGCATCCTGGAGACGACGGAGGCCGACGCGGGCGAGGGTCCCTGCACCGAGGCGTTCGTGACCGCGCAGGTGGTCGCCAGCAGCGACGTCGCGGCCGAGACCGAGCGGTGGCCGACATTGACACGGGCGCTGGCCGACCAACCGGTGCGCGCAGTCCTCGGGGTCCCCGTGCGCCTCGGTGGTGTGCCCGTCGGCACCCTCGACGTCTACATGGACCGCCCGCACGACTGGGACCCCAGCGAGGTCGCGGCTCTCACCCACTACGCCGAGGTCATCGCCACGACCCTGTCCGCGGCGGTCCAGGCGCACACCGCCGGCGAGATGGCGCGACAGCTGCAGTTCGCCCTGGACCACCGCGTGCTGATCGAGCGCGCCGTCGGCTACCTCATGGCCAGCAGGTCGATCGACGCAGTGGCCGCCTTCAACGCGCTGAGGACCGCGGCGCGCAGTCGTCGTACGAAGATCAACGTGGTCGCCGAGCACGTCCTGACCACCGGCGCGCTTCCCGCCTGAGACCGTGCTCCGCATGGACCCGGTGGGCCGGGGGTACACCCACGACATGGAGACGAGGACCTCATGAGCACGACCACCCGGACGATCGCAGCCACCCGCGAGCAGGTCTGGTCGGTGCTGGCCGACGGCTGGCTCTATCCGCTGTTCGTGGTGGGCGCCGCGCGGATGCGTGACGTCGACGACTCCTGGCCCGCCGTCGGGTCCCAGCTGCACCACAGCGTCGGTGCGTGGCCGCTGATGATCGACGACACGACCGAGGTCCTCGAGGTCGACCCGGGCCGGCGCATCCTCCTCCTCGCGCGGGGCTGGCCGGCCGGTCAGGCACACGTCGAGATCACGCTCGAGCCCCAGGGGCCCTCGACCGTCGTCACGATGGTGGAGCAGGCGACGGCCGGCCCCGGTGCGCTGATCCCGAAGCGGGTCCAGGACGTGCAGCTGCACGCCCGCAACCTGGAGGCTCTGCAACGTCTCGCCTACGTGGTGGAGGGTCGGACCCAGTGAGCCCGGCCGCGGGCCGCGCGTACGACGCCGTCGTCATCGGCGCAGGACCCAACGGCCTCGTCGCGGCCAACCTCCTGGCCGATGCCGGTTGGCGCGTGCTCGTGCTCGAGGCCCAGGCCACCGCCGGCGGGGCGGTCCGCAGCGACCGCGAGGTGCACCCCGACTTCGTCCACGACACGTTCAGCGCCTTCTACCCGCTGGCGCTCGCCTCGCGGGCGATGACCGGACTCCAGCTCGAGGACCACGGGCTGGTCTGGGAGCACGCACCCGCCGTGCTCGGTCATCCCTTCGGCGACGGTCAGTGGGCACTGCTGCACCGCGACCGCGCCCGCACGGCCGCAGGACTGGAGGCCCTCCACCCAGGCGACAGCCACGCGTGGCTGGAGCTGTGCCGCACGTGGGACCGCATCGGCCCGTCGCTGATCGACGGCCTCACCACACCGTTCCCCCCGGTCCGCGCAGGTGCGCGCCTGCTGCCTGCCATCGTCAAGGCCGGCGGGCTCGACACCGTGCGACGCCTCGCGACCCCGGTCGCCTCGCTCGGTCGCGAGCTCTTCGGCGGTGAGGCGGGAGGGCTGCTCCTCGCCGGCAACGCCGGGCACGCCGACTTCCCGCTCTCCTCGCCCGGTTCGGGCGTCTTCGGCGTCCTGATGACGATGCTCGGACAGACGGTCGGCTTCCCCGTGCCGCGCGGCGGCGCCCAGTCGCTCACCGACGCACTGGTCGCACGCTTCACGAGCCTCGGCGGTGACCTCGTGCTCGACGCGGAGGTGACCAGGGTCGTCGTACGGGACCGCCGCGTGACAGGCGTCGAGACCCGCGACGGTGAGAGGTACGACGCACGGACGGTCGTCGCCGACGTCGCAGCCCCGCACCTCTTCGGGGGGCTCGTCGACGCCGACGACCTCCCGCCACGGCTCGTGCGGGGGATGCGCGACTTCGAGCTCGATCCCGGGACCGTCAAGGTCGACTGGGCGCTGTCCGGCCAGGTGCCCTGGACCAACAGTCCCATCGACGTGCCGGGGACGGTGCACATCGCCGACTCCGTCGAGGAGATGACGCAGACGCTCGCCCAGGTGTCCTCGGGCGTGGTGCCCGACAAGCCCTTCCTCCTGACCGGTCAGATGACCACCAGCGACCCGTCGCGATCACCGGCCGGGACCGAGTCCTTCTGGGCCTACACCCACGTCCCCCAGCCCGGCGCGACCCGCGGCGACGCCGGCGGCGAGATCAGCGGACGGTGGGACCACGACGACTGCGAACGCTTCGCCGACCGCATGCAGGCGCGGATCGAGGCGCGCGCCCCCGGGTTCGGCGACCTCGTCATGGCACGCCGCGTGCTGGGGCCGCACGACCTGGAGGCCCGCAACGCCAACCTCATCGGCGGCGCTGTCAACGGCGGGACCTCACAGCTCCACCAGGAGCTGGTCTTCCGTCCCGTCCCCGCCATGCGCGGACGCGCGGCCACGGGGGTCACCGGCCTCTTCCTGGGCTCGGCCTCCGCCCATCCCGGCGGCGGCGTGCACGGCGCCGCAGGAGCCAACGCCGCGCGTGCCGCACTGTGGCAGCACCGCACCCGCGCGGTGCCGCGACGCCGGACGACCTAGCTGGTCCTCCGGCGCGGGATCACCTTGTGGGTGCCGTCGCACCACGGCAGTCGGCTCGACTTGTCGCAGCGGCACAGGGCGACCACGGGACGGTCGACGCTGTGGAGGGTGCCCTCGGCATCGCGGATCGTCGACGCCCCGCGGACCAGCATCGGGCCGTGGGGCTCGAGCACGATGTCGGGGTGGTCGAAGTCCTCGCTCACCGCTCGACTCCCCACGCGTCGAACAGCGCCGTGGCCACCCTCGACTCGAGGTCGAGACAGGTGAACGCGCCGAACAGGATCTCGCCGACCTGGTCGGGCTCGTCCTCGGCGAGCGTGCCGCAGATGTCACGTGCGGCCAGCTGCTCGTGGACGGCATCGGCCTCGACGTGCTCGTCGTAGTAGCCGACCATCGCCCCCTCCAGGCCGAGCCGCCCCAACCCCTGGGCGATCTTGCGAGCCGGGATCGAGCTGGTCATCTCGAAGGCCGCGAGGTGTCCCATCGCCGCGCCCCGGAGCCGTCGCTGCATGCCGAACATGGAGAGCGCGTTGTTGAGCTCGAGCGTCTCCGGCAGGGCGTCGTCGACGTACGCGCCGTACTCCGAGCGCAGGCCGACCGACTCCAGTCCCTTGGCGAAGAGGTGGGCGTGCAGCCGGTTGGGGTTGCCACCGCCGTACTCGTCGAACTGCAGCTCCATCAGCGCCGCCTTGGCACGGGTCGGGAGCCGCGGCACGACCCACGTCGTCGGGTCGGCCTCCTTGAGCTGGTAGACCGAGCGCTGGCGCAGCATCTCCAGGACCTGGTCGGTGTCGGCCCGACGGCGTACGTGGTCGGCGAGCGACGGGCCGTCGTCAGCGGCCACCAGGGCCTCGAGCGCGTCCGGCACGCCGGCGGGTTCCGGCACGTCCGTCCCGGCGTGGTCCCACCGGGCGCGGAGCCTCTGCTCGAGCGCCCGCTCGAGACCATGGCGTACGACGAGCACCTCGGGGTCGCGCTCCGCATCGTCGGACGCGTCCTCGAAGCCGCGGTAGGACAGCTCGTGGAGGGACCACAGGGCGATCGCCTCGTCGTCCGTGACGTGGGCCAGGGGCGCCGCTCCGACGGGGTGCGCACCACTGTCGGCGAGGCGTGCCACGACCCACTCGCTCAGGGGGCCGCGGGGCTTGGGCATCCTCACGGCGTGAACACGACCTTGACCATGCCGTCCTCCTTGTCCCGGAACTTCCGGTAGGCCTCGGGTGCGTCGGTCAACGGCAGGTGGTGGGTCGCAAAGGTGTCGACGCCGAGGACGTCCTCGTCCTGCTGCAGGAGGGCGAGGATGTCGTCGCTCCACCGGCGCACGTTGGCCTGGCCCATCCGCAGCTGCACCTGCTTGTCGAAGAGCTCGAACATGGGGAGCGGGTCCGTGGGTGCGCCGTACACGCCCGAGATGCTGATCGTGCCCCCACGCCGCACCGAGTCGATGGCGCTGAGGAGGGCGGCCAGACGGTCGGAGCCGACGTTGAGCATCACCTTCTCCTGCACCTTCTTCGGCAGCAGGCCGAGTGCCTTCTGGGCGGTCTCGGCGACGGGCGAGCCGTGCGCCTCCATGCCCACTGCGTCGATGACGGCGTCCGCACCGCGCCCGTCGGTCAGCTCGCGGACCCGGTCACCGATCCCGTCGAGCTCGCTGTGGTCGATGGTCTCGGCGCCGCGCCCCTGCACGCGCGCCAGTCGCTCGCGCACGGAGTCGACGGTGATGACGCGCAGCCCGCGGTGCAGGGCGATCCGGGTCGCCATGTCGCCGATCGGGCCGGCGCCGACCACCAGGAGCGTGCCGCCCTCCTCGACGTCGGCGTACTCGACGGCCTGCCACGCTGTCGGCAGCACGTCGGAGAGGAAGAGGAAGCGGTCGTCGGGCGGGCCGTGCGGCACCTTGATCGGGAGCGTGTCGCCGAAGGGGACCCGCAGCATCTCGGCCTGGCCGCCGGGGACCTGGCCGTAGAGCTTGCTGTAGCCGAACAGGCTCGCGCCCGTGCCGGTGTCGCGGTTCTGCGTGGTCTCGCACTGGCTGAAGAGGCCGCGCTCGCACATCCAGCAGGCGCCGCAGCTGATGTTGAAGGGGACGACCACGCGGTCGCCCACCTGCAGCGTCTCGACGGCCGAGCCGACCTCGCGCACGACGCCCATGGGCTCGTGGCCGACGATGTCCCCCGCCGTCATGAACGGCGCGAGTGGATCGTAGAGGTGGAGGTCGGAGCCGCAGAGTCCGCTCGAGGTGATGTCCACGATGACGTCGGTCGGCTGCTCGACGACCGGGTCAGGCACCTCGATGACCTGCATGTCCTGCTTGCCCTGCCAGGTGACGGCCTTCATGACGCGAATCCCTTGTCCATGGCCTGCAGTGCCCACTGGCGGGCGTGAGCATGCGCGCGACCAGCCCTTCGAGCGTGGCGGCCGTCACCACCCGCTGCCATGCTGGACAGATGCCCGACCGCCCCGCAGCCGACCAGCCCGCTCCTGAGCACCGCCGCCCCGAGGGGGTCAGCGATGCGACGGTCGAGGCGCTGGGCAAGCTCTCCGCGGCCCTGGACCACGTCGAGGACGCGCGGGGCCACCTCTTCGCCTTCCACCGCCTCATGGGCAGTGGCGAGAGCACGATGGAGGAGGCGTACGACCACCTGCGGGCGGCCGGGCACGACGACCTCGCCGCAGCGCTCGACCGCGACGTGCTGGGCGCCAACCCGCTCCCGGGGATGTGGTCGTTCCAGATGGTCGAGCTCTTCGACGACGGCTTCTACGCCCGCATCAAGGCCCTGCACCAGCGCGCACTCGACGAGCTCGTCGAGGGACAGCGGCACGTCTTCGAGGCCGAGATGAAGGAGCTGCGCCGCAGCCGGGGCCGCGAGGGCCACGAGGCCCGGCCGGCCGCCGTCGAGGGCGACCCGGAGTACGACGCCGGCTAGTTCTTGCGGCGGAGCTCGGGGAGGACGTCGGAGCCGTAGGCCGCGAGCATGTCGGCGTAGTGCGGCCCCATGTTGGCGACGTACACCTCGTCGAAGCCCGCATCGACGAACGGCGCGTAGGCCTCGACGTGCTCGGCGACGTCCGGGCCGAAGGCACCCTTCTCGGCGAACGCCTCTCGGGTCACCAGCTCGCTGGCCTGCTCGAAGTGCTGCGGGCTCGTCAGCACCTGGCTGAGCTCACCGGGCACGCCCGCGTTGGGCCAGATGCCGTAGGCGGTGTCGATCGCCTCGTCCCTGCTGGGACCCCACGCGACCTTGAAGCCTGCCTGGGTGGGGGCGTCGTCACCCTTCGCGGCACGGAAGCGGTCGACCGCCTCGCCGTCCGGCTTGGTGGTGATGAAGCCGTCCGCGATCCGGCCCGCCACCTCGAGGGCCTTGGGCCCGAAGGCACTCATGAAGATCGGGGGCGGCGTGTCCGGCAACGTGTAGATCCGCGCCGTGTCGACCGTGTAGTGGCGTCCCTCGTGGGAGACGACCTCACCGGTCCAGAGCCGGCGGATCACGTCGACCGCCTCCTCGAGCATCTCGAGGCGGAGGTCGGTGTGCGGCCAGACGTCGCCGAGGACGTGCTCGTTGAGCGCCTCCCCCGTGCCGATGCCGAGCGTGAAGCGCTCCTCGCCGAGCAGGACGGCGGACGTGGCGGCGGCCTGGGCGATGATCGCGGGGTGGGTGCGCACGGTGGGGCAGGTCACGGCCGTCGTCACCGGGAGGTCACACACCTGCGAGACCGCACCGATCATCGACCAGACGAACGGGGACTGGCCCTGGGCATTGGTCCACGGATGGAAGTGGTCGCTGATCCAGAGTGCGTCGAACCCGGCCTGCTCGGCCAGGCGCGCCTGGTCGAGCAGCTCGTCGGGGGCGTACTCCTCGCAGGAGAGGAAGTAGCCGAAGCGGGTCATGCGCCTGCAGCGTGCGACATCGCTCGCGGCCGGACGGTGGTCTTCTCGCCGGGGATCAGCAGCCCGTGCTGGATCGCCCACAGGACCGCCTGCGAGCGAGAAGAGACCTCGATCTTGGCGTAGGCGCCACGGATGTAGGACTTCACCGAGTTGATGCTGAGGTTGGTCTCCTCCGCGATCTCCCGGTTGGCGCGACCGGACGCGATCATCGAGAGGACCTCGGTCTCGCGCTGCGTGAGGGGCCACTTCTCGGCGGGCGGCTGGGGAGCCGCCGACTGCCCGGTCCAGGCGTCGACGACGACGCGACCCTCGGAGATCTGGAGCAGGTTCCACACGAGGCGGCGTGCGGGGAGGAACTTGCTGACGAAGCCGGCAGCGCCGCGCGACATCTCGGTCGACACGGCCTCGGGGGTGCAGTCCCAGCCGAAGGCGACCATGCGCGTGGGGAACCGCTGCGGGACGCCGCGGACGCCGGGCGTACGGCGGTGGGCGGCGGGCTCGTAGAGCGTGAGGTCGACCAGTGCCGCGGCGCCCTCGGCGCGGTGCGGCACGAGGGTGACGTAGGCCGCGTGCGGCTCGAGCATCGTGCGAAGGCCCTGAACGACGAGCTCGCTCTCGTCCATGATCGCCACCTTCACGTGGCGGGCCCCGGTTGCGCTGTGTCTGTCCATGGCCTCCGGTACCCCCGGTGGGGGGGAACATGCGCGCGAGCCGCAATCGGCTTCTAGCCCAGAAGGGTGCGGGCCACGAGGGCCACCTGCGCCTGCGGCAGGCCGGCGATCTCGGAGGCCGCTGCCAGCAGGTCGAGCGCGTCCTCCGTGGTCACGCCGACCCGGGCCGCGACCAGCCCCACCGCGACGTCGAAGAGGCGTTGCTCGCGCAGGCGCTCGGGGGCCGCCTCGGCGCGGCGCAGGGTGTCGAAGCCGAGGTCCGCGTTCGTCACTGCTCCCGCCTGCCAGGCGCCGAGAGCTGCCACCAGCCCGTCCACCCGGTCACGGAAGGCGTGAGCGGTGGACGCGTAGAGGTCGATGTTGAGCACGGCGCGACCCTGCTCGACCACGGGCAGGCAGACGGTGCTGGCGATCCCGGCGAAGGCCCGCTCGCGTGCCATGTCGGCCCACCCGCTCTCGTCGAGGGCGTAGGCCGCTCCGGACTCGCCGTACACCGGCTCGGACGCGCCAGACGGGTAGGGCGTGGACCGCTCGGCAGTGCTGTCGGCATCGACCAGGGTGAAGGTGAGGTCCTCGTCGAGCAGCGTGACGCTCAGTGCGACGCACTCCGGGACGGCCTTCACCGCCCAGCCCTCGATGACCCTCAGCAGGCCCTCGACGTCGTCGACCGACAGCGCGACGTACTCATCCAGCGCTTCTCTGCTCTGGGGCAGTAGTTCCATGACGTGCCCCCTCGACAAGCGGTGGGATCCCCCCGGACGTCTTCCATGCTCCTTCACTCGGTGCCGCACCACCACACCCGACCGGGCGTGCGACCGGAGGGATGCATACGAGCTCGCGCGTGGGGGTACGTCCACCCCGTGGCCCACGAACCGCAGACAGTCGTCCTCGACCTCGACGGCACGCTCGTCGACTCCGTCTACGAGCACGTGACCGCGTGGCACGCGGCCTTCCACGACGTCGGCCGGTTCGTCAGCGCCGTGCGGATCCACGAGGCCATCGGCATGGGTGGGGACCGCCTGGTCGCACACGTCGCCGGCGACGCGGCGGAGGCAGCCGTCGGCGACGACGTCCGGGCGCTGCACGACCACTACTTCCGCGCCTCGCTCCGCACGATCTCACCGCTCGACGGGGCCTCCGAGGTCGTCGAGGCCCTGGCGTCGCGCGGGCACCGGCTGGCACTGGCCAGCTCGTCCGAGAAGGACCTCGTCGACGAGCTCCTCGACCTCGTCGACGTACGACGTCACCTCGCCGCCGTCGTCACCGCGTCCGACGACCTGGCGAGCAAGCCGGCGCCGGACCTGGTCCTGGCCGCCGCTGCTCGCGCCGGTGGCAGCAGCGCGGTGGCCGTCGGCGACGCGACGTGGGACGCACTCGCGGCCGAGGCGGCGGGCATCCCGTGCATCGGCGTGCGCAGCGGCGGCATCGCGGCCGAACGCCTCGTGTCGGCCGGGGCCTCGTGGGTGTACGACGGACCGGACGACCTGCTGGCGCAGCTGGCGCACAGCCCTCTCCGAACCCGCTGAGCGCCCTCGTGGCTGCGCCGGCTCAGCCGCCCGCGGGGTAGCCCGACCGGGCGAGCAGGGTCGCCAGGTGGGTCGCGTTGCGCGCCAGCACGTGGGTGGTCCCGTCGGTCTTCTCCGGCGTCGGGGTCACGTCCTTGTAGTCGACCGACTGCATCGCCTCGCCCACCCAGTAGGTCGCCGCCTGCGCCGGAAGGGTGAAGCCGACGTCGTTGAGTGCCTGGGCCAGCTCCGCGGTCACGTGGTGCGCGCCGTCCTCGTTGCCGACGACGCCGATCCCGGCCACCTTGCCGAAGGTCAGGGGGCGACCCTCGTCGTCGGTCTCCGACAGCTCCGCGTCCAGCCGCTCGAGCACCATCTTCGAGACGGATCCGGGCTGGCCCATCCAGATCGGGGTGACCATCACGAGGATGTCGGCGGCGAGCATCTGCTGACGCAGCGCCGGCCACCCGTCTCCGTCGCCCTCGTCGGTGCTGACCCCGAAGCGCACGTCGTGGTCGACGACGCGCTCCACCGCGCCGGTGACGCCGAGCTCGGCGAAGGCGGCCAGCACCTGCGACCCGAGGAGCTCGGAGCTCGACTCGGCGGGCGAGGACTTGAGGGTGCAGTTGAGGACGAGGAGGGTCAGGTCGGTCATGGCGCACCCGTACCCGAGGGCGGGGCCGAGCATGTGCGAGACCCGTCGGCTCCCCTCGCACGGCGTACGGCGTCAGGTCCCCGACGGGTCTCGCTGCTGGCCGTCGAGGTCGCGGCGAGGCGACCTCGACGTGCTCCGAGGTACCCACCGACCGGCGCCGCATGCACCGGCCCGGACTTTTTTCGACGGCTTCGGGGTACAGGATGGTTGACCGCACACACCCCCCACGAAGGAGACGCCATGACCACCCCTGACGACACGGCTCCCGAGACGCAGGACGACCCCCAGACCCACCTCGACACGGACCCGAGCAACAGCCCGGGGACCGAGGACGATCCCGCCCACGACACGGGCGAGGACGAGGGGTGGACCTCCGAGGGCGGTGCGACCGAGTCTGGACCGGCCACCGACACGTGAGTCGCTCCCGGCGCCGCGGCCGCGGTCAGTGGCCGCGGCGCAGGCGACGGCGACCGAGCTCGACGACGTTGAGGATCGTCCCGAGCAGGGCATTGCCCTGGTCGCCCCGCAGGCGGTTGCCCTCCTGCCGGGACTCCAGCACGTTGCCGGGTCCCCGCACCACCGGTGCGACCTGGTCCTGCGCCGCGACCGCGAAGAGCGGTCCGACGAGCCGGTCGTAGGCCCACGGGAGCGTCCTGAACCCGAAGCGGATGAGCTGGTTGGCGACGCCGACCTGGCCGCCGCGCCACGAACGGTCTGCCGCGGCGAGCACGCGTCCAGCGACCTTCTCCGGCGAGGCCACCGGGAAGGGCGGGCGGCCCACCGCGTCGCCGTACGTCGCCGCCTGCCGGTAGATGGGCGTGTCCACTCCCCCGGGGGCCACGTAGCCGAAGCCCACGCCCGGGCGGTCGCGGTTGTCGACCCGCAGCTGGCGGACGAGGCCGCGCAGGCCCCACTTGCTCACGACGTACGCCGCCATGTCCGGCACGCCGATGTGGCCGATGAGGGAGCCGACCAGCACCACGCTCCCGGAGTCCTGGTCGCGGAGCACGGGGAGCACGTGCCGAGCCAGGTTGAGCGGGCCGAGGAGGTTGGTCGTGATGACGCCGTCGAACACCTCCACCGGCACGTCGGTGATGCGGCCGTAGGCCACGACACCGGCGCAGCTGACCACCACGTCCAGGCGTCCGTGGGCCGCGACGGCGGCAGCGACAGCGGCGGACACCTGCCGGTCGTCGCCGACGTCGGCGGCCGTGACGAGGGTGGTGGCAGCGCCGAGACGCTCACAGTCCGCGGCCACCCGTTCCAGCGCGCCACGCCCACGGGCGAGCAGCACGACGTGGTCGCCGCGGGCCGCGGCCTGTCGCGCGACGGCTTCCCCGATGCCGCTCGACGCACCGGTCACCAGGACGACGCGGGAGGAGGGGCTCATCGGGTGGAGCTGTCGGTCTCACGGGGGCGGCTGCCGGCGTCGTCGGGGTCGGCGTCGCGTCCGTGCGTCTCCCGGATCCGGCGCCCGCGGAGCTCGTCCGCCTCCTGCTTCGCGGCCGCCTTGTCGATCTTGCGGGTGTCGCGCGGGGGGAGCTGGATCTCCCGCTCGGCCGGCATCCCTGCCTGCAGCTCCCGCGCCCGCTCGAGCTCGGCATCCAGCTCGGCGCCGAAGAGCAGCGCGAGGTTGGTGATCCAGAGCCAGAGCAGGAAGACGATGACCCCCGCCAGCGACCCGTAGGTCTTGTCGTAGCTGCTGATGTTCGCGACGTAGAAGCCGAAGCCGGCCGAGGCCACGAGCCACACCAGGATCGCCAGCGCCGCGCCGACGCTGATCCAGCGGAACTTCGGCTGCTTGACGTTGGGGGTGGCGTAGTAGAGCAGACCGACGATCAGCACGACGACCAGCAGCATCACCGGCCACTTGGCGATGTTCCACACCAGGACGGCGGTCGAGCCGAGCCCGACGACGTCACCCACCGCCTGTGCGGCCGGTCCGGTGAGCACGAGGCTGAGCGCGACCAGCGCGGTGAGCACGACTGTCACGAGCGTGACCAGGAGCATCATCGGCCGCAGCTTCCAGATCGGTCGACCTTCCTCCACCTCGTACACCCGGTTCATCCCGCGACCGAACGCCCCGACGTAGCCGGACGCCGACCAGAGCGCCGCCGCCAGGCCGAGCACGAGCCCCCACCCCGCGCTCGAGGACCTGCTGAGCTCGACGAGAGTGGGCTCGAGGGTGTCGGCCGCTCCACCGGCCCCGACGCTGCGCAGCACCTGGAGGAGGGCATCGACCGTGTCGGGCCCCTGCCCGACGAGGCCCACCAGCGACAGCATCGCCAGCGCTGCCGGGAAGAGGGCCAGGACGGCGTAGTAGGTCAGGGCCGCAGCGAGATCTGTGCACTGGTCGTCGGAGAACTCACGCCAGGTCTTGCGCGCCACGTAGCCCCAGGAGGGCTTGGTGAGGTCGCGCGGCGAGTCGGGCTTGCCCGACTGGTCCGGGTCGGTGCGGGACGGGGTCGGGACTGAGGTGCGTGCCATGCGTCCCCGTACCCACCGACGCCGTCTTCACCCGGCGTCACACCGAACAGCGGCGGGACGCACGCACGGATCAGCGGTGGGCGCAGGCCAGGTCGGCGGTCATCGCGTCCACCGAGCTCAGCTCCACGCCGGGGCCGCAGACCAGGTCCAGCGGGTCGGCCGCGGTCTCGACGGTGGCGACCGCCTCGTCGAAGACGGGTACGACGTCGGGGCAGGTGTGCTCGAGCCCGATCCGAGTCAGGGCCGACGTCGCCACGTCGCCGCTGAGTGCCAGCGCGACCGTCCACGACGACGCATCGGTGCGTCCGCAGTCGACGACAGCGTCCTGCTGCAGCGTGGCGAGGTCGAACGTGTCCGTGCCGAGCTCGTCCTCGACCTCCGCGCGCCACTGCGCGAGTGCCGCGTCCTCCTGCTGCGCGACCGACTGCGCCTCGACGGGCGCGGACTCCGTGTCGCCGGCGCAGGCCGCGAGGGCGGGGCCGAGCAGGACCACGAGGAGGGCCGGGAGCAGGGCCGGGAGCAGGGCCGGGAGCAGGGCCGGGAGCAGGGCCGGGAGACGGGAGGAGGCGCGCATGAGGAGCAGGCTAGGAGCCTCGATCAGGCCGCGTCCGGGTTTTGTTACTGCTCAGTACGTGACGCGTGCCTCATCGCGGGCGCGGGTCGTCAGGAGACGGGCGGCGAGGAAACCGCCGATCGCACCGAAGAGGTGGCCCTGCCACGAGACACCGGGCTGGCCGGGCAGGACCCCGAGCAGCGCGCCGCTGTAGAGCAGGAAGACCGCGACGCCGATGAGGATCTCGGTCGAGCGCCGGTTGAGGAACCCGCGCACGATGAGGAAGACGATCCACCCGAAGATCAGGATCGAGGCGCCCGCGTGGTTGCTCCCGGGCTGGGCGAAGAGCCAGACGCCGAGGCCGCCCACCACCCAGATGATCGCGGTCGCGAGCAGGCCGCGTCCGATCCCGGTCGCGAGGGCCAGGAAGCCGAGGACCAGGACCGGCACCGTGTTGCTGATGAGGTGGTCGAACCCGAAGTGCAGCATCGGCGCGGTGGCGATGCCGACGAGGCCGTCCTCGGTGCGCGGCTGGACGCCGTAGGCATCGAGGGGGTGGCCGGTCGCCGCGTCGAAGATCTCCAGCACCCACAGCACCGCGACGAACGCGCCGGTCAGCACGGCCGCCTGCTGCCAGGCCGGCTCGCGGGTGGTGGTCTGCATGCCTCCCATGGTCGCAAACGAGGCAAAGGCGCGCGCGAGCGTTGAAAGTGCATACCCGGGGTACAGAGGGAGCACGGCCTCCCGATCGCAAGTCGCGAGGTCGAGGCCGTCCGGTCAAACAGTCGGCCGGATCGGCCGGTGTCGGGCCCGGTCGTCGTGCAACAGGACGACCGGGCTCGGCACTTCCGGGCACCCGCCGGTCAGCTGACGCGCGTCGTCAGCGTGCGCAGGGTGAGCTGCAGGTCGCTGAACTCCTGCTCGTTGAGCGCGAGTGCGTCCTTCATGTCGCAGTGGATGCGGTTGGCGTGCGCGCGCAGGGCGCTGCCCTTCTCCGCCAGCGAGATGACCACGAAGCGCTCGTCGTTGTGGTCGCGGTGCCGCGCGACCAGCCCGGCGCCCTCCATCCGACGCAGCAGCGGTGTGAGGGTGCCGTGGTCGAGGCGCAGGGTGTCGGCGATGTCGCGCACGGTGCAGCTCTCCCGCTCCCAGAGCACGATCAGGACGAGGTACTGCGGGTAGGTGAGCCCGAGCTCGGCCAGGACCGGTCGGTAGGCAGCGGTGACGGCGCGCGAGGCGGCGTAGAGGTCGAAGCACAGCTGGTCCACCAGAGGAGGTGCCTCGTTCTCGGCCATTCGTGCATTCTCTCACGAAACACCGCTATCTTGTTCCCAAGTTACTTGCGCACAAGGCGTCTTCGGACGACTCATTCCTGGAGAGCCACGATGCCGACACCTCGCCACCACGACCCCGACCCGCTCACCGCGTCCCTGCTGCGCGCCGCGGCGGGCGACACGGACGCCTTCACCGAGGTCTACGACGAGGTCGGCGGGCGCGTGTACGGCATCACCCTGCGCGTCGTCCGCGACCACCACCAGGCCGAGGAGGTCGCCCAGGAGACGATGATCGAGGTGTGGCGCAGCTGCTCGCGCTTCGACCCCTCCCGCGGCTCGGCGGGTGCCTGGATCTCGACGATGGCGCACCACCGCGCGGTCGACCGGGTCCGGTCGAGCAGCGCGGCCCGGAGGCGCGACACCTCGTGGCACGGCGAGGGCAGCGAGGCGGGCACCACGGACAGCACCTTCCAGGAGGCCAGCTCGCACTTCCGGACGCGATCGATCTTCGCCGCGCTGATGGAGCTGCCGCCCACCCAGCGACGGGCGATCGAGCTGGCCTACTTCGGTGGCCACACCTACGCGGACGTCGCGCAGCTGATGCAGGCCCCCCTGGGCACGACCAAGACCCGGATCCGCAACGCGCTCAGGCTGCTGCGGGAGAAGGTCGACGCCTCACTCATCGAGATCGCCTGATCCGAGTGGCGGCTCACCCGTTGGTGGCTTGAATGGGCCGCCCGCTGTCGGGTACTGGTGGGTCATGGAGTTCATCCCCGAGACGTTGGAGGCGATCGGCGAGCTCGACGCCGCGCTGGACGACGGCAGCCTGTCCGACCAGCTCACCCACCTGGCGGCGCGGGCCCAGACCATCACCCCGGACCTGGCCGGGATCAGCGTGGCCTCCCACGTGCACGGGCTGACGTTCACCCTGGTGGCCACCGATGCCGAGATCGCGGCGCTCGACGCCGTCCAGTACCTGGACACCGGCCCGTGCGAGGCCGCCATCCACCTGGGGCACGGCATCGCCACCTCCGACGGAGGCCTGTTCAGCGAGGAGAGGTGGCAGGCCCTCGCTGTGGTCGGCGCGGCCGCCGGTGTGTCCAGCACGCTGACCTTCCCGATCCGCAACGCCGGCGAGATCAGCGGCACCGTCAACCTCTACGGTCGTTCGGAAGGCACCTTCGTCGGCAAGCACCAGGCGCTCGCCGACGTGCTGAGGGCGTGGGCGCCGGGTGCGGTGACCAACGCCGACCTCGCGTTCACCACGCGCGACGACGCACGCGACGCCCCCGGGCGGTTGCGCAACGACACGAGCGTGGAGGTCGCGACCGGCATCCTCGCCGCACGACGCGGAACCAGCCTGGACGACGCTCGCGGGGCGCTCGACGACGCCGCTCGACGGGCAGGCATCCACGTCACGAAGGTCGCGCGCGTGGTCATCGACCTGCACAACCAGGGCCGCTGACCGGTCTCAGGAGTCCTGCGGCGGGAAGCCGCCGGTCGCGACAGGACCCCAGCGGGTCGGCGTGATCCGCAGGAGCGACTTGTCCTGCTTCACCATGGCCGCGCGGTACTCGTCCCAGTCGGAGTGCTCGCCCGCGATGTTGCGGAAGTACTCCACGAAGCCGTCGAGGGCCTCGGGTCCGTCGACCGCGTCGAGCACCTCGCACGTCCCGTCCACCTGGACCCACGCGTCGTCCCACTCCTCGGAGAGCACGAGCACCGAGACATCCGGGCGCTTGCGGGCGTTCCTCGTCTTGGCCCGCTGCGGGTAGGTGGCGATGACGATCCGGCCGCTGTCGTCGACCCCGCCCGTCACCGGCGACGACTGCGGCGAGCCGTCGGCACGGCGGGTGATCAGCACCATGTGGTGGCGGGTGCGTACGAAGTCCAGCAGCTGCTCGAGGCCGACGTCGGTGTTGGTCGCGATCTGGGGAGACATGACGTCGAGGCTAGCCCTGCGCCCGAACGGGTGCGGTCATCCCGCACGGCGTCGTACGTCGTCTACGGCGGCGGCCAGGCAGCCGACGAAGTGGTCGACGTGCGAGTGGTCCCAGACCAGCGGCGGTCGCACCTTCAGCACGTCGCCGCGCGGCCCGGTCAGGCCGGCGAGTGCACCGCGGGCGACGAGGCGCTGCAGCAGGCGCTGCGCCGTCGGGCGCGGGGCGGTGACGTCGACTCCCGCGACGAGCCCCATGACGCGCGCCTCCCCGAGCAGGTCGGTCGACGCGGCGAGGTCACGAAGCCTCTCCCCGAGGTGGGCACCGGTGACGAGCGCGCGCTCCGGCAGTCCTCGGTCCTCGAGGACGTCCAGCACGGCGTTGCCGGCCGCGGCCGCGGCCGGGGTGGCAGCGAACGTCGAGAAGTACTCGTAGCGCGAGGCGAACCGGTCGACGATGTCGCGCCGCGTGATCACCGCACCGATGGGATAGCCCGCTCCCATGGGCTTGCCGAGCGTGACGAGGTCGGGCACCACGCCCGACTGCGCGAAGCGCCAGAGCCCGGGACCGGTCCGGCCGTAGCCGATCTGCACCTCGTCGGCGAGGTAGAGCGCACCCTCGGCGTGGGCCCCCGCCCGCAGGCCCTCGAAGTAGGACGGCGGCGCGTCGTGCACGCCCTCGCTGGTGAACCCGGAGTCGGCCAGGAGCAGGGCGGGGCGGTGTCCGCGGGTCGCGACGTCGCCTGCCGCAGCACGCACCAGGTCCGTGGTGGCCTGCAGCCCGAGGTCCCCGTGTGCGCGCGGCGCGCGGAAGAGGCCGACGGCATCGGGACGGTGTCCCGGTGGCCACTCGTTGGAGCTGAGGTCGGCCATCCACCGCGTCGAGCCGTGGTAGGAGTGCTCGACGATGAGCGCTCCCGACCCGCCGGTGACCTCGGTGGCCAGCCGCCAGGCGAGCTCGTTGGCCTCGGTGCCCGACGTGGTGAACAGGACGGTGTCGAGCCCGGCCGGCATCGTCGCCACCAGCCGCTCGGCGAGCTCGACGACCTCCGGGTGGAGGTAGCGCGAGTGGGTGTTGAGCCGTCCGAGCTGGCGACCGACCCGGGACACGACGGTCGGGTCGGCGTGGCCGACGACGGCGACGTTGTTGTAGGCGTCGAGGAAGCGACGGCCCGACGCGTCGGTGAGCCACGCGCCCTCACCGCTGACGAGGTGCAGCGGCTGGTCGTAGAACAGCGGTGCCACCGGGCCGCCCATGACGGCGTCGCGCCGCTCCCCCAGCGCGGCCGCGTCGGCGCTCGCGGTGGCGGTCCCGGCGAGGCGGTGGAACCGCCGGGCGAGCTCACCGGGCGAGAGCTGCGCCAGCGCGTGCGTCGTACGGGCGTTGGAGTCGTCGTACTGCGTGATGTACGCCGTGTTGTCGGGGTGTGCAGCGGCGCGACCGCGCGAGATGATCGAGCTGAGCGCGAGCCGCGACAGCACCAGGTCGCCGAGCACCTCCACCTCGTCCCACGTGAGCCGGCGGTGGCGCTGGTAGCCGCGGAGGACGGCGCCGGCGAGCTCCCACAGGGAGCAGACCTGGGTGTCGCTGGTGTTGCGCACGACCGCGGTCAGCGCGATCGCGAGGTCGACCACGTCGGCGGTGTGGTGCAGGTCGCCGAAGTCGATGACCCCCGTGATCCGGCCGTTCGTCGCCAGCAGGTTGGTGAGGGTCACGTCGGCGTGGTGGACCCCGCTGGGCAGCCGCGGCAGGGCAGCCAGGCTGGTCGCGACCCGCGCGACGACGTCGCGCAACGGATCCCCCTCGGGCAGGACACCGGCCTGCTGGGCCTTCGCCGCGACGCGCGGCAGGGCGCGTACGTCCCAGTCGAGGACCCGGCTCCCGGCCGCCGGGTGGAAGAAACCCCGCAGTGCGTGGGCGATCCGGGCCGTCGCGGCACCCACCTGCTCGGCGAGGTCCTCGGTGACCACGTCTCCTTCGAGCGGCGCCCCGGGCACCGTGGTGATCAGGCGGACGAGGCACGGGCGTCCGCCCTCGTCCGGCACCACTGCCACGTCAGTCCCGTCGAGGAGGCGAACGACGTCGGGGATCGGCAGGTCGGGGTCGGTGGCCGCCACGTGGCGCATCGCCGCGACCTCGAGGTCGACCAGCGCGCGCGACTCCGCCGGGTTGGAGACCTTGAGGACGTGGCCGGCGCCGATGCGGGCGTTGAGGTCGCGCTCGCTGGAGAGTCCGACGACGTCGTCGGACTCGACTCCCCAGTGGTCCGCAGCGACGCGGCGGAGGTGCTCGAGCGAGAACCGAGGGGGTTGTTCGTCCAGCACGTCCGTGGCCATCGGCGTCCTTCCGCTCGCCGCCACCGCCGGCAGCGTCCTGCGAAGAGTAGGCCGTCAGGAGGAGGTGAGCCGGAAGCCGATGCCGCGCACGTTGACGATCCGGTCGGGGGCGCCCGCCGCCGCGAGCCGCTCACGGATCCGGCCGATCGCGCTGGAGAGGACCATCGGGGATCCGGACCAGTCGCTGCCCCAGACCTCGTCCATGAGGGCGTCGTGGGTCACGACCCGGTCGCGGTGGGCGAGGAGGATCGCCAGGACGTCGTACTCCCGGCCGCTGGTCGCGATCTGCACGCCGCGGTAGGCGACCTCGTGGTCACGCACCTCGAGGAAGTTCTCGACCGAGCGGCGGGGGCGGGGCAGGACGTAGGAGCGCTCGATGCGGCGCAGCACCGACCCCACCCGGGCCTGGAGCTCGGCGATGGAGCACGGCTTGGCGAGGTAGTCGTCGGCGCCGGCGTCGAGGCCGGCCACCACGTCCATCTCCTGGCTGCGGGCGCTGAGGATGATCACGCCGCCGTCGAAGCCGTGGCCGCGCATGGCGCCGCAGACATCAAGGCCGTCCATGTCGGGCAGGGTCAGGTCGAGGAGCACCAGATCGGTGACGGTCCGCTCGACGTGGGCGAGGGCCTCCCGGCCGTGCGCGACGACCGCGGCGTCGTAGCCCCTGGCGGTGAAGAAGTGGGCCAGTGGAGCAGCGACGTCGGCGTCGTCCTCGACCACCAGCACGTGCATCCGTCCACCGTAGGGATCGGTCGGGCACGGCTCGCGCAACGGAGCTCAACGAGAGGTCCACCGTTTGCCACACTGCGGCAGCGGTGGCCGGGTCACCAGCGGTCGTGCACCTGCGCGCGGATCTTCCGGTCGTAGAGGTCGGCGACCGCGGTGAGCAACGGCGGCGGCAGCTGTACGACGTCACCGGCGGCCGCGTTCGACTGCGCTTGCGCGACGTTGCGGGCGCCGGGGATGACGGTCGAGACGCCGGCGAGCTGCCACGCCCACGCGATGGCT
Organism: Nocardioides alpinus; assembly: GCF_900112035.1. GTDB lineage: Bacteria > Actinomycetota > Actinomycetes > Propionibacteriales > Nocardioidaceae > Nocardioides > Nocardioides alpinus. The sequence continues at coordinate 287,573 of NZ_FOKC01000005.1, read as the reverse complement.
GCCTGGGCCGGAGTGACGTCGAGCCCGCTGTCCTTGACGAGCTGGGTGAACTCCTGCGCCGCCTCCACCCCGGTGGCGTAGTCGACGCCGGAGAAGGTCTCGCCGACGTCGAAGGCGCTGCCGTCGCGGTTGTAGGTGCGGTGGTCGTCGGCGGCGAACGTGGTGTCGAGGTCGTACTTGCCCGACAGCAGGCCGGAGGCGAGCGGCACGCGGGCGATGATGCCGACCCCGGCGGCCTCGGCGGCGGGAAGCACCGCGTCGAGCGGTTTCATCCGGAAGGCGTTGAGGATGATCTGGATGCTCGCCACGTGGGGACGAGCGATGGCGCTGAGCGCCTGGTCGGCGGTCTCGACGCTGACGCCGTAGGCCGCGATGACCTGCTCCTCGACGAGCCGGTCGAGGACGTCGTAGGTCGCGTCGTCGTCGATGACCGCGCTGGGCGGGCAGTGCAGTTGGACGAGGTCGATGGTGTCGACGCCGAGGTTGCGGCGCGAGCGGTCGAGCCAGGCGCGGAAGTTGGCCTCGACGTAGTTGGCCGGCACCTGCTCCTCGCGGCGACCCATCTTGGTCGCGACGGTGAAGCCGGCGTCGGGGTGTGCGGCGACGAAGGCGCCGACGAGCTGCTCGCTGCGACCGTCGCCGTAGACGTCCGCGGTGTCGTAGAACGTCACGCCGGCCTCGGCCGAGGCCTCCAGCACCTCGCGCGCGTCGCTCTCGGTGACCTCACCCCAGTCCGCGCCGAGCTGCCAGGTGCCGAGGCCCACGACGGAGACCGGCCGGTTCGTACGTCCAAGAGTTCGCTGCTGCATGGGAGGGAGTGTTGCAGGAGGCTGGGTGGGGCGCTCGGGGACCTGACGGCCGTTCAGACGAGGTCAGGCAGATCGCCGGTGGACACGACCGTGCGGGCGACCTCGACGAGCTTCTGGTTGGAGTGCGAGGACACGCGGCGCAGGTAGTCGAAGGCCTGGCTGGCGTCGACGCCGAACCGCCCCATGACGAGACCGGTCGCCTGGCCGATGATCGTCCGGCTGTGCAGCGCCATGCCGAGCTGGTCGATCTCGCGGCTCGTCGTGAGGACCGCGGCGAGCTGGACGGCCAAGGTCTGTGCGATCGCGACGTCGTCGGCATCGAACCGTCCGCCACGGTGGGCGTACATGCTCAGCGCCCCGTAGGACTGGGTCCCGGTGTAGACGAGCACCGAGATCATCGAACCGACCTTGAGGTCGTCGTGCACCCGCGGGGCCCACACCGGCCAGCGCCGGTCGGCGGCGAGGTCCGGTGCGACCACGGTGTCCAGCTCTCGCATCACGTCGAGGCAGGGACCTTCACCGAGCTCCTGCTGGAGCTCGTTGGCGCGTCGGACCACGTCGTCACTGCTCGCCCGGGTGGACAACCCGCCCTGGTCGTTGACGGTGAAGCCGGCATGGCAGCAGAGCTCCACCAGGGACGTGGCAGCATGCACGGCCAGCGTGACCTTCTGCTCCTCGTCGGGGGTCTCGCCCAGTGCCTGGGCAAGCTCCTTGAAGACGCCCATCCGGTGCACCACGCCGCTCATCGTTCCCTCCCAGGACGCATCTGCCGCGCTCGAACGGGTGAGATCGTAGCCAAGAACCGAGGCTCGCGGCCACCTCCCGAGGAGGCTTCTACCTACCCGATTTCCCACGAACTATCCGCACCCCTGGGGTGTGTTCTGCGACCAAAGTAGGGGGTCAGAGTCGGGAGTAACCGAACGAAAGGACACTCCCATGGACATCGGCGAAAGCTTCCAGAACACGACGGACGGGATCTTCGACTTCCTGCCCCACCTGGTGGGCTTCCTGCTCATCCTGCTGGTCGGCTACCTCATCTCGAAAGTCGTCGCCGGTCTGGTCGGCAAGCTTCTCGAGAAGGCCCACATCGACCGCCGGCTCCATGAGAGCTCGGCTCGCAGGTACGTCGACGCGGTGCTTCCGGGTGCCTCGCCCGCCAACGGCATCTCGCGCATCGTCTTCTGGTTCATCTTCATCTTCTTCATCACGGCCGCCATCGGCGCGCTGGGCATCCCCGCGGCCACGAGCTTCATGAACGACGTGCTGGCCTACCTGCCCAACGTGATCGTGGCGATCCTCATCTTCGTCGTCGCAGCGCTGGTCTCCGGCGCGGTCGCAGCCGCGGTCGTCCGCTTCATGGGCGACACCCCCACCGGCAAGATCGTCGGCGCCGTCGCCCCCGCCGTCATCATGACGATCGCCTTCTTCATGATCCTCGAGCAGCTGCAGATCGCCCCGGAGATCGTGCGGATCGCCTTCACCGCCATCATGTTCGCGCTTGCTCTCGGGCTCGCCCTCGCCTTCGGTCTCGGTGGTCGCGACCTGGCGGCCGACCTGCTCCGGCAGGCGCGCGACAAGGGGTCCCAGGCGGCCAGCCAGGCCAAGCAGGACGCGCAGCTCGGCAAGGAACGTGCCCAGGCCGAGATGAGCAGTCACGACAGAGCGACGGGCTACTCCACGACCGGGGCCGGCTACTCCGGCGCCACCGCCGGGACGACGACCGACCGGGCGTACGACCCGGAGGCGACCCAGCACATGCCGCCCCCGGCGCCGCCGCACCGCTGACACGACCTGCACCACCCGCCGAAGGACCGTCCGACGCCGTCATGGGGTCGGACGGTCCTTCGTCGCTTGCAGGGACACGCCTCCTGGGATCACGATGGGCGCGCCGACTCCAGGAGGCACGACATGGGCGACGCCCCGGACAGTCCCGACCGCACCGACGACGACCGCTACACGAGCAAGGGCCGCCTGCGGGCGTCGGCGTACGACGCCGAGATGGAGCGCCTGCAGGAGCAGCTGGTGCTGCTGCAGTACTGGGTGCAGTCGCAGGGCCTCAAGGTCCTGGTGATCTTCGAGGGCCGCGGGTCCGCGGGCAAGGGTGGCGTGATCAAGCGGATCACCGAGCGCACCAGCCCGCGCACCGTGCGGATCGTCGCGCTGCCCAAGCCGACGGACCGCGAGCGGAGCCAGTGGTACTTCCAGCGCTACGTCGAGCACCTTCCCGCCGCCGGCGAGATGGTCCTGTTCGACCGCAGCTGGTACAACCGGTCCAACGTCGAGTGGGTGATGGGCTTCTGCACCGAGGACGAGCACCAGGAGTTCCTGCGCAGCTGCCCGGAGTTCGAGCGGATGCTCGTGCGGTCCGGGACCGTGGTGCTGAAGTACTGGTTCTCCGTCAGCGCCGAGGAGCAGCAGCGGCGCTTCGAGGCCCGCAACGCCGAGCCGCTCAAGCGGTGGAAGCTCTCCGACATGGACCTCGCCGAGCGCGAGCACTACGTCCGCTACTCGATGGCGAAGGACACCACCTTCCAGCACACCGACATCAAGCAGGCTCCCTGGTTCGTCGTGCCGTCGGACGACAAGCGGGCGGCGCGGCTCAACTGCATCACGCACCTGCTCTCACAGTTCGACTACGAGGACGTTGCGCCGGATCCGGTCGTGCTGCCGGAGGTCCGCGACGTGCCCTACGTGCGTACGCCGATGCACGAGCAGTCGTTCGTGCCGGGGGTGTTCTAGGAGGGCTTGGCCCCGGACGTCTCAGTCGAGGCGAGCCCGGTCGAAGCCGGAGTGGACCGCGTCGTCGGTGCGCGCTGCGTCGCGAGCGGTGGCGCGGAGGCTGTCGGCGGCGTGGCCGACCGCCGTGCCGCTCGCGCGCAGGCCGTCACCGATGCTCGCGACCAGCCGGCGTACGGCCTGGGCGAAGTCGGGCGCCTGCGGGACCTTGCCGAGATCGCCGGCGGACAGGCGTACTGCCGCCACGTCATGGGAGGTGCGGGTCATCCGACGCCCGGGGCCCTCGAGCTCGGCGGCGACGAGCACCAGCGACTCCGGCCCGATGAAGAACTCGCCGGACAGCCCCAGACCGGACAGGGGCGTGCTGGTCAGGTTCGGGGTGGGCCACAGGTCGTCCTCGTCCCCGCCGTACTTCGTCGCCCCGGACTCGTAGGTGACGAGCACGTTGCCGTCCACCTCCACGAGGCCCTCGGACATGTTCGGGAACGCGTAGGACTCCCGCGACCCGTCGTGGTCCTGCACCACGAGCGCGCTCTCGTTGTCGCGCCCGAAGGACGTGCTGAAGACGTACTCGCCGTTGCGCACGATGACGCCCTGGCAGCGCGGCGGCGTGGTGACGGCACGGTCGGGCATCTCCACCCAGCCACCCCGGCCATCGGGCTGGTAGACGTGCAGCGTGCCCTCGGACTTCTCGGTGAACGTGCCGAGGTAGAGCAGGCCGTCCTTCATCGCCGAGTAGGACCCGCCGTTGTCCACGGTCTGCACCGACTGCGGCTGGACGGTCGCGCCGGGTCCGGAGTCACGCATGTCCGACAGGGAGTAGGTGTAGACCTTGCCCTTGTCGGTGACGTAGACCGTGTCGCCGTCGACCGTGACCCCTCCGGCGTGCCCGGGTGTTCCGTGGTCGACGTCCTCCTGGCCGAGGGCACCGGGCGTCACGCCGCCCAGCTTCACCTCGCCCACCTTCTCGCCGGTGACCTCGTCGATCAGCGCCATCACCGACGGGTCGCCGTCGTCCTGGTCGTAGAAGCCCTGGAGGAGCAGCCCGGTCCTGGGGTCGTAGCCCAACCCCTGCGGGATCCGCCCGCGTCCGTCGCCCCAGGCGCCGATGCTCGGGATCCGCGGACCGAGGGTGCTGCCGTAGTCGTCGAGCCACTCCTGGTTGCGCGCGAGCCCCTGCTCGACCCATGCGCGGGCCTCGTCGCTGAGCTCGTCGAGGTCCTCGTCGTCGCCGGTGAGCACCGCGGTCACGCCGGCCAGGCGCGCGTTGTACGTCGTCCCGGTGGCGAGGAGCAGCCCGTTGACGAGCCGAGCGAAGAGCTCCTCGACCACGGGCGGCAGGCCGGCAGGGCGGGAGCGCCAGTGGCGGATGAAGTAGGTGGCCGTGTCGTCGCACCAGGTGTAGGCGTCCTCGGCGGTTGCGACGGCGGAGTGCGTCACGCCGAGTGCGACGTGGGCCCGCGCGACGCCCGTGCGCAGGACCTCGAGGCGGGAGGCGTAGGCGTCGGCGCCGAGCCCGGACCAGTCGCGTACGCCACAGCCGGCGAGGTCCTCCTGCGCGCGGTCGACGTCGAGCAGGGCGCTGTGCAGCGCCTCGGTCGCGGCGGCGATGACGCCCGCGTCACCCGAGACCAGTCGCTGGTACTCGCCCTCCGGATCGGTCATCCCTCGACGCCCAGCAGTCGTACGACGAGCTGGTCGGTCGCGCCCGTGGCGAAGCGCACCACGGCACCGGTCGACTCCTCGGGCACCTCACAGGCGCCGTCCGGCACACGGCAGGTCAGCAGCGCCGAGGATCCGTCGTCGGCGACCGCGACCCCCACCGCGGTCTCCGCATCGGCCCACCAGTCGAGCGTCCACCGCGGCGTCGGTACGTCGAGCCGCACCGCCGTGCCGTCCTTGCCGAGCACCGCCGCGCGGTCGCCGTCCTGGCGGATCGTCCATGCGCCGTCGGGACTCTCGGGCGCGCCCGGGACGGGGACGGACACGTCACCGGCGTCGGTCGTCCCACCGCCGGCGAGGTCGACGGCGAGGGTCGTGTCCACCGCGTCGACGTACGCCGTGTCGTCCGTGACCGCGACGACGCCGATCTCGGCATCCTCGTAGAGGTCGGCCAGGTCGTCGCCGGTGTCGCCGAGGCCCTGGGAGGTCTGGGCCACCTCGACGCCCTCGCGGAGGTCGAGCACGACGAGCTCGGCAACAGGGGTCCCGTACTCGTCCTCGTCCCCGGACTCCACGTCGATGCCGACGAGGTACCGGCCATCGGTCGAGGCGCGCAGCGTGTCGGCCCGCAGGCGCAGCCCGGTGTCGGTGGCCTCCCCGCCGGGAGCGGCGAAGTGGACCTCACCGCTCGCGACGTCCTCGGCAGCGGCCGCGTCCTCGCTCGCCGAGGGGACGAAGAAGACACCGTCGCCGGCGACGACGTAGGACGACGTGGGTCCGCCCAGCTCGACCTCCGTGCCGTCGGACAGGTGCACGACGCCGTCGGACTCCCAGACCAGCGGCGCGGTGGCCACCGGGTCCTGGCTCGTGCCCCACGCGCTGGGTTCGTTGCCGGGCTCGCCGGTGCCGACGGACGAGCCGTCCTCACCACACGCGGCGAGCGCGACGGACAGCACCACGGCAGCCACAGCTGCGATCCCCCGACTCACCCGCATGCCCTCATCCTCCCCCAGCAGGCGGGTGGCTACACCTGGGACGGCTGATGGGTCCGTGGCCGCCGTCGTGCCGGCTCCGGTGACGGATCGTCAGCGCCAGCAGGTGTTCCACGAGCCGCGGCGACTGCTCTGGGCGCTGCGCTCGACGCGCTTGTAGCCGGCGGTCCGTCGGAACGGCGTGTGGTCGTAGACGTAGACCGTCGCCTGGCCGAGGTTGACCTGGGCGCGGCCGACGTCCTTGCCCTTGCGCTCGACGTAGCGGAGCAGGCGACCGTAGCGATCACGATCGGCCTGGCTCGGGTCGCTGACCAGGGTGACCGTCGAGCCGACCGGCGCCAGCTCGCGCATCCGCTGGCTGGCCTTCCTGCCGCCGCACTCGGTGCCTCCGTAGACCTCGGGCGTGTCGATGCCGATGATCCGGATGTCGCGCACGCCGATGCCGCGGATGCGCACCTTGAGGGTGTCGCCGTCGGTCACCTTCACGACGTTGCCGACATTGCGACGTACGACGTCGGCGTCGGTCTGGGTGCCGGTCGGCGTGTTGTCCTGGGTGCCACCGGTGTTCCCGACGAAGGGCTGGGGCGCGACCGTCCCACAGGGGCACGGGTTGGACTCGCAGGCGCGGCCGTCGTTGTCGCTGCCGTCGAGTCCGTGCGGGTCACCCGCGCCGGAGGCCAGCATGAACGCCTGCGCAGCGGCCTGGGTGGGGAAGTCACCGCAGTCGCGGTCGACGATGGCGCTCGCAGGTGTCTGCGCCAGGCCGACGAGACCGATGGCGGCAAGGATCAGGGCGAGCGCTCGGGCGACGTGCGGGATCATGGTGGTTCTTCCCCGTGGTGTTCGTGGTGTTGCTGACGTCGACACCCGTTTCACCGGGACGCGGCGTCCGTTGCCGAACGCGTGAAATCGGTCAAGGCGATCCTGACGTTCGCCGGACGCGGCACTCCGGCCCCGCTTACGGTCTCGCCATGACCTCGACCTTCCGCGGAGCGATTGCCGCTCTCGCCCTCGCCGCTCCCCTGCTCACCATGACCCCCGCCGACGCCGCGGCACCCAAGTTCCCCTCGTGCGACGCCCTCACGGCCAAGTGGCCGAACGGGGTCGCGAAGGGTCCGGTCGCTGCTGCCAAGGCGGTCCGCGACGGCTACTCCCGCCCTGCGACCACGAAGCTCGCGGTCCAGGTCTACTGGGTGAACAACGCCAACCTGGACCGCGACAAGGACGGCACCGCCTGCGAGAACGGCTGACACTCCGCCGGCGCGGGAATCACAGCATCCGTCTCTCGGGGGCGAGAACCATCTCGACATCCACACACGTCAAGGGGACAGACAACCGTATGAAGATCAACAAGAAGACCGCTGGGCTTGTAGGCGCTGCGGTCCTGGTGGCGGCGCTGTCAAGCACCGGCACCGCCGTCGCCGGTGGACTCATCACCACGGCGCAGATCAAGGACAGCGCCGTCACGACCGGCAAGGTCAAGAACGGAACCTTGACGCTCAAGGACTTCAAAGCCAGCGAGCGCTCGAAGCTCGTGGGCGCACCTGGCGCTCCGGGAGCCACCGGCCCCATGGGTGCGATCGGTCCTGCGGGCGCAAGCGCGTCCGCCAGCTCGGTCGTCGTCCAGAGCCCCACCGTGACGGTGGCGGCCTACGACATCGGGACGGTCATCGCCTTCTGCCCTGCGGGCAAGAAGGTCACTGGAGGTGGCTACTTCAGCAGCATCGCCATCGCGGCAAGCAGCCAGCCGGGCACCAGCGCGGTCTCGTGGGGGGCGGTCATCAACAACAGCGACAACTCCATCCCCGTGGATGTGTGGGCGTACGCCGTCTGCGCGTAGTCCGGCTCGCGAATGCAGGGGCCACGACCGTGATCGGTCGTGGCCCCTTCTGCGCGTACCGAAGTGTCTTCCGCGATCCCGGGCCCGGCCGTCATGTGATCCAGAACAAGCGGACGGATCCGCGTATCTCCCGCGGGGCTGGGTACAGGGCACGCACCGCGCGACCCAGGATCGGGTCCGCGGCGGTCTGCAGGTCGTGGTGAGCGCCTCTCTGTGTGCCTCGCCTTCCCAGCACCCCGAAGGGGCCGCCCGCATGATCGTGACCGCCCGATACTCCAGCCCGTGCAGCGACTGTGACGCCTCGGCAGACCGACCGTGCCTCGAGACCTGCCCGACCCGGCAGACCGCGCCCCTGGCTGTGCCGTCGCCGCGCGTGCCCGTCGACGTGGGGTCACCGCCGTGGCGGCTGCGGGTCGTCCCGAGCCTCACGGTCCACCACGTTCCGCAGGCGGCGCCCTTCCCGCAGTCCCGGTTGCGGTAGGCCTGCCGCTCCTGAGGCGCCCGCGCTACTCGTACGTCGGCAGCTGGCGCGTCTCGGCGATCTCGGTCGCGACCGCGACCAGCTTGCGGTTGGTGTGCGACGACACCCGCCGCAGGTAGTCGAAGGCCCTCTCCGCGGTGAGGTCGAGGCGCTCCATGATGATCCCCTCGGCGCGACCGATGGCGAGCCGGTTGCGCAGGGCCATGCCAAGGTGGTCGATCTCGCGGCCGCTGGTCATGACGACGGCGAGGTGCGCAGAGATGGCTTCGGCGACCGCGACATCGTCGGCATCGAACGTCTCGCCGATGTCGGTGTAGAAGCTGAGGCAGCCGTAGGAGTGGTCGTCGTGGTAGACGAGGATCGACATCATCGACCCGACGCCGAGCTCGGCGTGCACGCGCGACGCCCAGGTCGGATAGCGCCGCTCCCGGTCCAGCTCGCGACAGATCAGGGTCACCTGCTGGCGGTTGACGCTGATGCAGGGCCCCTCACCGATCTCGAACTGCAGCTCGTTGGCGCGCTTGACGATCTCGTCACTGCCGAGGCGGGTGGTGATCCCGTTCTTCTCGTTGATCGTGTAGCCCGCGTGGCTGCACCGATCGACCAGGCGGACCGCAGAGTCCACGGCCAGCTGCAGGCGGGCCATCTCGTCCTTGGCCGAGCTCAGCTCCTGCATCAGCTGGACGAACTCGCCCGCCCAGTGCTTCGCGTCGTTCATGTCCGCGCTCCCCCTTCGGGTCGACTGCGACCCGAACCTCGATGGAGAGCGTAGCCACAGCTGCTCGGCCGACGTCTCACCGGATGGTCAGCGCGCTGATCAGGTCGTCCGTGAGGGTGAACCGGTAGGTCAGGTCGGCGACGTTGCCGGGGAAGTCGCCCTCGATGCGGTTGACGGCCACCCACTGGGTGTCGTCACGCCGGGCAGCGACGAGCTCGGTGGTGTAGGTGAACTCGCTGCCGGCGTGGCGCAGGAAGTCGAGGACCTGCTCGGTGCCGCGGAAAGTCTCGTCCTGGTCCACGACGACGGCGTCACGAGTGAACGTACGCACGGCCGCGTCGGGCTCCCTGGCTGCGTGGGCTGCGAGGAACGCGCGGATGGTGGCGGGCAGGTCGTCGGCGCGGATGTCGCGGAAGGCGGTGTGAGTGGTCATGCCACGAGCCTCGCTCCTCCCCGCACCGGAGGGTCAAGCACTGGACCCTCCCCCGGGGAGAGAGTGCAGACTGCGCAGGTGCAGACCGGCCTGAGCATCGGCGACTTCGCCCGACTGACCCACCTGAGCGTGCGGACGCTGCGGCGCTACCACGAGGCAGGCCTGCTGGTCCCGGCCGAGGTAGACGGGTCGACCGGTTACCGCTACTACGCCGCGGACCAGATCCCCACCGCCCAGGTCATCCACCGGTTGCGGGACCTCGACGTCCCGCGGGCCACCGTCCGACGCATCCTCGACACGGCGGACACCACGACCCGGTCGGAGCTCGTCGCCGCGCACCTCCAGCACCTCGAGTCCGAGCTGGACCGGACCCGCGCTGCCGTGCGCTCGCTGCGGCGGCTGCTGGCGCCGGAGCCCGCCCCGGTGCACGTGGAGGTGCGCTCCGTTCCACGCGTGAGCGTCGCCGCCGTCGAGGACGACGTCGCGCTCGACGACGTCCTGAGCTGGTACGCCGGCGCGATGGCCGAGCTCGACGCGACCCTCACTGACACCGGAGGGACGCCGGGAGGCGTGTACGACAACGCGCTCTTCGAGGTCGGCCGCGGACACGTGCTGGTGCACCTGCCCAGCGATGACCCTCCGACCAGGGGCCGGGTGCACCCGGTGGAGCTGCCGGCGGTCGAGCTGGCGGTCGCGACCCATGTAGGCGACCACGACGACATCGACGTCACCTACGGGGAGGTCGGCGCGTGGGTCGTGGCCAACGCGCTCAGCGTGGCCGGACCGGTCCGGGAGACCTACCTCGTGGGACCTCGCGACACCGCTGACGTGTCGCAGTGGCGTACGGAGATCGGGTGGCCGGTGTTCGCGGTGGCGGGGTCGGCCAGGACGTAGAAGACTCGGTGGGCCTGCTGCGCGACGTTGGGCTCCGTGGAGTTGACGTGGGAAGCCATCGGTCGACATCCCCCTGAAACGATCCGTTCCTACGCTCGCTGCGTGTCAGCATCCGACGGCCCCCGGCCATCTCTCCGGTTCCGTGACCGCTCGGTCTTCGACGGAGTCGCCCGCCAGGAGGTCGGGTCCGTCGACCTCGCCGCGCACTCGGTCGCAGTCCTGGTCCCGTCACTGACGGCACTCGGGACGGGACTGGCGTTCCCGGCAATGATCGGCCCGGGCTTCTGGCTGAGCACCCTCCTCGGCTTCGGAGTGGTGTTCCTCCTGGCGTCGACGTTCGGGGAGTTCTCCACACGTTTCCGATCGGCCGGAACGCTCTACACGTTTGTCGCCAAGGGACTGGGCCCGGCACCCGCACTCGTGGTCGCTGGCTGCCTGGTCGTGGGCTACGCCGCGATGATCGGCTTCGGACTCACTGACGCGGCCGGGCGGGCAGACGCCGCGCTCGACGCGTCCGGGCTGGGCGGGGCCGGCCCCTGGCGGATCGGAGCACTGTTCCTGGTGGGCGTGATCATGTGCCTCTACGCCATGACGCGAGGCATCCACTGGTCCACGCGCGCCGCGCTCGTCGCCGAGGCGGCCAGCTTCGTCATCCTCGGTGCGGTCCTCGTCGTCTGGACGCTTCGGTACGGCCTGCCGTCGACAGGGGCGTTCTCGCTGCAGGGCGCATCGCCGGGGCGGATCCTGCTGGGTGCAGCGACGATCGTGACGCTGACATTGGCGTTCGAGAGTTCCGCGTCGCTCGGGCTCGAGACACGGAGACCGTTCCGGGAGGTCCCGCTCGCGCTGAAGTCGAGCCTGGCGCTGGCTGCGGTCCTCTTCGTGATCGCCAACGTCGTCGCGACGGCGCGGCCTGCGGATGCGCCGTCGATCTGGACATGGCGATGGCTGTCTCCCGGCGCCGACCGGTCAGTGAGCGACGCGCTGGTGTTGGTGGTGCTCGCGTGGTCCCTGGTCGCTCTCGCCATGTGCGTGTGGTCGGCACTCGCGCGGTTGCTGTTCTCGATGTCGCGCGAGGGGATCCTGCCCGCAGCACTCGGACGGGTCGACACTCGTGGGATCCCGGTGGTCGCGACCCTCGCCGTGCTGCCGCTGGTGGTGACTCCGCCGGTGTTCGCGATGCTGGCCGGTGTCGGACTCGACGGCTTCTCGTGGCAGCTCAAGCTCTCCGCGAGCGTCGTCCTCTGTGTCGCGTACGCGTCTGCCGCAGCATCGCTCCCGCTGTTCCTGCGATCGATCGACGAGGTCACCCACGGACCCGTGCTCGCCGCCGTCATCGGTGGCATCGGCGCCGCCGCGGTGGCTGCCAACGAGCTCGTGCGCGAGCTTCGCGACGGCAACCCGCTGGGCCTCGCGCTGCTGGCGGTCGCTTTCGCGGTCGGCCTGGGCATGTGGGTCCAGACCGGACGAGGCTCGACGCCGGCGGACCGCTACGTCGGGATGCACGACGAGGCGTTGGCCGGAGCAGTCATCCTGGCACCCGCCACACCGGGTGACGGCCATGTCGACTGAGTCCCACGAGTTCCTCGCGCGCCAGCCAGCGGCCGTCGACAGTGCCTTCGCAGTCCTCGAAGCGGTGGCCCGGCTGGGCCCCGGAGTCACTGCTCGGCAGCTCACAGAAGCCTTGCCGATGTCACGCGCCAGCGTCTACCGGATCATCAAGCACCTCGTCGGCAACGAGTACCTAGTCCGGACCCCCGACCTGCGTGGCTTCGTCATCGGCGAGCGGGTCCGGGCACTGTCCTGGCCGACTGCGGTCGACCCGCTGGTGAGCAGCGCCAGGGACAGCTCCGGCTCCGGCTCCGGCTCCGGCTCCGGCTCCGGCTCCGGCCCCGGCCCCGGCCAGTAGCCGATCCACGACCACGACCCGTCGGACACGCTGTCTCGTTTGGACCCACGAGGTCTTCACGCAGGGGGAACCACCACGTGATCCGCCGTCGATCTACTGGTCGCGGCGGCCCGCCCGGGCCTCCCCCACCCCTGTATGAGGATCCGAGGATTTCATGAGAGACAACACGGAGAACGGCTCGCGGCAGCGCCACGCGCGCCGTTTCATCCCGCCGGCCATGGTGGCCGGGCTCGCACTGTCGACGCTCGTCGCCGTGCCTGCGGACGCCCTGAACACGGTCGCCGTAGCCAGAGGTGACAATTGGCAGGTCCAGGACGCCGCGATCCCTGGGATCGACACCGGCAGCATCACGCGCACCAACGCGCTGGCGCTCCAGGGCTATGGCGGCCTCCGGGTCGAGGTCGACGGTGGTACGAGCCGCCTCAACGGCATCCTGCTGCGCGGCTTCGGGATGACGTACGACGGGCGCGACACGTTCTCGACCACGCAGGGCGTGAAGCTCGACGGCGTCGTCGTCCAGCGCGAGCTGAAGATCGACAAGGCCGACAACTACGGCCGGTTCCTCGACTCGTTCACCAACACACTGCACGTGCCGGTCACCGTGGACGTGGCCTTCGGTGGCCAGCTGGGCTACAACACCGGCGCCAACCAGACCGCGATCGCGGGCACCTCCTCCGGGGACGCGGCCATCACGGGCGCCGACAGCTGGGCATCCTGGTACTCCCCGTCCGCCGGAGCCGGGTCGGCAAGCAACAACGGGCCGTCGGCGACCGTGGCCGGCGAGCCCGGCACTCCGGGCGCGACGACCCGCATGGGCAACTTCCTCCGCGACCCCTTCGCCAACGACATGGCCACTGCCGGCGACGAAGCCAACCACCCGGCGTTCATGACCGAGCTGACCATCCAGCCGGGCCGTACGGCATCACTGCTGCGCTACGTCGTGGCCGGTCGATCCGAGGTCCGCGCCCTGGCCGGCAACCCCGTGCCGGCGGCGGGATCAGAGGTCGACTTCGTCGAGGACACCGCGACGGCACTCGCCGCCACACCCGACCTGGGCGACCTGCGCACCAGCGAGATCTGCTCGGTCGTGAACTTCACGCCCCTCCTGCTCGGCACCACCGACCCCGCCACCTGTGCGGCGGCGGCCACCGAGCCGATCCAGAACGACGTCATCGGCGCCGTGCAGGCCGAGACTGTCAAGACGACCTCGACCTACGACCCGATCGGGAAGTCGTTCACGGACCAGCTGGCCGCCCTGGACGCGGGTACGACGAACTCGCAGCAGATCGTCCGTGCCTACCTGGACCGGATCGCTGCCTATGACCGTGGCCCGTTCGGCCTGAAGTCCGTGCTGTCCGTGGCGCCCGACGCCATGCAGCAGGCCCGTGCTGCCGACGCTGCCCGCAAGGCCGGCAACACCCGTCCCCTCCTGGGTGTGCCGATCCTGGTGAAGGACATCATCGACACCAAGGACATGCCGACCACTGGTGGCTCGCTCCTCTTCGACGGCTGGACGCCGTCCGACGACTCCTTCCAGGTGAAGCAGCTCCGGGCAGCCGGCGCGATCATCCTGGGCAAGGCCAACCTCTCGCGGTTCGCCCAGAGCGGTCACTTCAGCCAGAGCCACTTCGGTCAGGTGTGGAACGCCTTCGACCCCTCGAAGAGCACCATCGGCTCCAGCGGCGGTTCCGGCGCATCCATCGCTGCCAGCTTCGGTGCAGCGGCGATGGGCACCCAGACCGGCGACTCCCTGTGGGGCCCGTCGTGGGCCGGCAGCCTCTACTCGCTGCGAGGCACGGACGGCATGCAGTCCAGCGCCGGCACGATGCCACTGACGATCATCCAGGACTACGTCGGGTTCATGACGCAGTCGGTCGAGGACCTCGCCGCGCTGCTCGAGGTGGCCGCCATCGACAACCCCGACGACGTCCTCGACGACGTGGCCAACGGCAACCGGCCCGAGGGCTGGACGGAGTACTTCACTCCCACCGCCCTGCAGGGCAAGGTCATCGGCATCCCCGCCGGCGCCTTCACCGACCCGTTCGGCACCACGGGGACGAGCGACGCCCTCCGGGCACAGTTCGCGACGTTCGAAGCGGCCGGCGCGACCATCACGGACATCCCCGCCGCCCCGGCCGCACCCACGCGCCCGAACTTCGGCAGCACGGGCCGCGAAGGCTGGATCCAGTGGTTCGAGGCACACCCCGATGCCCCCGTCGACATCCAGCAGGTGTCCCCCGGCACTGCTGAGATGACCGACCAGCAGCAGCGGGACTTCGAGGCCTGGCGCGCGTCGTACCGCGACGTGCTCGAGACGTGGATGGACGACAACGGCGTCGACGCCGTGCTCTATCCCGAGGGACTGAGCGACATCCACCTCAACGACTCGACCGGCAACAGCTTCGGGCGCCTCGACCCGCAGTCGTCCGCCTCGGGTGTGCCCACGGCGATCTTCCCCGCAGGCATGAACGCCAACGGCACGCCGATCGGGTTCCAGCTGCAGGGCAAGGCCTTCCAGGACGCGGAGCTCCTGGGATTCGTCTACGCCTTCAAGACCGTGCGCGAGGGACGGGTCCTCCCGTCCGTGCTGCCGGCCCTGGAGTACGACGCCGACGCCATCCCCCACCCGGTCGAGCCGTTGGAACCGATCGTCCCGACGGTTCCGACACCCACCCCCACCCCCACCCCCACCCCCACCCCGACACCGACGCCGACCCCGACCCCGGAGTCGGTCCGACGTCCGACCGTGATGTCGGATACGGCCACGGCACGGATCAGGGAGAAGCGCCCGGCCACGGCGGTCCTGCGCCTCGGCTGCGCGAGCTCGGGTGAGGCCTGCACCAGCACCGTCCAGGTGAAGATCCGCGGCAAGGTCGTCGACACCACGACGGTCCGGGTCCGGGCGGGCGCCCAGAAGCAGGTCGCCGTCACGCTGCCGAAGCAGGCCAAGCGCAAGCTCCTGCGCGGCAAGAAGGTGGTCCTCGCGATCACCTTCACCGGCACCGGGGGAACTCAGTCAGTCACGAGGTCGGTCAAGGTCACCGTCCGACGCTGACCCGTGCAAGGAGGCGGCGCCGCACCTCGGGGTGTGGTGCCGCCTTTCGTACGCGCCACGGCCGTCACATCACGATTTCGTCGAGCGACGCACCACGAGATCCGGGACGAACTCCACCTGCTCGTGCTGGTGCTGGTCTTCCTCGGCCTCGAGCAGCAGCATGCGCGCCGCCGTACGGCCCATCTCCAGGCGCGGCTGACGCACCGACGTCAACGGCACCGCTGCCGCGGCGGCGAAGTCGATGTCGTCGTAGCCGACGATCGCGAGGTCCTCCGGCACCCGGAGCCCTGACAGGTTCGCCTGCTGCAACAGTCCGAGTGCGACCAGGTCATTGGCACAGAAGGCAGCCGTGGGTCGGCCGTCGCGCGGCAGTCCCGCCAGGCGCTCCCCCGCTGACCGTCCGTCTGCGACCCCGAGGTCCGACGTCCGGATGACGCGGAGATCACCAGCTCGGAGTCCGGCTTCTTGCCACGCCAGCCGCGCGCCGACGAGGCGGTCGCGCACCTGCCCCAGGGAGTCCGGACCGCCCACGTACGCCACGCGACGATGGCCCAGGGCCACGAGGTGACCGACAGCGAGTCGACCGCCGCGCACGTCGTCCACCGAGACGGAGCAGAACCGCCCGCTGGTGGGTGTGCGATCGACGATCACGAGTGGGGTGCCGCGCCCCGCGAGCTCCGCCAGCCACGGGGAGTCCGAGTCCGTCGGAGTCACCAGCACGCCCTGGACGCGTTGCTCCTCGAGCCGCCTCAGCAGCGCCCGCTCCCTCGCGGCGGTGTTGCGGCTGTTGCACAGGAACAAGGACAGGCCCCGCTCCTCGGCGACGTGGTCGGCGCCATTGGCGACGTCGGTGAAGAAGGGATTGGCGGCATCCAGCATCACGTAGCCGAGTGTCCGGCTGAGCCCGCCGCGGAGCTGTCGAGCTGACTCGTTGCGCACGAAACCGAGATCGACCATGGCCTGTTCCACCCTGCGCCGACTGACCTCATGGACCAGCTGCGGACGGTTCAGCACGTTGGAGACGGTGCCCGCCGACACGCCCGCGCGCCGGGCCACGTCCTTGACCGACGCCTGGCCGTGAATCACGCGGCGTAACGCCTCCGTCATGGTCCGCCTCCTCGACGCAAGGCCGTTCACGGCGCCCGCACTTGAACGATACATAAGAGTCATTCCTCCCGAGCCCGCCGCATCTCCGTCGACCTCGTCCGAACTCCCTCCAGGGCAAATGTCATCGCCTCACGCTCATTTACAACGTTTCAATTCAGCCCTAATGTGAACGGCGTCACACCACCGGCCCGGACCCCAGGGCCGACTCCGGGGCACGTCATGCGGAGTTAGTGGAACGGTTCAACGATGGGATGGACATGCACGCACACTCACGGGCCCGCCACGGCGGACGCCTGATCGCACTTGCCACGACGGCGGCCCTGGCCGTCGGAGGGGCCCTCGTCACCAGCGGCACGTCGCTGGTGCCCACAGCCGACGCCGCCACCCCCGCCGCTCCCGAGGCGAGCTGGGAGAAGTACGTCCTCGGCCCTGACTCTCCGCAGGTCTACCCGGTCGCGGTCACCGAGACGCGAGGAGACGTCAGCCGGGCCGCGGCCCTGGTCGAGCGGAACGGCGGTGTCACGCTGACCACCCGCCCCGGGGAGACCCCCGCCTCGGTCCTGGTCGACTTCGGCCAAGAGATGAGCGGTCCCTTGTTCGCCGACCTCGTCCGCACGACGGCACCCGCGAGCGGCGGCGCCAACCCCACCCTCCAGGTGGCGACCGGCGAGGCCCGGTCGTTCATCCGTCGTCCGCTTGCCACCACCATCACCGCTGACACTCCGACCGGAGCGACCACCATCCCGGTCGCCTCGACCAACAACATCGAGGTGAATAGCACGATCGTCATCGGATCCGGCGACAGCGGGCAGAGCCGCAAGGTCGTGGCCTTTGCCCCGACTGCGGGCACCGGCAACGGCGCGGGCACCATCACGCTCGACGCCGCGCTGACTGCACCTGTCTTCCGCTCCGCCCCGGCCCAACCCGGTCCGCCCCCGGTGCCGGCAGTGCCTGCGACCCCGGTGACCAGCTCTGCCGAGGGACCCTCGTCCGACGAGAACCCCGGCCAGGCACTGGTCGGCGGCAACGACCTGCTGACGCCGACCGGACCGGGCCGACTGGACACCGGGGTGCACCCCGGGTTCCGCTTCGCCCTCCTCACGCTCACCACGCCCGGCACGATGACCATCCGTGACCTCGGCGTCGACTTCCAGGCCTACCGAGCGACCGCCAAGGACTACAAGGGCTGGTTCGAGTCGAGCGACGACGAGCTCAACCGGCTCTGGTACGCCGGCGCCTACACGCTGCAGACCAACCTCAAGCTGCCGGGCCTGCGTGGACTCCCTGACGGGCGCATCTACGACGGCGCCAAGCGCGACGGCAGCATCTGGACCGGCGACCTGATCATTCAGGGCCCCACCGCGATCAACACGCTGGGCGACGTCGGCGAGCAGTACGTGAAGTGGTCACTGGAGGAGCTGCTGCGCGAGCAGCGGGCCGACGGGCACATTCCCGGATCGCCCGACTTCAACAAGGGCCGACTCAACACCAACCCCACCAGCGGCCCCAACGCCCCGTACGCCGTGGGGCAGGGTGCACCTCTCTACTACTCGGTGAACTACTCCGGCTACGGCGCACGGTCGATCATCGACTACTACCGCTACTCCGGTGATGACGACTACGCCCGACAGACGCTGGCGCAGGTCGAGAAGGCGGTGGCCTACAACCAGGCCTTCCTGGACACCGACCGCAACCTCATCGCGCCGCGCAACCCGTCCAACCCGTCGGACCCCAACTACACCCGCGGCGACCGCGACTACTTCCAGTCCTACCAGCCCGGCTACTACACGAAGTACTCGATCGACTACTACATCCTGCTCCGGGAGATGGCCTGGTACGAGCGCCAAGTCGGCACCGCTGCCAAGGCCGCGGAGTACGACGCCACGGCTGACAGGATCAAGCAGGCCGTGACCTCCACCCTGTGGAACCAGAAGGGCGGCTTCTTCAGCCTCAGCGACCTCAAGCCCGACGTCATCGCCGGTGACGTCAACGGCCTCGCCCTGCAGTACGGCTTCGTGCCGAAGGGCCAGGAGCCGCGCGTCCTCGAGGCACTCAAGGTCAACTGGAACCCCTACGGCGCCACGATGGGCGAGGGCCTGATCGACCCGACGGGCCACACCATCGAGCCCTTCGGCATCGGCATGGAGACCGGGGGCCGCCTGGCCGTCAACGACACCGCGGGTGCCTTCGACCTGATGCGCCGCACGTGGGGCACCATGATCGACCCCGCCAACCCGCTCTACACCGGCGCTTTCTGGGAGTTCAAGAACTCGACCGGCGGCGTCAACCGCACCACGGCGAGCCTGGCGCATGGCTGGGCGGCTTCGCCCACGGTCCAGCTCACCGAGTCGGTCCTCGGTGTCCGTCCGGTCGGCCCCGGCTACTCCACTTGGACGATCAAGCCGCACCCCGGCGACCTCGCCTTCAGCCGGGGCGTGGTCCCGACCGAGACGGGGACGATCGACACGTCGTGGACCTCGGACAAGGCAGCCGGAACCTTTGAGATGAAGGTGACCTCCCCGGCCAGCACGTCCGGCACCGTCGCCGTCCCAGCGAACGCCGACTCCGTCGTGCGGGTCAACGGCCAGCGGGTGTGGGTGGCGGGCAAGTCCCGTGCCCGCAACGCGACGTCGGCCGACGGCTACGTGACGTTCGACGCCGCGGGCGGGGCACTGGACATCTCCGTCTCGCCCCAGAAGAAGAAGGCCGCGACCAAGGTCACGGTGAAGGTGAAGCCCGGCAAGGTCCTTGCCTCGCAGCGCGCGTCGCTGAGGATCAAGGTCCGTTCGACCGGCGAGCCGAGCGGCAAGGTCAAGGTCCGCGTCGACGGCCGCCTCGTCAAGCGCCTGGAGCTCGACGACTCGGGTCGTGCGACAGGCCGCCTGCCGCGGTTGAAGAGCGGCAAGCACAAGGTGGTAGTCATCTACTCGGGTGACTCCGCCACGACCGGGAGCCGCGGCAAGGCGACCGTCAAGGTCGTGCGCCGCACCAGGTAGTCATGCCCGGACGGCGGCGGGGGCACGTGCCCTCGCCGCCGTCTGCGTGCCCGGGTCCTCGCCCCGCCCAACGAACCCCACTCGCAGAGGAGGCTCCGACCGTACGATGTGCTCGCCATGTCAGACGCCCGCGGTCCCATCACCATCCGCGACGTCGCCGCGCTCGCCGGGGTCTCCATCACGACGGTGTCCAACTTCTTCAACCATCCCCAACGCATGACCGCGGCCACACGCGCCCGCGTCGAGTCCGCCGTGCTCACTCTCAACTTCTCGCCCAGCGACGCAGCCCGCAGCCTGCGGAGCGGGCGCAGCACCGTCGTCGGCTACATCTCGTTCGAGCTCGCCAGCGCCCGGACCCCCGCGATCACCACGGCCATGAGCGAGCGCTTCGCGACCGCCGGGATGCACCTCCTGTCCGCGATCGACGGTGGCGACCCCACCCGCGAACGGGCCTACCTCGACCTCTTCGAGAGACAGCGAGTCGCCGGGCTGGTCATCACGCCCGTGACCGACCTCGAACCCGACCTGGCCCGGCTGCGCCGCGCCGGACTCCCGAGCGTGCTCAGCGCGCAGCGCGCCACCAGCACCGAGCAGCCCTCAGTGTCGGTCGACCACCGGCGCGGCGGCCGACTGGCCGCCGAGCACCTCCTGGCGACCGGCCGCAGGCGCCTCGCCTTCGTGACGGACACCCTGGAGCTCCACCAGATCGCCGACCGCTTCCAGGGCGCCATGGCCGCGGTCGCCGAGCACCCGGGCGCGACGCTCGAGGTCGTCTCCGCGCCTTCACGCTCGGTAGCGGGCGGTGAGGACGTGGCGGCACAGCTGCTCGACCGCACCCCGGCGACCCGTCCGGACGGTGTCTTCTGCGTCAACGACCTCGTGGCGCTCGGGCTGTGCTCCGGCCTCCGCCACGCGGTCAGCATTCCCGACGAGCTCGCAGTTGTGGGCTACGACGACATCGAGTTCGCCCGCCTCGGCGTCGTGCCGCTCACGACCATCAGCACGCCCCAGGAGGACATGGGCGTCGCGGTGGCCGAGCTCCTGCTGAGCGAGATCGTGCCCGACGCGACCACCCCGGCGACCGGCGTACGGCAGGTGGAGCTCGAGCCGCGACTCGTCGTGCGCGCGTCGTCGCGATGACACTCCGGATCGGACCGGGAAGCCCGGCCGGTCGCGTGGTGCTGGTGGCGGGATCGGCGTCGCTGCTCGACAGCGCGGCCATCATCTCGGTCGGTTCCGCCCTCCCCCTCTGGAGGACCGCCTTCGACCTGGGCGACCTCGGGGCCGGGGTCATCAGCTCGAGCATGACGATCGCGATCGCGCTCGGCGCTCTGGTGGGCGGCCACCTGGCGGACCGGCTCGGCCGTCGTCGGGTCTTCGCCGCGACGCTCGGGCTCTACGCCGTGGGCGCCTTGGTGGTCGCGTGGGCCACCGGCTGGGCCTCACTCGCCGTCGGGGCAACGGTCCTCGGACTCGGGTCGGGGGCGGACCTGCCCGCGTCGATCGCTTTGGTCGCCGACCGGGCTCCTGCCGCCCTGCGCGGGCGGATGGTCGCCACCACCCACGTCATGTGGACGATCGGCATCGTGATGGCGAGCGCAGCCGCGTTCGCCGTGTCCCCGTGGGGCCTGCCGGGCATGCGGGCGGTGTTCGCGGTTCTGGCAGTGACAGCACTCATGACCCTCCTGGCGCGCCACCGGGCCCTGCCCGACGTGAACCCGAACCACGGTGGCGACCACCCATCGACGACCGCATCATCAGGCGTATCGCCGGACGGAGGGCGGGCGGGCGGAGTGCGAGTGCTCGCCAGCATCGCTCTCTTCTACGTTCTCTACACGCTCGTCGCCAACACCTACGGAAGCTTCCGCACCTACCTCCTGGTCACGGTGGGCGGTGTCGGTCAGTCCACGGCCACCGCCATCTCGTTCGGCGTGACCTTGGTCGGTCTGGTCGGCACCATCGTGTTCAGCGCCATTGCCGACTCCCCGTGGCGTCGGCGGGCCTACCTGCCTGCCGGCATCGCGCTCGTGGCGTCCCAGGTCGCCCTCGCGCTGACCGTCGGCCAGTCGCTGGTGGCGACGGTCGCGTCCCTGCTCGTGTACGCCCTTGCCTACCCCTATGTGGGCGAGGGGCTCTACAAGGTGTGGGCCCAGGAGTCCACCGACCCCAGCCGGCGCGCCACCTTCCAGGGCTCGACCATCGCGGCTGCGCGCGGAGGGGCCGCGCTTTTCGCGCTCGTGACCCCTTCGCTGTTGAGCCGCGACCCTGCGCTGCTCTTCTGGTTGCTCGCCGGGTGCGCGGCGGCGGCCGTCCTCACGGGTCACACCGTCGTCAGAGCCGGTCGCGGACACTCGTCCTGAGTGCTGTCCGGAGCGACACGGCAATCCAGCGATGGGCGACTCGGCGCGCGATCGATCGACGCCGCAACGCAGAAGACTCCCCCAGGGTCTCGGGTCCCCGGGGGAGTCAGAGCCGCCTGTCAGAATCGAACTGACGACCTAGTCATTACGAGTGACTCGCTCTACCGACTGAGCTAAGGCGGCGTGGCCTGCCGAGCGTGCTCGATGGACCGCGGGCAACTATACGGAGAGCGCAGCCTCGGACCGAAATCCGGGGGGTGGGTGGCACCGGATACGTTCGAAAGCGCACGCAACCACCACACCTCAGGAGACACGATGCCCACTCGCTCCGCACGCACTGCCTGGAACGGCGGACTCCAGGACGGCTCCGGCCAGGTCGAGCTCTCCAGCTCCAAGGCCGGCACCTTCGACGTCTCGTTCCCCAAGCGCGCAGCCGAGGAGGCCGGCGGCACCACCAGCCCGGAGGAGCTCGTCGCTGCTGCCCACTCGTCCTGCTACGCCATGCAGCTCTCGGCCCTCATCGCCGAGGCCGGCGGCACCCCGCAGGCCCTCGAGATCACCGCCGACGTCTCGCTCGGCGAGGACAAGAAGGCCGGCGGCTTCAAGCTGACCGGCATCACGCTCACCGTCCGCGGCGAGGTCGAGGGGCTCGACGAGGCCGGCTTCAAGGACGCGGCCGAGAAGGCCAAGGCCGGCTGCCCCATCAGCAAGGCGCTCACCGGGGTCGAGATCACCCTCGACGCCGCGCTCGAGAGCTGAGCACCCGCACCGCACCACGCCCGAGGCTCGCTCCGCCCGCAGGTCATCCTGCGGCGGGGCGGGTCTCGCGTCATGTCCGGAGCTGCCATCGCCCGCCTCCGGTGGACTCCGCACCCTGGCGGGGCCTGCGGTCGTGAGGCCTCGGTTTCGACACGCTCGCTTCGCTCGCTGCTCAACCAGCGGCGGGGGTTGGCCCTCAGCAGCGGGTCGGGTTGTCCGGGACCGTTCCCTCGATGAGGTAGTCCTCGACGATCGCGTCGATGCAGGCGTTGTCGGAGTTGTACGCCGTGTGGCCGTCGCCGTCGCGCTCGATCAGCACGCCCGACTCGAGCTGGGCCGCCAGCGCCTCGGCCCACTTCATCGGCGTCGCCGGGTCGCGGGTCGTCCCCAGCACGAGGATGGGGGCAGCACCCTCGCCCCGGATGTCGAGCGGCTCCTCGGTGGAGGTCACCTCGACACCGCGGCAGGTGGTCATCGCCCAGGCGAAGATCCGGCCGAAGGTCGGTGACGCCTCCTCGAAGTCCGAGAAGAGCGTCGGCACCTTGGCGAACGGGACCGACGTCGGGTCGTCGAGGCAGTTGATCGAGTAGTTGGCCTCGGTCGAGTTGTCGGCGTAGGAGCCGTCGGGGTTGCGCGAGGCGTACGCGTCGGCGAGCTGCATCAGCGCGGAGCCCTTGCCCTCGAGCGCGGAGGCGAGCGCCGTGCTCAGCAGGAACCAGTAGTCCCGGTTGTAGAGCGGCGTGACGATCCCGTAGAACGCATTGCCCACCGTCAGCTCGCGGTCCCCGGCCGGCAGCGGCTCCTCCTCGATCTCGGCCAGCAGGTCGGTGATCGTGGTGAGCCCCTCCTCGACCGTGTCGCCGAGGAAGCAGTTGTCGGTGGAGTCGAGGCAGTTCTGCACGTAGGCGCGCAGCGCGGTCTCGAAGCCCGCCGCCTGGTCGATCGCCATGGTGGTCGAGTCGAGCGCGACGTCGACGGCGCCGTCGAGGACGAGGCGGCCGACCTTGTCGGGGAACAGCTCGGCGTAGGTCGCGCCCAGCTTGGTGCCGTACGACGCACCGAGGTAGGTGAGCTTCTCCTCACCGAGCGCGGACCGCAGCACGTCCATGTCGCGCGCGGCCTCGATCGTGGTGACGTGGCCGAGGACCGCGCTCGAGTTGGCCACGCACTTGGCGCCGTAGGACAGCACCATCTCCCGGTAGGACGCCACCTCGCCGAGGTCGTCGGGCGTCGGGTCGCCGCTCAGGTACGCGTCGAGCTCGGAGTCGCTGAGGCAGTCCACCGGGTCGGACCGGCCGGTGCCACGCGGGTCGAAGCCGACCAGGTCGAAGGCCTGCAGCAGCGGCTCGCGGAAGACCGCGCCCGCCGCAGCGGCGTACGACGTGCCGGGCGCGCCGGGGCCGCCGGGGTTCACCACGAGCGAGCCGACACGGGCGCCGGACGCGGGCACCCGCAGCAGGGCCAGCTCGAACGTCTCGCCCGTCGGGTCGGCGTAGTCGACCGGGACGGTGAGGGTGCCGCAGTCGTTGTCGGCGTTGCTGTCGCAGGGCGCCCAGTCGATGCGTTGGGAGTAGAGGTCGGCCAGCACAGGCTCGGGCGCCTCGGTCACGGTGGGCGGCGGCGGGGTCGTCGGCGACGGCGTCGGCCGGGCGGTGCTGGGCGAGTCCGAGGAGCCCTGCAGCGCGAGGCCGACGGCGAGGAAGGCCGACAGCGCCAGGGCGAACACCGCGACGAGCGCGAGGACCTTCTTCACTGACGACCTCCGGGCAGTCGCAGCGCGACCGACATCGACTCGAGAGCCAGCTGAGGGGGCACGTTGAACTCCAGCATCTGTTCGCGGGCGGTGAAGATGGCGTCGATCATCCGCAGCAGCTCCTCGGGCGAGGCGGCGCGCGCGAGGGACTGCACGTCGCCTCGGAGCTCCTCGTTGACGAGCATCCCGGGGGCTCCGACCGACAGCGCGATGGCGTCGCGGTAGACCGAGACGAGGTCCATCAGGGCGCGGTCGATGACGTCGAGCACGCGGCGCTTGGCCTTCTGCTTCTGGAGCTTCTCGAGCGAGGCGAGGGCTGCCCGGTAGGAGCGGCTGGCGAGGTCCTTGCGCTCGCTGCCGAAGATCGCCTGCAGCTCCTTGAGCTCGCGCTCCTCGGTCTCGGCCGTGATCGCCTCGGTCTCCTCCTTGGCGAGCTCGTTGAGGTTGGTGGCCGCCGTCATGCAGCTGCCGATGCTCGTCAACCTCGCCGGCAGCGACACGATCTCGCGGCGCCGGTGCCGCGTTCCCTCGTCGACGCACAGGGCACGGGCGCGGCCGATGTGCCCCTGGCTGGCGCGCGCCGCGAAGGACGCCACGGTGGCGTCGATGCCCGACCGGACCAGGAAGTCGGTGATCTGCTCGCCGGTGGGCGTGGCCAGGGTGACCGAGCGCGAGCGCGAGACGATCGTCGGCAGCACGTCGGCGCGGGTCGGCGCGCACAGCAGCCACACCGTCTTGGGTGTCGGCTCCTCGATCGCCTTGAGCAGGGCGTTGCCGGTCCGGGGGTTCTCGGGCGTGCCCAGCCGGTCGGCGTCCTCGATGACCACGATCTGCCACCGGCCGACGGAGGGGAACTTCGAGGCCGACAGCACCAGGTCGCGCATGTCGTCGACGTAGAGGACGGACGTCTCGGACTTGACCCACTTGATGTCGGGGTGGGAGCCGCTGATGCCCAGGCGGCAGGCCTCGCAGTGACCGCACCCGGTGCGGCTCTCGCACTGGAGGGCCGCGGCGAAGGCCCGGGCCACGTTGGACCGACCGGACCCGGGCGGGCCGGTGAACAACCACGCGTGGGTCATCCCCTCACCGGCGGCGGCGTGGCGGAGCGTCTCGAGGACCGACTGCTGCCCGACCAGGTCGTCCCAGACGCTCATCGCTCCTCCAGCAGCGGCGCGACGCGCTCCCGGATGGCGTGCTCGATCTCGTCGATGGCCGCGCGCGCATCCAGCACGACGTAGTGGTCGGGGTCCGCGGCCGCGAGGTCGAGGAACCCCTGGCGCACCCGCTGGTGGAACTCCAGCGACTGACCCTCGATCCGGTCGCGCTCGTCGAAGCGGCCGAGGCCGGCCTCCGGCGCCAGGTCGAGCACGACGGTGAGGTGCGGACGCAGGTCGCCCGTCGCCCAGCGGGCGACGGCCTCCACCTCCGCGACGTCGAGGGTGCGCCCGGCGCCCTGGTAGGCCAGGGTCGAGTCGACGTAGCGGTCGGTGATGACGATCTCGCCACGGTCCAGTGCGGGCAGCACGACGTGGTCGACGTGCTCGGCCTTGTCGGCGGCGTAGAGCAGCGCCTCGGTGCGGTCGGAGAGCTCGCCGGTCGCCGGGTCGAGGACGATGCGCCGCAGCTCCTTGCCGACCGGGGTGTCGCCGGGCTCGAAGGTCAGCAGCACGGGCCGGCCCTGCTCGACCAGCCAGTCGCGCAGCAGCGTCGACTGGGTGGACTTGCCGGCCCCCTCGCCGCCCTCGAAGCAGACGAAGAGTCCGTGCTCTGAGAAGACTCCGGCGCTCACGTCGCACACCCTACGGGCGAGCGCCCACACTTCAGGCCCGACCGTCGTCGCCTCGTGGTCGTACGGACCCAACGCGACGTCGCGCGTGCGGCACCGCGTGCGGGAGGCGGCGTAGGAGCTGGTCGGTCCGTACGACGACGGCGCCGGGTCAGCCGGCGTTGGCGCCGCCGAAGAAGACCAGCGCGATCAGGAAGGCCCATCCGCCGGTGAGGCGTTGGCGGACGTCCTTCGGCCTCGCCAGGCTCAGCGGGCCGCCGAGGAGCAGGTAGCCCAGGCTGCCGAGCGGACCTGCCATGAGGACGAACCACCCCCACGCCCAGCGGGTCGCGCGCCACGGCTCGGGGCCGCCGATGACGAGGAGGCCCGTCCCGAGCCATGCCGCGAAGGCGAGGAGCGCCACCCAGCCGGGACCCCGATATCCGCGCCACTCCTGGAACCCGGTGGCCTCGGAGTAGGTGATGTCCGGCTCCGGCCCGAAGCCGCGCAGGTGGACCTCCAGGTCGCCGTTGACCTGGTCGCCGTCCCACTGATCGCTCGGGTTGCGGCGCGTGTCCACGGTGACCACGGCGTAGCGCGACAGCACGGACTCACGCCACTTCAAGGTGACCTGCTGCCGGCCGCGCCAGTCGGGGTCCTGCGGGAGTCCGACGACCTCGACCCGGGTCACCGACCCGTTGGCGAGCGACCCCGCAAGGCTGCTGAGGTCGGACTGCTTCTCGCCGACCAGCACGACGGCGACGGCCGTCACCAGCCACAGGAGGCCGAAGGTGAGACTGGTCAGCCGCCAGCGGCGCGTGCGCCACTCGTCGTACGACGCCTGCGGCTCCGTCGCTGCGATCGTCACGTCCCTGACCCCCGTTCCTCGCCGCAGCGTAGTCGGGAGCGGGGACGCGCGCCGCTAGGACTTCTTGGCCGCAGCCTTCTTCGTCGTCTTCTTCGCAGCAGTCTTCTTGGCGGCGGTCTTCTTGGCCGGTGACTTCTTGGCGGCCGTCTTCTTCGCGGGAGCCTTCTTCGCGCCCTTCTTGGCCGCCTTCTTCGCGGGGCCGCGCTCACGCCGCTCGGCGAGCAGCTCGGCGGCGCGCTCGAGGGTGATCGCCTCGACCGAGTCGTCCTTGCGGAGCGTGGCGTTGTACTCGCCGTCGGTGACGTACTCGCCGAAGCGGCCCGCCTTCACCACTACCGGCTGGCCGGAGACGGGGTCGTTGCCGAGCTCCTTCAGCGGCGGGGTCGCCGCACCGCGACCGCGCGCCTTGGGTTGGGCGTAGATCGCCTTGGCCTGGTCGAGCGTGATGTCGAAGATCTGGTCCTCGCTGGTGAGCGAGCGCGAGTCGGTGCCCTTCTTGAGGTAGGGCCCGTAGCGACCGTTCTGCGCGGTGATCTCGGTGCCGTCCTCGTCGGTGCCCACGACGCGGGGCAGGTCGAGCAGCTTGACCGCCTCCTCGAGCGAGACGGTGTCGAGGGTCATCGACTTGAAGAGCGAGCCGGTGCGCGGCTTGGCGCTCTTGGGCGCGTCCTCGGGCAGGAGCTCGGTGACGTAGGGGCCGAAGCGACCGTTCTTGGCGACGATCTGCAGGCCGGTGTCGGGGTGGTTGCCCACGACCTGCTCCTCGCCGGCCGGGTTGGCCAGCAGCTCCCGGGCCAGGGCGACGGTCAGCTCGTCGGGCGGCAGGTCGTCGGGGACGTTGGCCCGCACCGGGGCGCCAGCCTCTCCATCGGGGCCTTCCTCGGACGGCGGACCCTCGACGTACGGGCCGTAGCGGCCGACGCGGAGGTTGATCTGGTCCTCCGGCGTGCCGATCGGGAAGGTCGCCATCTCCTTGGCGTCGATGTCGCCGAGGTCGGTGACCAGCGTCTTGAGGCCGACGACGTCGCCGGCGCCGTAGTAGAACTCGCCGAGCTCGGTGGCGCGGTCCTTGCGCCCGCCGGCGATCTCGTCGAGCACGTCCTCCATCGAGGCGGTGAACTCGTAGGACACCTGGCGCGGGAAGTGCTCCTCCAGCAGCCGGACCACCGAGAACGCCAGCCACGCCGGGACGAGCGCGGTGCCCTTCTTGTAGACGTAGCCGCGGTTGAGGATGGTGCCGATGATCGAGGCGTACGTCGACGGGCGGCCGATCTCGCGGTCCTCGAGCTCCTTGATGAGCGTCGCCTCGGTGTAGCGCGAGGGCGGCTTGGTCTCGTGGCCCTCGGGGCTCAGCGTCGCGGCCGAGACCGCGGCGCCCTGCGTGAGGTTGGGCAGGCGGGCCTCGGCGTCGTCCTTGCGCTTGGACGCGTCGTCGATGTCCTCGACGTAGGCCTTGAGGAAGCCGTGGAAGGTGATCGTGCGGCCGCTCGAGCTGAAGACCGCGTCGCGCCCGTCGGCGGCGGCGCCACCGATGCGGATCGTGACCGAGTTGCCGACGGCGTCCTTCATCTGGGAGGCGACGGTGCGCATCCAGATCAGCTCGTAGAGGCGGAACTGCTCGCCTGACAGCCCCGTCTGGGCGGGCGTGCGGAACGACTCGCCGGCGGGACGGATCGCCTCGTGCGCCTCCTGGGCGTTCTTGACCTTGGAGGCGTACGTCCGCGGCGCGTCGGGCAGGTACTCGGCGCCGTACAGCTCGCGGACCTGGTCACGCGCTGCACCGACCGCGCCGCCCGAGAGCGTCGTGGAGTCGGTGCGCATGTAGGTGATGAAGCCGTTCTCGTAGAGCCGCTGCGCGACCGACATCGTCACGCTCGCGCTCATGCCGAGCTTGCGGCTGGCCTCCTGCTGCAGCGTGGTGGTGCGGAAGGGGGCGTACGGCGAGCGGCGGTAGGGCTTGGACTCGACCGAGCGGACGTCGTACGTCGTGTCGCTGAGGCCCGAGGCCAGCGACTCGGCGTCGGCGCGCGAGAGGTGGACGCGCTCGCCCTTGCCCTTGGGGACGCCGGTGTTGTCGAAGTCGGAGCCGCGGGCGACGCGGACGGCGTCGACGCTGTAGAGCTTGGCGGGGAACATCCGCGGGTCGTGGCCGGTGCCGGCGTCGAAGGTGGCGTCGATGTCCCAGTAGGAGGCGACGCGGAACTTCATCCGCTCCCGCTCCTTGTCGACCACCAGCCGGGTGGCGACGGACTGGACGCGGCCGGCGGAGAGGCCGGACATGACCTTCTTCCACAGCACCGGGGAGACCTCGTAGCCGTAGAGGCGGTCGAGGATGCGGCGCGCCTCCTGGGCCTCGACGAGGTCGTCATTGATCTCGCGGGGGTTCTCGACGGCGGCGAGGATCGCGGCCTTGGTGATCTCGTGGAACACCATCCGGTGGACCGGCAGGCCCTTCGGGGGCTTGAGCTCGTCGAGGAGGTGCCACGCGATGGCCTCGCCCTCGCGGTCCTCATCGGTGGCGAGGTAGAGCGCGTCGGCTTCCTTGACCAGCTTCTTCAGCTTGGCGATGTGGCTCTTCTTGTCGCGCGGCACGACGTAGTAGGGCTCGAAGCCGTTGTCGACGTCGACCGCCAGGCGGCCCCAAGGCTTGTCCTTGATCTTGGCCGGCGTGTCCGCGGCGTTGTTGGGCAGGTCGCGGATGTGACCGATCGAGGACTCGACGACGTAGTCCTTGCCCAGGTAGCCGCCGATGGTGCGGGCCTTGGCCGGTGACTCGACGATGACGAGCTTTGCCACTTCAGATTGCTCCCTCTATGTGCTGCCCCGTGTTGCTCAGCGCCGCAACCGTAGCGCCACATCCCGAGATCATCACCCCTCACCGTCCACGGGGACTCCCCGCGAACGCGGCTCGGGCCCCACGCCGTGACGACGTGGGACCCGAGCGCGTCAGGCTGCCGGACGGGTCAGAAGTCGAGACCCTCCAGGTAGCGGAACCCCGTGTTGGCGGTCGCAGCCGGCTTGAAGTCCGGGGTGTCGTTCTCGACGATGTACTCCTCGACCTGGTGCTTGTCGAAGATGGCCGGGAAGTCGATGACGCCGAGACCGAGGTCGGCCATGTCGCCGGGGGTCTGCCCGTAGAGCACTGCGGCGTCGGCGCCGTGGCGGTCCTTCACGTGGTACTGGCGGACCGCCTGCGGCGCCGTACGGATCACCTCGTTGGCGAAGGCCAGAGGGTCGACCGCCCCGGTGTTGACCCCGGCCGTGTAGGCCCAGTAGAGGTCGACCTCGAGGTGCACGAGCTGGGGATCGAGCTCGCTGGTGAGCACGTCCCACGGCGTCGTGCCGTCGGGGAACTTGATCGTGAACTCGTGGGCGTGGTTGTGGTAGCCGTAGCGCAGCCCACGCTGGCGTGCGACCCGTGCCTCGGTGTTCATCTGCTCGGCCCACATCTGCCAGTCGCTCTTGTTGGGCGAGTTGAGGTAGGGGACGTTGATGTACTTCTGGCGGAAGGTCTGCGCGTCGTCGAGCTTCTTGTTGAGCGCCACCGGGTCGAGGACGGGGCCGTTGGGCGTGGTGGTGCTGATCCCGTCGTGGCTCGAGGACGCCCAGATCCCCCGCGCGTCGAACTCCGCCTTGAGCTTGGCCGCCGTGTCCAGACCAGTGGCCGCCGGGTAGAGCCCGGCCCGCTCCACGCGCTGGTAGCCGAACGTGGCGAGCTGGTCGAGCTGCTGCTTGATGGAGACGTCGGAGGTCATCGCCGCACGCAGCGTGTAGAGCTGGATGCTGATGAGGTCGGTCGGCACCTCCCTCTGGCGTCCGTGGCCGTGGCCGTGACCGGGGCCCTTGCCGGGCTTCGCGGCGAACGCCGGTGACCCGGCGGTGAGCATGGTGGCTCCCGCGGCTCCGGCCACGGCGCCTCGCATCAGGCCGCGCCGGCTGGCGCCCTTCCTCTCGAGCGACTCGCGCAGGGCAGCGTCGCCGTCATATCCGAAACACATGGGTGCCTTCTTCCTGGTTTTCTCGGGGGTAACTCGGGATGGCGAGGTGTCGAGGCGGACCCGGGGCGACCGGGCCCGCCTCGAACGGGTCAGCCGGCCGGCTCGAGGACGACCTCGTCGGACGCGCTGAGCGGAGGCTCGGAGCCGGCGTCGGTGTACTCCGCGACGAAGACGGCGGCCAGGTCGTCGATCGCGGGGTCGTGGCCCTCGGGCACCGAAGTGGTGAGCGAGCCGGTGCAGCCGCTGGCCGTGGACTGCGGGTGGCCGTGGGTGTCGTGTCCCAGCACGTAGGTCACGGTGACCCGGCTGCAGTCGACCGGCTCGTCGTCGGTGACGGTGACCTCGTACGTCACGGTGTCGCCGAAGCTGAAGGGCTGACCGTCCACCGGGGTGACGAACTCGACGACCGGCGCCTGGTTGCCGACGACGATGTCGACGTCGGCCGAGGCGCGGCGCCCACCCTGGTCGGTCACGGTCAACGTGGCCCGGTAGCTGCCGTCCTCGGTGTAGGTGTAGGACCCGTCGGCCCTGCGGCTGTCCACCCTGCCGTCGCCGTCGAAGTCCCATGCGTAGCGGAGCCGGGTGTCGCCGTCCGGGTCGGTGGTGCCGTCACTGGTGAACACCACCGTCAGTGGGGCCTGGCCGGCCGTCGGCTCCGCCTCGATCGCGGGGACCGGGCTGCGGTTCCCGTCCGCGCCCACGAAGTCGATCCGGGAGAGCTGGGCATCGGGGTTCTCGGCGAAGTAGCCGTCGCCGTACTCCAGCACGTAGAGCGCGCCGTCGGGGCCGAACTCCATGTCCATCGGGTTGTCGGTGACGATGTCCGCCACCACGTCCTCGATCGCCGCGACCTCGCCGTCGTCGACGTGGAAACCCTTGATGTAGTCACGGGTCCACTCGTAGAACAGCGGGGTGTCGTCGTAGCGCTCGGGCCAGGCGACCGGGTTGCGGCCGCGGGTGGCCTTGCGGTCGTACTGGTAGGCCGGGCCGGCCATCGGGCCGATCCCGCCG
Organism: Nocardioides alpinus; assembly: GCF_900112035.1. GTDB lineage: Bacteria > Actinomycetota > Actinomycetes > Propionibacteriales > Nocardioidaceae > Nocardioides > Nocardioides alpinus. The sequence continues at coordinate 255,427 of NZ_FOKC01000005.1, read as the reverse complement.
GTCTCGAGCTCGGGGAACTCCTGCGACAGGCCGTAGGAGTACCAGACCTCCGGCTGCTCGACGGCCGGTAGCTCGCGCAGGCCGGTGTTGTGGATCGAGTCGTTGACGGGTGCATCGCAGTCGAACTTCGGGCCGCTCGTGCGGGCGGCGAAGTCGAAGTCGTTGTACGGCAGCTCCGCGGTGGCGCAGTAGGGCCAGCCGTAGTTGGACGGCTCCGTCACGACCGCCCACTTGCCGTGCCCGGCCGGGCCGCGGTCCGGGTTGGCGGTGCGGGCGTCGGGCGAGTAGTCGGCGACCCACAGGTCGTCGGTGTCGGGGTCGATCTCGATGCGGAACGGGTTGCGCCAGCCCATCGAGTAGATCTCCGGACGGGTCTTCGGCGTGCCAGGGGCGAACAGGTTGCCCTCCGGGACCGTGTAGCCGCCGCCGGCCTTGGGCGTGATCCGCAGGATCTTGCCGCGCAGGTCGTTGGTGTTGGCGGAGGTGCGCTGGGCGTCGAACGCCGGGTTGCGGTCGGGGCGCTCGTCGAGCGGCACGAAGCCGTCGGACTGGAACGGGTTGGTGTCGTCACCGGTCGACAGGATCAGGTTGCCTGCGGAGTCGAAGACGATGTCACCGCCGACGTGGCAGCAGATGCCACGGTCGACGGGCACGTCGAGCACCTTCTGCTCCGACCCGACGTCCACCTGGCCGCCGGTGAACCGGAACCGCGACACCGTCAGGTGACCCTTGTACGGCGCGAAGTCGGCCGCGGTGCCGGTCTCCGGGGCGTCGCCCTCGTTGATCGATGCGGTCGCCGGGTCGTCTGCCGGGGTGTCGAGCGGGGGTGAGTAGTAGAGGTAGATCCACGTGTTCCGCTTGCCGTCGTAGCCCGGATCCAGGGCGATGCTCTGCAGTCCCTCCTCGTCGTGCAGGTAGACCGGGATCCGCCCCGCGACGCTGTTGACGCCGGTCTCGGCGTCGTTGTGCCAGATGACGCCGGCGCGGGTGGTGTGCAGGACATCGCCGTCGGGCAGCACCGCGAGGTCGATGGCCTCGCCCGGACGGTCGTTGAGGGTGACCTTCTGGAAGGCGCCGGCTGGCGGGGGCGGGGGCGTGTCGCCATGGCCCTCGTGGGCGGTGGCGGTCGTGGTCGCGGCGAGCATGGGCAGGCAGAGGGCGGCGCCGACGGCGACCGTGAGCCCTGTGCGTGAGGGGTGGGGCATGGGGTTTCTCCTGTTCCCGAGATGACGAGGAGCCCCCGCAACGTATGCATGTGATGCGAATCACGTCAACAGTCATTCGACTTTTGTCTGAATTTCGTCAGAAGTACGTGCCCGATGGTCACCGCGCAGACCGCGCCTGCCGTCGCGGACCACCTGGCGGGCGCGGCACTGTGGACGAAGGCGTCGCCCGCCCCGGCTGTGGACAGGGGCGACGCGGTGTCGGAGGTCGTCCCGACCGTGGACGTGACACGCCCCACGACCCCTGGAGGACCCGATGCTCGACCACCGCTACCACGACGACCACCTCTGGCACGACCGCACCGAACGGCTCACCGACGCAGGTCGCCTCAGCCACCTCGTGTTCGTCGACGGCCGCCTCGTCGACGCCTGGAGCGAGCGCGTGGAGACGAGCGCCTACGCCGACGTGGCGGACCGCCACGACGAGGACCGCCGACCGCAGGTGGTGCAGAGCCCGCCGCCACCGCCCCGCCACGTGCAGGCACTGCACTGGCTCGACCGTGTCGCCGGCAGTCGCGAGGAGCTGCTGGCGATGACCTCCTCCCCCGTCGCCCTCCCGCGGCTGCGCGACCACCTCGACCCCGTGGCCGACGAGGCGTGGCTGGTGGCCGACGAGCTGCTCGGCGACCTGCGCGAGACGATGCTTCCTGCCGACCTCGCTCCGCCGCTGCGCGAGTGCCTGCTGCTGGCGCGCGAGCGGCTCCCGGAGCTCGCCGAGCGGATGACGCCCGTGCGGCTGGCAGCCGGCGTCGCCTGGGTCGTCGGCAAGGCCAACGCAGCGATCGGCCCCGAGGGGCCCGTCACCCAGATCCGCATCGCCGACCACCTCGGTACGACGTCGCTCAACGCGTGCGGCAACCAGGTGCTCGGACACGTACGCCGCCTCGGCTGGGTCAGCGCCCGTCCGTGGTCCGCCCACGCCCCGGCGCTCACCGCCGTGGGGCGCGTCGAGCTGCTGTCGGCGACGGTCCGGCGCGACCTGGTCGAGCTGCGGGACCAGTCACTCGCCGAGGAGCACGCGTGCCGGCACGCGGACGGAGCTATCCCCCGGTGACCTCGAGGAAGCCCTCGCCCACGAGCTCGCGCACGACGGGGAGGTAGGTGCTCCGGAGCTGGTCGGCACCGGTGTCGGTGAGCTGGGCCAACGCACCGAGGAGCTGACCGACGGAGAGGTCGCCGTCGCACGCGCCGAGGAAGGCGGCCTCGACGGTGTCGGCGGTGCGGGCCCGGCGGAAGCCGCGTTGCTGGCGCAGCACGATCGCCTCGGGGTCCTCAGCACCGGGACGCCCGACGGTCTCCTGCTGGACGTCCTCGCGGGCACGCAGGGTGCTGCCCATCAGCGCGTCGTCGGTGAGGTCGCGGAGGGCGGCGACCGCGGTGCCCCAGCCGTGGATCGCCGGGCCGACGGGCTGCTCGACGTCGTACGGCCACTCGATCAGCTCGTGCCGACCGGAGGCACCGGCCCCCAGCCGGACGCTGATCCAGCCGAAGCCGACGCCCTCGATCCCGGACTCCTCCATCCACGACAGCCAGGTGTCGTAGCGGTGGGCGTAGTCGGGACCGCCGTGGTGACCGCTGTCCTTGAGCCACAGCTCGACGTACGCAGCGGGGTCGAGCGTCTCGCGCTGCACCACCAGGGCGTCGCAGTCCGCGCGCAGCCAGGAGCCGAGCCGCTCGTCCCACGGGGTTCCGTCCGCGATCGCCCAGTTGGCGAGCACCTGCAGCCAGCCGCCGTCGGTGAGGTGGTCGGGTCCGGTGCGCACGATGTGCTCGACGACGCGGTCGCCGGGGAGTCCGGAGTCGCGGTAGACGAGCCGCTCGCCGGTGGCCGGGGAGATCACGAAGGGCGGGTTGGTGGAGATCAGGTCGAACCGCTCCCCTGCCACGGGCTCGAAGAACGAGCCGTCGCGCACGTCGACCTCGGCGCCGTTGAGCTCGGCGTTGAGGCGGGTCATCCAGAGCGCGCGCGAGTTCACGTCGGTCGCCACGACGTGGTCGGCGTGGCCCGCGAGGTGGAGTGCCTGCACGCCACACCCGGTGCCGAGGTCGAGCGCACGACCGACCGGCTCGCGCATGGTCAGCTGCGCCAGGCTGGTCGACGCGCTGGAGATGCCGAGGACGTGGTCGGGCCCGACCGCGACGGGTGCGCCGTCGAGGCCCGGCGTCAGGTCCGAGACCACCCAGAGGTCGCGGTCCTGGCCTGCCTCGGAGGTGGCGTAGGGCCGGCAGTCCATCCGCGCGGCGACCTCGCTGATGCTCTGCTCCAGCAGGCCGGCGTTGCAGAGCTGGTCGACCAGCCCGGGCAGGGCCCGGTCCGCCTCCTCGCGCGTCACCAGCGTCTGGAGCAGGAAGAGCCGCACCAGGGAGTCGAGCGGCCCGCCCGACGTCGTACGACGCAGCGCGGGCAGCGTCTCGTTGCGACCCAGGGCGCGGTGCGCGTCCTCGCCGATCGCCTCCGCCACGCGGTCGTAGGTGAAGTCGGCGGCGAGCAGCGCCTCGCGCAGGGGCCCGGTGAAGTCCATGGCCCCAGCGTCCCAGACGAGGAGCCCCGAACCCCTGCCCGCCTGAGGCTAGAGTCGCCCCGTGCTGGACGGGCTGGGCCGATGGGTGCACCGCCAGCGCGCGGTGGTGCTGGCCACGTGGGCGGTGCTGGCGGTCGCCGGAGCCGTGCTCGGTGGGTCGGTCTTCGACACCGCCGAGGACCTCGGCGGGCGCGCCGGCGCTGAGTCGACCACCGTCGAGCAGCGGCTCGACGCCCTGGACACGGAGGGCGAGCAGGTCGTGGTGCTCCTGTCCGGCACCGACCCGCTCGCCCCCGAGACGTTCGACCCGACCAGTGCAGCGGTCTTCGCGGTGCGCGAGCTGCCGGGTGTCGTCGACCTCCGGGACCCGTGGACGACCAGTGCCTACGAGCTGGTGGCCGAGGACCGCACCAGCGCCCTCATCGAGGTGGACCTCGACCCGGCCCTCACCGACGACGAGGCGCTCGCCGTCGCTGACCGCATCGGCGAGGCGCTCGAGGAGACTCCGTTCCCCGAGGTCGCCCTCGGCGGCGACCTCCTCGCCGAGCGCACCTTCACCGACCAGGCTGTGCAGGACGCCGCCCGGGGCGAGGGCGCGGCCCTCGTCGTGCTGGTGGTGCTGCTCGCCCTCGCGCTCGGCAGCGTCGTCGCGGGCCTCCTCCCCGTGGTCTCCGCACTCGCCGCGGTCGCCGTCTCGCTCCTGGCCCTCGCAGGGGCGGCCCGCGTGACGTCGGTGAGCGACTTCGCGGTCAACGTGGTCACGGTGCTCGGGCTCGGGCTGTGCGTCGACTACTGCCTGCTCGTGCTGGCGCGGTTCCGCGAGGAACGGGCGGCGGCCGGACGCGATCCCGACCTGGCCCTCGTCCTCGGGAGGACCCTCGACACGGCGGGCCGCACGGTGCTGGTCTCGGGTGTCACCGTCGGCTCCGCCCTGGCGGCACTGCTCCTCCTGGGCGACCCGCTGCTCACCGGGATGGCGGTGGGTGGCCTGGTCGCGGTGAGCGTCGTGACGGCCGCCGGGCTCACCCTTGCCCCCGCGCTGCTGTCGGTCGGTCACCGGAGGATCCCTCCCGCGGACCGGGGCGCGTTCGGCCGCCCGGCGCGGTCACCCGAGCGATCCGTGCTGGCGCGGCTGGCCCGTCTCGCCCAGGCACGGCCGTGGCCGGTGCTGCTCGTCTCTGCCGGCCTGCTCGTCGCCCTGGCGGCACCGCTGCTCGGGCTGCAGCTCGGCGCCTCGGACGCCCGGTCGCTGCCCCCCGGCAGCGAGGCTCGTGAGGTGGTCGAGGTGGTCGAGCGCGACTACCCCGACATCGCGACCGCTCCGGTGGAGGTGCTCGTCGACGGCGCCGTCGGCGACCCCCGGCTCACCGCGCTTCAGGAGCAGATGATCGCGCTGGCCGGTGTCGACGACGTCGTCCTGCGCGACGGCCTGCCGGACGGCTGGAGCCGTCTCACCGTGCTCCCCGACGGCCCCACGAGCGGCCGCACGGCGCAACGGGTCGTCACCGACGTACGAGCCCTCGGCAGCGAGCTGGGCCTGACCGTCCAGGTCGGTGGTCCGGCGGCCGAGCTCGTCGACGCCCGCGCTGCGCTGGCCGACCGGTTGCCCCTGGCCATCGGCGCGGTGGTGCTGGTCTCCGGGCTCCTGCTCCTGCGGCTCACCGGCTCCCCCGTCATCGCGGTCAAGACGCTGCTGCTCAACCTGCTGTCACTGGGAGCGACCCTCGGCGTCGTCACGCTGGTCTTCCAGCACGGGTGGGGCGGTCCGCTGCTCGGCGGCACCGCGACCGGCACCCTCGATCTCACGACGCCGGCCCTCCTCTTCATGTTCGCGTTCGGGCTCTCGATGGACTACCACGTCTTCCTCGTGGCGCGCATCAAGGAGGAGTGGGAGGCGCTGCGCCCCGGCGGCGCGAAGGCATCCCTCCCTCCGCTGGACGCCCGTGAGGCGAACGACCGTGCGGTGCTGACCGGCATCACCGCCTCCGGCCCGGTGGTGACCCTGGCCGCGGTGGCGATCGCGGTGGTGTTCATCGGCTTCGCCGCGGGCGAGCTGGTCGCGGTCAAGGAGGTCGGTGTCGGCATGACCGTCGCCATCCTCCTCGACGTCACGGTCGTACGAGGACTGCTGCTCCCCGCCGCGATGACGCTGCTGGGCGAGCGGAACTGGTGGCGCTGGCGCCGGACCCCGCCGACCTGACGCTTGTGCGCACCCGGCCCCCGCCGAGCTGACGCTTACGTACATCCGGACCCCGCCGACCTGACGCTTGTGCACATCCCTCGCGTGCACAAGCGCCAGCTCGGCACGTCGTGCGTGCACGCAAGCGTCAGCTCGGCGGACGGCAGGCCTCGCGCCGCTCCTGGACCGTGGCGGCGACCTCCTGCACCCGGTCGCCGTACTCCCCGGCCAGCGCCCCGGACCGGATCTCGCGGTAGGCCTCCAGGCGGTCAGCACCCGTGAGGCGACGGGCCTCGTGGAGGTCCGCCTTCATCTCGTCCGGCAGCGCCCGCCGGATCGCACGGATCCGCTCGACTCGGCGCTCGGCGAAGCGCTGCACCTGCGTGCCGTAGTCGCCGTCGAGGGCGTCGCGGCGGATCGCCCGCAGCGCATCGGCCTTCTCACTGACCGGCAGCGCGCGTACGCCCCTGAGGTCGGCCCGGAGGTCCTCGGGGAGATGCGACCACACCGCGCCGCACGGGACCTGCGGCCCGTCGCCGGTCGAGGTGGACGGGGCCGCGCCCGTGAAGAGGCCGGAGGTGGTGAGGAGCCCGGCCGCGAACAGGCCGGCGGTCTGGATGAGGGGCATGTCGATCTCCTTGTCGGTGCGCCGGCTGGTGCCGGCTCGTGGGTCGACCGTGGTCTGCACGGGTGGCGGGAGCGTCAGCGTGGTGTTCGGGTTCGGTAAGGGCGTCCGCGGACTGCCGGTCGAGGCGGCTTCAGCCCACTAGCGTTCGTCCCGTGGACCAGACGCGTGGGCTCGTGCTCGTCGTGGAGGACGAGCCTGCGATCAGCGACCTCGTCCGCCGCTACCTCACCGCCGCCGGCTTCGGCGTCCACATCGAGACCACCGTCGCCAACGGTCTCGGTGCCGTACGCCGCCTGCGTCCTGCCGCCGTGCTCCTCGACGTCGGGCTGCCGGACGGCGAGGGGACCGAGGTGTGCCGCGCCATGCGAGACGCGGGCGACTGGACGCCCGTCCTCTTCGTGACCGCCCGCGACGACGAGGTCGAGCGAGTGCTGGGCCTCGAGCTGGGCGCCGACGACTACGTCACCAAGCCCTTCTCGCCGCGCGAGCTGGTTGCGCGCGTCAAGACCGTCGTCCGGCGCAGCAGCGCGCCCAGCGGTCCGAAGGTGGTCCGCGACGGCGACGTGACCCTCGACCCGGGGTCGCGGACGCTGGCCGTCGCCGGGGAGGTCTGCCACCTGACGACGACCGAGTTCAACCTGCTGGAGGTGCTGATGGCCTCACCGGGCAAGGTGTTCGACCGCGCCGAGCTGATGTCGCGCGCCTGGGGGCAGGCCGACTACGGCTCCAGCCGAACCGTCGACGTCCATGTGGCACAGCTGCGCGCCAAGCTGGGCGAGCACTGTCCGGTGGAGACCGTGCGTGGCATCGGTTACCGGGCGCGGAGGCGGACGTGAGGCCCACCGGCCTGACCGCGCGACTGGCGCTCGCCATGGCGGCTGTCGCCGTCGTCTCGGCGCTGCTCTCCGGCGTCCTCGTGGCGCCGCTGCTCTCCGGCGCCCGCGAGGAGGCCGTCCGCGCCCCCCTCGCCCGCCAGGTGGAGCTGCTCGCCCGGTTGCCGCGACTGACCCTCCGCTCCGACCGGCTCGACCGCGTGACCGCGGTGTCCGGCCTGACCATCGGCGTCGTCACGCCCGCCCGTGTCTCCGGGGCGGGCGCCGCCCTGACCCCGGAGGAGGTCGGGCGGCTGCGTGCGGGCGACCCGGTGTCGACCAGCGGCGAGCTCGACGGCGTACCCGTCCTCGTCGAGGCCCGTCCGTCCCGCGGCGGTGGCGCCGTCGTGCTCGCAGCCGACGTCGGCAGCGCAGATGCGGCGCTCACGTCCGTACGCCGTCGCGTGGTGCTCGCGCTCGCCCTCGGGTCGCTCGTGGCGCTGGCCCTGGCGGCGTGGCTGGCGCGGCGGCTGGCGGCGCCCCTCACCCAGACGGCCACCGCCGCCCGGCGGCTCGCAGCCGGCGAGCGCGGCGTCACGGTGCCGACGAGGGGGCCAGTCGAGGTCGTCGCGGTGGCCGAGGCCCTCGGCCAGCTCGACGCGGCGCTCACCACCAGCGAGCAACGCCAGCGTCGGTTCCTGCTGTCGGTCTCCCACGAGCTGCGCACACCCCTGACGGCCGTCCGCGGCTATGCCGAGGGGCTTGCCGACGGGACCGTGCCACCCGAGGACGCGCGTGAGGTCGGCGCCACGCTGGTGGGCGAGGCGGACCGGCTCGAGGCGTACGTCGCCGACCTGCTCGCCCTGGCCCGGTTGGAGGCCGACGACTTCCGGATCGCCGTCGCCGACGTCGACCTGGCTGCCCTCGTCACCGCCACCGCGGAGGCATGGCAGTCCCGGGGCCGCGCGGCCGGGATCACAGTGGTGGCCGACGCCGCGCCGGACGTCGTACGTGCCGACCCGGCCCGGCTGCGGCAGGTGCTCGACGCCCTCCTCGACAACGCGCTCCGCGTGACGCCGCGCGGCGGGACGGTCGTCCTCGCGACCCGGGCGGGTGGCGTGGTCGAGGTGCGCGACTCCGGGCCCGGGCTGGCGCCGGAGGACCTGGCGGTGGTCTTCGAGCCGGGGGTGCTGCACGAGCGCTACCGCGGCAGCCGAACCACGGGCGGACAGGGCCTGGGGCTCGCGATCGCTGCCGGGCTCGTACGCCGGATGGGCGGCACGATCGCCGCCGGCGTCGCCCCGGAGGGTGGGGCCTCCTTCACGATCGCCCTTCCGCCCAGTTGACGCTTGTGCGCACGCCAGCCCCGCCGACCTGACGCTTGTACACACGCCAGTCCTGCCGAGCTGACGCTTGCGCACACGCCAGCCCTGCCGAGTTGACGCCTGTGGACGCCGACCCTGCGCACAAGCGTCAACTCGGCAGCCTCGCGGTGCACACAAGCGTCAACTCGGCAGCCTCGCGGTGCGCACAAGCGTCAACTCGGCAACCTCCCGGTGCACACAAGCGTCAGGCCGGCGGGGGCATGACAGCGGCCCGCCACCCCCGGAGGGAGTGACGGGCCGCTGGTGACGCAGTGGTCAGGCTGTGCGGGTCAGGCGTGGTGCGGGTCAGGCGTTGTGCGGGTCGGGCGTGTGGTGCGGGGTGAACGACGACGAGCCGGTGTTGTCACCGTCGTCGTTGATCGCGACCTCGCGCCGCTTGGAGATGATCACCGCGCCCGCGATGATCGCAACGCAGACGAGCGCGATCACGATGCGCAGCAGGTCGTTCTGGTCGTCGCCGACGCTCAGGGAGACGACCGCGCTCGCGATGAGCAGCGAGACGAGGTTCATCACCTTGATCAGCGGGTTGATGGCCGGGCCTGCGGTGTCCTTGAACGGGTCGCCGACGGTGTCACCGATGATGGTGGCCTCGTGGGCGGCCGAGCCCTTGCCACCGTGGTGGCCGTCCTCGACCAGCTTCTTGGCGTTGTCCCACGCACCACCGGCGTTGGCCAGGAAGACGGCCATCAGGGTGCCGGTGCCGATCGCGCCGGCGAGGAAGCCGGCGAGCGCGGTCGCGCCGAGGCCGAAGCCCACGGCGATCGGCGCCAGGACGGCCAGGATGCCGGGCGTCACGAGCTCGCGCAGCGAGTCCTTGGTGACGATGTCGACGACCTTGCCGTACTCCGGACGGCCGGTGCCCTCCATGATGCCGGGGATCTCGCGGAACTGGCGGCGGACCTCCATCACGACGGCGCCGGCAGCGCGGGCGACCGCGTTGATGGCGAGGCCGGAGAAGAGGAACACCACGGCCGCACCGAGCAGCACACCGACGATGACGGCCGGGTTGAAGACGCTGAAGTCGAGGAGGTAGACCTCGTCAGGAGCGACGTTGGCCTCCGCGAGCGAGTCGAACACCGACGTGGCGTAGGAGCCGAAGAGCGCCGTCGCGGCCAGCACCGCAGTGGCGATCGCGATGCCCTTGGTGATCGCCTTGGTGGTGTTGCCGACGGCGTCGAGCTCGGTGAGGATCTGCGCGCCTTCCGGGCTGACGTCGCCGGACATCTCGGCGATGCCCTGCGCGTTGTCGGAGACCGGGCCGAAGGTGTCCATCGCGACGATGACGCCGACGGTGGTCAGCAGGCCACAGCCGGCCAGCGCCACCGCGAAGAGCGACACCGTGAGGGCCGCGCCGCCGAGGAGGTAGGCGCCGAAGACCGCGGCACCGATGACCAGCGTGGTGTAGACCGCCGACTCGAAGCCGACCGAGAGGCCCGACAGGATCACCGTCGCCGCACCGGTGAGCGAGGTCTTGCCCACGTCCTTGACCGGGCGGTACTCGGTGCCGGTGTAGTAGCCCGTGAGGGCCAGGATGCCCGCGGACATCACGATGCCGATGACGACGGCGGAGGCAGCGATGAAGCGGGGGTCACCGTCGGCGCCGACGAGGCTGTCGGAGATGTTGGTGAACTCCGAGAAGCTGCTCGGGAGGTAGATGTAGGAGAGCACGACGCTCGCCACCGCGGCGATGCCCGAGGAGATGTAGAACGACTTGTTGATGGTCGTCAGGCCGTTCTCACCCGCCTTGGGCCGGGTCAGGTAGACGCCCGCGACCGCGGTGAGTGCACCGATGGCCGGGATCAGCAGCGGGAAGACGAGGCCCTTGTCACCGAATGCCTGCGAGCCGAGGATCAGCGCGGCGACCAGCGTGACGGCGTACGACTCGAAGAGGTCGGCGGCCATGCCGGCGCAGTCACCGACGTTGTCGCCGACGTTGTCGGCGATCGTCGCGGCGTTGCGCGGGTCGTCCTCGGGGATGCCCTGCTCGACCTTGCCGACCAGGTCGGCGCCGACGTCGGCGGCCTTGGTGAAGATGCCGCCGCCGACTCGCATGAACATGGCGAGGAGCGCGGCACCGAAGCCGAAGCCCTCGAGCACGTCGGGCGCCGAGTCCTGGAAGAGGAGCACGACGAGGCTGGCGCCGAGCAGGCCGAGGCCGACGGTCAGCATGCCGACCATCGCACCGGTGCGCAGGCCGATCGTCATGGCCGTCTCGCGACCGGTGGTCTCGGCGGCCGCCGCGACGCGCAGGTTGGCGCGTACGGCGAGGTTCATGCCGAGATAGCCGACGGCAGCAGAGAAGCCCGCGCCGACGATGAAGAACACGGAGCGGAAGATCCGCACGGTCATGTCGTCGGCCGGCAGCACGAGAAGCGCGAAGAACGCGATCGCCGCGAAGATGGCCAGGGTCCGGAACTGCCGGGTCAGGTAGGCGTTGGCGCCTTCCTGCACTGCTTGGGCGATGGTCTTCATGCTGTCGGTGCCTTCGCCTGCGGCCAACACCTGGGACCTGAACATCGCGGCCATCCCGAGCGCACCAAGTGCGATCAGGGCGACGACGACGACCAGGACCAGGTTTCCACCTTCGAGCTCCGGCTTCACGACCGCGGGCAAGATCCCCGTCATGCGTGTCCTCCTAGGACTGGAAAAGATCCATGAACGCGCCGGAGTCTACGCAGAGGTGATCCAGATCACGGGGCAGGGTGACCTACGCCACATCCGTGTTCTGCGCGCGGGTACGGCGAAGCGCCCCCGCTGACGTCACCAGCACGTCCGGGGTGGTGGAGCAGAGGGGTGGAGCAGGCGGCGATCAGGCGCCGGGAGCGAGCCCGATGGCGTCGTGGATGACGAACACCTTGGCCAGGCCGGTGATCCGGAAGATCTTGAGCAGGCGCTCCTGCGTGCAGACGAGGTCGAGCGAGCCGTCGTGGGCGCGGACCTTCTTGAGGCCGCCGACGAGCACGCCGAGGCCCGTGGAGTCGAGGAACTCGACCGCCTCGAGGTCGATGACGATGTCGTAGGTGCCAGCGCCGACGAGCTCGGTGATGCAGTCACGGAGCTTGGGTGCGGTGTAGACGTCGATCTCCCCGCCGACCGCCACGATGGCGCGACCATCCTCCTCGCGTGTGGCAAGGGTGAGATCCACGACTGCTCCCCGGTCCCCGAAATCAGTTCGGACAGTACGTCTGCGGGGCACACCTCGTGACCCACTCTTCGTTCCGGGTGGTATCAAACCACGAGTCCCACCCGTTCCGCAGGAGTCCCCAGCACTTCTCCACCGCTTCTCCCCGGACGCCGGTGTCGTCCCCGTTTGCCAGACTTCGCGGGTGAGTCCCTCCCGCCCCGATGTGCTGCCCCCGGTCGAGGCGCTGATCCGTCGGCTCACGGGCGTCCCGGGGCGTGAGGACCGGCTCCGCCACCTCGAGGTGCTGCCGGCCCGCGAGGCGGTGCACGAGGACTGGCCGTCGTGGGTGCCGGACGACGTACGCGGTGCCTACGCCGCCCAGGGGGTGGCCCGTCCGTGGCGCCACCAGGTGCTGGCGGCCGACGCCGCACACGCCGGCGACCACGTGATCGTCTCGACCGGGACGGCCTCGGGAAAGTCCCTGGCCTACCAGCTCCCGGCGCTCTCGGCGATCCGCGGCGCCCGCGGCTCGCTCGGCCAGCGCGGGGCATCGGTGCTCTACCTCGCGCCCACCAAGGCGCTCGCCCACGACCAGCTCGCCGGGCTGGGGTCGCTGCGCCTCGACGTACGCCTCGCGGCCCACGACGGCGACAGCTCGCGGGAGGAGCGCGACTGGACGCGCGACTACGGCGAGTACGTCCTGACCAACCCCGACATGCTCCACCGCTCCCTGCTCCCCTCCCACCACCGGTGGTCGCGGTTCCTCGGTTCCTTGCAGTACGTCGTGGTGGACGAGTGCCACCACTACCGCGGGGTCTTCGGCGCGCACGTGTCCCACGTCCTGCGCCGGTTGCGGCGGGTGTGCGCGATGTACGGCGCGCACCCGACGTTCGTGCTGGCCTCGGCGACCGTCGCGCAGCCGGAGGTGACCGCCGCCCGGCTGACCGGGCTCGACGTCGTCGCGCTGTCGCAGGACGACTCGCCGCGTGGCCGGGTCTCGCTGCTGCTGTGGGAGCCGCCGTTCACCTCCCACGCCGGTGAGAACGGTGCACCGGTACGGCGTGCCGCGTCCTCGGAGGTCGCCGACCTGCTCGCCGACCTCGTCGCGGAGGACGTCCGCACCCTCGCCTTCATCCGGTCCCGCCGCGGTGCGGAGCAGGTCGCGCTCACCGCCGCCGACCTGCTCGCCGAGGTCGACCCGTCGTTGCCCGGGAAGGTCGCGGCCTACCGCGGCGGCTACCTCCCCGAGGAGCGGCGGGCCCTGGAAGCGGCGCTGCGCCGTGGCGACCTGATGGGCCTGGCCGCGACCAACGCACTGGAGCTCGGGATCGACATCAGCGGGCTCGACGCCGTGCTCATCGCGGGCTTCCCCGGCACCCGCGCGGCCTTCTGGCAGCAGGTGGGCCGGGCCGGCCGCGGCGCCCAGGATGCGCTGGGCGTGCTGGTCGCCAAGGACGACCCGCTCGACACCTACCTCGTCACCCACCCCGAGACGCTGATCGGGGCGCCCGTCGAGGCATCGGTGTTCGACCCGTCAAACCCTCACGTCATGGGCCCCCACCTGTGTGCGGCGGCCCAGGAGTCGCCGCTGGTCGAGGCGGACCTGCCGCTCTTCGGCCCGACGGCCCGCGAGGTGGTGGACGAGCTGACGACGCTGGGACTGCTGCGGCGGCGGCCGCGCGGATGGTTCTGGACCCACAGCGGCCGGGCCGCCGACCTCGCCGACATCCGGTCCGCCGGCGGGTCGCCGGTCCAGCTGATCGAGGCCGACACCGGTCGCGTCGTGGGCACCGTCGACGCCGGCGGCGCCCACAACCAGGCCCATCCGGGCGCGGTCTACGTCCACCAGGGCGAGACCTGGCTGGTCGAGGACCTCGACCTCGAGCACCACGTCGCGACCATGCGACGCGACGAGCCGGCCTACAGCACCACCGCTCGGGAGGTCACCGACATCAGCATCGTCGCCACCCGCGAACGCCGGTCGTGGGGCGGCTGCGAGCTGTCGTTGGGCGAGGTCGACGTGTCCCACCAGGTCGTCTCCTTCCTCAAGCGGCGCCAGCCCGGCGGGGAGGTGCTGTCGGAGGAGCCACTGGACCTGCCCGAGCGGGCGCTGCGGACGACGGCCGTGTGGTGGACCGTCCCCGACGACGTCCTCGCCGAGGCGGGCCTGGCGGCGCTCGACGTCCCCGGCGCGGCCCACGCCGCCGAGCACTGCTCGATCGGCCTCCTTCCGCTCTTCGCCACCTGCGACCGCTGGGACATCGGCGGCGTCTCGACCGCCCGCCACGCCGACACCGGGGTGCTCACCGTCTTCGTGTACGACGGTCATCCCGGCGGCGCCGGATTCTCCGAGCGGGGCTACCGCACGGCACCGGACTGGCTGGCCGCGACCCGCGAGGCCATCGCCGGCTGTGAGTGCACCAGCGGGTGCCCGTCATGCATCCAGTCACCCAAGTGCGGCAACCAGAACAACCCCCTCGACAAGGACGGTGCCGTGGCCCTGCTCGATGCCCTCCTCGCGGGTGCACCGCGCGGGGGCTAGTGGCGCTACATTCGCGGCATGGTCTTCCTCGGTCTGGCACTCATGATCCTCGGCGGCATCGCGATCCTCAGCGCGCTCTTCGTCAGCGAGCCCGGCACGGGGGGCGAGCTCCTCGGCTTCGGCGTGACGACCTTTGAGTCCTTCCTCGTCGGTGTCGCCGCGGGTGCGGCCATCCTCTGGGGCTTCTCGATCCTCAAGTGGGGCACGCGTCGCGGTCTCGCGCACCGCAAGGAGCGCAAGGAGCTGACCAAGCTCAACGAGAAGCTCGAGCGCGTCGAGGCCGAGCGCCGCGACGACAACCCCGAGACCGACACCAGCCGCGTCTGACACCGCTGCCGCCGGGCACTCAGCCCGGACCAGCGCGCGCCTCGGCACTCACCCGCAGGTCGCGCCCGGGCGTGGCCGGACCCGCGACCGACACGGTGACGAGCACGTCAGTGCCGACGAGCTCGCAGCTGTCGAGGGCCGCCGCGTTGGCGCCCGCCACCCGCAGCGCCTCGGCGCAGGCGTCGGCCTCCACAGACGCCGCCGCGGCGAGCGCGGTCAGGTCCGCCGCCGACTGTGCCCGCCGCTGCGCAGTGACGAGCCCGCCGGCCGCAGCGAGGCCGAGCGTCACGAACATCAGCACCCCCGCCATCGCCACGACCAGGACCGTCGCGCCCCCGTCGTCGGCGCGCCGCGGGCCGATCCGCCACCTCATGACACCTCCACCAGCGCGACGGCGTCGGCCGACACCGTCACGCCCGGCAGCGAGGCCAGCAGCCCTCCGGGTCCGGTGACCCGGACGCTGGTCGTGACCACCACCTGGCTGTCACCGACCGCGATCCTCACGCGGGCCCGCTCGGGCGCGATCCGGAGGGCCACGGCCTCCGCGGCGGCGACCTCGTCGCCCCGGGCCACCGCGCGCGCCGCCTCCCTCGACGCGTCGATGACCCGCACCTGGGCTGCGCCGACCGCCAGCATCCACACCAGGCCCGCGGTCAGGGCCACCAGCAGCGGGATGCCCAGCGCGAGCTCCGCCGTCGCAGCGCCCCGGTGGCCCCGGCGCTGCTCCTGGCGCTGCTCCCGGCGCCGGGCCCGCTGCTGGGCCCGCTGCTGGTCTCGCTGCCGCACCGCCATCAGCCGATGCCGAGCAGGCCCATGACGTGGTCGAAGAGCCGCCCCAACAGCTGGTCGCCGAAGCTGCCGGTGAGCAGCTTGTAGAGCAGGCCGGCGAAGCCCGCGCCGGCTGCCGTGCCGACGGCGTACTCCGCGGTGGTGATGCCGGACTCGTCGTGCTGGGTGGTCGTGGTCATGGGTCCTCCTGTCGCTGCGGGACTCCCGATGAACCCCGTCCTCACCCACCCTCGGAGAGCTGTGGCGTGGCCGCACCCGGGGCCTTCTCCGGCTGTGGACGAGGCCCGGATCGCGGCACCTGTGGACGCACAGGGGCCCGTCACGGCGCCACCGACCCGAAGAGTGCCGCCACGGTCGGCACGACGCCGAGCAGCAGGAAGGCGGGCAGCAGGCACACACCGAGCGGGATCGCGGCGGCCACGCCGACCCGGCGGGCGGCGTCCTCCGCGGTGGCCAGCGACTCGCGCTCGATCTCGTCGGCGAGGCGCTCCACGGCCTGGACCACGGACGCGCCGGAGGTCTGCGAGCGCACCATCACGCGCGCCAACGGCCCGAGCGCCTCGTCGGCGGCCACCGCCGACCACGCCTCCACCCCGGACGCACCCCAGCGGGCCTGCTCGACCACGGGTGCGAGTCGCCGAGCGGCGGGACCGGGCAGCGCCGCGCACACCTGCGCCAACCCGGCGACGGGTTCGGCGCCGGACCTCAGGGTCGAGGCGAAGAGGGCGATCAGGTGGGGCAGCGTGCGCTCGAGCTCCTCCCGCTCGCGACGCCACGTGGGTGCCTCCGCTCCGGCCAGCACCCGCCACGACAGCACCGATGCGACGACTCCCGCCACCGGCGCCAGCGCCCCGCCGACGAACAACCACGCCAGGACCCCGACGCCGACCGCCGCCACCGGGCGCAGGCTGACGCCCGACCGCGCGCGGTCGCGGGGTGCACGCGGGAGGGAGGGGAACCACCACAGGACCGCGGCCGCAGCGCACAGGCCGCTGAGCCAGGTCACGGCGCCGCTGCCCGGTCGGCGAGCCGCTCGATCCACCACAGCCCGAGCCCGATCAGTCCGAGCCCGGCCGACAGGCAGATCCAGCCCACGGGGGTCGCGAGGAGGAACGCCCACGGGTCCGACCCGGCACCCGAGCCCATGACCAGCACGGCAAGCGGCAGGCAGGCGACCAGTCGGGCCGTCGCCCGTGCCGAGGCGAGCTCGGAGTCGACGAGACGTCGCGTGCGCCGTCGCGCGCGCAGGCCGGAGGACGTGCGCTCCAGGGCAGCCGACAGGCCGTGCCCGGAGTGCTGCGCGACCTGCCACGCCCCCGCCACCCACCGCAGGTCGGCGGCGCCCGGACGGACCTCGGCCAGCCGGCGCAGGGCCTCCGGCACGTCCGCACCCAGGCGTACGGCCTCGACGGCCGCCACGAGCGGTGGCCACCTCTCGCTCGCCGCGGACAGGGCGGCACCCGGCGGACGGCCGGCCGCGAGCTCGGCGGCCAGCAGGTCGCACACCTCCAGCACGGCCGCCTGGTCGGCCGCGACCTGGCGCCGCCGGCGCAGCACGTGGAGCGCGGCGCGGCGGGGACGACCGGTGGGCAGGGACAGGGACCGGGCGAGGGGCCCCGGCATCCACACCGCGAGTGCTGCGGCGACGAGCAGCGCCGTCACCCCGTCACTCACCACGCCACCGAACCCAGCCGCGCCGCCAGGGCGCCGGCGGCAGGTCCGCGCACCACCCGGTCGGGCTCGAAGGTCGCCGCCGTGCGCAGCACCACCAGCCCCGTCCCGTCGCGCTCGGGCACCCCGAGCTCGAGGACGCGACGCCGACCGTCACGACCCCGACCGAGGTGGATCACGACGTCCAGCGCTGCAGCGAGCTGGCTGTGCGCCGCCTCCCGCGGCAGCCCGGCGGCCAACGACAAGGCCTCGATCCGGGCCGGCACGTCCGCGGCGGAGTTGGCGTGCAGCGTGCCGCAGCCCCCTCCGTGACCGGTGTTCAGCGCTGCGAGGAGGTCGACGGCCTCGGCGCCCCTGACCTCCCCCACCACCAGTCGGTCGGGTCGCATCCGCAGCGCCTGCCGCACCAACGTCTGCAGGGAGATCTCGCCCACGCCCTCGATGTTGGCCGGACGACCCTCCAGCGCGACGACGTGCGCATGGTCGGGCCTCAGCTCGCTGGCGTCCTCGACGAGCACGATCCGCTCGCCCGGATCGACCAGCGACAGCAGCGCCGACAGCACCGACGTCTTCCCGGTGCCGGTGCCGCCGGTGACCAGGAAGGCGCACCGCGAGTCGACCACCTCCTCGAGCAGGAAGGCGCCGTCCGGCGGAAGCGCTCCGGCGCTCACGAGCTCGGGCAACGTCCACACCCGACCTCGCGGCACGCGCAGCGAGATCACGGTGCCCGACCGGGCCACCGGCGCAAGCACGGCGTGGAACCGGGTGCCGTCGGGGAGGCGTACGTCCGCGTGCGGGGACGCGTCGTCCAGCCGGCGTCCGGCGGTGGCGGCGAGCCGCTGCGCGAGCCGGCGCACAGCGGCGTCGTCGGGGAAGGTGACCGCGACCCGCTCCAACCCGCCGCCGCGGTCGATCCACACGTCCTCGGGTCCGTTGACCAGCACGTCGGTGACGTCCGGCAGCCGGAGGAGCTCCTCCAGCGGCCCGGCCCCGAGCACGTCACGCCGCAGCAGGTCGTGGACCGCGAGGACCGTCGCGTCCCCCACCGGAGACCCGGTCGCCCGGAGTGCCTCGGCCACGCGGTGCGGAGTGAGCTCACCGGCCGAGCCCGCCAACCGACGGCGTACGTCGTCGAGCACGGCAGCCGGCACCGGCGCACTCATGCCGCGGCTGCCAACAGGTCCCGGGCGGCCCGCGCCAGCGGCCCGCGACCGGCGAGCGGACCGAGCCCCCGGTCGACCGACGCCGCCAGCCCGCGCTGGTCGGCCACCGCCGCGACGACGGGCAGCCCCGTCACCTGCTCGGCGTCGGCGTCACTCAGGCCTCCCGGCCGCACGACCAGCCCCGCCCGACCCGACCGACCGAGGTCGGCGACCAGCCGGGCGGTCGCGGCCAGCCCCGGCACCGTCGACGGGGTGACCACCAGCAGGTCGTCGCAGCGGTCGACCAGCTCGGTGAGGGCCGGACCACCCTGCCGGGCCAGGTCGAGCACCACGAGGTCGTGGCCCCGCACCGCCGCGGGCAGGATCCGCCGCGCGGTCGGCACGTCGAGCCGTCGTCGGAGCCCGGACCAGGTGAGGACGCCGAGGAGCTCGCGGCGCGGCACGCTCTCCCGCAGCGCCCGCGCCCCGAGCCGACCGGCGGTCTCGCCGAGCCCCTCCCACCGCACGCCGGGCAGGTCCTCCATCCCCAGCAACCGGTCGAGGCCGGGCCCGAGCGGGTCGGCGTCCACGAGCAGCGTGGGCGCCCGGGCCGCGTACGACTGCGCGAGCGCACACGCCAGGGTCGTCGCTCCGGCACCCCCGGCGCCGCCCACCACCCCGATCGTCCGCCCGGGCGAGGCCCGCTCGCCGACGTCGGCGAGCGCGTCCACCAGCCACTCGGCCCCCTGCGGCAGGTCGACCACCGACACAGCACCCAGCTCGACGGCAGCCCGGAAGACCGTGTCTCCGGGCGCCACCCCGACGACGTGGACCCCCGGTCGACGCGGCGGCGCGAGCGCGACCACCCGCTCGGCGAGGTCCACCCCGACCAGCACCAGGTCGACCTCGCCCCAGGCAGCGAGGGCGAGGTCGGGCTCGGCGCACACCTGCACCTCGACGCCCGCAGCGGCACAGAGCGGGACGACGGCGTCGTGGAGGGAGGTGGCGGAGGTGAGGAGGAGTACGGGCATGCCGTCCAGCCTCGGCTCCACCACCGACGACGGGCACCCGGGAGGCGAGCAGGGTGTGGACAACCGGCGTCCAAGCCCGCCTGTGGACGGCTGCTGGGCCGGAACCGGTCCGCGCAGGCCCCTACGATGAACCCATGACCCGCCCCACCGCGGCCTTCTTCGACCTCGACAAGACGATCATCGCCAAGTCGAGCACGCTGGCCTTCAGCAAGGAGTTCCAGGCGGGCGGACTCATCTCACGGCGCGCGATGCTGCGCTCGGCGTACGCCCAGTTCGTCTTCTTCACCGGCGGCGCCGACCACGACCAGATGGACAAGATGCGCGAGTTCATGTCGCAGCTGTGCGCCGGGTGGGACGTCGCGACGGTGCGCGAGATCGTGCACGACACCCTCAACAACATCGTCGAGCCGCTCGTCTACGACGAGGCGGTCAGCCTGATCGAGGAGCACCGCGCCGCGGGCCGCGACATCGTGATCGTCTCCGCGTCCGGGGCCGAGGTCGTCGAGCCGATCGGCCAGCTGCTCGGCGCCGATCGCGTGATCGCGACGCGGATGGAGATCGTGGACGGGAAGTACACCGGCAACATCGACTACTACGCGTACGCCGAGGAGAAGGCCCGCGCCATCGAGTCCCTCGCGGAGACCGTCGGCTACGACCTCGCCGAGTCCTTCGCCTACAGCGACTCGGTCACCGACGTGCACATGCTCGACGTGGTCGGCCACCCCTTCGCGGTCAACCCCGACCGCGAGCTGCGCCGCATCGCGACCAGCAGGGCCTGGCCGGTCCTCAGCTTCGTCCGTCCGGTCGCGCTGCGCCCGCGCGTGCACCTGCCCCCGGCCAGGCCGACGCTGGCCGCGCTGGCCGTCGGCGGTGCGGTCGCTGCCGGGGGCGTCATCTGGGCCAACCGCCGCAAGCGGGACCTCGGCGCCTGAGCGTGCCCGGGACGGCACCCACCGGCCACCGCCAAAGTCAAGCCTTGTGGACGCCACCGGGCAGGACTAGAACAGAGGCAACAACTCCACAGACAGCACGTGATCCAGGTACCCACGCGGCGATCCACCCATCCGATGGGGTGCTAGCCATTCGAGATGTTCTCGAGGGCGGCGACTAGAGAGTGCACGCTTGGTAGCCCGGACACGTGTCAGCGGCGGCACCCGATCCTCGTGAGCGGGTGCCGCTCGCATGTCGAGGGATGGTCGACCGGCTGGACTACCCCCGCAGCGGCGAGGCCTCGGCCCCCGCGGAGAACGCCTCCGCCCCGTAGAGCGCCCAGGCGTGCACCCCGCTCGGCCCGCCGTCGCGGTAGGCCCGCAGGTTGGACTCGTACGCCGCACGGTGGGCGAGGTGCCCGGCCTCGGGCACCACCAGCGACTTGGCGTCGACCCCGCGCGAGACCAGCACCAACCGCTCCAGCGCCCGGGCGACGATCCCGTTGTGCGAGGCGAACGGCGCGGCCGTCGCGACGTCCGCGTGGGCGATCGCGGCGACCAGCAGGGCGGGCGCCTCGGTGCCGGAGAGCAGCAGCTCGGCGACGCCGCGCAGGCGGTCGGCCGACGCGGCGTCACGCGGCCGACCGAGCTCGTCGGCGGACAGCGCACCCGACCCGGCCACGGCGTGGAGCCGCGCGATCGCCTGCAGGGGCGCGGTCTTGAGCAACGGGGCCAGCGCCAGCATGGTGGCGGAGAGGCGTACGGCGTCGGTGGCGATCTCGTCGGTCTCCCCGGTCCGCACCTGCTCCAGCGTGGAGCCCGACCCCTCGAGGACGGCGCTCGCGTGGGCACCGCGCAGCAACGACTCGGCGGTCATGCCCGACGAGGTCTTGCGCAGGCCGCGGTCCCTCAGCATCACGTCGATCCCGTCGCGGGTGCCGGCGTAGGCCGAGCGGACCCCTTCGAGGTCGGTGAGCCAGGCGAGCGGGTCGGTCATGGGGAGGACGGTAGCCGCGACAACTTCTCCGCCGGTCGCTGCATCCCACCCTGCAACGTGGAACAGAAGCCGACACCATCCGGGGGAACCGCATGCTCCGCACCACCACCTTGTCCGCTGCCGCCCTGCTCGGCGTGACGCTGCTCGCGCCCGCCGCTCCGGCGACTGCCGCTGCGACCTGCCAGGGCAGGGTCGCCACGATCACCGGCACCGGAACCGTCACGGGCACCGAGGGCGACGACGTCATCGTCGCCGACACCGCGCTCACGGTGAACGCGCTGGGCGGGGACGACCTGGTCTGCGTCACGGGCGACGCCTACACCTCCGTCTACGCAGGAGCCGGCGACGACGTCGTCGACGCGACGCTCGCCACCGGCGCGAGCACGGTGCTCGGAGCCGGCGCCGACACCTACCTCGGCTCCGCGGCCGGGGAGGACGTCACCGCCGGGGAGGACGACGACAGCGACACCGAGCGTGACGTCATCGCCGTCGGCGGCGGGTTCGACAGCGTCTCCTCCGGCGAGGGTGGCGAGCCGAACGCCGACGAGATCCGTGGTGACGGCGAGATGCAGCTCTTCTGGAGCGGCGTCCCGGCGGGGTCGAGCGCTGCGCACGGTGGCGCGGGCAGCACGTTCCAGATGCTCTACAACAACAGGGTCGCCCGCCTGAAGATCGACACCGGGGCCGGCTACCTCTCGACGGGTTCGGGCCCGAGGCTCGACCTCAGCGGGTTCACCGGGTTCTCCGTGCGTGGCTACGGCGCCCTGCGCCGGGTCACGGTCCTCGGAAGCAACCAGGACGAGAGCGTCAGTCTCGGATGGAACACGAGCAGGAGGGTGAAGCAGAAGGTCGCGCTCCGCGGCGGCGACGACAGGCTGAGCATCGGCGTCTTCTCGAGGAGGAGCAGCTTCAGCGGTGGCGACGGTGCCGACGAGATCGTCGCCGGTGCGCGGTCGCGGATCGGGCTCGACCTCGCCCGCGAGAAGCTGACCGTCGGTTCCGGCAGGAAGGCCGTCCGCGTCGAGGCCAACAGCTTCGAGGACGCGCGGATCGCCTCGTCGGTCGTCACGCTCCGGGGCAGCGGCCGCTCCAACGACCTCGAGGTCAACGCCTGCCGTGCCACCGTGCGCGGGCTCGGTGGACGTGACGAGATCACCGCCTTCATCAACACCCCCGACGGAGCGCGCGTCGAGTGCGGCAACGGTCGTCGCACGCACTTCCTCGGCGGTCCCGGCAACGACACCCTCGTGGGCTCGGCGGGTCGCGACGTGCTGGTCGGTGGCCCGGGCCGCGACAGCGCCAACGGCCGCCAGAGCCGCGACACCTGCCGGGCGGAGCAGCGGACCAGCTGCGAGGCACGCCGCTGAGTCCCACGCCGGCGTCGCGCTTGTAGCCTTGCCCCGATGAGCGACGAACCTGCCGAGAGCCCCACCCCTGCCGACCTGTCACGTGCCTTCGGTGCGGTCGCCGGTGCGTACGACCGGGGCCGGCCGGGCTATCCCGCCGAGGCGGCTGCCTGGCTGATGGGCGGCGACGCCAAGGTCGTCCTCGAGCTGGGCGCGGGGACCGGCAAGCTCACCCGCGAGCTCGTCGACCAGGGGCACGCGGTCTTCGCGACCGAGCCCGACGAGGCGATGCTCGCGGTGCTGCACGACCGGGTGCCCGAGGTGAGCGCCAAGGTCGCGAGCGCCGAGGACATCCCCGCCAACGACCGCTCCGTCGACGTCGTCGTGGTCGCGCAGGCCTTCCACTGGTTCGACCACGAGGTCGCGCTGCCCGAGATCGCCCGCGTCCTCAAGCCGGGCGGCCACGTGGCGCTGGTGTGGAACTTCTTCGACCAGCGCATCCCGTGGGTGCGCCGCCTCGTCAACGTCGTCGGCGAGCACGCGGCCTCCTCGCACGCGTCCTCCGAGGTGCTGGCCGACCACGAGCTCTTCGAGCCCGCCGAGCGCACCACCTTCACCTTCTGGCAGGACGTCACCCGCGACACGCTCGTCGACATCGTCGCCTCCCGCTCCTACGTCGCCTCGCTGCCGGAGGCCGAGCGCGACGCCAAGCTGGACGCCGTACGCGCTCTCTACGACGAGTACGGCCGCGGTCACGACGGCATGCAGCTGCCCTACGTCACCGAGTGCTTCCGCGCGAAGGTGCGCGACCTGCGCGAGGAGTCGGACGCCGCGGACGGGTCCGACGCGGACCGTCCGACGGTGAGTGACGGCACCGACACGGACATGCTGCTCATCGACTTCCGCTGACCCCGCAACCTTCCGGGCGCGCGCTGCATCACACCCCTGACCGACGACACCGATCTCCTGGGGGAACCATGCGTCGTACGACGCCACTCACCGTTGCGGGCCTGCTGGGCCTGGCCCTGCTCGCGCCCACCACCGCGGCGAGCGCCGCCGGCGAGACCTGCCGAGGCGAGGCCGCCACGATCGTCGGTACGACGCCGACCCTCACCGGCACCGAGGGGCGCGACGTGATCGTGACCGGGTCCGCCGGTGACGTCTTCGGACTGGGGGGCGACGACCTCATCTGCGTAGACGGTCCGGGGAGCAACTCCAACCTGATCGGCGTCGAGGCCGGCGCCGGTAACGACGTCGTCGACACCACGGCGGCCCGCGGCGGCTACTACGTCGAGACCGTGCTCGGTGCGGGCGCGGACACGTTCATCGGTGGTCGCACCAGCGACACGGCGTACGCGGGTGAGCAGGTGCGGACACCCAACGGCGGCTACGCCGGTGGGACCGACACCGAGAAGGACACCATCGACACCGGTGAGGGCGGCGACTCGGTGTTCACCGGCTCCGTCGGTTCTCCCAACCCCGACGCGGTCACGCTCGGGGTGGGGACCGACTCCCTCTACCTCGGCACGTCGGACGTGACGTCCGACGCGGTCCTCGACGGCGGGGACGGCGAGGACGGCCTGAGCCTCGAGGGCGGGTCCGGCGACGTCACCCTCGACATGCCCCAGGGGACCTTCACCTCGCCCCGGGGCACGGCACGCTTCACGGGCTTCGACTTCGCCAGCCTCGAGGTGGGGACCGGCCGGGTGACCTACCGCGGCACCGAGGGGGACGACGACCTCACGCTGCGGCCCACGGAGGGCGTACCGACGCTCGACGTGACCACCGGTGGCGGTGACGACGAGCTCACTCTCGAGCCCGCCACCGCGATCGGCGCCGGCAGCCGCATCGACCTCGGCGCCGGGACCGACGACCTCGTCGCCGCCACCGACACCGGCCGGCTGGCGCTCGACCTGGCGGCCCGACGACTCGGAGTCGGGGCGGTCGACGCGACTGCCGTGGGCGTCGAGGACGCCTTCCTGATGGCTCCCACGGTGATGATGAACGGCGACGACGGCGACGACGAGCTCGTGTGGAACGGGTGCGAGGCCGACCTGCGCGGCGGCCTCGGCGACGACTCGCTGCGGTGGCAGTTCGACTACATCTTCGAGGCCTACGAGTTCGACTGCTCCGGCGAGGTCACGATGAACGGCGGCGACGGACGCGACTCGATCCGGGGCTCGGGCAGCGACGACCTCCTGATCGGGGGACGCGGCCACGACAGGATCGAGGGACGCGGCGGTGACGACCGGGTCCGCGGCAGCCGCGGCAACGACAAGGTCGACGCCGGCGAGGGACGCGACCGCGTCAGCGGCGGCTCCGGCAACGACGTGCTCAACGGCCGCGGCGCGGACGACGTCCTGGTCGGCGGGCCCGGTCGCGACCAGGTCGACGGCAGCCGCGGGCGCGACCGCTGCGTCGCCGAGCGCAAGGCGCGGTGCGAGCGATGAGGCGTACGACGTCGTTGGCCGTCGCAGCCCTGACGGGACTGGCCCTGCTGGCCCCCACGCAGGGCGCGAGCGCAGCCGAGGAGACCTGCCAGGGACGCACCGCGACCATCGTCGGCACGCCGGGTGGCCGGCTGGTCGGGACGCCGGGTGCCGACGTGATCGTGTCCTACGGGGACTTCACCGTCGACGCGGGCGACGGTGACGACCTGGTCTGCCTGCGTCCGGTCGTGGGCGGCAACGTCGTCGAGGTCGACGCCGGCGCAGGCGACGACTCGGTGGTGTCCGAGGGCGGGACCAACAACGCCTTCACCGACCTCGGTCCCGGGCGCGACTCGTTCGTCGGGGGCGGCGGGGAGGACCGCATCGAGGCGAGCTTCGACGACACGATCGTCGCCGACGCGGGCGACGACTTCCTCAACTACTCGATCGCGCGCGACGAGCCGCTGCCGTCGGTGGTCGGCACGGCAACGATGTCGCGCGACGAGGGCTGGATCAAGGTCACCGCACCCGGCCGGCGGCTGACCATCGACGGGAGCAGGGGGAACGTCAACCTCGCCGGCGTGGTCGTCACCACCTTCGCCGTCTCGCCGCGGATGCTCTTCGGCGTCGCCCAGCGCGTCACGCTCGTGGGCACGCCCGGCTTCGACCGGCTCGGCACCGCCGCGTGCGGGACCAGCGTCATGAACGGACGCGGAGGTGGCGACCAGATCGTCGCGCTCGGCGACCGCGCCACCCCCCAGCGCGAGTGCCACAACCGCCGGATGATCGCCCTCGGCGGTGCTGGCAACGACTCCATCCAGGGCACGAAGGGCGACGACGAGCTGCGTGCCGGCCCGGGCAACGACCGGGTCTTCGGCAGGCGAGGCACCGATCTCGTCAACGGCGGACCGGGGCGCGACCTGTGTGCCGCCGAGCACGAGCGGCGCTGCGAGCGCAGCTGAGGGCTACTCTCCGGGCATGGCGTGGAGGTGGAGGCGTACGTCGTTGGGTGGCGAGGCCGACCGCGCCGCCTTCCGGGCACTCCACAACGCCTCGCTGGCGAGCCCCGCGCTGCGCGAGGGCCTGACGTCGGCGAGCGCCGAGCGGTCCGTGCGCCACCTGCGCGCACTGCTCGGCACCCCGGCCGCCGGGCTGGGTGACAGCAGCGGGCTGCTGGCGTGGGACGGCCTCGGGGGCCACCACCGCAGCCAGCTGCCGCCCACGATCAGCCAGGTCGCGGAGACCGGCCGCACCATGATCGTCGACGAGCGGACGCTGGTCTGCGACGACGGCGGCTGCGAGGTCCGGCAGGCGATCGTCAGCCCGCTCGTCGTCGACGACACCCTGGTCGGGGCGCTGGTCGTCGGGGCGCCGCACACCACCGGCGGGCTGGTCCGCGCCGCCGACGAGGTGGCGTCGTGGGTGAGCGGCCAGCTCGAGCTCGCCGAGCTCGACGCCTCGCGGACCCGCCTGATGGAGGCCGAGGTGCGCGCGCTCCGCGCCCAGATCAGCCCCCACTTCATCTACAACTCGCTCGGCGCGATCGCCAGCTTCGTGCGGACCGACCCCGATCGCGCGCGCGAGCTGCTGCTGGAGTTCGCCGACTTCACCCGCTACTCCTTCCGCCGCCACGGGGAGTACACGACGCTCGCCGAGGAGCTCCGCTCCGTCGAGCGCTACCTCCTCCTCGAGCAGGCGCGCTTCGGCGACCGGCTGCAGGTGACGCTGCAGATCGCGCCCGAGGTGCTGCCCGTGGCGGTGCCGTTCCTCTGCATCCAGCCGCTCGTCGAGAACGCCGTGCGCCACGGGCTGGAGGCCAGCGCCGACAAGGCCGACGGTGTCGGACGCCTGTCCATCACTGCGCGCGACCTCGACCAGGAGTGCGTCCTCGAGGTCGAGGACGACGGCAGCGGCGAGGACCCCGAGCGCGTACGCCAGGCGCTCGCCGGCGACGCGTCGATGGACTCCGTCGGACTGGGCAATGTCGACGCGAGGCTTCGCAACGCCTACGGCGACGACTACGGTCTGGTCGTCGAGACCGCACCCGGCGCCGGCACGAAGGTCATCGTCCGGGTGCCGAAGTTCGCCCCGGGGGTCCAGGTATGACGCAGCAGCCACCAGCGCAGCTCACGGTGCTCGTCATCGACGACGAGCGCCCCGCCCTCGACGAGCTGACCTACCTGCTCGGTCGCGACCCGCGCATCGGCGAGGTCCGCGGCACCGACTCCGCGACCGAGGCGCTGCGGGTGCTGCAGGCCGAGGAGGTCGACGCGGTCTTCCTCGACATCCAGATGCCCGGCCTGACCGGGCTCGACCTGGCGCAGGTGCTGTCACGCTTCAAGAACCCGCCGCCCGTCGTCTTCGTGACCGCCCACGAGGAGCACGCGGTCGCGGCCTTCGAGCTGCGCGCGGTCGACTACGTCCTCAAGCCGGTGCGCGAGGAGCGCCTCGCCGAGGCCGTACGCCGCGTGGTCGAGGCCGGCGGCCCGGCGCCGTCCGGTGACGTGCAGATCCCCGTCGAGCGCGGCGGCGTCACCCGCTTCATCAACCGCTCCGAGATCACCCACGTCGAGGCGCAGGGCGACTACGCCCGGCTGCACACCGCCGAGGGCTCGCACCTGGTCCGTACGCCGCTGACCTCGCTCGCCGAGCAGTGGGCGGCGGCCGGCTTCGTGCGGATCCACCGCTCCGTGCTGGTCGCGCTCCCCCACGTCGAGGAGGTGCGCAGCGAGGGCGGTCGGGTCAGTGTCGTCATCGGCGGGACCGAGCTGCCGGTGAGCCGGCGGCACACGCGCGAGCTGCGGTCGGTGCTGACGCGGCGCGACTCGTGAGGCCGCGCCCGTGACCCAGGACCAGCCCCCGCCCCGGGTGCGGGTCACCGGGCCGCCGCGGCGGCGCGCGGACGTCGTACGGTCTGCCGGCACGCGGGAGATCGACGCGGAGACCGCGCTGGGTGAGGTCTTCATGCGCTCGCTGCTGCGCGAGCAGCTGATGCTGGCGATCCGGGTGCTGATCGCGCTGGCGCTGACGGTCGGCGTGCTGCCCCTGGCCTTCCACCTCCTCCCCTCGCTCGGCGAGGTGCGGTGGGGGCCGGTGCCGGTCGCGTGGGTGCTGCTCGGGGTGCTGACCTACCCGTGGCTGGTGGTGCTCGGCTGGTTCTACATCCGGCGGTCGGAGGCCAACGAGAGCGACTTCGCCGACCTGGTCGAGAGCTCCCCACGACGTTCTTCTCCCCCGCTGCGCTCCTCCGAACAACGCCGCGGGGGCCCCGAATGACGATGAGCGTGCTTCCCGGTGTCGTCGGCGTCGTCCTGGTCTCGCTCGCGACGCTCGTGATCGGCACGTGGGGGCTGCGGATCTCACGCACCACGAGCGACTTCTTCGTGGCCTCGCGCACCGTGCGCCCGCGGCTCAACGCGAGCGCGATCGGCGGGGAGTACCTCTCCGCCGCCTCCTTCCTCGGGGTCGCCGGGCTGCTGCTGACCTTTGGCGCGGAGATGCTCTGGTACCCCGTCGGCTGGACCGCGGGGTACCTCGTCCTGCTGGTCCTCGTCGCCGCTCCCCTGCGCCGCTCGGGCGCCTACACGCTGCCGGACTTCGCCGAGGCGCGGCTGGGCTCGCGGGGAGTCCGCAAGCTGTGCTCGGTGCTGGTGGTCGGCATCGGCTGGCTCTACCTGCTGCCGCAGTTCCAGGGCGCCGGGGTGACCCTGCGCGCCACGATCGGCGCGCCGCCGTGGGCCGGCTCGCTGGTCGTCGCGCTGGTGGTGCTGGCGTCGGTGAGCCCCGGAGGGATGCGGTCGATCACCTTCGTGCAGGCGTTCCACTTCTGGATGAAGCTGACCGCCCTGCTCATCCCGATCTTCATCCTGCTGGCGGTCTGGGCCGCGGACGGCGCGGCCGACCCGTCGGCTGCGGCACCGGCGTCGTGGTCGATCCCGCTGGCCTCGCCGGGCGGCGGCATCGGGCTCTACACGACGTACTCCCTGATCGTCGCGACCTTCCTCGGCACGATGGGCCTGCCGCACGTGGTCGTGCGGTTCTACACCAACCCGGACGGCCGGGCCGCTCGTCGGACGACTCTCGCGGTGCTCGTGCTGCTGGGCGTCTTCTACGTCCTGCCCCCTCTGTACGCCGCGCTCGGGCGCATCTACGCCCCCGACCTCATCGAGGGTCGCTCGGACGTGCTGGTGCTGGAGCTTCCCAACCTCATGGTCGGCGGCCTGCTCGGCGCCGTCCTGACCGGCCTGGTGACCGCGGGAGCCTTCGCGGCCTTCCTCTCGACCAGCTCGGGCCTGACCATCGCGGTGGCAGGCGTGCTCTCCCAGGACGTCACCGGACGACGGTGGGGGTCCTACCGCCTGGGCGGCGTCGCCGCCTTCCGCGTGGCGGCGGCCATCGCGGTGGTCGTCCCGCTCCTCCTGTCGTTGCCGGCCCAGGACGTCGCCGTCGCGCGGACCGTGGGCCTCGCCTTCGCCGTGACCGCCTCGACCTTCGCGCCGCTGCTGATGCTGGGGATCTGGTGGCGCGGCCTGACCCCGGTCGGTGCCGTGGCCGGGCTGCTGGTGGGCGGCCTGGGGTCGGGTGCCGCCGTCGCCTGGACACTGGCCGTCGCGCCGTCCTCCGGGTGGACCTCGGCCATGCTCGGCCAACCGGCGGCCTGGTCCGTCCCGGCCTCCTTCTTCACGATGGTCATCGTCTCCAGGCTGACGAAGGCCTCCGTGCCCGCCCATGCCGGCCGCTTCATGGTCCGCCTCCACACCCCCGAGGCCGTCGACCTCCAGCGCTGAGACCCGCCCCACTGGTTGAGCCGGCCGCCGCCGGTTGAGCAGCGAGCGAAGCGAGCGTGTCGAAACCGGTGCCACCCTTCGAGGACCGCGCTATCGTCGAAGCATCGTCCGTGGGGGGAGCGGACACCCGAACGGAGTGGCAGAGATGCGCGTGAAGAGGTTCGTCGCGGTGATCGCCGCAACGCTCCTCGCCCCCACGATGATGCTGCCGGCAACGGCCGCCCCCGCGGCACCGAGAGCCTCCGGAGAGGCGGTCGCCCTCTGGGACGCCGACTTCAGCCCGCAGATGGCGCCCGTCGAGTGCGAGACGTGGCGCCTGGACGAGCGCGGCTTCTGCGCGGCGGACGACGCCCGCAACGGCGTCGAGCTCGGCCTGAAGTTCCAGACGGCGCGCGATCTCCTCGTCACCGGCGTCCGCGTCTACCGCGTCGACCTCGGCACGGTCACCGGCTCGCTGTGGGACGTCGACGGCAACCGCCTGGCGACCGGCACCTTCGCCCCCGCTGCGACCACCGGATGGCAGGACCTCACCTTTGCGAAACCGGTCGCGATCTCGCCCGGCCGCACCTACGTCGCCTCCTACTACTCGCCGGCCACGCGGTACGCCTTCGCCTACGGCTACTTCCGCGAGCAGCTGGTCCGTGGTCCGGTCACCGCCCTGCGCGGCGTGGCCGACGATCCCAACGGCGTCCACTGCTACGACGTGGCGACGCAGTGCGAGTCCTTCCCGATCCGCAGCTTCCGCGACTCGACCTACTGGGTGACGCCGATCTGGCAGAACCCTCCCGGCGAGGCCGTCCCCCCGCAGACCGTCCCCGCCCCGCCCTCGGACGTACGTCCCCCGGTGGTCCGCCACAGCTCGCCGACCAACGGCGCCAGGCGCGTGGGCCTCAGGAGGTCGGTCACGATCACCTTCTCCGAGGTCATCCGCTCGACCCTGCTGACCAGCGCCAACGTCCGCCTGCTCCGCAAGGGTCAGCGCAAGCCCGTGCCCGTACGCCTGACCTACGACGAGCGCCGCGCCCGGCTCACGATCGACCCGGTCCGCCGCCTCGAGCCCAGCACCACCTACCGCATCGTGATCGCCACCCGCGTCGTCGACGTCGCCGGCAACCGGCTCGACCAGGACCCGGGGCAGAACGGCGACCAGCAAGCCACGTGGCGCTTCCGCACCCGCTGACGGTCCCCGCTCACCCCGCCCGCACGTGGAACTCGTTCCCGTCCGGGTCCGCCATCTCGATGTGGCCGGCGGTCCGCTCGGTGACCGACGCGCCCCACGACTCCAGCCGTTCCACCTCGGCCTCCAGCTCATCCGCCACCAGCACGAGGTGCATCCGGTTCCGCGCGTGCCGCTCGTTGAGCGGCTCCCCACCCCAGGCGATCTTGAACCCGCCGCCCGAGGGCGAGATGGCGGTCTCCCCGTCCTCGTCGTGGACCAGCGGCCAGTCGAGCGCGGCCGCCCAGAAGAGCCCGACGTCCCGCGTCCCGTCGGCAGCGAGCTCACCGAGGAAGCCCGTGCCCGCGAGCCAGTTGTTGCCCTCCTCGATCACGCAGAACTCGTTGCCGTCCGGGTCGGCCAGCACGACGTGGTCCTCGTCCGGCAGCTGCCCGACGTCGAGGCGTGCCGCGCCGAGCTCCAGCGCCCGGGACACGGTCGCCTCCTGCGACGCGGCGTTGCTGGTCAGGTGGAAGTGGCTCTGGTTGAGGCCGCCCCGGGGCAGGTCGGGCGCCGCGAAGACGAGCCGGAGCGGCGCGTCCGCATGCGACAGCCCGTGGTCCTCCAGCCGCCAGCCGAGCAGGTCTCCCCAGAACCTGGCCAGCCTGTCGGGATCGGCCGTGAGGATGGTCAGCGCGTGCAACGTGGAGGCCATGTCGGGAGCGTAGGCAGACCGGTCGGCCGACCGCCATCGATTACCGGTGGCTGCCTCTGCGGACCCACGGGCTACCGTGGCGCCATGCCCGCTCCGATCGAAGACTGGTGGCCCCGGTTGTCGCAGGAGACCCGGGACTGGCTCATCGCCCACAACGGCGACGAGGTCACGGCCTCGGTCGCGCAACAGATCGCCCGCGCGGGCGGTGCCGTGGAGGCCGACGCCTGGCAGACCGGGCAGGACGACCCCCACGGCTCCTACCTGTCCGACGAGGCGGTCGACTGGATCGAAGCGGTCGCGAACGGCGAGGTGCCCCCGCGCCACAGCGCGACCTGAGCCCGCTGGTCGGGCTCACCCGACGGCGAGCCGATATCCCCGCTTGACCACGGTCAGCACGGCCTTCGTCCCGATCGCCGCGCGCAACCGGGCCACGGCCATCTCGACCGCGTGCTCCGACCCCGCCTGGCCCGAGGGCAGTGCAGCGAGCAGCGCCCGACGGGACACGACGAAACCGGGGTTGATGAGCAACGCGTTGAGCACCGACAGGGGTGCGGGCGACAGCTCCACCGGCACCCCGTCGAGCAGGAGCGAGTCGGAGTGGACGATCAGGGTGCGGCCGTCGGAGAGGCGTACGTCGACGCCGTCGCGCCGCGTCGGCAGCTCGGTCTCGAGCTGCTTGATCATCCCGGCCAGCCGCGAGCGGTCGGGGAAGATCGTGGGCACGCCCCACATCTCGAAGGCCGCTGCCGTCACCGGGCCGACGCACGAGGCGACGACGTCGGACTGGAAGGCCGCGATGAGGTCGTCGCGACGGCCGACCGAGACCGCAGCCTCCATCAGGGCGGCCACCGCGGGGGCGGACGTGAAGGTCACCGCGTCCAGCTCGCGGTCCGCGATGAGGTCGATCATGTGGAACATGGGCGACGGGTCGTCCGCCGACACCACCCGGTAGATCGGCACCGTCAGCACCGACGCTCCCTGGCGGCGCAGCGCGTGCGCGGCCATCGACAGCGACTGGCCGTGCTCCTGCACGACGATCCGCTTGCCGGTGAGGTCGCGCCCACGCAGGTGGGTGAGGACATCCTCGAAGCACTCGGACTCCGGCGACCACAGCTCGCGCAGGCCGTGCCGACGGAGCACGCCGACGCTCTTCGGGCCGCGGGCGAGGATCTCCGCGGCGCCGAGCGCGGCGACCAGGTCGTCGTACACGCCTGCCTCGGTGGCCGCCTCGAGCCAGGTCCGCATCCCGACGCCGGTGGTGGCGAGGAAGAGGTCGACCGGCGCGGACAGCACCTCCGCGGTCGCGGCCAGGAGCTCGGTGAGGTCGACGTGGTTGGGCTCCAGGGACAAGGCGGCCGCCCACTCGACATCAGCCCCACGACGACGCAGCAACGCGACCTGCTCGTCGGCCTTCCTCGCGGCGGTGACGCCGACCCGGAAGCCGTCGAGAGGTCGCAGCTCGGTCGCGGGGGTCACCGTCACGGCACCTCCCGGGCCGAGCCGACGCGGACGTGGTCGTCCATGATCGCGACGTCGTAGGTCGCCACGCTGACCGAGGCGTCGTCCAGGCACTGGCCGGTGCGGAGGTCGAAGGCCTGCTTGTACATCGGCGAGCTCACCACCGGCGCGTCCCCGCGACTGCCGACGATCCCGCGCGACAGGACGGACGCACCACTGAACGGGTCGACGTTGCCGATCGCGTAGACAGTGCCGTCGTACGTCCGGAACACCGCGACCGCGGCACCGTGGACCAGCGCGGCGACGCCGCCCTCCAACGGGATCGAGTCGACGGCGCACACCTCCACCCACGTCGAGATCCAGGGCGAGGAGACCGCGGTCACGACGGCGCACCCACGGGGATCAGCGCAGGCGCGATCGGTTGGATCTGGTCGCGCTCGGTGGTGAACTCGATCGTCGGGTCCGGGGTGTCCGGCGCGTTGACGAAGGTGACGAACCGCTCGAGCTTCGCCGGGTCCGCGAGCGTCTCGGCCCACTCGTCGGCATACCCGCCCACGTGTCGCGCCATCTCGGCCTCGAGCTCGGCGCCCAGGCCGAGGGCGTCGTCGACCACGACCTCGCGCACCCGCTCCAGGCCGCCCTCGAGGTGCTCGATCCAGGTGGACGTGCGCTGCAGGCGGTCGGCGGTGCGGACGTAGTACATGAGGAAGCGGTCGAGGTAGGACAGCAACGTCTCGGTGTCGAGGTCGCCGGCGAGGAGCCGCGCGTGGGCTGGGTTGGCGCCGCCGTTGCCGCCGACGTAGAGGTTCCAGCCCTTCTCGGTGGCGATGACGCCGAAGTCCTTGCCGCGCGCCTCCGCGCACTCGCGGGCGCAGCCGCTGACGCCGCCCTTGAGCTTGTGCGGGCTGCGCAGCCCGCGGTAGCGCAGCTCCAGCGCGATCGCGAGGCCGACCGAGTCCTGCACGCCGTAGCGGCACCACGTCGAGCCGACGCACGACTTCACCGTGCGCAGCGACTTGCCGTAGGCGTGGCCGGACTCGAAGCCCGCGTCCACGAGCCGCCGCCAGATCTGTGGCAGCTGCTCCATCCGGGCACCGAAGAGGTCGATCCGCTGGCCGCCGGTGATCTTGGTGTAGAGCCCGTAGTCGCGCGCGACCTCGCCGATCACGATCAGCTTCTCCGGCGTGATCTCGCCTCCGGGGATGCGCGGGACGACGGAGTAGGTGCCGTTGCGCTGGATGTTGGCGAGGTACTTGTCGTTGGTGTCCTGCAGCCCCACGGTCTCGCGCTCGAGGATGTGGGTGCTGGTCTGGCTGGCCAGGATGCTCGCGATCGCGGGCTTGCAGACGTCGCAGCCGCGACCGGTGCCGTGGGCCTCGACGATGTCGTCGAAGCGCCGGTAGCCGTGCACCGCGACGACGTCGAAGAGCTCCTGCCGGGTGAGCCGGAAGTGCTCGCACAGGCCCTTGTCGACGACCTTCCCGAGGCTTGCGAAGTGCTCCTCGACGAGGTTCTTCACCGTCGGGACGCACGAGCCGCAGGTGGTGCCGGCGCGGGTGCACTGCTTGACGTCGGCGACCGTCTCGCAGCCCTCCTCGGCGACCGCGTGGATGATCTGCGCCTTCGTCACGTCGTTGCAGGAGCAGACCTGCGCCTCGTCGGGCATGCCCCATCCGCCGGTTGAGCCTGTCGAGACCCCGCTGCTCGCGGGCAGGATCAGCTGCTCGGGGTTGTCCGGGAGCGCGAGGCCGCTGCTGACCATCGGCCGCAGGATGCCGTACGCCGACGCGTCGCCGACCAGGATGCCGCCGAGCAGCCGGGACCCGTCCTCGGTGACGACGAGCTTCTTGTAGACGCCGCTCACCGCATCGGCGTACGTCAGCTCGAGCGCGCCGTCGGTGGCTGCGAAGGCGTCGCCGAAGCTGGCCACGTCGACGCCGAGGAGCTTGAGCTTGGTGGACATGTCGGCGCCGGTGAAGGTGCCCGGACCGTCCAGCAGCGCGTCGACGACGACCTCCGCCATCGCGTAGCCCGGCGCCACCAGGCCGTACATCGTGCCGCCGGGAGCGGCGCACTCGCCGATCGCGAAGATGTGGGGGTCGGCGGTGCGGCACTGCTCGTCAACCAGTACGCCGCCGCGCGGGGCCGTCTCGAGGTCGCACTCGCGGGCCAGGGCGTCGCGCGGCCGGATGCCGGCGGAGAAGACGACGACCTGCGTCTCGATGACCGTCGTCGGGGCACCCTCCTCGGTGCCGGCCTGCCTCACCCGGAGACCGGTGACCGCTTCCCCACCCTCGATCTCCTCGGTGAGGACGCCGGTGTGGACCTTCACGCCGAGCTTCTCGATGTGCCGCACGAGCGTGGCGCCGGCCGCACCGTCGAGCTGGACGGGCATCAGGCGTGGCGCCATCTCGACGACGTGGGTGTCCAGCCCCAGCTGGACGAGGGCGTTGGCGGCCTCGAGCCCGAGCAGGCCACCACCGATGACGACCCCGCTGGTCGCGGTGAGGCTGGCGGCCTGGATCGCCTCGAGGTCCTCGATGGTGCGGTAGACGAAGCAGCCGTCCTTGCCGCGACCCTCGACCGGCGGGACGAACGGAGCCGCTCCGGTCGCCAGGACCAGCACGTCGTAGTCGTGGATCGTGACCGTGCCGGGCTGAGACTGCTGGTCGAGGAGGGCGCCCTGGCGCACGTCACGAGACCCCGGCGGGGGCGACACCACGGTCACCGTCTGCGCAGCGCGGTCGATCTCGGTCACGACGCTGTCGACGACCAGCCGCACCCGCGGGTCGTCGTACTCCCCGCCGGGGAGGAGCGAGAGCCCCTCGGCACCGTCGGCGTGGCCGAACCAGCCGGTGAGCCCGACCCGGTCGTACGCCGCCCGCGGCTCCTCGCCGAACACGACGACGTCGTGGGTCTCGGTGAGGCCGCGCTCGACCGCGGCCTGGGCGAAGCGGTGGCCCACCATGCCGTGCCCGACGACGACGATCCTCTTGCGACTGGTTGTGCCCATGCCGAGGACGGTATGGATGCGATGTTGTCGCGGGCCTCGCGGAATGTTTCAGGGAGGAAAACTGGGTGGCACGACCTCACCGCGGCCAGGCGTCGCCCAGCTCCGGGCACAGCTCGACCAGCACCTGCAGCTGCATGCGCGAGACGAAGGACGGGTTGCTGCCGGCGGGCACCCGCAGGACCTCCATGGTCGCCAACCCGGGATGGCCGACCAGCTCCGACCGCAGCAGGGGATGGTGCACGGGCGTCAGGACGGGTCGCTGCACGGACCGGGACACCCACTCCCTGAGGGTGGCACATCGTCGACGCGGCCCCCGACTGGTGCCACCCTGAGCAGGTGAGCGACTGGTTCCTGCCCGAGAGCGAGCGTCCGTGGACCTCGGGCAACCTCGTCGTCCCGCGGGTGCACGGCGCGGCCTACTTCGCGCGGCTCGTGGAGCTGGTCGGCGCGACCGAGGCCGGCGACCGGATCTTCTTCACCGACTGGCGCGGCGACGCCGACGAACGGCTGACCGAGGACGGACCCACCGTCGCGGAGCTGCTGCGCGCGGCCGCCGCCCGTGACGTCGAGGTCCGCGCGCTCATGTGGCGCTCGCACCCGGGCCAGCTCAACGGCGAGGAGAACGGTCACCTCGGCCGGATCATCAACGAGTGCGGCGGCGAGGCGCTGCTCGACGAGCGGGTGAAGTACGGCGGCTCGCACCACCAGAAGCTGCTCGTCGTACGCCACCAGGGGCGGCCCGAGGACGATGTGGCCTTCGTCGGCGGGATCGACCTCTGCTACAGCCGGCGCGACGACGCCGAGCACGCCGGCGACCCCCAGGTGGCGCCGCTGGAC
This sequence comes from Nocardioides alpinus, assembly GCF_900112035.1. Classification (GTDB taxonomy): domain Bacteria; phylum Actinomycetota; class Actinomycetes; order Propionibacteriales; family Nocardioidaceae; genus Nocardioides; species Nocardioides alpinus. The sequence goes on along the minus strand of NZ_FOKC01000005.1, from coordinate 218,385 downwards.
GACCGCTACGGCGATGCCCCGCCGTGGCACGACGCGATGGCGGAGATCCGCGGCCCGGCGGTCGCGCACGTGCTCGACACCTTCACCGAGCGGTGGGACGACCCCACGCCCCTCGACCACCGCAACCCCTACCGCGCCGTGGCCCACCGGGTCGCGCGGATGCCGCGCCACCCGGAGGCGCTGCCCGAGCGCTGGGACCCGCCACCGGAAGCCGGGCGCCACCAGGTGCAGATCCTGCGGACGTACCCCTTCAAGCGCCCGCGCTACCCGTTCGCGCCCGACGGCGAGCGCTCCATCGCGCGCGGCTACTCGCGGGCGTTCAGCCGGGCGCGGCGACTGGTCTACGTCGAGGACCAGTACTTCTGGTCCGACGTCGTGGCCACCACGCTCGCCGACGCGCTGCGCCGCGAGCCCGGCCTATGCGTCATCGCCGTCGTGCCGCGCTACCCCGAGTCGGACGGCCGGATCGGCGGACCGCCCATCCAGTACGGCCAGCGCCTCGCGTGGGACAGCCTGCGCGCGGCGGGCGGTGAGCGCTTCGTCATGTACGACCTGGAGAACGCGCAGGGCACGCCCGTCTACGTCCACGCCAAGGTCTGCATCGTCGACGACGAGTGGATGACCATCGGCTCCGACAACCTCAACCTGCGCTCGTGGACCCACGACTCCGAGCTCACCTGCGCGGTCGTCGATCTCGACGGAGAGCTGCCGCGCACCCTCCGCACGGGCCTGTGGGCCGAGCACCTCGGGCTGCCGGAGGACGACCCGCGGCTGGCTGACGTCGACGGTGCGCTGGACCTGTGGCGCGAGCGCGTCGGCGCACCCGGCAGCCGTATCGGCGTGCACGAGCCGCCCGAGGTGTCACGACGTACGGCCCGGTGGGCGGCCCCGGCCTACCGCCGGCTCTACGACCCCGACGGCAGGCCGCGCCGGCTGCGCGGCACGCCCGACTTCTAGCCGGCCGGACCGGTCGTTCAGCTCGTCGTCACCGGCAGGTGCAGCACCACGCCCTTGAGCTTCATCGCGCCCACGACCCGGCTGCCGAAGCCGGCGTACATGTCCGAGACCGGCGACACCGTCAGGAAGAGCGTCTGCCCGGCAGGTACGTCGACCGCGACCGACGGCAGCGCGACGCCGGTGCGCGGCTTGTTGATCGCGATGCCGTTCTCGCGGATCGGCAGCATGTTGTTCTGCACGATCTTCGCGTCGACCGGGCTGGTGCCGACCGACAGCGCGAGGAACGCGCGATTGTCGAGGCCGAGGGTCGTGATGGTGCCGTCGAGGGTCGGTGAGCCGGCGATCGTGAGCGGCCCCTGCGCGACGGGGTAGGCGACCGGGGCGCCCACACCGACGGTGCTGACGACGTCGCCGAGGCGTACGTCCGTGGTGGGCGCGACCGACGGCACGGTGACGCAGCGGTCGCCGGCGGCGGTGGTCAGGTGGTGCTTGCCGAAGCCGGTGAGGCCGGACTTCTTGCCCTGGAGGTTCTGCTGGAGGAAGCGGAGTCCGAGATCGGCGAAGGAGGGGCTGCCCAGCGTCGGCGAGCAGGCGTCCTGGGTGACCAGCGGGATGTCGAGGTTGCCGCCTGCCGGGAGCAGCGAGGGCAGCGTGTGACCACCGTTGTAGCCGACGAAGATGCTCTTCGCGCGCGCCCTGTCGGTCAGCGCACGGCTGAAGTTCTTCAGACCCTGGTCGAGCGGGAAGAGGTTGTCGGTCTCGCCCTGGCCGAAGAGCACCGGGATGTCGAGCCGGCGTCCGTTGCGCACGTGCCACTCGGGCCCGTTCTTGTCGAGGAAGTCGTGGAGGTAGCCCGGCACGTTGCCCGTGGCCGTCGTCTCGGCGAAGCCGCGCAGCACGATCGGCGGCAGCGCGTCGGTCGGCAGCCCGGCGGCGATCAGCGCGGTGGCCCACTCGGTGCGCGGGACGCCCTGCGGCAGCAGGCTCTCGTTGAGGCTCCACCAGGTGATCTCGGGGACCAGCGCGTCGAAGCGCGTCGTGCCCGTGTCGCGCAGCTCGCTGAAGGCGCCGACGAACTGGTAGCCACCGCCGTACGAACCACCGATCGCGCCGAGCACCGGGTCGCCGGGCTTCTGCTTCGTCACCCACGGCTGCGCGGCGACGAGGTCGACGATCCTCTGGACGTCCTTGCCCTCGATGTCGGGGTTCTCGATGTAGGCCTGGCCGCCGCTCTCGCCGAACCCCCGCTGGTCGAAGCTCAGCACGCCGAAGCCGGCATCGGTGAGGTAGGAGAACGACGCGGGGTCGGTCGTACGGCTGCCGCCCCATCCGTGGCTGTGCAGCACCATCGGCACCGGGCTGCCCTGCGTCGCACCTGCCGGACGGAAGAGCGTGAAGCAGATGTCGACCGGCGCGGTCGTGCCCGGGTCCGGGACGCTCTGGAGGCATCCGTCCGTCGTGGTGACGTCGGCCGCGGCGGCCGGCGAGACGAGGAACGGGAGGGTGGCGGCCGTGACGGCGCTGACGACGGCGGCTGCGATGAGTCGGTGCATGGCGGGGGCCTCTCGGGTGACGACAGTCACCCCTACCAACGAGTAGCCCGACTGCTGGCTACGGCGCCGCCGCGGGGGCCTCGTCCGGGCGCTGCCGGAACACCTCGGGCAGGAGGTGCTCGAGGACACCGACCTCCTCGACGTTGTGCCGCACCCATGCCTCTGCCATGGCAACCGGGAAGACGTGCGAGGTCAGGTAGAGGTTGAGCGCGGTGGCCGCACGGGTGCGGGCGCCGAGGTCCATCACGCTGACGTAGTGGGTGCCCTCCACGCCCGCGGACCAGGTGTGCTCGAGCTGGAAGACCTGCGCCCCCGCGACACGACGCACGAGCCGTATCCCGGTCTCGTCGAGCTTCTCCACCCGCTCGACGGAGTCGACGTAGAAATCGTCGTCACGACCGAAGGCCTCGACGATGCGGTAGCGGGCGCCTTCACCGGCACCTCCGCCCGGCGCCGGACGGGCCAGCTCCCACCGGATGTGGTCGAGGGGATGCCAGGCCAGATAGGCGGACATCGTCTCCCCTGCGTAGACCAGGTCGTCGCCGATGTGGCGAAACCACCAGAGCAGCATCTGCGGCGTGATTCCGGCCAGCGGCCGGTGGTCGATGGCGACCCGCATCCTGCGGTGGGACAGCCTCTGGATGCTGGTGCGGGCCGTGTCCGCCGTGCGCAGGCTCTGGACCACTGGTCGCGGCGCAGGCAGCGGCAGGTGGCGGGCCATGGCTTCCTCACCTCCGAGCAGCCTCGACGGATACGCGGCCACGATAGGGCCGCCCCTCGCCGCGTCGCCAGCCGATCAGGCGTACGGATCCGTGACCTCTCGCAGACGGACCAGCGCCTCGCGCAGGTCTCTCGTGAGCTCCGGGCCGAGGTGCTCGGCCCACTCCTTCTCCACCCCCATCACGACCTCCATCGCCGCTACCGACGCGGCCCGGCCCCGCTCCGTCAGCCGGATCAGCCGAGCCCGACCGTCCTCCGGGTCGGGCACGCGCTCGACGATCCCCTCGCGCTCCAGCGCCGCCACCAGCAGGCTCGCGGTCTGCTTGGTCACCTGCGCGCTCTGGGCAAGGTCGGTCAGCCGCGAGCCGTCGTCGGCGATCCGCTGGGCGATCCGCGCCTGCGCCGGCGTGACGTCGTACCCCGCGTCGCGGATGACCCGCACCACCCGCTCGTCCATCGCGCGGTAGGACACGAACATGAGCGTGGCGAGGTCCATCGCTCCCCTTGACGTAGTCAGCAGTGCTGACCATTATGGTCAGCATCCCTGACGATCATAGGGGCAGCCATGACCCGACTCCCACCCGTGCGCGTCGTCCGCGCCGCAACCTCCGTCCGTACGGCGCTGCAGTCCCTCACCCGCCGCATGGTGCCGCCCGAGGTCGGCATCCTCGAGCTCACCTCCGGATGCTTCGCGACACACACCGTCCACGCCGTCGCCCGCCTCGGCATCGCCGACGCGCTGGCACCCGGGGCAAGATCGCCGAGGGAGGTCGCCGATGAGCTCGGCACCAGCCCCGACGCGACCCACCGCCTGCTCCGGGCCGCGGCCGCGCTTGGCCTCTTCCGCGAGGACGGCGCCGGGCGCTTCGCGCTGACGTCGCTTGGCGCGACGCTCCGTACCGACACCGACGGCTCGATGCGCGCGGTCGTCCTGATGATCGGCGACCCGCGCTACCAGGCCGTGTGGGGGCAGCTGACCCAGTCGGTCACCAGCGGCCGCCCCGGAGCCGAGGCGGCTCTCGGCGTGCCGATGTGGGACTACGTCGAGCAGGACCGGGAGTTCGCCGGGATCTTCAACGACGCGATGACGCGCTTGTCCGCGCTCGACTGGCCGGCGGTCGCGGCAGCCTACGACTTCACGTCCTTCGCCACGATCGTCGACCTCGGCGGTGGGCACGGACAGCTCCTGACCCGGATGCTCAAGGTCGCTCCCGACGCCACAGGGGTGCTGTTCGAGCAGGCCTCCGTCATGGAGGAGGCCGAGGAGCACGTCCGGCGCGCCGGCGTCCTCGGACGGTGCCGGCTGGAGGCCGGGTCGTTCTTCGACACCGTGCCGGACGACGGCGACCTCTACGTCCTGCGCCGTGTGGTGCACGACTTCGACGACGACCGGGCCGTCGCCATCCTGAGCACGGTGTGCCGGCAGATGCCCGACACCGCCACGCTGCTGCTGATGGAGAGCATCGTGCCGTCCGGGGACGAGCCGCACTTCGCGAAGTCCCTCGACCTCGACATGCTGGTGTTCGTCGGCGGACGCGAGCGGACCGAGGACGAGTACGACGCGCTGCTCGACCGGGCCGGCTTCCGGACCACCCGCGTCGTGCCGACGATCTCGACCATCTCCTTGATCGAAGCGCGCGCGGTGGTCTGAGATGGACACCGTTGCCCAGCTCAGCGCCGGCCTCTCCGCCATCATCCTGATCGCCGTCTTCCCGCTCGAGGCGTTCCTCATCGACCGGCCGTGGGTACAGCGCTTCCTCCACATCGAGGCCCACGGCATCGCCCACGTCCACCTGTGGTCGTTCTGCATCGGCGCCCGCAACGCGCTCGCAGGCGTCGGAACGCTGGTCGGTCTCTGGATGGTCAACCACGGCGACGAGTCGACCGGGGTCACGGTTGTGGTCGTGTGCTGCCTCTACATGCTGCTCGCGGGGCTGGCCATGGGCGTGGCCGACCTGCTCGGCCTCTGGCTGCCTCGTGGTGGCAGCGCCATGGGGACGGTGGCCTCGGCGGCGCTCCCCGCGCTCGCCCTGGTCGTGATCGCGGCCTGAGGCGCATGCTCTCGACCATTCGGGGTACCGCCGGTATGTCGCACCCCGGACGGGTGCCCTCACCCTGGGAGACCACCATGCCCACCCCCATGTACGTCCGCTCGCTGGCGCAGGTGCTGGGCATGCTCAGCGCCGGTGTGGTCCAGGTCGCCGTGGCCGCTGTCCAGGGGCCGCGCAAGCCTCAGCGCTGACCCGCGAGCGCCTGACCTCAGCCGACGGGGACGGGTGCTCGGCCGCTCTCGCCCACCAGGCGGCGTACGACGTCCGCGCACCCGCCGCAGCCCGTGGTCGCGCGGGTCCGGTCGACGCACTGCGCCACCGATCCGCAGGCCCGGACCTCCCCCGCGCTGACGCCCGCGCACGCGCACACCTCGGCCTCGTCGGGCAGGGGCGCCGGAGCGTCGTCGGCCTCGGGGAGCAGGAGCTGGCCGGGCTCGTCCGGTCCGAGGATCGTGCCGCGGTCGTAGAGCTGGGTGATCAGACCGACCCGCGACAGGTCACCGACCAGCGCCGCCGCGACGATCCGGCCGCCGTGGACGACGAGGCGCCGGTGCGAGCCGGCGATCGGGTTCGTCACCTCGACGACCTCGCCCTCAGCGGTCCGGGGATCGCCGAGCACGGCGACGTCGAGGCCGGTCGCGCGGAGGCGCGCGACGCTGCGGAGGCCGTCGTACGTCGCCTCCTCCGCGCGCAGCACCCGTGCCAGGACCTCGGCCTGCTCCCAGGCAGGCGGGACGAAGCCGGTCGTACGACGGCGGTGCTCGGCGCAGTCGCCGATCGCGTGGATGCGCTCGTCGGTGACGCTGGTCAGCGAGGCGTCGACGACGATCCCGCGGCCGACCATCAGCTCCGCACGCCGGGCGAGCGCGGTCGACGGACGACCACCCGCGGTGAGGACGACGAGATCGGTCGGCAGCAGCGCGCCGTTGTCGAGCTGGACGCCGTCGTCGGTCATCCGGATCGCCCGGGCGCCGGTGTAGACGTCGGTGCCGAGGCGGCGGAGGTCACGGGCCAGGACGCTGCCGCCTGCGGGCCCGACCTGGCTGGCGAGGAGGTGGTCGGCGCCCTCGACGACCTCGGTGAGCACGCCGCGGACCGACAGGGCGCGGGCGACCTGGAGGCCGAGGAGGCCGCCGCCGATGACGACGGCGCGGGGTGACTCGACCAGCGCCGACACCGATGCGTCCAGGCGCGTGCAGTCCTCGAGGCTGCGGAAGGCGTGGACCTTCGGGTGGAGGGCGCCGTCACGGCGCACGAGCCCGCGGATCGGCGGGAGGGTGGGGATCGATCCGGTCGCCAGGACGAGCCGGTCGTAGCCCACCCGTTCCCCGTCGACCAGCACCACCTCGCGCGCCTCCCGATCGATCTCGAGGACACGGGCGCCGAGTCGCAGGTCGATCCCCTGCGCCCCGAACCACGCGGGCGACCGCAAGGTCAGGGCGTCGGCGGAGTAGGTGCCCTCGAGGACGGCGGAGAGCAGGATGCGGTTGTAGGGGGCGTGGGGTTCGTCGGCCAGGACGGTGAGGCGTACGTCGGCGCCGGCGAGCTGTTCGCAGAGGCGGACCGACGCCATGCCGCCGCCGACGATGACGACGTGGTCGGTCATGCGGGGAGCCTCGGTTTCGACACGCTCGTCGCTGGCGCTCCTCGCTGCTCAACCAGCGGCGGCACGTGCTCGACCAGCGGCGGCACGTGCTCAGCCGGCAGCGGCGCCTGCTCGACCAACGGCACGTGGACGAGGGACGCCGCGCAGACCTTGAACTCCGGCATCTTCGAGGCGGGGTCGAGGGCGTCGTTGGTCAGCCGGTTGGTGCCGACCCAGTGGAACGGGACGAAGACGGTGTCGGGGCGGATCGTCGTCACCACCCGTGCCGGCGCGGTCATCGACCCCCGCCGCGTGGAGATCCGCACCTGGTCCCCCGTCACCACGCCGAGGCGACCGGCGAGCGACGGGTGCAGCTCGACGAACGGGCCGTCGTCCGGCAGCGCGCGGACGCGGCGGGTCTGGGCGCCGGACTGGTACTGCGCGAGCACCCGTCCGGTCGTGAGGTGGATCGGGTAGTCATCGTCCGGGACCTCGGCCGCTCCACGGTGCTCCACGGCGTACATGCGTGCACGACCGTCGGGGTGCGCGAAGGTCGAGCCGAAGAGCCGCTCGCCGCCCCAGAAGACGCCGCCCTCGTCGCGGATCCGGTCATAGGTGATCGTCGAGTAGTCGGCCGGTCCACCCTCCGACGCCCGGCCCAGCTCGGTGAAGACCTCCTCCGGGTCCGTCGCGAACTCCACCGGCGAGGCGAGGCGCGCGGCCAGTCCGGCAATCACGTCGAGGTCCGAGCGCACCCCGGACGGGGGCGTGATCGCCTTCTGCCGCAGGATCACCCGCCCCTCGAGGTTGGTCATCGTGCCGGTCTCCTCGGCCCACTGCGTCACCGGCAGCACGACGTCCGCGATCGCCGCGGTCTCCGACATCACGACGTCGCAGACCACCAGCAGGTCGAGCGCCTCGAGCCGTCGGGTGACCTGGGTGGCGTTGGGCGCGCTGACCACGATGTTGGAGCCGAGGACCAGCATCGCGGAGGGACCGTCGTCGGTGCCGCAGGCGTCGAGCAGCTCGTACGCCGAGCGCCCGGGGCCGGGCAGCGAGTCGGGCTCGACCCCCCATACCCCCGCGACGTGGGCGCGGGCGGCGGGGTCGTCGATCCGCCGGTAGCCGGGCAGCTGGTCGGCCTTCTGCCCGTGCTCGCGGCCGCCCTGGCCGTTGCCCTGCCCGGTGAGGCAGCCGTATCCGCCGCCCCGCTCGCCGACCATGCCGAGCGCGAGGGCGACGTTGATCCAGGCCAGGACGGTGTCGGAGCCGGTGGAGTGCTGCTCGGCGCCGCGAGCGGTGAGGACCATGACCTTGGGCCGCTCGCTGGGTGTGGTCGGGGTGCGAGCGGAGCGAGCCTCGGGACCACCCACCATCGCGGCCAGCGCCCGCACCTCCGACGCCTCGATCCCGGTCACCCGCTCGACCCGCTCGGGCCACCACGCAGCGACGGAGTCGCGTACGTCGGCCCAGCCCGTGGTGCGCGCGGCGAGGTAGTCCTCGTCGACCGCGCCCGACGCCACCAGCAGGTGCAGCACCCCGAGCGCGAGGGCGAGGTCGGTGCCGGGCACGGGCTGCAGCACCAGGTCGGCGCGGTCGCCGGTGGGCGTACGCCGCGGGTCGATGACGACGACCCGGCCGCCACGGGCCCGCAGCCGGTCGAGGTGGCGGGCAGCCGGCGGCATGGTCTCGGCGAGGTTGGAGCCGACGAGGACGAGGACATCGGCCTCCTCGACGTCGGCGAGCGGGAAGGGCAGGCCGCGGTCGAGGCCGAAGGCGCGGATGCCGGCCGACGCAGCCGACGACATGCACCACCGGCCGTTGTAGTCGATCTGCGAGGTGCCGAGCGCGACGCGGGCGAACTTCCCGAGGGAGTAGGCCTTCTCGTTGGTGAGTCCGCCACCGCCGAAGACGGCGACGCCGTCCGGGCCCTTCTCGGCCTGCGCGGCGCGGATGCCCGCAGCGACGCGGTCGAGCGCGTCGTCCCACGTCACCGCCATCCACTCCCCCGTCGCCCGGTCCCGGACGAGGGGTGAGGTGAGCCGCTCGCGGCTGCCGTAGAGACCGGCCGCCGACCAGCCCTTGCGACACAGCGCGCCCCGGTTGACCGGGAACTCCTCCCAGGCCGAGACCTCGGGCGTGCGCCGGCCGGTGAGCCGCATGCCGCACTGCAGCGAGCAGTAGGGGCAGTGGGTGGTCGTCATCAGGCCTTCAGATCTCGTGGGGATCAGATCTCGGCGGCGGCGAGCCCGTGGGCCCGCACCGGTCGGCGCAGGTAGAGCGCCCACGTCATGATCCCGCACATCACGTAGTAGGCCGCGAAGACCGCGAACGCGCCCTTGGTCGACGACAGCGGGTCGGCCACCCACGGCGCGGAGAAGGCGAGCGGGACGAGGAAGCCGCCCATCGCACCCACGGCTCCGATCACCCCGAGCGCGGACGACGACTGCCGCGTGGCGGTGGTCAGCGCGGCCGCCCGCTCCGGTGTGCCCGGCGTGGTCGAGCGTTCCGCCTTGGCCTTCCAGAGCGAGGGGATCATCTTGTAGACCGAGCCGTTGCCGATGCCGGTCGCGGCGAAGATGCAGAGGAAGAAGCCGAGGAAGAGCGGGAACCAGCCGGCATTCTGCGACGCGATCGCGGGGTCGGCGGTCGGGTTCGGCGTGAGCTGGCCGACGGTCCACAGCACCCCGAGGGTGAAGACCGTCATCGCGACGAAGGCGCCGAGCGTCACCCGCGCACCGCCGTACTTGTCCGCCAGCCAACCACCGAAGGGGCGGGTCAGCGAGCCGACGCCGGCGCCGAGGAAGGCGTAGAACGCGAAGTAGATGCCGGTGCCGAGCGGTGCCGGCTCGGGCACCCAGAAGTTGATCTTGATCAGCAGCGGCATCGCGGCCGAGTAGCCGATGAACGAGCCGAACGTCCCGATGTAGAGCACCGACAGCAGCCAGGTCTGCCGCTGCTTGACGACCTGCAGCTGCTCGCGCGGCGAGGAGGTCACGGTTGCGAGGTTGTCCATCCAGAGCCACGCGGCGGCGCTGGCGAGCAGCGCGAGACCGGCATAGACGTACGCCGCCCGCTCGAGGTGGATGCCGGTGCCGGAGGCCTGGACGAGGCCGAAGATCCCGGCACCGCCGACCATGATCGGCAGCAGCAGCTGGATCAGCGAGACGCCGAGGTTGCCGCCGGCCGCGTTGAGCCCGAGCGCGGCGCCCTTGCGGTCGGAGGGGTAGAAGAAGTTGATGTTGGCCATCGACGAGGCGAAGTTGCCACCGCCGACGCCTGCGGTCGCCGCGATCACGCAGAAGACCCAGTAGGGCGTCGTGGGGTTCTGGACGGCGTAGGCGAAGAGCAGCGTCGGGATCAGCAGCATCAGTCCGCTGACGATGGTCCAGTTGCGACCGCCGAACTTCGGCACCGCGAACGTGTACGGCAACCGCAGCAGCGAGCCGACCAGGTTGGGCAGGGCCACCAGGAGGAAGAGCTGCTGCGGCGTGAACTCGAAGCCCTGCGCCAGCAGGAACGCCGAGGAGACGCTCCAGATCAGCCAGACCGAGAAGCCGACGTGCTCGGCGAAGATCGACCAGACGAGGTTGCGGCGGGCGACGTCGCGGCCGGTGGTCTCCCAGAACTCGGCGTCCTCGGGGCGCCAGTCCTCGATCCAGCGGCGGGTGCGTCGGGTGGGGGTCTGCGTGGTCATACCGAGGAGGGTCGTCGCGGACTGTGACGGGCGACCTGCTGCTGCGGTGGCAGCACCGTCACATTCTCCTCACGACCTCACTGCGTGAGGTGGCGTCACGTCCGGGCGTGCGTACGCGTGTGCAGCCGGACGTGCGTGCCGGACGCGTCGGCGCCGACGTCGACGGCAGTGCAGAGCTGCCGCGCGAGCCACAGGCCGTAGCCGTGGTCCGACGGCTCTTCCGGCGGGAGCAGCCCGGTGAGCGGGTCGATCGGGAGGTGGCCGCCGTCGTGCACGTGGCAGACCCAGGTGTCCCCCTCGTCATAGACGTGGAGGAGCGTCGGCGGCTCGCCGTGGAGGAGCGCGTTGGTCAGCACCTCGGTGACCGCCAGGGCCACGTCGTCCACCACGTCGACAGCGAGACCCGCCTCCTCGCCGAGGGAGTGGACCAGCCGGCGGGCGCTCGACACGTCGGCAGGAGAGGCGCATACGAGGGTCGTGGCGCGGGCCGGCGCAGCCGTGACGGTGGCGAGCCCGGCCAGCATGCCGGTCGGATCGCCGTAGCCGGTGTTGCGTGACGACAGGCCGTCGGTGCGCAGCGACTCGTGGCTGTGCAGGGCGATCTCGAGCAGGTGCGCCGGCAGCGAGCCCGCGTCGTAGGGGCACAGCACGTCGACGTCGTGGTCGGCGAAGACGAGGTTGATGGCCGCCTCGAGACGGCGGTAGTCGTGCACCTCCGCAGGAGTCCGGTGCCGCAACTGCTGCTCGGCGACCACGCACGAGCGGACCTCGGGTGCGTCGGCCGCGAAGTCGAGGAGAGTGCGGTAGATGTTCCACTGCGGCGCGTAGGCGACGGTGTCCTCGACGAACCTCACCTCGTCGGCGTCGCGACCGAGCGCCGACCTCAGCTGGTCGATCCGGGGCGCCGGCGCCATGACCAGGCCGCGGTGTCCCTGCTCGAGGCCCTCACGGAGGAAGCCTCCCGCCTCGTCGGCGTACTGCCGAGCACCGTCGTAGAAGACGGTCGCGTGCGTGGCTGTCGTGATCATGCTGCCCATCCGGAGGCGTACGAGTGCGTCAGCCCGAGCTCACCTCGACACTGTAGGACTCCCGGACTGGTCTAGCCAGTCGTTCCGGTCGCCGCTCTCATCAAGGTTCACCACGCACGAGGGCCCCGACCGCAGAAGCGGTCGGGGCCCTCAGTGGTGAAAATCAGGAGACGCGAACGTTCTCGGCCTGGGGACCCTTGGGGCCCTGCGCCAGGTCGAACTCGACCTTCTGGTTCTCGTCGAGCGACTTGTAGCCGCCGGACTGGATCGCGGAGAAGTGGACGAACACGTCCTCGCCGCCGCCATCCTGGGCGATGAAGCCGAAGCCCTTGTCAGCGTTGAACCACTTGACGGTGCCTGAAGCCATGATGTTTTCCTTTGTTCGGTGCTGGGGCGAACTGCCCCTGGCGCTGAAGCCATCCATACTGATGTCCAGCGAACCGAAATCAGGAGTACGAGATACGAGCCGCAGCTTGGTGCGCGGCCAGGACGACACGAGTTCGTCCCTTCAACACCTCCACTGTAGAGCACAGGTGGTCCCGGAAGCACGTCGGCGCCCTGCAAGGATCTTCGGCATGACGACGGACGGCGGCGCGGACGGCTATGTGATCCGCGCCGATCTCGACGCGATGGACCTCGACCGGATCCACGGATGGCTCAGCACCGACGCCTACTGGGCGCTCGGCCGCAGCCGCGACAATGTCGAGACGGCAGCCCGCAACTCGGTCAACGTCGGCCTCTTCGCCGCCGACGGACAGCAGGTCGCCTACGCCCGCGTGGTGACCGACCGCGCCAACTTCGCATGGCTCTGCGACGTGTACGTCGACCGCGACCACCGCGGTCGCGGCCTGGGTGGGCGGCTGGTGGACGCAGTCCTCACCGAGCTGGAGCCGCTGGGCCTGGGGCGCGTGCTCCTCGCGACCCGCGACGCCCACGACGTCTACGCGCGCGCGGGCTTCGAGCCGCTCCCGCGACCGCAGGACTGGATGATCCGGCGGTAGACCCCGATCCCGGCTGAGGGGTTTCGCGACAGTCGCTAGCGCGACTTCCTCAACCAGCGATCGCCCGTTGATCGAGGGAGGCGCCCGACCCACCGTTGGTCGAGGAAGGCGCCCTGGCGCCTGTCGCGAGACCCCGATCCCGGCTGAGGGGTTTCGTGACAGTCGCTAGCGCGACTTCCTCAACCAGCGGAGGTTTGGTTTAGGCCGGCCTCCAGCTCCGCGAGCGCATCCTCGAGCGACACCTGCGGCGTCCAGCCCCAGCCGCGCGCGCGGTCGGCGCTGATCCGCCCGGTCCAGGCGTCGCCGTCGTCCCAGGTCGGCTCGACGCCGAGCGCCGAGGTGACCGCGCCGAGGTAGTCGCGCTGCGTGGCCGGGCCGGCAGCGACGTTGACGGCGGTGCAGCCGTGCTCGACCGGACCGGCGGACGCGTCGTTGGCGGTGGCGATCGCCCCGGTCGCGACGTCCGCGGCGATGGCGGCCAGGTCGTCGACGTGCACCCAGGCGAAGGACTGGTCGGCGATCGCGTGGCGCCGCGACTCGTCCTCGGCGATCACCGCCGGCTGGACGGTGTTCCACACCGAGGAGTCACCTGCGCCGAGGATCGCGGGCGGCCGCAGCAGCACCCGGGTCGTACCAGCCAGCCGGCCCAGCGCGGCGTCGACGTCGCGCTTGACCACGGCGTAGTCGTTGCCGTCGTCGGCGACCAGGTCGGAGTTCTCGGTGACGTCGCCGGTGCCCGGGCTCCGGTCGTAGACCGCGGCGGTCGACACGTGGACCAGCAGCGGCACCGCCGCGGCCACGGCGGCCTCGGCGATCACCAGCGTGCCGTCGAGCCCGACACGGCGCTGGTCGTCACGCCCGGACCCGAGCGGGTGCACGGTCGTCACGAGCGCGTCCGCGTTCGCGACCACCGAGTCGGCGAAGGCCGGGTCGGCGAAGTCGCCGACGTGCTCCTCGACGCCCGGCGCGCTCGGCGCGGTGCCGACTCGGCGTACGACGGCGCGCACCGTCGCCCCCCGCTCGGCCAGCGCGGCGACGACGTGGCTGCCCACGAGTCCGTTGGCTCCGGTCACGACAACAGTGGAGGAGGTCATGCCTCCACTGTGCCAGCGCGGCCGAAGCGCCACTCCAGGCAGAACCGGTAGGTGTCCCCGGGCTCGAGGACCGCGGACGGCCACTCCGGCCGGTTCGGCGAGTCGGGGAAGAGCTGCGGCTCGAGCGCGATGCCGTCACCCTGGCGGTAGCGGGCGCCGGTGGTCGAGCGGCGGGTGCCGTCGAGGAAGTTGCCGGTGTAGACCTGCACGCCGGGCTGGTCGCTCCACAGCTCGAGATGCGTGCCGGTGCCGGGCGACGCGAGCACTGCATGCCGGCGCAGCCCCGTCCCGCGTACGACGTAGTTGTGGTCGACGCCGCGCGCGTCCACGACCTGCGGGTGCTCCGTGCGGATCGCCGGCCCGATCGCGGCCGCCGAGCGGAAGTCGAAGGGCGTGCCCTCGACCGGAGCGTGGTCGCCGAGCGGGATGCCGGTCGCGTCGACGGGTGTGTAGGCGTCGGAGTCGACGGTCAGCAGGTGCGCGTCGATCGTGCCGGCACCCTCGCCGTCGAGGTTGAGGTAGGCGTGGTTGGTCAGGTTGACCACCGTCGTCGCGTCGGTCGTGGCCGTCATCGTCACGGCCACGGTGTCGCCCTCGACGCGATAGGTCACGGTGACCCGGACCTCGCCGGGGAAGCCTTGGTCGCCGTCGGGGCTGACGAGCGACAGCTCGACGGAGTCGGTGTCGTGCGACACGACGTCCCAGAGTCGTACGTCGAACCCTTCCGGCCCACCGTGCAGGCTGTTGCCGCGGTCGTGGGTGCCGACCCGGACCTCGCGCCCGTCGAGGGTGAAGCGTCCCCCGGCGATCCGGTTGGCGTAGCGCCCGATCGTGCCGCCGATGTAGTCGCTGCTGGTCAGCCGCTCGTCGACATCGGCGTGGCCGAGGACGACGTTGCGGCGCACGCCGTCGCCGCCGGTCACCTCGAGGCGGTGCACGGTCGCGCCGAGCGCCAGCACCTCCACCACCGGCCGGGGAGCCGCGCCGATCGTCAGGAGCCGGACGGCGCGCCCGTCGGGCATCTGTCCGAGGACTCGGTCAGCAGTCATGTCCTCATCCTGTCGGTGACGTCGCGACGCGCGAGGGGTGGGTCCGGTCTGCCGGGAGGCCCGCACGACCTCCCGGCAGACCGGTCCCTCAGCGGACCCGGAAGCGGCCGGAGTCCGCTGAGCGCGCGTGGGTCCCCGAACCCAGGGTCACCACGCGCACGGTGTAGGCGCCGGGACGCTTCGGCGTGATCGTCCAGTGCGCACGCCCGGCGTCCGACAGGTCGAGCCACGACGAGCGCAGGACCTTGCCGTTGCGGAGCACCGTCGCCCGCACCCGGTCGGGCGACTGGCTCGCCGGGTCGGTGACGACGCGGACCCGCGCGGTCGCGCGATCGCCCTTCGACCGGACGACCCGCACGGTGGTGCTCGATCCGACCTTCAGCACACGGAGCGAGATCGACGTGGTCGACGGCGCGTGGCCCGCGCTGCCGTCGTACCTCACCTGCAGGTCGTGCGTCCCGACGCCGAGGACGGACGTGTCCACCGCGAGGCGCACCCGCCCGTCGACGAGCTGCCCGGAACCGACCAGCCGGCCACCGCTGACGACCCGGACGGTCCCGGCCGGGACTCCCCTGGTGCCGGCCACCCGGACCGAGACCGGGACGGACGAGCCGAAGCGGGCCTCGTCGGCGCCCGAGGCGGCGATCGACGTCACCGCCACCTCGCCACCCACCGCCGGCAGCGCCAGCGTGTTGGGCGCCTCGACGTTGCCCGCGCGGTCCACGGCCCGGTAGTCGACCGTCCTGGCCGCACCTGCCGCGAACGGACCGTCGTACGTCGTCCAGGCACCGCTGCCGATGCGGTACTCCGTCCTGCGCAGACCCGAGGTGGCATCAGCGGCGCGGACGGTGACCATCCGGTCGGTGTCGTACGTCGCCCGGGTGACCGGGTCGCTCGCGTCGATCCGCACCTCCAGCGACTCGACGCCCGAGGCGTTGCCGGTCGTGTCGAGCGCGCGGGCCCGGACCGTGTGCGTCCCGTCGCCGCCCACGAGCGCCGAGGCGGACGCGGAGGAGGTGGAGACCCAGGGCGCGCCGTCGACCGAGACTGACACCGACTCGACGCCGGTGGCGTCGGTCGCGGTGGCGGTGGCCCGGACCGGATCGGTGACCCACCAGCCCTCGTCACCGTCGGCCGTGCCGGCGGTCAGCGCCACCACGGGGTCGGCGGCGTCGGTCACCGTGACGGTCGCGACCGGACGGTCGGCCGAGCCGTTGACGACGGTGCCGGTCACGGTGAACGTCCCGGGAGCGGCGTACGACGCGGGGTCCACGGCGTCCCAGCGGACCGCCACCTGCTCGGTCGTCCCGTCGCCCATCTCGGCCGCCACCGTGGCGGGCAGCGCGGGCGCCGTGCCCTCGCGGGTCGTGACCGTCGCGTCGGTGACGGACTCGATGAGGAGGTCGGGCTGGTAGGCCTCGCGCATGGTGTCGAGCTCGGCCTGCGTCACCGGGATCACCGTGCCGTGGCGCGGGCTGCTGGGCAGGTCGGCGGTGGGCACCGACTGCCAGTTGCCGCTGGCGATGTCGTCGGTGCGGAAGGCGAGGTAGCCGCGGCCACCGTGGTAGCTCGGCTGGTCGATGAACATGTACCAGCGGTCCTCGACCTCGTTGTCGCGGAAGACCGTCGGGCCCTCGCCCTGGGTGTAGGTGCCGCCCCAGGGGTTGGGCTGGCCGACGCCGACCTGCTCCTTGACGAGCTGCCAGCCCGGCGACGACGTGGTCGTCGGCAGCGAGCCGGTGACGGGGGCGCGCAGGTCGGTCGAGCGCTCCTGCCGCGGCGTCATCACGGCCTCGTCCTTGACGAAGCGGAAGTAGGTGTCGCCGTCCTGGACGATCGTGGCGTCGATCATGCCGCGGCCGGTGCCACGCCTGACGTCGATCCACGGCTGCGGGTCGCTGAAGGTCACAAAGTCGCGCGTCGTGGCGTACATCATCCGCTGGTAGGACGTGTTGATGTCGCGGCCCGCGACGTCGGTGGTCGGGTAGAGCGCGGACGCCCAGTAGACGACGTACTCCCCTGCCTCCTCGTCGTAGAACGCCTCCGGTGCCCACGTGTTGCCGGCGAAGTCGGAGGACACCTTGATGTGGCGCTGGTCGGACCAGTTGACGAGGTCGGTCGACTCCCAGACCTCGAGGTACTTGCTGCCGGTCTCCTGCGCCTCGCCGAAGTCGACCGCCGGGTAGGCCTTGAGGTCGGTCGCCAACAGGTAGAAGCGGTCACCCTCGGCAGAGCGGATGATGAAGGGGTCGCGCAGGCCCTTGGTCCCGAGGTCCGACGACAGGACGGGCTGGCCGTCGTTGAGCACGTCGTAGTCGAGCGGGTCGTTGCCGCGGCTGGCGCCGAAGTAGATGCTCTCCCCGGCGTCGGTGCTCTCCCCGGCGAAGTAGGCGAAGGCGTACGCCTCGTAGTCCGCGGCGGCCGGCAGCGGCTGCACGCGGACCGGGACGGACCGCGTCGCCGTGGCGCCGTTGAGCGTGCCGGTCACGGTGAGCACGACGTCGACGGGCGCGCTGCCGTGGGCCGGGCGGGTGACCACGCCGGAGCTCGAGACGACGGCGGGGTTGCTGCTGGACCACGCGAACGTCGTCTGGCTGGTGCCGGTCGCGGGCAGGGTCAGGTTGCCGCGTACGTCGTCGGGGTGCACGAGCTCGACCGCAGCGACCGCGGCCTGGGCCTTGCCCTCGTCGGACTGCTCCTCGGGGAGCACGGTGACCGCGAAGTCCTTGGTCCGCGCGACCGCACCGCGGGTGATCGTGGCGGTCAGTGTCGCGGTGCCCGCTGCGGCGCCGTACGCCGGTCGCGTGACGTCGCCGGTCGCGGTGACGACCGACGCGGCGCTGGTCGCCCAGGTGATCGTCGAGCCGTGGGTGCCGGTCGCCGGGAGGGTGAGGTCGGCGACGACGGCGCTGGTGTCGCCGAGGCTGAGCGCAGCGGTGTCGGCCTCGGCCGCCGCGGTGCTGGTGTCCGCGGCGGAGGCCGCGGCCTCGGCGCCGGTCAGCGCCCGGGAGTAGATCCGGAAGTCGCGCAGCCGACCCTTGAAGGAGGCGTCGCCGGCATAGGCGGAGCGGCCCAGCACGTTGCGGGTCGTGGTGCCGTCGGGCTCGCCCATGAGCCCGGGGTGGGTGGTGAGGTTGGCGTTGGTCGCGACCAGCACCCCGTCCTCGTACACCCGGGCCGTGCCCGGAGCGGCCGGTGTGCCGCCGTCGATGCTGTAGGTGATGTGGCGCCACTGCCCCGTCGGCACGCGACCGGCGCGCGAGGCGCTCTGCTCGGTGGCGAAGCCGTTCTCCGCGATGGTCGAGCGGAGCCGGTTGTTGCTGTCGTTGGTGGTGAAGAGGTAGCCCGTGCCGTTGGGGTAGGTCGCCGCGTTGCCGAGGTTGTAGATGAACCAGTTGCCGCTGGTCAGGCTCGGGTCGACCCACACGTCGAAGTCGACGGTGACGTCCTCCAGGCCGGACAGCAGGTTGTCGGGCAGGGTGATGGCGTTGCCACCGCTGCTGGCGCCGCCGCTGAAGGTGAAGCCGTCGCCGGCGTTCCATGTGGCGGCACCGGCGACGGTGCCGTTGCGACCGTTGCCCGACGAGTCGGCCGCGACGGTCCCGGAGGTCTCGTCGAGCTTCCACCAGCCCACCAGGTCGGAGGTGAGGTCACCCTCGACCGCGGACGCAGGCCCCACTCCCGCGACGACACCGCCCATCGAGGCGGCCAGCGCCAGGGCGCCGATCGTCCACGAGCGCACCGCTGCGCGCCCCCACTGCCGGGTCCTGCTCTCCATCGACTTCTCCTTGATCGGGGTGGTGCTCGCGCCGCTCATCGGCCGGCCTTCGTGACCCGCAGGACGGTGCTGTCCGACGAGCGCGCGACGTCCGGCGAGCCGGCGTACGTCGCGGTGATGCGGTGCTTGCCCGGCGCCAGGCCGCGCAGGACGATGCGCGCCCTGCCGTCGCGGAGCGTGACCGTGCGGACCTTGGCCTTCTTCCCGGTCCCCACCTTGATCCGGACGGTTCCGGTGGCCTCGACGGCCGCCCTGACCCGCACGGTGACGACGGCCTTCGTGGCCGACGGCGAGCGGTGCGTGACGCTCGCCCGGGTGGTGGACGACGCCCGGGTGACCACGACCGTGACGGTGTCCTGCGAGGCGGCGCGGGTCGCGTCGCCGGCGTAGCGGACGGTCAGCGTGTGGGTGCCGACACCGAGCTCGGTGGAGGCGACCTCGAGCGCGGCCCTGCCCCCGGCGAGGGTGCCGGTGGCCAGCGTGCCGCCGGCGTCGGACAGCGTGACCGTGCCGGTGGGTGCGGCGCCCTGGCTCGTCACCGTGACGGTGATGCGCGCCGGCCCGCCGAGGCTGACCGGATCAGCAGAGGTGACGGCAGCCGTGCTCGTGGCCACCTGCTGCGTCCCTGCTGCCGGGACGTCCAGCGTGCCGGCCTGCTCGACGCGACCGAGCCGGTCGACCGCGCGGTAGTCCACGGTGGTCGCCGCGTCGCCGACCTGCACGGGCGAGGCGTACGTCGTCCACT
The DNA here is from genome assembly GCF_900112035.1 of Nocardioides alpinus. Taxonomy (GTDB): domain Bacteria; phylum Actinomycetota; class Actinomycetes; order Propionibacteriales; family Nocardioidaceae; genus Nocardioides; species Nocardioides alpinus. Next base: position 199,127 of record NZ_FOKC01000005.1, on the reverse strand, counting down.
GGCCGCCGGCCAGCCGGTACTCAGCCTTCTCCACACCGGCCCCGGCGTCCGCCGCCGTCAAGGTCACCGTGCGGGCCGCGGTGTCGAAGGTCGCGCGGGTGACCGGTGCCGTGGCGTCGATGCCGACCGTGAGCGGCCGCACCTCACCGACGTTGCCGGCCGCGTCGGTGGCGCGGACCTCCACGGTGTGGAGGCCGTCACCGGTGACGGTGACGTCGCCGGTCGCGCCCTCGATGCGCTTCCACGGGCCGTCGTCGACGGACACCTCGAGCGCGGCGACCCGCCGGTCGTCGGACGCGGTGACCCGCACCGTCGCAGGATCGGCGTACCAGCCGTTGACGCCCTGGCCCATGACCCTCAGCTCGTCGACCACGGGGGCCACGCCGTCGGTGGTGTGCATCCGGATGAAGGTCACCGAGGAGGCAGGGAACTCGTAGACGAAGGAGTCCGAGATACCAGTCACCTCGCGGGTGCGGGGCTTGATCGTGTCGGGCGCCGCCTTGGTGTTGGTGGACCCGGGCGCACCGCTCAGCGTGGTGACGGTGGCGGTGCCCTCGATGCCGGCGTCGGAGACGTCGACCTGCGTGCGGGCGGGGCTCGTCGAGGTGTTGACCACCTTGGCGACGAGGTCGCCGGTCCTCTTGTCGCGGGTGACGACCTGGTAGAGCCTGGCCGGCGGCGCGGGCTGGTCGTACTCCATCTGCAGCACGCCGTCGAGGTAGAGCTCGATGTGCGTGCCGTCGACGACGACCTTCACCCGGTAGGTCTGGCCGGTGGTGAGGCTCGTGTTCTCGAGGGCCTTCAGCTCCGACGCACTGCCACCGCTGGCGCGCTGCAGCACCGAGCGGGTGTTGTTCCAGCCGCCGATGTTCCACCAGTAGTAGTTGTTGGCGCCGGTGGCGCCGAAGCCCACGAGGAAGCCCTCGGAGCCGGCGGTCTTGGTGGCGTCGAGCTCGAGCGTGTAGTTGCTCCAGCCCTGGTCGTAGGCGCCGACCGGGACGCTGCGGGCGTCGGTGACCGATGTGCTCGACTGGACGTAGCGTCCGCCGTCGACCGCCCACGTGCCGGTCTGCGGTGCCCACTGCGAGGCGTCGGCGAACTGGTCGGAGAACAGGACCTCGCCGCCCTCGTTGGAGGTCACCGTGACGTTGTCGTAGGCCGCCGCGGTCGCCCACGTCGAGAGGAAGACGCCGCCGCTGATGTCCTCGGCCGCGTCGGCCGGGGCGTCGTACGTGCTGGGCACGACCTCGTCGCCGACGTTGTTGCCGAAGAGCTTCTGGACCTCCCAGTTGGGCGTCTCCCACGACTCGTCGTTGTCGAACCAGATCGCATCGGGGTTCCACTGGATGTGCGACTCGTTGGCCAGCAGAGGGGCGTACGACGCGAGCTTCACGACGTCGGCGTTGCGCTGCAGGGCCGTCATGTACGACGCCTCGGCGAGCGCGTTGTACATCGTGTTGCCGCGCGAGGCGTACTCACCGAGGAAGACCAGCGGGCCCTCGCGGTCGTAGGAGTCGTAGCGGGCGTTGTTCTCCAGGAACCACTGCGGGTCGCGGTAGTAGTGCTCGTCGACCAGGTCGACGTCCTGCGCGCGGTTGAAGTCCCAGAGGGTGTCGAAGCGCGCGCCGGAGGAGTCCGGGCCGGAGTTGGAGATGATCGCGATCTCGGGATGCTTCGCCGCGATCGCGTCGCGGAACTCGGGGAAGTTCTGCTCGAACGTCGTGGTGTTCTCCTCGTTGCCGAGGCCGATCATGTCGAGCCCGAACGGCTCGGGGTGGCCGAGCGCGGCGCGCTTGGCGCCCCACTCGGTGTCGGTGCCGCCGTTGGCGAACTCGATGAGGTCGACGGTGTCGTCGACCCAGCGGTCGATCAGCTCGGGGTCGTGCATCTCGGGGATGCCCGCACCGCCACAGCCGTTGGCGCCGACCGAGACGACCGGGAGGGGCTCGGCGCCGAGGTCCTCGGCGAGCTCGAAGTACTCCAGGTAGCCGATGCCGTAGGTCTGGTTGTAGCCCCAGAAGTTCCAGTTGGCGGGCCGCTCCTCGACCGGACCGATGGTCTCCTTCCACTGGTAGGTGCGGCGACGGTCGGTGAAGCCGCTCTCCTCGTAGGTGCGGAAGGTGCCGACGTTGGTGACGCACCCACCGGGGAACCGGAGGAAGCCGGGGTTCATCGCCTCGATCTTCTCGGCGAGGTCCTTGCGCAGGACCGACTTGCCGTTGACCGGGCCGACCCAGCGGTCGGTCGGCATGACCGAGACCATGTCGAGGCCGATGACCGACGGCGCACCGGCCAGGACGGCGAGGCGTCCGGCGTCGGTGGTCGTGGCAGGGCTCAGCGTGAAGGGGTACTTCTTCCACGTGTCGCTGCCCTCGAGCGCCACGGTCGCGGAGGCCACGGTGGCGTCGCCGGCGGCGTTCTCGAGGCGCACGGTGAGCTGCTGCGCGGTGGTGCTGCGGGCCCAGACATAGCCCTCGTACGTCGCTCCGGCCTTGACCGCGAAGCCGTTGTTCCAGCCGATGTTGCGCACGCCGTCGCCGGCCGCGGCCGCAGTGAGGCGCAGGTGGTTGCGGTTCATCGCGTTGAGGCGCGTGTCGTCGTCGACCACGGTGCCGGCGGTGCCGGCGCCGCTGCGGTCGAGGACCTGCCAGGCGGTGAGACCGGTGAAGGATCCGTTGTCGGAGGAGTTGAACTCGAAGGACCGGTTGCGGACCAGCTCGGCGTAGAGCCCGCCGTCGGCGGCGTAGTTGATGTCCTCGTAGAAGATGCCGAACATGTCGTCGCTGATCGACGCACCCGTGCCGTCGCCGTCGATGCTCAGCGTGGACGTGCCGTCGTCGACCTCGGACAGGACGAACCGGACCGCGTCGGCCTCGGCGCCCGCGACGAGCGCGCCGCCCTCGCCCAGCACGACGTACGTCTCGGGGTCGGCGGCGGACCGCAGCACGACCTTGCCGCCGCCGGCGTCGGTGAGCCGCATCGGGGTCGGCTCGTCGTCGACGGCGCCCAGCACGAGCGCGCCGTCTCGGAGCACGAGCGGGCCGGCGTCGGCGGCGAGCGCGACGGCTCCGTCACCGAGGTCGGTGGCGCTCAGGCGCAGGCTCGCAGTGGGCTGGTCGCCGGTGAGGCGCAGCGCGCTCCCGTCGACGACGAGGTAGGGCGCGTCGCCGTCGGCCTGCAGCACGAACGGGCCGGCCGGAGCGACGTCGGAGCCGGGCTCGTGCTCGATGGTGAAGGAGTCGAAGGCCGCCGGGAGGACGGTGCCGTCTTGGGCGGCGAGGGCGTAGACCCCGACCTGGGTGGTGTCGAAGGAGACGTTGGTCGTGCCGGCGGTGACCCACGCCGTGCCGTCCCACCAGCTCGTGGTCAGGGTGTCGCCGACCCGCGCGAGGCGCAGCCGCTCGGCGCTGGAGGCCGGGCGGTCGGCGAAGCTGACGGCGCTGAACGTCGCGTTGCTCTCGACGTCGGTCTCGACCGCGATGCCCGACGGGGACAGGCCGCCGACGAAGGTGAGGCCGGAGCGGACGTAGTTGTCCATGTCCTGCCAGGCGATGAGGCCGGCGCCCTGGTAGACCTTCGCCACGGCCGCCGAGACGTCGGCCGTGGCGGTGAAGTCGCCCGCCGGGACGTCGAGGACCACGATGTTCCTGGCCGTGTTGACTGCCTGGTAGGTGTCGCCGGGCTGGCCGGCGATCCGCAGGGCGCCGTCGGCGACCGCAAGGTTGGCGGGGTCGGGGTTGACGACCTCCCACCGCGCGTCGAGCGCGGTGCCGTCGAAGGCGTCGCTCCACGAGACCAGCTCGTCGGCGGCTGCCGCCGGTCCGGCGGTGACGGTGGCCGTGGCGAGGCCGGCGGCGAGCAGGGCGGCGGCGGTGAGAGCAGCGGCCGGGCGGCGGTGGGTGATGGGCATCTGGGTCCTCGAGGGTCCGGGCCGTCACGCGGGTGTGACGGGCACCACAGGCTGAGTGTTAGCGCTAACACGCCATCCGTCAAGGCCTCATTTTTCCAATTGGAAACGCCCATTGACGAAACGCCGTGACCGCAGTCACACTCCGTTTGTTAGCGCTCACATCCTTCGGAGGTCCCCGTTGTCCACACGACTCGCCCGGCGCACGGCACGAGGCGCGGTGATCGTCCTCCTGGCGTCACCCCTCGCGCTCCTGGCGCCTCTCACCCCCGCCGCGTCCGCGGCCGACGTCACCGACGGCCTCCTGCTGCGCTACGACCTGACCCAGCAGTCCGGCACCGTCGTCGAGGACACCTCCGGCAACGGCCGCAACGGCACCCTGGCCGGTGGTGGCACCTGGACCGGGTCCAACGGGCTCGCCCTCGACGGCGTCGACGACCACGTGAAGCTGCCGAACAACGTCCTGGCCGGGCTGTCCTCCGTCACGGTGTCGAGCGACGTCTTCATCGAGCCGAGCCAGGCGGGCAACTACTTCATCTGGGGCCTCGGCAACCCGGCCGTGGGCAGCCCCGCCTCGGGCTCGGGCTACCTGATGGCGTCGGGCAACACCTTCCGCGCGAGCATCACCAACACGTGGTGGAACAACGAGAAGAACACCGCACCCTCCCCCGCCCGCGCCCTGGCCCGCGGCGTCTGGAAGACGGTCACCTACACGCAGACCGGGACCACCGGCACGCTCTACGAGGACGGCGTGCAGGTCGGGCAGAACACCAACGTGACTGTCCTGCCGAGCGCGATCGGCAACGGCACCACGACCAACAACGTGCTCGGAGAGTCCAACTACGCCGCCGACAACTCCCTCAAGGGCAAGGTCAGGAACTTCCGGATCTACAACCGGGCGCTGACGCCCTCCGAGGTCGCCGACATCTCGCTCACCGACGCCAACCGGCTCGCGTCCGACACCGACGCGCTCAGCCTCGGTGACCTGTCGGGCGTGACCGCCAACCTCACGCTGCCGACCACCGGCTCCTTCGGCTCCGCGATCAGCTGGGCGTCGAGCGCTCCGGCCAGGATCAGCGGCACCGGTGTCGTCACCCGGCCCGGCGCCGGCGCCGACCCCGAGCAGGTCACCCTGACCGCCACGCTGACCCGCGGTCCCGGGACCTCGACGAAGACGTTCGACGCGACAGTCCTGCCCGACGAGGGCGACCAGTCCAAGGCCGACGCGGCCGCCGCCGCGCTCGCCCTCGTGCACCCCGACGACGTACGCGGCCACCTGACGCTGCCGACCACGAGCACCTACGACTCGACCGTCACCTGGGCCTCCTCGGCACCGGCGATCGTGGCGCCCGACGGCATCGTCGACCGTCCGGCCCCCGGCTCCGGCGACGCGAGCGTCACCCTGACCGCGACCGTCACCGTCGGCGGCGCCACCGCCACCCGGGCGTTCCCGCTCACCGTGCGGCAGGCGCCCGCCCCGGCGCCGTACGCCGGCTATGCGTTCAGCTACTTCACCAACAACTCGATCGCCGGCGAGAAGATCTACTTCGCCGCCAGCCGAGGCAACAACGCGCTGCGCTGGGACGAGCTCAACGGCGGCCAGCCGGTGCTCGAGTCGACGTACGGCGAGCTTGGCCTGCGCGACCCGTTCCTCATCCGCTCCCCCGAGGGCGACCGCTTCTTCCTGATCGCCACCGACCTCTCGATCGGCCGCAACGGCGACTGGGACCGCGCGCAGCGCCAGGGCAGCCGCTACCTCGAGATCTGGGAGTCCACCGACCTCAAGAACTGGTCCGAGCAGCGCCACGTGCAGGTGTCCCCACCGACCGCGGGCAACACCTGGGCGCCGGAGGCCTACTGGGACGAGGACCTGCAGCAGTACGTCGTGTTCTGGGCGTCGAAGATCTACGCCGACGACGACCCCGGCCACACCGGCGGCACCTACAACCGGATGCTCTATGCCACGACGCGCGACTTCGTGACCTTCAGCGAGGCCAAGGTCTGGCAGGACATCGGCACCTCCCGCATCGACTCGACCGTGATCAAGGAGGGCGACACCTACTACCGCTTCACCAAGGACGAGGGCGCCGGCAGCACCGGCTGCTCCGACATCATCCAGGAGAAGAACGACAGCCTCACCGAGCCCGACCTCGTCGGCGCCAAGGCGTGGGCCTTCCAGGACGGCTGCATCGGCCGCGACGCCGGCACATCGGCCGTGGAGGGTCCGACCGTCTTCAAGCGCAACCCCGGTGACACCTCGGGCGGTCAGTACTACCTCTTCGTCGACGAGTACGGCGGCCGCGGCTACATCCCGCTGACCACCGACGACCTCGAGGCGCCCGACTGGAAGGTGCCGGCCGACTACAAGCTGCCGGCCAGCCCGCGTCACGGCACGGTGCTGCCGGTGACCCAGGCCGAGCTCGACGCCCTGCGCGCCGACCTCCCGGCTCCCCCGCCCCCGGTGCAGAGCACCGAGGACGGCCTCGTCGCCCACCTGCCCCTGACCGGCGACGCCGAGGACATCAGCGGACACGGGTACGACGGCACGGTGACCGGCGACGCGACCTTCGCCGACGGTGCCCTGACGCTGGGCGGCGCGACCGGTCACGTGAAGCTGCCCGACAACATGATGAGCGGCCTCGACGACATCACCGTGTCGAGCAGGGTCTGGGTCGACCCGGCCCAGTCCGGCAACTACTTCCTCTGGAACCTGGGCAACACCGGCACCGACGGGGTCGGCAACGGCTACCTCTTCGCCACCGGCAACAGCACCTACCGGGCCGCGATCGCGTCGGGGAACTGGACGACCGAGCAGGGCATGACGTCCGGTTCGGCGCTCGCCCGAGGCGCGTGGAAGACGGTGACGTACACGTTGGCCGATGGCGTCTCGACGCTCTACCTCGACGGCCGCCAGGTGGCCCGCAACGCCAACGTGACCCGCCGCCCCGGCGACATCGGTGACGGCGTCACGACCGCCAACTACATCGGCCGCTCGGCCTACAACGGCGACAACCGGCTGCGCGGCAAGGTGCAGGACTTCCGCATCTACTCGCGGGCGCTCTCGGGAGCCGAGGTGGCCGAGATGGCTGCCGCGCCGACCGACGTCCTCGGTGTCGAGCTCGACTCGCTCAAGGTGCCGGCCCTGATCGACGCGACCGCGGGCACCGTCCTGCTGCCGGTGGAGCCGGGCACGGACCTGACGACCCTCGACCCGGCGTACGCCGTCGTCTCCGGCGCCACGGTCTCGCCCGACGGTCCGGCCGACTACACCTCGCCGGTCGCGCTGACCGTCACGAACGGCTCGGCCAGCCGGGTGTGGACGGTTAAGGCCGTCGAGATGCGCTCGCCGGTGCTGCCGGGTCTCTACGCCGACCCCAACATCGCGGAGTTCGACGGGACCTACTACATCTACGCGACGACCGACGGCACTCCGGGCTGGGGCGGCAAGGACTTCTATGTCTGGAGCTCCCCCGACCTGGAGACCTGGACGCGCTCGGAGGAGCCGTTCCTGACCCTCGACGGCGCGAACGGCAACGTGCCGTGGGCCACCGGCAACGCGTGGGCGCCGACGATCATCGAGCGGGGCGGGAAGTACTACTTCTACTTCTCCGGCCACAACGCCTCGCTCAACCGCAAGACGATCGGTGTCGCGGTCGCGGACAGCCCGACGGGCCCGTTCACGGCGCAGCCGCAGGCGATGATCCTCAACAACGAGGCCGTCACCTCCGGCCAGGCGATCGACCCCGCGGCCTTCCGCGACCCGGTGTCAGGGAAGTACTACCTCTACTGGGGCAACGGCGCGCCGGTCATGGCCGAGCTCGCCGACGACATGGTCTCGCTCGAGCCGGGCACCATCTCGGCGATGTCGGGGCTGACCAGCTATCGCGAGGGTTCGTTCATGAACTACCGCGACGGGATCTACCACCTGACCTACGCGATCGACGACACCGGTTCGCCGAACTACCGCGTCGGCTACGCCACCGGCACCAGCCCCACCGGGCCGTGGACCTACCGTGGCGTGATCCTGGAGAAGGACGTCTCGCAGGGCATCCTCGGCACGGGCCACAGCTCGATCGTGCAGGTGCCGGGCACCGACGAGTGGTACATCGCCTACCACCGCTTCGCCATCCCCGGCGGTGACGGGACGCACCGGGAGACCACGATCGACCGCCTCACCTTCGGGCCGGACGGGCTGATCGAGAAGGTCGTGCCGACGCTGTCGTCCGTGGACGGGTTGGCCTACACCGGCGGCCCGGTCACGGCTGCGGTCTCCGACGCGGGTGCCGAGGGTTGGTATGGCGCGGACGCCGCGCTGACGCTCTCGGGATCGGGTACGCGACAGATCCGCATCGGTGACGGCTCGTGGACGGCGTACGACGCTCCGGTGGCGCTGCCCGCCGGCTCGTACGACGTCGCCTGGCGCGCCCGCTCGGCCAACGGCCAGTGGAGCGAGGTCTGGACGCAGTCGGTGAAGGTCGACACGGCCCCGCCGGTGGCCTCCGGCAGCGTCTCTTCCAGCCGGGAGCTGACGGTGTCGGCGACGGACGACGCCTCGGGTGTCGCGGTGCGGGAGTACCGCCTCGACGGTGGTCCGTGGCTCGCGTGGACGGGACCGGTGCAGCTCGACGGTCTTGCCCACACGGTCGACGTCCGCGCGGCTGACGTGGCCGGCAACGGGTCCGCGGCGAGCTCGCTCTCCGTGGCCGCGGTGCCGAGTCCCGCCCCGGCCGCGCCCGTCTCGGTCGCTCTCCCGGTCGCCGCGGGCAACGCGACGGTCGGCCGGACCCTCACCGCCACCCCGGGCGGCTGGGACCAGGGCAACCTGACGTACGCCTACCAGTGGCTGCGCGACGGAGTGCCGATCGCCGGCGCAGCGTCGACGAAGCTGGTGCTGGGCGCGGACGACGTGGGCGCGCGGATCTCGGTGCAGGTCACCGCGACCCGAGCCGGTGGCCCGGCCGGTGTGGCCAAGTCGGCGGAGACGTCACCGGTCGCGAAGGCGAAGTCGAAGGTCAAGCTCCGGATGAAGTCCACCAAGCTGACCGTGCTCGTCTCGACGCTCCCAGCGTCGGTCGGCGCCACTGGCCAGGTCGTGGTCAAGGTGGACGGCAAGGTCCGCAAGGTCCGACTCGACGACGGCAAGGCTGTGCTCCGCCTGGCACTCAAGGCCGGGAAGCACACGGTCAAGGTCTCGTACGCCGGGTCCGACTCGGTGGCCGCGAGCTCCGAGAAGAAGAAGGTGCGCGTCAAGCGCTGACAGATGCAGTACGCCGCCCGGGTCCCGTTGGGGCCCGGGCGGTACTGCGTTCATTCATTGTCCCCCACTGCTTCAAACCTCTTGTGGTTCGAACACCTGTTCGATAGAATGAAGCATGTCCACCTCCCTCCTACCCCACCAGCCGCCGCAGGCGGCCGATGAGGCGTCGGCGAGGGCACTGCTGGACAGCGCTACCGAGGCCCTCCGCACCCGCCGCCTGGCCGAGGTCGCCGAGCTCCGGCTCGCGATCCAGTGGTCGGTCGCTCAGGGTCATCCGCGTAGCAAGCGCGACCCGATGGTCACGCCGGGTGGCGACGGCACGCCGGCCGTCCGGGAGCACGCGATCCCCGAGCTGGCGATGGCGCGCGAGACCCACCCGGCCACGACGCGTGCGCTGATTGCGGACGGGCTCGACCTGGTCCACCGCCTCCCCCGTACCTGGGCGGTCGTCGAATCCGGGCGCTGCGAACCGTGGGTGGCCCGCAAGGTCGCGGTGCTCTCCCGCGCGCTGCTGTCCGAGCAGGTCGGGCGGGTCGACCGCGCCGTTGCGAAGGCCATCAGCGGCCACGCCCCGTCCACCGTCCTCGAGATCGCTCGCGCCAAGGTCATCGAGGCCGATCCCGAGACCCACCGCGCCGAGCGCGAGCGCTCGCGGCACGAGCGCTACGCCCGCCTCTCCCGTGCCGACGAGTTTGGCTACCGGCACCTCATCGCCCGCGTCACCGCCGGCGACGCTGCCTGGATCGACGCCATGGTCGACCGCGTCGCCGACATCCTCGGCGAGAGCATGGGGCACGACCACAACCACGACGAGCTCCGCTCGATCGCGCTGGGCTGGCTAGCACGACCGGTTGAGCTGCTCAAGCTGCTCCTCGAGCACACGGACACCTCAGATCGCGAGCAGCCCGCATGGGCGGCCGACCACATGGCCGACACCATCGACAAGCTCTGCGCCCTACCCGCTCGCAGGCTGGCAAAGCTCCGCGGCCGTGGACGCCTCTTCGTCCACCTCACCGACGAAGCCCTTCGCTCTGGAGTTGGCGTTGCCCGAGTCGAGGGCGTCGGCCCTATCGACGTGCGCCAGCTCCACGAGGTCCTCGGCAACGCCGATGTCACCGTCACCCCGGTTCTCGACCTTCGTGAACGCCGACGAGTCGACGCCTACGAGCACCCCGAGGTGATCAAGGACCACGTGTGGATCCAGACCGGTGGCGACTGCTTCCCCTTCACCCCGCGCAGCGCCACCCGCGACGGCGTCGACTACGACCACGCGATCCCCTACGACGACACGGGGCCACCCGGCCAGACCGGCCCGCACAACTCCGGCCCCCTCCGCCGGCGCCACCACCGCACCAAGACTCACGGCGGACTCACCACTCGCGTCGTCGGACCCGGGCGACACTTGTGGCGCACCCCGCACGGCCAGGCGTTCCTCGTCGACCACACCGGCACGACGAGGCTGACCGAGCAACAGGCGACGGCCATGGCCGAAGCTATCGGGGACGGCGTCGAGCTCTACTTCGGGACTGCGCAGGAGTACGAGCCTGCTGGCTGAGCAGGGTAGGACGACTTCGTAGCGGCTGCGCAAGTCGGGCAGGGCTGTCGACGGCGCATGACACGCTCAGTCCGCCCAGATAGACGTGCATGACAACGTGGACTGGAAGCCCGGTAGGGCAGGGCGTGTCAAAGGAAAGCCTGGTTAGTCGACGCGACTGCTGACCTAGAGACCCATCTCCCAACCTCAGAAGTGCGTCTGGAGCGATGGCGAGATGCCACGTCAGTCGAGTTCTTCGGCATCCTGCGGGTTGTTTGACTCCTCCTCGCCGCGATGAGTCACTCCCGGGACAAGGGGGTTTTCATAGTCAAGGACGATGTGCTCGGAGACCCAGTTGGAAGCGTCGGCAGGCATGTCATTGTCGGCGAAGATGATTTGGAACCGGTTGCCGGAAGCGGTCTGAAGAGTCCGGAGACGTGCGTAAATGGACTCTACGACGGCCTTGTCCAAGGACCCGTCGCCGACATTCTTCCTAGGGCTGTCGACCATGAGGAGTGTGGGAAGCAGCATGTCGTCGCCTTCAGAGAGGGACATGTACAAGTTCGCGAGGTGGTAGGCAAGATTCACGATGGTCTTGCGACCTCCTCCAACGGCGAGGTTGTCGAAGGACTCGCCGTCCACGATCGGCAAGTAGTTGGTGGGATCGACGTGACCATGACGATCTTCACCGAGCCACGGAAGCCGTAGATCGTGAAGGATCTCGTTGAACAGTGCGGAGAGTTCGTCGAGGAATGTAGTGTTCTCGCTCAGTTCGAGTCTGATTCGAGCTTCTTCGACTGCCATTCCGCGGGCGAGGACATCGAGGTCATCTGCTTCCTTGTGTAGGCCGGTCTGCATCGCCCAGCGTGCTTCAACATCTTCAAGACGTTGGATCGCTGCTTCGGCTTGCGCCACCTGCCCGACGGCTTGTTCCAGGTTGCCGATGAAAGGCACTGGACGCGCATCATCGGTGCTGGATGCCTCTCGCAGTTGAGCGAGCACGGCAAGTTCTGCGAGCTCAATTTGAGCGCTGAGCGCCTCGATCGTGCCCTCGTCTTCCTGAGCGAGCATCTCGGTTTCGCGCCGCTGCTCTCGGACAACCTTCAATAGGGACGCAGCAGGCTTCGCGACGTCCTCGGATGGCTGTGGTTGCCCGCAGAGGTGGCAATGGCTCTCGTCGAAACGGTCATCAGGCAGGCTCTGCAGGCAGCGAGGGCACTGAACGAAGTCGAGGCCGGAAAGACTCATGCTCGCCGCGTCGGTTCGCTTGATTCGCTGTTCGTCGAGGGTCAGCTGAGCGCGTACGCTTCGGGCCTCTTCAACGGACGCCCTGAGCGCGTCGCGTTGAGCAAGCAGGTCGTCCAGACGCGCGCGTGCTGCGCCTAGGACATTGAGTGATTCGGCGCTCACCAGCCCACCTTGAGCGGCCGTTCGGGCTTCGGCCAGTGCCTGTTGACTGCGCTCTAGCTCATTGCGAAGTCCCGCCTTTCGGGCGGCGAGCTCGGCCTGGTCAGGGTCACCTAGGTCGTTCATGAACCCGGCGATTGCTCCGGCGCTTTTGCGCAGCGCGGATGCCTCCCCGCGCCGTCTTCCTCGTTCTGTGAGCAGCTCCACAGTGCGCTCGTTCGCTAGGCCGTAGATGAGCTCGAAGACGGCGATGCGCTTGTTGTTTAGGTTCGCGTCGCTGTGCCCAATCACGTTCGTATCGATCCGGTTTTGATCGAGGTAGAGATACTTATGCACGTCCCAGAAACTCACAGGCACTGTCTCGTCTGTTGGCTTCTTGCGGCTCTTGGGGATACGCCAATCTGAGGGCAGGCCCAACGACTCGAGGAGCACAGGCCCGACCTTCCGCACGTTCTGGCGGTTGGTTGTGGCCCATAGACCGAGGGATTCTTGGGTCGTGAGGTCGGTGACGTGGACGACGTTGGATCTCAGCTCTCGAGTGAACTCCCAGTGCTCGGCGCCCGCTCGAAACTTGACTTTGATGACGCGCACGTTGTCTCGAACGGCGGGCATGAGCTTCGCGGAGCCACCGAGCCCGTACTTGAGAAGCTCGAGCATTGAACTCTTGCCCGCCCCGACGGGACCGGTAACGGCGTTGACGCCGGTTCGAAACTCGTAGGTCTTGCCGTGAGTGGCCGTACGAACCTCGAGGCTCTCGATGATCAAACGCTTACCCATGATCGTTCCTAGATCGTTGTCCGAATTGGGCGGTCGACGACCTCGGGAAGCTTCGTGTAGATCAGCTTCTTCAGCCGTGACCCGGTCACGTCGAAATGCCTGTGTAGAAACGATGCTCGGAGGTCGACCTGTGACCAGTCCTCGTGGTTGGCAAGGTCGGCAGCGACCGCCGCGCCCGACACGGTCAAGTTCATCACCAGTGCGCGCCCCTTCTTCGTGACGGTAATCAGACCCAAGCCAGCGAGGCTCCCGAGCACCGGGTAGTAGCGGTCGTCCCAGGGGCCGTACTTATAGCGGACCATTCGGCTCTCCACGGCTAACTGCTCACTCTCGGTGGGCTCGGTCCCGAGCTCCCAGTCCGCGCCGAGTTCTGCCAGTAGCCGGTCGGTGAAGGCTGGATACCTCATCAAGAAATCGAGCTTCGCAAGCTTAGTCAGCCCCTCCAGGGGCGTTTCGCCAGTCGACCCGAAGTGCCGCAACAAGATAAGTACGCGGCCCAAGTGGCCGTCTAACTGCACGCTACGACCGCTCATGATTCTCCACCCGCGACGTCGCCTTGGTGTGAGGACGAGTCAAGGGCATCGACATCAAAGCGCTCGGACCACCAGATCTCGCAGTGCGCCGTCAGGTCGTACACGAGGCCCATCAACAGCTGCGGGGTTAGCGCATCCAGTGACGATCTTTCGGCGGCGAGTGCGCCCATCCGCGCGCGGATGTCTTCATACATCGCGTTGCCGTAGGGCTGGCCGTGCTTCGAAGCGCCAACTTGGGCGTCAGTTGCTTCCAGAACGACTCGCGACCTGAGTGCTTCGAACGCGCTCAGCTGACCAGCGACGGGGAGAGGTTCGGAGAACGTTGCCTCGAACGCCGTCCATCCCATCCGGGCGCGGCTCGCAGCGGTTTCTGCAGTCGGTACCACCTTCCCCCTGCGCAGCTTCTTTGCCAGGGTCGTGTTTTTCGCCGATGTCGGCGGAGGTACCGCTGCAGCCGGCATAGCGATTTTGCGGGCAGCCTGCACCACGGGCTCGCGCCTGACTACACGCTTGGCAGAGTCCGCCACGGCCAGCACAGCGGCGTCAAATGCATCGGCGCTACTACTCGACCAAGTTGTAGGTTCTGTTTCCCCGAAGCCGTGCGATGCATTCCTTGCAATTCCGACGACTGCGTCATATACCGCTGGAGCCTCGACTGCACTGAGGCCGAGCTTGCGCAGTGCCGGTCGAGCCGCATTGTCGATCTGAACGACGCGCTGGTTCTTTGGAGCGCGAACTGTCGTTGTCGATGCGAAGCGCCGACAGGAACTCGACAACATCCGCGCGAGTCGCGCCAGCGAATCGATAGCCGTGCTTGTCAACCCAGGCGTTAATCGCTTCGCGGTCCGCCGCTGCACATGCCTCGGAGAGGGCCCGGCACTCGCCATTCAGGCCACCGTTGGTTACCCATCTGCACTGAGCGGGACGACCGAGCTCGCGCCACCGTGCATAGAGAGTCTCCAAGCCACCGTCGCTGAACATCGTCGCGATGGTCCAATGGCCGGAGTTCGGCTCGCGATGCTTGACGCTCACAGGCGCGAACGAGCCTGCCCACCCAAGGATGAAATCGGTGTGCCATTCGCACAAGATCCATTGAAGTTTGCACGTCGGGTCAGCCATCTCTAATGCGTGGCGAGCGACCCAGCCATGCTGGAACCCGAAATATCCTGATGACGATGCGCCAGCATCTTCGCCTGGCCGCTTACCGGCGAGTGAAGCCGGCACTTCGACCCGTTCTCCCCCGGTCATAGTGGTTGGAGGATATTGACAAATTGCCGCAGTTGCACGCCTTTCACCTCGTGGGCGCAAAGTTCGACGACCTGGATGCGTTGTTGCAAGGCCGTTCTACGTCGACGCGACGATCTGCCCGGGTTCGTCGTGAGGCAGCAGACTGATCGGGGCGAGTGCACCCAGCACCGCCGCGCGCAGAGTAGGAGGCACCCCACGGGTGGGATCCACCTCGCCACGCGCAACTGCAAGCCCGGCACCGGCGACCAGATCCGCGAGCTGGATCGACGGGTGGTCGTCCGAACTCCCTCGATGGACCGATGCTGAGTGCGGTCCCCGTGTCCACCCGTTGCGTCCGTCGTTCAGCGACATGGCCGACAGCCTCGCGAAGACGTCAAGGATCTCGTCAGTCAACGTCAGCTGCTCGTCGGCGAGCACTGAGATTGGCCCGAGCCGCTCAACCCAGCAGCCGATCAGGGCAGCAACCGAGGGGACGAGCGGCTCCATCGGAGCAGCAGCGGCCGCGGGCGTATCTTCGCGGGTAAGACGGTCAAGGTGTGCCAAGTGGTCGTGCGCCTCGGTCTCACAGCGCAAAGCAAGTCCGAGCACGTCCGCGACAAAGCCGGCGCCGCAGGCCGCACGCGCGCGGTACAGGCATGCCATCAGTTCTTCGACGCTGACCTGACCGCCTCCCACATTGCGCATGCTGGCAAAGTCGACGACGTTCTGCAGCAAGTCAAGGTGTTGCTCCGCGCCGAGCTCGGATGCAGCCTCGTTAGTCAGCGCGCGGCCCATCACGATGTTCGCGCCTGCGGCGTAGAGGTTGATACCGCGCGAACTCGTATGTTCCTCGATCAGGAGGTCGACCAACTTCGAGGCAGCCATGAAGTGCTTGTCGACCACGTAGATCATGCACCGGTTGCCAAGGAGGTCGGTCGAGACCATTGTCTCGGCCAGCGCCTCGAGTCGACCGGGGTTGCGTCTGAGATGCTTGAACTTGACCTCGCCGGTGGCACCGAGGTTCGCCGCCCGTCGCAAGCTCTGCAGCACCCTCTCGCCGTGCTCGTCGTCGCAGGCGACCGACCCGATCGTCATGAACCTGTCGAAGCGACCGATGAGTTGCTCTCCGTCCCACCCGGACTCATCGGTCGCGACCCACCGCTGTGTCGCGTCGTCGGTCGTGGAGCCGTCGTAGCGCGCAGCGAAACCCGATCCGCTCAGCCTTGGCATCCACCTACTCCTTCGCCGTCGGAACGTCCAGACGCTGCTCGTGACTCAGGACTGGCCGCGAACTCGACGACGCAATACTCCACCAGCCCACCCGGTCTATCCGCCACTTGAGCCTGCGCGTCCGCTCCGCCGCCGAGCGCGGCATTGCTAGTTCCGAGCAACGCAACAGCGCGATCAGCCCTGCTGTTCAGCGTCAGCAACCAGCAATTCGTAGTCCCGGCGAAGTGCAGGCATCGCTGGGCCGACGGCTGACAGGTCCGCGTACGGGTAGGACGCGATCCTGCTGAATCGGTGGTACCAAGAGTCGTCATCGGTGACCACGACAGCCTCTTTGACATCCTTGAACTGCGGAGCCGTGATGTCGATGATCCACCCATCCTGCTCGATCCACGCGTGTGTCTGGCCGCCCGCGTCAACCCCAGATCGGTAGTTCCACACGCCCAGGCCGCTGTCTTGGAGGTACTGACCGAGCATCTGAGCGGAGTCACCACACACGCCGCGGGGGAAGCCTTCGAATTGTCGAGACTCAAGCCGACCTTGGGCCACCGCCGCGGCGATGGCGTCACGGAATCCGACGGCGAGGCGTTGAGCGAGCTCTATGTCTAGCAATGCGGTCACCACTCAATCATCGGGGCTGCCAGTCGCATGACAGGCAATCTCCGTAGCCTCGCATCCAACGCGGTGGGCGCCAACGCGTGCCCCATTCCACCGCCTGTCAGCGCACCAGAAGGGCCCAGATCGTTGTTGATGACAACAAGCGGCCGACCCGCGGTAGCTTCCAAGCCGTCCGCGCCGCAGGTAGGTGCGTGGCACGATGCCGACATGACGGACCCGAACGCGCGAACACCTCCGGTCTACGTCGATCTGCCCCGAACTGAGGATTCGTTTGCACAGACATTGCTGACGACTGAGGCGGGCGCGAACGCGGGGGCAAAGGATGCCTGAGCGAACGGAAGTTGGCCTCACGCAGGCAGTCCTGAAGTTTGCTGCGGGCGACGACCAGACTCGTCGACAGGAGTCAACGACGTGGTATGTCCGCATCACACGGGGCGGCGAGGTCTACATCCTGAACCGTCAAGCGGGAGGACAACTCGGGCACATCTCGGTGCACAAGGACGGCCGCTGCCATTACAAGGTCGCGGTGCCTGATGGGGCCATGCACAAGCACGCAGAGTGGGACCTCCAGAAGCCTCTTGACGACACGGGCCTGCGCCGCCTTGCAACGGTGGCGATTCCCCGTGCCTCCTTGGGCGTCCCTCCAGATTTCGAAGGTGCGGAGGAAGACACCGTCCTGATCCCACCGCCGAGCGAGGGAGATCGGATTGAGGTGGACATACTTGTTGAGCCGGGGCAGGTTCCCGTCGACCAGTGGCCCGGCCAGACCAGCCTGGGCGCACGGTTGGTTGGGCGTTTCAGCCTCTACTCTGAGTCGCCAGACGACGGTTTTCTCCACTTCACACTCGTATTCACGTACCGGCCTGATCCCCTCGTCGGTGAGACGCGTCAGATTTCTCTGTCGCTTCCGGATGGTCTGACTGAGCCACCCCCGAACCTCAGAGTCGTTTGGTTCGAGCTGGTGGAGGTGGATGGACAGAAACTGCCCGTACTACTGGAGGCTCCGCTGCAAAGCCCACCCCGCCCCGCTGAAGACGTTCGCTGATACGGAGACCCGGGACTCCGCGCGGCAATGCCACCACGGGGAGGCCGGCGATCTCAGCCGAAGGGACCGTCATTTTGCCGCACACGAGCGCATCCCAACGTGCTGGCGGGGCAGATGGATATTCGGGGTAGGTAGTACCGCGCGCTGAGTTGCCCGGATGGTCCCGAGAACCCATCCAAGCGACAGCGGACGTTCTTACTCGGCGTACTTCAGTGCGGCCGCCAACAAGGGGGTGACCGCCTTCAGCCCGTCAGCCGAACCCGTCTTCCTCACGGTGTAGAAGCCGAGACCGATGGCTGCGATCGGCACGACCACGTACTTGGTCGCTTGGCGGGCGTTGTCCATCGTGAACTTCTCATCGATGAATCGCTTCATGAGTTGTACCTACTTCCTGATGCCCCGGCCTATCGTTGAGGAGTTCTCACGTGGAGTGCCGGGGACCCCAGGGAACTGATGTCAACAGGATCCACACGTTCTGGACCGCTAAATAGGCGGGCTGGAGGAAGTTGCACCTCGAGCGACGCTGCGCCGACGGGCAAGCCGTGGCAGATACGCAGCTTTTCAAGACTGCAGGGAACAGAGTATGCGGCCGCACGGGACCGTCCAAGCGATTCTTGATCTCGTTTCTGCATCGAGCCAGACACCCGCGCCGCCGTGCTGTCGAAGCAGTGGGTTGCGTCTATCTGCCGCCTGACGGCACCGTCTCAATCCTTGCAAGTTGACGGGCGGTCGGCCGATCGCGACGCACTGACGGCCGAGCGGACACTTCCCTGTTCGTCCCACCGTCCTCCAAGCGACACGATTTGGCCCACGACCTCGACGGAGCTCCGCCTGGGTGAAGGTGCGTGGCGGGCACGCGACACTCCGACCGCTTTCAGGTCGCGATGCGACGATGAAGCGGTGTTGACCGACGAACCTCAACAGGCACATCTCGCACTCGTGCCAGTGTTGGATACATCTAGGCCGAACTTCCGGGCAGTTGGGTGGCGCGTTGTAACCGCCGCTGAGCGGCTCCAAGAGTTGCAGCGGCGCATCCCGGATCTCGCCGACGAGTGGACCGGCCACCCTGTCGTACGGGCCCGGAAAGAGACGCCCGATCAGTTTGAGTTGAGCCTAGAGGACTGGTCGCGGTCGCAATCGGCAAGCGCGCGGACCCTGACTTACCTCGCCAGCGAGGTCCTGCATCACGCGAGGACTGCCTTGGATTACTGCGCCTACCACTTGGTCTGGCTGGACAGCGGGGCGGCGCGAAGTGGCACGAAGTTCCCGTTGGTGAATGAAGCCAGCAAGTGGGGCAAGGAGAAGCGGCGGTCAATACCCGGGGTGACCGCTGAGCATGCTGAATGGATTGGTGAGATACAGCCGTTCACTGGCACGGACTGGAGCGGCTGGCTGCTCGAGTTGAGCAACCGGGACAAGCACCACACTGCGGCAGAGGTGGTCCCTACCTACCGGTGCCGAGTCAACCCAGCGGAAAGGTTCGCCGATCCACTCGGTGACGCCGCGTACTTCGGCTTCCAAGTGGAGGACTCGCGTCTCGAACTGAACATCGCGCCAGCGATGACTGACCCGGCCCGCGGCGCTGGCCTTCCTTTGGAGGCGACTTTGGCCGGCATTCTTCACGGCGTAGTCGATCTGTCGAACCGGTTCCTCACCGAGATCGGGTACACCCCGATCGAGTTCTCAACCCCCGGTCACCAGTCGTCCTAGACCCCCCGTACGGTCTGCAGCCTGAACACAACAGCGCGAGGCCGACGGCCGCGTGGCTCGTCTTGTTATGCGACTGGATCTGTTTGCAGGGACGCCGCGACGAGTCCGAACGGGTGAAGTTAGTACGGCTGCGAATCGCACGCCACGCTGTGATTGGCGCGCCGCACATGCGTCATTTCGCCGCGAGGGTGCCTGAACCCTTCAGCCGATCGACGTTGAGATGGCGCTGGCCCCACGTCCAACTCGGGTGGAGCCTGCGAAACGCAGAGCTCCCGCTCGAACGAACACTGAGGGCTCCTGGTCGCCCGAGCCACCGACGCGCCTCTCCGAAGCCTGCCCCGAGTCCTATTTCTGAGTGGCTGTGCGCAGAGAGAACCGCTTCCGCTCCTTCAGAGAAATGGCTCGGTGCCCACGCTTGAAAGCATGGACCTGGAAGTGCGGGTACGGGCCGAACCGCGCAGCCGCTTCCTCAATCGGAGCTGAGGCAGGCACGGAAAGTGCTGAGACGACCTCGGCTAGGACCGCATCCGGCAGCTCGGCTGTGTCCCAGGCATTCGGAACTAGGCGGTCTAGGTGACGAAGTGCGTTGATGGTCGCGCTGGCTACTTGCGTATGTGTCGCCGGTTCGCGATGAGCACCAACTACCTCGTCCACCACGTGCTCAAGCCGGG
This sequence comes from Nocardioides alpinus, assembly GCF_900112035.1. GTDB lineage: Bacteria > Actinomycetota > Actinomycetes > Propionibacteriales > Nocardioidaceae > Nocardioides > Nocardioides alpinus. The sequence goes on along the minus strand of NZ_FOKC01000005.1, from coordinate 179,214 downwards.
CACGTTGGGCCAGGTCGCGTATCTGCTCCCAGATCGGGGTGTACTTCGCGCCTGGTGCACTCAGAATGAGCAGGACCCCTCCCGGAACCAAAGACCGAGCCAGAACCTCCACGTCGGGCTTGAGCATCTGCAACATCTCTTCATTCGTAATGAAGTTGGCCACGACGATGAGGTCATACGCTGACGGCGGAGCAGCCTTTGCTGCCAACGTCTCCGCGATCTGACGATCAGACACAGCGAACCACGTGTCGAAGTCCACGAGGCCGTCATCATCCTCGGCCCAGCGTGGTTCCAACAGCCGACCCAGGTGGCGGTCTCGCGTCTGGTTGTGCAACTCGCGCGGATTAAAGCCGCGCAAATCGTTGTAGGTGACGTCGAAGAAGCGGTCCGTGCGCACGAAGGGACGCGCGGCGCCGCTGCGAGCGACTAGTAGCAACTCCTCGGAAAGACGGTGAATCATTTGTCCCCAAGCCGGGCCGCGGTCGAGCGTATGCACCTCGACAGAACCAGAACTATGGAAGCCAGTCATCTGTTGCTGCGTCCACGCGCCGAGGGCAGCGAAATAGTCCACAGTCGCGTATCCCGCCGGCGCGGGACCAGAACCCACCTCGAGCATCCGAAATCGGCGCGCGGGTTTTGCTATGGGCAGGACTCCACGCTCGAACAGCATGTCTAGCGCTTGCGTGACGCGGTGATATCGATCCACTTCGTGCCACAGTGCGTAGGCCAGTGTTTGGTCAAACTCTTCGAAGTCGAGCTCATCGCACCTGCTCAGAGTTAGTCCAAGTTGAGCGAGGACTCGCTTGGCGGCACCCACGTTCTCACCTACTGCGCGGACGATGAGGAGCGTGACCGCCTCGCAGAAATCACTGGCGAACCGCGCGCTATCGGAGTTCATGTCTCGCCGGTACGCGAACCACTCGTCCGCGGCTTGGAGTTCCCACTGGCGTGCGGTGATGCGGCGACCGCCCAACTCACTCACCATCTATGAATGCTAACGGCAGTTGATCGCCATCTGATGCGTCGTTGTGCGAGGAGAGCTCTAGGCCGCATCGCCCTGAGCCCGCCCCAGAGCCTGCCTCATAGCTCCGCGTCCGCGGCGTCGCGGAGTCGCAGCGCCGCTACCTCAGGGCACGTAGGAGCCGACGAGGTACTTGATGAACCGCTCCGCGCGGTCAACGTAGGTGTGCACGGTGTCTGGCGCCTTCCCCGCGGCGATGAGATCGCGTTCGTAGTCAGCCAGTGCGGCGCGGAGGCTCTGCTCAATCTTCGTCATACGACAAGCGTGAGTGAAAACACCGGGGTCGTGTCTAGTGCAACTGCGTCTCGAACTTCAGCGCCGCCGGCGCCCGAGGTGCTGCATTCCGCCGCGAATCCACGAAGCTAGAATTTCTAGAAGGTCACCGGCCCCTCAGCCGCATTGATTGCTGCCGCCGCAGCTGTGATCGCAGGAGACACGTAAAGCCGGTGGAACGCCTCGTCGAGCAGCCGGGCACCCTCTAGTACGTCGGCGGCTGTTAGAACGCTGTCCTCGTGAGTGCCTGTGTTGCCAAGCCACTTGACTGCAAGCATCAAATCCGCGATGCCGTCGCGATCGGCGTCCTTCTCTCGCCATTCCACAAGTCGACGGTCAAGCGGGCGGAACCGGTCCTTCGCAGTCTTTCTCGAGATTCCCGCGTTGGACAGAAAGCGCTCGATGCAGCCCCGAAGGGAAGTCGCCGCCAACCCGGGAGCAGTGAATAGAACGGCACCGGCAGTCAGCAGCCCTTCAGCGATCCCCCCGAGTGCTTCGTTTACGGCGGCGTCATCAGGTAATTCCATCAGGCGTAACGGCGGATGCACCTGCCTCACTCTGTAAAAGACAGCGAACTGATCGGCGTAGGACTCGGGATACCCGCCCGTCGTGCCGTAATCCACCCGCCACGTACCAGTTGCAACCACGACCTGCTGGCACGTGTGTGCACCGCATACGCCTTGCATGACGAAGGTTCCCTTCTCCCAGTCCGGGTCGTACGCGTCATGCTTTCTTGCTTCTCTCATCCCGGCCGTCTCAAATTTGGTCGGCGCTGCAAAGGACACTGTCCCGACGCCGCAGTCAGGGCATCGAGGTGACGGAAGCGCCGCGCCATCTTCGATCTCGGACGCGAGCTGCCGCAACGCTGGGTCGATGGTCATGAGCCGCAGGTTATCGAGCGGGCGAACCGCGGGCTGAATATTCAGCTCGCTCACGGTTCCAAGGTGATTCCGATAGCCGCGGTCACGGACCCGGCGCATCGTGCGGGGGTTCAACTCGTCCGCGGAGCAGCCCACGTCTTACCGCCGCGAGTGCCCTTGCCTCGTCCGCCCGCAATTGCCTGCTGCCCGCGCGACGGGACTCTGTTCGATATACCGATCAGGAGGCCGAGATGAAGCACGACCCCATTAGCGCCGGCATGTGGGATCTCGCGAGGATGGTCTCGTGCCCCTACTGTGAGGCCGCGGTTGACGAGCGCTGCCGCCGCTTCCGAGCGGGAGCCTCAAGAGGCACAGCCATGAGGGTCGGGTCGAGGCCTTGATGCAGGCCGACCGTGAGCTTCAGCGATCCGCGGGGAGCACCTCAACAGCAACCTGAGTTGACTTCCCACCCGGTGTCGACCCAGGGGCGCGCGGATCCCCCGCTCCTTCCTACAACCCCTCCGCCAACCGGTGGTACGCAGCGTTCCACCGCAGCTCCCGCTGGAACGACCGCGTCGTCGTGTCGTCGTCGATCACGACCATCTCGACACCGGTCATCTGGGCGAAGTCTTCGAGGATCTCGACGCCGACCGCCTTCGAGAGCACGGTGTGGTGCGGGGCACCGGCCATCAGCCAGGACTCCGCCGAGGTCGACAGCGACGGGCGCGGCTCCCAGACGGCGCAGGCCACGGGGAGGTTGGGGAGGTCCTCGTCGGGCTCGACGACGTCGATGTCGTTGACCGTCAGGCGGAAGCGGTCGCCCAGGTCCGAGAGGCCGGCGACGACGGCGCGGCCGGGGTCTGCGGTGAAGCGCAGGCGTACGGGGTCCTCGCGACCGCCGATGGCGAGCGGGTGGATCTCGAGCGACGCGGTCTGGGTGGTGATGGTCGGGCAGACCTCGAGCATGTGGGCGCCGAGGATCTTCTCCTGCCCCGGAACCAGGTGGTACGTGTAGTCCTCCATGAAGGACGTCCCGCCGGGCAGTCCCTCGCCCATCACCTTCGTGGCGCGCAGCAGCACCGACGTCTTCCAGTCGCCCTCGCCGCCGAAGCCGAAGCCGTCGGCCATCAGCCGCTGCACGGCCAGGCCGGGCAGCTGGCGCAGCCCGCCGAGGTCCTCGAAGTTCGTCGTGAAGGCGTTGAAGCCGCCGCTGGTGAGGAAGGAGCGCAGGCCGAGCTCGATGCGGGCGCCGTAGCGCAGCGACTCGTGCCGCTCGCCACCGACGAGGAGCTCGGGCGCGACGCGGTAGGTGTCGGCGTACTCCGTGACCAGCTTGTCGATGTCGTCGTCACCGATCGCGTCGACCACCGCGACAAGGTCGTTGACGCCGTAGGTGTTGACCGAGACGCCGAAGCGGCGCTGGGCCTCGACCTTGTCGCCCTCGGTGACCGCGACGTCGCGCATGTTGTCGCCGAAGCGCGCGAGCTTGAGGCTGCGCAGCTCCGAGCGACCCAGCGCGGCGCGGGCCCAGTGGCCGATGCGCTGCGCGACGAGCGGCGAGTCGACGTGGCCTGCGACCGTCTTGCGCAGCACGCCGAGGCGCGACTGGATGTAGCCGAACTCCCGGTCGCCGTGGGCGGCCTGGTTGAGGTTCATGAAGTCCATGTCGATCGTCGACCACGGCAGCTCCATGCCCGCCTGCGTGTGCAGGTGCAGCAACGGCTTCTGCAACGCGTCGAGGCCCGCGATCCACATCTTGGCCGGGGAGAAGGTGTGCATCCACGCCACCACACCGACGCACGCCGGGTCCGAGTTGGCATCGAGCATCTGCCGGTGGATCGAGGAGGCGTCCATCAGGACCGGCTTCCACACGACGTTGACGGGCAGGTCGCCCACCTCGACGAGGCGCTCCACGATCCCCTGCGACTGGGCCGCGACCTGGTCCAGCGTCTCGGGACCGTAGAGGGACTGGCTGCCGGTCAGGAACCAGACCTCGGGCGTGGGCGTCGACGTCATGCTCATGGGACTTCCTTCGTGGATCAGGTGGTGGTGACTGCTCGTGGCGGTCGTGGTGGAGGTGATCGCGCGGTCAGCGCTGGCCGTACACGTTCTGGTAGCGGTCGAACAGGGCGTCGACGTGCTGCTGGTCGATGGCCAGCGGCTCGCCGAGCTGGCGGGAGATGTGCACGGTGCGCGCGACGTCCTCGCACATCACGGCGGCCTTGACCGCCGCCTTCGCGGTCGGCCCGATGGTGAAGACGCCGTGGTTGCGCATCAGCACCGCCGGCGAGCGGCTGTCGCGCAGGGTGTCGACGATCCCGCGGCCGATCGAGTCGTCGCCGATGATCGCGAACGGCCCGACCGGGATCTCGCCACCGAACTCGTCGGCGCCCATCGTCAGCACGCACGGCACGGCCTCGCCGCGCGCCGCCCACGCGGTGGCGTACGTCGAGTGGGTGTGCACCACTCCCCCGACGTGCGGCATCTCGCGGTAGACGTAGGCCTGCGCCTCGGTGTCCGACGACGGGGCGTGCTCGCCCTCGACCACGCGGCCCTGGAGGTCGCAGACGACCATGTTGGCGGGCGTCAGGTCGTCGTACGACACCCCGCTGGGCTTGATCACCAGGAGGTCCTGGCCGGGCACGCGCGCCGACACGTTGCCCGCGGTCCACACGACCAGCTGGTAGCGGGTGAGCTGCTCGTGCAGCGCGCACACCTCGGCGCGGAGCCGCAGGATCGTGTCGGTGGCGTCGGAGACGGCGGTCATGCGGACACCTCGTACGTCCTGCGCGCGACCGCGTCGCGGCGGATCGCCTTGAGCCGGCGCATCGTGGTGGTGGTGCGCCCGAAGTGGTCGTGGAGCGCGAGGTACTGCTCGAAGAGGGCGTCGTACGCCGCGGCGCGGGCCTCGTCGGGCACGAAGACGTGCCGCCTGACCTTGCCCATCTGCTTGGCGGCGGAGGCCACGTCGTCGTACGCCCCGGCGGCGACGGCCGCGTGGATCGCTGAGCCGAGGGCGGGGCCCTGCTCGGAGTCGATGACCGACAGCGGGAGGCGGGTCACGTCGGAGTAGATCTGCATGAGCAGGGCGTTCTTCTGCAGCCCGCCGGCGACGATGAACTCCTCCACCGGCACGCCGCTGTCGCGGAAGGTCTCCACGATGACGCGGGTGCCGAAGGCGGTCGCCTCGAGCAGCGCCCGGTAGACGTCCTCGGCGCGGGTGGCCAGTGTCTGTCCGACCACCAGGCCGGAGAGCTCGTGGTCGACGAGCACCGACCGGTTGCCGGAGTGCCAGTCCAGGGCGACGAGACCGTGCTCGCCGATCTCCTGGTCGGCCGCGAGCCGGGTGAGGTATTCGTGCACGCCCTCCCCCGCCGCGGCGGCGGCCTCGGTGACGTAGGCCGGGACGCCGTGCTCGGTGAACCAGCCGAAGATGTCGCCGACGCCGGACTGGCCGGCCTCGTAGCCCCACAGGCCCGACACGATGCCGCCGTCGACGACGCCGCACATGCCCGGCACCTCGCGGAGCACCTCGGCGCTCATCACGTGGCAGGTGGACGTGCCCATGATCGCGACCATCTGGCCGGGGCCGACCGCCTGCGCGGCGGGCGCGGTGACGTGGGCATCGACGTTGCCGACGGCCACGGCGATGCCCTCCGGCAAACCCGTCCACTCGGCTGCCTCTGCAGTCAGGGTGCCGGCCCGGTCGCCGAGCTGGCCGATGGCGTGCTCGAGCTTGTCGGCGACGAAGGTCTGGAAGCCGGGCGACAGCTCGCCGAGGAACCCGGCGGACGGGTACTCCCCGTCCTGGCCCCCGAATGACTGGTAGAGCCCCTTGTATCCGGCGGTGCAGGCGTTGCGGACGTACGTCCCGCAGAGCTGCCAGATGATCCAGTCGGCCGCCTCGACCCAGTGGTCCATCCGGTCGTAGACCTCGCGGTCGTCCTCGAACAGCTCCAGGCCCTTGGCGAACTCCCACTCCGAGGAGATCAGCCCGCCGTAGCGCGGCAGCCAGGCCTCGCCGCGGGTGCGGGCGAGCTCGTTGATCCGGTTGGCCTGGCCCTGTGCGGCGTGGTGCTTCCAGAGCTTGACGTAGGCGTGCGGCCGGTCGGCGAGTCCGTCGACCTCGTTGAGCGGGGTGCCGTCCGCGAGGGTCGGGACCATCGTGCAGGCGGTGAAGTCGGTGGCGATGCCGACGACGTGGGCCGGGTCGATCCCCGCGGCCTTGACCGCAGCGGGCACGGCGACGCGCAGCACCTCGCGGTAGTCCTCGGGCACCTGCAGCGCCCACTCCGGCGGGAGGGCCCGCTCGGTGCCGGCGAGCGAGGCCGGGAGCGAGCGCTCCAGCACCGCGTGCGGATAGGGGTGTACGCCGGTGCCGAGCTCGGCGCCGTCGGAGACGCGGACGACGACCGCCCGGCCCGACAGGGTGCCGTAGTCGACGCCGACGACGTACTGCTCGTGGTCGACAGTGTTCGCGGTGCTCATGGGGTCCTTTCGACAGGCACTGCTCGGACGGGCGCTGCAGTGCTGGCGCGGACGACCAGCTCGGCGCCGATGAGGCGTTCGGGTGCCGGGACCTGGCCGAGGGCGGCGCGCAGGATCTCGATCGCGCGCTGCCCGACGGCCTGGAAGTCCTGGCGGACGGTGGTGAGGGGCGGGATGAGGTACGCCGCCTCGGGGATGTCGTCGAAGCCGACGACGCTGACGCCGCGCGGGCCGCTGGGCACTCCCCGGCCGGCCTCGGACAGGGCGCGCAGCAGGCCGAGGGCCATCTGGTCGTTGGCGCAGAAGACCGCGGTGACGTCGTCGCGCGCCGCGATCTCCAGGCCGGCCTCGTAGCCGCTGGCGGCGGACCAGTCGCCGGTCACCGGCTGGCCGGGACGCAGGCCCGCGGCGTACATCGCGTTCTGCCACCCCTGCAGCCGCGCCCTTGCCTCGGTCCACTCGAGCGGTCCGGCGAGGTGCACGATGTCGGTGTGCCCGAGGTCGATCAGGTGCTGCGTGCCGAGCTCGGCGCCGGCGACCTGGTCGACGCCGACGGTCCAGCGGGTCTTGTCGGGGTCGCCCTCGACGACGACGACCGGGATGCCGAGGTGCTCCTGGGCGCGGGCCACCTCGAGCGCCTCGTTGGTCGCCGAGATCAGGATGATGCCCTCGACGGCCTGGCCGCGGAGGTGGTCGATCGCGTCGACGAGCTCCTCGCGGGTGAGGCTCTGCAGGTTGGCCGAGCTGACGAAGTAGCCCGCCTCGCGACCCGCCGCCTGGATGGTGCGGTGCACCGTCGACGGACCCCAGTAGCCGCTCTTCGAGCCGATCACGCCGATGGTCGCGGAGCGTCGGGTGACCAGCGCGCGGGCCGCGGAGTTGGGGCGGTAGCCGAGCTGGAGGATGGCCTGCTCGACCCGCTCGCGGGTCGCAGGACGCAGGTTGTTCTGCCCGTTGATCACGCGCGAGACCGTCTGGTGGGACACCCCCGCCAGTCGCGCCACGTCGGCCATCACCGGGGTGCGGGCCGGCGGCTGGGTCTCGCTCAGCGTCATGATCGGCGCCGCGTCGCGAAGCGCTGCACGACGACGAACGCCAGCAGCAGGAGGCCGGTGATGATCCGGATCCAGTACGAGCTCAGGGTGCCGTCGAAGGAGATGAGGGTCTTGATGATGCCGAGCACCATCACGCCGAGGAGCGAGCCGACGACGTACCCCCGTCCGCCGGTGAGCAGGGTGCCGCCGATGACGACCGCGGCGATGGCGTCGAGCTCCATCCCGATCGCGTGGAGGCTGTTGCCGGAGAGGATGTAGAGGGAGAACAGCAGGCCGGCGAGGGCGGCGCAGAAGCCGCTGATGACGTAGACGCCGACCTTGGTGAAGGCCACGCGCAGGCCCATCAGCATCGCCGAGCTCTCGCTGCCGCCGATGGCGTAGACGGTGCGCCCGAAGCGGGTGCGGGCCAGCACGAAGGCCGCGATGGCCACCGTCGCCAGGGCGATGATCGCCGTCCAGCGGATGTAGTACTCACCGATGTAGACCGTCTTGAAGGCCAGCTGGGTGAAGGTGTCGTCGCTGATCGAGATCGACTCGACACTGATCAGGTAGGTCAGGCCGCGGGCGAGGAACAGCCCCGCCAGCGTGGCGATGAACGGCTGGATGTCGAAGTAGTGGATGAGCAGGCCCATCAGCAGGCCGAGCACTGTGCCGGTGAGCAGCACGGCCGTGATCGAGGCGTAGGGCGACCAGCCCATCTGCAGCGTCTTGGCCGCGATCATCGTGGACAGCGCGACCACCGATCCGACCGAGAGGTCGATGCCCCCGGTGAGGATGACGAAGGTCATCCCGACGCCGAGCACGATGAGGAAGGCGTTGTCGATGAGCAGGCTGAGCAGCACCTGCGGGTCGGAGAACCCCTCGTAGCGCATCCCGCCGAGACCGAAGAGGCCGATGAAGAGGGCCAGGGTCGCCAGGATCGGGTAGTAGCGCGGGGGCGGCGTGAAGGAGCGGACGCGGTCCCACGTCGACGCAGAGCCGGGGTTGACGGTCGCGGTGCTCATGAGGAGATACCTGCCTTGGCGGGAGCGGGGGCGGGTGCCGGGGTGGGCGCCGGTCCCGAGGTGGGCGGGCCCGTACGTCGTACGCGCAGGGACGCGCGGGCCTTGGGCGACTGCACGAGGCACACGGCGATGACCACGACGGCCTTGAAGAGGTAGTTGAGGTCGGAGGGGATCCCGATGTTGGGGATGGTGCGCGCGAGGGTCGCGATGAAGAGCGCGCCGATGAAGGTCCCCATCAGCGAGAACCGGCCGCCCGCCAGCGACGTGCCGCCGATGACGACGGCGAGGATCGCGTCGAGCTCGATCCACAGCCCGAGGCTGTTGGCGTTGACGGAGTTGGTGTTGGCGGCGATGACCAGGCCGGCGAGACCGGCGCAGAAGCCGGAGAAGGCGTAGACGGTCCAGATGATCGTGCGGGACCGCACCCCCGCCAGGCGGCTCGCCTCGGGGTTGATGCCGACCGACTCGATGAGCATGCCCAGCGCCGTACGGCGGGTGAGCACGGCGGTGAAGGCCAGCACCGCGATCGCGATGAGGAAGGCCAGCGGGAGCGTCAGGACGAAGCCCGAGGCCAGGTCGCTGAAGAACGGGTTGTTGACGGTGGTGATCTGGCCGTCGGTGATCGCCATCGAGATGCCGCGGCCGGCGACCATCAGGATCAGGGTCGCGATGATCGGCTGGATCCCGAGGACGGAGACGAGGAAGCCGTTCCAGGCGCCGAGCGCGACGCAGACCACGACGGCGTACGTCATCGCCATCACCGCGGTCGTGAGCGCCGCCTCGTCGCCGGCACCGATGATCCGGGTGCACGCGACCGCGGCGGCGATGGCGGCGATCGCGCCGACCGAGAGGTCGATGCCGCGGGTGGCGATGACCAGCGTCATGCCCAGCGCCACCAGCATCACCGGCGCGCTGTTGCGCATGATGTCGATGACGTTGCCGTAGAGGTGGCCGTCCTGCATCCGCACGTTGAGGAAGTTGGGGTTGACCACGACGTTGACCAGGAGCAGCACGACCAGCGCGAGCACCGGCCAGAGCAGCGGGTGGCGCAGGAGGCGTGCGGCGCGCGAAGAGGACTCAGACATGGGTGGCTCCCTCGGACTGCGGCTCGGCCTGGGGCTCGGGGTGGGCCTCGCCGGCGATGATCTCCAGGACGTCGCGGACGCTGACGTCGGCGTTGACCCGCTCGTCGATCTTGCGACGGTCGCGCATCACGACCAGCCGGTCGCTGAGCCGCAGCACCTCCTCGAGCTCGGCGGAGATGAACACCACCGACAGCCCCTGGGCTGCGAGCTCGGCCACCTTGGCCTGGATCTGCGCCTTGGCGCCGATGTCGATTCCGCGGGTGGGCTCGTCGAGGATCAGGATCTCGGGCTGCGTGATCAGCCAGCGCGCGAGGAGCACCTTCTGCTGGTTGCCACCGGAGAGGTTGCGCATCAGCGCGTGAGGGTCCGCCGGACGGATGTCCAGGGCCGCGATGTAGTCGTCGACCAGCTGGGTGCGCATCGCCTGCGGGATGGGGCGGAGCCAGCCGCGCGACGCCTGCAGCGCCAGCAGCATGTTGTCGGCGACGGTCAGGTCGCCGACGACGCCCTCGGCCTTGCGGTCCTCGCTGGAGAAGGCGACCTTGCGGTCGATCGCGTGGCGCGGACTGCGCAGCTTGCGGCGCTCGGAGCGGAAGGTCAGCTCGCCGGTGTCGGCGGTGTCGGCGCCGAACAGCAGGCGGGCGAGCTCCGTACGTCCGGAGCCGAGGAGGCCGGCGATGCCGACGACCTCGCCCTCGAAGAGCTCGAGGTCGGTGGCCTCGAGGGAGTTCTTGCGTCCCAGGCCGATGGCCTTGAGGACGGGTACGCCGGTCTCGGCGTCGGTCTTGGGGGCCTCGCAGTCGAGCCGGTCGAGGGTCTCGAGCTCGCGGCCGATCATCGAGCGGACCAGCTCGAGCTGCGTGGTCTGCGCGACCATCCGCTCCTCGACGAGCTTGCCGTTGCGGAGGATGGTCATCCGGTCGGCGATCTCGTAGATCTGGTCGAGGAAGTGGGAGACGAAGACGATGGCGACGCCCTCGTCACGCAGGCGGCGCATGACGGTGAAGAGCTTCTCGACCTCGTCGGCGTCCAGGCTCGAGGTCGGCTCGTCGAGGATCAGCACCTTGGCCTCGACGTCGACGGCACGGGCGATGGCCACCAGCTGCTGGATGGCGATGGGGTGCTCGTCGAGGGTGGAGCGCGGGTCGATGTCGACACCGAGGTGGAGCAGGGTCCTGCGGGCGCGGCGGTTCATGTCGCGGACGCTGATCGCGCCGAAGCGGCGGGGCTCGCGCCCGAGCATCATGTTCTCGGCGACGGTGAGGTTCGGGACCAGGTTGACCTCCTGGTAGACGGTGCTGATGCCGGCCTCCTGCGAGGCGGCCGGGGAGTGGAACTCGTGGGGCTCGCCCTCCACGATGACCTCGCCCGCGTCGATGGTGTAGACCCCGGTGAGGGCCTTGATGAGCGTCGACTTGCCGGCGCCGTTCTCGCCCATCAGGGCGTGCACCTCACCGGGGAAGAGCCGGAGCGAGACGCGGTCGAGGGCGCGTACGGCCCCGAAGGTGATGGAGATGTCGCGCATCTCGATCACCGGCGACCGCTCACCCTCGGGTGGGGCCACGACCTCCGGTGGCGTGGTCATCTGCGTCATCTCAGGTCCTCTCGTGCCTTGCGTGCTGCCGTGCATGTCGGTGCGGCCGCATCACCGGGCCCGGCCGGGGTGGCCGGTCGGGCCCGGTGCGTGGGGGGAGCGGCGTCGTCACCCGAGTGACTGCTGCGACTCAGTACTGGCGGTCGGGCAGGGCGGCCTTGGCCTGCTCCTGGTCGAAGGCACCTTCCTCGGTGACGACGCGCTCGGGGACCTCTTCGCCGGCGAGCACCTTCTTGGCAAGGTCCATCAGCTGCGGCCCGAGGAGCGGGTTGCACTCGACGATGTAGTTGATCTTGCCCTCGGCGAGCGCGGTCATGCCGTCCTTCACCGCGTCGATCGTGATGATCTTGATGTCCTCGCCGGGCGTGAGGCCGGCGGCCTCGATCGCCTCGATGGCACCGAGGCCCATGTCGTCGTTGTGGGCGAAGACGACGTCGATGGTGTCGTCGGACTGCAGGAAGGACTCCATGACCTGCTTGCCACCGTCACGCGTGAAGTCACCGGTCTGCGACGCCGTCACCTCGATCGTGTCGTCGGCGGCGATCTTCTCGGCGAAGCCCTCGGCGCGGTCGATGGCGGGAGCGGCGCCCGTGGTGCCCTCGAGCTGGACGACGTTGACGGTGCCGTCGCCGTTGACGTCGGAGTCGGCGGCGTTCTCGACGAGCCAGTCGCCCGCCCGCTCGCCCTCGAGGACGAAGTCGGAGCCGAGGAAGGTCTCGTAGAGCGACGGGTCGTCCACGTCGACGGCGCGGTCGGTGAGGATGACCGGGATGCCGGCCGCCTTGGCCTCCTGGAGGACGGCGTCGAAACCGGTCTCGACCACCGGGCTGAAGGCGATGACGTCGACCTTCTGCTGGATGTAGGAGCGGATCGCCTGGATCTGGTTCTCCTGCTTGCCCTGGGCGTCGGTGAACTTGAGGTCGACGCCCTCGGCCTCGGCGGTCTCCTGGATGGACTTGGTGTTGGCGGTGCGCCAGCCGCTCTCGGCGCCGACCTGGGCGAAGCCCATGGTGATCGTGCCGTCGTCCTCGGAGGCGCTGCCGTCCGCGGCCGAGTCAGAGCCACACGCCGTCAAGGAAAGTGCGGTCAGGGGGATCGCGCTGACGGCGATCAAGGTCTTCTTCAGCACTGGGTGCTCCTCCAAGTGAAACGGGCTGTCTCGCCCTGTGTGACCGGTGTCACGTGCCATGAGTGTGAGCGCTAACATTCCGTCACGTCAACCCCCGGATCCAACATTTCTCGCACCCGGATGTGAACGCTCACCCTGCCACAGCCCACGACGGCGCGGGGCGCAGTCTGCTGCGCGCCGAGCGGTGTCCCCCCGGTCCCGGGGCTCGCGGACAGGGCGTACGGGCGCTACCGCGGCCCGCCGTTGTGAGCGTGCGCACGACCGCTCGCGGGGCGTACGGCCGTCAGTGGGCGGGCGGGCCCGTCGAGCCGCGGACCAGCAGGGTCGGCTCGATGAGGTCGACGGTGGCGCCGGCATCTCCGCGCACCGCAGCGAGCGCCACGGCGAGGGCACGACGACCCAGCTCGGAGAACTCCTGGGCGACGGTCGTGAGCGCAGGCCAGTAGAACTCCGCCTGCGGCACGTCGTCGAACCCGACGACGCTGACGTCCTCCGGCACGCGGCGACCGCTCTGGTGCAGGGCGTGCAGGACACCGAGGGCCATGAAGTCGTTGCCGGCGAAGACGGCCGTCACGTCCGGGTCCTGGGCGATCCTCAGCCCGGCGGCGTGTCCGCTGGCCGAGGACCAGTCGCCCGTGAGAAGTGGACCCGGCAGGAGGCCTCGCGCCTCGTGCGCCGCCCGCCAGCCCGCCGCGCGGTGGTCGGCCTCGATCCACTCGGACGGACCGCTCACGTGGGCGACCCGGCGGTGGCCGAGGTCGAGGAGGTGGTCGACGGCGCGTCGCGCCCCGGCCTCCTGGTCGATGCCGGCGGTGAGCGGCTGCCCCGCGACCACGCCCTGCACCATGACGATCGGGATGCCGAGCTGCAGGGACCGCGTCATCTCCACGGAGTCCTTGTGCGGCACCGCCACGACGATGGCCTCGACCGCCTGGTCGCTCAACCGGTCGACCGCGTTCTGGAGGGCCTCGAAGGAGAACTCGGGCAGCCCGACCAGCGAGACGTCGTACCCCTGGGCCTGTCCAGCCTCCTGGACGGCGAGCGCGATCATGCTGGGGCCGTGGAGCGCGAGGTGGGCGGTGACCATCCCGATGCGCCTTGACCGGTTGGTGGCGAGGAGGCGGGCAGCGAAGTTGCGGCGGTAACCGAGCTCCTCGATCGCGGCGAGGACCCGGATGCGGGTCTCCTCCTTGACGAGCGAGGCGTCGTTGAGGACCCGCGAGACGGTCTGGTGGGAGACGCCTGCGCGCTCGGCCACCTGCGCCATGCTCGGTGAGCGGCGCGCGGCGGCCGGGTGCGCCTGCTGCTCCGTCATGGGAGCGATCCTAGGGCTCGCGAGGCTCCGGCGAGGGGGCAAGCACCACACGGGCCACCACGGCCACCCACACGCTCGCGAACACGACGCTCGTCAGCACGTCGGTGGGGTGGTGGGCGCCTTCGTAGAGCCGGGACGGGACGACCACGACCGGGACGAGGTAGAGCGGCCACACCCAACGGCTGGCGCCGGGCACGGTCCGCGCCAGGAAGACCGCGGTGGCGGCGTAGACCACGATCGAGGTGGCCACGTGGCCCGACGGGAAGCTGTGGTCCGGGACCAGGCCGGGGTCGAGGATCTCGACCGGCGGCCGGTCGCGGGTGATGAGGGCGGTGACCACGAGGTAGAGCGCCAGCGTCCCGACGACCAGCACGCCGTAGTAGACGAGCGGCCGCCTCGTCCCCTGCTTGCGCCACGCCACCACGGCGATCACCGCCGCCAGGGCCACGCCGACGATCGTGTCCGCGAGGTGGCTGCCCCAGGCGGCGGCCGTGTCGAGGCCGGGCGTACGACGCTCCGCGATCCAGCGCTCGACGCTGTCGTCCCACGGGTCGACGGTGGACTCCAGCGGCTGGGTGATCAGCCAGCCCACCGCCAGCACCCCGAGCAGCAGCACGACCCACCAGGTCGCCAGGGTCCGGGCAGCGTCGCGCCTCGTGCTCGTCTCGTCCACACCGCAGAGGGTCCCAGCGATGGCGCCCGCGGCGCCCCAGCCTCGCGGGTGTGCCGCGGCTCAGCGACGGAGCAGGAGCGCCGCGTCGCCGAACTCGTGCCAGAGGTAGCCCTCGGCCACCGCCGCGTCGTACGCCGCCTGGGTCAGGCGCTGCCCGGCCACCGCCTCGACGAGCAGCAGGTGCGAGGCCATCGGGTCGTGCCAGCCGGTGACCAGCCCGTCGACCACGCACGGCGGGTCGCCGGGCGTGATGACGCGGGAGGTCCAGCCACGGCCGGCGACGACGTGCCCACCCCGGACGGTCGACTCGACCGCGCGGGTGGCGGTCGTGCCCACGGCGATGACGCGGCCGCCGGCCGCGCGGGCGGTGTTGATGGTGCGAGCGCTCGACGGCGGCACCTCGAACCACTCCGGCCCCGGCGCCTCGCCGGCCTCCTGCGAGGAGACACCGGTGTGCAGCGTGATCGGGGCGATCTGGACGCCCGCCGTGACGAGCCGGGTGACGAGCTCGTGGGTGAACGGTCGCCCGGCCGACGCCATCTCGGCGCTGCCGGGGCGCGTGCCGAAGACGGTCTGGTAGGCGCTGATCGGGTAGCGACGGTCGAGGTAGCCGTAGGCGATCGGGCGTCCGTCCCGGTCGAGCTGCCGGTCGAGGTCGCCGCGGACGGAGGCCCGCCAGAGCCGGTTGCCCTCGCCCGTGGGCGACGACGGCCGCGCGTCCGGCCACGGCGACCTCAGCACCAGTCGTACGTCGCCGACGCTGACGGCGGCTCCCGTCGACGCGTCCAGCAGGGCGCGCGCCGCGTCGGGCGCGGTCCGCAGCTCGACCACCCGGTCGCCGTCGTCCAGTGCGTGCGCGACGTGGAGGACGACGGGCCTGCCGTCCAGCACGGCGTCGACCTCGGCGGGCACGGTGGCGGACGTGTTGACGACGAGCACGTCGCCCGCGCGGAGGTGGTCGGGCAGGTCGCGGAACCGGGCGTGCTCCAGGCCGTCGGGGGTGCCGACCAGCAGGCGCACCTCGTCGCGCGCGAGTCCCCGCTCCTCCGCGGGCCGCGGGGCGAAGGCCGACGCGGTGAAGTGCGTGTGCGGCGTCTCGGCGAGGGCGGTCATCCGAGGTCCTCCGCCCGGTAGCGCCCGGACGCGGGGCGGGCGGCCAGCAGCGAGAGCAGGCGCGGGACGACCGCCTCGGGGAGGGGTCGGTCGGAGATGTCCTCGCCGGGGAAGGCGTCCTGGTGCATCGCGGTGCGCATGTCGCCCGGGTCCACGGCGTACGCCGTCAGTCCGGTCTCCTCGCCGTAGGTCAGCGTGACGTGGTCCAGCGCGGCCTTGCTCGCTCCGTAGAGGCCCCAGGTCCCGTAGTGGTGGACGGCGGCGTCGGAGCTGATCGAGAGCAGTACGCCGTCCGCGGCGCGCAGCCACGGCAGGAGCGCCGAGGTGAGGACCAGCGGGCCGCCGATGTTGGTGCGCCAGACGTGCTGGAGGTCGGTGATGTCGACCTCCGCCAGGGGACGCATCGGCAGCGGACCGAGGGTGCTGGCGTTGTGGACCAGCAGGTCGAGCCTCCCCCGCCCCTCGACGTCTGCCCGGAGCCGCGCCCGGTGGTCGGCATCCGTCAGGTCGCCGACGACGACGGTGACGCCGTCGGGCAGGTCCGCCTCCTTGAACTTCTCCTCGCTGCGCCCGTCGGTGATGACCTGCCACCCGTCGGCCGCGAGGCCCCGTGTCAGCGCCAGGCCCAGCCCGGTCGATCCTCCGGTGACGAGTGCCACCCGTGCTTCGGCGTTGGTGTCCATGTCACCATGGTTCAAGTTGAAGTGAACTTGAGTTCAAGGGCCGGACACTTTTGGGGTGAGGATGGATTCCCGCGACCTGCTCCCGATGGGCGAGATCTCCAGCCGCAGCGGCTTCGCGGCGTCGGCGATCCGCTACTACGAGTCCGAGGGCCTGATCACAGCGCACCGTTCGGGTGGCGGCCAGCGGCGGTTCGAGCGCGGCGTGCTCCGCCGGCTCGCCTTCATCCGGGCCGCGTCCAACGTCGGGCTCACGATCGAGGAGATCCGCGACGAGCTGGCGCGGCTGCCCGGCAACCGCACCCCCACCAAGGCCGACTGGCACCGCATCTCCCAGCACTGGCGGCAGCGGCTCGACGACCAGATCGCCGCGCTCGAGCGGCTCAAGGGCGGCCTGGACGGCTGCATCGGGTGCGGGTGCCTGAGCCTGCGCAGCTGCGCCTTCTCCAACCCGGCCGACGTCCACGGTGAGGACGGCCCCGGGGCGCAGCTGCTGCCGGACACGTTGCGGCGCCCGCACCCGGGGCGACGTACCGCTGGTTGAGCAGCGAGCGCAGCGACGTACCGCTGGTTGAGCAGCGAGCGCAGCGAGCGTGTCGAAACCGAGGTGACCGCTCGTCGTACGCCACCGACCGCTGAGCGCGCGAGCGTGCCCACCGACCGACGGGCCCGCACGCGCCCCTCCCCCGCGGCGTGTGACGGGTGCCACGGTGACGGCGATCACACCGATGTGGTCGACAGCCACTGTGCGAGAGGACGAAGCCGTGACTTCCGAGGCAACCGACCAGGCCGCGCGCCATGATCCGGTCTATGACCGGCTGCACGAATCCAGTGAGTTCATCGAGCTGAGGAAGCGCTACCGCGGCTTCGTCATCCCGGCCACCGTGGCCTTCCTGGCCTGGTACCTGCTCTACGTCGCCATGTCGAACTGGGCGGGCGACTTCATGGCCATCAAGCTCGCGGGCAACATCAACGTGGCGCTGGTCTTCGGGCTCCTCCAGTTCGTGACCACCTTCGGCCTCGCGTACGCCTACAGCCGCTTCTCGAACGCCAAGCTCGACCCGTTGGCGCGCAACCTCGAGCAGTCCTACCGCGACCAGGCCGGCACCGACTCGAAGCGAGGCCAGGCATGAGCGACCAGTTCCTCACCACGTTCCTCTTCCTCTCCGTCGTCGCCCTGACGATCGGCATCACCTTCTGGGCGAGCCGCCAGACCAAGACGGCCACCGACTTCTACTCCGGCGGTCGTTCCTTCTCCGGCTTCCAGAACGGCCTGGCCATCGGCGGCGACTACATGTCGGCCGCCTCCTTCCTCGGCATCTCCGGTGCCATCGCCGTCTACGGCTACGACGGCTTCCTCTACTCCATCGGCTTCCTGGTCGCGTGGCTCGTCGCCCTGCTCCTCGTCGCCGAGATGCTCCGCAACGCCGGTCGCTACACGATGGCCGACCAGCTCGCGTTCCGGATGAACCAGCGCAAGGTCCGCACCGCGGCGTCGGTCTCGACGGTCGTCGTCTCGATCTTCTACCTGCTCGCCCAGATGGTCGGCGCCGGCACGCTCGTGGCACTGCTGCTCGGTGTCGAGAGCGAGGCCATCAAGAACATCACCATCATCGGCGTCGGCATCCTGATGATCTTCTACGTCGTCGTCGGCGGCATGAAGGGCACGACCTACGTCCAGATCGTCAAGGCCGTGCTCCTGATGCTCGGCTCGGCGCTGATCGTGGTGCTGGTGCTCGCGGAGTTCAACTTCAACCTGTCGTCGCTGCTCGGCGCGGCCGCGGAGAACTCGGGCAAGGGCGACGCGTTCCTGCAGCCCGGCCTGCAGTACGGCAGCACGCTGACGTCGCAGATCGACTTCCTGTCCCTCGGCCTGGCCCTCGTGCTCGGCACCGCGGGCCTGCCGCACATCCTGATCCGCTTCTACACCGTCCCGACCGCGCGTGACGCGCGCAAGTCGGTGCTGTGGGCGATCGGCCTGATCGGCGCGTTCTACCTGATGACGCTGATCCTCGGCTTCGGAGCCGCAGCCCTGCTCGACCGCGACGTCGTCGACCCGGCGGCGGGTGGCAACCAGAACCTCGCCTCCCCGCTCCTCGCCGAGGCCGTCGGTGGCGGCGAGGGTTCCACGGGCGGCGCCATCCTGCTCGCCCTCATCGCCGCGGTCGCCTTCGCCACGATCCTCGCGGTGGTCGCCGGCCTGACCCTGGCCAGCTCGTCCTCCGTGGCGCACGACCTCTACAAGGGCGTGCTCAAGAAGGACCAGGTGGTCAGCGAGAAGGACGAGGTGCGGGTCGCCCGCATCGCGGCCTTCGGCATCGGTGCCGTCGCGATCGTGCTCTCCATCCCGGCGCAGCGCCTCAACATCGCCTTCCTCGTGGCCCTGGCCTTCGCGGTGGCGGCGTCGGCGAACCTGCCGGCGATCATCTACAACATGTTCTGGCGTCGCTTCAACACCCGTGGTGCCACGTGGAGCATCTACGGCGGCCTCATCTCCGCCGTCGGCCTGGTGCTGCTGTCGCCCGTCATGTCGGGCCTGCCCACCTCGATGTTCCCCGACTCGGACTTCGCGATCTTCCCGCTCAACAACCCGGGCATCGTGTCGATCCCGCTGGGCTTCCTGCTCGGCTACATCGGGACCATCACGAGCAAGGAGCCTTCGGCGGAGGACCGCTTCACCGAGCTCGAGGTCCGCGCGCTGACCGGCGCGGGCGCCGAGGGCGCCACGCACCACTGATCCACCTCGGTTTCGACACGGGCCTGGCGGCCCTGCTCAACCAGCGGCCGCCAGGTCCGTGCCCCGGGCTCGACGCCGCTGGTCGATCAGCGAGCGAAACGATCCAGGTCGCCGCTGGTTGAGCAGCGAGCGAAGCGAGCGTGTCGAAACCGAGGCGCCACGAGTAACTTGAGCTGCAGCCGTCCCTGAGGAGAAGCCTTGTCCGAGCAGACCCTGTCCAACCTGTCCCGTGAGGACCGGACGTTCGAGCCCCCGGCCGCGCTGGCCGCCGACGCCAACGTCAAGGAGGAGGCCTACGCACGCGCCGACTCCGACCGCGAGGCCTTCTGGGCCGCGGCCGCCGACCGCCTGGACTGGGGCCGGAAGTGGGACCAGGTCCTCGACTGGTCCAACCCGCCGTTCGCCCAGTGGTTCGTCGGCGGCACCCTCAACGCCTCGGTCAACTGCGTGGACCGCCACGTCGACGCCGGCAACGGCGACAAGGTCGCCATCCACTGGGTCGGCGAGCCGACTGATGACACCCGCGACATCACCTACGCCGACCTCAAGGACCTCGTGTCGAAGGCGGCCAACGCCCTCACCGAGCTCGGCGTGAAGAAGGGTGACCGCGTCGCGATCTACATGCCGATGATCCCCGAGGTCGTCGTCGCCATGCTCGCCTGCGCCCGCCTCGGTGCCCCGCACACCGTCGTGTTCGGGGGCTTCTCCGCCGACGCCCTCGCCTCGCGCATCACCGACTGCGAGGCCCACGTGGTCATCACCGCCGACGGTGGCTATCGCCGCGGCGCGGCCAGCGCGCTCAAGCCCGCGGTCGACGAGGCCGTGGCGAAGACCGGCGACCTCGTCCGCCACGTCCTCGTCGTACGCCGTACGAGCCAGGACGTGGAGTGGAACGACGAGCGCGACGTGTGGTGGCACGACGCCGTCGACGGCGCGTCGGCCGAGCACGAGGCCGAGATGCACGACTCCGAGCACCCGCTCTACGTCATGTACACCTCCGGCACCACCGGCAAGCCCAAGGGCATCCTGCACACGACCGGCGGCTACCTCACCGGGACGTCGTACACCCACTGGTCGGTCTTCGACCTCAAGGACGACGACGTCTACTGGTGCACCGCCGACGTCGGCTGGGTGACCGGCCACTCCTACATGGCCTACGGCCCGCTCGCCAACGGCGCGACGCAGGTGATGTACGAGGGCACGCCCGAGAAGGGCCGTTGGTGGCAGATCATCCAGGACTACAAGGTCTCGATCTTCTACACCGCCCCGACCGCGATCCGGACCTTCATGAAGCAGGGTCGCGAGATCCCCGACGGCTACGACCTGTCGTCGCTGCGCCTGCTCGGCTCGGTCGGTGAGTCGATCAACCCGGAGGCCTACATCTGGTACCGCGAGGTCATCGGCGGCGAACGCTGCCCGATCGTCGACACCTGGTGGCAGACCGAGACCGGCCAGATCCTGATCAGCCCCCTGCCCGGGGTCACCGCGGGCAAGCCGGGCTCGGCCATGAAGGCGCTGCCGGGCGTGGCGATCGACATCGTCAACGACGAGGCGGAGCCGGTCGGCAACGGCAACGGCGGTTACCTCGTGATCCGCGAGCCGTGGCCCGCCATGCTCCGCACCATCTGGGGCGACGACCAGCGGTTCAAGGACACCTACTGGTCGCGCTGGGAGGGCCTCTACTTCGCCGGCGACGGCGCCAAGCTCGACGACGACGGAGACATCTGGCTGCTCGGCCGGGTCGACGACGTGATGAACGTGTCGGGCCACCGCCTCTCCACCACCGAGATCGAGTCGGCGCTGGTCTCGCACCCCAAGGTCGCCGAGGCGGCCGTGGTCGGTGCCGCCGACGAGATGACCGGCCAGGCCGTCTGCGCCTTCGTCATCCTCCGCGACTCCGCGGGCGACGGCGGCGACGACATCGTCGAGGAGCTGCGCAAGCACGTGCAGAAGGAGATCGGCGCGATCGCCAAGCCGCGGCAGATCATGATCGTGCCCGAGCTGCCCAAGACCCGCTCCGGCAAGATCATGCGCCGCCTGCTCAAGGACGTCGCCGAGCACCGCGAGGTCGGTGACGTGACCACCCTCGCCGACTCGACGGTGATGGACCTGATCAAGGGCAAGGAGGGCTCGGCCTCCTCGGAGGACTGAGTTCTTACGGACCGAGGAACAACGCGCGACCCGGCAGGTACGCCCTGCCGGGTCGCGCTAGTTTCGACCGGGTGAGCCACTCCTCGGCACCAGCACCGACCCAGCCGCGCGCCGACGTCGCCGTCATCGGCGGGTCCGGCTTCTACGCCTTCCTCCCGGACGCGACCGAGCACACGATCCCCACGCCGTACGGCGACCCGTCGGCGCCGATCGCCATCGCCGAGGTGGCCGGACGCCGGGTCGCCTTCCTCCCCCGCCACGGCCGCCACCACGACCACCCGCCGCACGGGATCCCCTACCGCGCCAACGCGTGGGCGCTGCGCTCCCTCGGCGTACGCCAGGTGCTGGCGCCGTGCGCGGTCGGCGGACTCCGCGACACCGTCGCCCCCGGAGACCTCGTCGTCCCCGACCAGCTCGTCGACCGCACGCACCGCCGGGTCGGGTCCTTCGTGGAGTCCGGCGCCGTGCACCTCCCGTTCGCCGACCCCTACTGCCCGGGGGTCTCGAGGGCCCTCGCTGCGGCCGACCCGGACGTCCGCGTCGGCGCGACGATGGTCGTCGTCGAGGGGCCGCGCTTCTCCACGCGCGCCGAGTCGCGGCACTACGCGAGCCAGGGCTGGGACCTCATCAACATGACCGGCGCCCCCGAAGCCGCGCTGGCCCGCGAGATGGGCCAGTGCTACGCCGCCCTCGCCCTGGTCACCGACATGGACGCCGGCGCCGAGTCGGGCGAGGGCGTCGGGCAGGAGCAGGTCTTCGCGCTCTTCCGCGCCAACCTCGACCGGCTGACCGCGCTGCTCACCGCGGCCGTCCAGGCCCTCCCCGACCCCGAGGGTTGCGCCTGCGGCACGTGGTCGGACGGCGTCGACCTGACCTACGACGTGCCCGGCATCGAGGAACGCCGATGAGGGTCCTGCTCACCGGCGCCGCCGGCTTCATCGGCGGCGCCATCGACCGGGCCCTGGCCGACGCCGGCCACGAGGTCGTCGGGGTCGACCTTATGCTCGCCAACGCCCACGGTGGTGACGCCCACGGCAGCACCGCGGCGCCGGCCGGGGTGCACCTGCTCGACGTGCGTGACGCCGTTTCACCCGCGTGGACCGATCTGCTCCTCGGGATCGACGTCGTCTGCCACCAGGCCGCGCTGGTCGGCGCGGGCGTGCGCGTCGGCGACCTGCCGGCGTACGCGTCCCACAACGACCTCGGTACGGCGGCGCTGCTCGCGGCCATGCACGACGCAGGCCTCGACCGGCTGGTCCTCGCCTCGTCGATGGTCGTCTACGGCGAGGGCCGCTACACCTGCCCCGAGCACGGCGACCAGCAGCCGCCGCCGCGCGAGGTGGCCGCGCTCGAGGGCGGGGACTTCGAGAACCACTGCCCCACCTGCGACCGCCCCCTCGAGTGGGCGCTGGTCACCGAGGACGCGCGGCTCGACCCACGCAGCAGCTATGCCGCCAGCAAGCTCGCCCAGGAGCACTACGCCTCGTCGTGGGTGCGGCAGGCCGGCGCGGCCGCGGTGGCGCTGCGCTACCACAACGTCTACGGCCCGATGATGCCGCGCGACACCCCCTACTCCGGTGTCGCGGCGATGTTCCGCTCCTCGCTCGAACGGGGTGAGGCACCGCAGGTCTACGAGGACGGCGGACAGGTGCGCGACTTCGTCCACGTCGACGACGTGGCGCGCGCCAACGTGCTCGCCCTCGAGTCGGTGGTCGCCGGGAGCACGCCCCGCTTCTCGGCGTACAACGTCTGCTCCGGCCGGCCGGCGACCATCCTCGACGTGGCCACCCGGGTGGCCGAGGGCACGGGTCGCGAGATCGCCCCGCAGGTGACCGGCGGCTTCCGCCCCGGCGACGTACGCCACGTGGTCGCCTCCCCCGCGCTGGCCACGAGCGAGCTGGGCTTCACCGCGTCGGTCCACCCCGACGACGGTCTGCGCGCCTTCGCCACGGCGCCGCTGCGGGCCTGAAGTCGAGTGCGCAGCCCCGCGGCGACCACTACCGCGAGCGCACTCGACTCACCACGAGGTGTAGACGAGGTGCTGCATCACGAGCGCCGTGGCCACCTGCAGCCCCAGCCCCCACCGTCGCCAGCCGCCCGGAAGCAGCGCGAGCGACAGCGTCAGCCACGGCACGAACGGCAGCCAGATCCGCTCCACCTCGGCCTTCGACATCTGGCTGAGGTCGGCGACGGCGACGGTCAGGGCGGCGGCTCCGGCGAGCAGCGCGACGGTACGCGCCTCGCCGCCGTGCCGACGGGCGGCGACCGCGAGCCCCGCGCCGAGCAGGGGCCCGCCCGAGACGAGCAGGGCGCCCAGGTTGCCCCACATCCAGTACGCCGCCGGGCGCGACGACCCGATGCCGTCCCAGTAGCGGTCGACCAGCACCGGATAGGCCTCCCACCACGCGAAGCCGGAGGCGGCGAACGCCAGCACCACGGCGAGCGCAGCCAGCGCGGCGACGGGCAGGGGCCACCAGGAGCGGGCGAGCCAGAGCACGGTGAGCGCCAGGATCCCCAGCAGCGGCAGGCCGTAGGAGCTCATCACGCACCAGCCCAGCAGCAGTCCGGCCAGCACGCCCCACCCCAGCAGCCCGCGCCGCCGACGTGCCGTCGCGGCCAGCGCCAGCGCCGCCAGCCCCCACGCCCCGACAGCCGCGAAGACGGCGTCGGCGGACACGGCGAGGAAGACCGCCGCCGGGCTGAGCACCAGGAAGGGCGCCGCCAGCCGGGCCAGCCGCTCGGCGTCGAGCACCCGCACGGTGGTCATCGTCGCGAGCGGGACGGTCGCTGCGATCGTGACCACCACCAGGGCCGCGACCAGGTCGCCCCCCAGGCCGAGCCGCACCAGCGCGACGTGGAAGAGCAGCGCGCCCGGCGGATGGCCCGCGACGTGGATCGGCCAGTTGTCGGGGCTCGACATCGGGATCCGGTCGACGTAGCCCGCCAGCAGCGCGGGGACGTCGGTGACCTGCCGGGCCGTGACGAGGTACTCCTCCTGGTTGGCCATCACCCGCGTGAGGCCCGACTCGCCGTCGACCAGCGCGAGGGCGAGCAACCACGCCAGCCCCACGACGTACGACGTCAGCAGCAGGCCGCGCCACGACAGCGCGCGCGATAGCGCCTCACCCCGCCATACGCCGAGGACGGCGAGGAGCACGGCGAGCAGGCTGGCCGGCGCGACCTTGGCGTCGACGAAGCCGTGGGTCGGCGGCAGCCCGAGCATGTCGCTGCGCGCGTCGACGTCCCAGCCGGACAGCGGCGGGACGACGAACGACGCGGTCACGACGACCGCTGCGACGACCAGTCCGACGACGGCCCGCCGGTGCGTGGCGGCCGTCGCGGCAGTCGTCTCGGTCATGTCCGCCAGCCTAGGGACGCGGCGGCGCGAGACCCGTCCTGCGGCCACACGTCACGACTTCGTAAGGACGTGACCCATCGAGTTCGGGGCCGCTGCTCACTAGCGTCGAGGACGTGCCCACCTGTGATCTCGTCCTCCCCTGTCGCGACGAGGCAGCCGCCCTCCGCGACCTGCTGCCCCGCGTGCCCGACGCCTTCTCCGTGATCGTCGTCGACAACGGATCGCGCGACGGCACCGCGGATGTCGCGCGCAGCCTGGGCGCCCGGGTCGTCACCGAGACCACCCCCGGCTACGGCGCCGCGGTCCACGCCGGGATCGAGGCGGCCACCGCCGACTACGTCGCGGTGATGGACGGTGACGGGTCCTTCGATCCCGACCAGCTCCTGCCGCTGCTCGACGAGGTCGCGTCGGGGCGGGCCGACATGGCCGTCGGCCGCCGCCGTCCGGTGGCGCGCGGGGTCTGGCCCTGGCACGCCCGGGCCGGCAACGCGCTGATCACGGCCCGGCTGCGCCGCCGGATCGGGATGGACGCCCACGACATCGCGCCGATGCGGGTCGCCCGACGGCAGGCGGTGCTCGACCTCGGCCTGCAGGACCGTCGCTTCGGCTATCCCGTCGAGCTGCTGCAGGCGGTCACCCGCGCAGAGTGGCGCCTCAGCGAGCACGACGTGGACTACCACCCGCGCGCCGCCGGCACACGGTCGAAGGTCTCCGGCTCGGTGACCGGCACCCTCCGGACCGCACGCGACTTCGCGAAGGTCCTCGCGTGAAGGTCCTCATCGTCGCCAAGGCGCCCGTCCCCGGCCGGGTGAAGACCCGGCTCGGGGCCCGGATCGGCCACGACGCGGCCGCCTCCCTTGCCGCGGCCGCACTGCTCGACACTCTCGAGGCCTGCCGCGCAGCGGGCGCGGAAGGCCACCTGAGCCTGGCCGGCGACCTGCGCGACGCCGTCGACAACGAGGCGATCTCGGCGGCGCTCGAGGGCTGGACGGTCAGCCCCCAGCGCGGGGACACCTTCGCCGAGCGCCTCGTCGCGGCGCACCGCGACGCCGGCACGGGACCGGTCGTCCAGGTCGGGATGGACACCCCCCACGTCACCGCGGCCGCGCTCACCGCCGCTGCGGAAGGGCTCGACGACCACGACGCCGTCCTGGGTCCGGCCACCGACGGCGGGTGGTGGGCGTTGGCCCGCCGCGACCCCGAGGTCGTACGCCATGTCGCGCAGGTGGAGATGTCGACCAGCTCCACCTACGTCGACACCCGCGCCGCCCTCGAGCTCGCCGGCTGCCGCGTGGGGCACGTCCCCGCGATGACCGACGTCGACACGGTCGCCGACGCCGACCTGGTGGCGGCCGGGTGGCCGCACACCCGGTTCGCCCGGGCCTGGCGGACCACGGCGGTGGCGCGATGAGCGACCAGTCCTTCAGCGAGGTCTTCGCCAGCGCGCTGCACGGCTCGCCGACGGTGGTCGTCGGGCTCGCGGAGCAGCCGCTGGCGCTGCCCACGGACCTCTGGACCCGCCCTGCGGACGTCGTCGACCGCGCCATGGTCGGCCTCTGCGTCGGCCCGACGATCGACATCGGGTGCGGCCCCGGGCGGATGACCGAGGCCCTGGGCACGGCAGGTCACATCGCCCTCGGGATCGACGTGGTGGACGCGGCGGTGGCGCTCACCCGCCGCCGGGGCGGATCCGCCGTACGCCGCGACGTCTTCGACCGGGTGCCCGGCGAGGGCCGCTGGCACACCGCGCTCCTCGCCGACGGCAACATCGGCATCGGCGGCGACCCCGTCGCCCTGCTGCGCCGGGTGCGGCGCCTCCTGGCTCCGGGGGGCCGGGTGGTGGTCGAGGTGGCGCCACCCGGCACCGGTGCCGTCCGGGCCTGGGCCGTCCTCGAGAGCGCCGAATCGCGCAGCCGTCCGTTCCGCTGGGCCACCCTCGGCGTCGACGACCTCGCGGCCACGGCCGCGGCCGCGGGCTTCTCCTCGCCCGCCGTCCACCGCCTCGGCGACCGCTTCGCCGCCGTCCTCGGGGAGGGGTCGTGGTGAGCCGCCCGGCCGCACCGACGCCGGACTCCTTCACCTCGCGGCTGCGCAGCCCAGCGGTGGCCGCCCGCGTCGGCGTGTGGCTCGGCCTGTCCTTCGGGATCTGCTTCGTCACCGGCCTGGTCAGCCACTACGCCCAGCTGCCGTCCCACCCGATCCCGTTCCCGACCAGCCCCAGCTCGGGCTACCGCCTCACCCAGGGGCTGCACGTCATCTCGGGTGTCGCCGCGATCCCACTGCTGCTGGTGAAGCTGTGGTCGGTGCTACCGAAGCTCTTCGAGGCCGTGCCGCTGCGCGACCCGCGCAGGCTGCTCCTCACCGTCCTCGAGCGCGGCTCCATCGCCCTGCTCGTCGCGGCCTCGATCTTCCAGCTCGCGACCGGCGTGCTCAACGCGGCGCAGTGGTATCCCTGGCTCACCTTCTCCTTCCGCACCACCCACTACGCCCTCGCCTGGGTCGCGATCGGGGCGCTGCTCGTGCACATCGCCGTGAAGCTGCCGATCACCCGCGACGTCCTCCTCGCCGACATCGACGCCACGACCCACGACCGCGCCTCGGCGACCGCGCCGGGTGCCCTGTCGCGCCGCGCCCTCGTGCGTACGTCGTTCGCCGCCGCCGGCGTCGCCGTCCTCGCCACCGCGGGCAGCACGGTCCCGTGGCTGCGGCAGGTCTCGCTCTTCGCCACCCGCACCGGCGAGGGGCCGGGCGGGGTGCCGATCAACAAGTCCGCCCGGGCGGCCGGGGTCGTGGAGTCGGCGTCCGCGCCCGACTGGCGGCTCGAGGTGGTCGTCGGCGGCGTCGCCACCTCGTGGTCGTACGACGACCTGCGGGCGATACCGCAGCACACGGTCGACCTGCCGATCGCCTGCGTCGAGGGCTGGAGCGCGCAGGGCACGTGGTCGGGCGTCCGGGTCAGCGACCTGCTGCGTGCAGCCGGGGCCACGGCCGGTGCCGACGTGGACGTCACGTCGCTCCAGCAGGCCGGCGCGTTCCGGCGCACGGTCCTGCCGGCCAACTTCGCCGGTGACGACCGCACCCTGCTCGCCCTCGACCTCGCCGGCGAGCCGCTGTCCCTCGACCACGGCTTCCCCTGCCGGCTCATCGCGCCCAACCGGCCCGGCGTGCTGCAGACCAAGTGGGTCTCCCGGCTGGAGGTGTCGGCGTGAGGACGCGTGCGGTCCTCGTCGCCCTCGGCGCGGCGCTGATGACGTACGGCGCCTGGCTCCTGCTGTCGCGCCAGGACCCGGGCCAGTGGCTCGAGGTCGGCATCTGGCTCGGGGCGGGCGTCGTCGCGCACGACGCGGTGATCTCCGGAGTGGTCATCGCGGTGTGCCTCCTGGGATCGCGCCTGGTGCCCCCGGCGTGGCGCGCTCCGGCCGCGATCGCCCTGGTCGTGTGGGGCGCCCTGACGATCGCGGCCATCCCGGTCCTGACCCGCGCCGGTGCGCGGGCCGACAACCCGACCCTGCTCGATCGCCCCTATCTCGCGACCTGGTGGGCGATCAGTGCCATCGTGGTGGTCGTCGTGGCGGTCGCCGGGTTCGTCCGGTCCCACCGGTCACGGGCCGGGGAGTGAGTCGGATGGCGAAGGTGCTGGTGGTCGACGACGACGCCACGGTGCGCGAGGTGGTCGTGGGCTACCTCCGCAACGCCGGCCACGACGTGCACGAGGCGGTCGACGGGGCCGGTGCGCTGGAGGCGGTGCGGGAGGTCGGCACCGACCTGGTCGTGCTCGACGTGATGATGCCGGGCATCGACGGGCTGGAGGTGTGCCGCCGGCTGCGGCGCCAGTCCGACGTACCGATCGTCCTCCTCACCGCCCTCGGGGCCGAGCAGGACCGCGTCGTCGGCCTGGAGATCGGCGCCGACGACTACGTCACCAAGCCGTTCAGCCCGCGCGAGCTGGTGCTGCGGGTCGACTCGATCCTGCGCCGCTCGTCCGGCGGCGTCGACACCGACGCCCCGACCGTCATCGAGGACGGCGACCTCGTGGTCGACCGCGACCGGCGCCTCGTGACGCGCGGCGGCGCGGCGACCCCGCTGACCGGCAGGGAGTTCGACCTGCTGGCCTTCTTCGTCACCCGGCCCGGCATCGCCTTCTCGCGCGACGACCTGCTGCAGCAGGTGTGGGGCTGGTCCTTCGGCGACCAGTCGACCGTCACCGTCCACGTCCGCCGGCTCCGCGAGAAGATCGAGACCGACCCGACCACGCCGACCCGCCTCCTCACCGTCTGGGGAGTCGGCTACCGCTGGGAACCCACCGCCACGGACGAGGAGGCGACATGAGCGACCTCACCGAGATCTGGGCCGTGGCCATCGGCAGCGGCCTGGCCGTCGGGGTGCTGGGACTGCTGGCCGGCTGGACCCTCCGGCAGCGCTCCCTCCACTGGCTGCTCGCCGTCGTCGGCGCCGTCACCACCCTCACCGTGCTGGTCGCCGTGCAGGTGATCTCACGGCGCATGCTCATCTCCGACCACGACCGCTCCGTCGTGCTGATCGTCACGAGCGCGGCCGCCGGCGTCTCGCTGGTCGTCGCGCTCGTGCTGTCCACCGCCCTCGTGCGGTGGTCGCGGGCCTTGCGCGAGGACGTACGCCGGGTGGGCGCGGGCGAGACGGTGGTCGCCGCCGGACGTGGCCCGGCCGAGTTCCGCGAGCTGTCCGAGGAGCTGGCCGCAGCCCACCAGCGCCTGGCCGACGCACGCGAGCGCGAGCACCGGCTGGAGGAGTCGCGCCGCGAGCTGGTCTCGTGGGTGTCCCACGACCTGCGTACGCCGCTGGCCGGGATCCGCGTGATGGCCGAGGCGCTGGAGGACTCGATCGCCACCGACCCGGCGCGCTACCACCGCCAGATCCGCGGCGAGGTCGACCGGATGGTGCAGATGGTCGACGACCTCTTCGAGCTCTCCCGCATCCATGCCGGCCAGCTCGTCGTCGAGCCGCAGCCGATCGTCGTGGGCGACCTGGTGAGCGAGGCGATCGCCGCCGCCGACCCGGTGGCGCGTGCCCGCCGCATCACGCTGGGCGGAGAGGTCCCGCACGGCCTGCAGGTCGCCGCCGACCCGGCCGGCCTCTCACGCGTGCTGGCCAACCTGATCGTCAACGGCATCCGGCACACCCCGGCCGACGGCACCGTGCACGTCACCGCCCGACCGGTCGACGGCGGCGTCGAGCTGTCCGTGACCGACGGCTGCGCGGGCATCCCCGACGAGGCACGCGAGCGACTCTTCGACGTGGGCTACCGCGGCACCAGCGCGCGTACGCCCGACGACCCGCTGCAGGACGTCCACACCTCCCGCGCGGGCCTCGGCCTCGCGATCGTCAAGGGCATCGTCGAGGCGCACCACGGCCGGGTCGCGGTCGAGAACGTCGGGACGACCTCGGCGCCTGCGGCGGGGTGCCGGTTCCGGGTGCTGCTGCCGGCCTCCGCCTGAGCTCAGCCGAGCGGCGCGGTCAGCTCGATGTTGATGTCGTCGGGGTCCTGGAACGACAGGATCGCGATGCCGGCGTCCGCGAGGTCGAGGACCTCACCGTGCGCGATGCCGGCCTCGCCGAGCGCGACCCGGGCCGCCTCGAGGTCGTCGCGCGAGTCCACGGCGAAGCTGACGTGGTCGAGACCGGTGGTGTCGGCGTCGAAGCCGGTCGACCCGACGGGCCGGAGACCGAAGAGGGTGCCCTGCGGGGTCTGGTAGACCGCACCGCCGAAGAACTCCTCGGCGGAGTCGCGCACACCGGGCTCGTCGGCGCGGGCCGAGTTGTCGACCGCGGTCGGCCACCCGAAGACCCGGTCGTAGAACTCCTTCGAGCGCGCGATGTCGGTCACGGTCAGGCGGACGTGTGCGAAGCCGGAGCTGCTGATGAGAGCCATGTGTCTTGTGTACTCGTCACCCCAAGGGCTGTGCCGCGTCGGCCGACTCCTCGGCCGTGTCCTCGGACGCGCGCGTCGCGGCGAGCAGCAGCACGACGCCCACGACCGCGGCGAACAGCGACGCCAGCAGGATCGCGATCTTCGCCTCCTCCGTCAGCAGGTCGGAGCCCGGGAAGGACAACCCGGCGATGAAGATCGAGACGGTGAAGCCGATGCCGCCGACCGCGCCGAGCCCGAGGACCATCGGCCAGGTGGTGTGGTCGGGCAGCCGGCCGAGCCCGAGGCGTACGGCCAGGAACGAGGCGGCGAGGATGCCGACGGGCTTGCCGACGACGAGCCCCAGGATGATGCCCAGCCCGACGGGCTCGGTGAAGACCTTGCCGATCGCGCCGAGCTCGACGCCCGCGTTGGCGAGCGCGAAGACGGGGAGCACGACGTACGCCGACACCGGGTGCAGCGTGCTCTGCAGGCGCTCGACCACCGACACCGACTCCTTGAGCAGGAAGCGCTGCCGCGCCAGCTCGTCGGGGTCGAGGACGTTGTCGCGCAGCGCGGCCCGGGCGTGGCGGCGGGCGACCTCCTCCTTGAGGAGCGGGGTGGCCGGGGCGAGCAGGCCGATCGCGACACCGGCGAGGGTGGCGTGCACCCCCGACTCGAGCAGCGCGAACCAGACACCCACGCCGAGGATCGCGTAGACGACGACCGTCCAGACCCGGAGCAGCCGGGCCACGACCATCGCGCCGAGCAGGGCGAACGCGATCGCGAGCCAGACCAGCGAGAGGTCGGCGGTGTAGAAGACGGCGATCACCAGGATCGCGCCGATGTCGTCGACGATCGCCAGCGTCAGCAGGAACAGCCGCGCCGCCGACGGGATCCGGCGCCCGAGGATGCCGAGCACGCCGACCGCGAAGGCGATGTCGGTGGCCATCGGGATCCCCCAGCCGTCGCCGCCGGCGCTGCCGGGCGGGTTGAGCGCGAGGTAGAGACCGGCCGGCACGACCATCCCGCCGACCGCCGCGATGATCGGCAGAGCCGCCGTCTTGGGATCACGCAGGTCGCCGTTGACCAGCTCGTACTTGATCTCGAGGCCGACGACGAAGAAGAAGATCACCATCAGGGCGTCGTTGACCCAGTGCTGCAGCGACTCGTCGAGGTGCAGCGGTCCGACGTCGAGGACGAGGTGGGTGTGCCAGAGCGCGTCGTACGACTCCGCCCACGGGCTGTTGGCCCACAGCAGCGCGACCGCCGCGGCGAGCAGCAGCAGGAGCGAGCCCGCGGCCTCGACGCGCAGGAACTCGCGCACCGGACGCGCGACCAGTCGGGCGAGCGGCTTGTTGCTCGCGATGTAGGACGGTCCGGACTCCCAGAGGTCGTCGCCCCCGTTGTTGCGCGGGTCGTCGTGGGGGTTCTTCGATCGTGAAGCCATGCGGTGGCACACCTTTCGGGGTGGTCGTAGCGACATCACCGCAGACGTGTCCACGGGCCGACCAGACTTCCCGGCTCACCTGAGAGGTCAGTCTAGGGGATCACGTTGATAAGGTCGCTGCCGTCAGCTCACCGGCGTACACCGAAGGACCGCTCCCGATGGCCAACGAACCGATCAAGGCCCGCCACGATGTCCAGGATGGCGATCCGACGCTCGGCAAGCTCGTCATGGACGCGCAGCGGGACATCTCGACCCTCATCTCCAAGGAGATCGAGCTCGCCAAGAGCGAGATCAAGGTCAGCGTCAAGCACGGCGGGGTCGGCATCGGCCTCTTCGGCGCGGCCGCGTTCCTCGGCCTGCTGGCGATCATCATGCTGTCGGTCTCGCTCGCCTACTTCATCCACTGGAACGGCGACGGCCTCGACCTGCACTGGGCGTTCCTGATCGTGTTCGCGCTCTACCTCCTGATCGCCGGCCTCCTCGCCTTCGTCGGCCTCAAGCAGGTCAAGCAGGTCAAGGCGCCGGAGAAGGCGATCAAGCAGGGCAAGCAGATCCCCGCGGCGCTCAAGGGCAACGGCTGAGCCTCGGGCTCGCTCCGCCCCCGGCGAAGTACGCCGTTCAGCGCACGCAGGTGCCGGTGTCGACCGGTGATCCGCTGGTCACGCCGAGCGCCGCGGACTCCGAGACCTGGTTGGCGGTCAACGCGTAGCCGGTCTCGCGGTCGCTGACCGAGGCGGCGAAGACCATCCCGGCGACGTCGCCACCGGAGGTGAGGATCGGGCCGCCGGAGTTGCCGGGGCGGATCAGCGCGCGCAGCGAGAAGACCTGCCGGATGACCGTGCCCTCGCCGTAGATGTCGGGCGAGCGCAGCCGCTGCTGCGAGCGGATCCGGCCGGCCTGGACGTCGTACGGGCCGTCCTCGGGATAGCCGACGGCGGCGACGTCGTCGCCCGGCTGCGCGGTCGTGTCGAGGGCCAGGTGCGGAGTGCCGACGTCGGGCAGCGCGAGCACGGCGATGTCGAGGTCGGCGTCGTAGAGCACGACCGACGCGACGACGGTCGAGCCGCCCACCTCCACCTCGGGGCGGGTGACGCCGGCGACCACGTGGGCGTTGGTCATCAGCCGACCGGGTGCGTAGAAGAAGCCCGTGCCCTCGACGCCGCCGCCGCAGCCGTTGGCGCCCCTGACCTTGACGACGCTGACCTGGGCGGCGACCACGTCGGGGTCGGTGAGCATCCGCGGGTCGCCGGGCTCCACCGCGACGATCCGCTCGGGCGCGAACGGCTCGAGGTAGCGCGGGAAGAAGGTCGTGCCGACGACGTTGTTGAAGGTCTGCAGCACCGTGCCGGAGTCGGCCGGCAGGGTCTCGTCGACCTTCGCCAGGATCGTCGAGTCCCGCACCAGCGGGGTGATCGCGCCGATGCGGGTGCCCGACACCGCGACACCGAGCGCCCACGCCACCAGCAGTACGGCGACCGCGCTGAGGGCGGATCCGCCGATGGCGTCGACCGCCCGGATCGGCTGCCAGGTGATCCGCGCACGGATCCGCGAGCCGACGTACTGGAACAGCGCCTGGCCCAGCGACGCCGAGATGATGACGATGAAGAGCGCGCCGAGCGAGACCCACAGGGAGGGTGCCGCGTCGCCGAGCGCGGTCGGGGCGGCCCAGATGCCGAGCAGGCCACCGATCAGCAGGCCCGCCGTGGCGAAGGCGCCGGTGATGAATCCCTGCCAGTAGCCCGAAAGGGCATAGATCCCCACGAGTGCGACGAGGCACCAGTCGAGGACGTTCATCCGACTACTCCTCGAGCTTGGTGTTGGGCGCCAGGTCGGTGCCGCTGGGGACACCTTGCAGCATGTGGTCGGGCAGGTCACGCACGCGCGCCCCACCGCTTTGCTGGGCCCAGTCCTCGTCCCACCCGAGGTAGCCGAAGAGCCGGGCGATGATGCCGGCCGTGAAGCCCCACAGGATGACGTCCTTGTCGGGCCCGATGAGGAACCCGGGGCCCGTCCACCCGCTGGGGTGGCGGACGTTGATCCGGTGCTGGGGGTCGAGCAGCTCGGCGATCGCGACGTGGTGGATGGCGTGCACCTCGTCGGGGCTCTCGATGCGCACCTCGCCCGGGTCGCGCCAGTAGCCCAGGATCGGCGTGACCGCGAAGTTGCTCGGCGGCAGCCACAGCTCCGGCAGCTCACCGAAGACCTCGACCTCGGAGGGCTCGAGCCCGATCTCCTCGTACGCCTCGCGCAACGCGCCCTCGCGCGGGGTCTCCCCCTCGTCGAGCGACCCGCCCGGGAACGACACCTGCCCCGGGTGGGACCGCATGTGGTGGGCGCGCTCGGTGAGCAGCAGCTCGCCGCGGTGGGCGAGGTCGTCGGGCGCGGGCCCGTCGTGCCGGTCGGCGAAGACCATCAGCACCGCCCCGCGCCGCGCACCGGAGCCCTCCGGCGGCTGGAAGCGGGTGAGCTCGTCGACGGTGATGGACGACGCCGCCTCGACGACGGGCGCCAACCAGCCGGGCAGCGCGGCCCCCGACTCGATCACAGCTCGATCCCGAGATAGTCGGCGACGAGGTCCTCGAGCTGGTCGATCGACTCGACGCCACCGCTGGCGTTGGTGGAGCCGACCACCTTTCCTTCCTCGTCGATGAAGACGAAGGCAGGCAGCCCGCGTCGTGCCACGGCGAAAGCCTCCTCGGACAGGACCTCCCCACCGACGTCGACGAGCGAGGGATAGGTGGCACCCGTCCTCTCCGCCAGCGCGAGGGCGCGGCCCGGGTAGACGTCCTGGTTGTCGACACCGAGGACGGCGACCCGGTCGGCGTACTGCTCGTGGAAGGCCTGCAGCACAGGCATCTCCTCCTCGCACGGGCCGCACCACGACGCCCACAGGTTGATGACCATCGGCCCCCGCAGCGAGGACAGCTCGACGTCGGTGCCACCGCCGAGGCAGGGCAGCGTCAGCTCGGGCAGCCCGCCCTCGACCGGCTCGCCGTCGCCGGGCGCACAGTCCTCCATCCCGATGCGCGCCTTGGCCTCGCGCAGCGCCGGGGTGTCGACCTCGACGTCCGGAGGGCGTACGTCGATGCCGCCGCCGTCGTCGTAGGACCAGACGGCGTAGAGCGCTCCGAAGGTCACCAGCACCACGGCGAGCAGGAGCGCCTTCCTCATGCGGGTCCCTGCGTGGTGACGAGCTTCTCGGCCTCGATCGGGTCGGTCGGCCCGGCGCCGAACGACGGGCACAGCCTGGCGAGCGGGCAGGCGCCGCAGGCAGGCTTCTTGGCGTGGCAGCGGCGCCGGCCGTGCCAGATGAGGTGGTGCGACAGCATCGTCCAGTCGCGCTTGGGGAAGAGCGCGCCGACGGCGTGCTCGACCTTCACCGGGTCGGTCTCCTCGGTCCAGCCGAAGCGGCGGGCCAGCCGGCCGAAGTGGGTGTCGACGGTGATGCCGGGCTTGTCGAAGGCGTTGCCGAGCACGACGTTGGCGGTCTTGCGGCCGACGCCGGGCAGGGTCACGAGGTCCTCGAGGCGCGCCGGCACCTGGCCGTCGTAGGCCTCGACGAGCGCCTGGCTCAGCTTGAGCAGCGAGTCGGTCTTGGCGCGGAAGAAGCCGAGCGGCCCGAGCAGCTGCTCCATGTGCTCGCGCGGCGCGGCGGCCATCGCCTGGGGCGTGGGGTAGGCCGCGAACAGCGCGGGGCTGGCGGCATTGACCCGGCGGTCGGTCGTCTGCGCGGAGATGACGGTGACGACGAGGCACTCGAAGGCGTTGGTGAAGTCGAGCTCGGCCTTGGCGTCGGGATAGGTCTCGGCGAGGATCCGGTCCATCCGGCGCGCCCGGCGGACCAGGGTCGTGTCGGGCTTGGCGATCGCGGTCGGGGCAGGCACCGTCCCAGCCTACGGTCCGCCTCCGACACCCCTTCGGCGCTCCCGGACGCGGCGCGAACCGCCCCGCATCCGCCCGGAGTGGCCCTTGTGACCCAGAGCACGGCTAGGATCGTGCCCGATCCCGAGGACTCGGCAACGGGCATGGCACGGGGCGCACCGACATGGAGGAATGACGTGGACAACGACGTGCTTCGGCAGGCACCGCTGTTCAGCTCGCTCGACGACGAGGCGGCCACCGCCCTGGGCGGCTCCATGGCGGAGACCACGCTCCGGCGCGGCGACGTCCTCTTCCACGAGGGTGACTCCGGCGACAAGCTGTACGTCGTCACCGAGGGCAAGGTGAAGCTCGGCCGCTCCGCGTCCGACGGCCGCGAGAACCTCCTCGCCATCATGGGCCCCGGCCAGATGTTCGGCGAGCTCTCGCTCTTCGACCCGGGCCCGCGCTCGGCCACCGTCACCGCGGTCACCGACGCCACCTTCGCCTCGCTGTCCCACGAGGACCTCCTCAAGTGGCTCGACGGCCGCCCGATGGTCGCCCGCGGCCTGCTCTCGCAGCTCGCCGGTCGCCTCCGCAAGTCCAACGACGTCGTCGCCGACCTCGTCTTCTCCGACGTCCCCGGTCGCGTCGCCAAGGCGCTGCTCGACCTGGCCGACCGCTTCGGTCGCACCGCCGACGACGGCGTCCACGTCCACCACGACCTCACGCAGGAGGAGCTCGCCCAGCTGGTCGGCGCCTCCCGCGAGACCGTCAACAAGGCGCTCGCCGACTTCGCCTCGCGCGGCTGGCTGCGCCTGGAGCCCCGCTCCGTGGTGATCATGGACCTCGAGCGACTCTCGCGCCGCGCGCGCTGATCCTGCACCGTCCCAGAAATAGTTCGGCCCACCTGGACCCCGGCACCGCACTCCCCTGCGTCGTACAAGGCGAAGGGGGTGCACGATGATCGATCGATCCGGGTTCGACGAGTTCGTCCACGCACGTGGCGCCGCACTGGCGCGCACGGCGTACCTGCTCACCGGTGACCACCATCTCGCCGAGGACCTCGTGCAGGCCGCGCTCGTCCAGGCGGCCCGTCACTGGGAGCGCATCGAGGTCTCGCCGGAGGCCTACGTACGCCGCACGATGTACCACCAGAACATCTCCTGGTGGCGCCGTCGCAAGCTCGCCGAGTCGCCACTGGCGTCGTACGACGCCCCCGCGCCGGCCGCGGACCCGACGCTGCGGCTCACCCTCGACGAGGCGCTGCGCCGGCTGACTCCGCGTCAGCGCACCGTGCTCGCGCTCCGCTACTTCGAGGACCTCACCGAGGTCCAGACGGCCGCCGCGCTGGGGATCTCCAGCGGCGCGGTCAAGTCCATGTCGCGCCAGGCCCTGCGCCGGTTGCGTGTCCTCGCCCCCGAGCTCGCCGACCTGGTGGGAGCAGACTCATGACCAGCCCCTCACACACAGACCTGCGCGAGGAGCTCTCCGCCCTCGCCGAGACCCAGTCCTTCTCCCCCGACCCGTCCGCCTGGGACCGCGGTCGGCGAGCGCGACGGCGATCGCGCGTCGTACGCGCTGCTGCCGCGGTGGCAGTCGTGGGCGTGGTCGTCTCTGCGGGCGCGATCGCCGTCCGTCCGGACCCGGTCGGGCCCGCCGGCGGCGTCGCCCGCGAGGGAGCCATCCCGAGCGTGATCCCCGAGGGGGACGGGCAGCCGCTCACCGATCTCGCGATCGGCCGCGCGTCCGTGGCGTACGTCGACGCCGCCGGGGTGCCCGTGCTGGTGGATGCCGAGACGGGAGAGGCGAACCGCGTCGAGCTGCCGGACTTCCCGGAGCAGAACGTCCTCGAGCTCATGGGCGACCACCTGACCGGGCCGTTGCTCGCGGTGTCACCGGACGGACGGCGGATCGCCTACCCCGCCACGAGCGGGATGGAGCGTGAGCCGGGCCGGCAGACCTTCACCACCGCCTGGTACCGGGTGGTCGACCTGACGACCGGCGAGGCCGAGCTCGTGGACACGCCGTCAGGAACCGGGACCCCGCGCGCGATGTCCTGGACCGCTGACGGCCAGCTGGCCGTCGACCTCTACGGGCGCTCCACCGCCGAGAACATCCAGCCTCCGGTCGAGGCCTGGACGATCGACCCCGAGACCGGCGACAGCAGCACGTCTGCCCTGACGGGCGTCACTGCACCCGGCGGTGGCATCAGCGCGCCGTACCCCCTCGACGACGAGCCGGTGGCCGCCGTCCCCTTCGAGACGTCCACCGGCAGCGACCCGTCGCGGGACCTGCCCGCCGACCTCTACCCCGACGGCGCCGTGGTCACCCCGATCGGCTGGGCCGACAACTCCCTGCTCGTGGCGCAGGTCGATGCTCCTGCCGGCAGCTACGTCGAGGGCGAGCACCTCGTCCTCCTCACCTCGCCGGACCGACCCGAGTCGGAGTGGACCTACCGGATCCTCGTGCGTGACGTCCCGACGTCGTCGAGCCTCAGCCTCGCCGTCGACCTCATCCCCGACCTCGACGGCACCTCCGCGCAGGAGCTGACCCACGACTTCAGCGCGAGCCCGGTCGACGAGCGCGACATCTCCTGGATGATCGGCTTGGGCGTGGCGGCAGCCATCGCCGTGCTGATGGGGCTGCGCTGGCTCTGGCGGCGGTTCCTCCCGTAGACGCGCGTCGTCGTACGGACCCAACGCCCTGTGCCGGCCGGCCGCCACGCTCAGCGACCGCAGACGCGCGGCCGTTGGGTCCGTACGACGACGGGCTCAGGCCCGCGGGTCGCGACCGGAGAAGGCGACGAGCCGCTCGTACGCCCCGGCGTCGGCCGGCACCGCGACCTCGGAGCCGAAGGCACCCGTGCGGTTCTCCCCGGTCAGCCCCTGCTGCATCGCCGCCAGGCCCGTCTCGGCGAGCGCGTCGTCGAGCGCGAGGTCGGCGCCCGTGCCGCGGACGAGGTCCCACGAGTGGGCGGCGTACTCCGCCACCTGGAAGCCCACGCCTCGCTGCTGGTCGGCGGGGAGCTGCTGCATCGCCGCGAGCAGCTCGTCGGCGCCGGCCCGGAAGGTCTGCGCAAGCTCACCGTCCGGCACCTCGGGGATGGCACTCCAGTCGACCTCCTGGCCCTGCGCCATCCTCGCCCACGTGCCCGGCCCGGTGGCGACGTGAGCGGCCAGCTGCCGGACCGTCCAGTCCGAGCACGGCGTGGGGTTGTCGAGGTTGTCGTCGTTGACGGCGTCGAGGGCGCGACCTGCCTGGTCGAGCGCGCGCGACAGCTGGTCCAGGGGAGAGTCGGTCATGCCCCCACTCCACTCCCGCCGGTCACGTCGCGCAAGCCCCTCCGTGGAGGGCGGGATCAGCGCTCGGTGAGGTAGGCCAGCTGGGCACGCACCGACAGCTCGGCGGCGCCCCAGAGCACCGGGTCCACGTCGGCGTAGACGACCTCGACGATCGCGCGCGGCAGGGTCTCGTGCGGGAAGGACCCGCCCTCTCGCTCGATCGCGTGGAGGTCGCGCAGCGCCTCGCGGACCTGGCCGAGCCGCTGCTGGCGGTGGGCGAGGTAGAAGTCGAGGGCGCCGAGGGCGTCGTCGATGACCGGCCCGTGCCCCGGCCAGACGGAGGTGATGCCCTGCTCGCCGCAGAGGGCGTGGAGCCGCTCGAGCGAGGAGAGGTAGGCGCCGAGCTGGCCGTCCGGGTGCGCGACGACGGTGGTGCCGCGACCGAGGACGGTGTCGCCGGTGAGCACCGCGCGGTCCTGCGGGACGACGAAGGACAGCGAGTCGGCGGTGTGGCCGGGTGTCGCCACGACGTGCACCTCGAGGTCGCCGAAGGCCACCACGTCGCCGTCCCCCAGCCCCTCGGAGCCGAGGCGGTGCGCGGGATCGAGGGCGCGTACGCCGCACCCGTGCCGCTCGGCGTACTCCCGCGCGGCCTCGCTGTGGTCGGCGTGGTGGTGGGTCAGCAGCACCACGGCGACGTCACCGGCAGCGACGTCGATGGCGTCGAGGTGGGACGCGATCGAGGGTCCGGGGTCGACCACGACCGACCGGGACGACGCCGCGTCGCGGAGCACCCAGGTGTTGGTGCCGTCGAGGGTCATGATGTCGGCGTTGGGCGCCAGCACGCAGGTGCCGGTGTCGCCGAAGGAACCTCCGGACCACCCCGCATCGGTCATCGTGCAGCCATCAGCGCGGCGTAGGCCGGCGGTGTCGAGAGGATGTAGGCGTCGCCGTCGGCGACCACCTCGGGCATGAACATCTCGACCCGACGTCCCTGCGCCTCGACCAGCACGGCGTCGGGGTCGGCGTGCTGCGCGACGTCGAGGCAGGTGAGCCAGGTCGGCGGCATCATCATGATCTGCTCGGCCTCGACCTGCTCGACGGCCTCGAGCGCGCCCGACCACGTCACGGACGACGACTCGGTCGAGACGTCGCGGGTGACCTGGCCCTCCGGGAGCCGGGCCACGAAGAACCAGGTGCGGTAGCGCCGCGGCTCGAAGACCGGGGTCAGCCAGCCCGACCAGGCGCCGAGGAGGTCGGTGCGGAGGACGAGTGAACGGTTCTCGAGGAAGGCGGTCAGCGACAGCTCGCGCGTCTCGAGCGCGACCCGGTCGGCCTCCCAGTCCTCGCCCGTCGTGTCGGCGACGACCTCGTCGGCGCTCGCGCCGGCGAGCAGGACGCCCGACTCCTCGAAGGTCTCCCTGACCGCCGCGCACACCAGCGCGCGGGCCTTCGGCTCGTCGCACCCCAGCCGCTCGGCCCACTCGGCCGGGGACGGGCCGGACCACAGCCCGCGGTCGACGAGCTCGTCGTCGAAGTCGCGCGGGTCGACCCCGCCGCCGGGGAAGACGCACATCCCGCCGGCGAAGGCCATCGAGGTCTGCCGGCGCAGGAGGTAGACCTCGGAGCCGTCGGCGCCGGGCCGCAGCAGCACCACGGTCGCGGCGTCGCGCGGCTCGGCGGCCGGCGCGTCACCGGCGGCGTACGCCTGCGCGTGCGCGACGAGGGCCTCGGGAAGCGGGAGGCGCTGCACGGTCAGATCTCGACGATGATCTCGACCTCGACGGGCACGTCGAGCGGGAGCGCCGCGACGCCGACGGCCGAGCGTGCGTGCTTGCCGGCCTCGCCGAAGACCTCGCCGAGCAGCTCCGACGCACCGTTGGCGACCTTGGGCTGACCGGTGAAGTCGGGGGTCGAGGCGACGAAGACGACGACCTTGACGACCCGCTTGATGTCGTCGAGCGAGCCGATCTCGGCCTTCACCGCGGCGAGCGCGTTGAGCGCGCACTGGCGGGCGCACGCGTAGCCCTGCTCCTCGGTGACCTCGCCGCCGAGCTTGCCGATGGCGAGCATCTCGCCGTCACGGGCCGGCAGCTGGCCGGCGGTGAAGACGAGGTTGCCGCTGCGGGCGGTGGGCTGGTAGGCGGCGAGCGGCGGGACGACCTCGGGGATCGTGATGCCCAGCTCGGCGAGCCGCGCCTCGGCTCCCACGTCAGGCCTTCTGCTTCTTGAGGAAGGCCACGAGACCGCCCTGGGCGTTGGTGTGGATGGCCACCAGCTCCCAGCCGTCCTGGCCGAAGTTGTTGAGCATGAGCGCTTCGTTGTGGAGCGGAATCGGCGCCACCTGGTATTCCCACTGGATCATGGCCCGCACCCTACTCGGCCCCCGGCACCGCTACATTCCGACCATGGAGCGCACCGATGCGGCCGAGAGCCGTGAGAAGAACGACGGGCTGGACCCGTTCGAGAAGTTCGTCGAGGTCTCGACCAAGCTGATCAGCCGCCCGCCGTTCTTCGCCCTGATGGTGGCCGTGGTCGTCCTCTGGGCGGCCAGCTATCCGCTGTGGAAGAGCACCACGAAGTGGGAGCTCGCGATCCACACCTTCGGCGGGGTCCTGTCGCTCCTGCTCCTGGTGCTGCTCGAGAACGCCGGTCGGCGCCACAACGAGGCGATGCAGGAGAAGCTCAACGTGATCGCCGAGGCGCTGGCCGCGCTGATGGAGTCCCGCGTGTCCGAGGACCCCGACCTCCGCGAGGCGGTCGACGACCTCCGCGAAGCCGTCGGCCTCGAAGAACGCCACTGAGGGTCCGAGCTCAGGCCGCCAGCAGCCGCAGCGTGGTCTCGCGGTTCGGCGAGGTCGTGACGTCGGTGCCCGCCGTGGCGCCGGCCACGGGGTGGATCATCACCTCGTCGACGCCGTACGTCGTCGCCAGCTCGTCGAGCTGCACCCGGGCCTGGTCGGCCGAGCCGACGATCCAGCGACCGGCCATGGCGTGCCCGAAGGCACGCTGCTCCGGCGTCATCTCGACCGCCTCGGCCTCCTCGAGGAGCCGCTGGGGGTGCAGCGGCGCGCCCGTGCGAAGCGCGATCATCTGCTGGACGTTGGGCAGCACCTGGCGACGCGCCTCCTCCTCGGTCTCGGCGACGACGGCGTTGACGGTGAGGAAGGTCCGCGGCTCCGGGTACTCCGGTGACGGCCTGTACGACGACCGGTAGAGGTCGAGCGCCACGCCGGTCCCCTCGCCGGAGAAGTGGTGCGCGAAGACGTACGGCAGGCCCTTCTCCGCAGCGAGCCGCGCGGAGTAGTCCGAGGACCCGAGCAGCCACATGTCGGCGATCGAGGTGGCGGCCGGCGTCGCGCGCAGCGGCTGGCGGCGCGGCCCGATCTGCAGCTCGACGCCATCGGTCGTCATCAAGGTGCGGATGTCGTCGACGTACTCCGGGAACTTGGTGACGGCCTCGTCGGCCGACTCGGCGTTGCTGCCGCGCAGGACGTACCTCGTCAGCGGGTCCGTGCCGGGCGCGCGGCCGATGCCGAGGTCGATGCGGCCCGGGAAGGCCGCCTCGAGCAGCGCGAACTGCTCGGCGACGACGAGCGGGGCGTGGTTGGGGAGCATGACGCCGCCCGAGCCGACCTTGATCCGGGACGTCGCGGCGGCAAGCATCGCGATCAGGACCGGCGGGTTGGTCGCGGCGACGGCCGGCATGTTGTGGTGCTCGGCCACCCAGTAGCGGCGGTAGCCCAGGTCGTCGGCGGCCTGCGCCAACCGGCGCGAGGCCGCGATGGCGTCGCCGGTGGTCTGGTCGCTGCGGACGGGCACGAGGTCGAGGACGGAGAGTGCAGTCACTGTGGGCCCAGCGTCCGCGGCGGCCGGGATATTCCGACGGGCCGGCCGGCTTCGCCCTCTGATTGACCTCACGTGCACGTGAGGACCTACCGTCGTCGGTGTGACGACCACGCCGACCTCCGCGCGCGAGGGCCTGCTGTCGCCGGCGTACGTCGCCACCACCGTGGGCCTCTTCTCACTCATCGCCTTCGCGGCCTTCGAGGCGATGGCCGTGACCACCGTGATGCCGACGGTGGCCCGCGACCTCGACGGCTTCGACTACTACGCCCTCGCCTTCGCGGCCCCCTTCGCCAGTGGCGTCGTCGGCATGGTCGCGTCGGGCATGTGGACCGACCGCAGCGGCGCGCTGCGCCCGCTCTTCGCCTCGATGGCGATGTTCTCCCTCGGGCTCGTGGTGTGCGGCACCGCGCCGTCGATGGAGGTCCTCGTCGTCGGCCGCGTGCTCCAGGGGCTGGGCAGCGGCGCGATGGTCGTCGCGATCTACGTCGTGGTGGGCCTGATCTATCCCGCCGCGCTGCGTACGGCCATCTTCGCGTCGTTCGCGGCCGCCTGGGTGCTGCCGGCACTGTTCGGACCGGCGGTGGCAGCCTTCGTCGCCGACGCGGTGGGCTGGCGCTGGGTCTTCCTCGGCATGGTCGCGCTGGTGGCACTGGCCGCGGTCCTCGTCGCCCCCTCGCTCCGCTCGCTGCCCACCCCGGAGACACCGCGGACGACGTCGCGCGTGCAGCAGTGGTGGGCGGTCCTCGCCGCCGTCGCCGTGCTCTCGCTCGAGCTCCTCGGCTCCGGCAGCGGTCTG
Source organism: Nocardioides alpinus (assembly GCF_900112035.1). Classification (GTDB taxonomy): domain Bacteria; phylum Actinomycetota; class Actinomycetes; order Propionibacteriales; family Nocardioidaceae; genus Nocardioides; species Nocardioides alpinus. The sequence goes on along the minus strand of NZ_FOKC01000005.1, from coordinate 135,557 downwards.
ACCCTGGTCGCCGCGGCGGTCGCCTTCGTCCTCGTCATCGTGGGGCTGCGGCCGCTCCTGCCCGCCGGTGCGCTGCTCGCGCGACGGGGCCTGCCGGCCGTCATCGTGACCCGCGGCCTGCTCAGCGCCGCCTTCTTCTGCGCCGAGGCCTACATCGTCTACGCCCTGCAGGAGCGGTGGGACCTCACCCCCGGACAGGCCGGCATCGCGCTGACCTGCGTCGGCGTCGTGTGGGCCGCCTCCAGCCAGGTCTCCTCCCGCCTGGGCACCCAGGTGTCCAACGTGGCGGCGATGAAGTTCGGCACGACCGTCGTGCTGGCCGGCGTCACCGGCGTCGCGGTCGTGGTCCTCCTGCGCTCACGCGGCGTCGACCTCCCGGCGGTCGCTCCGGTCGCCGCCTACGTCTTCGCCAGCGTCGGGATGGGCTTCGCCTACCCCCGCACCAGCGTGGCGATGCTGGCCGTCACCACCGACGCCGACCGCGGCTTCAACTCGTCCGCGCTGTCGGTCGCCGACTCCCTCGGCGCCGCACTGGCGCTCTCGATCAGCGGGATCGCGTACGCCGTCGCCGTGCGCTCCGACGTCGATCCGTTCCCGGTGGTCTACGGCATCGCCGTCGGCATCGGGCTGCTCGGCGTGCTCGCCGCTCGGCGTACGGCAGCGCCGCAGGCTGCCTGAGCCGGACGCAGGTCCGGCCGACCCACGGGGGAATGGGCCGGCCGGACGTTCTGGGTGCGCGAAGGCCTCAGGAGGCTTCGAGCGTCGGGTAGTCGGTGTAGCCCTCGGCGCCCCCGCCGTAGAAGGTGGCCTGGTCGGGCTCGTTGAGCTCCGCACCGGTGCGCCACCGCTCGGCGAGGTCGGGGTTGGCCAGGAACTGCCGACCCACGACCACCGCGTCGGCCAGGCCGGTCGCGAGCAGGTTCTCGACCGACTTCAGCGTCGTCAGGTCACCGAAGCCGTCGTTGAGCAGCACCACACCGGCGAAGCGCTCGCGCAGGTCGCGGACGAGCGCCTCGAGCGGCTCCAGCGGGCTGGCGAGCAGGCTCAGGTAGGCCAGGCCGAGCGGGGCGATCCCGTCGACGACGGCACGGTAGGTGGCGCTCAGGTCGGGGCCGAGCTCCTCGCCCACGCCGTTGAACTGGTGACCGGGGCTCAGCCGCAGGCCGACCCGGTCGGCGCCGATGGCCTCGGCCACGGCCGTGACGACCTCGACGACGAAGCGCGCGCGGTTCTCCGGCGTACCGCCGTAGACGTCGTCACGCAGGTTGATCGTGGGGTCGAGGAACTGGTGCAGCAGGTATCCGTTGGCCGCGTGCACCTCGACGCCGTCCAGGCCGGCCTCGACGGCGTTGCGGGCCGCGGTGACGAAGTCGGCGACCAGGCCGGCGATCTCGTCGGTCCCGGGCGAGCGCGGCACGTCGTGTGCCTGCGGGCCGGAGGCGGTCACCATCTCGCCGGGCGCCTGCACGGCGCTGGCGGACACGGTCTCCGCGCCGTCCTTGTTGTCGGCGTGCGCGATGCGGCCGGCGTGCATGAGCTGGGCCACGACGACCCCGTCACGGGCGTGCACGGCGTCCGCGACCAGGCGCCAGCCGGCGACCTGCTCGTCGGTGTAGAGACCCGGCACGTCGAGGTAGCCCTGGCCGACCTCGCTGGGCGCGGTGCCCTCGGTGACGATCAGCCCCGCGCCGGCGCGCTGGGCGTAGTACTCGGCGTTGAGGGTGGTCGGCGCGTGGCCGGCGCCGGCGCGGTTGCGCGTCAGCGGCGCCATCACGAAGCGCTGCGGGAGCTGCCAGCGGCCGATGGTGAGGGACTCGAATGCACGGGACATGTAGGTGCTGCCTCCAGAAGGTTGAGGACTGTACGACCTTCCTCAGCGGCTCCCGGGCCGTGGATGTTCCCCGACGAGAGAAGCCTCACAGCCCCTCACCCCGTGGGGTAGTCCAGTGAGGGATGGTCGTGGACCGCCCCACCCGACCACCAGAACTCACTGGACTACCCCGCCCACCCCCCGGCTGCCCCCCGTTCAGCGCCGACGCAGCACGGCCTCGACGAGCGCCGGCGGTGCGTAACCGCGGTCGGCCTCGTTGAGGGTCGTGCCGGGCGGGACGATCTCGTCGATCCGGTCGAGCACGTCGGCCGAGAGGACCACCTTCTCGACGCCGAGCTGTGACTCGAGCTGCTCCAGCGTGCGCGGGCCGATGATGGCCGACGACACCGCCGGGTGCGCGAGCACGAAGCCCAGCGCGAGGTGGATCAGCGACAGGCCGGCCTCGTCGGCGAGCTCCTGCAGCTGGTGGACCGCCTCCAGCTTGACCTTGTTCTCCGGCGACGCGGGGTCGTGCCGCGCCGGCTGGCGCTCGAGCCGGCTCGAGGTGAGCCGGGGCTCCTCGCCGCGCCGGTAGCGGCCCGAGAGCCAACCGCCCGCGAGCGGGCTCCACGGCAGCACGCCGATGCCGTACTTCTGGGCGGTCGGCAGGATGTCGCGCTCCACCTCGCGGGCCAGGATCGAGTACGGCGGCTGCTCGGTGACGGGCCGCTCGCGCTGGCGCTTCTCCGCGACCCACTGGGCCTCCACGACCTGCGACGGCAGGAAGGTCGAGGTGCCGATGTAGCGGATCTTTCCCTGGCGCACGAGGTCGGTGAGGGCGCCCAGGGTCTCGTCGATGTCGACCTCGGGACGCGGCCGGTGCACCTGGTAGAGGTCGATGTGGTCGGTCTGCAGCCGACGGAGCGAGTCCTCGACCTCCCGGACGATCCAGCGGCGCGAGCTGCCCGCCTGGTTGGGGTCGTCGTCATGCATGTTGCCGTGGAACTTGGTGGCCAGGAAGACGTCGTCGCGGCTGCCCCTGCGGGCCTGCAGCGCCTTGCCGACGATCTCCTCGGACTCACCGCGGGCATAGACGTCGGCGGTGTCGATGACGTTGATCCCGGCGTCGAGCGCGCGGTGGATGATCGCGATCGACTCGTCGTGGTCGGGGTTGCCCCAGGCGCCGAACATCATGGCGCCGAGGGTCAGCGGGCTGACCTGGACACCGGTGCGGCCCAGGGGGCGGTAGTGCTCGTAGCTCATGCTGTCTCCTTGTCGAGAACGGGTGCGTGACGAGGGGCGTACTGGCTGGCCGGGCGCTCGATACCGAGGTGGTCGCGCAGCGTCCTCCCTGTGTACTCCGTGCGGAACAGCCCGCGCTCGCGCAGGATCGGCACGACCTCCTCGATGAAGGTGTCGATCCCGCCCGGCAGCCACGGCGGCATCACGTTGAAGCCGTCGGCGGCGCCCCGCTCGGACCATTCCTGGATCGTGTCGGCGACCTGGTCGGGGGTGCCGGTGACCACCCGGTGCCCGCGGGCACCGGCGAGGCGGTGGCAGAGCTGGCGCAGGGTCGGCTGCTCGCGCTCGACGATGTCGAGCACCAGCTGGAACCGGCTGCCCTCGCTGCGCTCGAGGTCGGCGTCGATCACCTCGCGCGGGAACGGCCCGTCGAGGTCGTACGACGACAGGTCGACGCCGGTGAGGCGGTGGAGCTGGGCCAGCGAGTACTCCGGCTGGGTCAGGTCGTTGAGCTGCTCGTGCAGCTCCTCGGCCTCCTTCGCCGTCGAGGCGATGAACGGGCTGATGCCCGGCAGCACCTTGAGGCCTCGCGGGTCGCGGCCCTGGGCCCGCGCGCGGGACTTGATGTCGGTGTAGAACTCCTGCGCCGACCCGAGCGTCTGGTGCGCGGTGAAGATCGCCTCCGCCCAGCGCGCGGCGAAGGAGCGACCGTCCTCCGACGAGCCGGCCTGGACGTAGACGGGACGCCCCTGCGGCGAGCGGGGTGCGTTGAGCGGCCCCTTGACCCGGAAGAACCGACCGACGTGGTCGATGGTGTGGATCTTGTCGGTGTCGGCGAAGAGCCCGCTCTCGCGGTCGGCGACGACGGCGTCGTCCTCCCAGCTGTCCCAGAGCTTGGTGATGACCTCGACGAACTCCTCGGCCCGCGCGTAGCGGTCGCGGTGCAGCGGGTGCGCGTCGAGACCGAAGTTGAGGGCGGCGTTGGCGGCCCCGGTCGTCACGATGTTCCAGCCCGCACGCCCCTTGCTCAGGTGGTCGAGCGCGGCGAACTGGCGCGCCAGGTTGTAGGGCTCGGTGTAGGTCGTCGACGCGGTGCCGATCACGCCGATCCGCTCGGTCGCCGCGACGATCGCCGTCATGACCGTGATCGGCTCGAGGCGGAACCGGGCGGCGTACCTGATGTTCTCCGCCAGCGACGGCCCGTCGGCGAAGAACACCGCGTCGAACTTCGCGGCCTCGGCCTTCTGGGCGAGCTCCTGGTAGTAGTCGATGTCGAGGATCCGGTCGGTCTCGCTGTCCGGGTGCCGCCAGGCCGCCTCGTGGTGGCCGTCGGGATAGATGAACAGGTTGAGGTGGAGCTGCCGGCTCACGAGGCGGCCCTCTCGCCGAGGTGGGACCCCGTACGACGTCCGGGCGCCGCGTCGTGGTCGTCCTCGACCCCGAGCTCGCTGAGCAGGCGGGCGCGGAGCCGGGCGAATGCCGGGTCGGCCACCGAGCGGCGGCCGTCGAGCTCGATCTGCGCGTCGTGGCGCACGACACCGCCGTCGAGCACGATCACCCGGTCGGCCAGCACGATCGCCTCGTCGACGTCGTGGGTCACCAGCAGGACGGCCGGCTGGTGCACCTCGCAGAGCGTGCGGAGCAGCGTGTGCATCCGGATCCGGGTCAGCGCGTCGAGCGCACCGAACGGCTCGTCGGCCAGCAGCAGCTGCGGGTCGCGGACGAGCGAGCGGGCCAGGGCGGCACGCTGCTGCTCACCGCCGGAGAGCTCGTGCGGCCAGGCCCTCTCGCGGCCGGCCAGGCCGACCTCCTCCAGCGCCTTCTCGCCGCGCTGGGCGGCGTCGTCGGCCCGGAGGCCGAGGGTGACGTTGTCGAGGACCCGCTTCCACGGCAGGAGCCGGGAGTCCTGGAAGACCACCGACACCTTCTCGGGGACCTCGATGCGACCGGTGCCGGCGACCCCGCGGTCGAGACCGGCGAGCGAGCGCAGCAGGGTGCTCTTGCCCGAGCCGCTGCGGCCGAGCAGGGCCACGAACTCCCCGGGCGCGATGTCGAGGTCGAGGCCGTTGAGCACGCCACCGGCCTCGTTGAAGCTGCGGTGCAGGTTCTGGACCTTGACGGCAGGGGTCAGCTCGCGAGCGTACGACGCCATGAGAGTGCCTTCCTTTCGATGAGCCGGACCGCGCTGTCGGCGGTGACGCCGAGCAGCGCGTAGACGACGAGGCCGACGACGATGATGTCGGTCTGCCCGTAGTTGGACGCGAGCGTGATCATGTGGCCGATCCCGCTCGTGGCGTTGATGACCTCGACCACGACCAGCGCGAGCAGCGACGAGGTCACCGCGAAGCGCAGGCCGAGCAGGAAGCCGGGCATCGCGCCGGGCAGGACCACGTGGCGGACGAACTCGGAGCGGGTCACGTCCAGGGTCTCGGCCAGCTCGGCGTACCTGCCCTCGATGGAGCGCAGCCCGTTGTGGGTGTGGATGTAGATGGGCACGAAGACCGCCAGCGCGATCGTGATGACTTTCATCGGCTCCCCGATGCCCAGCCACAGGATGAGCAGCGGGATCAGCGCGAGGGTCGGGATCGACCGCTTGACCTGGACCGGTCCGTCGATGACGACCTCGCCGATCCGGGACAGGCCCGAGATGAGGGCCAGGACCGTGCCGACCAGGACGCCGAGACCGAGTCCGAGCGCGGCGCGGATCCCCGAGGTCACCAGGCTCTCCTGGAGCCGGCCGTTCTCGATCAGCGTGCCCGCGGTCTCGACGACGGTCCACGGTTCCGTCAGGGTGCGCGGGTCGAGCAGCCCGGTCGCCGAGCCGACGACCCAGGCCGCGAGCAGGAGGGCGATGCCGATGAGTCCGCCGAAGCGGATCGATGTGCCCGGGCTGAGCCGGCGCCGCACCGGACGTACGTCCTCGACGCCGGCGGTGGTCACTGCGCGGGCCGGGGCGGTGAGGGTCGTCATGAGCCCTCCACCGCCGCGGCGATGGCCTTCTCGTAGCGACGGTCGTAGAGCGTCGCGACGTCGAGCGGCTCCTGGTCCTGGGCCTCGACGAGGGTATCCACCGTCTCCTGGTGGCGCGCGATGAAGTCGTCCCAGCTGGTCGGGACGGTGAACTCACCCAGCGCGTCGACGACGTAGGCCGCGTCCTCGGGCGAGAGCCCCTCGTGGTCGACGTAGTAGGCCTCGGCGAACTCGTCCGGGTGGTCGGAGATCCACTGCTGGGCCTGCGCCCAGACGCCGACGTACTCCTTGATCGCGGCGGCCTTGTCGGCATCCTCGAGGACCGTCGTGGGGGTGTAGAGCGTCCACGCGTCGTCACGCACCCCGGGGTCGATCGCGGTGGCGCCGTCCACCTCGTACTTCGCGAGGTAGGTCTTGACCAGGGTCTGGCCGAGCGGCGCGACGTCCACCTGCTTGCTGGCCAGGGCGACGGAGAAGGCGTCGTCGACGCTCTGCATCTCGACGAACTCGACGTCGTCCTGGGTCAGCCCGGCCTCGCGCAGCACGTTGAGCACCAGCGCACCCTGCGCCTGGCCGGGGCTGTAGGCGATCTTCTTGCCCTTGAGGTCCTCGATCGTCCTCACCTCGACGCCCGGCGCCACACCCAGGGCGTACGTCGGGTGCGTCTCGGGCTCCACGGTCTCGCGGGCGGCGACGATGCGGACGTCGGTGCCGGTCCAGTGCGCGAAGAGCGGCGGGATGTCGGCGACCGAGCCGATGTCGATGGCATCGGCGCGGAAGGCCTCGAGCGTCTTGGGGCCACCGGTGATGTTGGCCCACTCGACCTCGACGTCGAGCTCGTCGATCAGGCCGGACGTCTCCAGCGCCACCTGGGTGGCGGGATCACCTACCCGCAGGACGGTGCCGTCGGCGGGGGTGTCGGGCAGGGCGGCGCTCAGCTCCAGCCGGGGGCCGGCCTCGTCGCCGCCGCAGCCGGACAGTGCCAGCATGCCGACGGTCGTGAGCAGGGCGGCCCGGACCAGAGGGCGGACCAGGGGGCGACGGATCGATCGGGAACGGGGCCCACTACGTGACATCACAGATCTCCTTATGGGGTGGTGTCTTCAAACTAATGTAAATGACTCGACAAACCCGACTTTGGGGCGCGTCGTGTTTCCGGCCACCGTGAGAGGCAGGGCCGTCAGGCCGAGCGCAGGAGGGGCAGCAGCGAGTCGCCCACGCGGGCGATCTCCCGCTCGTAGGGCGTGTCGCTGAGGACGAAGTGCGTGACGCCGAGGTCGGCGTAGCGCCGGAGCGCCTTGGCCACGTCGTCGGGAGAGCCGACCAGCCAGGTGGTGCCGGCGCCGCCACCACCCACGCGGCCGGGGGCGGTGTAGAGGCACTCGTCCAGCACGTCACCCTGCTGTGCGAGGTCGAGCAGCCGCTGCTGGCCGACGGCGACGCGGCGCCCCGGGTCGGCCTCCCACTCGTGCGAGCCCGCGGCCATCGCGGCGACCCGCGCCTCCGCGTCGGCCCACGCCTCGTCGGTCGTGTCGCGGACCAGGGTCGTGATGCGGAGGCCGAACTCGAGCGGTGGGAGATCACGGTCGAGCTCGGCGCTGAGGGACTTCAGGTGGTCGATGCGCGCGGCGACGCCGTCGAGCGGCTCGCCCCAGAAGAGCTGGACGTCCGCCTCGGCGGCCGCGGTGCGCTGGGCGGCCTCGGAGGCGCCGCCGAAGTAGAGCTGGGGATGCGGTCGCCCTTCGCGGGCGACCGGCTTGTGCTCGAGCGTGGCACCGGTGGCGCGGTAGTGCTCGCCGGTGAAGGTGATGTCGTCCTCGGTCCAGTAGCGACGGACGAGCCGCATGAACTCGCGCGTCCGGGCGTACCTCGTGGCCTGGTCGCCCTCGTCGTCGCCGTACTGCGGCTGGTGGTCGGGCCCGGAGACGATGTTGACCTTCACCCGGCCGCCACCCAGCTGGTCGAGCGTCGCCGCCGACGAGGCGAAATGGGCGGGCTCCCAGTAGCCGGGGCGGATCGCGATCAGCGGGTTGAAGGTCGTCGTGGCCGCCGTCAGCGCGGTCGCGACGGTGAAGGTGTCGGGCCGCTTCCACCCGGTCCCGATCAGGGCGCCGCCCCAGCCGTGGTCCTCGGTGTGGCGCGCGAGCGCCGTCAGTCGCTGCAGGCCGTTGTGCCCGTCGACGGTGGTGTCCGAGCGGTGGCCGGGGGTGACCTGGTTGGGGATGTACCAGAGGAGCTCCACGGGGCGCGTCCTTTCAGCATGTTGTCTAGTGAGTTACTAGAGATAGCACATGCAGGCCGTTCCCCCGCACCTCCCGCCCGGCTGGTTGGGGACGAAATGGCGGCTGGGACGGGCCCAACAACCCCGGAACGTCCCTACGTACGCCGCCGCGGCGGACCGCCCGACCCCGGCCTTCCTGCCCTCTTCGTCGGGTTCTTGCCCGTTGCAACGGGCGGGAACCTCTGCAACCTCCGGGTACCCGGTGATCGCAGGGGGGGAGGAGTCAGACGAGCGTCGGGCCGGTCTTCTCCCGCACCTCGTCCTCGGTCACCCCGGGGGCGAGCTCGACGAGCCTGAGGGCCCGGTCGCCGAGGGTGCCGGACGCCGCCACCTCACCGGTCGCGGGGTCGATCACGTCGATGACCGCGAGGTCGGTGATGATCCGCTGCACCACGCGCTTGCCGGTGTAGGGCAGGTCGCACTCGTCGAGGATCTTCAGCGAGCCGTCCTTGGCGGTGTGCTCCATCAGCACGATCACCCGCTTGGCGCCGTGGACCAGGTCCATCGCGCCCCCCATGCCCTTGACCATCTTGCCGGGGATCATCCAGTTGGCGATGTCGCCAGTGGCCGAGACCTGCATCGCACCGAGGATCGCGGCGTCGATCTTGCCGCCGCGGATCATCCCGAACGACTGGGCGGAGTCGAAGAACGACGCACCCTTGCGCAGCGTCACCGTCTCCTTGCCCGCATTGATCAGGTCGGGGTCCTCCTCGCCGTCGAACGGGTACGCCCCCACGCCGAGGATCCCGTTCTCCGACTGCAGCACCAGCTCCACGTCGTCGGCGACGTAGTTGGGCACCAGCGTCGGCAGCCCGATGCCGAGGTTGACGTACGACCCGTCCTTGAGCTCCGAGGCCGCTCGCGCGGCCATCTCCTCACGACTCCAGCCCTTGTTTTCTGCCATCTCGCTCAGCCTCCCAGTCCGTGCGTCGCTGCGTCCTCGGCAGGAGCGGCAGCCGTGGGTCGTGGCCTCGTGGTGACCCGCTCGATCCGCTTGTCCGCGGCCTGCTCCGGGGTCAACGCGACCACGCGCTGCACGTACACACCCGGGGTGTGGACGTCGTTGGGGTCCAGCTCGCCGGGCTCGACCAGCTCCTCGACCTCCGCGATCGTGACCCGGCCGCACATCGCGGCGAGCGGGTTGAAGTTGCGTGCCGAGTCGCGGTAGACGAGGTTGCCGTGGCGGTCGCCCTTCCAGGCCCGCACGAGCCCGAAGTCGGCCACGATCGCCTCTTCCAGGACGTACTCCTTCTCGCCCTCGGCAGTCGAGAAGACGCGGGTCTCCTTCGGTGGCGACGACACGATCACATTGCCGGAGTCGTCGTACTTCCAGGGCAGACCACCCTCGGCGACCTGCGTGCCGACACCGGTCGCGGTGTAGAAGCCCGGGATCCCCGAGCCACCGGCACGCATCCGCTCCGCCAGCGTCCCCTGGGGCGTCAGCTCGACCTCGAGCTCGCCACTCAGGTACTGCCGGGCGAACTCCTTGTTCTCCCCGACGTAGGAGGAGATCATCCGCCGCAGCCGCTTCTCGACCAGCAGCCGGCCCAGGCCCCAGTCGTCCACGCCGCAGTTGTTGGAGACCGCCTGCAGGTCCGTCGTGCCCGCCTGCAGCACCGCGTCGATGAGCACCGACGGGATGCCGCACAGGCCGAAACCGCCGACCGCGAGGGTGGCGCCGTCCGGGATGTCGGCGACCGCATCGGCCGCCGAAGTGACCACTTTGTCCATGTCCCGCACCCTAGCGGCCGTGTGACGACGCCCACTGTGTGGGCGGGGACCACAGTTCGCACCCCCGGGTGTGTGCGGAGCCACCCCCTAGGCTGGCGACGTGAGCGACTGGCCCAAGGTGCGCCTGCACGTGGTGACCGGCAAGGGCGGCACGGGGAAGTCCACCGTCGCCGCCGCGCTCGCGCTCGCCCTCGCCACGTCCGGCAAGAACGTGCTCCTGTGCGAGGTCGAGGGCCGACAGGGCATCGCCCGGATGTTCGACGTCGACCCGCTCCCCTACGAGGAGCGTCGCATCGCCAAGGGCGCCCCCGACCGCGACGGTCGCGCGGGCCAGGTGCACGCGCTCCACATCGACCCGGAGTCCGCGCTGCTGGAGTACCTCGCGATGTACTACAAGCTCGGCCGCGCCGGGAAGGCGCTCGACCGGTTCGGGGTCATCGACTTCGCGACCACCATCGCGCCGGGCGTGCGTGACGTGCTGCTCACCGGCAAGGTCTACGAGGCCGTCCAGCGCCCGCGCAGGTCGGACAAGGGACGCAAGGGCGCGGCCATCACGTACGACGCCGTGGTGCTCGACGCGCCGCCGACCGGGCGGATCGGCCAGTTCCTGGGGGTCAACTCCGAGCTCGCCGGGCTCGCCAAGGTCGGTCCGATCAAGTCGCAGGCCGACAAGGTGATGGAGCTGTTGCGCTCGCCGCGCACCGCCGTCCACCTCGTCACCATCCTCGAGGAGATGCCGGTCCAGGAGACCTCGGACGGCATCGCGGAGCTCCGCGACGCGGGCCTCCCCGTGGGGGGCGTGGTGGTCAACCTCGTCCGGCCCCGCGCTCTCAGCACGCACGCGCTGGCGCTGGTCCGCGACGACGAGGTCGACCCGACAGGGATCGCCTCCGACCTCAAGCGCGCCAAGGTGGACGTCGACGCAGCGCTGGTCGCCTCGCTCATCGACGAGGCCCGCGACCACGCCGTACGCCGTCAGCTCGAGGACGACCAGCGCGTGCTCGTCAACGCGGAGGACGTGCCGGTCTACGAGCTGCCGCGCCTCGCCGCGGGCATCGACCGCGGGGCCCTGATCGACCTGGCGCTCCTCCTCCGCGAACAGGGAATGGCATGAGCCCCACCCCGATGACCACCGAACGACCGGTGCCGCTGCTCGACATCGACGCGCTGCTCGACGACCACTCCACCGAGATCATCGTGTGCTGCGGCTCGGGTGGCGTCGGCAAGACCACGACCTCGGCGGCCCTCGCCCTGCGTGCGGCCGAGCGCGGGCGGCAGGTCGTCGTGCTGACCATCGACCCGGCCCGCCGGCTGGCGCAGTCGATGGGGATCGAGCAGCTCGACAACACCCCGCGGCCGGTCCCCTCCGTCGACGCGTCGGCCGGCGGCTCGCTCGACGCGATGATGCTCGACATGAAGCGCACCTTCGACGAGGTGGTCGAAGGACAGGCCAGCCCGGAGAAGGCCAGGCTGATCCTGGAGAACCCGTTCTACGTCGCGCTCTCGAGCTCGTTCGCCGGGACCCAGGAGTACATGGCGATGGAGAAGCTCGGCCAGCTCCACCGGCAGGCGCTCGAGGACGGCAGCTACGACCTGATCGTCGTCGACACGCCCCCGTCGCGGTCGGCGCTCGACTTCCTTGATGCTCCGGAGCGGCTGTCCAGCTTCCTCGACGGGCGACTGATCCGGTTGCTCGTCGCGCCGGCCCGTGGACCGGCGCGGCTGATGACGGCCGGGCTCTCCGTGGTGACCAGTGCGCTCGGCAAGATCCTCGGCGGTCAGATGCTGCGCGACGTCCAGACGTTCGTCACTGCCCTCGACACCCTCTTCGGCAGCTTCCGGCAGCGTGCCGAGCAGACCTTCGCGCTGCTGCAGGCCGATGCCACGGCGTTCGTGGTGGTGGCGTCTCCCGAGCCGGACGCCCTGCGGGAGGCGGCGTACTTCGTCGACCGGCTCACCGACGACCACATGCCGCTGGCCGGCCTGGTCATCAACCGGGTGAGCCCGTCGGCGCGCACCGAGCTGTCGGCCGAGGAGGCGATCACGGCAGCGGAGCGGCTCCGGGCAGGCGACTCCTCGTCCCTGGCCGCCGGACTGCTGCAGCTGCACGCCGACCGGGTGCGCATCATCGAGCGCGAGCAGCACCTGCGCGAGCGCTTTGCCGCCTCGCACCCGCAGGTGCCCACGGCGCTGATGCCGGCCATGCCGGGGGACATCCACGACCTCGACGGGCTGCGGATGATCGCCTGCCGGCTGGCCGACCAGGGCTGAGTCGATCTCCCCGTTCAGGGATGGCGACGCGCCGCTGGGCGACTCAGACCGTGACGGAGGGCGACTCGACCTTGGTCCGCGCGGTCTCCAGGATGGAGCGCCACGACGAGTCGGGACGGCGGCGGAGGAGCGCACGGCGCTCGCGCTCGGTCATCCCGCCCCAGACGCCCCACTCGATCTGGTTGTCCAGAGCCTCGGCCAGGCACTCGGTGCGGACGGGACATCCCGCGCACACTGCCTTGGCCTTGTTCTGCTCGGCGCCGCGCACGAAGAGTGCGTCCGGCGTGTCCGCCTTGCAAGCGGCGCGTGCTGCCCAGTCCTCAACCCACATGTCGATCCCCACGGTTCTCTGTGTCGAGCCGATCGGCCGCCCCCATAGCGGCCATTCCCGACTCGAGTAGAAAAGTAAACGAATCCACCCCGGTCCAGACAGGACCAGGTGGTCCAATTCGCATAGTCCAATGTGACTATCCGGCTGCGCGCCTGGAATTGAGGGTGCTATGCGTCCTCCCCGTACTCTGGTGCCCATGTCGTCACGCCGCCAGCGCCCCGAGGGAGGACCCGACGCCGGCCGCGTCGCCTCCCACCTCGCCGTGATGGCCGCCGTCGCGGTGGTCATGGGAGTCCTCACCGCCTGCCTCGCCATCCCCTTCGCGGGGCTCGTCGGCGTGGCCGCGAAGGACGTCAGCGCGGGGATGGTCGACCTCCCCGAGTCGCTGGAGGCCAAGGACCTGTCGCAGAAGACGCGCATCTACGACGTCAACGGCAACCTGATCGCCTCGCTCTACGACCAGAACCGGATCAACGTCCCGCTGCAGTCGATCTCGCGGCCGATGGTCAAGGCGATCGTCGCGATCGAGGACTACCGCTTCTACGACCACGGTGCGCTCGACCTCCGCGGCACGCTCCGCGCGTTCGTCACCAACCAGGCCAACGGCGGGTCGGTCCAGGGTGGCTCCTCGATCACCCAGCAGATGGTGAAGCAGACCCTGCTCTACCAGGCGGAGACCGACGAGGAGCGCGCGGCCGCGACCGAGGAGACGTACGCCCGCAAGATCCGCGAGCTGCGCTACGCGATCGCCTTCGAGAAGAACCACACCAAGGACTGGATCCTCGAGCGCTACCTCAACATCGCCTACTTCGGCGACGGCGCCTTCGGCGTCCAGGCGGCCGCAGTCCACTTCTTCTCCAAGAACGCCAAGGACCTCGACCTCCTCGAGTCGGCCACGCTCGCCGGACTGGTGAAGAACCCCGTCGGCTACGACCCGGTCGACAACCCCGAGCGCGCCGAGAGCCGCCGCAACGTCGTGCTCGACCGGATGGCCCAGCTCGGTGTGCTGACCGAGAAGAAGGCCGAGCGGCTCAAGAGCACGCCGATCGAGGAGACCCTCAAGATCAAGAACTCCCCCAACGGCTGCCAGCAGTCGCGGGCGCCGTTCTTCTGCGACTACGTCGTCAACTGGCTGCTCAAGGACCCCGTGCTCGGCGACACCGCCAAGGAGCGTCGTACGGCGCTCAAGAACGGCGGCCTCACGATCCGGACCACGATCGACCTCGACATGCAGAAGGCGGCCGACACCGCCGTGTCGACCTACGTCTACCCGACCGACCAGGCCATCGGCGGCCTGGCGATGGTCGAGCCCGCCAGCGGCGACGTGCGCGCACTCGCCCAGTCGCGCCCGATGGGCAAGGACAAGGCAGCCGGCCAGACCTACCTCAACTACGTCGTGCCCAAGAAGTACGGCGACGCCAACGGCTTCCAGGCCGGATCGACGTTCAAGGTCTTCGTCCTGGCCGAGGCCATCAACCAGGGCATCCCGCTGAGCACCTCGATCAACTCGCCCGAGTCGATGCAGATCGAGGACGAGGAGTTCGAGAACTGCGACGGCCCCTACGCCGGTGACGGCGAGGGCTGGAACGTCAGCAACTCGACGGGCTCGGGCACCTTCGACCTCTACTCCGGCACGCAGCAGTCGGTGAACACCTTCTTCGCCCAGCTCGAGACCCAGACCGGCATGTGCAAGCCGCTGGAGCTCGCCGCCGACATGGGGGTGAAGGTGCCGCTGGCGCAGAAGGTCCCGTCGTGGATCCTCGGCGTGTCCGACAGCAACCCCCTCGAGATCGCCCAGGCCTACGCCACCTTCGCCGCCCGCGGCCTGCACTGCGAGCCCCGCCCTGTCACCCAGGTGCTCGACTCGCGGGGCCAGACCCTCAAGGACTTCGCCACGGAGTGCGAGCAGGTCATGCCCGGCGCCACGGCCGACGCGGTCAACGACATCCTGCGCGGCGTGATGGAGCCCGGCGGCTTCGGCCAGAACATCGCCATCGACAAGCCGTCGGCCGGCAAGACCGGCACCAACCAGAACAACATGTCGGTGTGGTTCGCCGGCTACACCCCCGAGATCGCGACGGCCGCCATGGTGGCGGGAGCCAACCAGTTCGGCGAGTGGGTCAGCCTCAACGGCCAGACCGTCGGCGGCGGCTACATCGCCGAGGCGTTCGGCTCGACCGTCGCCGGTCCGATCTGGGGCGACGCCATGGCCGCAGTCTCGGCCAAGCTGGACTACGTCGACTTCCAGGCCCCGCCCGGTGACGAGATCGCCGGCGTCCTGACGGGCGTGCCCGACGTCGCCGGACAGTCCGTCGAGGCCGCCACGTCGACCCTCGAGGCGGCCGGCTTCACCGTCGCCGACGGCGGCCAGGTCAACTCCGAGGTCGGCGAGGGGCTCGTCGCCTACACCTCCCCGACCGGAGGCACGTCGCTCAGCAGCGGCGACACCGTGACGCTCTACACCTCGACCGGCTACGTCCCGCCGCCGCCCTCCAGCGGCGATGGCGGCGGGAACGGGAACGGTAACGGCAACGGCGGTCGCGGCAACGGCGGAGGCCGGGGCAACCGCTAGCCCGTCAGCCGAGCTGCTTGCGCACCTCTGCGGCGACCGCGCCACCGTCTGCGCGACCCTTGACCTGAGGCGTCACCACGCCCATCACCTTGCCCATGGCGCGCATGCCCTCGTCGCCCGCACCGGTCTGGGCGATGGCGGCAGTGACCAGGTCGGCGATCTCGGCGTCGGTGAGCGGGGTCGGGAGGTACTCGGCGATGACCTCGCCCTCGGCAGCCTCCTTGGCGGCCATCTCGGTGCGTCCTCCGTCGGCGAAGGCGGTGGCGGCCTCGCGGCGGCGCTTGGCCTCGCTGGAGAGCACGGTGAGGATGTCGTCGTCGGAGAGCTCGCGCGCCTCCTTGCCGGCGACCTCGGCGTTGGTGATGGAGGTCAGCACCATCCGCAGCGTCGAGGAGCGCAGCTCGTCACGCGCCTTGATGGCGGTGGTGAGGTCGGCGCGGAGACGGTCCTTCAGAGCACTCATGCCGCCATTGTGGCAGCCTTGCCGAATGGCTTTCCTCCCCGTTCTCCGGCGCACGCTCACGCTGGGGGCGATCGCCGGCGCCGGCCTGACGTCGTACGCCGCCTGGGAGGCCCGCCAGTACACGCTCCGGCGGGTCACGTTCTCCGTGCTGCCACCCGGGCACGCTCCGCTGAAGGTGCTCCACCTCAGCGACATCCACATGGCTCCCGACCAGCGCGCCAAGCAGGACTGGCTCCGCGGGCTCGCCGCGCTCGAGCCGGACCTGGTCATCAACACCGGTGACAACCTCGCGCACTCGCGCTCCGTGCCCGTGGTCGCCGACGCGCTGGGCGGCCTGCTCGACGTGCCGGGCGTCTACGTCCTCGGCTCCAACGACTACTGGGTGCCCGGCATGCGCAACCCGTTCCTCTACGTGCTGCCCGACACCGGTCGGCGCCACACCTCGGGCCGGCAGCTCCCGTGGCCCGACCTCAAGGGCCGCTTCAACGCAGCGGGCTGGCTCGACCTGACCAACGGCTTCGGGTCGCTGACGGTGAAGGGCACCTCGATCGCCTTCGCCGGCGTCGACGACCCGCACCTGAAGTACGACGACCTGCCGCGCGTCGCCGGTGCCGCGGACCCGTCGGCCGACCTCCGGCTCGGCGTCACGCACGCGCCGTACCTCCGGGTCCTCGACCAGTTCGCCGCCGACGGCTACGACGCCATCATCGCCGGGCACACCCACGGCGGCCAGGTGTGCCTGCCGACACTGGACGGGCGGGGCCGCGCGCTCACCACCAACTGCGACATCGAGCCGGCGCGGGCCCGGGGCCTGCACCGCCACCCTGCCGACTCCGCCCCCGGCGACGAGGGCTCGTCGTGGCTCCACGTGTCGGCCGGGCTCGGCACCAATCCGTACGTCCGCATCCGGGTGGCCTGCCGCCCCGAGGCGACCCTGATGACGCTCACCTGAGGAGAACGCCGATGCCACTGCTGCGAGTCCACAACTTCTCGATCTCGCTGGACGGATTCGGTGCCGGCGAGCCGCAGTCGCTCGAGACCCCGATGGGGCATGCGGGCCAACGGTTGCACGAGTGGATGTTCGCGACCCGGCTCATGGGCGAGACCGGCGGCGTCGGGATCGAC
Source organism: Nocardioides alpinus (assembly GCF_900112035.1). GTDB lineage: Bacteria > Actinomycetota > Actinomycetes > Propionibacteriales > Nocardioidaceae > Nocardioides > Nocardioides alpinus. The sequence goes on along the minus strand of NZ_FOKC01000005.1, from coordinate 118,761 downwards.
CACGCGTTCGCGTCCCGGCACGACGCCGGTTTCGGCGCCGAGATCATGGGCTCGCACAAGTTCGGTCCGCCCGGCTGGCAGGACGACCCGGACTGGCAGGGCTGGTGGGGCCCCAACCCGCCCTTCCACACCCCGACGTACGTCCTCACGCACCGGCCACGGGCCGCACTCGAGATGGAGGGCGGCACCACCTTCCACTTCCTCAGCACCTCCCCGGAGGAAGCGCTGGCCATCGCCCAGGAGGCGGCCGGCGACCTCGACGTACGCCTCGGCGGTGGCGCCGCCACGATCCGCGACTTCGTCACCGCCGGCCTGGTCGACGAGCTCCACCTCGTGCTGGCACCGATCGTCCTCGGCCGCGGCACCCGCCTCTGGGACGGGCTCGAGGGGATCGAGAGCACCTACGACATCGAGGCGGTCTCTTCGCCGAGCGGGGTCACGCACCTGACGCTGACGCGGAGAAGGCCCACCTCTGCGGGAGTCACCGCGTAGGCGGTGACTCCCGCGCGGCTGGGCCGTTGCAACACCCCAACCGCGCAAGACTCCGCACACCCGCTCGAGCCTCGGGGCGATTTCAGGCGGTCATGACTGCTCCGGTATGCTCGCCCGCGTTGCCCAGACGGCCGCTTTCCTTCACGGGAAACTGGCTCGACCGGGCAATGGCGGGCTGTGGCGCAGCTTGGTAGCGCGCCTCGTTCGGGACGAGGAGGCCGCAGGTTCAAATCCTGTCAGCCCGACCGTGTGATGTCTCAGGACATCTGCAAGATCCGGACCTACGGAAGTGGGTCCGGATCTTGTGCATTTTGGGGTTGGTAGTTCTTGGTGGTGTCGATGGTGAGCTCGCGGAGGAGTTCGCCGGTGATGGCGTTGATGATGCGGACCTCGAGGTCTTGGATGAGCAGGATGACGTGGGTTCGGTTGTGGGTTCGACCGATGCCGATGTGTCTGAGTTGGCCGTGGATGCGCAGGGTGACGGTTCCTGAGGTGCCGACGATGTCGTGTCGGACCCGGTCGTGGGTCTCGGTGTCGCGGCTGGGTCCGGGCAGGGCCTTGGGCATGGTGTCGTAGAGCGCTGCTGGGGTGGCGCGTCGTGGCAGGGATCGGTGGGGGCGGGTGGTGTTGTACTCGTGTTGGAACTGGTTGAGCAGGGTCTGTAGCTCGGCGATGGTCGAGGGTTGGGCGGGTTGGGCGCGTAGCCATTTCTTCATCGTCTGCTGGAACCGCTCGACCTTGCCGCAGGTGGTGGGGTGGTTGGGGCGGGAGTTCTTCTGGACCACGTGCCAGGTGCGGAGCTGTTGTTCGAATCCGTTGCGGCCTCCGCGGCGTCCGATGCCAGCCAGGCGGACGGTGTAGACCATCCCGTTGTCGGTGAGAGTGGATGCGGGGATGCCGTGCTGACCTGCGGTTTCGCGGAACGTGGTGAGCACGATCGGGGTGCTGATCGAGCGGTGGGCGCTGATGTGGAGGGCGTAGCGGGTGCAGTCGTCGAGCCAGGTGATGATCTCGATGCCCTTGGGGAAGGTCGCGGTGTCGGTGAGCGGGTAGTGGGTGAAGTCGGACTGCCAGGTCTCGTTCGGCATCGCTGCCTCGAACCGGACGTAGGACGACTTCGGACGTTTCTTCGGCTCGGGGATGATCGCGCCGTGGCGGGTCAGGATCCGGTGGATGGTGGCTCGCGACAGGGTGGTCGCGTGGTGGTGGGCGAGGTGCCAGATCAGCGTCTCGGGGCCGGCGTCGTGTCCCTGCTCGGTCAGCTGTTTGCGTAGGCGCAGCACCAGCTCGACGGTCTCGGGTGGGGTCGCGCCAGGTGAGGTCCGAGGTCGTCGGGACCGGGGTTCGAACGCGGTCTCGCCCTCGGCTCGGTAGCGGGCCATGAGCCGGCTGACGGTGGCTTGGGACACTCCGTAGGTGCGGGCTGCCTCGGCCTGGGTGAGTCCTTGCTTGGTGATGGCTGTGATGACCAGCCTCGCTCTCGACACGAGTGAGCATCACCGACACGACCTTGCAGATGTCGTGAGACATCCCTTGCAGATGTCCTGAACCAAGACACCACCGCCACCGCCAACCGATCGGGCCGGTCCTTCGTGGGCCGGCCCGATCGTCGTCCCCGGGCATCGGCGAGGATGGCCCGATGCGCGCAGTGGTGATCGACGCCGTCCGCTCCCAGCCCCGGGTCCTCGACGTCCCGGAGCCCACGGCACCCGGCGACGGGGTCGTCGTACGCGTTGCGGCGACGGGGATGTGCCGCAGCGACTGGCATGCCTGGGCGGGACACGACGACATCGCCTTCCCGCACGTGCCGGGCCACGAGCTTGCCGGAGAGGTCGTCGAGGTGGGCGCGGGGGTCACGCGCTGGCAGGTCGGCGACCGGGTCACCGTGCCGTTCGTGTGCGGCTGCGGCCGCTGCGCGTGGTGCCTCGGCGGCAACGCGCAGGTGTGCCCCGACCAGCAGCAGCCGGGCTTCACGCACTGGGGCTCGTTCGCCGAGCACGTCGCCCTCCACGCCGCCGACACCAACCTCGTCGCGCTGCCCGACGAGATCGACTTCGCGACCGCTGCGAGCCTGGGGTGCCGGTTCGCCACGGCCTATCGAGCGCTCGTCGGCCGCGCCCGGGTCACCGAGGGAGAGTGGGTCACCGTCGTCGGCGCCGGTGGGGTCGGGCTCAGCGCGGTGATGATCGCGCGCGCCCTGGGCGTACGGGTGCTCGCGGTGGACCGCAACCCCGAGGCGCTGGCCGTCGCGGCCGACCTCGGCGCCGAGCACGTCCTGCTCGCCGACGGCACCGACATCCCTGCTGCCGTCGCACGCCTGACCGACGGCGGCAGCCACGTCGCGGTCGACGCCGTCGGGAGCGAGCAGACCTGCTCCGACGCGATCCTGAGCCTGCGGCGGCGTGGTCGCCTCGCCCAGGTCGGGCTCCTGCCGCCCGTCGAGGGTCACCCCCGGGTGCCGATGGCGCGGGTCATCGCGTGGGAGCTCGACGTCCTCGGCAGCCACGGCATGGCCGCGGCCGACTACCCGCCGATGATGGAGCTGATCCGCAGCGGGGCGCTCCAGCCGCATCGCCTGGTCGAGCGGACCATCGGCCTGGAGCAGGCGGCGGCGCTGCTGCCGGGCTTCGACCGCGCGACGGTCGCGGGCATGACGATCGTCGACCCGACCCGCTGACGCGGTGGGCTAGCGGGCGTACGGCGTGAGCAGCTGGTCGACGGGCGCGTAGTCGTCGGTGAGGACGGGCGCGTCGCCGATCCAGGTCTCCAGGTCGCCGCCCTCCAGCGCCTCCCACCCGAGGTCGCGCTCTCGCATCGCCCCGACCACGGCGGCGACGTCGAGCGGGGCGTCCGAGGCGAACACGACCAGGTTGCCGCCGCCCTCGCCCGCCAGCGCGGACGGCTCGGCGAGGAGAGCCACGTGGTCGAAGGCGTCCGCCGTCGTCGCGACGGCGGCACGGGCGAAGTCGAGCGGACCGAAGTCGATGAGGTTGGCGACGTAGACGCCGTCCTCGGCCAGGGCGTCCTCGAGCCCGCCGACCGCCTCGACGGTCGCGAGGTGCCACGGGACGCTGACGCCCCCGAAGGCGTCGCCGACGATGAGGTCGAGGCTGTCGGGGGCCAGGTCGGCGATCGCGAGGCGACCGTCCTCGACGTCGACCTCGACGCCGTCCGGCAGGGAGCCGCCCAGCAGGCGTACGTCCGCCGCCACCACCCCGGCGTCGATCTCGGACACGTTGCTCGCCGTGCCCGGACGCGTCGCGGAGAGGTAGCGCGGAAGGGTCAGGCCACCCGCGCCGAGGTGGTAGGCCGCCAGCGGCTGGTCCGCCGCGAACGCGGTGTCGGTCACCGCCGCCATCGCCCGTACGTAGGCGAACTCGAGGTACGTCGGGTCGTCGAGGTCGACGTAGGAGTGGCGCAACCCGTCGAGCACCAGGGTCCGGCCGGTGGGGCGGTCGGGGTCGGCGGTGACCGCGAGGCAGTGGTACGTCGTCTCGACGTCGCAGCCGCTCGGCGAGGTCGCCGCACCGAGGCCCGCCAGCGCCACGACGAGGGCCAGCACGACGTCGCCGCGGCCGCGGCGACCGGCCACCTGGACCGCGACCGAGGTCACCAGCAGCGCGATGCCGAGTCCGACCAGGATCCCGCTGACGGGCACGCGTGAGATCAGCACGAAGCCGGTCAGCACGGTGCCGACGATCGCCCCGACGGTGCCGACCCCCGACAGGTGGCCGACGACGCTGCCGGTCTGGTGGAGGCTGGTGAGCCGCAGCTTGATGACGACCGGCGTCACCGCCGAGAGCAGCGCCCCCGGGACGAGGATCGACAGGGTCGCCATCACCAGCAGGAGGCCAGGGTTGCCCGAGGCCGCCGCACCCCGGACGAGGGTCGGCGTCAGTGCGACCGCGGCCCCGGAGATCCCGAGCAGGGGTCCCAGCAGCTGGCGCGGAGCGACGCGGTCGGCGCTCCACCCGCCGGCCCAGGTGCCCGCGGCGATGGCGGTCAGGGCCAACCCGATCACCATCGTGTTCGTCTCGAGCGTCAACCCGTAGTAGGGCGCCATCAGCCGCAGCGCGACCAGCTCGACGACCAGGACGGCGGCCGAGGAGCCGAAGACCAGCGCCGCGGCGGACCATGCTCCGAGACCGGGACCGGGTGCGGGTCCGGGGGCGGGATCTGCCGGGGGCGCTGCATCCGTCATGCGGAGATCCTGTCCGACCACGTCAACCGAGCCCGGGGTCGGGCGACGATGCCCGACCTATTTGCACTGAGTGCAACAATGTGAGGGTGATCTGCTCGACGCCCTCCGACCGGCGCAGCCACCTGCGCGGTCAGCGGCACGCCGCCATCGTCGAGGCGGCCCGCGCCCTCGCTACCGAGCACGGCGCCGACGGCTTCACCGTCGAGGGCGTGGCGACGGTCGCCGGCGTCTCGCGGCGGACCGTCTTCAACCACTTCTCCGGCATCGACCAGCTGCTCGTCGCCGTCTGCGAGCAGATCTTCACCGAGGTCACCGTCGAGCTCCTCGAGAGCCTCGATCGCGGCACCGCGTCCCTCCCCCAGGGTGCGGCCGGCAGCCGTGCGGCCCTCGATGCGCTGTGCGAGTCCACCCGTTCGGTCGACCTGCCTGCCGCCATCGCCACCGTCCACCGGGTCCTCGGCCGACCGGACCCGGCCGACGAGCGCGCCGACACGATCGCGCGCACCGCGCTCGAGCACGTCGTCGGGCGGCTGCGTGAACGACTCGTGGCGCGAGCGCCCGGCGTCGACGCGCTCGACCTCGAGCTCACCCTGACGCTGCTGACCAGTGGGCTCGCCGCCATCGGTCAGCGGTGGGTCGAGGATCACCACGACCTGCCCACCGACGTACCCACGTCTGCCCGCACCGACTGGGACCACCTGCTCGACCGCCTGCTGCACCGGCTCCGGACCGGCTATGCCGGCTGATCACGCGTCCGCCCCCATCCGTCCCCTGCACGAAAGGCCGGTCCCCCGACATGGCTGAGCTCCTCTACCGCCTCGGTCGTTTCGCAGCCCGCCGCCACTGGACCGTGATCGGCGCGTGGCTGGCCGTCCTGGCGCTGAGCGCAGTGACGTACGTGTCCTTCGCCGGCGCCCTGTCGACGAACATCACGCTCCCCGACACCCCGACGACGCGGGTCTCCCAGCAGCTGGAGCGCGACTTCGAGGGCGCCGGTGGCGGTGCCGGCGCGATCGTCGCGGAGACCAGCGACGGCTCCGCCTTCACCGCCGCGCAGGAGGACGAGCTGGTGGCGCTGTTCGACCGGGTCGCGGAGGTCGAGAGCGTCGCGGACGTGGCGGACCCCTTCGCCACGCAGGAGCAGCTGGACTCGTCGGCGCAGCGGGTGGCGGACGGCAAGGCCCAGCTCACCGACGGCCAGGCCCAGCTCACGGCGGGCCAGGCACAGATCGACGGCGGGCGCGAGGCGCTCGCCGCCCAGCGCACGCAGGCGCGCGAGGACGGCACCCTCGCCTCGATCCGCGGCCAGCTCGATGCCGCCGAGCAGCAGCTCGACGACGGCCAGGCCGAGCTGGACCGGCAGCAGGCCAGGATCGACGAGCAGGCCCCCCAGCTGGAGCAGGGCGCCACCGTGTCCGACCTCTCGTCCGGCTTCCGCACAGTCTCCGAGGACGGCTCCGCCGCCGTCGCCAACGTGACGTTCGACGTGTCGACCAACGAGGTCACCGCAGAGGTCAAGACCGAGATCGAGGACCTCGTCGCCGAGGCCGGCATCGACGGTGTCGACGTCCACCCCTCGCAGGACATCGCCCAGACCGTGCCGTCGATCCTCGGTCCCGGCGAGATCGCCGGCGTCGTCGTGGCCGCCGTCGTCCTCTTCGTCATGCTCGGCACCGTGCTCGGCGCCGCCCTGCCGCTGCTCACCGCGCTGCTGGGGGTCGGGGTCGCGTCGCTGGCCTCGCTGTCCTTCTCCGGGCTCGTGGAGTTCGTCTCCGTCACCCCCGTGCTCGGCGTGATGCTCGGGCTCGCGGTCGGCATCGACTACTCGCTCTTCATCATCAACCGCCACCGCCGCCAGCTGAAGCAGGGCGCCGACCTGCACGAGTCGATCGGGCTGGCCAACGGCACGTCCGGCAACGCGGTCGTCTTCGCCGGCGTCACCGTCATCGTGGCGCTGCTCGCGCTCAACGTCACCGGGGTCGGGTTCCTCGGCCTGATGGGCACCGTCGGCGCCGTCGCCGTGCTCGTCGCCATCCTGATGGCCATCACCCTCACCCCGGCCGTCCTCGCGCTGGTGGGTCCGCGGATCCTGCGCCGCCGCGAGCGTGCCCGCCTCGCCACGGGAGAGGCGTACGAGGACGACGCGAAGATCACCGACCGTGACAAGCCGATGAGCACCACCCGCGCATGGACCGTCCTCGGGCTCGGCGTGGCCGCCCTGCTGGTCATCGCTGCACCCGCGACCCAGATGCGCCTCGGCCTCCCCGACGGCTCGACCCAGCCGCCGGACTCCGCCGGCTTCAAGGCGTACGACATCCAGGCGCAGAAGTTCGGCGACGGGTCCAACGGCCCCCTGCTGGTCGTCGCCGACCTGCCCGCACCCGTCGGCGAGGACGACGTGCTCGCGGAGCAGGCCGCGATCGGCGAGGCGCTCGGCCAGACCTGGAACGTGGAGGCCGTCGTGCCCATCGGCGCCTCGCAGGACCGGTCGGCACTGGCCTTCCAGGTCATCCCCGCCGGCTCACCGTCGAGCGAGTCGACCGCGGAGCTCGTCCAGAACCTGCGCAACCTGACCCCGGAGACCGCCGCCGGGGGCGAGGCCACGCTCGGCGTCGCCGGCAACGCCAGCGCCGGCATCGACATCTCGGACAAGCTGTCCGAGGTGCTTCCGCTCTACCTCGTGCTCGTGGTCGGGCTGTCGCTGCTCATCCTGATCCTGGTCTTCCGCTCGATCCTGGTGCCGCTCACCGCGACGCTCGGCTTCGTGCTGTCGCTGCTCGCGGCCTTCGGCGGGATCACCGCGATCTTCCAGATCGGGTTCCTGTCCGACCTCTTCGGCGTGCACGCGCCGGGGCCGGTGCTGAGCTTCCTGCCGATCATCGCCACGGGCATCCTGTTCGGCCTGGCGATGGACTACCAGCTGTTCCTGGTCTCCGGCATGCGCGAGGCCTACGCCCACGGGGCACCGGCACGGGTGGCGGTGCAGCACGGCCTGCGCGCGGGGCGGGCGGTCGTGACCGCCGCGGCGATCATCATGATCTCGGTCTTCGCAGGCTTCATCTTCTCCCACGACGCCACCATCAAGCCGATCGGTTTCGGACTGGCCTTCGGCGTGCTGCTCGACGCCTTCGTGGTGCGGATGCTGCTCATCCCGGCCGCGATGCACCTCCTGGGCGAGAGCGCCTGGTGGCTGCCGAAGTGGCTCGACCGGATCCTCCCGGACGTCGATGTCGAGGGCGCCAGGCTGGAGCGCAGCCACCCGGTGCACCAGACGGCCGACGAGGTCGCGACCGCGACCTGAGCGGGGCCCTCAGGCCGCCAGCGCCAGCCCGATCACCACGCCCGCGAGCGCGCACGCGCCGAGGGTGCGCAGCACCGACCAGCCCCGCCAGAAGATCAGCGCGCACCCCAGCGCGGTGATCGCGAGCGACGCCCAGTCGAGCGACGCCAGGTGGGGGTACTCGAGGTCGAGCGGGCCGGCCGTGACCCGGCCGGTCTCGTCGAAGAGGGTGTGCAGGGCGAAGAAGATCGCGAGGCTCGCGATCACCCCGACCACGGCGGCGGTGATGCCCGCCAGCGCGGCAGCGAGGTCGCGGTTGCCGCGGAGGCGCTCGACGTAGGGAGCTCCGAGCAGGATGAAGAGGAAGCACGGGACGAACGTGACCCACGTCGTCAGCAGGGCAGCAATGACGGCGGCGACCCACGGGTCGAGCTCGCCAGGCGCGCGGTAGGCGCCGACGAAGGCGACGAACTGCACGACCATGATCAGCGGGCCGGGAGTCGTCTCGGCGAGCGCGAGCCCTCGGACCATCTCGCCCGGCGCGAGCCAGCCGTAGACCTCGACGGCCTGCTGCGCGACGTAGGCCAGGACGGCGTACGCACCGCCGAAGGTCACCACCGCCGCGCCTGAGAAGAACAGCCCCTGGTCGACGAAGATGCTGCTGCGCCCGAAGGCGAGCGCGGCGAGGGCCACCGGGGCGAACCACACCACCAGCCCGATCACGAGGATCAGGGCGGAACGCCGGCCGGACGGGCGCTCGGCGTGGAGCGCGTCGTCGCTGACCAGCGGCGGAGGCCCGTCGTCGACCGCGGCCCTCGGCGCCCGGGTGAGGGTCGGGATCCGACGCCCCAGGAACCACCCGATGACCGCCGCCGCGAGCACCACGGCGGGGAACGGGACGCCGAAGAACGTGAGTGCCACGAACGACACGACCGCCAGCGCGACGAGGGCCGGGTGGCCCAGGCCCTTGCGGCCGACGCGGACCACGGCCTGCAGGACGATCGCGATCACGGCGGGGGCGAGGCCGAGGAAGAGCGACTCGACGAGGGTGGTGTCGCCGAAGGCGACGTAGACGCCTGACAGGACGAGCAGCGCCACGACGCCGGGAAGAATGAAGAGGAGACCCGCGACGAGCGCGCCGCGGACGCCGTTGAGGAGCCACCCGACGTAGGTCGCGAGCTGCTGGGCCTCGGGGCCGGGGAGCAGCGTGCAGTAGGACAGCGCGAAGAGGAACCGCTGCTGGCCGATCCAGCGCTTCTCGTCGACGAGCGTGCGCTGCATGACGGCGATCTGGCCGGCCGGCCCGCCGAAGGTCTGCAGGGAGATCGCGAACCAGGCTCGCGCCGCCACCCGCAGCGGGATCACGTCACGCGTGGACTTCTCCGGTGCGGTCACGGGAGCACCGAACCGTCTGGGCGGTTCGAAAGTCAAGCGGACGAGTCGACTAAGCGTGAGGTGCCCGGACAGGTGGGGCCCTTCGACCCTGACCCCCGTGGGCCGCGAGGAGCACGATCGAGGGAGACGCACAGGAGGTGCAGCGATGAAGCGCATGGTCGCGATCGTGGCCGCCGCCGTCGTGGTGCTGCTGGGGCTCGGCACCGCCGGCATGGTCTGGGTGCACGCCGACGACGACCCGGGATGGGGCCGCCACTCCCTGTCGACGTCCGGGTGGATGGGTGGTGCCGGCGGCATGCCCCACCACTCCGCCGTGGTGACCAGCGAGGCCGACTACCTGATCGAGATGGTGGCCCACCACCGCGAAGCGGTCGCCGCGGCCGAGGAGCTCAGCCGTTCCGAGCGGCCCGAGATGCGCGCCTTCGGCCGCGACGTCGTGGCGACGCAGTCAGCCCAGATCACGTCGATGGAGGGATGGCTGGCCGCGTGGTACCCCGACGAGCGTGCGGACTCGGCGTACGAGCCGATGATGCGCGACCTCACCGCGCTCAGCGGTGACGCGCTCGACCGGGTGTTCCTCGAGGACATGATCGGCCACCACATGGCGGCGGTCATGATGTCGCAGCAGCTGCTGGTGCGGGGGCTCGACGAGCACGAGGCGGTCGGTGACCTCGCCACGAAGATCCGCAACGACCAGATGGACGAGATCAGGTGGATGCGGGCCGAGTGGTCGACAATGGGTCCGTGACCGAACCCCGCCCCGTACGCACCTGGCTGACCGACATGGACGGGGTCCTCGTGCGCGAGGAGGACCCGATCCCCGGGGCGAAGGAGTTCATCGCCGCCCTCCGCGAGGCCCAGATCCCCTTCCTGGTGCTGACGAACAACTCGATCTTCACCCCGCGCGACCTGCGGGTGCGGCTGCTGCGCAGCAGCGGGATCGACGTGCCGGAGGAGTCGATCTGGACGTCGGCGCTGGCCACCGCGCAGTTCCTCGACGACCAGAGGCCGGGAGGATCGGCCTACGTCGTGGGTGAGACGGGGCTGACCGCGGCGGTGCACGACATCGGCTACGTGATGACCGACCAGGACCCCGACTACGTCGTGCTCGGGGAGACCCGGACGTACTCGTTCGAGGCGATCACGCGAGCGATCCGCCTGATCAACAACGGCGCACGGTTCATCGCCACGAATCCTGACGCGAGCGGCCCGAGCGCCCAGGGGATGCTCCCCGCGACGGGCTCGGTCGCCGCGCTGATCAGCACCGCGACGGGCCGTCAGCCCTACTTCATCGGCAAGCCCAACCCGCTCATGATGCGCAGCGCGCTCAACCGGCTGGAGGCGCACTCCGAGACGACGGTGATGATCGGCGACCGGATGGACACCGACATCATCAGCGGGCTCGAGGCCGGGCTGCGCACGATCCTGGTCGCCACCGGCGCGACCGAGCGCCACCAGGTCGCCGACTTCCCCTACCGGCCCACGATGGTCGTCGACTCGATCGCCGACGTGGTGCCGATGGTGGGTCAGATGCAGCTGCCCGACGACGTCCCGGACAACTAGGCCGACCTAGGCGGCGCGGGTGACGCGCAGCCGTCGTACGACGCGGCGCAGGGAGCTCTCGCGGGTGCCGAAGGGCGGCAGCGGGAGCAGGTGTGTCAGGCCCTCGCGCTCGGCCATCAGCTGGACGGCGTCGGTCTCGTAGGCCTGGGCCAGCTGGTCGGCCGACAGGAGGTCGTCGTGCTCGACGGCCTCGTTGATCTTGCTCGCGTAGTAGTCGTGCAGCTCGTTGAGCTCGTCGATCAGACGCATGGGTCTCTCCTCGGGTTGGGACCTCTGCGTCCAGTCTGACGAAGAAATTGGAACGATCCAAGTCCCGGGCCGTGTGAAGTGCGTCAACCCGGCCGCAGGACCTCAGACGGCGACGCGGGGCGGCAGCCGCTCGGGATCTAGCAGCCGGCCGTGGTGCCACGAGCGGTGGATGACGACGGCGGCCACCACGGCCCCGGCGACGCCGAGGGAGAGGTCGCCCAAGGTGTCGGCGTACGCGAACTCGCGCTCGGTCGACCTGCTGATGAAGGCGAAGAACTCCGCCACCTCCCACGCGATCGCCGCGGTCGCCCCGAAGGCGAGCGCCCGCTCGAGGACCCGGCCGAAGCCGATGTCGCGCGGCAGCGTGAGCAGGATGAACGCGGCGGCGAGGAGGCCGGTGTTCATGAAGTGCATGAGGTCGTCGAACCACACCACGGTGTCGTAGAGGTCCATCCGGTTGCCGAGGATGTCGCTGAAGCAGGTGATCGTGATGAGGAGGTCCGACACCCACGGGAACGACATCCGCTCACGCCACAGCGACCACCACAGCACCGGCAGGGTGAAGGAGATCAGCGGGTAGCCGACGGCCCGCATGCCGGCCGCCTTGTCGCGGAGGTTGCCCTGGTCCGGGTAGAGCAGCGCGAGGACCAGGAGGAGGACCAGTGCGCCCTTGGCGAAGACGTTCGCGGTCCAGGCGTTCGTCGGTGTCGCCGCGTGCTCGATCGCTGCCTCGCTCACTCACACCTCGTCTCGCGGCGCCGTGCTGGAGCGGCGCGTACGGCGCTCAGTGTGGCACCACCCCTCACCAGGTGGCCTCGTGGCACTCGCGGGCCGGCGTGACCTCGACCTGGAGGGTCGCGTGGTCGATCCCGTGGTCATCGCGCAACGTGGCCCGGGCGCCCCCGAGGACCGCCGTCGCGTCGGCCCCGACGCAGAGGACGAGGTGGGCCGTGGCGACGTTCATCCCGGACGTCAGGGTCCAGGCGTGCAGGTCGTGGACCTCGGCCACACCAGCGACCTCCTCGAGGTCGCGCACGACGGCGTCGAGGTCGACGTCGTCCGGGGCGTGCTGGCCCAGGACGGCGAGCACCTGCCCCCCGAGCATGACGGCGCGGACCGCGACGAAGACGCCGATCGCCACGGCGACGACGGTGTCCCACTGCCCGGCCCCGGTGAGCCCGACGAGCAGTCCGGCGACGAGCACGCCGACGCTCCCGGCCGCGTCGGCCATCACCTCGACGTAGGCGCCGCGGACGTTGAGCGACTCCTGCGCGCCGCCGCGGAGCAGCGCCAGGCAGACGAGGTTGACGACCAGGCCGAGGGCGCCGACGACCAGCATCGGCCCGGACGAGACCGCCACGTCCTCGCCGATCCGGCGTACGGCCTCCACGACGACGTAGACCGAGACGCCCAGCATGATCAGCACCGTGAAGCCGGAGGCGAAGACCTCGGCGCGGTAGGAGCCATAGGTACGACGACCGGTGCCGTCGGGACGGGTGGCGATCTTCGTCGCGACCAGCGCGGCGCCGAGGGCGACCACGTCGGCCGCCATGTGGCCGGCATCCGAGATCAGGGCGAGCGAGCCGCTGAGGAGACCGACGACGAGCTCGACGCCGAAGAACGCCGCCACCAGCGCGAAGGCGACCGCCAGCCGCCAGCGGTGTCGACCGCCCGCGTGGCCGTGCCCGTGGCCGTGTCCTGCGCCCATCACGTTCCTCCGTCGCCGGTGTCGTCCGGCAGCGACGATGATAGGTCGCTGCGGCATCCGCGCCTCGGCCTCTGCGCAGGGGCGAGACCGCGCTGACCTAGCCTTCCGAGGTGGAGAGGCGACTGCTGGCGGACACCCGACCGCTCGCCAACCCACACTTCAAGCGGCTCTGGCTGGCCAACATCGTCACCGTGATCGGCGCCCAGCTGACCGTGGTCGCGGTGCCCGCGCAGATCTACGCGATGACCGGCTCGTCGGCGTACGTCGGCCTGACCGGCGTCTTCGGCCTCGTGCCGCTGGTGGTCTTCGGGCTGTGGGGAGGCGCGCTGGCCGACGTGTTCGACCGGCGCACGCTGCTGATGATCACGACGGTGGGACTGATCCTCACGAGCGCGGGCTTCTGGTTGCAGGCGGCGTTCGGGGCGGAGGACGTGTGGCTGCTGCTGTGCCTCTTCGCGGTGCAGCAGGCCTTCTTCGCGGTCAACCAGCCGACCCGGTCGGCGCTGCTGCCGAGGATCCTCGACAAGGAGCTCCTGCCCGCGGCCAACTCGCTCAACATGACCGTCATGCAGGCCGGCGGCATCGCCGGTCCGCTGGTCGGGGGCGCCCTCATCCCGCTGGTGGGCTTCTCGTGGCTCTACCTTCTCGACACGATCACCCTCTTCGCGACCCTTGGCGCGGTCGTGGGCCTGCCGGCCCTCCCGGTCATGGGCGCGACCGTGACGCCGGGCATCAAGGCGGTCATCGACGGCTTCCGCTACCTGCGGACGCAGCCGGTGCTGATGATGTCGTTCGTCGTCGACATCATCGCGATGGTCTTCGGGATGCCGCGGGCGCTCTTCCCCGAGCTGGCGGACGTCGCCTTCGGCGGACCCAGCGAAGGTGGCCTCGCCTTCGCTCTGCTCTTCGCCGCGATCCCGCTCGGCGCCGTGGTGGGCGGCGTGCTGTCCGGCTGGGTGTCGCGGGTCGACCGCCAGGGCCTTGCGGTCATCATCGCCATCCTCGTGTGGGGAGTGGCCATGATCGGCTTCGGTGTCGCCGCGATGCTGGCGCCGTACGCCCCCTCGTTCTGGCTCGGCGTCGCGGTCCTCATGCTCGCCATCGGCGGTGCCGCCGACATGGCGTCCGCCGCGTTCCGTACGTCGATGCTGCAGTCCGCCGCGGCCGACGAGGTCCGTGGCCGGCTGCAGGGCATCTTCATCGTCGTGGTCGCCGGCGGTCCGCGCGTCGCCGACGTGGCCCACGGCGCGACCGCCGCGGTGACCGGAGCCGCGGTCGCCGCGGCGGGCGGAGGCGTGCTGGTCGTGGTGTTCACGGTCGCGGCAGCGCTCGCGGTGCCGGCGTTCGTGCGCTACCGGGTGACGCGGGTGGGGTGAGGCCGGGGCACGCAGAAGCGGTGCGTGAGGCGGGTTCCGAGCGTCCGGAACCCGCCTCACGCACCGCTCACACGGAGATCACACGACGCGGGCCTTCGGCATACCCTCCGCCGTCTTGCCGGGGTCGGTGATCGCGACGGAGCCGATGGCGTCGTCGATGCGCTTCATCACGTCGGCGTCGAGCTTCACGCCGGCGGCCTTGACGTTGTCAGCCACCTGCTCGGGGCGCGAGGCGCCGACGAGGGCGGCGGCGACGTTGTCGTTCTGCAGCACCCAGGCGACGGAGAGCTGGGCCATGGTCAGGCCGGCGTCGTCGGCGATCGGCTTGAGGTCCTGCACCGCAGTGAGGACGTCGTCCTGCATCCAGCGCGAGATCATATCGGCGCCACCCTTGGTGTCGGTGGCGCGCGAGCCCTCGGGCGGGGCCTGGCCGGGGAGGTACTTGCCGGACAGCACGCCCTGCGCCATCGGGCTCCACACGATCTGCGAGACACCGAGCTCGGCGGAGGTCGGCACCACCTCGTCCTCGATCACCCGCCACAGCATGGAGTACTGCGGCTGGCTCGAGATCAGCTGGAAGCCGAGCTCCTTCGACAGCTCCACGCCGGCGCGGATCTGGTCGGCGGTCCACTCGCTGACGCCGATGTAGAGGGCCTTGCCTTGGCGGACGACGTCGGCGAAGGCCTGCATCGTCTCCTCGAGCGGGGTCTCCACGTCGTAACGGTGGGCCTGGTAGAGGTCGACGTAGTCGGTCTGCAGCCGCTCGAGCGAGCCGTTGATCGACTCCATGATGTGCTTGCGGGACAGGCCGGTGTCGTTCTTGCCCTTCGGGCCGGTGGGCCAGTAGACCTTGGTGAAGATCTCCAGCCCCTCGCGGCGCTCGCCCTTGAGTGCCTCACCGAGCACGGTCTCCGCCGCGGTGTTGGCGTAGACGTCTGCGGTGTCGAAGGTCGAGATGCCTGCGTCGAGCGCGGCGCGCACGCACTGGGTGGCGACGTCGTTCTCCACCTGCGAGCCGTGCGTGAGCCAGTTGCCGTAGGTGATCTCGGAGATCTTCAGTCCGCTGTTGCCGAGGTATCGAAATTCCATGTCTTCGACCCTAGCCCCGGCGTTCCAAGGCCCTCGCCCGACGGGGTGAGCCTCAGCCGCGAGAGGTGTCGGTGGAGCCGCTCACCGGCGCGGCCGGCAGCCGGCGGTCGAGCCAGCCGAACAGTGCGAAGAGCAACAGGAAGAGGACCGTGATCCCGACGCTCACCACAGCGACGGATCCCCAGCCCTCGGTGTCGGCGTCGAGGAAGGGGTAGGGCACCCACCCGCCGACCTGGGCCACGACCAGCGTCCAGGCCAGCCACGCCAGGGGCCAGCACAGCGCGTACGCCGCCTCCCGCACGAGGAACCGCGGGCGGGGTCCCACCCAGGCCCAGGCCGCGATCGCGAGGACCGACACGACCATGTGCAGCAGCTTGTCGGCGACCCAGTCGGCACCGTCGAGGTCGAGCAGCGGGCGCAGCAGGAAGAAGTGCACGAGCCCGGTGACGGCGATGCCGACGAGCCCGGCCAACCGGACCGGCCGCCAAACGGGTCGGTCGACGCCGGGGTCCCGCGCCAGGACCGTCGAGACGATCGCCACCAACAGGTTGCTCTGGATCGTGAAGTAGGCGAAGAAGCGGTAGATCCGGGCTGCCAGGCCGGGCGGGTCGTCCTCGACGAGCACGGCGGAGCCGGACACCACCAGGACGAGCTGGAGCAGGAGCGCCGCCCAGGCGACGACGGCCACGACCAGGTGGACCGTCCGGGCGCGCGCGGGAGTCATGGCAGGAGCGTAGGGCGCTCAGTCCAGGACGACGAGGACGTCGCCGTCCTGCACGACGTCGCCGACGGTGACCTTGATCGCGGTGACGGTGCCGGCGCGCTCGGCCAGCATCGGGATCTCCATCTTCATCGACTCCAGCAGCACGACGGTGTCACCGGCCTCGACGCGGTCGCCCTCGGCGACCTCGATGACCAGCACGTTGGCGACCAGCTCGGAGACGATCTCGAGCGATGTGTGGCGGGCCATGACGGCGACGCTAGTGGTTACCCGGCCGTAGCCGACCTTTCGCCGCTCGCCACCGTGGCCGGACCGCTCAGAGCTCGGCGAAGCGGCTGGGCTCGGGCCGGTGCGGTCCGGCCTCCTCGGCGCGTCGACCGCCTCGACCCTTGGGGCCGGTCAGCGCTAGGTCGGCCCGGATGACGAGGTAGCCGATGACGAGGCCGAGGACCACGGAGTACGCCGCGCGCAGTCCCGCCTCGGCGTAGGAGCTGTCCGGCGCCACGAGGCCCGAGGCCAGCGGCACCGTCGCAGCGACACCGAAGGCACACACCCACCAGCCCTGGCGGCGGCGCGCACGCACGTGGGTGCCCCACACCAGCGCCGGGATGCCGAGGAGCACGACGAGCGGTCGCGGGAAGGCGCCGAACCGGGCCGACGTCGCATCGGCGAAGTCGAGGATCGAGGACACCACGGACTGGGCGCCGTAGCGCCGCAGCAGCTCGGCGTACGCCAGCGTCGCGAAGAGCACCGCCAGACCGATCGCGACGATGATCAGCCCGCGTCGCCCGAGGCCGTGGAGGCCGGCGCCGAGGCGGTAGACGATCGTGAAGGCGAGGGCCAGCGCGAGCAGCAGGGCGACGATGTCGAAGCGCTCGGAGGCGACGGTCGGCTCGAAGCCCACGGCCGCGAAGGCGGTCACGGCAGCGACCGCGGTCGCGACGAGCGCCTCGCGCCCCGCCTTCCACCACGTGATCGCGGGCACCGTCACCATCACGGCGTACACGCTTCCGACCACGCACGTCATCACCGCGGCGCCGGTGGGCAGGACCCGACCACCGACCAGCAGGCTGGCGACGCCCAGGGCGAGCGCGAGACCGGCCGAGACCAGCGCCCGCCCGGCAGTGCGGGTGGCGAGGAGCCAGGACAGCGAGGTCACGACGGCGACAGCACCCACGCCGTCCACCCACGCGGGTGCCGACCCGACCAGGGCCGAGGTGCCGCCGAGGGCGCCGCTGAGCGCCGACCAGGCCAGCGCGGCGATGCCGGCCGCGAGGACCGCGAACCAGATGATCAGGAGGGTGCGTCGTGGTCCCTCGGGAGGGAGCTGGGGACCGGACGGTTCCACGGACGGCGCCGGGGCTGCCACCGGGGCGGGCTCGGTCGTCGGTACGACCGCATCCCTGTGGTCGTCCTTCCGACCCCGACGCAGGCGCGACGTCGGCCGCTCGGCAGCCCGCTTGCCGCGGGACGATCCGCGCGGGTTGTCGGGGGTGGGGGAAGACACGTCGGACGAGGTTACAGCCGGCGGTTGGCCAGGGACGGGTTGGTACGACGCGCGGCGGCGAGGTCGGCGCGGTCCAGGGTGACCTCCAGCGACTCCTCGCCCCCACCGGCCGCCGCCAACGTCTGGCCCAGCGGCCCGTAGACGGCCGAGTGACCGACGTAGCGAGGCTCCGGCTGCCCGGCACCGACGACGAAGCAGGTGTTCTCGATGGCCCGGGCCGCCAGCAGGGTGCGCCAGTGCTCGACCTTGCGGTCACCCGGCAGCCATGCCGACGGGACGACGAGCACCTCGGCACCGGCGTCGACGAGGCGCCGCGCCAGCTCCGGGAAGCGCAGGTCGTAGCAGGTCATCAGGCCGACCTGCCATCCCGCCACCTCGACGACGACGGGCTCGGTGGCGCCGCCGGTGAGGCGGTCGGACTCGCGGTAGCCGAAGGAGTCGTAGAGGTGGATCTTGCGGTAGGCCGCGCGGCTGGCCCCGCCGACGAGAAGCGTGTTGTAGGGCCGCTCGGGGTCCTCGGCCACCTCGAACATCCCGGCGACGACCGTGCACCCCGCCGCGTCGGCGACGTGGGCGAGCTCGTGGCCGAAGGGCCCGTCGAGCGGCTCGGCGAAGGGGCTCACGTCGGAGCCGGCCTCGCCGAAGTCGCGGGCGAACGCCTCCGGGAACACGACCAGGTCGGCGCCGGGGGTCACGCCCTGTGCCAGGCGTACGCGGTTGGCGGCGGGGTCGAGGCCGCTCGCCCACTGCTGGACGCGGACCCGCAGCTGATCGCTCATGAGGTCAACACTGACACGATGCGGGCATGGACTTCGACCTCACCGCGGGTGGCTTCGCCGGCGTCGTCCTCGCCGGGGGCACGGCGGCCCGCATGGGCGGGATCGACAAGGCCGGGATCGAGCTCGACGGCCGGACGCTCCTGGAGCTGGCGGTCGACGCCTTCGTCGACGCCGACGAGGTCGTCGTGGTCGCGCCCGACAGCGTCCCCACGCAGCGGCCGGTGACGTTCGTCTGCGAGGACCCGCCCCGCGGCGGCCCCGTCGCCGGTCTCCTCACCGGGGTCGACGCGCTGCTGCGACGCCCTCGGCTGGTCGGCGTGCTGGCCGTGGACATGCCCCGCGTCACGCCCGCGACGATGCGGCGCCTGCGCGACGCCGCGGAGGGCCACGACGGCGCGTTCCTGGTGGACGGCGACGGTCGTCGGCAGCTCGCGGGGGTGCTCGACGCGGCCGCGCTGGCCGGCGTACGCCCCGACCTGGAGGGGCAGCACGGGATGGCGCTGCACCGCCTGCTCGCGCCGCTGCGCCTGGCACAGGTCCCGACGGACGGGGACGAGGCGGTCGACATCGACTCGTGGACGGACCTGCGCGACCTGGGCGGACCAGCAGGCGGCTGAGCCACCATCCCTTGCCGCGGCCGGTCGGGTGCGAGACATTGGGGTCGTGAATCTTCACGACTGGATCGATGAGCTCGCCGACGCGCTCGACGTCGAGACAGAGGTCGACGAGGGCCTGATCCTCGACCTCGCCCGGGTGGCGGCGCAGAACGTGCAGAAGACCGCTGCGCCCATCACGGCGTACCTCCTCGGCTATGCCGCGGGCGCCGGCGGGTCCGACCCCGAGGCGATCGAGAAGCTGGCCGCGCGGGCGCAGCTGCTCGCCGAGAGCTGGGACCGCCCCGCCGACGCCCCGGACCCCGACGACGTGGACGATGAGGTGCCCGACGACTCGTCGGTCGACCACTCCACCGATCTCTACGAGGACTGATTCCGTGCGCGCAGTCGTGACCACCGGCGCCGGTGGCCCCGAGGTCCTGTCCGTCGGCGACGTCGCCGAGCCGACCGCCGCGGCCGGGGAGGTGCTCATCGACGTCGTCGCGACGGCCGTCAACCGGGCCGACACGATGCAGCGGCAGGGCTTCTACCCGCCGCCGCCGGGTGCCTCCGAGGTCGTGGGCCTCGAGTGCAGCGGCCGGATCGCCGCGCTGGGCGAGGGCGTCGAGGGCTGGTCCGTCGGCGACGAGGTGTGCGCGCTGCTCGCCGGTGGCGGGTACGCCGCCCGCGTGGCCGTGCCGGTCGGCCAGGTCATGCCGATCCCGGCCGGCGTCTCCCTGGTGGAGGCCGCCTGCCTGCCCGAGGTCGCCTCGACCGTGTGGTCCAACGTCTACATGACCGCCCACCTGCAGAAGGGCGAGCGGTTCCTCGTGCACGGCGGCGCCGGCGGCATCGGCACGATGGCGATCCAGCTGGCCGCGGCCCGCGGCGCCGAGGTCTTCACGACCGCCGGCTCCCCGGAGAAGCTCGAGCTGTGCCGCTCGCTGGGCGCTGCGCACGCGATCGACTACCGCGAGGACGACTTCGTCGAGGTCCTCACCGAGGCGGGCGGGGCCGACGTGATCCTCGACAACATGGGCGCGAAGTACCTCGGCCGCAACGTCACCGCGCTCGCCACCGGCGGCCGGCTGGTGATCATCGGCATGCAGGGCGGCACCAAGGGCGAGCTCGACATCAACGCCCTCCTGCGCAAGCGCGCCTCGGTCACCGCGACCTCGCTGCGCGCGCGACCGCTCGCCGAGAAGGCCGCGATCTGCTGCGGGGTCGTCGAGAACGTCTGGCCGCTGGTCGCCTCCGGCGCGATCCGCCCGATCGTCGAGGCGACGATGCCGCTCGAGGACGTTGCGCGGGCGCACCGGGCGATGGAGGACGGCGGGCACGCCGGGAAGTTCGTCCTGACCCTCTGATCCCTGATTCTCGGGCGGATCTCGGTCCGACTGCGTCCGAGCGGTGCGTGAGGCGGGTTTTCGGGGCGCGGAACCTGCGTGGCTCACCGCCACGGACGAGCGTACGAGCGGTGCGTGAGGCGGGTTTGCCCGGCGCAGAACCTGCGTGGCTCACCGCCCACCGGGGCGCAGCGAGCGCTTCGCGCGCCCAACTAGGGTTGGTCGCATGAGCGAGCAGCCGCAGTCCGAGCAGACCCCCGACACCTCCGCCGCCGGCGACGAGGACCAGGTGGTCGTCATCGGACCGGACGGCCAGCCGATCGGCACCATCCCGGCGAGCGCGCTGCCGGCGATGACCCGGACGAGCGGCGACGAGGGCGACGGCGAGCGCCACATCACCGAGCTGGTCGAGCAGCCCGCGAAGGTGATGCGGATCGGCAGCATGATCCGCCAGCTCCTCGAGGAGGTGAAGGCGGCGCCGCTCGACGAGGCCAGCCGCCAGCGGCTCAAGGAGATCCACGCCGCCTCGATCAAGGAGCTCGAGACCGGTCTCGCGCCCGAGCTGGTCGAGGAGCTCGACCGGCTGACGCTCCCCTTCACCGAGGAGGGCACCCCGTCCGACGGCGAGCTGCGGATCGCCCAGGCCCAGCTGGTCGGCTGGCTCGAGGGCCTGTTCCACGGCATCCAGACCGCGATCTACGCCCAGCAGATGGCGTCGCGCGCCCAGCTCGAGCAGATGCGCCGCGCGCTCCCCGCCGGCGCGCACCAGGGCCCGCACCAGCCGATGGGGATGCCCAACATGCCCAGCGAGGACGCGCCCGAGCACGGTGGGCCGTCGAGCGGGATGTACCTCTGACCATCCGGGGGGTGCGCCTGCGGGCCGGGGCTCAGCGCCGCGCGAGACGTCGTACGACGACCAGGCCGAGGAGGCCGATGAGCGCGATCGCGGCGCCGGGAGCGGCCGTCCGCGCGAAGCCGGCCGGGGCGGAGTCCTCGACCAGGGTCAGCTCGGCCGTCGGTGGCGGAGGCGGCTCGACCGAGGTGCCTGCACCCAGCAGTGCCTCGACCTTCCCGATCTTGGTCGGGTTGGCGACGCTGGTGCCGCCGCAGCTGTCGGCGGCGTAGGGAGCCGCGGTGCCGGTGGCGAAGAAGACGTACTCCGTGCCGACGGCGAGCTCGCCGAGGCCGCACGCGTTGCGCCCGCCCTCGGACACGACCTGCGTCGACCGCTCGGGCGTGCCCCGGTAGGCGCGTGAGGCGGTGATGTCGTAGGTGAAGCCGTTGCCATCGGGCGAGACCACGTCGATGGTGCCCCGGAAGATCGCGTCGGCGCGGTTGACCTGCTGCTCGAGCTCACCCTGCTTGCAGGTGCAGGCGGCGGAGGCCGGGGCGGTGGCCGTGACGACCAGGCCCAGGCACGCGAGCAGCATCGCGGCACAGATGCGGACGGCACGGAACATGGCGCGAAGCCTAACCAGAAAGGCCGAAGAGGTCGGTCAGCACCGTGGCCACACCGTCGTCGTCGTTGCTGGGCGCGAGGTGGTCGGCGAGGTCCTGGACGGACGGGTGCGCGTTGGCCATCGCGTAGGACCTGCCCGCCCAGTCGAGCATCGGCAGGTCGTTGGGCATGTCACCGAAGGCGACGACGTCCTCGGGACCCACCCCCATCTCGGTGGCGATCGTGGCCAGCGTGGTCGCCTTGGTGATGCCGGCGGCGCTGATCTCGACGAGCGCGAAGGACGAGGACCAGGTGGTGACGACCTGGTCACCGACGCTCGCCTCGACCTGCCGCCAGAAGGCCTCGGGCTCGAGGTCGCGGTGCACGGCGAGGATCTTCACCACGTCGTCGCGGAACATCTCGGCGTAGTCACCGCGGACGTGCTCGGCGCGGTCGTCGGGGTGGCTGGGGAAGTCGACCTCGCTCGCCCAGCCGGCGGTGTGCTCGATCGCGAACTGCGTCCCCGGCACCGCCACCCTGAGCTGCTCGGCGACGGAGACCCCCACCTCGCGCGGCACCGGCCAGAAGTCGCGCACCTCGCGGCGCGAGACGTCGTACACGATCCCGCCGTTGCTGCAGATCGCCAGCCCGTGCCCGCCGACGGCCTCCCAGAGGTCCTCCATCCACCGGACCGGGCGCCCGGTCGTGAAGACGACGGGGATGCCGCGCGCGTCCAGCTCGGCCAGCACCGCGCGGCTGCGCGCCGTCACGGTGCCGTCGGAGTGCAGCAGCGTCCCGTCGAGGTCGGTGGCGACCAGCCCGGGCGTCCTCACCCTGCGTCCCTGAGGGACAGCGTCACCGTGAGGTCGTCGCCCTCGCCGACGTCGGCCGCGACCCGTACGGCCTTCTTGACGGGCAGCACGAAGCCGTCCGAGCCGGAGTCGGGGAACACGCTGGTGTCCCAGGCCACTGCGGCGGCCTCCACGTGGACCCGCACCGAGCCGAACCCGCGCGGCTCGCCGGAGAGCGCGCGCACCTCGTCGGCGACCTCCGGGGGCAGCGTGACGAAGCACCACCCGTCGGCGTCGGACGACTCCTTGCGGGCGGTCCACCGCCACAGCGGAGCGGTGAAGGTGAACCTCTCGGCCACGGGCGTCAGGCCGTCCGCGGTGCGAACCAGAGCGACATCTCGACCGCGGCGCCCTCGTCGTGCACGGAGGCGGTCACGTGGTCGGCAGCCGCCTTGACCTCGTCGACGGCCTGGCCCATCGCCACTCCGCGACCTGCCCAGCGCAGCATCTCGATGTCGTTGCGACCGTCGCCGATGGCGAGCACGTCGGCCGCGCCGAGGCCGAGTGCGTCGCAGACGTGCTCCAACCCGGACGCCTTCGAGACGCCGACCGGCGACAGGTCCATCCAGGCGGTCCAGCCGACGACGTAGTCGGTGCCGTGCAGCCCGAGCCGGGCAGCGAGCTCGATGAAGTCGTCGGCGGTGGCCTCGGGGTCGCGGATGATCACGCGGCTGACCGGCTCGCCGACGATGTCGGCGACGTCGGTGATGATCTGCTCACCCGAGATCTCGCCCTCGGGGAAGACCCGGTTGACGCGGTAGCCGCCGACGCCGCGCTCCTCGACCGCCACCAGCGCGTGGGGGTGGTGCTCCAGGACCGCAGCCACGGCCGGGGCGGCGTCGAAGGTCTCCTCGTGGACGACCTCCATCGGCGGGTAGCGGAAGACCACGGCGCCGTTGGACGCGACGATCCACAGCTGGTCGGCCTCCTCGCGCGGGATGTCGAGCATGTCGGCGATGCGGGTCATGCCGTGCGGCGAGCGGCCGCTGGCCAGGACGATGTGGGCGCCGGCGTCGAGGGCGCGGTGGACCGCGTCGTAGACCGGGCCGGGGATGGTCTCGTAGTCCTCGGTCTGGCCGTCGACCCACTTGAGCAGGGTGCCGTCGATGTCCAGCGCGACGACGCGGGGGGTCCAGTCAGTGCTCACAGCAGTTCCTTGGTCTCGACACGGATTTCGACGCGCTCGCTTCGCTCACTGCTCGACCCAGGTCGCTCTGGTGCTCAACCGGCGGCGGGGGTGGAACCCAGCGGCATGAGGACCTCGAGGCCGCCCATGTAGGGACGCAGCGCCTGCGGCACCGTGACCGAGCCGTCCTCGTTCTGGTGGGTCTCGAGGATCGCGACGATGGTGCGCGTGATCGCGGTGAGCGTGCCGTTGAGGGTGGCGACGGGGACGGTCTGACCGTCCTCGCGGGTGCGGATGTCGAGGCGGCGCGACTGGAAGTCGGTGCAGTTGGACGTCGAGGTGAGCTCACGGAACTTGCCCTGCGTCGGGATCCACACCTCGCAGTCGAACTTGCGCTGCGCGCTCAGGCCGAGGTCGCCGGCGGCGACGTCGATGACCCGGTAGGCGACCTCGAGGTTGTCGAGGAACTCCTTCTCCCAGGCCAGCAGCCGCTGGTGCTCGGCGTACGACTCCTCGACGGTCGTGTAGACGAACATCTCGACCTTGTCGAACCAGTGGACCCGGATGATCCCCTTGGTGTCCTTGCCGTGCGATCCGGCCTCCTTGCGGAAGCAGGGGCTGAAGGCGGCGTAGCGCTTGGGCAGCGACGCGGCGTCGAGGATCTCGTCGGAGTGGTAGGCCGCCATCGCGACCTCGCTGGTGCCGACGAGGTAGAGGTCCTCGCCCTCGATGCGGTAGACGTCGTCGGCGGCCTGGCCGAGGAAGCCGGTGCCCTCCATCGCCCGCGGCTTGACCAGCGACGGCGCGATGACCTGGGTGAAGCCGGCCTTGCGGGCCTGGTCCATCGCCATGTTGACCAGCGCGAGCTCGAGCTGGGCACCGACGCCGGTGAGGAAGTAGAACCGCGAGCCGCTCACCTTGGCGCCGCGCTCGAGGTCGATGGCGCCGAGCATCTTGCCGAGCTCGATGTGGTCGCGGGGCTCGAAGTCGAACTCGCGCGGCGTGCCGACGTGCTCGAGCACCACGAAGTCGTCCTCGCCACCGGCAGGTGACTCGTCGGCGGCCGGGTTGGGGATCGCCTTGATCACCTCGTCCCACGCGACCTCGGCCTCGTTGCGGGCGGCCTCGGCGGCCTTCACGCCGGCGGCGAGCACCTTGACCTGCGCGAGCAGGGCCTGCTTCTCCTCGCCCTGGGCCCGGGCGACGAGCGCACCGCTGGCCTTCTGCTCCGCGCGCCGGGTCTCGAAGTCGGAGATCGCCTGGCGCCGGGCCGAGTCGGCCGCCAGCGCCCGGTCCACGACGTCGTCGGACAGTCCGCGCTTGGCCTGGGCGGCACGCACGCGGTCGGGGTCGTCACGGAGGAGCCGGGGATCAATCACACAGCAGAGGCTAGCCGCCAGGACATCAGGGATTCGAACCGGTTTGGGCATACTTCGCAGGTGACTCCCGCCTACCGCAACCGCAGCCTGGCCTGGGCCCTCCTCAGCGGTGTCCTCTTCACCGTCCTGGCCGTCCTCGTCAACCGCGACCGGGCACCGCTCGACGGCTTCGACGTCGAGGGCCGGCGCCTGGAGGACTGGGCGGACGACTCCGCCTTCCTGGTCGACGCGCTGCGGGTCATCGAGGTGGCCTTCGGGACCATCGGGATGACGATCCTGACCGTCCTGCTGGTGCTCGCGCTCGTCGTACGCCGTCAGCGGTGGGCCGCGCTGCTCACTGCCGTCGTGATGGCCGGGACCTCGCTGGCCACCACTGGCCTCAAGACGTGGCTCGGCCGCGACCGGCCGGACTGGCAGGACACCCTCGGGCTGCACGAGAACTTCAGCTTCCCCTCGGGCCACGCCTCCTCGAGCGCCGCGTTCGCAGCGATCCTGATCATGCTGCTGGTGCTCTTCGTACGCCGTACGAGCCTGCGCCGCCTCGGCATCGGGCTGACCGTGGCGTGGTGGCTGCTGGTCTGCTTCGACCGGCTGCTGCTCGGCCGCCACTACCCGACCGACGTCATCGGCGGCACGCTGCTCGCCCTCACCGTCTTCTTCCTCGCGCTGGCCTTCATCGACCCGCGACCCCGCTCGACCGCCGCGAACTCCGAGCCGCTGCCCGAGGTCTACGCCTCCGAGCGCCGCCTCGCGGTGATCCTCAACCCGATCAAGGTCGAGGACGTCGGCCAGTTCCGCACCGTCGTCGCCGAGATGGCCCGTGAGTCGGGCTGGTCGGAGCCGACCTGGCAGTACACGACGATCGAGGACCCGGGCACGGGCATGGCCGAGCGGGCCGCGGTGTCCGGCGCCGACCTCGTCATGGTCTGTGGCGGCGACGGCACGGTGCGCGAGGTGTGTGCCGAGCTGGCCGGCACCGGCATCCCGGTCGGGATCATCCCCGCCGGTACCGGCAACCTGCTCGCCCGCAACCTCGAGATCCCGCTCTACCTCCGCTCGGCCATCGACGTCGCCCTCAACGGCCAGGACCGGGCGATCGACCTGGTCAACGTCGGCGGTGACCACATCGAGGACACCCACTTCATGGTGATGGCCGGGATGGGCTTCGACGCCGCGATCATGGAGGGCGTCAACGAGGACATCAAGAAGAAGATCGGCTGGGTGGCCTACGTCATCTCCGGGCTGAAGTCGCTGATGTTCCCAGCGATCAGGGTCGAGATCCAGATCGACGACGAGGAGCCCACCGTCCACCGGGCGCGCACCGTGCTCGTCGGCAACGTCGGCTTCCTGCAGGCCGGGATGCCGCTGCTGCCCGACGCGGCGATCGACGACGGCGTGCTCGACGTGGTGATCCTGCACCCCAAGAAGTTCCTGTCCTGGATCCCGCTCGCGGTGCGGGTGCTGCGCAAGAGCCAGACCGTCGACGAGCTCATCGACCGACGCACCGGAGCGCGGGT
Organism: Nocardioides alpinus; assembly: GCF_900112035.1. Lineage (GTDB taxonomy): Bacteria > Actinomycetota > Actinomycetes > Propionibacteriales > Nocardioidaceae > Nocardioides > Nocardioides alpinus. Next base: position 92,151 of record NZ_FOKC01000005.1, on the reverse strand, counting down.
GCGCATCAAGGCGTCCGCCGACACCCCCCGCCAGCTCGACGGTGACTCGATCGGCGTCGGCCGGGAGCTGTGGATGGAGTGCGTCCACGGGCGGCTGCTGGTGCGCGTCCCGCGCTGAGCCCAGCATCTCCCGGCGGGCGGTGGGATCGCAGCGACCGCCGAGGGTCAGGACCCGGTGAACCGGTAGCCCATCCCCGGCTCGGTCAGGAAGAGGACCGGCCGACCCGCGTCGACCTCGAGCTTGCGCCGGATGCTGGCCATGTGGACGCGGAGGTAGTTGGTCTGGCGCTCGTAGGCCGGCCCCCACACCGCGCTCAGCAGCTCGGCCTGGCGCACGAGCCGGCCGCGCCGGCGCGCGAGGACCTCGACGATGCGCCACTCGATCGGGGTCAGGTGGATCTCCACGCCGTCGCGGGTGGCGCGGGAGTCGGTGACGTCGAGCCTCAGCCCGTCGGCCTCGACGACCAGCTCCGGCTCCTCGCGGCCCACGCGGCGTGACGTCGCGCGGACCCGCGCCAGGAGCTCCTCGATGGAGAACGGCTTGGTGATGAAGTCGTCGGCGCCGAGGTCGAGGGCCTCGACCTTGTCGTCGGACTCGGTCCGCGCCGACACGACGATGACCGGCACCTGGGTGAAGGTCCGCAGCCGGGTCAGCACCGCGACACCGTCGAGGTCGGGGAGGCCGAGGTCGAGCAGGATCACGTCGGGCATCCGTTCGTCGACGATCTGCAACGCCGAGCGGCCGTCACCCGCCGTCTCCACCTCGTAGTCGCGGGCGCGCAGGTTGATCGTCAACGTACGCCGCATCGCAGGGTCGTCGTCGACGACCAGGACGAACGTCATGCAGGCTCCTCGACGTGGGCGGGCGCGGTCTCGGGAGGCTCTGCGTCCGACGGGGCCGGCAGCTCGAGCACGAAGGTCAGCCCACCACCGGGCGTCTCCTCCGTCGCGATCGTGCCACCCATCGCCTCGGTCAGTCCGTGCGCCACGGCGAGCCCCAGGCCGACCCCGTCCTGCTGCGGCACGTCGCCGAGCCGCTGGAACGGCGCGAAGAGGCGGTCGCGGTCCCGGTCGCGGACACCGGGCCCGGAGTCGGCGATCCGGAGCACGACGCGGTCCGGCGTGGCCGTCGCGTCGATCCGGACCCGCGCCGAGTCGGGGGTGTACTTCAGCGCGTTCTCACCGATGTTGGCGATCACCCGGTCGAGCAGCCCCGCGTCGGCGAGCACGACCACGTCGGGATCCACGTCGACCTCGATGCGCTCGCCGCCGGGAAGGGGCGCCAGACCGGCCCGTACGGCGGCGGCGAGGTCGACCTCCGTGCGGGCGACCCGGACCGAGCCGGTGCTGATCCGGCTCATGTCGAGCAGGTTGGCCACCAGAGCCGTGAGCCGGTCGGTGGACTCCTCGATCGTCAGCAGCAGCTCGGCCTCGTCCTCCGCAGACCAGGCGACCTCCGTGCTGCGGAGGCTGGCGACCGCGACCTTGACCGCAGCCAGCGGGTTGCGGAGGTCGTGCGAGACGGCGGCCAGCAGCGCCGTACGCGTGCGGTCCACCTCGGTCAGCCGGAGCCGGTCGACCTCGGCCGCGGTGGCCCGCCGTCGTTCCTCCATCACCTTCGCGTAGGCGGCGTAGGCGTTGAGCAGGCCGCGGCGACTGGCCGGCAGCGTCGCTCCGGACAGGACCAGCGTGCTGCGGTCGTCGATCGCGGCCGACATGTCCGCGGACTCGACCGACGCGGGCGCGGTGCCGTAGGACGCCACGACGCTCTCCACGCCGGTGTCGTCCCGACGCAGCACCGCTGCCCCCTGAGCACTGAAGAGGCGGCACGCCGAGGACAGCAGGCCGGGCAGGTCGTCGGTGGAGGTGAGCAGGCTGTGCGCGAGCACGGTCAGCGCGTCCGCCTCCGCCCGGGCGGCGCGGGCCTCGGCAGTCCGCCGCGCCGCGTTGTCGACCACCGTCGCGACGGCGATCCCGACGGCGACGAAGATCGCGATGGTGACGACGTTCTCCGGCTCGGCGATGGTCAGCGTGTAGAGCGGTGGGGTGAAGAGGTAGTTGAGCAGCAGCGCGCTCGCCAGCGCGGAGACGACGGCCGGCGCCAGTCCGCCGATCAGCGCGGTCGCGACCACGACCACCATCAGCGACATCGCCTCGATGGGGAGGCCGTGCAGGTCGCGGGTGAGCGACAGCAGCAGGCTCAGCAGCACCGGCACGGCGAGCCCGAATGCGAAGCCCGCGAGACGTCGACGGGGTCCGACGTTCTGCACGTCCGGGCGGCGGTCGGTCGACCGGCCGCGGGCGTAGTCGTGGGTCACGATGTGGATGTCGATGTCCCCCGAGCCGGCGACGACGCGCTCCCCCACCCCCGGCCGGACCACGGTCGAGACACGACCGCGGCGACTCGCTCCGATGACGACCTGGGTGGCGTTCTCGGCGCGCGCGAAGGCGAGGATCGCGTCGGCCGGGTCGTCGCCGACGACGGTGTGGAAGGTGCCGCCGAGCTCGTCGGCCTTCGCCGCGAGGTGCGTGAGGCTGTCCGGGGAGATGCCGGTGAGGCCGTCGCGGCGGGTGACGTACAACGCCTGCCACTCCCCGCCCGAGCGCCGCGTCGCGATCCGTGCCGCCCGCCGCATCAGCGTCGTCGACTCCGGACCGCCGCTCACCGGTACGACGATGCGCTCGCGCGTCGCCCAGGTGGCCTCGATGTCGTGCTGGTCGCGATAGCGCTCGAGGCCCTCGTCGACCCGGTCGGCCAGCCACAGGAGGGCCAGCTCGCGCAGCGCCGTCAGGTTGCCCTCGCGGAAGTAGCGCGACAGCGCGGCGTCGATCTTGTCGGCGGCATAGATGTTGCCGTGCGCCATCCGTCGTCGCAGCGACTGCGGGCTCATGTCGACCAGCTCGATCTGGTCGGCCGAGCGGACGACGTGGTCCGGCACCGTCTCGCGCTGGCGGACGCCGGTGATCGCCTCCGTGACGTCGTTGAGGGACTCGACGTGCTGGATGTTGACGGTCGTGATCACCTCGATGCCGGCGTCGCGCAGCGCCTCCACGTCCTGCCAGCGCTTGTCGTGCGTGCTGCCGGGGACGTTGGTGTGGGCGAGCTCGTCGACCAGGACCACGTCGGGGTGCCGCGCGAGGATCGCCTCGAGGTCCATCTCCTCCTGCACCGTGCCGCGGTAGTCGACCTGTCGGCGCGGCACCACCTCGAGCCCCTCGAGCTCGCGCTCGGTCCTCGGCCGCCCGTGCGTCTCGACGTAGCCGACGACGAGGTCGGTGCCGCGCTCGAGCCGCCGGTGCCCCTCGTCGAGCATGGCGTAGGTCTTGCCGACACCCGGTGCCGCGCCGAGGTAGACGCGCAGCCGTCCGCGTTCGGTGGGCACAGGCATGGACTCAGTCTCCACCCGGGGCCGATGCCCGGACCGCGAGGTTCAGCTCGAGGACGTTGACACCGGGCTCGCCGAGGAAGCCGAGCCCCCGGCCGTCGGTGTGCGCGGCGACCAGGTCCTCGACCTCGTCGACCGTCAGGTCGTTGGCCTCGGCGACCCGCGGCGCCTGGAGGAGTGCGTACGCCGGGGAGATGTGGGGGTCGAGGCCCGAGCCGGAGGCGGTCAGCGCGTCCGGGGGGACGTCGCCCGGGGACACGCCCTCGCGGGTGGCGACCTCGGCGCGACGCTCGTCGATGGCAGCGAGGAGGTCCGGGTTGGAAGGGCCCAGGTTGCTCGGAGCCGACGCCAGCGTGTCGTACGCCTGGGGCGAGGGCCGGGAGTGGAACCACTCGTCGCCCTCGAACTGCTGGCCGATGAGCCGGGACCCGACGACCTCGCCGTCGACGCGTACGGGCTGGCCGTCCGCCCGGTCAACCAGGGCCTGGCCGGCGCCCCACACGGCGACCGGATAGCCGACACCGAGGAGCACCGTCATGACGAGCAGCATGCGCAGCGCGGCGAGGGACTGGCGGGAGAGGTCGGTGAGCAGGTGCGTGAGCATGGTCAGTTCATTCCTGGGAGGGTCGAGACGAGCAGGTCGATGAGCTTGATCCCGACGAACGGCACGACGAGGCCGCCGAGGCCGAAGACGAGGATGTTGCGGCGCAGCACCGCCGTCGCCGACGCGGCCCGGAAGCGGACCCCGCGCAGGGCCAGCGGGATCAGCGCCACGATGACCAGGGCGTTGAAGATGACCGCCGAGAGGATCGCGGACTGCGGCGTGGCCAGGCCCATCACGTTGAGCCGGTCGAGCGACGGGTAGGCGGCGACGAACATCGCCGGGATGATCGCGAAGTACTTCGCCACGTCGTTGGCGATGCTGAAGGTGGTGAGCGCGCCCCGCGTGATGAGCAGCTGCTTGCCGATCTCGACGATGTCGATGAGCTTCGTCGGGTCGGAGTCGAGGTCGACCATGTTGCCGGCCTCCTTGGCGGCGGCGGTGCCGCTGTTCATCGCGACGCCGACGTCCGCAGCGGCCAGGGCCGGGGCGTCGTTGGTGCCGTCCCCGGTCATCGCGACGAGCCGTCCGCCCTCCTGCTCCTTCTGGATGTAGGCCATCTTGTCCTCGGGGGTGGCCTCGGCGAGGAAGTCGTCGACCCCGGCCTCGGCGGCGATGGCCTGGGCGGTGAGGGCGTTGTCGCCGGTGATCATCACCGTGCGGATGCCCATCGACCGGAGCTCGGCGAAACGCTCGGCCATGCCCTCCTTGACGACGTCCTTGAGCTGGATGACGCCGAGCACCGTGCCGGTGCCCCCTGGGTCCCCGGCGTCCTTGCGACCGATCACCAGCGGCGTACCTCCCTCGCGGGCGATCGCGTCGACGGTGTCGCGCACCTCCTGCGGCTCGTGCCCGAGCCAGCCACCGATCGCGGACCCCGCGCCCTTGCGGACCTGGGTGCCGTCGGCGAGGTCGACCCCCGACATCCGGGTCTGGGCGGTGAACTCGACGAAGACGGCATCGCCGGGCAGGTCCCGGTCGTCGGCGCCCTGGGCGAGGGCGAGGTCGACGACCGAGCGACCCTCCGGGGTCTGGTCGGCCAGGCTCGCGAGCCGGGCGGTGTCGCGCAGCTCGGCGTCGCTCACGCCAGGCGCAGCGACGAACCGACTGGCCTGGCGGTTGCCGTAGGTGATGGTGCCGGTCTTGTCGAGCAGGAGCGTGCTGACGTCACCGGCGGCCTCCACGGCGCGGCCCGACATGGCGAGCACGTTGACCCGCACCAGCCGGTCCATGCCGGCGATGCCGATCGCCGAGAGCAGCGCGCCGATCGTGGTGGGGATCAGGCAGACCAGCAGCGCGACGAGGACGACGAGGTCCTGGGGCGCACCGGCGTACGTCGCCATCGGCGCCAGTGTCGCGACGGCCGCGAGGAAGACCAGGGTCAGGCTGGCGAGCAGGATGGACAGGGCGATCTCGTTGGGCGTCCTGCGCCGCGAGGTGCCCTCGACCAGGGCGATCATCTTGTCGAGGAAGGTCTCGCCCGCCGCGGCCGTGATCCGGACGACGATCCGGTCCGACAGCACGCGGGTGCCGCCGGTGACGGCGCTGCGGTCGCCGCCGGCCTCGCGGATCACCGGCGCGGACTCGCCGGTGATGGCCGACTCGTCCACCGAGGCGATGCCGTCGACGATGTCGCCGTCGCCGGGGACCACGTCGCCGGCCTCGACGACCACCCGGTCACCGACCTCGAGCTGCGTCGCCGCGACCTCCGTCTCTGTGCCGTCGTCGCCGAGCAACCGGGCGACGGTGTCGGTGCGGGCGGCCCGGAGCGAGGCGGCCTGGGCCTTCCCGCGACCCTCGGCCACGGCCTCGGCGAGGTTGCCGAAGAGCACGGTGAGCCAGAGCCAGGCGGCGATGGACACGGTGAAGACGCTCGGGTCGCCGATCGCAGCCACCGTGGTCGCGACCGAGCCGAGCAGCACCAGGAACATCACCGGCGAACGCCACAGGTGGCGTGGGTCGAGCTTGCGGACGGCCTCGGGCAGCTGGTGGGCGGCCTGGGTCAGGAGGGTGCTCATGCGAGGGCCTCAGCAATCGGTCCGAGGGCGAGCGCCGGGAAGTAGGTGAGGCCGGTCATGATCACGATGACCCCGACCAGCATCCCGACGAAGAGGGGCGTGTGGGTGGGCAGCGTGCCCGCCGTGGCGGGCACCTTGCCCTGCTCGGCGAGCGACCCGGCGAGCAGCAGGACGAGCACGATCGGCACGAGCCGGCCGAGCAGCATCGCCAGCGCCAGCGTGATCTGGAGGAAGTCGGAGGTCACCGTGAGCCCACCGAAGGCGCTGCCGTTGTTGTTGGCCGCGGACGTGTAGGCGTACAACACCTCCGAGAACCCGTGGCCGCCCGGATTGCCCATGGCTTCTGCGGTGTCGCTGCGCGCGATGGCCGTCCCGGTGCCGACGAGGACGAGGGCGGGGGTGGTCAGCGTGTAGAGGGCGACGTACGTCATCTGGCGGGCGCTGATCTTCTTGCCGAGCAGCTCGGGGGTGCGGCCCACCATCAGCCCGGCGACGAAGACGGCCAGGATCGCCATCACGAGGATGCCGTAGATGCCGGCGCCCACGCCGCCGGGCACGATCTCGCCCAGCATCATGTTGACCAGCACGGTGCCGCCGCCGGCCGGGGTCAGCGAGTCGTGCGAGGCGTTGACCGCGCCGGTCGACGTACCGGTGGTGGCGACCGCGAACAGCGCGGACGCCCACTCGCCGAAGCGGGTCTCCTTGCCCTCCATCGCCGCGCCCGCGGCCCGTCCGGCCGCCGAGTGCGCGCCGACCTCGGCCCAGGTGGTGACCGCGAGGGAGACCGACCAGAGGATCGTCATCACGCCGAGCACCGCGACGCCCTGGCGGCGGTGGCCGAGCATCGTGCCGAGCGTCCGGGTCAGTGCGACCGGCAGCACCAGGATGAGGAAGACCTCGAGGAAGTTCGTCAGGGCGGTGGGGTTCTCGAAGGGGTGCGCGGAGTTGGCGTTGAAGAAGCCGCCACCGTTGTTGCCGAGCTCCTTGATCGCCTCCTGGCTGGCCACCGGCCCGCCGGTCAGCACCTGGGGGTGGCCGGCGAGGGTCTGCACGGTGGTGTCGGCGAAGCTCTGCACGACACCACCGGCGAGGAGCAGCAGGGCGGCCACGACCGACAGCGGCAGCAGGATCCGGAGGGTGGCGCGGGTCAGGTCGACCCAGAAGTTGCCCAGCGTCCCGCTGCGGGCCCGTACGAACCCGCGGATCAGCGCGACGGCGATCGCCATGCCGACCGCGGCGGAGAGGAAGTTCTGCACCGCCAGTCCGGCCATCTGCGCTGTGAAGCCCAGCGTCGACTCACCGGCGTAGGACTGCCAGTTGGTGTTGGTGACGAAGGAGACCGCCGTGTTGAAGGACATCCACCACGGCATTCCGGGCAGCCCGCGATCCATCGGCAGGGCCGCCTGGCCGACCAGCAGGGCCATCAGGCCGACGATGCCGACCAGGCTGAAGCCGACGACGCTGGTGGCATAGGAGCGCGCCCCCTGCTCGGCGTCGGGGTCGACGCCGGTGAGGCGGTAGACGCCGCGCTCGACGCGCAGGTGGCGGGTGCTGGTGAAGACCCGCGCCATGTAGTCCCCGAGCGGGACGTAGGCCGCGGCGAGCAGGACGATGAGGAGGGCGATCGTCACCAGACCGCCGAGGGTGTCGGTCACGAGAAACGCTCCGGGAAGACCAGGGCCGCAAGGACGTAGAGGGCGATCACGATGACCGCGCCCACGAGCAGGCCGCTTTCGATGCTCATGTCCTCGAGCGTCGACCCGACCGGGCGGGATCAGGCCGGTCTTGTCGCCGTCTTAGCGCCCGTTGACGGGCACTTGTCGCCTACCTGGCCACCTCAGGGGCGGGCGTGCTCGATCGCCTCGAGCTCCTCCGGCGACAGCTGCTGCTCGCAGGTCCAGCCGGCGACGGACTTGGCGTAGGTGCGGGCCTCGCTGCGCCCGTGGATCGAGGTGAGGACGGTGCCGTGACCGGCGTCGTCGAGCAGGGCCAGGCTCCAGCTCAGGTGGCCGCCCACGTCGCCGAAGGCGTCGTAGCGCACGACGGAGAGGTGGCGCAGCGCGTCGGCGTTCTCGGCCTTGAGCGCCGCGACCTCCTGCCGCAGGCCGTGGACGTCCTCGGGCAGCGCATCCACGCCCTCTCCGCTCGGGCGCGACGTCGTACGACGCAGGGCGAGGCCGGCCAGCACGCAGGCCAGCGCAGCAAGGACGACAGCGACCACATCGAGCATGGGGTGACCCTATGTTCGCGGGGCGGTATCGGCCGGTCGGACACGGCCGCGCGTGCCAGACTCGCGGCGTGACGGAGTCTGCGGTGGGGTCTGATGTGGCGGGGCCGAGGCGCCGGATCGCCTACCAGGGCGAGCCGGGGGCCAACTCCCACCTCGTGTGCCAGCAGGCCTACCCGGACTGGGAGCCGGTCGCCTGCGCGTCGTTCGAGGACGCGTTCGCCGCCGTCGAGGGCGGCGACGCCGACCTCGCGATGATCCCGATCGACAACTCCATCGCCGGCCGGGTGGCCGACATCCACCACTTCCTGCCGACGTCCGACCTGCACATCGTCGGCGAGCGGTTCCTGCGGATCCAGTTCTCCCTGATGGCGCTGCCGGAGGCGAGCATCGACTCGCTGCGCACCGTGCACAGCCACGTCCACGCGCTCGGCCAGTGCCGCGGGGTCATCCGCGAGCTCGGCCTCACTCCCGTCGTCGCCGGCGACACCGCCGGTGCCGCGCGGGAGGTCTCGGAGTCCGGCGACCTGACCCAGGCCGCGATCGCGCCGCCGCTGGCCGCGGAGATCTACGGCCTGCAGGTGCTGCGCGAGGAGATCGAGGACGAGGACCACAACACCACCCGCTTCGTGGTGCTGTCGCGCGACTTCGAGCAGGCGACCGCGGGCGAGGGCCCGGTCGTGACGACCTTCATCTTCAACGTCCGCAACCTGCCCGCGGCGCTCTACAAGGCGCTGGGCGGCTTCGCGACCAACGGCGTCAACATGACCAAGCTGGAGAGCTACATGGTCGGCGGCCACTTCACCGCCACCCAGTTCCTCGCCGAGGTCGACGGCCACCCCGACGACCCGGGCGTGCGCAACGCGCTCGAGGAGCTGGCCTTCTTCACCACCGAGGTCAAGGTCCTCGGGGTCTACGCGGCCGACGCGTTCCGGGACGGGTAGTCGCGGGCCGCGTAGTTCGCGATTGAACGACCCTGAGAGACTCGGTCGGTGATTGATCTGCTGGTCGTGGCCCTCGCCTTCGGCGCCATCTTCGTCGTCGAGCTCCCCGACAAGACCTTCATCGCCACCCTGGTGATGTCGACGAAGATGCGACCGCTCTTCGTCTGGATCGGCGTCGCGCTGGCGTTCCTCGTGCAGACCGGCGTCGCGGTCGGCCTCGGCAAGGCCGCCTCGTTCCTGCCCGAGCAGCTCATCCACAGCATCGCTGCGCTGATGTTCCTCATCGGAGCGGTGATCCTGTTCCGCGAGGCGCGCTCGGCCGACGCCGACGAGGCGGGCCAGGAGGAGGAGTACGCCGCCAAGTCCGACGCCGACGCGCACGGCTTCCGGGTCGTCGTCACCTCGTTCCTGGTGCTCTTCGCGGCCGAGTGGGGCGACCTGTCCCAGCTGCTGACGATCTCGCTCGTCGCGAAGTACGACGACCCGGTCTCGGTCTTCCTCGGCGCCTGGGGCGCGCTGCTCGCGGTCTCCGGCCTCGCCGTGATCGTCGGGCGCCTGCTGCTGCAGCGCGTGAAGCTCTCGGCGCTCCACTACGTGGGTGCCACGGTCTGCGTGTTGATGGCACTGTTGACCGTGTGGGAGATGACGCGCTGACCGGATCGGTCGAGAGGGCGGTCCACGACCGCTACCTCGCCGTCAACGGCGACCACCCGATGACCGCCGCGGACGACGCCTACGTCCGTGAGCACTTCGTCGCCGCCACGCCCGGGGCGATGCAGCTCATGCTCGAGGGCCGCCTGCCACTGCCGTCGTACGTCCTGGGCGACGGGACACCGATGGTCCCGGCCGCGCACGGAGCGGTCGCCGAGATCGCCGGCGGTGTCGACGAGCTGCACGACTGGTTCGTGGCGTTCTGGGCCGAGGACCCCGCGAGCGGCGAGCAGGAGTGGAGCCACTACCTGTCCGGGCAGTACGTCTGCCTCCGCGAGGTGCTGCCGTTCCGCATCAGGCAGAAGAACGAGCGCGTGGCCGAGGCTGCCGCCGCGGTCGACCTGCTGCGCCGCGACCCGCACGACCCGATCGCGCGCGGGATGATCGGCGAGGCCGTGGACGGCGTGATCGCCGTTCCCGGGCTGGACGCGCTGCTGCTGCCGATGACGGCGTACGACCGGCTCCGCTTCGGCGGTCCCACGGTCCGCGAGACCTGGGTCGACGCACCCCGACGGGAGTTCCTCACACCCGCGCCTCCGGTCTGGCCGCTGCTCACCGAGCGGCTGACGCTGCGGCCCTTCGAGATCGGCGACGCTGCCGCGTTCGTCGATGCGTGGGCCTCCGAGGAGTGGACCAGCCTCCTGCTGAGCCGTCCGATGAACCCGGCCGAGGTCGCCGAGCTGGTGCGCCGCCGCACCGACCCGGGCGACGGCGAGTTCATCGGCCTGGCCGTGGTGCACGACGGTCAGGTCGTCGGCGACTCGATGCTGCACCTGCAGGGCACCGGCCTCAGCGAGGGCGAGATCGGTTGGACGATCCTGCCGCAGCACGCCGCCCGCGGCTTCGCGACCGAGGCCGCCCGCGCCGTGCTGCGACTGGGCTTCGAGCACTACGGCCTGCGGCGGGTCGTGGCCAACCTCGACGCGCGCAACGACCGTTCGGCCGCACTCTGCGAGCGCCTCGGGATGCGCCGCGAGACCCACCGGCTCGGAGACTTCTGGTCCAAGGGCGCCTGGACCGACTCCTTCGAGTACGCCCTGCTGGCGGACGAGTGGCGCGCGTGGTGACACGGCCCCGACCACATCCCGGAGTGCATCCCGCCGCGTGGTGACACACCCCGTGCCAGGTCGGGGCACAGGTGGCGCTGGGTGGTGGCGCCTGCTGTGTCACAAAGTGCCCGGACCGCACTAGAGTCCCGACATGGTCTCCACCCCCACGGCCCCCCACGGCGCTGACAGCGAGGTCGGCCGCCTGGCCACCGTGATGCTGCACCGCCCGGGCAACGAGCTCAAGCGCCTGACGCCGCGCAACAACGACCGCCTCCTCTTCGACGGCATCCCGTGGGTGAGCCGGGCGCAGGACGAGCACGACGCGTTCGCCGCCACCCTGCGCGAGCGCGGCGTCGAGGTGCTCTACCTGACCGAGCTCCTCACCGAGACGCTCGAGAGCCCGGCCGCACGCAACCACGCGATCACCAGCGCGCTGTCCGGGCTGCACCTCGGCGACACCATGCGCCGCTACCTCGCGCAGTCGCTGCGCGACCAGTCGCCGTCGGAGCTGACCGACACGCTCACCTCCGGCATCCGCAACGACGAGGTCCGCGGCGGCCACGGCCTGGTCACCAGCCTGCTGCACCCCCACGACTTCCTCATCGACCCGCTGCCCAACCTGCTCTTCACCCGCGACTCCAGCGTGTGGGTCCGCGACCGGGTCGCGGTCACCAGCCTCGCCATGCCGGCCCGCAAGCGCGAGACCCAGCTGACCGAGCTGATCTACACCGAGCACCCGCGCTTCGCCGGCACCCGCAAGATCCACGGCTGGCACAACGAGCACGTGGAGGGTGGCGACGTCCTGCTGCTGGCCCCCGGCGTCATCGCGGTGGGTGTCGGGGAGCGTACGACCCCCGCCGGCGTCGAGCGGCTGGCCCGCCAGGTCTTCCACGCCGACCTCGCCCACACCGTGCTGGCCGTGCCGATCGCCCAGGAGCGGGCCACGATGCACCTCGACACCGTCTGCACGATGGTCGACGTCGACAAGGTCGTGATGTATCCCAACGTCGCCGACACCCTCCGCGCGGTGACCGTGACCCTCCGCGACCCCGGATCCGGCGAGAGCGACCTGACCCTCGACGTCAGCGACTGGGAGCCGTTCCTGGTCGCCGCGGCCAAGGCGATGCAGATCGACACGCTGCACCAGATCGACACCGGCCTCGACCCGGTCACCGCCGAGCGCGAGCAGTGGGACGACGGCAACAACACGCTGGCCCTCGCCCCGCGGGTGGCCGTCGCCTACGAGCGCAACGACGAGACCAACGACCGGCTCGAGGACGCCGGCATTGAGGTCGTCCGGATCGCCGGGTCCGAGCTGGGCTCGGGACGTGGCGGACCGCGCTGCATGAGCTGCCCGATCTCGCGGGAGCCGCTGCACGTCGACTGACCGAGGGTGGCTGCTCAGCGGGCCATCACGTTCGCCGCGATGGATCGTTGAGTTGTCATGACTGACTCGATCCTGGATGCCCTCGACCCCGCTGACGCCCAGCGTGTGCTGGCTGGGGGCAACGCGTTGACCCTGCCGCAGGGCTGGTCGCCCATCGCGGCAGGCACCCCCGCCGACAAGGCGTACCTCATCACCGAGGGTGAGGTGTCGGTGCGCAAGGGCGGCGTGGAGATCGCCACCCTCGGGCCCGGTGCCGTCGTCGGGGAGGCCGCCATCGTCAACCGGACGCTGCGCTCGGCCACCGTCGTCGCCCTGACCCCGCTCACGGTCGTCCACTTCACGAGCGAACGCCTCGAGGAGCTGGCCGACCAGGTCCCGGCCTTCGGCGCCGCGCTGCGTGCCGCCGCAGCCGGGCGGGTCGCGGGACGCTGATCCACGTGGACGGGGACGTCGGGCGTGCGATGGAGGCGTTCCTGCTCGGCCAGGAGCCGAGCCTGACGCGGGTGCAGGTCGCCGAGCGCGCCGGCGTACCCCTCGACGTCGCGGTCACGCTGTGGCACCAGCTCGGCTTCCCGCACCACGACGACGACGATGTCGCCTTCGCGGAGAGCGACGTCGAGGCCCTGCGGTTGAGCGCCGACCTCGTCGAGATCGGCATCCTGCCGCCTGAGTCACAGGCCGCGCTCGTCCGCACGTGGGGTCGCAGCTATGCCCGGCTGGCGGAGTGGCAGACCACGCTGCTCGCCGGTCTCGCGGTGGAGGGCGGCGACCCCGCCGCCGCCCTCGCCGACCTCGCCACCGAGGTGCTGCCGCGGGTCGAGGAGCTGCAGTCCTACGTCTGGCGCCGCCACCTGGCCAGTGCCGCGCAGCACCTGCTCGCCGACACCAGCTCGCTCACGCAGGCCGAGACGCAGCTGTCGGTGTGCTTCGTCGACATCGTCGGCTACACCACCCAGAGCCGCAGCCTCGACGGGGCCGAGCTGGTCGCCTGGGTGGACCGCTTCGAGCAGGACACGACCACCCTCGTGGTCGACCACGCCGGCCACGTCATCAAGACCATCGGCGACGAGGTCCTCTTCACCGTCGCCGACCCGGCCGCCGCGGTGACGATCGCACTCGCGCTGACGGCCCGCGGCGAGGACCCGGACGACCCGTTCCCCGCGGTGCGGGCCGGCATCGCCCACGGCGCCGTCGTACGACGACTCGGCGACGTGTTCGGCTCGACCGTCAACGCGGCCTCGCGCCTGACCTCGGCCGCGCGACCCGGGACGGTGCTCGTCGACGCGGGCGTCCGCGAGGCGCTGACGGCCGAGGAGGACGACGAGTCAGCCCGGGAGGAGGACTGGCGCTGGCGCCGGGTGCGGCGGGTGTCGGCGAAGGGGTTCCACCACCTCGAGGCGTGGCGGGTGAGGACGTGAAAGCCCGGTCGTTGTTGACGGGGGAAACAACAACGACCGGGCAGCCATGAATCTACTCCGCTCGTCAGGGCGCGCACAACCATTGGCCCGGTTGTGTTCACCTCGTGGAGGAGGTGTAGGCCGGTCCTTACCGGATCGTCACCTGACGGTTGGCGAGTCCTGCGCGAGCGGACCTCTCCGCGGCCGTCAGCTCCCCACCCTTCAGCGCCTCCTCGAGGTCCGCGGCGAACTTGGCGGCCGGCTCCTCGAGGACCTCGGCACCGGTGCCGAGCGGCAGGTCCCACACGGGGGCGAGCAGTCCGTGGGCGCGGAACATGCCGACCAACCGCGAGCCCTCGGCCACGGAGTCCTGGCCGGCAGCGTGCAGGCGGGCGAGCGCGTCGAGGAGCTGGTCCTCCGGGTGGGGCATCACCCAGCGCAGGTGCTCCTTGGTGCCGACGTTGGTCCAGTACGACGCCTCGACCGAGCTCAGCCGGACGGTGGGCATGACTCCGCCGTTGGCCTGCTCGAGCGCCGCCTCCATGGTGGCGTCGCGGTCCGGGATGTCGTCGATCCAGTACTCGAAGCCGTCGTGGACGGTGATGTCGAGACTGGTGTCGGTGATCAGGTCCTGCAGGCTCGGGCCCTCACCGGGCGCGGTCGGCAGACCGACGATGCCGGGCTCCTCGGTGGCCAGCGCGGCCTCGAGCACGGCGCCGAGGTCGCGGGCGGGGTTGCCGTAGGAGTGCTGCACCTGGAGACCGAGCCACACGTCGCCCGAGTCGCGGACCATCGCCGGCGCGGCACCGGGCAGGAGCGTGGCGAGGCGGATCGTACGGCCGCCGTCCTTCAGCGTCAGCGGTGCGGTCGCGGCAGGCACGAGCTCGCGCAGCGCGATCACGTCGCACTCGTCGGGCATCCCCTCGAAGGGACGCGCCACGAAGGTGGGAGCGGCGCCGCCGGCTGCGCCGTGGCAGGCCTTGTAGCGCTTGCCCGATCCGCAGGGGCAGGGCTGACGGGGGCCGACCTCGCCGGGGGCGGAGGCGGTCTGGGTGCGGGTGCGGGACTTCTTGGCCATAGGCCGGAGCCTAGTGCGAGGGGTCCCAGCCGCCTCAGTCCGCCGACCCGAGCAGCTCCAGCATGTGTGCCGGTCGGTCGCTGATCACCGCGGTCACGCCGAGGTCGAGGCAGATCTGCAGGTCGTCGGCGGTGTTGACGGTCCACACGTGGATCTCCCGTCCTGCCTTGACCAGGTGCTTGCCGAGCCCCGGGTGCTCGCGGAGCTCCTTGATGCCTGGGCCGATGATCCAGCGGTCGTCGACCACCGGCCGCAGCACCGGCCAGTGGTGCGCCTTGTCGACGAGCATCACGACGTCGAGCTCGGGGGCCAGCCGCCGCACCCGGTTGGCGGCGTTGAGCGAGAAGCTCATGATCCGCGCCGGCGACCCGGCCCCGTCCCACCCGAAGTCGCCCAGGGTCTCGACCAGGCGTCGCTCGACGAGCCCGCCGTAGCGGGTCGGGTGCTTGGTCTCGATGGCCAGCTCCACGTGCCGGTCGTAGTCGGCCACCATCTCCAGCAGCTTGCGGAGGGTGAGCACCTTGCCGGCCTCCGGGTCACGGTCGGGCGCCTCGTCGTCGAGCTCGGCCCACGGGCTCTTCCACGACGCGAAGTCGAGCTCGTCGAGCTCGGCGAGGTTCATCGTCGACACGAGCCCGGGCGTCGCCGCCGTACGGAGCAGGTTGCGGTCGTGCACGCACACGAGGTGGCCGTCGGCGGTGAGCCTGACGTCGCACTCGAGGGCGTCCGCCCCCTCGTCGAGCGCCTTCACGTAGGCGGCGAGGGTGTGCTCCGGGTTGTCGTGGCTGCTGCCGCGGTGCGCGACGACCTGTGGTCGCGAGCGGGCGCCGCTGTTGTCCTGACGGGCGCGGCGGATGCGCGGCGTACGACGCATGGGGTGAGCATGACACGTCCGGCGACAGGTGTGCGGCAGACCCGACGTACGTCGCCCGGTCTAGACCCGCGGCGCGCGAAAGGTAAAGAAATCCGACCTCCGGACGCCGCGTGGGTCGAATCTGCCCGGAGCCGGGTGAGGCGTGGCTAACCTCCGACTGCGGCACTGCTCGAGCGTGTGGGGATACGCCCGGTGCCGCGACCAACCGGGAGTCTTCATGAGCAAAGCCATGCCTTCGCGCCGCAACGTCGTGCGCTCCGCCGCCTGGACGGTGCCGATCGTGGCCGTCACGGCGGCCGCGCCGGCGTACGCCGCTTCGTGCGGGACCGCCACCTACACGTGGCGGCTCGACTGGAGCAACGACAACGCGACCGATGCGTTCACCACGACCTACCCGGCGCCGACGACCCTCGGTGGAGTCCAGACCGGGGTCGCCACCATCACCGGCCCTGCGGGCACCACGCCGCTCAAGGTCACCTTCAGCAGCCAGATGCAGGGGACCATGTCGCGCGACGGCGACAACCTCCAGCTGTCCAGCTCGCTGTCGCCTGCGGCCGACAACGTCGGTGGGCTCAACCAGGGGGCCGGGCTCAACATCTCCCACCAGTCGCCGATCCCCAACGGTCGGGGCAACCGCCAGGACATCTCGATCTCCTTCGACCGACCGGTCACCGGCCTGACCTTCACGATCACCGACATCGACCGCCAGGACGGCGACTGGAACGACCGCGTCGAACTGACCGGCACTCGCACCTTCTCCGCGCCGAACGTGAGCGGCAACGGGACCAACGGGACCGCACCCATGTTCAACAACAACGCGTGGCGCCCTCGGAACAACGCCGACAACGCCGACAACGACTCGAACGACGGCAACGTCACCGTCACCTTCGGCGGCACCATCGCCGCCAACACCGCCATCGTCATGTCCTTCTGGAACAACTCGGGGAACGGCAACCAGCGCGTCTTCCTCAGCGACTTCACCTTCACCGCGCTCGGCTGCTGACCCCAGCCGAACGCATTCCGGCGTGTCCCCACGGCACGCCCGACGAGCGGTGCGTGAGACACGTTGGAAAACCCCACGGCATGTCTCACGCACCGCTCCCCCAGCACGAGCCACCCGACCGCGCCGCAGTGCCGTCAGCGGATGTGGTCCTGCCAGTCCTCAGGCACGCGTCCGGCCGGCCCGGGGACGGGTTGGTCGTCAGGGTGGGCCTGGGGGTCGGCGAGCCGTGGGCCGACCACCCCGACGGACCGGGTGAAGTCCCAGAACCAGTCCTCACCCGGCTCGAAGCTCTGCATCACCGGGTGCCCGGTCGCCTCGTGGTGCGCCGTCGCGTGCTGGGCCGGGCTGGAGTCGCAGCAGCCGACGTGTCCGCACTGCGCGCAGCGGCGCAGGTGCACCCACCAGCCGCCGTCCTCGTCACACTCGACACAGCCCGGACCGGACGGTGCCACCTCGGGATCGATACCTGCAGTCATGCACCCAGCGTGCCCCTTCACCCGCCGGAGCGGAAGCGTCCGGCGAGGAACTCCGGCAGCCAGTGCGCCTCCCACGCCGGGATCTCCTGGTGCTCGATCGCGGCCCGCGCCGGCGCCCGCTCGGCGGTCCGGTAGCGACCGCCCTCCCGCTCGAGATAGTGGTAGTTGACGAGCTCACGGCGCAGGTAGGCGCAGTCCTCGTGCACGTCGAGGAGCACGTCGTTCACCTCACGCTCGGCGTAGACGCGTCCGGGCTCGAAGCGACTCACCACTTCCAGCAGCACCGCCGCGCGCACCTTGCGCTTCGCCGGGACCCGCTCGATGCGTCCGTCGCTGAAGAGCCGGCCCACCAGTCGCTCCTGCTCGGCCCGCGCGACGTCGTACGCCACCTGCCGCGGGCTGCGATCGGCCTCCACCGCGGCGCGGGCGGCGGTGTAGGTCTCCCCGGTCTCGGCCATGCGCGCACGCACGACCTGCTTGAAGTCGCTGTCCCTGGTCATCTCGAACACCCTCGGCTGCGCTGCGTCCCCAGTGCGCCGCTGCAGCGGGCGTGAACGGTGTGACTCATGGATGCGTCCGAGGATCTGCTCCCCTTCACCGCCTCGCGCGGACTGGGGCCGTCGCGGTGGGCTGGGCGCTGGACGGCGCCCTTGCGGATGAGTCTCTCAGAGACTCAGGCGACAGGGCAAAGCCTTTGACCCGCGAGAGCAACCACCGGGACATCACGTCGCGCAGCGACCGGCAACGGAACCAGCCCTCGGAATCGACCTGACACCGACGACGGCGTGGCCCCACACTGGGACCATGCCGTCGTCGAGCCAGTGGATCGCGTTCCTCGTCGCGTCGATCCTGTTCATCCAGGTGCCGGGCCCGAGCCTGCTCTTCACCATCGGCCGCGCCCTCACCGTCGGGCGACGCGAGGCACTGCTCTCCGTGGTCGGCAACGCGATCGGCCTGCTCGCCCAGGTGAGCCTGGTGGCCATCGGCCTCGGCGCGGTCGTCGCGGCCAGCGCCACGGCGTACACCGCCATCAAGCTCCTCGGTGCGGCGTACGTCATCTGGCTCGGCGTCCAGGCGATCCGCCACCGCAGCGACGCCCGCCGGGCGATGACCGACGCTGCGCCGGTCCGGCGCGGTCACCCGGTGCGGATCGGCTTCACCGTCGGGGCGACCAACCCCAAGACCATCGTCTTCTTCGTGGCGTTCCTGCCGCAGTTCACCGACCCGAGCGGTCCGGTGGCCCTGCAGACGGTGGCGCTGGGCCTGGTGTTCGGGGTGCTCGCCGTGGCGTCCGACAGCATCTGGGCGCTGGCCGCAGGGGCCGCGCGTACGTGGTTCGCACGGCGGCCCCAGCGCCTCGACGCCCTCAGCGCCACTGGCGGGACGATGATGATCGGCCTCGGCGCGACGATGCTCACCGTCGACTGACGAGCTCCTCGTCGTCGGCGGGCTTCGCGCGCCTGTTGGCGATCAGGCTCGTGCACACCGTGACCGCCAGGATGCCAACGATCACGAACAGCGACGTCAGCGTCGGCACGTCGGGGATCGACGGCCAGACCAGGTGCGCCCAGTGCAGGACCAGCTTGAACCCGATGAAGCCGAGGATCGCGGCCAGGCCGTAGCTGAGGTGGACCAGCGCGCTGAGCGCGCCCTCGAGCACGAAGTAGAGCGCCCGGAGGCCGAGCAGCGCGAAGGCGTTGGTGACGAAGACGAGGTAGGGGTCACCGGTGATGCCGTAGACCGCCGGCACCGAGTCGACGGCGAAGACGATGTCGGTGGCCAGCACCGCGATCGTTACCAGGGCGAACGGGGTCAGGTAGCGCGTACCGCTCCTGACCACCGTCAGCCTGGCGCCCTCGTAGTCGTCGGTGACCGGCATGAAGCGCCTGGCGACCTTCACCGCCCGCAGCTCCGAGACGTCGACCTGGTGCTCGGTGCCGCGGATCGCGTCACGCAGCAGCTTGACGCCGGTGAGCAGCAGGATCGCGCCGAAGATCAGGAACACCCAGTCGAAGCGCGAGAGGGCGGCCGCACCGAGCGCGATGAAGATGCCCCGCAGGACGAGCGCGCCGATGATGCCGTAGAGCAGCACCCGCTGCTTGAGCACCTCCGGCACGGCGAAGGCCGCCAGCAGCAGCATGAAGACGAACAGGTTGTCGACGCTCAACGTCTTCTCGACGAGGTAGCCGGTGTAGTACTCCAGCCCGCGGTCACCGCCGTGGGCCGACCAGACGTAGAGGCCGAAGGCCAGCGGCAGCGCGACGTAGAACGCCGACCACGCGATGGCCTCCTTCATCGAGACCTCGTGGGGACGCCGCGTCGCGATGAAGTCGACGACGAGCAGGGCGAGCACCACGCCGATGGTGATGAACCACAGGGTGGGGGACGCGATGGACGACATGGATCTCCTCAGGTGTGAACGCCTGAGGTCTCCCCCACCGCCCGAGGGCGGCCTCCGCCGAAGCGCCTTCGGAGGCGCCGTACTGACCGGCTGATGTTGGGTGGGGTACTCCCCTCGTGGACGAGTGTAGTTGAACGAGCAAGGGCATCGCCACTTCAGCCGGGCCACGTATCGTCCACGGCATGGAGACAGTGGAGTACGACGTCGTGGTCATCGGTGGCGGTCCGGCCGGGGAGAACGCAGCGCAGTACGCCGTCGAGGGCACCGACCTGACGTCGGTGCTCATCGAGCGCGAGCTGCTCGGCGGCGAGTGCAGCTATTTCGCGTGCATGCCGAGCAAGGCGCTGCTGCGACCGATCGCCGTCGCCGACCTGACCGGCGACCTCGACGGGGTCTCGACCGCCCACGTCGCACCGAAGGCGCTGCTCGAGCGCCGCGACTACTGGGTCTCGGACTACAGCGACAGCGGCCAGGAGTCGTGGGCCGACGGCGCCGGCATCGCGGTCGTACGCGGAGCCGCCCGGCTCACCGGCGACCGCACGGTCACGGTCACCTCCGCCGCAGGCGACGTGACGGTGCGTGCGCGGCAGGCCGTGATCATCGCGACCGGCAGTGAGGCGAGCGTCCCCGACGTCTACGCCGACGCCCTCCCCTGGGACTCCCGCGACGCCACGGGTGTCGTCGACGTGCCCGACCGGCTGGTGGTCGTGGGGGGCGGGGTCGTGGCGTGCGAGGCGGCGATCTGGATGACGGCGCTCGGCTCGCAGGTCACCCTCGTCGTCCGCGACTCACGGCTGCTGGGACGCACCGAACCGTTCGCCGGCGAAGCGGTCCTGGCCGGCCTGCGGGAGCGCGGCGTGACCGTCCACCTCGACACCGAGGTCAGCGACGTACGCCGTGACGCACCCGCCGCGACCGGGCTCGGCCGGATCCACGGCGGTGTCGTCACCCTCACCACCACCGCCGGTGAGCTCGAGGCCGACGAGCTGCTGCTGTCGATCGGCCGGAAGCCGCGCCTCGACGACCTCGGGCTCGACTCGGTGGGACTCACCCGCGAGGACGTCACCGGCGGCAGGCTGCCCGAGTGGCTCCACGCGGTCGGTGATGCGAGCGGTGGCCCGCCGCTGACCCACTGGGGCAAGCACCAGGCACGCGTCGTCGGGGCCCGCATCGCCGCAGCGGCGAAGGGCGACGTGGCCTGGGAGCCCGACCGGGAGGCACCGGTGCCGCAGGTGGTCTTCAGCGACCCCGAGGTCGCCAGCGTCGGGATGACCGAGGCCGAGGCGCGCGACCGCGGCCACGACGTCGTCACCACCCGGGTGCCCACCTCCTCGGCGGCGGGCACCGCGCTGCTGCGCGACCACGTCGCCGGCGAGTCCCAGCTGGTCGTGGACGCCACCACGCGGTTGCTGCTCGGCGCGACCTTCGTCGGCCCCGAGGCGGGCGAGCTGGTCCACGCCGCGACGGTGGCCATCGTCGGGGACGTCCCGGTGCACGTGCTCCGCCACGCGGTGGCGTCCTACCCGACCGCCAGCGAGCTGTGGCTGCGGCTGCTGGAGGAGCTGCCGCGCGAGTTCCGTACGCCCGCACCGCCCCACCCCGCTGGTTGAGCAGCGAGCGAAGCGTCCCCACCCGCTGGTTGAGCAGCGAGCGAAGCGAGCGTGTCGAAACCAAGGGTCTCGGATGGCCTTGGTTTCGACACGGGCGCCAGCGCGCCCTGCTCAACCAGCGGCTCACGCCAGCGCGCCCTGCTCAACCAGCGGCTCACGCCAGCGCGCCCTGCTCAACCAGCGGCTCACACCCGCGCGCCCTGCTCAACCAGCAACTCGCGCCGACCTACCCCCGCTCGCGGAGGTAGCGGCCGAAGTGCGGGACCGTGAAGGCGATCCGGCCACGCTCGCCGGAGTAGACGAGGCCCTTCTTGAGCAGCGAGTCGCGCGCGGGTGACAGCGACTGCGGCTTCTTGCTGAGGTGGGCGGCGACGTCGGCGCTGAGGACCGCGTCGCCCTCGACCTCCCCGCCCGACTGCAGCTGGGCGGCCGCCACCTCCGCCATCGCCATCAGGTAGTCGCGCTCCCCCGGCGTGGCCCGCTCGTAGCGCGATCCGAAGAACCCGACGGCCAGCTCGGACTCGGCCTCCGGGGCCGCGACGGCCACGTCGGCGGCAGTGATCGGCGAGCGGGGCGCGAGGTCCCAGACCGCCTTGCCGTAGGCCTGGATGAAGTAGGGGTAGCCGCCGGTGGCGTCGTACATCGCGGCGAGCGCGTCGGCGGCGAAGGCGGCGTCCTCGTCGGCCGCAGGCGCCTCCAGCGCGCGGTCGGCCGCGTCGCGGGTCAGCCGGTCGATGCGCTGGTAGCGGAAGAGCCGCTCGCTGTAGGACTTGCTGGCGCTCAGCACCGCGGGCAGGTGCGGCAGTCCGGCGCCGACCACGATCACCGGCAGCCCGGACTGGCTGAGCTCGTGGCAGGCGGCGCACAGCGCGGAGATGTCGTCGGGGCCGAGGTCCTGCATCTCGTCGATGAAGATCCCGATGCCCTTGCCGACGTCGGCGGCGAGCCCGCCGAGGTCGGTGAAGAGCTCGACGAGGTCGATCTCGATGTCACCGGAGTCGGCGCGGCCGCGGACGGCCGGCGCGTCGATGCCCGGGCTCCACTGGTCCTTGAGCCTGGCGGCGGTGCCGGCGTCGCGGTGGGCGAAGGACTTGATCACGCCGAGGACGTGGTCGACCGACTCCTCGTCGCGGTGCCCGAGCTCGCGCACGGCCTGGTGCAGCGCGCTGCTCAGGGGTCGTCGCAGCCCCTGGCCGGGCCGGGCCTCGAGCTTGCCGGTGCCCCACCCCTTGCGAACGGCGGCGCCGCGCAGCGCGTTGAGCAGCACCGTCTTGCCGACACCGCGCAGGCCGGTGAGCACCAGGCTGCGCTCGGGGCGTCCCTTGGAGACCCGCTCGAGGACGACGTCGAAGGCAGCGAGCTGCTCGTCACGACCGGCCAGCTCGGGCGGGCGCTGGCCGGCGCCGGGGGCGTACGGGTTGCGAATCGGGTCCACGATCAGAAGGTATCGGCCGATCTAGGCGCGACCTTAGATTGACCGATAGACGGCGAGTCGACCCGTGCGGTGCGACGATCGACGCGTGACCGAGCCGTTCGCGCCCCCCTCCGTGCACACCGAGCCCCAGTCCATCTCCTACCCGGCGGAGGCGCGGGCCTCCTCGCGCTACACCGCCGAACGCGTCGATCCCCACGTCATCGTGCTCTTCGGCGCGACCGGCGACCTGGCCCGCCGCAAGCTCCTCCCGGGCATGGCCCACCTCGTCCTGTCCGAGCTCGCGCCCGACATCCGCATCATCGGCACGTCGCTGGAGGAGATGGACGACGCCGGCTTCCGGGAGTTCGCCCGCACCGCCGTCGAGCAGTTCGGCACCCATGAGCTCACCGCCGAGCAGTGGAACACCTTCGACGACCACCTCACCTACGTCCCGCAGGGCGCCGGCCCCGACGCGCTGGCCGCCGCGGTGGCGGAGGCCGAGCGCGCGCTCGGCAGCGACGTACGCCGCCTGCACTACCTCTCCGTGCCCCCCAAGGCGGCGCTGCCGGTGATCGAGATGCTGCGGGCGGCGGACCTGGTCAGCCGCGCGCGCGTGGTGATGGAGAAGCCGTTCGGCACCGACCTCGCCAGCGCGATCCACCTCAACGCCCGGGTCCACGAGACGTTCGACGAGTCGCAGGTCTTCCGCATCGACCACTTCCTCGGCAAGGAGGCCGCGCAGAACATCCTGGCGTTCCGCTTCGCCAACGGTCTCTTCGAGCCGATCTGGAACCGCACCTTCATCGACCACATCCAGATCGACATCCCCGAGACGCTCGGCCTCGACCAGCGGGCCAACTTCTACGAGTCGACCGGCGCCTACAAGGACATGGTCGTCACGCACCTGTTCCAGGTGCTCGCCTTCGTGGCCATGGAGCCGCCGACGGCGCTCGAGCCGCGCGCGATCTCGGAGGAGAAGAACAAGGTCTTCCGCTCACTGCTGCCGATCGACACCCACAGCGTCGTCCGCGGCCAGTTCACCGGCTACACGGACCTGCCGGGCGTGGCGTCCGACTCCGACACCGAGACGTTCATCGCGATGGAGTGCCGCCTGGACAACTGGCGGTGGGCGGGCGTGCCGTTCTACCTCCGCACCGGCAAGGAGCTCGCCGAGGGCAAGCGAATCATCTCGATCGCCTTCAAGGAGGCGCCGCGCTCGATGTTCCCGGAGAACTCCGGGGTGGGGGCCAGCGGTCCCGACCACCTCACCTTCGACCTCGCCGACGAGTCCAAGGTGTCCCTCTCCTTCTACGGCAAGCGACCGGGTCCGGGCATGCGGCTGCAGAAGCTGTCCATGCAGTTCTCGACCGGCGAGACCGAGACGGCCGGCGACGTCCTCGAGGCGTACGAGCGCCTGATCCTCGACGCGATGCGCGGCGACCACACGCTCTTCACGACCGCCGAGGGCATCGAGTCTCTGTGGGACCGCTCCGCCGCCCTGCTCGACAACCCACCGCCGGTGAAGCCCTACGCCCCCGGCACGTGGGGGCCCAACGCGATCCACCAGCTCGTCGCGCCGCACGCCTGGCGGCTGCCGTTCGAGCGGGAGTGGCGCGCCAAGAAGTAGCAGGCGGGTCCGGCCGGTCAGCCCGCCTGGCTGGGCCGGTCCAGCCGCTCGACGCGCTCGCGCGCGGCGTCGTACGCCTCGTCGAGGCCGCCGCGCAGCAGGGCGATCAGGTCCGGCACCTCGTCGGCGGCGAGGCGGAAGGTGCCGGCGCACACGTTGTCGCGCCACAGCGACAGCACGACCAGCTGCGACTCCTGGTGCCAGGTCACGCGCAGCGAGCGGTCGACACCGCGGGGGTCGAAGAAGACCGCTCCGGTGCGAGGCGTGCGCGGCTGGACCATGTCCCATTGTGACTCGGCGCACACAATCTTGCCTAGACTCGGGGTCGTGCCCGAGCTGCCGGAGGTCGAAGCCCTCGTCCATGACCTGCGCGGACGCCTGGTGGGCCGGGCGATCAGCCGGATCGACCTCACCGCGTTCAGCGCCCTCAAGACCTTCGACCCGCCGCTCCACGCGCTGCACGGCACCCTCGTCGACGAGGTGACGCGGCACGGCAAGTTCCTCGACATCGACGCCAGCGGCGTGCACCTCGTGATCCACCTGGCGCGCGCTGGCTGGATCCGGTGGCGCGAGGAGGTCCCGGCGCTGCCGGCCCGGCCCAACACCAAGAACCCGCTGGCTGCGCGCATCGTCATCGACGACCCCGACCGCGACACCCAGCCTGGCCTCGACATCACCGAGGCGGGCACCAAGAAGGGCCTCGCGATCTACGTCGTGCGCGACCCCGCGGACGTGCCCGGCGTGGCCCGCCTCGGGCCCGACCCGCTGGCCGAGGCGTTCACCATCGAGGCCCTCCGGACGATCCTGGAGGCGGAGGGTCGCAAGCAGATCAAGGGCGTCATGCGGATGCAGTCGATCATCGCCGGCATCGGCAACGCCTACAGCGACGAGATCCTGCACGCCGCCCGGATGTCGCCGTTCAAGCCGGCCAACAGTCTCGACGAGACCGAGCTGCAGACGTTGTACGACGCCATCCGCGGCACGCTGGGCGAGGCGGTCCAGCGCTCGAGCGGGCTCGCCGCCAGCGAGCTCAAGGGCGAGAAGAAGAGCAACCTCGCGGTCCACGGCCGGACCGGCCAGAAGTGTCCCGTGTGCGGTGACGTCGTGCGCGAGGTGTCGTTCGCCGACTCGAGCCTGCAGTACTGCGCGACCTGCCAGACCGGCGGCAAGCCGCTCGCAGACCGTCGGATGTCGCGCCTGCTGAAGTGAGCGGCACCCGCTGAGGACGACAGTCGGGTGCGGGTCGGACTCACCCCCGTGAAGCCCGACCGGCACCCGGCAGCGTCAAGAGTACCTTGACGGGTGACGATCGTGTCACGCAGTGGCGCTCTTGTCTCCTGATTTCTTCGCGAAGCGCTCCCAGGCCGCTTGGCGCGAGACGCCCAGGACGCGGCCGATCTCGGCCCACGAGATGTTGCGCTCGCGGAGCATGTCGACCCACTCCTGGGCGAAGGCGACGTTCTGCTCGGCCGACGCGAGGATCTGGGGCAGCGTGGCGACGAGCTCGGTGGTGGACATCCGGTCCCACGGCATGGTGCGACGCACGGAGCTGGTGCGCTCCTCGTCGTGCACGATCGCGTGGAACTCGTCGATGCAGGAGGTGCAGATCTGCGCACCCAGGCCACCGACCAGGTCGACGTCGGTGCCGGGTCCCCCGGACGTGCCACAGAAGGAGCAGAGCCTGCCCTCGCGCTTGATCGCCATACGGTCCTCACACTCCCTCGTGCTGTCGATGCTACTCGCACGTCCGCGATCTGGGTCGGTGTACGCCGAGACGGCCCCGCCCCGGCGCCGTCACGTCACTCGGTCGAGCCCGGCAGCTCCGGCATCTCGGGGAGCTCGAGGTCGTCCATCGGGTTGCCGCACTTCTCCGTCAGGTAGTCGGAGAAGGCAGCCGCCTGCTCCTTCACCTCGGCGGACGCGTCCTTGCCACCCTGCTCGAGCTCCTCGAGCTTCTCGACGGAGAAGTCGTCGGCATTGATGTCCCTGGCCTGCTGGACGACCGCCTCGAACCCGGCGCGCGCGTCGTCCGGGATGTCATCGGGGGTGCCGACCTCCTCGAGCTTCTTGCCCCAGTTCTTGACGGCCGCGGCCATCTCGTCGTTGGTCGGGACCTGGGGGTTGGTCATGTCGTCGGGAAGCAGGTCCTCGAGGAGGCTCGACTGCGTGTCGCAGAAGGACGTCTCGCTCGCGTCGGTCGGGGCGCCGCCCCCGCCGCCGCTGTCGCCGCCGCACGCCGACGTCACGGCTCCGACCAGGAGGACCGCCGTGGTGACGGAGATGCGCGTACGGATGTTCATGGTTTCCCCTTCGCCCGGGACGCTGCCGCGTCCACCCGGGCCCACCCTTGCGCGATCTCCGTCAATCGTCCACATCGAGCAGCGCCGGCAGCGGGACCGACAGGGCCTGCTCCAGGGCCTCGAGGTACTCCGCGCGCGGACGTCGTACGACCCCGAGCGAGGCCAGGTGCGGGGTCTGCCACTGCACGTCGAGCACCCTCCGGTCGGCGTACTGGTCGCTGAGCAGGTCCACCAGGGCGAGCAGTGCGACCTTCGACGCGTCGCGCTCGTGGTGGAACATCGACTCGCCGGCGAAGAGGCCGCCGATGCTGACGCCGTAGAGGCCGCCCGCCAGGCGCCCGTCGCGCCACGCCTCGACGGAGTGGGCCCAGCCGAGCCGGTGCAGCCGGCCGTAGGCGCGGGCGAACGCGGGGGTGATCCAGCCGTCGGCGCGGTCCGGGCTGCCGCACCGGGCGACCACCTCGTCGAACGCGGTGTCGACGCGGACCTCGAAGTCGCGCGCCGAGCGGCGCAGCGAGCGCGAGACGCGCATCTCGTCGAGCGGCAGCACGCCGCGCTCCACCGGCGAGAACCAGCCGAGCTGGTCCTCGGCGTCCATCGTGACCGGCATCGGGAAGAGGCCGCCGGAGTACGCCGTGATCAGCGTGCCCGGCTCCAGGTCGGCGCCGAGGGCGACCAGGTCGTCGTCGGGGTCCCACGTCGAGTGGTGGGGAAACCCCCACGGCGTCGGGGCGGGAGCTGTCGGCACACCCCTCACGCTAGCGACTGACCGTACGATCGGGGCATGGGTGTGATGCAGACCGTCGGCCGCCAGCTCGGGCCGCGAATCCAGGAGATCGCTCCGGGACTGACGACGGGGTTCGTGCGGGAGGCGCTCAACCGGGCCATCGACGGCGTCGGACCCCTCGTGCCGGCTGCCGTGGCGGCCGACAAGCAGCTGGCCGAGCAGCGCGGCGACGTCGAGCGCGCGATCCACGAGGTCATCGAGAACCACGTGCGCTTCGCCGGCGCCCAGGGCTTCGCCACCAACGTCGGCGGCCTGGTGACGATGGCGCTCACCATCCCGGCCAACATCAGCGGCCTTGCGCTCATCCAGTGCCGGATGGTCGCCGGCATCGCGCACCTGCGCGGCCACGACCTGACCGACCCGCGCGTGCGCAACGCGATCCTCGCCCTGCTGCTCGGTGAGGAGCAGGTCGACGACATGGTCACGAAGAAGAAGCTGCCGACGACCCCGATGGGCCTGGCCACCGCACCGGCGCACGACCCGACGCTCGACGGCGTGATCTCCTCGATCGTCGCGACCGACCTCCTCACCCGCGTCGCCGGCAAGCGGCTCGCGAGCACGGTCGGGCGCCGGGTGCCGGTCGTCGGCGGGGTCGTCGGGATGGGAGCCGACGGCTACGGGACGTGGAAGATCGGGCGCTACGCCGACCGCGAGCTGCTGCCGCGCCGGCGCTGACGGCCGCCCGCGACGACAGCGCGCTCGCGACACAGATCGTGGAGCTCGTGAGCCGTCTGCTGGCTCAGGAGCTCCGTGCTCCCGCGGGAGCACGAGCCGCCCACTCGTCGGCGAGGATCGCGTAGCCCACCTCGTCCAGCCACCCGAGCTCGTCGTGCCACAGCGCTTGGCGGGAGAGCCGCTCGCGGCGCATCCCGGCCGACTCCAGGATCCGCACCGACGCCGGGTTGTCGGCGTACGCCGCTGCCGTGACGCGGCGGAGCCCGAGCCCGTCGAAGGCGGCCTGCAGCAGCACCCGTGCGGTCGCCCTCCCGATGCCCTGACCCGTGTAGCGCGGGTCGACGATGTAGCCGATCAGGCCGTCGGTGCCGGTGGGGGCGCCGTCCTGGCCGGGGCCGTCGACGACGTCGAGGAAGCCCATCGCCACCACCCGGCCGGCGCGCTCGACGACGCAGGAGAACTCCGTCGGGCTCTCCGGCACGGCGAGCCAGTCCCTGCGCAGCTCCTCCGGTTCGACGTGGGTCCGCACCATGAAGCGGTTGACGTCCGGGTCGTTGCGGAAGGACAGCAGGGCGTCGAGGTCCTGCTCGACCGCCTCCCGGAAGAGGAGGTCGTCGAGGCGGATCGGCCAGGGAGTCGTGTGCACGGGCAGAGCGTCGCAGCCCGGGACCGTGTCGGCCACGGGTTTACGACCCGCGCGACCTCATGACGCGTGGTCGGTGTTGCCCACGTCCACGAGCTCCTGCGCCACTGCGCGCAGCTTGATGTTGGCGTGCGACGAGGCACGGACGAGGAACGCGAAGGCGCGGTCCTCGTTCATGTCGTAGCGCTCCATGAGGATCCCGATGGCCTGCCCGATGGCCCGTCGGGTCTCCAGCCCCTCGGTGAAGGTCTCCCGCTCCTGGGCGTGCCCGAGGGCGATGGCGGCGTGGGTGGCGAAGAGCCGCGCCAGCGCCCGCGCGTCCTCGCTCACCTCGTCGTGGACCGTCGAGTAGAAGTTGATGCCACCCAGCGTCCCGCTGTCGAGGTACAGCTTGACCGCGAGCTGCGAGCGGACGCCCGCCCCGAGTGCCTGCGGGACGTACCGGGGCCAGCGTTGCTCGTCTCGCAGGTGGGAGACGCTGACCGCGTCGTCACCCTGCAGCACGGCCGAGCAGGGGCCCTCGCGCAGGTCGTACTGCAGCGCGTCGAGGCGGAGCACGAGGTCGCCGGTGAAGGCCCGGGTCTCGATCTCGCCCTTCCTCGCGAGCGTCGCGATGCCGACGTGCTCGAAGCCCGGCACCGAGTTGCAGGCCACCTCGACGATCGTCTGGAGCGTGTCGGCGAGGCTGCGCGGCTTGTTGAGCGTACGGGCGGCTTCGTCGATGGACTGGGCGAAGTCCGATGCAGCGGGCATGAAGGCTCTTTCGCGTGCCACGGGAGCGAGGCACACAGAGAGGCGCTCATCACGAGACGCTGCAGACCAACCGGCGACCGGGAGCGGGCGCGCGAGTGCGGCCAGACTAGCCCCGGCCGCGCATCCGCCGGTAGGCGTCCAGCGTCCCTCGGCCGGCGGGGCTGTCCTCCAGTGTGGTGACCACCTTGCGCCGGACCTTGTAGGACGTCGTCATCCGTGCGCGGTCGCGCTCCTCGTGCGCCTCCCGCAGCTCCTCGTGGAGGCGCTCCTCCACGGCGCGCAGTCGTGCGGCCTCCACCAGCAGGGCGCCGATCGCGTCGAGGGCCGGCGGAAGCAGGACCTCCGCGGACGCGGTGTCGGGGTCGGCGAAGGTGCCGAGGTCGGGGCCGAGGAGGTCGTCCAGCGAGCCGGCCACGTCGTAACCGCGCTCGGCGAGCAGCGCCACCCAGCTCCGGGACAGGTCCTGCGCCCAGGCGTGGTCGTCGGGCGCGAGCCCGAGACGGGCCGAGGCGACGCTGCGCGAGAGCGTCTGGTGGGCCAGCAGCTCGCGCACCAGCGGCCGGTAGTCGGGCGGCGAGAGGATCGAGGTGACCCGCTGGTTGATGGTGCGCAGCAGCGACGTCTCGGGCACGCCGAGGGACGGGTTCTCCCGCTCTGCGGTGAGGTCGAGCGGCAGGTCGTCGAGGCCGAAGGTGTGGGAGAAGCGGCGCCACAGCTCACCGCGGTCCGAGCCGGACGGCGGCACGGTCACCAGGTGCACGTGCTCGGCCGGCAGCGAGGCGCCCCACCTGTCGAGGATGTCGGGGACCTCCTGCACCGCCCAGAACCACGACCCGATCTTCGACTCGCGCCCGGGGTCGCGCACGGTCTCGAGGAACCGGGCGTAGGTGATGTGGCTGCGGTGCTTGACGTTCTCCTGCCACTCCGCCGGGATCTGGCGGACCAGGTCGCGCACGGACAGCACGAGGTGGACCTCGGCGTCGCCGAGCGAGGCGAGCGCGCGCTCGACCTGCGTGGGGGTGGCCCGCGCGAAGATCTCGTGGCTGATGATCGAGGTGCCGTGCCAGTCGCGGACCTCGGCGGACAGCCGGTCCCAGGACCCGACGGCCTCGGTCTCGAGCCCGCCCCACGGCAGGGTCATGAGGTCCAGCGCCGCCAGGAAGTGCGCGTCGAAGCGGTCCGCGGGATAGAGGATGTCGTGCTCGCGCAGGGTCGCCTGGTTGCGGAACAGCACGTCCTGGAGGTAGGACGTGCCGGTCTTGGGGCAGCCCACGTGCAGCAGCACTCGTCTGCTCACTGCTCCACCTGCCTCTCCACCTCGTGCGGCCTGCGGCCTCCGGCTCGCCAGCCCGTGTCGACGACCATCCGGATCGCCAGGTCCAGCACCTGCCGGTCGTCGGCGCCGCCGGAGCCGCCCGCGGCTGAGGCCGTACGGGGCGCCAGGTCGGCGAGGTCGCCGACGACAGAGTAGCCAGCACGCGACAGGCCCCGGGACATCCGCTCCGCGGACGCGGCCACCCAGTCCCGCTCGCGGGACGGTACGCCGATGGGCGCGACGCCACTGGCCGGGATCCGCTGCTGCAGCGTGCGCATCAGCGCCGGGCGCTCGGCCGCCGGCACCCGGAGGCCGACGACGGCGGCCACGCGGCGCGCCAGCTCGGCCTGGTCGGCGCCCGGCACCCGGACCTCCGGCAGGCGTCGTACGCCGACCTGGCGGGGCAGGAGGTCGAGGTCGGTGACGATCCGGACGAACGGACGACGGCCGTTCCAGCGGCGTACGGAGGCGAGCAGGTCAGCACGCGGGGGCAGCTGGTCGCGCCCCCGCCAGAAGCGCAGCCACTCCGGCCACGGCATCGTGCCGGTCTCGAAGCAGCGCTGGGTCCAGGTGCGGGCCAGCAGGTCGTCGAGCGGTGCGCCGACGGCGACCACGAAGGGCCGGGGACCACCCTCGGGGCGGCCACGGGCGAGCAGGTCCGCGCGGAGAGTGCCCACCACGACGGGGTCGCCGACGAGGCGGAACCGGAGCCGCCAGGGCCGGGCCCAGGTGGTCCGGACCGGGTCGGGGCCGAGCGCGCCGAGGTCGTCGGCGAGCACCGCGCTCGCGACCCGCAGCAGCTCGTGGGCGCTGAGCTCCGACGGATCGACCGGGCGCGGACCGAAGCCGGGGGCGTCGAGGCCGACCAGCGGGAGGTCCGCCTTGCCCCGACCGGCGGCCGGGGCGGCGAGCACGCGGTCGGCGAGTCGAGTGCGCTCGCGGTCGTGGTCGCCGCGGGGCCGCGCACTCGACGCGAGGTTGATCCGGCGGAGCAGCTCGAGCTGCTGGGCGCCCGGCAGCGGACCCGGGGCGCGCGGGTCCGGCGACGCGTCGGACCACGCCAGCCAGGGCGTCGTACCCCCGGCGCGCAGGTGTGCGACCCAGGAGTGCGCGCGCGAGCCGGTCAACGGTCGCGCAGCCGACGGGCGGTGTCGCGCAGGCGGTCGCCGACGGAGTCGGACCCGGCGCCCTTGGCCGCCTCCTGCGTCATCACCGTCAGCGCGTCGAGCGCCGCACCGAGCTCGAGCTTGGCGCGGACCCGGTCGGGGTCGCGCCACTTCTCGTCGGCCGCGGGCCGGCGCGGCCGCAGGTCCTCCACGTCACCGATGACGTCGACGCCGCTGCCCTTGATCCAGTCGATCCAGAGCTCGGCCCGCTCCTCGGCGAAGTCGTAGCGGTCGGGCGGCAGGCGCACCGGCAGGGCCTTGCGGGAGACCAGCACCTCCTGCGCGAGCAGCTCGCGGATGAGGGCGTCGTAGGCGGGTTCGCGCCACAGGCCGAGCTCGAGGCGCCGGTTGAGCTTGCGCAGCAGCGACGTCTCGGCGATGCCCAGCGAGCGGTTGTCGCGCTCGGAGTCGAGCGGTGCCCACGCCGGGTCGATGCCGAACGCGCGGCAGAACCGGAGCCACAGCTCGTCGCCGTTGGGACCGCGGTCGTGCGGGACGGTGACGACGTGGACGCGCTCGGGCGGCAGCTTCGCGCCCCACTGCGAGAGCACCCGCGGCAGGTCCATCGCGTTGAAGAACCACGTCTGGCCGCGCTCGACCTTGGTGAGGAAGCGCTTGAAGGGCCACTTGCGCCCCTGCTTGATCGACTCCTGCCAGGCAGCGGGCAGCTGGCGGCCGAGGTCGCGGGCCGAGTAGACGATGTGGATCTCGCTGCCGGCGAGGTCGTTCATCGCCTTGGCGATCTTGTCCGGCTTGGCCCCGGCGAGGATCTCGTGGCTGATGACGACGTTGCCGTCGGCGCGGTTGACGCGCTTGACCATCGCGTCCCACGAACCCCGCGCGTGTCCCGGCGGCCCGCCCCAGTCCTGCTCGAGGAGGTCGAGCGCCGCGCGGAAGTGGAACATGTCGGAGCGCCCCCCGCGCGGTGACGGCACCGTCACGCCGTGGCGCGCGAGCGACGGGGCGTTGAGCAGCAGCCGGTCCTGGAGGTAGGTCGTCCCGGTCTTGGGGGCGCCGATGTGGAGGTGGACGACGCGGCTCATGGCGCTGATTGTGCCAGTCATCCGGCCGCCACCGGCCGCTGGTTGAGCAGGGACGAAGTCCCGTGTCGAAACCGAGGCTCACGTGCGCTCGGTTTCGACACGCTCGCTTCGCTCGCTGCTCAACCAGCACTGCCACCCAGTGCTCGTACGACGGCGCTCGGGCTCGGGCGACCCAGCTGGCCGGCCATCCAGACGCTGGTGGCGACGACGGCGTCGAGGTCGACACCGTGGTCGATCCCGAGGCCGGTCAGCATCCAGACCAGGTCCTCGGTGGCGAGGTTGCCGGTGGCCGACTTCGCGTAGGGGCAACCACCGAGGCCGCCCGCACTCGCGTCGAAGGTGGTGATCCCCGCCTGCAGCGCGGAGAGGGTGTTGGCCAGCGCCTGGCCGTAGGTGTCGTGGAAGTGCATCGCGAGCCGGTCGGTGCCGACGCCCGCGTCGGCGAAGGCCGCGACGAGGGCCTTCACGTGTCCCGCGGTCGCGACGCCGATGGTGTCGCCGAGGCTGAGCTGGCTCGCGCCGAGGTCGAGCAGCCGGGTGCCGGCGGTGACGACCTGCTCGATCGGCACGGTGCCCTCCCACGGGTCGCCGAAGCACATCGACACGTAGGCCCGCACGTCCATCCCGGCGGCGCGGGCGCGCGCCACTGTGGGCTCGAACATCGCGAACTGCTCGTCGAAGGTGCGGTTGAGGTTCTTGGCCGCAAAGGTCTCGGTCGCGCTGCCGAAGATCGCGATGTGCTCGAGGCCGAGCTCGAGGGCGCGGTCGAGGCCGCGTTCGTTGGGCACCAGCACCGGGAGGTGGCGTCCCTCCTCGCCGAGGTCGGCCATCAGCTCCGCCGCATCGGCGAGCTGCGGGACCCACTTCGGGTGCACGAACGAGGTCGCCTCGACGATCGGCAGCCCGGCGGCGACGAGGCGGCGTACGAACTGCGCCTTCACCTCGACCGGGACGATCGCCTGCTCGTTCTGGAGTCCGTCGCGCGGACCGACCTCGTAGATCGTGACGCGCGCGGGAAGGCCGTCTGCGGGGACGGTCATGGGGAGCGTCATGACTCCTCCACCACGAAGAGCGTCGCGCCGAGCCGGACCAGGTCGCCGACACCGGCGCCGACCGTGGTGACCGTGCCGGCGAAGGGCGCCCTGAGCGCGAGCTCCATCTTCATCGCCTCCATCACACCCAGCGTCTCACCCTCGGCGACCGCCTGGCCCTCGGCGACGTTGACCGCGAGGACGGTGCCGGGCATCGGTGCCAGCAGCGTGCCGTCACCGGCCGCGGCTGCGTGGTCGCCGAACGGGTCGGGGCGCTCCCACGACCAGCGCTGCCCCCGGTGCACCACGTCGACGAGGTCGCGCTGCACGTTGAGCACGGCGTGCTCGGCGCGACCGTCGACGAGCAGGTGCACGGTGTGGTCGGCGGCCGAGACGAGGCGTACGTCGTGGGTGGTGCCGTCGTGGGTGACGGTCCCGCGGTGCCGGTCGACCACCACGAGCGCGTCGCCCAGCGTGACGGTGTCGGGGGCCGGGTCGGCGCCCATCCGCCAACCGTCGGCCTCCCACGGTCCGGTCGAGCCCGCGGTGTCGAGGAGGACCTCGGTCCAGGCCCCGAAGACCAGCGCCAGGGCGGCGTCCGGCGCGGGGACCTCGTGGTCGTCGAGCCAGGCCGTGTCGATGGTGGTGTCGCGGAACTCGTCGGAGGCAGCCAGCGCGCGCAGGAAGCCGGTGTTGGTGGTGATCCCGAGGATCGCGGTCCCGTCGAGCGCCGCGACCAGGGTCGATCGCGCGGCCTCGCGGTCGGCTCCCCAGGCGATGACCTTGCCGAGCATCGGGTCGTAGGAGGTGCTGACCTCCTGCTCCGGCTCGAGGGCGTGGTCGACGCGGACGCCATGACCCGATCCCCACCGGACGATCGACGTACGCCCTGCCTGCGGGAGGAAGCCGTGGAAGGAGTCCTCGGCATAGACCCGGGCCTCGATCGCGTGACCCTCGAGCGTGACGTCGTCCTGCTCGAAGGGGAGCGGCTCACCGGTCGCGACGAGGAGCTGGAGCGCGACGAGGTCGACGCGCTCGCTCCCCTGATCGGTCTGCACCCGGACGACCTCCTCGGTGACGGGGTGCTCGACCTGGAGGCGGGTGTTCATCTCGAGGAAGTAGAACTCGCCGGTCGCGTTGTCGAGCAGGAACTCGACCGTGCCGGCACCGGTGTAGTCGCACTGCTCGGCCAGCGCCACCGCGGCGCGGGTGATCGCAGCCCGCTGTGCGGCGTCGATCGTGGGCGCGGGCGCCTCCTCGAGCACCTTCTGGTGCCGGCGCTGGGTGGAGCAGTCGCGCTCGAAGAAGTGCCGCACGTGACCGTGGGTGTCACCGAGGACCTGCACCTCGATGTGGCGCCCGGACTCGACGTACTTCTCCACGAGCAGCGTGTCGTCACCGAAGGCCTTGAGCGACTCGCGCCGGGCCGCAGCGCACGCCTCGACGAAGTCCGGGGCCGAGCGCACGACCCGCATGCCCTTCCCGCCCCCGCCGGCCGCCGCCTTGACCAGCACCGGGTAGGCGAACGAGGCCGGGTCGGCAGCGAGGTCGTACGACGGCACGATCGGCACGCCGGCGGCCACGGCGATGTCCCGCGCCCTGTCCTTGCGACCCATCGCGTCCATCACGTCGCCGGTCGGGCCGACGAGGGTGATCCCGGCGTCGGCGAGTGCCCGCGCAAAGGGCGCGCGCTCGGACAGGAAGCCGTAGCCGGGGTGCACGAAGCCCGCGCCGCTCTCGCGCGCGGCCGCGACGACGGCGTCGATGTCGAGGTAGGACCCGACCCGCACCACCGCGTCGGCGGCCCGGACGTGCGGGGCGTCGGCATCGAGGTCGGTGTGGATCGCGACGGTCCGCCAGCCGAGGCGCTGCGCGGTGCGCATCACCCGCAGGGCGATCTCGCCGCGGTTGGCGATCAAGAGGGTGTTCATGGGTCTCCTTCTCGGGTCCTCGGTTTCGACACGGGCCTGGCGGCCCTGCTCAACCAGCGGCGCCGCTGGTCGAGCAGCGAGGAACAGGGATACGCCGCTGGTTGATCAGCGAGGAACGGGGATACGCCGCTGGTTGAGCAGCGAGGAACGAGCGTGTCGAAACCAAGGCGCCTCCTACATGCGGAAGATGCCGTACTTCGGCTCGGGGATCGGCACGTACGACGTCGCCGCGAGCGCCATGCCGAGCACCCGACGGGTGTCGGCGGGGTCGATGATCCCGTCGTCCCACAGCCGCGCGCTGGCGTAGTAGGGCGAGCCCTGGGTCTCGTACTGCTCGCGGATCGGCGCCTTGAAGGCCTCGACCGCGTCGTCGTCCTCGAGGTCGGTGCGGACGGTGGCCAGCACGGAAGCAGCCTGCTCGCCGCCCATCACCGAGATCCGCGCGTTGGGCCACATCCAGAGGAAGCGCGGGTCGTACGCGCGACCACACATGCCGTAGTTGCCGGCACCGAAGGACCCGCCGATCACGACGGTGAACTTCGGCACGACGCTGCACGCGACCGCGGTCACGAGCTTGGCCCCGTCGCGGGCGATGCCCTTGTTCTCGTACTCCCGCCCGACCATGAAGCCGGTGATGTTCTGCAGGAACACCAGCGGGATCTTGCGCTGGTTGCACAGCTCGATGAAGTGCGCGCCCTTGAGGGCCGACTCGCTGAAGAGGATGCCGTTGTTGGCGACGATCCCGACCTCGTGGCCGTGGATCCGCGCGAACCCGCACACCAGGGTGTCGCCGTAGAGCTTCTTGAACTCGTGGAACCGGCTGCCGTCGACCACGCGCCGGACCACCTCGCGCACGTCGTACGGCGTGCGGGTGTCGGTGGGGACGACGTCGTAGAGCGACTCCGGCGGGTCGTGCGGCTCCTCGACCTCGACGCTCGCCTCGCGGGCGGGCCGGGCCGGCGGCAGCGTGTCGACGATCGAGCGGACGATGGCCAGCGCGTGCGCGTCGTCCTCGGCGAGGTGGTCCACCACGCCTGAGGTGCGGGCGTGCACGTCGCCGCCGCCGAGGTCCTCGGCCGTGACGACCTCCCCGGTCGCGGCCTTCACCAGCGGCGGCCCGCCGAGGAAGATCGTGCCCTGGTTGCGCACGATGACCGTCTCGTCGGACATCGCCGGGACGTACGCGCCCCCGGCCGTGCAGGAGCCCATCACGCTGGCGATCTGCGGTATCCCCTGCGCGGACATGTTCGCCTGGTTGAAGAAGATCCGGCCGAAGTGCTCGCGGTCGGGGAAGACCTCGTCCTGCATCGGCAGGAACGCGCCACCGGAGTCGACGAGGTAGATGCAGGGCAGGTGGTTCTCGGCCGCGATCGTCTGCGCGCGCAGGTGCTTCTTGACCGTCATCGGGTAGTACGTGCCGCCCTTGACCGTGGCGTCGTTGGCCACGATCACGCACTCGCGGCCCGACACGCGGCCGATGCCGGCGACGACGCCCGCGGACGGGACGGCGTAGTCGTCGCCGCCCGGGCCACCGGCGTACATGCCGAAGGCGGCCAGCGGGCTCAGCTCGAGGAACGGGCTGCCCGGGTCGAGGAGTCGGTCGACCCGGTCACGGGCCAGCAGCTTGCCGCGGTCGGTGTGCTTCTGGCGGGCCTTCTCCGACCCGCCCTGGCGCACCCGGACCAGCCGGGCACGGAGGTCGTCGACGAGCTCGCGCATGGTCGGGGGACTCGGTGGAGAGGTGGGACGGGGCTCGGACACCGCCTCAGGTTAGCGATCGTTAACCTCCGGTGTCCATCGTCAGACGGCCGCGGGCGGGAACTCGCCCCGCAAGGTCGTGCCGCGGCCCAGTGCGGTCTCCAGCTCGAGCGTCCCGCCGGCGGCGGCGACCCGCGCCTCCATCCCGAGCAGGCCGCCGACGTCGGCCAGGCGCCGGTCGAAGCCGCGGCCGTTGTCGGAGACGCTGAACCTCAGGTGCGGCAGCCCGCGCACGGTGATCAGCACCTCGGTCGCCCCCGAGTGCTTGGCGGCGTTGGTGAGCGCCTCGAGGATGCAGAAGTACGCCGCCGCCTCCACCTGCCGGCTCGGCCGGGGGACGTCGGCGACGTCGGCGACGTCGAGGGTGACCGGCACGATCGAGCGGCGGGCGGTCGACTGGAGTGCGGCGACCAGGCCGCGCTCGGTGAGCAGCGGCGGGAAGATGCCGCGGGCCAGCTCGCGCAGCTCGAGCAGCACCTCGCGGTTGTCGGCCGCCAGCTGGCCGAGCAGCACCGACGCACCTTCCTGCCGCCCGGCCTGGAGCTCCTTGCGGGCCCGCTCGATCGTCACGCTCATCGCCAGCAGCCGCTGCTGGGCGCCGTCGTGGAGGTCGCGCTCGATGCTGCGGCGGGCGGCGTCGGCCACCTCGACGATGCGGGTGCGCGACTCGGCGAGCTGCTCGCTCTTCTCCCTCAACCGCAGGTAGGCGTCGCGGACGAGGTAGATCACGACCGCAACGCCGGCAGGCAGGGAGCAGGCGACGACGAGGGCGTTGACCCACCACAGGTCGTTGAGCGCGGTCAGTCGCCGCCACTCGCCGAGGGCGACGACGGAGGCGCTGCCGACCACGGCGACGACCATGAGCGCGCGGGTCCAGCGCGGGCTCAGGTAGGGGAAGCCCACCAGGAGCGGCACCATCGTCAGCAGCGCGGTCAGCGGGCTGAGGTTAGGCGTCGCCCACGTGCCCCCGACCGCGAACAGCAGCGACGAGAGCGTGAGCCCGCTGATCGCGGCGGGGGCGCCGTAGCGGCGGCACAGCGGCGGCGTCACCAGCATCAGCACGAGCGACACGACCATCACGGCGAGGTCGATCTCGACCGCGGTGTGCTTGAAGCCCAGCAGGTACGCCGCCCCGAGGAGGAGCGTCGCGGTCGTCAGGGCGATGAGGTTGATGCGCAGCATCCACCGGAGCGCCGGGTCGAGGCCGTCCCACCCCGACAGCGGACTCCTCATCGACGCGGCGCCACGCCGCCACCCACGCCGGCCTCGCTCAGGAAGACCAGGGTCGCCGCGACCCGGCGGTGCACCGGCGCGTCGGCGGGCAGGTCGAGCTTGGTGAGGATGGAGTTGATGTGCTTCTCCACGGCGCGGTCGGTGACGACCAGCTCGCCGGCGATCAGCGCGTTGGTCATCCCGCGCGCGACCATCGCCAGCACCTCGAGCTCGCGCGGGGTGAGCCGGTCGAGCACCGAGTCGTGGCGCCGCGAGCTCGTCGCCATCAGCGCGTCGACGACGATCTGGTCGATCACCGAACCGCCGGCGGCCACCGTGCGCAGCGCGGCCACGAGGTCGTCCACGTCGGCCACCCGCTCCTTGAGGAGGTAGCCGCGGCCGTCGCTGCCGTCGCGGATCAGGTCCAGGGCGTACTCCACGTCGGAGTACTGCGTGAGGGCGACGACGCCGATGCCGGGATGCGTGCGCCGCAGCTCCCCCGCCGCGCGGATCCCCTCGTCGGTGAAGTCGGGTGGCATCCGGATGTCGGTGAGGACCACGTCGGGGCGGTGCTCTTCGACCGAGGCCAGCAGCTCGGGGAGGTTCGTCGCGGTCGCCACCACGTCGATGTCATCGACGCCCTCGAGGAGGGCCAGGACCCCGGCCCGGAGCAGGTCGCCGTCCTCGGCCAGGACGACTCTGATCTGCGGCATGCGGGCACTGTAGCCACGGGCGATCACCCGGGTCGGTAGCACAGGCACCACACTCGGCTCGCGGCCCTTTTCGCAGAGTTCATCAAGCCCCGATCAAGCCTCTCTCAAGACGTCGCTGCGACCGTTTCACCGTGGTGCGCCCGGGTACCTTGAAGGTGGTGCTGGCACGACTGCGTGCGACCTCCGGGTCGCGCCAGACTCACCGCAGGGAAGGTGTGCTGATCGTGGGGATCAGTGGGCCGCTGCGGGGGTGCGGCCCACTGAAGGCACCAATTGGGGAGGACACACCGTGATTCCGCTTGCTATCTGGGAGGCACCGAAGCGTCACGTGACGCTTCCCTCCCCGCGTACCCCCTCGGACGGGGACGCAGACCGGTTAACAGGCACTAACCTCGATGCCGTGACCCCTCGGCGCCAGCAGATCCTCGACATCGCCGCCGAGCTCTTCGCCGCACGCGGCTTCCACGGCGTCTCGGTCGCCGACCTCGGCTCGGCGTGCGGCATCTCGGGCCCGGCGCTCTACAAGCACTTCGAGTCCAAGGACGCGATGCTCGCCGAGATGCTGGTCTCCATCAGCGAGACCCTCCTCGCCGAGGGCCGCAGCCGCGTCGACGGCGCCGACGGCCCGCGCGAGGCGCTGGAGGCGCTGGTGGAGTGGCACATCGAGTTCGCCCTCGACCACCGCTCGCTGATCGTCGTGCAGGACCGCGACTGGAGCAGCCTCCCCGACGCCGCCCGCGAGCGGGTGCGGGCGCTGCAGCGCGCGTACGTCGACGTGTGGGCCACGCAGCTGCGCCGCTTCGACACCACGCTGAGCCCCGAGGGCTCCCGGACCCGGGCCCACGTGCTCTTCGGCCTGCTCAACTCCACCCCGCACAGCGGCCGGCTGCCCGACCCGCAGATGCACGACGTGCTCCGCGACATGGCGCACGGCGCCCTCGGTCTCGCCTGATCAGCACGCTCCATCCGCCTCCGGCCGCACCGCTAGGCTGGCGCGCATGAAGCTGAGCGACACCCTCGAGAACGCCTTCAACGCGCAGATCACCCTCGAGCTGCAGGCCTCGCTGGTCTACCGCCAGCTGGCGATCGAGCTCGAGCTGATGGACCTGCCCGGCATGGCCGCCTGGTTGCGGCACCAGGCCGACGAGGAGATCGTCCACGCCAACAAGTTCATCGACCACGTGGCCGACCGCGACAACCACCCGCGCATCGGGGCGACCATCGCACCCGGCGCGCCGGTGGACTCGGTGCTCGACGCCTTCCAGGCCGCGCTGGCCCACGAGCAGAAGGTCTCGGCCTCGATCCGCGACCTCTACCGCCTCGCCGAGTCCGAGGGCGACCTCGACTCCCGCCCGCTACTCAACTGGTTCCTCGACGAGCAGATCGAGGAGGAGGCGACGGTCAAGGAGATCGTCGGCCGGGTCAAGATGATCGACGACGACGGCCCCGGCCTGCTCCGCCTCGACGAGGAGCTCGGCGCCCGCCCGGTCGCGACGACCGAGGTCCGCTGACCCGACGCCTCACCACGCGTCGAAGGGTTGCTCCTGCTGGAGCAGCCGCGCCGCCCTGACCGCGGCGTCCTCGGCGACCACGAGGTCGTCCACCTCGTCGGGGTCGTCCGGCCCGTCGCCCGCGGGTGAGTCCCCAGGAGACTCGACGCCGAGCACCGGCGCGGAGGCGTGCGGGGTGGTGATCCGGTGGAGGTCGCGCAGCACCCGGTCGCGCGCGAGCCCCCGCAGGTGGGTCAGCACGAACGGGTCGGCCTGGATGAGCCACGCCAGCTGGGTCAGCACGGCCAGTGCGTGCGGACACGGGTCGAGCCAGGCGTCGCACGTGCAGGCCGAGCCCAGCTCCCCGCCGTACGGCAGCAGCTCGACGCCCGCCTCCTCCACTGCCTCGACGAAGGCGTGGGGCAGCTGGCCGGCGAGCAGCGCGGCGATGCGGCCCGACTCGGCCGCGACGAGCTCGGTGACCGCGGCCGCGTCGGAGGCGTCGAGCACCGGCATCGTCACCTCGACCGTGAACGCGTCGTGGCCGTCCTTGACGGCCGCCAGGGCGTGGCCGTCGGCGACCGTGATCGCGCCGACCGCCCCCGCCCGCGCGAGCGAGCGTCCGGCCCGCAGGTCGGCCGCGCTGAAGGCGGCCTCCTCGACCGCACGGAGCACCGCCTTGCTCCACCAGGTGCCGGTGCCGCCGCCTCGTCGTGCGGGGAGGCGGGGGTGCGTCGTCGCCGTGCTGGTCGGATCGGTCGCCGGAGTCAT
The DNA here is from genome assembly GCF_900112035.1 of Nocardioides alpinus. Taxonomy (GTDB): domain Bacteria; phylum Actinomycetota; class Actinomycetes; order Propionibacteriales; family Nocardioidaceae; genus Nocardioides; species Nocardioides alpinus. The sequence continues at coordinate 50,360 of NZ_FOKC01000005.1, read as the reverse complement.
CCGGTGGTCCGCAGTTCCACGAGGTCGCGGAGCTCGGCGTTGGTAAGCTCGGTCAGGGCGGTCTCGCCGCGGGTGAGGACGGAGTCGGCGATCGAGCGCTTGCGGGTCAGCAGCTCGGCGATCTTCTCCTCGATCGTGCCCTGGGTGATCGCGCGGTGCACCTGGACCGGCCGGGTCTGGCCGATCCGGTAGGCGCGGTCGGTGGCCTGGTCCTCGACCGCGGGGTTCCACCAGCGGTCGAAGTGGATGACGTGGTCGGCCCGGGTGAGGTTGAGTCCCGTGCCGCCGGCCTTCAGCGACAGCAGGAACACCGGGAGCTCGCCGGCCTGGAACCGCGCGACCATCGCGTCGCGCTCGCGGACCGGGGTGCCACCGTGCAGGAACTGGTGCGGCACGCCGGTGCTCGCCAGGTGACGCTCGAGCAACCGGGCCATGGCGACGTACTGGGTGAAGACGAGGACGGCCCCGTCCTCGGCGATCACCGTGCCGACCAGCTCGTCGAGCAGGTCGAGCTTCTCGGACCGCCCGCGCAGCTTGGGGTTGGCCTGGCGCAGGAAGTGGGCCGGGTGGTTGCAGATCTGCTTGAGGCCGGTGAGCAGCTTGAGCACCAGCCCGCGCCGGGTCTCCTCGTCGGCCTCCTCGATGCGGCGCATCGACTCGCGCACGAGCGTCTCGTAGAGGACGACCTGCTCGCGGGTCAGCCCGAGGACGTGGTCGGTCTCGGTCTTGGCCGGCAGCTCGGGCGCGATGCCCGGGTCGGACTTGCGGCGGCGCAGCAGGAACGGGCCGATCAGGTCGGCGAACTGGCGGGCCTTGGTGGGCTCGAGCCCGGACTCGATCGGTCCCGCCCAGACCTTGCGGAAGGCGTTGCGGCTGCCGAGCAGGCCGGGGATCGCCCAGTCGAGGATCGACCAGAGCTCGGTGAGGTCGTTCTCGACCGGGGTGCCGGTCAGCGCCACCCGTGCCCTGCTCGGCACGGTGCGCAGGGCGCGGGCCGCGGCCGACCGCGAGTTCTTGATGTGCTGCGCCTCGTCGGCGACGACGAGGTCCCAGGGCACCTCGGCGAGCAGGGCCGCGTCGTTGCGCATGGTGCCGTAGGTCGTCAGGACGAAGCCGTCGGTCACGCCGTCGAGATCACGCGCGCTGCCGTGGTGGCGGCGTACGGGCACTCCGGGAGCGAAGCGGTGGATCTCGGCCTCCCAGTTGCCGAGCAGCGACGCCGGGCACACGACGAGCGTGGGTCCTTCGCCGGCGCGGTGCAGGTGGAGCGCGATCAGCGTGATCGTCTTGCCGAGGCCCATGTCGTCGGCCAGGCAGGCGCCGAGGCCCAGCGAGGTGAGCTCGGCCAGCCACGACAGGCCGCGCCGCTGGTAGTCGCGGAGCTCGGCACGGAGCCCCGGAGGTACGTCGATGGGTTCGCCGGTCGCAGCCTCGCGCAGCCGGTCGCGGACGACGAGCAGGCTCGCCCCGACCACCGCCTCGTAGGGGACCTCCTCGATGTCGACGACGCCGGTGAGGGTGGCGGCGATGGCCTGCACCGGCGTGATGGTGCGGATCAGCCGCTTGCGGGCGCGCTTGATGACGGCGGAGTCGACCGCCACCCAGTTGTCGCGCAGCTTGATGATCGGGCTGGTCGCGCGTGCCAGCTCGTCCATCTCGTCGTCGGTCAGCTCGTCGCCGTGCAGGGAGAGCTGCCACTCGAAGCCGAAGAGGGCCTGCGGTCCGAAGAGCCCGTCCTGCAGGGGCTCGCCGCGGGGCTGGGCCGCCGACCGGCGGCCCAGCTCGACCCGCTGGGTGACCTCACGGTCGAGGTACTTCGGCCACATCACGGGGTGGCCGACCTCGGTGAGCGCGGCGGCGCCCCCATCGAGGAGGGACAGGATCTCGTCGGTGTCGAGGGTGATCTCGTCGGGGATCCGCAGGTCGAGCAGCCGTTCCAGCACCGGCCACGCGTCGGCCGCGGATCGCAGCGCGATGGCGGCGTGGGTGCGGGCCCGCTCGCCGAAGCCGTGGCCGGCCTCCGGGCCCGTCTCCGCCCACAGCTCGGAGGCGTCGGCCATGTGGGCGGCGTTGTCGACCGCGTGGACCTGCGTGACCAGGCGCACCGCGCCGGCGACCAGCTCCTCCTCGTCGGCCTCGATCCGGAAGGAGATCGTCACCAGGTGCGGGCGGTCGTCGCGACCGCGGGAGCGGATCCGCGCGATCCGCTGCTGGAGCTGGTCGCTGAAGTCGTCGGGGCTGGTGTCCCGCGCAGTGGGGCGTACGGGTGCCAGCGCCCCGCGGCGTGCGCGGCCCGGCGTCGTACGGGGCATCGTGTCGACGACCGCGTCGAGCAGCCCGCGCACCATGCCCTCGGCGGTGGCCTCGTCGAATCCGTCCCACGCGCGCGAGCGAGCGAGGTCGGCGATCCGGCGCTCGTCGTCGGCGTCCAGCCCGGCCGCCTGCCAGTGCCGTCCGTCGGGGTCGGGCGCGAACCTGCCCGAGGCCACCAGCTGCAGGCCCATCAGCGCCGCGCCCGCGAGCAGCGCGACCGAGGGGTGGATGTCGCTCTGGTCGCGGACCTTGCCCAGCACCGGCAGCGCACCGCGGATCGGCATCACGATGGTGCGCCGGTCGTCAGTGAACTCGATCGAACCCTCCCGCGGCGGCTGGCCCACGAGCAGCCGGGCGGGGCCGGTCACCGGGACGAAGCTCATGCGACCTCCAGCCTGGACCTTGGTTTCGACACGCTCGCTGCGCTCGCTGCTCAACCAGCGGTGTTGCCACTCGCTCGCTGCTCAACCAGCGGTCTTGCCATGCGCTCGCTGCTCAACCAGCGGTGTTGCCACCGGCTCGCTGCTCAACCAGCGGTGTTGCCATGCGCTCGCTGCTCGACCAGCGGTCCCACGTCTCGACAGGGACCGTAACGCCTGGCACCGACACAACGTTCCCCACCGGCCGGCGTCGGCGCGCATCGCTGACCCGGGCGGAGTCTCGCACGGCTTTGTTTCGGGAGATCGACCGAGCCGACGTGATCCAGCCCACCCCGAAAAGGATTGGGTGGTTGTCCTCTGCAACCAATATCCTCAGCGGGTGACCGACACCCAGCTCCAGTCCGGCGAGACCCAGCCGGACAACTCAGACAAGCTCGACAAGAACGTGCTGATGGTGGCCGGCGTCGTCGTCCTCGGCGCCATCATGTCGATCCTCGACATCACCGTCGTCTCCGTGGCCCTCGAGACCTTCCAGCGCGAGTTCGACGCCACCGCGGCCGAGGTCGCCTGGACGATGACCGGCTACACGCTCGCCCTGGCCAGCGTCATCCCGCTGACCGGCTGGGCCGCCGACCGCTTCGGCACCAAGCGCCTCTACCTCCTCGCCGTGCTGCTCTTCACCGCCGGCTCCGTGCTGTGCGCGGCAGCGACGTCGCTGGAGATGCTGGTCCTCTTCCGCGTGCTGCAGGGCCTCGGCGGCGGCATGCTGATGCCGCTCGGCATGACGATCCTGACCCGCGCCGCGGGCCCGGAGCGCGTCGGTCGCGTCATGGCCGTGCTCGGCATCCCGATGCTCCTCGGCCCGATCTTCGGCCCGATCCTCGGCGGCGCGCTCATCGACAGCGCGTCCTGGCACTGGATCTTCCTGATCAACCTGCCGATCGGCCTCGCCGCCATCGTCTACGCCTGGATCGTCCTCCCCCAGGACGAGGTCGAGCCGTCGGAGACCTTCGACTGGCTGGGCATGGTGCTCCTGTCCCCGGGCCTCGCCGCGTTCCTCTACGGCATCAGCTCGATCCCCGAGCACGGCACCGCCACGGCCACCGAGGTCTGGCTGCCGGCGACCCTCGGCCTGCTCCTGATCGCCGCGTTCGTCCCGTGGGCCCTGGCGCGGCGCAACATCCACCCGCTGGTGGAGCTGCGCCTGTTCAAGAACAAGGACATGACCGTCGCGGTGCTCGCGATGATGCTCTTCGCGATCGCGTTCTTCGGTGCCTCGCTGCTCTTCCCGCTCTACTTCATCCAGGTCCGCGGCGAGGACGCCCTCGGCGCCGGCCTGCTGCTGGCCCCGCAGGGTGTCGGCGCGATGATCACCATGCCGATCGCCGGGATCCTGGCGGACAGGATCGGCCCCGGCAAGATCGTGCTGGTCGGCGTCACGGTGATCACCATCGGGATGGCGATGTTCACCCAGATCAGTGCGGACACGTCGTACGCCTACATGCTCGGCGCCCTCTTCGTGATGGGCCTCGGCATGGGCGGCACGATGATGCCGATCATGACCGCGGCGCTCGCGACGCTCACCGCGCACAACGTCGCCCGCGGCTCGACGCTGCTCAACATCACCCAGCAGGTCGCGGCCTCCATCGGCACCGCGCTCTTCTCGGTGATCCTCACCAACCAGATCAAGGGCAGTGACACCGCCGGCGCCTACCTCGCCGCGCGCTCGGCCGAGGGCGACCCGGGCGTGCTGGCCGGGATCGCGCAGCAGTTCGGGATGACCGCGGACCAGTTCACCGACTTCGCCGCCTCCGGCCAGGTGGCCCTCGCGGACGCGTTCGCCACGGTCTTCGTGGTGGCGACGATCCTGGTCGCGTGCTGCCTCATCCCGGCCGCCTTCCTGCCGCGCAAGAAGGTCGCCCCGGTCGACCCGACCGCGATGATGGGTCACTGACCCGCGGCTCGTCCCCGTGACCGGGCGGTCCCTTCGGGGGCCGCCCGGTCACTGCATTTCGGAGCTCGTTCGGAGGATGATGGAGAAGAACTTCTCGCGGGCTGTCGAAATCGGTCCACGGGCGGCGACGAGGTGATGACAGAGCCCCGAACAGCGGGGCCGCACACGAGAGGCACCGCCATGAAGTACGTCCTGATGTACACCTCCCGCCCCGACCTCGCCGCTGGCGCCGACCCCGAGGCCGCCCAGGCCATCTACCAGCGGGTCTACGAGTGGTTCGGCACCAACGCCGGCGTGATGGCCGACTCGGGTGCCGAGCTCCTCGGCGTCGAGACCGCCACCACGGTCAAGCACTCGGCCGACGGTGCCGTCGTCGTCGACGGGCCCTTCAACGAGGCCAAGGAGGTCATCGGCGGCTTCAGCGTGATCGACGTGGCCGACATGGACGCCGCGATCGCCGTGGTGAAGACCTGGCCCCTCCTCGAGCTCCCGGGCATCGCCGTCGAGATCCGGCCGATGGTCGAGGACTACTCCCACATGGAGGGATGAAGAGCCGGCGGCCGGCCACCACGGACGACCTCCTCGCACGCACCCTGCGCGACGAGGCCGGCCCGTTGGTGGCCCGGCTCTCCCGGCGGTTCGGCGACTTCGACCTCGCCGAGGAGGCAGTGCAGGCAGCGGTCGTCGAGGCGCTGACGTCCTGGCGCCGCGACGGTCGTCCGCAGCGACCCGGCGCCTGGCTCCAGGTCGCCGCAACGCGCAACGCGATGGACGGGATGCGCCACCGCGACCGGCAGCGGGCGCTCGCGGCGCGGGTCGACGTACCGACGGCCGGCGAAGCAGCCGCCGGCACCGACGACCGGCTGGCACTGCTGTTCGCCTGCTGCCACCCGGCCCTCGCGCCCGAGGCACGGCTGGCGCTGACGCTCCGCGCGGTCGTCGGCCTCACCACCCCGCAGATCGCCCGGGCCTTCCTGGTCCACGAGACCACGCTCGCCCAGCGCATCGTGCGGGCGAAGAAGAAGATCGTCTCCGCCGGAATCGCGCTGACGGTGCCGCCTCCCGCCGAGAGGTCCGTCCGGTTGGGCGACGTGCTCGCCGTCGTCTACGTGATGTTCAACGAGGGGTTCGTGTCGTCCACGGGAGCCACGCAGGACAGGGACCTCGCCGCCGACGCGGTGTGGCTGGCCGGCGTCGTCGCGACCGCGTTGCCCGACGAGGCAGAGGCCTGGGGGCTGGCCGCGCTGCTCACGATCCAGCACGCCCGCAGTCGGGCCCGGTTCGCAGACGGTGACCTCGTCCTGCTGCGTGAGCAGGACCGCGGGCTCTGGGACGCCGCCGCCATCGCCGAAGGCGAGGCGATGATCGAGCGCGCCGCATCCCTGGGCCGGCCCGGGGCCTACCAGCTGCAGGCCGCGATCGCGGCCGTGCACGCCACGGGGTCCAGCTGGGCGGAGACGGACTGGCTCCAGATCTCGCTGCTCTACGACGAGCTGGCGCGCCATGACCCGTCACCCGTCGTACGGCTCAACCAGACGGTGGCCCATGCCCAGGTGGCCGGGCCCGCCGACGCGCTCGCACGCCTGGAGCAGCTGGCGCAACCACTCGCCGACTACCACCTCTTCCACGCCACCCGTGCCCACCTGCTGACCGGCCTGGGGCGCGACGACGAGGCTGCGCGGGCCAATGCCCGCGCCCTCGAGCTCACCACCAACGACGCGGAGCGACGGCTCCTGACCACGCGGCTCCACAGCCGCCGGCTGGACGACGGTTCGTAGGCGTTCAGCCCTGGGCGGCCAGCACCAGGGGCAGCACGCCGCTCGCGCCCGCGGCGCGGATCGCGGTCGCGGCGACGGTGAGGGTCCAGCCGGACGCCACCTGGTCGTCGACCAGCAGCACGGTCGCGCCGGCGGGGATCTCGGCGACGAGCCCGCCGCGACGGCGTACGGCGGCGACCCGCTGGGCGGAGTTGGACTGACCGGCCCGCGGCGGCACGGAGTCGTCGCGGATCGCCCAGGTGCCGACGATCGGGATCTGCATGACCCGGGAGAGGCCGTCGGCGAGGTCGCGCGTCAGCGTCGGCCGGGTCGCCGACTCGACCACCACGATCGCGTCGGGACGGGTCGTCCACTCCGGGGACCAGGTCTTCATGACGTCCATGACCGCCTGCGCGAGGCCGGGCGGCACCGGGCCGTCGGGGGTGTCCTCGCGGAACAGCGCGCGGAGGGCCTGGCCGTGACCGAGGTCGGTGAGCCGGGCCACCGACCTACCGGTCTCGGCTCCCTCGGCGATCTTGCCCTTGAGGTCGAGCCCGAGGTTGGCGAGCGCGGTGGGCCACATCCGGCGGGGCTCGAGCGGGACGCCGGGGCGCGACAGCCGCTCCCCCGCCTCGGCGACGGCCGCCTCGCTGATGCTCGTCGAGAGGGTCAGGCCACCACAGTTGTCGCACCGGCCGCAGTCGGTCGCGTCCGGGTCGTCGAGCTGCTCGCGGAGGTAGCGCATCCGGCACTGGTCGGTCCTGAGGTAGCCGAGCATCGCCTGCTGCTCGCGCTCGCGGGCCTCCGCGACGCGTGCGTAGCGCTCGGCGTCGTAGTCCCACGGCCGTCCGGTCGCGACCCAGCCGCCCTGGACCCGCTGGACGGCGCCGTCCACGTCGAGGACCTTGAGCATCGACTCGAGGCGGTTGCGGCCGAGCTCGACGCGCGTCTCGAGCGTCGCGGTCGACAGCGGCCGGTCGGAGTCGGCGAGCGCGGCGAGGGTCTCGCGCACCTGCTCCTCACGGGGGAAGCCGAGGGAGGCGAAGTAGGCCCAGATGTCACGGTCCTCGATCTGCGGCAGCAGGACCACGGTCGCCTCGTCGGTGCCGCGGCCCGCACGGCCGACCTGCTGGTAGTAGGCGACCGGCGATTGGGGCGCCCCGAGGTTGATCACGAAGCCGAGGCTGGCGTCGAAGCCCATCCCGAGGGCACTGGTCGCGATCAGCGCCTTCACCCGACCCTCGACCAGCGCCTGCTCGAGGCCGTGGCGCTCGTCGGCCTCGGTCTGACCGGAATAGGCGGCGACCTCGAGACCGCGGGCGCGGAGGTAGCCCGCGACCTCCTGGGTGGCCGCGACGGTGAGGCAGTAGACGATGCCCGAGCCGGGCTGCTCGGCGAGGTGGTCGGCGAGCCAGGCGAGCCGCTGCTCGGGCATCTTGAGCTGGACCACCCCGAGCCGCAGCGACTCGCGGTCGAGGGTGCCGCGCTGCACGAGGACGGCGCCCTCCTCCAGGCCCGTGGAGCCGGCGTGCACCCCCAGCTGCTCGGCGACGTCGTTGGTCACCCGGGCGTTGGCCGTCGCGGTGGTGGCCAGCGCAGGGATCCCGGTCGGCAGCTCGGCGAGGAGCGTGCGCAGGCGGCGGTAGTCGGGGCGGAAGTCATGGCCCCAGTCGGAGATGCAGTGGGCCTCGTCGACCACCAGCAGCCCGCAGGTCGCGGCCAGCCGCGGCAGCACCTCGTCGCGGAAGCCGGGGTTGTTGAGCCGCTCCGGGCTGACCAGCAGGACGTCGACCTCGCCGGAGGCGATCTGGTCGTGGATCGGCCGCCACTGGTCGATGTTGGTCGAGTTGATCGTCACCGCACGGATGCCGGCGCGCTCGGCGGCGGCGATCTGGTTGCGCATGAGCGCGAGCAGGGGGCTGACGATGACGGTCGGGCCGGCGCCGGCCTCGCGCAGCAGCTTGGTCGCCACGAAGTAGACGGCCGACTTGCCCCAGCCCGTGCGCTGGACGACCAGTGCACGACGGCGGTCGACCGCGAGGGCCTCGATCGCCGCCCACTGGTCCTCACGCAGGACGGCGTCGTGACGACCGACGAGCGCCGTGAGGTGGCGCTCGGCGGCCTCGTGGGCCGAGCGGCGTACGTCGTCGGTGACGGCTTCGGCAACGGGGGAGGTCATGACCCCTGTCTACCAACCGCCACCGACGGCTGCACGGGCGCGTCCACAGGCACCCGCTGGCCGCTTCGACCCACCGAGGACGCCACCGGCCGCCGGGGTGGTCCAGCGAGGGATGGTCGACGTGAGGCCGGATCGGCAGCCATCCGTCACTGGACTACGGCTGGTGGACAGCCATTCGCCACTGGACCACCCCGGCGTGGGGGCGGGGGCCGGACCTCAGCGCTGGCTCTGCGCGAGGAAGCGGTCGAGGTCGATCCCGGCCTTCCGCGCGGCACGACGCGCCTCCGGCGTGGTCAGGTCGGGCGCGACGACGACCTCTGGCTCGATGCTGCGGTCCGCGTCGACGTACTGGCTCTGGAGCGCGGCCTGCTCGGCACCGCTCGCGGACGAGTCGGCCACGACCTGCGCGGTCACGGCGACGGCCGCGCCGGTGAGCAGCGGGCTCACGGTCGGCGTGTAGCCGCCCGCGTGACCGGTGGCCTTGGGGTGGTAGCTCTCGCTGATCGGGCTGGAGAGGCCGTTGATCCACTCCGGGTTGTCGCACACCGCGTGGCCCACGAACGCGGTCGTCGGGTTGGCGAAGGAGAACCCGGCCGCCGAGGCAGCCGCCGCGGTCCTGGCGTTGATCAGGTCGGCCATCTGGTTGAGGCGCGACTGCTCGGCGGGGGAGAACCAGGTGAAGGCGTTGCAGTCCTCGCCCATGAAGATCCGCGGGTAGCCCACCACGACGACCCTGGCGTACGGCGCCCGCGCGCGGATCGAGGAGTAGAGGGTGGCGAGCTGTCCGGGGAGCGAGGTGTTGACGAACGCCTGGGCGCCGTCGATCTTGCCGTTGCAGTTGCTCGCCCAGCCCGGCAGGGCGCACTCGGTGAGGACATCCGCGAATCCTGCGTCGTTGCCGCCGACGGAGATCGACACGTAGCCGGTGGCCGTGGTCAGCGCCGAGAGCTGGGTGGCGGTGACGTCGGTGATCCGGGCGCCCGAGCAGGCGCGGAAGTTGAGGGCGTAGCCGCGGGCCGCCGCGATCAGGCTCGGGTAGGCCTGGGTCGAGCGCTGGCAGCTGGTGCCGTCGGCGATGTACGAGCGGGTGCCGGTGCCCGAGGCGTACGAGTCGCCGAGGGCGACGTAGGACGGCGCGGCCGCCTGCGCGGGCTGGAGCAGCAGCGGGCCGAGCAGGCCGACGAGCGCCGAGCCGAGCACGGCCAGGCGACGAGAGGTGCGATTCATCTGGGTGTCCTCCGAGATCACGGCCACCCGAGTGTGGCCGCCATCACACTAGGGAAGACCGGCGGCGAGGACCAGAGCCAGCCTCAGGTGGGGCCGCCGACGCGCCGCAGTCGCGGGCCGGGCGGCGGCAGGGCCGTCGCGTCGCGGAACGACTCGCCGACGAGCACCGGCACGACCTCGCTCACGTCGAGGCGCGCGGAGATCTCCACGTCCGCGATGAAGCCGGCGTCGGCCAGCTCGATCCCGCCGGCGCAGTTGAGCAGGTCGACCGGCAGCACGGCTCCGTGCCAGGCGGCGACGGCCATCCGCGCCTCGGGGCTCGCCGATGCCGGCGACTCGAGCCCGTCGAGCAGGTCGGCGATCACCGCGCCCGCGCCCCACAGGTCCTCGACCGCCGGACGCAGCGTGTCGTCGTACCACCGCTCCCCCGCGGGTACGACGACCACGCTGGCGCCGTCGGCCACCCGCGGGGCCAGCCACCGGGCGACGGCACCGGCGTTGCGCAGGCACGCGCCGACGACCTGCGCCCCCGACTCGGCCAGCGCGAAGGCGATGGTCGAGCCGTTGGGCGAAGGCAGCACCAGTCGCTCGATCCCCTGCACCTCCGCCAGGCTCGCCGGGGAGAGCGACACGTGGCGCGCGTCGCCGCGCGACATGGCCTCGAACCGACCGACGGCCAGCGTCGCGCCGTGGCGTACGGCGTGCTCGGCGGCGCGCGAGTCGCGCCAGCGGAACGGGAAGACCTCGATGCCGCGCTCGAGCGCCACGCTGAGGGTGGTGGTGAAGGAGAGCACGTCGACGACCACGGCGTAGTCCGCCGGGACCGCAGCGGCACCCGTCGGACCCCACTCCATGCGGATCCGGTGGGCGGACTGGTCGTGCCCCGGCAGTGTCACGCGCTCATTCAACAGCGGTGCGGCAGCCAGGGGGAAATGCCGTGGGGTGAGTCGACAGTGGAGCCCGGTGACGGTAGGTCGGTCACGGGGCTCCACTTGTCGTCGGCTCGGGCGGTCAGTCACCTGGATCAGGTTTCGACACGCTCCGTCCCTGATCACCAGATACGGACGCGACCCTCGGGCTCGAGCCAGAGGCCGTCGCCCGGCCGGGTCTCGAAGACCTCGTGGAACTCGTCGAGGTTGCGCACGATGTTGGCGCGGAACTCGGCGGGGCTGTGCGGGTCGATGGTGAGGTACTGCAGCTCCTGCTCCTTGCGCCGCTTGGTGCGCCACACGTGGCCCCAGTTGAGGAAGAGGGTGCGGCGCTCGTCGACCGACGCCTCACCGCCCCGGCTGATGACGTACGCCTTGTGCGCGATGGTCAGGCCGCCGAGGTCGCCGATGTTCTCACCGACGGTGAGGCTGCCGTTGACGTGCTCGCCGGGGAGGGTGCGCGGCTCGAACTCGTCGTACTGCGCGACCAGCGCCTGCGACTTGGCCTCGAAGGCGGACTTGTCGTCGGCGGTCCACCAGTCGTGGAGGTTGCCGTCGCCGTCGTACTGCGCGCCCTGGTCGTCGAAGCCGTGACCGATCTCGTGGCCGATGACCGCGCCGATGCCGCCGTAGTTCTCGGCCTCCTCGGCGTCGGGGCTGAAGAACGGCGGCTGCAGGATCGCGGCCGGGAAGCAGATCTCGTTGGTGCCCGGGTGGTAGTAGGCGTTGACGGTCTGCGGGAGCATCAGCCACTCGTCGCGGTCGACGGGCTGCCCGACCTTCTCGAGCTGGCGGTCGGTCTCGAACGCCGACGCCGAGGTGACGTTGGCCATCAGGTCGTCGGGCGAGATGGTGAGCGCGGAGTAGTCGCGGAACTCCGTCGGGTAGCCGATCTTGGGGTAGAAGCGGTCGAGCTTGTCGTAGGCCTTCTGCTTGGTGTCCTCGCCCATCCAGTCGAGCGTCTCGATCGAGCGCCGGTAGGCGGTGACGAGGTTGGCGACCAGCTCGTCCATCATCTGCTTGGACTTCGGCGGGAAGTGGCGGGTGACGTAGACCTTGCCGACGGCCTCGCCGATGCAGCCCTCGACGAAGTCGACGCCGCGCTTCCAGCGGGCGCGCAGCTCCGGGGTGCCGTTGAGCGTGCGGCCGTAGAAGTCGAAGTTGGCCTGGACGAACTCGTCGGGCAGGTAGGGCGCCGAGCTGCGGATGATGCGCACGTGCAGGATGTCGCGCCACGCCTCGATCGGCGTCTCCTCCAGCACCGTCGACAGGTGGGAGAAGAAGTCGGGCTGCATCACGATCGAGCTGCGCAGCGTCTCCTCGGTGCCGCCGAGGCCGGTGATGTAGGTGACCCAGTCGAAGGCCGGGCAGAGCGCCACGAGCTCGTCGAGGCTCTTGTGGTTGGTGGTCTTCTGGACGTCGCGTGTCTCCGCGGCCTCCCAGTGGCCCTGGGCCAGCAGGGTCTCGTACGTCAGCACGGCCGCGGCCCCGGCCGACGGGTCGGCGTGGCCGCTGAGCGTGAACAGCTGGGTGAGGTAGGCGACGTACTTCTCGCGGATCTCGGCGAACTTCTCGTCGCGGTAGTAGGACTCGTCGGGCAGGCCGAGGCCGCCCTGGGCGAGGTAGACGATGTTGGTCGAGGCGTCACCGCGGTCGGGCGTGATGTAGGAACCGAAGAGACCGGGGCCGCCGATGCGCTCGAAGACTCCGAGGAAGGCGGCGAGGTCGGTCAGGTTGCTCACCGAGCGGGCCCGGTCGAGGAGGCCCTGGACCGGCTGGAGGCCCTTGGCCTCGATGGTGTCGGTGTCCATGAAGGAGGCGTAGAGGTCGCCCACCTTGCGCTCGTCCTCGTCGAGCTCGTCGCGCGGGCGGTCCGCGAGCTCGGTGATGATGTCGCGCACCTGCTGCTCGGCAGCGTCGGCCAGCGCGATGAAGGCGCCCCAGCTGGACTTGTCGGAGGGGATCTCCGTCTCCTCCAGCCAGCGGCCGTTCACGTGGCCGAAGAGGTCGTCCTGCGGGCGGATGTCGGGGTTCATGCCGTCGCGGGCAGCGTCAAGGATCGTCACGCGCCGACCCTAACGCGGCGGGCCAGACGGCAGGCGTCAGCGCACCCGCACGACCGACTTGCCGAGGGTGCGGCGCTCGTCCATGTCGACCAGCGCCCGCCCGAAGTCGGCCATGTCGTGGGTCGCACCGATCGGCGGCCTGATGACGCCGGCCTCGATCATCGGAGCGAGGCGGTGCCACTGCTTCTGCATGTAGCCCGGGCGGGTCATGGCGTACGCCCCCCAGCCGACGCCGCGGACGTCGGTGTTGCCGAGGAGCAGCCGGTTGACCTTCACCTGGGGGATGCCCTGGCCGGCGGCGAACCCGACGACGAGGATCCGGCCGAGCTCGGCCAGGCAGCGCAGGGAGTCGGTGAACGCGTCGCCGCCCACGACGTCGAGGACGACGTCGACCCCGCGGCCCTGGGTCAGCTCCTTGACCGCGTCCTTGAAGTCCGGGCCGATGACGACCTCGTCGGCGCCGGCGGCGCGCGCGAAGGCCGCCTTCTCCTCGGTGCTGACGACCGCGATGGTCCGCGCGCCGAGACCCTTCGCGACCTGGAGGGTCGCGGTGCCGACGCCGCCGGCGGCGCCGTGGACGAGGACGGTCTCGCGGTCGCGCAGTCCCCCGCGCTCCTCGAGCGCGAAGAGGGCGGTGAGGTAGTTCATCGGCAGCGCCGCGCCCTCGTCGTACGACAGGGCGTCGGGCAGCGCGAAGGTGAAGATCGCCGGGTTGGCGACGACCTCGGCCGCCCCGCCGTTGAGGTTGACCCCCGCGACCCGCTGTCCGACCGTGAAGCCGCTGGACTCCGCGGCGCCAGGGTCGAGGACCACGCCGGCGAAGTCGACGCCGAGCGTGAACGGCGGCTCGGGCTTGAACTGGTACTCCCCCCGGCTCAGCAGGAGGTCGGGGAAGGCGACGCCGACGCTGTGCACCTCGACCAGCACGTCGTGGGCCGCCGGGACGGGCGCGTCGACCTCGCGCACCTCGATGTCGGCGGGACCGGTGGGCGTGACGACCTGGACTGCCTTCATGCGCCGAGCCTAGTCACGCGCGGCACCCTCTCAGCCGACGGCCTTGACCTCGCTGAGCTCGAAGTGCATCGGGTCGGTGTAGCGCCAGTCGCCACCCCAGGCGAAGCCCCACTTCTTGAACACGGCGACCACGTCGCGGTCGATGTCGCCGACGGTCCCGCGGCCGTTGCCGGGGACGTTGAGGTCGAGGGCGAGGCCGAAGGAGTGGTTGGACAGCGAGGTGGTGTTGGCGATGAAGCGGGGGTAGTAGCAGCCGGCGTACTCGTCGGGATGGATCTCCGCGGCCAGTCCGCGCGACTGCACCTCGAGCAGCGCCGCCCGCAGCTGCGGGAAGAGGTCCTTGTGGCAGGTGACCGCGCCCAGGATCGGCACCACCTCGGTGCGGATGTTGGCTGCCACCCAGGACTCCTCCGGGGCGATCCGGCCGCCGCCGATGACGCGGTAGCGGTAGGTGCCCACGACGCTGCCGAGGGTGGTGCCGGTCGGGAGTGCCGTGAGCTGCGCGTCGGGGTCGAGCCCGATCAGGGACGCGATGTCGAGCATCTGCACCGAGACGTCCTCGCCGACGAGCCGCTTCAGCGGCTTGCGGATGCTCGAGGGGGTGATCGCGTCGGTCGAGATCAGCAGGCCGTTGTCGGTGGCCATCTCGATGTCGTCGGCCCAGGCGGTGTTGACCACCATGTCGATGGTCGGGATCTGGGGCGTGTAGGCGCCCACGTGCAGGGTGGGGGCGCTCTCCTCGCTCCCGAGCCGGATCATCCCGTCCTTGTCGGCGAGCCGCTTGGCGACCTTCTGGTCGATCGCCATCTCACCGCCGGCGACGCGGTCCCAGGCCTCCTGGAAGTCCGCCACGTCCGCCTGCGTGAAGTGGCGGTAGTCGCCGGGGTCGACCGAGGCGACCGTCAGCACGCGGTTCTCCAGGCTGACCTGGCCGAGGCCGATGCGCTCGGTGTGGGCGACGCCCTCGAGCCTCTCGATCCTCTTGACCAGGTCGTCGTCGAGGGGTCGGTCCCACTGCACGAGGATGTCGGCGCTCCACAGCCGGCCGTCGCGCCTGCCGGGCGGGTCGACGGCGTGCGCCGGGTCGGCGACCGGCACGGCCGGGCTCTTGCTCGGCGAGGGCTTCGAGGTCTCGGCGGCCGACGTGCGGTCCGGCTCGGGAGCCGCGTCCCCGTCACTGCACGCGCCGAGCACGAGGGTGAGGGCAGCGGCGACCGCCACCCCAGCTCCCCGTCGTACGCGCATGGCACAGACCTTAGGCAGAAGGGGTGCGGATGCGGCTGGGGATCGCGAACCACGACAGGACGCCACCGACCACGAGCAGCACCGCGCAGGCGATCATCGCGGAGCCGTACGCGGTGTCGAAGCGCGCCGGGTCGCGGTAGTCGTCGCCGGCGAGGCCGACGGCCGTCGGGAGTGCGGCCACCGCGAGCAGGGACCCGGCGCGGGCGACGGCGTTGTTGATGCCGCTCGCGATGCCGGTCACCTCGTCGGGCGCCGCGGCCAGCACGGTCGCGGTCAGCGGTGCCACCATGAGCGCCAGTCCGAGGCCGAAGACGGTGAGGCCGGGTGCCACGTCGCGCCACCAGACCACGTCGGGTCCGACGACGAGCAGCCAGAGCGTGCCGGCGGCCATCGCCAACGGGCCGAACGTCATCGGGATCCGCGGGCCGATCCGCTCGGCCAGGGCGCCGCCTCGGGCGGCCAGGACGAGCATGCAGAGCGTGATCGGGAGGGTGGCCAGACCGGCCTGGAGGGCGTTGTAGCCACCCACCGTCTGGAGCTGCAGGACGAGGAAGAACAGGATCGCACCGAGGGCGGCGTAGACGACCAGGGTCATCGCGTTGGCGGCGCTGAAGGTGCGGTCGGCGAAGAGGCCGAGCGGCACCATCGGCTCCCGGGTCCGGCGCTCGACGACGACGAAGCCGATCGCCGCGGCCAGGCCGAGCCCGGCTGCCCACCACGTGGCCGGGCCGCCCGCGTCGGTCAGTGCCCAGGTGGTGCCGGCGAGCGCCAGCGACGCCAGGGCTGCACCGGCGAGGTCGAACCTGCCGTGGGCACGCGGGTCGCGCGTCTCGGGCACCCAGCGGTGCGCCAGCCAGACGGTCAGCGCCGCGAGCGGCAGGTTGATGAGGAAGATCCAGCGCCACGACGCGTGGTCGATCAGCAGCCCGCCCACCAGCGGTCCGAGCGCGGCCGCGATGCCACCCAGGCCGGACCAGGCGCCGATCGCGCGGCTGCGGTCCTCTGCCCGGAAGGCGCCCTGGATCATGGCCAGGCTGCCCGGGGTCAGGAGCGCGCCGCCCATCCCCTGCAGCACCCGGGCGACGATCAGCACCTCGGCGGTGGGCGCCAGCCCGCAGAGCAGGGAGGCCAGAGCGAACCACACGGTCCCGATGACGAAGACCCGGCGTCGACCGAGCCGGTCCCCCAGCGCCCCGCCGAGCAGGATCAGGGACGCGAGCGAGAGGAAGTAGCCGTTGGTGATCCACTGCAGCTGCGAGAGCGACGCGTCGAGGTCCTCGCCCATCGACCGGAGCGCGACGTTGACGACCGTGCCGTCCAGCAGCGTCAGCCCCGACCCGAGCGTGGCCGCCGCGACAACGCCGCGGGCGGTCGACGTACCCCAGGCGACTCCGCTCACACCGCAAGGCTAGGGCGCGCGGTCGCAGGAGCGCTCGGGCAGCGGTCCAGACCGACCCCCCGGCACCCTTGACGCCACCCCTAGGGGTGGATCAGATGGCTTGTCCGACACCCCGAAGTCGGACCGTCAGGAGACCTCATGTCCACCCCTCACATGTCACCGGGACGCGCCTCACGTGCTGCGCGCCCCCTGTCGCTGGCGCTCGTCGCCAGCACCCTCGCCTGGGTCGGTGCCGCCGCACCGGCGGAGGCCGCGCCACCGTCGTGCTCCAAGCGCACGAACAACACCTACGCCAAGCTGCTCGAGTGCGTGACGGTCGAGGGCGTACGCGCCCACCAGGCCGTCTTCCAGAGCATCGCGGACGCCAACGACGACGAGTACTACCCCGGGAGCCGCGTGGCCGGCACCGAGGGCTACGCCAAGAGCGTCGACTACGTCGCCGGCAAGCTCCGGGCGGCGGGCTACACCGTCACCCTGGACCCGTTCGAGTTCCAGTTCGTCTTCCCCGCCCTGCTGCGCCAGACCGGGCCCGTCACTGCTTCCTACGCGACGGGGACCTACACCGGCTCCGGCAACGGCACCGTGTCAGGCGGTGTCGTCCCCATCGACCTCGCCCTGCTCCCGCCACGGGCCAGCACCAGCGCCTGCGAGGCGACCGACTTCACCGGCATCGACCTCTCCGGCCCCAGTGACATCGCCCTGATCCAGCGGGGTACGTGTCCGTTCGGCGTCAAGGCGGCGAACGCGCAGGCGGCCGGGGCGGAAGCGGTCGTGATCTTCAACGACGGCGCCAGTCCCGCTCGTGAGGGCCTCATCGTGGGCACGCTCGTGCCCTCGGTCGTGACCATCCCGGTGGTCGGCGCCAGCTTCGCCGATGGCGTGACGCTCGCCCAGCCGGGATCCACCGGCCAGGTGCGGGTCCTGCCCAGCGAGACCCGCACCGACTACAACGTCATCGCGGAGAAGCGCGGCACCTACCGGGACAACGTGGTGATGAGCGGTGCGCACCTCGACAGCGTCGGGGCGGGACCGGGCATCAACGACAACGGCTCCGGCTCGGCCGCACTCCTCGAGACCGCACTCCAGATGGCCAAGGTCAAGCCGGTCAACACCGTGCGCTACGCGTGGTGGGGCGCCGAGGAGTCGGGCCTGCTCGGCTCCACGGCCTACGTCCAGGGCCTGTCGCAGGCCGAGAAGGACCGCATCGCGCTCTACCTCAACTACGACATGGTCGGCTCGCCCAACTACGTCCTGACGATCTACGACGCCGACACGTCGACGTTCCCCGCGCCGGCCGGCGTGCCCATCCCCGAGGGATCGGCGGCGATCGAGGCCCTCTACGAGGGCTTCTACACCTCGGTCGGGCAGCCCTACGACGACGCGCAGTACTCGGGTCGCAGCGACTACCAGGCCTTCATCCTGGCCGGGATCCCGTCGGGTGGCCTGTTCACCGGCGCCGAGGGCGTCAAGACCGCGGCGCAGCAGGCGGTCTGGGGCGGCACGGCGGGCGCGCAGTACGACCCGTGCTACCACCTGGCCTGCGACACCTACGCCAACAACAACAACGCGGCGCTGGACGTCAACAGCGACCTCATCGCCTATGCGGCGCTGACCTACGCCTACTCGACGGAGCCGGTCAACGGTGTCGTCGGCGAGCCGGTCCCCGAGTCGGTGCCGCTGCCCGCACCGGCCGGGCCCGAGGGCACGTTCTGCACGACCGCCGGGTGCCCGTCCGGTGGCCTCCACGACGACCACGAGAGCGAGAGCGAGTGACCTGACCGCCCGGGCGAGGGGGTGGTGGCCGCGGTCCGGTCGCCCACCCCTTCGCCACGGCGTGCCGTGCTCAGCCCTCGAGCACCCGACCGGCGAGCCAGGCGATGTCGGCACCGGTCTTCTCGGGCGAGGCGGAGGGCTGCATGACGTGGCTCAGCACGACGCGTACGACCATGTCCGCCGCAGGCTCGAGGTGGTCGGTGTCGAGACCCGGGGCGTACGGCGCCACGCGGGCGAGGACGACCGCCTTGGCCGTGTCGAGCAGTGATCCCGCGTTGGTCGTCAGCAGCGGCAGCAGCTCGGTGTCGGCGCCGTGGGTCGCGCTGACCACGGCGTGCAGCAGCGTGTTGGCGCGGGCGTAGGTCAGCACGTCGGACACCGCGCGCTCGATGGCGCGGGTGAGCTCGGTGGGCTCGGCGTCGAAGGCCTGCTCGACCACCGCGAGGAAGCGGGCGAGCTCCTCGAGGATCATCGTCTCGGCGAGGGCGGGCTTGGACCCGACCTCGTTGTAGACGGTCTGCCGGCTGACACCGGCCTCGTCCGCGAGGCGCGCCATGGTGACCGCTGCCCAGCCCGACGAGGTGGTCTGGCGCACCGCCGCACGGATGATGCGGTCGCGGGTCGTCTCGGGCACGGCCACGAGTCTAGGCAGCGGGGCGGGTCGCGCCCGCCCGACGGCGTACGTCGTCGTCAGGCCGGCGACCTCTCGGGCGCGCAGGGCACGAAGTCGGCCTTGTCGCGCACGCCGCAGTCGGGGCAGCACCAGTCCTGCGGGATGTCGGCCCAGGCCGTGCCCGCGGCGAAGCCCTCGTGCTCCTCACCCGCGGCGACCTCGTAGACGTACGCGCAACCCGGGCAGCGTGCGGCCAGGACCTCCGGCGCACGCTGACTCGGCGCTTCTGCCTCGGTGTCGACACGGGCTCGTTCCTCGCCCTGCTCAAGCAGCGGTTGCGTGGCGTACCGCCGCAGGTAGGTCTCGCGCTTGCGCGGGCTGATGTTGGCCAGGGACACGTCGCCGCCGAAGTGGTCGACCACGCGCTGGTCCATCACCCGGCGCCAGACGGCGGGGACGATGGCGAGCACGATCATCCCGGCGTAGCCGGTCGGCAGCGTCGGGCTCTCCTCGAAGTCGCGCAGCGTCTGGTAGCGCCGGGTCGGGTTGGCGTGGTGGTCGCTGTGCCGCTGCAGGTGGTAGAGCAGCACGTTGGTGGCGATGTTGTTGGAGTTCCAGCTGTGGCTGGGCAGGACGCGCTCGTAGCGCTGGCGGTCGCCGACCCCGACCTTCTGCCGGAGCATCCCGTAGTGCTCCATGTAGTTGACGACCTCGAGCAGCGAGAAGCCGACGACCGCCTGGACCAGGAGGTAGGGCGCGACCTCGGGCCCGAACGCGGCGATGACCACGGCCCACAGCACGAGCGACATCACCCATGCGTTGAGGACGTCGTTGTCGAGGCGCCACGGGCTCTGCTTGCGCCGGGCCAGCCGACGCTTCTCGAGCCGCCACGCGGACCTCACGGAGCCGCCGACCGTGCGCGGCCAGAACTGGTAGAAGTTCTCGCCCAGCCGCGAGCTCGCCGGGTCCTCCGGGGTCGCGACACGGACGTGGTGGCCACGGTTGTGCTCGATGTAGAAGTGGCCGTAGAACACCTGCGCCAGGGCGATCTTGGAGAGCCAGCGCTCGTTGGCCTCCTTCTTGTGGCCGAGCTCGTGGGCGGTGTTGATCCCGATGCCGCCGATGCAGCCGATCGAGATGGCGAGGCCGATCTTGTCGATCGTCGCCAGCGGCTGGTCGGCGAGGAGGCCGAAGGCGTCCCAGCCGCCGACCACGGCCATCGCGCCGAGGAAGCCGACGTACTGGATCGGCAGGAAGAGGTAGGTGATCCAGCGGTAGTAGCGGTCCTGCTCCAGCGCCTCGATCACGTCGTCGGGCGGGTTGGAGCGGTCGAGGCCGGCGACCAGGTCGATCGCGGGGACGATGCCGAGGATGACGATGGGGCCGACCCAGAACCAGGTGCTCCACCCGGTGGCGAGGTAGCCGCCGAAGGCGACGAACGCGAGGCTCGGGACCACCAGGCCGATCAGCCACAGGTAGCGCTTGCGGTCCTTCCAGAGCTCCGTCGTGCCGTCGGGCACCGTGCCGCTGGGGGCGAGTCGGGTGGGATGTCCGGCCATGGTGGTGGTCTCCTGCCGTGAGGTTTACATGACCATATGATCTGTAAATCACCTTGACAAGAGGTACGGATCTGTCAACTTGGTGCGATCACCGGGTAGCCGCCGGTCCGTGGGGTTCTCGACCGTTGCAACGGTCGAGAAGCTCAGCGATCACCGGGTGGCCGGTGATCGCTGAGCGGGCCCGGCCCGCCGCGCCCGCGACGGCCGCTAGATTGACCCCCATGCAGCATCCCTTCGGCATCGACTTCGGCGGCACCGGCATCAAGGGCGCGCCCGTCGACCTCTCCCAGGGCGACTTCGCCCACGACCGCGTCCGCATCGACACCCCCAAGCCGGCGAGCCCGCAGGCCGTGGCCGAGGTGTTCCAGCAGATCGTCGACAGCTTCCCCGCGGCCTCGACCCCGGTCGGCGTGACGGTGCCCGGCATCGTCCGGCGCGGCGTCGTGCTCTCGGCCGCCAACATCGACAAGTCGTGGATCGGCGAGGACGCCGACGCGATCTTCACCGAGGCGCTGGGTCGCGAGGTGCACGTGGTCAACGACGCCGACGCGGCGGGTCTCGCCGAGGCGGAGTACGGCGCGGCGAAGGGCCGCCAGGGCCTCGTCATGGTGATCACCCTCGGCACCGGCATCGGCTCCGCGATGATCTTCGACGGCCAGCTCGTGCCCAACTCCGAGATGGGCCACCTCGAGATCGACGGCGAGGTCGCGGAGCTGCGCGCCGCGACGAGCGCGCGCGAGCGCGAGGGCCTCAGCTGGGAGGCGTGGTCCGAGCGCCTCACGACGTACTTCCGCCACCTCGAGCGGCTCTTCACCCCCGACCTCTTCGTGGTCGGCGGCGGCGTGAGCAAGTCGTGGGACAAGTTCGGCCACCTGATCCAGGTCGACACCGAGATGGTCCCTGCCACCCTCCAGAACCGCGCCGGCATCGTCGGCGCGGCCCTCGTCGCGCACCGCAAGGCCGGCCAGGGCGACTGAGCCCGGACGGCGCGCGGGGCAGGACCTACGGCCCCAGCACCCGCTCGATGGCCTGCGTGGCCCCGCGCAGGTAGCGCTCCACGATCACCTTCTCCTCCTCGGTGAAGGAGGCGTCGTGCCGGTCGAGCGCGACGAACATCGGCATGAGGTGGCCGACCACCTCACCCCGTCCGGAGTCGGTGATGTGCAGGTCGGTGCGCCGGCGGTCGAGGTCGTGGGGGCGACGTTCGACGTGCCCGCGGGCGACCAGGCGGTCGACGATGCCGGTCGCGGCCGCGGTCGACACCTCGAGACGGCGCGCCACCTCGGCCGGCCCGATCTGCTCACGGCTCAGGTGCTCGAGGGTCACCAGCTCGGTCTCGCTCAGGCCGGCGCGGCGCGAGACGACGTGGTTGACCCGGCCCCCAGCCGCGACGAGGTCGCGCAGCGCGAGAAGCGTCGGCGGTTGCGCCCGCTCCTGGCCGCGCTCGACCCACGGGGGAACCGCGTCGGACTCGAGGTGGTCGCTCACGTGGGTCCTTTCCGTGTCGGTCTGGTCTGCGGCGTGCTGCGCCGGCTTGCGAGCGTACCCAGTCTACCGCTAACTTGATAAGTAACTTGCTTAGCAATCATTTGGACTAGCGACCTCGAGGAAGACCGTGTCCCACTCACACCCGCCCGCTCCCGCCCGCTTCGTGTCCGGACGTCGTACGGCGTGGCTGGTCGCCCTCGTGCCCATCCTCCTCGCCCTCGCGATCATCGCGCTGGTGCCTGAGGGCGAGCGTGACGCCCGTGCCACCGACACGCTCCCGGCGGGTGCCGACAGCACCCTCGCGGTCGAGCTGGCCGACCAGCTCCCCGATGACGACGGCCAGGTCGCGATCGTGCTCTGGACCGCGGATTCGGGCGAGATCGACGAGGCCGCGCTGCAGGAGCTCAACACCCAGGCCGGTCAGCTGCTCTCGCAGGCGGGCGGCGACGAGGGCGGCGGCGAGAGCGGCCGGCCGAGCGACAGCGGGCAGCCGGGTGGTGAGCAGACCGGTCCGGTCGTCGTGGCCGAGGACGGCACCGCCGCGTTCGCTGCGATCCCCGTGACGTCGACGTCCGCGACCGACAACATCGACAAGGTCGACGAGCTGCGCCAGCAGCTGAGCGATGGCGTCCCGGACGGTCTCGACGTCCAGGTCACCGGTCCGGCGGGCATCCAGGCCGACCTCGGCAAGGTCTTCGACGGCGCCAACCTGCGTCTGCTGCTCTCCACCGCCGGAGTGGTCGCGCTGCTGCTGATCATCACCTACCGCAGCCCGGTCCTGTGGCTGGTGCCGCTCACGGTCGTCGGCATCGCCGACCGGCTGTCGGCCATCGTCGCGACCAACGTGCTCCAGGTCACGGGCGTGGCCTGGGACGAGTCCACGATCGGCATCCTCAGCGTGCTGGTCTTCGGCGCCGGCACCGACTACGCGCTGCTGCTGATCTCGCGCTACCGCGACGAGCTCAAGAAGGAGGACTCGCGGCACCTCGCGATGGCGCGTGCCGTCGCGCGCACCGCCGAGGCCGTGGCCTCGAGCGCGGTCACCGTGGTGCTCGGCCTGCTGACCCTGCTGCTGTCGGTCATCCCCACCACGCGTGGGCTGGGTCTCGCGTGCGCCGTCGGTGTGGTGATCGCCGCGACCTTCGCGCTCGTCGTGCTCCCGGCTGCGCTGGTGCTCTTCGGCCGCTGGGTGTTCTGGCCGCGGGTGCCCCACGTCGGTGACACCGTCCTCGTCGACTCCGACTCCTCGCTGTGGCACCGGGTCGGCGACGCGGTCGCTCGTCGTCCGCGCACGTTCGTGATCGCCACCGTCCTCGCCCTCGGCGTCCTCGCGAGCGGCACCCTGGGCATCACCACCGGCCTCGACCCGGCCGACCAGTTCCTGCAGAAGCCGGAGGCGATCGCCGCAGCCGAGCGCCTCGGTGAGTCCTTCCCGGCCGGCACGAGCGACCCGCTCCAGGTCCTCACCCGCGACACGCCCGAGCAGGTGCTCGAGGCCGTCGAGGGGGTCGAGGGGGTCACCTCGGCGCGTGTCACGACGACCGGCGACGGCATCGCCCAGATCGACGCCGTGCTGGAGGCCGACCCCGGCAGCGACGGCGCCCGTGCGGCCGTGGCCGACGTGCGCGACGCGGTCGGCGGCTTCACCGACACCCACGTCGGCGGAGGTGACGCGGAGGCGGTGGACGCCAAGGACTATGCCGCCCAGGACCGGCTGCTGATCCTGCCGCTGATCCTGCTGCTCGTGCTCGGCGCGCTCCTGCTGCTGCTGCGCTCCATCGTCGCTCCGCTGCTGCTCGTCGCCACCGTCGTCGCGACGTACGCCGCTAGCATGGGCGCGTCGTGGGTGCTCTTCAGGACCGTCTTCGGCTTCGAGGCGATGGACACCGGCGTGCCGCTGCTCGCCTTCTTGTTCCTCGTCGCCCTCGGCGTCGACTACAACATCTTCCTCGTCACCCGGGCCCGGGAGGAGGCGCGCGAGCACGGCACCCGCAAGGGGATGCTGCGTGCCCTGACCGCCACCGGCGGCGTGATCACCAGCGCCGGCATCCTCCTCGCCGCGGTCTTCGCGGTGCTGGGCGTGCTGCCGCTGGTCGTGCTCGCCCAGCTCGGCGCGATCATCTTCGTCGGGGTGCTGCTCGACACCCTCGTCGTACGCACGGTGCTGGTGCCGGCGCTCGCCCTCACGCTGGGCGAGAAGTTCTGGTGGCCGCGGAAGGTCTCGGCCTGAGGCCTCCCGTGCAGGAGTCACCGCTGAGGCGGTGACTCCCGCGCGATTAGGCCGTTGCGACAGCCCAACCGCGCAAGACTTCCCCCAGAAGTCCGACCGCAGCCCCGAGTGAGGTCAGGCTGCTGCCCGACGCTGTCTGGACCGAATATCGAGCGCCATGCAGCTAGCCCTCGCGGCCGCTGATCGCCGATGCCACGCGCTTGGTCACGTCGGGGTGGAAGACGCTCGGGATGATGAAGGCCGGGTGGAGCTCCTCGGCGCTGACCGTGTCGGCGATCGCCTTGGCCGCGCGGAGCAGCATGTCGACGGTGACCTCGTCGGCGCCGGCGTCGAGCAGGCCGCGGAAGACACCGGGGAAGGCGAGCACGTTGTTGATCTGGTTGGGGTAGTCGGAGCGACCGGACGCCACGACGGCGGCGTACTTGCCGGCCTCGGCCGGGTCGACCTCCGGGTCCGGGTTGGCCAGGGCGAAGACGACGGGCTTGGGCGCCATCGTCGGGATCCACTCCGGGTCGAGGATGCCGGGGGCGGACACGCCGACGAAGACGTCGGCGTCGACCAGGACCTCCTGCAGGGAGCCGGTCGCGCGGCGCGGGTTGGTGGCCGCAGCCAGCTCGGTGTGGGCCGAGGACAGCGATGCGTCGTCGGACGACAGCGCGCCCTCCCGGTCGACGACCACGACGTCCAGCGCACCCGCGGCGAGCAGCAGCGTGACGATCGCGGTGCCTGCGGCACCGGCACCGGACACCACGATGCGTACGCCGGCGAGCTCCTTGTCGACGCAGCGCAGCGCGTTGGTCAGCGCCGCCAGCACCACGATCGCGGTGCCGTGCTGGTCGTCGTGGAAGACCGGGATGTCGAGGGACTCGCGCAGCCGGCGCTCGATCTCGAAGCAGCGCGGCGCGGCGATGTCCTCGAGGTTGATGCCGCCGAAGCCCGGCGCGATCATCTCGACGGCCTTGACGATCTCGTCGGTGTCCTGCGTGGCCAGGCAGATCGGCCAGGCGTCGATGTTGGCGAAGCGCTTGAAGAGCGCCGCCTTGCCCTCCATCACCGGCAGCGCCGCACCCGGGCCGATGTTGCCGAGCCCGAGGACGGCCGAGCCGTCGGTGACCACCGCGACCGAGTTGCCCTTGATCGTGAGCTTGCGGACGTCCTCGGGGTTCTCGTAGATCGCCATCGAGACCCGCCCGACGCCCGGCGTGTAGGCCATGGACAGGTCGTCGCGGGTGCGCAGCGGCACCTTGGACGTGACCTCGATCTTGCCGCCGAGGTGCAGCAGGAAGGTCCGGTCGCTCACCTTGTGCACCGTCACGCCCTCGACGGCGGCCACCGCGGAGACGAGGTCCTGGGAGTGGTCGGCGTCGGAGGCCGAGCACGTCACGTCGACCACGAGGCGGTCGTGGCGCGACTCGGTCACGTCGATCGCGGTCACCACACCGCCGCTCGAGGCGATCGCGGTCGCGACAGCGCCGACGACGCCGTGGTCCGGGGCGGTGTACAACCGCATGGTGATCGAGTACGACGATGCGGTTGCGGCCATGGGCTGACCTTCCCCCGGCCTCGGGGTTACGGGCAAGTCACCTCGACGTACGCTCGGGTTGTGGACATTGAGTTCGTCGACAATCCCGACGCCCATCGCTACGAGCTGCGCTCCGGCGACACGGTGGTCGGCTTCGTCGTGCACCGCCTGCGCGGCGACACGATCACCCTCGTCCACACCGAGGTCGACCCCGCCTTCAGCGGCCAGGGGCACGCGGCCACCCTGGCGCGCGGCGCGCTCGACGACGCCCGGTCGCGCGGGCTGGGCGTCGTACCGTCCTGCCCCTACATCGCGGCCTACATCGGCAAGCACCCGGAGTACGCCGACCTCGTGGCGGGCTGACCCGCGACGTGTGGCGGTACGTCGGGAGGGAAGCCCTATAGTCCCGCGAGGACGCGGGCACGAACGGGGGGCACATGGCTGAGAGCGACGTCGACGAGGCGGATGCGGTGGTCGCGCACCGGTTGGGCTTCCTCACGCGCCCGCTGCGCGCGCTCGTCAACGCCCCGCACCTGCTGGTGCTGCTGGTGCTGGCGATCTGGGTCGGCTGCTCGCTGACCTATGCCGTGCTCGAGGACAAGGGCCCGATCGAGGGCCTGTGGTGGGGCATCGTGACCGGCTCGACCGTCGGCTACGGCGACTTCTACCCCTCGACCACCGCCGGGCGCGCGATCGGTGCGGTCCTCATCGTGTCGATGCTGGTGTTCGTGCCGATCGCCATCGGCCACGTCATCGCCAACCTCGTCTTCGACAAGGAGTCGCTCGCCGTGGCGACCGTCCTCGAGGACGTCCACGAGCGCATCGACCGGATGGAGCACCTGACGATGGCCTCGCTCGAGGCCCAGCACGGCCGCGAGTGGCTCGAGCAGCGGCTCGCCGAGTACGACGCCGCGGACGCGGCCCGCACCGACGTCGCCGAGCAGATGCTCGCCATGTTCGCGCAGAAGAACCTCACGGAGCACCCCCACTCGGACCCTGGAGGATCCCGATGACCAGCACCGCCCGCCGCCGCATGCGGTCCACGAGCATCTCGCTCGGGATCACCGCGGTCATGGCCTCCACCCTCACCGGGTGCGCGTCCAGCGCCGACTACGCCGCCGTGTGCGTCGACCCCGACACGCAGGAGCGTGTCGAGGACGACCAGTGCGACGACGACTCCGACTACAACGGCACCGGGTCCGGCTTCTTCTGGTACTACCTCGGCGCCAGCTCCCGGGTCCCCGCGGTCGGCTCGACGACGTCGGGAGGCACCTTCAGCAGCACCGGCCTCAACGGCACCGTGCAGCGCGGCGGCCTGCCGTCCACCGGCGGCGAGACCGTCAAGTCCAGCACCACCAAGGGCGGGTTCGGCGGCAGCTCGCGCGGCTTCGGCTGAGCCGGTCCCCGCCACCACCCGACGTACGCCGCTTCCCACCCGCTGCCAGGAGAACCTGTGACCGACCTGCTCAACGCCCTCGCCCACGCCGTCGCCTATGCCCTCGTCGGCGGCGCGATGCTCGTCGCGGCCTACTACGTCCTCGACCTAGCCACGCCCGGCCACCTCGGCACCCACCTGCGCGGGGTCGACGAGAACGGCATGGAGTCGGTGCACGCGCACTCCCGCTCGGCCGGCGTCGTCACCTCGGCCTGGCTGGTCTCCAACGCGGCCGTGCTCTTCACCGCGATCTGGACCAACGGCGAGACGTCCCTCGGGTGGGCGCTCGCGTGGACCATCAGCTTCGGGGCGCTCGGCATCGCCCTCAACACGCTGATGTTCTTCGCCGTCGAGGCAATCACGCCGGGCAACCTCCGCAAGATCGTCACCGAGCCCGGCCCGGTGCGACCGCTGGCCTACGTCGCGGCGTCCGTGGCGCTGTCCGTGGGCGCCATCGTCTGCGCCTCCATCGCGTGAGGACCGCCTGATGTGGCGCCACCGCTCGAAGGCCCGTGAGGGCTGGCGCGAGACCGTCGTCGAGCAGGGCCTGGTCTTCCCCGTCACCAAGATGCCGGACGGCTCCGAGCTCCCCTACTGGAACGAGGACGCCTGGTACGAGGTGACCATGGAGGAGGTGGAGGCGCTCGAGACCGCCACCGAGGAGCTGTGGGCGATGTGCCTGGCGGCCGTCTCCCACATGGCCACCACGATGAGCGACGAGCGCCTCGGCCTGCCGCCCGGCTCGCTGGACGTCGTACGCCGCTCGGTGGAGGCCGGCGACCCGGCGCTCTACGCGCGCTTCGACCTGGCCTACGGCGCCGACGGCGCGATCAAGATGCTCGAGATCAACGGCGACACCCCCACCGGGCTCGTGGAGACCGGGATCATCCAGTGGAACTGGATGGAGGACGTGATGCCGGAGATGGACCAGTGGAACTCGGTCCACGACCGGCTCGTCGCCGGCTGGCGCAAGCTGCGCCGCTCGGGCCGCTTCGACGGCGACCGGATGCACTTCCTCTACGACCTCGGCGAGGAGGACTCCTACGACGGCGGCGAGATGGAGATGACCGTCCACTACCTGATGGACGCCGCCATCCAGGGCGGCTGGCTCGCCCTGGCGCACCCGATGGCCGAGGTGGGCTGGAACCCCGACGCGCGGGAGTACCGCGACGTCCACGACGAGCCGATCCGCAACGCGTTCAAGCTCTACGCCTGGGAGGAGATGCTCGCCGAGCCCTTCGGCCAGTACGTCGTCGAGCGGGCGGAGGCGCGCCCCACCCGGTGGATCGAGCCGGCGTGGAAGGTCCTGCTCAGCACCAAGGCGCTGCTGCCCGTGCTGTGGGAGCTCTATCCCCACCACCGCCTCCTGCTGCCGGCGTACTTCGACGAGCCGCGCGACCTCGAGCGCTGGGTCGCCAAGCCCCTGCACGGACGCGAGGGCGACAACATCCGCATCCACCTCGACGACATGATCGAGGACGTCGTGATGCCCGGCGGCTACGGCGACGAGGGCTGGGTCTACCAGGCCTACACTGACCTCCCGAGCTTCGAGGGCAACCGCGTCGTCCTCGGCTCGTGGATCGTCGACGGCGAGGCCGCCGGGATGCTGGTGCGCGAGTCGGACAGCATGGTCACCGACTACTTCTCCCGCGTCGCCCCCCACGTCATCTCCGACGGGCTCGCGCCGACGGAGGCGCAGGTGGCCGAGTGGCTGTCCGAGCGCGTCGGACCGGACGCCCCGACCCTCTAGCTCACGACCGAGTCGGTGATCGTCCGGCTTGCGCCGAGGAAGAAGATCCCGGGCAGGGTCTCGAAGCCCTCGCTGGGGTTGTCGGTGAGCCGCGAGCCGTCGATCGTGAGCGTCCCGGTGCGGTCGTTGGAGACGAAGAAGATCGCGCCGCCGCCCTCGCGGGCGTGGTTGCCGGTGAAGGTGGAGTCCTCGATGTCGAGGTGGATCGCGTTGCCGTCGAGGTAGACCGCACCCCCTGAGCCGCCGCCGGGCGTGCCGTTGCGCGAGGGGTTCGCGCCGCGGCCGAGGGCGCGGTTGTCGGTGAAGGTCGAGTCACTGATGCGCCACGAGACGCCGATGCTGCTCAGCGCCGAGCCGTTGCTGCAGCGTCCGCCCGTGAAGGTGGAGCGGCGTACGACGACGGCGCGGTCGGCGTACTGGTCCAGCACGCGCACGGCGCCCCCGCCGAGGTCGGGGCCGGTGCGGTCGCAGCGGTTGTCGGCGAACGTGGAGTCGAGGATCCTGAGCCGACCTCCGCGCACGAAGATCGCGCCACCTCCGCCGCCGTCGGTGGTCTCGCCGGTGGCGTTGCCGGCGACGAGGCGCATCCGCCTGACCACCAGCTTCGGCTCGGCCTGGTCGTTGCAGTGCGACGTCGTCCAGACCTGCGCACGGTCGCAGGTGTTCATGTAGAGGATGCGGCGCTGGCCCTGCCCGCTCAACGTGACCAGCCCGCCGCCGTCGAGCACGACCGACGCTGCGGTGTTCACGACCTTGGCGGTCTTCTTCATCGCGATCGTCACCGGCTGCGGACCGCAGTCGAAGGAGATCCGGCCACCCGCGGCAACGGCGCGTACGACGGCGCGCGACGTGCAGGAGCCTGGGGTGCCCGATCCGACCACCGTGACGGCCGCGCGCGCCATCGCCGGTTGAGCAGGGCGCCCAGCGCCCGTGTCGAAACCCGACGCACCCGACGCCCCCGCCGGAGCCACCGGAGCCGCCGACGCCACCACCGCGGCGATCGCCGCGACGAGGACGCCGGCGCGGATCACAGCGCCTTCTCGATGTCCTTGCTGAGCTTCTCGGGCTCGGTGGTCGGCGCGAAGCGGTCGATCACCTTGCCGTCACGGCCGACGAGGAACTTGGTGAAGTTCCACTTGATCTTGGACCCGAGCATCCCGCCCTTGGAGTCCTTCAGCCACTCGAAGAGCGGGTGCGCGTCGTCGCCGTTGACGTCGACCTTCGAGAACAGCGGGAAGGTCACGCCGAAGTTGCGCTCGCAGAAGTCCGAGATCTCCGCCTCGTTGCCCGGCTCCTGGCCCCCGAACTGGTCGCACGGGAAGCCGAGGACGACCAGGCCCTGGTCGGCGTAGGTGTCCTGGAGCTGCTGGAGGCCCTTGTACTGGCCGGTGAAGCCGCACTGGGAGGCGGTGTTGACCACGAGCACGACCTTGCCGTCGTACTGCGAGAGGTCCGTGTCCGTGCCGTCGATGGCAGGCGCCGAGAAGTCGGAGAGAGTCGTCATGACACCGAGTCTGCCAGCCCGTCGGCAACCGGTGCCTCACCGAACCGGCCACCGAAGGCCCACTCCCCCAGCGGCTTGCGCACGCGGTCGCGGTGGTCGCGGGCGGCGGTGCGCTCGTCGACGTCCGCGGGGTCGCCCAGCACGCCGACCGCGATGCCGGCGACCAGCCGGTGGGTGGGAGGTAGTTCGAGCGCCTCGGCGAGCGCGTCGTGGTCGAAACCTGCGAACTGGTGGGCGTGCAGGCCCAGCGACCGCGCCTGCAGCGTGAGGTGGGCGGCGGCCTGCCCGACGTCGTGGAGCGCGTAGTCGCTGTACGCCGGGGCGTCGGGCTCCTCGCCGGTCCGCACGTGGGCGGCGGTGACGAACACGACTGACGCCCGCGGCACCCAGCCGGAGTTGCCGCGGCTGAGGGTGGCGACGAGCCGGTCGTGGTTGGCCGTCCCCGGGACGCAGACGAAGACCACCCACGGCTGGCTGTTGCCTGCGCTCGGCGCCCACTGCGCCGCGCGCAGCAGGGTCTCGATCTCACCCTCGCTGAGCCGGTGCTGGTCGTCGTACACGCTTGCGCTCCAGCGCGACCGCATCGGCTCGGCGAGGACTTCGGCGCTGGGCTGCGGGGCCTGGGGGTGGGAGCCGGGATCGTCAGTGTCGGTCACGCCGCGAGTATGCCGAGGACGTCCACCTCGTCCAGCGCCTCACCTGTGGGTGCGTGGTGGGGCGGGCGGCCGCGGCCTACGTTCGAGGACGGCCCAGCTGACGGGGACCACCCCGTCGGGCTCAACGAGAGGACCACCTGATGTCCGTGTGGGACAAGATCAAGGACGCGCTGACCACCGACGACGCCGAGGCGGCGGACGAGGCACGCAAGGAGGCCGAAGAGGCGCAGGCTGAGGCCGACAAGGCCAAGGTCGAGGCGCAGGCCCGCGCCGACGAGGCGCGCCGCAAGGCCGACGAGGCCGCGAACAAGGCCGGTCTTCCGACCGCCACCGACGAGGAGAAGGCGCAGGCCGACCAGGCTCGCCAGGACGCCGAGGCCGAGGCCCAGAAGGCGCAGGAGGAGGCCGCTGCGGCCGACCGCAAGGCCGACGAGCGTGCCCAACGCGCCATCGAGAAGGCCAACGCCCGCAAGGAGAAGCGGCAGGAAGAACGCCAGGAGGCCCGCGAGGAGCGCCAGGAGGAGCGCCAGGAGGCCCGTCAGGACGCCCGCCAGGAGGCCCGTCAGGACGCCCGCGAAGCGGCGCACGCCGACGAGGTCTACACCGTGAAGTCGGGAGACACGCTCTCCGAGATCGGCGCCCGGCACGGCGTGGACTACCACGTGCTCGCACGGGTCAACAACATCGACAACCCGGACCTGATCTTCCCCGGACAGAAGATCCGCATCCCGAAGTAGTCAGTCGAGGGCGTCGAGCTCGGTCAGCGCTGACTCCCAGCGCTCCCGACGCTCGGCGCCCGACTGCTCCCACCACGGCGTACCCCGCTCCCCGAGGCCGACCTTGGCCAGCTGGGTGCGGTGGCGCGTCGCCGCGAGCTCGGCGTCGTCCGCAGCCGTGCGGACGCCCGAGCGGCCGCGACCGAGGTGCGACTTCAGGCGGGCGAGCTCGGCCTCGGGGATCTCGGGATCCGTACGCCGCCAGCGCCGGCCGTCCACGACGAGCCACTTCTCGTCCTCGGTCGGTTCCGCCATGGCCCGAGCATGACGCAGCCCCAGAAACGACGAAGGCCCCGGGATCCGGGGCCTTCGATCTGTGCGCGAGGGGGGATTTGAACCCCCACGCCCTTTCGGACACTGCGACCTGAACGCAGCGCGTCTGCCGTTCCGCCACTCGCGCGAGAAGCAGCGGCAAAGATACCCCACGCTCAGGGGACGCTCCCAATCGGCCGGGCCCACCGCGAGCCTCCCGCCGGACGCGGGTCCGCATTCACCCGTTCGGCGGGGCGGCACCGTCGCGCGAGCGCGACCGGCCGGTACGCTCGGCGGCACCGGCCGGGCGGTGTGTGAAGCCTGCCCACTACGACGATGCGACGTGAGCGTGCGGAAAGGAGGCCCGTGGTGAACGCCCTTCAGCGGTTCGAGCACCGACTCGAGCAGGTCATCTCCGGCGTCTTCGCCCGAGCCTTCCGCAGCGCCGTGCAGCCCGTGGAGATCGCCGCGGCCCTGCAGCGCGAGTGCGACAACAACGCCCAGGTGCTCAGCCGCCAACGCCGGCTCGTGCCCAACGACTTCCACGTCGAGCTCTCCGTGACCGACCTCGACCGCATCGTCGGCCTCGGCCGCGCCCTCGAGCAGGACCTGGTCGACCAGCTCCAGGACCACGCCGACGCCCAGGGCTATGTCTTCACCGGCCCGATCTCGGTGGCCTTCGAGTCCGCCGACGACCTGACCACGGGACGGTTCCGCATCCGCAGCAAGGCGCAGGCGAGCGTGACCGACAACGACCAACGCACCCGTACGCGCTCCTCGCACGCCACCCTCGAGGTCAACGGCACCCGCCACCCGCTGCGCCCGCCGGGCCTGGTCATCGGCCGTGGCACCGAGGCCGACCTCCGGATCAACGACCCAGGCGTCAGCCGGCGCCACCTCGAGCTCGAGGTCAGCATCGACGGGGTGGACGCGGTCGACCTCGGCTCGACCAACGGCATCCTGGTCGACGGCTCCAAGGTCACCCGCGCCCGCCTGCGTGACGGCTCGACCATCAAGATCGGGCACACCGAGATGACCGTCCGCATCGACGGAGGTCGCGACGAGGCCGGGGGCTGGAATGTCTGAGCTGACCCTCTTCCTGATCCGGGCCGCCTTCCTGGCGATCCTCTGGATCTTCGTGCTCTCGGCGATCTCGGTGATCCGCTCCGACATGTTCGGCGCGCGCGTCCCCGAGTCCGCCCGGGGCGGCGCACCCAAGGCCGAGCGCAAGCCCGGCAAGGCCCGCAAGCCGCGACGCGGTGCGCCCACCCACCTGCTCGTGGTCGAGGGCGAGAACCCCGGCACCCGCGCCGAGCTCGCCGACGCCCCGCTCCTCATCGGTCGCGGCAGCGACGCGGCGATCAAGCTCGACGACGACTACGTCTCCACCCGCCACGCCCGCATCGCCGCCAGCGGCGACGAGTGGTTCGTGGAGGACCTCGGCTCGACCAACGGCACCTACGTCGGGCCGGTGCGCATCACCCAGCCCACCACCATCGGGCTCGGGGTCCAGGTCCGCGTCGGCAAGACGATCCTGGAGCTGCGGAAGTGACCTTCTACCTCCACTACTCCGCGATCTCCGACGTCGGTCGGGTCCGCCGGGAGAACCAGGACAGCGGCTACGCCGGCCCCTGGCTGCTGACCGTCTGCGACGGCGTGGGCGGCGCCGTACGCGGTGACCTGGCGTCCAGCACCGCCGTGCAGGCGCTGCGCAAGCTCGACCAGGAGCCCGACGAGGACATCCTCGGCCAGGTGGCCGGCGCCGTGCACCGCGCCGACGACCGGATCGCCGAGCTGGTCGAGGAGGACCCGGGCCTCAACGGCACGTCCACCACCGCGACCATCGCCCTCTTCGACGGCGCCCGCTTCGGGATCGGCCACATCGGTGACAGCCGCGCCTACCTCTACCGCCGCGGGGAGCTGCGCCAGCTCACCCACGACCACACCTTCGTCCAGTCGCTCATCGACGAGGGCCGCATCACCGAGGAGCAGTCGCGGACCCACCCGCACCGCAACCTCATCCTCAAGGCCCTCGACGGCATCCGCCACGAGGAGCCCGACCTCTTCGAGTTCCCGGCCGAGGTCGGCGACCGGATCTTCCTGTGCAGCGACGGCGCCTGCGGCACGCTGACCGACGCCCGGATGGCCGACATCCTCGCCACCGGCACCCCCGACTTCGCGGCCGTCGAGCTGACCCGCGCCAGCCTCGAGGCCGGCAGCACCGACAACGTCACCTGCATCGTCGCCGACGTCTCCGAGGAGGCGCCGTCGGAGGACCTGGTCCCGCTGCTGGTCGGTGCCGCCGCCGACCTGCCGCGCCGGATGCCGCTGGCCGGCGCCGTCGGCGGGCTGTTCCGCGGCCACCGCTCCGGCGACACCGGCGAGATCCCCCCGGTCCCCGGCGACGTGCCCGAGGGCGCCTTCGCCGCCGATCCGATCGACCCGGAGTCGGCGCGCTACGCCCCCCGACCCCCCACCCGCTACACCTGGCTGCGGCGGGCGATGGCCGCGGCTGTCGTCCTCGGCCTCACCTGGGTCGTGCTCGCGGCCGGGTGGTCGTGGAGCCAGGAGCAGTTCTACGTCGCCGAGCAGGACGGCATGGTCACGATCTTCCGTGGCATCGACGCCGACCTCCCGGGCCTCTCCCTCTCCCACGCCTTCGAGGTCACCGACGTCGACCTCGCCCGGCTCAGCGACATCGACGCCGAGCAGGTGCG
The DNA here is from genome assembly GCF_900112035.1 of Nocardioides alpinus. Lineage (GTDB taxonomy): Bacteria > Actinomycetota > Actinomycetes > Propionibacteriales > Nocardioidaceae > Nocardioides > Nocardioides alpinus. Next base: position 15,622 of record NZ_FOKC01000005.1, on the reverse strand, counting down.
CGAGGGCATCGAGGCCGACGACCTCGACGACGCGCGCCTGACCGTCGACAACTACGCCGCTCGCCAGGACGTCGAGCAAGAGTGACGGGCTGCCAGCGATGAGCCAGACCGGGAGCCTGATGTCCGGGGGCCTGATGACCTTTGTGCACCGGCGCCGCCGGGGTGCGGAGCTGTTCCTGCTCGTCCTCGCGCTGGCGGTCGGCATCGGCGCCTACGCCGCCGTGGGCCTGGGCCTCGAGGGCGAGGTCCCCGCCGACATCGTCGGCTACGGCGGCTGGCTCACCGCGCTGATCGTCGCCGCGCACGTGACCGTCCGCGTCGTCGCGCCGTACGCCGACCCGGTGCTGCTGCCGCTCGTGGCCGCGCTCAACGGGCTCGGCCTGGCCGTGCTCCGCCGCCTCGACATCACCTACGAGGCGCTCGGCTTCGACCAGCACACCTTCGCCCGGCAGCAGCTGACGTGGATGACGGTGGGCGTCGTGCTCTTCATCATCACGCTGGTCGTGCTGCGCGACCACCGCGTGCTCCAGCGCTTCACCTACACCGCCGGCCTGGTCGGCATCGTGCTGCTGATCCTGCCGTTCCTCCCGGTCATCGGCCGCGAGATCAACGGCGCGCGCATCTGGATCAACGTCGCCGGCTTCAGCTTCCAGCCGGGCGAGGTGGCCAAGGTGATGCTGGTCATCGCCTTCTCCGGCTACCTCGTCCTGCACCGCGACGCGCTGGCGCTCGCCGGGCGCCGCGTGGTCTTCGTGGACCTGCCGCGCGGGCGCGACCTGGGCCCGATCCTGGCGATGTTCGGTGTCTCGATGATGATCCTGGTGCTCCAGAACGACCTCGGGTCCTCGCTCCTCTTCTTCGGCCTCTTCCTCGCCATGCTCTACGTCGCCACCGAGCGACCGGGGTGGCTCGTGGTCGGCGCCGGGCTGTTCGCCGCCGGCGCGCTGGCGGCGTACACGTTCGTCGGCAACGTGCAGAACCGCTTCAACTTCTGGCTGAACCCGATGGACTACTACGACGTGACGCCCGGCAGCTACCAGCTCGTCGAGGCGCTGTTCGGCATGGGCTGGGGCGGGCTGATCGGCCGCGGCCTCGGCAACGGCTTCCCCGAGCGGGTGCCGTTCGCCTACTCCGACTTCATCCTGTCCACCATCGGCGAGGAGCTCGGGCTCACCGCGGTCATGGCGATCGTGGTCTGCTACGGCCTGATCGTCGAGCGGGCGCTGCGCATCGCGCTCATCTCGCGCGACGGCTTCGGCAAGCTGATGGCCGTCGGCCTCGGCGCGATCGTCGCGCTCCAGGTCTTCGTCGTCATCGGCGGCGTCACCGGCCTGATCCCCCTGACCGGCCTCACCACCCCGTTCCTGTCCTACGGCGGCTCCTCACTCGTCGCCAACTGGGTCGTCATCGCCCTTCTCCTCCGCATCTCCGACCAGGCCCGGCGCCCGGCGCCGCGGATGGACCCGGTCGCCGACGAGGCCGAGGCCGACAGCGAGCACACGCAGGTGGTGAAGTTGAAGTGACAGAGCCCATGGTCCACGGTCCCCACCGACCAGCGGCCCAGCCTTCGACGATCCGGGGGCACCGGTGAACAAGCCCATCCGCGTCGTCTCCGTCTTCTGCCTGATCCTCTTCATGGCGCTCCTCGTCAACGCGACGTACCTGATGTACGTCCGCGCCGACGACCTCGGCCAGGACCCGCGCAACCGCCGCATCATCACCGCGACGTTCTCCCGCGAGCGCGGCGCGATCCTCGTCGGCAAGGAGGCGATCGCGCAGAGCGTGCCGTCCGACGACAAGTACAAGTTCCAGCGCACGTACTCCCAGCCCTTCAAGTACGCCCCGATCACCGGCTACTTCTCCTGGTACAGCCAGACCGGGGTCGAGCGCTCGCAGAACGCGGTGCTCGCCGGCGACGACTCGCGGCTCTTCGTCACCCGCCTGGTCGACCTGCTGAGCAACACCGACCCCAAGGGCGGCAACGTCCAGCTGACGGCCGACGCCGCCGCGCAGGACGCGGCCTGGGCCGGGCTCGAGGACCTTCCCGGCGATGCGCAGGGCGCCGTGGTCGCCCTCGAGCCGACCACCGGCCGGGTGCTGGCGATGGCCTCGACGCCGACCTTCGACCCCAACGGCTTCGCCTCCCACGACTTCAAGGCGGTGGCCGAGCTCGACAAGCAGCTCAACGCCGACCCCAGCGAGCCCCTCATCAACCGCGCCATCGGCACCACGCTGCCGCCGGGGTCGACCTTCAAGCTCGTCACCGCCGCGGCCGCGATCGAGTCGGGCAACTACGACGCCGACTCGATGGTGCCGGGCGGCTTCCGGTTCCAGCTGCCGCAGTCCTCGGACACCGTGGGCAACTACGACGGTGGCAACTGCGGTGGGCGACGGATCACCCTGACCCAGGCCCTGCAGGTGTCCTGCAACGTCACCTTCCTGACCCTCGCCAACGAGCTCGGCAACGAGGCGATGGCCGACCAGGCCGAGGCCTTCGGCTTCAACTCGACCTCGCTCGAGGACCTCGGCGGGCAGGCCGCGTCGCTCTACCCGCGCGACATGGACGCCCCGCAGACGGCACTGTCGGGCATCGGCCAGTCGAGCGTGACCGCGACTCCGCTCCAGATGGCGATGGTCGCGGCCGCGATCGCCAACGACGGCGACGTGATGCGCCCCTACGTCGTCGACGAGGTCCGCGCCCCCAACCTCTCCGTCCTCGACCGCACCGACCCGCAGAGCATCAGCAAGGCGATCTCGAGCACCACCGCCGAGGAGCTCACCCGGATGCTCGTCGCCACGGTCGACGACGGAACGGCCTCGCCCGCTGCCATCCCGGGTGTCGAGGTCGCCGGCAAGACCGGCACGGCTCAGTCCTCGGGCGACCGCCCGCCCTACGCCTGGTTCGTCTCCTTCGCCCCGGCCAACGACCCACAGGTCGCGGTGGCCGTGCTCGTGCAGTCCAGCGACACCTCCCCCGACGAGATCGGCGGCGGAGTCCTCGGCGGCCCGATCGCCAAGTCGGTCATGGAGGCGGTGATCAACCGGTGACCGCCCTCGCGCCCGGAGGCCACGTCGACGAGGCCCGCCGCTACGTCCTGGAGTCGCGCATCGCCACCGGCGGGATGGGCGAGGTGTGGTCCGCGCGCGACACCGTGCTCAACCGTCCCGTCGCGGTCAAGGTCCTCAAGGCCGAGTACGCCGACGACGCCCTGTTCCGCCAGCGCTTCGAGACCGAGGCCCGGCACGCAGCCTCCCTGCACCACCCCGGCATCGCCTCCGTCTTCGACTACGGCGCGAGCTCGCTCGACGACGGCTCCGCGACCCCGCGCCCCTACCTCGTCATGGAGCTCGTCGAGGGCCAGCCCCTGTCCGCACTGCTGCGGCCCGGTGCCCCGCTCGACCCGACGGCGGCACAGGACCTCCTCGCCCAGGCCGCCGACGCGCTCGGCGTCGCGCACGCCGCCGGGATCGTGCACCGTGACGTGAAGCCGGCCAACCTGCTCGTCACCCCCGACCGCAGGGTCAAGATCACCGACTTCGGCATCGCGCGCGCCGCGGAGGGCATGGCCCTGACCGAGACCGGCCAGGTCATGGGCACGCCGGCCTACATCTCGCCCGAGCAGGCCGAGGGCACCACCGCCACCGCGGCCTCCGACGTCTACTCCCTGGCTGTCGTCGCCTTCGAGTGCCTCGTCGGGCGCAAGCCGTTCCTCGCCGACACCGCCGTCGCCACCGCGATCGCCCACCTGCGCAACCCGGTCCCCGAGCTGCCCAACAGCGTGCCCGCCGACCTCGCCCGCGTCGTACGCCGTGGGCTGTCCAAGTCTCCTGAGGACCGCTACCCCGACGGCACCGCCTTCGCCCGCGCCCTGCGCAACCCCGCCGGTGAGGAGACCGCGACCGTCGTCGCTCCGGTCGTGGCGGCAGCGCCGGAGTCCACCCAGGTCATGGCCGCCGCCCCGGTCAGCGGTGGCCCGGCCACCTCGTCCTACGACCCGGCCGTGGCTGCAGCGCCGCCCGGGCGACGGCGTACGACCCCGTGGCCGCTGCTGATCGGCGTGGCTGCCGTGCTGCTCGCGGTGCTGGCCGCGTGGTGGCTGGGGACGCGCGGCGACGACGACCCGACCGGGGCGACGACCTCGGCGTCCGCGAGCCCCTCGGCCAGCGACACACCCAGCCCGACGCCGAGCGAGAGCCCCAGCGAGAGCCCGAGCGAGACGCCGACCGAGACCCCCAGCGACACACCCAGCGAGACGCCGAGCGAGACCGCCACCGAACCTGCGAGCGTCGAGGTGGATCCGGCTGCCTTCGTCGGGCGCAAGGTCAAGGACGTCGAGAAGGAGCTGGCGGACCTCGGGCTCGTGCCCGAGCTCGTCGAGCTCGAGAACACCGGCGAGGCGGAGAAGGACACCGTGGCCGACGTGTCACCCAGTGGCACCCTGACCGAGGGCGACACCGTGACCGTGAGCTACTTCGGCAAGCCGCCCCCGGGCAACCCCAACGACACCGGAGAGGACGACCAAGGATGACGCAGCCCGAGCCGACCCTGATCGGCGGCCGCTACGAGCTCGCAGAGCTCCTCGGTCGCGGAGGCATGGCCGAGGTGCGCAAGGGCAAGGACCTGCGCCTGGGCCGCACGGTGGCCGTCAAGCGGCTGCGCACCGACCTGGCGAGCGACGCCACCTTCCAGGCGCGCTTCCGGCGCGAGGCCCAGTCCTCGGCCTCCCTCAACCACCCGTCGATCGTGTCGACCTACGACACCGGCGAGGAGATGGCCACCGACGGCTCCGGCGTCGCGCAGCCCTACATCGTCATGGAGTGCGTCGAGGGACGCACCTTGCGCGACATCCTGCGCGAGGGCCGCAAGATCCTCCCCGAGCGCGCCCTGGAGATCACCAGCGGCGTGCTGGCGGCGCTCGACTACAGCCACCGCGCCGGGATCATCCACCGCGACATCAAGCCCGGCAACGTCATGCTCACCCCGTCCGGCGACGTGAAGGTGATGGACTTCGGCATCGCCCGGGCTATCTCCGACGCGTCCAACACGATGACGCAGACCGCAGCCGTCGTCGGCACCGCCCAGTACCTCTCCCCCGAGCAGGCGCGCGGCGAGACCGTCGACTCCCGCTCCGACGTCTACTCCACCGGCTGCATGCTCTACGAGCTGCTCACCGGACGGCCGCCCTTCGTCGGTGACAGCCCGGTCGCGGTGGCCTACCAGCACGTGCGCGAGCAGGCCGCGCCGCCGTCCGACCTCGACGACCAGCTCGACGCCGAGATCGACGCCATCGTGATGAAGTCGTTGGCCAAGCGCGTCGAGGACCGCTACCAGAGCGCCGCGGCGATGAGGGCCGACATCGAGCGCTACCTCGCCGGCCACCCCATCCAGGCACCCGCGGTGGTCCCGCCGCCGGCGGACACGCAGTACGTCTCCCCCGTGCCCGCCGACGCCACCGCGACGATGGCCGCGAGCGGCCCCCCTCCGTCGCAGGACCAGCCCTCCAGGGGCCGGGCCGGCTGGTGGGCCCTCGGCGCCCTGGTCGTCGTGGCCCTGCTCGTCGGCGCCTACCTGATGAACGACCTCCTCTTCGACGCCGCCCCCGAGCGCGTCGCCGTGCCCAACGTGGTCGGGATGACCGAGGACGAGGCCCGCGTCGCGATCGCCGACAAGGGCTTCGTCGTGGGCCGGATCGACCGTGAGGCGTCCGACACCGTCGCGGCCGACACGGTCATCGAGCAGAGCCCCAACCGTGACGTCTTCGAGGACCCCGGAGCGTCCATCAGCTTCGTCCTGTCCCTCGGCAAGCCCGAGGTCGAGGTGCCCTCGGTGGTCGGCGGCCTCCGCAAGGACGCGCGCGCGCAGCTGGTCGCGCTGGGGCTCAAGGTGAGGTTCGTGGAGGAGGACTCCGACGAGGACCGCTACCAGGTGCTCAGCACCAACCCTCCGGCCGGCACGTCCGTGGCCGAGGGCACCACGATCGACGTCGTCTTCTCCGACGGCCCGGAGCAGGTCCCGGACGTCCGCGGCCTCCGGCAGGCAGCCGCGGAACAGGCGATCCGCGAGGCGGGCTTCGTCCCGGACGTACGCACCGACGCCACGTCGACGGAGCCGAAGGGCACCGTCGTCGACCAGATCCCGCTGGGTGGCACCGCCGACCAGGACAGCACCGTGACGATCTTCGTGTCCGCCTTCGAGGAGCCGGTGACCCCCACCGAGACGCCCACGGAGACCCCGACCGAGACTCCGCCCACCCCGACGGACAGCCCGACGCTCCCGACCGAGTCGCCGAGCACGCCCACGACCCCGCGGACCGGGGCGCCCTGACCGAAGGGCGCGAGACCTACTCCGGGATCGGCGTGGCGTAGGTGAGGTCGAGGAGCCCGTCGTACGCCGGTGCGGTGGCCGAGTCGAGCGGGACCATGTCCCACGAGACACCCCCGCCGGGGATGGCCGTGTAGTCGCGGTAGGTCGCGAGGATCGGGTCGGTCGTCAGCTCTGCCTCGAGCCGGGCCTGGTCACCGATGCCGACGATGACGTACGGCGGGGAGTACGGCAGCCCGTGCAGGGTCACCTGGTTGCCCTCGCACTTGATGCCGGTGGTGGAGACGAGCCGCTGGCCCTGGATGGTGACCGCCTCCGCGCCGGCGTTCCACATCGCGTTGGCCACGGCCTGGATGTCCTGCTGGTGGACGACGAGGTCGTTGGGGTCGCCCTCGTAGGCGAGGCGTACGTCCACCGACGCGTCGTCGAGGGTCACCTGCATGGCCGACCCGACCCGCTCGGTCAGCCCGGCCGGGTCGACGAGCGTGGCGATCTCGTCCTGCACGCGCGAGACCGAGCGGTCCCCCAGCTGCGTGCTGAGCGCCTCGACCTCGGCGTTGAGCGCCGATGCCTGGGCGGTCAGGTCCCCGGCCTCGTCACGCTCGGCGCGCACCACGGAGGCCAGGTCGGTGAGGGGCCCGCCTCGCAGGTCGAGGCCGTCGCTCTGCTTGGCGCTCACCGCGAAGAGGGTGCCGCTGAGCAGCACCACCAGCGGCGTCGCCACCCGCCAGACGCGGTGGCGTCCGGGGGATGAGTGGGACGGGGAGGGCATGGCGACTACGCTAACCCCCCGTTGGGCGCTGCGGCGCCCGCGACCGACGTGGCAGCACGTCGCTAGACCTCCCACCCAGCCACAGGAGCAGCAGTGTCGAAGTCCCAGACGGTCATCGCCGAGGAGAAGAACTCGCTCTTCTCCGTCAGGTTCCTGATCGCCCTGCTGCTCATCGTGGCCGGCATCGCTTGGCTGGTCTTCTACTACGCGCAGGCCCGCGGCAACCCGCTCGCGTTCCCGCCGGTCGAGGGCTCGCCCAAGTCCGTCGCCGACCTCGGCCTCTGGAACTACGCGATCGGCTTCGGCCTGCTGATGGTCGGCCTGATGATCTCCGCGCACCCCTCCACCCCGCTCGGCCGCGGCCGCGGCGTCGTGGTCGGGATGCTGGGCTGCTTCCTGGTCGGCCTGATCTGGATCTGCACCTTCTACGTCTTCTCCGACGACCTCTCCAGCCTGTGGGTCTTCAACGACCTCGGCCAGTGGAACCTCGTCGTCGGAATCGCTTTCATGGCAGTCGGGTTCAGCTTCGCGACCAAGTGGGAGTAGGTTCTCCCTCGGCACGCTGAGCGTGCCTGCGCTTCACCTGCAGTGCCTGTGTCCTGGGCCTCGAGCGGTGAGTGAGGCGCCTTCCTGGGGAAGGGAAGGCGTCTCTCTCACCGCTCGAGTCGATTTCGGGGGCGCTCGGTCGTCCGTGGGGCGCTCGCGCAGGCGTTCGGATTTCCACACTGTGGAGAACTCCTGTGGAGAATTACACGCGTGTAGTTATCCACAGGTGTGTGCACAGCTGTGGGTAACCCAACAGCCCCCGCCACCACGTCGTACGACGCGGGGCGGGGGCTGCAGGTGATGGGTCAGACGAGGGCGCCGACGCGCACGACGGCGAGCGCCAGCAGCACGACCGTGAGCAGTCCGACGCCGGCCCACTGGACGATCGAGCGGCTGGACTTCGGGGCGTAGGCGATGATCGCCGCGGTCGCGACACCTCCGAGGAAGCCGCCGAGGTGGCCCTGCCAGGAGATGAGCCGCCAGCCGACGACGGTGATCACGACGCCGATGACGAGGTTCTGCATGAGCCACTGCGAGTTGAGCCGGGCCTTCTTGGCGGTGACCAGCAGGGCACCGAGGAGGCCGAAGAGGGCGCCCGAGGCACCGACGGTGCTGGAGTCGGGGCTGGCGAGGAAGAGCACCATCACCGACGAGGCGAGGGCGCTGACGAGGTAGACCGCGAGGAAGCGGGCCCGACCGACGATGCCCTCGAGCGCCGGGCCGAAGACGAACAGGGCGAACATGTTCATCGCCACGTGCCAGATCTCCACGTGGGTGAACGCACTCGTGACGAGCTGCCACCAGGCACCGTCGGCGACGCCCGCGTGCCAGACGCCGTCCCCCGAGGTGAGCGTCTCGCAGACGCGGGAGTCGGAGATGCCGGGGTAGTACTGGCTGGGGGTCGACGTCGAGCCGCAGCGACCGACCGGCGCGAGGGCCAGCAGGTCGACGACGCGGGACAACCGCCCGCCGGTGGCGGCGATCGCGAGCCAGATGACCGCGTTGATGCCGATCAGGACGTACGACGTCAGGCGCGGGTCGGCGCTGCGCTCGCCGCCGTACATGGCGCGGTTCTGGCGCGAGCCCTTGTTGGCCTGCTTGACGCAGTCGGGGCACTGGAAGCCCACGGCCGCGTCACGCATGCAGTCGGGGCAGATCGACTTGTCGCAACGCTGGCAGCGGATCCAGGTCTCGCGATCGGGGTGCCGATAACAGGTCGGCACCCCGGTCGCGGCCTGGCCGTCGGACGGCTGGGTCATCGGCGGCTGTGGGTCATTCGATCGCGACGGTCAGGGACCGGTCAGCGCTCGACGGTGACGGACTCGATCACCACGGGCTCGGACGGACGGTCCATCGCACCGGTCGCGGTGGTGCCGATGGCGTCCACGACGTCGCGGCCGGCCTGGTCGGCGACCTCACCGAAGATCGTGTGCTTGCGGTTGAGCCACGGGGTGGCGCCCAGGGTGATGAAGAACTGCGAGCCGTTGGTGCCGGGCCCGGCGTTGGCCATCGCGAGCAGGTAGGGCTTGTCGAAGACGAGCTCGGGGTGGATCTCGTCCTTGAACGTGTAGCCCGGGCCACCGGTGCCGGTGCCCAGCGGGCAGCCGCCCTGGATCATGAAGCCCTCGATGACCCGGTGGAAGCCGAGGCCGTCGTAGTACTTCTCGCCGCTGCGACCCGCGTCGTCGCGGTAGTCCTTGGTGCCCTCGGCGAGGCCGACGAAGTTCTCGACGGTCTCGGGGGCGTGGTTGGGAAGGAGGTTGATGACGATGTCGCCCCGGTTGGTCTTCAGGGTCGCCTTCAGGTCGGCCATGGGAGTGCCTCTCAGATGTATGTCTTGTGTGCGCCTCGATCCTGCCACGCGGGACCCACAGGCGACCCCTCGCCCGCCTCTCGCCCGTCCCTCACCCGGACGGGGCTGTTCGGCTCAGGGTGGGCATGGTGAGATGGAGTCACACTGAAAGAGGAGGTCACCCATGCCTTTCGGCCGCAAGAAGTCCTACATGGACCGCGCCCACGACTACGTCGAGCAGCTCTCGGAGACCGTTCTCCCCCCGCTGGAGTCGGCGTGGGAGCAGACGGTGGAGAAGGCCGGACCCGCTCTCGCCGACGCCCGCGACAAGGCCACCCCCCTGATCGCCGAGGGCCGAGCCCTCGCCGCGGAGAAGGCGGCCGTGGGTGCCGCGTTCGCGGCCGAGATGGCCACCGAGGCCCGTGAGAAGGCCGCCCCGATCCTGGCCGAGGCCCGGGCCACCGCCGCTGACAAGGCGTCGGTCGGCGCTGCGCTCGCCGCGGAGAAGGCGTCCGCGAGCCGCGACCTGGCCACGGCCAAGGTCAACGAGCTGAGGGGCGTCGAGCCCGAGCCCCAGGGCAGCAAGCTCAAGAAGTTCCTGCTGGTCACCGGCCTCCTGGCCGTCGGCGGCGTCGTCTTCAGCAAGCTGCGCTCCAAGCAGGACGAGGGCGCCAACTGGCAGTCCACCTACGTCCCGCCCGCACCGCCCAGGTCGTCGACCCCCGCAGCCGCGGCTGCACCGGTCACGCCGGCCACCACGTCCGTACCGGTCACCGGTGACCCGCTCACCGACCCGCTGCCGGACGACGTCAGCGCCGACGACGTCGTGACCGTCGACCCGCCGTCCACCGACGACATCGGTGGCGGCGCCCCCGGCGAGGCGATCAGCGACTCGGTCGAGGGAGCCCACGAGGCCACCACGCCCGACGAGCCCGCGGAGATCATCGACATCGACGACGTGCCGCACAAGAAGTAGCTCCCCCCGCGACACCTGCTTCGGGCGGTGTCCCCACCACACTCCGTACGCCGGAACTGCGGCTGGGGCACCGCCCGAAGGTCGTTCAGGCACCGCTCACACGTCGACGCGGTTCTCCGCGATCCACCCGTCGACCTGTTCCCACCAGCCGTAGAGCCACTCGATCCGCTCCTCGCGGTCCTGGGGGATCTCGGCGCGCGAGACCTCCCACCACCGCATGGTGATCGTCTTGTCCATCGGCAGCGAGCGCCACAGGTCGCTGACGGTCACGAGGTGGTCGAGCCCGGTGTGCGCGACCACCAGCACGTCGGCGTCGGGTGCGGCCTCCAGCGCGGCGAGCACGCCGCCGGGTCGGGGTGCCAGCACGTGGATCATCTCCTCGGCTCGCACCGCCATCCGCTCGAGGCCGAGCTTGCGGAGCCGGGCGATCCCCTTGTCCCGACGCCCGGCGGTGAAGTTGCCGCCCTCGGGGAAGATCACGAAGGCGTCGTTGTGGTCGAGGCCTGTGGCCAGCGCCTTGATCTGCGACTCGAGGTCCTCACCGGCCGCGGGGTTGGGCGAGATGAAGCGTGCCGGGATCCGTCGCAGGACCACGTCGATCACCGGGTCCCAGGCGAGGGTGTTCTTGAGGACCACCCGGGGCTCGCGGTGGTACCAGTGCAGCAGGGCGTACATGAGGATGAACGAGTCGCCCGGCCCCGCGTGGCGGCACATCACGATCACCGGCCCGTCAGGGATGCGCCTCGGGTGCGGGCCGTCCGTATGGATCCGCAGCGCCAGCACCCTCCGGGCTTCGCGGAAGAACGCGATCAGCGTGCCCTGCAGCAGGTCGTAGTGGATGCCGGCGAAGTAGGGGGACCGGATCCTCCACCCGAAGCCGCTGGCCAGCCACAGGCCCAGCAGCACCGCGAGGAGCAGCGTCTCGAAGCTCAGGTAGACGACGAAGACCCACAGCAGCCGCAGCGCGCGGAGCCGTCCGGGCAGCAGCGGCGACAGCGCGGCAGCGCCGATCAGCCAGAGCGGCATCGTCACCCACAGCACGACGGTCAGGCCGATCACGGCCGGCGCGACGACCAGCCGCCGCAGGGCCCAGACCAGTGCCGTGCTCACGGCTGCGGGTCCGCCTCGTCGGAGTCGCCGAGGACCTCGCGCAGGAACGCCCGGGAGGCGTCGTACGAGCCGTCGATGCGGGCCTGTACGCCGCCGAAGTCGCGGTGGGCGCGCAGCGAGTCGTCCTTGGCGGAGGTGCCGCCGGCCGGAAGGACGTGCGCCTCGACCCCGTCGGGGATGGTCGCCATGTCACGCATGAAACGGTGCCGGCGGGCCACCTCGAAGCTGACCCGCGCGACCTCCCACGGCTTGGTCGGGGCCTTGAGCGGGCGGTCGATGCGACCGACCTGCAGCACGAAGATCCGCGTCGCGCCGAGCTCGACCGCGCGGCTGACCGGGATCGAGTTGACCAGGCCGCCGTCGAGGAAGTGCTCGCCGTCGATCTCGGCCGGCGGCAGCAGACCCGGCACGGCGGCGCTGGCCAGGATCGCCGGCACGATCGGACCGGAGGTGAACCAGTGCTCGGCGGCCCGCTCGATGCTGGCCGCGCAGACCTCCAGGCGCACGGGCAGGTCCTCGAAGCGGGTGTCGCCGAGCTCGTCGGTGAGCCGCTGCCGCAGCGGAGCCGAGGAGTAGATGTGGGTGCCCGTGGAGACGGCCCGGCGGACCGTACGCAGCGGGTTGTCGCCGTAGACGTCACGGCTCTGCGCCGTCGCGACCCACAGCTCGGTGAGCCGGTCGATCACCGACAGGTCGGGCTGCGCCGCGACGATCGCACCGTTGAGCGCGCCGACGCTGGTGCCGAGGACCAGGTCGGGCACGATGCCGCGCTCGAGCAGCGCGCGCAGCATGCCGACCTCGACGGCGCCGAGGACGCCGCCGCCGCCGAGGACGAACGCAGTCTCCATGGACGGAGCCTAGGGCGCCCGCTGGTCGAGGAGGGACGAAGTCCCGTCACGAGACCCGGGATGCGCCGGTCTAGGTCACCTCGGGGTGCTCCGCGCGCACCCGCTGCGTCGCGCGGTGCTCGGCCCAGAAGGACAGGACCGGGATCGTGCCGCACACCAGCGTCACGAGGGTGAAGGGCAGGTCCCAGCCGGCACGGCGCGAGAGCGCGAAGGCGCTGAGCAGGAAGATCATGTAGAGCCAGCCGTGCGCGACACCGAGGTAGGTGGTGATCGCCTCGCCGAGCTGGTTGATGTCGGAGCCGGGCGTCACCCACGACGGGGTGCTGTCGAAGACCCCCCACATCGACGTGCCGTCGAAGTTGGCCAGCGGGACGCCGACCAGGATGAGCACCACGAGCAGGACGCCGACGATGGTGGCCATGACGCGGTAGGCGGTGAGGTTGCGGGACACGGCGCCCAAGGTATCGGGCACCGCCTATCCCGCGATCGGTGAGGCCACCTCGGGTGCCGTCGCGTCGCGTCGCCAGCGCCACCAGATGAAGGCCGCGAACCCACCGAAGACCCACCACTCGAAGGCGTAGAGCAGGTTGCGGATCCCGGTGGAGCGGCTGGGCTCAGGGAGCGCCGCGAGCTCGGCCGCCTCCAGGCCCGGAGCGGGGTCCTGCGCGATGAGGTAGGCGGAGTAGAGGTCGACGTCGACGCGCTGCACCGCGTCAGCCACCCGGATCTCGGGGAACACGTCGTCGCCGGGATCCTCGTCGGTGACCAGGCTGCCCTCGGGGGCCTGCAGCCACCCGGTCACGTCGGCGGGCCCGCTCGCGGCGAGCAGGTCGGAGTCGGGTTCGGGTGCCCACCCGCGTACGACGAGCACGGCGGCATCGCCGACCTGCAGCGGGGCGACGGCCCAGAAGCCCGGCTCGCCGCCCATCTCGCGGTCCGCGACCCAGAAGCCACCGTCGAGCCAGTCGCCGCTCGCCTCGACCGGACGGCCGAGGTCGTTGCCCGGGAACGGGTCGTCGTTGCCCATCACGTCGGACAGCGGGACGGGCGCGAGGGCGGTGAGGTCGCGTGCCTCGGCGTCGCGGCTCGCCTGCCACGCGTCGTACTGCCAGAAGCCGAGCCACCCCGCGATGGCCACCAGGACCAGGGTCAGCGCCGCCGCACCGAGATCGGTCAGCAGGCCGGGGCGGCGGGGGGCGGTCACGGCGTCGATCCTCCCAGCCGCCCGGTGACCGCCTCGTCAGGGTCCGAGCTCGTCACGCCGGCGAGTGAGGTAGGCCGCTTCGGCGGTGTTGCCGGCCAGCTCGATCGCCCGGTCGTACGCCGCCCGCGCGTGCGCGCTGCGGCCTAGCCGGCGCAGCAGGTCGGCTCGCGTGGCGTGGAAGGCGTGGTAGCCGTCGAGCGGGAGCTCCTCGACGAGCGCGAGCGCGACCTGCGGGCCGTCGAGCTCGGCCACGGCTATCGCCCGGTTGAGCGCCACCACAGGGGACGGGTCGAGACGGGTGAGCTGGTCGTACAGCGCCACCACCTGGGGCCAGTCGGTGTCGCGGGCGTCACCCGCGTCGGTGTGGACGGCGTTGACGGCGGCGAGGACCTGGTAGCGCCCGGGCGGCAGGCCGGAGGCGAGCCGCTCCTGGACGAGCGCGTGCCCCTCCTCGATCAACGCTCGGTCCCACGCGCCCCGGTCCTGCTGGTCGAGGGTCACCAGCTCGCCGTGGGCCGAGACCCGGGCGCCGCGGCGCGCCTCGGTGAGCAGCATCAGCGCCAGCAGCCCGACGACCTCTCCGTCGTCGGGCATGAGCTCGTGCACGAGGCGGGTGAGGCGTACGGCCTCGGCGGTCAGGTCCGCACGCACCGGGTCGGCGTCGGCGCTGCTCGCCAGGTAGCCCTCGTTGAACACCAGGTAGAGCACCGCCAGCACCCCGTCGACCCGCGCGGCCAGGTCCCCGTCCTCGGGCACCCGGTAGGGGATGCGGGCGGCCTTGATCTTCGCCTTGGCGCGGGTGATCCGCTGGGCCATCGTGGTCTCCGGCACCAGGAACGCCCGGGCGATCTCCGACACTGTCAGGCCCCCCACCATCCGCAGGGTGAGGGCGACGCGCGCCTCCGTTGCGAGGGCCGGGTGCGCGCAGGTGAAGAGCAGCCGAAGGCGGTCGTCGTCGATGGCGCCTAGCTGTACCCGGCCACGACATTGGTAGCGGCGAGCCTGGTTGAACGAGTGAGAACCTCCGGATGGGATGTGGCTTGTCTAAGGCCCACTCCAACCCGGAGGTTCTCGTGTCCCACGGTAATGCCCGTCTCACCGTCCACGGTCGTCGCCTGATCGTCCAGCGCCATCAAGCTGGCTGGCCCCAGGCCCACATCGCTGCTGCGATGGGTGTCTCGCGCCAGTGTGTGAAGAAGTGGATCGATCGCCACGACAGCGAAGGCGAGGCCGGTTTGATCAGCCGCTCTTCGCGTCCGCACTCGATGCCCACCAAGACCAGCGATGAGGTCGAGCAGAAGGTCCTCGCAGCGCGCGCTGAGTTTCGCGACGGCCCCGACGTTCTGGCCGCGAAAGTTGGTGTGCCGGCGCGGACGGTGTCGAGGATCCTGCGCCGCCACGACGTGCCGTATCTGCGTGAGTGTGACCCGATCACTGGTGATGTGATCCGGTCCTCGAAACAGACCGCCGTGCGCTACGAGCGCGAGCGGCCGGGCGAGCTGGTCCACATGGACGTGAAGAAGCTCGGCAAGATCCCCGACGGTGGCGGCTGGCGTGTCCACGGGCGCACCGATGGCAACCGCGACCGCAAGGTCAAGATCGGCTACGACTACGTCCACTCGCTCGTCGATGACCACTCCCGGCTGGCCTACAGCGAGGTCCTGCCCGACGAGAAGGGCACGACCTGCGCGGCCTTCCTCGAGCGCGCGATCGACTACTTCGCCGCCCACGGCATCGCCCAGATCGAACGGTTGATGACCGACAACGCCTGGGCCTACAAGTGGTCGCTACGCGAGGTGTGCGCCGATCACGACATCGTCCAGAAGTTCATCAAGCCCCACTGTCCCTGGCAGAACGGCAAGGTCGAGCGCCTCAACCGCACCCTGGCCACCGAGTGGGCCTACCGGCAGATCTTCACCAGCAACAACGACCGAACCGCAGCCCTTGCGCCATGGCTCGAGCACTACAACACTGAACGCCGCCACAGCGCACTCGGAGGCAACCCACCCATCAGCCGACTGCTACCAACCTGATGGCCGGGTACACCTAGCG
>NZ_FOKC01000002.1 GCF_900112035.1 Nocardioides alpinus | reverse complement strand
CGTCGCACTTCGTGTGGCAGGACCTGGATCCGGTGGGGTTCTTGTGGGACTTCAAGGACCGGATCTATCACGTGGACTGCAAGGACGCGAAGCGTCAGGTCGGCAATGGTCGTAATGGTCGGTTGGGGTCGCACCTGGCGTGGGCGGATCCGCGTCGGGGGTGGGACTTCGTCTCGACCGGGCATGGTGATGTGCCGTGGGAGGCGTCGTTCCGGATGCTCAACACGATCGGTTACGACGGGCCGATCTCGGTGGAGTGGGAGGACGCGGGGATGGACCGGCTCGTGGGTGCGCCGGAGGCGTTGGAGTTCGTGCGTCGCCTGGCGTTCGACGCCCCGTCCGCCTCGTTCGACGCCGCCTTCTCGACCACGTCCTGACATGAGCGACGAGACGCTCCACCCGGCAAGGATCGGCGTGTGGTTCGTGGGCGCCCGTGGTTCGGTCGCCACCACGGCAGTGGTCGGCGCCCTCGGCGTGTCCCACGGCCTCGCGCCGGCCACCGGGCTGGTGACCGAGCTGCCCGAGCTGGACCCCGACGGCCTGCCCGACCTCGGCGCCCTCGTCTTCGGCGGCCACGACGTCAGCTCGCAGGGCGTACCCAAGAAGGCCGAGGCGCTCGTCGCCGGCGGCGTGGTGCCGGCCGCGGTCGTCAGCGCGATCGGCGCGGGGCTCGACGCGATCGACGCGGAGGTGCGGCCCGGCTACGTCGCGGGGGAGGAGACCGCGACGAAGGCGGTGGAGCGGCTCGCCGGCGACATCGCCGACTTCCGCGAGCGGCACGGACTGGCGCGGGTGGTCGTCGTCGACGTCGCCAGCACCCAGCCCCCGGTCGACGAACCCGACCACGTGGTCGACCTCGACGACCGGCTCCCCGTGGGCGCGGTCTATGCACTCGCGGCCTTCCGCGCAGGCGCGCCCTACGTGTCCTTCACCCCCAGCCCGTGCCTGCGCCTGCCGGTGGTGGTCGAGGCTGCCGCTCGCGCCGGACTGCCGTACGCCGGATGCGACGGCAAGACCGGGGAGACCCTGCTCAAGTCGGCCCTCGCGCCGATGTTCGCGATGCGCGCCCTGGAGCTGCGGTCGTGGACGTCGGTCAACCTCCTCGGTGGTGGCGACGGCCAGACGCTGTCGGACCCCGAGGCTGCTCGGAGCAAGACCGTGGCGAAGCGCAGCGGGCTCGACGCCATGGTCGGTCGGCCCGTCCCGGGCCCGATGCACATCGACCAGGTCGAGGACCTCGGGGAGTGGAAGACCGCGTGGGACCACGTCCGGTTCGACGGCTTCCTCGGCACCCGGATGACCCTGCAGCTCACCTGGCAGGGGTGTGACTCGTCCCTGGCCGCCCCGCTGGTCCTCGACCTCGTACGACTGGTGGCTGCGGCGCACGAAGCCGGCCGCTCCGGGCCCCAGCCCGCGCTCGCCTTCTTCTTCAAGGACCCGGTCGGTGGCACCGAGCACCGGCTGTCCGAGCAGTGGCGCGACCTCGTCGCCTGGCGTGGGGGGCTGGGTGCATGACCGGCCTCCCTGCGCCACGTGACCTCGCCGAGCTGGTCCGGCTGCCCGCGGCCCTGACGGTCCCGGGCGACGCCTGGTCCGGCGCAGCCTGGTCCGGTGCGCCGACCGGGCAGGCGGCGCTCATGCCGATCGGATCGGTCCTGCTCTACTGGTCCGGGATGGCCCTCAACGACTGGGCCGACCGCGAGGTCGATGCCGTCGAGCGTCCCGAGCGCGTCATCCCCACGGGCCGGGTGCCGGCCGGGGCGGCCCTCTGCGTCGCGGGATCGCTCGGCGGTGCCGGCCTGGCGGCCACCGCGCTGGTGGGTGGCCGGCGGGCGCTCCGGACCAGCGTCCCCCTGGCCGTGCTCATCGCCACCTACGACGTGCTGGCCAAGGACTCGCCCCTCGGCCCCCTGGTCATGGCCTCCACCCGAGGTCTCGACGTGCTGCTCGGTGCGGCCGGAGCGCCCGCCCTGGCTGTCGCCCCAGCCGCCTCGGTGGCGGTGCACACCCTCGGGGTCACCGTGCTCAGCCGCGGTGAGGTGCACGGGGCGACGCCGGCGACCGCTGTCGCGGCGTTGGTGGCCACCGGCGCGGCGATCGTCGTGCTGGTCGCGGCCACGTGGCAGGACGACGTCCGGCCCGGCCACCGATGGGTCGCCCTCGGCTTCGCAGTGCTCTACGGCGCCGCGGTCGGTGTGCCCCAGGCCCGTGCGGTGGACGCACCCGATGCGGTGCACGCGCGTGCCGCGACCGGCGCCGGCATCGGTGGACTGACCCTGCTGCAGGCCGGGTGGCTGGCCGCCCGCGGACGGATGCTGCCGGCGCTCGTCGTGGCCGCGGCCGGTCCGCTGCTCCGCCGGGCCGCCCGGACAGTGGGACCGACATGAGCGTGCGCCTGGGCTACGGGCTCAACGGCTTCGCCGGCCACCGACTCAGCGACGCCTGCAGCGTTGTCGCCTCGCTCGGCTACGAGGGCGTCGGACTGACGCTCGACCAGCCCCACCTCGATCCCTTCGGCGACCTGCCCGCGCAGGTCGCCCACGCCCGGCGCTGCCTCGATGCCCACGGCCTCGCCTCCGTCGTGGAGACGGGGTCGCGCTACGTGCTCGACCCGTGGCGCAAGCACGAGCCGACCCTGGTCAGCGACGAGGGACGCGAGCGCCGCGTCGAGCTCCTGTGCCGCGCCGTGCGCATCGCCCACGAGCTCGGCTCGGAGGCAGTGTCCTGCTGGTCCGGAACGGCGCCCGCCGAGGTGGACGGCGTACGCCTGTGGCGGCGGGTGGTCGACGGGCTCGGCCCGGTCCTCGACGACGCCGCGGACCTCGGCGTCACCCTCTGCGTCGAGCCCGAGCCGGGGATGTTCCTGGCGACCCTCGACGACGTGCTGGAGCTGCGTCGACGGCTCGGCCACCCCGAGCACCTGCGGGTCACCCTCGATCTGGGCCACCTGGTCTGCAACGAGCCGCGCACCCCCGAGGACACCGTGCGGCACGCCGGTGCGCTGCTCGCCAACGTGCAGGTCGACGACATGGTGCGCGACGTGCACGAGCACCTCGAGCTGGGCACCGGCGACCTCGACCTCGACCGCGTCCTCGGCGCCCTGGTCGAGACGGGGTACGCCGGTCTGGCGTGCGTGGAGCTGCCGCGCCACTCGCACGCGGCCCCCGCCGTCGCGGCCTCGACGATGACGGCACTGCAGGCCT
The DNA here is from genome assembly GCF_900112035.1 of Nocardioides alpinus. Classification (GTDB taxonomy): domain Bacteria; phylum Actinomycetota; class Actinomycetes; order Propionibacteriales; family Nocardioidaceae; genus Nocardioides; species Nocardioides alpinus. The sequence continues at coordinate 513,054 of NZ_FOKC01000002.1, read as the reverse complement.
CGCTGGACCGGCTCGGCCAGCCCGTCGGCGCCTCACGGGAGGCACGATGACGTCCGTGCGTCCCCTCGCGCCTCCGGAGGAGCTGCGCAGCGCCCTGTCCGACGACGCCAGGCGGGCCCTCGACGACATGGTCGCGGTCCTGGCTGCCGGGGCGACCACGCTCGGCCGCGTCTTTCCCGCTGCTGCCCGCCGCACCGCGCGCGGCGACCTCGCTGCCGGTGGCCCCCGCCTCGAGGACGCCGTCCGCGTCGAGCTGGTGGCGATCGCCGCGACCCGGCTCGCTCCCGGCGCGCTGCTCGACGAGCTCGACCAGCTCTACCGCTACGGCGACGCGGACGAGAAGCGTGCCGTGCTGCTGGCGCTGGGCGGGATCGACGACCCCGCTGTCGACGGCTCCGCGGTCCTCCTCGACGCGCTCCGCACCAACGACCCACGACTGGTGGCAGCCGCCATGGGCCCGCACGCCCGGCGGCTGTCACCGCACGACTGGCGCCACGGCGTGCTCAAGTGCCTCTTCGTCGGCGTGCCGCTGGCCGGAGTGTCCGACCTCGCCGTCCGCGCCGACGCCGAGCTGACGGAGATGGTGCGCCGCTACATCGACGAGCGCGAGGCGGCCGGTCGTCCGGTTCCGGACGACGCCCTGCTCGTGCACGACCTGACGACCCTGACCCGCCCGGAGGCCTGAGATGCGCATCTTCGATCCCCACATCCACATGACGTCGCGCACCACCGACGACTACGAGCGCATGCACGCCGCCGGCGTGCGCGCCGTCGTCGAGCCCGCCTTCTGGCTCGGCCAGCCGCGGACCAGCGTGGGTTCCTTCACCGACTACTTCGACGCCCTCGTGGGCTGGGAGCGTTTCCGGGCGTCGCAGTTCGGCATCGCCCACCACTGCACGATCGCGCTCAACCCCAAGGAGGCCAACGACCCCCGCTGCGACGGGGTCCTCGACGTGCTGCCGCGCTACCTGGCCAAGGACGGGGTGGTCGCCGTCGGCGAGATCGGCTTCGACTCGATGGGGCCGGCCGAGGAGCGGGCCTTCCGGCGACAGCTCGACCTCGCGGTCGAGTTCGAGCTGCCTGCGATGGTGCACACCCCGCACCGCGACAAGGAGGGCGGCACCCGTCGTACGCTCCAGCTGGTCGAGGAGTCCGGCATCGACCCGGGCCTCGTCGTGGTCGACCACCTCAACGAGCTCACGGTCGGTCCGGTGGACGCGCACGGGTGCTGGATGGGCTTCTCCATCTACCCCGACACCAAGATGGATCCCCAGCGGATGGTGCGGATCCTCCAGGAGCGCGGTCCCGCGCGGGTGCTGGTCAACTCGGCCGCCGACTGGGGTCGCAGCGACCCGCTGCTGACGCACGCCACCGGCGAGGCGATGCTGGCCGCCGGCTTCAGCGACGACGACGTGGACCGCGTGCTGTGGCGCAACCCGGTGGAGTTCTTCGCGCAGAGCGGTCGGCTGCTGCTGCCCGAGACGGACGATGCTCCCGCGCCGGACGCCTCGTCGCTCTTCGAGGGCAACTCGATCCTGCGCGGGCAGCAGGTGAGCTGATGCGCCTGCGCCACCGCGACGGCACCGTGGTCCACCTGGCCTACGGCACCAACGTCCTGCCCGCCGAGGACGTCGACGGCCTGGTCGCCCAGGCCGCGGCGACGGGCGACCGCATCCGCCGGGCCCTCGGCAGCGACCTCGTCGGCCTCGGCCTCTGGCTGCCGGCGGGTGCCGCCCACCGGCTCGCCGAGGACCCCGACGGCGTACGCCTCGTCCGGAGCCGGCTCGCCGAGCACGGTGTCGAGGTGGTGACGGTCAACGCGTTCCCCTACGCCGCCTTCCAGGAGCCGACGGTCAAGCACTCGGTCTACCTCCCGGCGTGGACCTCACGCGCGCGCCTCGACTACACCCTGGCGGCTGCGCGGGTGCTCGCCAGGCTCCTGCCCGACGATGCCGACCACGGCTCGATCTCCACCCTGCCCCTGGCGTGGCACAACCCGTGGTCACGGGACGACCAGAGGCTCGCCGAGGCCCGCCTCTCCGAGCTGGCTGCCGGTCTGGCCGCGCTGGAGGCCGAGACCGGGCGCCGCGTGGTGGTCGGCATCGAGCCGGAGCCGGGGTGCGTGGTCGAGACCGTGGAGGAGGCCGTCGACCGGCTCGCGACGGTCGACCGCGAACGGATCGGTGTCTGCCTCGACCTCTGCCACCTCGCGGTCGGGTTCGACGACGCGGAGCGGGCGCTGCGCCTGCTCGACGATGCCGGCCTGCGCGTGGTCAAGGCCCAGCCCGCGTCGGCGCTGGTCGTGGACGACCCCGCGGACGCGACGACGCGACGCGCCCTTGCGTCGTACGCCGAGGACCGGTTCCTCCACCAGGTGCGGCAGGAACGACCGCACGGTCACGAGGTCGAGGGCCGCGACGACCTTCCCGACGCCCTCGACGGCGGCGACCCGCTCGCCACGGACACGCCCTGGCGCGTCCACTTCCACGTTCCGGTCCACGCCGACCCGCAACCGCCGCTGCACAGCTCACGCGAGGAGCTGGAGGCCTCGCTCACCGCGCTCCTGGGTGGCCCGGTCGCTCGGGTGGACCACCTGGAGGTCGAGACCTACACGTGGTCGGTCCTGCCGGGCGGAGCACCCGAGGACGACGAAGCGCTCGCCTCCGGCCTCGCGGCCGAGCTGGCCTGGGTGCACGCCGAGCTCGTCGCGCTCGGCCTCACCCCACTCTGACCCCCACCCGCCACACCTGCACCCCGGAGGACCTGATGGACAAGCTGCTCGTCGCGGACGTGGTCGGGCTGACCCCCGACCTGCTCCAGCACATGCCACGCCTGCGAAGCCTCGCGGCCACCGGATCGTCGGCGGTGCTCGACCCCGTCCTGCCTGCGGTCACCTGCAGCGTGCAGTCCACCTTCCTGACCGGTCTGACGCCGACCGAGCACGGCATCGTCGGCAACGGGTGGTACTTCCGTGACCTCGGCGAGGTCCACCTGTGGCGCCAGCACAACGCCCTCGTGCAGGGGGAGAAGGTGTGGGAGACGATCCGTCGCGAGCTGCCCGGCTACACCGTCGCCAACGTCTGCTGGTGGTACGCCATGGGGGCATCGACGGACTGGACGGTCACCCCGCGCCCGATCTACTACGCCGACGGCAAGAAGGCCCCCGACTGCTACACCCGACCGCCCGGGCTGCGCGACGAGCTGGTCGCGGCGCTCGGCGAGTTCCCGCTCTTCCAGTACTGGGGACCGACCGCCTCGATCCGCTCGACCGAGTGGATCGTGGGAGCGGCCCGGCACCTGATGCCCCGCGCGGACCTCACGCTGGCCTACCTCCCGCACCTCGACTACGACCTGCAGCGCTTCGGCCCCGCGTCGGCCCAGGCACACCGGGCCGCGCGCGACGTCGATGCCGCGCTGGCGCCGCTGCTCGACGACGCCGGGCGCCTCGGCGCCCGGGTCGTGGTGCTGTCGGAGTACGGCATCACCGCGGCGGACACGCCCGTGGACGTCAACCGGGCACTCCGCGCGGCAGGCCTCCTGGAGGTCTACACGCAGGACGGCATGGAGTACCTCGACCCGTGGACGTCCCGGGCGTTCGCCGTCGCCGACCACCAGGTGGCGCACGTCTACGTCGCCGACCCGGCCGACCTCGAGCGCGTCCGGACGGTGTGCGCCGGGCTGACCGGCGTGGCCGAGGTGCTCGACGACGCAGGCAAGGCGGCGGCCGGACTCGACCACGAGCGTGCCGGCGAGCTGGTGCTGGTCGCCGAGGCGACCGCCTGGTTCACCTACTACTACTGGGACGACGACGACCGTGCGCCCGACTTCGCGCGCGGCGTCGAGATCCACCGCAAGCCCGGCTACGACCCGGCTGAGCTCTTCTTCGACCCGCAGGACCGCCTGGTGAAGGCGAAGGCGGCGCTGACCCTGGCTCGCAAGGCGGCCGGGCTGCGCTACGCGATGAAGGTGGTGCCGCTCGATCCCGCGCCGGTGCGCGGCACACACGGTCGACTGCCGGCTCGTGATGCCGACGCCCCCGTGGTGCTGTGCGACCGCCCCGGGGCCCTGCCGGAGCGCATGGCCGCCACCGAGGTGAGGAACCTGCTGCTCGAGCTCGCCGGTGCGGTCCCCGCGCAGGTGTCGGTGCCGTGAGCGACGTCGACGACCTGCTCGAGCGGGTCCGGGAGCGGTTGCGGACGACGCCGTCGTGCGGCGTCGCCCGGGTCGACCGACTGGTGGGCGACGCGCTGCGGCCGGGCAAGCTGCTGCGCCCCGACCTCGTGCTGAGGAGTGCCGTGGCGACCGGGAGCGACCTCGGCCGGACCGCCGACGTCGAGCGCCGCGTCATCGAGGGTGCGCTGTCGGTGGAGCTGCTGCACGTCGCGACCCTCGTGCACGACGACATCATCGACGCCGCCGACGTACGCCGTGGGCGACCGTCGGTCGTCGCGAGCGCAGGTGTCGCCACCGCGATCGTCGTCGGCGACCTGCTCCTCGCCCGTGGGGCGGCGGCAGCGGCCCGCTCGTCGGGTGCCGCGTCCGGGGTGTGGGCGCGCACGCTCGACTGCATGGCGGCCGGCCAGCTCCGTGAGGCGGGCCTCGCGGAGTCGCCGTCGCTCGAGGCGCACGCCGAGTACGCCTCGCTCAAGACCGCCGAGCTCTTCCGGTCGAGCGCCGAGATCGGCGCGCTGGCCGCGGGGGCAGCGCCCTGGGTGGTCGAGGCGCACGGCACGTTCGGCCTCCACTTCGGGATGGCCTTCCAGCACGTCGACGACCTGCTCGACCTCGTCGGCGATGCCGGGCGGATGGGCAAGCCGACCGGCGCCGACGCCACCAACGGCGTCCCGACGGCGATCTCGCTGCTCTCGGGTCGTGACGGCCTGGAGGAGGTCGCCGGCCTGATCGCCGACGAGCTCGAGGAGGCGCGAGCAGCACTGCGCCCCGGTCCCGGAGCGGCCGCCCTGGCGACCTGGGCGGGTGGGGCCCTGCGGCGAGCGGCCCGGGCCGCCGTGGACCCGGCCGATCGCGACCTGGACGCACGACTGACCACGGCGTTCGGTCGTCTCGACGACGCCTCCGACCCTCGAGCATGGGAGCTCCGGCCGTGCCGCACCTCGTCCTCCGTCTGATGGTGCTCCTGGCGGTGCTGCTGGCTTGGGCGCCGGCCCCACCCGCAGCAGCCCACGGCGAGCTGCTCTTCTCCGACCCTCCCGCTGACGGTGTGGTCCAGGCACTGCCCTCGCGCGCCTTCCTGACCTTCTCCGACGCGGTGAGCGAGATCCGGGAGATCACCGTCGTCGGTCCGGAGGGGAGCGTGACCAACGGTGCCCCCTCGTCCATCGGGCCGGAGGTGCGCCAGACCCTGTGGGAGGGCGTGGACGGCGCCTACACGCTGGAGTACTACGTGGTGTCCGCCGACGGCCACGACGTGCGCGGAGAGGTGCACTTCGAGGTGGGACCGACCTCCACTGCCGCAACGACCGGCACGTCCGGGGACGAGCCTCAGGCGTCGGGCGAGGACCCACCGTCGGAGGGACGCTTCGCCGCCGTCCTGCCTGCGGGGCTCGTCCTGGTCGCCGCCGCGGTGGCACTGGCGCTGCTCAGGCGCCGCCGCTCGACAGCGACCGGGCCCGACAACGGCTGAGGCCCTCCCGGATCTCTCCGTGAAGGGCCTCTGACCTGCTGCAACTGTTGGTACGCCATGAGGGACTTGAACCCCCAACCCGCTGATTAAGAGTCAGCTGCTCTACCAATTGAGCTAATGGCGCGTGGTGAAGCGAGTGGAACTTTATCAGCGGAGGACGCCCACCAAAAATCGAGGGCTCATCCGAGCTCGGCCAGCACCGCCTGGGCGGCGTTGTGGCCGCCCAGCCCCGAAACGGCGCCACCGCGCCGGGCGCCCGATCCGCACAGCAGCACGGAGTCGTGCTCGGTCTGGACGCCCCACTGCTGGGCAGGTGTGTCGAGCCGGGCGCGGTTGTTGGCCCACGGCCACTCGAGGTCACCGTGGAAGATGTGGCCGCCGGGCATCGCGAGGTCCTTCTCGATGTCCTGGGGGATCTTGGTCTCGATGCACGGGTGGCCGTCGGCGTCGGTGGCGAGGCAGTCCTCGAGGGGCTCGGCGAGCACCGCGTTGAGCGAGGCGAGCGCACGCCCGATCGCGACGTCGCGAGCGCCCGGGTCGGCGTCGAAGAGGGCGGCGGGCGTGTGCAGCCCGAAGTAGGTCAGCGTGTGTGCCGAGCCGGCCCGGTCGCCGAGGATCGAGGGGTCGCTGAGGCTGTGGCAGTAGACCTCGCCCGGCATCGGGTCGGGCACCGCACCGCCGGCAGCGGCGGCGTACGCCTGCTCGAGCTGGGTGTAGTCCTCGGCCAGGTGAAGAGTGCCGGCGAAGGCCGTCGCCGGGTCGGCGCCGGACGCGAGCGCAGGGAGCCGGTCGAGGAGGAAGTTGATCTTCAGCTGGGACCCGGACGGCTTGTTGTCCTCGTCCTCACCCTCGCCGAGGAGGATCCGCAGGACCCATGGCGCGACCCCCGACAGGACGCGGCGCGCAGTGACCGCGTGCTGGCCGGTGCTGTCGTGCCAGGTCACCTCCGCGCCGTCGGCGCCGGGGGTGATGGCGCTGACGCCGGCCCCGGTGAGGATCTCTGCGCCCGCGTCGACGGCGGCCTTCGCGAGGGCGTCGGTGACCGCACCCATCCCGCCGATCGGCACCCGCCACTCACCGGTGCCGTTGCCGATCAGGTGGTAGAGGAAGCAGCGGTTCTGGATGAGCGACGGGTCGTCCATCGAGGCGAAGGTGCCGATGAGGGCGTCGGTGGCGACCACGCCGCGGACCGTGTCGTCGGTGAAGCGCGAGGTGATCGCGTGGCCGAGCGGCTGCGTCACGACGTCGTTCCAGATGCGCTCGTCGGCGAGCGCCCGCACGTCCCGCTCGAGCGGGAGGGGCTGCATCAGGGTCGGCGAGACCACCTCGGCCAGTCGACCGACCTCGGCGTAGAAGTCCTGCCACGCGGCGTACTCCTCGTCCGAACCGGTCAGCTCGCGGAACGACGCGCGGGTCGCCTCGCCCTCGGGCCGCTCGACGAGCAGCCCACCGGAGCGCTCGCTGCGCGTCCAGGGCGTGTACGACGCCGTGGTGCGCGAGGCGAGGCGGATGTCGAGGCCCAGGTCGGCCATCAGCTGCTCCGGCATCAGGCTGACCAGGTAGGAGTAGCGCGAGAGGCGGGCCGGCTGGCCGGCGAACGGCTCGACGGAGACGGCCGCGCCGCCGGTGTGGTCGAGCCGCTCGAGCACGAGGACCGAGAGGCCGGCGCGGGCGAGGTAGGCCGCGCTCACCAGGGCGTTGTGGCCACCGCCGACCACGACGACGTCATAGCTGCTGCTGCCGGAATTCACCGGCCCAACCTAGACCCTCAGCCCGTGAACGCGTCGTTGGGCACGATGACCGCGCGGCCGGTGACGCGACCGTGGGCCAGGTCGTCGTAGGCCGTGACCGCGTCCTCGAGCGGGTAGATCGTCGTGTCGGCGCGCAACAGTCCTCGGGCGGCGAGGTCGAGCACGGCGACGAGCTCGCGCCGGTTGCCCCAGTAGGTGGTCTGGACGCTGGCCTCGTAGGGCAGGCCGAAGAAGGAGACGGGCAGCGTGCCGCCGGCGATCCCGACGATCGTGATGTCGCCCAGCTGGCGCACGCACGCGGCCGCCGTGGCCAGGGTCTCGTCGGAGCCGACGAAGTCGAGCACCACGTCGGCGCCGCGTCCGCCGGTGGCCTCGCGGATCTGTGCCGCGGTGTCGGGCCCGGGGTCCAGCACCAGGTCGGCGCCGTGCTCTGTGGCGGCTACCCTGGCCGCGTCGCGGCCGTCGACCGCGATGACCCGGGCCGCGGTGATCGCCTTGAGCACCTGGACGCCGAGGTGGCCGAGCCCCCCGACACCGATCACCACCGCGGTACTGCCGGGACGCAGCTTGCCCAGCGAGCGGCGTACGGCGTGGTAGGGCGTGAGCGCGGCGTCGGTCAGCGGCGCGGCGTCGACGACCTCGAGCCCGTCGGGGATCGGCACGAGGTGGCGCGCGGCCGGCACCAGCAGGAACTCCGCCATCCCGCCGTCCAGGCCGAGCCCTCCGCCACCACCGGGCACCGGCGCCAGGTCGGGGCGCTCGCAATAGGTCTCCAGCCCGTCGAGGCAGTGCTCGCAGGACCCGCAGCCCCATGCGCCGACGACCGCCACCGCCTGGCCGACGGCCAGACCGGTCACGCCGTCGCCGAGGGTGTGGACCCACCCGGCGTTCTCGTGGCCCAGCGTGAAGGGCGGGCTCCAGGGCAGCGTGCCCGGCTCGAACTCGTGCATCAGGTGCAGGTCGGAGTGGCACGCACCCGCTGCCCCCACCTGCACCAGCACCTGGCCCGGCCCGGGCTCGGGCACGGGCACCTCCTCGAGCACGGGCTCGCTCTTCCACTCCCTCAACCGCAGTGCGCGCATGTCGACCTCCTCAGGTTCCCCTCCGGCCTGACCGTCCGGCAGCCCGGGCAGCAGGGCCCTTTGCCGCCACGTCGCGGGCCCAAGGACCCTTCGTGCCGGCGGCGGGCCGGCGGAGAGTGGACGTGCCGGAACCCAGTCGAGGAGAGCGTCATGACCGCACTGAGCAGCAGCCCCAGCACCCACCCGAGCATCCCGCCGATCGTCGTGGGCATCGGACCGGACGAGATCGAGTCCGCGCTCGCGTTCGCCGCGGACGAGGCCGTACGCGTCGGGTGCGGCCTGCACCTCGTCCACGCCGTGCACGTGGTGCCGTCCGGTCCCGAGACCGTCCTGCTCACCGCGGTCGACGTCGAGGCCTGGGGCCGTGAGCTGCTGACGCTCGCGGTCAAGCGGGCCGACGACCTCGTCGACGGCGCCGTGCCGGTGACGCACGAGCTCCGGCGCGGCACTCCGGTGCAGGTGCTCGTCGAGGCGGGGCGTACGGCCCGGATGGTCGTGCTCGAGCACCGGCACCTCTCCCGCCTCAACCGGATCGTCAACCGGACCGTGGCCGGGGGAGTCGCGGCGCACCTGCGCGTCCCCGTCGTCGCGGTCCCGAGCGGCTGGACGCGTCCCGCGGGCACTCCGGTCGTCGTGGCCGGGGTGGACGTCCCGGACCGCTCGGCCGAGGTCCTCTCCGCCGCTGCGGCCGAGGCACGCGCCCGCGGCGCCGACCTGCGCGTGGTGCACTCGTGGGCGCTCCCGGTCCACCACGACGGGTTCGTCGTCGAGGACGCCGAGCACCGCCGCTGGACCGATCGCTCCCGCGCGGAGGTGCGGGCCGCCCTCGACGCCCTGGGCGACGAGGCGGTGGCGATCGAGGCGGACGTCGTGGTCCACCCCGGCCGCGCGATCGAGGCGATCCTGGAGGCTTCACAAGGTGCCCAGCTGCTGGTCATCGGGCGCCACGACCCGCTGGTCCCGGTCGGCTCCCACATCGGTCCGGTGGCCCGGGCGGTGCTCCGTGAGGCGACCTGCCCCGTGCTGCTCGCCAGCCCGCGCTCCCACCGGGCGGCCTACCGCGCCTCAGTGTGAGGGCAGGGCCCCGCTGAGCCGCTCGTGGCGCTCGGCGCTCGTGGGATCGAGGCCGACGATCTCGACCGTCTTGCCCTTGCGGGCGTACTTCGTGGTGATCGCGTCGAGCGAGGCGACGGTCGAGGCGTCCCAGACGTGGGAGTCGGTGAGGTCGATGACGACGTGGTCGGGGTCGTCGGCGTAGTCGAACTGCGTGTAGAGGTCGTTGCTCGAGGCGAAGAAGAGCTCGCCGGTCACGCGGTAGACCGCCGACGAGGTGCCGTCGCGGTTCTCGACGAGCTCGCGATCGGTCTCGGTGAGGTGGGCGACGCGCCTCGCGAAGAGGGTCATCGCGACCAGGACGCCCACCCCGACACCGATGGCGAGGTTGTGGCTGAGCACGGTGACGACCACGGTGGACACCATCACCGCGGTCTCGGACCGGGGCATCCGGCGCAGGGTGGAGGGTCGGACCGAGTGCCAGTCGAAGGTGCCGACCGACACCATGACCATCACCGCGACGAGGGCGGCCATCGGGATCAGGGCGACCACGTCGCCGAACCCGACGACCAGGACCAGCAGGAAGACGCCGGCGAGGAAGGTCGAGAGCCGGGTCCGCGCCCCGGACGCCTTCACGTTGATCATCGTCTGGCCGATCATCGCGCAACCCCCCATGCCGCCGAAGAAGCCGGTGACGATGTTGGCGCCGCCCTGGCCCCATGCCTCGCGGGTCTTGTCGGAGTGGGTGTCGGTGATGTCGTCGACGAGCTTGGCGGTCAGCAGCGACTCCAGCAGGCCGACCAGCGCCATCGCCACGGCGTACGGCGCGATCACCTGCAGCGTCTCGAGCGTCCACGGGACGTCGGGGAAGAACAGGGTCGGCAGGCTGTCGGGCAGCTCGCCCTCGTCGCCCACGGTGGGAACGGTGATCGCCGCGAGCAGCGTGAAGCCGGTCAGCGCGACGATCGCGACCAGAGGAGCGGGTACGACGCCCGAGATCCGCGGCAGGCCCACGATGACGGCGATGCCGACGGCCACCATCGGGTAGACGAGCCACGGCACGTCGACCAGGTGCGGCACCTGGGCGAGGAAGATGAGGATCGCGAGGGCGTTGACGAAGCCGACCATCACCGACCGCGGGATGAAGCGCATCAGCCGGGCCACCCCGAGGAGCCCGAGCACGACCTGCAGCACACCGCCGAGCAGGACGGTCGCGACCAGGTAGTCGTAGCCGTGCTCACGCACGACCGGTGCGATGACCAGCGCGATGGCGCCCGTGGCGGCCGAGATCATCGCGGGCCGGCCACCGAGGAACGCGATCGAGACCGCCATCGTGAACGACGCGAACAGTCCGATGCGGGGATCGACCCCGGCGATGATCGAGAACGAGATCGCCTCCGGGATGAGCGCGAGCGCGACGACGAGGCCGGCCAGGACCTCGGTGCGCAGCATCTTCGGAGAGCGGAGGGCGTTGCGGACGGTGGGGGCGAGCTCGGGTCGGGACGTGGTGGCGGCAGACTGGGGCACGAGCAGGAACCCTAACCTCACGTGAGGGTAGAGTTGGCATCCGCAACGGGAGGGAACGACGTGGACGAGCAGGCGAGCGTCATGCACATCGGCGAGGTCGCCGCGCGCACCGAGCTGTCGCTGCGCAGCCTGCGGCACTGGGAGGAGGTCGGCCTGCTCCAGCCCTCCGGTCGCACCGAGGGTGGTTTCCGGCTCTACACCGACGCGGACGTGGAGAAGATCCTCGTCATCCGACGGATGAAGCCCCTCGGGTTCAGCCTGGACCAGATGAAGGACGTCATGCGCGACCTCGAGGCGCTCGAGGCACCCGGCACCACGGCCGCGGACCGTGACGCCGTACGCACCCGGCTGCACGCGATCCGCGCCGAGGCGACCGAGCGCCGCGTGGCGCTCGTGCGCCAGCTCGACATGGCCGACGAGTTCATCGCACTCATCGACGCGCAGGCCGACTGAGGCGTCAGCGGCCGAAGAGGCGCGAGAAGAAGCCGCCGCCGGTGCCGGCGGCCGCCTTCTCGTCGGCGCTGTGCTGGCCGTTGCACCAGTCCTTGGCCGGGACGCCGGCCCTGACCTGGCTGATGTGCTGCCCGCAGCCGGCCCAGGTGGTCCGGCCGCAGGTCTTGCATCGGGTTGCTCGGCACATGGAGTGCTCCTTCTGTGGTGAGGGGGTGGAGGGGGAGTGGTGTCAGCCGTGGGAGAAGGTGATCCTCGGCAGCACGCGGGTGAGCCAGCGGGGGCTCCACCACGCAGCCCTGCCGGTGAGGCGAAGCATGACGGGCAGCAGCACGAGTCGCACCAGGAAGGCGTCGAGGAGCACGGCGACGCCGAGCACGATGCCCATCTCCTTGGGCGGCAGTGGCCCGGAGAGTGCGAAGGTGAAGAACACCGCCACCATGACCGCGCCGGCGGCGAAGATCACCCGGCCGGAGTGGGCCAGCGAGCCGACCATCGCCTCGCGCGGGTCGCCCGACTTCTCGTAGTGCTCCTTGGCGGAGGCGAGGAGGAAGACGGTGTAGTCCATCGCGATCGCGAAGATCATCGCGAAGAAGAAGACCGGTGCCCACGCGTCGAGGAAGCCCTGAGGCTCGAAGCCGAGCAGGTCGGCGCCGATGCCCTCCTGGAAGACCAGCCGCGCGACGCCGAACGCCGCGGCCGTGGACAGCAGGCTGGCCAGGGTGCCGAGCAGGGAGATCAGCGGCGCCTGGAGGGCGACGAGCAGGAGCAGGAAGCCCAGGGCGAGCACGACCCCGATGACGAGCGGCGTGGACTCGTCGAGCTGGGTCTTGAGGTCGAGGTTCTCCACGGCCGCGCCGCCGACGAGCGCCGAGGCGGGCAGGTCGCTGCGCAGCCGGTCGACGGTCGCGCCGAGTGCGGGGTCGGACGGGTCCACGTCGGGCACGGCCTGGAGGAGCACGAGGTCGCTGTCGTCGGCGGCGGGCTGGGCGGGCATGACGCCCGCGATGCCCGGGTCCGCGCTCAGGACGTCGTACGACGCCTCGGCGTCGGCCCGGTCCGCGACCACCTGGAGGGTGCCGGGCGCGCCGTCCCCGAAGGACTCCTTGACCTGGTCGTAGCCGACGCGTGCGCTGGCGTCCTCGGGCAGGACCTGGATCGAGGGCATGGCGGTCCTGAGGCCGAGGACCGGTGCGGCCAGCACCAGGAGGACGACGACGGAGGCGAGGCCGAAGGCGACCGGTCGCTTCCAGAGGCGCTCACCCCACGCGGCGAAGCGCGCCGAGCGGTGCTCGCCGGTGTGCACCCACTTCAGGGCCAGCTTGTTGATGCGGTGGTCCAGCACGAACAGCACGAGGGGGAGCAGGGTCAATGTCGCCGCCAGCACGAAGACGACCGCCAGGATGATGCCGCCGGCCATCGACCGGAAGGACGGTGACGGCACCAGCATCACGGCCGAGAGCGAGACGAGCACGGTCAGGCCGGACAGGAGCACGGCCTTGCCGGCGGTGTCCATGGTCTCCGCGATCGCCTGCCGCGGGGTCTCGTGGTGGCCCATCCGGGCCGCGCGGAACCGCACGACGAGGAAGAGGGCGTAGTCGATGCCGAGGGCCAGGGCGAACATCATGGCGAAGTTCATCGCCCAGATCGAGACCGGCACGAGCTCGTTGATCAGCACCAGCGAGCCGGCCGAGGCCACCAGGCCCGCGAGGGTCAGGATGAGGGGGAGGCCCGCAGCGACGAGCGCACCGAACGCGAGCACGAGGATCGCCAGGGTCACGGGCCAGGACACCATCTCGGACTTCAGCATCGCCTCGAGGTTGGCCTCGTTGAAGTCGGACCACAGCAGCGACGCCCCGGTCGGGTTGACCTCGATGCCGTCGCCCGACAGCGCCTCGAGCTCGCCCTTGAGGTCGTCCGCGACACGGACCATCTCGTTCGGGTCGGCGCCGGCGCCGGCGAGGACCACGGCGGTCGAGCCGTCCTGGCTCAGGGAGGCGCCGGGCTGAGGGGCGATCACGTCGGCGATGCGGGGCTCGGCGTCGAGCACCGCAGTCACCTCGTCGATGACCTGCTGGCCGCGGCCCTCGGTCACCGGCCCGTCGGTGCTGTGCACGACGACCTGGATGGCGGAGCTGGCGTTGCCGCCGAAGCTCTCGGTGGCCAGCTCCTGCACGGCGACGGACTCGGAGCCGTCGGCCTGCCAGCCGGCGCCCGACAGGTTGGCCTCGACCTGGGGGGCAAAGGCCCCGAGGCCGACGATGAGCAGCAGCCACACGACCGCGGTGAGGCGGCGGTGGTGGGTGACCCACACGCCGAGCCGGCCGAGGGGGCCGGGGCGGTGGCCGAGGCCGTCGGGGTCGGAGGCGGTGGATCGGTGGGCAGCGTGGCGGCGGGTGGCCGTCGACGTCATGGGAGTGCTCTTCCTGTCGGGGGGTGTGGTGCGGAGACGGGTTAGACGAGGGCGGGCAGGGCCTGGGCGGCCGTGTAGGCCGCGACGGCGAGGACCAGTCCGGTGAAGGCGGTGGAGAGGCGGCGGGTGTCGGCCCGGTCGGCGACCCGGGCGCCGGCGACGGCGGCCACGGCGGCTGCAGCGGTGAGGGCGACGACGGGCCACCAGTCGGGGGCGATGCCGCTGCCCGAGCGGGCGAGCAGCGCGACGCTGCTGGTGATGGTGATGACGACGAGCGAGGTGCCCGCGGCGTACTCGAGCGGGAGGCTGAGCGCCATCAGGAGCGCGGGTACGACGAGGAAGCCCCCGCCGACGCCGAGGAACCCGGTCAGCAGGCCGACCGCCGTGGCCGTGACGAGCACCTTCAGCGCGCGGGGGCACTGGCAGGCGAAGGTCGGGCTGAAGGTGATGATCGGGTCGTCGAGCCCCGGCCGCCGGGTGGTCCCCTCGCCCGCGTCGGCGTGCCGTCCGCGCCACTGGCGTACGGCGAGCAGCGTGCCGACGACGAGCATCAGCACGGCGAAGGCGCCGAGCAGCACCGGCTCCGCGACGGCGGCCGAGGCGCGAGCACCGACGACGGCGCCGCCGGTCGCGACGAGGCCGAAGACGGCGCCGCGGGCGAGCAGGACGTTGCCGGCCCGGTGGGCCGCGATCGCCCCGACCAGGGAGGTCACGGCCACGACGACCAGTGACCCCGTCGTCGCCTGCGCCGGGCTCTGCCCGAGGGTGTAGACCAGCACTGGGACGGCCAGGATGGAACCGCCGCCGCCGAGCGCGCCGAGGCTGAGCCCGATGAGTGCGCCGGCGACGACCGCGAGGGCGAGGGTCACGCGTCGGGCCCCACCAGGTGGAGGCCCACCTTCTCGGCGTTGTCGAAGGAGTCGTCGACGGCGACGAGCGAGCGGCCCGCGGCGTCGAGCATCGAGGCTGCGACCGACGCGCGGTAGCCCCCGGCGCAGTGCACCCAGACCTCTCCCGCCGGCACGTCGCCGATGCGGTCGACGAGCTCGTGGAGCGGGACGTTGACGGCGCCGTCGATCCGCGCCGCGTCGTGCTCGTCGGCCCGGCGTACGTCCAGGACCACCACCTCGCGGTGGTGCCGCACCTGGGCGAGGTCGGCGAACGTCGCCGTCGCGAACGAGCCCAGCTCGCCCTCGGTCCAGTCGTGCGGCGTGCCGGTCGCGTGGGCGGCCGGACGGTCGATGCCGATCCGCACGAGCTCGCGCTGCGCCTCGGCGACGTCCTCGACGGTCTCGCCCAGCAGGGTCAGCGGGGTGCCCCAGGGGATCAGCCAGCCGAGATAGGTCGCGAAGCCACCGTCCAGCCCGAAGTTGAGCGTGCCGGGCGCGTGGCCGGCCGCGAACGCGATGCGGTTGCGCAGGTCGACGACCCACTCGCCGGCCTCGATGCGCGAGCGCAGCTCGGCCGCGTCGGCCACCGCCGGGGGAGAGAGGTCGGGCTCGGCCGGTCCGGCGGTGTTGGCCGGCGCCATGTGGGCGTAGTAGGCGGGCCACGGGCCGAGGCCGGCCAGCAGCTCGTCGACGTACGTCTGCTCGTCCTGCGTCAGGACCGGGTTGGCGTGCCTCTCCCGACCGATGGTCGAGGAGGTCGCGTCCGACTGCGTGGCCGAGCAGAACGACCCGAAGCCGTGGGTCGGGTAGACCTTGGCCGCGTCGGGCAGCAGGTCGGCGAGCCGGTGGGCCGAGGCGTGCTGGTGGTGCACCAGGTCGTGGGTGTGCTCGGGGCCGAGGAGGTCCGGACGCCCGGTCGCGCCGTAGAGCAGGGAACCGCCGGAGAAGACGCCGACCTGGTCGTCGCCGTCGGCGAGCACGTAGGAGAGGTGGGTGAACGTGTGGCCGGGGGTTGCCAGCGCGGTGATGCGCATACGTTCACCCACCTCGACGACCTGCCCATCCGCCACGGGGGTGCGGATGAAGGACACGTCGTCCTCGCCATTGACGAGGTAGTGGGCACCGATGCGCTGCGCGAGCGCGAGGCCACCGGTGACGTAGTCGTTGTGGATGTGGGTCTCGAGGACGTGGGTGAGGCGTACGCCGTGGTCGTCGAGGAGGGTGAGGACCCGGTCGATGTCGCGCTGCGGGTCGACGACGAACGCGACCTCGCCGTCGTGGACGAGGTAGCTGCGGTCGCCGAGGGTCGGGGTGTCGATCGCGATGACGGTGAGGTCGCTCATCACAGACCCACCCCCACTGCGCGCCCGGACCGGATCCAGGCCTGCGTACCGCCGGTGACCGACACGGCGTCGAAGCCCTGGGCCACCAGCAGGTCCGTCATCGCCCTGCTCCGGTTGCCGGAGGCGCAGATGACGTGGACGCGGGTCGATCGGTCGAGCTCGCCCAGGCGCGAGGCCAGCTGACCCATGGGCATCAGGACGGCGCCGGGGACGTGTGCCTGGGCGTACTCCGCGCGCTCGCGGACGTCGACGGTCGTGGCGGTCTCGCGCTCTGCGGCGTAGTCCTCGAGCGAGATCTCGGGTGTCGTGGTCATGAGAAATACCCTAGGGGGTATCCAAGGAGAATGCAAAACACCCCCGGGGGTATGCTGTCCTCATGGAATACACGATCAGCCGGACGCTCCGGATGCCGTACGACGACGCGGTCGCCGCCACGCGCGACGCCCTCTCCGACGAAGGATTCGGGATCCTCACCGAGATCGACCTCGCGGCGACCATGAAGGCCAAGCTCGACGTCGACCTGCCGCCCCAGGTCATCCTCGGGGCGTGCCGGCCTGCGCTGGCCCATGCGGCCATCCAGGTCGATCCCTCGATCGCCGCCGTGCTGCCGTGCAACGTCGTGGTCCGGTCGGTCGACGCGGCGACCACTGTCGTGGAGGCGTTCGACCCC
Source organism: Nocardioides alpinus (assembly GCF_900112035.1). Classification (GTDB taxonomy): domain Bacteria; phylum Actinomycetota; class Actinomycetes; order Propionibacteriales; family Nocardioidaceae; genus Nocardioides; species Nocardioides alpinus. The sequence goes on along the minus strand of NZ_FOKC01000002.1, from coordinate 496,231 downwards.
GACGCGATGATGGGCCTCGCCGGAGGGGCACTGGAGTCGGTGGCCACCGACGCCAAGCACCGGCTCACGTCCGCGCTGGACGCCCTGGCCGCACTCGACAAGGAGCACTGATGGAACTCGACCCGACCCAGATGACCCCCGTCATCAACCGCATCAAGCGCGCCCAGGGCCAGCTCGCCGGCGTCCTGCGCCTGCTGGAGGAGGGCCGTGACTGCGAGGACGTCGTCACCCAGCTCGCCGCCGTGTCCAAGGCGCTGGACCGGGCGGGCTTCGCGATCGTCGCCAGCGGCCTGCAGCAGTGCCTCACTGCGGGCGACGGCGTCGACAGCGTGGACGTGAAGAAGATGGAGAAGCTGTTCCTGTCGCTGGCATGACTAGGGTCCGTCAGATGAGCGAGAGCGTGAGGGAGCGGATCGACAGGCGCCTCGGCGACCCGATCTGGTGGAACGACGTCCTGCAGCTGGTGAAGACCGTGCTGGCCGCTGTCGCCGCCTGGGTGATCGCCGCGAGCGTGCTGGACCTGCCGCAGCCGTTCCTGGCCCCGTGGGCCGCGTTGCTGGTGGTGCACGCCACCGTCTACCGGACCTTCTCCAAGGGTGCCCAGCAGGTCGCGGCCACGGTGGTCGCCGTGCTGCTCGCCACCGGGGTGGGGGAGGCGCTCGGGCTCACCACCGGATCGATCGCCCTGCTCCTGGTCGTCGCGCTGGTGCTCGGCGCCGTGCCGTGGCTGGGCGTCGAGGCCACGACCATCGCGACCACCGGGCTGGTGGTCCTCACCACGGGGTTCGAGAGCGACGTCCTGCTCATCTCCCGGCTCGTCGACACCGGGATCGGCGTGGCTGTCGGGCTGCTCGTCAACGTGCTTGTCTGGCCCCCGCTGCGACGTCGTACGGCTGCCGAGGCGATGGACCGCATCGACGACGGGATCGGCGCACTGCTGGTCGACATCGCCGACGGGCTGGGGGAGGGCTGCCAGGAGGCGGACGTCGCCGCCTGGATCGACCGCACCCGCGACCTCGACGGCGACCTCGAGCACGCCTGGGCACTGGTGCGGCAGGCGCAGGAGAGCGCGCGGATGAACCCCCGCCGCTCGGCGCGGGCGATGAAGGACCCGAAGCAGTGGCACGGGCTCCTGCGACGGATGGAGCAAGCCGTCGCCGAGACCCGCAGCCTCGCCCGCACGCTCGGCAGCCAGCAGGCGCACCGGGAGACCTGGGGAGCGGCGTTCGCCGACCCGTGGCTTGCCATGCTCGGCGACGCAGGGCGCGGTGCCCGGTCCGCCGACCCGGCCGCGCTCGTCGACGTACGCCGTCGCCTGGAGGTCTTCGCCGAGGAGCTGCGGTCCACCGAGCGGTCGCCGGAGTGGCCGATCTACGGCGCGCTGATCATCAACCTGCGCAACATCGTCGATGCGATGGACGTGGTCGCCGAGGCCAACCCGATCGGGGGCAACCGGCTGCCGCTGCGGATCCCGGTCCGCCGCGGCACCGCGGCCGCCGGCTGAGCGGGCCCGGACCCGGACGCAGACGCAGATCGAGCCCCCGACCTCGCGGTCGGGGGCTCGATCTGCCTGGGGTGAGTAACGGGACTTGAACCCGCGACATCCGCCACCACAAGGCGGCGCTCTACCAGCTGAGCTATACCCACCATGTCTGCTCGCGCTGAGGCGAGGACGACGAGAAGTGTAGGGCAATCAGCCCGCAGAGCCGGAATCCGGGTCGGCGTCGGACGCCACGTCCGGGCCGAGACCGGTCAGCTGGCCCCCGTGGCGGGCTGCGATCTCCCTGGCCGACGTGCTGTCCGGGCCGGGGTGGGGCACGAAGACGGCCTCGCGGTAGTAGCGCAGCTCCTCGATGCTCTCCTGGATGTCGGCCAGCGCGCGGTGGTTGCCGCGCTTGGTCGGGGCCGCGAAGTAGGCGCGGGGGTACCAGCGGCGCGAGAGCTCCTTGATGGAGGAGACGTCGACGATCCGGTAGTGGAGGAACGACTCGAGGTCCTGCATGTCGCGGGCGAGGAAGGCGCGGTCGGTGGCCACGGTGTTGCCGGCGAGCGGGGGTCGGCTGCCGTCGGGGCAGTGCTCCTTGATGTAGGCGAGCACCTGCTCCTCGGCGTCGGCGAGCGTCGTACCGCTCGCGAGCTCGTCGAGGAGTCCCGACTTCTCGTGCATGCTGCGCACGAAGTCGATCATCTGGTCGAGCGCCTCCTGCGACGGCTTGATGATCACGTCGAGGCCCTCGCCGAGCACGTTGAGCTCGAAGTCCGTCACGAGGGCCGCCACCTCGATCAGCGCGTCCGCGCCGATGTCGAGGCCGGTCATCTCGCAGTCGATCCACACCAGTCTGTCGCTCACGAGCGGTCACACTACCCATGCCTCTCAGGGTCGATTCAGGCTCACCTCCTAACCTTCGGGGTGTGAAGGACTGGTTCGGCCTCGTGGCACGCCTGGTGACGGGCGGCGTGTGGATCGTCGCCGGCGCGCTCAAGCTGCCGCACCCGGCCGAGAGCGTGCGTGCGGTGCGGGCGTACGACCTCCTGCCGGAGGCGATCGTCCCGGCCGTCGGGCACCTGCTGCCGGTGCTCGAGGTGGTCATCGGACTGTGCCTCGTGCTCGGCGTGATGGTGCGCGGCACGTCGGTCGTCTCGGCGCTGCTCTTCGTCGCCTTCATCATCGGTATCTCGAGCGCCTGGGCGCGCGGGCTGTCGATCGACTGCGGCTGCTTCGGCGGCGGCGGCGAGATCCCGGACGCGGCGGCGAAGTATCCCGGCGAGATCGCCCGCGACATCGGGCTGCTGGCTCTCAGCCTCTGGCTGGTCGTCCGTCCGGCGTCGCGACTCGCCCTCGAGAACGTGCTGTTCACCTCCACCGATGACCTCGAACCCACCTCTGACGACGAAGGAAGCCTCGATGGCGCAGAAGAAGACCTCGCACAGGACCGCTGAGGAGAAGGCGGCGACGGCGGCCAAGCGGGAGGCCCGCAAGGCGCGCACCGAGCGTGCACGCGAGCAGGCCGAGGAGCGTCGCAAGGCCAAGCAGCGCAAGGACCAGCTGACCCGCGTCGGCATCGGCGTCGGCGTGCTCGCGCTCGTCGTCGGTGGCTACTTCCTCGTCAGCAGCCTCGGATCCGACAAGCCCGCCACCCCGCCGGCCGGTGCCACGGACAACTTCGGCCTGCGCATCGGCGATGCCGACGCGCCCAAGGAGATCGTGGTCTACGAGGACTTCCTCTGCCCGTTCTGCGGCCAGCTCGAGCTGACCGTGCGCGACCAGCTCGCTGCCGCCGTCGAGGCCGGCGAGGTCAGCGTCGAGTACCGCCCCCTGGGGTTCCTCGGGCGGATCAGCGACTACTCGCCCGAGTCGGCCAACGCCTTCGCGGTCGTGCTCGACGCGGCAGGGCCCGAGGTGGCCACGTCGTTCCACGACCTGCTCTTCGACAACCAGCCGCCCGAGTCCGGTCCCTTCCCCGACTCCGACGACCTCGTCGACCTCGCGGTCGAGGCCGGTGCCACCGAGGCCGACGTGCGCCCGGGGATCGAGGACATGGCGTTCGAGGGCTGGGTCGATGCGGCCAACGACGCGGCGTCGCAGGAGGGCGTCAACTCCACGCCGTCGGTCTTCGTGGACGGCGAGCTCGTCGAGGGACAGACGATCGAGGACATCGCCGGGGCGATGGTCGGCTCGGCCGGCTGAGCCCCTCCTGAGAGACTGCGCGGCGTGAGCCTCCAGTCCTTCATCGCCGGCCTGCCCAAGGCCGAGCTGCACGTCCACCACGTCGGGTCGGCGTCGCCGCGGATCGTCTCCGAGCTCGCGGCGCGCCACCCCGACGCCGGAGTCCCGTCCGACCTGGAGGAGCTCAAGGCGTTCTTCACGTTCCGCGACTTCGCGCACTTCATCGACGTCTACCTCGCGGTGGTCGACCTGGTCCGCACGCCCGAGGACATCCGGCTGCTGACCTACGAGGTGGCGCGCGAGATGGCGCAGGGACAGAACCTCAGGTACGCCGAGCTCACCTGCACGCCGTACACGTCCGTGGTCCGCGGCATCCCGATCCAGGCCTACACCGAGGCGATCGAGGACGCGCGGGTCGCGGCCGAGCGCGACTTCGGCCTGGTGCTGCAGTGGATCTACGACATCCCCGGTGAGTCCGGGATCCCCGCGGCCGACGCCACGCTCGCGTACGCCCTCGAGCACCGCACCGACGCGCTGGTCGGCTTCGGCCTCGGCGGGCCGGAGATCGGGGTGCCGCGGGCGCAGTTCGCACCACACTTCGACGCGGCCCGCGCCGCGGGCCTCCGCTCGGTCCCGCACGCCGGCGAGACGACCGGTCCGGAGACGGTGTGGGAGTCGCTGCGGCTGCTCGGCGCCGAGCGGATCGGCCACGGCGTCTCGGCGGCCCGGGATCCCGAGCTGCTGGCCCACCTCGCCGACACCGGCGTCGTGCTCGAGGTCTGCCCGACGTCCAACATCGCGACCCGCGCGGTCGACCGGATCGAGGACCACCCGCTCCGGGCGTTCGTCGACGCCGGGGTCCGGGTGACGATCAACTCCGACGACCCGCCGATGTTCGCCACCACGCTCAACCACGACTACGAGGTCGCGGCCGGCCTGCTCGACCTCGACGAGCGCGGCGTCGCCGACCTGGCGAAGGCTGCGGTCGACGCGTCGTTCGCACCGGACGAGGTGAAGGCACGCGTGGGCGCCGAGATCGAGGCGTACGCCGCCCTGCCGCACTGAGCGCACCAGAAATGAATTCGGCCCCGCTACCTCATACGTGGCGGGGCCTGCGCCCATCCTGACGGGGCCGGGCGTCTCGGTCGTGGAGGCGGCGCCGCGTGTCGTGGGATGGGGAAGAGGTGGGCTGAAGACCTTCGGGTGATGGGTGACAGATCTAGTTCGGTTGATCTGTGACACTCGTTGTCACTGTAGATCGCCGTTGAGGCGCTTGGGATCTCTTGACCCTCACCTCCCCGGTGCTGTCTCGTTTCTGGGTGCGGAGCAGCTGGTCGCCGTCGTAGAACTGCAGGACGGACTCGGTGACCCACACGTCGATCGGACGGCCTGCGGCGGCCACGCCGAGGCAGACCTGTTGCCAGCTGACGCACACCACTCCGACGGCGCTGGCTCGGCGGGTGATCCAGGTTCCGTCGCTGCGACCAGTGTCGGGGCGGTGGGCCGCACCGGTGTCGACCGGTCGTCGCAGGGGCGTGACGGCTGCGTCGCGTACGGTGAGGAACCGCGCGGCCGGGACGGCCATGTCGAGCGCCTGATGTGGCCGGTCGTGGTTGTAGCCGTGGACCCACTCGTCGAGCTCGCCCTGCGCGGTGGCCAGATCGGGGAAGGTCCGGTCGGTACGGAACTCGGTGCGCAGCGCACGGTGGAACCGCTCGATCTTCCCGGTCGTGGTGGGCGAGCGGGGCTGGGTGTGCAGGTGCTCGATCCCGTTCTCGCGACAGATCCGGTCGAAGAGCACCTCGACCGGCGGCCGGTTGTAGCGACCGGTGAAGACCTTCCCGTTGTCGGTGAGGATCTGCCCAGGCACGCCGTAGGTCCCTAGCGCCAGGCTCAGCCCCTCACACACGTTCGGGGAGCTCTCACGCAGCATCAGATGCGCGCTGACACAGAACCGGGAGTGGTCATCGACCCCGGTCAACGCCTTGGCCCGACGCCCGTCCGCAAGGACGAACCCGCCCACGACGTCCATCTGCCACAACTCCATCGGCAGTCCGCGTTCCCACCGCTTCCACTTCCGATCACGGCGGCGCCGACCCGAGGGGTCGATCAGGTTCAACCGGACCAGGCACCGGTAGACCGCCGACTCGCTCGGGACCGGGTCCACCCCGGCGCGGGCCAGCTCGAAGACCAGCCGCCGCGGCCCCCACCCCGGATGCGCGGACCGCATCGTGGCGATCGCCGCCTCAACATCCGCATCGATCTGGTGCGGACACGACCGCGGCCGGTGGGACCGGTCCGCCAACCCCTCCAGACCCTCAGCCTCATAACGGGCCAACCACCCGTGCACCGTCTTGCGATGCACTCCGTACCGGGCCGCCACGCTCGAGACCGTCTCGCCGTCACTGATCACCGCCAGCACGGCCTGATACCGCTGCTCGGTCACACTCAACTCCCTCATCTGGGGAGTGTCACCAATCAACCGGAGTAGCCGTCACCCATCACCCGAAGATGTGTCACCACTCAGGCGAAGCCCAACTGTCACCCGTCAGGCGAAGTCATACAGCGGGCGCCCCCGGCAGGATTCGAACCTGCGACCTAGAGATTAGAAGGCTCTTGCTCTATCCAGCTGAGCTACGGGGGCCGGCGGCGGCCAGTATTCCAGCGGGGTCGGACGTGTGACGATCCGGTCGCCCGGACGACCGGATCGCCACACGTCGTGGGTCCTCAGGCGGGGGAGGTGGCAGGCTCCCGGTCCGCCGGTCGGGTCGACTCGGGGTCAAGCTCGTCGCGCCACGCCGTACGTCCGCGCGGGGCGTCGTACGCCGCCTGGTCGAGGATGCCCTCGCGCTTGGCCACGAGGGTCGGCACGAGTGCCTGGCCGGTGACGTTGACCGCCGTACGCCCCATGTCGAGGATCGGGTCGATCGCGAGCAGCAGGCCGACGCCCTCCAGCGGGAGGCCGAGGGTCGACAGCGTCAGCGTCAGCATCACGGTGGCTCCGGTGACGCCGGCTGTGGCGGCCGAGCCGATGACCGAGACGAAGGCGATCAGGACGTAGTCGGTGACCGACAGGTCGAGCCCGAAGAACTGGGCGACGAAGATCGCCGAGATCGCGGGGTAGATCGAGGCGCAGCCGTCCATCTTCGTCGTGGCGCCGAGCGGCACGGCGAAGGAGGCGTAGGCGCGCGGCACGCCGAGGTTGCGCTCGGTGACGCTCTGGGTGACCGGCATCGTGCCCACCGAGGAGCGCGAGACGAAGGCCAGCGTGATGGCGGGCCAGGCACCGGTGAAGAACTGCTTGACCGAGAGCCCGTTGAGCCGGAGCAGGACGGGGTAGACACCGAGCAGCACGATCAGCAGCCCGGCGTAGATCGCCAGGGTGAAGGTGCCGAGCGAGCCGAGGGCGTCCCAGCCGTAGGTCGCGACGGCGTTGCCGAGCAGGCCGATCGTGGCGATCGGGGCGAGCAGGATGATCCACCACAGCACCTTCTGCACCACGGCGAGCGCCGAGCGGACGAAGGTCAGGAACGGGTCCGCCGCCTCGCCGACCTTGAGGGTGGCGATGCCGATCGCGATCGCGACCACGAGGATCTGCAGGACGTTGAACGACATCGACACGCTGCCGTCGTCGCCGGCCGAGCCCTCGAGACCGAGCACGTTGGCGGGCACCAGGCCGGTCAGGAAGTCGAGCCACGAGCCGGTCGACGACGGGGCCGCGGCAGCGTCGGAGGCCACACTGGTGTGCTCACCCGGCTGGATGACGAGGCCGAGCACGATGCCGATGGCGACCGCGATCAGCGCGGTGAGGGCGAACCACGCCAGGGTCTTCCACGCCAGTCGAGCGGCGCCGGTGACGTCACGCAGGTTGGCGATCGAGGCGACGATCGCGAGGAAGACCAGCGGCGGGACCACCGTGCGGAGCAGCGTGACGAACGTGCCGCCGACGGTGCTGAGCGTCTCGGTGAGCCAGTTGGGGTCGACCTCGCCGGTGGCGGCGTCGACGCCGTCCGCGCCCATGCTGCGCGCCACGAGTCCGAGGGCCACGCCGAGGACCAGTCCAATCAGGACCTGGACGCCGAACGAGGGGAGCGTGAAGCGGGTGCGCTTCTTCGTCTCCGTAACAGAAGTATTCATAGTGAAACAGTAACCTTTCGGACACGCGCGCCGGCAAGCGTGCGGGCGTCGTCGCGGAGGGGAGCCGAGGGGAGATGTGTCAGGCGCGGGGCGACGGGCCCGGACAGAGGGCGCTCTCGGTGCGCGCGAGGTCGACGTCCCGACGCTGCGTCAGCAGGTCGCCGACGGTCGAGGGAGTCCGGGGAGCACGCACGTAGGTCCCAACCGGTCCTCCTCGTCGCGTGTTCCGTGTTTCGTCTCACATGTCAGGTGTCGCCTGACTAGGGTTCGCGGCATGTCTCTTCGTCTCGGGGTGCGGCTCCTGGCGGCCCTCGTCCCCGCCCTCCTCCTGCTGCCCGCCGCCGCCCACGCCGAGAAGGTGGTGACCGAGGACGCGGAGGGTGACGTGGTGAGCTTCGCCGGCGAGTCCGAGTTCCCCGACCAGACCGTGCCGGCGCCCGACTACGCAGGCGTCGACCTCGTGCGGACGGCCGTCACCCACGGTGCGCAGCGGCTGCGGGTCACGATCAGCTTCCGGGCGCTGGAGCGCGACCCGTTCCAGATCACGGTCGTCAGGGTGAAGACCCCTCAGAAGAACTACGACATCAGCGTTGAGCGCCTGGGTGGGAAGCCGGTTGCCTCGTTCGACGGCGGTGAGAAGGCTCCTGAGTGCCGGGGGTTGAAGTCCAGGATCGACCTGGGCGCCGACGTCGTGACGACCTGGCTGCCCACCTCCTGCCTCGGCGCTCCCCGTTGGGTGCAGGTGGGCGTGGGAGCCGTCGCCGTGTCAGCGGACCAGGCCGAGCCGGACCAGATCGGCGCTCACGCCGACGACGCGCACCGAGTCGGAGAGATCCGCGACAATCTTGCGCTGGGGCCCAAGGTCCGCCGCGGCTGAGGACTCACCGCGAGAGCAGCACCAGCACCTCGTAGTGCGTGGTGTGCGGGAACATGTCGAGCACCCGCGCCTCGACGGGCCGCAGCGACGGCATCAGTGCGAGGTCACGTGCGAGCGACTCGGCGTTGCACGAGGAGTAGACGACGTGCCCCACGCCCGACGACTCCAGCCAGCCCGCGAGCTCGGTGCCGATCCCTCGTCGCGGCGGGTTGACGACGACGAGGTCGGGTGGCGACTGCTGTGCCACGGCCCACTGCGTGGCATCGGCGGCGACGAACGCCGTACCTGCCACCTGCGCGTGGAGCGCCGACCGGATCGCCTCGGCGGACAGCTCGACCCCGACGACCTCGCGGCCCGGCCCGGCGAGGTGGAGCGCGAATCCGCCCACCCCGCAGTAGAGGTCCCAGACCGTGCGCACCGGCAGTGCGGAGACCCACCCCCGCGCCTGCTCGTAGAGCGCCTCCGCCACGAGGGTGTTGGTCTGGAAGAACGACTGCGGCCCCAGCCACAACGTCACCCCGGTGGTGAGCCGCATCGGCATCGTCGCCTCGGGGGTCAGCACGATCTCCCGCTCGCCCTCGAGCACCGCCTTGTGCTCGGGCTGCACGTTGATCGTCACCACCCGAAGCCCCGGCAGCACGTCCTGGAGCGCCGGCAGCCGCGATCGGACCCGCGCCTCCAGCGCCGTCGACCGCATCACCAGCCGGAGCAGCAACTCGGCATCGGGTGACTCGGTCAGCAGCACGTGCTTGAGCTCGCCGGTCCGCGTCGCGACGTCGTACGGCGTCAGGACGGCGTCGCGGATCCAGTCGGCGATGCGGCCCAACGCACCGGTGAGGCCGGGGGAGTGCAGGCCGCAGTCACGCAGGTCGATCCCGACCAGGTCGCGGTCGAGGATCCCCAGCGTCGGGGCGTCCGCCGTGCCGCCGACCACCATCTTGGCCTTGTTGCGGAAGCCCGACTCCGGTCCCGCAACGGTCGGCAGCCACACGGGGGCGTCGACCAGGGAACGCGCCTGCGTCTCCTTGTCGGACAGCTGGCGCGGGCGCGGGACCTCGAGCAGCGTGCAGGAGCGGCAGCGGAAGGCGTCGTAGTGGTGACAGTCCACTACCTGCGCGAGCCCATCCACTCCTCCACGTCCGCCGACGTGCGGGGGAGCGAGGCCGAGAGGTTGGTGCTGCCGTCGGCGGTGACGAGGATGTCGTCCTCGATCCTGATGCCGATGCCGCGCAGCTCCTCGGGGACGAGCAGGTCGTCCTCCTGGAAGTAGAGACCGGGCTCGACGGTGAGGACCATGCCCTCGGCCAGGTCGCCCTTGGGGTAGATGTCGACCGACGTACGGCCGCAGTCGTGGACGTCCATGCCGAGCATGTGCGAGGTGCCGTGCAGCGTCCAGCGCGCGTAGAGCTTCGACTCCGGGTCCAGCGCCTCCTCGGCGGAGACCGGCAGCAGACCCATGTCGGCGAGCCCGTGGGCCAGCACCTCCATCGCCGCGTGGTGCGCGGCGAGGAACGGGACGCCGGGGCGTACGGCCTCGATGCCCTTCTGCTGGGCCGTGAAGACCAGGTCGTACAGGTCGCGCTGCAGCGGCGTGAAGGTGCCGTCCACCGGGAGGGTGCGGGTCACGTCGGCGGTGTAGAGGTTGTGGCCCTCCACGCCCATGTCGAGCAGGACCAGCTTGCCGGGCTCTATCGCGCCGGTGTTGTCGATCCAGTGCAGCGTCGTGGCGTGCGAGCCGCCGGCGCAGATCGAGTCGTAGCCGATGTCGTTGCCCATCGCGCGGGCGCGGCGGAAGAAGGTGCCCTCGATCCAGCGCTCGCCGAACTCCAGGACCCGGTCCCACTCGCGGACCGAGTCCTCGAAGCCGAGGGTGGTGATGTCGCACGCCTCCTGCAGCTCGGCGACCTCCCACTCGTCCTTGACGAGCCGCAGCTCGTCGGCCACCCGTCCAAGGTCCTGGTCGGTGGTGAGGTCGCGGGTCTTGCGGTCGTCGTCGAAGGACGGCAGGTCCTTCACGTGCCGGACCTCGATGCCGAGGGAGTCGGAGATCTCCTGGGCGGACGGACGACGGCCGGCCCACAGCTCGCCGTACTGCCGGTCGCGGAAGAACTCGTCGGTGTCGCGCTCGGACCGCGGGCGGGCGTAGAGCACCGACTCCCCGTCCTCGACGACCAGCACGGCGTCGGAGGTCTGGTTGCCGGTGAAGTAGGTGTGAGCCGTGTCGGGGCGGAAGCGGTAGTCGGTGTCGTTCGCCCGCACCTTGTAGGTGCCGGCCGGCAGCACCAGCCGCTCGCCGGGGAACGCCTCGGCCAGCTTGGCGCGGCGGGCCGCGGCCCAGTCGGCGATGGGGTGGCGCGGCAGCTCCAGGTCACGGTTGCCCCAGCCCTCGCGCATGAAGGCGGCATAGGCCGCCGGCACGGCCGGGTCGTGCGACTCGGTCTTGGGGTCGGCGGGGGTCTCGTCAGTCGTCTCGCTCACGCGGTCACTGTACGACGAACGCGCGGCGTAGGCAGGCCCGGACCTTCCGCCCGTAGGGGTGCGGGGAGGCGGGTTCGAGCGCGCTGCTCCGTTAGGGTCGATCCATGCATCGAGGCCGTCGCGACAGTGTCGCGTTCACCGTCGTGGTGGGCGTCCTCGTCCTCCTCGGCGGCCTGGCCATGGCCCTGGTCGTCGGTCTGTCCGGTGCTCCTCGCTCGCTCGCCCTCGCGGCGGTGCTGGCAGCGGTGCCGGTGGGTCCGCTCGTCGGCTGCTTCATGTGGCTGGACCGCTACGAGCCCGAGCCGCGCAACCTCCTGGTCGCAGGACTCCTCTGGGGTGCCTTCGTCGCCACGGCGGCCGCGCTCGTCTTCCAGGGCATCGGCCTGGTCGGCGGTGCCAGCGAGCGCGACAGCCTGTCCGTCGTCGCACCGATCACCGAGGAGGCGACCAAGGGGGCCTTCCTCCTGCTGCTCCTGTGGTGGCGGCGCCACGAGCTCGACGGCGTGCTGGACGGCATCGTCTACGCCGGCATGGTCGGTATCGGCTTCGCCTTCACCGAGAACATCCTCTACCTCGCCGCCGCCTACGACGGCACCGACGGCCTGGGCCCGGGCGGCACCACGGCGCTGACCGGCACCTTCATCCTCCGCGGTGTGGTCAGCCCGTTCGCGCACCCCTTCTTCACCGCCTTCATCGGCATCGGCGTAGGCCTCGCGATCGCCTCGCGACGCCTGTGGGTCCGGGTGCTGGCGCCGCTCGCCGGCTTCGCCGTCGCCGCGTTCCTGCACGGCCTCTGGAACACCTCGACCCTCTCGGGCACGGGCCACTTCTTCATCGTCTACGGCACGCTGATGTTCCCCGCGTTCCTGGCCGTGGTCGCCTTCGCGGTCTACCGCCGCCGCTCCGAGCGTCCCCTGCTGTCCGCAGCCCTGCAGGACGCCGCCGACCGCGGTCTGCTGCCCTCGAGCGACATCCCGTGGCTCGTCGACCTGCGCGCCCGCCGCCACGCCCGCCGCTGGGCGCGGGAGCAGGGCGGCTCCCTGGCCGAGCGCGGCATGCGGGACTACCAGGCTGCAGCCATCGAGCTCGGCTACCTCCACCACCGCTACCTGCGCGGCACCGCGCCCGCCGACTTCAGCGTCCGCGGCCAGGAGCACGTCGAGGAGCTCGGCCGGATCCGTCCCTACATCTCCTTCCCCGGACAGGTGGTACCCACCCGATGAGTGAGCACGAGGCGGACCAGACGCCGTTCCCCGGCCGTCGCACGCCCGATGCCACGACCGAGATGGTCACCGCGCTGGTGCGCATGCGTGGCGCGCTGCAGGAGGCCCGGCTTCCGCTCGAGCTGCCCGGAGCCGCTGAGCAGCGCGACGCGCGCACCGAGATGGTCGACCAGCTCGAGGACTACGTCATCCCGCGCCTCATGACCCTCGACGCCCCCCTGCTCGCCGTCGTCGGCGGCTCGACGGGCGCCGGCAAGTCGACGCTGGTCAACTCCCTCGTCGGCACCCGCGTGACCACCCCGGGCGTCCTCCGCCCGACCACGAGATCTCCCGTCCTGGTGCACCACCCCGACGACGCCAAGTGGTTCGGCCAGGACCGCCTGCTGCCCGAGCTCGAGCGCGTCGCGCGCCAGACCAACGACCCCGAGGCGCTGCAGCTGGTGGCCTCGCCGGCAATGACGCCCGGGCTGGCCATCCTCGACGCGCCCGACATCGACTCGGTCGAGGAGCGCAACCGGGTCCTCGCTGCCCAGCTGCTCGCTGCTGCCGACCTGTGGCTGTTCGTCACGTCGGCTGCCCGCTACGCCGACCAGGTGCCGTGGGACTTCCTCCGCAAGGCCGCGGAGCGCTCGGCCGCGGTCGCCATCGTGCTGGACCGCACCCCGGCCGACGCCGTCGAGACCATCTCCACCCACCTCGCCAGGATGCTGGCCAGCCGCGGCCTCAAGGACTCCCCGCTCTTCACCGTCGAGGAGGGCGAGGTCTCCGAGATGGGGCTGCTGCCCTCGACCTCGGTCATCGAGATCCGGCAGTGGCTGCAGGCGCTGGCCGACGACCAGGACGCCCGTGGCGCGGTCGTCCAGCAGACCCTCGACGGCGCCGTGCGTACGCTCGCCCGTCGTACGCACACCGTGGCGGACGCCGCGACCGAGCAGACCGACGCCGTACGCCGCCTGCGCGAGGACGCCAACGAGGCCTACGACCGGGCCGTGGCGCAGATCGCGGAGGCCTCCGCGGACGGCACGCTGCTGCGCGGTGAGGTGCTCGCCCGCTGGCAGGAGTTCGTCGGCACCGGCGAGCTGCTCAAGTCGCTGGAGACCAAGGTCGGCTGGCTCCGCGACCGCGTCGTCAACGCGGTCAAGGGCAAGCCCCAGCAGGCCGAGCGGGTGACCGTCGCCGTCGAGTCGGGACTCGAGACGCTCGTCCTCGAGCACGCCGAGGCCGCTGCCGAGCGCGCCGAGGCCTCGTGGCGCGGCACCGCAGCAGGCCAGATCCTGCTGCGCGACGCGGGCGAGGACCTGGGCCGCGCCTCGCGCGACTTCCGTCGCCGTGCCGAGCGGGCCGTGCGTGACTGGCAGTCCGACGTGCTCGAGATGGTCCGCAGCGAGGGTGCCGACAAGCGCTCGACCGCACGCTTCCTCGCCTTCGGCGTCAACGGCCTCTCCGTCGCGCTGATGGTGGTCGTCTTCGCCCACACGGCCGGCGTCACCGGGGCCGAGGCCGGCATCGCCGGCGGGTCCGCCGTGCTGGGCCAGAAGCTGCTCGAGGCCGTGTTCGGCGACCAGGCCGTCCGGTCGCTCGCCGAACGTGCCCGACGACAGCTGGAGGTGGCGGTCAGCGACCTCCTCGACTCCGAGCGCCGTCGCTACACCGAGCTGCTCGACAGCCTCGAGATCTCTCCCGAGGCCCCCGAGCGGCTCCGGGCCGCGGCCCGCAAGGTCGACGACCTGCGCTACGCCGCGACGCGGGTGCAGCAGGACCCGGCCCACCAGGAGTCGGCCAGTGACGACACCGCCCCCTAGTCTTGGGGGTCGTACCCACCCACCCCGGACCGTGAGGGAGTCATGACGTCGTTGCTCGAAGGGGCCAAGAAGCTGGTCACCCGGAGCTCTGACATCGGCGCCCGCGTCGACGGTCTCGAGCGCGCGGCCGCAGCCGCCCGCGGACGCGTCGACGACGACGTCGCCGACCACGCCACAGCCGTCGCGGAGCGTGCGGCCGGGCGGCTCAAGCTCTCGGCCGACCACACGGTGGTCGCCCTCGCCGGCGCGACCGGCTCCGGCAAGTCCTCCACCTTCAACGCGCTGAGCGGGCTCGAGCTCGCCGCGGTCGGCGTACGCCGTCCCACCACCTCCTGGGCCACTGCCTGCGTCTGGGGCAAGGAGGGCGCCGAGGAGCTGCTCGAGTGGCTCGGCATCCCGGCCCGCCACCAGGTGACCCGCGACTCGATGCTGTCCAAGGCCGACGAGGACGTCGAGATGCGCGGCGTCGTGCTGCTCGACCTGCCCGACCACGACTCCACCGAGGTCTCCCACCACCTCGAGGTCGACCGGCTGGTCCAGCTCGCGGACATGCTCGTGTGGGTGCTCGACCCGCAGAAGTACGCCGACGCCGCCATCCACGACCGGTTCCTCAAGCCCCTCGCCGGGCACAGCGACGTGATGCTGGTCGTCCTCAACCACATCGACACGGTCCCCGAGGCCCGCCGCGCGTCCATGATCGACGACGTACGCCGCCTGCTCGAGGCCGACGGCCTCACCGGAGTCCCGGTGCTCGCCGTCAGCGCCCGCCAGGGCTGGGGCGTCGACGAGCTGCGCGCACTGATCGCCAAGCGGGTCGCGGAGAAGAAGGTCACCCGCTCCCGCCTCGAGGCCGACGTGAGGTCCGCGGCCCAGCGGCTGCAGGACGCCGTGGGCACCGGCAAGGCGCCGACGCTGTCCAAGGAGCGCATCGCCGCGCTGGACGACGCCTTCGCCGATGCCGCCGGGGTGCCGACCGTCGTGCAGGCGGTGTCCGACTCCACGCGCCTGCGCGCCAACCGGGCCACCGGCTGGCCCGTGACGGCGTGGTTCTCCCGGCTCAAGCCCGACCCGCTCAAGCGGCTCCACCTCGACCTCGGCGCGTCCGGCAAGGAGCTGACCGGCGCGTCCCGTACCTCGGTGCCGAAGGCGACCGGGGTCCAGCGCGCCCGCGTCGACACCGAGGTGCGCGCCCTCGCCGACCAGGTGGGCGAGGGCATGGCACCGTCGTGGGCGCACGCCGTGCGTGCTGCGTCGGTCTCGCGCCTGCCCGACCTCAACGACCGCCTCGACCGTGCGGTCTCGTCCACCGACCTCGGTGCCGACAGGATCCCCGCATGGGCCGGACTGGTGCGGGTCCTGCAGTACGTCCTCATCATCTCCGCCCTGGTCGGTGCCGGCTGGCTGGCGCTGCTGGCGTTCGGGTCCTACGCCCGCCTGCCCGAGCCCCCGACGCCCGAGGTCGGCGCCTTCCCGCTGCCGACGCTCATGCTGCTGGGCGGGATCGGTCTGGGGTTGCTCCTGGCCCTGGTGTGCCGCTGGCTGGTCTCGCTGACCGCGAGGAAGCGGGCGCGCTCGGCGGACAAGCGGCTGCGCGACGCGATCTCGGAGGTGTCGGCCACGATGGTGGTCGAGCCGATCCGGGCCGAGCTGGTGTCCTACGGCGAGGTCCGCGACGGCTTGTCGGCCGCGCTGCGCTGAGCTCCGGCGTCAGCCCTGATGGGGCCTGACGGGCCGCTGGTCGTCCACAGCGGGTGCCGATCGCGGGTTGTCCACAGCCGGTCGCGCGACGGACCGCTGGTGTCGGTCGAACTGCCGAGCCTTGTGGTGAGCGCGGCGGACCCATCGCCGCCCGACACCGGGAGATGACACCGATGAACGACACCCAGATCACCCTGTCCGGCTGGATCGGCGGCGACGTCACGCTGCGCGAGGTCGCCGAGGGACGTCACGTCGCCTCGTTCCGGATGGCCTGCACCCCGACCCGCTTCCGGGACGGGGAGTGGGTCACGGGCCGCACGTCGTGGCACACCGTCACCGTGTGGAACCGGCTGGCTCGCCACGTCGCAGCCTCGCTGCACAACGGCGACCCCGTCGTGGTCCACGGGCGGCTCGTGGCCAACGTCTGGGAGCGCGAGGGAAAGCCGCAGACGTCCTGGGAGGTGGTGGCCACCTCCGTGGGCCACGACCTCTCCCACGGCACGACGACCTTCACCAAGGCGGCACCGGTCGAGGGGGCGGCAGAGGAGCCGGCCGAGGTCCGGAGCGTGGCGCCGGTCGTCGAGTCCCACGCCGCGTGACCCGCGCCGAGTGCGTGTGACGACCCGGTCGTCCGGGCCGCCGGATCGCCGCACGTCCCCCGGCTGCCGGGTGGCGCGCTGCGATTGTCGGCCCGGGCGCGCTTCCCCGTAGGCTCGCCCGCATGGCTGAGTACGTCTTCACACTGCGCAATGTGCGCAAGGCCCACGGTGACAAGGTCGTCCTCGACAACGTCACCCTCTCCTTCCTCCACGGCGCCAAGATCGGTGTCGTCGGACCCAACGGCGCCGGCAAGTCGACGCTGTTCAAGATCATGGCGGGGCTCGAGCACGCCAACAACGGCGACGCGATCCGCGACCCCGAGGCCACGGTCGGGATGCTCCAGCAGGAGCCCCCGCTGACCGAGGGCAAGACGGTCCTCGAGAACGTCGAGGAGGCCGTCTCCGAGCTCAAGGGCAAGATGAAGCGCCTCGAAGAGGCCTACATGGAGATGGGCGAGCCCGACGCCGACCAGGACGCCCTCATGGAGGAGACCGGCAACCTCCAGACCGAGCTCGACAACGCCAACGCGTGGGACCTCGACAGCCGCTTGGACCAGGCCATGGACGCGCTGCGCTGCCCGCCGCCGGACGTGCTGGTCGACCAGCTCTCCGGTGGTGAGCGCCGCCGCGTCGCGCTGTGCAAGCTGCTGCTCCAGCAGCCCGACCTCCTGCTCCTCGACGAGCCCACCAACCACCTCGACGCCGAGTCGGTCCAGTGGCTCGAGGGCCACCTGAAGAGCTACCCGGGCGCCGTCATGGCGATCACCCACGACCGCTACTTCCTCGACAACGTCGCCGAGTGGATCGCCGAGGTCGACCGCGGCCAGATCCACGGCTACGAGGGCAACTACTCCACCTACCTCGAGACCAAGCGCGACCGCCTCAAGGTCGAGGGCCAGAAGGACGTCAAGCGCGCCAAGATGCTTGAGAAGGAGCTGGAGTGGGTCCGCTCCAACGCCAAGGCCCGCCAGACCAAGAGCAGGTCCCGCCTCGCGCGCTACGAGGAGATGGCGGCCGAGGCCGACCGGATGCGCAAGATCGACACCTCCGAGATCAACATCCCCGCCGGTCCGCGACTCGGTGACATCGTGCTGGAGGCCGACGGCCTCGGCAAGGGATTCGAGGGTCGCACCCTCATGCACGACGTCTCCTTCAAGCTCCCGCGCGCCGGCATCGTCGGCGTCATCGGCCCCAACGGCGTCGGCAAGACCACCCTGTTCCGGATGATCACGGGGGAGGAGCAGCCGGACGCCGGCGAGCTCAAGGTCGGCCAGACCGTCAAGCTGTCGTACGTCGACCAGAGCCGCGGCGGCATCGACCCCACCAAGAACGTCTGGGAGGTCGTCTCCGACGGCCTGGACTTCATCAAGGTCGCCAACTTCGAGATGAACAGCCGCGCCTACGTCGCGTCGTTCGGCTTCAAGGGCCCCGACCAGCAGAAGAAGGCCGGCGTGCTGTCCGGTGGTGAGCGCAACCGCCTCAACCTGGCCCTGACGCTGAAGATGGGTGGCAACATGCTGCTCCTCGACGAGCCCACCAACGACCTCGACGTCGAGACCCTGTCCTCGCTCGAGGACGCGCTGCTCGACTTCCCGGGTTGTGCCGTGGTCACCTCGCACGACCGGTGGTTCCTCGACCGCGTGGCCACCCACATCCTCGCGTGGGAGGGCGACGCCGAGGACCCGGCCAAGTGGTTCTGGTTCGAGGGCAACTTCGCGTCCTACGAGGAGAACAAGATCGAGCGCCTCGGCATCGACGCCGCGCGGCCCCACCGGGTCACGCACCGGCGCCTCACCCGCGACTGATCCGGACTACTGCCTGATCTCGCTCTCGGGGTGCCGGGTGACGAGGTGGTCGGCGATGCGGTCGAAGACCCGTCCCACGGCGGCGAAGTCGTCCTCGGCGACGAGGTCGACGACGTTGCGCCGCACGCTCTCGACGTGGCACGGCGCGGCCCTCACCAGCAGCTCGTGGCCCTGCTCGGTCATGGTCGCGATGACGCCGCGACCGTCCTCCGGGGTGGTGCCCCGGGTGACGTAGCCCGCCGCCTCCATCCGCGCGACCGTGTGTGTCACGCGGCTGCGCGAGTGCGCCATCGCATCGGCCAGCTGGGCCATCCGCATGGCGCGGCCCGGGCGCTCGGAGAGCCGCACCAGCACCTCGTACTCGTTGAGCGACATGTGGTGCTCGCGTCGCAGGTCGTCGTCGAGGCGCTCCAGCAGCAGGGTGATGCCCATCATCAGGGCACGCCACGAGTGCTGCTGGGAGTCGTCGAGCCAGCGCGGGTCGCCCGTCACGGTCATGGCCCGAGCCTAGTCGGCCCGGGCCGCGATCCGGCTCAGGCGGTGCGCTCGAGGATCATCGCCATGCCCTGGCCGCCCCCGACGCACATCGTGATCAGGCCGGTGGACTTGTCGTGCCAGTCGAGGCTGTTGAGCATCGTGTTCTGCAGGCGCGCCCCGGTCATTCCGAAGGGGTGGCCCACGGCGATCGCGCCGCCGTTGACGTTGAGGCGGTCGAGGTCGATGCCGAGGTCCTGGTAGGACGGCACGACCTGGGCGGCGAAGGCCTCGTTGATCTCGACGAGGTCGATGTCGCCGATGGACATGCCGGCGTACTTGAGGGCGTTCTTCGTCGCCTCGACGGGGCCGAGGCCCATGATCTCGGGGGAGAGGCCCGAGACACCGGTGGACACGATCCGGGCGAGCGGGGTGAGGCCCAGCTCGGCGGCCCTGGTGTCCGACATGATCACGACGGCTGCGGCGCCGTCGTTGAGCGCGCAGCAGTTGCCGGCGGTGACGACCCCGTCGGGGCGGAAGACCGGGTCGAGGCCGGCGATGGCGTCGTACGTCACTCCTGCGCGCGGGCCGTCGTCCTTGCTGACGACGGTGCCGTCGGGAGTGGTGACCGGGGTGATCTCGCGGGCCCAGAAGCCGTCAGCGATCGCCTTCTCGGCGAGGTTCTGCGAGCGTACGGCGAACTCGTCGAGCTCCTTGCGGTCGAGCCCGCGCATCCGGGCGACGTTCTCGGCCGTCTGGCCCATCGCGATGTAGATGTCGGGGAGGTTGCCGTCCTCGCGCGGGTCGTGCCAGTCCGTGCCGCCCTTGGCGTACTCGTCGGTGCGCGCCTGCGCGTCCTCGAAGAGGGGGTTGCGGGTGCCGGGGAGGTGGTCGGAGGTGCCCTTGGCGAACCGCGACACGGTCTCGACGCCGGCGGAGACGAAGATGTCGCCCTCGCCGGCCTTGATGGCGTGGAAGGCCATCCGGGAGGTCTGCACCGACGAGGAGCAGTAGCGGGTGACGGTGGCGCCGGGTACCTCGAGGCCGAGCAGCGTGGTGACCACGCGGGCCATGTTGTTGCCCGACTCGCCGCCCGGAAGGCCACATCCGAGGAGAAGGTCCTCGATCGCGGCGGGGTCGAGGTCCGGGACCTTGTCGAGGGCGGCCTGCACGGCGAGGGCCGTGAGGTCGTCGGGACGGAAGTCCTTCAGCGAGCCCTTGCTGGCGCGGCCGATGGGGGTGCGCGCTGCGGAAACGATCACTGCCTCGGGCATGGAGAACTCCGGTTACTCGTCGGTCACGGTCTGCTCCGCACCCTAGTCCGCGGTCACGACCGGTCGGCTCCCAGGCCCGTCAGCAGCTGCTCGACGCTCTCGCTGACGAACGTGTGCCGACGCCGCGTGGGCAGCATCAGCGACGCGAGGAGCACGCCGTCGAGGGCCGCGATCAGCGTCTCGGCGGACGCGCCACCGTCCTCTCCGGCATCGCTCATCACGCCACGGACCATCTCCACCAGGTCGTCGCGCCAGAGGGTGAAGCGCTCGGCGAGGCCGGGATCGCGGGTGGCGATGACGGTGAGCTCGAGGCGGGCGGCCAGCAGGTCGGGCTGCTCGAGCCAGCGCGAGAACAGTCGCGACACCTCAGCGACGGCGCGCTCGTGGTCGCCCGGGCACGAGGCGAGCCGCGTGCCCAGCGCGGCGACGTCCGTCCCCAGCCGTTCGGCCACGAAGTCACCGAGCGCGCCGAGGAGCGCGTCGCGGGAGCGGTAGTAGGCCGAGGAGCTGCCCTCGGGCAGACCGGCCTCGCGGTCCACGGCCCGGTGCGTCAGCCCACGGTTGCCCTGCCGGGCCAGCACGGTCGTGGCGGCAGCCAGGATCTCGCGCCGTCGCGGCGACAGCTCCTGACCCGCTGGGCCCACGTTCGCCACCCTTCTCGGCACGGTGCTCACTGACGGTGACGCAGGACACTACCGGCTCGACTTGCGCCGTGGGTCTCCCGGAGTAGTCTTCTACATACGTAGAAGTTCTACGTCTGTAGAAAGGAATCGACCATGCAGATCTTCGACCCCACCGCCGCCATCGCCCTCCTCGTCGTCGTCGTCATCGCCGCGCTGGCCGCCGTCGCCCTGGCCGCGGTCGCCCTCCCTTCCACCCTCCGCGTGACCCGCCGCGACCGCCAGGCCCGCCACGAGTCCATCCCGGCCTACTACGGTCGCCTGCACTTCGCTGGTTGATGGCGCTCGCCGGTCCAGGCAACGCCGGGTGACGAGCGCGGTGGCCGGGAAGTCTGCGAGCATCAGGACGTGCGCCACCTCTATCGCTGCCCGCTCCGGTGGGCCGACCTCGACCTCCTGGGGCATGTCAACAACGTCACCTACGTCGACTACCTCCAGGAGGCGCGGGTCGACATGTTCCGCACCCACGCCCCCGACAGTCGCGCCGACGACCTCGCGGAGGGCGTGGTCGTGGTCCGTCACGAGGTCACCTACGTGTCCTCGCTGACGTTCGGCTTCGAGCCGGTCGCCATCGAGTGCTGGGTCACGGAGGTCCGGGCGGCCAGCTTCACCATGGCCTACGAGATCTTCGCCGAGGACGAGGCGGGGGAGCGCACGGTCTACCTGCGAGCCCGCACGTTGCTGACGCCGTACGTCTTCGCCACCGAGCGCCCACGCCGCCTCCACGACGAGGAGCGCGAGTCGCTCTCGCGGCTGCTCGAGCCCGACGAGCCGGTCCGCGCACCGAAGCCGGTCGAGGTGGTCGACGTGCCCGGCGGGGCGTACGACGTGCACGTGCGCTTCAGCGACGTCGACGTCTACGGCCACGTCAACAACGTGAAGTACTTCGAGTACTTCCAGGAGGCCCGGATCCAGCTGATGGTCACCCAGGGCCGCGAGCTCGGCGAGGGCTACCACCTCGTGGTGGCGCAGACCGACGTCGACTACAAGCGGCCGATCCTGTTCCGTCCCGAGCCCTACGACTGCAGGACCTGGGTCTCCCGGATCGGGAGCACGTCGGTCGTCTTCGAGTCCGTCGTCCGCGACGGCGACCAGGTGCTGGCCCGGGCCCGGGTGGTCGGGGTCTGCCTCGACAGCGAGACCGGTCGGCCGGCCCCGGTGCCCGACGAGTTCCGCGCCTTCGTCGCGGGCTGATGCACCCCGCCCCGTTCACTCCAGCGTGTTGACCATGAACTGGGCGGCATGGGTCACGTAGTCCCAGAACCGCTGGTCCTGCTCCGGCGTGAGGGCGGCATGGTCGAGGCCCGCCCGGAAGTGCACCAGCCACCGCTCGGCTGCGGCCGGCGTCACCTGGAAGGGCGCGTGGCGCATCCGCAGGCGCGGGTGGCCCCGCGTGTCGCCGTAGGTCGTCGGTCCGCCCCAGTACTGCACGAGGAACAGCGTGAACCGCTCCTCGGCCGGGCCGAGGTCCTCCTCGGGGTACATCGGGCGCAGCAGCTCGTCGCCGGCCACCCCCTCGTAGAAGCGGTGGACGATGGTGCGGA
This sequence comes from Nocardioides alpinus, assembly GCF_900112035.1. Classification (GTDB taxonomy): domain Bacteria; phylum Actinomycetota; class Actinomycetes; order Propionibacteriales; family Nocardioidaceae; genus Nocardioides; species Nocardioides alpinus. The sequence goes on along the minus strand of NZ_FOKC01000002.1, from coordinate 473,973 downwards.
TCGCCGCCTCGCCGCCGATCTCGTCGTAGAACGTGGTGCTCACGTGGTCACGCTCCCGGCCTCGGTCTGGGCGGGGCCGTCGGCCGGAGGCTGGGCGTCCTCGTCGGAGGCCTGCTGCTGTGGGCGTTCGGCCTCCCTGTGCCACACCACCTGCTGGGTGAACGGCACCTCGAAGCCCTCGTGGTCGAAGCGGGCCTTGATCCGCGCACGCATCTCGCGCGCCACGGCCCACTGCTCCAGAGGCGCCGTCTTCAGCGCCACGCGTACGACGACCGCGTCCGGGCCGAGCTCCTGCACGCCCCACACCGATGGCTCCTCGATCACGCGGCCCTTGAAGTCCTCGTCCTCCCAGATGTCGTGGGCGAGCTCGCTCAGCACCCGCTGCACGCGCGCCAGGTCCTCGCCGTAGGCGACCTTGACGTCGAGCACGGTGCGCGCCCAGTTCTGGCTCATGTTGCCGACGCGCAGGATCTCGCCGTTGCGGACGTACCAGACGGTGCCGTTGACGTCGCGCAGCCGGGTCACGCGCAGGCTCACCGCCTCGACGGTGCCGGCGGCCTCGCCGAGGTCGACCTCGTCGCCCACGCCGTACTGGTCCTCGAAGATCATGAAGATGCCGGACAGGAAGTCCTTCACCAGGGCTTGGGAGCCGAAGCCCAGCGCCACGCCGATGATGCCCGCGCTCGCGATGAGGGGGGCGATGTCGTAGCCGAGCTCGGAGATGGCCATCAGGGCGATCACGGTGAAGACGACGCCGCTGACGATGCTCTTGAGCAGCGAGCCCATGGTGGCGGCGCGCTGCACGCGACGGGTGTAGCCGGGATCCTCGGTCAGGTTGAGGGCGGCGCCCACGCGGCCGCCGCTGATCGCCCGGCTGAGCCGGTTGGGCAGCATGCCGACCTCGGCGCGCTTGATGACGCGGTCGATCACCCGGTGGAGGAGCCACCGGACGATCAGTCCGATGAGAATGAGTCCCACCAGCGCGCTCGGTTTGCCGAGGATCCAGTCGGAGACCGTGGCGAGGGGCTGGCTACCGGTCTGCTCCAGCACCCAGGTGCAGATGTTCTCGTCGCTCGAGCAGGTCATGAGGGCGTCGGTCCCGCTCCCGGAGACCTCGGTCACAGTGGAGATCGGGGTGGTGAGGGGGTGAGGCATGCCCGCCAGTATGGGCGATACCCTGTTGCTCGTGACCACGCCCGTCAGCCTCTCCGACTCCTCCCGGCGCGCCCACGCTCGATGGGCCCGCCGCGTCGCCCTGCTGGCCAGCGCACCGGCGCTGGCGCTCCTGGCCGCACCGGCCCGCGCCGACGTGCCGGAGGGTTGGGGAGGGGAGACCGAGCAGGCCGGTCTCGACTTCCTTCACGCCCTTGGGCTCTACCTCGGCGCCCCGCTCCTGCTGTTCGTGCTCATCGTGCTGGCGGTCTACCTCCCGGCGATGGTGCGCGGCGAGAAGCTGCTCCCCGACCACACTGGTCACCAGCAGCTGCCCGAGGGCCAGTGGATCGGCGGACCCCGTCAGGGCGTCGCCGAGCTTCCCGGCCCCGACGGCGACGACTCGCGGGCAGGCGGAGCCAGTGCCCAGTGGTGACCCGCTGAGCCAGGCCGACCGCCTCGCGCTCGACCGGACCATCCGCCTCGCCGAGCAGTCCTGCCGCTTCGAGTTCTCCGTCTACGCAGGCCCGGCCGAGAGCGACGACACCCGTGCCTGGGCCACCCGGCTGCACAACCGGCTCGTCGCGCCGTCGCGCAGCGTCCTGATCTTCGTCGACCCGGCCCGTCGCGCAACCGAGGTCGTCACGGGCGGCGACGTCCGCATCCACCTCACCGACGCCGAGGTCGAGCTGGCCGTGCTGGCCATGTCGTCGGAGTTCGCCGTCGGCAACCTGCTGGGTGGCTTGCAGCGTGGGATCTCGATGCTCGCCGATCACGCGCGTCCGCAGAACACCCTGCACGCATAGCCATCTGCGCTCGCTCCGCTCGCGCGTGCGGTGCTTGATGGCGCTCGCTCCGCTCGCGCGTTGCTCGGCGCCCTGCAAGACGTCGTCTTCCCTCCTCGGCTTGCTCGCTGCGCTCGCTGTCGCTCGTCAGTCCAGACGACGTCGGTCGCCGAGCCCCACCTTGATGTGACCTCGGGCTCGCCACGCTCGCTGCGTCCCAGACGAGATACCAGAACGCGGGGTGGCGAGCGCGAGCGAGCGGAGCGAGCTCAATCAGCTCCCGTCGTGCTCCTGGGCGGCCAGCGCGCGGGCGACCTCGGCCCGCGCCTCCCCGACGTAGCGCTGCGCACCCTTGGGCGCGTCGTTGTCGGCGAGCCACTCGTCGAGGCGGGCCAGGGTGGCGGCGGAGCCGAGGGGCTTGGGGAAGCCGTACTCCAGCACGGCTGACGCCTTGTGGAAGCCGATCGTGTCGATCAGCGTCTCCGCGGCGTCGAGGAACTTCTCGAGATAGGGCTCGAGCACGTCCTCCTGGCCGAAGCGGAAGATCGAGAACGCGATCTCGCGCGAGGTCTCGTTGGGCGTCGCCGGGTCGAGGACCGCGTTCCAGCCGGCCTCCTTCGCCTCGGCGGTCGGCTGAGCGACCCGAGCCGCGGCTGCCTGCTCCTTGCCGGAGATGGTCTTGTCGACCTCGAGCTCGGCGTCGATCTCGGCGTCGCCGAACCGACCCGCCCGGGCCAGGGCAGTGATCAGGGTCCACCGCATGTCCTGGTCGACGGCGAGGCCCTCGACCGTGAACGACCCGTCCAGCAGGCCGATCAGGTCGTCGAGCGCCCCGGCACTGTGGGCGGCCCCGGCGTAGGACCGGACGAAGGTCAGCTGGTGGTCGCTCCCCGGCTCGGCGGCCAGCAGCAGCTCGCGCAGTCCGGACTCCCACGTGGCCCTGAGCTCGTCGCGGTGGGCGGGGTCGGAGTAGAAGTTCACCGCCAGTGCCGTCGACGACGGGATCCGGGTCACGGCCCAGGCGTCCGACTCGTGGCCGATGTTGGCCAGGACGAGGTCGGTCCAGTCGCGGGTACGCATCTCACCGTCGCGGGTCATGTCCCACGTGGCGCCCCACACGAGGGCGCGCGGCAGCGAGTCCTCGAAGGTGGCGAGCGCGGAGATCGCGGTGGCGAGCGACCGCTCGTCGAGGCGGATCTTGGCGTAGGCGTGGTCCTCGTCGTTGAGCAGCAGCAGCGCCGGCTGCTTCACGCCGACCAGCTCGGGCACGGCGGTGCTGGCGCCCTCGACGTCGATCTCGAGGTAGTCGCGGCGGACCAGCTTGCCGTCGACCTCGTCGTACAGGCCGATGCCGAGGCGGTGGCGACGCAGCGTCGGCCAGGCCGGGTGCGCCGACTGCGCCACGTCGAACGACGCGTACGTGCCGTCCTCGGCCAGCTCGAAGCTCGGTGCGAGCGTGTTGACACCGGCGGTCTGCAGCCACTCCTGGGCCCAGCCCTCGAGCTCGCGGCCGGAGGCCTTCTCCAGCGTCGCGAGCAGGTCCTTGAACTCCGGGTTGCCGTACTCCCACTCCTTGAAGTAGGCGCGCAGCCCTTCGAGGAACGGGTCGATCCCGACCCACGCGACGAGCTGCTTGAGCACCGAGGCGCCCTTGGCGTAGGTGATCATGTCGAAGTTGACCTCGACCGCGTGCAGGTCGACGTTGTCGGCCGCGATCGGGTGCGTCGAGGGCAGCTGGTCGGCGCGGTAGCCGGTCTGCTTGCGGGCGTTGGCGAAGCCGGTCCAGGCGTCGTCGAACTCGGTGGCGTTGGCCTCGCACCAGTAGCACGCCCACTCCGCGAACGACTCGTTGAGCCAGAGGTCGTCCCACCACTTCATGGTCACGAGGTCGCCGAACCACATGTGCGCCATCTCGTGGGTGATCACGGAGGCCCGGAACTCGAAGAACGAGCGCGCCTGGCGGCTGCGGGGGAGGTACTCGTCGCGCAGCGTCACGCAGCCGGCGTTCTCCATCGCCCCGGCGTTGTACTCGGGGACGTAGAGCTGGTCGTACTTCCCGAAGGGGTAGGGGTAGTCGAACTGCTCCTCGAAGAACGCGAAGCTCTGCTTGGTCAGCTCGACGAGCGCCGCCGTGTCCATGTGCTCCTTGATGGACTGCCGGCAGTAGTGACCCAGCGGGATGGTGCCGAACTTGCCCTCGTAGGTGTCGAACTCGCCGTGGTACTCACCGGCGACGATCGCGGTGATGTAGGTCGACATCTTCTTGGTGGTGGGGAAGCTCCACACCGAGGCGCCGCCGTCCTTCTCGACCGGCTCCGGGGTCGCCGCGTTGGACACGACCACCCAGTGGGACGGTGCGGTGACGGTGAAGGTGAAGACCGACTTGAGGTCCGGCTGCTCGAAGGTGGTGAAGACGCGGCGCGCGTCCGGCACCTCGAACTGGCTGTAGAGGTAGACCCGGTCGTCGACGGGGTCGACGAAGCGGTGCAGTCCCTCACCGGTGTTGGAGTAGGCGCAGTCGGCGGTGACGACGAGCGTGTTGGACGCCTCGAGGTCGTCCAGCGCGATGCGGCTGTCGACGTACGCCGTCGCGGGGTCGAGGCTGCGTCCGTTGAGGGTGATCTCGCGGACCGTCGGCGCGACCAGGTCGGCGAAGGTGCTCGACCCGGGCTGGTGGCAGCTGAACTCCAGCGTGGTGACGGAGGTGAACGTGGCCTGGTCGGGCCGGATGGCGCCCGTCAGGTCCAGGTCGACGGCGTACGCCGTGACGTCGAGGAGGGCGGCGCGGGTGGCCGCCTCGTCGCGGGTGAGGTTGGTTCCAGGCATGGGGCGCATCCTGCCACCGGGCCGGTGGAATACCAGAGCCGGAGCCGCACTTGAGGAAGTCATGGCTACTGCTGACTTCTGGTTCGACCCGCTCTGCCCGTTCGCCTGGATCACCTCGCGCTGGATCCGCGAGGTCGAGCAGGTCCGTGACATCGACGTGCAGTGGCACGTGATGTCGCTGGCCTACCTCAACAAGGACAAGGACATCCCCGACGGCTACCGCGAGATGCTGGTCGGCACCGAGCGGCCCGTCCGCGTGGCGATCAAGATCGCCCAGGACCACGACAACGCCACCCTCGGCGAGTGGTACACCGCGATCGGCACCCGCCGCCACAACAACGGCGAGGACCTGGACCGTGAAATGGTCGCCGCGTCGCTCGCCGATGTGGGCCTCCCCGCCGACCTGATCGAGGCGTGGGACGACGCGTCGCTCGACGAGGCGGTGGCGAAGAGCCACCACGAGGGCATGGACGCCGTCGGCGACGACGTGGGCACCCCCACGATCCACATCAACGGCTCGGCCTTCTTCGGCCCGGTCCTGTCCAAGATCCCCCGCGGCGAGGAGGCCGGTGAGTTGTGGGACGGGGCCGTGGCCCTCGCGAAGTTCCCCTACTTCTACGAGCTCAAGCGCTCCCGCACGGGCGACCTCGACTTCAGCTGACCAGACGCGCGACCCGGGGAAACCGGGTGGCGGACGGTCACTAGGCTCCTCCCCATGACTCGTGTCCTGTCCGCCGTCGCCTGGCCCTACGCCAACGGTCCTCGCCACATCGGCCACGTGGCCGGTTTCGGTGTGCCCTCCGACGTGTTCTCCCGCTACATGCGGATGGCGGGCCACGACGTCCTGATGGTCTCCGGCACCGACGAGCACGGCACGCCGATCCTCGTCACGGCCGACCAGCAGGGGGTCAGCGCCAAGGACCTGGCCGACAAGAACAACGCGGTCATCGTCACCGACCTCGCCGACCTCGGCCTGTCCTACGACCTCTTCACCCGCACCACGACCGGCAACCACTACGGCGTCGTGCAGGAGATGTTCCGCGTCTGCCTCGCCAACGGCTACATGGTCGAGCAGACGACGCTGGCCGCGATCAGCCCGTCGACCGGCCGCACGCTGCCCGACCGCTACATCGAGGGCACCTGCCCGATCTGCTCCTACGCCGACGCCCGGGGCGACCAGTGCGACAACTGCGGCAACCAGCTCGACGCGACGGAGCTGATCAACCCGCGCTCGAAGATCAACGGTGAGACGCCGACGTTCGTCGACACCCAGCACTACCTGCTCGACCTCCCGGCCCTGGCCGATGCGCTCAAGGTGTGGCTCGACGAGCGTGAGGCCGAGGGGCACTGGCGTCCCAACGTGATCAAGTTCAGCCAGAACATCCTCAAGGAGATCCGTCCGCGCGCGATGACGCGCGACATCGACTGGGGCATCCCGGTGCCGGGCTGGGAGGACCAGCCCACCAAGCGCCTGTACGTCTGGTTCGACGCGGTCATCGGCTACCTCTCGGCGTCGATCGAGTGGGCCCGCCGCTCGGGCGACGACGACGCGTGGCGCGCGTGGTGGAACGACCCCGACGCCCTGTCCTACTACTTCATGGGCAAGGACAACATCGTCTTCCACTCCCAGATCTGGCCCGCCGAGCTGCTGGCCTACAACGGCCAGGGATCGCGCGGCGGCGAGCCCGGGTCGTACGGCGTGCTCAACCTCCCCACCGAGGTCGTGTCCTCGGAGTACCTCACGATGGGCGACCAGCAGTTCTCCACCTCGCGCGGCCACGTCCTCTACGTCGGTGACTTCCTGGCCCGCTACGGCCCCGACCCGCTGCGCTACTTCATCTGCGCCGCCGGTCCGGAGACCTCCGACGCGGCCTTCACCTGGGCCGACTTCGTCACCCGCAACAACTCCGAGCTCGTCGCGGGCTGGGGCAACCTGGTCAACCGCACGGCCACGATGGTCGCCAAGAGCTTCGGCGAGGTCCCGCCGTGCGGTGAGCTCGAGGAGGTCGACAAGGCCGTCCTGGCCACCGTGCGCGGTGGCTTCGAGTCGGTCGGCGACCTGCTCGGCCGCCACCGGCTGCGCGCCGCGACCGCCGAGGCGATGCGCATCGTCGGCGAGGTCAACAAGTACGTCACGGTCACCGAGCCCTACAAGATGAAGGACGAGTCGCAGCGCGACCGCCTCGCGACGGTGCTGCACGTGGCCGTCCAGTGCGTCAGCGACTGCAACACGCTCCTGGCGCCCTTCCTGCCGCACGCCGCCAACCAGGTGCACCTGGTGCTGGGCGGCGAGGGTGAGTTCGTGCCGATGCCACGCATCGAGCAGGTCGACGAGCTCGACCCCGACAACGGTGCCGGCCTGGTGTCCTACCCGGTCATCACCGGTGACTACTCGGCCACGCCGCGCTGGGAGTCGCGTCCGGTGACGGTCGGTGCGAAGGTCGAGAAGCCGACTCCGGTCTTCACCAAGCTCGACCCGTCGATCATCGACGAAGAGCTCGCCCGCGTCAGTGGCTGACGTCGAGCTGCGGGTCGCCCGGTCCGACTCCCCGGAGTCGGTTCGGCTGCTCGCTGCCTACGAGGCCGAGCTCGTGTCCCTCGGTGTGACGCTCAACCACGGCTGGGCCGGGGGAGTGACCCCCGAGCAGCTGGCCGCGCCGCAGGGCGCCTGGCTCGTGGGGTGGCGCACCGACACGGGCGGAGGCGAGGAAGCGGTCTGCTGCGGCGGCGTACGCCTGCTGTCACCGGAGGTGGCCGAGGTCAAGCGCATGTACGTCGACCCGTCGGTGCGCGGAGCCGGGCTGGCCAGGCGACTGCTGAGCGAGCTGGAGGCGGCCGCGGTCGACCTCGGTGCCAGGGTGGCGCGGCTCGACACCGGGCGCGACATGGCGCCGGCGGTCGGGCTCTACCGGCGTACGGGCTATGTCGAGATCGAGGACTACAACGGCAACCCGGACGCCGGCTGGTGGTTCGAGAAGGCGCTCTAGGGTGGGCCTCATGCCTGCCGACAACGCTGCCGAGATGTATCTGCCGCACTTCGTGGTGAAGCAGAAGCTCACGATGATGGTGAACCGCTACGAGGTCTCGGAGTCCGACGAGGCCGGCAACCCCACGCGCCTGATGGCGCTGGCCGAGCAGAAGCGGATGGCGTTGAAGGAGCAGGTCACCTTCTTCTCCGACGCGAGCAGGTCGCGGCCGGTGTTCGGCTTCAAGGCACGCCGCAGGCTCGACCTCAACGCCGGCTACGACGTCACCGACGAGGGCGGCGCGCAGATCGGCTTCTTCCGCAAGGACTTCGGAGCCTCCCTGCTGCGCTCGACGTTCCACGTCGAGGGGCCCGGCTATGCCGGCAGCGGCCAGGAGCGCAGCCAGTTCTACGGCCTGCTGCGCCGCTTCACCGATCTCGCCTTCCTGCCGATCCACTTCGACTTCCTCGACACCGAGGGCCGACCGCTCTTCTCGGTCGAGCGCAAGATGTCGATCGGCGACCGCTACCGCGTGACCGTCCCCGACCAGCGGGTCGACTTCCGGGTCGCCGCGGCGGTCGCGGTCGCCCTCGACGCCCTGATGGCGCGCTGAGATGGCCACCGCGCACCACGCAGTGCTGGGCACCGGCACCGTCGGTCGCACCATCGCGGCGCGCCTGGTCGAGCTCGGCCACGACGTACGCCTCGGCACGCGCGACCCGGCTGCCACCCGCTCGCGCGACGGCTGGGTGGACGTCCCCGGCGTCGAGCTGGTCACCTTCGCCGAGGCCACGGCCGGCGCCGACCTGGTCGTGCACGCCGGCAACGGCGCGACCGCGCTGGAGCTCCTTGCCGCGGCCGGCGACCTGTCCGGCCGCGTGCTCGTCGACATCTCCAACCCGCTCGACTTCTCCGAGGGCTTCCCGCCGACGCTCAGCGTCAAGGACACCGACTCGCTCGGCGAGCAGATCCAGAGGGCGTTCCCGGACTCCTTCGTGGTCAAGACGCTCAACACCCTCACCGCGGAGCTGATGGTCCACCCGGAGCGGCTGCCCGACGTGACGAGCGTCTTCGTGAGTGGGGACGACGTCCCTGCGAAGCAGCGGGTGACCGCGCTGCTCGCGGAGCTCGGCCACCGCGACGTCATCGACCTGGGTGGCATCGAGACCTCGAGGGGTGTCGAGATGTGGATGCCGCTCTGGCTGCGGCTGATGGGCTCCCTCGGCACCGCCGAGTTCAACCTCAAGGTGGTGCGGGGGCCGTGATCTATCCCGAGGTCCGGGCCGCCCTCGCAGCCGACGCGGGTCCCGACCTGAGCGCTCCCGGCTTCGACGTCGCCGCCCACCGCGAGCAGGTGCGCCTGGCCAACCTGCGTGAGCCGCGCGAGGACGTCGCCTCGGTCGAGGACGTCGACGCGGACGGCGTCCGGTGCCGGCTCTACACGCCTGCCGAGCCGCTCGACGGACTGGTCGTGCACGCCCACGGTGGCGGCTTCGTGCTCAACGACATCGACGTGCACGACGCCGTCTGTCGACGTTTCGCCAACCGCCTACGCCGTCCGGTGCTGAGCGTGGGCTACCGCCGACCGCCCGAGCACCCGTTCCCCGCGGCGCCGGACGACCTCGACACTGTCGTGGGCTGGCTGCGGCGCGTCGGCCCACCCGGGCCGTACGCCGCCCACGGAGACTCTGCCGGCGCCAACCTCGCCCTGGTCGCGGCGCTGCGCAACCCGGGCTTCTTCCGCGCGGTCGCGCTCGTCTATCCCTTCCTCGACCCGCGCAACAGCTTCCCGTCGTGGACGGAGGGAGCCGCATCGGGCTTCGACCCCGCGGAAGCCTCCTGGTACTGGAGGCAGTACGCCCGCACCGCGGCCGACTTCGACGACCCCGACCTGGCGCCGCTGCTCTCCGACCGGCTCCACACCCTGCCTCCCACCTTCGTCGCCACCGCCGAGCACGACCCGCTGCGCGACGAGGGGGAGGAGCTGGCCCGGCTCGTCGCGGAGACCGGTGTCGAGACCGTCGGCATCCGCTGCCTGGGTCAGGTCCACGGCTTCTGGCGGCACGCGCAGTTCACTGCCGCGGAGCCGCTGGTGCGCACGGTCGCGGGCTGGCTCGACCAACACCTGGGCTGAGCATGATCGTGGGGCTGCTCGGTGACCTGGAGGGTGACCGCGACTGGGCCGTGGGCCGACTGCGAGCACTCGGCGAGCGAGGCGACGTGCGGGCGGTCTGCCAGCTGGGCGACCTGCGGTTCGGTATGGGCCTCGATCACGAGGGCTACCTCGCTCGACCTGGACACGCTCAGCGACGCGACGCCGTCGGGACGCTAGGTGGCGAGGGTGTAGTTGCTGGCGAGGTGGAGCTCAGCGGGTGAGTAGTGCCAGCCGCCGGTGGGTCCGCCGGGCAGGGGTGGGGAGGTGGATCGGGTGATGCGGAGGTGTTCGGTGACGCCGTGGACCTCGTGTCGTGTGGTGTCGCCGGGGTCGGCGACCCAGGTGGTCCAGCCGGGGGTCTCCTTGACGTGGTTGCAGCGTTCGCAGAGTCCTTGGCCGTTGGCCGCGGTGGTGGGGCCGCCGTCGGCGGCGCGTCGGACGTGGTCGAGGTGCCTGATCGTGGCGTTGCAGCCGGGTGTTCGGCAGGTGCCGGCGTCGCGGAGGGTGAGGAGCTCGGCGAGGAGGCCGTCGAAGCGTCGGCTGGTGGACTCCATCGCGACCAGTGCCCGGTCCTCCGGTGTGGCGAACAACCGGCGCAGGGTGGCCTTCGCTGCGGCGGACGCCCTGCGGACGAGGTCGGTGCACAGCGCGGCGGGGAGGAACCCGACGCCGTTGATCAGGCCGGGTTCGGTGCCGTCCCCGAACAACGACTCGACGCCGATAACGAGGTTCACCTTCATGGTGGGCGGGTCGGTGGCGGGGTCGAGTCCGGTGATCCGGGCAGCGAGGGTGTCGGCCCGGACCTGCCCGCCGGTGCGGGTATCGCCGTCGGCGCGGGCGGTCGCGGCCGCGGTGTCGAGGGCGGTCCGGACGGCGGCGAGGACTTCGAGGGGCAGGATCGCGGTGAGGCGTCCGGTGCCGTCGTCGAGGGCGCGGGAGGTGACGTGCCGGTCGGCGCGGGCCCGGCGGTAACGGCGGGTCTCGGCGTCGGCGGCGAGGGTGAGGCACAAACGGCGTACGGCCCGGCGGAGCGTGAGGTCGCCGAGTCCGGGGAGTCGGGGTGCGAGGTCGGCGTCGACCCGGTGGCGTTGCTCGGGGGTGAGGTGGGCGACCTCCCGGGCGAGGGTGAACGCGCGGGCCTCGGTGAGCTCACCGCGCGCGAGCGCGGCCAGCGTCAGGGGGAGGTCGTCACGCAAGCGACGCGACAACAGCACCCGCTGCTCCCCGGCGTGCGGGCTGGCCAGGATCGCCAACGCGACCTCGGCGCCGACCGACATCGCCCGCGGAGGCGTACGCCGACCCGACCTAGCAGCAGGCGCGTCCTCGGCCTCGGCGGCGTCCGCGAACCTCGAGGTCACGACGACCTGAGCGGCCGCGCACGCACTCTTGATCCGCTCGAGCGCTTCGAGCTGGTCGAGGTGCTCACTCGGCAGGCCAGCAGGGGCCAGGGAGGCGAGGAGGTCAGCCAGCGCGTGGAGGTCGCCGGCCTGCCACGCGGTCTCTTCCTGCTGCTGCTCCATCTGCCCTCCTCCGGCTCCCGAGTTCGAACGTGTGTTCCATGATGGCAGCGACCACCGACAGCGGGTATCGCGACAGTCGCTGCGCGACTCCTGCGCGACTCCTGCGCGGGTGCGGCACATCCACCTCGTGGGCGCGTGTGTCGGCGCCCTCTGCCAAACTTTCCCCATGCGCGTTCACCTGGGCTCCGACCATGCTGGCCTCGATCTCAAGGAGCACCTCACCGCGTGGCTGCTCGACCACGACTACGAGGTCGTCGACCACGGTCCCTTCGTCTACGACGCCCTCGACGACTACCCGGTCTTCTGCCTGCGCGCGGGCGAGGGCGTGGCCGGCGACCGTGCGGAAGGCCTGGACAGCCTCGGCGTCGTGATCGGCGGCTCCGGCAACGGCGAGCAGATGGCCGCCAACAAGGTCACGGGCATCCGCTGTGCCCTGGTCTGGTCCGAGGAGACGGCTGTCCTGGCGCGCGAGCACAACGACGCCAACGTCGTCTCGGTCGGCGGGCGGATGCACACGCTGGACGACATGACCCGCTTCGTCGAGGTCTTCCTCGCCACCCCGTTCCCGGGGGAGGAGCGTCACGCGCGCCGCATCGGACAGCTGTCGGTCTACGACGAGACGCGCGAGCTGCCCGACCTCCCCGAGTCGGCCCTGCGCGCACCGGATGCCTGAGGGCCACACCCTCCGCCGGCTGGCAGACGACCTGAATGCAGCGTTCGCCGGGCGTTCGGTGCGGGTCTCCTCGCCGCAGGGACGGTTCGAGGCCGACGCCGAACAGCTCGACGGAGCCCGGCTGCTCGGGGCCGACTCGGCCGGCAAGCACCTCTTCGTCGAGCTCGACGGCGAGCGGTTCGTGCACGTCCACCTCGGCCTGATCGGCACCTTCGACGTGCACGCCGGCGTCGCCGAGGTGCCCGACCCCGTGGGGGCGGTGCGGCTGCGGCTGGTCACCGCGGAGGCTCGCGACCCGCGCGGAACGTCGTACGCCGACCTCCGGGGCGCCATCCTGTGCGACCTCATCGGCCCCGAACGGCGCGCAGAGGTCATCGGCCGGCTCGGTCCCGACCCGCTCCGCGCCGATGCCGACCCGGACGTCGCCTGGCACCGGATCTCGCGGAGCCACCGGACGATCGGCGACCTGCTGATGGACCAGAAGGTGCTGGCGGGCGTCGGCAACGTCTACCGCGCCGAGGTGCTCTTCCGCCACCGCATCCACCCGCTGCGGCCCGGCAACACCCTCCGCGTCGGGCAGTGGCGCGCAATGTGGGCCGACCTCGTCGAGCTGATGGGCGAGGGCGTGCACTCCGGGCGGATCGACACGGTCCGGCCAGAGCACACCCCGGAGGCCATGGGGCGCGCGCCGCGCAAGGACGACCACGGCGGAGAGGTGTACGTCTACCGCCGCACGTCGATGCCGTGCCTGGTCTGCGGTGCAGCCGTGCGCACCGGTGAGCTGGTCGGACGCAACATCTTCTGGTGTCCGCGATGTCAGCCCGCGTTCCGCTCGCGAGCCGTACAGTTCACGGACAAGGACACTGGCCCGTCGCGAGGAGCTCGACCGTGAGTTCTGCCCGCGAGCGCCGACCGACCCTCGGCGAACGCGCCCGCGACCTGCTCAACCGGGTCGTGCCACGAGGGTCGCGATCCCTCATCGTGCTGGTCGTCGCCACCGTGGCCATCGGCGTCGCCATCTGGCAGTTCCCGGTCGACGCTCCGCTGGTGACGTTGCTGGTTCCGCTGGTGGTGTCGAGCCTGATGCTCGGGCCCCGGCAGCTGCCGTGGTTCGTGGTGTTCGTGCTGCTGGTGCTCGCGCTGGTCGTGCCGACGCAGGACGACATCTCGATCCGGATCGCGTTGACAGTGGTCATCATCTTCGGCCTCGGCTTCGTGGTCCTCCTCTCGTCCTTCCGCCGCTCACGCCTCGGCGTCGCCGGCATCCAGGGCGAGCAGATGTTCATCGACCTGCGCGACCGGATCCTGCGCCACGGCGGGATCCCCGCACTGCCCGACGAGTGGTACGTCGCGGCAGAGCTGCGGTCGGCGGGTGGCACCCCGTTCGCGGGCGACTTCATCGTCGCCTCACGCGTCGGCGAGCTCCTCGAGGTCGCCGTCGTCGACGTCTCCGGGAAGGGCCAGGGCGCCGGCACCCGTGCCCTCCTGCTCTCCGGCGCGATCGGCGGCCTGATCAGCGCGCTGCCCCCGGCCGACTTCCTCGCCGCCGCCAACACCTACCTCCTGCGCCAAGACTGGGAGGAGGGGTTCGCGACCGCCATCCACCTGTCCCTCGACCTGACGACCGGTCGCTTCGAGCTGCGCACGGCCGGGCACCCGCCGGCCGCCCTGCGGCACGCGGGGTCGGGACGGTGGGAGGTGATCGAGACCGAGGGGCCGATCCTCGGCCTGATCGAGGGGACGACCTACGCCGCGACGTCCGGTGAGATGCGCAGCGGCGACGCCCTCCTGCTCTACACCGACGGGATGGTCGAGACCCGCACCCGCGACATCGGATCGGGCATCGACAAGATGCTCGGTCAGGCCGAGCGGCTGCTGCGCGGCGACTTCGAGGGCGGCGCGACCCGGATCATCGAGTCCATCGGATCGCGCAACGACGACCGCGCGCTGATGCTCGTCCACCGGCGCTGACGCGGCCGGACGTCGTACGAGCCGGGTTGCGGTGCACGCTCACGGGTGTGGCACCATGACACCCGCATCGGCGTCGAGCACGTCGCCGGAGCGCGCGGATGTAGCTCAATGGTAGAGCCCCAGTCTTCCAAACTGGCTACGCGGGTTCGATTCCCGTCATCCGCTCCAAGCAGGCCTCCTCTGCTCGTCCGGGGGCCCGTTTGGCGGGGCGTAGCGTAGTGGCTAGCGCGCCTGCTTTGGGAGCAGGAGACCGCAGGTTCGAGTCCTGTCGCCCCGACCACGGAGTCCGAGCGCGGGCGTGATTCGGCCTCAGCGCGACGCGTCGATAGACTGACGAGGTTTGCAGTCGCCGGGCTCCTGCCTGCGCGCCGCACCGACACCCCCACGTTCCCCCGTGGGACGACCCATGACCTTCAGCATCAGGAGACATTTGTGAAGAGCGCCGTCGAGACCTTGAGCCCGACCCGGGCCAAGCTGACCGTCGAGGTGCCCTTCGAGGAGCTCAAGCCGAGCCTCGACGCGGCCTACCAGAAGATCGCGCAGCAGATCAACGTCCCGGGCTTCCGCCGCGGCAAGGTTCCGCCGGCGGTCATCGACCGTCAGGTCGGCCGCGGGCCGGTCCTCGACGAGGCGATCAACGCCGTCGTGCCCCAGCAGTACATGGCCGCGCTCCAGGAGCACGACCTCGAGCCGCTGGCCCAGCCCGAGATCGAGGTGACGAAGTTCGAGGACAACGAGTCCCTCGAGTTCACCGCCGAGGTCGACGTCAAGCCCGACTTCGAGCTCCCGGCCTACGACGGCCTCGAGGCCTCGGTCGAGGACATCGAGATCAGCGACACCGACGTCGACGAGCAGGTCGAGGCACTGCGTGAGCGCTTCGGCACCCTCGCCCCCGTCGAGCGCGCGGCCGCCGACGGCGACTTCGTCACCATCGACCTGGTCGCGGCCACCGACGGCGAGGCCGTCGAGGGCGGTGAGGTCAGCGGCATGTCCTACAAGGTCGGCCGCGGCGGCATGATCGACGGCCTCGACGAGGCCCTCGTCGGTCTCAGCGCCGGCGACGACGCCACCTTCGACTCCGAGCTGGTCGGCGGCGACCTCGTCGGCGAGCAGGTCCAGGTGACCGTGACGGTGACCGCCGTCCAGGAGCAGCAGCTCCCCGAGTACGACGACGAGTTCGCCCAGCTCGCCTCCGAGTTCGACACCGCCGACGAGCTCACCGCCGACGTGCGCGAGCGCCTCGGTCGTGGCAAGCGCCTCGAGCAGGCCGCTGCCGCTCGCGACGCCGTGCTCGAGGCCCTGCTCGAGAAGGTCGACATCCCGCTGCCCGAGGTCATGGTGACCGACGAGCTCAACGCCCGTCGCCAGAACGTCGAGCAGCAGCTCGCGATGGCCGGCATCACCATGGAGAAGTACCTCGAGGACGAGGGCCAGACCCAGGAGGAGTTCGAGGCAGACCTCGAGCGCCGGGTCCGCGACGCCGTCGCCGCCCAGTTCATCCTCGACAAGGTCGCCAAGAAGGAGGAGTTCGGCATCGAGCAGGCCGAGCTCTCCGAGCACCTCGTGCGGCGCGCCCAGCAGTCCGGCCAGGACCCGCAGGAGTTCGCCAACCACATGTTCGAGCACAACCACATCCCCGAGCTCGTGCAGGAGATCCTGCGCGGCAAGGCGCTCGCGACGATCGTGGAGTCCGCGACCGTCACGGACGCCTCGGGCAACGTGGTCGAGCTCAAGAACCTGCGTCCCGACGGCACCATCGGCGAGCCCGTCGACGAGGCTGCGGCCGAGGCCGACGCGGAGACCACCCCGGAGGACGAGGCCTGAGCCTCACCCCCACCGTGACCGGCGTCCATCCCCTCGGGGGTGGGCGCCGGTCGGCGTTGCGGGGTCAGGCGGTGGGCTCGGTCCGCGCCAGCACGTCGAGGGCGTAGCGGGCGATGGCCGCGCGCTGCCGGGTCCAGTGGTCGAACGCCGCTTCGTCCGGCAGCACCTCCGTCGGGAGGCTCGGCAGGCCGTTGAAGAGCATCAGGCTCACCGCATGGCTGCGTCGCACCTGCTCGAGCGGCACCTCGAGGCCCTCGTCGGCGAGCCCGGCGGCGTACGCACGCACGCATGCCTCGGCGCGCTCGGGGAGGTCGTCGGCGTCCTGGCGCCCGATCTGGATGTCTCCGACCAGGAGCTGGGAGAGGTCGAAGCCCACCGGTTGCGAGCGCCAGAACCCGAAGTCGATCAGGGTGAGGCCGGACTCGCCCGTACGACGCAGCAGGTTGTTGGGGCAGGCGTCGCCGTGCGCGGCCCGGTGCAGGCTGCCGTCGAACTCGCGGGCGACGGCGTCGAGGCGGCCCGCGGCGGCCCTCAGGCCGTCGCGCAGGTCCCCGAAGTGCTCCGCGACCGTCGGCTGACGCCACGTGGCGTCGTCGTGGAGGCCGGGCAGCACGGTGAACGCGAGCCGGCCCTTGACGAAGGAGTCGATGTGCCAGGGCTGGGGGTCGATGTCGGCGAGCGGGGCGACCTGCGGGCTGGCGGAGAGGCGGCCCAGCAGGCGCGCGGCGCGGACGCTGTCGTCGTACGTCCACGGGGCCGGGTCGCACTCGACGGCCTCGATCCAGACCACGGCGGTCTCGTCGTCGTGCTCGTCGACCCTCAGGCCCCGCGGCACGCCGAGCCCCTCGGGCAGCCGCTCGGCGAGGTCGGAGGCGTAGAGGAGTGGCTCCGCGCGCCACGGCACGGACGCGGCGGCCCACTCGGCGATGTCGGCCGGCACGAAGGCGAAGGCGGGGGAGTGGCGCCAGTTGTGCACCCGCTTGACGAACAACGTGAACTCGCGGGCGCCGAGTCCTGCATCGGCGTGGCCCCGCACCCACGTGCGGGCGCCGGTGAGGATGGACGGCACGTCGTAGTCGACCGTCTCGGCCGACGAGTCCAGCAGCGTCACGGCGCGAACGCACCACAGGTCGGCGACCATCGCGGCCAGCTCGGCGTCGGTGACGTCGTCGTCGCCCAGCACCTCGCGCCGGGGTGCTCGCGCCGCGCCGGTCGCGAAAGTTGCTTTCATGACCAAGAAAGGTAAGCTGCTTTCATGTCTGGTGTCAACCGGTTGCCTGCCGTCGAGCCCCACCTCCCCATGCTGATGGGGATGGTCTTCGGGCGCCTGCGTGAGCGCCTCGCCGAGGAGGCGCCCGAGCTGCGTCCCTCCCAGCTGCGCGTCCTGGAGTGGCTGCCGCCGGAGGGACTGACCATCACCGAGCTCGCCGAGTGCGCCGAGATGACCACGCAGGGGTGCGGACAGTTCGTCCGCCAGCTCGCGGCGCTCGGGATGGTGGAGGTGGCCGTCGCCGACCACGACGCCCGGGCCCGCCGGGTGCGCCTCACGCCCGCCGGCCGTGAGGCCCGCGCCCGTGCGGCAGCAGTGCTCGAGGCGTACGACGAGGCGTGGGCCACGCAGGTGGGAGCCGAGCGCTACCGCGTCTTCCGCGAGGTGCTCGAGGAGGTCGCGCTCGGCTGAGCGGCACGTCGGGGCACGGAATCCGCTGTGGGCGAACAGGGTGGGTCATCGCGTGGAAGTGTCCGACCTTCCGGCTAGTGTCGCCAGCGTGAACCAGAACTCCAGCCCAGCCCTCTCGCCCGAGATGAACGGCGCCGGTGGGATGTATGGCCTCGATGACCACATCTACCAGCGCCTGCTCCGCGAGCGCATCGTCTTCCTCGGTTCGGAGGTGCGCGACCAGAACGCCAACGCGATCTGCGCGCAGCTCCTCCTGCTCTCCGCAGAGGACCCCGAGGCCGACATCTTCCTGCACATCAACAGCCCCGGCGGCTCGGTCGACGCCGGCATGGCGATCTACGACACGATGAACTACATCCCCAACGACGTCGCCACGGTCGGCATGGGCCTGGCCGCCTCGATGGGCCAGTTCCTCCTCTGCGCCGGCACCAAGGGCAAGCGCTACGCCCTCCCGCACGCGCGGATCATGATGCACCAGCCCTCCTCGGGGATGGGCGGCTCGGCCTCCGACATCAAGATCCAGGCCCAGCAGTCGCTCCACATCAAGAAGGTGCTGCTCGACCTGATCGCCGAGCACACCGGCCAGACCGTCGAGCAGGTCGTCGCCGACGCCGACCGTGACCGCTGGTTCACCGCCGAGCAGGCCGTCGAGTACGGCCTGGTCGACAAGGTGGTCACCAATGCCCGCGAAGCCGCAGACGAGGGCCGCCCGGCCAGGACGAAGGACTGAACGAGATGAACTACTACATCCCCCAGTGGGAAGAGCGGACCTCCTACGGGTTCCGCCGCATCGACCCCTTCGCCAAGCTCTTCGAGGACCGGATCATCTACCTCGGCACCCCGATCAGCGACGACGTCGCCAACGCGGTCATCGCCCAGCTCATGTGCCTGGAGACGATGAACCCCGACAGCGACATCAGCATCTACATCAACAGCCCCGGCGGCTCGTTCACCGCGCTGACGGCGATCTACGACACGATGAACTTCATCAAGCCCGACGTGCAGACCGTGTGCATCGGGCAGGCCGCCTCCGCGGCCGCGATCCTGCTGGGAGCCGGCGCGAAGGGCAAGCGGATGGCGCTGCCCAACAGCCGCATCCTGATCCACCAGCCCTACACCGAGGGCACGTTCGGCCAGACCTCCGACATCGAGATTCAGGCCAACGAGATCCTGCGGATGCGCGAGCTGCTCGAGCGGATGATCGCCGACTCCAGCGGCAAGGACATCGAGCAGGTCAGCAAGGACATCGAGCGCGACAAGATCCTCACCGCCGCGCAGGCCGTCGAGTACGGCCTGATCGACGCCGTCATCGAGTCCCGCAAGGCCACCCCCGCGCTCGTCTGAGCGGGTCGGGGACTGACGAAATCATGACCCGCGACATCTCGTGTCCGGCCCCCGTCGGGGGCCGGCACGGGGTACCGTCGTCGGGCCTGTTGGAAGACAGCACGGTGCAGGGTGTTGAGAGCCGGAACCCCTTTCCGGCAAGACTGGAGGACACGACTCGTGGCACGTATCGGTGACGGCGGCGACCTGCTGAAGTGCAACTTCTGTGGCAAGAGCCAGAAGCAGGTCAAGAAGCTCATCGCTGGACCCAACGTCTACATCTGCGACGAGTGCATCGAGCTCTGCAACGAGATCATCGAGGAGGAGCTCGCCGAGGGTTCGGAGGTCAGCCTCGAGGAGCTGCCCAAGCCCAAGGAGATCTTCGAGTTCCTCAACTCCTACGTCATCGGCCAGGAGCACGCCAAGAAGTCCCTCGCCGTCGCGGTCTACAACCACTACAAGCGGGTCCAGTCGGGTCTCCAGCCGGTGAGCGGCAAGGTCAAGGACGACGTGGTCGAGGTGGCCAAGTCCAACATCCTCGTCATCGGTCCGACCGGTTGCGGCAAGACCTACCTCGCCCAGACGCTCGCGCGGATGCTCAACGTCCCGTTCGCGATCGCCGACGCCACGGCTCTGACCGAGGCCGGCTACGTCGGCGAGGACGTCGAGAACATCCTCCTCAAGCTCATCCAGGCCGCTGACTACGACGTCAAGAAGGCCGAGACGGGCATCATCTACATCGACGAGATCGACAAGGTGGCCCGCAAGTCGGAGAACCCCTCGATCACCCGCGACGTCTCCGGCGAGGGCGTCCAGCAGGCGCTGCTCAAGATGCTGGAGGGCACCACCGCGTCCGTGCCCCCGCAGGGCGGCCGCAAGCACCCGCACCAGGAGTTCATCCAGATCGACACCACCAACATCCTCTTCATCGTGGGTGGTGCCTTCGCCGGCCTCGAGCAGATCGTCGAGCAGCGCGTCGGCAAGAAGTCGCTGGGCTTCACCGCCGAGGTACGCGGCGCCGCCGAGCGCAACGCCGACGACCTCCTCGCGCAGGTGCGCCCCGAGGACCTCACCAAGTTCGGCCTGATTCCCGAGTTCATCGGTCGCCTGCCGCTCATCGCGAGCGTCAACAAGCTCGACCGCGAGGCACTCGTGCAGATCCTCACCGAGCCGCGCAACGCGCTCGTCAAGCAGTACCAGAAGCTCTTCGACCTCGACGGTGTCGAGCTCGAGTTCACCGACGAGGCCATCGACTCGATCGCCGAAGCCGCCCTCGAGCGCGGCACCGGTGCCCGCGGCCTCCGCGCGATCATCGAGGAGGTCCTCCTCTACGTCATGTACGACGTGCCCTCGCGCGGCGACGTGGCGAAGGTGATCGTCACCCGCGAGACCGTCGAGGACGAGGTCGCGCCGACGCTGATCCTGCGCGAGTCCGAGGCCAAGAAGAAGAAGTCGGCCTGAGTCGCTGACCGGCCTGCGTGGCCCGTCCTGACCACCCCGGTCTAGTCATTTCGGACTATTCGTGACTATCGGCCGTGATCATGCGTCATGACCCCTCCAGACTGGCGTCTCGTCAGCATGTGGGAAGGGGAACCCGTGGGGGTTGATCCGAAGCGGCCGCTCGTGGGGTTCGCTCTGGTGGCGGTGCTCTGCGCCGTCCTGATGACCTTGTCCGTCGGTCGGGGCTGGGCCCTCGAACTCTTCCACCCCGGCAAGCCGATCGCCGCCGCCGCGGGCGGCAACGTCGACCGCGCACCGGCCCCGGTCGCTGCTCCGGCCGAGCCGACCCCGGTGAGCATCCCGGCCGAGCTCAGCGCGCAGCCGCTCGGCGTGTCCGCCGGTGGGCCCGTGCCCGCCAAGGACGCAGCGAAGGTCACCGACCAGGAGTCCGACAAGGAGTCCGACGTGGTCGAGGCGCAGGTGGACCTCCAGACGGAACCGCCCGCCCCGGACACCGCCTCGTCGGACCAGGCCGACGACAGGTCCGACAAGGCCGCTGACAAGGCCGCGCGCAAGGCGCAGCGCGACGCGGACAAGGCCGCGCGCAAGGCTCAGCGCGACGCGGACAAGGCCGCCCGCAAGGCGCAGCGCGACGCGGACAAGGCCGCCAGGGCTGCCGACAAGGCTGCGCGCGACGCCGCCAAGGCCCAGCGTCACGCCGAGCGCGACGCAGAGAAGCTGGCCCGCGCGGAGCAGAAGTCCGCCGACCACGCGGTCAAGCATGCCGAGAAGGCTGCTGAGAAGGCGGCCGAGGCCGCCGAGCGGGCAGCCGAGAAGGCCGCCCGCAAGGGCTGACCTACTCCGGCGCCGGTGCGTCCTCGACCGGTGCCAGCTCGGCGCTGACCCGCAGTTCGGTCGCGGACTCGTCGGTGACGAACTCCAGGTCGCCGACCACGTTGCCGACCGCCCGCAGGTCGTCCTGCGCCTGCTGGGCAGCCGCGACGAGGGCCCCGGGACCGGTGATCACGACGCGTGACAGTGGTGCCCGCATCTTGGCCTTGGCCTGCGACTTGGCGCCGCGGATGCCGGTCAGGGCCCCGGCGACGGCGTCGAGCACCAGCGGCTGGGACGCGGCGGCGGAGCCGAGGTCGGCGGCGGTGGGCCAGGCGGCGTGGTGGATCGAGCCGTCCTGCCACCACGACCAGACCTCTTCGGTGGCGTAGGGCAGGAACGGCGCGAGGAGCCTCAGCTGCGTGTGGAGGGCGATCGCGAGGGTCGCGCGCGCCGACTCGGTCGCCTGGCCGCCGTCGGTGTCGTACGCCCGCTCCTTAACCAGCTCGAGGTAGTCGTCGCAGAACTCCCAGAAGAACTTCTCGGTGACCTCGAGCGCGGTGGTGTAGTCGTAGGCGTCGAAGGCCTCGGTCGCACGTCGCACGACGGTCTCGAGCCGGCCCAGCAGGGCGCAGTCGACCGGCGCGCTGACCGTGCTGGGGACCAGCGTGGTGGCGCCGACGTTGCCGAGGACGAACTTGGAGGCGTTGAGCACCTTCATCGCCAGCCGGCGGCCGATCTTCATCTGTGACTCGTCGAACGGGGAGTCCATCCCCGGGCGACCGATCGCTGCACGCCAGCGGACGGCGTCGGCGCCGTACTTGTCGAGGATGTCGGTCGGGACCACGACGTTGCCCTTGGACTTCGACATCTTCTTGCGGTCGGGGTCGACGATGAAGCCGGAGATCATCGCGTGCGACCACGGCACGACCCCGTGCTCGAACTCGGCGCGGACCACGCGGGAGAACAGCCAGGTGCGGATGATGTCGTGCGCCTGGGTGGCCAGGTCGTAGGGGAAGACGCGGGAGAACAGGTCGTTGTCGACCTCCCACATGCCGGCGATCTGGGGGGTGAGCGAGGAGGTCGCCCACGTGTCCATCACGTCGGGGTCGCCGACGAAGCCGCCGGGCTTGCCGCGCTGGTCCTCGGTGTAGCCGTGGGGTGCCTGCGTGGACGGGTCGATCGGCAGCTGGTCCTCGGACGGCATCAGCGGGTGGTCGTGGTCGGGCTCGCCGTCGGCGTCGACCGGGTACCAGACCGGGAAGGGGATGCCGAAGAAGCGCTGGCGCGAGATCAGCCAGTCGCCGTTGAGGCCACCGACCCAGTTGTCGTAGCGGTGCTTCATGTGGGTGGGGATCCAGGTGATCTCCTCGCCCCGGACGAGCATCTCCTTGCGCAGCGCTGCGTCCTTGCCGCCGTTGGTGATGTACCACTGGCGGGTGGCGACGATCTCGAGCGGCTTGTCGCCCTTCTCGTAGAAGTTCGCCATCCGCTGGGTGGCCTTCGGCTCACCGTCGAGGTCGCCGGACTCGCGCAGGAGCGCGACCATCGCCTCGCGGGCACTGAAGGTCGTCTTGCCGGCCAGCTCGGCGTACGCCGTCGAGGCACCGTCGGCGGCGAGCCACTCGGGGGTCTCGCGGTGCAGGCGACCGTCGCGGCCGACCACGGTGCGGACCGGCAGGCTCAGCTCGCGCCACCAGATGACGTCGGTGAGGTCACCGAACGTGCAGCACATCGCGATGCCGGCACCCTTGTCGGGCTCGGCCGCGTGGTGGGCGAGGACCGGGATCTCGACACCGAAGACCGGCGACGTGACGGTCGTGCCGAACAGGTCCTGGTAGCGCTCGTCGTCGGGGTGCGCGATGAGCGCGACGACGCTCGGGATCAGCTCGGGACGCGTGGTCTCGATGTGCAGGGGGGTGCCGTCGGGCTTGTGGAACGCGACGCGGTGGTAGTGGCCGGGGTAGTCGCGCGCCTCGAGCTCGGCCTGCGCGACGGCCGTCTGGAAGGTGACGTCCCACAGGGTCGGCGCCTCGGACAGGTAGGCCTCGCCCCGGGCGTAGTTGCGCAGGAACGCACGCTGGCTCACGGTGCGCGAGTGGTCGCCGATGGTCGTGTAGGTCGGGTTCCACTGGACCGAGAGGCCGAGCTGGCGCCACAGCGCCTCGAACGCCTTCTCGTCCTCGACGACGAGCTGCTCGCACAGCTCGATGAAGTTGGGCCGGCTGATCGAGACCTGCTTCTTCGGGTCAGGCTTCTCCGGCGGCGTGAAGTCGGCGTCGTAGGGCAGCGTCGGGTCGCAGCGCACGCCGAAGTAGTTCTGCACCCGCCGCTCGGTCGGCAGGCCGTTGTCGTCCCAGCCGATCGGGTAGAAGACGGCCTTGCCCTGCATCCGCTGGTAGCGCGCGATGAGGTCGGTGTGGCTGTAGGAGTAGACGTGGCCCACGTGCAGCGAGCCGCTGACGGTCGGCGGGGGCGTGTCGATCGAGTAGACGTTCTCCCGCGGCTGCGTGCGGTCGAAGGCGTAGGTGTCGTTGTCGGCCCACGTGCGGGACCACTTCTCCTCCAGGCCCTCCAGTGCCGGACGCTCCGGTACGACGACGTCGCGCAGCTCGGTGCTCGCGGTCGTGTCCGGACCGGTGTCCGGGGTCTGGGTGGCGGGGGAGTCAGTCATGGTCGAAGTCTATGGACGGGCCTCCGGCCTGCGAAAACGAGTATCGACTCCACGTGTCGTCGCCGTAGCGTGGCGTGATGGATCTGGAGTTCTTCGACACCCCGCAGCCCTTCCTCGAGGCGGCCGGTGAGCTGCTCCGCGCGGACCCGGTCCTGGGCAGCGTGATCGCCAGCGTCAGCGAGCGCACCGCCCGCGAGATCGCGGACGGCCACGACTCCTGGGCCGAGGTCGACGCACCGTTCGCACGCTGGTGGCTGGCGGTCCGCGACGACTCCGGCGCCGTGGTGAGCGCGGCCATGCGCACCGCGCCCTTCAAGCCCTACCCGACCTTCGGGATGCCGATGAGCGACGAGGCGGCGCGCACGCTCGCCGCCGCGTTGCACGACCGGGGCGAGCTCCTGGGTGGGGCCAACGGCGCGCTCCCCGGTGCCGGGGTGCTCGCCGCGGCGACCGCCGAGCTGGTCGGCGGCGAGCTCGTCACCGACAAGGCCACCCGGCTCTGGGAGGCCACCTCGGTCGTCGTCCCCCCGGCTCCGGAGGGCCGGCTCAGGCCGGCCACCGAGGACGACGCCGCGCTCGTGCTGTCGTGGTTCACGGCCTTCCACGCCGAGGCCGACGAGCAGGCCGGGCGCGAGCCCGACCCGACGTCGGGCGAGCACAACACCCTCGACAGCGTCCTGGTCCGGATCAGGGAGGGCGTCGAGTGGCTGTGGGAGCTGCCGGACGGCACGGTCGCGCACCTGACCGGCGCTGGCCTGCCGTCGTACGGGGTCGCACGGATCGGTCCGGTCTACACGCCACGCGAGCACCGCGGCCGAGGCATCGCGTCGTACGCCGTGGGCGAGCTGACCCGCCGCGGCCTCGAGGCGGGCAGCCGGATGTGCCTGTTCACCGACCAGGACAACCCGACGTCCCACAAGATCTACGCGGGCCTCGGCTACGAACCGGTGGTGGACATGGCCGAGCACCTCGTCAGGGTGCGCCGCGAGCCCTAGGCTCGCCGGATGCGGCGTCCAGTGCTCATCGCCAGCCTGTGCCTCGTCGTCCTGGCTCCGGGGTCCGCACCGGTGCTCGCTGCACCCGAGGCCGGTCCGGCGGTCGTCCACGCGGTCGGCGGGTGCGAGCTGTTCCCCGCCGACAGCCCGTGGAACCGCCGCATCGACGACCGTCCGGTGTGGCGGTGGTCGAGGGCGATCGTGGACCGGCAGGCGGCCGGGCACGACCTGCACCTCGACCTCGGAACGAGCGAGGACCAGTACGGCATCCCGGTCAACGTCGTCGACGAGGACCAGCCCCTGCTGCCGCTGCAGTTCGGCGTGGACGGTGAGGACTACCGCGACGAGAGCGACCGCGGCCCGGTCTTCGTGCCGGCCGACGCAGCGATCGAGGGCGGCAGCACCCGTGATCCCGACCCCGACGAGGGCGACCGGCACGTCCTGACGGTGCGGCGCGGCACCTGCGACCTGATCGAGCTGTACGCCGCCGAGCGGGTGCGTGACGCGTCCGGCACGGTGGTCGCCTGGCGGGCCGCCGCGGCCGCCCGGTGGGACCTCTCCTCCACCCGCCTGCGGCCCGCCGGCTGGACGTCCGCCGACGCTGCCGGCCTGCCGATCCTGCCCGGCCTCCTCGATCACGACGAGGCTGCCTCGGGTCGCATCACCCACGCGCTGCGGTTCACCCTGCCGTCGGCCCGCCACGCCTACACCTGGCCGGCCCGCCACTGCGGTCCGAGCGGCAACACCGCGCGGGACCTGCCGGCGTACGGCCTGCGCTTCCGGCTGCCGCGGTCGTTCCCGGCGCGGCGCTACACCGGGGCCGCGCGCGCGATCGTGGTCGCGATGAAGCGCTACGGCCTGGTCTACGCCGACCAGGGCTCCGCGATGTACGTCACCGGCACCGCCCACCCGCGTTGGGCCGACGCCCTCGACCAGTTCCGCGAGCGCCCGCTCGACGGCCGCGCGCTGGAGGTCGTGAAGCCGTGGCGGCGAGTGGTCTCCTGCTAGCGCGGTCGCCTCCGGACGGGCCCTAGACTCGACCCGAGATGACTGACGCACCCCAGGCCGCCCGCCCCGCCCAGACGTTCGACGAGGTCGAGGACGCGCTGCTGTCCCGCTGGCCCGAGACCAAGCTCGAGCCGAGCCTCGACCGCATCGAGGCCTTCACCGAGCTGCTCGGCGACCCGCAGCGCTCGTTCCGCTCGATCCACCTGACCGGCACCAACGGCAAGACCAGCACGAGCCGGATGATCGAGACCCTGCTGCGCGCCCTCGACCTGCGCACCGGTCGCTTCACCTCCCCGCACCTGGAGAGGATGAGCGAGCGGATCAGCATCGACGGCGAGCCGATGGACGACGAGGCGTTCGTCCGCGCCTTCAACGACGTCGCCCCCTACACCCACCTCGTGGACGCCGACCAGGAGCACCCGCTCAGCTTCTTCGAGACGATCGTCGGGATGGCCTACGCCGCCTTCGCGGACGCCCCGGTCGACGCGGCCGTGGTCGAGGTCGGGATGGGCGGCAGCTGGGACGCCACCAACGTGATCGACGCCGACGTCGCCGTCGTGCTGCCGATCGCCGTCGACCACGCCAAGTACCTCGGCGAGGACGCCCCCACCATCGCTCTCGAGAAGGCCGGCATCATCAAGGCCGGGTCCGTCGCGGTGCTGGCCGAGCAGACCCCCGAGGTCGCCACCGTCCTGCTCGCGCGAGCGGTCGAGGTCGGCGCCACCGTCGTGCGAGAGGGTGTCGAGTTCGGCGTCGCGGCCCGTACGCCCGCGGTCGGCGGCCAGATGATCTCGCTGCAGGGCCTGCGGGGTCGCTACGACGACGTGTTCCTCCCGCTCTACGGCGCCCACCAGGCCCAGAACGCCGCCGTCGCCCTCGCTGCGGTCGAGTCCTTCGGCACCGGCGCCCTCGACGAGGACCTCGTACGGGCCGCCTTCGCCGAGGTGACCTCCCCCGGGCGGCTGGAGATCATCCGGCGCAGCCCCACGATCGTCCTCGACGCCGCCCACAACCCCCACGGCGCCGAGGCTGTTGCCGCCGCGCTGGAGGACTCCTTCGCCTTCAGCCCCCTGGTGGGCGTGATGGGTGTGATGGAGGACAAGGACCACGAGGGCGTGCTCAACGTCCTCGAGCCCCACCTCGCCTACCTCGTGTGCACCCAGAACTCGAGCCCGCGGTCGATGTCGGCCAGCGCGCTCGGTCGTGCCGCCGTCGAGATCTTCGGCGAGGACCGGGTCAGCGTCGTCCCCGACCTCTCCGACGCCATCGAGCGGGCCGCGACCCTCGCCGAGGCGGGGGAGGCCATCGAGGTCTCCATCGGCGCCGGCGCCGTGCTGGTCACCGGTTCGGTCGTCACCGTGGGCGAGGCGCGCGCGATGCTCAAGGGCCGCCGATGAGCAGCCAGGACGAGGTCCCGACCAACACCGAGCGATCACCCCGCCGCGGCATGTGCGCGGCGGTGCTGTCGCTGGAGGCCATCGCCCTCGGCCTGACCACCCCGGTGATGATCGCGATCTCCGACGTCCCTGCCGGCACCGCCGTGGCGATCGGGCTCGGCCTCGCCGTGGTGTGCCTGCTGCTGGCCGGCATGCTGCGCGCCGAGTGGGCCTACCTCGCCGGCTACGTGGTCCAGGTCGCCGCGATCGGCCTCGGCTTCGTCATCCCGGTGATGTTCGGCCTCGGTGCCGTCTTCGCCGCGCTGTGGGCCGGTGCCGACCTGCTGGGTCGCAAGATCGAGCGCGAGCGCGCCGAGGCATGGGCAGCCTGGCGCGCGGAGCAGGGCTGAGGCTGGCTAGGGTGCTCGCATGACCGACGTGCAGCGTTCCCTCGTCCTCGTCAAGCCCGACGGCGTACGCCGCGGCCTCTCCGGCGAGATCCTGCGCCGGATCGAGGCCAAGGGCTACACGCTCGCGGCCGTCGAGCTCCGCAGCGCAACCCCCGAGATCCTTGCCGCCCACTACGCCGAGCACGAGGGCAAGCCGTTCTACGGGCCGCTGGTCGAGTTCATGCTCTCCGGCCCGGTCCTCGCCATCGTCATCGAGGGCCAGCGCTGCATCGAGGGCTTCCGGTCCCTGGCCGGCGCCACCGACCCGACCGTCGCCGCCCCCGGCACCATCCGTGGCGACCTCGGCCGCGACTGGGGTCTTGCCGTCCAGCAGAACCTCGTGCACGGCTCGGACTCCGAGGAGTCCGCCGCCCGCGAGATCGGGATCTGGTTTCCGAGCTGAGTCAGTGAGCGCGAGCTTGCTCGCGATCCACTGACTCACGCCGAGGACATCTTTCACACCAGCCTCACAGACCCCGCGCGTGTCCTACCGGGATGCTGCCTGCCTGCTCCTTAACCTGAGTCAGGGTCGGCGGGAGGGCTGCTGACCCCTCTTCCCGGCACGACCGACCTCCAAGGGCTCAGGGGCATGGCACACAGCATCATCGGCCGCGACATGGCCGTCGACCTCGGCACCGCCAACACACTGGTCTATGTCCGCGGCAAGGGCATCGTGCTCGACGAGCCGTCGGTCGTCGCCATGAACACCACGACCGGCGAGGTGCTCGCCGTCGGCCACGAGGCCAAGCGGATGATCGGGCGCACGCCCGACAACATCGCGGCCATCCGCCCCCTGAAGGACGGCGTGATCGCCGACTTCGAGGCGACCGAGCAGATGCTGCGCTACTTCATCCACCAGGTGCACCGCCGCCGCTACTTCGCCAAGCCCCGCATGGTGATCTGCGTGCCGAGCGGCATCACGGCCGTGGAGCAGCGTGCCGTCAAGGAGGCCGGCTACCAGGCCGGCGCCCGCAAGGTCTACATCGTCGAGGAGCCGATGGCCGCCGCGATCGGCGCCGGGCTCCCCGTGCACGAGGCCACCGGCAACATGGTCGTCGACGTCGGCGGTGGCACCACCGAGGTCGCGGTGATCAGCCTCGGCGGCATCGTCACGAGCCTGTCCGTGCGGACCGCCGGTGACGACCTGGACCAGGCGATCATCGCGTGGATGAAGAAGGAGTACTCCCTGATGCTGGGGGAGCGCACCGCCGAGGAGGTCAAGATGACCCTCGGGTCGGCCTTCCCGCTCCCCACCGAGCCGGACGCCGAGATCCGCGGCCGCGACATGGTCTCCGGCCTGCCCCGCACCGTCGTCGTCTCGAGCTCCGAGCTGCGCCAGGCGCTCGAGGAGCCGCTCCACAACATCATCGACGCGGTCCGCACCACTCTGGACCAGACCCCGCCCGAGCTCGCCGGCGACATCATGGACCGCGGCATCGTGCTCACCGGCGGCGGCGCCATGCTCCGCGGCCTCGACGAGCGGCTGCGCCACGAGACCGGCATGCCGGTGCACGTCGCCGAGGACCCGCTGTCCTCGGTCGCCTACGGCGCCGGCAAGTGCGTGGAGGAGTTCGAGGCCCTGCAGCAGGTGCTCGTGTCGGATCGTCGGCGCTTCTGATGGGGACGCTGGGGGGACACGACGGGCGCGAGCGCCGCTGGACCGGCCTCGACCGTCTCGAGTCGCGCAACCGGCCGCCGCGCTCGCTCCTGGTCGCCCTGCTGCTCGCGAGCATCACCCTGATCACGCTCGACGTCTCGGGTGGCGGGTCGTCGCCGCTGGAGCCGGCCCGGCGGGTGATCGGCGAGGCCTTCGGTCCCGCCGAGTCCGCCGCGGCAGCCGCCGTACGCCCCTTCACCGCGGTGCCCGCCTGGTTCCGCAGCAAGGACGACCTCGCCGACGAGGTCCGCGACCTCGAGGCCAGCAACGCCGAGCTCCGCGGCCAGGTCGAGCTCGCCGGCTTCGACCGCAACCGCCTCGAGCAGTACGACGGCCTCACCACGGCCGCGGCCGACCTGGGCTCGGCCCTCGTCCCGGCCCGGGTGGTGGCGCTCGGCTCGCGCCAGTCCCAGAGCTTCACGGTCACCATCGACGCCGGGTCGGCCGCCGGGCTCGGCCCCGACATGACCGTCGTCAACAACGAGGGCCTCGTGGGCCGCGTCCTGCGTGTCACCCGCGGCACCGCGACGGTGCTGCTGATCACCGACCCCGACTCGACCGTCGGTGGTCGCGTCGGGTCCAGCATGGAGATCGGCTTCGTCACCGGCAGCGGGTCGCTCGACCAGGACGCCGGGCTGGACCTGCGCCTGGTCGACGACGCCTCGATCCCCGCCCGCGACGACACGGTCGTCACGTGGGGGAGCGCCACCGGCCCCTACGCGCCCGGCGTGCCGGTCGGCACGATCACCGAGGTCTACACCTCTCTGCGCGAGGCCTCCCAGAGGGCCGTGGTCAAGCCGTTCGTGGACTTCTCGGCGCTCGACGTCGTGGGCGTGATGGTGCCCAGCGGCAGCGAGAGCGACCGGGCGGTCGTCGAGGCCGACGGGAGCCTCCGATGAGCTACCTCCGCTGGCTCGCCGCATTCGCCGCCGTGGTCGTCGCCCTCGTCGTGCAGGTGTCGCTCTTCCCGCACCTGGCCTGGCACGGCATCGTGCCCAACCTCTGCCTGCTCGTCGTGGTCGCCGCCGCCCTCACGGTCGAGGCGCCCTTCGCCCTGGTCCTGGGCTTCGCCGCGGGTCTCACCCTCGACCTCGCACCGCCGGCCGACCACATCGCCGGCCGATGGGCCCTGGCCCTGACGGTCGCGGCCTTCCTGGCCGCGCGCATGCGTCAGGACGTGAAGCCGACCGCGCTCGCCGTGGTCGGGACGGTCGCCGCCGCGTCCTTCGTCGCCACCTCGCTCTTCGCCCTCACCGGCGTGCTCCTCGACGACCCCACGATGTCGATCGCCGGTCTGCTCGAGGTCGTGCTGGTCGCGCTCGTGTGGGACGTGCTGCTGACGCCGTTCGTGCTGCCCCCGCTGATGAGGCTCTTCACGCGGCTCAACCCGCAGTGGGCCGCGCAGTGAGTCGTACGTCCCGCACCTCGGGCAGCAGCCGGCTCCGGCTGGTCGTGGTGCAGGCGCTGGCGTTCTCGCTCTTCGCCACCTTGTTCGTCCGGCTCTACTACCTCCAGGTCATCGGCGGTGAGTCCTACCAGGCGCAGGCCGCCAACCAGTCGGTCCGCGACATCGTCGTGCAGCCGCAGCGCGGGTTGATCGTCGACAGCCAGGGACGACCCCTCGTCGCCAACCGCACGTCGTGGGTCATCTCCGTCGACCGCACCCTGCTCGGCAAGCTCGAGGAGGACCAGCGCACCGAGCTCGTCCGCCGCGTCGCGGTCGTCGTCGACGCCGAACCCGAGGACGTCGAGGCCAGCCTGGTCACCTGCGGTGACCCCGGGAGCGTCCGCGACGTCTGCTGGAACGGCTCGCCCTACCAGCCCGTTCCCGTCGCCACCGACGTCTCCAAGGACGTGGCGCTGCGCGTGCTCGAGCAGCCCGAGGACTACCCCGGCGTGCTCGCCGAGCAGCAGAACGTCCGCTCCTACCCCCGCCCCTTCGGCATCAACCTGGCCCACGTCCTGGGCTACCTCAGCCCCATCACCGAGGACGAGTACGACCTCGCTGCCGATCGCGACGACCGGTCCCTCAACGGCGCCTCCGTCGTCGGTCGCGCCGGTGTCGAGAAGCAGTACGACGAGTGGCTGCGCGGCCTGCCCGGCTACCGCCGCGTCGCGGTCGACTCGATGGGCCGCGTGCTGGGCGACGACTCCCTCGTCGAGAGCACGCCGGGAGACACCCTCGTCACCTCGATCGACGCCAAGGTGCAGTCGGTCGTCGAGAAGCAGCTCGCCGAGCGGATCGCCTTCCAGCGCACCCAGGTCGACCCGGTCACCGGACGCAAGTACGCCGCGGACTCGGGCGCCGCGGTCGTCCTCGACGCCAAGGCCGGTCGGGTGGTCGCGATGGCCAGCCAGCCGACGTACGACCCGGACGTGTGGACCGGCGGCATCAGCGAGTCGCAGCTGGCCCACCTCTACTCCGAGAAGGCCGGCACCCCGCTGCTCTCGCGCGCCACGCAGGGACAGTTCGCGCCCGGCTCGACGTGGAAGCCGTTCATGACCGCGGGTGCGCTCACCAACGGCTACGCGCTCGACACGACGCTGCCGTGCTCGTCGGGCTTCCAGGTCGGCAACCGGGTCTTCAAGAACTACGAGTCCGGCGCCTACGGCAACATCGGCTTCGCCAAGGCGCTCGAGGTCTCCTGCAACACGTTCTTCTACCGCATCGGCTACGACTTCTGGCAGCGCTTCGGGAGCGACCCGGCCGACATCGACGCCCGCGACCCGCTGGTCGAGGAGGCCAAGGAGTTCGGCTTCGGCTCGCGGACCGGGATCGACCTGCCCGGTGAGGCTCCCGGTCGCATCGCCGACCGGCAGTGGAAGCAGGACTACTACGAGTCGCAGAAGGACTACTACTGCGACCTCGCGGACAAGCCCCAGACGGCTGACACGAGCGACTTCGTCTACAAGTTCGCCTACGAGTTCTGCCTCGAGGGCAACCTCTACCGAGCCGGTGACGCGGTGAACTTCTCCATCGGCCAGGGCGACACGATCGTCACCCCGCTCCAGCTCGCCCGCGGCTACGCCGCGATCAGCAACGGCGGCACCCTCTTCGCCCCGACCGTCGCCAAGGCGATCGTCAGCCCCGAGGGCCAGGTGCTGCGCCGCATCACCCCGCGCAAGGTCGCCCAGCTCGACGTCCCGAAGAAGTACCTCGACTACATCGACAGCGCGCTGCAGAACGTGACCCGCGTCGGCACGATGGCCTGGAAGATGGGCGGCTTCCCGCTCGACCAGGTCACCGTGCGCTCCAAGACCGGCTCCGCGGAGGTCTACGGCAAGCAGACGACCGGCTGGGTCGCGTCCTACAGCGAGGACTACGTCGTGGTGATGATGATCAGCCAGGCCGGCACCGGGTCCGGCTCCACCGGCGACGGGATCCGCGCCATCTGGGAGGCGTTGTACGGCATCGACGGCGAGGCCGTACGCCCCGCCCGCGCCGCCACTCCCGGCACCGTCCCGCCGATGAGGCTGCCGGAGTTCCTCGACGACGGCTCGATCATGCCGCCGGCCACCCGCAAGAAGGCGGGGGAGTGAGTCGATGACCGTCCTGTCCACCCGTCCCGCCGGCCGCCCCCAGACCGCGGGATCGCTGCGCGCGCCCGGCCTCGACTGGCTGCTGATGCTCGCCACCCTCGCCCTGGTGGTGCTGGGCACGCTGCTGGTCTGGTCGGCGACGTCGACGCGCGCCGACCTCACGGGTGGGGATGCCGACGCCTACCTGCGCAAGCAGCTGGTCAACGTCGCCATCGGGCTGGTGCTGATGGTCGCGGTGCTCGCCACCGACCACCGGTGGGTGCGCATCCTCGCGCCCCTGGCGTACGTCGCCAGCGTCGTGGGCCTCGTGCTGGTCCTCGTCGCCGGCACCACCATCAACGGCTCCCGCTCGTGGCTCCAGGTCGGCGGCATGTCGATCCAGCCGTCGGAGTTCGCCAAGCTCGCCGTCGTCATCGGCATGGCGCTGGTCGTCGCCGAGCGCACCGAGCGACGCTGGGGTCGCGGGGTCGGGAGCCTCGAGGTGGTCGCGATGCTCACCATCGCCGGGATCCCGGCCGTCCTGATCCTGCTGCAGCCGGACCTCGGCACCATGCTGGTCCTGTCCGCCACGGTGTTCGGGGTCCTGGCGATCGCCGGGGCCGGGGGACGGTGGCTGGGCGGCCTGGGCCTCGCCGCCGTGGTCGGAGCCATCGGGGCCGTGTCGGCCGGGGTGCTCAAGCCCTACCAGGTCGACCGCTTCCTGGCCTTCACCAACCCCGGGCTCGACCCGCGGGGGGCGGGCTACAACACCGAGCAGGCACGCATCGCGGTCGGCAACGGCGGACTGTTCGGGCAGGGCCTCTTCGAGGGCTCCCAGACCCGGTCGGGCTTCGTGCCCGAGCAGCACACCGACTTCATCTTCACCGTGGCCGGTGAGGAGCTGGGCCTCGTCGGCGCCGGCGTGACCATCCTGCTCCTGGCCGTGGTCATCTGGCGCGCGCTGGCCATCTCGGCCGAGGCCGGCGACCTGTTCGGCCGCGTGGCTGCCGCGGGGATCGCCTGCTGGTGGGGCTTCCAGGCCTTCCAGAACATCGGCATGTGCCTGGGCATCATGCCGGTCACCGGCGTCCCTCTGCCGTTCGTCTCCTACGGCGGGAGCTCGCTCTTCGCCGGGATGCTCGCGCTCGGCCTGCTGCAGAACATCCACCTGCGGTCATCGGGCCGCTCGTCCCACCGGGGAGCGGTCCTCCCAGGTTAGGCCGCACCCGGCGCGGCGACGTAACCTAGGTGGTCGCCCTCCCGCTCTTCCCTGATCCTCTTCCCTGATCGAGGTGTTCTCCCATGTCCGTCGCGTCGGTCTTCCCGCGCCTGGAGGCGAAGCTGCCGTCGGTCCAGAAGCCCATCCAGTACGTCGGCGGTGAGCTCAACTCCGTCGTCAAGGACTGGGACTGCGCCGACGCCTCGGAGTCGGGCGGCCCCACGGTCCGGTGGGCCCTGATGTATCCCGACGCCTACGAGGTCGGCCTGCCCAACCAGGGCGTCCAGATCCTCTACGAGGTGCTCAACGAGCGGGACTGGATCCTGGCCGAGCGCACCTACTCGGTGTGGGCCGACATGGAGCAGGTGATGCGCACCGGCGACGAGCTGGGGCCGATCCCGCAGTTCACCGTCGACGGCCACCGTCCGGTCGGGGCCTTCGACCTCTTCGGCCTGAGCTTCTCCACCGAGCTCGGCTACACCAACATGCTCAACGCGCTCGACCTCGCCGGGATCCCGCTGCACGCGGTCGACCGTGGCGAGGACGACCCGGTCGTGATCGCCGGCGGTCACGCGGCGTTCAACCCCGAGCCGATCGCCGACTTCGTCGACGCCGCGGTGCTCGGCGACGGTGAGGAGGTCGTGCTCGCGATCTCCGAGGTCGTGCGCGAGTGGAAGGCCCAGGACAAGCCCGGCGGGCGCGAGGAGCTGCTGCGCCGCCTGGCCGTCACCGGCAACATCTACGTCCCGCGCTTCTACGACGTCACCTACGCCGCGGACGGCTCCATCGAGGCCGTCGTGCCCAACCGCCCCGGTATCCCGTTCCGGGTGCGCAAGCACACGCTGATGGACCTCGACCAGTGGCCCTACCCGGCCAACCCGCTGGTCCCGCTGGCCGAGACCGTCCACGAGCGCTTCTCGGTCGAGATCTTCCGCGGCTGCACCCGCGGCTGCCGCTTCTGCCAGGCCGGGATGATCACCCGCCCGGTGCGCGAGCGCTCGATCAAGACCATCGGTGACATGGTCGAGAACGGCATCCGCAAGACCGGCTTCGAGGAGGTCGGCCTGCTGTCGCTCTCCAGCGCCGACCACACCGAGATCGGCGAGGTCGCCAAGGGCCTGGCTGACCGCTACGAGGGATCCAACGTCTCCCTGTCGCTGCCCAGCACGCGCGTCGACGCCTTCAACATCACCCTCGCCAACGAGTTCTCCCGCAACGGCCGACGCTCGGGCCTGACCTTTGCGCCCGAGGGCGGCTCGGAGCGGATGCGCAAGGTGATCAACAAGATGGTCACCGAGGAGGACCTGATCCGCACGGTCGCGGCGGCCTACTCCCACGGCTGGCGTCAGGTGAAGCTCTACTTCATGGTGGGCCTGCCCACCGAGACCGACGAGGACGTCCTCCAGGTCGCCGAGCTGGCCAAGCGGGTCATCGCCAAGGGACGCGAGGTGTCCGGGCGCAACGACATCCGCTGCACCGTCTCGATCGGTGGGTTCGTGCCCAAGCCGCACACGCCGTTCCAGTGGGCCGCGCAGCTCGACCATGTCACCACCGACGAGCGGCTCACCAAGCTGCGCAACATCGTCCGCGACGACAAGAAGTACGGCCGCGCGATCGGCTTCCGCTACCACGACGGCAAGCCCGGCATCGTCGAGGGACTGCTCTCGCGGGGCGACCGCCGCGTCGGTCGGGTCATCGAGGAGGTGTGGCGTGACGGCGGTCGGTTCGACGGCTGGAGCGAGCACTTCTCCTACGACCGCTGGATGGAGTCCGCCGAGCGTGGGCTGGCCGGCACCGGTGTCGACGTCGACTGGTACACCGTCCGCGAGCGCGACTACGACGAGGTGCTGCCCTGGGAGCACCTCGACTCCGGCCTCGACAAGGACTGGCTGTGGGGTGACTGGGAGGACGCCCTCGCGGCCGCCGAGGGCGCCGACATCGAGATCGAGGACTGTCGCTGGACGCCGTGCTACGACTGCGGCGTCTGCCCCGAGATGGGCACCGAGATCCAGGTGGGACCGACCGGTCAGACGCTGCTGCCGCTCAGCGTCGTCTGACCCCGATCAGGGCCGATCGGCCACCCGCTCGGCGCGTGCCGGGTGGGATAACCTGACGCGCGCACGTGCCCAACCAGTGCCCAGCCAGTGCCCAGCCAGCGGAGGAGACAGGGTGACCCAGGACGCGACGACGCCGCCCGGCGACGCGGAGCTCGAGCGGCTCCGTGAGGAGATCGCCCAGGTCCGTCACGAGCTCCTCGTCAACCGGGACCAGGTCATCGGCAGCGACGCCGAGGTGGGCCGGGTCAACCGCGACCTGACCCGCCTGACGCAGGAGCTGCGGTCGACCACCCGCAAGCTGCGGCGTACGACGGAGCGCGCCACCGAGCTGCAGCAGCGGCTCGCCCGTTCGAAGAAGCGCCACGACGAGCAGGTGCAGCGGCTGCGGCACCGGGTGGAGCAGCTCGAGGGCGAGCTCGCCGCCGCCCGGACGTCGTTCCCGCGCCGGGTGGTCCGGTCCGTACGCCGGCGGCTGCGGTGACCCCCAGCAGGACCGGCCGCGACGACGGCCCTCCGCTGTTCTCGATCATCACCCCTGTCTTCGACCCGCCGGTGGACGTGCTGGAGGAGACCATCGCGTCGGTCCTCGCCCAGGAGCACCGCGACTGGGAGTGGATCCTGGTCGACGACGCCTCGACCGACCCGACCGTGGTCGCCACCATCACCCGCCACATGCTCGGGGACCCGCGCATCAGGCTGCTCGAGCGCGACGTCAACGGCCACATCGTCGCGGCGTCCAACGACGGCATCGCCGCCGCCCGCGGCGAGTTCGTCGTGCTGCTCGACCACGACGACCTGCTGACCCCCGATGCGCTCGCGGTCAACGCCCGCCTGATCGACGAGCACGACGACGTCGACTACCTCTACTCCGACGAGGACAAGGTCGACGCCCGGGGGAGGACCTACGGCCGCTTCACCAAGCCCGACTGGTCGCCCGAGCGCCTGCGCGGACAGATGTACACCTCGCACCTGTCGGTCGTGCGGACCTCGCTCGTACGCGAGGTGGGAGCCTTCCGCGAGGGCTACGACGGATCGCAGGACCACGACCTGGCGCTGCGCATCGGCGAGGTGGCCCGCCGCGTCGTCCACATCCCCGAGGTCCTCTACCACTGGCGCGCCGTGGCCGGATCGACCTCCGCTGCCATCGACGCCAAGCCCTACGCCACGGTGGCCGGCCAGCGGGCGGTGCAGGACCACCTCGACCGCACCGGTGTCGCGGCCCGGGTCGACCAGGGTGCCGAGCCCGGTCGCTACGTCATCCAGCGCGAGCTCGACCCGGGCATCCGGGTCTCGGTGGTCATCCCCACCCTGGGCCAGGACGCCATCGTCTTCGGGCAGCGGCGGGTGATGGTCGTGGAGGCGGTCCGGTCCCTGCTCGCGCGCACGGCGCACCCCGACGTGGAGGTGGTGGTCGTCCACGACACCCCCACCCCGGCCGCCGTGCTCGACGAGCTCCGCGAGGTCGCCGGTGACCGGCTGGTGCTCGTCCCCTACGACAAGCCGTTCAACTACAGCGAGAAGATGAACCTCGGCGCGGTGGCGGCGTCCGGCGAGCGGCTGGTGCTGCTCAACGACGACGTGGAGGTCATCTCCGAGCGCTGGCTGGAGAACCTCGTCGCACCGTTGGACGACCCCCGGGTCGGGATGACCGGGGCCAAGCTCTACTTCGACGACAGCACCGTCCAGCACGCGTGCCACGCCTACTGGGGCAGCCACTACCGCCACCCGTTCCGGTTCTGGACGCGGGACGAGCCCGGTCCGTTCGGCGAGCTCGTGGTCAACCGCGAGGTGAGCGGCGTGACCGCGGCCTGCGCCGCGATGACCCGGGAGACCTACTTCGAGGTCGGCGGCTTCACCGAGACGCTTCCGTCGAACTTCAACGACGTCGACCTCTGCTACAAGGTGCGCCACGTGGGTCGCTCGATCGTGTGGGTCGCCAACTGCGAGCTGTTCCACTTCGAGTCCCGCACCCGCGAGGGCAGGGCCGAGGCGTGGGAGCGCTACGCGGTCGTCCGACGGTGGGGCATCCCCGAGGACGACGCGTTCACGCCGAGTGCGGTGGCGTCGCCGATGATCGACCCGCACCGAATCCTGCGCGAGCGGATCCGCGAGGCCGACCCGGGCGTACGAGCGCCTGCCGCAGCACCGCAGCCGTGACCCAGGTGAAGCCGAGCGATGCCGCCACCCAGACCAGGGTCGGTCCCGGACCGACGCCCCACCACCACTCCAGGTCGTCGCCGAAGAGGATCTTCGATGCGTCCAGGCCAGTGACGTAGCGGCGGACCTGGACGTGCAGCGCGACGGCGTGGGCCAGGCCCAGCGCCGCGACGATGCCCCAGTAGGCGGGTGGGGTCAGGCGCAGCGTGGTGCCGCGCGTGCCCAGCAGTGACAGGCCGGTGAAGATCACCAGGACCGGCAGCACGTAGCGGGGCTGGACCCCCTCGCCCACCAGGACGTGGGACTGCATGAGCAGGTACATCGGCTGCACGACCAGGGCGGCTCCGACCAGGCCCAGCGCCACCAGCTTGGCGGGGAAGACCCTGCGCCAGCCCTGCAGCAGCACCCCGAACCACGCAGCCACGGTGAGCATGGCGACCATCGGGGGGAGCGGCGTGTCGAGCCAGCCGATGCGACCCAGCGGGCCTGCGCTGAAGGCGCCGAGCCACAGCGTCGGCAGCGAGGACAGGTTGATCAGGAGCAGCTGCGTCGTGGTCAGCTCGGGCCGGGTGTAGCCCAGGCTCTCGGTGAGCGCCGACGCGTGGCCGGAGGAGAGGAAGATCGCCGCCGCCAGCACGAAGCACACGGCGGCTGCGGCGGTCACCACCGGTGCCCGGCGCAGGTGCCGCACGCGGATGATCAGGACGAGCGCGACGCTCATCAGCACGAAGAGGCACCCGTCGGCCCGGGAGCCCGCTCCGACGAAGGCAGCCAGGACGGCGAAGGCGGCGAGGGCGTTGCGCCGCCACCCGTCGACCTCGAACGCGACGTAGAGGGCCGGCCAGAGCGTGGCCGCGCCGAGCACCGCCCAGCCGCTGGGGTTGGTGGAGGCCAGCACGGAGAGCGACAGCGGGACCGACGTCAGCACGAGCGGTACGGCGGCCAGCGGGCGGCGGCGACGGGGGAGGAGTGCCGCGAGGCCCGCCACGAGAGCCACCACGATGACGGAGCTGGCCAGCCGCATCGCGAGCACGGACCGCGGCACCTCGGGGCCGATGAAGACCGACATCACCCGGTAGAAGTACGGCGGGTAGGCGCCGCCCCAGTTGCCGTGACCTGTCGCGACCTGGGGCTTGGTCGAGGTGAGGTCGTCCTGGCAGGCGCCGCTCGCGGCGAAGTCGGTCGCGAAGCAGGTGCCGGCGCCGGAGGCGAGGAGGGGGAGCAAGCGCTGGCCCGGCTCGCCCTCGACGCTCGCGCAGCGGTCGGGGTCGACGCCCTGGGCGCACCAGATCGAGGCCAGGTGGTAGTCGTCGTCGGGCGACGAACCGGGGGGCGAGGCCATCGACCAGCCGGTGAGCGCCACCAGGGCTGCGAGGCAGGTCACGAGCCAGACGAGGACGGTGCGGCTCCCTCTGGACATGGGGGCAGAGCCTAGCCGCCACCGGGCCGTGCACCCGGGACAGGGTCGGGATCCGTGGGTGCGCTCGGGCGGGGCTTGTGGCGCAGCGCCGGTCGCTCGATCAGCCGCCACGACGCGATGGCGAGCAGCCACACGATCGGCGTCGCGATCGCGATGACCGCCCACGGGTCGTCGATGCCCGCACCGACGACGGTCTGCTGGACGGGGAAGGCCCAGATGTAGACGCCGTAGGACGCGTCGCCGAAGCGCGTCAGCGGGCGACCGATCGGCGGAAGGGCGTAGGCGAACCAGAAGCAGAGGTAGACCGACGCCAGCGTCCAGGTCACCACGCGTAGCGGCTCCGGCCCCAGGCCCGTGGCCACGCACAGTGGCAGGAGCGCGAGCGCGACCGGCCAGGTGAGCAGCAGCCGGTCCCGCCAGGAGTAGGCCGCGGCACCGACGGCGAACGCGGCGATGACGTACGTCGCTCCCACGGCGTCGGAGGTGAGGGGCACCCACACGGCCGCCCACGCCAGGCCCATGGCCGCCACCACCGTGATGACGGCGCGACGGGCCAGCAGGCCGCTCACGCCGAGCAGGAAGAGCAGGAAGTAGGCGAAGACCTCGATGGGCAGGCTCCAGAGCGGCCCGTTGACGGCGCCGGGGTAGTAGCCGTGGTCGAAGACCCCCGGCAGCTCGGCGCCGAAGGGGAACAGCAGCGTGATGCGCACCGGGTAGATCCAGGTCTCCCAGCTGGAGTAGTAGGCCCCGAGGGAACGCGAGGTCACCAGCGGACCGAGCACGAACGCCGTCACCACGCCCACCGTGGCCAGGGCGGGGACCAGGCGCAGCGCCCGCTTGATCCAGAAGTCGCGCGGGGAGGGGTCGTACTCCCAGCTCCTCCGGATCAGCAGGCCGCTGACGCCGAAGAAGATCAGCACGCCGACGTTGCCGAGGGTGGTGCCGAACTGGTGCAGCGGCTCCTCACGCCCGAGCAGGGCGAACGAGTGCGACACCAGCACCGACCAGGCCGCCAGCAGGCGCAGCAGGTCGAAGTTGTTGTCCCGGCTGTCGAGCCGGTCGCCGAGCAGCACCGCGCCGCGCGGACGCGCGGCCGCAGCAGGTGGGGGGTGGGACGACGAGGTCATCCGACGACGTCGCGCAGCGGGCGCACGGAGTCGGTGGTGAAGTCGTGGACCGACAGGTGGGAGATCTCGTCGAGGCGGGCCGAACCGGTCAGGTGCGTGAGGTTGCCGGAGGCGTCGCGCGACTCGCGGAAGCGGGACTCGACGTAGCCCTCGGCAGCCGTCAGCGCCGGGAGGTCACCGAGCTGGTCGAGCCGCACGAAGTAGGCGTTGTTGCCGTTGCTGTTGCTGCCGACGAAGGCATAGCCCTTGCGCTCGCCCAGGGCGCACAGCGCTGCCAGCGAGGCGCCGAAGAACAGGTGGGAGTGGTGCGCGGCCTTCCGCGTGAAGTCGGCGGCGTAGGGGACGGACACCTTCGCCTCCGAACCGAAGACGCTGTTGTACTCCGCGACGACGACCACGGGGGAGACCACCTCGACCGCCTCCCAGACCCAGTAGTCGTTGCCGTCGATGTCGATGCTCAGCAGCCCGACCTCGCCGGTGAAACCGGCACCGGAGAACAGGTCGTTGATGTTGTCGCGGGTGATGAAGCTGGCCAGCGCCGTCAGGTCGTGGCGCCAGTGCTCGGCCAGCGTCCTGATGCTGGCCACGTTGGACTCGCTGCCGTCGATCACCAGCCCGCGCCAGTTGTCCTTCACGAGCAGGAAGCGGGTGTTGGACTCGCGATAGGTCTCCACGCCGAACTCGATGAAGCTCTCGGGTGCGTCCACGTGCTGCAGGAGGTACTGGATGATCCCGTCGTCGCCGTACTGCGAGAACACCCGGAACTCGACGTCGCGCAGCGAGCCTGCCGTCGCGGGGAGCTGGCGGGCCATCATGGTGCCGAGCAGGATCCGGTTGAGCTCGATCTCGCGGGTGAGCGAGCCGGGGGTCTGGGCGCGCGCCTGCTGGAGCGCCTGCGCCAGTCGCGGCGAGTTCGCCACCAATCGCTCTCGCAGCATGCCGTGGTCCCCCTGTCGATGCCTTGCTGGACGGCTCGGACGATACAGGTGGTCGGGCCCCGGCCGCGCCGGTGCCTCCGGGGCGCCCGACGACGCCTAGCATGGGCGACCGTGTCGAGACGATCGCAGCTGACGAGCTCGCCGACCGCCCTCGTCCTCGGCGCCGCCGTGGTGAGCGGTGCGTCCGGCTACCTTGCGCTGATCCTCGCCGCGCGCACCCTCAGCAAGGCCGACAACGCCGACTTCCTCGTGTTCTGGGGGGTCGTGTTCGCCATGTACGGCGTGCTGATCGGCGTGACCACCGAGACGACGCGGGCGGTCAGCAGCACGCGCGACCCCGGTGCCCGTACGACTCTGGTCATGCCCGTCGTCCTGGGGTTCGCACTGGCCCTGGTCGCCGTGGTCGGCCTCACCGGGGTGCTGTGGGCGCCGTCCGTCTTCGGCACCCACTGGGTGCCGCTGCTGGGTGCCACCGTGCTCGGCACGACCCTCTTCAGCGGCCACGTCGCGGTCGCCGGCGTCGCCTCCGGCCGCCGGGCGTGGTCCGGCTACAGCCTCCTCGTCGCGGGGGAGACCGCGACCCGGCTCGTGCTGTTCGGCGTCGTGGTGGTGCTGGCCGGCGGCGTGGTCGGCTTCGCGTTCGCCAGCGCCGTCGCATCCGGGTTCTGGGTCGCGGCCACCGTGGCGTCCAGTCGCTATCGCGACCTCTGGAACCAGCGGATCGACGGTGACGTCCGTGCGATCGTGCGGCGCCTGGTGGCTGCGTGCACCGCGGCCGGGGTCTCGGCCCTGCTGCTCGTCGGCTACCCGGTGCTGCTGCAGGTCACGACCTCCGACGAGGTCTTCGCCAGCGCGGCACCGATCATGCTCGCCGTCTCCCTGTGCCGCGCGCCCCTCCTCGTGCCGCTCGGCGCCTACCAGAACGTCGTGGTCACCAAGGTCGCGGCGCACGGCGTACGAGCACTGGTCCCGGTGCTGGTCGGCCTCGCCGGCCTCACGGTCGTCGGCGCCCTCGCCGCGTGGCCGATCGGCCCGTGGGCGCTGCGCATCGTCAACCCCGACTACCACCTCGACGGCCCGGTGTTCGCCGGCCTGGTGCTGGGAGCCGGACTGGTGGCCCTGCTCACCGTCACCGGCGCGGCCGCGATCGCGCTCGACCACCACACCGTCTACCTCGCCGGCTGGCTCGCTGCCACCGCGGCGACGGTCGCGACCCTCCTGCTGCCCTGGGGCCTGGAGGCGCGCGTGGTCGCCTCGCTGCTGGTCGGTCCGATCGTCGGGGTGGCCGTGCACCTCGTCTGGGGCCGGCAGCGGATCGGTTAGGCTCCCGCGGTGCCCACGCGCCCCCTCGTCCTCGTCGACATGCTCTCCTACACCGGCACCAAGGGCGGGATGGAGACCTACACGCGCGAGCTCTACCGCGCGCTGGGCCGGATGGACACCGGGCTCGACTTCGTCGCGCTCGCCAGCAAGGAGGGCGCCGCGCTCGACCTGTCGTGGTTCCCGGGCGAGGTCATCGCCTCGCGCATCAGCGGTGAGAACCGCTTCGTGTGGGCCTTCGGGGAGCTGGTCGCGTCGAGCTGGACGGCCAGCCGTCGCAAGGCGCAGCTCGTCCACTCGCCCGCCACGCTGAGCCCGATGTGGACGTCCATGCCGACGGTCGTGACCATCCACGACATGCTCTACTGGAGCCACCCCGAGCTGATGACCACACCGCTCTACACACGACCGGTGATGTGGATGGAGAAGCGCGGAGCCGCCAACGCGGCCCACGTGATCACCGACAGCGAGGTGTCCGGCGACGAGATCGTGAAGTATCTGGGGTTCCCGCGCCAGCGGCTGCACGTCGTGCCCCTCGCCGCCGAGCACCCGGACTCGCCGCCCGCACCGGCGCAGCGCCCCGAGAACCTCGTCGTGGCCAGCGGCCAGCGGCGCCCGCACAAGAACTGGGACCGCCTCGTCCGCGCCCTCGCGCTGGTGGAGGAGGACGTACGCCCGCGCCTGGTGATCACCGGCGCGCGGGGTGACGACCCGCTGGCGCCCGTGGTCGCGGAGACCGGGATGGGCGAGTGGGTCGAGCTGCGGGGATGGGTCGACGACGCCGAGCTCGCGGACCTGCGCTCGCGCGCCCGTGCGCTGGCCTTCCCGACCCTCGCCGAGGGGTTCGGCCTGCCGATCCTGGAGGCGATGGCCGAGGGGCTGCCCGTGATCGCCTCCGACCTCCCGGTCCTCCGCGAGGTGGGCGGT
Source organism: Nocardioides alpinus (assembly GCF_900112035.1). Lineage (GTDB taxonomy): Bacteria > Actinomycetota > Actinomycetes > Propionibacteriales > Nocardioidaceae > Nocardioides > Nocardioides alpinus. The sequence continues at coordinate 429,983 of NZ_FOKC01000002.1, read as the reverse complement.
GACGCCGCGCTCTGGTTCGACTCGCTCGACCTCGACTCCATCGCCGATGCGCTGCGGACCGTGGCGACCCGACCCGAGGTGCTGCCGGGCATGGCGGCGGCCGGGCTCGAGCAGGCGCGCCTCTTCAGCTGGGAGCGGGTCGCGCACGAGACGCTCGCGGTGTTCCGGACGGCCCTGGCCGCCCGCTGAGGCGGCTCCTCAGCGCTCGAGCGTGTGGTCCACCAGGGACCGTACGACGGTGCGCTCGCGCCGCCTGAGGGCGGTCGGCAGCAGCGTCACCGCGTGCAGCCGCGACGTCCACCGCGTGCGGGCGGTGCGGGCCGCGCGGGTCCATCCGCGTGCTTCCATCTGCTCGGCCGCGGCGGCGTAGTAGCGACGCTCGTCGGCGAAGCGGCTGCCGTGCAGCAGGCTGGTCGCGGACGCGCTCTGCGTGTGCCGTCGGTAGGAGAAGCACACGGTCGGATCGAGCACGAGCGACTCCCCGGCAGCGGTCAGGTCGATCAGCAGGGCGAGGTCCTGGATGATCGGCAGGCCGTCACGGAAGGGGAACCTGTTGAGGACCTCGGTGCGGAACACCAGCGCCGGCCAGTAGTGCCACGCACCGCGCAGCAGGCTGGTGGCGAGCGGCTCGCCGGACAGCTCCGTACGACGGCGTACGCGGGGGCGGATCGCCCGCTTGACCTTGTCGGTGAGCGGGTCGATCGGGTGGTCGTGCTCGTCGATGACCTGCACACCGACCTGGATGGTGGCGGCGCGGGGGAACTCGCTGTGCGCGGCCTTCACGGTGCCGACGAAGTCGGGGTGCATGAGGTCGTCGCAGCCCAGGAACATCATCAGCTCGCCGGAGGCCAGCTCGCGGCAGCGCTGGTAGTTGTCGGTGATGCCGACGTTGACCTCGTTGCGCAGGTAGTGGATGCGCGGGTCGGTCTCAGCCTCGAAGTGCTCGGCCACCGTCGGGTCGGGGTAGCAGTCGTCGACGACGGTGATCATCCAGTCCGGGTCGGTCTGGGCCCGCACGCTCTCCACCGTCGCGTAGAGCAGCTCGGGGTCGCCCCAGAAGGGGATGAAGACCTCGAGCGGGCTGCTGTCCGGGCTCACTCGCGCAGCTCGCGCGGGTGCTCGTCGCGCGGCTCGCTCGGACGGAGCAGGCCACCGGGGTGACGGTGCTGGTCGATCTCGAGGCGCAGCAGCGCGATCTCCTCCGCGAGGGTGCGGGTGCGCTCCTCCAGCCGGCCCAGCTCCGAGCTGTGCTGGAGCGTCAGCACCATGATCACCATGGAGGCCGCGAAGAACAGCAGGTTGGCCGGGACCTCCAGGCCGATCGCCTCCGAGGTGCGGATCAGGAGGGAGGGGAACGCGGCGACGGTGATGATGGCGAGCGCGACGAGCGCCCAGATCAGGGCGTACTTCTCTCGCAGCCGGTGACGCCGCATCATCTCGAAGAGCGCGAACAGGATGATGATCGAGCCGGCGATCCCCAGGATCGTCACTGCACTCATCCGCGTACCTCCTGCTCGTGGGTGGGCTCGGCCTCGGGGCCCGGGGCGGGCGCCGGGACGACCGCCGGGTCGTCGCCGGGCGCGACGTCCTCGAGCTGGGCGGGCCAGTCGCGCACGAGCGCGAGGATCAGTGCGACGACGGCGCGGCAGAGGTAGACGGCGGCCTTGAAGGGCGAGTGGGAGGCCGTGCCCGCCATGCGCGCCCGCATGGTGACCGGGACCTGGGTGATGGTGCAGCCCGCGCGGGCGGCGATGACCAGCGACTCGACGGTGTCACCGAGGTACTCGGCCGGGTAGTGGGTGGCGAACACCGCGATCGCGCGCCGGTTGGACACCCGGAAGCCGGAGGTCACGTCGGTCAGGCGCGTGTGCGCCAGGCGGGAGAGCACCGTGGCCAGCAGCACCATCGCCCAGCGTCGCGGGCCGCGCACCTTGTAGGGGTCGTCGGGCGTGGCGAAGCGCGCGCCGATGACGACGTCGGCGTGGTCGAGCCCGGCGAGCAGTGCCGCGAGGTAGCGCGGATCGTGCTGGCCGTCGGCGTCGATCTGCACCGCGACGTCGTATCCGTGGCGCAGCGCGTAGCGGTAGCCCGTGCGCATCGCGCCGCCGACACCGAGGTTGAACGGCAGCGGGCAGACGGTCGCCCCGGCGGCGCGGGCACGGTCGACGGTGAAGTCGCGCGACCCGTCGTCGATGACGAGGAGGTCGGCGTCGGGGACGCACTCGCGGATCTCGGCGATCGTGCCGGCGATCGCGTCCTGCTCGTTCCACGCGGGAACGATGATGAGCACGCGGTCCCCGGACATGGCCGCGATACTATCGCGGCCGCTCGTCGGTCCATGCGTCAAGGAGGTCGGGGTCCTCGTGGGCCACATCGTTGCTGGTCCCGCACGCAGGTTCGCCCTGCCGGCCCTCCCGTGGCACGTCGTGCTGCCGGTGCTCCTCTACCTCGTGGTGTGCCTGGCCGGCGCGACGCAGTCGTCGATCGGAGCAGATGAGCTGCGGGCCGACCCCGACAACCCCTCGGGCGTCATGCTCGGGGAGGCGCGCAGCACCCGGTCCGACGAGTTCCTGACCGCGAGCCCGCTCGCGCTCGGCGTGACCGCGACCGGGCAGACCGAGGACGTCAACCCGCTGACTGCGTCGCAGGCCCTCCTCAACGTCCTTCCGTCCGGGCCGGTGACGTCACTGCTGTTCCTCGACGGCACGGCGCTGCGACTCGGCCCCTGGCTGCCCGACAGCATGCTGTTCGCGGCCAAGTTCTGGCTGGGCACGCTGCTGCTCCTCCTGGCCGCGCCGGCGTGGTTCCGGACGCTCACCCTCAGTCGCTGGATCGGCTGGTTCGCCGCGACCCTGATCCTCCTCTCCCCGGCCAACGCGTGGTGGTCCAACACCCACGCCAACCTCTTCGGCTTCGCGCTCGCCGGGGCGGTGTCCCTGCAGAAGGCCTGCCTCGAGGCCCACCACGGCCGCTGGTGGCGGGCCGGGCTGTGGGGCGTCGTCGGCGCGGCCCTCCTGGTGCGTACGCCGCTCCTCTACCCCCCGTGGGCGCTGGTCGTCGTGCCGGTGATCCTGGTCGGCACCGTCGCGGCCCTGCTGGCGACCGCACCCGGCCGGCGCACCGCGGCCGTGGTCGGCGGGGTCGGCCTCCTCACGGTCGTGCTCCTCGCCGCGGTCTACCTCGAGAACAGCGAGGCGATCCAGGCATCCGGCTCCACCGTCTACCCCGGCGCCAGGGTGGTCACGGGGTCCGCCAACTCCGTCCAGGCGCTGTTCGGGGCGACCAACCTCGGCATCCTGTCCGACGGTGTCGCCGTCGCCGGGTCCAACTCGTCCGAGATCTCCTCCGGCTTCACCGTGGCGCTCCTGGTGACCCTCCTGCTGCTCTCGCGCGGCGTGGTCTGGCGCGTGCCGGGCCAACGCTGGGCGGTGGTCACGATGGTGGCGCTGACGGGCTTCTGGCTGCTCTGGTCCACCGTGGAGTTCGGGGCCCTGGGGGAGCGGATCCCCCTGCTCAACCAGGTGCCGTCCGGCCGGTCGACCCAGATCCTCGGACACCTCGGCGTGGTCCTGATGTGCCTGGTGCTGCCCGCGGCGCGCTCGCGCGGCGCTGCCTCATGGTCGCTCCTCGCCGGCGGCACGACCGCCGCAGTGGGGGCGTACGCCGGGTCCTTCCTCCGCCTCCAGAACCTCCCCGACCTCTCCGTCGCCGCGATCTGGCTGGCCGCCCTCGGGCTCGGCGCCGCCGTCTTCGCCCTCACCTTCCGCCCGCGGCACGTGCTGGGCTACGCCCTGGGAGGGGTGCTCGCCCTCACGCTCGTCTGGAACGTCAACCCGCTGCTGGTCGGCCTCGCCGACCTCCGCGGCAGCGACATCTCCCAGGAGCTCCTGGCGGGGTCGCCCGCGGCCCGCGAGGCGGGCGACCTCTGGGTCGCGGACAGCTACGGGGTGGACTCGCTGATGATGGCCACGGGCACGCCGGCCCTGTCGGGGCGTCAGATGTCGGGACCCGCGGTGGACGTCTGGTCGAGGCTCGACCCGGGGCGTGAGCACGAGGACGTCTGGAACCGGGGCGGCTCCTACATCTGGTTCACCTGGAGCAAGGACCGCGAGCTGACCTTCGCCAACCCCGGGCCCGACATCATCTCCATCACCGGTTCGCCGTGCACCGTCGCCCGACGGATGGGCCGCCTGAGCACGGTCGTGTCCAGCCGCGAGCTCGACCAGGACTGCCTGACGCCGGTCAGCTCGTTCGACTGGGGTGGCTCCACCCGGTGGGTGTACGACGTCTCCTGACGTCGTCTCGTCCCGAACCCGGCCGCCCGGCTACGGTGTGCCGGTGCCCAAGGACCAGCCCGAGCAGCAGCCACCCCCGGTCCAGCGTCTCCGCGTACGCTACGCCAAGCGCGGCCGGCTCCGGTTCACCAGCCACCGCGACTTCTCCCGCGCCTTCGAGCGTGCGGTCTTCCGCGCCCGGATCCCGATGGCCTACTCCTCGGGATTCAACCCGCACCCCCGGATCTCCTACGCCGGGGCCTCGCCCACCGGGGCGGCGAGCGAGGCGGAGTACCTCGAGCTCGCGCTCGCCGAGGTGGTGGAGCCTGCGGACGTGCACCAGGCACTCGACGCCTCACTGCCGCCGGGCCTCGACGTCCTGGCCGTGGTCGTCTCACCCGGCGGATCGCTCTCCGACCTGCTGCAGGCCAGCCGCTGGCGCATCGACGTCGACGTGCCGCGCGAGGACGCCTGCCGGGCCGTGGAGGCCTTCCTGGCGGCGCCCGAGGTGCTGGTCGAGCGGATGACCAAGCGGGGGATGCGGACGTTCGACGCGCGCGCGGCAGTCACCCACCTCGCCGTGGTGGACGACGCGGGTGCGGGCACGTCGATCGAGCTCGTGCTCAGGCACGGCGAGCCGACCGTGCGCGCCGACGACATCCTCGCCGGCATGACGCGCCTCGGTGGCCTCGAGCCGACCGGCCCGGCCCTGATGACCCGGATCGGCCAGGGGCTCTACGACCCCGTGAGCGGCGAGGTCACCGACCCCTTCGCCAGCTGAGCGGTCAGCGCGGCTCGCACCGGCTCTGCGACCGAGTCCCACGCCCACGTGCGGTGCGCGTGCTCGGCGGCCGCCGACATGGTGGCCGCGTAGCGCTCGGAGTCGCGGGCGAGGTCGACGGCCTCGGCGAGGGCGAAGTCCCACTCGTGGTCGCGGGCCAGCCGTCCGGTGACGCCGTCGGTGATGGCGGCGTCGAGCGACGGGGTGTGCGAGGCCACGGTCCACGTGCCCACCACCGCTGCCTCGAAGAACTTCAGGTCCGACTTGCAGATGTTGAAGCCGTTGTGCTGGAGCGGGGCGATGTTGACCTCCACCTCCGCGATGGACCGCTGCAGGTCGACGTAGTGCATGAACGGCACGAACTCGATCCGGTCGCGGAACTCCTCGAGCGGGCCGACGTCGTCGAGGAAGCCGGCGATCCGGATGGCGACGTCGGCGTCGCGGGCGAGGAGCCGGGCGAGTGCGGGAGCCGCCACCGTGAAGTCGCGGACGTGCGAGGGGGTGCCGCTGAAGTAGCCGATGACGACGGGGCCCGAGCGCCGGTAGCCCGAGCCCTCCTTGGCCTCGAGCACGGTCCGGCTGAACTCCTGCTGGACCCGGTTGAGCACGTTGGGGACGACGTGCACGTCCTCGATCGGCAGGTGCCTGCCGAGGGCGGCACGCAGGGTCTGGTTGGTGGTGAAGGCACCCTCGCACAGGCGCAGGGTGGCGCCGAGCCGACCCATGTAGGCGTACCAGACGTCCCAGTCGAGGCTCACGGTCGCGTCGCGCCCCAGCGAGTCCATCATCATGTCGGCGTACGACGTGTCGAAGACGAGGTCGTCGCTGTCGAAGAGCAGCGGCACGCCCGCCCGGGCCGCGGTCGCGGCGAGGCGGCGTACGTGCCCGCCGTAGCGGTGCCGCACCAGCACGATGGCGTCGAGCTGGGGGACCACGGGAAGCACCGAGGGGATGTCGTCGTCGCTGAACCAGCCGGCACCCACGGGGGAGGCCGGGTCGCTGTTGAGCGCCTCGACGACGTTGGCCACGCGGTAGCGGAAGGTGCTCGTGTCGGGCTGCCCGTAGAACCAGGCCACCTTGACGTCACCGTCGAGCATGCGGCCGACGCGTTGGGTGACGGTGCTGTCCCACAGCACCGGGCGGGGTCCGTGCGGGTGCGGGAGGTCAGCGAACATCGTCGGACCGCATGACGCCGGCGAAGCGCTCGACCAGCGCGTCGACCGTCGGCGCGAGGCTGACGTTCCAGTCGCGCTCGATCCCGTCGGCGCGCACGTTGGCCGCGCGCTGGGCCCGGTCGTCGGACAGGGCGAGGAGACGCGCCATCCCCTCGAGGAGGCCGTCGACGGTCGAGGGCGCGGTGAGGATGTTGGCCGAGTAGTCGGACAGGTCCTGCTTGCTGCCGTGGGTGTTGGTGAGGACCGGTACGCCGGCGGCGGCCAGGTCGAGCGGGGGATAGGAGGGGTGCGGGGTGTCCATCAGCACCAGCGCCGCGTCGATGGTGCGGACCAGGTCCTGGTAGGCGAGCCAGTCGAGGCCCTCGACCACCAGCGGCTTGGTGTCACGGGGGAAGGTCAGGTCGGGCGTGCGCCGGCCGACGAGGTGCAGCTCCCACTCGTCGGGGTCGAGCAGGCCCTGCTCGACGGCGCGGGACAGGACGGTGCCGCCACGCCAGAAGAGGTTGCGCGCGTTCTCGGGGCGGGAGTAGAAGAAGAGTCGCCGCCGGCCCTCGGGACGTGCGCCCAGGTCGGCGCCCTCGCGTGGGAGGCCGCCGGGGAAGGCGGGCGTGAGCGCGATGGCCTCGTCGGCGAGGTGGGGGTAGTGGCCGGCGGAGCCGAGGTGGTCGAGCAGCCGCTGGGTGTTGACGACGACGGTGAACCCGCGCTCGTCCAGGGTCTCGCTGCACATCAGGCGCTCGTCGCCGAACGCGTAGAACATCCGCTCGTCCTCCTGGAGGAGGTAGAGCACCCGGGAGCGGTCGACGGTGCTCCCGAGCGTGGCCCGGGTGGTCCACCACGAGGTCGTCATGAGGATCTCGTCGTCGGCGACCGCCAGCTCCTGGTCGCCCCCGACCGGGACGTACGCCGTCTCCAGCGCCCCCTCGAGGCGCACCCCGGCCGCCCGCTCGAGCGTGGTGACGACGCTCGGGTCCGGAGCCTCGGTGCGCGTGGCGATCCGCAGCGTGGCACCGAAGCGGTTGGCCAGCAGGATCGCGAGGACGATGGAGGTGCCCACCCCGCCGAAGAGGCTGGAGGGTCCGACGCTGTCGGTGAGGACGGTGACCCGCGGCCCGACGGACGGCAGGTGCGCGACCGGGAGCGGCGCGAGGTGCGCCCACTGCTGGGCGAAGAGGCTGTCGAAGTAGGGCTCGCGCAGCTTGCCGCGGGGTGCGATCCGCCCCTCGTGGCGGCCGAAGGCCAGGTAGTGCAGGAGCGGGTTGGCTCCGCTCTTGGCGACGTCGGCGTTCTGCCGCTGGTAGCCCGTGGTGGAGAAGAGCTCGCTGGGGTCGTCGCCGCGGCGGGCCCCGAAGCGGAGGTAGTGGCGGACCAGGTCGGCGTCCTCGGGCAGGTCCGGGTGGAAGTGGCGGTAGTAGTCGGCGTCGAAGAGCCCCGAGTCGACGATCAGCGCGACGTCGTCGGCCAGCGGGTTCATGCTGCGGCCCTCGGCCCTGCCGACGCGCAGGTAGTGGACCAGCGGGTTGATCCTGGCGGCAGCGACCTCGGGGTTGCGCTTGAGGTACGCGCGGGAGGAGAAGGCGGCCGAGGGATCCTTGCCGTTGAACCCGCCGCGCGTGAGGTAGTGGGTGACCGGGTCCTTGCCCTGCGCGCCGAGGCGTGGGTTCTGCTCGAGGTAGAACGCTTCGTCGAAGAGGTCGGACTCCCGCAGCAGGTCGGCGTCGCTCAGCTCGCGATGCTGGATCGTGCGCTCTGTCGTGGCCAACTTCGTGGTCCCCCTGGTGACGTGGCTGGTGACATCGTCGGTGTCATGGTCTGTGCCGTGGCGTGTGGCGTGCGTGTGGTGCTCGGGAGCATATCGGGGGTCGCGCCCGTCCCGGTTCGCCGCGCGCCTTGGGGCCGGGAGCTCGCGGTGTGCGATACTCGCCACGTTCGACGTCCCCTGGCAACCGTCAGGATCCGTCGAGCCGACGACGTTCTCGCCGGTCACCCCAGTGCCCGGCACCCCGGACGGGTGGACGTCACCGGACCGCGACGCGGCCCCGCCGAGCCAGTGACAGTGGCTCCGGGCCCCCGGCGACCGCGGCAGGTGGCAGAAGGCCTTCGGAGACGCTGACGCGGAGGGTGTCGCCGCCACTGAAGCTTTGCGTCACCGGGATCGCTCGCGCGTAAGCGGTGGACGCCGTACCGGCACCGTGACGGTGCCCGAGGAGCACCACATGCTCGATTCCGACCAGCCCGAGCGCACCGAAGCCGGCACCGGCGAGACGCCTGACAGCCCCGCAGCCCCGCCGGCTGCCCCGGTCGTCACCCGGCGCACGCGCAAGTCCCCCGCCAAGAAGGCGGCGTCCGTCCCCGACGCGGCCACCGAGACCCCGGTCCCGGACCCGGCCGCACCCGCCGCCGAGGCGCCGGCGAAGAAGGCCGCCGCCAAGCGCGCCCCCGCCAAGAAGACCGCCGCCAAGCGCACCCCTGCCAAGAAGGCAGTGGCTGCCGAGGTGCCCGCTGAGGTGCCCGCCGAGGTGCCCGCCGAGGACGAGGCCGTCGCCCCCGACGCCGCGCCTGCGAAGAAGACGGCTGCCCGCAAGACGGCCGCCAAGAAGACGACCACCCGCAAGTCCGCCGCCAAGAAGGCAGCGCCGGCGCCCGAGCAGCTCGCGGTGACGGACCCCGAGACGGAGGACGAGGACGAGGAGACCGCGGACGGGTCGACCGGCCACGCCGTGCTCTTCCAGGCTCCCGTCGCGACCACCACCCGCCGTACGCGCTCGAGGGGTGCATCCGCCGCGGAACCTGCCGTCGAGGACGCGCCCGACGCCGCAGCCGGCACCGTGGCCGACGTCCCGAGCGAGGACGCGGCCGACGAGACCGCCGAGGCTGCTCCCGTCGAGAAGCCTGCATCCACGCGTCCGGCCCGCAAGAGGTCCGCCAAGAAGGCGGCTCCCGCGCCCGAGCAGCAGGACGCCGCCCCGGAGCAGGACGACGAGGACGAGACCCAGGACTCCTCGGACGACGCATCGGGTCAGGACGACTCCGGCGACGGAGACGGTGGCCCCGCGCGGCGTCGTCGTCGTCGCGGCGGTCGCCGCCGGCGCAAGTCGTCCGACGGCTCGGACGCCTCGGACGACTCCTCCGACGACCAGGACTCCGGCTCCGCCTCGGACGCCCCCTCCATCGCGTCCGACACCTCCGAGGACGCGTCCACCGAGACCGCTGAGTCCTCGGACGACGACTCGGGCTCGGGCGACTCGGGTGAGGGCAACGGCGAGGGCTCCTCGCGTCGTCGTCGCCGCCGTCGCCGCTCCGGTGACGAGGGTGGCGCCGACGAGGGTGACGCCCAGACGGTGACCCGGGTCCGCAAGACCCGCTCCGCCGAGGACCAGATCACCGCCGTCGCCGGCTCCACCCGCCTCGAGGCCAAGAAGCAGCGCCGTCGCGAGGGCCGCGAGGCCGGCCGGCGCCGCGCGCCGATCGTCAGCGAGGCCGAGTTCCTGGCCCGCCGCGAGTCGGTCGAGCGGGTCATGGTGATCCGCCAGCGCAAGGAGCTCACCCAGATCGGCGTGCTGGAGGACAAGGTGCTCGTCGAGCACTACGTCGCCCGCGAGTCGCAGACCTCCCTCATCGGCAACGTCTACCTCGGCCGGGTGCAGAACGTGCTCCCCTCGATGGAGGCCGCCTTCATCGACATCGGCAAGGGCCGCAACGCCGTGCTCTACGCCGGTGAGGTCAACTGGTCCTCGCTGGGCCACAAGGAGGGCCAGCCCCGCAAGATCGAGTCGGTCCTCTCCAGCGGCCAGATGATCCTGGTGCAGGTCACCAAGGACCCGGTCGGCCACAAGGGCGCCCGCCTCACCAGCCAGATCAGCCTCGCCGGCCGCTTCCTGGTCTACGTCCCGGACGGCACGACGTCCGGCATCTCGCGCAAGTTGCCCGACACCGAGCGCAACCGGCTCAAGACCCTCCTCAAGGAGATCGTCCCGGACACCGCGGGCGTCATCGTGCGCACCGCCGCCGAGGGTGCCAGCGAGGAGGAGCTCACCCACGACGTCGAGCGCCTGAAGTCGCGCTGGGAGGACATCGAGAAGAAGTCCTCCAACAAGGGTTCCGGCCCGCAGATGCTCTACGGCGAGCCCGACCTGACCCTCAAGGTGGTGCGGGACCTCTTCACCGAGGACTTCTCCAAGCTCGTCATCGAGGGTGACGACGCCTGGGACACCGTCTCCGGCTACGTCGAGTCCGTGGCACCCGACCTGTCCGACCGGGTCCAACGCTTCGAGCGCGGCGCGACCGGCGGCGACATCTTCGCGACCTACCGGGTCGACGAGCAGATCCAGAAGGGTCTCGACCGCAAGGTCTGGCTGCCGTCGGGCGGCTCGCTGATCATCGACCGCACCGAGGCGATGACCGTCGTCGACGTCAACACCGGCAAGTTCACCGGCTCCGGGGGCAACCTCGAGGAGACCGTCACCAAGAACAACCTCGAGGCCGCCGAGGAGATCGTGCGCCAGCTCCGGCTGCGCGACATCGGCGGCATCATCGTCGTGGACTTCATCGACATGGTCCTCGAGTCCAACCGCGACCTGGTGGTCCGCCGCCTCGTCGAGTGCCTGGGCCGCGACCGGACCCGTCACCAGGTCGCCGAGGTCACCTCGCTCGGCCTGGTGCAGATGACCCGCAAGCGGATCGGCACCGGCCTCGTGGAGGCCTTCAGCGAGAACTGCGAGCACTGCCAGGGTCGCGGCGTGGTCATCAAGGACCAGCCCGTCGACCCCGACGCGAAGGCCGAGGACGGCGAGGGCCGCCGCGGCAGCCGCCGCCGGGGTGGCCGTCGTGGCGCCGAGGGCAGCGGCTCCGACCGCCCCGCCGACGGCAACGGCAACGGTGGCGGCAACGGTGGTGGCAACAACAGCGCGCCGTCCCCCAAGGACGTGGCCGCGATGGCCCGGCACGAGAAGGCGGTCGAGGAAGCAGACGACGAAGCGGACGAGGACGCGGACGGGGCCGAGCAGGCTCCCGTCGACGAGTCGCCCGTCGCCGAGACGCCGGCCGCCGAGGTCCCTGGCGCCGAGGTTCCTGCCGAGACTGCTCCGGACGAGGCCCAAGCCCCGGTCGAGCCCGTGGTGGAGCCTGACGAGACGCCTGCCGCAGCGCCCGTCGAGGACGAGAAGCCGCGGGTGGTGACGCGTACGCGTCGGCGCTCGGCCAGCCGCCCGGCAGGCCCCCCGGTGGTCGTCGAGGCCAGCTCCGCGCCGAGCGGGGCCGGCACGCCGCCCGACTCGGGTCTCGTGGAGCCCGGCACGGCGGACCTCGAGCCCGGCCAGGGGGCGTCCGACGCCCCGACCGTCGAGCACGTCCCGATCAAGAAGAAGGGCTCGCGCAAGCGCTGACCCTCGGGGGAGAGGGGCGACCGACCGTCGTTTTGCCCGGTCGCCACTCGATCCCGTAGTCTTGACCCCCGGTGTTCGACACACCGATTCTGCGCGCCCGCCACGCGGCGTACTCGCCCGAAGTCCCAGGCGGTGTCGTGCGCAGTCCCGAATGTTCTTTGACCTGAAGTTCCCGCACCGAGGAGAGTGACTCGCCGTGTACGCAGTCGTGCGCAGTGGCAGCAAGCAGCAGAAGGTTGCCGTCGGCGACGTCATCGAGATCGACGCGATGGCCGCCGCAGGCGACACCCTCACCCTGCCCGTGGTGATGGTCGTCGACGGTGACAAGGTCACCGCGACCGGCCTCGACAAGGCCAGCGTGACCGTCGAGGTCACCGGCCGCACCAAGGGCCCGAAGATCATCATCCAGAAGTACAAGAACAAGACCGGTTACAAGAAGCGCCAGGGTCACCGCCAGAAGTACACCCAGGTCAAGGTCACCGACATCTCCCTCTGAGCGCTCGCTCGAGGTCGACCAAGTCTCTTCAGAAGGACTGAACAATGGCTCACAAGAAGGGTGCTGCGAGCACCAAGAACGGCCGTGACTCCAACTCCCAGCGCCTCGGCGTGAAGCGTTTCGGTGGCCAGGTCGTCGGCGCGGGCGAGATCATCGTCCGCCAGCGTGGCACCCACTTCCACCCGGGCACCGGTGTGGGCCGTGGCGGCGACGACACCCTGTTCGCCCTGCAGGCCGGCGCCGTCGAGTTCGGCACCCGCCGCGGTCGCAAGGTCGTCAATATCACGCCCGTCGACTGAGCTTGCGAAGTCGACACTAGGGCGGGAGATTGAGGAGAGCTCGGCTCAGCTCCGAGCTTGCGAGGACCTGAGCGACTCGTCTCGAAATCCGTCTTCACCACTGGGCGTCCCCATCTGGGGCGCCTTTTGTGGTTTCAGCACCTCCACCACAGCAAGGAACACCATGGCCATCCCCACGTTCGTCGACCACGTCACGCTGCACCTCGCAGCCGGACGAGGTGGCAACGGTGTGGCCTCGGTGCACCGTGAGAAGTTCAAGCCGCTCGGTGGTCCCGACGGCGGCAACGGCGGTCAGGGCGGCTCGATCATCCTCGAGGTCGACACGAGCGTCACGACCCTCGTCGACTACCACCACAGCCCCAAGCGCCGCGCCGAGAACGGCGGTCAGGGAGCCGGTGACCACAAGAACGGCGGCAACGGCAAGGACCTGACCCTCACGGTCCCGGACGGCACCCTCGTCAAGGACAACGAGGGCAACGTGCTCGCCGACCTGATCGGCCACGGGACGACCCTCGTCATCGCCGCGGGCGGTCGCGGCGGGCTCGGCAACGCCGCCCTCTCCTCGTCCAAGCGCAAGGCCCCCGGGTTCGCCCTGCTGGGTGAGCCCGGCGACGAGCTCGACGTACGCCTCGAGCTCAAGGTCGTCGCCGACATCGGTCTGGTGGGCTTCCCGAGCGCCGGCAAGTCGTCGCTCATCGCGGCGATCTCGCGGGCCCGGCCCAAGATCGCCGACTACCCGTTCACCACCCTCATCCCCAACCTCGGCGTGGTCACCGCCGGCGAGACGACGTTCGTCGTCGCCGACGTGCCGGGCCTGATCGAGGGTGCCGCGGAGGGTCGCGGACTCGGCCACGACTTCCTGCGTCACATCGAGCGCTGCGCCGCCCTGGTCCACGTGATCGACACGGCCACGATCGAGCCGGGCCGCAACCCGATCGACGACCTGGACATCATCGAGAGCGAGCTCGCCCGCTACGGCGGCCTCGAGGACCGGCCGCGCCTGATTGCGCTCAACAAGGTCGACGTCCCCGACGGCCAGGGCATCGCCGAGATGGTCGTGGAGGACCTGCGCGCCCGCGGCCTCCAGGTCTTCGAGGTCAGTGCCGCGTCCGGCGCGGGGCTCCGCGAGCTCACGTTCGCGATGGCCGAGATCGTGGTGGCGTCCCGCGTGGACACCCCCGAGGTCGAGCCCCAGCGGATCGTGCTGCGGCCCCGGGCCGTCGACGCCAAGGCCGACTTCGAGGTCGTCGCAGTCGACGACCCGTCGGCAGGCGCAGGACAGCGTGGCTGGCGGGTGCGTGGCGCCAAGCCGGAGCGCTGGGTGCGCCAGACCGACTTCAGCAACGAGGAGGCCGTCGGCTTCCTCGCCGACCGGCTCAACCGGCTCGGCGTCGAGGTCAAGCTCGTGCAGATGGGCGCCCAGGAGGGCGACACGGTCCTCATCGGCGCCGAGGACAACTCGGTCGTCTTCGACTTCAAGCCCAGCATCGAGGCCGGTGCCGAGATGCTCGGCCGCCGTGGTGAGGACGAGCGCCTGCGCGAGCAGCGCCCGGCCCGCACGCGCCGCACCGAGATCGCCGAGGCCATGGAGACCAAGGCCGAGGAGGAGGAGCGCGCCGACGTGGCCCGCCGCCTCGACGCGGAGCGCAAGAAGGGGCCCAACCGCAGTTCGGGCACCTCCGGCATCGGGCCGATGGCCTACGAGATCGGCACCAAGGACGACCCCGACTGGGACGGCAGTGACGACTGACCGCTCGGCCCTCGTGGGCGGAGCGCGACGCGTCGTCGTCAAGGTCGGTTCGTCGTCGCTGACCACCGCGGCCGGCGGCATCGACCCGGCGCGCGTACGCCGGCTGGTGGACGTCGTGGCCGCCTCGCGCGCCGCCGGCGTGGAGATGGTGCTGGTGTCGTCCGGCGCCATCGCGGCCGGGCTCGCGCCCCTCGGGCTCAGCAAGCGGCCCAGCGGGCTGGCCGCTCAGCAGGCGGCCGCGTCGGTCGGTCAGGGCCTGCTGGCCCACCGCTACCAGGAGGAGTTCGCCCGCCACGGGATCGTCACCGGCCAGGTGCTGCTCACCGTGGACGACGTCACCCGCCGCGCGCACTACCGCAACGCCCACCAGACCTTTGCCAAGCTGCTCGAGCTCGGCGTCGTCCCGATCGTCAACGAGAACGACACCGTCGCGACCTCCGAGATCCGCTTCGGTGACAACGACCGGCTCGCAGCCCTCGTCGCGCACTTCGTCCACGCCGACCTGCTGGTGCTGCTGTCCGACGTCGACGGGCTCTACGACGGTCCGCCCAGCCGGTCGGGCTCCCGGCTGATCCCGGTCGTACGCTCCGAGGAGGACCTCGCGTCCGTGACGATCGGTGCGGCCGGCTCCTCCGGGGTCGGCACCGGAGGCATGACGACCAAGGTCGACGCGGCGCGGATCGCCACCGGCGCCGGCATCCCCGTCGTGCTCACGTCGGCCGACCAGGCCTCGGGTGCCCTCACGGGTGCCGAGGTCGGCACCCTCTTCACGGCCACCGGCAAGCGCCGCCCCACCCGCCTGCTGTGGCTCGCCCACGCGACGTCCGGGCAGGGAACCCTGACCCTCGACGCCGGTGCCGTGCGCGCAGTGGTCTCACGTGGCGCCTCCCTGCTGCCCGCCGGGATCACCGGGGTGTCCGGGACGTTCGTGGCCGGCGATGCGGTCGACCTCCTCGACCCCGACGGCGCGAGGGTCGCGCGTGGCCTCGTGAACTTCGACGCCGAGGAGCTGCCGGCCCTGCTCGGCCGCTCCACCAGCGAGCTCAAGACGGCCCTCGGCGCCGCCTACGAGCGTGAGGTCATCCACCGCGACGACCTGGTGCTGCTGGGCTGAGCGGCGGCAAGGACTCCTACGAGTCGAACTCAAGGGGACGAAGGGCCGAGACGATCTCTACGCCGACTCCCAGTACCGCGGCCTCGGCACGTGGAGCTCGCCGCGGTGCGGCACGTAGAGAGCCACGATCTACGGCGGCCCTGGCAACGACACCATCACGGGGAGCATCGGCAGTGACCTCCTCATCGGCGGCCCGGGCAAGGACGTCGTGAGGGGGCGTTCGGGCGGGTTCGACGTGTGCCAGGGCGAGAAGCTCCGGGAGTGCGAGAAGCGCATCTGACCGCAGGTCGACCGGGCATGATGCTCCCATGACCGCCACCCTCGCGGCCGTCCTGTGGGACATGGACGGCACCCTCATCGACAGCGAGCCGATCTGGATCGCGCAGCAGTTCGTCCTGGCCGAGCAACACGGCGCAACGTGGTCGACCGAGCAGGGGCTGGCGCTGGTGGGTGCGGACATGCACGACACCGCGCGGGCGATGCAGGCGGTGGGCGTCGATCTGGACTCGGTGGAGCTGGTCGCGACGCTGGAGCGCGCGGTCATCGACTCGCTTCGTGAGACCGTTCTGTGGCGCCCGGGCGCGCGCGAGCTGCTGTCAGCGCTGCGGCAGCGGGGGATCCCGTGCGCGATCGCGACCACCTCGAGCCACGAGATGGCTGAGCTGGTGGCGAGTGCCGCGCCGGACGGCGCCATCAGCGTGGTCGTCGGGTCCGAGGACGTGACCCGGACCAAGCCCTCGCCCGAGCCGTACCTCCGGGCGGCCGAGCTGCTCGGCGTACGCATCGAGCAGTGCGTGGCGGTCGAGGACTCGCCCAACGGGCTCGCCTCGGCCGTGGCGTCGGGTGCCGCGACGGTCGCCGTGCCGAACGATGCGGTGCTGCCCGAGGCCGGCGCCTTCACCACGTGGCCGACCCTCGCTGGCCGAACGGTCGCAGACCTTGCAGCACTCCTGGGGTGACGGAGGGTCAGGCGTCCGGGCCGGACAGGATCTCCTCCAGCTCGTCCATCGTGCTGCTGAACGACGCACCCAGGTCGACGTCGTAGGCGTCGGCGAGCGTCAGCACGCTCCACAGGCAGTCGGCCAGCTCGTGGGCGAGCGCCTCGTCGAGGTCGGGGCGTGGTCGGACGCCGGCCTTGCCCTGCACCAGCTTGGCCAGGTCACCGACGTCGCCGAGGAAGCCGAGCATGATCTCCTCGGTCGTCCACGACCGGCCGTAGCTGGAGGCCTCGACCTCGGCGTAGCGCGACCTGACCGTGCGGGCACGCTCCTGCATCTCCTGGAAGTCCATGCACGGATTGTCGCTCAGGCGAAGACGCGCGGGAGGTCGAGCACCGCGGCGAGCCGCTCGGCGTACGGCTCCCGCTCCTGGGGCGGCACCCAGCGTGTGGAGCGGTGGCGCTCGTAGAGCCGGTCGTCGTGGTGACGCGGAAAGACGTGGACGTGGAGGTGCCAGACGTCCTGGTTGCCGGCCGGCTCGTTGTGCTGGCGGGTCGAGGTGCCCTCGCAGCCGTACGCCTCGCGCATCGCCACCGCGACCTGCTGGGTGAGGTCCCAGACGGCGTGGCCGACCTCGGCGGGGATGCCGTAGAGGTTCTCGTGGTGGGCGCGCGGGATCACGAGTGCAGCGCCGGCGTTGGCCGGCCACCACTTCGGAGCGATGCGGGCGAAGGCGAGGTCCGTGACGCCGACGACGTCCTCGGGCTGGTTGTGCTCGTCGTGGACGCCGGTCTGGAGCCGGCAGAACGGGCAGTCGTAGTCGGCGGGCTCGTGCACGCGGTCAGCCTGCCACGCGGAGCGCTAGCGTCGCTGCATGGACGACGCACGGGAGCCGCTGGACCGGACACCCGAGGAGATCACGGAGGACGAGGAGTTCTTCCGCTGGTACGGACCGTGGGCGCCGCTCGACCCCGACGGACTCGTGGAGCTCATGTCCGGCTTCGCCCGACCGTGGTGGATCGTCGGGGGCTGGTCGATCGAGGCCTTCACCGGGAGCCGGCGCGAGCACGAGGACATCGATCTCTCGATCCTGGCCTGCGACCTCGCCGCGTTCCGCGAGCACGTCGGTGACCGCTGGCACCTGTGGAGCAACCACGGCGGCACGCTCCGGCCCTTCAACGACCGCCATCGCGAGGTCCTGGACGTCAGCAGCCAGGTCTGGATCCGGCGCAGCGCGACCGATCCGTGGGTGGTCGACCTCCCGATCACCCCGGACCGCGACGGGCTGTGGACCAGCAAGCGCGACCCGGGCCACGTCGCCCCGCTCGAGGACGTCACCTGGGTGGACGACGGGGGAGTGCGCTACCTGCGGCCCGAGATCACGCTGCTCTACAAGGCGGCACTGCACCGTCCCAAGGACGACCGCGACCTGGCGGTGACGTGGCCGCTGCTCGGGGAGGCGGAGCAGGAGTGGCTGCGCGAGGCGACGGGCCGGCTCTACCCGGACCACGCCTGGGTGCAGCGGCTGGGCTCGTCCGGTGGCCGCGCGGGGGAGGAACGGACGGTCGCCCCGTAGGCTTGGCAGGTCATGAATGATCCGCTCGTCTACCTCGACCACGCCGCGACCACGCCGATGCTGCCGGTCGCGGTCGAGGCGATGACCCGGCAGCTCACCGGCGTCGGCAACGCGAGCTCGTTGCACGCCTCCGGGCGGGGGGCGCGCCGCGTCGTGGAGGAGTCCCGCGAGTCGATCGCAGACGTCATCGGAGCCCGACCCGCCGACGTCGTCTTCACCTCCGGCGGCACCGAGTCCGACAACCTCGCGCTCAAGGGCATCTTCTGGGCCCGGCGCGACCAGGACCCGCGGCGCACGCGGATCCTCTCCACCTCCATCGAGCACCACGCGGTGCTGGATCCGCTGCAGTGGCTCGGCAAGTACGACCGCGCCGACGTCGAGCTCCTCCCGGTCTCCGCCGAGGGTGTCCTCGACGTCGAGGCACTGAGGGACTCGGTCACGAGGGACCCCGCGTCGGTGGCCCTGATCTCGGTCATGTGGGCCAACAACGAGGTCGGGTCGCTGCAGCCGCTCGACGAGATCGTGGCGATCGCCGCCGAGCACCAGATCCCCGTGCACACCGACGCCGTGCAGGCGCTCGGGCAGGTGCCCGTCGACTTCGCCGGCTCGGGTGTCGACGCACTGACCTTCACCGGCCACAAGGTCGGCGGCCCCTACGGCGTGGGTGCGCTCGTCGTGCGCCGTGACCTGTCGGTGAGCGCTCTCGTGCACGGCGGCGGCCAGGAGCGCGACATCCGCAGCGGCACCCTCGACGTGCCCGCGATCGCCGGCCTCGCTGCCGCGGTCGGGGCCTCGGTCAAGGCCCAGGAGGAGCACGCGGTGCGCGTCGCCGCGCTGCGCGACGACCTCGTACGCCGCGTCATCGAGGTCGTTCCGGACGCCCACCTGCACGGTGCGCCGATGGGTCCGGGACGCCTGCCCGGCAACGCCCACCTCGGCTTCCCCGGCTGCGAGGGCGACTCGATGCTGATGCTGCTCGACGCGCGCGGCATCGAGTGCTCGACCGGCTCCGCCTGCTCGGCCGGCGTGCCACAACCCTCGCACGTCCTGCTCGCGATGGGCTGCGACGACGACCAGGCCCGCCACTCCCTGCGCTTCTCGCTCGGCCACACCACCACCCCCGCCGACATCGACGCTCTCGTCGAGGCGATCGGCCCGGTCGTCGAGCGCGCGCGCGCGGCCAGGGGCCACTCCGTCAAGGGGCAGTGATGAGGGTCGTCGCCGCCATGTCGGGCGGGGTGGACTCGGCGGTCGCTGCCGCCCGCGCCGTCGAGGCGGGGCACGAGGTGACGGGTGTGCACCTGGCGCTGAGCCGCAACCCCGCGTCGTACCGCTCCGGCGCTCGTGGCTGCTGCACCATCGAGGACAGCAACGACGCCCGGCGCGCCGCCGACGTCATCGGCATCCCGTTCTACGTCTGGGACCTGTCGGACCGCTTCCACGAGGACGTGGTCGAGGACTTCATGGACGAGTACGCCGCGGGGCGCACGCCCAACCCGTGCCTGCGCTGCAACGAGAAGATCAAGTTCGCCGCAGTGCTCGACCGCGCCCTGGCGCTGGGCTTCGACGCCGTCGCTACCGGTCACTACGCGCAGCTGCGGACCGGTGCCGACGGGTTGATCGAGATGCACCGCGCGATCGACCACGGCAAGGACCAGTCCTACGTCCTCGGGGTGCTCACCCAGGAGCAGCTGGCCCACTCGCTGTTCCCGCTGGGCGACACCGACAAGCCCGCCGTACGCCGGGAGGCCGAGGCCCGTGGCCTGCTCGTGGCCGCCAAGCCCGACTCCCACGACATCTGCTTCGTCGCCGACGGCGACAACGCTGGTTGGTTGCGCGAGAAGCTCGGCGACCGGGCGCCCAACCACGGCGGTGACATCGTCGACGCCGCCACCGGCGAGACGGTCGGCAGCCACACCGGCACCTACGGCTTCACCATCGGCCAGCGTCGTGGGCTGCGGCTCGGCATCCCGGCGGCGGACGGCAAGCCGCGGTTCGTCCTCGACATCGAGCCGGTCAGCGGCACGGTCACAGTCGGCCCGCGCGAGCAGCTGGCGGTCGACCACATCGCCGGGATCCGACCGCGCTGGTGCGGCTCCGTGCCCGACCGGGTCGAGGGGACCGTCCAGCTGCGAGCCCACGGCGCCGAGCACCGCGCGGTGGTGCTGGTCGACGACGACCGGGTGACCATCGACCTGCTCGATCCGGCCGAGGGCATCGCACCCGGCCAGGCCGCGGTGATCTATGACGGCACCCGGGTCGTCGGCTCGGCCACGATCGAGTCGACCCGCCCGGTGGCGGCGCGCGGATGACCGGACTCGCGGAGCGGGCCGGCGCGCTGCTGGGTCCGAAGCACACGACGTACGTCGTCGCGCTGGTGACGCCGGTGAGCACCGAGGTCGACGCGGCCGGGACGGACGTGCACGGGGACGTCGAGCTCGGGTCCGTCAGCAAGGGCGTCACCGGTCTGCTGTGGCACGACGCAGTGGCGCGGGGCGAGGTCGCCCCCGATGCCGCCCTCGGCGAGCACCTCGCGGTGCCAGCCCGACTGGGGGCCATCCGGCTGTCCGCGCTGGCCACGCACACGTCCGGGCTGCCGCGGCTCGCCGGTGGCGACGTGGTCCGCCGCAGCTGGGAGCTGTGGCGCGAGGGGCGCAACCCCTACCGCGAGGACCTCGCCGGCCTGCTCGCCCAGCTCGAGCCGGTGAAGCCGAAGCCGAAGCCGAAGCCCGCCTACTCCAACCTCGGCTTCCAGCTCCTCGGGCACGCCGTGGCCTCTGCCACGCGGACGTCGTACGCCCACCTGGTCGCGACCCGCATCGCCCAGCCGCTCGGCCTCACCGACACCTACGTCCCGGTCGCCGTCGACCAGCTCCGCCCGGGGTCCGTCGCGTCGCGCAACCGCCGGGGGCGCGAGGTCGAGCCCTGGGCCAACGAGGCGATCGCTCCCGCCGGCGGGGTGCGGTCCTCGGCCGCCGACCTGGCGGTGCTGCTGCGCGCCATGCTGGACCGCACCGTCGCGGGTGTCGACGCCCTCGATCCGGTGGCGCCGATGGGCGGCAGCCAGCGCATCGGCGCCGGCTGGCTGACCGGACCGATGCTGCGACGCACGGTCACCTGGCACAACGGCGGCACGGGTGGCTTCCGGTCCTTCGTCGGCATCGACCGCGACCGCGGTGTCGGGGTCGCGCTGGTGAGTGCGTCCACGCGGTCCGTCGACGGCGCCGCGGCACGTCTGCTGGCGGAGTCCGCGTGAGCACCGCGACGGGGATCGGTTCCCTGCCGGGGGAGGACTATGCCGAGGCCGTACGCCTGGTGCTGGGCGAGCTGTCCGACCTGCCCTACGTCCCCGAGGTCCCTGCGCGCGGCGTCACCGCAGGGATGACCGGACGCGGGCTGGCCGTCGTGGCCGGCCTGGCCGCCGACCTGCAACCCGCCGGGTGGCGGCTCACCGATGCCAGCGGCGTCGACCACCGCCGGGCGCGGTCGCTGCTCGCCCAGGACCTCGACGTGGTCGAGGAGCTGGGACAGGACTACACCGGCGCCTTCAAGACCCAGGTCACCGGCCCCTGGACGCTGGCTGCGACGGTCGAGAAGCCCCGCGGCGACAAGGTCCTCAGCGACCACGGCGCCCGGCGGGAGCTCGCGCAGGCGCTGGCCGAGGGGCTCACCGTCCACCTCGCCGACCTGCGCCGCCGCCTGCGCGGGGTGGATCGCTGGATCGTGCAGGTCGACGAGCCCGCCCTGGCTGCGGTCGTCAACGCCCGGGTCCCGACGGCGAGCGGCTTCGGGCGCCACCGTCGCGTCGACCCGCCCGAGGCGTCCGCCCACCTGGAGTGGGTGGTGTCCGCGATCACCGCCGCGGGTGCCGAGGCGTGGGTGCACTCCTGCGCCCCGCAGACCCCCTGGTCGCTGGTGGCCGGCACGGGCGTGAGCGGCCTGTCGGCCGACCTCGACCAGCTGTCGCCCGGCGACCTCGACACCTTGGCCGAGGCACTGGAGGCGGGGCACACGGCGGCGCTCGGCGTCGTGCCCTCCACGGATCCGGCAGCCGAGCCGTCCGACGCGCGCCTCACCGAGCGCGTCCAGCGCCTGCTCGACATGCTCGGCCTCGACCCCGAGGTCGTGCGGGAGCAGCTGGTCATCACCCCGACGTGCGGCCTGGCCGGTGCGAGCCCGTCGTGGGCGGCACGGGCCACGCGCCTGTCTGCGACGGTGGCGCGCAACCTCTGACCGCCGACCACTCGGTGTGGAGCAGCCGCACCACGAGCAGCGTCACCACCATCGTCAGTGCGACGAGGGGCAGCAGCTCGCCGGGGCGGCGTACGAGCGCGTCGACGAAGGCGTTGCGCCACCACACGTCGCGCACGGGGGAGTAGAAGTCGTCGGCGATCGCGCCGGGGGCGATCAGCACGACCTGGAGGACGGCGACCGGGACGAACCAGCGCTGCGCGCGCGCAGAGAGCCACGGCGAGGCGAGCGCGAGCGCCGGGGCGAGGCACACGACGAGCTCGAGACTGGTGCGGTAGCCGTAGAAGTGGTCGCCGCCGCTGAACCGGTTGAGCACGGCCTGGCTCACGACGTACGACGCACCGCCGGCCGCCAGCCAGCGGCTCCAGTCGGGCAGCTCCCGGCGGCGCCGCCACGCCGACGGTCCGAGCACGAGCAGCAGTGGGCACCACCACAGCAGGCCGCGGTCCGCCGAGAGCACGAAGCCGAGGTGGTTGAGCGGGTCCAGCGCATAGCCCGCCGCGCCGCTGGCGAAGTCCCCTGCGCGGTAGCCGGAGGTGGGGTCCCACGAGCCGTACATCCAGCGGGTCCAGGCCGAGGCCAGGGCCAGCGAGGCGGCAGCGACGGTCCCGACCCGCCAGGCCACGTCGGGGCGCCGCCGCGACCAGGCCACCCCCAGCCCGACCACGGCGCAGATCACCGCCGCGTGGAGCCGGCCCCACAGCATGACCCCGCCGAAGGCGCCCACCAGCCACCACCGGCCGCGGTCCGCGGCCCACGCCGTGCCGAGGATCCCGAGGGTGGTCAGCGTGTGGGGCCAGATCGCGTCGGCCGACACCGACCAGACCGGGGTCGCGAAGGCGAGCAGACCGGCCGCCACCAGGGACCGGCGGGTGCCCACCCGGTCGCGCAGCAGCAGGAAGAACAGCACGACCGCCGCTGCCGAGAGCACCGCCGCGGTGAGACCACCCGGGACCGGGCTCACCGTCGCGCCCCGGGCGAGGGCGTACGCCGGCACGACCGCCGCGATCACCCCCGGTGCCCGGCCGACCGCCTCGCGGCCGTCAGCGGTCTCGACGATCCACGTCTCGCGGATGATGTTGTCGTCCAGGAGCGGGAAGTCGGCGATGTCGGGGACCGGGTCGCCGGTCAGCGCGATGTGGTGCGCGGCGAACTCCGCGGTCCACGCGTCGGGGCTCGGGTCGGGGTTGATCGTGAGGGCGTAGATGCCCGCCACGACGCAGAACAGCAGGGTGGGGACCAGCCGTCGCTGCATGCGCGCCATTGTCCGCGTCCGCGTCGTGCAGGGCGAGACGTGTGGCCGAGCGCTCGTCCAGCGTTCGCCGGCAGGTCACCTGCGCGACCGGCCCGGGACCCGGGGCGCGCCTAGCGTCCCCCGGGTGAAGCTCGTCGTGCAGGTCCCGTGCCTCAACGAGGAGGACACCCTCCCGCTGGTGCTCTCGTCGATCCCGGACTCGATCCCGGGGATCGACGAGATCGTCGTGGTCGTCATCGACGACGGCAGCACCGACGCCACGGTCGCGGTCGCGCGGTCGTACGGCGTCACCGAGATCGTGCGGCACCACCGCAACCAGGGGCTCGCGCGCTCGTTCACCGACGGGATCAACCACGCGCTCGCGATCGGCGCGGACATCGTGGTGAACACCGACGGCGACAACCAGTACCCGCAGGAGCGGATCGCCGACCTGGTCCAGCCGATCCTGCGCGGCGAGGCCGACATCGTCATCGCGGACCGCCAGGTCGGGCTGATCGAGCACTTCTCGCCGGCCAAGAAGGCGCTCCAGCGCTTCGGCTCGAAGGTGGTCAACGTAGCGGCGCGCACCGAGCTGCCCGACGCCGCGAGCGGCTTCCGCGCCTACTCGCGCGAGTCGCTGATGCGGCTCAACACGGTGACACGGTTCTCCTACTGCATGGAGACGATCATCCAGGCGGGCAACAAGAACCTGGCTATCGCCAGCCTGCCGGTGCTGACGAACGCCAAGACCCGCGAGTCGCGGCTCTTCTCCTCCACCCGGCAGCACGTGTTCCGCTCCGGCGCAGCGATCGTGCGGGCCTACGTGATGTACCGCCCCTACGTGATCTTCGGCGTGATGGCCGCGCTCTTCGGTGTGCTGGGACTGCTGCCCTACGCCCGCTACGCCGTGCTCGCCGCGACGGGCGACGGGGGAGGCCACGTGCAGTCGCTGCTGGTCGGGGCCGCCCTCGTCGTGATGTCGTCGCTGTGCCTGATGCTGGGGATCGTCTCCGACCTGATCCGCACCAACCGCTCGCTGATCGAGACCAACCTCGAGCACACCAAGCGCGCCCGCTACGACATCCTCCGCGTCCCACAGACCGCGGCGATCGACTCCGTGTCCTACGAGGCCGGGAGCATCCGGTGAAGTCGCTCTACATCCGTGCCGTGCGGGCTCTCGGTGCCCTGGTGCGGGCCACCGGAGTGCTGGCGTCGCTCGAGCGGCGGGCGCCGCGCTCGCGTGCCGCCACCTGGCTCGCCTCGCTGTTCGCCATCCACGACGTCGACGGGCTGCAGCGCCTCGACGTGCCGTGGTGGACCTTCGCGTCGGCCGACCTCGTGGCCGGGTGGTTGCGCGACCACCCGGGTGCGCGCGTCTTCGAGTGGGGGTCGGGAGCGTCGACGCTGTGGCTCGCGGCCCGCGCCGGGTCCGTGCACTCGGTCGAGCACCACGCCGGCTGGGCCGGCGTACTGGCCCCGCGGCTGCCGGCCAACGTCGACCTGCGCGTGGTCGAGGCCGTCGCGACCTCGACCCCTGCCGTCCCGTCGGCCAAGCCCGGCCACGCAGGCCTCGACTTCGCTGCCTACGTCGCCGCGATCGACGACGTCGCGGGCGACTTCGACGTCGTCGTGATCGACGGCCGAGCCCGCGAGGCGTGCCTGGCCCGTGCCGTGGAGCGGCTGGCACCGGGCGGGATCATCGTCTTCGACAACGTCGACCGGCAGCGCTACGTCGACGCCATCGAGACCGTGGGCGACCGGCTCACCCTCACGATGACCCGCGGCCTCACGCCGGCCCTGCCCTACCCGACACGCACCGCCCTCCTGCACTCGACCGCGCGGTCTGCCGCCCGATGACCGGGCGACGGACGCTGCGCGGCGCCCGCGCGGCCTTCGTCCTGCTGACCCTCGCGCTCGCCTGGTGGGGGTTCCGCGGACGGTGGCGCGAGATCGCCGACGCCGCCGTCGACATCGGCCCGGTCCGGTTGGCGGCGGCCGTGGCGTGCACCGCGGCCGGCCTCGCGCTGACGAGCGTGCTGTGGCGGCTCCTGCTGCGATGGGTCGGGTCGGAGGTCGGGGTACGCGACGGCGCCGCGGTCTTCCTCGTCGGCCAGCTCGGCAAGTACGTCCCCGGGTCGGTGTGGAGCGTGGCGGCCCAGGCCCAGCTGGGCCGTCGCCACGGCGTCCCCGCCCGCTCGAGCGCCACCGCGTCGGCGCTCTTCCTCCTGGTGCACACGGCGACGGGTCTGCTGCTGGGCGGCCTGCTGGTGCTGGGCGGTGCCCTCGACCGGTCCGCCTCCACCACGTGGCCGTGGGTCGCCGTCGCGATCGGCGCTGTGGCCCTCGCTCCCGGGCTGGTGCGGCGACTCGCGGACCGGTTCGCGGGTCCGGGGGCCCGGACCAGCCTCGGGTTCGTCGAGCTCGGCACGACCACGGCCCTGATGACCGCCGTCTGGGGCTGCTACGGCGCCGGACTGCTCCTGCTCGTGCCGGCCGGCGGATCGGGCACTCCCGGGTTCGGCGCTGCGGTCGCGGCATTCGCGCTGGCGCACGCCGCTGGAGTGCTGGTGGTCGTGGCACCGGCAGGGGTCGGCGTCCGCGAGGGCGTCCTCGTGGCCCTGCTCTCCCCGGTGCTCGGGGTGCCGGGCGCGGCAGCCGTGGCGCTGCTGTCCCGCGTCGCCCACGCCCTCGCCGACTTCGCCGTCGCCGGTGCCGCCGGTGCGTGGGCGCGCGTCGGCCGGGTCGGCCCGAGCGCGGCGGCTCCCGCGCCGGCCCGTGCACACCACGAGTGAGGTCCGGACGCGGAGCGTCGTGCGTGTCGTCGCCACCGTGCTCGTCGTCCACCTCGTCTTCGTCGTCGTGCGCCTGGCCGCGGTCGGCGGCACCGAGGGCTTCGTCGTCTACGACGGCCGCGCCTACTACCGCCTCGCCCTCGACCCGCTGACGCTCGCCGTCAGCGACCACGGCATCACCTTCACCCGGCCGGCGTACTGGCAGGCGCGCATCGGCTACCCGCTCTCCTCCTGGGCCGTGTCCCTCGGCGGGCGTCGGGCGCTCGTCCCCGCGGCCCTCGTCCTGGTCAACCTGCTCGCCGTCGCCGGCATCGCCCTCCTCGCGGCCCGCATCGCGACCCGGCTGGGGCGCAGCGCCTGGTGGGGTGCGGTCCCGGCGGGTTGGGCGGGCTTCCTGGTCGGCCTGGGACAGGACCTGACCGAGCCGCTGGCCGGGCTCCTGCTCCTGGCCGCCCTGCTGCTGGCGCGCTCGGGGCGGCACCTCCTCGCCGCGCTGGCGTTGACGACGGCGGGCCTGACCCGGGAGACCACGCTCGTGGTCGCGGTGGCGGTGGTGGTCGCCGCGCTCCTGCCGACGCGCGGCGGACCGGGGGGACGTACGTCGCCCCCCTGGTGGGTCGGCGTCGTGCCGCTCGTGGCGTACGCCGGCTGGCGGGGGTGGGTGCGATCCCGCTGGTCCGACGTGGTGCCGGCGCCGCCGTCCGACAACCCGCTGGGGGTGCCGGGCCTCGCACTGGTGCGCTACCTCGGTTCGGCGCTCACCGACCCGGTCGTCGAGGCCCCCCACCTGGCGCTGCTCGTGCCGACACTGTGGGCGCTCGGCGTGGCAGCGACCGGGCTCCGTGCGGACGGGCCGCGGCACGAGCGGCTGGCGCTGGCCGCGTACCTGCTCCTGCTGGTGAGCCTGCCCGTGTGGGACCGCGGCCAGGCCTACCTGCGGTGGGGCTGCGAACCGCTGCTGATCGGGTGGCTGCTGCTCGTGGGCAGCACCCGCGCCCGCGCGGATCGCGCACTGCGGGCGCTCCCGCCGCTGGTCGCGGTGGTGTGGCTGGTCGCCGCCACGCAGAGCGTCGCCTACCCGCTCGCGGAGGCTCCCTGGAGCGGGTGGTGGACGTGGTCGTGACCTCGACAGCACGGCGGCACGCCTGGTGGCTGGCCGCGGTGGTCGTGCTGGCCCTCGCTGCCCGGCTGGTGGCCCTGCGACACGGGCTGCCCCACGCCTACAGCGCCGACGAGGAGCTGCACTTCGTGCCGCAGGCGGCGCGCGCCGCCGACGGCGACTGGTACTCCGGCTACTTCGAGAACCCGAGCGGCCTCACCTACCTGCTGGCCGTGGTGTTCCGGCTGGTGCTGCCGGGCGACGACGCCACCCGGCTGCTGGTCGACGACCCGGCGCTCGTCTACACGGTCGCGCGACTGACGGTCGTGGCGCTGGCCACGGCGACCGTGGCGGTCGTGGGGATCACCGGTCGTCGCGCCTTCGGACCGGCGGCGGGGGTGTGGGCGGCCGCCTTCGTCGGCCTGACCTTCCTCCCGGTCTTCTACGCCCACCACGCCCTTAACGACGCCCCCACCCTGCTGCCCCTGGCCGTGGGCCTGGCCGCCTGCCTGCACCTGCACGAGCGGGGCGGCACGGCGACGGCAGCGCTGGCGGGGGCCGCCGTCGGCGTCGCGGCGGGCACCAAGTACCTCGCTGCGCCGATGGTCGTGGTGGTGGGGCTCGCCCTGCTGCTCCGGGTGGTCGAGCGCCGTCAGCGCCTGCTCCCCGCGCTCCGCGACCTGACGGTCGCGGCAGCCGCGTGCCTCGGTGGTCTGTTGCTGCTCAACCCGTTCGTGGTGCTGGAGGCCGGCAAGTTCTGGGACGACCTCAGCGGCCAGTCGGCGCAGGCGGCGACGGTCAAGCTCGGCCAGGCCGGCTCGGCGTGGGCCGGCTACCCGGTCACCCTGCTCTGGGGACTCGGCCTGGTGCCCGTCCTCCTCGCCCTGTTCGGCCTGGTGCTGGCGTGGCGCCGGGACCGCGGTCGTGCGCTGCTGCTGGTCGCCTTCCCCGTGCTGCTCTACCTCGTCATGGCCTCCCAGGACCGCTGGTTCGCGCGGTGGCTGCTGCCGGCCTACCCCGCCCTCGCGGTGATCGCCGGGCACGGCGCCGCGCGGACGGCGTACGCGCTCCGGCGTCGGCTGCCCCCCGTCCTGCGTCCCCTGGCGGTGGCGATGGTCGCTGCGGTGGCCCTCGCGCAACCCGTGGTCGACGTGGTCCGCAGCGACGTCCTGCTGCTGCGGACCGACACCCGCGCCGAGGCGCTGGCGTGGCTGGCGAGCCGCCAGGCGGCGGGACGGATCGTCGTCGAGCCCGCCGTGCCCGGGTCCTACCGCCGGGACCTGCGCGAGGCCGGCTTCGAGCTGTTCCCGGTGAGCCGGCCCTTCCAGGCCTACGAGCTCGGTCTGCGGCCCGAGGTCATCGACACCTACCGCGCCGAGGGCTGGTGCTGGGTGATGGTCAACGGCCACCAGCGCGACCGCGGCGTGGCGGCGGGCCTGCCGGGGGCGACGGCCTACTACCGCCGGCTGGCCGAGGAGGGCGCCGTCGCGTTCCGGGTCTCGCCGTTCGGGGCCGCGGCACCGGCACCCGCCTTCTCCTACGACTTCAGCTTCAACTACTACCCGCCCGCACACCACCGACCCGGACCTGTCGTCGAGGTCCACCGTCTCGACGACTGCTGACCCGTCCACGCCGACGAGAGGGACCGCCCATGACACCCGCACTCCGCCGCTTCGCCCGCCACCCGTACGCCGTACCGGTCCTGGCCGCGGTCATGATGGCGCTCGTCGGCGCCCAGATCGCGCTGGTGTTCAAGGTGCCGAGCTGGGGCAACGACGAGCCGGCGCACACCGGCTACGTCGCCTCGCTCGCCGAGGGCCGGCTCCCGACGATCGAGACCGACATCGTCGACGACCCGGCGCGGTTCCCCGGGACGGCCGAGGAGTTCCGCGGGTGGGACGAGCAGCACGGCGACATCTGGACCGCCAACCACCCGCCGCTGTTCCACCTCGCGATGGTCCCGGTCTGGTGGGCGCTCTCGGACCACCAGAGCGGGATGGTCATCACCATGCGGCTGGCCAACACCCTCGGCTTCGCGACCTGGCTCCTCCTCGTCGGCCTGCTGGCCCGCGAGCTCGTGCCGCGGCGTCCGGCGGTCGCGGCGCTCGCGGTGGTGGTGGCGGCGGCACCGACGCTCGTGCTGCGCTCGGCCTTCTTCCAGAACGACGGCTGGGCGTCGGCGTCCGCGGTCCTGCTGCTGCTGGTGACCGTCCGGATGCTCCGCCACGAGGTCACCCGGACGCGGGTCGCGTGGGCGGTGGTGGCGGGGACGGTCGCCGCCGGCACCCGGGCGCAGGGCGTCCTGGTCGTCGCGCTCTGCTCGGTCGCCCTGCTCGTCGTGCTGGCCCACCGGTCACGGTGGAGCCGCGCAGGACTGCGTCGCGGGCTCGGCGTCGCCGCACTCGTCGGCGGCATCCCTGCGGTGGCCTTCGGGTGGTTCTACCTCCGCAACCTGCGGCTCTACGGCGACGTCACCGGCCAGGACGCCCTGCTCGAGAAGTTCGGCCGGGTGCCCGTGACCCGCTGGGACCGGATCGACAACATCCCCGGTCTCACCGAGCCGACGCTCGCGACGCCGATCCTCATCGTCGTCGCGCTGGTCCTGGTCCCGGTCGCGCTCGCCCGGTCCGTACGCCGGCACGGGGTGCGGCTGGACGCAATGTGGGTCCTGCTCGCCGCCCACGCGCTGCTGACCCTGCAGAGCGTGGTGACCTTCCTCGCCGCCGGCGGTGGCTTCCACGACCGCTACCTCATGCAGGTGATGCCCCTGCTGGCGACGGCCACCGCGGTCGGGATGCTCGAGGTCGGCCGGTCGATGGCCGCACCGGAGCCCGGCACCGAGGCGGCGGAGCGCCGCGACTGGTGGGTGGCCGGCGCGTGGTCGGCGGTGCTGCTGGTGTGGCTCGCCGGCGCGATCGCGTGGCTGGAGCACTACTACGTCTTCAGCCGTCAGGAGACCTCGCCGGTCGACGGACCCCTGCCGGACGCACTGGCGGCGCTGGCGATCTGCGCCGGGGCCTCGATCGTCGCCGTCATGGTGGGACGGGCGCGAGGCCGGACGCAGGCGTCAGTGGCCGCGTACGTGCGTGCCGAGGATCGCCAGGGACGACTCGATGGCGACGTCGTGCCACCGCGCGGAGCCGGACAGCATGTAGTGCCCGAGCGCGCCCATGTCCCGTAGGTCGGCGCCTTCGGCGACGGCCGTGGCGCGCGCGACGTAGCGGGTGGTCTCGCGGAACGACGTGATCCGGTCGCGGCGGCCGTGGGCGGCCACGAGCGTGCGCCCGGCCAGCGTGTGCACCGGGTCCTCGGCCGACCACCAGGGGGCCAGCCCGACCACGCCGTGCACCGACGGGTCGTCGGCCACGTGCACGGCGACGCGCGCGCCCATCGAGTGACCGAGCAGGACGACGGGTACGTCACCGTGCGCGGCGCGCACCTCGTCGAGGGCCCATCGGGCATCGGCGCTCCGATCGGCCCCGCCGTTCCAGCCACGCTCGCGGTAGCGCAGGAGCCAGGTGCCGACCCCGGCCTCGTGGGCCCGCGGCGTGATCTCGCGCTGGAGCCAGAGGGCGCGGCGCCAGGACGCGCTGCGCCCGTCGATGGGCTGGCTCGAGCGGGGCTTGCCGCCGTGCAGGACCAGGATCATCGCCCGGGCGTCGCCGGGGGCGTCGTGCTGGGTCAGGAGGCGGCCGGTCACGTCTCTCCTTCGGAATGGTGGCTGCCAACGGATGGGACGAGGGAGGACCTCCGTCGCCGGAGATCCTCCCTCGCTGGTGGTGGTGCGGGTGCTGGTGCTGTCGATCAGTGGACGACGACGGCCTCGGGGCCGTCGGTCGCCAGCTCCTCGTGCTTGACGTCGAGGAAGATCCAGATCACCGCGGAGGCGGCCAGCATCAGGATCGAGCCGACCAGGAACGCGTTGGTCGAGCCCTCCGTGAAGATCTGCTGCTGGGCGATCTGCTGGAACTTCTCCATCTGGTCGGCGGACAGCTGCGGTGCACCCGCTGCGGCTGCGGCGAACTCCTTGCCGCGGTCGGTGAACGTCTGGGTCGCGACCGTGGCGAGCACGGCGAGACCGAGCGCCCCACCGACCTGCTGGGCGGTGTTGAGCACCCCGGAGCCGATGCCGGACTCCTCCGAGCGGAGGTGGTGGACGGCCGTCAGCGTGACCGGCACGAACGTCAGGCCCATGCCGAAGGACATCAGGACGATGAACGGCATGATGTCGGTCAGGTAGTCGCCCGTCAGGTCGCTCGGGGGGAACGACGTGTCGTAGGGCAGTCGCGAGAAGCCGAACAGCGCACCGGCGGCCAGCAGCGTGCCGACGCCGGAGATGTAGCGCGGGTCGATCCGGTTGACCAGGTTGGAGGCCATGCCCGCGCCGACGACGATGCCGACGGTGAACGGGAGGAACGCGACGCCGGCCTTGAGCGGGCTGTAGCCCATGACGTTCTGGATGTACTGGCTGAGGAAGTAGAACATCGCGAACATCGCGGCCGGGGCGAGGAACATCGCCACGAAGCTGGCCGCGCGGGTGCGGTTGGTGAAGATGCGGAACGGGAGGAGCGGGTGCTCGACCCGGCTCTCGATGAAGCCGAAGACGACCAGGAGCACGACGCCGGCCACGAGGCTGGCGATGGTGATGGAGTCGCCCCAGCCCTCGCTGCCGGCCCGGGTGAGGCCGTAGACGACACCGAGCAGGCCCAGGGTGCCGGTGACGGCACCCGGCAGGTCGAGCTCGCCCGGGTGCGACTCGGACTCGTTGAGGAAGCGCGGGGCGAGGAAGGCCGCCGCGAGGCCGATCGGCACGTTGATCAGGAAGGTGAAGCGCCAGCCGTCGACCACGATGCCGAAGATCTCGGGCGACGTGCCGGTGAGCCAGCCACCGAGGATCAGGCCGACCGCAGCGCCGGCGCCGGACATGGCGGCGTAGACCGCGAACGCCCGGTTGCGCGCAGGGCCGGCGGGGAACGTGGTCGTGATCAGCGCGAGCGCGGCCGGGGAGGCGAGCGCGGCGCCGAGGCCCTGCAGGCCACGGGCGCCGAGCAGCAGTGCCTCGTTGGTCGCGAAGCCACCGAGGAGCGAGGCCACCGCGAAGATGGCGAGGCCGGCCATGAACACCTTGCGGCGACCGTAGAGGTCACCGAGGCGCCCACCGAGCAGCAGCAGGCTGCCGAAGGCCAGGGCGTAGCCGGTGACGATCCAGGGCAGGTTGGCGTTGCTGATCTCCAGGTCGATCTGGATGTAGGGGAGCGCGATGTTGGCGATGGTCGCGTCGAGCACGACCATCAGCTGAGCGATCGAGATCAGGACCAGGGCCCACGTCAGGTTGAGCTCACGCTGGGGCGGTGTCACCGCCCCGGATGCCGAGGTGGTGCTGGTGGTGTCGGTCATGGTGTTCCTTCGTCAAGAGCGGATCAGTACGAGTGGAGCAGAGGGGTCCGACAGTGGGGTCGGACCGTGGTCAGGCGGTGTGTCAGGCAGTGGGCCCGTGGAGGGCGGCGGGAAGGATGACCTCGTCGAGGACGCGCCCGATGAGCTCGGGAGTGACCTGCTCGCCGAGCAGGAACACCCGGTGCAGGACGATCCCGGCGAGGGACGGGGCGAGGACGGTGAGGTCGACGTCGGGGTGGACCTCGCCGCGGGAGCGCGCACGCTCGTAGATCGCCTGCGAGGCGGCGATCTTGGGGCCGATGAAGTCGCGCCGGTAGACCTCGGCGAACTCCGGGTCGCGGCCCATGGCGGTGACGACGGCTGACAGGACCGACTGCGCGAGCGGGTCGTTGAGCCCCCCGGGTCCGCCGCAGTAGGCCTCGAGCAGGTCCCCGCGGAGCGTGCCGGTGTCGGGCACGACCGACTCGCCCTTGTGCGCCATGATCGCGGCCACGACGAGCTCGGGCTTGCCCCTCCACCGGCGGTAGAGGGTGGCCTTGGACGCCTTGGCGCGAGCGGCGACCGCATCCATGGTGAGCAGGTCGTAGCCGACCTCGTCGAGGACCTGGAGGGTCGCCTCGAAGATCTCCATCTCGCGCTCGCCCTCCACGCGGGGGCGGGTGCCGGTCTCGGTCGGGGTCACTGCGGGCCTCTCCTGGGTGGCGGGGTGACGGTCGTCACGATGAAACGAAACGGTTTCGTTTCGCTCAACCCCGACTGTAGGCAGATCTATTCCGAGGGGACAAAGGAGTTTCCGCTGGTCCAGACCTCGCCGCACCGGGGCGCCGGTGGGGGACGGCCGGTGGTGTCGGTGGGGACGGGCAGACTGTGCCCATGAGCTCGCTCGACCAGCCCGATCCCGCTGCCGATCCCGCTGCCGAGGTGGCCGCCGCGCCACCCGAGGCACGGGAGCGCCACCGCGAGCTCAGCGAGCAGGTCGACGACGCCCGCTGGCGCTACTACGTGCTCGACGACCCGACCCTGTCCGACGCCGACTTCGACGTCCGGTTGCGCGAGCTCGAGGCGCTGGAGGACGACTTCCCGGAGCTGCGCACGCCCGACTCGCCGACGCAGAAGGTCGGCGGCGCGGTCTCCACCGAGTTCACGGCCGTCGACCACCTCCAGCGGATGGAGTCGCTCGACAACGCCTTCTCCTCCGAGGAGCTGGCCGCCTGGCACGCCCGCATCCTGCGCGAGGGCATCGAGGCGCCCGCACTGCTCTGCGAGCTCAAGGTCGACGGCCTCGCGATCAACCTCCTCTACGAGGAGGGTCGACTGGTCCGCGCGCTGACCCGCGGGGACGGGCGTACGGGCGAGGACGTCACGCCCAACGTGAAGACGATCGCGTCGGTGCCCCACCGCCTCACCGCCACCGACGCGCACCCGGTGCCCGCGCTGCTCGAGGTCCGCGGCGAGGTCTTCCTGCCCAGCGAGGCCTTCGAGCGGCTCAACGCCTCGATGGTCGAGGCCGGCAAGCCCATGTTCGCCAACCCCCGCAACGCCGCCGCCGGCTCGCTGAGGCAGAAGGACCCCCGAGTGACCGCGACCCGCGACCTGGGGATGGTGTGCCACGGCATCGGCGCCCGGCAGGGCTTCGAGCCGACCTCGCAGAGCACGGCGTACGAGGCCCTGCGGGCGTGGGGCCTGCCGATCTCCGACCAGGTCAGGGTGGTGCCGACGCTCGCGGACGTCGAGGAGCGGATCGCCCACGTCGGCGAGCACCGGCACACCATCGTCGGCTACGAGATCGACGGCCTCGTGGTGAAGGTCGACGACGTGTCGCTGCAGCGTCGCCTGGGGTCCACCAGCCGCGCGCCGCGGTGGGCGATCGCCTTCAAGTACCCGCCCGAGGAGGTCAACACGCTCCTGATCTCGATCGAGGTCAACGTGGGCCGCACCGGCCGCGTCACGCCCTACGGCGTCATGGAGCCCACCAAGGTCGCCGGGTCGACGGTGGAGAACGCCACGCTCCACAACGCCCACGAGGTCACCCGCAAGGACGTCCGCCCCGGCGACACCGTGATCCTGCGCAAGGCCGGAGACGTCATCCCCGAGATCCTCGGGCCGGTGCTGCCGCTGCGTCCGAAGGGCCTCAGGCCCTGGAGGATGCCGACGAGGTGCCCCGCCTGCCGGACGCCGCTGGCCCAGCAGAAGGAGGGCGACAAGGACCTCCGCTGCCCCAACCACGAGAAGTGTCCCGCCCAGGTGCGCGAGCGCGTCTTCCACGTGGCCGGCCGCGGGGCCTTCGACATCGAGGGCCTGGGCTACGAAGCGGCGGTCGCCCTCCTCGACGCCCACGCGATCGCCAACGAGGGCGACCTGTTCGACCTCGACGAGGCGGCGCTGCTGACCGCGCCGCTGTTCACCCGCGCGCCGAAGAAGACCGAGGAGGGTCCGCAGCTCAGCGCCAACGGCCTGCGGCTGCTGGCCAACCTCCACGAGCGCAAGGCGACGGTCCCGCTGTGGCGGGTGCTGGTCGCCCTGTCGATCCGCCACGTCGGCCCGACCGCGGCCCGCGCGCTGGCCACGCAGTTCGGCTCGATGGCCGCGATCCGCGAGGCCTCCGAGGAGACCCTTGCCAACACCGACGGCGTCGGTCCCACGATCGCAGCCTCGGTGCGCGACTGGCTCGACGGCGAGGGCTCCGGCTGGCACACCGCGATCATCGACAGGTGGGCAGCGGCCGGTGTCGCGATGGCGGACGAGCGCGACGAGTCCGTCCCGCGCACCCTCGAGGGGCTCACCGTCGTGGCCACCGGCTCGCTCCAGCACTACACCCGCGACTCGGTGAAGGAGGCGATCATCAGCCGCGGCGGCAAGGCGTCGGGCTCGGTGTCGAAGAAGACCGACTACGTCGTGGTGGGGGAGAACGCCGGGTCCAAGGCCGAGAAGGCGGAGCAGCTGGGGGTCCGGGTGCTCGACGAGGACCAGTTCACGACGCTGCTCGAGAAGGGCCCGGTGGGTCTGGTCTGACGGGTCGAGGTTTGGGAGACCCCGGATGCGGTAGGAGCACCTGAACGACAAACTTGGGAGCTCCACATGCGTCTCGTCACCACCCTGCTCGCCACGGCGGCCCTGGCCACTCCGCTCACCCTCGTCCCGTCGGCGCAGGCCGCCGCCGTCACGTGCGGGGGACTCAAGGCCACGATCGTCGGCAACGCGAGGGCCAACACCCTCACCGGCACCGCGCAGCGCGACGTGATCGTCGCGCGGGGCGGCAACGACACCATCCGCGGTCTCGGGGGCAACGACGTCATCTGCGGCGGGGACGGCGCGGACGCGATCCAGGGGGGTGACGGCAACGACCGCCTCTTCGGCGAGGCCGACGCGGTGAAGATCGACCAGTTCGGTCGGATCGTCAAGAAGGGCGACACCATCAACGGGGGAGGCGGCGACGACGCCATCGATCTCGGCTACGACCCGCGCCCGGCCAGCGAGGGCACCAGCGTGCTGCTCGACGGGGTGTCGTACGCCGACGCGCCCGCTGCGGTCGTGGTCGACTTCGGCGCGAGCTTCTCGGTCCCGGTCGCTGCGGAGGGCAACGACACGGTCACCGGCTTCGACGGCGGCATCCGGGTCTACGGCTCACCGCTCGGCGACACGATCAAGGGCACCAACTCCGACGACGTGGTCTTCGCGCGCGGCG
Source organism: Nocardioides alpinus (assembly GCF_900112035.1). Lineage (GTDB taxonomy): Bacteria > Actinomycetota > Actinomycetes > Propionibacteriales > Nocardioidaceae > Nocardioides > Nocardioides alpinus. The sequence continues at coordinate 393,738 of NZ_FOKC01000002.1, read as the reverse complement.
GGGACGACACCATCTTCGGACGGGGCGGTGACGACGTCATCGCCGCCGATGCCTCCGGCACGCTCGGCAACGACCGGCTCTACGGCGACGCCGGCGACGACACCCTCAGCTCGACGGTCGGGAGCGACACCCTCGTCGGCGGCAGCGGTGGAGACGTCCTCGGCTCGACCTCGGAGCTGCACCAGGTGATCCGCGGCGGCAGCGGCGTCGACACCGTCACCTTCCCGATCCCGGCCGAGTCCGGCTTCGTGGCCAAGGGCTACGGCGGACAGGACCGGTTGCGCCTGCTGCCCAACTCCAACCCCGCGATCAAGCCGACCGTGCGCATCGACCAGCTGGGCAAGACCCGGATCAGTGACCTGCCCTTCGAGATCGAGGGCAAGATCACCGGCTTCAGCGATGTCCAGCTCCCGGCCCGCGCCCTGTCGATCTTCAAGGGCAGCAACGACTCGGAGATCATCACCGCCCACCCCGACTACCGCGTCATGGTCTACGGCCGCGGCGGCTCCGACGTGATGACCGGCTCCGACGAGCCCGACCGCCTCGACGGTGGCAAGGGCTTCGACATCGCGCGTGGGCGCGGGGGCAACGACACCTGCAAGGCGGCGGAGAAGCGCTCCAGCTGCTGAGGCACCGACCCAGCGCGCCCCCTTTCCCCGCATCCGGGTGCAGGTGCACGATGCCACCATGTCGCGCACCGGCAGGTTGCTCGTGCTCACGGTCGCCTGGGCCGTGCCTGTCGTGTGGATCGGGTTCGCGTTGCTGTCCGGGCCGTCGGACGGCACCAGCCTGAGGTCGTCGGTGCTGGCATCGGGGCCGCGCTGGGGTGAGTCGGTGGTGGTCGCGCGTGCCTACGGCGACACCCCGTTGGTCCGGGGTGACGAGGTGCTGCTGGTCGAGGAGCGGTCGCTCGCCGACTGGGTGGGCAGTGACGACGCCGCCCGGCGCGACGTCGGCGACGTGGTCCGCTACGAGGTGCGCCGCTCCCGGTCGGGGCTCGACCTGATCCAGCAGGTCGACGTGACCCTCGAGCGGTACGACGTAGCGGCTGCCGTGCGTGCCTCGCCGCAGGTGCTGGTCCTCGCGGCCCTCCTGCTCGTCGTCGGCTCAGCGGTGTTCTGGGTCAGGTCCGGGACCGCGTCGGCGCGCGCCTTCCTCGTCGCGACCGCACTCCTGCCCGCCGCGATCACCTCCGCCCCGTTCGGGACCGGCGTGATCGACCTCGCGGGAGGTGGTGGCGTCTGGCCGCAGGTGGTCGGCGAGGTGTGGGCCGCCCTCGCCCTGGTCGCCCTCGTGGTGTCGGTCGCCGCGCTGGTCGACTCCTCCCGCCGTCAGCGGGCGGTGGTGGTGGTGGCCACCCTCCTCGCCCCGTTCCTGGCGTACGGCATCTGGCTGGGGCTGTCCTACGACGGGACCGACCCATCTCCGGCCCGGCTCCAGGTGCTGGCCACGGTCGCGGTCCCCGCGCTGTGGGCCTGCATCCCCGTCGGCCTCGTCGTGGCCGCGCTGACGCACGCACGCGCCCGACGCCGGGAGGACGTGCTGGCCACCCGTCTGGTGCTGCTCGGGCTGGCGGCGGGGGTGGGCGCCTGGATCCTCCTGGGGCAGGCTCCCGCGTGGATCGGCGCCCGGGCCCCGCTGCCGGACGACCTGCTGGCGGGTCTCGCGGCCGGCGTCGCGATCGCCTGCGTGGGAGCAGCGGCTGCGCACTACCGGCTCGGGGAGATCGAGCCGAGGGTGCGCCGCGGTCTCGTCCAGGCGCTGGTGCTGGTCGTGGTCGGGGCGGCGTTCGTCGGTCTGGTGCGGGCGGTCGACGCCGCGGCCGACATCTCGGCCGGCTCGATGCTCCTCGGCGGTCTGCTGGCGCTCCTGCTCGTGCCGGTCGCCGTGACCGTGCAGCGCACCGTGCGCCGGCTGGTCTACGGCGACCGGGCCTCCCCCGACCGGGTCGTGTCGGACCTGCGGAGGCTCGACGCGGTCACAGCTCCCGAGGCCGCCCTCCGCCAGGTGCTGGAGCTGCTGGCCCGCCGCCTGCACCTCTCCTTCGCCGCTGTCGACGTCTTCGCCACCCCCACCTCGGGCCCGATAGCCGCCGCCATCGGGTCGCCCTCCGCCGCTCCGGCCACCATCGACCTCGCGGTCGGCGGCGCCACCCTCGGTCGGTTGCAGGTGGAGGTGGACACGGGCCACGACCCGTTCGGGCCGGGGGACCGGCGGCTCCTGGAGGACATCGGCTCCCAGGTCGGCGCCCTCGTCCAGGCGGTCGTCTCCAACCGCGAGCTCCAGCAGTCGCGGCAGCGTCTGGTCTCGACGCGGGAGGAGGAGCGTCGCCGGCTCCGGCGCGACCTGCACGACGGACTGGGACCGTCGCTGGCCACCCTTGCCATGCGGCTGGAGTCCGCGACGGACCTCATCCGCGACGACCCGGAGCGGGCTGCTGATCTCGTGGCGCGGCTCTCCGACCAGGCACGCGAGGACATCGTGGAGGTCCGCCGCCTCGTCGAGGGGCTGCGGCCGCCTGCGCTCGACCAGCTCGGGCTGGTGTCTGCGCTGCGGCACCGGGCGGCCGAGCACGCCTCCGGGTCGGGGTCGCTGGGAGTCCCGTGGTCGGTCGAGGCCGACGACGATCTCGAGTCCCTCCCCGCCGCGGTGGAGGTGGCGGCGTACCGGATCGTCGTCGAGGCGGTGACCAACGTGCAGCGGCACAGCGGTGCGGACAGCTGCCGGGTGCGCCTGGCGCGCGCAGACGGGGAGCTGCTCGTGGAGGTCGCGGACGACGGGAGGGGGCTGGCCGTGGACAGGCGTGCGGGTGTAGGCCTGTCCTCGATGCGCGAGCGCGCGGAGGAGCTCGGCGGGACCTTCGACGTGGGCGCCGGAGCGGACGGCGGCACCGTCGTCCGGGCGCGGCTCCCGTTGGTCTGGACCAGCTGAGTGAGGGCCGTTGTACGAGAACCAGGGAGGGAGGACCGGGATGGAGACCCACCGGGTGCTGGTCGCCGACGACCACGAGGACTTCCGGCGCGGGCTCGAGGCGCTGCTCGCCGCGACCCCTGCCCTCGAGGTCGTCGGAACCGCCGGCGACGGGGCCATGGCTGTCGCCCTCGCCCTCGACCTCCAGCCCGACGTCGTCCTGATGGACCTGCACATGCCCCGGGTCAACGGCATCGACGCGACCGCGCAGATCGTCCGGTCGTCGCCGCACATCGGCGTGCTGGTGCTGACGATGATGGACGACGAGGAGTCGGTGTTCGCGGCGGTGCGCGCGGGCGCTCGCGGCTACCTGCTCAAGGGTGCGCGGCGTGGAGAGATCGTCCGTGCCGTCCAGGCCGTCGGCGCGGGCGAGGTCATCTTCGGGCCCGGCATCGCCGACCGGGTGATGACGTACTTCTCCTCTGCGCGCACGCGTCCCGCCGCCGACGCCTTTCCCGACCTGACCGAACGGGAGCGGGTGGTGCTCGCGATGATCGCGGCGGGGGAGGAGAACGGCGAGATCGCGCGCCGTCTGGGCCTGTCGATCAAGACGGTGCGCAACCATGCGAGCAACATCTTCACCAAGCTCCAGGTCGCCCACAGGGCGCAGGCGATCGTCAAGGCACGCGAGGCAGGGCTGGGCTGAGGACCCTCAGCCCGAGCCGTCGCGACACCCACCCTGCAGGCGGGCGTCATCGCGGGCGTCGTCCCCGATCGCCCGGGCCTGCGCCTCGTCGGGGTAGACGACGGCGGCACCGAACTCCACCCCGAACGTGCCCCCGATGATGCACCCGGCCGTCCGCTCGGGATCGACGGCGGTGAGCGCCTGGAGGAGCCGGTACACCGCAGCGGGGGACATGTCGGTGCTGAGCCCGCCGAGCGCGGCCAGGGCGGCGCCCTCCATGAATCCCTCCTCGTCCTCGGCGGCACGGAGCCGCTCCAGGACGCCGAGCAGGAGGCGCTGGTGGTTGGCGACGCGCTCGAAGTCACTGCCCGCGGGCAGGTTGTCGCGGGTACGGGCGTAGTCGAGCGCCTGAGGGGCGTCGAACGTGTTGCCGCCGCTGCGCACCTGCACGCCGCCCTCGTCGGTGGTGAAGGTGAGGGGCGACTCGACCCGGACGTCGCCGACGACACCGAGCATCGAGAGGAAGCCGTCGGAGCCGGTCACCAGCACGACGTCGGGAGTGATGCCGACGAGCTCGTCCACCACGCCGGCCACGCCGTCCGGCCCCTCCTCCCGGAGGGCGGTGTTGATCCGGGCACGACCGTCCGGGAGCGCGACGTACAGGTCGCGCGGAAGGCCGATGGCGACCGCGCGGCCGGTTCCGGGGTTCACCCCGATGAGCTGCATCGCGTCGGTGAGGCCCTGCGTCACGTCGACGCCGGGTGCCGCCTCGGAGCCGAGCGCGAGCACCCACACGACGTCCGCTCCGGCATCGACGGCCTTGGCCGTGCCGGTGGTCGTCAGGCTGATGGTCGCGGGGTGGACCGAGGCGGTCGGTACCGCCACGACGAGGCCGGTCACGAGGGTCAGTCGCGCGAGGGCTCGACGGAGCGCCTTCACGGGGTCGACTCCGTCTCCACGGGGACGCCGAGCCCGTCGTCGTACGCGACGTCGTAGCCGAAGATCGACCACGTGTCCCGGTCCGCCTCCAGCAGGAAGCGGCCGTCGAGCACGAGCGCTTGCGTGGTCCCGTCCTCGAGCGTGGCCTCGAACGCGAAGTGCACCGCCGCAGTGCCGCTGTGCGCCGTGCCCGACTGCGTCAGGAACGACAGCCGGGCGTCGAGATCGGTCGCGCGTACGGCGGTGGCGTCGGCCGTGCCGGCCGCCGTGAGCAGGTCGATGTCGCGGGTGGCACTGCTGGCCGCGCGGCTGGTGAAGGACTCGAAGGAGCGGACGAACTCCTCACGCGGGAAGTCGCCGAGGAACGCCTCGAGCACGTAGGCGGAGAGCACGTCGCCGACGGCCGCCTCGAGGTCGGCGCGGGTGCGCTCGTCGAGCTGCTCTGCTCCCGCGACCGTCTCCACGCGGAGCGCCGCGGACTGCTGACCCGGGGCGGGGGGATCGTCGGGTGCGCCGTCCTGGCACCCGGACACCAGCGCCGCCACGGCGACGACGCTCCCCGCCGTACGCAGGAAGGCGCGGCCCGCGTGGCGTCGAGGGTGCCCCATGCCCTTCATCATGGCCGACCGACGCCCGCCGTGTCTCAGCTCGCCGGGACCGTGTTGACAGGGGAGAGGGCGAAGGCCTCGACGTTGTCGCGGGCGGGGTGACGATCGCCGACCGGGCCCCGGGCGAACTCGCGGAGGACCGTGCCGGTGACCACGCGGGTGAAGCGCGCGGTGGCCGTCCCGAGCGGGCGGTCGCACCGGTCGACGAGCGAGCATCCCCAACGGAGCGTGCCGGCGTTGAACACCCCGGCGCCCGACGGCGCCGAGTAGTAGACCGACTGCGACGACGTGGTGACGCCGCGGCACGAGTACGGCGAGTGGCTCAGGACCTGCAGCGGCCGCGGCAGCCTGCCGTCGGGATAGACGCGGTCCGCCTCGGGGCCCACGAGCCCGGTGACGTGGTCACCGCGGCGCACCCCGGTGCCGCGGAAGCCCCACCAGTCCGGGCTCGCGACGACATAGTCGGTGTCGACCGGGTAGCACTCGTACTGCATGCCGAGCAGGTCGTGCTCGGGCCGCGGCACCGGCTGCTGGCGGAACTGGGCACTCGCGTCCTGCGATCCCTGGGCGAACAGAGGGTCGAGGTGCGCCGAGTGGCGGTAGCCGACGACGACCCGTGCGGGACCGGTCGGACGGTCCTCGAGCCGGACCCGCCAGTACATCGTGTTGGCACCGAGGAAGGCCAGGTTGGTGCCGGAGTCCCGCGCGTCGAGGACGACCTCGCGCATCGTGGTCGTCCAGTACTCGTCGTGGCCCATCGACACGTACCCACGGGCTCCGGCCAGGGCGTCCGGCACGGTGTGGAGGTCGACGTTGGTGAAGTAGGAGAGTGGGATCCCCTCGTGCTCGGCGCGCACGACGATCGGGATGGCTGCAGTGCGGTAGTCGTTGGCCCCGGTCGCACCGTTGTAGGGGCGGTCGAAGCTGACCGCGTGGCTGGGGGTGTCGCCGTTGGCCCCCGCGTAGAGGCTGTAGCCGCCCCACTGGTTGTAGGCCTGCCAGGTGGTGATCGGTGCGACCAGGGCGACGGTGCCCTCGGCGGTGGGTGACGTCACGACGTAGGGCACCTGGGTCTCCCAGCCCGTGTCCGTCCGCAGCCGGAAGACGTAGAAGCCCGGCTGCCACGACGAGGTGTCGACGGTCAGGTCCCGCCTCCAGTGCGCGACGACGGTGCGGGTCGCGGCCGGCGCGAACCGGGGAGCAGGCTGCTGGCGACCCACCCGGAACCCGGACTCCCAGACGAACGTGCCCGTGCCGCCGCGGTAGGCGCCGATGCGCCAGGCGGCTGCCTCCCAGCCGCCCTGGGTGGTGGAGACCTTGAGCCCGACCCGGGTCCCGGGCATGCCGCTCGCGCGGGTCGTGTACGCGGCCAGCTCACCGTGCTGTGACGGCTTGCTGATCCGCCAGTCCTCGGACCCCCGGGGTTCCGACCGGTCCCGGCGCGGCTGCCCGTCGTCACGACTGCGACCGTCGGCGCCAGGAGCGAGGGGCGCGGAGGCCGAGGCCTGCGGCAGGTCCGCCTGGATGCGAGCTGCAGCTCCGCACCCGGTCAGCAGGGGGCAGAGCGCCAGTCCCGCCATCGCCAGTCGTGCCCTCATCGTGGTCACCTCGAGCCATGGCGACGGACCTTCCGACGCCGTGGTTCGAGGCTTCGCCCGACGCCATTCCCGTCACATGGGGCACGAATCCCGACGGGACGGGACGAACGGGTCGACCGTCCCGCCCGCCAGCAGAGGTGGGCGGGGCGTGGACCTAGGATTGCCGCCATGCCCGAGATCACCAGGGACGAAGTGGCCCACCTGGCCACCCTCGCCCGCATCGACCTCTCCGACGCCGAGCTCGACCACCTGGCGCCGCAGCTCAGCGTCATCCTCGAGTCCGTCGCCTCCATCACCGGTGTCGCGGGGGACGACGTGCCGCCCACGTCGCACGCGATCCCGCTGACCAACGTGTTCCGCGAGGACGTCGTGGTGCCCGGTCTCAGTGCAGAGGAGGCGCTCTCCGGCGCCCCCGCCGTGGAGGGCAACCGCTTCTCGGTCCCGCGCATCCTGGGCGAGGAGGCCTGATGAGCACGGTGAAGGACACCGCAGCCGAGGCGGCCGGCGCGCTCGCGGACGGTTCCACCACGAGTGTCGAGCTGACCGAGATGCACCTCGACCGCATCGACGCGGTCGACACCGCCGTCGACGGGCGGGGCATCCACGCCTTCCTCCACGTCGACCGTGAGGGCGCGTTGGCCCAGGCCGCCGAGTCCGACGCCCGGCGTGCGCGTGGCGAGGCACGCGGCCCGCTGGACGGCGTACCGATCGCGGTCAAGGACGTGCTCGCCACGCGCGGGCTGCCGACGACCTGCGGGTCGAAGATCCTCGAGGGCTGGATCCCGCCCTACGACGCCACCGTGGTCCAGCGCCTGCGCGTCGCCGGCCTGCCGATCCTGGGCAAGACCAACATGGACGAGTTCGCGATGGGCTCGTCCACCGAGCACTCCGCCTACGGCCCGACCCGCAACCCGTGGGACCTCGACCGTATCCCGGGCGGTTCCGGCGGTGGCTCGGCGGCAGCCGTCGCGTCGTTCCAGGCCCCGCTCGCGATCGGCACCGACACCGGCGGCTCGATCCGCCAGCCCGGCGCCGTCACCGGCACCGTCGGCGTGAAGCCGACCTACGGCGGTGTGTCGCGCTACGGTCTCGTCGCCCTCGCCAACAGCCTCGACCAGGCCGGTCCGGTCACCCGCACCGTGCGCGACTCCGCGATGCTGCACGACGTCATCGGTGGCCACGACCTGCGCGACTCCACCTCGATCAAGACCGAGTGGCCCTCCTTCACCGAGGCGGCCGCGCAGGGCGCGACCGGCGACATGAGCGGCGTCAAGGTCGGCGTGATCACCGAGCTGGCGGGCGACGGCTGGCAGTCCGGCGTGATGGCGCGCTTCAACGAGTCCGTCGAGCTGCTGGTCAAGGCAGGCGCCGAGGTCGTGGAGGTGTCCTGCCCGTCCTTCGTGCACGCGCTCGCGGCCTACTACCTGATCCTGCCGGCCGAGGCGTCGAGCAACCTCGCGAAGTTCGACGCGATGCGCTTCGGCCTGAGGGTCACGCCGGACGGCGACCCGAGCGCCGAGGACGTCATGCGCGCCACGCGCGACGCCGGCTTCGGCGACGAGGTCAAGCGCCGCATCATCCTCGGCACCTACGCCCTCTCCAGCGGCTACTACGACGCCTACTACGGTCAGGCCCAGAAGATCCGCACGCTGATCAGCCGCGACTTCGAGGCCGCATTCGCCCGTGTCGACGTGCTCGTGTCCCCGACCGCTCCGACCACGGCCTTCAAGCTGGGGGAGAAGCTCGACGACCCGATGGCGATGTACCTCAACGACCTCGCCACCATCCCCGCCAACCTGGCCGGCGTGCCGGGCATCTCGGTGCCCAACGGCCTCGCCGACGAGGACGGACTGCCGAGCGGCTTCCAGGTCCTCGCCCCGGCGCTGGCCGACGACCGCGTCTACCGCGTCGGTGCCGCCCTCGAGAAGCTGCTCACCGACCAGTGGGGTGGCCCCCTGCTCGACCGCGCGCCCGAACTGGAGACTGACCGATGAGCGCCCACACGAATGACACAGCTCTGATGTCGTACGAGGACGTGCTGGCGGCGTTCGACCCGGCCATCGGCCTCGAGGTCCACGTCGAGCTCAACACCGCGTCCAAGATGTTCTGCGGCTGCCCGGCCACCTTCGGCGGCGATCCCAACGCCGGCGTGTGCCCGACGTGCCTGGGCCTGCCCGGCGCGATGCCGGTGGTCAACGCGAAGGCCGTCGAGTCCGCGATCCGGATCGGCCTCGCGCTCAACTGCGACATCGCCGAGTGGTGCCGCTTCGCCCGGAAGAACTACTTCTACCCGGACATGCCGAAGAACTTCCAGACCTCGCAGTACGACGAGCCGATCTGCTTCGACGGCTGGATGGATGTCGACCTGCAGAACGAGGCCGGGGAGACCGAGACGTTCCGCGTCGAGATCGAGCGTGCCCACATGGAGGAGGACACCGGCAAGTCGCTGCACGTCGGCGGCGCCACCGGCCGGATCCACGGCGCCGACTACTCCCTCGTCGACTACAACCGCGCCGGGATCCCGCTGATCGAGATCGTCACCCGCCCGATCATGGGCGCGGGGGAGCGGGCACCCGAGGTCGCCAAGGCGTACGTCGCCCAGCTCCGCGAGCTGATCGTCGCGCTCGGCGTCTCCGAGGCCCGGATGGACCAGGGCAACCTGCGCGCCGACGTCAACCTGTCGCTGGCCCCCAAGGGCTCCGGCACGCTCGGCACCCGCACCGAGACCAAGAACGTCAACTCGTTCCGCTCGGTCGAGCGGGCCGTGCGTTACGAGATGCAGCGCCACGGCGCGATCCTCAGCGACGGCGGCTCGATCCTGCAGGAGACCCGCCACTGGCACGAGGACACCGGCGTCACGACCAGTGGTCGCGAGAAGTCGGACGCCGAGGACTACCGCTACTTCCCCGAGCCCGACCTCGTGCCGGTCGCGCCGAGCCGCGAGTGGGTCGAGGAGCTGCGCGGGACGCTGCCGGAGAACCCGACCGTACGCCGTGCGCGGCTGCAGGCCGCGTGGGGCTTCACCGACATGGAGATGCGCGACACCGTGGGCGCGGGGGCGCTCGGGCTGGTCGAGGAGACCATCGCCGAGGGCGCCGCACCGCAGGCCGCCCGCAAGTGGTGGCTCGGTGAGCTCGCCCGGCGCAGCAACGAGGACGGCGTCGACATCGTCGACCTGCCGATCACGCCCGCCCAGGTCGCGCGCATCCAGGCGCTCGTGGACGACAGGACGGTCAACGACAAGCTCGCCCGTCAGGTGTTCGAGGGCGTCCTCGCCGGCGAGGGCAGCCCCGACGAGGTGGTCGAGAAGCGCGGCCTAGCGGTGGTCTCCGACGACGGTGCGCTCGGTGCAGCCGTCGACAACGCCATCGCTGCCAACCCCGACATCGCCGACAAGATCCGCGACGGCAAGCACGCCGCGGCCGGCGCCCTCATCGGCGCGGTGATGAAGGAGATGCGCGGACAGGCCGACGCCGGCCGGGTGCGCGAGCTGATCCTGGAGAAGCTGGGCTGATCCCACCCGCCCCACCCGAACCACTTGAGCGGTCTAGACAACTTGTTACTCTGCAGGTGAGTCACATGGGTCACATCGCCAATTAACGCCCGTGACACGGGGGACGGCCTGGCCGTCAATGACGTCGACATCGTCGCGTCATCTCGTCGCGGGCGGGAAGGAAGTCATGCACCAGTTCATCCGCATCAGCGCGGTCGCCCTGTCGTCCGCAGCACTTGCGACGGGGTTGCTCGTCGCACCGTCCGCCTCGGCGGATCCATCGCCGGCCTTGCGATCGGCCAAGGCCGCCGCCAGCACCGACAGCACGCCCTCCACCATCGCCGCCGAGTGGCTGGCCGGGGAGCTCACCAACGGCCTGATCGTCACCGGGCAGGGCCCGGACTTCGGCCTCACCATCGACACCGGCATGGCGCTCTCGACCGTCGCCAGCCAGGGCGCGAACGTCACGGCGATCAACACCGCCCTCGAGGCGCGCATCGCCGACTACGTCGGTGACGGGACCAAGGAGTCCTACGCCGGGTCGCTGGGCAAGGCGGCGGTCTTCGCCCGCGTGGCCAAGAAGAACCCGACCAGCTACGGCGGGGTCAACCTGATCACGCGCCTCGAGGAGCGCACGGCCGATGTCCCGGCCGACCCCGCGGCAGAGCCGCAGGCGGCCGCGTTCGCCGGGCGCATCTTCGACAAGTCCGAGTTCGGCAACTTCGCCAACGTCGTCGGCCAGGCCTACGCCGTGCGCGCGCTGTCGCTGGCCAGCTCCGCCGAGGCAGGCGCGGCGCGCGACTTCCTGCTCAAGCAGCAGTGCGCGTCGGGCTACTTCCGGCTCAACTTCGACAAGGCCAACGTGCCGAGCCAGTCGTGCACCGAGGGTGTGGCCGGCAGCGAGGCCGACCCGGACGCCACCTCGCTCGCGGTGATCAACCTCATCGAGTCGGGTGACAAGAGCCCGGCCGTCACGGCCGCCCTCGCCAAGGCCGGCACCTGGCTGGCCGCTCGCCAGCGCAACAGCGGCGCGATCCGCGGAGGCGCCGGCACGGAGCAGATCAACACCAACTCCACCGCCCTCGGCGGCTTTGCGATGGGTCTGCTGAAGAACCGCGACGCAGCCCTCAAGGCCGCGCTGTGGGTGCGCAAGAACCAGCCGGTCGACAAGTACAAGTGCCGCACCGCGCTGACCAAGGACACCGGTGCCGTGGCCTACCGCAAGGAGAAGGCCACCGAGGCCGCGACCACCGGCATCCCCGCCGCCGGTCGTGACGAGTGGCGCCGCGCCACCGCCCAGGCGGTCCTCGGCCTCCAGTTCGCCCCGGCGAGCAAGGACAAGCTGAAGATCGTGTCCGTCAAGCGTGAGGCCCGCGCGGGTGACCGCGTGCAGTTCCGGGTCTTCGGACTGGCCCCGAGCGAGAGTGCCTGCATGCAGGTCAAGGGTGACTTCCTGCGCATCAAGGGCAAGAAGTCGGGCGACAAGATCGTGCGCAAGCTGCAGCTCCCCACGGGCAACCAGCGGCGCGTCGCGCTCGTGAAGACCTCGGACGACGAGGCTCGTACGTCGCTGCGGGTCCGCAACTGACCCACCAGCACCACTGCGTCACACCACCTGTCACACCATCTCGGCCCGGCGTCCCGTACGCCGGGCCGAGGTGCGTCCGGGCCGCGCCGAGGGCTAGGCTGCCCACGCCGCACCCACCTGGGTCGGCACCACTTACGCCCGAGCTGGGGAAAGCCGGTCCAACACCGGCGCTGACCCGCAACCGTGGGCACGGGAGCAATCCCGTGCGAGCCGGAACACCCTCCTCGACGCGTCTTGATCACCACCGCTGTCGAGGAATGCAGCGAGGGGCCTGCGGCGCATGCCGTCCTCCCTCGTTGTCGCAGCGGGGGAAGGGAACATGAAGTTCATCTCCGGGCTGGCAGCCGTCGCGCTCGCCGCCACCACACTGGCCCAACCGGCCAGTGCCGCCACCACCACGTCACCCACCGGGATCGCCGGCGACTACATCGCGAGCCAGCTCACCGCCGGGCTCGCCATCGGCGACTACGGCGCAGACATCGGGCTGTCCATCGACGCCGGGCTGGCCCTCGAGGCCATCGGTCGCACCGCGACCGCCGAGCTGGTCGGTGACAGCATCGCCCCCGCACTCGTCACGTCCGAGGCGTACCCCTACGGTTACGCCCGCTCGGACGAAGGCGCCCTGGACGGCCGCTACGCCAACGCCACCGCGAAGGCGGCGGCGTTCACCCAGCGGCTCGGGCGGGATGCCGGCACGACCTATCCCGAGATCGACCTGATCGCCCAGCTCGAGGAGCTGACCTCCGACACGACTGGCGAGATCGCCGACGACAGCATCTACGGCAACTACGAGAACACGATCGGCCAGTCGTTCGCCGTCGAGGCCCTCACGGTCGCAGGGTCCAGCGAGGCGGGAGCCGCGACAGGCGCGCTCCTCGCCCAGCAGTGCCCGGCCGGCTTCTTCCGGTTGACCCTCGACACCACGGCGTGCGCCGATGCCACCGACGCCCCCAACCCCGACGTGACGGCCCTGGCCGTCATCTCGCTGGTCGAGTCCGCCAGCACCGCGCCGGGCGTGGCGGCTGCTGTCGACAAGGCCGCTGACTGGCTCGAGTCGATCCAGCTCGCCGACGGCTCCCTGGAGGGTGACGCCTGGACGCCGGGCAGCAACTCCAACAGCACCGGGCTGGCCGGCTGGGCGCTCGGGCGGGTGGGACGTACGGCGTCCGCCGCGGACGCTGCCGCGTGGACGCGTGGCGTGCAGGCGGCCGACCCCGGAGCCTGCGCGAGCAAGGCTCCGACCGGCGGGATCGCCTACAACCCGGGCGACCTGACCGAGGCGCGCGCCGAGGGCGTGACCCTCAAGCGTGACGCATGGCGCCGGGCCACCTTCCAGGCCGCTCCGGCGCTGCTCTGGGCCGCGCCGGCGAGCTCCCCGCTGGGCATCACCACGCCCTCGACCGCCACTGCGACGAGCACGGTGACCGCGACGGTCACAGGCCTCGCTGCCGGCGAGTACGGCTGCGTGAGCCTCGGCACGACCGCTCGGTTCGTGAAGGGCACCGGCGCGGACATCGCCGTTCCCTTCGCCCTGCCTGCCGGGACCGGGTCGTACACGTTCTCGGTGACGACCCTCGGCGACACGAAGTCGTCCACGACCACGGTGCCGGCTCCCGTCACGCCGACGCCCACTCCCACGCCCAGCCCGGCGCCTGCGGCGCTCACGCCGGTGGTCGGCGAGCTCACCGCCTCGAAGGTCGAGCGGGTCAGCAACAACACGGTCAGGCTGACGGTGAGCTGCCACAGCGCCCAGGCGTGCGACGGCAAGGTCAAGATCCGCTCGAAGCACAAGGTGGAGCTCGCCAACGGTCAGGTCCGCAAGCTGCTCCTCGCGAAGGCGGAGTACTCCGTCGCCCCGGGCGCGAACGCGACCGTGAAGCTCAAGCTCCAGCGTCCGGCGCGCAAGGTGCTGGGTGAGCGGCGGCTGCGCGTCGTGGCGACCCAGACCGCCCGGGGCGCCGAGCCGGCGACTGCAGCCTTCTGGTTGCGCAGGAAGTGATGTCGATGTCAGCCCGAGCTCGGCGGGCCGTGAGCTCCCTGGCGATCCTGGCCTCTGGCCTGGTCGCCGGGGGGCTCACCCTCGGCATCGCACCGCTGGCGGTCGTTCCCCCGGCCGGCGCGGCCACGTGCACGTCGGCCGGAGGCGTGAGCGTCGTGGTCGACTACCGCGAGCTCGGCGGCAGCACCGTCACGGCGTGCGCGGCCGACGGCGGCGGCAAGAGCGCTGCGGCGATCTTCGCCTCGGTCGGCGTCACCATCTCCTACGCCACCCGGCAGCCGGGGTTCGTGTGCCGGGTCAACAGCGTCCCTGCCAGCGACCCATGCGTGAACGCCTCTCCGGCGAACGCCTACTGGGGCCTGTGGTGGGCCGACGGCTCGAAGGCGTCGTGGACCTACTCGTCGTACGGCGTCGGTGGGCTGACCGTGCCCGCCGGGGGCTCGGTCGGGTGGTCGTGGCAGCAGGACCGTCCCTCCGGCGGGAGCGTGCCGCCGAGCGTGGCGCCGCCGGTGATCGCCGCCTCCAGCCCGTCGCCCACCCCCAGTCCCAGTCCCACCCCGTCGGCGTCGGCGAGCCCGTCGCCGACGTCCACTCCGACCAACCCGCCCAGTGGGGGCGGTTCGGGGAGCGGTTCGGGGAGCGGTTCGGGGAGCGGTTCGGGGAGCGGTTCGGGAGGCGACTCGGGCGGGAGTGCCGGGGGCGGATCGGGTGGTTCGTCGGGGGGCTCCGCCAGCTCCGGGACGTCCAGCCCGTCCCCGACGCCGTCGGCCAGCCCTTCCGGCACGCCGGCCGCCACCTCCGAGCCGACCGGAGCGCCTGAGTCTCCCGGAGGCTCACGCGAGAAGAAGTCGTCCGACGATCCGTCGGAGGACCCGACCCCTGCCCCTGAGTCCCCTGGAGACTCGAGCCCGAGTGCGGACCCCGAGGCGTCCCCATCGGCCTCCGAGTCTCCCAGCGACCCAGGCGCGAGCAGCGCCGCAGAGGCGGGTTCGCCCGCCCCTGACGAGCCGGCCCGGGTCCCGGCGGCGGTCTCCTGGGGTGTCGTCGGCCTGCTCGCGATCGCGATCGCGGGTGGTGCCGTCGTGGCGCGTCGTAGACGGGGGGTCTGACGCGCCGTGACCGGATCGGCCGTGCCCCTGGGGGGTCTGCCGCGTGACCTGCACCCGATCGCCTGGTGGTCCTGGGCGATCGGTCTGGCCACCGCGGCCTCCCTCACGATCAACCCGTTGCTGCTGCTCCTGATCATGGGGTCAGCCACCGTGGTGGTCATGGCGCGCCGATCCGGTCACCCGTACGGTCGGTCGTTCCGGCTCTACGTGTGGCTCGCGGTGCTCACGGTCGTGCTGCGCGTCGTGTTCCGGATCATCTTCGGCGGCCAGGAGGTCGGGCACGTGCTGCTGGACCTCCCCGAGATCCCGCTGCCCGACTGGGCGGCCGGCGTCCGGCTCCTCGGTCCGGTGACCAGCGAGGCCCTCCTCGCCGGTCTGTACGACGGGCTCCGGCTCGCCGCCATCATCATCTGCGTCGGGGCCGCGAACTCGCTGGCCAACCCCAAGCGCCTCCTCGCCTCGGTGCCGCCCGCGCTCTACGAGATCGGCGCGGCGCTCGTCGTCGCCGTGACGATCTTCCCGCAGCTCGCCGACAGCGCCCGCCGGGTGCGGGCCGCGCAGGCGCTGCGCGGGGGTACGACGACGGGCGTGGGTCGGCTCCGACGCTTCCTCGTCCCGGTCCTGGAGGACGCGCTCGAGCGCTCGCTCGCGCTGGCGGCCGGCATGGACACCCGTGGCTACGGTCGTTCCGGCGGTTCCTCGCCGCGTGAGCGGCGCGTGACGGGATCACTGCTCCTCCTCGCGCTGATCGGCATCTGCGTGGGGACCTACGCCTGGCTCGACCCCACTGCACCGCGGATCCTGGCCCTGCCGATGCTCGGCGCCGGGGTCGTCGTCGCCGTGCTCGGCCTGGTCAGCGCCGGCCAGCGCGTGCAGCGCACCCGCTACCGACCCGACCCGTGGCGTGCGGCCGAGTTCCTCACCGTGGCGAACGGCATCGTCGTCGCCGTCCTCGGGTGGACCGTGGCCCACACGCAGGTCCCCGTCGCCTACCCCGGGGTCGACGTGATGCCCTACCTGTCGCCCCTCGCGCTCGCCGTCGGGATCGTCGGCATGCTGCCGGCCGTCGCGACCCCGGTCCCGGCGACCGCACTCGCTCCGAGCCGCCGGCCCCAGGAGGTGGCCGCATGACTGGGCACGCGGCAAGCGGGCACGGGGTCATCCAGCTGCGGGAGATCGGCTTCCGCTACGACCAGCACGAGGTCCTCCGCCACGTCGACCTCACGCTCGAGGAGGGCGAGCTCGTCCTCGTGTCGGGGCGCACCGGCGTCGGGAAGTCCACGCTGCTCGGCGTGGTGACCGGCCTGGTGCCGCGCTTCACCGGCGGCGTGCTCACCGGCGACGTGCTGCTGGACGGCGTGAGCATCGTCGAGCAGCCTCCGCGCGAGCGCGCCCACCTCGTCGGCTACGTCGGTCAGGACCCGCTCGCCGGGTTCGTCGCCGACACCGTCGAGGAGGAGCTGGCCTACGGCATGGAACAGCTGGGTGTCGCACCCGGGACGATGCGCCGCCGGGTCGAGGAGACCCTCGACCTGCTGGGCATCGCCGAGCTGCGCGCGCGTGACCTCCGCACCCTCTCCGGCGGCCAGCAGCAACGGGTGGCGATCGGGTCGGTGCTCACCATGCACCCCCGCGTCCTCGTGCTCGACGAGCCGACCTCGGCGCTCGACCCGACGGCGGCCGAGGACGTCCTCGCCACCATCACCCGCCTGGTCCACGACCTCGGGCTCACCGTCCTGCTCGCGGAGCACCGCCTCGAGCGGGTCGTGCCCTTCGCCGACCGGATCTGCCTGGTCACCGGCGACGGCAGCATCCGGGTCGACGAGCCGCAGCGGATGCTCGCCGACTCGCCGGTGGTCCCGCCCCTGGTCGAGCTGGGCCGGCTGGTCGGCTGGGACCCGCTGCCGCTCACCGTCCGCGACGCCCGGCGCCTCGCCCGCGCGCTGCCACCACTGACGCCTCCCGCCGCGCCGCCCGTGCCGGCGACCCGGCCCGAGCCGCTGCTCGTCGCCCGGGGAGTCACCGTCGTCCACGACACCACGGTGGCCGTCCGCGAGGTGGACCTCACGCTGACCCCGGGCCGCGTCACCGTCCTGATGGGCCGCAACGGCTCGGGCAAGTCGAGCCTCATCTGGGCGCTCCAGGGCACCGGCCGGCGTCGCTCGGGCACCCTGGACGTGATCGGCGACGACCCGGCCGCGCTCGCGCCCGCGGAGCGACGTACGCACGTCGGCCTGGTGCCGCAGACCGCGGCCGACCTGCTCTACCTCGAGACCGTCGCCGACGAGTGCGCCGCGTCCGACGCGGGCGCGGATGCCGAGGCCGGCACCTGCCGAGGCCTGCTCGACCGGCTCGCGCCCGGCATCGACGAGGCCGTCCACCCGCGTGACCTCTCGGAGGGCCAGCGCCTTGCGCTCGCCCTCTCCATCGTGCTCACCGCCCGCCCCCCGGTCGTGCTGCTGGACGAGCCGACCCGCGGTCTCGACTACGCCGGCAAGGCCGAGCTCGCCCGGATCGTCGCCGACCTCGCCGCCGACGGGCGCGCGGTCCTCCTCGCGACCCACGACGTCGAGTTCGCCGCGCACGTCGCGGACGAGGTCGTGGTGATGGCCGAGGGCGAGGTCGTCTCCAGCGGCCCCCCGCAGCGTGTGCTGGCCGAGTCGCCGTCCTTCGCCCCGCAGGTCACCAAGGTGCTGGGCGCGCCGTGGCTCGTCGTCGAGGAAGTGGCCGCCGCTCTCGCGACGGAGGTCGCGACGTGAGCATCCTCGAGCGCACCCGTCGGCAGCCGCAGGCCGTCGCGCTGCCGATCGGCCCCCGCACCGCCGCGGTGCTCGTCCTCGCGTCCGTCGCGGGCCTGATGATGCTGTGCTGGCCGCTGCTCCTCAACGCCCAGCCCGGCCAGCGCGTCGAGCCGCCGTTCCTCTTCCTGGCCCTGCTGCCGCTGGTCGTCGTCGTCGTCCTCGCCGAGATGGGGGAGGGTGGGATGGACTCGCGGGTCCTCGCCGTCCTCGGGGTGCTGTCCGCGATCAACGCGGTGATGCGCGGCCTCGGCGCCGGCACCGCCGGGATCGAGATGGTCTTCTTCCTCCTCATCCTGGGCGGGCGGGTGTTCGGCGCGGGCTTCGGCTTCGCGCTTGGCTGCACGTCGCTCTTCGCCTCGGCGCTCCTCACCGCCGGCGTCGGGCCGTGGCTGCCGTTTCAGATGATCTGCGCCGCGTGGGTCGGGATGGGCGCCGGCTTGCTGCCGCGCCGGGTCACGGGGCGCGCCGAGATCGTGATGCTGGTCGCGTACGCCGTCTTCGCGTCGTACGCCTACGGCCTGCTGATGAACCTCAGCTACTGGCCCTTCGCCCTCGGCATCGCCGTGCCCGGGCACGAGGGGTCGCTGTCCTACGTCGCCGGCGCCCCGGTGCTGGAGAACGCCCACCGGTTCCTCGTCTACACGCTGCTCACCTCGACCGGCGGGTGGGACACCGGCCGCGCCATCACCACCGGGATCGCCATCGTGGTGCTCGGACCGGCGATCCTGACGACCCTGCGGCGCGCCGCCCGCCGTGCGGTCGTGCATCCCGGCTGAGGCCGCGCGAGACCGTCACCAGACCGCCGACGACTGGTCACCGGGCCGTCGTCGTACGGCCAGTCGACAGGGCCAGCGTGACGGGACGTGGAGACGTCGCGGCGGGTGCTGCTCAAGGGTGGCCTCCTGGCCACGGGTGCCACCTTCCTGCCGGGCATGACCGGCCCCCCGCTCGACCTGCGACCCAGCGCCGCGGCGCAGACGCCGCTGGACAACCCGTTCAGCCTGGGGGTGGCCAGCGGGGACCCGTCCCCGGACGGCTTCGTGCTCTGGACCCGGCTGGCCCAGCTGCCGCTCGACGACGACGGGCTCGGCGGCATGGGGCAGGGCGTACGCCGTGTCGAGTGGCAGGTCGCCACCGACGCCCGTTTCCGACGGGTGGTCCGGAGCGGGGTGTCCCGCACCGGACCCGAGCAGGGCCACTCGATCCACCTCGAGCCGTCGGGACTCGAACCGGACCGCGACCACTTCTACCGGTTCCGCCTCGACCGGCACCTGTCGCCGGTCGGCCGCACCAGGACGGCACCGCGGTCCACCTCGGTGCCGTCCGCGCTCTCGGTGGCCTTCGCATCGTGCGCGCAGTGGGAGCACGGCTGGTTCACCGCCTACCGCCGCATGGCCGAGGACGAGCCCGACCTCGTGCTGCACCTCGGGGACTACCTCTACGAGTACGACCCCGGCTTCGAGCCCGCGCGGAGCGGGAACGTCCGCAGCCACGAGGGGCCGGAGACCGTCACGCTGGCCGACTACCGGCGCCGCCACGCGCAGTACAAGACCGACCCGGACCTCCAGCTCCTGCACGCGACCGCGCCCTGGGTGGCCGTCTTCGACGACCACGAGCTGACCGACAACTGGGCGGCCGACCGGCCCGGACCCTCGACCGCCCCCGGCCGGTTCGACGACCGGCGGACGGCCGCGCTGCGCGCCTACTGGGAGAACATGCCGCTGCGCCGTTCGGCCTACCCGCAGGGCCCGGAGCTGAAGGCCCACCGCCGCTTCGGCTGGGGCCGGCTGGCGACGTTCCACATGCTCGACACCCGTCAGTACCGCGACCAGCAGGCCTGCGGCGACGGCATGGGCACGTGCGAGGAGACCTGGGAGCCGACCCGCTCGATCCTCGGCGAGGAGCAGGAGGCGTGGATCGCCGACGGACTGCGGACCTCGACCGCCACGTGGGACGTGCTCGGCCAGCAGGTGCCGATGGGCCGCCTCGAGCTGAGCCCCCTGGAGATCGACCGGCTCTCCATGGACAGCTGGGACGGTTACCCGGCCTGCCGGGACCGCGTCCTCGCCTCGATGCGCGAGGCCACCAACCCGGTGGTGCTGACCGGCGACGTCCACGACGCCTTCGCCACCGAGGTCTGGGCCGACCACGAGGACCCCGACTCGGTCGCCGCCCCCGAGCTCATCTGCACCTCGATCACGTCCAACGGCGACGGCGAGGACTCACCCGACGGCAGCTACCGGTGGGGACGGACCAACCCCCAGGTCCAGTTCTGGAACGACCTCCGCGGCTACGTCGCCCTGCGGTTCACCGCGGAGGAGCTGCGCGCGGACTACCGCAGCCTGCCCTACGTCCGGGTCCCCGGTGCGCCTGCCTTCACCCGGGCGTCGTTCGCCGTGGAGGCGGGCTCGCCGCGGCTGCACCAGGTGGGCTGAGGGTCGTCGTGCGGGGGCGGTCAGGGCCGGACGACGATGATGCGGTCGTCCGCCGGCGTCGGCTCGCCGCGGCCGTCCCGGTTGGACGTGGTGAGCCAGAGCTGGCCGTCGGGCGTGGTGACCACGGTGCGCAGGCGGCCGTAGTCCTCGGTGAAGTACGCGGTCGGCTGCGACGCCCTCCCCGCCCCGGAGACCTTGATCCGCCACAGCCGCTGGCCGCGGAGCCCGGCCATCCAGAGGTGCCCGTCGGCGTACGCCAGCCCGCTCGGTGAGGCCTCCTCGACCGGCCAGACCAGCTGCGGGTCGACGAACTCCGAGCCACCGCCGACGCCCTCGACCTGCGGCCAGCCGTAGTTGGCGCCCTTCTCGATCAGGTTGAGCTCGTCGAAGTCGGAGTCGCCGAACTCGGAGGCCCAGAGCCGCCCCTCGTCGTCCCAGGCCAGGCCCTGGACGTTGCGGTGGCCGAGCGACCAGACGGGCGAGGCGGCGTCGGGGTTGCCGGGGGCCGGCTCGCCGTCGGCGGTGATCCGGAGGATCTTGCCGGCCAGGCTGTCGGGATCCTGCGCGAGCGCCGGGTCACCGGTCTCCCCGGTGGTCACGTAGAGGTGGCCGTCGGGGCCGAAGGCGATCCGGCCGCCGTCGTGGATGAACCCCCGCGGGATCCCGTCGAGTACGACCGTCGGCTCGCCCAGGGTCGTACCGTCCAGAGGAGCGCTCACCACCCGGTTGTCGGTGCCGGTGGTGAGGTAGAAGAAGAGCGTCCGGTCGGAGTCGAAGTCCGGGGAGACGGCCACGCCCAGCAGGCCGGCCTCGCCCTCGGGGACCGCCGCCGAGATCCCGCCCAGACGGGTGAGGGTGCCATCCGCCGCCACCTGCAGCACCCGGCCGCTGATCCGCTCCGTGACCACTGCGGCACCGTCGGGGAGGAAGTCGACGCCCCACGGCACCTCGAGCAGGTCGACGAGGGTGCCGACGGCCTTCGGGGGCCCGCCCTCGTCGCTGCCCGTGGTGGGCTCGGGCGTCTCGCTGGCGCTGGGCGTCGGCTGGCTGGGCAGGTCGGTCGGTTGCGTCACACGGGGGATCGGAGCGGGACTTCCGTCGGAGCACGCCGACGTCGCAGCCAGGGTCAGCGCCACCGAGGCGAGGACCCCTCCCGATCTCGTGCGACCCAGTCTCATGTCGCCAGTGTGCCGGGTGTCGCCGAACGCGTGGCGCCGATCGACGCGGCGACGACGCATCCGATGGCCAGCCACTGGACGGGGGTGAGGTGCTCCTGCAGCACGACGATCGCGGCGAGCGCGGCGGCCGCCGGCTCGAGGCTCATCAGGATCCCGAAGACCGCCGGACGCAGGCTGCGCAGGGCGACGAGCTCGCAGCTGTAGGGGATGACCGAGCTCAACAGCCCGACCAGCGCGCCGATGAGCAGGATCCGACCGTCCCAGAGGCTGGTGCCGGCGCTCAGGAGGGCCGGCAGCGTCATGCCCACCGCGGCGATGACGCTCGCGACGGCGAGGCCGTCGAAGCCCGCCCAGCGACGGCCGGTGCTGGCACTGAGCAGGATGTACGCCGCCCACGCGGCGCCGGCGAGCAGGGCGTACGCCACGCCGAGCACGTCCAGGCCGGTGCGCTGGAAGCCGAGGAGGACGACGCCGGCGCCGGCCAGCAGCACCCAGAGCACGTCGCGGGCACGGTGGGACCCGAGCACGGCCAGGGTCAGTGGCCCGACGAACTCGATGGTGACCGCGATCCCCAGCGGGATGCGGGAGAAGGACTGGTAGATCGCCCAGTTCATGGTGGCCAGGCTGAGGCCGAAGCCGACCACCACCAGCCAGTCGCGACGGGTCCGGCCGGTGAGCCGGGGGCGCGCGATCGCGGCCAGCACGAGGGCGCTCGTGACCAGCCGGAGCCAGACCATCGCGGTCGGCGAGATCTCCCCGAACAGGCCCTTGGCGATGGCCGCGCCGAGCTGGACCGACAGGATCCCGATCAGCACCAGTCCCACGGGCCCGAGCAGGGTGCGGCTCGGTCCTCTGGTCACGCGCGCAGCCTATGCAGGCGGGACCGTCCCCTCCGGACCGGTCTCGTCGAGGCCGGCCAGTGCCCGCTTCGCGTGCTGGGTCTCCGCGGCGAAGTAGTCGAGTCCCCAGTCCGCCACCAGCGACGGGAAGCGGAACGCCTCGCCCGGTCGGTCGGCCCCGCGCAGGGACTCACGCACCTGGGCCAGGTCGTCGATGGCCCGGTCGAGCTCGCCGAGGTAGTCGTGCAGCATCTGCCGCGTGTGCGCGGGCTCGGTGGCGTGAGCGATGAGCAGCCGCAGCAGGACCGTGTGCTTGAGCACCGGGAAGCCGGCGGGCGTGCCGTCCATCCACCCTCGCAGGGCCGCCTGCCCGGCAGCGGTGATGGCGTACGACGTCACCTCGCGGCTGCCTTCCGTGCGGGCGTCCGCGGCGACGAGGCCGAGGTCGGTGAGGCGGCGCAGCTCGGTGTAGACCTGGCTCATCGCGGGGGAGACCCAGTAGAAGCGCAGCGTCATGTCGGCACGCTGCTTGATCTCGTACCCCGTCAGCTCGTCGCCGAAGGTGAGGAGGCCGAGGATCGCGTAGCCGGTCACCGGGATGTCTTGACTCATCTCCCTCGAAGGGTAGTGTTCCTAATCGGAATAGTCACGATCTGACACCTTCCTGGAGGCCCCGGATGTCGCGCACCCTGCTCATGGTCGGAACTCGCAAGGGGCTGTGGCTGGGCACCTCCGACGAGGCGCGGACCGCCTGGGAGTGGACCGGGCCGCACTTCCCGATGGAGGAGGTCTACTCCGTCATGATCGACTCCCGGGGCGAGCGCCCGCGCCTGCTGGCGGGTGCGTCCTCGAGCTGGCTCGGGCCGCAGGTCTGGCGCTCGGACGACCTCGGTGCGACGTGGGGCGAGACGCCCAACGGAGCCGCCCGCTTCCCCGAGGACACCGGGGCGACGCTCGCCCGCGTGTGGCAGCTCCAGCCCGGGCTCTCGGCCGACGGGGGCTCCGACGTCGTCTGGGCGGGCACCGAGCCCGGTGCCGTCTTCCGCTCGACCGACCGGGGCGAGACCTTCTCGCTCGTGCGGGGGCTGTGGGACCACCCGCACCGCGAGGAGTGGAACGAAGGTTTCGGCGGACAGGCCTTCCACACGATCCTTCCGCACCCGTCCGACCCCGACCGGGTCCTCGTCGCCCTCTCGACCGGCGGGGTGTACGTCACCTCCGACGGCGGCGAGTCGTGGTCTGCGTCGAACACCGGTGTGAAGGCCGAGTTCTTCCCCGGCGAGCGCAACTACCCGGAGTTCGGCCAGTGCGTGCACAAGGTCGCCCGCGACGCGGGGGACCCGGATCGGCTCTACCTCCAGAACCACGGCGGCGTCTACCGCTCCGACGACGGGGGCGCCTCGTGGACCGACATCGCCCCGGGCCTGCCGACGGAGTTCGGCTTCGCGATGGTGGCCCATCCCCACCGTGCGGACACGGCGTACAACTTCCCGATCACCGGCGCGGAGGCACGCTGGCCCGTGGACGGCAGGGCGCGGGTCTACCGCACCACCGATGCCGGCTCGTCCTGGGCGCCGCTGGGCGACGGGGCGCTGCCGGACGGCTACTTCACGGCGGTGATGCGCGACGCGATGTGTGTGGACGACCATGCCGAGGTGGGCCTCTACTTCGGCGGTCGCAACGGTGGGGTCTGGGCCTCGCCGGACGAGGGCACGTCGTGGCAGGAGATCCACAAGGACCTCCCGGACGTGCTCGTCGTGCGCGCCGCGAAGATCGACTGACGGCTCGACGACCTCCGCGCGGCCCGCCGCAGGTGAGACACAGCGCTCCGCGGGCGGAGGGGGCAACTAGCCTGACGGCATGAGCCACGCAGCCGACGCACCCGACATCAAGCCCCGGAGCCGAGCCGTCACCGACGGCCTCGAGGCCACCGCAGCTCGAGGGATGCTCCGCGCCGTAGGGATGGGTGACGACGACTGGCACAAGCCCCAGATCGGCGTGGCGTCGAGCTGGAACGAGATCACTCCCTGCAACCTCAGTCTCGACCGCCTCGCGAAGGCCGTGAAGAACGGCGTGCACGCTGCCGGCGGCTACCCGCTGGAGTTCGGCACCATCTCGGTCTCCGACGGCATCTCGATGGGCCACGAGGGCATGCACTACTCCCTCGTCAGCCGCGAGGTCATCGCCGACTCGGTGGAGACGGTGATGATGGCCGAGCGCCTCGACGGCTCGGTGCTCCTCGCCGGCTGCGACAAGTCCCTGCCCGGCATGCTGATGGCCGCGGCCCGCCTCGACCTGGCCAGCGTCTTCCTCTACGCCGGCACGATCATGCCCGGTCAGGTCGACGGCAAGGACGTCACGATCATCGACGCCTTCGAGGCCGTCGGTGCCTGCCTCGCGGGCAAGATGACGCGCGAGAAGGTCGACGAGATCGAGCGGGCGATCTGTCCGGGCGAGGGCGCCTGCGGCGGGGCCTACACCGCCAACACGATGGCGAGCGTGGCCGAGGCCCTCGGCATGAGCCTCCCGGGGAGCTCCTCCCCGCCGGCGGTCGACCGCCGGCGTGACGGGTTCGCCCACAAGTCCGGCGAGGCCGTCGTCGAGATGCTCCGCCAGGGCATCACCGCGCGCCAGATCATGACCCGCCCGGCCTTCGAGAACGCGATCACGATGGCCATGGCGCTCGGCGGCTCCACCAACGCCGTGCTCCACCTGCTCGCGATCGCCCGCGAGGCCGAGGTCGACCTGACGCTCGACGACTTCACCCGCATCGGCAGGACGGTCCCGCACCTGGCCGACATGAAGCCCTTCGGCCGCTTCGTGTGGACCGACTTCGACCGCGTCGGCGGCATCCCCGTCCTGCTGCGGGCCCTGCTCGACGCGGGCCACCTGCACGGCGACGTCCTCACCTGCACCGGGAAGACGATGGCGGAGAACCTCGCCGATCTCGACCCCAAGCCGCTCGACGGCGAGATCCTGCGCCAGCTCGACCGGCCGATCCACGCCACCGGCGGGCTGACCATCCTCAAGGGCTCGCTCGCTCCCGACGGCGCCGTGGTCAAGAGCGCCGGCTTCGACGACTCGACCTTCACCGGCACCGCTCGCGTCTTCGACGGCGAGCGCAAGGCGCTCGACGCCCTGACCGAGGGCGCCATCGAGGCCGGTGACGTCGTGGTCATCCGCTACGAGGGCCCCAAGGGCGGCCCGGGCATGCGCGAGATGCTGGCGATCACCGGTGCGATCAAGGGCGCCGGCCTCGGCAAGGACGTCCTGCTCATCACCGACGGGCGCTTCTCCGGCGGCACGACCGGTCTCTGCGTCGGCCACATCGCCCCCGAGGCGAGCGACGGGGGACCGATCGCCTTCGTCCGCGACGGCGACCGGATCACCCTCGACGTGGCCGGGATGACCCTCGAGCTCCACGTCGACGAGGACGAGCTCGCGAAGCGGGCCGTCGGCTGGGAGCCGCTGCCGCCGAAGTACACCCGCGGCGTGCTCGGCAAGTACCGCAAGGTCGTGCACTCGGCGGCCGACGGAGCGGTCTGCTACTGACGCCCGGCCGTCCGCGCACGGCCGATAGGTTGGCGTGGTGAGCACTGCAGCAGCCCTCGACTCCGCCGACCCGCTCGCCCCCTTCCGGGCGCGTTTCGTCGGCGCCGACTCCGACCTCGTCTACTTCGACGGCAACTCGCTCGGACGGCCGGTCGCGGCCGCCGCCGACCGGCTGGCGGAGTTCGTCCGCCAGCAGTGGGGAGAGCGCCTGATCCGCGGCTGGGACGAGCGGTGGATGGACCTGCCCACCACCCTCGGCGACGACCTCGCCCGGATCTGCCTCGGCGCGGCGCCCGGCCAGACCGCGATCGGCGACTCCACGACGGTCTGGCTCTACAAGCTGATGCGCGCCGCCGTCGACCACGCCGTACGCACCGACCCGGGCCGCACCGAGATCGTCATCGACACCGACAACTTCCCGACCGACCGCTACGTCGCCGAGGGCATCGCCGCCGAGCGCGGCCTGACCCTGTGCTGGATCGAGGTCGACACCTCCGCCGGCGTCACCGCGGACCAGCTGCGCAAGGCCGTCTCTGAACGTACGGCGCTCGTCGTGGTCAACCACGTCGCCTACCGCTCCGCGTGGCTCGCCGACGCCCCCGAGCTCACCCGGATCGCGCACGACGCCGGGGCGCTGGTCCTGTGGGACCTCTGCCACTCGGCCGGCGCCCTTCCCGTCGAGCTCGACGCGTGGGATGCCGACCTCGCCGTCGGCTGCTCCTACAAGTACCTCAACGGCGGCCCCGGCTCGCCCGCCTTCGGCTACGTCAACGCCCGCCTCCAGGGGGAGCTGACACAGCCGATCCAGGGCTGGATGGGCCACGCCGACCCGTTCCTCATGGGACCCGGCTACACCCCCGCGGCAGGGATGCGGCGCTTCATCTCCGGCACCCCGCCGATCCTCGGGATGGTCGCGATGCAGAGCATGCTCGAGCTGGTCGAGGAGGCCGGCATGGAGGCGATCCGCGCCAAGTCGGTCGCGCTGACGTCGTACGCCGTCGAGCTCGCCGACGCGACCCTGCCCGGCGTCACCCTCGCCTCGCCGCGCGACCCCGCGCAGCGCGGCGGGCACGTGACGCTCCACCACGACCGGATGCGCGAGGTCACTGCGCGCCTGTGGGAGCGCGACGTGATCCCCGACTACCGCGACCCCGGCGGCCTGCGGATCGGGCTGTCGCCGCTCTCCACCTCCTTCGACGAGGTCGAGCGCGGCATGGCCGCCGTCGCGGAGGCGCTGCGATGAGCGGGCCGGTGGGTTTGCAGCTGTCGGCGACGCGGACCCGGTCCACCAACGACCACGGGCAACCCCTCGGCCGCCCCGTCGACTGGACACCCGCCACTGCGCCCGCGAGCGACACGGTGCTCACGGGCGCCGGCGTACGACTCGAGCCGATCGGGCCGCAGCACGTCGACGACCTGTACGCCGCGCTGTGCCGCACCGACGACGATGCGCTGTGGACCTACCTCGTCTGGGAGCGGCCCCGCACGCGCGATGAGCTGACGTCGATCGTCGAGCAGATGGTGGACGCGCCGGCCGCCGTCGCCTTCGCGATCGTGCCCGTCGAGACCGGCCGTGCAGCGGGCTTCTGCTCGCTGATGCGGATCGACCCGGCCATGGGCTCGATCGAGGTGGGCGGGATCGCCCTCGGCCGCCAGCTCCAGCGCAGCCGGGCCGCCACCGAGGCGATGGCCCTGCTCATGCGCCACGCCTTCGACGAGCTGGGCTACCGACGCTACGAGTGGAAGTGCGACAGCCTCAACGGCGCGTCGCGCCGCGCCGCGATCCGGCTCGGCTTCATCTGGGAGGGTCGCTTCCGCAACGCCCTGGTCTACAAGGGCCGCAACCGCGACACCGACTGGTTCTCGATCACCGACCTCGAGTGGCCGCGCGTGCGCCAGGCGCTCGACGACTGGCTCGACGACAGCAACTTCGACGACATGGGACGGCAGCGGGTCCGCCTCGCCGCCCGCCCGCCCGCGCCTGCGAGCGCCGGGCAGGAGGAGGACTGACATGGACCAGCGCGTCAGCTTCATCACGCTCGTGGTGACGGACCTCGAGGCCACCCGGAAGTTCTACGTCGACGGCCTCGGGTGGGAGCCTGAGCTCCACGAGGTGGGCGAGGTGCTGATGTTCCGCGTCGCCGACAAGGTCGTCCTGAGCCTGTGGGCGGAGGACGCGTTCGTCGCCGAGGTCGGGCACGCCCCGGCGCGCGGCGGCGTACCCCCGATCACCCTGGCCCACAACCTCGCGACCCCCCAGGGCGTCGACACCGTGCTCGAGCAGGCCCGGATCGCCGGGGCCTCCCACGTCGGTGACGCGGTCGAGCGCGAGTGGGGCGGCTACACCGGCTACTTCGCCGACCCCGACGGTTTCCGCTGGGAAGTGGCCTACAACCCCGGTGAGATCGGGCAGTCTGTGCTCCCGTGAGCACGCACGCGGTCCCCGGCTGGGACGACTACTTCCTCGGCATCGCCTCGGCCGTCTCCGCGCGCGCCAAGTGCACGCGCCGCCGAGTCGGCGCCGTGCTGACGATCGACCACCGCATCATCGCGACCGGCTACAACGGTGCCGCGCCGGGCGAGGACGACTGCCTGATGGGCGCCTGCCCGCGCGGCCAGCTGGGGTACGACGACGTGCCGGGGCTCGGCGACTACGACCGGCCGGGCACGGCGGGGTTCTGCATCGCCATCCACGCCGAGGTCAACGCGCTGCTGTTCGCCACCCGCGACACCAAGGGCTCGACCGCCTACATCACCGACCCGCCCTGCCCGGGCTGCCGCAAGGCACTGGCCGCGGCCGGCGTCGTCCGCGCGGTGTGGCCCGAGGGCGAGCACGACCGGGTGGGCCTCACGACCTGGTAGTCCTCGGTGGTCGAGCAGCGAGGAACGAGCGTCCCACCGCCGGTTGAGCAGCGAGGAACGAGCGTCCCACCGCCGGTTGAGCAGCGAGGAACGAGCGTCCCACCGCCGGTTGAGCAGCGAGGAACGAGCGTGTCGAAACCTAGTGCGGCCTGATCCAGACCAGCTCGTCGGAGTCCCACTTCTCCAGCGCCACCGGCACCAGCAGGGTCATCACCTCCGACGGTGAGCCCATCTGCAGCTCCGCGGCGTGCGCGGCGCCGTACTGCTGGCCCGCGGCATTGTTGTGCTCGTCGACCGCGGAGTCCTTGCGGCTCGGAGTGCCGGCCTCCTGGGCGGCGGCGAGGGACCGCGCGGCGTCGAGACCGAAACGGGCGGTGAGCACGGCCTGCCACATGAAGTGGCGCAGCGCGTTGGTCCGGCCCACCACGCCGCGTCCCTCGCTCGCAGCGGTCCGCAGCGCGGCCTCGGAGATCCGCAGCACCTCGACCGTGCCGGCCGGCCCGAGCCCGGCCCTGACCGCCGCCGCGGAGAGCCGCGGCACGACGGTCGCGCTGTGCAGGGCCTGGTCGAGGAGGGTGCCGAGTGCCATGGACCCACAGTGCCAGATGCGGACGGTGCGGGCGGTGCCAGACTCGTGCCATGACGTCCTCGACGCTGCGCTTCCCGCGACCGCTCCGCCCCGGTGACCGGATCGGCGTCACCTCGCCGTCGGCAGGGGTCTCGGGGGATGCTGCGGCGCGGATCGACTTCTGCGTCGCCTGGCTCCGCGAGCGCGGGTACGACGTCGAGGTGGGGGAGTGCATGGACGGCACCGGCCTCACCTCCGCGCCGGCACCGCAGCGGGCGGCCGAGCTGACCCGGATGCTCGCCGACCCGGCCCTCGCGTGCGTCGTGCCGCCGTGGGGAGGCGAGACCGCGATCGACCTCGTCGACCTGCTCGACTGGGACGCGCTCGGCGAGGCCGAGCCGACCTGGCTCGTGGGCTTCTCCGACCTCTCCACCGTGATGCTCCCGATCACCACCCGCCTCGGCTGGGCCACGGTCCACGGCGACAACCTCGCCGACACCCCGTACGCCGTCCCCGACGGGCTGCTCCACTGGCTCGACCTCGTGGGTGGCGACGGCCCCTTCGTGCAGCGCGACTCCGGGCTGGTGACCGACTGGTGGCGCTTCGAGGAGGACCCGCGTGCGACGACGTGGAAGTCCGTGGGGGAGGGCCGCTGGGAGGTGCTGGGCGGCGGCCGCGTCGACGTGACCGGACGTCTGGTCGGTGGGTGCATCGAGACGATCGCGCCCCTGGCCGGCACACCGTACGGCGACGTGCGGGCGTGGGCGGCCACCCTGGACGAGCCCACCGTCGTCTACCTCGAGGCCTGCGAGGACCACGCCGTCGACATCTGCCGCCACCTCCACGGGATGCGGCTCGCCGGGTGGTTCGAGCACGCAGCCGCCGTGCTCGTCGGGCGCACGAGCGCCCCCGACCACCCGGACCTGACCCAGCGCGAGGCGGTCGTCGACGCGCTCGGGCGCCTCGACCTGCCGATCGTGCTGGACCTGGAGATCGGACACGTCCCGCCCCACCTGCCGCTGGTCAACGGAGCGCTCGCGCGGGTGGTGGTCGACGGGGAGACGCGGGAGATCACCCAGCACCTGCGCTGACCAGGAGGTGCACCTGCGGGGGTGGCCACTGTCGGTGGTGCGTGGCACTGTCGGTGACATGAGTGACCCGAAGCAGAAGCTCACCGCAGACCAGGTCCGCGAGGCCGGTCTCGACGACTGGCGCCACCTCCTCACCGGCATCCGCGCGCGGTTCCGCACCGGCGACTTCGCCACCGGCCTCGCGCTGGTGGACCGCATCGGTGCGGCCGCCGAGGAGGCCGGGCACCACCCCGACATCTCGCTCACCTATCCCGAGGTGATCGTGACGCTCTCCAGCCACGACGTCGGCGGCATCACCAGCCGCGACCTCGACCTCGCCCGGAGGATCAGCGGGTTCGCGGCCGAGGCGGGGGCCACGGCCGACGTCTCCGGGCTCACGCAGCTCGAGCCGGGCCTCGACACCTCGGCGCCCGAGCACCTCGGCGCGTTCTATGCCGCCCTGCTCGGGGGAGAGGTGCGCGACGGTGAGCCCGTCGATCCCAGTGGTCAGGTGCCGGGGCTGTGGTTCCAGGGGCCGGGCGACCCGGGAGAGGTCTCGCACCTGCCCCCGCAGGACCCCGAGCAGCGCTGGCACTTCGACGTCTGGGTGCCCCACGACGAGGGCGAGCGGCGCGTCCAGGCCGTGCTCGACGCCGGCGGCACGCTCGTCAGCGACGCCGAGGCTCCGTCGTTCTGGGTGCTCGCCGATGCCGACGGCAACCGGTCGTGCATCTGCACGAGGCTCAACCGCTGAGCGTTGCGTGCCAGCATTCGAGACTCTCGTTCCACATGGTGGGACGACTGTCACACTTGCTTGACGTCGGACGGTCCCGGCGACGACGGTTGTTACATGCGCACCGAGATTCTTGTACGCACGCGACGCGTGAGCTGAGGTCACACCGACCGCAGCACTCGCGTCCCCCCTCGTCGCCCACCGGGCCGGGGGGCTTTTTTATGGGCTCAGTTGTTGGGCACACCACGTACTTCACGGAAGAGAAGCCATGACGGAGCAGGACGGGAAGGGCAGCGGGGCGGTCTCAGGGGCACAGAGCCTGGTGACCTCCCTGGAGGCGGCCGGCGTCACCGACATCTTCGGCATCCCGGGCGGCGCGATCCTCCCGGCGTACGACCCGTTGATGGACTCCACGCGGATCCGGCACATCCTGGTCCGCCACGAGCAGGGTGCCGGGCACGCCGCCCAGGGGTACGCCGCGGCGACCGGGCGGGTGGGCGTCTGCATGGCCACCTCGGGTCCGGGCGCGACCAACCTGGTGACGCCGCTCGCCGACGCCCACATGGACTCGGTGCCCCTCGTGGCGATCACCGGCCAGGTGGGCGCCTCGATGATCGGCACGGACGCCTTCCAGGAGGCCGACATCCGGGGCATCACGATGCCGATCACCAAGCACAACTTCCTCGTGACCGACCCGGCCGACATCCCGGCCCGGATCGCCGAGGCGTTCCACATCGCCTCCACCGGCCGTCCGGGGCCGGTGCTCGTGGACATCGCGAAGTCGGCGCTGCAGGCGCAGACCACCTTCGCCTGGCCGACCGAGCTGCACCTTCCCGGCTACCGGCCCGTGACGACGCCCCACGCCAAGCAGATCCGCGAGGCCGTGCGCCTGATCAAGGACGCCCGGCGCCCGGTGCTCTACGTCGGCGGTGGCGTGATCCGGGCGCGCGCGTCCCGCGAGCTCGCCCAGCTGGCGGCGCTGACCGGCATCCCCGTCGTCACCACGCTGATGGCCCGGGGTGCGTTCCCCGACAGCCACCCGCAGAACCTCGGCATGCCGGGCATGCACGGCACGGTGGCCGCGGTCGCCGGCCTCCAGAAGAGCGACCTGATCATCAGCCTCGGTGCGCGCTTCGACGACCGCGTGACCGGCAACCTCGACTCGTTCGCCCCCCACGCGCTCGTCATCCACGCCGACATCGACCCGGCCGAGATCGGCAAGAACCGCCACACCGACGTGCCGATCGTGGGTGACTGCAAGGAGGTCATCGCCCAGCTCGTGACACTCCTCCAGACCGAGGGCGCCGACGGTGACTACGAGGCCTGGGTCGCCTTCCTCGCCGGCGTCAAGAAGCAGTACCCGCTCGGCTACGACACCCCGGCCACCGGCCTCGCCCCGCAGTACGTCATCGAGCGGCTCGGTGCGATCGCCGGCCCCGACACGATCTTCACCTCGGGTGTCGGTCAGCACCAGATGTGGGCCGCGCAGTTCATCGGCTACGAGTTGCCCAACACGTGGCTCAACTCCGGCGGGCTCGGCACGATGGGTTACGCGGTGCCCGCCGCGATGGGGGCCAAGGTCGGCATGCCGGACAGCACGGTCTGGGCGGTCGACGGCGACGGCTGCTTCCAGATGACCAACCAGGAGCTCGCCACCTGCGCGATCAACGACATCCCGATCAAGGTCGCGATCATCAACAACGAGTCGCTCGGCATGGTCCGGCAGTGGCAGACGCTGTTCTACAACGAGCGCTACTCCAACACCGACCTGCACTCCAAGCGGATCCCCGACTTCGTCAAGCTCGCCGACGCCTACGGCTGCGTCGGGCTTGCCTGCGAGTCGCCGGAGGAGGTCGACGCCACGATCGAGAAGGCCATGGCGATCAACGACCAGCCCGTCGTGGTCGACTTCCGGGTGCACCGCGACGCGATGGTGTGGCCGATGGTCGCCGCCGGCAGCAGCAACGACGAGATCAAGTACGCCCGGGACCTGGCGCCCGACTTCGACGAGAACGACCTGTGATGGGCCGCCGGTCGAGCAGCGAGCGTGTCGAAACCAAGGAGATCCGATGAGCAAGCACACGTTGAGCGTCCTGGTCGAGAACAAGCCCGGAGTGCTCGCCCGGATCGCGGGCCTGTTCTCCCGCCGCGGCTTCAACATCGACAGCCTCGCCGTGGGGCCGACCGAGCACCCCGAGGTCTCCCGCATGACCATCGTGGTCAGCGTCGAGGAGTCCCCGCTCGAGCAGGTCACCAAGCAGCTCAACAAGCTGGTCGAGGTGATCAAGATCGTCGAGCTCGACGGTCCCGGCTCGGTCAACCGTGAGCTGCTCCTGGTGAAGGTCCGCGCCGACGCGTCCACCCGGGGCGCGGTGCTCGACGCCGTCCAGCTGTTCCGCGCCAAGGTCGTCGACGTCTCGCCCGACGCCGTCACCGTCCAGGCCGTCGGCAACGCCGACAAGCTGTCCGACCTGCTCCGGGTGCTCGAGCCGTTCGGCATCCGCGAGCTCGTGCAGTCCGGGATGGTCGCGATCGGTCGCGGCTCCCGGTCGATCAGCGAGCGACCCCAGCGCCCGGTCGCCGTGCCCGCACCACCCATGGCCGTCTGACCCACCCTCCACACCCAGCACCACCTCGAGAATCCCACCGATGAAGGAGAGCCCCCAGTGGCTGAGATGTTCTACGACGACGACGCGGACCTGAGCCTGATCCAGGGCAAGAACGTCGCAGTGATCGGCTACGGCAGCCAGGGCCACGCCCACGCGCTCTCCCTGCGCGACTCGGGCGTCGACGTCCGCATCGGCCTGCAGCCCGGCTCCAAGAGCCGCGAGAAGGCCGAGGCCGAGGGCCTGCGCGTGCTGACCCCGCGCGAGGCGGCCGAGGAGTCCGACCTGATCGTGATCCTCGCCCCCGACCAGCACCAGAGGAAGCTCTACGCCGAGGAGATCGAGCCCGCGCTCACGCCCGGCGACACCCTCGTCTTCGGCCACGGCTTCAACATCCGCTTCGGCTACATCACCCCGCCCGAGGGCGTCGACGTCTTCATGGTCGCCCCGAAGGGCCCCGGCCACCTCGTGCGTCGTGAGTACGTCGACGGTCGCGGCGTCCCCGTGCTCGTCGCGGTCGAGAAGGACGAGTCCGGCACGACCTGGGACCTCGCCCTGTCGTACGCCAAGGCGATCGGCGGCCTGCGCGCCGGCGGGATCAGGACCACGTTCACCGAGGAGACCGAGACCGACCTGTTCGGCGAGCAGGCCGTCCTCTGCGGCGGCGCCTCCCAGCTGGTGATGTACGGCTTCGAGGTCCTCACCGAGGCCGGCTACCAGCCCGAGGTGGCCTACTTCGAGTGCCTCCACGAGCTCAAGCTGATCGTCGACCTGATGTACGAGGGCGGCATCGCCAAGCAGCGCTGGTCGGTCTCCGACACCGCCGAGTTCGGCGACTACGTCTCCGGTCCTCGCGTCATCACGCCCGACGTGAAGAAGAACATGGAGGACGTGCTCGCCGACATCAAGAGCGGTGCGTTCGCCGAGCGCTTCATCACCGACATGGACAACGGTTCGCCGGAGTTCACCGAGTTCCGCAAGAGGGGTGAGTCGCACCCGATCGAGCAGACCGGGCGTGAGCTGCGCAAGCTGATGGCCTGGGTCAAGTCGCACGACACCGACTACGTCGAGGGCACCTCCGCCCGCTGATCCGTGTGGGCGGTCGAGCGGAGTCGAGACGAGGCGTGCCCGTGAGCAGCTACACGCACGGGCACGCCGAGGCCGTCCTGCGCTCCCACCGGTGGCGTACGGCGGCCAACTCCGCGGCCCACCTCCTGCCCCACCTGCACGGCGGCCAGCGGCTGCTCGACGTCGGGTCGGGGCCGGGCACCATCACCGCGGACCTGGCCCGGCTGGTGGGCGAGGTCGTGGCGCTCGAGGTGTCCGAGGACGCGGCTGCGCTGACGCGCGCCGAGCTCGACCGGCAGGGCATCGACAACGCCACCGTGGTCGTCGGTGACGTGCACGCACTCGACCTGGCCGACGACGCCTTCGACGTGGTCCATGCCCACCAGGTGCTCCAGCACGTCGCCGACCCGGTCGGGGCGCTCCGCGAGATGGTCCGCGTGACCCGCCCGGGCGGTGTGGTCGCGGTGCGCGACAGCGACTACGGCCACTTCTCGTGGCATCCCGCGTCGTCGGGGCTCGACCGCTGGCTCGAGCTGTACGACGCCGCCGCCCGCACCAACGGTGGCGAACCGCACGCCGGTCGGATGCTGCTCGCCTGGGCGCACGCCGCAGGAGCGCGCGACGTCGTGGCGGGATCCTCGACCTGGTGCTTCGCCGACCCGGAGGACCGTGCGTGGTGGGGAGGTCTGTGGGCCGACCGCATCACCACGACCGCCCTTGCCCGGCAGCTGACGGCAGGCGGGCGTGCGACCGAGGACGAGCTCGCGGACGTGGCCGCCGCATGGCGCCAGTGGGCCGCCGACCCGGACGGCTGGTTCTCCGTCCTGCACGGCGAGGTCCTCATCCGGGTCTGACCCGGTGTCGGTGCTGCCCACGGGCTGATCTGGATTTAGGTAAGCCTAACCTCAGGTATACGCTGCCACGGTGCTGGCCAACTACCTGATCGGGTTGCGCGAGGGGCTCGAAGCAGCCCTCGTCGTGAGCATCCTCGTCGCCTACCTGGTCAAGACCGACCGCCGGCACCTGCTGCCCCGCGTCTGGGCCGGCGTCGTGATCGCGATCCTGATGAGCGTCGGCCTGACCCTGGGCCTCGGGCTGCAGAGCCGCCAGCTCACCTTCCGCACGCAGGAGCTCGTCGGGGGCGTGCTCTCGATCGTCGCGGCCGCCTTCGTCACCTGGATGATCTTCTGGATGGCCGGAGCCGCCCGCTCCATCGCCGGCGACCTCCGCGGACGTGTGGACGCCGCCGCCGAGTCGCGCTGGTCGCTCGTCGTCGTGGCGTTCCTCGCCGTCGGCCGCGAGGGCCTCGAGACAGCTCTGATCCTCTGGACCGCGACCCGGACGGCGACCGGACGCGACCTCCCGGACACGGCGCCCGTCACCTGGGAGCCCCTCCTCGCCGCGGTCCTCGGCATCGCGACCGCCGTCGTCCTGGGCCACCTGATCTACCGCGGCGCGGTGTCGATCAACCTCACCCGCTTCTTCGCCTGGACCGGCGCCCTGCTGGTCTTCGTCGCCGCCGGCGTCCTGTCCTACGGCATGCACGACCTGCAGGAGGCCGGTGTGCTGCCCGGCCTCGACCACGTGATGTTCGACGTCACGCACATCCTGCCGCCGGACTCGCTCGTCGCGACCCTGCTCAAGGGCTTCTTCAACTTCTCCCCGCAGACGACGTGGGTCGAGGGCCTCGTCTGGCTGGCCTACGTCGCCGTCGTCCTCCCGCTCTTCCTCCTCAAGATCCGCCGTCGCACGACCCCCACCGCTGCCCCTGAACCCGAAGGAATCCCCGCATGAACCGCACGCTCCTCGCCCTCTGCGGTGCCACCGCACTGGTCGCCACGCTCGGCGCCTGCGGCACCGAGAGCACCGCTCCTTCGGACACGTCGGGAGACGCCGGTGACGTGCAAGCGCTGACGGTCGACTCGTCGGCCGACGCGTGCACCCTCTCCGCCGCCGAGGCCCCCGCGGGCACCCTCACCTTCGACGTCACCAACTCCGGCGACCAGGTCACCGAGTTCTACCTCCTCGACGAGGACGGCCTGCGCATCGTCGCCGAGGTCGAGAACATCGGCCCCAGCATCACGCGGGCGCTGACCGTCAACGCCCCGGCAGGTTCGTACGTCACCGCGTGCAAGCCTGGCATGACCGGCGAGGGCATCCGCGGTGAGCTCACCGTCACCGAGTCCGACGACGAGGTCGAGGTCTCCTCCGACGAGCAGGAGCTCGTCGAGGCGGCCGAGGCCAACTACGCGGCCTACGTCGAGGACCAGTCGGCGCAGCTGCTGGAGAAGACTGAGGAGTTCGTCGGGCTCTACAAGGACGGCGACGACGCCGCGGCCCGCGCGCTCTACCCGGTCGCCCGCACCCACTGGGAGCGCATCGAGACCGTCGCCGAGTCGTTCGGCGACCTCGACCCGCTGATGGACGCCCGCGAGGCCGACCTCGAGCCGGGTCAGGAGTGGAGTGGCTGGCACCTCATCGAGAAGGACCTCTGGCCGCAGCGTGCCGAGGACTACACCGCCCTCACCGACGCCGAGCGCGCGACCTACGCCGACGACCTGCTCGCCCACACCGAGGAGCTCGACACTCGCGTGCAGGAGCTGACCTACACCGTCGACGCGATCGCCAACGGCTCGCGCGGCCTGCTGGAGGAGGTCGCCACCGGCAAGGTCACCGGTGAGGAGGAGTACTGGTCGCGCACCGACCTCTGGGACTTCCGGGCCAACGTCGACGGCGCCCGCGTCGCCTACGAGGGCGTGCAGCCGATCGTGTCGGAGAAGGACGCCGAGCTGGCCGACCAGCTGACGACCCGGTTCGAGGAGCTCCAGGTCCTCCTCGACGCGCAGCGCGAGGGTGACGGCTTCGTGGCCTACGACGAGCTGACGCCCGAGCAGATCAAGGAGTTCTCTGACTCGGTCAACGCCCTCTCCGAGCCGCTCTCGCGGCTGACCGCGGCGGTGCTGTCCTGACCGGGCAGCCCCGCACGCAGCTCAGCAGACGCGGCCTGCTCGGCGGCGGGGCCGCGGTCGCGGGCGTCGCAGGCGCCTTCGCCGTCGGGCGTACGACGGCGCACGCGGACGAGGGAGCGACGGTCGCCACCGGCGGCCGCTCGACGACGTACGCCTTCCGTGGTGCGCACCAGGCCGGCATCGTCACCCCCGCCCAGGACCGGCTGCACTTCGCGGCGTTCGACGTCCTCACCGACTCGCGCGACGAGCTCGTCGACCTCCTGCAGCGTTGGACCCTCGCGGCCGAGCAGATGACGGCGGGGGAGCCCGCGGGCACCGGCGCGATCGACGGCGACGTACGCCTGCCGCCCGACGACACCGGCGAGGCGCTCGACCTCCCCGCGAGCGGCCTCACCCTCACGTTCGGCTTCGGGCCGTCGCTCTTCCGCGACGCCGAGGGCCGCGACCGGTTCGGCCTCGCCGACCGGCAGCCCGAGGCGCTGCGCGACCTCCCGCACTTCCCGGGCGACATCCTCGACCCGGCGCGGTCGGGCGGCGACCTGTGCATCCAGGCCTGCGCCGACGACCCGCAGGTGGCCGTGCACGCAGTGCGCAACCTCGCACGGTTGGGCTTCGGCACCGTCTCGGTGCGCTGGTCGCAGCTCGGCTTCGGGCGTACGTCGACGACGTCCACGAGCCAGTCCACGCCGCGCAACCTCTTCGGCTTCAAGGACGGCACCGCCAACGTCAAGGCGGAGGAGACGGCCGCGCTCGACGAGCACGTCTGGGTGGGCGACGACGACCCGAGGGCGGGCTGGCTCGTCGGCGGCTCCTACCTCGTCGCGCGGCGGATCAACATGACCATCGAGGTCTGGGACCGCCAGCCGCTGGGCGACCAGGAGGCCTTCGTCGGGCGCACCAAGGGCACCGGCGCGCCGCTCTCGGGCGGTGAGGAGATGTCCGAGCCCGACTTCGACATGCCCGGCAGCAACGACCAGCCGGTGATCGCGACCGACGCGCACGTGCGTGTGGTCCACCCGGACGTCCACGGCGGCGCCCGGATGCTGCGGCGCGGCTACAACTTCGTCGACGGGTCCAACGCCCTCGGCGGTCTCGACGCCGGACTGTTCTTCATCGCCTACGTCCGCGACCCCGGCACCCACTTCGTCCCGGTGCAGCTTGCGATGTCTAAGAGCGACGCCCTCGTGGAGTACCTGGAGTTCACCGGCTCGGCCCTCTTCGCCGTGCCGCCGGGGGTAGGGCCGGGGGAGCACGTCGGTCAGTCGTTGTTCGCCTAGCCTTCTCCCATGAGCGACACAGCAACCACGGGGTCGGGCCTCGAGCAGACCCGCCGCCTCGGCGTCGAGACCACGGGCATCGAGATCATCGACGAGTCCGAGCGCACCGCCAGGCCGTCCGACCTCTTCTGGCCGTGGTTCGCGGCCAACGTCTCTGTCTTCGGCCTCAGCTATGCGTCGTTCGTCCTCTACTTCGGCATCTCCTTCTGGCAGGCCGTCGTCGTCTCCGTCATCGGGATCGTCGTGTCGTTCGCCCTCTGCGGGGTCATCGCGATCGCGGGCAAGCGGGGCTCGGCGCCGACGATGATCCTGAGCCGGGCGGCGTTCGGGGTCGAGGGCCAGAAGGTGCCGGGTGTGATCTCGTGGCTGGTCTCGATCGGCTGGGAGACGTTCCTCGCCATCCTCGCGGTCCTCGCCACCTCCACGATCTTCACCCGTCTCGGCTGGGGCGGTGGCACCGGCACCAAGGTCGTGGCGGCCGTGCTGGTCGCTGCGCTCATCGTGGCCGCGAGCGTCGCGGGCTACCACATCATCATGCGGATGCAGTCGGTGCTGACCTGGATCACCGGCATCGTCACCGTCCTCTACATGGCGCTCACCGTCGACGACATCAACTGGTCGGCCGTGCAGGACATCCCGTCCGGCTCCACCCAGGCCGTCATCGGCGCGCTCGTGATGGTGATGACCGGGTTCGGGCTCGGGTGGATCAACATCGCGGCCGACTGGTCGCGCTACCAGAAGCGCACCGCGTCCGGCCCCTCGATCGTCGCGTGGAACACCTTCGGCGGTGCGCTCGCACCCGTCGTGCTCGTGCTCTTCGGCCTGGCGCTCGCCGGGTCCTCGACCGAGATCCTCGACGGCGTCGCGGGCGACCCGATCGGCACCCTCGCCACCCTGCTGCCGACCTGGTTCCTCATCCCGTTCCTGCTGGCGGCGATCCTGTCGCTGGTCAGCGGTGCGGTGCTCGGCATCTACTCCTCGGGCCTGACGCTGCTCTCGCTCGGCGTGAGGCTCAAGCGCCCCCAGGCGGCGGCCGTCGACGGCGTGCTGCTCACCATCGGCACCATCTACGTCGTCTTCTTCGCCGACAACTTCATCAACCCGTTCCAGAGCTTCCTCATCACCCTCGGCGTCCCGCTGGCGGCGTGGGCCGGGATCATGATCGCCGACCTCGCCCTGCGCCGGGGCGACTACGACGAGGAGGCCCTGTTCGACGCGTCGGGGCGCTACGGCGCCTTCGACTGGGCCGCCATCGGCACGATGGTGGTCGCCTCGACCGTCGGATGGGGCCTCGTGGTCAACCTCTTCGCCGACGACGCGTCGTGGAACAACTGGCAGGGCTACCTGCTCGGCCCGCTCGGGCTCGGCGGCAAGGACGGCGCGTGGGCCTTCGCCAACGTCGGCGTGCTCGCAGCCCTGGTGATCGGGCTGGTCGGTGGCTACGTGCTGCGGCGCGGCACCGTGGCCCGCCAGGAGTCGGGAACAGCCTGAGCAGGATCGATGTTCAGGCTCTCGTGAAGATCGAGATCTGGTCCGACGTCGTCTGCCCCTGGTGCTACATCGGCAAGCGCCGCATCGAGAACGCGCTCGCCGGGTTCGCCCACGCCGACGAGGTGGAGGTGCGCTGGCGCTCCTACCAGCTCGACCCGGGCGCGCCGACCGAGCCCACCGAGAGCACCTCGGTGATGCTGGCCAGGAAGTACGGCCAATCACCCGAGGGCGCGCAGCAGATGCAGGACCGGGTCGAGGCCGTCGCCGCCGAGGACGGGCTGATCTACCGGCTGTCGGAGACCCTGCACCTCAACACCGTCGACGCCCACCGGCTGATCCACCTCGCCCACCAGCAGGGCGGCAACGCGCTGCAGGGCCGGGTGAAGGAGGCGCTGCTGAAGGCCTACTTCACCGAGGCGCGAAACGTCGCCGACCACGCCGTGCTCCGCGAGGTGGCCGCGGCCGCCGGGCTCGACGCGACCCGCGTCGACGAGGTCCTCGGCTCCCGCGAGTTCGAGGCCGACGTCCACGCCGACGCCGAGCAGGCGCGCGCCTACGGCGCTACCGGCGTGCCGTTCTTCGTGATCGACCAGAAGTACGGCGTCTCCGGCGCCCAGCCGACCGAGGCCTTCACCCAGGTCCTCGAGCGCGCGTGGGCCGACGCCCACCCGAGCATCGAGATGGTCGGTGCCGGCGAGGAGTGCGGCCCGGACGGCTGCGCGATCTAGCGGGCCTTCTCGCCGGTCGCCGCCTTCTCGGCCGTCGTCTCGATCCGCGCCGCTCGGGTCTCCGGCCGCTTGGCGAGCACGATCCAGGACAGCATCAGCTTCTGCGCCGAGGCCGACCACGACTCCCAGTGCTCGCGCGAGCCCGGGTGCCGCTCGAACGCCGCGGCGAGGTCGTCGGGGACGACGCAGTCCTCGACGTCGTCCATCAGCGTCCACATGCCCGTCTCCTTGGCGGTCGCGACCGCGGCCGCACCGGCCGGCTCCATCAGCCCCGCCTCCTCGAGCCGGGCGATGCGACCCTTGTTGATCCGGGTCCACATGCTTCCGGGGCGACGCGGTGCGAACCACTGCATCGAGCGGTCCTCGTCGACGGGCATCACGGTCGAGTCGACCCACCCGACGCGGAGCGCCTCCATCACGGCGTCCTCGTAGGAGAACGCCCGGTGGGCGGCCCTGCGTGCAGAGACCAGCCACACGCCGGTGGTCTGCGTGTGGTGCTCGCCCAGCCACGCGCTCCACTGCTCGACCGCGGTCGGCTCGAGCCGTTCGGCGTCGTCCATCGCACCCATGCAGCCACCCTGCCCGAGTCGAGTGCTGTCGCGGTAGTGGTCGCCGCAGGGCCGCGCACTCGACGCGACCTGAGGAGTGGGACGGGTTCGGAGGTCGGCGGACCCGCGGGTAGTGTGGGCCGGGCACAGCGTCGTGCAGTCCCGGACCCACCCTTGATCCCTGAGGACCCCGCTGTGAACGCACCCGTCAAGCCTGTCGTACTCATCGCCGAAGAGCTGAGCCCCGCCACCATCGAGGCGCTCGGCCCCGACTTCGAGATCCGCCACTGCAACGGCGCCGACCGCGCCGAGCTGATCCCGGCGATCGCCGACGTCGACGCGATCCTGGTCCGCTCCGCCACCAAGGTGGACGCCGAGGCGCTCGCCGCGGCCGGCAAGCTCAAGGTCGTCGCCCGTGCCGGTGTCGGCCTCGACAACGTCGACGTCAAGGCCGCCACGCAGGCCGGCGTGATGGTGGTCAACGCGCCCACCTCCAACATCGTGAGCGCCGCCGAGCTGGCCGTCGCCCTCATGCTGGCCGCCGCCCGCCACATCAGCCCGGCCCACGCGGCGCTGCGCGGCGGCGAGTGGAAGCGCTCGAAGTACACCGGCATCGAGCTCTACGAGAAGACCGTCGGCATCGTCGGCCTCGGTCGCATCGGCGTGCTCGTCGCGCAGCGGCTCAGCGCCTTCGGCATGAAGGTCATCGCGTTCGACCCCTACGTCCAGGCCGGCCGCGCCGCGCAGATGGGCGTACGCCTCGTCGACCTCGACACGCTGCTCGCGGAGTCGGACTTCATGAGCGTGCACCTGCCCAAGACGCCCGAGACCGTCGGCCTCATCGG
The DNA here is from genome assembly GCF_900112035.1 of Nocardioides alpinus. GTDB lineage: Bacteria > Actinomycetota > Actinomycetes > Propionibacteriales > Nocardioidaceae > Nocardioides > Nocardioides alpinus. The sequence continues at coordinate 351,239 of NZ_FOKC01000002.1, read as the reverse complement.
TGCCGACCAGCTCGCTGCCGCCAAGGACAGCCTCGTGCTCGTCAACGCCGCCCGGGGTGGCATCGTCGACGAGGCCGCCCTCTACGACGCGCTCAAGAACGGGCAGATCGCGGCCGCCGGCCTCGACGTGTTCGCCACCGAGCCGTGCACCGACAGCCCGCTCTTCGAGCTCGAGAACGTCGTGGCCACGCCCCACCTGGGCGCCTCGACCGACGAGGCGCAGGAGAAGGCCGGGGTGTCGGTCGCCAAGTCCGTGCGCCTGGCGCTGAGCGGCGAGCTCGTCCCCGACGCGGTCAACGTGCAGGGCGGCGTCATCGCCGAGGACGTACGTCCGGGCATCCCGCTCACCGAGAAGCTCGGCCGCGTGTTCACCGCGCTGGCCGGCGAGGTCGCCCAGCAGCTCGACGTCGAGGTGCGCGGCGAGATCACGGAGTACGACGTCAAGGTGCTCGAGCTGGCCGCCCTGAAGGGCGTCTTCGCCGACGTCGTCGAGGAGCAGGTCTCCTACGTCAACGCGCCGTTGCTCGCCGCCGAGCGCGGCACCGAGGTGCGCCTGGTGACCGACTCCGAGAGCCCCGACCACCGCAACCTGATCACCCTGCGCGGCACCCTCGCCGACGGCACCCAGGTGTCCGTGTCCGGCACCCTGGTCGGTCTCGCGCAGAAGGAGCGGATCGTCGAGGTCAACGGCTTCGACGTCGACATCGAGCCCACCACCCACCTGGCCTTCCTCACCTACGAGGACCGTCCGGGCATGGTCGGCACCGTCGGCGGCATCCTCGGCGACGCCAAGGTCAACATTGCCGGCATGCAGGTCTGCCGTCAGGACAAGGGCGGCGCGGCGCTGGTCGCACTGAGCGTGGACTCCGCCATCCCGGGCGAGACGCTGGCCGAGATCGAGGCGGCCATGCAGGCCGTCTCGGTGCGCGCCGTCGACCTGTCCTGACCCGCACGTCGGTCGCTAGGCGACCATCACCCGGCCGGCAGCGCCCTGCGTCGCCGGCCGGGCCGCGTCGGTCGACACGTGCTGCCACGCGGTGGCGAGGCGGCGTACGGCCTCGGTGAGGTCCTCGGCCGAGGCGGTCCACGGAATCCGGACGTAGCGGTCCAGGCCGCCCTCGACCGCGAAGACCGGTCCGGGGGCGACGACGACGCCGCGCCGCTCGGCCTCGACCGTCGTCGCGGTGCCGAGGGGGTCGGGGAGCTCGCACCACAGTGCCAGCCCGCCGTCCGGCACCCGGAAGCGCCACGCGGGCAGGTGCTCGCGGACGGCCGCCACCAGCGCGTCGCGTCCGGTGAGCAGGCGCTGTCGGTGGACCGGCAGGACCTCGTCGGCGCGGTCCATCAGGTCCGCCAGCACGAGCTGCTCGAAGACCGGCGCGCCGAGGTCCATCCCGATCCGGGCGTGGATCAGCCGGTCCATCTCCGCGCGGGGAGCGCGGATCCAGCCCAGCCGGAGGCCGCCCCAGTAGGACTTGCTCGCGCTGCCGATGGTGATCGCGTCCCGCGCGTAGGCAGCCATCGGGTGCGGCATCGCTGCCGCCAGCCCGGGCGCCAGCGCGAGTGCCTGGTGGGCCTCGTCGACCACGACGGTCGTACGGGTGCGGGCCAGCGTCGTCGCCAGCTCCTCACGCTGCGCGTCGGGCATCAGGTGACCGGTGGGGTTCTGGAAGTCGGGGATCAGGTAGGCCAGGCGCGGGGAGGACTGACGCAGCGTGGCGCTCAGCGCGTCGAGGTCCCAGCCGTCGGGGTCGACGGCCGCAGGCACCAGCCGGGCACCCGCGTGCCGCACCGCCTGGGTGGCGTTGGGGTAGGTCGGTGACTCGACCACCACGCGGTCGCCCGGTGCGGTGAAGGCCTGCGCGACCACGGACGCGGCGGCGAGTGCGCCGGCCGTGACCATGATCTGCTCGGGGTCCGTCGGCAGCCCGCGCGCGTCGTAGGCCGCTGCGATGCGGGCCTGCAGCGCGGGCACGCCGAGCGGGAAGTAGCCGGGGCCGCTGAGGTAGGCCGGCAGCTCCTCGGTCGCGCGCTGGTAGGCCTCGACGAGGCCGGGCGGGGCCGAGTGCGCCGCGCAGTTGAGGTCGATGACGTCGGCCCCGCCGAGGCCGGGCAGCAGGGCCCGGTCGTGGGCCCGGCGCTCACCGCCCGGCACGGTCGTGAACGTCCCCGATCCGCGCCGCGCCTCGGCGTAGCCGGCCTCGCGCAGCACCTCGTAGGCGCGGGTCACCGTCGTCCGGGAGACGTCCAGTGCCCCGGTGAGCTCGCGCTCGCTCGGCAGGCGTACGCCCAGTCCGACGCGGCCGTCGCCGATGAGCACCCGCAGGCTCTCGGCGAGGCCGAGGTAGGCGGGGGAGCGGGGGAAGTCGCCCACCAGAGTGGCTATGCGGGTGGCAGTGATCACACGGCTCATGCAGGCCACTGTTCCACGATTGGCTATGTCGGGCAAGGCCAATCGAGCGCATGATGGCCCCATGAGCTCGACCGTCCACGCACCCACGCCCCTCGCCCAGCTCGGCCCGATCGCGCAGCTGCGCGCCGGCCGGCTCGCCCGCCGCCTGCCCCAGCTCTACGTCGGGCTGTTCCTCTACGGCGTCTCGCTGGCGATGATGGTGCGCGGTGCGCTCGGGCTGGCCCCGTGGGACGTGCTGCACTCGGGCTTCGTGCGGCACGTGCCGATGACCCTGGGGCAGGCGGTCATCCTGTTCAGCTTCGTGGTGCTCGTCCTCTGGATCCCGCTCAAGGAGGTGCCCGGTCTCGGCACGATCAGCAACGCGATCGTGGTCGGGCTGTCCGCGGATGCGACCCTTGCCGTGCTCTCGGCGCCCGACGCGCTGTGGGTCCGCATCGTGCTCATGCTCGGCGGCGTCCTGCTCTGCGGGCTGGCGAGCGCGCTCTACATCGGCGCCCAGCTCGGCCGCGGACCGCGCGACGGCCTGATGACCGGCCTGTCACGCCGGACCGGCCTCTCGCTCCGGCTGGTGCGCACCGGACTCGAGGTCGCCGTCGTCGTGATCGGCCTGCTGCTCGGCGGCGTGCTCGGCATCGGCACGGTCGTCTACGCCCTGGCGATCGGCCCGCTGACGCAGCTGATGCTGCCGTGGTTCACCGTCGAGCTGGAGTGATCCGGGCGGTGACGACCGCCGTCAGCGGGCGGCGTAGTGCGCGGCAACCCGCTGGGCAGAGAGCGCGGTGCCGTAGAAGGACACGTTGTCGATGGATCCGTTGAAGGCAGCGGTCCCGGACCCGCCGCCGACCCGCACGTAGCCGGTGTAGCTCTCGACCCTGGAGGTCAGACCGCTCACGCGTGCGACGCCGTCGACGTAGATGACGGTGTTCTGGCGGCCGTTGCTCGCGGCGGTGGAGACCACGACCAGCTGGTGCCAGAGATTGTCGTCGTAGGCGGACGGGGTGGTGATCACGCTCTTCGGAGTGTTGCTCCAGTCGCCGTAGGTGATGCGACCGCCTGACGTGAGCCGCACGACCCGGTCCTCGTAGGACGGAGTTCCTGCGGTGGTGCTCAGGCCGAAGCCGGACAGGTAGCCGCCGGTCTGGTCGGCAGACCTGAACCAGAGCTCCACCGTGTGCGTGGTCGCGGATCCGGCTGCGTACGCACCCGTGAGGGCGAGCGCGCCGGTGGTGCTGATCGAGGTGCCGGGGTTGTTGAGGAGGCCGCCCGGCTGGCCGAGGACCGTCGTGGACTTGTAGGTGCCGAGGTACTGGTTGCCGGACTTGTCCTGCGCGGTCGTCGCCCCGGTCTTCTCGTCGAGGAGCCACAGGATCTGTGGCGCGTCGGCGAGGACGGCGTTCACGTAGGGCTGCGCCCACCGACTTGCCGTGAACGACCAGCCGCTGTTCCTGGTCTGGCCGGTGAACCCCGCGCTCGCGGTCGAGGCGAGCGTGCTGAGCAGGACCAGTCCCGCCACGGCCAGCAGCGGCACGCGCGAACGGGCGGCCCGGCCGGGGACGTCGACGGTAGGGGTGCTGCGCGCGAACCAGCCGCGGACCGCGCGCATCGGACCGTGGGTGGGGGGTTCCCCCTCGATGTTCCGGACAGCCATCGCGAACGCAGCCACGGTGATGAGCAGCCACAGTGTCAGGTGGGCCCACTTGCCGGACTGGACCCAGGTCACGGGCAGTCCGGCATAGGGCGCGAGGAGAACTGCCGTCCCACGCACGTGGTCCCGGGGCAGCGGTGTGATGTCGGTGACCTCGTTGGCATCACCGGCGCTGGTGTAGTCGCCGTCGTCGCGCAGCTCTACGACGCGGTGGACGACCAGCCGGTCCTGGTCGGGTGCCGGGTCGTCGAAGACGAAGACCCGGCCGACCCCGATCGGCTGGTCCGGCGTGTACGGCTTGGCGCTGACGACGTCGCCGACCTGGATCGAGGGCTCCATCGAGCCGGACTCGATCACGTAGGAGCCCCACCCGAACAGCACCGGTGCCACCGCGATGACCACGAGGCCGAGGAGGAACGCGCGGTACATGCGGGCGGCGAGCACTCCCACCAGGTGCGCCCAGGTCCGAACGGCGGTCATGTGCTCACCTCCTGGCTGGAATGACGGCGCGCTGGGGTGGCAGGAATCAGTTGCTCTGCATCTCCCACTGCATGTCGATGCCGGTCCTGGCACCCTGCATCTGGTCGATCTGCGCCTGGGTCATGCCCGTGGTGTCGAACCTCCACGACATGCGGTAGGTCTTCGAGGAGACGCCCGCCGGGACGACCCAGCCGCCGAAGCCGGCCGCGAAGGTGTTGACCTGGGCGATCGCCGACAGGGGCTGGTTGGTCACGTGGGCCGCACCCACCTGGGTGTAGCCGGTGCAGTCGGCGAAGGAGCCGCCGGTGCCGGAGTCGATGGTGACGAGGACCTTGGTCTCCAGGCCCGCCGTCGAGGTCACCGGGTTGATGGCGTAGCCCTTGACGGTGCTGGGCACCGACGCGTCGGCCGTGATGGTGATGCACCTGGTCTGGGTGTCGCCGGGCAGCATGTTGTCGACCCGGAAGCGCGCGGCGCCGTTGTCGTCGTCGGTGAGCTTGACCGAGCCAGTGGCCCACTCGTTGCCCGAGTTGCGGGTCTGGCCGGTGAACGCGGCGTACGAGGCCTGGTAGACGGTGGCGCCGAGGGCCACGATCGCGAGGGGAGTGGCGATGGTCGCGAGGACCTGGGTCGTCTTCTTGCCGGGGGACTTCATGGCTGGCTGCTTCCTTGGGATGCGGAGGTGGCCGGTGGTGGTCGCCGGCCTGTGAGCCACACCATAGGAACGGGAAGGTAACAAAATCCCGGGAACGGTAATAACCGTCACATCGGTCTTGACGGCGCCAGATCCGCTGTGCTTGGCAGCGACGGCACGGTGTGCTCACCGGAGCGACGACGTCTGGGCCGATTCCCGGTATCGCCGGACACGGTGTGGAACGTTTCATAGAGTGGCGTCCCTCACCCGAGGTCGCTGGGCGATCTCCTCATCGAAGGACGTCTCGGCGTGCCCCGTCACCCCCTCTCCCGACCGCTGATCACCGCGCTGGCGTCCCTGCTCGTCGCCTCCGGCCTGCTGCTCCCCGGCGTCGCGACCGCCACCGGGACTGCCGCGACATCGTCGGCGCCGTCTGCGCAGCCCGGCGACGGTCCGCGAGGACTGCGCGTCAACGGTCTGGCCGAGCCGGCCGACCTCGGTGACCTCACCACCCCGGACTACTCCTGGCAGGTGGGCGCCGGGATGCAGTCGGCGTACCGGGTCGTCGTGTCGACCAGCGCCGCCAAGGCGCAGGCCGACGACGGCGACGTCTGGGACTCGGGCCAGGTCGTCTCCGACCAGCAGCTCAACGTCGCGCACGGCGGGCTGGACCTGGTGGCCGGCGAGCGCTACTACTGGAAGGTCCGCACGTGGGACGGTGAGCAGGTCTCTGCCTGGTCCGACGTGACCTCCTTCGGCACGGCGCCCGGTCTCACCTGGGCGGGCAGCGAGCCGATCTGGGCCGGCGCGCAGCTGCCCGGCGAGGCGGCGGCCCCGTGGGTCGACTACACCCTGACCGGCCGGATCCGGATCACCGCCGGTGCTCTCGGCATCCGTTTCCGCGCGTTCGACCCGGGCAACGCCTTCATGTGGCAGTTCCGTGCCTCGGACAACCGGCTCACGCCTCACGTGCAGGTCAACGGCACCTACTCGACCCTCGGCGCATCGGTCGCCCTGCCGGCCGGGACGTTGGTGGCCAACACCTGGGCCGACATCCGGATCGTGGCCGCAGGCAGCACCTTCACCACGTTCATCAACAACGTGCAGGTGGACCAGCGTTCCGATGCGCGCAACGCCAGCGGCACGGTCGGCGTCCGCACCGGCAACAGCGAGAGCGCCCAGGTCGACGACCTGGAGGTCGTCGAGACCGGCACCGGTCGGGTCCTGCTCGACGACGCGTTCGAGGGCACCAACCCGTTCCCCTGTGGCGCGGTCTCCGGCGGCGTGCTCAACGTGGGCACCGCCCAGAACTGCGGCCTGGTCAACCCGGCCAACGTCCCTGCCAACTGGGCGTTCCTGCGCGGTGAGGTGGAGCTGGCCGACAAGGAGATCGCCTGGGCCACCCTCAATGCGACCGCCACGGAGTTCCGCAACCACCTGCAGTACGTCTACAAGACCTACGTCAACGGCACCTTTGTCGGCCTCGGCCCGACCAACCGGATCGGCACCGAGGCCCGCTACGACGGCTTCGACGTCACCGGACTGCTGCGGCGCGGCGAGGCCAACGCGATCTCGGCGCTGGCCTACACCACCAACGCCAACCGCCGCTTCCAGGCACAGCTGAAGGTCGCCTACACCGACGGGACGACCGAGGTGTTCGGCACCGGGCCGAGCTGGAGGTCGCTCAACGGCGCCCTCGTCTTCCCGGAGGCGGGCAGCATCGGCACGAGCTACTTCTCCGCCCCGATGGAGAACCTCGACGCTCGCCAGTACCCGTTCGGCTTCGCGTCCCCGGGCTTCGACGACAGCGCCTGGTCGCCCGCCGTGGCGCGGCCGGCGATCCCGCAGCTCGAGTCGACCCCGATGGGCAAGGTCGAGCAGCAGCTGCACGCGCCCGTGAGGATCGTGGACAAGGGCAACGGCAACTACTTCGTCGACTTCGGCCGGACCTGGGTCGGTGGCGTGCAGTACGACGTCGCCGACGGCAGCGCGGGCGACCGGGTCGAGCTCCGTTTCGGCGAGGTCACCTCCAGCCCCGACACCGTGCGCTGGGAGCTCAACACCACCAACAAGTACCGCGACATCGTCACCCTGAAGGACGGCGAGCAGCGCCTCGAGACCTGGGGCATGCGGGTCTTCCGCTACCTGGAGATCGTCGGGGCCACTGAACCCGTGACCTCAGAGAACCTGAAGGCGCTCGCCCTGGTCTACCCGTTCGACCGGGAGGCCTCGTCGTTCACGTCGTCGAACGAGAACCTCAATCAGGTCTACCAGCTCTCGAAGAACTCGATCGAGTCGCTCAACGTCAACTTCTACACCGACTCCTGGACCCGTGAGCGCACCAACTACGAGGCTGACGGCTACCTCCAGCAGCTCTCGTCGCTCTACCTCATGGAGGACCTGTCGCTGGGCCGCTACTCGATGAACTACTTCAAGAGCAACCGGACCTGGCCCACCGAGTGGCCGATCTACGTGGTGCTGTCGGTCTCCGACGCCTGGCGGCAGACCGGCAACACCGAGCAGGTCGCCGACTACTACGACAACCTGAAGGCCAAGCTGCGGCCGGCGTGGCTGGAGGCGTCGACCGGGCTGGTGCGCAAGACCACCGGCTCGAACGGCTCCAGCAGCTGCAACGACTGCGACATCGTCGACTGGCCGACCAGCCAGCGTGACGGCTACCAGTTCCGCGAGTACAACACCGTCATCAACTCGCTCTACTACCGCGCGACCCGCGACATGGCCGCGATGGCCGAGGTCCTGGGCAAGGACGCGGACGCCGCGGAGTTCACCGCGCAGGCCGACCGGCTGCGGACCCAGATCAACGAGCGTCTCTACGACGCCGAGGGCGGTCGCTACGACGACGGCATGAACGCCGCCGGCGCGAGGACCGGTCACTACTCGGTGCATGCCAGCGCCTTCGCCCTGGCCTTCGGGGTCCCCGAGGACGACCAGGTCGCCCGGGTCGCCGAGTTCGTCGACTCCCGCGGGATGGCGTGCAGCGTCTACTGCGCGGCCTTCCTGGTGAAGGGCCTCTACGACGGCGGCAACGGCCAGGCCGCCCTGGACGCGCTGACCGACGAGGGCACGAGCAGCTGGATGAACATGATCCGGCTGGGAGCGGGCTCCACGATGGAGGCCTGGGACCCGTCGCAGAAGAGCAACCTGACCTACTCGCACCCGTGGGCCGCCTCCCCGGCGTTCAACGTGCCCTCGGGCCTGTTCGGGATCCAGCCGCTCGTCACCGGTTACGGCGAGTTCCAGGTCAAGCCGCAGGCCGGTGACCTGGCGGACGCCTCGATCACCGTGCCCACGGTGCGCGGCAGGATCTCGGCCGCCTTCGAGCACGACACCCGCGGCCGCATGGAGCTGTCGGTCACCGTGCCCGGCAACACCACCGCCACCGTGCAGGTCCCGCTCCCGGGCTCGGTGCGGGCGGAGTACGTCCCCAGCCACCCGGAGGGGGCCGAGTACGTCGGTCGCTCCGACCTGCCGGGCGGCACCTACGCCACCTTCCGGGTGGGACCCGGCGAGTGGACCTTCGGCCCGAAGGCCGCGGACGACCTCGGGGTCTTCCAGGACGTCCTCGACGAGATCCTGAACCTGGACGACCGGGTCGACGTGCACCTGGCCACCGGCGACCTCGAGGCGGGGGAGGCGTCCGACCTCACCGCTCGCACCGACGAGGTCGAGGCCCTGGTCCGCTCCGCGTCAGCGGCCCACACCGCCGCCGCCGGCGCCACTGCCCGGGCTGACCTGGGTGAGGCTCTGGACCGGCTGCGCGAGCTGCGCGTCTCGCTGGACGACCGGGTGGGTGACGAGACGGTGGTGGCCGACCTGGCCCCGCGTCTGGCGGCGATCGAGGAGCTGATGGTCGAGCTGGCCCTGGAGGTCCGAGGAGTCACGCTGACCCTGGTGCCGATCGACGAGCCGGTGGTCAGGGGCCAGCAGGTCACCGGCACGGTGCGCCTCACCAACGCAGGCGACGCCCCGGTGGGACCGTTCAACGCGTCCTTCACCGTGGCCGACTGGACGGTCACCAGCGACGACACCGCGCCGGCATCCCTCGCCGCCGGCGACAGTGTCGACCTGGCCTTCACCACGCAGGTCCCGTCGGGGCAGGGCTCCGGCCCGGTCCGGGCCGAGGTGGCGCTGAGCTTCACCGACGGCGGGACGACGTACCCGATCGTGGTCGAGCGCGAGTGGGCGACGGTCGACTCGCAGGTCACCCTGACCGACGTCAGCGCGACGCACCCGGTCGACGGCTCGCTCGAGGTCGCCGAGATCGTCGCCACCGTCCGCAACGCCGGGACCGTCGCCGCGACGGGGCGGCTGCAGGCCGAGCTGCCCGCAGGCTGGTGGCAGGTGGCGCCCACCGTCCGAACGGTCGCAGCAGGGGGCGAGCTCACCCAGCGGCTCCGGGTCCTGGTCCCCGTCGGGTTCGTCGGCGGAGAGGTGCGCGACCTGCCGATCTCCTTCGTCGGGGACGAGGCGCTGGCCACCGCGAGCGTGTCGTTGACGCTGCAGCTCGCGGTGCCGGACAGTGCCACGCTGACCGATCACGTCGACTTCGGTCAGCCGGAGTCGGAGGCCGCCCACGCCATCCAGGCAGCGCCGAGCAGCGGGATCAGCACCGAGGCCGGTCTCACCCGGCGCTACGCGCACTCGCAGTACCCCGGCTCGTGGTTCTCCGCCGAGGTGGCCGCCACGCCGGGCGAGCCGATCGTGCTGCAGGTCCGGGAGACGTTCAACACCGCCGTGACCAAGAAGTACGACATCCATGTCGACGACGTGCTCGTCGACGTCCGGGTCCTCTCGGGGGCCGCCCAGTCGAAGATGTACAGGGTGCTCGTCGACGACCCCGCCCTGCTGGACCACGACGGCACGGTCCGGGTGGAGTTCGAGTACCCCGCGACTGGTGCGACGGGCTTCTTCGACCCGTCGGTCGCCGACCTGTGGGTCAGCTCGGGCGCCGACAGGACCGCGCCGGCGGTCTCGGTGTCGCTCGACACGGCGACCCCGGGAGAGGCCGGTTGGAGCCGGGGCCCGGTCACTGCGACGCTCGCGGCCACCGACGACCGGGACGACGCCCCGGCGGTCGAGGTCGACCTCGGCGCGGGCTGGACGTCGTACGGCGCCCCGGTGGTGCTGTCCGACGAGGGCGAGCAGACGCTGCGCCACCGCGCCACCGACGCGAGCGGCAACGTCTCGGACGAGGGGTCGACCCTCGTGCGGATCGACAGCATCGCGCCGGTGACCACCGTCGTGGCGCGACCGAGCGGGCGCGAGCGACGACAGCTGGAGCTCACTGCCGTCGACGCGACCAGTGGCGTGGCCGTGACCCGGTTCCGGGTCGACGACGGCGCGTGGCAGGACCTCGGCGCCGACCTGCCGGAGGTCGCCGGTGCCGGGGACCACTCCGTGGTCTTCGCGTCGACCGACGAGGCGGGCAACGTCGAGGAGACGCGCACCGAGACGCTCACGATCGAGCCCGAGTACGGCGGGGGCCCGGTGCAGGCCGAGGTGTCGAAGGGCAGCGCCTCGGGCTGGCACGGGATCGGGGCAGCGCTGGCCCTGACTGCCGGCGGCGACCCCGATGAGCTCCAGTACCGCTTCGACGGCGGTCCGTGGCAGACGTGGTCCAGCCCGCAACCGATGCCTGCGGGCACGGTGGTGGTCGACTACCGCGGCCGGACGGGCGAGGTGTTCTCCGAGGAGGCGACCCTCACGGTCCTGGTCGACCTGACCGCCCCGAGCAGCACGCTGGAGTGGACCGGCCGCACCTTCACCCTCACCGGCGGCGACGAGGGCGGCTCAGGGCTGCGACTCGTGCAGTACAGCGTCGACGGCGGCGAGTGGATGACCTACGTCGGACCGGTGAGGCTCGACGGCGGCGCCCACACCATCCGTCACCGTGCGCTCGACGCGGCCGACAACCAGGGCAGTGAGGGCACGGCTCGTCTCGACGCAGTGCCTGACGGTCCGGCGGCTGCGCCGGTCGCCACCTCCGCGCCGGTGATCAGCGGGACGCTGCGGGTCGGTCGCCGACTCACCGCGACCAGCGCGTGGGACAGCGACCGGGTGACCACGTCGGTCCAGTGGACGCGGGACGGTGCTCCGATCGCGGACGCGACCGGCCCGTCGTACCTGCTGGGGCCGGCTGACGTGCGGTCGCGGATCGGCGTAGTGGTGACGGCCACCAGGCCGGGTCACGCCACCGGGGTGGCGCAGGTGACGCGTGACGGCGTCGTCGACCGGGCGACGTCCCGGACACGCCTCCTCAAGCCCGTCTCCAGCGTGAGGGCCGGCAGCCAGGTGCGCCTGCGCCTCCGGGTGCAGGTCCGCGGACTCCCCGCAGACGGTCGGATCCGGGTGTTCCACGCCGGCAGGCGGGTCGGCGTGGCGACCGTGACCGACGGTCGCGCCGTGGTGCGGTTCCGCGCGGCGGAGCCGGGTCGGCGCACGATCCGGGTGCGCTTCCTGGGTGACGACGTGATCGAGAGCAGCGGCACGAGGATCACGGTGCGCGTGCGGTGACCCGCCATGCCGCAGGAGGGGTCGCCTGGCTCATCGCTCGTCGACGATCCGGGCGACCCCTTCGCGGCGCGGGTCGGCGACCGCCTCGAGCCCTCCGTCGTACGTCGTGAGGGCAGCGCCGACGCCCCCGTAGTACATCGACGGCTCCTCCTCCACGCGGACCTCCTCGTCGGGGAGGCCGGCGCGGTGGACGTGCACCCGGGGGTGGGCGACGGCCTCGGTCAGGTCGAGCCCGCCGCTCACGAAGCCGGCCAGCGCCGACACGACGGCCGTGGTGATCCGGTCGGCGCCGGGTGAGCCGATCGCGAGGGTCGAGCCGTCGTCGTGACGGCCCACCGTCGGCGCCATGTTGGACAGCAGCCGGGAACCGGGCGGGACGTGACGACCGGGCGGGTTCAGCTCCTGCTCGCCGAGACAGTTGTTGAGCCAGATGCCGGTGCCGGAGGCGATCATGCCTGCGCCGTATCCCGACGACACCGTGAGGGAGCACGCGGCCCCGTCGGCGTCGGTGACCGACACGTGCGCGGTCGACCCCGACTCGAGCACCGCGCGGTGGTCGGCGTCGACGCGGTCCAGCCAGGCGCGCGAGGCGGCGTCGAGGTCGGCCGCTGTCTCCAGCACCTCGCGCCGGTGTCCCAGGACCGCGCGCTGCACCCGCACCAGGTGCGCGACGTCGTCGGCATCCCAGCCGCTGCGCGGGCGTCCGTCGAGCAGGCGGAGCATCGAGGCCACGACGACCCCGCCGACCGACGGAGGGGGAGTGGTGGCCAGGCTCCACGACCCGACCCGGGTCGTCAGCGGTGCGCGGACCACCGCGGTGTACGCAGCGAGGTCGGCCGCGCCGAGCAGCCCGCCCCGCTCCTGCACGTCCTTCGCGACCAGCGCCGCGAGGTCGCCCTGGTGGAGGGCCCGCGGTCCGTCGCCTGCGATGACCTCCAGGGTCGCGGCCAGGTCCGCGACGACCACGTGGTCGCCCCTCAGGCGTCCGTCCTCGTCGTGCAGTGCCCGGTGGCTCTCGGGGTCCCAGCCGAACACGCTCTCGTGCACGTGGTCGAGGTAGAAGCGCGATGCCGACCCGAGCCGGAAGCCGCCGCGGGCCACGTCGATCGCCGGTGCCACCAGCTCGCGCCACGGCAGCCGACCGTCGCGCGCGTGGGCCTCGCCGAAGGCGGACAGTGAGCCGTGGGTCGCGACGGAGCCGGGCCCGATCGTGATCGTGACGCCACCGCCGTAGGCGGTCGACACGTCCCAGGTGTTCACCGCTGCGTCAGCCACACGGCCGCGTCCCGGCCGGTCCACCCACCCGTCGACGGCGTACGCCGAGCCTGCCGCCGGCTGCACGGTGACGAAGCCGCCCGAGCTGAGCGAGACGAGCCCGACCTCGTTGACCATCGCCACCAGGGCCGCGGCGATGGCGGCGTCGACGGCGGATCCGCCGGCCCGCGCCACCTGCTCGGCGGCGTCCGCCGCGGCGGGGTTGGGTGCGGCGACGGCCAGCGCGGTCATGGACGGACGTTCACGGACGGGTCAGCGACGGGTCGCGATCACGGCCGACGCATCGGCAGCCACCATGACCTCGACGGCGGTGAAGCGCTCGTCGGTGAGCCACTGCTCGCGCAGCGTGTCGACACGGCCGTAGGTGATCGGCGGCCACGACTCGCACGGCGCGAAGTCGTCGAGCACGACGATCCCGCCCGGCTCGACGAGGTCGACGACGTTGTCCACGCCCACCTCGGACGGCGAGCCGGAGTCGAGGAAGAGCAAGGAGAAGGGGCCGTGGTCGCGCAGCACGTTCCAGTCGGCGGCGAGCACCTCGACCTTGGCGTCGTCCTCGAAGATCTTCGACGCAGCGACCGCCAGCTTCTCGTCGAGCTCGGCGGTCAGGATCCGGGCCCCGTTGCGTACGCCGCTGCGCAGCCACGCGGTGCCGACGCCGCAGCCCGTGCCGAACTCCGCCATCGTGCCGCCGCGGGTCGCGGCGAGCGTCGCGAGCAGGCGGCCGGTCTCGTTGCGGCAGAAGGCGACGTAGCCGGCCTGGCGGCACACGTCGAACGCGCGGGAGACGACGTCGGGAAGATCGGGAGGGGCAGACATGAGGTCGCCGAGTGTGTCACCAATCGCGGCGGGTCTCAGGTGCCGGTCCGGCATCTCACGATCTGACACGTTTCGGAAAGCGGATGCGCGTGTCCGCCCAGCGGTCGTACAGTCTTCCCATCATGCGGAGCGTGCTCGTACTTATCGTTCGCCGCGGCGGGGCCTGACAGAAGGCCACCTCGTCGCGGTGTTCGGCGTTGACGAGGTTCCGCCGCCTGGCCTTCATTCGACTCAGTCGAGTTCGAAGCCGCCGCCTCTGCGGCGGGTCCGGTCCCAGGACGCGTGACCCGCACCCAGGTCCTCCGAGGACGCAGGGCCGGCCGGCAGCCGGGCCCCGGGCGATCCCCGCACTCCCGCTCCCTCACCCGCCGCGGTGTCGGCGGCTTCGAGCTCACACCCACATCCATCCGTGTAGGAGTGAGAACCATGTACGACCTGTATCCCGACTCATGGGGCCCCGCGGCCCACGACCCCGAGAACCCGCACAGCGTGGAGAACGCCGCCAGCGCGCTGCAGACGGCGCTTGACCTGCGAGACAACGGGGCCATGCGTCCCGACGACAACTAGATTTCGCGGCATGCCCGACACCCCGCAGACCGTGTCTCCACCTTCTGTCGCCAGCCCGACCCTCGCCGTCATCCCCGGTGACGGCATCGGCCCGGAGGTGACCGCCGAGGCCCTCAAGGTCCTCGAGGTCGCGTCCCCGGTGACGTTCGAGTCCACGCGCTACGACCTCGGCGCCGAGCGCTACCTCGCCACCGGCGAGGTGCTGCCCGACTCGGTGCTCGCGGAGATCCGTGAGCACGACGCGATCCTGCTGGGAGCCGTCGGCGGCAAGCCCAACGACCCCAACCTGCCGCCCGGGATCCTCGAGCGCGGGCTGCTGCTGCGGCTGCGCTTCGAGCTCGACCACTACGTCAACCTGCGTCCCTCACGACTCTTCCCCGGCACGGCCTCACCCCTGGCCGCGCCCGGTGACATCGACTTCGTCGTCGTACGCGAGGGCACCGAAGGCCCCTACACGGGCAACGGCGGTGCCCTCCGCGTCGGCACTCCCGCCGAGATCGCCACCGAGGTCTCGGTCAACACGGCGTACGGCGTCGAGCGCGTGATCCGCGACGCCTTCGACCGTGCCGAGAAGCGACCGCGCAAGAAGCTGACGCTGGTCCACAAGACCAACGTGCTGACCAACGCCGGCTCCCTCTGGTGGCGGCTCTTCCAGTCGGTCGGCGCGGAGCACCCCGACGTCACGACCGACTACATCCACATCGATGCGGCCATGATCTTCATGGTCACCGACCCGGCCCGCTTCGACGTGATCGTCACCGACAACCTCTTCGGCGACATCGTCACCGACCTGGCCGCTGCCATCACCGGCGGCATCGGCCTGGCCGCCTCCGGCAACGTCAACCCCGACCGGACCACGCCGTCGATGTTCGAGCCCGTCCACGGCTCCGCCCCCGACATCGCCGGCCAGCAGAAGGCCGACCCGACCGCTGCGATCCTCTCCGGCGCCCTCCTCCTCGACCACCTCGGCCACGCCGACGCGGCCGCCGCCATCGAGACCGCCGTCCTGGCCGACCTCAGCGAGCGGGCGCCCGGCACGAGTCGTCGTACGAGTGAGGTCGGGGACGCGATCGCCGCCCGACTCTGAGTAGGTTTGCCCCCATGCAGATCAGCACGACCGCCAACACCACGCCCGTCGACGACACCCGGCTCGCCGAGATCCTCGCGAACCCCGGCTTCGGCCAGCACTTCACCGACCACATGCTCACGGTCGAGTGGACGCCTGAGGAGGGGTGGCACGCCGCCCGCATCACGCCCTACGGCCCGCTCACGCTCGACCCGGCGACCGCGGTGCTGCACTACGCGCAGGAGACCTTCGAGGGGATGAAGGCCTACCGTCACGACGACGGCTCGATCTGGACCTTCCGTCCCGAGCAGAACGCTGCGCGGATGGTGCGGTCGTCGACCAGGCTCGCCTTCCCGGAGCTGCCGGTCGAGGACTTCGTGGAGTGCGTCGACGCACTCGTGGAGGTCGACCAGCGCTGGGTGCCGGGCAGCGAGGGCGAGAAGTCGCTCTACCTGCGGCCCTTCATGTTCGCCTCCGAGACCTTCCTCGGTGTCCGCCCCGCCCAGCACGTCACCTTCATGGTGATCGCGTCGCCGGCCGGTGCCTACTTCAAGGGCGGCATCAAGCCGGTCAACCTGTGGCTGTCCGAGACCTTCACCCGCGCCGGGCGCGGTGGCATGGGTGCGGCCAAGACCGGCGGCAACTACGCGTCGTCCCTGGCCGCCCAGCGCGAGGCCATCGAGCAGGGCTGCGACCAGGTCGTGTTCCTCGACGACCAGGAGTTCCGCTACATCGAGGAGCTCGGCGGGATGAACCTCTTCTTCGTGCACGCCGACGGCAGCATCGTGACCCCCGAGACCGGCACGATCCTCGAGGGCATCACGCGCGCCTCGATCATCGAGCTGGCCGGCAAGCTCGGCCACTCCGTGGAGGAGCGCAAGTTCTCCATCGACGAGTGGCGCGACGGCGTCGCGTCGGGCGACATCACCGAGATCTTCGCCTGCGGCACCGCCGCCGTCGTCACGCCGGTCGGGGAGCTGCGCTCGCCGCACGGGGTGACCGCTGCGCCCGCGAGCACCGAGCTCACGATGCAGATCCGCGACGCGCTGGTGGGCATGCAGTTCGGCCGCACCGACGACACGTTCGGCTGGATGCACCGGGTCGTCTGACCCCTCAGATCCGCCTGGCGGGCCCGACGTCGGTTCGCGCGGCACACCCGATGCACGTCCGCGCGGCCGGCAGCGCCCCCAGCCGGGCCGCGCCGATCGGCTCGCCGCACACCTCGCACACGCCGTAGGAGCCCTGGTCGAGGCGCACCGTCGCGGCCTCGATCTCGGCCACGTGGCGGCGCACCTGCTGCACGAGCGCCCCGATCTGCGAGCGCTCGAAGGCGATCGTGGTGCCCTCGGGGTCGTGCTCGTCGTCGGCGTTGGTGTCGAGCGACGCGGCGACCACGGAGTCGAAGTCACTGGTCAGGGTCGCCAGGCGGGCGAGCGCGAGCCGGTGCTCCTCCTCGAGCCGCTCCCGATGTCCGTCCACCACCCCATCATGGGGCGTGGGTACGACAGCGGCGCGCACGCGGCGATCAGCGGGATCGCCCGCCGTCGCCCGTATCCTCATGGCGTGACGACGTCCCCCAAGGAGCCGCCGCCGGGTCTGACCGTGGGCGGCTATGCGCTGCGTGCGCGCCTGGGCGAGGGCGGCATGGGGGTGGTCCACCTCGGGCAGAAGCCGGGGGAGCGACCGGTCGCGATCAAGGTGCTGCGTCCGCACGTCGTCGGCGACGACGAGGCCCGCCACCGGCTCGCGCGCGAGGTCAAGTCGCTCAGCCGGGTCCGCAGCCGCCGCATCGCCGAGATCGTCGACGCCGACCCCTGGGGCGAGATCCCCTACGTCGCGACGCGCTACGTCCCCGGCCTCTCGCTGCACGACCACGTGCAGGAGGAGGGCCCCCTCGCCGGCGCCGACCTGCTGTGGTTCGCCGACTGCCTCGCCGAGGCGCTCGAGGCGGTCCACGACGTCGGCGTGCTGCACCGCGACATCAAGCCGTCCAACGTGATCATGGAGGGCCGTACGCCGATCCTCATCGACTTCGGCCTGGCCCGCGTCGCGGACGACTCCCGCATCACCATGACGGGCTGGCTGCTCGGCACGCCCGGCTACCTCGCCCCGGAGATCCTCTACGGCGACGACGCCACCGCCGCGTCCGACGTGCATGCCTGGGCCGCCACCGTCGCGTACGCCGGCACCGGACGCGCACCGTTCGGCCGCGGACCGTCGGTGGCGATCATGGACCGCGTCCGTCGCGGCGAGCACGACCTGGCCGGCCTCGACCCGGTCATCCTGCCGCTGGTGGAGGAGGCCCTCGCGCCGTCCGCCACGGACCGCCCCTCGCTGGACGAGGTGCGCGACTGGCTCGAGGACCTCGCAGATCCCTCGGGCGGTCAGCCGACGGTCGCGGACGGCCGCCCGCCGATCGCGCGCGCCCCGATGACGCAGCCCATGGTCGCCTCGATGCACGACGACCTCGCCGCGCCGACGCGCATCGGGACGGCCGCGGCCGAGCCCCTGCACTGGTCGGACGAGTGGACCGAGCCGGACGACGACGACCAGTGGGCCGACCGACGCACCGCCCCACAGCGCCACACCCGGGTGCTGCCCGACGGGACCACCGAGTACGTCTCGTCCGACTACGGTCCGGTCCGCGAGCGCGTGCCTGCGGGGGAGCGGGTGCGCCGCGCGATCACCCTCGTCGCCGGCGGCGCGGTCGTCACGGCGGCGGTCGCGTTCGCCCCCTACGTCGCCCTCACCGTCGTCTTCTTCGCCGTCTGGCTGCTCCGCAGCGGTTCGCTCGCCGCGGCCTCGGCAGGCAACCGTCGCAACCGGCGCGGGATCAAGTGGTACGACGGCATCCAGCTGCTGCTCGCCGCGCCCTGGCACGTGGTGGCGGGACTCGGCGGGACGCTGCTCCTGCTGCTGTGGAGCCTCGGCATCGGTGCCGCCTTCGCCCTCCTCTGCTTCGCCTTCTCGGCCTCGTTGACCACGTCGCTGGCGATCGTCGGGGCGGCCTTCGCGATGGGGCTCTGGTGGGGGCCGGGGTCCGAACGGTTCCGCTCGCCCGTCCACCGCGCCGTCGACCCGCTCGCGCGGCGCGGGGTGCCCTGGCTGCTGGTGACCATGCTGGTCGCGGCCGGTGCCTCCGGACTGGCGGGTGCGGCAGCGGCCCAGGGCACGAGCTGGGCCCCCGACGACGCCGCGCCGCTCAGCGACGTACGACTTCCCGGCTGGCTGTGACCCGGTGAAGGTGCGCAACAGCCGCCGGGTGCGGGCGGCCAGGAAGCGCAAGCGCCGGATGGACGGCGTCGAGCACGACCTGACTGCGGACCAGTGGACGGCACTCCTGGCGGCATGGAACGGCTGCGCCTACTGCGGCACCGACGACGGAGCGCTCCAGCGCGACTGCGTGCTCGCGATCTCCCGTGGCGGGCGCTACACGCTCGAGAACGTGGTGCCGGCCTGTCGCTCGTGCAACGCCAGCAAGTGCAACGACGAGGTGACCGGTTGGTTGCGGCGCAAGCGTCTCGACGAGCGGGCGTTCCTCACCCGCTACGCAGAGATCCGGCTGCTCGTCAGTCCGCGAAGTCCCACGTCGACGACCACGCCCCGGAGCTGAGCTCCAGCGCGCGGACCTGCGTGCGGAGTCGTTCCTCGGCCTGGCGCCACAGCGTGGCCGAGTGGGCGTGCTGGTGGAAGACGCCGGTGCCGGGACGCGACCGGTCCCGGCAGGCTTCCTGGAGCCTCGCACTCTGTGCGAAGTCGTCTGCGGCTGCGACCAGCTCGCTGATCGCGGCGGTCCGGTGGTCGATCGTCGTCCCCCTCATGGGACGAGGATTCCCGAGGGGTGCGCGGAAGCGGCCCCCACGACAGGGATCTGCCCGATTTTGGGGCGGGGGCGCTCAGTCCACCAGGTACTGGTCGGCCCACGCACTGATGATCCGCGCGGCCCGCTTCGCCTGGCCGGGCGCGGTGAGCAGGTGGTCCGACCCCTCGAGCGAGATGAAGTTGCGCGGGTGGCGGGCCGCCCTGAAGATCTCGCTCGCGTTGGCGATCCCGACCGTGTTGTCGGTGGGCGAGTGCAGCACCAGGAGCGGCCGGCGCAGGCCGACGATCGCGTCGTGGAGGTGCGCGCGGCGTACGTCCTCGACGAACTCACGCTTGAGCTGCAGCGTCTGGTTGCCGAAGGTCGCCATCGCCTGGCCGTCCGCCAGGACGCGCTCGACCACGGCGTCGTAGTGGCGCTCGACGTGGGAGGGGTCGTACGGCGCGGCGACCGTCGCGATGGCACGCGCCTGCGGGACGTGCTTGGCCGCGGCGATCACCGCAGCCCCGCCGAAGCTGTGGCCCACCAGGATCTCGACGTGGCGTCCGGTGGACTCGAGGAAGCGGGCGGCCTCCGCGGTGTCGGCCACCTTGTGCGAGAACGAGCCGTCACCCCAGTCGCCCTGCGAGTCGCCGAGGCCGAGGTTGTCGAAGCGCAGCATCCCGATGCCCTCGGCGGCGAGCTGCTTGCAGATCCGCGCGGCGGCAGGGCAGTCCTTGCCGAGGGTGAAGCCGTGCGAGAAGACGCCCCAGCCGCGGACGTCGCCGACAGGTACGTCGAGCAGGCCGGCGAGCGTCTCGCCGGAGACGCTCGGGAAGGTCACGCGTTCGGCCATGGACCACATCGTGCCCGATATGCTCCGCGGCACCGCACAACGACAGGATGTGGCCATGGGGGGCTGGCGATCCCGGCGCGCAGCGAGCTGGTCGCCGGCTCGTCTCGCGTGGCGCTCGGCCGTCGGGCACCGGCGCGGCCAGGCCCTCGCGCTGGTCGCGGTCTCCGCGCTGATCACGGCCTGCACCGCCTTTGCGCCGGTCTACGACCGCGCCATGCAGCAGGCGCTCGTCTACACCCTCCTCGCCCGAGCGAGCCCGGCGGAGAAGGCCGTGACCGTGGTGTCGCAGGCGACGATCGACGCGGGCGGGGAGACGGACGCACGCGACCCGCGTGACCTCCGGGCCTTGGTCCCCGCAGACGTGGCGGCACACCTCGAGCCGCCTGTGCTGGGCCGCACCGCGATCGTCACCCCCGTCGCCGGCGACGTCCCGCCGACGGGGCAGCTCGTCTGGCGCGACGGCTTCTGCGAGCAGGTGGAGCTCGTGAGCGGCGTGTGTCCTGCCGCTGCCGGCGAGGTCCTTGTCAGCGACGCGGACGTCGACAACTTCGGTCTCTCGATCGGCTCGACCCGGACGGTGGGATCGGCGTCCGACTCGCCCGACGAGGTGCGGCTGGAGGTCGTGGGCACCTACGCCGCGTCCGACGGCGCGTGGTGGCAGGGGCTGAGGCTGGGCGGCAGCTCCAGCGTGTTCGGGGGCACGGACCCGTCGGCGACGCACGACGTCTGGCTCACCACGGAGGACACGTTCGTCGAGGCTCCGATCCTGACGGGCGAGTCCTCGCAGGCAGGGGCGCTCGTCCGCACCGAGTCGGCCGACGTCGACGAGGTGCTCGCGCTCGGGGACAGGTTGCGAGAGCTGGCCAGGACGGTGCGGGCCGAGGGGGAGAACCTCACCGTCGACTCCGACCTCGGCGCCCTCACCGACGACGTACGCGCCCAGACTGCCCAGGCCCACCGCACCGTCCCGCTGCTGATGGCACCGATGGCGGTGCTGACGGTGTTCGTGCTGTGGCTCGTGCTCGCCGCCGCGACGGAGCAGCGGCGGCGCGAGGTCGCCGTCGCGCGGCTCCGCGGTCGGGGCCCGGCCGGTGCCGTCGGCCTGCTGCTCGTCGAGCTGCTCCCGCTGCTGCTGCTGGGGGTCGTGCCGGGGGCCGCGGCGGCACTGGCCGGCGGTGCCGTCGCGCGGTCGGTGCTGCCGGGAGAGGCGCCGTTCGAGGTGGGCGCCGGATTCGTCGCTTCGGTCCTGCTGGCCGCAGCGGTCGTGGTGCTGACGACGGTGGCGGCCGCCGTACGTGTCGCGCGGGAGCCGCTCGACGCACTCGTACGCCGTGGGCGTCCGCCGTCGCGGCGGTGGGCCCTCGGGGCGCTCGACGCCTTCCTGCTCGCCGCCGTCGGCACCGGCGTCCTGGCCTTCGTGACCGGGAGCCTCGACGGTCCCCTCGCCCTGGCCGGACCCGCGCTCCTGGCGCTGTTCGCCGGCCTGCTGCTGGCCCACCTCGTGGCGCCCGCCGCGACCGCGGGAGGCCGTCGGCTGCTGCGTCGCGGCCGCCTGGTCAGCGGGGTGACCCTGCTCGAGACCGGACGCCGCCGTGAGACCCGCGCCGTCATCGCGGTGATCACGGTGGCCAGCGCGCTGGCCGTCTTCGCGGTCGACGCCGTCGCCATCGGGGAGCGCAACCGGACCCACGCGAGCGAGCACGACGCCGGTGCGCCAGTGGTGCTCCGCCTGGCCGGGCGCGACCTCGTCGGGGTGCGTGCGGCCGTCAGCGAGGCCGACCCCACCGGCCGGCGCGCGACACCCGTCCTGGTCTCGGGCGAGACCCTCGCCGTCGAGCCGGACGGCTTCCGGGAGATCGCGTACTTCCCGCGCGGTGCGCCGACCGACGCGCAGTGGGAGGCGATCGCGCCACCCGCTCAGGCACCGGTCGACCTCACCGGCTCGCGCTTCTCCCTCGACGTGCGCACCGGCGACGAGCTCACCAAGGTCGACGCGCTGGGGAGTGACTCCGAGGTGGCCCTGGGTTTCGTCGTCGTCACCGACACCGGCACGCGCCGCAGGATCCGGCTCGGCACGGTCCCGCAGCCCGGCGGGACGGCGACGCTCACCGGGACCGACGAGGCATGCGTGTCGGGCTGCACGCTCGCGGCCGTCGAGCTCATCGCCGCCCAGGCGGTCGACGTCAGCGGCGACCTGGAGCTCGGCGACCTGCGGGTCGACGGGCGCCCGGCTGACTGGCCCACCGCGGCCGACGACTGGAACGCGACCGACGCGCAGAGCACCGTGATCCGCCCGACCAGCGAGGCGTCCGACGATGCGCTCGGCCTGCTGGTGAGCACCAACGGCCTCTATCCCGCCCAGCTGACGCCGGCCTGGGTGCCCGACACCGTCGCCGCGATCCTGCCCGCCGCTCGCCGCGATCCTCTCGGGCTCGTGGTGGCCGGGGTCGACGGCAGCGACCGGCCCGCCGAGTCCGTCGGCCGGGTCACCCTCGTCCCGGCCATGCCGCGCAGCTCGGCGCTGGTGGACCTCGACGCGCTCTCCCGCGGTGCCGAGGTGTCGTACGACGCGCACCCGGAGGTGTGGCTCGTGGACGACCCCGACCTGCTCGCGGAGGTGGGCACCGCGCTGCGCGAGCGGGGGATCGCGGTGGCCGACCTGCGCCGTGCCTCGACCATCCGGCAGGCCTACCGGGACACCGTCGCCACCTGGAGCCTCGGCCTGGGCGCGGTGATCGGTCCGGCCGTGGTGCTCAACGCGCTGCTCGTCCTGCTGGTGCTCGCCGTCACCGGTTGGCGCGACCGCGCCCGCGACCTGGCCATCCTCCGGCTCAACGGCGCCGGACGTCGTACGACGCGTCGGCTCGCGGCCTGGGCCCAGGTGCCGGCGATCCTGCTTGCCGTCGTCACCGGCGTCGCCGCCGGCACCGTGGGCGCGTTCCTGGCGATGCCCGACGTCGCCCTCTTCCCGACCGTCCCCGAGGTGCCCGTCATCGACACTGCGACGGCCTGGCCGGCGGTGCTCTACGTCGCCGTGGCGTGCCTGGTGGTGCTCCCCGCCGTCGCCGCGACGGCGGGCCTCGCGGTCGCGCGCCGCGCCCGGCCCGAGCGCGTGACGGAGACCGTGTGATGAGCGGGCTCGAGATCAGGACCCGTGGCCTGGTGCACATCTACCACGCCGAGGACCACGACGTCGCGGCGCTGTCGGGCGTCGACCTCGACGTCGCGGCGGGAGAGATGGTCGGCCTGCTGGGGCCGTCCGGCTCGGGCAAGTCGACCCTGATGAGCCTGCTCGCCGGCGTGCTGCGACCCAGCGCCGGCAAGGTGTTCGTCGGCGACACCGAGGTGTCTGCCGCCGCGCCGCGCCGGCTCGACCGGCTGCGCGCGACCGAGATCGGCCTGATGCTGCAGGGCGCCGACCGCAACCTGCTCACCCACGCCACCCCCGGCGACAACGTCCGCTTCGCCCAGCAGCCCGCGCGGCGCGCCGGACGCATGCTCGCCGATCCGGCCGAGGTGCTCGCGGAGGTCGGGCTCGCCGCCGCCGCCGATCGACCGCTGAGCGAGCTGACCCCCGGCGGGCTTCAGCTCGCGGCGGTCGCCGTCGCGATCTCGTCGCGCCCCGGCCTGCTCCTGTGCGACGAGCCCACGAGCCAGCTCGACCACGAGGCCCGCGACCAGGTGCTGGCGGCGCTCGCGCACGTCAACCGCACCCACGGCACCACCGTCGTGCTCGTCACCCACGACCCCGACGTCGCTCGCGTGCTGCCGCGCACGGTCACCATCCGCGACGGCCGGATCGGCGGCGAGGGTCGCAGCGGCGAGGAGTACGCCGTGGTGACCGCCGACGGGTTCCTGCCGCTGCCGGGCCATGCCCGCGAGGGCCTGCCGCCCGGGACGCTGGTCCGCGTGCACCAGGTCGGCGACCACTACGAGATCAGGCCGGAGCGACCATGAGCGACCTGTCCGCCTCCCGGCTCGGCGTCACGTACGGCGACCTCGTCGCCGTACGTCCGCTGGACCTGCACGTTCCCGGCGGCCGGATGGTGTCGGTGACGGGGCCCTCGGGTGCGGGCAAGTCGTCGTTGCTGTGGGCGCTGGGGGTGGCTCTGAGGCCCGCGGTGGCTGCTGTCGCCGGCACGGTCAGCGTCGACGGGTCCGTGCTGGCCGATCGCGACGCCGCGGCCCGAGCAGGGGTCGTCCTCGTCCCGCAGCGCAACGGCCTGAGCGGCACGCTCTCGGCCGAGGAGAGCATCCTGGTCCCTCTCCTGGCGATGGGCGTGCCGGCGCGCGAGGCACTCGGTCGGGTGGAGTCATCCCTGGCCAGGGTCGGCCTGCTCGAGTCGTCGCGTCACCTCGTCGACCAGCTCTCCGGGGGCCAGCAGCAGCGGGTCGCGCTGGCCAGGGCCTTCGCCCTGCGACCGGCCGTGCTCCTCGCGGACGAGTCGACGAGCGACCTCGACGCGGGCAACCGGGAGCTGATGATGGCTGCCCTGCGGGAGGAGGCGGGGCGAGGGGCGGCGGTGGTGCTGGCGACCCACGATCCCGAGGCGGCGGCCGAGACCGACGCGACGTTGGCGCTGGACGAGGGTGCGGCGACATGGGTGCGGAAGTCCATCGGGTCCTGATGGCAGGTGGGCAGCGACAGGTCGGCCTTTCGGCCGGTCCAGTGGCGGCGCTCCATCCCTACGCTGAGCAGGTGAGCAATCCACTGCGGTCCCTGCTGGAGGAGCCCCGGCCCTCGGCCCCACCGGTTCGGGTGTGGCGGGACTGGGCGCTGCTGGCGGGCGTGGCGTTCGTCGGGGTGCTGGAGGTCCTCCTGCGTGAGGACATGCCGCTTCCGGGGTTGTCGCTGGTGCTGGGGGTCGGGCTGGCGCCGCTGCTGCTGTGGCGGCGTACGCACCCTCTCGCCGTGGTCGCGACCGCCTTCGGCGCGGTCGCGGTCGTGGACCTCGGCCTGATCGCAACCGACGCACCCGCGCTCGACGTCTACACGATGATCTACTTCCTGCTGCTGCCCTACGCCCTCTTCCGGTGGGGTTCCGGCCGGGAGGCGCTGGCGGGGCTGGCGATCATCCTGGTCCCGGCCACCATCTCGTTCGTGTTCAACTGGTCCGGGGTGGGAGACGCCATCGGTGGGGTGGCTGTCCTCATGTCCGCCTTCGCCCTGGGCTGGGCCGCGCGCACCCAGCACGGCGCTCGGGAGCGCAGGCTGGAGCAGGTGAAGTCGGACGAGCGGGTCCTGCTGGCGCGCGAGCTGCACGACACGGTGGCCCACCACGTCTCTGCCATCGCCGTCCAGGCACAGGCGGGGCGCGCGCTCGCGGCGACACGCCCGTCATCGGCTCTCGAAGCGCTGGAGGTGATCGAGGTCGAGGCGTCGCGCACGCTGGCCGAGATGCGGGCGATGGTCCGCGTGCTGCGCAACGAGTCACCCGTCGACTACGCCCCGCAGCCCGGTGTCGCGGACCTCGCGCGGCTGGCCGGGGCGTCGCCCGCCGGGCCGCGGGTGGAGGTCAGGGTCTCGGGTGACCTGATCGCCCTCCCGGCGGCGATCGACGCCGCTGTCTTCCGGATCGCCCAGGAGGCGGTCACCAATGCCCGGCGGCACGCCCGGAACGCCACCCTGATCGACGTCACCGTCGCCGGCGACCGGGCCACGGTCAGCCTGGCGGTCCGCGACGACGGGGACCCGGGCACAGCAGAGCCTGCCCCCGAAGCGGGCTACGGGCTGACCGGGATGGTCGAACGCGCACTGCTCCTGGGTGGCACGTGCCAGGCCGGCCCCTGCCCCGGTCGCGGCTGGGCCGTCACGGCGACACTGCCGCGGCAGGTGGCGGCGTGAGCATCCGGGTGCTGGTGGCCGACGACCAGGACCTCGTGCGGACCGGACTGCGGCTGATCCTCGGCACCCTCGACGGCATCGAGGTCGTGGGAGAGGCGCGCGACGGGCAAGAAGCGGTGCGGCTGGCCCGCGAGCTGCGTCCCGACGTGTGCCTGATGGACATCAGGATGCCCGTCCTCGACGGCGTCGAGGCGACCCGTCTGCTGGCTGGTCCGGGCGTCGAGGACCCGGTCGCCGTCGTCGTGATCACCACCTTCGACCTCGACGAGTACGTCCACGGCGCGCTGCGGGCCGGCGCCACCGGCTTCCTGCTGAAGGACGCCGGACCCGCGCTGCTCGGCGAGGCGATCCGGGCAGCCACCCGAGGTGACTCGCTGATCTCCCCCAGCATCACCCGGCGGCTGCTGTCGACGTTCGCGCGCACAGGACGGGCAGCACCACCCGCGCAACCCCTCGACCCGCTCACCGAGCGCGAGGAGCAGGTGCTGCTCACCGTCGCGCGGGGTCGCACCAACGCAGAGATCGCCACCGAGCTCTACATCAGCCTCAGCACGGTGAAGACCCACATCGGCAGCCTCATGGTCAAGCTCGGCGCCCGTAACCGGGTGGAGGTCGCGATGTGGGCGTACGAGACCGGGCGGGTCCGGGAGTAGCGGCCGCGTCCCTGAGGTCGGACAGGGGCACGCCCCGTACTTTCGGCCAGGACAGGACTGGCCATCGAACCGATCCGCGCACGACCCCGTGCCGCGAGGGTTGGGCCCATGATCACTGTCGAGTCCCTGACCCGGAGGTACGCCGGCTTCACCGCCGTCGACAACGTCTCCTTCACCGCCCAGTCCGGTCGCGTGACCGGCTTCCTCGGCCCGAACGGTGCCGGAAAGTCCACCACCATGCGCGTCATGGTGGGCCTGACCGCTCCGACGTCCGGCTCGGCCACCATCGACGGAGTCCGGTTCGCCGACCTCCCCAACCCCGGCCTCGAGGTCGGCGTGCTCCTCGACGCCTCCGCCCAGCACGCCGGTCGCACCGGACGGGAGATCCTCACCGTTGCGTCCGACACCATGGGGCTGCCGCGCACCCGGGTCGACGAGATGATCGAGCTGGTGAGCCTCACCCCCACCGAGGCCGGGCGCCGCGTGCGCAACTACTCGCTCGGGATGCGTCAACGCCTCGGCATCGCCACCGCGCTGCTCGGCGAGCCGAGGGTGCTCATCCTCGACGAGCCCGCCAACGGGCTCGACCCCGCGGGCATCCGGTGGATGCGCGACCTGCTCACGGACTTCGCCAGCCAGGGCGGCACCGTGCTGCTGTCCTCGCACCTCCTCCACGAGATCGAGGTCATCGCCGACGACCTGGTCGTGATCGGCAACGGCAGGATCGTCGCGTCGGGGAGCAAGGAGGAGCTGCTCGCTGCGGCCGGGACGCTGGCCCGCTCGACGTCACCGCGCGACCTCGCCCACGCACTCGAGAGGGCCGGGATCCCCAGCACGCTCGGCGGGGACGGCTCGGTCCGCACCGATGCCGACCCCGCTCGGGTCGGCGCCGTGGCCCTGGCCGCCGGCATCGCCCTCACCGAGCTCCGGTCCGCCGAGGGTGCCGGGCTCGAAGACATGTTCTTGTCGCTCACTGCCGACACCCAACGTGAAGGAGCTGCAGCATGACTGCCACGATCGTCCCGACGGCCTCCACCACGGCAGCCGTCCCGCCCCGCCGGTCTGCCCGTGCCGTGCCGACCACCCGGCTCGTCAAGGTCGAGCTGCGCAAGATGTTCAACACCCGCTCGGGATTCTGGATGCTCGTCAGCATCGGGGTCATGTCGGTCGCCGCGGCCGGCTCGGTGCTGGTCTTCGCGCCCGACAGCGACGTCACCTACTCGACCTTCGCGAGGGCGATCGGTTTCCCGATGTCCGTGATCCTGCCGATGATCGCGATCCTGGCCGTCACCAGTGAGTGGAGCCAGCGCAGCGGGCTCACGACGTTCACGCTGGTGCCGAGCCGCGGCCGTGTGATCGGTGCCAAGGCGATCGCGACCCTCCTCGTCGGCCTCGGGTCCGTGGCCCTCGCCTACGCGGTGGGCACCGTCGGCAACGTGGCCGGGTCTGCGGCCGCCGGAGTCGACACCGTGTGGGACATGTCGTGGTCCACGGCAGCCCAGATGGCGCTCGGCAACCTGGTCGGCATGGCCATCGGCTTCACCCTCGGTGTCGTGATGCGCAACTCCGCGGCAGCGATCGTGGGCTACTTCGTCGTCTCGCTGGTGATGCCGGGAATCCTCGTGCTCCTGGCGCAGGTGCGCTCGTGGTTCGAGGACCTGCAGCCGTGGATCGACTGGAACTACACGCAGGTGGAGCTCTTCGAGGGCACCACGGACACCGCTGAGGAGTGGGCGATGCTCGGCTCGACCACGATGATCTGGATCGCGATTCCCCTCGTCGTCGGGCTGCTGGCCCTGCGCCGCTCGGAGGTCAAGTAGCCAGGTGCGGGTAGTAGTCCCGCTTCTTCCCGTCGCGATCGACCAGCGTCGCGAGCCGCAGTCCCGCCGCCTCGACCGTGCGCGAGCTGATCCAGGCGAGCACGATGGTCGGCACTGCGACCAGCACGGCCGTGGCCACGAAGACCGAGCCCCGCTGCGGGTCGGGCAGCACACCCCAGTGGTTCATCAGGCGCAGCACCGGCTCGTGGATCAGGTAGATCCCGTAGCCGAGACCACCGAGCCAGGCCAGAGTCGGCTCGCTCAGAGCGCGGGCCCACGGGCCGCGGTGCAGCACGACCGCCGACAGCGCGACGCCCAGCGCGACGGCGTACATCGTGGGCCACCAGTGCAGCATCCCGGTCTCCGGGCGCGAGACCACGAGGGCGAGCAGTGCGCCGATCCCCACCGCGGCCGCGAGCCGTCGCGGCACGGTCGGCAGGGTGACGTCCTTCGCGCTCAGCACCGCGAGCAGCATCCCGACGGCGAAGCTCCCGGCACGCGAGGCAGGGGAGAACCACACCGACCAGTTGGTCGGATCGGGGTGCACCAGGTGGATGACGACGGCGTTGTACGCCAGCCCCACGACGAGCAGCAGCGCGGGGAGGCCGAGCAGCACGGCCATGCGGCGCTCCGGCCAGCGGTGCAGTGCCCGGCGGATCACGGGGAACGACAGCGCGACCAGGACGTAGAAGTGGAACTCCACGGCCAGGCTCCACGCGGGTCCTGCGGTCCAGAAGATGTAGGTGTCGCTGTAGACCTGCGTGAAGGTCAGGTGCAGCAGCAGGTCCTGCCAGTGCCCCGGCATCGAGTGGTTGGTCAGCCCCCACACGACCAGCACCACGCTGAAGTAGAGAGGCAGCAACCGGGCCGTACGCCGCAGCAGCATCGCGCGGCCCGACCGGGTCTCCTCGCCGGACAGCACCGCCCGCGCGACGGGCAGCCAGAGCACCAGGCCGGACAGCACGAAGAACATCTCGACGAACAGCTCGGTGCCGGTCATCAGCTGGTGGCCGAGCCCTTCCCACGGCCACGCCGAGTCGGGGCCGCTGCGGGAGAACTGGTAGGCGTGGAAGAGCACCACGCTCAGCGCGGCGAGGGCGCGCAGGGTGTTGAGCGGGAAGACGCGCCGGTCGGGCACGGTCCGCGGGTCGGTCGGGGTCGGTGTGGTCAGCGTCGTGCTCATGCGGCCACCTCCAGGTGGTCGGAGTCGGGGGTCGAGGAGCCGGTGCTCGGGGCCGTCCGCGGAGTGACGACCCACTGGTGCTCACCGCGCAGCTGCTTGAGGTGAGCGACGCGGTTCACGAGGTTCTTGGCCTCGGTGTAGACGAGCAGGTTGAGGAGGGCGGCGGTGACGAACCACCGCTTGTGCCGGCGTACGGAGGGCGCAGCGAGGCGGTATGCCGCCAGCGTCTGCAGCGGGCCGGACACCATCACGAACAGCGTGATCAGCACGAACAGCGGCGTGCCCATGTCGAGCCCGCCGTCGCGCCAGGCGAGGAAGCCCAGCAGCGGCCAGGCCGCGAGCGAGATCCACGGGTAGACCTCGCGCCAGCCCATCAGGTATGTCAGGCCGATGCGCTGCCGAGCAGTCATGTGCGGGTTGCGCAGCAGCGGCCACAGGTGGCGTACGGACACCTGGAACCAGCCCTGCGCCCAGCGCATCCGCTGCTTCCAGAGTGCGCCGACGGTGTCCGGTGCGAGCTCGAAGCTCACCAGGCCGGGGTCGTTGACGATGCTGCCGCCGGCGCCGAGGGTGCGCATCGACGCCTCGATGTCCTCGGTGAGGTAGGACCCGCGCAGGCGGATCCGCTCGAGCGCGTTCGCGCGCCAGTAGCCGTTGGATCCGCCGAAGATGCCGAAGCCGTGCAGCGAGGCGCGACCCGGGTGGGCGACGGCGTAGATCTGCTCGAACTCGACGGCCACCAGGCGGGCCAGCGCGGAGTCAGCGCCGTTGCGGATCACGCAGTGGCCCTGGACCACGTCGTGCCCGTCGGCGATCCAGCGCCAGGCCCGCTCGAACGAGCCGTCGGCCGGGTGGTGGTCGGCGTCGAAGATGCCGATGAACTCGCCGGTGGCGACGCGGAGTGCGGCGTTGACGTTCTGCGCCTTCGACGTGCTGTCGTGGACCTTGAGGACCGTCAGCTGCTCGTGCGCGCGCTCGAGTGCCAGGAGCTCGGACTCGACGGGAAGGTCCACGGGAGAGTTGTAGGCCAGCACGACCTGCAGCCCGCCGTCGTACTCGTGGGCCACGAAGTGCTCGAGCGTCTCGAGGATCGTGTCGCTCTCGTTGGGGAGGTAGGCCGCGATGACCGCGGTCGCGCGCGGCGGCGGTCCGTCGGGCGCGGGCGGCATCACCGGTGGCGTGAAGGAGTGCGACACCTCCGCCCAGATCGTCAGCGCGGTGATGCCGAGCGAGACGACGAGGGCCCAGTAGAGCGGGGTGCTCACGTCGATGCCGACCTGGTAGAGCCCGACCATCGCGAGGAACGGCAGCGCGACGCTGCCCACAGTGGCCCACAGCACCTGCCGGCCGGCGGTCCAGCCGGAGATGCGCGGGTTGCGGGAGGGAGCATGTACGCCGTCCTGGCGCGGCTGCAGGTCGCGCTGGCGCAGCGACTCCGCGGCGGCGTCGGCAGCGGCGCGGGCCGCGGCCTCGGGGTCCTGCTTGCGCGTGATCGGCGCCCACCCGACGCCGAGGTCGACGACGCCGTCGGCGCGGTGCAGGCGGTCGAGCACCTCGAGCGCGAAGTACGCCATCTCCTGCAGGCGCACCGGGCGTGCGGCGCGGTCCTCGCGGCGCAGCTGGAGCAGCAGGCGACCGTTCGGCGTCGCCGAGATCATCTCGCCGGACCGCAGGCGTGCGGTCAGCAGCTCGGCCGCGCGCCGGATGGTCTCCAGCGGGGCGCGGGTGTGGTCGCTCGGGTCGTCGTTGTCGGTCGCCCAGACCGGGTCGATCACGGCGACGATCCGGCGCCGGGTGGCGCGGGTCAGTCGCGAGGTCGGGGCGAGGATCTCGTGCCGTTCGACGACGGCGCCCGTGGTGACGGGCCGGTCGAACGGCGTGGCGGAACGGGGGAGGGTGGTCACGGAAGTCCTTCTCATCGGCTGTGCGGGCGGTGAGCGCGTCTGCGTGAGCCGCGAGTTCGATGCGGGGTTGCCGCCGAACGAAGGGATAGACTGTTCCGAGAGTGGCGGGGGCGAAGCAACTCGAGAGCGCCGTACGGGCCGTGAGTCGGGTCACGGGGTCGGAAGCCGGAGGCGGGTGTCCGCAATGCGTGACGGCGACCGGATCGCGAGACGCCGATCTCACGAGGGCGCGATGAGTGGCACGATCTCTTCCGTGAGCAGCACCACGATCATCATTGCCTAGCGCGACGGGACTCCCGCCGCGCCGACCTCCTGCACTCCAGGGGGTCTTTTTGTTTCCCGATCAAGCACCAGCCCGACCGAGAGAAGACCGATGGACCTCCACGGCGCGTTCCACGTCTACGACACCACCCTGCGCGACGGCGCCCAGCAGGAGGGGCTCAACCTCTCGGTCGCCGACAAGCTGAGCATCGCCAAGCAGCTCGACGGTCTCGGCGTGGGTTACATCGAGGGCGGCTGGCCGGGCGCCAACCCCAAGGACACCGAGTTCTTCCGTCGCGCCGGCCAGGAGCTGGACCTGCGCCACGCCAAGCTCGCAGCGTTCGGCGCCACCCGCCGTGCCGGCGTGCGCGCTGCCGACGACCCGATGATCGCCGCCCTCCGCGACTCCGGCGCGAGCGTGGTCACCCTCGTCGCCAAGTCGCACGACCGCCACGTCGAGCTCGCGCTGCGCACCACGCTGGAGGAGAACCTCGCGATGGTGCGCGACACCGTCACCCACCTGCGCGCTGAGGGACAGACGGTCTTCCTCGACGCCGAGCACTTCTTCGACGGCTACCGCGAGAACCGGGCGTACGCGCTCGAGGTGCTGCGGACCGCGGCCGAGGCGGGTGCGGAGGTCGTCGCGCTCTGCGACACCAACGGCGGAATGCTGCCCGACTGGGTCTCCGACGTGGTGCTTGACGTGATCGAGACGACCGGCGCCCGCGTCGGCATCCACGCCCACAACGACAGCGGCTGCGCGGTCGCCAACTCGCTGGCCGCGGTCGCGGCCGGAGCGACGCACGTGCAGGGCTGCATCAACGGCTACGGCGAGCGCACCGGCAACGCCGACCTCGTCACGGTCGTCGCCAACCTCGAGCTCAAGCTGGACCGGACCGTCCTGCCGCAGGGGCTGCTGCGCGAGGCGACCCGCATCGCGCACGCTGTCGCCGAGGTCACCAACGTGCCGCCGGCCTCGCGCCAGCCCTACGTCGGCACCTCGGCGTTCGCGCACAAGGCCGGGCTGCACGCCAGCGCGATCAAGGTCGACCCCAACCTCTACCAGCACCTCGACCCGCTGGTCGTCGGCAACGACATGCGACTCCTCGTCTCCGACATGGCCGGTCGCGCGTCCATCGAGCTCAAGGGCAAGGAGCTCGGCTACGACCTCTCGGACGACCGCGAGCTGGTCACGCGTGTCACCGCCCGGGTCAAGGAGATGGAGCAGAACGGCCACACCTTCGAGGCCGCCGACGCCTCCTTCGAGCTGCTGCTCGCCGAGGAGGTCGAGGGTGCGCGCCCGTCCTACTTCGACGTCGAGTCGTGGCGCGTCATCACCGAGACCCGCCCCGACGGCGAGGCGATCTCCGAGGCGACGGTCAAGCTGCGAGCGGAGGACGTGCGGTACGTCGTCACCGGCGAGGGCAACGGCCCCGTCAACGCGCTCGACGCCGCGCTGCGAGAGGCGATCGGGCAGGCCTTCCCCGAGGTCGCGAAGTTCGAGCTGATCGACTACAAGGTCCGCATCCTCGACCAGGGCCACGGCACCGATGCGATCACCCGCGTGCTGATCGAGACCACCGACGGGGAGTCCTCGTGGGTCACCGTCGGCGTCGGCGCCAACGTGATCGAGGCGTCGTGGGGCGCGCTGGTCGACGGGCTGACCTTCGGGCTGCGGCGCCAGCACCGCTGAGGTTCCTGTCCCCTCGGCGCGCTTCTCGACCGTTGCAACGGGCGGGAACCTCACGAAGCACCGGCTACCCGGTGGTTGCAGGCGAGGACTCAGCCCACGACCCGGCGCACCAGGTCGTCCCAGCCCGCCTCCAGCCGCTCGACCGGGATCCGCTCCCGCTCGACCTGCTGCTCCAGCACGACCAGCTCGAGCGGGGCGAGGATCGCGGTGGCGAGGAGCGGCAGGTCGCCGTCGACGCCGAGCTCGCGCAGCAGGTAGCGCACGTGCATGTTGGCGAACGACATCGCGGCCACCGATCGCTGGCCCGCCCGGCCGGCCGCCTCGATGAGGGAGGCGTGGGTCAGGTTGGTCCGCAGCCGCGAGTGGCCGAAGGCCAGCAGCCGCTCCATCGCCGGCGCCCCCGGGCCGAGGGGCGGCGGTCCGCCGATCACCGACGCCTGCCACTGCGTCTCCGACGTGTTGAGGACCGCCGCCATGAGTCCCTCGCGGCTGTCGAAGCGCCGGAACAGCGTGCCCTTGCCGACACCGGCCTCGGTGGCGACCGTGTCCATGGTCACGCACCCGACCCCCCGCGATTCCACGAGCCGCAGCGCCGCTGCGAGGATGGCCTCGCGGTTGCGCGCCGCGTCGGCCCGCTCCGGGGCGGGCTCGTCGGCCAGCGGGAGCAGTTTCACGCCGCCAGCCTAGGCGCGAAAGAAGTGCTGACACGTCGGGAATAGAAGCGGACCGTGGTCCGTTTGGGTGTGCATGACTTCTGACAAGCAGACCCGCGTCGCCGTGCTCCTCGGATCCACCCGCACCGGCAGCCTCAACCGCCGTATCGCCGAGCACCTCCGCGACCACGCGCCCGCCGGGGTGACCGTCGACGTCGTCGAGGGCCTCGACACGATCCCGTTCTACACCGAGGAGCTCGACGGCGAGTCCGTCCCTGCCGGCGCCTCCTCGCTGCGCCAGGCCGTCGCCTCCGCCGACCGCGTCCTCGCGGTCACCCCGGAGTACAACGGCACCATGCCGGCCGTGCTCAACAACGCCATCGACTGGCTCTCGCGCCCCTACGGCCAGGGCGCCATCGTCGGCAAGCCCTTCGCAGCCATCGGCGCCACGCCTACGCCCTACGGCGGCAAGTGGTCGCACGAGCACGCCCGCCACTCCGCCACGATCGCCGGTGCGGTCGTCGTGGACGGCATCGTCGTCGACGAGTCCGCCGTCGCCGGTGACCCGCTGGCCGACGAGGCCGCCGTCCAGCGCCTCCTCGGTGCCCTCGACGACCTCGTCGCGCACGAGGCCGAAGCAGCAGCCTGACCCGCTACGGTCGGCGGGTGTCCCAGCTCCACGACCTGACCGCGCTCGAGCAGGGCGACGCCGTACGCAACGGTGACGTGTCGCCGCTCGAGCTGGTCGAGCACTACGCCGACCGTGCCGCTGACCCGGTTCGAGCGGGCGTGGGCGCGTTCATCACGACCACCCACGACCTGGCGCGTGAGCACGCGCGCCGGCTGAGCGACCTTCTCGCCGGGTCGGGACGCCCCGCGGACGCAGGTCCGCTCTGGGGCGTCCCGACCGGCATCAAGGACCTCCACCCGACGGCCGGCGTCCGTACGACCTTCGGCTCCGCGGCCTACGACGACTTCGTCCCCGAGGAGTCCGACGCGCTCGTGCTCTCCGTCGAGGCCGCCGGCATGCCGAGCCTGGGCAAGACCAACACTCCTGAGTTCGGGTCGCCCTGCTACACCGAGCCCGACGTCGCACCGCCCGCGGTGACGCCGTGGGACTCGACCCGTACAGCTGGCGGGTCGTCCGGCGGCGCGGCCGCCGCCGTCGCTGCCGGCCTGCTGCCGGTCGCGCCCGGCTCCGACGGCGGTGGGTCGATCCGGATCCCCGCGTCCTGCTGCGGCCTCGTCGGCCTCAAGCCCTCGCGCGGGCGGATCAGCGGCGCGCCGAGGTACGGCGACCCGGTCGGGCTCGCGACCGCCGGCACCCTGGCCCGTACGGTCCGCGACGCCGCGGCCCTGCTCGACGTCCTCGCCGGGCGCCGGGTCGGCGACCCGTTCTGGGCGCCGGCACCGTCCGCGCCCTTCCTCGACGCCTGCGACCGCGAGCCCGGCCGGTTGCGGGTCGCACGCTTCATCGCGCCGGTCATCGCGGACGTCGACGTCGACGCCTCCAGCGTCACCGCCTGGGAGGACGCCTCCCGGCTGCTCGAGCAGCTCGGCCACGACGTCGAGGACGTCGCCGTGCCGATCCCGCCCGAGGCCGTCGCCGACTTCGAGACCTGTTGGGCCGTCCTCACTGCGCTGTCGCCGGCACCGCCCGGCCGCGAGGACCAGCTCCGTCCGCTCACCCGCTGGCTCAGCGCTCGAGGTCATGCCGTCACCGGTCCCGAGTTCGGCCTCGCCATCGGCCGGCTCCGTCAGCACGCGGCCGGTGCGCTCGCCGCGCTCGCGCCGTACGACGTCGTCCTCACGCCCACCCTCGCCCGACCTCCCGCACTCGTGGGCGAGCTGCGCGACGACGCCGACCCCGCCCGCGACTTCGCCCACCAGAAGGCGTTCACGCCCTGGACGAGTGCCTGGAACGTCACCGGCATGCCGGCGGTCTCCCTCCCGCTCCACGTGACCGACCACGGCCTGCCCGTCGGCGTCATGCTGGCCGCGCGGCCCGCGGAGGAGGAGCTGCTGCTCTCCCTGTCGGCGCAGGTGGAGGCTGCCGCGCCCTGGGCGGACAGGCGTCCGCCGGGCTGGTGAGGTCAGTCGTCGCCGATCCCGCGCGCATGGAGCGCGTCGCCGGACTCGTGCGCGCGGGCGACGACGCGGATCACGAAGGGGGAGAGGTACGCCCTGGGGTTGCGGTCGAGCCCGCGCGCGCGGGCCGCGTCCCGGGTCTCGCGGGCGATCGCGATCGTCCCCGGCAGCGCGCCGATCGTGAGCGCCACCGTCAGGGCCACGCGGTCCGGATCGACCCCGACCACCCGCAGCGGTCGCGCCCACCGGGTCAGGGCGTCGACCATCTCGTTGACCGAGGTCGTGGCCGTCAGCGACAACGCGGCCAGGCCCAGGCTGAGCAGGTCGAGGAAGGTCTCGACGGCCTTCTCCGCGCCGTACCACCACCACTGGAAGGCGCTCGCGACGACCGCGATGAGCAGCACGCCGCGCGCCGCGCGCCACACCGACCGCAGTGGCACCCGGCCCAGCGCCGCCAGCAGCAGCGTCACCGCGAGGAAGACCACCGCCCACCGGACGTCGCGCACGACCACGATCGCCAGGCTGAGCACGGCGAGGCCGAGCACCTTCGCGCCCACCGGGAGCCGGTGGAGGATCGTGTCGCCGGGCTGGTGCAGCCCGGCCATCAGGTCGCTCATCCGTCGACGTCCACCATGTCGGTGTAGTGCGCAACGGCCCCCCGGGGCGAGCCGTCGAAGACCACCCTCGAGCTGTCGACCACGAGCACCCGGTCGCAGCGGGCAGCCAGCTCGAGGTCGTGGGTGACGAGCACGAGCTGCTGGTCGAGCCCGAACAGCGTGTCACCGACGCGTCGGGTGTTGGCCCGGTCGAGCAACGTGGTCGGCTCGTCGGCGACGACGATCGTCGGGTCGAGCGCGAGGACCCCTGCGAGGGCCAGGAGCTGCCGCTGGCCGCCCGAGAGGGAGTGGACGGAGTCGTGAGCATGGTCGGCGAGGCCATTCGCGGCGAGCACACCGAGCGCCCGCTCGCGCCGGGCTGCGGAGTCCTTGACGGTGCGGCGCAGCGACAGCTCGATGTCCTCCACGCACGTCGGCATCACGAGCTGGGCCGCCGGGTCGGTGAAGCAGAACCCCACCATGCGGCGTACGGCGGCGCCCTCGCGCACCACGTCGCGCCCCCCGATGCTCACCCGGCCCGACGAGGGACGTACGAGTCCGTTGAGGAGACGCGCGAGGGTCGACTTGCCCGACCCGTTGGCGCCGATGACCCCGATGCGGTGCTCGGTGAGCGTCAGCGTGGTGGGAGCGAGGATCTCGCGCTCGCCGCGGCCGGGCAGGGGTACGCGGACCGCGGCGGCGTCGAGCTGGATCGTGGGCAAGGAGTCAGTCGCGGTGGAGCAGCTGCGGGAAGGCGCGGTGCACCTCGGCGGCGATCATCGCCACCAGCGACGTCTTGACGAGGTCGCCGATCCAGAACGGCATGTCGTAGGTGAGGGCCTCGCCGAACGTGACGTCGAAGTGGAGCATCATCCCGACGATCCCGAACGTGTGGATGACCAGGATGCTGGCGGTGATCGAGCACGCGAAGACGTAGAGGGCACGCGTACGCCGCTCGCGGGCGACGTACTTCACGAGGAACCCACCGAGGGCTGCGGCGATCGGGAACGAGATCAGGTAGCCACCGCTCGGTCCGCTGAAGACGCCGATGCCCGAGGAGTGCTCGGCGAAGACCGGGAGGCCGACGGTGCCGAGCGCGAGGTAGAGCGTGACCGCGGAGAAGCCGCGCAGCGGTCCGAGGATGCAGCCGGCGAGCATGACGGTGAGGGTCTGGAGCGTGATCGGCACGCCGGCGCTGCCGATCGGGATCGCGCCGATGTAGGCGCTGGCGCTGATGAGGGCGGCGAAGGCCGCGACCAGCGCGATGTCGCGCGTCGGCGACGAGGACCCCGCGGGGGAGTGGGCGGGGGCGGTCTCGGGCTGGGTGGTGGCAGTCATCGGGGGTCCTTGCTGAGCGCGACGGGCGACCTGAACGGTGTTCAGGTTAGGCTCGGGGGGAAGGCAGCGTCAACGGCGTCCGCGGGTCGGGAGGATGTGTGGCTCATCACCGCAGCGACGTGCTCGCGCACGCCGTCACCCTGCTCGACACCCACGGCCTCGCCGCGCTGACCATGCGCCGGCTCGGGGCCGGGCTCGGCGTGCAGCCCAGCGCGATCTACCACCACTTCGCCAGCAAGCAGGAGCTCCTCGCCGCCGTCGCCGACGAGATCCTCGTCCGCGGGGCTCGACCGCGGACGGCCGACGAGTGGCCCGACCAGCTGCGCGAGGTCTGCTCCGAGCTGCGCCACGCCATGCTCGCGTGCACCGACGGGGCCGACGTGGTCGCCACCGTGTGGGCCTTCGGGCTCGGCGCCGCAGGCCCGGTGGCGGAGATGGAGAAGGTGATGGCTGACGCCGGTGTTCCCGACGAGCTCGTCGCCGTCGCCTCGCGGACGCTCGTCCACTACGTCTTCGGGCACGCCTTCGAGGAGCAGACCGCCCGCCAGGCCGTACGCCTCGGTGCCGTCGAGCGGTCGCTGGAGTCGCTGCCCGACTTCGACCTCGGCCTGGACCTGGTCATCGACGGGCTGCGGGCCCGGCTCGCCTGATCCCCCTCGCACCCTCGATACCTGGGGACGAGATGGTGGGCCGCGGACGTGATCGACCCACCAGACAGTCCCTGGATGTCCAGTGTGGTCAGGCCGAGGTGTCGACGTCCGCGCCGTGCAGCTCCGCGAGCAGCACGCCGCCGGCGAGGTCGAGCCTCGTCATCCTCAGCACCGCGGTCGACAGGTCGACTCCGTCCAGGCTCGCGCCGCGCAGGTCGGTGCGGTCGAGGTTGGCCTGCCGCAGCACCGCCCGGTCGAGGCGGGCGCGAGCGAGGGAGGTGAGGGTGAGGTCGGACATCGACAGGTCGGCCTCCCGCAGGTCGACGCCGGCGAGGTCGAGCCGCGAGAGGTTGGTCCCGCGGATCGTCACGCTGAGCCACGAGCCGCCGCTCACGGTGAGCGGCCGCAGCGCGCACTCCGCGAAGCTGCTGCCGACCAGCTTGCAGCCGTCGAGGGTCGCGTCGAAGAACGACGTACGCCGGAAGTCGCAGCCGACGAACGCGCTCGCCGTGTGGGTCGAGGCGTTGAAGCGTCCACCGTGGAAGGTGCAGCGCTCGAACATCGCCCCCGTGGTGGTCGCCTCGGAGAGGTCGACGTCGGTGAAGGTGCAGTCGACGAACCGGACCGCCCCGAGCTCCTCGCCGTACCAGTCCTCGTCGCGGAAGTGTGTGCCAGTGGCTGTCCGAGGGTCGCTCACACGCGCCACCGTATCCGTGCGCCCCGGACCGGCCCGACGGATAGGGTCATGCCCGTGATCGCGTCCCACCAGCACCGCTTCATCTTCCTCAAGACCCGCAAGACCGCGGGCACGAGCGTGGAGATCGCGCTGTCCAAGGTGTGCGGCCCCGACGACGTGATCACCGAGATCAGCCCCGAGGACGAGGCGTTGCGCCAGGCCGCCGGGGGACGCGCCCCGCAGAACTTCGAGTCGCCGCCGCAGCCGCGCAAGGCCTACAACCACATGGGTGCCAAGGCCGTGCGTGACCTGGTGGGGGCGGAGACGTTCGCCGACTACTTCACCTTTGCGATCGAGCGGAACCCGTGGGACGCGGTCGTCTCGCTCTACTTCTGGAAGTACAAGGACCGCCCCGAGCTGCCCGACTTCGAGACCTACGTCCAGGAGATCTGGATCGAGCAGCTCTCCAACAACCGCCGGCTCTACCGCATCCGCGGCAAGATGGCGCTCGACCGGGTCCTGCGCTACGAGAACCTCGACGCCGAGCTGACCGAGGTCTGGGAGCACCTCGGACTGCCCGGTACGCCGGACCTCCCGCGCGCCAAGGGCAACGCCCGGCCGGCGGGGCACTACCGCGAGCTCTACACGCC
Source organism: Nocardioides alpinus (assembly GCF_900112035.1). Taxonomy (GTDB): domain Bacteria; phylum Actinomycetota; class Actinomycetes; order Propionibacteriales; family Nocardioidaceae; genus Nocardioides; species Nocardioides alpinus. Next base: position 311,141 of record NZ_FOKC01000002.1, on the reverse strand, counting down.
GACGTCGAAGGAGCGCGTGGCAACGGTGTTCGCCGACACCATCGAGGCCTTCGGCTACGAGTTCTGATGTCGCGGTTCGCTCCCGGCGAGGTGATCTCGCGCCGGGAGGTGCTCCACGGCGACCTCTGGCTCTCGCACCCGGTCACGGTCGTGTCCGACGACGGGGAGGTGCTCGCGACCCGGCTCGACCCGGGCTCGCCGTTCACCTTCCCCGACCACCCCTTCGGCCCCCACCCGTGGGGCGCGCATACGCAGTGGGGAGGCTCGATCGTGCTGCACCTCTCACGCGCGGCGACGGCGTACGGCGTCTGGAAGTTCTTCGACGCCGACGGCACGTTCCGCCACTGGTACGTCAACTTCGAGCCGCCGATCGTCCGCGTGCCCGGCGGCTACGAGACCGATGACCACGGCCTCGACCTGATCATCCACCCGGACGGACGTCGCGAGTGGAAGGACGTCGAGGACCTGCACCACCAGCGGGCCGAGGGCCGGATCACGTCCGAGACGGTCGGTGAGGTGCTGGCGACGGCCGCGTCACTCGTCGACCTCCTCGACGAGGACCGCCGCTGGTGGTCCGACTGGGACGACTGGTCTCCCTAGGCCGTGGCCGCCAGGAGCCGCTCGCACTCCGCGACGAGCCGCGCCCGCAGCGGCGCCCCGCGCTCGGCGAAGACGCGCTGCGCCTCGACGTAGGCCGCCTTGCCTTCCGCCGTCTCGATCCTCACCGGCTCGAAGCCGAGGTCGACGAGGTCGTACGGCGCCGCCCGCATGTCGAGCTCGCGGATGTCGCGCGCGAGCTCGAAGCAGTCGGCCACCAGGTCGCTCGGGATCATCGGCGTCAGCCTGAAGGCGTGCTTGTAGAGGTCCATCCCGGCGTGCAGGCACCCCGGCTGCTCGAAGGACGGCCGGTCGTCACGCCCCGGCTGGAGCGTGTTGAGCGGCCGCGCTGTCGGGGTGAAGAAGCGGAAGGCGTCGAAGTGCGAGCAGCCGATCCGGTGCGACTCCACCACCGCGTCGGTGCCCTCCTGTCCCAGCCGCAGCGGCCAGTCGTGCCGCTTCCCGAACTCGGCGGCGCGGTGCACCATCGCCCACTCGTGCAGCCCGAAGCAGCCGAACTGCGGCGCGCGCCCGGCGGTGGCACTCAACAGCGCGTGCACCTGCGTGAGCAGCGGCCGCTGGGCGTCGACGTACGACTGGGCGACGGCGACCTGGTCGCTCGCTGGTCGAGCAGCGAGCGGCGACCCGTCCGCTGGTTGAGCAGCGAGCGCAGCGAGCGTGTCGAGACCGAGGACCTCGTAGCCCTTCAGTCCTGCGTGGTCGGGAGCATCCTCGAGCACCACCCCGAACCCGGGGTGCCAGCGCCGGAGCTGGGCGGGGCGCTGGGAGTAGTAGGTGAAGAGGAAGTCGTGGACCGGGTGCTTGACCTGCTCGGAGCGCCGCACGAGGTGCGGCGCGACGAACGCATCCACGCGCGCAGCATGGGCCTCGGCCCGTGGGCGCCACTCGACCGCAGGAAGCACCTTCATCAATCCGAGGCTAGTGCGTGGACGCCTCCGGGCAGACACTGACGAGATGGATCCCACCCGCAGCGCCGGTCTGGACCGCGCGCATGTCCTGGCCCTCGAGTGGCTCGATTCGCTGGCAGGGCGCCCGGTGCCTCCGCGCCTCACCACCGACGAGGTCGCCCAGCGGCTCGACCCGGTCCTTCCCGACGGCCCCACCGATGCGGCCACGGTGGTCGACGAGCTCGCCGCGGCGTGCGACCCGGGGCTGACTGCGATGCCGGGCGGTCGGTTCTTCGGCTTCGTCATCGGCGGCACCCACCCCGCCGCGCTCGCCGTCGACTGGCTGGTGAGCGCGTGGGACCAGAACTCCGGGCTGCGCGTCCTCACGCCGGCCCACTCGGCGGTGGAGGACCTCACCGAGACCTGGCTGCTCGACCTCCTCGGGCTCCCGCCGGGAAGTGCGGTCGGGTTCGTGACCGGCGGGACGATGGCCAACTTCACCTGCTTGGCCGCCGCCCGCGACGAGGTGCTGCGCCGCCACGGCTGGGACGTCGCGTCCCAGGGCCTGGCCGACTCGCCGGGCGTACGCGTCGTGGTGGGCGCCGAGCGGCACGACACCATCGACCTGGCTCTGCGCTACCTCGGGCTGGGCACCCCAGAGGCGGTGGCCGCCGACGACCAGGGTCGCGTCGAGCCCGCGGCCCTCGCGGCCGCGCTCGAGGCAGGGGATGGTCGTCCCACCATCGTCTGCCTCCAGGCCGGCAACGTGCACTCCGGCGCCTTCGACCCGTTCGAGGCGTGCATCGCCGCCGCCCACGACGCCGGCGCGTGGGTCCACGTCGACGGCGCCTTCGGTCTCTTCGCCGCCGCCTCCCCGACGCGGCGCCACCTGACGGCCGGCTTCGAGACCGCCGACTCCTGGGCGACCGACGCCCACAAGACGCTCAACGTCCCCTACGACTGCGGCCTCGCGATCGTCCGCGACCGCGCCGCCCTGCGCGCGGCGATGGGCATGCACGGCGACTACCTGATCTTCGACGTGGCGGGGGAGCCGATGGACAAGGTCCCCGAGATCAGTCGCAGGGGCCGCGCGTTCCCGGTGTGGGCGGTGCTGCGCGCACTCGGCCGGGACGGGGTGGCGAACCTCGTCGACGGGTTCTGCGACCACGCCCGGACCTTCGCCGACGGCATCGCAGCGATCGACGGCGCCGAGGTCCTCAACGACGTCGACTTCACCCAGGTGTGCGCCGCCTTCGGCGACGACGACCACACCCGCGCGGTCGTCGACTCGATGCTGGCGGACGGTACGGCGTGGACGACCGGCTCGCGGTGGCGCGGCCGGGCGGTGCTCCGGGTGAGCGTCAGCAACTGGTCCACGACGGCCGCGGACGTGGACGCCAGCCTCGAGGCCCTCTGCCGGGCGGCGGCCGGCAATCCCCCCACAGGGGTGTAGACCCGGCGCCGGAGCCCGACACAATGAAAAGCACGGGGTGCGCGAGGGACCGGCCCGGGGACACGGGGGTGCACGCCGGGTCGGTCCTTTGTCCGCTTCCTCGATAGGCTCGACCCATGCGCATCTGTCGGTTCAGCACGGGCGAGGAGCCGCGTTTCGGCGTCGTCACCGGAGAGGTCGACGAGTTCGGCCAGCCGGCCGAGGACTCGGTCGTCGTCGCCCTCGCGGGCGACCCCCTCTACGTCGGGATCAAGATCCTCGAGGAGCAGTACGCGCTCAGCGACGTACGACTGCTCGCGCCGATCATCCCGCGCAGCAAGGTGGTCGGCATCGGCCGCAACTACGCCGCGCACGCCGCCGAGCTCGGCAACGACCTCCCGGCCGAGCCGTTGATGTTCCTCAAGCCCAACACCACGGTCGTCGGACCGGGTGACCCGATCTTCTACCCGCCGCAGACCAGCGACCTCCACTACGAGGGCGAGCTCGCCGTCGTGATCGGCCGGATCTGCCGCGACGTCCCCGTCGAGCAGGCCACCGACGTGATCTTCGGCTACACGATCGCCAACGACGTGACCGCGCGCGACCTGCAGAAGTCCGACGTGCAGTTCACGCGGGCCAAGGGCTTCGACTCCTTCTGCCCCCTGGGGCCGTGGATCGAGACCGACCTCGACCCGCAGGACTTCGTCGACGGCCGCACGGTGCAGACCTACCTCAACGGCGACGTCGTCCAGGACGGCTCGACCGCCGACATGATCTTCGACGTCCCGGCTCTGGTCGCCCACGTCTCCTCCGTGATGACGCTGCTGCCCGGCGACGTCATCCTCACCGGCACCCCCGAGGGTGTCGGCCCCATGCAGGTCGGTGACGAGGTCGAGATCTCGATCGCCGGCATCGGCGCCCTGACCAACACCGTGTCCCAGAGGAACTGACCCACCGATGAGCAGCGTCCGCGTCCGCTTCTGCCCCTCGCCCACCGGCTCCCCGCACGTCGGGCTGGTCCGCACGGCCCTGTTCAACTGGGCCTTCGCGCGCCACCACGGCGGGTCGATCGTCTTCCGCATGGAGGACACCGACAAGGAGCGCAGCACCCAGGAGTCCTACGACGCCATCCTCGACCTGTGGCGCTGGCTCGGCCTCGACTGGGACGAGGGCATCGAGGTCGGTGGACCGCACGGCCCCTACAAGCAGAGCGAGCGCGGCGACATCTACCGCGACGTCCTCGCCCGCCTGCGCGCGTCGTCGTACACCTATGACTGCTTCTGCCGCAACGACGAGGTCGACGCGCGTCGCAAGGCCAGCGGCTCCAAGATGCAGGGGTACGACGGCTTCTGCCGCGACCTGTCCGCCGAGCAGCGAGCCGCCTTCGAGGCCGAGGGCCGCGCGCCGATCGTGCGTTTCCGGATGCCCGACGGCTCGATCACGTGGGACGACGTGGTCCGTGGCGACATCACCTTCGAGACCGAGAACGTCCCTGACTTCGCCCTCTCACGCGCCAACGGCGACCCGCTCTACACGCTGGTCAACCCGGTCGACGATGCGATGATGGAGATCACCCACGTCCTGCGCGGCGAGGACCTGCTCTCCAGCACGCCGCGCCAGCTCGCGCTCTTCGGTGCGCTCGTCGACCTCGGCATCGCCCGGGAGGTCCCGGCCTACGGGCACCTGCCCTACGTCATGGGCCAGGGCAACAAGAAGCTCTCCAAGCGCGACCCCGAGGCGCACGCGCTGGCCTACCGCGAGCAGGGATTCCTGCCCGAGGGCCTGCTCAACTACCTCGCGCTGCTCGGCTGGGCGATCGCCGCCGACCGCGACATCTTCACGATGGCGGAAATGGTGGAGGCGTTCGACATCAAGGACGTCAACCCCAACCCGGCCCGCTTCGACCTCAAGAAGGCGGAGGCGATCAACGCCTCGCACATGCGGCTGCTCTCCGTCGAGGACATCACCCACCGCGCGCTGCCGTTCCTCAAGGAGGCAGGCGTCGTGAGCGACCCCGTCTCCGACGCGGACGCGCAGCTGCTCGAGCTGGCGATGCCGCTGGTCGCCGAACGGATCAACAAGCTCACCGAGGCGCCGGCGATGCTCGGGTTCCTCTTCGTCGACGAGGCGGACTTCACCCGCGACGAGGCCGACGTCGCCAAGCTGCTCGACGAGACGGGACGCGGCGTCGTCCAGGCGTCGTACGACGCCCTCGAGGGTCTGCACGAGTGGTCGACCGCCGCCATCGAGGAGGCGCTGCGCGTGGCGCTGATCGAGGGCATGGAGCTCAAGCCCCGGGTGGCCTTCGGCCCGGTCCGGGTCGCCGTCACCGGCGCACGGATCAGCCCGCCGCTGTTCGAGTCGCTGGAGCTGCTGGGCCGCGAGCGCAGCCTGGCGCGCCTGCAGTCCGCCGTGCAGGTCGAGCCGGCCTGAGACGACCGACGTGACCACTCCGCTGACGCCCGACTTCCGGCCGCAGTACCACCAGCTGCACCGCGTCGGTCGCCCCGGGATCTGGCGCTCGCTCGTCGGATCGGTGCTGGCGCTGGTGCTGGTGTTCGCGCTCGTGCCGATCGTCGCAGGCGGTGTGGCCTTCGTGCTGCTGCTCGCCACCGGCGACAGCACGGCGGAGGCCGGGGCGGTCCTCGACGTCACTGCCGAGGCCACGCCCGCAGGTCTGGCGCTGCTCAACATCGTCATCGCCCTCGCCATCCCGGTGACCTGGGCGCTCACGTGGTGGTTGCACCGCCTCAAGCCGCGCTGGCTGTCGTCGGTCGCACCGCGGCTGCGCTGGCGCTACCTCTTCGTCTGCCTCGCGCTGTCGTTCGTGGCGCTCCTGGCGTCGCTGGGAGTCAGCGTGCTGCTGCCCCTCGCGCCGGGGGAGTCGCCGGTCGGTGAGGTCAACGAGTTCACCACGCAGACGCGCAACTTCCTGCTCGTGATCCTGCTGCTCACGCCCCTGCAGGCGGCCGGCGAGGAGTACCTCTTCCGTGGCTACCTCACGCAGGCCTTCGGCTCCCTGGTCTGGGCGCGGCGCGCGTCGCAGGCGCTCGCGGTGCTGGCGCCGGCGCTGATCTTCGCGCTGTTCCACGGGTTCTCCCAGGACGCGCCGGTCTTCTTCGACCGGTTCGCCTTCGGGGTCGTGGCAGGCATCCTCGTGATCCGCACCGGCGGGCTCGAGGCGGCCATCGCGATGCACGTCCTCAACAACTTCCTGGCCTTCGGGCTGGCCCTCGCCTTCGGCGACCTCACGACGGCGCTCAACGCCACCGGCGGCAGCAGCTGGTGGATGATCCTCTCCACGCTGACGCAGTCCCTGGTCTACCTCGCGCTCGCGACGTGGGTCGCCAGGGCCATGGGCATGGTCAACGTCGGCCCAGCGATCGGGAGCACGCTGCCACCTCCGGTCGGGGACCCCGTTTTGGAGGGCCCACCTCCGCGCGTGTAACGTTCGGGATCGGTTCCGCAAGGAACCACGTGGTGGTCAGGCGATCGCACCTCGATCGATCTGATACCCCCATGGGGTATGGTGTAATTGGCAACACGGCTGGTTCTGGTCCAGTTGTTCTAGGTTCGAGTCCTAGTACCCCAGCGAGTTCGGATCCCTCGGATCCGGATTTGGAGCGACACTCCAACTTCGGTAGAGTTTCCTCCGCCGCTCACTGAGCGGCATCTGCAAGCCCCCGTCGTCTAGCGGCCTAGGACGTCGCCCTCTCACGGCGGTAACGCCGGTTCAAATCCGGTCGGGGGTACCAACGCAGCAACGAAGGGCCCGGTCCCAGACCGGGCCCTTCGTCGTGTCGCCTGCTTCGGGTGATCCCGCGGTGCCGTCCGGGACGCCACTATCGCTCCATGAGCGCCTCCGTGATGATCCTTGTCGGGCTGCTGCTGGCCGTTGCGGGGATCTGGTCCGTACGCCTGGTGCTGGTGAGCGCCGGCGCCGGTGCGGCCTGGTTGCTGGCCGACGCGTTCGGGGCCGGCACGGGCACCGGGCTCCTGATCGCGGCGGCAGGCGGCGTCATCGCCTTCATCACCGGACTGCTCGCAGCGCGCATGCTCTTCTTCGTCATCGGCCTCGTGGTCGGTGCGGTCGTCGGTGCCCGTCTCTTCACGATCCTCGACTCGGGCGAGGCGAGCGTGCTGCTCGCGGTGGTGTTCGTCCCTGCGGTCGCCTTCCTCGGCGCCGTCGCCGTCGGGCGCTGGCGCGAGCGGATGGTGGGCTGGGCGACCGCGATCGGCGGTTCGGCGCTCGTGCTCGCCGGCGTGAGTCGACTGGACTCCGGCGTCCCGGGATTCGATCGTGACCCGCAGGGCTACGGCGAGCAGGGGATCGCCCTGGCGGCGTGGGTCGCGCTCGCCGTGCTGTCCAGGATCGCCCAGCGCCGCTGGATGTCGTCCTGTACGTCGGAGTCCAGGTGAGCGACGGAGAGGCCCGGGCCGAACCCGCGGATCCCGGGCCCGGGCCGGACGTCGAGCTCGGGAGCGACAAGGCACCCCGGCCTGCCTGGGTGCGGCCGGTGGTCATCGTGGTCATCCTGGTCGTCTGCGGCTGGCTGGCCTCGACCTTCCTCGGCGCCATCGACTGGGAGGCGGTCGGCGAGGCGCTCGGTCGCCTCTCCTTGTGGCAGGTGCTGGCGCTGGTGGCCGTGCTCCTCCTGCGCCAGACGCTCAATGCCTATCCGCTGGCGTTGTTCATCACGGGCCTCGGTGCCGCCCGCGCACTGCTCAACGACCTCGTCGCCTCGATGATGGTGGTCGTCGCGCCGCCGCCGGGGGACCTCGTGGTCCGGGTGGCGATGTTCCGCACGTGGGGCATCGAACCGTCGCGTGGGCTCGCGGGCGCGACCATGAACATGCTCGCGTTCTACGTGAACCGGTTCGCTGCGCCGCTCATCGGCCTCCTCGTGCTGGCGACCCTCGGCAGCGGCACGCAGCGGGTCGGCGCCTCCGTGGCGAGCGTGGTGGTCGCCATCGTGATGACGGTGGTCCTCTCGCTCATGGTCCGCCGGGAGGAGTTCGCCTCCCGGCTGGGCAGGGCCGCCGGCAACACCGTGCGTCGCGTGCGGTCCTCGGTGGACCCCGAGGCGTGGTCCGAGGCGGCGACGGGGTTCCAGGAGCACGTCTCGGAGGGCTACCGGCGCGCGTTCCCCCGCTCGCTCCTGGCCCTGACGCTGATGGTGCTCACGGATGCCTGCATCCTGCTGCTGGCCGCCCGTTTCGTCGGGATCTCGGCGGCGGACCTCCCTGCCTACGAGATCATCGGCATGTTCTTCCTCGCCTACCCGTTGACCCTGCCGCCGCTGATGGGGCTCGGCATCTTCGACGTCGTCCTGCTCGGCGCCTTCCTCGAGGTCGGCGGCGCAGCACTCGAGCCCGAGCTGGTGGCGGCCCTGACCGTGTGGCGAGCCGTGACCATCCTGGGGCCGATCCTGCTGGGAGGAATCGTCACCGTGATCTGGCGCCACCGCACCCGCGGCACGGCGGGTGCGTCACCGGCCGGCTGAGGCCGGACCGGAAGCGGCTCAGCGCACCTGGAAGAAGAGCCCGCGGCCGCCCTTGGTCACGACCAGGAGGCTGTCGTGGAGCTCGACGTTGTCGGCCGTGCCGTCGAGCAGCGCCAGCACCTCACGCTCGGTCTTGCCGGCGGCGCCGGTGCACCGCCCCTGCTGCACGGACGTGTTGGCGAACGCCAGGCTCGCGCCGTCGACGCGCACCGTGGTCCGCCCGCTTCGGCAGCCTGTGAAGACCCGGGAGAGGCCGTCCGCCGCCACGTCGAGGCGCGGGCGCCGGGTGTCGACCGGGAGCCGCGAGACGGCGCCGTCGGACACCGTGCCGAGGACGGTCCACGTCGCCCCGAGGAGGCTGTCGAGGTCCTCCGAGGGCGCGCTCGCCAGCTCGATGACGACCCCGTCCGCCTCCCACGTGAGGGCGCCGTCGGCCTGCGTGGCGGTGACGCCCGTGGTGAGCAGGTCGCTGAGCCACTGGTCCTGGTCCATCAGCTCCGGCTCGCACATCATCATCGTGGCTGCGGGCGGGCCGCTCCATGCGAGCATGCTGCCGTCCACCTCGAAGGGACCGAACAGGGTGTTGCACCCGGCGTAGGCCGACATCGTGTCGCCGTCGAAGGTCACCTCGACGGACGACCCCGGCACCAGGTCGTGCCCCTCGACGGACGTGGAGGCGTACGACGTCGCGTCGAGCGCGGCGGCGTCGAGGTCGGCGGCAGCGACCTCGGCCGACGAGGTGGAGGACGTCGGCGAGGTCGAGGGCGACGACGTGGCGCCCTCGCCATCGTCTGAGTCCCCTCCGCACGCCGTGAGCAGCCCGGCGAGCAGCAGCCCGGCCGCGAGCCGCACCGTCCACCCGACCCGGTCGGCAGGGGAGCGGTGGCGCCTCGATTCCGTCGTGGTGTGCATGCCGGTGTCCTTTCCCGCGGGTGCACCGAGTCTGGTGAGCGGGTGGCCCGGTGCCCTCCCCCCTTTCGGGCGATCGGGCGGTCCGGACCGCCCACCGGATTCGGGTGAGCGGCACCCCGGCGACGTGCTCTACTTTCCAGCGACGATCGTTGACGGAGGTGGGCTGGTGGCTGAGTCTCCCGGGTGGGTGGACCGGGTGGGCGAGCTGGCGAGCCGTCTGCGTCTGCGGCCGGCCGGCGTGGCCTGGGCGGTGCTGTTCATCTGCCTCTCGCTGACCCCGTCGCTGCTCCCGCGACCGCCCGTGTTCCAGGGCGTCGTGAGCGGGGTGGCCGCCGTCTGCGGCTATGCGTTCGGCCTGTTCCTCGCGTGGTGCTGGCGAGGCCTGCGTGACCGTGAGCGCGAGCCCTGGCCGGCGTGGGCGGTGTGGAGCCTCCTGCTCGGAGGCACCGCCGTGGTCCTCGTGAGCGTCGTCCTCGGCGTCCGCTGGCAGGAGGAGGCACACGACCTCGCCGAGACAGCGGCGACCCCGGTGTCGTACGTCCTGCTGACGCCGCCGGTCACCCTGCTGGTGGCTGCCCTGCTGCTCGCCCTGGCCCGCGGGATCCGGTGGCTGTTCCACCGGTTGGTCCGCACCCTCGAACGCTTGCTCAAGCCGTCCGTGGCCCGCGTCCTCGGGGTCATGGTGGTGGGACTCGTCTCCTGGAGCCTGATCAGCGGGGTGGCCGCCGACGCCGCGCTCCGCACGCTCGACGCCACCTTCGCCGTCCGCGACCTCGAGACCCCGCCCGGGGCGGTCAAGCCCACCACCGAGCTGCGCTCGGGCAGCGACGCGTCCCTCATCGAGTGGGAGTCACTCGGACGTGAGGGACGTGCCTTCCTCGGCCGTGGGCCCACTGCCGAGGACATCGCCGACCTCACCGGGCGGCCCGCGATCGAGCCGATCCGCGCCTACGCCGGCCTGGGCAACGCCGAGGACGCGGAGGCGCGGGCGGCGCTCGCCGTGGACGACCTCGAGCGCGCAGGCGGGTTCGACCGCGAGTACCTCCTGGTGGTCACCACCACCGGCACCGGCTGGGTCGAGCCCAGCTCGGTCAACGGCTTCGAGTACGTCACGGGCGGGGACTCCGCGATCGTCGGCATGCAGTACTCACACCTCGCCTCGTGGCTGTCGTTCCTGGTCGACGCGGCCCGCGCGCGTGAGGCCGGTCGAGCGCTGTTCGACGCGGTCTACGAGCGCTGGTCCGTCCTGCCGCGCGACGACCGGCCCGAGCTCTACGTCTTCGGCGAGAGCGTCGGCTCGTTCGGGGCCGAGGAGGCCTTCAGCGGCGAGTTCGACTTCAACAACCGGACGTCCGGTGCCCTCCTGGTGGGCCCGCCCCACTTCAACCCGCTCTACCGCAGCTTCGTCGAGGGCCGTGACCCCGGTTCGCGCGAGATCGAGCCGATCTACCGTGACGGTCGGATCATCCGCTTCACCACGAGTGCCGAGCGCCCCCAGCCGGAGGACCAGCCGTGGGAGGGGAGCCGCGTGCTCTACCTGCAGCACGCCTCCGACCCCGTCACCTGGTGGACCTCCGACCTGGTGCTGACCCGGCCGGACTGGCTCGAGGAGAGGCGCGGCGACGACGTGCCGGGCGAGATGCACTGGATCCCGTTCGTCACGTTCCTCCAGGTCTCCGCCGACCTCGCCGGCGCGTTCTCGACCCAGCCGGCCCACGGGCACAACTTCTCGGGGGAGCACGCAGCCGCCTGGGTCAACGTGCTCCAGCCCGAGGGATGGAGCCAGGAGATCACCGAGCGGCTGCGCCAGGAGCTCGCCCGCTACCCCTGAGGCTTCACGGCCAGCACGGCGCAGTCGGCGCCGAGCAGGATCCGCTGTGCGACGCTGCCCATCAGCAGCTTGCCGACCGGGGAGCGCTTGCGCAGCCCGATGACGATGAGGTCACCGGCCACCTCGGCCGCGACGGCGAGCACCTGGTCGCCGACGTCGGCGCCCATCGAGCGTCGTACGTCGACCTCGACGCCGGCTCCGCCGAGCTCGGTCGCCAGCCGGGCCAGCTGGTCCTCGTCGGCGTAGCGCTCGTCCACGAGGGCGTCGCCGCGGGTGGCGTTGACCACCACGACCCGGCCCCCGCGCAGCTGCGCCTCCTCGACCCCGCGCGCCAGCGCAGCCTCGCCGAACTCGTCGGGCGTCCAGCCCACCACGATCACGCTTGCTGCGTCACTCATCGCACCTTCTCCTCTTCCTCGGATGTGCCGGATGCGTCCAGGTCCTGTGCGACCGCTGCGGGTGCGGGCCGCACCGAGCGGACCACGATCGGGGTGATGACCACCAGCGCGACGATCACGTAGATCACCACGGCGAGCGGCTCGCTCCACAGCGCCGAGACGTCCCCGCCGGAGATCGCCATCGCCTCGCGGAGCTTGGACTCCATCAGCGGTCCGAGGATCACGCCGAGGATGAGAGGCAGCACCGGCAGTGCGAAGCGCCGCATCGCCAGCCCGAGCAGGCCGAGCACGAGCAGCAGGAACAGGTCGAAGGACTGCAGGTTGGTGGCGTAGGCGCCCAGCGCGGAGAAGAACAGGATCCCTGCGTAGAGCTGCGGCCGGGGGATGCGCAGCAGCTTGGCCCAGGCCGGGGCGAGCGGCAGGTTCAGCACCAGCAGCAGCGCGTTGCCGACGAGCAGGCTGGCCAGCAGCGCCCACACCAGCTCGGGCTGGTCGGTCATCAGGCTGGGGCCGGGCTCGATGCCGTACCCCTGGAGCGCGGCGAGCATCACCGCGGACGTCGCGGTCACCGGCAGGCCGAGGGCGAGCAGCGGCACGAAGGTGCCGGCGGCGGACGCGTTGTTGGCCGCCTCCGGGCCGGCGACACCCTCGATGGCACCGCGTCCGAACTCGTCCTGGCCGCGACGACCGGCGAGCTTCTTCTCGGTGACGTAGGAGAGGAACGTCGGGATCTCCGCGCCACCGGCCGGCAGGGCGCCGAACGGGAAGCCGTACGCCGTCCCGCGCAGCCAGGGCCCCCACGAGCGCTTGAGGTCCGTGCCGCTCAGCCAGGGCTGGCCGACCGGGATGATCTGCAGGGGGCTGCGCCGCAGGTGCGCGGCGACCCAGAAGGCCTCGCCCAGGGCGAAGATGGCCACCGCGACCACGACCACGTCGATCCGGTCGGCGAGCAGCGGCTGGTCGAAGCTCAGCCGCGGCTGGCCGGTGTTGAGGTCGAGCCCGACGAGACCGATGGTCAGTCCGATGAACAGAGCGATGAAGCCGCGCAGCCACGATCCGCCGAGCACGCTCGTGACCATCACCATGGTGAGGACCATGAGCGCGAAGTAGGACGGAGCGCCGATCTCGTTGGCCACCGACGCCAGCGCCGGCGCGAAGAACACGACCAGCAGGGTGCCGATGGTGCCGGCGATGAAGGACCCGATCGCGGCGGTGGCGAGGGCCTGGGAGGCCCGTCCGGCCTTGGCCATCAGGTTGCCCTCGAGCGCGGTCATCACCGAGGCCGACTCGCCGGGGGTGTTGAGCAGGATCGCGGTGGTCGAGCCGCCGTACATCCCGCCGTAGTAGATGCCGGCGAACATGATGAACGCCGGGATCGGGTCCATGCCGTAGGTCACGGGCAGCAGCAGGGCGACCGCCATCGCGGGGCCGATGCCGGGCAGCACGCCGACGAACGTGCCGAGCAGCACGCCGATCGCGGCGAAGAGGAGGTTCTGCGGGGTGAGGACGGATCCGAATCCGTCCATGAGCAGTCCGAGGTTGTCCATCAGAGCACCCCGTCCAGGATCCCGGCGGGGAGGATGACGCCCAGCACCTCGTGGAAGAAGTACCAGCTGCTCACCGACATCACGATGCCGACGAGGACGTCACGCACCAGCGTGCGGCTGCCGAGGGCCCAGGCCGAGCCGACGAAGAGGACGGCGCCGCTCACGGCCCAGCCGAGGAACGAGACGGTCAGCGCGGTGAAGAGCAGCACGCCGACCAGCTTGAGGACGGTCACCCAGTCCGCGGGCTGGCGCAGGTCGACGTCCTCGCCGCCCTCGGCCTGCGGCACGTCGCCGCGGAAGGTGGCCAGCACGAGCAGCAGCCCGAGGACCACCGTCACCGCGCCGATGGCGTAGGGGAACAGGCGCGGGCCGACGGGGTCGCCGAAGCCGATCCGCAGGGTCGTGGCCTCGTAGAAGGTGTAGGCGCCGACGACGACGAGCGCCGCGGCCAGGCCGAGCTGGGCCAGGTCCCGCTCAGGGGCCGGCGGCGCCGTGGGCGGCGCGTCCGTGCTCGGGTCAGGGGTGGTGTCGAGTGGTGTGCTCACAGCAGGTCCAGCTCCTCGAGGGTGGTGGCGACGCGCTCGTCCTGCTCCTTGAGGAACTGGGAGAAGTCGTCGCCGGTCTTGAACTCGTCGATCCAGCCGTTGTCCTCGAGGGCCTGTTGCCACTCGGGGGTCTCGTGCATCTCCTCGAGCATCGCGATCAGCTCGTCGCGCCGCTCCTCGCTGATGCCCGGAGGCGCGAAGACGCCGCGCCAGTTGGTGAAGACCAGGTCGATGTCGGACTCGACGAGCGTGGGTGCCTCGCTGACACCGTCACCCGTGAGCCGCTCCTCGCCGGAGACCGCGAGCAGGCGCAGGTCGCCGGTCTTGAGCTGGCCCTCGAACTCGCCCACGCCGGAGAAGCCGACGTCGATCTTGTTGCCGAGCAGGGCGCTGGTGAGCGGCCCGCCGCCGTCGTAGGGCACGTACGTCACGTCGCGCGCGTCGATGTCGACCGCGGTCGCGAGCTGCATGGGGAACAGGTGGTCGGGGCCACCGGGGGAGGAGCCGCCGCCGACGACGATCGAGGCCGGGTCGTCCTGCCACGCCTTCACCAGGTCGTCGATGGTCTCGAAGGGCGAGTCGGCCGGGACCAGCACGCCCTCCTGGTCCTCGATGAGCTGCGCGAGCGGCGTGGCGTCGTCGAGCTTGTAGGGGGCGCCGAAGGAGTAGAGCGAGCCGACGACGCCGAGACCGGCGGTCATCATGGTGCGCTCGTCGCCCTCGGCGTTCATCAGCCGGGTCATCGCGACCGAGCCCCCGGCGCCGATCACGTTGGTCACCTCGAAGGAGCCACCCGTGATGTCGCCGTTCTCCATCACCGCGACCGCTGCCCGACCGGTCTGGTCGTAGCCGCCGCCCGGGCTGTTGGGGATCAGCATCGTCATGTCGCTGCTCTGGTCACCGCGGGTGACCCCGCAGCCGGTGGCCAGCAGCAGGGTCGCGCCGAGCGACAGCGCCACGGCGACGGACCGCCTCGTGCGTGGGCGCATCATGTGGTCTCCTCTTCTGTCGGGCGTCGCTCCCTCGGGTTCTGGGGGAGCGACTCCGACGATGGTGGAGACTTCGTGTGGTGCTCGTCACGCTTGGGTAAGCAATGGAGGTTGTGGAACTTGTGGTCACGCTCGCGCTGGTGGCCGGCGACGCTGGCCGGCCAGTTCCTGGTGCTCCAGCTCACCGTGCTGCTTGCGGTGGTCGCCGCGGCCAGCATGGTGTCGGTGCAGCAGAGCGACGCCGACTTCCGTGACACCCGCGGCGCGCGGCTGCGGGCGGCCGCGGAGTCGATGGCCAACATCGCCGCGGTGCGCGACCCCTACCTCGAGGGCGAGGTCGCGGACCGGCGGGCGTCGCTGACGTCGTACACCCAGCAGGTGCGCACCAACGTGCAGGCCAGCGGTGTCTACCTCACCGACCCCGACGGGGTGGTGCTGGTGAGCAGCGACTTCGGCGGCCGCGAGCGACGCATCGACCTCGACGACAGCACGGTCCAGCAGCTGCGCACCTGGACCGGTGACGTCGACGACTTCGGCACCGCCTCCATCGCGGCCCAGGTGCCGATCATCGACGACGGCGGCAATCTCGTCGGGATCGCGATGGTGGCCGAGGAGTACCCGACCTGGAGCGAGCGCGCGCGCAGCGTGCTGCCGGACCTGCTCACCTTCGCGGGGCTCGGTCTCGGTCTCGGGGTGGCGGGCTCCTTCCTGCTCTCGCGCCTGATCCGACGTCGTACGCGCGGCCTCGAGCCCGCCGCCATCGCCGCCCTCGCCGACCAGCGCGAGGCGCTTCTGCACTCGATCCGTGAGGGTGTGTGTTCGCGGTGGCGGACGACGGCACGATCACGGTGCTCAGCGACAGCGCACGCGAGCTGATCGGCCTCGACGGCGACGTCGAGGGCCGACGGGTCGACGACCTCGACCTCGACCCCGCCATCCGCGGCCTGCTGACCGACGACGCCGAGATCCGCGACCACGTGGTCGTCCTCGGCGACCGGGTCCTGGTCGTCAACCGCAACCCGGTGCTCGAGCGCGGCCGCCGGGTCGCGTCGGTCACCACGCTGCGTGACCGCACCGAGCTGCTGGCACTCCAGAGCGAGCTCAGCGCACGCCAGTCGATCACCAACACCCTGCGCGCGCAGACCCACGAGTTCCACAACCAGCTGCACACCATCTCGGGCCTCGTGCAGCTGGGGGAGTACGACGAGGTGTCGCGGCTCATCGGCACGCTGAGCCGGCGGCGGGCCGAGATCTCCGATGCGGTGACCGCCCACGTCGAGGACCCCGCCGTCGCGGCGCTGCTCATCGCGAAGACCAGCCTGGCTGCCGAGCGCGGCGTGGACCTGCGCCTGAGCGGGGACAGCGACCTGCCCCGGCTCGACCCCGAGTCGTCGACCGACGTCGGCACCGTCCTGGGCAACCTCGTCGACAACGCCGTGGACGCGTCGGTGTCGGTGGGGGGCACGTCCGTCGAGGTCACGCTGCACCTCGACGAGGCCACCGTGCGCCTGGGTGTGGCCGACACTGGGCCGGGCGTGCCGCCGGACCGCGTCGGCGAGATCTTCCGGCGGGGCTGGAGCTCCAAGGCGTCGACCGTCGAGGGCCGGGGTGTCGGGCTCGCACTCGTCCAGGTCGTCTGCGA
Organism: Nocardioides alpinus; assembly: GCF_900112035.1. Taxonomy (GTDB): domain Bacteria; phylum Actinomycetota; class Actinomycetes; order Propionibacteriales; family Nocardioidaceae; genus Nocardioides; species Nocardioides alpinus. Next base: position 294,836 of record NZ_FOKC01000002.1, on the reverse strand, counting down.
ACGTCGGGGAGGCGGTGTCACCGTGCGGGCCGGCGAGACCGGTGGCGCGGTGTTCGAGGCCGTGCTCAAGGGCGTGCAGTCCGGCGTGGAGCAAGGAGCGGAGGCGCGATGACCGAGGTGACGGTGCTCGTCGTCGACGACGACTTCATGGTCGCCCGCATCCACACGCAGTTCGTCGAGCGCACCCCCGGCTTCCGCGTGGTCGGGGTGGCCAGCAGCGGCCAGGCCGCCCTCGACGACATCGCCCGGCTGCGTCCCGACCTGGTGCTCCTCGACGTGCACCTGCCTGACATGACCGGCATCGTGGTGCTGCGGCGACTGCGCGCCGACGGCGACGACGTCGGCGTGCTCGTGGTGACGGCGGCCCGTGAGGCCGACACCGTGCGTGCGGCCGCGTCCGGCGGAGCGGTGCACTACCTCGTCAAGCCGTTCGACTACGACGACCTCCGTGTCCGCCTCGAGTCGTTCCGCACCGCGCACCTTGCGCTCTCGGGGTCGGGAGCTCCGGGGCAGCAGGACATCGACGCCGTCTTCGGTGCTGCCGCCCCGGCGGCGGCAGCGGCCCTGCCGAAGGGACTGAGCCCGGAGACGGCCGACTCGGTGGAGGAGTCCCTGCGCGCGGCGGGTGAGCTGTCCGCGGCCGAGTGCGCCGACGCCGTCGGCATCTCCCGCGTCTCCGCCCGTCGCTACCTCGAGCACTTCGTCGCCCGCGGGTCGGCGTCGGTGCGCCTGCAGTACGGCGGGGGCGGGCGCCCCGAGCGTCGCTACCGTTCCGGGGTCTGACCCACGTCGCGCGGTGCGTCCGTTCGACCTGGACGTCAGGTCAGGCGGGCGTCGCCGACCACGACGTCGGTCACCGCGACGTCCACGACCGGCCGGGTGCCGGCACCGAGCAGGTCGGACACGACGGAGGTGACGACCCCGCGAGCGTCGTCGGCGGCGCCGGGAAGGGCCGTGCCGTAGGCACAGACGAGGTCGATCTCGACCCGGGTCAGGCGGTCGTCGTCGTCGATCGTGAGGTCGATCCGCTCGGCCGTCAGGTCCGGGCGGGTCCGCAGCGCGTCCCGCAGCCCGGCGCGCACGACGCGCGAGGCGACGTACGTCCTGGAGCCGTGCTCGTCCTGCGCGGTGGACGAGTCAGCTGCGACGACGACGATCGGGCGCGACGGCATGACGGTCGCGCGCACGCGGCGCTTCACCGCCTGGGACACCGACTCCCAGTCCTCGGGCTCCTCTGCCTGGGCGGCGACGACGGCCCGCTCGAGGGGGCCTGTGGGGCTCAACGCCATCGTGCCATCCTCTCTGCCAGTTGCCGACGACCGCGGTGCAGGTGCCCGCGAACGCTTCCGACCGTGGTGCCCATCGCGTGGGCGATCTCGTCGTAGCCGAGACCTTCGACCTCGCGCAGCAGCCATGCGGCGCGTTGGTTCCACGGTAGTTCGTCCAGCGCCTCCTGCAAGGCCTCGAGCAGCTCGGAGTCCATCACGTCCTGCAGCGGGTTGTCATCGGCGACCCGGATCACGTGGGACAGGAGGTCGTCGTCGATGGGCGTGGGACGGCGGTGGCGGATCAGGTCCACTGCACGCCGGTGCACCAGTCGGAACAGCCAGGTGCGCAGCGACGAGTCGCCCCGGAAGCTGTCGAGGCCCTTCCACGCGGAGATGAACGCCTCCTGCACGACCTCGCCGGCGTCGGCCTCGCTGCCGCCGACCAGGCGGCGGGCGTAGCGCAGCATGCCCGGGCCGTGCCGGTCCACCAGCTCCCCGAAGGCCGCGTCATCACCCAGCCGCGCCGCGCGCACGAGCGCCGCGTCGGTGGCGGGCTCGAGGCCGTCGGCAGGCACGGGAGAAGTGTGCAGGGTGTGCACAAGACATCTCGTCCGCGGGGTGATCGGGGTCACACCATCCTTTTCGTGACGATCGTCGAACTGGTCCCGACCAACCTGTGTTCCGGCCCACCGAGGGCCGAGGAGCACACCGAGATCGGAGACACCATGACCGAGAACACGACCACCACACCGGCGACCACCACCCCCGCCACGGGCGCGCTCGTGAGCGAGCAGGGCAAGACCTCGATCGCCGACACCGTGGTCTCCAAGATCGCCGGCATCGCCGCCCGCGAGATCAGCGGCGTGCACGACCTCGGCGGCGGCACCGCCCGCGCCGTGGGCGCGCTCCGCGAGCGGATCCCCGGCTCGCGCACCAACCTGAGCCAGGGCGTGGCCGTCGAGGTGGGCGAGCACCAGACCGCCGTCGACCTCGACATCGTCGCCGAGTACGGCGTCGCGATCGCCGACCTCGCTGCCGCCATCCGCCGCAACGTGGTCGACACCGTCGAGCGGATGACCGGCCTGGAGGTCACCGAGGTCAACATCACCGTCCACGACGTCTTCCTCGAGAGCGACGCACCGGACGAGGAGCCGGCGACCACACGTGTCCAGTGACCTGACACCCGCCGAGCTCGCCGACCGGGTGGCCCACGCCGTCCTGTCGGTGCCGGGGGTGCACGACCTGCACGGAGGAGTGCTCGGCGAGGTGGCGACCTACCTGCCGGGACGGCGCGTGACCGGCGTACGGCTGCGCGACGGCGACACCCAGGTGCACCTCGTCCTGACGTGGGGGGCCCCGGTGTCCGCTACCACCGACGAGGTGCGCACCCGCGTCGCGGCCATCGTGCCCGGCACCGTGCACGTCGCGGTCGAGGACGTCGCCGCCCCCGGCGAGACGGTCGACACCCCGTGACCGACCCCCGGACCAGCAGCGTCACCGACGCTGCCCGCCAGCGCCGCGTCTCCAGGCGTGCCGCGCTGCGGGCCGTCCATCCCGACCTGGTGGGAGGTGACGCCGACGCGTTCATCGAGGTGATGCGCGCGTTCGAGCGCACGGACACCCCAGCGGAGGCCACGGGGGTGGCCCCCGGGATGAACGCTGCTGCGACGACGGGCCCGGGTGCTCAGGGTGCCCGGCCCGTCGTCACCACCACCCTGCGGTCCCGCACCGCGCGCCGCGCCCACCGGACCGCGCGCCGGTTGCGGCACCTGGCCGAGAGCCGTCCCCAGCGATGGCCCGGCCGCCACTACGCGCACCTGCCTGCCCATCCGTTGGAGGAGAGAGCATGACCACGTCCACCCTTGGCCTGATCGCCGGCCTGTTGCTGACCATCGCCATCACCACTGGCGGGCTGCTGGGACTGCTGCTCGCCGTCGTCCTCGGCACCGTGGGATACCTCGTCGGCGGGCACGTCGACGGCGAGGTCGACGTGCGCGCGATGATGCGGGGCCGACGTGAGTGACGTCGTCGCGGTGGAGGGCCGCGGTCAGCTCAGCGTGCGGGCCCAGGCGCTGCAGCACATCGTCGAGACGGTGGCGCTGGAGGTGCCGGGCGTGCACCGCGTCGAGGGAGGACTCGCAGGCGTACGCACGGGGAGCCCGCACGCCTCCGTCCGGGTGCGCGGCACCAGCGCGCGCGTCAGCGTCGAGGTGGCGTGCCGCTGGCCGGCCCCGGTGACCCGGGTGGCGGCTGACGTGCGCGCCCGTGTGCTGGAGCGCGCCTCCGAGCTCAGCGGCGTACGCCTGGGATCGGTGGACGTCACCGTCAAGCTCGTGGGCATCGACGACAGGAGGGCGTCATGAGCACCACCCGCACCGAGCGCGCGCTGGCGCGTGCTCCTCTGGCCCGGCACCGAGCCGTCGCGATCGGCATCGTCCTCGCCCTCGGCCTGGTGGCCGTCGGCGTGGTCGCCGTGCGCGACCTCGCCGTGGCGGAGGGCTGGGCCACGGGTGAGCCCTGGCTCGCCGACGGGCTCCGGTCCCTCGACGGCCTCGGGCCCACCGACGGCGTCCTGGCCGTGGCCACGCTCGCGGCGCTCCTCGGCCTGCTGCTCATGTATGCCGGCCTGCGTCCGGCCGCGCGCCGCCACGTCGCGTCCGGCGAGGTCGAGCAGCTCTGGTCGAACCCCTCGGCGCTCGCCGAGGTGGCCCGCTCCGCGGCCGACCGCGCGCCGGGCGTCGTCTCCGCGCGGACCGCCCGCGCCCGCAAGGGCCGCGTCGTGATCGAGGTCGCGACGCGCGAGGGACGTACGACGGACGGCGCGGACCCGACCGACGCGCGAGACCGCGCGACCACTGCAGGACAGGCCCTCGGCGCCCGTCGGGTGGATGTCCGCACCGCACAGGAGGAGAGCTGATGACGACCCGACGCACCCGCGGCACCGACCGCACCGCCACCGTCGTCCTCGGCGCGGCCCTCGTGGCCCTCGCCCTGATGGCCTGGGAGTGGCGCCTCGACCTGGTCCGGCAGCTCGACCCGACCTTCGACCTCGCCGGCGTCGACGCGGTGGTCGACAGCGCCTGGTGGCCATGGGCCTGGGCGATCGCCGGGATCGTGCTGGGCCTGCTCGGTGTCGTCTGGCTGCTCGCCCACCTGCCCCGTCTGACCAAGGGCACCAGCCGCCTGGCCGAGAGCGACCCGACCGGTCGTCTCGAGGTGGACCGGTCCTCGCTGGCCGCCACGCTGGCCGATCGGTGGGCCGACCTGGCCCCGGTCACCGGCGCCCGCGGGCGGATCCTTCCCGATGCGCCCGACGTGGTCGAGCTGAGCGCCCACGTCGACGTGGAGGCCGAGCCCGAGACCCTGGTCCAGGCGTCCCAGCAGGTCGAGCGCGAGGTGGCAGCCGCCTTCCCCGACGGCACCGTGTGCGTGCGGTTCCTGCTCGACGGCCCGGCCCGGCAGCGGCGGACCCGGCGCACCACCGCGATCGCCGTCCAGGAGTAGCCCGGCCCAAGGGGGTGGGGAGCGGACGCGGCGGGCTCGGGCCGTCGTGTCCGTTTTCCGCTGGTCGAAGCGTCGCGAGCCGGGCAGACTCGCACCATGACGCCGACCGGACACCTCGACAGCGCGGCCTGCTACCGCGCCGTGCAGAGCCGGGACCGTCGCTTCGACGGGGTGTTCTACACCGCGGTCCGCACCACCGGGATCTACTGCCGGCCCTCGTGCCCGGCGCGCACCCCGGCGTCGGTCAATGTCACGTTCCACCCGACGGCGGCCAGCGCGCAGACGGCCGGCTACCGCGCCTGCAAGCGCTGCCTGCCCGATGCGACACCCGGCAGTCCGGAGTGGGACGTCGCAGCCGATGTCGCGGGCCGGGCGATGCGGCTGATCGCCGACGGCCTCGTCGATCGTGAAGGTGTCGGCGGCCTCGCCGAACGCGTCGGCTACACCCCCCGCCACCTCGGTCGGCTGCTCAGCCAGGAGCTCGGTGCCGCACCCCTCGCGCTCGCCCGTGCCCGCCGCGCACAGACCGCCCGCGTGCTGATCGAGTCCACCGACCTGCCCCTCACCGATGTGGCGTTCGCAGCGGGATTCGCCAGCGTGCGCCAGTTCAACGAGACCGTCCGCGAGGTGTACGAGGCCTCACCCACGCAGCTGCGCGGAGCCGGTCGCGCTCCGGCCCGTCGGCCCGCCCACGGCTCGGCGACCCTCGGCCTGAGGCTCGCCGTGCGTACGCCGTTCGCCGGCCGTCGCCTGCTCGACTTCCTGGCCTACCACCTCGTCCCGGGCGTCGAGGTCGCCGGCCGCGGCTGGTACGCCCGGACCCTCGACCTCCCGCACGGTCCCGCCACGGTCCGGATCGAGCTCGACGACCTGACGGCCCCCAGCGGGACCGGCTTCGTCCGTGCCGAGTTCGTGCTGCACGACCTGCGCGACACCACCGCGGCCGTCGAGCGCGTACGCCGTCTGCTCGACGCGGACGCCGACCCCGTGGCCGTCGACAACCAGCTGGGCGCCGATCGGTTCCTCGGCCCGCTCGTGCTCGCCACCCCGGGACTGCGTGTCCCGGGGCAGGTCGACGGCGACGAGACCGCCGTGCGCACCGTCATCGGGCAGCAGGTGAGTGTCACCGGTGCCCGCACCGTCGGCGGGCGCATCGTCGCCGCGCACGGACGCGCCGTCGAGTCGCCGGTCCCCGGGCTGACGCACCTGTTCCCCGACGCCGCGACCCTCGCGACCGTCGACCCGGAGACCCTGCCGATGCCGCGCGCCCGCGGCCGGGCGCTCGTCGGCCTGGCGTCGGCGCTCGCCACCGGCGCCGTGGTGCTCGACCGCGGACCCGACCGCGACGACGTACGACGGGCGCTGCTCGCGCTGCCCGGCATCGGTCCGTGGACCGCCGACTACGTCGCGATGCGGGCCCTGGGGCACCCGGACGTCTTCCTGCCCACGGACCTCGCGGTCCGCCGGGTGCTGGCCGACGTGGGACGCTGTGCCGACACCGAGCCGGACCCGCAGGCCTGGCGGCCGTGGCGCTCCTACGCCCTGATGCACCTGTGGAACACCCTCATGCCCGAGACACCGCCCGGTGAAGGAGAACTGACATGTGGACCGTGATGCCCTCGCCGATCGGCGACCTGCGCATCGTGGAGCGGGACGGCTCGATCGTCGCGATCGAGTTCTCCCCCTTCCTGCCCCCTGCCGACGGACGCCCGCTCGGCGCCCGGTCGGACGACCAGCCGGTGCTGGCCGAGGCCGTCCGTCAGCTGACGGCCTACTTCGCCCAGGAGCTCACCGACTTCGACCTCCCGCTCGCACCTGTCGGCACCGACTTCCAGCAGCGGGTGTGGGAGCAGCTCGCCAAGATCCCGCACGGGGAGACCGCGTCCTACGGCGAGATCGCCGGTCGGCTCGGGATGACCAACGCCGCCTCACGTGCGGTCGGTCTGGCCAACGGACGCAACCCCATCCCGATCGTCGTCCCGTGCCACCGGGTCATCGGTGCCAACGGCACGCTCACCGGCTATGCCGGGGGCCTGGAGCGCAAGCAGCAGCTGCTCGAGCTGGAGCAGGACGCGCTCTTCTGAGACACGCAGCGCCAACCGGCGGCGGAGGGTGGCGGCAGATTGCGGGGGCGCCGACCGGAACTGTGCGATGTGCCGCCACGGCCGGGGGCCGGCGGCGGAGGGTGGCGGCAGATTGCGGATGCACCGACCGGAACTGTGCGATGTGCCGCCACCACCGGGGGCCAGGGGCGGCGGAAGCGCCGACTACTCAGCCGCAGCGCGGCGCAGCGACTCGGAGAGCCGGTCGGCGGCGGCCAGCACCGCGGGTGCGTGCATCCGGCCGGGCTGGCGCGAGAGGCGCTCGAGCGGGCCGGAGACCGAGACGGCGGCGATGACCTTGCCACCGGGGGAGCGGACCGGCGCCGAGACCGATGCGACGCCCTGCTCGCGCTCGCCGACCGACTGCGCCCAGCCGCGGCGGCGGATGCCGGAGAGCGCGGTGGCGGAGAAGGCGGCGTTCTGGAGGCCGCGGTGCATCCGCTCCGGGTCCTCCCAGGCCAGCAGGATCTGGGCGGCGGAGCCGGCGTTCATGGTGAGCTGGGAGCCGACCGGGATGGTGTCGCGCAGGCCGGAGGGGCGCTCGGCGGCGGCGACGCAGACACGGTGCTCGCCCTGACGGCGCCACAGCTGGGCGGACTCGCCGGTGATGTCGCGCAGGCGGGCCAGGACCGGGCCGGCAGCGGCGAGCAGACGGTCCTCGCCGGCGGCGGCAGACAGCTCGGACAGCCGCGGTCCGAGGACGAAGCGGCCCTGCATGTCGCGGGCGACGAGGCGGTGGTGCTCGAGGGCGACCGCGAGGCGGTGGGCGGTCGGACGGGCCAGGCCCGTGCCGGCCACCAGCCCCGCCAGGGTGGCCGGTCCTGCCTCGAGGGCGGCCAGCACGAGGGCCGCCTTGTCGAGTACGCCGACGCCAGATCCGTTGTCCATATAGCGATATTCGCATCTCAGGGAGTGGGATGCAAGCGTTACTGTCGTACCGGTTGTCAGAAATGTCGCCCCAGACTCGTCGGCCGAAATCATCCGGCCGGACGAGCACGGCAGAAGAGAAGGAGATCGCACCATGGGCAAGACCCTGTCCGAGAAAGTGTGGGACGAGCACGTCGTCCGCAGCGCCCCCGGAGAGCCCGATCTCCTCTTCATCGACCTCCACCTCCTTCACGAGGTGACCTCGCCGCAGGCCTTCGACGGACTCCGACTCACCAACCGCGTCGTACGCCGTCCCGACCTCACGCTGGCGACCGAGGACCACAACGTCCCCACGATCGACTGGGACAAGCCGATCGCCGATCCCGTCAGCCGTCTCCAGGTCGACACGCTGCGCAAGAACGCCGCCGACTTCGGCGTTCGGCTCCACCCGCTGGGCGACATCGAGCAGGGCATCGTGCACGTCGTCGGCCCGCAGCTCGGCCTCACGCAGCCCGGCATGACGATCGTGTGCGGCGACTCGCACACGTCCACCCACGGTGCGTTCGGCGCGATCGCCTTCGGCATCGGCACCTCCGAGGTCGAGCACGTGCTCGCCACCCAGACGCTGACGCAGGCCAAGCCGAAGACGATGGCGGTCACGATCAACGGCAGCCTGCCCGCCGGCGTCACCGCCAAGGACATGGTGCTCACCCTGATCACCCACACCGGCACCGGTGGTGGTCAGGGCTACATCGTCGAGTACCGCGGCCAGGCGATCGAGGAGCTCTCGATGGAGGGCCGGATGACGGTGTGCAACATGTCGATCGAGTGGGGCGCGAAGGCCGGCCTGATCGCCCCCGACCAGACCACCTTCGACTACATCGAGGGCAAGCCGGAGGCACCCAGGGGTGCCGACTGGGATGCCGCCGTCGCCCACTGGAGGACGCTGCGCACCGATGACGACGCGGTCTTCGACAAGGAGATCGAGCTCGACGCGTCCACGATGACGCCGTTCGTCACGTGGGGGACCAACCCCGGACAGGGCGCACCGCTCGGCGCCTCGGTGCCGAGCCCCCACGACTTCGACGAGCCCAACGACAAGGTCGCGACGGAGAAGGCCCTGCAGTACATGGGTCTCGAGGCCGGCACCCCCTTGCGCGAGGTGAAGGTCGACACCGTCTTCGTCGGCTCCTGCACCAACGGCCGCATCGAGGACCTGCGGCTGGCGGCGTCGATCCTCGAGGGTCGCCAGGTCGCCGCCGACACCCGCCTGCTGGTGGTGCCGGGCTCGGTGCGCGTACGCCTCCAGGCCGAGGCCGAGGGCCTCGACCAGGTCTTCCTCGCCGCGGGCGCCGAGTGGCGCGGGGCCGGCTGCTCGATGTGCCTGGGCATGAACCCCGACCAGCTCGCCCCCGGTGAGCGCAGTGCGTCCACGTCCAACCGCAACTTCGAGGGCCGGCAGGGCAAGGGCGGTCGTACGCACCTGGTGTCCGTGCCGGTCGCCGCCGCCACCGCGGTGCGCGGCACCCTCTCCAGCCCCGCCGACCTGCAGGAGGTCTGACCATGGATGCGTTCACCACCCACACCGGCCTCGGCGTCCCGCTGCGGCGCAGCAACGTCGACACCGACCAGATCATCCCGGCCGTCTACCTCAAGCGCGTCACGCGCACCGGCTTCGAGGACGGGCTCTTCGCCGCGTGGCGCAACGATCCCGACTTCGTCCTCAACAACCCCACCTACACGGGCGGTTCGGTGCTGGTCGCCGGTCCCGACTTCGGCACCGGCAGCTCGCGCGAGCACGCGGTGTGGGCCCTGCAGAACTACGGCTTCCGCGTGGTGATCTCCTCGCGGTTCGCCGACATCTTCCGCAGCAACTCCGGCAAGGCCGGACTGCTCGCGGCGCAGGTCGACGAGAAGGTCGTGCAGCGCCTGTGGGACTGGCTCGAGGACAACCCGGGCGGTGAGATCACCGTCGACCTGGAGAGCCGCACCATCCGCGCCGGCGTCGGTGAGGACGCCGTCGAGGACTCCTTCGACATCGACGACTACACCCGCTGGCGCCTGCTGGAGGGCCTCGACGACATCGGCATCACCCTCGGCCACGACGACGCCATCACTGCCTTCGAGGCCGGTCGGCCGAGCTGGAAGCCCGTCACCCTCTGAAAAAACCCCTACGAATAAGGGCGATGGTGATTGTGGTCACCCCTCCATGTCCCTAGCGTGCCTCGGAGAGGGTCGAGCACGAGCTCGGCATCCCGTGGTTCATTGGAAGGGAAGCTAGTGAACAAGTCAGAGCTCATCGACGCGCTCTCTGCGCGTTACGAGGGGAACCGCAAGCAGGCGGCCCACGCACTGGAGTCGGTACTCGACACCATCACCCGTGAGGTGGCCAAGGGCGAGAAGGTCGCCATCACCGGCTTCGGCTCGTTCGAGAAGGCGGTGCGCAACGCACGCTGGGTCCGCAACCCGCAGACCGGCGAGCGGATGAAGTCCAAGAAGAAGTCCGTGCCGAAGTTCTCCGCAGGCAAGGAGCTCAAGGACGTCATCTCGGGTGCGAAGAAGCTGCCGAAGCTGACCGCCGCGACCATGCCGAAGCCGCCGGCCAGCGTGCGTGCTGCTGCTGCCGCAGTGACCGGTGGCGCGACCAAGAAGGCCGCTCCGGCAGCGAAGGCCCCCGCAAAGACCGCGGCCCCGGCCAAGAAGACCGCTGCCAAGAAGGCTCCGGCCACGAAGGCACCGGCGAAGAAGGCAGCTCCGGCCAAGAAGGCAGCTGCCACGAAGGCGCCGGCCAAGAAGGCGGCTCCCGCCAAGAAGACGGCCACCAAGGCAGCAGCACCGGCCAAGAAGGCTCCGGCCAAGAAGGCAGCCACCAAGGCTGCTGCGCCGGCCAAGAAGGCCGCCCCGGCCAAGACGGCGGCAGCCAAGAAGGCTCCCGCCAAGAAGGCCCCGGCCAAGAAGGCCGCCGCGAAGAAGTCCTGACGCAGCAGCAACGAAGGCGGGTCACCCCAGTGGGGTGGCCCGCCTTCCGTTTGCCCGGGACGTGTGCATCCCGACACCTGCCACGAGGGCGGCACCCAGGTCGGCCAGGTCGTCGACGTCGGCGCGCACGCTCGGGGCGTCCACTCCCACCTCGACGGCACCGGCGGCCACGTGCCGAGCTGCGGACCCGAAGCCGAAGCCGGGCTCGAAACCCGCGGCAGGAGCGGCGTACAACGTCGTGCCGACCCCGGCCCGGTCGCGTACGAAGGTGGCGCTGCCCGCCGCCGCGTGTGCGACGACCTCGGCCAGGACCGAGGCGAGCTCGATCGGCCGCAGTCCCGGCAGGTCTGCGCACAGCGCCACGGGCACGGTGTCCGGCCACCGGCGCGAGACCTCGGCGGCTGCCTGCACGAGGGTGGCGTTGAGGTCCTCGCTCGCACCGTCCGGCATCACCTCGCAGCCGAGCGCGCGCATCGCCGATGCGAGACGGAAGTCGTCGGTGACGACCAGGACCGCGTCGACCCCGGGTGTCGCCGCGGCTGCCTGGACGGTGTCCAGCGCGAACGCCTCCGCCAGCTCGCGGCGTTGCTCGTCGGGCAGGTGCTGGAAGGGGTCGGCGGCCAGACGGGACTTGCCGATCGCGGGCGGTTTGACGGGTACGACGACGACGCACCGCGCGCGTGCGGGACCGGTCGGCGGAGGGCTGGGCATCGGGCTGGACATCGCGCCCATCCTCCCATCCGGGACGGGCGCGGCGGTGCCCTCCCGGAGCCCGTGGGACCGAGTAGCCTGCTCGCGACGCAGGGAGCGTCCCGGGCCCGGCCCGGTGACAGGGGAGGGTGGCCGGTGCGCGTCAGGAAGCTGGACCAGCCCCGAGGGTGGGCCGTCACCTTTGCCGCGGCACTCATCAAGCCCACGCTCCTGGCCGCGACCTCGCGCACGTGGATCGACGGCGAGAAGATCCCCGCGACCGGCGGGTGCATCGTCGCGCTCAACCACATCTCGCACGTCGACCCGCTGCTGTCGGCGCACTTCGTCTACGACCACGGCCGGATCCCGCGCTACCTCGCCAAGTCTGGGCTCTTCTCCAACAAGGCGATCGGTGGCCTGCTCACGGCTGCCGGCCAGATCCCGGTCGAGCGACTGAGCCGCAACGCGATCGGGGCCTACGACGCGGCGGTCCGCGCGATCGGCGAGGGCGAGTGCCTCGTGATCTATCCCGAGGGCACGCTGACCCGCGATCCCGGCATGTGGCCGATGAAGGGCAAGACCGGCGCGGCCAGGATCGCCCTCGCCACCGGCTGTCCGGTGATCCCTGTCGGGCAGTGGGGCGCGCACGAGGTCCTGCCGCCCTACACGAGGACGCCGCACCTGCGCCCACGCCGGACGATCGTGATGAAGGCCGGTGACCCTGTGCCGCTGGACGACCTGGTCGCCCGGCCGACGAGTCCGGAGGCCACCGCGGAGGCCACCGGCCGCATCATGGACGCCATCACGTCGCTCGTCGCCGACCTGCGCGGCGAGGTCGCGCCGACCGAGCGGTACGACCCGCGCGCCACCGGCGTACGGGAGATCGGGAACCCCCACGACGAGCCCCACCCGGCTCGCCAGCACACCAGGAAGAAGCGGAGCCCATGAGCAAGATCGCCGTATTCAGCGCCGGATCGTGGGGCACCGCCTTCTCGCTGGTCCTGGCCGACGCGGGCAACGACGTGACCCTGTGGGCACGTCGGGACGAGGTCGTCGAGGCCGTCAACGAGCGCCGGGAGAACACCGACTACCTGCCCGGGATCGAGTTGCCGCCGTCGATCAGCGCGTCGACCGACCCGGAGGAGGTCGCGGCCGGCGCCGACGTCGTCGTGCTGACCGTCCCGTCGCAGAGCCTGCGCGAGAACCTCGCCGCCTGGGCGCCGATCCTGCCGCCGGACGCCACGCTGGTGTCGCTGATGAAGGGTGTCGAGCTCGGCACCCTGATGCGGATGAGCGAGGTGATCCAGGAGGTCACCGACGCGTCCGCCCAACGGATCGCCGTGATCAGCGGTCCCAACCTGGCCCGCGAGATCGCGCGTCGCGAGCCCGCTGCGTCCGTCGTGGCGTGCCTCGACGAGGAACGCGCCAAGCAGCTCCAGGCGATCACCCACGGCCCCTCGTTCCGCCCCTACACGTCGGTCGACGTCCTGGGCTGCGAGATCGGCGGTGCCTACAAGAACGTCGTCGGTCTCGCCGTCGGCATGGCCGTCGGACTCGGCTTCGGCGACAACACCACTGCGTCGGTGATCACCCGCGGCCTCGCCGAGACAGCACGCCTCGCGACCGCCCAGGGCGCCAACCCGCTCACGCTCATGGGCCTCGCCGGGCTCGGCGACCTCGTCGCCACCTGCTCCTCGCCGCTGTCGCGCAACCGTACGTTCGGTGAGCGCCTGGGCCAGGGGATGACGACCGAGGAGATCTATGCCTCGACCCGTCAGGTCGCCGAGGGCGCCAAGTCCTGCAAGTCGCTGCTCGCCCTCGCCGAGCAGACCGGCGTCGACGCGCCCATCGCGGCCGCGGTCGACGCGGTGGTCGACGGCAAGATGACCGCGCTCGACATGATGAACTCGTTCATCGCCCGCGACACCAAGGCGGAGATGGGTTGAGTGTGACGCCCAGTCGTGGCCGAGGGACGAGGCCGCGGCGTGGGGGCGGCCAGATTGATCAAGCGACGCGACTGAGGAACGAAGTCGCGCGAGCGCGTCGAAATCCGGTCAGCCGAGAAGCAGCCTCAGCCGATCGGTTTCGACACGGTCGCTGCGCGACTTCCTCAACCAGCAGTCGTTTGGTGCCCCTCAGCCGACGCAGCCATCCAGAGCCGTGCGCAGGTCCTCCCAGAGGTCCTCGATGTCCTCGACGCCGACGGAGAGCCGGACGAGCCCGTCGGGGATCGTGGCGGCTTCTGCCTTCCAGCGGCGCCGGCGCTCCAGTGTCGACTCGACGCCGCCGAGCGACGTGGCGTGCACCCACAGGCGGGTCTTGCGGCTTAGGAGGTCAGCCGCCATCTCGCCCTGGGACAGCACGATGCTGACGATGCCGCCGAATCCGGGGTAGCGGACCTCCGACAGCGCGGGGTGCTCGGCGAGCCGGCGTACGAGCTCCTGGGCGTTGGACTGCGCGCGCTCGACGCGCAGGTGCAGGGTGCGCAGGCCGCGCAGCGTCAGCCATGCCTCGAACGGGCCGGGGATCGCTCCCATGAGGTCACGACGGCCCTTCAGCACGGCGTACAGCTCGTCGTCGCCGGTGATGATCGCGCCCATCTGGACGTCGGAGTGGCCGGCGAGGTACTTCGTCGCGGAGTGCACGACGAGGTCCACGCCGTCCTCGAGCGGGCGCTGGAGGAGGGGAGTGGCGAAGGTGTTGTCGACCACGACGTAGGCACCGGCCTCGTGGGCGGCGGCAGTGATGGTCGGGATGTCCGCCACCTCGAGCGCCGGGTTGGTCGGAGACTCGATCCACACCAGTGCGGCGTCGGCGCAGGCGGCGACGACGGCGTCGGTGTCGGCGATGTCGACCAGCTGCGCCGTGAGGCGCCCCCGCGCCTCGAGGTCGGCGAGCTGCATGATCGTGCCGGTGTAGGCGTGCCGCGGCACGACGACCTTGCCCTCCGTCCCGACGAGGTCGAAGACGGTCGCCATCGCGGCGAGGCCGGAGGCGAAGGTCAGGCAGCGCCCGCCCTCGAGCGCACCGAGCGCATCCTCGAGGGCGGTCCAGGTGGGGTTGCCGTAGCGGCCGTACTCCACCTGGCCGCCTGCGACGTAGGTCGACGCCATGGTGATGGGCTCGTTGAGCGGTGCGTCGGGCGTCTTGTCGGGCCGGCCGGCCGTCACGGCGATCGTGCCGAGCCTGTGGGGTGAGCCGGGGCCCGGGTCAGGAGTGTCTGCAGCCATGCCGGCCAGCGTAGGTGGATAGGGTCGCGGTGATGAACGAGACCTCTCCGAGCAAGACCAGGAAGCCCCGCGTCGCCGTCGTCTTCGGTGGCCGCTCCTCCGAGCACGGCATCTCGTGCGTGACCGCAGGGAGCGTGCTGGCGGCCATCGATCGCGGGGCGTACGACGTCGTGCCGGTCGGCATCGCGACCGACGGCCGGTGGGTGCTGGAGGCGGACGAGCCCGCCCGCCTCGCGATCCGCGGCGCCGACCTCCCGTCCGTGGACGCCGAGAGGTCGCCGGTCGCGCTGATGGGGGCGGTGACCGGCACCGACCTGGTCGTCACCGAGCCTGCGAGCGTGCCGTCGGTGATCGGTGAGGTCGACGTCGTCTTCCCGCTGCTGCACGGCCCCTGGGGCGAGGACGGCACGTTGCAGGGCCTGCTCGAGATGGCCGCCGTGCGCTACGTCGGGTCCGGCGTGCTCGCCTCGGCGATCGGCATGGACAAGGCCTTCATGAAGATCGTGCTGCAGGCCGCCGGCCTCCCGGTGACGCCCGGCATCGTCGTGACCCGCTCGGAGTGGGAGCAGGACCCGGTCGGCTGCCGGACGCGGGTCGAGGAGCTCGGCTTCCCCGCCTTCGCCAAGCCCGCCCGCGCCGGGTCGAGCATGGGCATCAGCAAGGTCCACGACGCCACCGAGATCGAGGCCGCGCTCGAGGAGGCCTTCCGCCACGACCCCAAGGTGCTGGTCGAGCAGTCGATGGAGGGTGCGCGCGAGGTCGAGTGCGGTGTCCTCGGCACCCTCGAGGGGCCCCCCGAGACCTCCCGCCCCGGCGAGGTCCGCACCGGCGGCGACCACGAGTTCTACGACTTCGAGGCCAAGTACCTCGCCGACCAGCACACCGAGATCGACATCCCGGCCGACCTCCCCGCGGAGATCGAGCAGCCGCTGCGCGCGATGGCCGTCCGCGCCTTCGAGGCGCTGTCGTGCGAGGGCCTGGCCCGCGTCGACTTCTTCGTGATGCCCGACGGCTCGCTGGTCATCAACGAGCTCAACACGATGCCCGGCTTCACCCCGACCTCGATGTATCCCCAGCTCTGGGCAGCCACCGGGATGACCTACCCCGAGCTCGTCGACCGGCTCGTCCAGCTCGCCCTGCACCGCGGCACCGGCCTGCGCTGAGCCCCGCTCAGCGTTACAGGCAGGAGAGCCCCTCGCCGAGGTGCTCCTTGAGCGCCGGCGCCAGCTCGGCGAGCGCGCGGTCGACGCCCTCGGTGCGGTAGCGCGACGGGACCTGCACCTCGACGTACGGCGTCAGGCTGAGAGCGATCGGGGCGGCGTCGACCCGCAGGTCGGAGAGCTCGTCGTCGGTGACGTACCAGCCGACTCCCTTGATGACGTTGCACTCCGCCGTCGGCTCGTAGTCCGTCGGGGCGGGGACGCCGCAGGTGAGGACGTAGGCAGGATCGCCCCAGGCCGCACCCAGCGCGTCGTCCGGGTCGACCGAGCGACGTGGTTCTCCGGCGAGGGTGTCGGGAAGGTCGTCGACCAGTGCCTCGCAGGCGGCGCGGTCGGCGCCGGAGAGGTCCTGGTCCTCGAGCGGGACCAGGTCGGGGCTGCAGGCGGCGAGCAGGACGCAGGCGGCTGCGGACGCGACGACGCCCCGGCCCTGGGGACCGAGGCGTCGTCGGTGGAGCACGTGTGTCGTCAGAGGTGGACGATCAGATGTGGACGACCGGGCAGGTCAGCGTGCGGGTGATGCCGTCGAGGTTCTGCACCTTCGACACCACGAGCTTGCCCAGCTCGTCGACGTTCTTGGCCTCGGCGCGGACGATCACGTCGTAGGGACCGGTGACGTCCTCGGCAAGCGTGACGCCGCTGACCTGGGCAATGGCCTTGGCCACCTCGGCGGCCTTGCCGACGTCGGTCTGGATCAGGATGTAGGCCTGGACGACCATCGTGGACTCCTCGGTCTCTTCAGCGGGTGTGACCGGGCCAACCTACCGCGCGACGCGGGCGGGCCGACAGGGGATGGGTGACTGTGATCACCGGCCGCGTCTGGTGGGATGGGGACATGGCCTCGACAGCGGACGCAACCCTCGGCGAGACAGGTGAGTTCGGCCTGATCTCGGAGCTCGTGGAGATCTTCGAGGGCGACGAGCACGTGCTGGTCGGACCCGGTGACGACGCCGCCGTGCTGCGGATCAAGCACGGCCACGTGGTGGTCTCGACCGACCTCATGGTCGAGGGCAGGCACTTCCGCCGCGACTGGGCCAGCGCCGCCGACGTGGGCCACCGTGCCGCTGCGCAGAACCTCTCCGACATCAACGCCATGGGCGGCACCGCGCGCCACCTGACGATCGGGCTCGCCGCACCCGCCGACCTCCCGGTGGCCTGGGCCCTGGACTTCGCGCGCGGCTTCGCAGAGGAGTGCGCGAGCGTCGGTGCGAGCGTCGTCGGGGGCGACGTGACCCGCGCCGACCAGGTCGTCATCGCGGTGACGGTGATCGGTCAGTGCACGCAGTCCCCGGTGCTGCGCTCCGGCGCCCGGCCCGGCGACGTGCTCGCGACGGTCGGGCGTCAGGGGTGGGCCGCCGGCGGCCTGGCCGTCCTCGGCCGCGGCTTCCGCTCGCCGAGGGTGCTCGTCGAGGCCTACCGCCGCCCGGAGCCCCCGTACGCCGCCGGCAAGCAGGCCGCCGAGGCCGGCGCGACCTCCCTCATCGACATCTCCGACGGCCTCCTCGCCGAGGCCGGGCACCTCGCGGAGGCCAGCGGCGTCGCGATCGACGTACGCACCGGAGCCTTCGAGACCCCCGAGCCGCTCCAGGCCGTCGGTGCCGCCCTCGGAGCGGACCCGCTGCAGTTCATCCTCAGCGGGGGGGACGACCACGCGTTGCTGGCGACCTTCCCCGACGCGGGCTCCGTGCCCGCGGGGTGGCAGGTGGTCGGCGACGTGCGCGAGGGAGAGGGCGTGACGGTCGACGGGTCGACGTACGACGGCCCCACCGGCTGGACCCACTTCTGAGCGCCACTCCAGCCACCCTCGCCACACGGGTGGGCCGAGCTTGGCGGAGGTGGGGCGTTGCAACGGCCCATCCGCGCGGAAGTCACCGCTGAGGCGGTGACTCCCACCACGAACGACGAAACCCCCGCCGCAGAGCGACGGGGGTTGCGAGGAAGAGCTTCAGGTCAGCGCGAGACCTTGCCGGCCTTGAGGCAACCGGTGCAGATGTTGACTCGCTTGGGCGTACCGTTGATGGTCGCCCGGACGCGCTGGATGTTGGGGTTGAAGCGACGCTTCGTGATCTTGCGGGACCAGGGACGGTTGTTTCCGAAGCCCGGCTTCTTGGCGCAGATGTCGCAGACGGCAGCCACCGTGCACTCCGATCCGTTCGAGGGTGATGAACTGGCAGGGCCCGCGCCGCAGGAACGCAGCAGCAGGCAACCGGGAAAGAGTAGCCGAGGACCCGCGGGGACAAGAAATCGCAGCACCGTCGGACCGGGGCACTACCCTGTGGCGCGCACCACAGTGCACCTTTCCAGACCAGTTCGCACCCGGGAGCCACCGACTCGATGGAGCCAGTCAGCCACGGCATCACCCTCGACGGGGTGGCCCGGTTCGTCGACATCGCGACCGACGCGCTGTCCTCGGCGCGCGAGGAGATCGATGCCCTCAACGTCTATCCCGTGCCCGACGGCGACACCGGCACCAACATGTTCCTCACCGTCTCGGCCGCCCGCGACGAGCTGCGCGCCGCCCGCGCTGCCGATCCCGACCTCAGCCTCGAGGCGGGCCTGGCGCTGCTGGCCCGCGCGGCGCTGATGGGCGCGCGCGGCAACTCCGGGGTGATCCTCAGCCAGATGCTCCGCGCCTACGTCACCCACCTGGCCGTCGCGGGGACCGACGACCGGCGGGCCAGCACCATCGCCGCCGCGATGGCGGCGGCCACCGACGCCAGCTATGCCGCGGTCGGCACGCCTGTCGAGGGCACCATCCTCACCGTCGCCCGCGCTGCCTCCGACGCCGCCGTCGAGACCGCCGAGCGGCCCGGCGCCCGCGCCCGCGACGTCTTCACCGCCGCCGCAGCAGCAGCACGTGTCGCGCTGGCCCGGACCCCCGAGCAGCTCCCGGTGCTCGCGCAGGCGGGTGTCGTCGACGCGGGCGGTCGCGGCCTGACCGTCGTGCTCGACGCGGTCGAGACGACGTCGACCGGCCGCCGCCCGATGCCGTACGCCGCTCCGATCGGCACGCACCTCATCCCGGTCGCCACCGCCCTGCCGAGCGACGACCTCACCGAGGACGGTCCCGCCTACGAGGTGATGTACCTCCTCGACCTGAGTCCCGAGACCGAGGACGACGACGTCGTCGCCCTGCGCAAGACCCTGGCGGGCCTCGGCGACAGCCTCGTGGTGGTCGGCGGCGGCGGCCTGTGGAACGTCCACGTGCACGTCGACGACGTCGGTGCCGCGATCGAGGCGGGCATCACCGCCGGCCGGCCCTATCGGATCCGGGTGACCCACTTCGCCGAGCAGATCGCGGAGAGCCGCCACAAGGCCTCCGCCCGCCGCGGCCGCAAGGTCGTCGCCGTCGCCGCCGGGCCCGGGCTGGCCGAGCTGTTCGAGTCCGCGGGTGCGGTCGTCGTGCCGGGTGGACCGGGCCAGCGCCCCTCGACCGGGCAGCTGCTCGAGGCGATCACCGCCTGCGGGGCCGCCGAGGTCGTGATCCTGCCCAACGACGCCGACACGGTCCGCGCCGCCGAGATCGCGGCCCGCACGGCCGAGGCCGAGCACGCGATCAAGGTCGAGGTGATCCCGACCCACGCGCAGGTCCAGGGGCTGGCCGCGATCTCGGTCCACGAGCCTGGCCGCGCCTTCGACGCCGACGTCCGCGAGATGACCGCGACGGCGCGCCACGCCCGCCACGGCGCCGTGACCGTCGCCGCGCGCCAGGCCATCACGATGGCCGGCCCCTGCGAGCCGGGTGACGCGCTCGGCGTCATCGCGGGTGACTTCGCGGTGGTTGGCTCCGACCTCGAGGCGGTCGCCAACGACGTGCTCGAACGCCTCCTCGCCGGTGGCGGCGAGCTGGTCACGATCGTCTCCGGCGAGGGTGGTGTCGAGCTCGCCGGGCGGGTCGCCGCGCAGGTCGAGCACCGCCACCCCCACGTCGACGTCGCCGTGCACGAGGGCGGCCAGCCGCGCTACCCGCTGCTGGTCAGCGTCGAGTGAGCGGCCGGTAGTCGCGCATGGTCGCCATCACCCCGGAGAGCCCGATCGCGGCGGTCTTCGGCAGCTCCCACAAGAAGCGCAAGCTGGCCGAGGAGGGCCTCGGCCTCGCCACCATCGGCGACCTGCTGCGCCACTTCCCGCGCCGCTACGTCGCTGCGACCGAGCTCTCCGAGGTGGCCACGCCCATCGTCGGTGAGCAGCTGACGATCGTGGGGGAGGTGCGCTCGTGCGACAGCGCCCCGTTCACGGCCGGCAACCGCCGGCAGTGGCGTACGACGATCCGCCTGCGCACCGAGGGCCCCGACTTCTCCGTGACCCTGTTCAGCCCCTACAAGAACCTGGCCGACCGGCACGAGGCCGAGTTCGGGACGGGGAGCAGGGCGCTCTTCACCGGCAAGGCCAAGCAGTTCCGCGGCGGCTGGCAGCTCGAGCAGGCCCACGGCTTCGCCCTCGACGGTGAGGAGGGCGCGATGCTCAGCAAGCTGATCCCGGTCTACCCGCTGACCGCCAAGCTCTACACCTGGGACCTCCAGAAGGTCGTCACCGCTGCGCTCGACCTGGTGACCGGCGTCCCCGACGTCTTCACCCCCGAGCTCCGTGAGCGCTACGACCTGCTCACGGTGATGCAGGCCCTGCGCTGGATCCACGGCCCAGACGACTGGAGCCAGCTCGGCGCGGCGCAGAAGCGCTTCCGCTTCGAGGAGGCGCTGGTGCTCCAGCTGGTGCTCGCCCGTCGGCGGGCCGCGCACCGTGCCCAGGGGGCGCGTGGCCGACCGGGGCGCAGCGACGGACTGCTCGACGCGTTCGACGCGCGACTGCCCTGGGAGCTCACCGGTGGCCAGCGCGAGATCGGCGACCTCGTCGCCGCCGAGCTCGGCCGCGACCACCCGATGAACCGGCTGCTCCAGGGCGAGGTCGGCTCCGGCAAGACCGTGGTCGCCCTCCGCGCGATGCTCCAGGTCATCGACTCGGGCGGTCAGGCCGCTCTGCTGGCCCCCACCGAGGTGCTGGCCCAGCAGCACCACCGCTCGATCTCCGCGATGCTCGGCGACCTCGCCCAGGGCGGGATGCTCGGCGGGGCCGCCGAGGCCACCAGCGTCGTGCTCCTCACCGGGTCGATGGGCAAGGCCGCCCGCCAGGAGGCGATGCTCCGGATCGTCACCGGCGAGGCGGGCATCGTCATCGGCACCCACGCGCTGCTGGAGGACCGCGTCCAGTTCGCCGACCTCGGACTGGTCGTCGTCGACGAGCAGCACCGCTTCGGCGTCGAGCAGCGCGCCGCGCTGACGGACAAGGCCGGCACCCCACCGCACGTCCTCGTCATGACCGCGACCCCGATCCCGCGCACGGTGGCGATGACGGTCTTCGGTGACCTCGAGACCTCGATCCTCGCCGAGCTGCCCGCCGGCCGGGCACCGATCCAGACCAACGTCGTCCCCCTCGCCGAGCAGCCGGCCTGGATCGAGCGCGTCTGGCAGCGGGTGCGGGAGGAGGTCGAGAAGGGCCACCAGGTCTACGTCGTGTGCCCGCGGATCTCCGGCGACGCGGGCGAGGAGGGGGAGCGCGACCAGCTCGACCTCGACGAGGACGGCAAGGAGGTCGCGCCCAAGCGGGCGCTGGCCGCCGTCGAGGAGGTGCACGCCGAGCTGTCGGCCGGCGCGCTGAGCGGCGTACGCTCCGCGGTCCTGCACGGGAAGATGCCTCCGGACGACAAGGAGCGCACGATGCGCGCCTTCGCCGCGGGCGACATCGACGTGCTGGTGTCCACGACCGTCATCGAGGTCGGCGTCGACGTGCACAACGCGACCACGATGGTGCTGCTCGACGCGGACCGCTTCGGCGTCTCCCAGCTCCACCAGCTGCGCGGTCGCGTCGGGCGCGGCGGTCTCCCCGGGCTCTGCCTGCTGGTCTCCCACGCCGAGCTCGGGTCACCCGCCCGCGACCGCCTCGACGCGGTCGCCTCGACGACCGACGGCTTCGAGCTGAGCCGCGTCGACCTCGAGCAGCGCCGCGAGGGTGACGTGCTCGGAGCCAACCAGTCGGGCTTCCGCTCCAGCCTGGTCAGCCTGCGGGTGCTGCGCGACGAGAAGACGATCGTGCGTGCCCGCGAGGCCGCCGAGGCGCTACTCTCCGAGGATCCCGCGCTCACGCAGTCACCTGAGCTGGCCGCCGTCGTTGACGAGGTGGAACGCTCCGCTGCGTCGGCCTACATGGACAAGGGTTGAGCGTGATGGAAGGGCTGAACGCGAGGACATGACTCGGATCATCGGGGGAACGGCGGGAGGTCGCCGCCTGGAGACGCCGCGCGGCCAGACGACCCGCCCCACCAGCGACCGCGTGCGCGAGGCGCTGTTCTCGGCCATCGAGGCGCGCACCGGATCGCTCGACGGGCTGCGCTTCCTCGACCTCTACGCCGGCTCCGGGGCGGTCGGCCTCGAGGCGTGGTCCCGCGGTGCGGGCGTCGTCACCATGGTCGAGCAGGACCGGCGTACGGCCTCGCTCATCACCCGCAACGCCGCCACCCTGGGCTTCTCCCGCGCCCGGGTCATCGCGGCGACGGTGTCGACGGTCCTGCTGTCACCGCCCACCGCCCCCTACGACCTGGTGTTCTCCGACCCGCCCTACCCGCTGCCCGACGCCGATGTCGCCGCCGACCTCGCCGCGCTCGTCGCCCACGGCTGGCTGGTGCCCGGCGCGCTCGTGATCGTCGAGCGCGCCGCCAAGCGCAGCCAGGTCGTCTGGCCGGACGGGATCGAGGAGGACCGCACGAAGCGCTACGGCGAGACCGCGCTTTGGTACGGTCACGCCACCCCGGCACCCTGACCGACCTGCTCAGGAGCCGGGCCCGAAGGGAGTCCCGCATGCGCCGCGCTGTCTGCCCCGGGTCCTTCGACCCGGTGACCAACGGCCACCTCGACATCGTCCGGCGCGCTGCGACGCTCTTCGACGAGGTCGTGGTCGCCATCGGCGTCAACATGTCCAAGAACCGGCTGTTCACCCCCGACGAGCGCATCGCGATGCTCGAGGAGGCCACCGCCGACATCCCCCACGTGCGGGTGTCGGGCTTCGACGGGCTCATCGTCGACTTCTGCCGCGAGCTCCGCGCGGTCGCGATCGTGAAGGGCCTGCGCGGTTCCGGCGACTACGAGTACGAGCTGCCGATGGCCCAGATGAACTCCCACCTCACCGGCGTCGAGACCGTCTTCCTCCCCGGCGCGGTCGGCAACGCGTTCGTGTCCTCCAGCCTGATCAAGGAGGTCGCGGCGCTCGGTGGCGACGTCCGCGGTCTGCTGCCGGACCCGGTCCACGACCAGCTCGTACGCCGTCTCGCTGAGCGCGCCGGGTGACCCACAGGCCACCCGTTTTGCCCCGTCGTGGGCCGGACGGATACGATTCCGAGGTTGTGTTGGTGTCCAGAAGTGGGAGTTCGTCGTGAACAGCCTGGACCCGAGGGCGCCGCTCGTGCTTGATACTCGCGAGCTCGGCCGCCGCCCGGGGTCCCAGCGTGAACTCGAGCTCACTGTTCCGGCGCCGGCACAACTTGGCATCGAAGTCCTCACTGTCCCCGAAGGATCGCCGGTCGAGCTCGACCTGCGGCTCGAGGCGGTCATGGAGGGAGTACTGCTCACGGGCACGGCCACGGCCGCGCTCGAGGGGGAGTGCGTACGGTGCCTGGAGCCGATCGAGGACGAGATCCTCGCGCGGCTGCAGGAGCTCTACGTCTACCCTGAGCAGCACACCAAGGCCGCGGAGCACGACGACCGCGACCTCGACGACGAGACCAGCCTGCTCGAGGACGACCTGATCGACCTCGAGCCCCTGCTGCGGGACGCGGTGGTGCTCGCACTGCCGTTCCAGCCGCTGTGCCAGGACGACTGTCCCGGGTTGTGCACCGAGTGTGGTGCCCGGCTCGCGGACGAACCGGACCACACGCACGACGCACCGATCGACCCGCGCTGGGCAGGGCTGGAGCAGCTCCAGCAGGACCCCCAGGACTGACCACACCTCACCGGGACTTCCCGGCTGAAGCAACACACAGGAGACCCACCATGGCTGTTCCGAAGCGGAAGATGTCGCGCAGCAACACGCGTCACCGCCGTTCGCAGTGGAAGGCCGTCGCGCCTTCGCTCGCGACCTGCGCCAACCCCGCCTGCGGTGCCAAGCACCTGCCGCACCGTGCGTGTGGCCAGTGCGGCCAGTACGGCGCCAAGGCCGACCGTCGCCAGGTCCTCTGACCACCGACGAGCTCCGCGCAGCGCTCGGTGATCCGGTCCTGGATCCCGAGTTGCTGCAGCGTGCGCTGACGCACCGCTCGTTCGCCTACGAGAACGGGCAGATCCCGACCAACGAGCGCCTCGAGTTCCTGGGCGACTCGGTGCTCGGCGTCGTCGTGACCGAGACGCTCTATCGCAACCACCCGGACTTCTCGGAGGGGCGGCTGGCCAAGCTGCGCGCCGCGGTCGTCAACGCGCGCGCCCTGGCTGACGTCGCACGCGAGATCGAGCTGGGCCAGCACATCATGCTGGGCCGCGGCGAGGAGACGACCGGGGGCCGCAACAAGGCCTCGATCCTCTCCGACACCGTCGAGGCGGTCATCGGGGCGATCCACCTCAGCGGCGGCATCACGGAGGCCGCCAAGGTCATCCACCGCCTCTTCGACCCCGTCATGGAGGCTGCCGCGTCGATGGGCGCCGGCCTCGACTGGAAGACCTCGCTGCAGGAGCTCTCCGCCTCCCTCGGCCTGGGTGTGCCCGACTACCTCATCGAGGACGACGGCCCCGACCACATGAAGACCTTCGTCGCCCGCGTCCGCGTCGGCGACCTGGTGCTCGGCAACGGCCACGGCCGCTCCAAGAAGGAGGCCGAGCAGGGCGCCGCCGAGACGGCCTACCAGGAGATCCAGGCTGCGCAGGTCGCGGAGGCCCCGGCAGGGACGCCTCCCGTCAGCACCGACGCCTGACCCGTGCCTGAGCTCCCCGAGGTCGAGGTCGTCCGCGCCGGCCTCGAGCGCCACGTCGTCGGCAGCACCATCGCGTCGGTCGAGGTGCTGCACCCCCGTCCCGTACGCCGCGACCACCGCGGCTCGACCGGCTTCGTCGCTGCCCTGGTCGGCCAGCGCATCGTCGCCGTGCGTCGCCGTGGCAAGTACTTCTGGCTGGCGCTCGCCAACGGTGATGCCCTCCTGGGCCACCTCGGCATGAGCGGCCAGATGCTCCTCCACGAGCCCGGAGCCGCCGACGAGCGACACCTGCGGGTCCGTTTCACGCTCCGCGTCCCGGGTCCCGACTCCGCTCGACCGCCGGCGACCCTCGAGATGCGTTTCGTCGACCAGCGGATGTTCGGCGGTCTCGCCGTCTCCGAGGGCGGCGCGGAGCTGCCGACCGAGATCGTCCACATCGCCCGCGACCCGATCGACCCGGAGTTCGACGACGAGGAGTTCGTCCGCCGCGCGCGACGGCGTACGTCGGCCGTCAAGCGGCTCCTGCTCGACCAGGGACTCATCTCCGGGGTCGGCAACATCTATGCCGACGAGGCGCTCTGGCGCGCGAAGCTGCACGGCGAGCGGCCGGGGGACCGGCTCACCGGCCCGGTGCTGCGTGACCTCCTCGGCCACGTCCGGGCCGTCATGGGCGAGGCACTGGCGCAGGGCGGCACGTCCTTCGACGCGCTCTACGTCAACGTCAACGGGGAGTCCGGCTACTTCGACCGCTCCCTCGACGCCTACGGCCAGGAGGGCAGGCCGTGCGGCCGCTGCGGTACGCCGATCCGGCGGGTGGCGTTCATGAACCGCTCGTCCTACTTCTGCCCGAGCTGTCAGCGTCCGCCGCGCACCGCGTCGCGACGCGCCGGTGGCCGTTGACCCACCGCGACCGCGGTGGGACGCTGGGAGACGGCCGTCACACCGGCCTCTGCACCCCCCACCTGTCGAAAGGCACCCCATGGCCAAGGCTCTGATGGGTCATGTGACCACTGAGCTGCACTCCACCACGGCCCTGGCCGTGGAGAACCGCCGGCTGCGGCGGCGGGTCCAGGACCTCGAGTCCATGGTCCTGCGGCTGCAGGCCGACAACGACCGTCTCTCGGCGGCCGCGCGCGACGACGCGCTGTCCGTCGAGGACCTGCAGCCGGCCTGAGCCCCCACTGCCGGGTGAAAACCGGCTGCCCTGCGTCGCTCCCGCGACGTAGGGTCACCGACTTGTGAGCACCCTCGTCGAGACCGTCTTCCCGACGCGCCTCGGCACCAGCTTCCGGTGGCTCGCACTGGGGTCGTGGGTCTCCAACATCGGCGACGGCCTGATGCTGGCCGCCGGCCCGCTCCTCGTGGCCTCCCAGACCCGGGACCCGTTGCTGGTCGCGGCGGCCGCGATCGCCCAGCAGCTGCCCTGGCTGCTCTTCGGCCTCGTCGCCGGCGCGATGGCCGACCGGCTCGACCGCCGCCTGCTCGTGATGGTGATGGACGGCCTCCGGGCGGTGCTGATTACCGGACTGTGCGTGGTGATCGTCACCGGTCACGTCAACATCTGGATCGTGCTCGCGGCCTCGTTCCTGCACGCGACCGCAGAGGTGTTCGCCGACGCCACCGCCTCGACCCTCACGCCGATGCTGGTGCCCAAGGAGGACCTGGGCCTGGCCAACGCGCGGATCATGGCGGGCTTCCTCACCGCCAACCAGCTCGTCGGCCCGGCGCTCGGCGCCTTCCTCTTCGCGGCCGGGATGGCGCTGCCGTTCGTCGTGCAGGCGGTCTGCGTCGCCGCCGCCGTGGTGCTGATCTCGCGGATCGCCATGCCGAAGGGCGCCGTGCGCGACGTCGCCGACACCCACGTCCGCCAGGACATCGCCGAGGGCCTGCGGTGGATCGTCGGCAACCGGCCGGTCCGCACGCTCGCCCTCGTCATCGTCGCCTTCAACGTCACCTGGGCCGCCCCGTGGTCCGTGCTCGTCCTCTGGGCACTGGAGCGCATCGGTCTCGACGAGGCCGGCTTCGGGCTGCTCACCACCGCCGCTGCGCTGGGCGGACTGCTCGGCACGTTCGCCTACGGGCGCATCGAGAAGCGCTTCCGCCTCGCGACGCTCATGCGGACGGTCCTGGCCTGCGAGGTGGCGTTCCACCTGCTGATGGCGCTGACCACGACGGCGTACGTCGCCTATCCGGCCATGTTCTTCTTCGGGGCCTACGCCTTCGTGTGGGGCACCCTGTCGCAGGCCGTCCGGCAGCGCGCCGTACCGACCGAGTTCCAGGGCCGCGTCGGCTCGGTCTACATGATCTGCGTGATGGGCGGGATGCTCGTCGGCTCCTTCCTCGGCGGCCTCATCGCGGACCGGTGGGGACTCACCGCACCGTGGTGGTTCGCCTTCGCCGGCTCGGGCCTGACGCTCGCTCTGGTGTGGCGCGAGCTGGCGCACATCGCGCACGCCGACGAGGTGGCGACGGCAGCAGCCTGAGCGGTGGGCGTACCGGCAGGTGGTTCGATGGGCAGATGGACGCCCTCGCCGAGCTCGTCGAGTCCCTCCCCGCCGGTGTCGTGGTCACCGACGGGGACCGCATCGAGAAGTACCGCTGGGACCGGTCGCAGGACCCGCACGCAGGTACGCCTCTGGCCGTGGTGCGCGCCGAGGACGCCGGCCAGGTGCAGACGGCCGTGCGGTGGGCCGCGCGTCACGACCTACCCGTGGTGCCCCGCGGCGCCGGCACCGGCCTGTCCGGCGGCGCGAGCGCCGTCGACGGCGGCCTGGTGCTCACGCTCGAGCGGATGACGGCGATCGAGGTCGACCCGGTCTGCCAGGTGGCGGTCGTCGAACCCGGAGCCCTCAACAAGGACGTGAAGGCCGCCGCCGCGAAGCACGGGCTCTGGTACCCACCCGACCCCTCGTCGTACGAGATCTGCTCCATCGGCGGCAACGTCGCCACCAACGCCGGCGGTCTGTGCTGCGTGAAGTACGGCGTGACGACCGACTACGTGCTGGGGCTCGACGTGGTCCTCGCCGACGGCACGCTCGTCACCCTCGGCGGCACCCGGATCAAGGACGTCGCCGGCCTGTCGCTGCTCAAGCTCTTCGTCGGCAGCGAGGGCACGCTCGGTGTCGTCACCCGAGCCATCATGCGGCTCGTGCCGGCGCAGGTCGTCGGGGCCACGCTG
This sequence comes from Nocardioides alpinus, assembly GCF_900112035.1. GTDB lineage: Bacteria > Actinomycetota > Actinomycetes > Propionibacteriales > Nocardioidaceae > Nocardioides > Nocardioides alpinus. The sequence goes on along the minus strand of NZ_FOKC01000002.1, from coordinate 266,848 downwards.
GTGGCGGCCCTCCCGACGATGACGGCCGCGGCGGAGGCGGTCGTCGCGATCCGTCGGTCCCTGCGGCCCTCGATGCTCGAGCTGATGGACCAGCCCTCGATCCGGGCCGTGGAGGCGCACCGGCCTATGGGCCTCGACACCTCGGCCGGGGCCCTGCTGGTCGCGCAGAGCGACGCGCCCGGCAGCGCCTGCACCGCCGAGGTCGAGGCCATGAGCGCCGCCTGCCGGGCGGCGGGGGCCGGGGAGGTCTTCGTGACCACCGACGCCGACGAGGGGGAGCTGTTCGTGCAGGCCCGTCGCATGGTGATCCCCGCCGTCGAGGTCCTCGGCGAGCTGATGCTGGAGGACGTCGGCGTGCCGGTGCCGCGGTTGCCCGAGCTCGTGGACGCGGTCGCCCGGATCGCGGAGCGCCACGACCTGCTCATCCCGGTGGTCGCCCACGCCGGCGACGGCAACACCCACCCGCTCATCGTGGTGCCGCGCGGCGACGACGCGGCCAAGCTCCGGGCGCTGGCGGCCTTCGAGGAGATCATGCACGCCGCCATCGCACTCGACGGCACCATCACCGGGGAGCACGGTGTCGGCCGGACCAAGAAGTCGGCGCTGCCCGCCCAGCTCGGGGAGGACGTGATGGCGCTGACCCGGCGGGTCAAGGACGCGCTCGACCCGCAGGGCATCCTCAACCCGGGCGCAGTGCTGTGAGTCGGGCAGTCGTCCGCGGTGTGGTGCGTTGGTTAGGTTCGACGGCATGATCCGCGAGCGCCACCTCTTCGGTCCCGGTCCGTCCAACCCCTACCCGGAGGCCACCCGTGCCCTGGCCGATCCGCTGCTCGGGCACCTCGACCCCGAGTTCCTCCGGATCATGGACGAGACCTGCGAGATGCTCCGCACGGCCTGGGGCACGTCCAACGCCCGCACCCTGCCGCTCAGCGCCACTGGGTCTGCGGGCATGGAGGCGGCCTTCGTCAACACCGTCCACCCGGGCGACGTCGTCGTGGTCGCCGTCAACGGGCTCTTCGGCCAGCGGATGACCGACGTCGCCGCGCGCTGCGGCGCCGAGGTCGTCGCCGTCGAGCACGAGTGGGGCCAGCCCGTCGACGTCGACCGCGTCCTGTCTGCGCACCCTTCCCCGGCGATCGTCGCCGCGGTGCACGCGGAGACCTCGACCGGTGTCCGCTCCGACATCGCCGCGCTCGGCGCGGGGCTCCGCTCGCAGGGCGGTGACGCGCTCCTGCTCGTCGACGCGGTCACCTCGATCGCCGGCATCGAGCTGCGCGCCGACGACTGGGGCGTCGACCTCGGCTATGCCGGCACCCAGAAGTGTCTCGGCGTCGCACCCGGGCTCGCGCCCTTCACGATCAATGACCGCGCCTTCGAGCGCCGCGTCGAGAAGCCGCGCTCGTGGTACCTCGACCTCGGCATGCTCGGCGGCTACGTCGGGGAGGCGGGGTTGAAGGAGGGTGGCAAGGCGCAGCGGACCTACCACCACACCGCACCCACGGCGATGGTCGCCAGCCTCCACGCCGGTCTCACCCGCATCCTCGCCGAGGGCCTCGACGCGGTCTGGGCCCGCCACCGGGCGGCCGGCGACGCGCTGCAGGCCGGACTGCAGGAGATGGGCCTCGAGCTCTTCGCTGCCGAGGGCCACCGGCTCCCCGACCTGACCACTGTCAAGGTGCCCGACGGCGTCGACTCCGCCGCCGTCCGCAAGGAGCTGCTCGAGCGCTACGACATCGAGATCGGCGCCGGCGCAGGCCCCTATGCCGCAAGCGTGTGGCGGATCGGGCTGATGGGCCACAACGCCCGTCCCGACGCCGTGCTCCTCGTGCTCTCCGCGCTGCGGGACGTGCTGGGTCGTGGCTGACGCCGCACCGGTGCGGCTGCGCCGGATGACGCAGGAGGAGTTCGACACCTACCGCGCCGGCTCCGAGCGGGCGTACGCCCTCGAGATGGCTGCCTCGGGGCAGCTGGACCTCGATGCCGCGGAGAAGCGCTCCGCGCTGGAGTACGCCGAGCTGCTGCCCGACGGCCTCGACAGCCCGCAGATGCACCTGTGGACCGCCGAGGCGGGGGACCCGGCCGAGCCGGTCGGCCTCGGGTGGATCGAGCTCAGGGAGCGCTCGTCGGGCGTGACCGCGTGGGTCTACGACGTCAAGGTCGACGCCGAGCGGCGGGGCCGCGGCCTGGGGCGGGCACTGATGGAGGCGCTGCACGACGCCGCCCGTGACCTCGGGGCGACGTCGATCTCGCTCAACGTCTTCGGTCACAACGCCACGGCGATACACCTCTACGAGTCCCTCGGCTACGCGGTGACAGCGCAGCAGATGAAGCACGACCTCTGACCTCGGCGCAGAGCCTCCCCGGTCGCGTCCCCGCTCACGGGTAGGGTGAGCGGCGCTGAGCTTCCCCAGTTGTCAGCGGCCATCTCGTGACCCGTTGAGGAGCCTGCGTTGTACCTGAAGAGCCTGACCCTCAAGGGGTTCAAGTCCTTCGCGTCCTCCACGACGCTGCAGCTCGAGCCGGGCATCACCTGCATCGTCGGCCCCAACGGGTCGGGCAAGTCCAACGTCGTCGACGCGCTCGCGTGGGTGATGGGTGAGCAGGGGGCCAAGAGCCTGCGCGGCGGCAAGATGGAGGACGTCATCTTCGCCGGCACCTCCGGGCGCCCACCCCTGGGTCGCGCCGAGGTGCAGCTGACCATCGACAACACCGACGGCGCGCTGCCGATCGACTATGCCGAGGTCACGATCAGCCGCACGATGTTCCGCAACGGCGGTTCGGAGTACGCCATCAACGGTACCGGCTGCCGCCTCCTCGACGTGCAGGAGCTGCTGAGCGACTCCGGCATCGGCCGCGAGATGCACGTGATCGTCGGGCAGGGCCAGCTCGACTCGATCCTGCACGCGACCCCGGAGGACCGCCGCGGCTTCATCGAGGAGGCCGCCGGCGTCCTCAAGCACCGCAAGCGCAAGGAGAAGGCGCTCCGCAAGCTCGACTCCACCGACGGCAACCTCACCCGGCTGGCCGACCTGCTCTCCGAGATCCGCCGCCAGCTCAAGCCGCTGGGTCGACAGGCCGAGGTCGCCCGCCAGGCCGCCACCGTCCAGGCCGACGTGCGCGACGCGCGCGCCCGCCTGCTCGCCGACGACCTCGTGACCGCCCGTACGGCGCTGGAGACCGAGCTGGCCGACGAGTCGGTGCTGCTCCAGCGGCGCCAGGAGGTCGAGGCGGCCGTCACCGCCGGCCGCGAGAAGGAGGCCCGCCTCGAGGCCACGCTCCGCGACGACCTGCCGCGCCTCGCCGCCGCGCAGGAGACGTGGTTCGCGCTGTCGGGGCTCAAGGAGCGGCTCCGCGGCACCGCCTCGCTCGCCGACGAGCGGATCCGCAACGCGGCCGGTGCCACCGACGGCGACACCGTCGACTCCGGTCGCGACCCCGACGACCTCGAGGCCCAGGCCGAGCGCGTGCGCCGCCAGGAGGCGGAGATCGCCGAGCAGGTCGAGCAGCACCGCTCGGCGCTCGAGGCCGCGGTGGTCGCTCGTCGCGCCGCCGAGGAGGCCTCGTCCGAGGAGGAGCGACGCATCGTCGGCCTGCAGCGCGCAGCCGCCGACCGTCGTGAGGGACTCGCCCGGCTGATCGGCCAGGTCAACGCGCTGAAGTCGCGCTCGGAGGCGGCCGACGCCGAGATCCAGCGCCTCACCGACGCCCGCGAGGACGCGGCCACCCGCGCCGAGCGCGCCCAGCGCGACTTCACCGCCCTGGAGACCAGGGTCGCCGGGCTCGACGCGGGGGAGGAGGGCCTCGACTCCGAGCACGAGGAGGCCGTGGCCGCCCTCGACGAGGTCGAGGAGCAGCTCGCCAGGGCCCGCGAGGACGCCCAGCAGGCGTCGCGCGACCGCGCCGGTCTCGTCGCGCGTCGCGACGCGCTCGAGCTCGGCCTCAACCGCAAGGACGGCGCCGGGGCGCTCCTGGCCGCCTCCGACACGGTCGCGGGGCTGCTCGGCTCCGTCGCCGCGCTGCTCGACGTCGACCACGGCTACGAGGCCGCTGTGGCGGCCGCCCTCGGGACCGCTGCCGACGCCGTCGTCGTGAGCGACGCCCATGCCGCCGTCGCGGCCATCGACCACCTCAAGGACGACGACCTCGGTCGGGCCGGGCTGCTGCTCGGAGGGGCTCCCGTCACCGACCGCGACTGGCCGGCGCTGCCCGCCGGGGTGACGTACGCCGTCGACGTGGTCACCGCGCCCGACGACGTACGCCCCGCGCTGGTGCGGCTGCTGCACCAGGTCGCCGTCGTCGACGACCTCGCCGCCGCCCGCCGCCTCGTCGCCGACCTCCCCGACGTCATCGCCGTGACCCGCGAGGGCGACCTCCTGGGCGCCCACTTCGCTGCCGGCGGCTCCAGCAGCCAGCCCAGCCTGATCGAGATCCAGGCCGCCTTCGACGAGGCCTCCTCGCGCCTCACCGAGGCGACGGCGACCACCGAGCGGCTCGGCTTCGAGATCTCCCGGCTGGAGGCCGCGCGCCACGACGGCCTCAAGCGGGTCGACGTCGCGCTGGCCAAGCTCCACGAGTCCGACGCGACCCTGGCCGCGGTGGCCGAGGAGCTCGGGCAGTACGGCTCGCAGGCGCGCGCCGCCAAGGGCGAGACCGAGCGGCTCGAGCGGGCGATGGTCACCGCCCGCGAGGCCCGCGAGGCCGACCTCGCCGGCCTGGCCGAGCTCGAGGCCCGGCTCGCCGCGGCGGAGGACGTCACCGACGAGGAGCCCGACACCACCGAGCGCGAGAAGCGCGCCGAGGAGGCCCGCGAGGCCCGGCAGGGCGAGATGGACGCCCGGCTGGCGCTGCGCACCGCCGAGGAACGGGCCCGCGCGCTCAACGGCCGCGCCGACTCCTTGCTGCGGGCCGCGCAGGCCGAGCGCGAGTCGCGCGCACGTGCGGCCGAGCGCCGCGAGCGCCTGATCCGTGAGGGGCGCGCCGCGCAGGCGGTCTCGGTGGCCGTACGCGTCGTGCTCCACCAGCTCGAGCGCTCCGTGATGCTCGCCGCCGACGAGCGGGCGGCCGTCGAGGAGTCGCGGCAGGGGAGCGAGCAGCAGCTGATGGCCGTGCGCACGTCGCTGCGTGACCTGGGCCGCGAGCACGACGAGCTGGTCAACTCCGTGCACCGCGACGAGATGGCCCGCACCCAGCAGAAGATGCGCATCGAGCAGCTCGAGGAGCGCGCGCTCGAGGAGCTCGGGCTGGATCCCGACGGGCTGGTCAACGACTACGGCCCGACGACCCTCATCCCGTTCAGCGGCGAGGTGCCCGACGGCGAGGAGCCGCCGGAGCCGGCGGCGTTCGTCCGCGAGGAGCAGGTCAAGCGGTTGCGTTCCGCCGAGCGCTCCCTCTCGATGCTGGGCCGGGTCAATCCGCTCGCCCTCGAGGAGTTCTCCGCGATGGAGGAGCGGCACAAGTTCCTCACCGAGCAGCTCGAGGACCTCAAGCGCACCCGCAAGGACCTCCTCGACATCGTCCGCGAGGTCGACGCCCGTGTGGAGCAGGTCTTCACCGAGGCCTACGCCGACGTGGAGAAGGCCTTCGACTCCACCTTCGCCCGCCTGTTCCCGGGCGGCGAGGGACGGCTCGTCCTGACCAACCCCGGCGACATGCTCAACACCGGCATCGAGGTCGAGGCGCGCCCGGCCGGCAAGAAGGTCAAGCGGCTCTCGCTGCTCTCCGGAGGCGAGCGCTCGCTGGTGGCCGTCTGCTTCCTGGTGGCCCTCTTCAAGGCGCGACCCTCGCCGTTCTACATCCTCGACGAGGTCGAGGCGGCGCTCGACGACACCAACCTCGGCCGGCTCCTGGAGATCTACGAGGAGCTGCGCGAGAACTCCCAGCTGCTCGTCATCACGCACCAGAAGCGCACGATGGAGGTCGGTGACGCGCTGTACGGCGTCACCATGCGCGGCGACGGCGTGTCCGCGGTGATCAGCCAGCGGTTGCGCGACGCCGAGTCCGCATGAGCCACGAGTCGAGTGCGCCGGAGGCAGCACCCGCCACGGGGACCCGCACTCAACCCGCGCGGCCCACCCGGAGCGACTACGTCGCCTGGCGCACCGCCACCACCCGGTGGCGCGACGACGACGCCTACGGACACCTCAACAACGCGACCTACTACGAGCTGTTCGACACGGCGGTCAACGCCTACCTCTACGACGCGACCGGTGTCGACGTGCGTGCGCTGCCGCAGATCGGCGTCGTGGCCGAGACCGGCTGCCGCTACTTCCGCGAGATCGGCTTTCCCGAGCCGATCGAGATGGGCCTGGTCGTCGACAAGGTGGGACGGAGCTCGATCATCTACCGGATCGGCCTCTTCCAGGGCACGTCGGACGAGGCCGCGGCCGAGGGCCGCTTCGTGCACGTCTACGTCGACAACGCACGCGGCGCCGGCTCGCGCCCGGTGACCCCGGTCCCCGACGTCGTGCGGGAGGCCGTCGTACGACTGCAGCGGCCGGAGGCCTGAGCGGCGCGTGACCCTGCTCACCCCGACGCGCCGGTGGGGCGTACAGATGCGGGCGGTGCAGCGGCGGTGTGTCATGTTGGACGGGACCTGCTCACCACCTCGGGAGGAACCTCCGTGCTCGCGATCATCCTGATGATGACCCTCGGCGTGCTCGTCGCCGGAGCGGTGGCGGTCTACGTCGCCTACCCCCACCGCGGCCAGCGGATCCCCGTCGTCCCGCAGCTCGGTGACGCGATGCGCAAGGGTGTCGACTCGCTCCCCACGCTCGAGGACTCCGAGTCACGCGTCTGACCCTCCCCGGGTCCCGGCCGCCGATCGGCACCGGCGCGGCGCCGCACGTCGGGTCCGCGCAGGGTTAGCGTGCACGGGTGACCGGTGCGCGACACGACGTCCACAAGGCCTACTGCGCCGCCTGCGGCTCGATGGTGTCCCGCCGGTTCCGCCCGGGCCCGGACGGGCGCCTCGAGGCGACCTGCCCCCGCTGCGGCAGCCTCGAGCGGCACCGGTTCCTCTCCCTGCTGCTGGGCGCCCTCGAGCCGGACCTGCACGACCTCGACACGGTGGTCGAGATCGCCCCGTCCCGCCAGTCCACGCCCCTGCTCGACCGGCTCGGTGCGCGGCGGCGGATCAGCCTCGACCTCGGCCACGACAAGCGTGAGGTCGACGCCCTGGCGAGCCTCACCGCGCTGCCGCTGCGGGACGGGTCGGTCGACCTGCTGGTCTGCTACCACGTGCTCGAGCACGTGCCCGACGACTGCTCGGCGATGCGCGAGATCTCCCGCGTGCTGAGCCCCCGGGGCATCGCGCTCCTCGAGGTGCCGATCAAGCGGGGTGTCGTCACCGAGGAGGACCCGTCCGCGACTCCGGACGAACGCGTACGCCGGTTCGGCCAGAGCGACCACGTGCGGTGGTACGGCGACGACTTCGACGACCGGCTGCTGGCAGCCGGCCTCTCGTCGACGCGCGTCACGCCCCCGACGCTCGTGGGCGAGGCGGCCGTCAAGTGGTTCCGGCTGATGGCCCACGAGGTGGTGTGGGTGGCTCGGCACGGCACTGCTGCCGCGACGCCCACGGCGCCCCACGGGTCCGGCCTCACCGCCGCCTTCGACGCCGTGCTCGCCGATCTGGCCCGGACGCAGGTCCGCCTCGACCGGGCGCGCGAGCGGGCCGACCGGCTGGCCGCCCAGCGCGACGCCCTGCGGGCACGGCCGGTGGTGCCTCAGGCGCGGCACGGGGCCGACGTGCTCACCCGGCTCCGCCGCGCCGTGCACCTCTGATTGGATTGCCCCATGGGTGACTGGCTGTTTCTGATCATCGGCATCGCCGTCGTCGGCGTGCTCACGCTCGCTGGACTGCTGACGTCGGGACGACGTCGCAAGGGGGAGCTGCCGCAGGGCGGCACGGACGTCATCGTCCCGACCCCCACCGAGGGCGAGGTCGCCACCGACGCACCTCCGGAGCCCGCGGTCGCCGTCGAGCCCGACGTCGCCGCGACGCCGACGCTGGAGAAGCCGGAGGGTACGGCGTCGCGGCTGGTGCGGCTGCGCCAGCGGCTCTCGCGCTCGCAGGGCGGCCTCGGACAAGGACTGCTCGCCCTCCTCAGCCGCGACCGGCTGGACGAGGACACCTGGGAGGCGATCGAGGACACCCTGCTGACCGCCGACATCGGCGTCGCCCCCACCCAGTCGCTCGTCGACAAGCTGCGCACCCGGCTCCGGGTCGAGGGCGGTCAGACGCACGACACCCGCGCGGTGCTGCGTGAGGAGCTCATCGAGCTCGTCGGCACCGACATGGACCGCCGCCTGCAGGTCACCGGCAGCGACGGCAAGCCCGGCGTCGTCCTCGTCGTCGGCGTCAACGGCGCCGGCAAGACCACCACGGTCGGCAAGATCGCCAGGATCCTCGTCGCGGAGGACCTCACGGTGACCCTCGGTGCCGCGGACACGTTCCGCGCCGCGGCCGTCGACCAGCTCGCCACCTGGGGTGATCGCGTCGGCGTCGCGGTCGTGCGCGGCCCGGAGGGCAGCGACCCCGCGAGCGTGGCCTTCGAGGCCGTCAAGCAGGGCGTCGACCAGGGCATCGACACCGTCCTGGTCGACACCGCCGGCCGCCTGCAGAACAAGGCCGGCCTGATGGACGAGCTCAGCAAGGTCAAGCGGGTCATCGAGAAGATCGCCCCGGTCACCGAGGTCCTGCTCGTGCTCGACGCCACCACCGGCCAGAACGGCCTGATCCAGGCGCGCGTCTTCAGCGAGATCGTCGACGTCACGGGCATCGTGCTCACCAAGCTCGACGGGTCCGCCAAGGGCGGCATCGTGGTGCAGGTCCAGCGCGAGCTCGGCGTACCGGTCAAGCTCGTCGGTCTCGGCGAGGGCCCCGACGACATGGCGCCGTTCGACGCGGCGGCGTTCGTCGACGCCCTCCTCGGCTGACCTGTCGCAACTGCGCACCGCAGAGGCCCCGACCTGTCGCTTGTGTGCGCGGCAGAGGTGCCGACCTGTCGCTTGTGTGCGCGGCAGGGGTGCCGACCTGTCGCTTGTGTGCGCGGCACAGGTGCCGACCTGTCGCTTGTGTGCGCGGCACAGGTGCCGACCTGTCGCTTGTGTGCGCGTCCCTGCGCGTAAGCGTCAGGTCGGTGGGTGTTGCGTGCGTGTAAGCGTCAGCTCGGTGGGTGTTGCGTGCGTGTAAGCGTCAGGTCGGTGGGTGTGGCGTGCGCGCAAGCGTCAGGTCGGCGGGTGTTGCGTGCGCGTAAGCGTCAGGTCGGCGGGTTTGGCGTGCGCGCAAGCGTCAGCTCGGCGGGGCGGCCAGCAGGCGGCGTACGGCGTCGTCGATGAGCGTCTCGGCACGCTTGTCGAAGCTGTGCTCGGCGATGATCCGCTCCGCGATCGCCCGGCGCGCGGCGTTGTCGGGGAAGGCGTCGTAGGGCGGCGCCACCAGGCGGGCCAGCTCGTGCTCGTTGTCGAAGGGCAGCACCAGCCCGGAGAAGGTCTCCTCGAGACCGTCGATGCGGTCGCTGAGGATCCGGGCCCCGCACGCGGCGGCGTCGAAGAGCCGGTTGGAGGCGAAGCTGTCGCGCCGCATGTCGAGGTGGTGGTCGTTGAGGACGACGCCGGCAGAGGCGTAGAGCGCCCCGACCTCCTCGTTGGCCACCCCACCTGACGCGATGTGCTCGCGGTCGACGAACTCGGTCCAGTCGCTGCCGTGGAGCGTCAGGTCGGCGCCGACGGCGAGCGCGCTGCGCACGGCGTAGCGGTAGACCCCGCGGGAGTTGCCGACGAACAGCAGGTGGGGTCCGGTGTCGGGCTCGGCGCGGTCGGGGTGGAACCACCGGGTGTCGGTGCACTGCAGCAGCGACTCGATCGGGAGGCCCCACTCGCGGCTCATCCGGGTGGACCAGCTGGTGCTGGCGGCGTAGACGAGGTCGAACTGCGCCACCTCCTCCGCGCTGATCATGTCCGGGTGGCTGATGATCCACTCGACGTTGAGCAGGCCGGGACGGGGCGTGACGCGGTCGAGGCCGCGCAGGACGAGAAGGACGTCGTCGTGGTCGCGGGAGTCGCGGTCACGGGCGTCGCGCCGGTCGATCGCGACGTGCTGGCCCCGTCGTTCGAGGGCGTCGGCGAGGGACCGGGCGAAGTAGGTGTCGCCCCAGCGGTCGCCGCGGGAGGCGGCCGGGGCCGCGATGTCGACCGCCCACCGCAGGCGCGGCGGGGACTCGCGGATCCCCTGCACGGCGCGTACGACGAGCTCGGGCACCAGGGCCGACGGCGCGGTCCGGTCCTCGGGGTCGGCGGTGATCCGGCGGTTGCGCTGGTCGATGACCTCGAGACCGGCCCGCACCAGCAGCTCCGGCGCCCGGTCGGGAGGGGGGACGGCCGTGCCGCCGCGCAGCGACACCATCGCGCCGATGAGCTCCTCGGGCGCGGCGTAGGACGTGCGGGAGGTGATCACGGTGTCCGGGACGACGACCGACCCGCCCAGTCCCGCCTGCCGGGCGCGGAGGCCGAGGTCGGTCTCCGCGAGCACGGAGTGGAAGCGCGGGGCGAGTCCACCCAGGGCGATGGCGGTCTCGGTCTTCAGCGCCACCAGAGGGGCGGCCGGAGCGGCCACCTCGCAGGAGCCGATCCGGACCGCGTCGCTGCTCGGCAGCCCGGCGAGGAACAGCTCGGGGTGCGGGTTGTCCGCGCTGAAGCGTGCCCCGGCGCTGAGGACGACCCCGTCGAGGTCGACCACCAGCGGCTGCGCGACGGCGACGTCGGGCTCGTGCACGACCGCGGCGAGGCGCTGGGCGATGGGCTGGCGCGGCGGCATGGCCTCGGGCCGGACCAGCAGGACCGTGCTGCCCGCGGCCACCGAGATCCCGATGTTGGTGGCGGCAGACATCGAGACGGGAGCGGTGACGGAGACGAACCTGGCCCCGGAGATGATCGCCGCGATCGAGGCGGCCAGCACGTGGTGGGCGCGGCGCTGGCGGACCCCGACGAGCACCAGCTCCGAGCCCTCGCGCGGCACGGAGCTCAGCCACTCGACGGTGCGGCGGGGCTCGGCGCCGAGCGGCAGGACGTGGCTGACCAGGTCCGGGGAGGTGGTCCGGGCGGCGGCGCCGTCCCAGTCGACGAGCTGGCGCTCGAGCACCACCGAGTCCCAGTCGTCGGCGAAGTCGGTGACGACGGGATCGGGCCTCCTCAGCACGGGTACGTCGACCGCCAGCGGCTCGTGGTCGCGCGAGAGCCGGAGCACCAGGTCGCGCTCCACCGACCCGCCGAGGCTCTCGTCGAAGCCTCCGACGTCCTTGATCGCGGCGCGCCGCAGGAGCGCGGTGGCGAGGTCGACGGACCGACCGCCGAGCAGCTCGACGCGGTCACGGCCGACCGCTCCGGCGCCCGCCAGGACGACCGCGGCACCCGAGTGGTGGGCGTGGGCGAGCAGCTCGGTGAGCATGTCGGGGAGCCACTCGCGACCGAGCGGGAGGAACGCCACGTGGTCGGCGGTGCTGTGCTCGAGTGCGGCGTTGAGGGCACGGGCCTGCCCGCACCGGGTCTCGCGTACGAGCGTGATGCGGTCGTCGAAGGCCGCCACGCCCTGCAGGACCGCCGCCGTGTCGTCGTAGGACCCCCGGTCGACGGCGACGAGGTGCCAGTCGGTGAAGGTCTGCGCCTGCAGCGAGGCGATCGTCGCGTGGACGAGCGGGCCGGAGTCCTGGGCGGCCATCACGACGGTCACCGCGGGGGAGGTGCCGAGCGAGGTCGGCAGGTCGGGCGTCGGGCCGACCAGCTCGGGTCGCTCGAGCACGACCTGCGCGCGCCAGGCGGCAGCCGCCTCGATCGCAGCGGACCGGTAGGTGCCCCACGACACCTTCTTGGGCAGGATCCGGGTCGGGAGCGGGGTCCCGGGGCCGGAGACCGACAGCCAGTACGACAGCGCACCGTAGGGGTGGTGCCGGGCCTCCGGGTGGGCGGCGAAGATGATCCGCGGGTCGACGAGCGGGTGCGGGGAGATCCGGTTGCGGCGGCGGCGCTCGGAGACGTACCAGAGCACCGGGTGCTGCCCGAGCCGCTGCCAGGAGCGGCGCCGGCCGATCCACTGCGCCTCGAAGAGCGGGTGCGGCGAGACGTCGCCGGCCTGCACGGCGGCCCGCGCGGCCTCGTGGAGGGAGTCGAAGCCGGTGCCGAGCTGCGCGGCGACGTAGTCGGCGTCGACCAGGCCGGCCTCGACCAGGACCTCCTCGACGTCGTCGAACCTCACCGGTCCCTGCCGGCGACGCTCACCGCGCATCGGAGTACCTCACCCGCGGGAAGAGCGGCTCCAGCGCGAGCGGGGTCGGCAGCAGCCGCTCGGTGTCGCGCAGCGGGTAGTACTGCGCGGTCTCCTCCAGGAACTCGCGGACCCCGTCGAAGCGCTGGGGGAACCGGCGCTCGCACAGCTCGAGCAGCCGCTTGGCGTCGAGGTTGTAGGGGTCGTAGCGCAGGGTGTCGATCTTGACGTAGGGGAGCCGGGCGTTGTCGAGCACCCGGTCGGCCAGGCTCCGGGCCGGGTTCCACGGCTCGTTGGCGCGCTCACGCCACTCGCGGACCTCTGCGCGGGTCCGCGGGAAGTGCGAGCGGTGGGCCGCCCACCACCGCATCCGCTCGCGGGCGATGCGCTGGTCCTCGGGCGTCTCCACGAAGTAGGTGTCGGAGACGAAGCCGGCCTCGTAGAGCCTCCGAGACATGCCGACCTCGTAGCGACGGATCACCTGCCGGCGCTTGGAGATCGGCTCCATCTCCTCCCAGAAGGTGGTGAACGCCCGCGAGCCGACCACCCACGGCCGGAAGGCGATGAAGAAGGACTGGATGTGGGGCGCGACGCGCTCGGCGCCGGTGAGTCCCCAGAAGTCGCACGGCCGGGCCGCCATCTCGTCGAAGACGGGGGCGTAGGAGTCGAGGGCGAAGACGTAGGTGTCGTTGCAGACCACCACCTCGTCGTAGGCCGTCAGGTCGCCGGCGGCGTCGAGGCCGACCTTGTAGCTGAAGAAGTCGTAGCCGTAGTTGGCGCGCTCGACGACGACCGCCCGCTCGTTCAACCACGCGCGCGCGGAGTCCTGCAGCTGGGCGGTCGTGCAGACCAGCAGAGTGTCGACCGACGCGGCCAGCGCCTCGACCTGCCCGCGCACGTGCGGACGCAGCTCTCCGGCGACGTCGAAGTGCGCCATCACGGCCAGTCTGGACACGGCCGAACCCTAACAAGGTGGGGGTCCCGTCCGTTCTGTTCACACCCCCGTAACACGGCGGGGGATTCCGTTGCCTGCCCGCAACATCCGCCGAGGTCCGGTGAAACCTCGCCCCCCCAGTCTTCGGATGAACATGTGGACCCCTGCATGACATCGTCGTCATGGGCCTGGTGGACCACAACCGTTACGTTTCCTGGAGGTTCTGTGGACGGCTATTACGCCTTCATGCTTGTGGCGACTGCCTTCGTCCTGATGATGACGGTGCCCGCGCTGGCCCTGTTCTACGGCGGCATGTCCCGGTCGAAGTCTGTGCTCAACATGATGATGATGTCGTTCATCGCGGCTGCCATCGTCGGCATCCTGTACGTCGCCGTCGGATGGTCGATGGGCTTCGGTGGCGAGGGCACCTTCTTCGCCAACCCCTTCGAGCTGTTCTGGCTCGACGGCGTCACCACCGACAACTACATCTACGTGATGTTCCAGATGACCTTCGCGATCATCACGGCCGCGCTCATCAGCGGTGCGGTCGCGGACCGTCTCAAGTTCTCCGCGTGGGTGGTCTTCCTCCCGCTGTGGGCGCTCATCGTCTACTTCCCGATGGCCCACATGGTGTTCAGCTGCACCGATGACTCGCTCATCTGTGGCCGCATCGGCGCCCAGGACTACGCAGGTGGCACGGCGGTCCACATCAACGCCGGTGTCGCGGCCCTCGTGCTCGTGCTGCTGCTCGGCAAGCGCATCGGCTGGCCCAAGGACCAGATGCGTCCGCACAACCTGACGCTGACGATGCTCGGCGCGGGCATGCTGTGGCTCGGCTGGTACGGCTTCAACGTCGGCTCGATCGTCTTCGGCACCACCTTCGACGAGGACCCCGACGCGTTCTTGGCGCAGTTCTACTCCGAGACCGGTCGCACCTTCGCCAACACCACGCTGGCCACGCTCGCCGCGATCCTCGGCTGGCTGCTCATCGAGCGGCTCCTGCACGGCAAGGCCACCTCGCTCGGTGCCGCGTCCGGCATCGTCGCGGGCCTGGTCGCCATCACCCCGGCCGCCGGAGCCGTCGACATCAGCGGTGCCGTGGCCATCGGTGCCATCGCCGGTGCGGTCTGCGCCTGGGCGGTCAGCCTCAAGTACAAGCTCGGCTACGACGACTCGCTCGACGTGGTCGGTGTGCACCTGGTCGGTGGCATCATCGGCACTGTGCTGATCGGTGTCTTCTCCACCTCCGACGGAGCCGGTGGCGTCGACGGGCTGCTCTACGGTGGCGGAGCCGGCTCCCTGGGCGACCAGACGCTCGGTGTCCTGGTGGCGGTGGCCTACTCCGGCATCCTCACCGCAGTGATCGCGCTGGCCATCAAGTACACGATCGGTCTGCGCCTCGACGAGGAGGACGAGGTCAACGGCATCGACCTCGCCGCCCACGGTGAGACGGCGTACGACCTGCACAGCGGCACCAGCGGCGGAGGCACCGGGGTCCTCGCCGCGAGCACCTCCACCAACGCCCCCGCCAGCACCAAGGGAGTCAACGCATGAAGCTCGTGACCGCGGTCATCAAGCCGCACAAGTGGGAGGACGTCCGCGAGGCTCTCGAGACCTTCGGTGTCGCCGGCATGACGGTCTCCGAGGTCAGCGGCTACGGCCGGCAGAAGGGTCACACCGAGGTCTACCGCGGTGCCGAGTACGACATCGCGCTCGTGCCCAAGATCCGCATCGAGATCGTCGTCGACGACGCCGACTCCGACGACGTCGTCGGGATCATCGTCAAGACCGCCCAGACCGGTCGCATCGGTGACGGCAAGGTCTGGGTCAGCCCGGTCGACACCGTCGTACGGGTCCGGACCGGCGAGCAGGACGCGTCCGCGCTCTGATGACGACGACCCTCTCGGGCCGGCAGTCGTGACCGCAGCACAACGCCAGACCAGGGCCACCTCGGCCGACGAGCTCTGCCGGGAGGCGTACGCCGCCTCCTGCGGGCCCGTCACCGGGGTGGCCCTGGTCGCGGTCGGGGGATACGGGCGCGGCGAGCTGGCGCCCCACTCCGACCTCGACGTGGTCCTCGTCCACGACGACGACGTACCGCTCGGCGACCTCGGCCACACCCTCTGGTACCCGCTGTGGGACTCCGGGCGACGCCTGGACCACTCGGTCCGCTCGATGTCCGAGATGGTCGAGGCCGCCGCCGACCTCCGCGTCGCGCTGGGGCTGCTCGACGCCCGCCACCTCGCCGGTGACCCCGGGCTCAGCCTGCGGCTGCGCACCACCATGCTCGCCGACTGGCGCCGCCAGGCCCGCACCCGGTTGCCGGACCTGAAGGCCCTCACTCGCAAGCGCCACGAGGTGACCGGCGAGCTCGCCCACGCCTCGGTGCCCGACGTCAAGGAGGCCGAGGGCGGCCTCCGCGACGCCGGGGTGCTCAGGGCGATCGAGGCCAGCTGGCTGGTCGACGCCTCGACCCCGGCGCTCGAGGCGGCCCGCGTGATGCTCCTCGACGTGCGCGACGAGGTCCAGGAGCTGGCCGGGCGTCCCAGCGACCGGATCGCCCCCGAGATGTGGGGACCGCTCGCCGAGCGGCTCGACCTTGCCGACGCCGAGGCCGCGCAGCGTCACGTCCGCTCCCTCGGGCGCCGGATCGGCCACCTGTCGCGCCTGGCCTGGCGTCGCACCGACGCGGTCATGGACCGCACCACCGGCGAGAAGGGACGGCGCACACCCGCCCTCGAGCGGATCGCCCCCGGCATCGCCCTCTCCCGCGGAGAGGTCGTCCTGGACGCCGGGACCAAGCCGGCCGACGACCCGACCCTGCTGCTGCGGGCCGCCGCCGAGGCCGCGAGCCGCGACGCGGTGCTCGCCCCGTCAACGGCTGCCCGCCTCGTGCGCGAGTGCACCGAGCTCCCCGTCCCGTGGCCGGCCCCGGCCCGCGACGCCCTGGTCCGGCTGCTCGCCAGCGGCCCCGGGCTGCTCCCCGTGTGGGAGACGCTGGACGAGATCGGCGGCATCGACACCTTCCTCCCCGAGTGGGAGCAGATCCGGCTGCTGCCGCACGCCTCGACGATCCACCGGTTCACCGTGGACCGGCACGTGGTCGAGACCTGCGCGGAGGCCGGCTCGCTCATCCGCGGCGTACGTCGTCCCGACCTGCTGCTGGTCGCCGCCCTGCTGCACGACATCGGCAAGGGCTCGCTGCACGACCACTCGGTCGCGGGGGAGCCCCTGGCCCGCAAGGTCGTGACCCGGATGGGCTTCACCGACCTCGATGCCGAGGTCGTCGCCTCGCTGGTGCGCTGGCACCTGCTCCTCGCCACCCTCGCCACCACGCGCGACCCCGACGACCCCGCCACCACGGCCGAGCTCCTCACCCACGTCCCCGACGGCGCCAGCCTCGAGCTGCTCCGCGCGCTCACGGAGGCGGACGCCCGGGCGACGTCCTCGGCCGCCTGGACCTCGTGGCGCGAGTCGCTCATCGACCGTCTGGTGACCCGCGCCGGCGCTGCGCTGGGCGCCGAGGTCTCGCACGTCGTCGCCCTCGAGACGGTCCCCGTGCCCGACGTCGTACGACGTGAGTCGGGCGCGGTGTCGGTCGAGATCACCCCGCACGAGGTCGGCGCCACCGTCACGGTGATCGCGGCCGACCGGGTCGGGCTGCTGGCCGACGTCGCCGGCGGTCTCGCCGCGCTGCGGGTGCCGGTGAAGGCCGCGCGGGCGTGGGCCCAGGTCGACTCCGAGGGGGAGTGGGGCGTCAGCGCCTGGGAGGTCCCCGACGCCTACCTCGACCCGGCCGTCGTGCGCGACCGCATCCGGCGGGTGGCCGAGGGCACCCAGCGCCTGCCGTCACCTCCGGCGCGGGGCGTCGACGAGCTGCCGCCCATCGTCGAGGTGCGTCCGGCCGCCTCACGCCAGTCGCTGGTGTTGGAGATCCGGACCTCCGATCGTCCCGGCGTCGTCCACCTGGTCCTCACGACCCTCGCCGACCTCGGCCTGACCGTCGCGTCGGCCCACGTGTCGACGTTGGGGCCGCAGGCCGTCGACGTGTTCTACGTCCAGGAGGTCGGGGGAGTGCGTCCGACCGAGGAGCGGGCAGCCACGGCCGCCCACGCCGTGCGGGGCGCCCTCGAGGGTTGAGCGTCGGGGCCGGCTGCCGGGGGTGGCGGCACATGGTGGGGAATCGTGTCGTCGGACTGCGATCTGCCGCCACCATCGCGGGCCGGCTGCCGGGGGTGGCGGCACATGGTGGGGAATCGTGTCGTCGGACTGCGATCTGCCGCCACCCCCGGAGGGCCCGGCGGGACCGGGCAGGGGGAGGCGGAAGCGCACCCGGTCGCGCTGGATCCGGCCAAACCCCGCCCGCCGGTTAGGCTTGGGCGATCGTGCGGGCACGCCCGCGCCCACCCGTCGTACGACACCGAGGACTGACCACACCGTGTTCGCCACTCTCTCCGACCGCCTTGCCGACACCTTCAAGAACCTCCGGGGCAAGGGCAAGCTCTCCGAGGCCGACATCGACGCCACTGCGCGCGAGATCCGCATCGCGCTGCTCGAGGCCGACGTCGCCCTGCCGGTGGTCAAGGAGTTCGTCGGCGCGGTGAAGGAGCGGGCCCGCTCCGAGGAGGTCAGCGGCGCGCTCAACCCCGCGCAGATGATCATCAAGATCGTCCACGAGGAGCTCGTCACGATCCTCGGCGGCGAGACCCGCCGCCTGCGCTACGCCAAGTCCGGCCCGACCGTGATCATGCTCGCCGGTCTCCAGGGCGCCGGCAAGACGACGCTCGCGGCCAAGCTCGCGCTGTGGCTCAAGGACCAGGACAAGACACCGATGCTGGTCGCCGCCGACCTCCAGCGTCCCAACGCGGTGCAGCAGCTCCAGGTCAACGGCGAGCGCGTCGGCGTGCCGGTCTTCGCCCCCGAGCCGGGCAACGGCACGGGGAACCCCGTCGAGGTCGCGCGCGCCTCCATCGAGGAGGCGAGGCGCAAGCTGCACGACGTGGTCATCATCGACACGGCCGGTCGCCTCGGCGTCGACGAGACACTGATGCAGCAGGCCGCCGACATCCGCGACGCCGTGCAGCCCGACGAGGTGCTCTTCGTCGTCGACGCGATGATCGGCCAGGACGCGGTCGTCACCGCCCAGGCATTCCTCGACGGAGTCGGCTACGACGGCGTCGTGCTGACCAAGCTCGACGGCGACGCCCGCGGCGGTGCGGCGCTCTCGATCCGCTCGATCACCGGCAAGCCGGTCATGTTCGCCTCCAGCGGCGAGAAGATGACCGACTTTGACCTCTTCCACCCCGACCGGATGGCCTCGCGCATCCTCGACATGGGCGACATGCTCACCCTGATCGAGCAGGCCGAGAAGGCCTTCGACTCCGAGCAGTCGATGCGGGCCGCCGAGAAGCTCGCCACCAAGGGCGGCTTTACCCTGGAGGACTTCCTCCAGCAGATGATGCAGATCCGCAAGCTCGGGTCGATGACCAAGATCATGGGGATGCTCCCCGGGATGGGTCAGTTCCGCGACCAGCTGGAGAACTTCGACGAGCGCGAGATCGACCGCATCCAGGCGATCATCCAGTCGATGACCCCGGCCGAGCGGGACAACCCCAAGATCATCGACGGCTCGCGCCGCGCCCGCATCGCCAAGGGCTCGGGGCGTCAGGTCTCCGACGTCAACCAGCTCGTCGACCGCTTCTTCGAGGCGCGCAAGATGATGGAGCAGATGGCCAACGGCGGCGGCATGCCCGGCATGCCGGGCATGCCGGGACTGGGCGGCGGCAAGCGCGCCGGTGCCCGCCAGCAGCCGGCCGCGAAGGGCAAGAAGGGCAAGAAGCGCGTCTCGGGCAACCCGGCCAAGGCAGCCCAGCAGCAGGCGGCCGAGAAGGCCGCAGCCGCGGAGAAGGGCGCCAACCCGTTCGGCAACCCCGACGGCGCCGAGGTCGACTACGAGAAGGCCGCCGAGCAGCTGAACCTGCCGAAGGACTTCTCGCAGTTCCTGAAGTGATGAGACGCCCAGTCGCCTGTGAGCGCAGCGAGCAGGCGGCGTGGGGGCGGCCAGGTTGAGCAAGCGACGCGACTGAGGAACGAAGTCGCACGAGCGCGTCGAAACCCACCCCGGGAGGAACGCCCAGCATGGCAACCACACTGATCGTCGACGGGGCCAACGTCGTCGGGTCCGTCCCCGACGGCTGGTGGAGGGACCGCGCCGGCGCGGCCCGGCGCCTGCACGAGCGGCTGCTCGTGGGCGACACGTCGTACGACGCCATCGTGCTGGTGCTCGAGGGGCAGGCGAAGGGCGGCGTGAAGGCCGGCCGCGACGCGCACGTCACCACCGTCCACGCACCGAAGGACGGCGACGCCACGATCCGCGAGCAGGCCCGCCTCGCCGGCGAGTCCGGGCGCCGGGTGGTGGTGGTGACCGCCGACCGCGCACTCGCCGCCAACGTGTCGCCGGCGCAGGTGCTCAGCCCGTCGTGGTTGCTCGACCACATCTGAGCCGAGGCCGCGCCCACGTCCCGACCCGGGACATGACGATGGCGTCGTCCCCCCAGGACGGCGCCATCGTGTCGTTCAGTGGAGCGGGTCGCTCACACGCCCAGGTTGAGAGCAGCCAGGATCTGGTTGAGCAGGGTGCTCAGCTGACCGAGCAGCGCGGCGAGCGGGCCACCGTCGAGCAGACCGGCGACGGCGCACAGCAGGTTGCCGAGGAGCTGGCCAGCACCGGCGACGGCGACGATGTCGAGCACCACGCGCTGAAGCGACACCTGGAGACCGAGGACGTTGAGGTCCAGCGGGCCGAGCACGAGGTTGAGGATGTCGCAGGCAGCGGCACGGTTCGCGGTGCGTGCGCTGGTCACGGACTGGCCGTTGATCTTCTTCACCGGCATCTTCTTGATCCCGGAGAACTTCGTCGTCGAGCCGTCAGCGTTGCTGATCTTGCCCTCGAGGAAGCCCTTGGCGTAGAGCACGCCGTCGCGCTGGACGAAACGGGTCGGGGTGAACGAGCCGGTGACCTTGTCGCCCTCGGACGTCTTGCCGGTCACGGTGCTGGTGATCTTGCCCTGGTCGGACTTGCCGACGACCGAGCGCGCGGACGGGCTCTCCGGGGCCGCCGAGGCGGAGCCGATGGAGACCGATGCCAGGCCCAGGGCCATGACCAGTGCGAGGACGCCCGTCGTGAGGGCGGAGGTGACGCGTGAATTCCGAGTGTTCATGGATGCCTCCCAAATATGATGACCGTTGCGACACGGCGGTAGCCGTGCTGTCAGCCAGACCCCTCCCGGTCGACGCGGTGCATCGCCTCGACGGTAGGTGGTCTGGACCGGTGCGACACACACCCGCGAGGGTGACAGCGGTCCCGGTCAAGGACGCCGGCTCAGTGCTCCTCGGCGGCGACTCCGCCGCCGCCGCGGGTGAGGCCGATGGCCCGGACCTCCGGCAGCGCACGCGACGTCGCCGAGAGGTGCACGGCGTACTGCACGTAGCGACCGTCGAGGTCGAGCCGGGACGCGAGCGTGGCCAGCACCCAGCCGGACCACGTCGGGTCGGGGCTCGTACGGTCGCCGGCCCGCACGCGCACCACCACCCGGGTGCCCCGGGGCTGGTCGGCGTCGAGCACGAGTCGTCGCCAGCCGGCCTTGCGGCCGGAGTCGACCACGCGCGAGGTGTAGGTCCCGGACCCCTGTCCCTGCAGCGTGAGTGATCCCAGCCCACTGTCGCCGATCGTCAGCAGGTCGTCGGTGGTGCCGGTGCGGAAGTCCTCCGCGGTGAACATCGCCATGCCCGGCGCCTGCGACCGGAAGGTCGTCCCACGCCGTTGCGCAGCATTCCCGGAGGCATCGCGGGACCCGACCCGCACCGTGTGGGCGCGCGTGGCGGCGAGGTCCGTCACCACGACCACGTGACGCCGGACCAGCCGGTCGTCGAACCCCACACCCGTGCGGGGGCGCCCGGCAGGGCCGTAGCGCACCCGTGAGGTGGCCGGCTCGTCCGTGCGCCAGCTCACCCGTGCCGTGCCGTCGGGCATCGGCACCACCGCGAGGGCGCTGATGCGGGGGGCGCGGCGGTCGACGCCGGAGGTCGTGAAGGACGCCGGTGCGAGGTGGGCGGCGGGCCAGACGGTGACGGCGCCGCGCGGTCCGCGGGACTCGAGCCGGTAGTGGTAGCGGGTCGACGGCTCCAGCCCGTCCAGCTCGGCGAGGTGGTCACTGGTGCGGCCGCCGGTCGACAGCCGGGTGGACAGGTCGGACGGCGAGGTGCCCAGCCGGACGGTGCTCGTGCCGGGATCCTCGGTGGTCCAGGTCGCCGTCGCGTCACCCGTGGGGGACGTCGTGACCTTCGCGGCGGAGACGAGGTTGGCTCCGCCGCTCCCGCCGTAGGTCGCCTGGTGCGCACCGCCGACGGCCGGGAACACGGCGTACTCCTGTCCCTTGACCGTCATCGTGGTGAACGCGACCGGTGTCGGACCCCGGTTCACGGCGGTGAGGGTGGAGCCGCCGGGGCCGGTGGTGGGCAGCATGGCCGTCAGCCCGGTCGCACCGACGCCCACGCCGACGGTGAAGGACAGCGTGCCGCTGCTCCACGACAGGCCGCCGAACGACGACCCGTTGCGACTGTCGGTCCAGGTGAGGAGCTGGCGCGCGGCGATGACCGGCACGCCCCTGGCCTGGGCCGACGCCAGGACCTGGGTGTCCTCGAAGGTCGACGCGGCGTCGGTGTGCAGGTTGGCGGTGAAGGCGCCGTAGTAGCCCTGGCTGCCGAGCGCCCGGTCCAGCAGCGTGTTCGGGGTGAACGGATAGCTCTGCCCGGACTCGTCGGTCATGTTGGTGTTGGCCTGGAAGACGTCGATCATCGTGCCGTCGGTGTCGGTGAACCGCATGGGCATGCCCGAGCCGTTCATGAAGCCCGGCCGGTCCGCGACCCACGACCCGGGGTAGTAGTAGTAGTTGGTGTCGAGCCGGATCCCCGAGGCGCGCTCGGCCTTGGCCTGCGAGACCCAGTCGCTCCACACGATGCAGTGGTAGCGGCTGGTCGTGGGCGAGGGGAGCGAGGAGTACTTCGCGCGCCAGCTGCCGAGCTGGTTGGTGTAGGTGTCCTCGACCGCCTGGTAGGAGGGGAAGTTGGCGCAGCCGTTCTCCGGGTGCAGGCCGACCTCGAAGCCCTGGCCGTCGAACGCCGCCGCCTGGGTGTTGGTCATCGGGGTGCTCGGGTAGACGTACGACGTGAAGCGCGGGCACTCCCACCTCGCCACCGAGCAGCCGCTGGGACTCGCAGCCGCGTAGGTGCTGAAGCGCCCGGGTGTGCCTCCCGTGCCGTGGTCGTCGCCGGTGGCCACCACCACGGCCTTGTGGGTGCCGGGGAAGTACCAGAACCTCGGCACCGGGAAACGGTCGCGAGCGGTGACGGTGACGAGGTTGGCGAGCAGCCGCTGCTGCTCGTCGGCCTGCGGGATGTGGGCCTTGGCCAGGTTCACCCAGTCCGTCGCCGCGCCGCCGAAGAAGAGGTCGTTGGACCGGTTGGGTGTGGCGCCGTCGCGGTCCTGGCCGGCCCAGGCGAGGTTGCCCTGGCGGGTGGCGATGACGGACCGGGCGAGGTCGAAGGCGAAGGTCGCGACCTGGCCGCCGTTGGTGCCGACCGTGCGCAGCGTCACCGCCGGCAGCCCGGTGCTGGTGGTCGCGTTGGAGTAGAGGGTCGCCACCGTGGTGGCGCCGTTGAGCGAGTAGCGGTTGGCGGTGCCGTGGAACTGCATGGTGTCCGTGGTGATCCCGGCGCCGGGCTCCGTGGCCGCGTCGACCGCGAGGTAGCCCTCCGCGACGGTGCCTGCCTGGGCGGTGATGCCGGCGAGCCCGTGGAGACGGCTGTCGGGACGCATCGCGACCAGGTTGCCGCCGGCACTGACCCAGGTGGTCAGGGCGCTCACCTGCGCGTCGGTGATCGCGACGTCACCGAGGACGACCACGGCGTACGGGGCCAGCGTCGTGGCGCTGAGCGTCGAGACGCGCATGTTGGCGAACTCGTTGAGCCCCTCCGCGCGGAGGATCTCGGAGAGGTAGGACGACGACGCGTTGCCGGCGCTGGTGACCACCGCGATCGGCCCGCCCGGCCCGTCCTCGATGCCGGGCGGCGGCGGCGCGGAGGTCTGGAAGCTCCACGCGACCGGAGCCATCGTGTTGTTCGCCCCGTCCCGGGCCCCGCTGACCTCCACGGTGTACGACGTCGACCAGGCGAGGTCGGCGGACGGCGTCAGGGTGGCCGCGCGGGTGCCGGTGTCGTACGCGGTCGTGGACGCGACGACCTGGCCGCCGGGGCCGCGCAGCACCATCGCGACGGTGGAGCCGGTGACCGACTCGCTGAACGTGGCCTGCGGGCGGACCCCCACCGGGACTCCGGTCGCATCGGGGGTGGGGACGCGGCTGTTGACCGTGGGCGGCGTGGTGTCGGTGGAGTCCTCCTGGAAGACCACGTCCACCCAGTAGTTCTCGCTGCCGTAGCTCAGGTTGGGGAACGTGCTGGCGGTCGAGGTGTAGCGGTAGAGGCCGTTGCCGCCGTCGGTGCCGTTCTGGAGCGCCGTCAGCGGTCCGCGGGTCGTGGCGGCGGAGCTGAAGTAGCCGCTGTTCACGACGTACCTGCTCGGGGTGAAGTAGGACGCGACGTAGGTGGTGTTCGGTGACACCGCGACGGGCGAGCCGAAGGTCGCCTCCTGCCACCCGCTGGCCGTGCCGCCGGTGAAGGTGACCTGCGCGAGCCGGGTGCCGGTCGCGCTCCAGAGGCTGCCGACGTGGGTGCCCGTGGCCTGGCTGGGCCGGTAGTAGCGGATCCCGGTGACGAAGCCGGGGGTGTCGGTCCGGAACTTCACGCCGAGCTCGACCGCGCTGGTGTCGGGGTCGGTCGTCGCCGGGGCCGTGGTGGGCGGCCAGATCGTGCAGGGACAGCTCGACGTGGTGGCGGCGGTGGTGAACGTCCAGCTCACCGGGTCCATCTGGTTGCCGGCGGTGTCGCGGGCGCCGCTCACCGACGCCGTGTACGTCGTGCTGGCGGCCAGGCTGGCCGTCGGGTCGAGGGTCGCCGTGCGGCTGGCGCCGTCGTAGGTCGTGGTCCCCGCGACGAGCGACCCACCGGGTGTGCGCAGCTCGAAGGTGATGGTCCCTGCCTGGACGGCCTCGCTGAACGTCGCGGTCGGGTTGGTCGCCGTGGACACGCCACCCGCACCGGGCGCGGGGGTGCGGGCGCTGAGCGTGGGTCTGGTGGTGTCCGGCGTGTCGGTGGTGAACGTCCACGAGACCGGGGCGACCAGGTTGCCGGCGGTGTCGCGTACCCCGGTGACGGTCGCGGTGTAGGTCGTCGTGGCCGTCAGGTTCGCGGTCGGGTCGAGCGTGGCGGTGCGGGTCGCGGCGTCGTACGTCGTGGCGCCGGCGACGAGGGCGCCTCCCGGTCCGCGGAGCTCGAGCCCGAGGGTCGACTGCTGCACCGGCTCGGAGAACGTCGTTGTGACGTTGGCGCCCACACTGACGGCGGTGGCGCCGGGTGCGGGGGTGCGTGCCGTGACGGTGGGCGCGGTCGTGTCCGGACCGTCCTCGAAGACGACGTCCACCCAGTAGTTCTCGCTGTTGAAGGACTGGTCGGGGAACGTGCTGGGCGTGGAGGTGTAGCGGTAGAGGCCGTTGCCGCCATCGGTGCCGTTCTGCAGGGCCGTCAGCGGCCCGCGGGTGGTCGCCGCGGTGGCGAAGTAGGCGCTGTTCGCGACGTAGCGGCTGGGCGTGTAGTAGGACGCGACGTACGTCGTCCCGGCGGTGACGGGGATCGGCGACGCGAAGGTCGCCTCCTGCCAGCCGCTCGCGGTCCCGGCGCCGAAGGTGACCTGGCCGAGCCGGGTGCCCGTGCGGTTCCACAGGCTGCCGACGTGCGTCCCGGTCGACTGGCTGGGCCGGTAGTAGCGGATGCCGGTGACGAAGCCGTCGCTGCTCGCGCGGAACTTCACACCCAGCTCGACCGAGCTCGTGTCACCGTCGGTGCCGGCCGGGGTGGCCGTCGACGGCCAGATCGTGCACGGGCAGCCCGAGGTGACCGTCGTCGTCGTGAACGACCAGGACACCGGCTGCACCTGGTTGCCCGAGGCGTCCCGGGCCCCGCTGAGGTTCACGGTGTACGTCGTGTTGGAGGCGAGGGTGCCGCTCGGGTCGAGCGTGGCCGTCCGGGTCGCTGCGTCGTACGTCACGGTGGCGGGGACCAGCGTGCTGCCGGGCCCCCGGAGCTCGAGCGCGATCGTGGCCTGCTGCACCGCCTCGCTGAAGGTGGCGGTCGGCGAGACGCCGAGGGCGACGCCGGTCGCGCCGACGGCCGGGGTGCGTCCGGTCACCGTGGGGGCAGTGGTGTCCGGGGTGTCGGTCGTGAAGGACCAGGTCACGGGGTCCATCTGGTTGCCGGCGGGGTCGCGGGCGCCGGTGACGCTCGCGGTGTAGGCGGTGGTCGCGGCGAGCGCGCTCGTCGGGTCGACGGTCACGGTGCGGCTCGCGGAGTCGTACGACGTCGTCGCCGGCACCAGGGCGCCGCCGGGGGCGCGCAGCTCGGCAGTGATGGTGGGCTGCTGCACGGGCTCGCTGAACGTGGCCGTGACGTCCGCGCCGAGGGCAACGCCGGTGGCGCCGGGCGCCGGGGTGCGGGCGGTGAGAGTGGGCCTGACGGTGTCGGCACCCTCGGTGAAGACGACGTCCACCCAGTAGTTCTCGCTCTGCCAGGTCTGGTCGGGGAACGTGCTCGGCGTGGAGGTGTAGCGGTAGACGCCGTTGCCCCCCGCAGTGCCGTCCTGCAGTGCAGTGAGGGGCCCCCGCGTGGTCGCGGCGGTCGCGAAGTAGCGCGAGCTCACGACGTAGCGGGTCGGTGAGAAGTAGGAGGCGACGTACGTCGTGCCGGCGGTGACCGGGATGGGGGTGGCGAAGCTCGCCTGCTGCCAACCGCTCGCCGACTCGTTGGTGAAGCTCACCTGGCCGAGGCGCGTGCCGGTGCTGGTCCACAGGGTGCCCACGTGGGTGCCCGACGTCTCGACGGGCTTGTAGTAGCGGATGCCGGTGATGAGTCCGTCGGTGCTGGCCCGGAACTTCACCCCGACCTCGACGGGGTCACGGTCGGGGTCGGTGCGGTCGGGTGTGGCGGTGCCCGGCCAGATGGAGCAGGGGCACGACGCCGGCGGCGTCCCCACCGTGACGTTGGTGGTCGCTGCTGTGCCGATGTTGGCGCTGTCGTCGACGGCCCGGGCCCGCACGGTCAGGGCGCCTGCCGCGGAGGGCGTGAAGGTGTAGGTCCACGAGCCACGCCCGGTGGCGCGGCGCCACGTCGTGCCGTTGTCCGTGGAGACCTCCACGCCGCCGACCCGACCGCCGGTGTCGGCGGCGGTGCCGCTCACGGTCACCGGGGTGCCCACCGGCAGCGTCGCGCCGCCCGTCGGCGAGGTGATCGTGGCGGTCGGAGCGGTGGTGTCGAGCGACGCAGTGGCAGCAGTCAGCCCGGGACGGATCGTGTCGGGCTGTGCTCCCATGTCGGCCAGCAGGTTGACGGTGGCCTGCTGCGCGGCCGTGTCGGGCGCAGCCGAACCGCGGTCGTGGTTGCCATCGAGTCCCCAGGCCCACTGGATGGTCCCGGCCCCGAAGACGAGGGCTCCACCGGGAGCCTTGTACATCGTCATCGAGTGGGTGGCAGGGCCCTGCGCATAGCTGCTGCCGTGGTCGGTGATCCGGTCGCCGCTCCCGGCTGTCTGCGAGACGCGGAAGGAGCCCGGGGGACGGTGGCCGTTGTCGAGGTCCTCGTCCCACTCGTAGCCGACGACGTTGGTGCCGATGGTCGTGGTCGCACCCGCGGCCAGGCTCGCCACCCGGGTGTTGCGCCAGAAGCGCATCTGCCCGTCGGCCTGCCCGACCACCATGTTGATGGCGCAGCAGTTGATCGTGAAGATCTGCCCCGACAGCGCGTTCTCCGGCCGACCGCCGTCGGCCGGCGGGCTGAAGCGTGGGTCGCGCCACGTCCCGGTCCACACGTTGGTGGTGGGGTCGATCTTGGCGTCGGCGTGGGTCTCCTTGTAGGACACCAGCGTCCGGTGCGGCGTCCCGGACCCGTCGATGCTGTTCTCCCAGCGCGTCTTCCAGAAGATCTCGTTCCCGGAGAAGAACGCCAGGTCCACGCCGGCCGCACGGGCGGCCTCGACGTTGGTCCGTTGGGTGCCCGACCAGTACTCGTCGTGCCCGACAGAGAGGAAGGCCTCGTGCTCGAGGAGCTCGGCCCCGCGACGGTCGGTGTCCACCCCGCTGCTGTAGCTGACGTCGTAGCCGTTGGACTCGAGGAACCGCACCATCGGGTACTCCGCGTTGAACACCCAGTCCTCGGGCGCGTTGCCGCGCGTCGTGAAGGGGCGGTTGTAGCTCACCTTGTACGCGCGTCCGGCCGGTGCGCCGCTGTAGAGGCTGTTGCCGCCGTAGGTGTTGTAGGCCTGCCACGTGGTGTCGGAGGTCTGGAAGAGGAGGTCGGACCCGCCGTCGTCGTCGCGGACCACGAAGAACACGTGGCTCGCCCCGGCGGTGCCGTCGGTGCGGACCAGGCGGGCGAAGTAGATGCCCGAGACCGCGGTCGCGGGGACGTTCCAGGACGCGTTCTGGGTCCAGTTCCCGCAGTCGACCAGTCCGGTCGCGGTGGCGGTGATGCAGGTCGGCTGGTTGGTGAGCACCGTCGGCAGCACGGTCGCGACCTTCCGGGCGCCCGCGCCGCCGTAGAAGCCCATCCGGTAGATGTCGAGGCGGTACGACGTCGCTGCGGTGTCGACCTTGAAGCCGATCGGCTGTCCCTGGTCGACGCTCATGTCGGTCGCGAAGCCCTGGATGCTCAAGGAGCCGGCGCCCGTGACGCCCCACTCGCTCTCGGGGTTGCCGGGCAGCGTGTTCTCGCACGCCACCGCGTTGGTGACCGGAGGGTCGCAGGGTGCGGCCGCTGCGGGGGTCGTGCCGATGAGCACCGACAACCCCGCCGCCACCAGGACGAGCGTGAAGAGGACGACGAATCGCCGAGCACCGGGCACGACAGGCTCCCTCCTGCACGCGGACCGATCGACGTCCGCGGCCACCGCCTCCATGCTCGATCCGGGGCCGGGCGCGCGTCATGCCCACAACTGGGCACAGGGGTGCTGCCCGATAACGTGCCGACCATGGCGACGACGCTGAAGTTCTCCGGCCCGGTCCTTCCCGACGGCGAGGCGCGCGACCTCTACGTCGTCGACGGCCGGATCACCTACGAGCGGCAGGCAGGTTCCGACACGGTCGCCGAGGGGTGGATCGTGCCCGGGCTGGTCGATGCCCACTGCCACCTCGGGCTGGACGACTTCGGCGCGACCGACGACGAGGCCACCGAGCAGCAGGCCGTCGACGACCGCGACGGGGGCGCCCTGCTGATCCGCGACGCCGGCTCGGCGGCCGACACCCGGTGGATCCACGACCGTGACGACCTGCCCCGCCTGATCCGCTGCGGGCGGCACATCGCCGCGACGAGGCGCTACATCCGCGGCTACGCCCACGAGGTGGAGCCGGCCGACCTGGCGACGTACGCCGCGCAGGAGGCACGCAACGGTGACGGCTGGATCAAGCTGGTCGGTGACTGGATCTCACGTGACGCCGGTGACCTGACGCCGTCCTTCCCCGCGGAGGCCTTCGCCGACGCGATCGCGGCCGCGCACGCCGAGGGCGCGAAGGTCACCGCACACTGCTTCGGCAACGGTGTGCTGCCCGGGCTGATAGACGCCGGCATCGACTGCATCGAGCACGGCACCGGGCTCACCGAGGACCTGATCGACGCGATGGTCGAGCACGGCACGCGGCTGGTGCCCACGGTCATGCAGCTCGACAAGTTCCCCGAGCACGCGGCCGCAGGTGCGGGGAAGTTCCCCGACTACGCCGCGACGATGACCGACCTCTATGACCGGATGCCCGCCACGATCATGGCGGCCCACGAGGCCGGGGTGCCGATCTACGCCGGGTCCGACGGAGGGGGCATCAGCCGGCACGGCAACATCGTCGGCGAGATCGAGGCACTCGTGCGGATCGGGATGCCGGCCCACGATGCGCTGGGCGCGGCGAGCTGGCGGGCCCGTGAGTGGCTCGGGGTGGACGGGCTCACCGAAGGCGCCTCGGCGGACTTCGTCGTCTACGACCGTGACCCGGTCGCGGACCTGTCCGTCCTGCGAACTCCGTCGCACATCGTGCTGCGTGGCAACGAGGTGGGGGTCGGTCGACGTCGATGACCTCGGACTTCACGTTTGGGACCGGCGCGCGGACTCGATGAGGATGGGCCCATGCGCACCCTCACCGACCTCTTCCCGCCGTTCGGGCTGCACGTGGTCGCCGGGCCCCTCGAGCTCCGGGGCCTCACCGACGAGCTCATCGCCGAGCTGTGCCACGCCGCTGAGGCCGGCATCCACGACCCGGACGCGATGCCGTTCTACTTCCCGTGGACGGCCGTGCCTGCCGACCAGCTCGCGCGCAACACCGCCGCCTACCACTGGAGCAAGAGGGCGACGTTCGCGCCCGAGGACTTCTGCCTCGACCTCGCCGTCCTCCTCGACGGGCGGGTGATCGGCTGCCAGGGCGTCGCGGCCCAGCACTTCCCAGTGACGCGCACCGGTGAGACCGGCTCGTGGCTGGGCAGGGAGTTCCAGGGGCGGGGGATCGGCACGCAGATGCGCCGTGCGATGTGCGCGTTGCTCTTCGACCACCTCGGCTTCGAGGAGATCACCTCGGCGGCGTTCCTCGACAACCCCGCCTCGCTCGCCGTCTCGCGCAAGGTCGGCTACCGGCCCACCACGGTCAGCCGGATCAAGCGACGCGAGGGCGAGCTCGCGCTCAACCAGGGCCTCGTCCTGACCCCGGACGACTTCGTCCGCGGTGACCTCGCGATCGAGGTCACCGGCGCCGAGGCGGTGCGCGCCTTCATCGGGCTCGACTCCTGAACCTTGCCGGCGCCGTCCGGCCCGAGGACGATTGCAGGCACCGTGTCAACCGCGGGCGTCGCCCACGGCTGTAGGTGGGTGACGCAGCGGTGGCGCGATCGGAGGCTGCATGGGTACGCCGGAGGGACGCGAGTACGACTGGTACTTCCGCGCGTGCTTCCCGCGCCTCACCCGCACCGTCTTCCTGATGGTCCACGACCAGTCCCTGGCGGAGGACATCGCCCAGGAGGCGCTCTACCGGATGCTGCGGCACTGGCGGACCGTGGCGACCTACGACCGTCCCGAGGCGTGGGCCCGCCGGGTCGCGATCAGGATCGCCCTGCGCGAGATCCAGCGTCGCGCCGCCCGCCCGGGCAAGGAACGGCTCGCCCACCACACGCCCGTCGAGCACGTGCCGGATCCCGACGTCGCCGCCGCGGTCGCCGGACTGGCTCCCATGCAGCGGGCCGCCGTGGTGCTCTTCTACTTCGACGACCTGCCGGTGCGCGAGATAGCCGAGGTGCTCGAGGTCTCGGAGTCGACGGTCAAGCAGCACCTGCACCGCGCTCGCCACCGGCTGGCCCAGTCCCTCGGGGAGGAGGTGGGCGAGGATGTCCGTTGACGACCGCCTGCGCGCCGGTCTCGAGCGCAACGCCTCGTCGCTGGTGCCCGCGGGCGAGGCCCGCCTCGACGCGGTGCGCCGTCGCCACCGGCGCCGGGTGCTGGCCGTCGCCGGCGGCGGGCTGGTGGCGGTGGCGGCGACGGTCGCCCTGGCGTTCGGCCTCGCGTCCGGTGGTGTCGACCGTGCTGTTCCTCCCGACCCGCTGCCGCCCGCCGAGACGTCGCCCGTCCCTCCGGAGGCTGCCGGGCTGATCCCCGACTCCACCTGGCGCCGGGTGGTCACGACGAAGCAGGCCGAGGCCGCCGGTGTCCCGCGCTCGCGCATCCGCGAGGACATCGGCGACGACGGGCGCCTGCCGCTCGAGCTGCGCCTGACGACGGACACGTTCACGCAGTCAGGCGACTACGGAGGCTCCGTCTGGGAGATCGGTGACAGCGGCTCGGTGGCCTACGACGAGCGCGGCAGGCTCGTGGTCACGTCCGCGCGGTGCGTGCCGTGCTCGGCACTAGCCGTGACCTGGCGCATCGACGACGACCGACTGGTCTTCACCCGGCTGGGCCCGAGCAACGGTCCGATGGACAGGGTCGTGTGGACCGGCACGTGGCGTCGTACGAGCTGAGCGGCCGCCGGTGTCAACCGTCGGAGGACGTGGCGGCTGTGTATGAGTGAGGGCCGACCCGGCCCGGTCGACACCGAGGAGACGCCATGCCCATCCTTCATCGTCTTGCTGCTGCGGGGACCGCCCTGAGCGTCGCCGCGGTCCTCCTCGCCACACCCGCGCTGGGGGATCCGCCGGCCCCGGTCGACGAGTCGCTCCTCGTGCCGACGACGCTTGACTCCTCGTTCGCGTTCACCTGCCGCGAGAGGCCGACCGGTCCGGTCTGCACGGGTGATCGGCACATCGACACCGGGTGGGCGCCCCTGGACCTCCCGTGCCACGTGCCGCTGCACGGGAGGTACGTCTCGGACCGCCACACCACCCGCTACTACGACCATGACTACCTCGGCTACTACCGGACCTTCCGCACCGACGACGTCGACCAACTCAGCACGTCGCCCGGCGGTCCCACGACCGGAACCATCGAGTCCCGCACCCGCTTCGTCGAGCCGTACGCCGTGCCGGGTGACGACAGCACCGTCACCATCATCACGACCGGGACGATCTGGGACATCCGCACCGTCGGCCGGCCCTCGATCTTCCGCGCGGTCGGCACGGTGGTCGAGCCGCCCGGGGAGGCGGGTACCTTCACGGGTCGCGTCTTCCGCGACGGCGTGCCCACGCGCTACGAGGACGCCGGGTTGGAGGTCGTCCTGCCCGAGGACGACTTCTTCGACCACGTCTGTCGGGCCGCGACCGGCACGTGAGCGCCAGGCGATTGGTCGCCCACGGCGTACGTCTGGCAGAATCTCTCCTCGTGTCCTGCGCGCCCGGACCCTCTCATCCGAGCGACGCAGCGCCCATCGAGCGACCAGACCCGGTAACCCCACCTGGCGAGGGTCTCTCACCCACGACAATTTCTGAGGAGACACCACAAACGTGGCCGTCAAGATTCGTTTGAAGCGCCTGGGCAAGATCCGGGTGCCGCAGTACCGCATCGTCGTCGTCGACTCGCGCAAGAAGCGCGACGGTCGGGTGCTCGAGGAGATCGGCAAGTACCACCCGAAGGAGGAGCCCTCCTTCATCGAGGTGACCTCCGACCGGGCGCAGTACTGGCTCGGCGTCGGCGCCCAGCCCTCCGAGGCCGTCGAGGCGATCCTCAAGATCACCGGCGACTGGCAGACCTTCAAGGGGCTCCCGGGCAGCGAGGGCACCCTGAAGGTCAAGGAGCCCAAGCGCGACAAGCTCGAGATCTTCAACGAGGCCCTCAAGGAGGCCGCCTCCGAGCCCAAGGGCTCCGCGGTGACCACCAAGAAGAAGTCCGAGAAGGCCGACAAGGTCGAGGAGCCCGCCGCCGAGGCGCCTGCCGAGACCCCTGCCGAGACTCCCGCCGCCGAGGTCCCCGCATCGGAGACCCCTGAGGGCGCTGCCGACGCCGCGGAGGCCACCGAGACGGTGACCGCCGAGGACGCCGGCAAGAGCGAGGCGTGAGCGACGTGCTGGCCGAGGCTCTCGAGCACCTGGTGCGCGGCATCGTCGACCACCCCGACGACGTCGTCGTCCGCGACAAGCAGCTGCGTCGTGGCTCGATCCTCGAGGTCCGGGTCCACCCCGACGACCTCGGCAAGGTGATCGGCCGCAACGGCCGCACCGCGACGGCGTTCCGCACCGTCGTCTCGGCCCTCGCGGGCCGCGGCGGGGCGCGGGTCGACTTCGTCGACACCGACCGTCGGCGGTAGACGCCGGCAGTCGCCGGTGTCGACGAAGCATCGAACGCCTTGTCGACACCGACCGTCGGCGGTAGACGCCGGCAGTCGCCGGTGTCGACGAAGCATCGAACGCCTAGTCGACACCGACCGGCGCTGGGCCGACATAGCCTGACCGACGGGCGCCACTCCATCCGGAGTGGCGCCCGTCGTGGATTTCGGGCGAGGTTCGAGTCCCTTCGATGCGCTTCCCGCCCGTTGCAACCGCTGAGAACCTCAGCTGTCACCGGGTACCCGGTGGTTCCGACCGGACCTCTACGCTGACGCTGTGAGCGATCAGCAGCAGGGCGACATCGAGGTCGTCGTCGGCCGCATCGGCAAGCCCCACGGCATCCGCGGCGAGGTCACCCTCGACGTCCGCACCGACGAGCCGGACCGCCGCTTCGCGCCCGGTACGACGATCCGCGCCGAGGCGCCCGCCGGGGCCGACCGCCGACCCTCCACCCTCACCGTGACCCGCGCCCGCTGGCACCAGGGGACGCTGCTCGTCACCTTCGAGGAGCTCGACGACCGCAACGCCGCCGAGGCGGTGCGCGGCACCGTCCTGTACGGCACCCTCGGCCGGGACGAGAAGCCCGAGGACCCGGACGAGTACTACGACCACCAGCTCATCGGTCTGGCGGTCGTCGACGTCGACGGCGCGCACCTGGGTGAGGTGAAGGCCGTCGTCCACGGCTCCGCCCAGGACCTGCTGACCGTCCGCACGCCCGACGGGCGCGACACCCTCGTGCCGTTCGTCTCCGCGCTGGTGCCCGAGGTCGACCTCGAGGCCGGGCGCGTGGTCGTCGCCGACCGTCCCGGCCTGGTCACGCCGTTCCCCGACGACGTCCCCGAGGCCGCCCCGGAGGGGCCGTCGTGAGGATCGACGTCCTCTCGATCTTCCCCGACTACCTCGCCCCGCTGGACCTGAGCCTGCCCGGCAAGGCGCGCGCCAAGGGCCTGCTCGAGCTCGCCGTCCACGACCTGCGCGACTGGACGACCGATCGCCACCACACCGTCGACGACACGCCCTACGGCGGCGGCGCCGGGATGGTGATGAAGCCCGAGCCGTGGGGTGCCGCGCTGGGGGCCGTCGCACGCGACGCCACGATCATCTTCACCACGCCCAGCGGCGAGCCGTTCACCCAGCAGGTCGCCCACGAGCTCAGCGGGCACGAGCACCTGGTGTTCGCGTGCGGTCGCTACGAGGGCATCGACCAGCGGGTCATCGAGCACGCCGCCACGGTCGGCACGGTGCGCGAGATCTCCCTGGGCGACTACGTCCTCAACGGCGGTGAGGTCGCCGCGCTCGCGATCACCGAGGCGGTCGTACGCCTCCTCCCGGGCTTCATGGGCAACGCCGAGTCGCTCGTCGAGGAGTCGCACGCCGACGGCCTCCTCGAGTACCCCGTCTACACCAAGCCCGCCTCGTGGCAGGGCCGTGACGTCCCTGAGGTGCTGCTCTCGGGCGACCACGGGCGGATCGCCGCCTGGCGGCGCGAGCAGGCCGAGCGGCGCACCGCCGAGCGCCGTCCCGACCTCCTGCCGAGGACCGGCGCGGTCGCCGGCCTCGCCGACCTCGACGTACGCCCTGCCGTGCCGGCCGACGCTGGCGAGATCTACACGCTCCAGCGCGCCTGCTGGCTCCAGGAGATGGTGGCCAACCCCGGGGTGGAGATCCCGGCGCTGCGCGAGTCGCTCGACGACGTACGCCGCGGGCTGGGGGACTGGACCGTGATGGTCGTGCGCGAGCCCGTCTCGGGACGCCTCATCGGTGCCGTGCGCGGTCGGGTCGACTCCCACGGCGAGTGGGACATCGGCCGGATCATGGTCGCTCCCGACCTCCAGAGGCGCGGGCTCGGCAGGGCGCTGCTCGAGCTCGTCGAGGGCCTCGCGCCGCGGGACGTGAGGACGTACGTCCTCTTCACCGGTGCGGGCTCGACCGACAACCTGCGGATGTACAAGAAGGCGGGCTTCCGGTTGCGGTCGGACCGGACGGCGCCGGCGGGCGCGGTCGTGCTCACCAAGCGGATTTCACGCTGACCTCTCCGCTCTGGCAGACTTCACCCTTGGTCCGCTCGAGGCCAGGGTCGCCCGGACCCGTCCCACCAGACGTGCCCGGGGTCCCGCCGTACCGCACCTGCCACAGGGGGCGCACCGGCCGGCCAGCTCGAGCAGCCACCGAAACCCGTCACCACCACGAATCCGCGGCTGACCTGTGGCACTCGCGAGGAGCACACATGACCAACGTCATCGCCGATCTCGGCAATGCACTCAAGCGCGACGACCTCCCGGCCTTCCGCGCCGGTGACACCGTCAAGGTCCACGTCAAGGTCGTCGAGGGCAGCCGCTCGCGCGTCCAGGTCTTCCAGGGCGTCGTGATCCGCATCCACGGTGCCGGCGTCGGCCGCACCTTCACGGTCCGCAAGATCTCGTTCGGTGTCGGCGTCGAGCGCACCTTCCCGATGCACTCCCCGATCTTCGAGACCATCGAGGTCGTCACCCGCGGTGACGTGCGCCGCGCCAAGCTCTACTACCTGCGCAACCTGCGCGGCAAGAAGGCGAAGATCAAGGAGCGCCGCGAGGCGTGATCCACCGGGCTCGGTGCCGCGAGGCCCGAGTTCGACCAGGGACTGGTTAGTCTCTGCGCGTGACTTCTGATGACCGCGGTGCTTCGTCCATCTCCACGGACGAGGGGCCGCGGTCGTCGCGTTCGGGGGGTGCTCCGGGCAAGCCCAAGCGCAAGCAGCTGCCCCTGTGGCAGGAGACGATCCTGCTGCTCGGCGTGGCGCTGGTCCTCGCGATCGTGATCAAGACCTTCTTCGTCCAGGCGTTCTACATCCCCTCGGAGTCGATGGAGCCGGGCCTGATCCTCAACGACCGGATCCTCATCCAGAAGGTCTCCTACTGGGGTGACGACGAGCCCGAGCGCGGCGACGTGGTCGTCTTCAAGGACCCGGGTGGCTGGTTGAGCCCGATCGACGCCGCCGGGCCCACCAACCCGATCGCCCAGGCGATGGCCAAGATCGGTCTCTACCCCACCGGCGGCCACCTGGTGAAGCGCGTCATCGGCGTCGCCGGCGACACGATCCAGTGCTGCGACGAGCAGGGCCGGCTGCTGGTCAACGGCCAGCCGCTGGAGGAGGACGCCTACATCAAGCGGATGGGCGCCAAGTGCAACGGCCCGATGCCCACCAACGGTGCCTGCGACGAGGACTGGAAGACCGGCCCCATCCCCGAGGGTCACATCTTCGTGATGGGCGACAACCGCTCGCGCTCGGCCGACTCCTCGCAGCACATGTGCCCGACCGACGTCACCGAGTGCGTCCCCGGGGACGAGTTCGTCCCGGTGGACCTGGTCGTCGGCAAGGTCTTCGTCCTGCTCTGGCCCGCCGACCGCTTCCGCTGGGACACGCGTCCGTCCACGTTCGAGGACGTGCCGGACCCGTCCTCGTGACGAGGCCGCCGATGACGGCGCCCCCGCTGCCCTCGCCCGTCCCCGCGCAGAGCGGCGTGACCGTACGCCGTGATGCCGGGCTGTACGGCTACGAGCGGGCCCTGCGCCGCGCCGGCCTGGAGCCGATCGCCGGTGTCGACGAGGCCGGGCGCGGCGCGTGCGCCGGTCCCCTGGTCGCCGGTGCCGTCGTGCTGCCTGCGGGCAAGGCGGGCATCGTGCCCGGGCTCGCGGACAGCAAGCTGCTGACCGAGGCCGCCCGCGAGCGGGTCTACGCCCAGGTCGTACGCCGTGCGCTCGCGTGGTCGGTCGTGGTCATCGAGCCCGAGGAGTGCGACCGGCTCGGCATGCACGTCGCCAACGTCGAGGCGCTGCGGCGGGCGGTGGCCCGCCTCGGGACGCGACCGTCGTACGTCCTCACCGACGGCTTCCCGGTCGACGGCCTCGGCGTCCCGGGCCTCGCGGTGTGGAAGGGGGACCGGGTCGCGGCCTGCATCGCGGCCGCCTCCGTGATCGCCAAGGTGACGCGTGACCGGCTGATGGTCGACCTGCACGGGACGTGGCCGGCCTACGACTTCGCGACGCACAAGGGCTACTGCACCTCCGAGCACGACGCCGCCCTGGCCGCGCACGGACCCTCGCCGGTGCACCGGATGCGCTTCGTGAACGTGAGACGCGCGGCGGGTCTCGAGCCGATGCCGGACCCGGTGCTGGATCCGGCCACTAGGGTCGGGCCAGACGGGTTGGGCAGGGTGCAGCCGGGGACGACGACCCCCGCGAAGGAGGAGGACGCATGAGCGCCGAGGATCTCGAGAAGTACGAGACCGAGATGGAGCTCACCCTCTATCGCGAGTACCGCGACGTGGTGGGCATCTTCAAGTACGTCGTCGAGACCGACCGCCGCTTCTACCTGTGCAACCAGGTCGACGTGAAGGCCCGCTCGGAGAGCGGCGACGTGTTCTTCGAGGTCTCCATGACCGACGCCTGGGTGTGGGACATGTACCGCCCCGCCCGGTTCGCCAAGAACGTCAAGGTCCTGACCTTCAAGGACGTCAACGTCGAGGAGCTCGCGCCGGCGGAGATCGACCCGCCCAAGGACTGAGGGGCTGGCCCCACGTCCCGGGCCACTGGCCGTCCACAGGACAGCCGATCGGGGCGTCGTCCACAGCCCTTCGCCCGCTCGCGCCCGGGCCGTCGGTGCTGCGCGGTCTGCTGGTGCTTCCCGATCCTGCCCGACCGGAAGGCACCCACGATGGCTCGATCCGCTGCTGCGTCCCCCTTCACCCCCGACCCCGCCGCCGAGCGCAAGCGGCTGCTCGGCCAGCGCGGCGAGACCCTTGCGGCCCGGCACCTCACGCAGCGCGGCATGGTCCTGGTCGACCGCAACTGGCGCTGCGAGCTCGGTGAGATCGACCTGGTGCTGCGCGACGGCCAGGTGCTCGTCATCTGCGAGGTCAAGACGCGCACCTCGACCGACTACGGCTCGCCCCTCGAGGCCGTCAACCAGGTCAAGGCCGACCGTCTCAAGCGGCTGGCTTTCCGCTGGCTCCGCGAGCACGACTGCCATCCCTCCGACGTGCGCGTCGACGTCGTCGGCGTGCTGGTGCCGCCGGGGGGCCCGGTCGAGATCGAGCACGTCGCGGAGATCGGCTGATGGCGTTCGCGACCGCCCGCACGCTCGCGCTCCGCGGTGCCGACGGCCACGTCATCGATGTGCAGGTCGATGCCTCGCCGGGAGTTCCCGCGACGACCATGGTCGGCCGGGTCGACAAGAGCCTGTCCGAGGCGCGCGACCGGGTGCGGATGGCGGTCAACAACGACTGCGGCCCGTGGCCGGCGACCAAGCGCGTGACGATCCTGCTCTCACCCGCCGACCTGCCCAAGGCGGGCACCCACTACGACCTGGCGATCGCGGTCGCCGTGCTGGCGGCCGACAAGAAGCACGAGGAGCTGCGGGCCGACCACCTGACCGGCTGGGCGTTCATCGGGGAGCTGTCCGTCTCCGGCGGGTTGCGGCCGGTCCCCGGCGTGCTGCCGATGGTCATCGCGGCGGCCTCGCACGGGATCGACCGCGTCTTCGTGCCGGAGCCGCAGGCGGCCGAGGCGGCGCTGGTGCCGGGCATGACGGTCTTCGGGGTTCGCTCCCTCGCCCAGGTCGTGGCCGTGCTGCGCGGTGTCGAGGTCCCCGAGGCGCCACCAGTGGTCGGACCGTCCGCGAGCCCGCTCGCGACCTGGCGCGGCGAGGACCGGCTCGACGGCGCCGACCTGGCGGACCTCGACGGTCTCGAGGACGTCCGCTACGCCGTGGAGGTCGCCGCCGCGGGCGGCCACCCGCTGATGCTCGTCGGTCCGCGAGGCACGGGGAAGACGTCCATCGCCGAACGGATCCCGTCGATCCTGCCCGACCTGACCGTCGAGCAGTCGCTCGAGGTGTCCGCGCTGCACTCGGTGGCGGGCACGCTGCCGGACGGCTCGGGCCTGTTGCGCCGCCCGCCGTGGTTCGCACCGCACCCCTCCGCCAGCGCGGCGAGCGTCCTGGGCGGGGGCACCGGCCGGGTCAGGCCCGGCCAGGTGAGCCTGGCCCACCATGGCGTCCTCTTCCTCGACGAGTTCCCCCACTTCCGCGCGGACGTGATCGAGGCGATGCGCCAGCCGCTGGAGTCCGGCGAGGTGACCATCGCCCGCGGCGAGGAGTCGGCCACCTACCCCGCACGCTCCCTCGTCGTGCTGGCGGCCAACCCGTGCCCGTGCGGCAACTTCCACGGACTCTCGGGCGGAGCCTGCGAGTGCAGCCAGGTGCAGCGCGCCCACTACCTGCGCAAGCTCAGCGGGCCCATCGTCGATCGCGTCGACATCTGGATGGAGGTACGCCCCCAAGCGCGGCGGACCTCCAGCGCCTGGGGTGTCGCGCCGGAGTCGTCGGAGGACGTCCGCTCGCGCGTCACCGATGCTCGAGCGAGGCAGGCGCACCGCTACCGCGACCGACCGTGGTCGCTCAACGCCTCGGTGCCCGGGGTGGTCCTCGACGAGTGCTGGCCTCTCGATCCGGATGCCCAACAGGCGATCGACGACGAGCTCGCCGCTGGCCGGCTCACGCGGCGCGGACTGACCCGCGTCCAGCGTCTGGCGTGGACCGTGGCTGACTGTGCCGGAGCGACGCGCCCCGGGCTCGAGGCAGCACGTGTGGCACTGGCCCTGCGCTCCAGCGATCCGGCCCTCAGCCTGCCGGCG
Source organism: Nocardioides alpinus (assembly GCF_900112035.1). GTDB lineage: Bacteria > Actinomycetota > Actinomycetes > Propionibacteriales > Nocardioidaceae > Nocardioides > Nocardioides alpinus. The sequence continues at coordinate 227,042 of NZ_FOKC01000002.1, read as the reverse complement.
CGCGTGATCGCGATGGCAGCCTCGTGACCGCGGCGTCCGGAGTGCCCGAGGCCGACCGGCTGGCTCGGGTCGTGCTGAGCTGCGGCGTCGAGCCGGGCGACATGACCACCTCCAGGCTGGTGCACGAGCTCGGGCCCCAGCGAGCGCTGGGGTCGCAGTTGGTGCCCAAGCCGGGGAGCGGCCTGGCCGAGCGGCTGGCCGAGGTCGACCCTGCCCGCGCTCTCGAGACGGCAGAGGCGATGGGCATCCGCTTCCTGGTGCCGGGTGACCCGGAGTGGCCTGCGGGGCTCGACGACCTCGACCACGTCGACCAGCTCGACCACCGTGACCCCACCGCCGAGGCCGGCGCGTTGAGCTTCGGTGGCACCCCGCCGGGCCTGTGGGTCCGCGGTCCCATGCCGCTGACCGAGCTCGCCGCCTCTGTCGCGGTCGTCGGCTCGCGCGCCGCCTCGGTCTACGGGGTCGAGATGACCCAGGCCATCGCCGGGCACCTCGCGTCGGCGTCGGTGCCCGTCGTGTCCGGCGGGGCCCTCGGCATCGACTTCGTCGCCCATGACGCCGCCCTGCGGGCAGGCGGAGCGACCGTCGCGGTGCTGCCCTGCGGCGTGGACCGGGTCTACCCGATGAAGCACCGCGCGCTGCTCGATCACCTCTCGGCCGAGTTCGCGGTGGTATCGGAGCAGCCACCGGGCTCGGGACCCACGCAGCTGAGATTCCTGGCCCGCAACCGGCTGATCGCGGCCCTCACCCGAGGCACGGTGCTGGTCGAGGCCGCGCTGCGCAGCGGCGCGCTCAACACCGTGCGCTGGGCCGAGCAGATGAGCCGACCCGTGATGTGCGTGCCCGGACCGGTCACGAGCTACACCTCGATGGGCGTGCACCAGTGCTTGCGACGCGGTGGGGCCACCGTGGTCACCCAGGGCTCCGAGGTGCTCGAGGCGGTCGGTGCGATCGGGGCCCATCTCCTGGAGGAGCCCCGAGGTCCCGAACGACCTCGTGACCGACTCAGCCCGGTCGAGCGCACCGTGCTGGAGCAGGTTCCGTCGGTCTCCCCGGTCGGGGTCGAGAGCATCGCCCGGCTCAGCCTGCTGCACGTGCGCGACACCGTCCTGGCGCTCGGGCGGTTGGAGGTGAAGGGCTTCGTGGTGCGCGGCGACGACGGCTGGCGACTCGCAGGCACCGGGTGAGAGGTCCCGAACACCGGCCTCGCGCCGCCTACGATCCGAGGGTGAGCAACACCGGGGACGAGGCGACGCAGGGCGGCCTGCCCGAGCCGATGGTGCGCCTGCTCGGCGACTACGAGCGGCACCTCGTCTCCGAGCGTGACCTCACGCCCCACACGGTCCGGGCCTACCTCGGCGACATCTCGAGCCTGCTCGACCACTGCCTGCGCCTCGGCATCGACGACGTCGCCGACCTCGATCTCCGCGCGCTGCGCAGCTGGCTGGCCAGGCTCCAGACCACCGGACGCAGCCGGACGACGATCGCCCGGCGCGCGACGGCCGCGCGGGTGTTCACGGCGTGGCTCCACCGCACCGGCCGGCTGCCGACCGACCCGGGAGCGGCCCTGGGCTCCCCGAAGAAGCACAAGACGCTCCCGCCGGTGCTGCGCGCCGACGAGGCCGAGTCGCTGATCCGCGCGGCCGCCGACCTCGCCGACGACGGCTCGCCCGCAGGGATCCGCGACGTCGCGATGCTGGAGCTGCTCTACGCCACCGGCATCCGGGTCGGCGAGCTCGTCGGCCTCGACATCGACGACGTCGACACCGAGCGCCGGGTGGTGCGGGTCTTCGGCAAGGGCCGCAAGGAGCGCTCCGTGCCCTACGGCACGCCCGCCGGTCGCGCCGTCGAGCGCTGGCTCGTCTCGGGGCGACCGACGCTGCGCGTGGAGGGGTCGGGACCGGCTCTGTTCCTCGGCGTGCGCGGTCGCCGGATCGACCAGCGAGCGGTCCGGGACCTTGTCCACCGCCGCATCGCCGACGTGCCGGGGGCGCCCGACATCGGCCCCCACGGCCTGCGCCACACCGCCGCCACCCACCTGCTCGAGGGCGGCGCCGACCTGCGCTCGGTGCAGGAGCTGCTCGGCCACGCCTCCCTGGCGACGACGCAGCTCTACACCCACGTCACCACCGACCGACTCCGCCGGGCCTACCAGCAGGCCCACCCGCGGGCCTAGCGGCGTGTCGAGACGGAGACGACGTCACGCCCGCCAGTCCAGCGGGCGCGACCAACGCTCCAGCGGGGGAGTCCACCCGACCCGCGCCGAGGCGGGCTCGTCGCGCCACAGCGGCAGCAGCCGCACCGGGCCGGAACCGACGAGCGACAGCGGGTCGACGTACTCCTCGTCCGAGCCCTCGCCGACGATCAGTCCCCAGTGCAGGCACGCCGCCGGGAAGCAGTGGCTGTCGGTCACCGTGAGTCGGCCCAGCACCGCGCCGGCGGCCACCTCCTGGCCCCGCTCGACGGTGGCCACCACCGGCTCGTAGGTCGTACGTCGTCCGCCGTGCCGCACCGTGACCACGGGCTTGCCGCCGATCGACCCGGCGAAGCCGACCGTGCCCGGCAGTGCGGCGAGCACCGCCTGGCCGGGACTCCCGGCGAGGTCGACGCCCCGGTGTCCGGCGGCATAGGGGTTCGGCGGGGGCTCGAAGGGACGTACGACGTCGGGCTCGGGCGCCAGGGGCCACACTCCGTCCGGTCGCTCGGGCGCCGCAGCCGCTGCTCCGCCGTGACCGAGCAGGAGGGTGAGCACCAGGAGGGGACGGACGACACCGAGGGCAGCTCGCATCCGGCGATCCTGCGGCCCGGCGCCGGGCACGACCACCAGCACCGGACGAGCCTGTGGACGGCGGGCGGGGGAGCCGGCCTGTGGATGCGTCACGGCCCGGAATCCACGCTCAGAAGAGGGGTGCCCAGCGATTCGCTCCACGCGTACGGGTGGCCTACGATGTGCGGAGCAGTCCTCCCGGACTGACTTCGCACGCTCGCAGACCGCGTCGGAATGCATCCCTGGTTCCGGACCGCCCGTGGGCGTCGGTCCTCAGTTCCCACCAGCCCCACCGGTGCGGATCGGACCGGCGTGTGAGCGTCAGGGCACCCGACGCCCGTCGGGCGCAACGAACTGAACACAACAGGAGTCACGCTCCCGGTCCGTCCTGCGTCAAGGGCGGGCACACAGGTGAGCGCCTCCGCAACAACAGGAGAACCCATGGCAGTCGTCACCATGCGCCAGCTGCTCGAGAGCGGCGTCCACTTCGGTCACCAGACCCGTCGGTGGAACCCCAAGATGAAGCGCTTCATCATGACCGAGCGCAACGGCATCTACATCATCGACCTGCAGCAGTCGCTGGCCTACATCGACCGCTCGTACGCCTTCGTCAAGGAGACCGTCGCCAAGGGCGGCGTCGTGATGTTCGTCGGCACGAAGAAGCAGGCCCAGGAGGCCATCGCCGAGCAGGCGACGCGCGTCGGGATGCCCTACGTCAACCAGCGCTGGCTCGGTGGCATGCTCACCAACTTCCAGACCGTGCACCAGCGGATCAACCGGCTCAAGGAGCTCGACGACGTCGACTTCGACACCGTCGCCGGCTCGGGTCGCACCAAGAAGGAGCTCCTGCAGATGAAGCGGGAGCACACCAAGCTCGAGAAGACCCTCGGCGGCATCCGTGAGATGACCAAGGTTCCCTCCGCGGTGTGGATCGTCGACACCAACAAGGAGCACCTCGCCGTCGAGGAGGCCCGCAAGCTGCGGATCCCGATCATCGGCATCCTCGACTCCAACTGCGACCCCGACCTCGTCGACTTCCCGATCCCGGGCAACGACGACGCGATCCGCGCGGTCGGCCTGCTGACCCGCGTGGTCGCCGACGCCGTCGCCGAGGGCCTCATCGCCCGCTCGGGCGCTAAGGGTGGCGACGCTGACCAGGCCGTCGGCGCCGAGGAGCCCCTGGCCGAGTGGGAGCGCGAGCTCCTGACCGGTGACGCCGACAAGGCTGCTGCTGCCGCCACCGGTGACGCCGCTGCCGAGACCCCGGCCTCCGAGGCCACCGGTGCCGCGTCCGAGGCCCCGCAGGCCGAGGCCGCCGCCGACGCCGTGACCGAGGCTCCCGCCGAGGCGGAGGCCCCCGTCGAGGTCGAGGCCGAGGCCCCCGCCGAGGCTGAGGCTCCTGCTGAGGCTGAGGCTCCTGCCGAGACCGCGGCCGAGGCTCCTGCCGACGCCCCCGTCGAGGCCGAGGCTGCGACCGACGCCGAGGCAGAGCCCGCGAAGAAGGCTGCTGCCAAGAAGGACTGATGGCGGACGCCGGTCGCGGGGGACACCCCGCGGCCGGCCTTCGCACGTCCCCGTACGACCACCCCAGAACCCAAGGAAGAGGGACCATGGCTGACTTCACCGCCGCCGATGTCAAGAAGCTCCGTGAGCTGACCCAGGCCGGGATGATGGACTGCAAGAAGGCGCTGACCGAGGCTGATGGCGACTTCGACAAGGCTGTCGAGCTGCTCCGCGTGAAGGGTGCTGCCAAGGCTGCCGCCCGCGGCGCCGAGCGCGAGGCCGTCGCCGGCCTCGTCGCCACCGCCGGCAACGCGCTGGTCGAGCTCAAGAGCGAGACCGACTTCGTCGCCAAGAACGAGGACTTCATCGCCAAGGCGCAGCAGATCGCCGAGGTCGCCAACTCCGTGAAGGCCACCGACACCGACGCCCTCAAGGCCGCCGAGCTCGACGGCAAGACCGTCGGCGAGGTCGTCCAGGACCTGGCCATCACCATCGGCGAGAAGATCGAGCTGGGCGAGGTCGCCTACTTCGAGGGCACCACCGTCACCTACATGCACAAGCGTGCCGCCGACCTGCCGCCCGCCGTGGGCGTGCTCGTCGAGTTCGAGGGTGACGAGGCTGCCGCCCGCGCCGCCGCGATGCAGATCGCCGCGATGAAGGCCCAGTACCTCACCCGCGACGAGGTCCCCGCGGACGTCGTGGCGTCCGAGCGCTCCATCGCCGAGCAGAAGACCCGCGAGGAGGGCAAGCCCGAGCAGGCGATCGCCAAGATCGTCGAGGGTCGCCTCGGTGGGTTCTACAAGGAGATCGTCCTGCTCGAGCAGGAGTCGGTCACCGAGTCGAAGAAGTCGGTCAAGGCCGTCCTCGACGCCGCCGGCACCACCGTGAAGCGGTTCGCCCGCTTCGAGGTCGGCGCCTGAGCCTCCGCTCACCGCACCCGACAGGGGTCGTACGCCACCGGCGTACGGCCCCTGCGGCATTTGCGGCCGCCCGCAGGGCACCTCCGGGTGCGCGGGTTCGACCCCGCCCCCACTGGCCGGTAGGTTTCTCGGGACCGGTCAAGGCGTGCGAAGGGATCCAGGTGACGGCGTACAAGCGAGTCCTGCTCAAGCTCTCCGGCGAGGTGTTCGGCGGCGGTGAGGTCGGACTGGACCTCGACGTGATCAATGCCCTGGCTGCCCAGGTGGCCGAGGTCGCCAAGTCGGGTGTCCAGATCGCCATCGTCGTGGGCGGTGGCAACTTCTTCCGCGGCGCCGAGCTCCAGCAGCGCGGCATGGACCGCGCGCGTGCCGACTACATGGGCATGCTGGGCACGGTGATGAACTGCCTCGCGCTCCAGGACCTGATCGAGAAGCACGGCGTCGAGACGCGTGTGCAGACCGCGATCACGATGGGCCAGGTCGCCGAGCCCTACATCCCGCGTCGCGCGATGCGCCACATGGAGAAGGGCCGCGTCGTGATCTTCGGCGCCGGCGCCGGCATGCCGTTCTTCTCGACCGACACGGTCGCGGCGCAGCGGGCGCTGGAGACGCGCTGCGAGGTCATCCTGATGGGCAAGCAGGGCGTGGACGGTGTCTACGACTCCGACCCGCACAAGTTCCCCGACGCGGTGAAGTTCGACCAGCTCACCTACGACGAGTACCTCGCCCGCGACCTCAAGGTCGCCGACGCCACCGGCATCGCCATGGCCCGCGACAACAAGATGGACATGGTCTTCTTCAACCTCTCGACGCCGGGCACGATCGTGCGCGCCGTCCGGGGTGAGAAGATCGGCACGTTGGTGAGCAGCTCGGCCTGACCCGGCCGCACCACCTCCGCACCCGACGTACGACGAGAGAGAGCGCAAACGTGATCAACGACGTGATGAACGATGCCGACGCCAAGATGGGCAAGTCCGTCGAGGCGACCCGCGAGGAGTTCGCCGCCATCCGCGCCGGGCGCGCCAACCCGGCGATGTTCGCCAAGATCACCGCCGACTACTACGGCACGCAGACCCCGCTGCAGCAGCTGGCGAGCTTCACCTCCCAGGACGCGCGCACCATCTTGATCCAGGTCTTCGACGTGGGCGCGATGCCGGCCGTCGAGCGCGCGATCCGCGACTCCGACCTCGGCGTCAACCCCTCCAACGACGGCAAGGTGCTGCGCTGCGTCTTCCCGGAGCTGACCGAGGAGCGCCGCAAGGAGTACATCAAGCTCGCCAAGGGCAAGGCAGAGGACGGCCGCGTCTCGGTGCGCAACATCCGCCGCACGGCCAAGCAGGCGCTCGAGAAGCTCGAAAAGGACGGTGAGGTCGGCAAGGACGACGTCACCGGGGCCGAGAAGCGCCTCGACGGGCTCACCAAGACCCACACCGACAAGATCGACGACCTCCTCAAGCACAAGGAAGCAGAGCTGCTCGAAGTCTGAGCGCCCACCCATGACGACCTCCGAGCCACCCGCACCCGGGGTGCCCCAGCCGCCGGCAGAGGCGATCAAGAAGGACCACGGCCGCGCAGGCCGCGATCTGCCCACCGCCATCGTCTCCGCCGTGGTGCTGGTCGGGGCGATCCTGCTGTCGCTGCTGTTCTGGAAGACCGCCTTCATGGCGATCGTCGCCGCGGCGGTCGTCATCGCGATCTGGGAGCTGCACAACGGCCTGGGCGCCAAGGACATCGACATCCCCGAGCAGCCGCTGATGCTCGGTGGCGTCGTGATGGTCGTCGTGGCCTACTTCTACGGCGCGCCCGCCCTCGTCACGGCCACCGCGGTCACGGCCCTGGTGATCATGCTGTGGCTGCTGCGCCGCGGGGTGGACGGCTATGTCAAGAACGCCACGGCTGCGGTGTTCACGCTGATCTACGTGCCGTTCCTCGGCGCTTTCGTCGCGTTGCTGCTCTCGGAGGGCGGGCACAACCCGGCCTTCGGCCTCGACACCGACGACCCCGGCGTGCGCGGCATCATCACCTTCATCGCGATCACGGTGGCCTCCGACACGGGCGGCTACATCGCGGGCGTGCTGTTCGGCAAGCACCCGATGGCTCCGGTCATCTCGCCCAAGAAGTCGTGGGAGGGCTTCGCCGGCTCGACCGTCGCGTGCGTCGCGGTCGGCGTCTGGCTCGTGACGTCGTTCCTCGGCGGCGACTGGTGGGTCGGCCTCCTGCTCGGCCTGATCACCGTCGTCATGGCCACGCTCGGTGACCTGTGCGAGTCCGTCATCAAGCGCGACCTCGGCATCAAGGACATGAGCCAGGTCATCCCGGGGCACGGCGGCCTGATGGACCGGCTCGACTCGCTGCTCGCGACCGTCGCGCCGATCTGGCTGATCCTCTACTACCTCGTCTACTGAGGCGTCGTCGTGCGCGTCCTGGTCACCGGCGGTCGGACCGGCTACCTGGGTCGTCACGTGGTGGCCGCGGCCGCCGCCCACGACGTGGTCGCCGTGGGGTCGACCGACGCCGACCTGAGGGACCGCGACGCCGTGGAGGCACTGCTCGACCGACACCGGCCCGACGCGGTCGTCCACACCGCCTACGTCCAGTCCGACTGGGACGTCACCGCCACCGGTGCCGCGCACGTCGCCCTGGCGGCGGCGTCCCACGCGGCGCGCCTGGTCCTCGTCTCCAGCGACGTCGTGTTCTCCGGCGCGGACGTGCACTACGACGAGTCGGCCAGGCCCGATCCGGTGACCCCCTACGGCGCAGCCAAGGCCGCTGCGGAGACGGTCGCACTGGCCGTCTGCGCGGACGTGGTGGTCGCGCGCACCTCGCTCATCCTCGGCGACGGGAGGTCCCCGCACGAGCGCCTCGTGCACCGCCTGGCCGAGGGCGCCGATGGTGCTCTGTTCGAGGACGAGCGGCGCTGCCCGGTCCACGTCGGCGACCTCGCGGCAGCGCTCGTCGAGCTGGTCACCCACGAGGTCCGGGGTGTCCTCCACGTCGCGGGCCTGGACGCGATGAGCCGCCTGGAGCTCGGGCGGTTGATCGCCCGCCGCGACGGGTGGGATCCCGACCTGCTCCGTGGCGCGAGCCGGGCCGAGCTCGCGGTCCCCGGTCCCGTCGACGTGCGCCTCGACTCCTCCCTGGCCGAGCGCCTCCTCACCACGCGCCTGCGTGGCGCCCGGGAGTTCGTGTGACCCTCCACCTGGTCCGCCACGGTCGCCCGCTGATGGTTCCCGGCACGCCCGCGGCCGAGTGGGACCTCGACCCCGCGGCGTACGACGACGTGTGGGCGTTGCGCGCCTCCGGCCGGCTGCCGGCGCGCGCGGCGTGGTTCAGCTCGCCCGAGCCCAAGGCCGTCCAGACCGCCCAGCTCCTCACCGACACGGAGGTCGGCGTGCTGCGCGACCTGCGCGAGCACGAGCGCTCGGGGGAGCAGGTGGACGACTTCCCCGGCGTCGTACGCCGTGCCTTCGACCGCCCCGACGCCGCGGCCGTGCCCGGCTGGGAGCCGTTGGGCGCGTGCCGCGCGCGCGTCGTGCCGGCCGTACGCCGGGTGCTGGACGTGCACGGCGGCGAGGACGTGGTCCTGGTGGGCCACGGCACCGCCTGGACGCTCGCGGTCGCCGACCTGACCGGACAGCCGCCCGACCTCGAGCGCTGGGCCGGGCTCGCGATGCCCGACGTGATCACCGTCGACGGGTGAGCGCCTCGAAAATCCTCGCACCGCGTGCCCAGCGGCCACGGGCCCGGTCCACCGCCTACTCTGGAGGCGTGGAGACCGACGAGCTGCAGCAGACCGAGGAGTCGCGCGAGCGATCCTTCGAGTGGTGGCACCACAGCCACCCGACCTTCGCGGGGATCACCGGCTTCTTCGCCGGCATGCTCTTCGTCACGGCGCTGCCGGGAGCCTTCGTCGGCATCCTGCGGCTCCTCTTCGACTACGACACGGCCGAGCAGCTCTTCCCCCTGATCCTCATCGCGCTGGTCCTGCCGATCACGATGCTGGTCAAGCGCAAGACGCGCCGCTTCGCCCAGTTCATGTTCGTCGGGATGCTCGTCACGGCGCTGGTCGTCCTCGGTGTCACGTCGCTGGTCCTCTACTTCATGGTCGACGCCTGAGTCGTCGCGTCGCCTCGCGAATCGCCGCGTGACCGCGGGGATGGGAGAATCGCTCCGCGATGTCAGATTCCACTCAGCAGCCCATCAAGACCCTGCCCCTCGTCTTCGACGAGCCCCGCGGACGCAAGAAGCCCCCGCGGCACCTCGCCGACCTCGACGAGGCCGGCCGCAAGGCGCTGCTCGAGGAGATGGGCCTCCCCGGCTTCCGCGCCAAGCAGCTCTCGACCCACTACTTCGGTCGCCTCGTCGACGACCCCGCGGAGATGACCGACCTCCCGGCCACGCAGCGTGACGAGCTGGTCGCAGCACTGCTGCCCGACCTCATGACGCCGCTGCGCACGCTGGAGGCCGACAAGGGCACCACGCGCAAGACGCTCTGGAAGCTCTTCGACGGTGCGCTCGTCGAGTCGGTGCTCATGCGCTACCCCGACCGTGCCACCGTCTGCGTCTCCAGCCAGGCCGGCTGCGGGATGGCGTGCCCGTTCTGCGCCACCGGCCAGGGCGGCCTCCAGCGCAACATGTCGACCGCCGAGATCGTCGAGCAGGTCGTCGCCGGCGCGCGATCGATGGCGCGCGGCGAGGTCCCCGGCGGCCCCGGACGCGTCTCCAACGTGGTCTTCATGGGCATGGGCGAGCCGCTCGCCAACTACAAGGCCGTCATCGGTGCCGTCCGCCGCCTCGTCGACCCGTCGCCCGCCGGCCTCGGGATGAGCGCCCGCGGCATCACTGTCTCGACCGTCGGCCTCGTGCCGAGGATCAACCAGCTGACCGAGGAGGGCATCCCGGTCACGCTCGCGCTGAGCCTGCACGCGCCCGACGACGAGCTGCGCAACGAGCTGGTCCCGATCAACACCCGCTACTCGGTCGCCGAGACCGTCGAGGCCGCCTGGAACTACGCCCGCGTCACCAAGCGTCGCGTCTCCATCGAGTACGCCATGATGCGCGGCATCAACGACCAGGCGCACCGGGCCGACCTCCTCGGCGACGTGCTCAACTCCTACGGCGACTGGGGATGGGTGCACGTCAACCTGATCCCGCTCAACCCGACGCCCGGCTCCAAGTGGACCGCCTCCGACCCGGCCGACGAGCGCGAGTTCGTCCGTCGCCTCGAGGCCAAGGGCATCCCCACGACCGTGCGCGACACCCGTGGCAGCGACATCGACGGAGCCTGCGGCCAGCTCGCCGCCGTGGAGTAGTCCCGGGCAGACCGTCCTGTCGGGGACCGTTCACGTGTCGTCTGCCCGGATCGGGGCCGGTGTTGCCGACCGATCCCTAGCGTCCGTCGCATGGACCTGCTCGAGAGGCGGCGTCAGAGCCGCAACGTCACGGCGAACATCGTTGCGATCACCCGTCCCGCGAGCGCGGAGCTCCGGGTCCTGGTCGTCACCGAGTCCTTCCTGCCCCAGGTCAACGGCGTCACCAACTCTGTACGCCGGGTGCTGGAGCACCTGGCGGCCGAGGGCCACGAGGCTGAGCTGATCGCGCCGACCGGCCCGTCGACGTACGCCGGCTTCCCGGTCACCCACGCCCGCGGCGCCAACCTCCCGTTCTACGCCGACTTCCGGATCGGGTTGGAGACCCGTCGCCGGCTCCGGGCCGCGATGCAGCGCTTCCGCCCCGACGTGGTCCACATCGCCTCACCGGCCGCGCTCGGCTACCAGGCCGCGAAGGCAGCGCGCTCGCTCGGCATCCCGACGGTGGCGATCTACCAGACCGACCTCGTCGGGTTCGCCGACCGGTACGCCGTGCCCGGCGGCGCTCGCGCGATGGAGTCGCTCACCCGGCGGATCCACCTGGGCGTCGACCGCACGCTGGCCCCGTCGACCGCCAGCATCGCCCAGCTCGAGCGGCTGGGGATCGACGCGGTCGCCCGGTGGCCCAGGGGAGTGGACCAGGAGCTGTTCCGGCCTGCGCGTCGCGACGAGGCGCTGCACGCCGAGCTCGCACCGCACGGCGAGCACCTCGTCGGCTACGTCGGCCGCCTGGCCGCCGAGAAGGAGCTCGAGCTGCTGGCCCGGGTCGACCGGCTGCCCGGCGTCCGGCTGGTGCTCGTGGGCGGCGGGCCGGAGGAGGCCCGGTTGCGGGCGCTGCTCCCCGACGCCGCGTTCCTCGGCGTGCTGCACGGCGACGAGCTGGCCCGGGCGTACGCCACGCTCGACGTCTTCGTCCACACGGGGCGGCACGAGACCTACTGCCAGTCCGCGCAGGAGGCGCTGGCCAGCGGGGTGCCCGTGGTCGCGCCCCGCGCCGGTGGGCCGATCGACGTCGTCGACGACACCGTCACCGGCTACCTCTACGAGCCCGGGGACGCCGAGGAGCTGGCGGCCCACGTCGAGCACCTGCTCGCCCGGCCGGTGCTGCGGCGACGGATGGCGCTGGCCGCGCGACACAGCGTGCGGGACCGCACCTGGCAGGCCGTCAACCAGCTGCTGGTGAGCCACTACCGCGACGTCAGCGCTCCGGCTGTCAGTCGCCGCGCGGCCGGCTGAGCGAGACCGCCGCGACCGCCTCGTCGAGGCTCTCGACGAGGTGGACGTGCGACTCCATCGCCCGGCCCTGCGCGAGCGAGCGGAGCAGCGGCCAGACCGGGAGCTCCTCGGTCCAGTGCCGTCGGCCGACGAGCACCATCGGAGCGATGGTCGACGGGTCGCCGTAGTAGTTCTCGCAGGCGTCCTGGAACACCTCCTGGACCGTGCCGGCCGCGCCGGGGAGGAAGACGATGCCGGCGTTGCAGATCTCCAGCAGGGTCGCCTCACGGGTGGCGTTGCGGAAGTACTTCGCGATCGTGGTGGCGAACGGGTTCGGCGGCTCGTGCCCGTAGTGCCAGGTCGGCACCCCCAGCGAGTCGTGGCCCGGACCGTGGGCGTCGATGACCTCGAAGGCGGCCCGGGCCCACGCGCCGACGTCGGGACGGAAGGACGGCACGGCCGCGAGTCGCTGCAGCGCGTCGTCGACCGCAGTCGGGGGCTCGTCGGCCAGGAAGGCGCCAAGGTTGGCCGCCTCCATCGCTCCGGGGCCGCCGCCCGTCGCGACGGTCAGGTCACGGCCGAGCCCGTGGCCGAGGCGCGCGGCTGCGGCGTACGTCCCGCTCCCGCGCTCGAGCGAGTGGCCGCCCATCACGCCCACCACCGAGCGGCCCGCGAGCCACGTCTCGAGCGCCACGTCGACGGCGTGGTCGTGCAGGTCCATCGCGAGCGCGTCGTCGGCGTCGGGTCGGCCCTGCGACCAGGCGTACGCCCTGGCGTCGAGGGAGTCGCGGTAGCGCGGGGTGTCGTAGAGGTCGCGTGGCGCGTAGAGCGAGGCCCGGTAGGGGTCGATCGGCACACCGGGGATGTCGGGCAGGACCACGGCGCCGGCCCGGCGTACGGCGTCGCCCTCACCCTCGGCGAACTCGCAGCCGAGGAACAGCGACTGGGCCAGCGACCGGGTGAGGAGGGTCGGCCCCCGCTCGGTCAGGTCGAGCCCGACCACCCGCCAGCCGGCCAGCGTCGTCGCCCCGCCGGCCAGCCGTCGGTCGAGGTCGGCCAGCGAGGTGACGTCGAGGACACGTCCGCGGGAGTGCTTCACGTCGGACAACCTATGTGGCTGGGTGGTGGGTCTACGGAGACTCACGACCCAGCGGTCGGTAGCCAACCGATGAGTTGGCGGGTGGGGCCCCCTGGAAGGGGTGTCTGCGGCTCCGACCCGCCAACTCACCAGTGGGTGGACCAACTCACGAGTTGGCGGGTTGGGGGCCGCGTGTCGTCGTTGCCCGGCTCAGAACGCGTGCGCCATCAGGTCCCCGAACAGCTCTTGCTCGTCGATCTCGAGCCCGCGCGAGCGGAACCAGCCGGCCATGTTGGCGCAGTCGCGCAGCAGGAAGTCCATGCCGCGTGGGTTCCCGACCAGGTCCACCATCTGGGGGAGGTCGATGATGACGAGCCGGTCGCCCTGGGCGAGGGTGTTGTAGGGCGACAGGTCCCCGTGCACCAGCCCGGCCTGGACGAGCGTCAGCAGCGCCTCGCGGAGCTGGTCGTAGAACCCCTGGACGACCGACGGCTCCGGGCGGACCTGCGCCACCCGCGGGGCGGTCTCCCCGTCGTGGGTGATCCACTCCATCATGATCTCGGTGTCGTCGATCTGGACCGGGTAGGGGACCGGGAGACCGAGCTCCCAGCAGCGGCGCAGGGCGTTCCACTCCGAGACCGCCCACTCGCCGGCCGCCACCTGGCGGCCCCAGGTCGACTTGCGCTTGAGCGCGCGGTTGTCGCGCGAGCGCTTCATCGACCGGCCCTCGGTGTAGGACGCGGCACGGTGGAAGGTCCGGTGGTCGGTGTCGCGGTAGCGCTTGGCCGCCATCACGACCGAGCCGTCGGCGTCGTGGGGGTCCGACCGCTCCACGAGGAAGACGTCGGCCTCCTTGCCGGTCTTGAGGACGCCGAGCTCGGTGTCGATGGCGCCGCTGGACGTCACGACCCAGTCGGGGCGCGGTTCGGGACCCCGCATCAGGGCCTCGAGGTCCTCCCAGCGGGACCACTGCTGTCCTGCGCCGAGGTCGTCGGCGTAGGTGTCGAACGTGAAGACGAACGTCTCGTCGATGCCCTCGACGGGCGAACGGTCGTCAGGCCGGAGGAAGTCCTCCGGAAAGGGTCGTGAGGTGTCGTGGGACAAGGTGGGTGCTCCGGGTGTGAGAAAGGTGGTCGGCGGACAGGCCGAGGACAGTCATGGACATGTCACGACTCCTTTCACAGGCGGGCGGCGCGCGTCGCCACCCGGAGTACGCCGCCCAGTCTGGCGCAGGGGGCGGGAGACCGCACGTGAATATCTGGGCTAGGTTCGTCAGGGTGACCACGCGAACCCTCACGAGGCCCCTGCTCGCCGCCGCCCTCTGCGCGGCGATGACCGTCGGACTGACCAGCGCCACCGCGACCGCCGAGCTCGCCCCGCGCGCTCCGGTCGACGGCGCGTCAGGGATCGGTGATCCCTACTGGCCGCTCGATGGCAACGGCGGCATCGACGTGACGGCCTACCGGATCTCCAACCGCTACGCGCTGGACACCAAGCGGCTGAGCGGTCGGACGTCGGTCGAGCTGACCGCGACCCAGGACCTGGCGAGCTTCTCCCTCGACTTCCTGCTAAAGGTGTCGGCAGTGACGGTCGACGGGGTGGAGGCCGGCTTCGTCAAGACCGACGGCGGCCACGAGCTGCGCATCACGCCCGCCCAGGCGCTGCTCGCCGGCAGCGAGCACACCGTCGTCGTGACGTACGCCGACCGCCCGGGGAAGTACGCGTACGCCGGGGAGAACAACTGGCTCGCGAACAAGCGCGAGGTCGTCACCATGAACGAGCCGCACATGGCGACGTGGTGGTTCCCCGCCAACGACCACCCTCTCGACAAGGCGATCGTCGACGTCCGCATCCGCGTGCCCAAGGGACGCGAGGTGATCTCGAACGGAGAGCTGAAGGGCAGGCGCACCGGGAAGACGTCGACCACGTGGCACTGGCGCGCGGACGAGCCGATGGTGCCCTACCTCGCGTTCTTCGCGGCCGGTGACTTCACCATCGCCAAGGGGACCCGCAAGGGGCTGCCGTGGCTCGTCGCGGTCTCGCAGGGCCTCAGCGAGGGTGACCAGCGGGCCAGCATGCGGCTGATGAAGAAGACCCCGACCGTCATCGCCGGCCTCGAGAAGGACCTCGGCCCCTACCCGTTCTCCGTCGTCGGCGGCATCACCACCTCGCTCGACCCCGGTTTCGCGCTGGAGAACCAGACGCGCCCGACCTACCCCGCGGTGGGCGGCAGCTACACCAGCCTCGTCGTGCACGAGCTGGCCCACCAGTGGTTCGGCGACGACATCGCGGTGCAGGGCTGGCGCGACATCTGGCTCAACGAGGGCTTCGCGACCTTCATGGAGTGGCGCTGGACCGAGACCCACGGCGGACGCAGCGCCGACGCCATCCTGGACAGCTACTTCGACAACGTGGACGCGTCCTCGGACTTCTGGAAGGTCACCGTCGCCGACCCCGGCGCCGCCAAGATCTTCGACTCCGCGATCTACGGCCGCGGCGGGATGACCCTGCAGGCCCTGCGCAACCGGGTCGGCAACCAGGACTTCTGGAAGATCCTGCGCACCTGGATCCGCGAGCAGCGCGGAGGCAACGGTGCGAGCGAGGAGTTCGAGGAGCTCGCCGCACGGGTCAGTGGCGAGGACCTCGGCAGCTTCTTCACCGCCTGGCTCCGGACGCCGACCAAGCCGGCCGAGACTGCGGACAACGGGCTGGCCTGATCGCCCGATGCCTGATGTGAACTGGTTCCGCGCGCCCACGGACGGCGACGCCGGCACCCTCAACGCCTGCTACAACGCCCTCGACATCCACGTGATCCGCGGGCGCGCGGAGGACATCGCCCTCACCGATCCCGGCGGGGACTGGACCTTCGCGCGGCTCCTCACCGAGGTGGGCGCGTGCGCGGGGGTGCTGCGCGCCTTCGGCATCGGGATCGGCGACCCGGTCGCGGTCGGCGCCGTCCCGCGCGTGACGGGGATTGTCGTGGGCCTGGCGGCCGCGCGCGTGGGCGCGGTCAGCGTGTACGACGACCCGCCGGCCGCCGACGCCTCGATGGTCGTCAGCGACAGCGCGGACGGCGTCGTGCTCACGGCCGACGACGAGCCTCTCCCGTGGGACATCGCCCAGCGCGCCGGGCGGACCGATCCGGCCGGCTGCGCGGACGTGCCGGGTGACGCCGTGCTGGCGCGCCACGGCGACCGCACGCTGACGGTCCTCGCGGCGCTGGGTGCCGGCGACCAGCAGTCGTCGCCCCCGGGCCTCGAGCTCGTGCAGGTCGGCGGGCTGGAGTTCTGGTCGTTCGCGAGTCACTGACAGACTGATCCGGTGAGCGCGCGCGACATCGTCATCCTCGGCTCGACCGGCTCCATCGGCACCCAGGCCCTCGACCTGGTGCGCGCCCATCCCGACCGGTTCCGGGTGGTCGGGCTGACGGCCGGCGGCTCCCAGGAGGAGCTGTTCGACGCCCAGGTGGCGGAGTTCGCGCCGGCGTACTCGGGGCTCGGCGAGGACGCCTCCACCGAGGCCGCCTCGATGGCGTGCGACGTCGTGCTCAACGGCATCACCGGTGCGGTCGGCCTGCGACCCACCCTGGCCGCGCTCGACGCCGGCACCACCCTCGCGCTGGCCAACAAGGAGTCGCTGATCATCGGCGGTCCGCTGGTCAAGGAGCGCGCCCGCCCGGGGCAGATCGTCCCCGTCGACTCCGAGCACAGCGCCATCGCCCAGAGCCTGCGCGCCGGCTCGGCGACCGAGGTGCGTCGCCTCGTGCTGACCGCGTCGGGAGGTCCGTTCCGCGGCCGCAGCGCCGCCGAGCTGGCCGACGTGACCCCCGACCAGGCGCTCGCCCACCCCAACTTCGCGATGGGCCGCGTCATCACGACCAACTCCGCGACGCTGATCAACAAGGGCCTCGAGGTGATCGAGGCGCACCTGCTCTTCGACGTCCCCTACGACCGCATCGACGTGGTCGTCCACCCGCAGCAGCTCATCCACTCGATGGTGGAGTTCGTCGACGGCGCCGTGGTCGCCCAGCTCGGCCTGCCGACCATGCTCGTGCCGATCGCGATCGGGATGGCCTGGCCCGACCGGGTCCCCGACGCGGAGACCCCGATCGACTGGACGAAGGCCGCCGACTGGCGCTTCGAGCCCCTCGACGACGAGGTGTTCCCGGCGGTGACGCTCGCCCGTCGGGCGGGGGAGCGCGGTGGCACCGCGCCCGCCGTCTACAACGCTGCCAACGAGGTCGCGGTCGACGCCTTCCACGAGGGGCGGCTGCGGTTCCCGGACATCGTGTCCACGGTGAGGCGGATCCTGGACGCCCACGACGTACCATCGAGGGAGCACTTCACCGTGGACGACGTCCTCGCGGCCGACGCCTGGGCGCGCGCGGAGGCGGCCGCCCTCATCCCCTGACAAGGACCTGCCCCCACATGACCGTCCTGCTCTACACCCTCGGCGTCGTCTCGTTCGTCGTGGCGATCCTCGTCTCGATCGGGCTGCACGAGTTCGGCCACCTCGTCCCGGCCAAGAAGTTCGGCTGCAAGGTGCCGCAGTGGTTCATCGGCTTCGGGCCGACCGTGTGGAGCAAGCAGATCGGCGAGACCGAGTACGGCATCAAGGCGATCCCGCTCGGCGGCTACGTCAAGATCGTCGGGATGCTCCCCCCGGGAGCCGAGGACCTCGTCGAGGAGACGACGTACGACGAGGACGGCGAGGCGGTGCACAAGGTGCGCCGCTCCAACACCGGGATGTTCACCCAGCTGATCTCCGACGCGCGCGCCGCGGAGTGGGAGTACGTCAAGCAGTACGACACCGACCGCCTCTTCTACCGCCTCGCGTGGTGGAAGAAGGTGATCGTGATGGCGGGCGGCCCGATGGTCAACATCGCCATCGCGACGTCGCTCTTCGCGATCCTGTTCGCGACCTACGGCAACCCGCGCGACCAGGTCGTCGAGCCCACTGTGCAGTCGGTACCCGCGTGCGTGATCCCAGCGGCGGAGGCCGGTCGCGAGTGCACGGCCGCGGACCCGCCGACCCCGGCCGCCGAGGCCGGCATGCAGGCCGGCGACGAGATCGTCAGCTTCAACGGCACGCCCTTCTCCGACTGGGACACCTTCCAGGAGCAGATCCGCGCCAACGCCGACGGCGACGCCATCATCGAGATCGTCCGTGGCGGCGAGCCGATGACGCTCGAGACCAACACCACCGTCACCCTTCGCCGGACCTCCCTCGAGGACGAGACGATGACCGAGGTCGGCTTCCTCGGGGTCCAGCCGGAGGTGAACCTCCAGACCGGTGGCCTGCTCTACACCGCCGACCAGATGGGCACCATGACCGTCGAGACGGTCCAGGCGCTCGGCCAGCTGCCGGTGAAGGTCTACGAGGTGGGCCGCGCGATCGTCGGGCTGCAGGAGCGTGACCCGGAGAGCCCGGTCTCGATCGTCGGGGGCGGCCGGTTCGCCGGCGAGGCCGCGGCCAGCGAGGCCTTCCCGCTCGTGGACAAGATCGTGACGCTGCTCTTCCTGATCGCGAGCTTCAACTTCTTCATCGGCATGTTCAACTTCGTGCCGCTGCTCCCGCTCGACGGCGGCCACATCGCCGGCGCGCTCTACGAAGGTCTCAAGCGCGGTGTCGCCCGCCTGCGCGGTCGCCCGGACCCCGGGCACGTCGACGTCGCCAAGCTCCTGCCGGTGGCGTACGTCGTGGGGCTGGCGATGCTGGTCATGGGCGTGGTCCTGATCGTGGCCGACCTCGTGGTGCCGCTCCACATCAGCTGAGCGGCGGGGGCTCCTCCCTGGCACTCTGTCGGGCGGTGAGCCAGACAGGTTCGGCAGCCTCAGAACCTGCTTCACGCACCGCTTCACCAGGGTCCGGGGCCGGGCGGTGAGCCAGGCAGGTTCGGCAGCCTCGGAACCTGCCCCACGCACCGCCCCCGCGGCGGTCCCGCCGAGAGGGGCGTACGACGCCCCGGCCCGTACGATGGAGCCATGACTGCTGTCGGCCTTGGCATGCCCGCTCTTCCCCCGCCCGTGCTGTCCCCGCGCCGCCGGACCCGGCAGATCAAGGTCGGCTCGGTGGGGGTCGGGAGCGACTCGCCGATCTCCGTGCAGTCGATGACCACCACGCTGACCTCCGACGTCAACGCGACGCTCCAGCAGATCGCCGAGCTCACCGCCACCGGCTGCGACATCGTCCGCGTGGCGTGCCCCAGCCAGGACGACGCGGACGCCCTGCCGGCCATCGCCCAGAAGTCGCAGATCCCGGTGATCGCCGACATCCACTTCCAGCCGAAGTACGTCTTCGCGGCGATCGACGCCGGCTGCGCGGCCGTGCGGGTCAACCCCGGCAACATCCGCAAGTTCGACGACCAGGTCAAGGAGATCGCCCGGGCCGCCAAGGACCGCGGCACCTCGATCCGGATCGGCGTCAACGCGGGCTCGCTCGACAAGCGGATCATGGACAAGTACGGCAAGGCGACCCCCGAGGCGCTCGTCGAGTCGGCGGTCTGGGAGGCGAGCCTCTTCGAGGAGCACGACTTCCACGACTTCAAGATCTCGGTCAAGCACAACGACCCCGTCGTGATGGTCCGCGCCTACGAGCTGCTCGCCGAGGCCGGCGACTGGCCGCTGCACCTCGGCGTCACCGAGGCCGGCCCCGCGTTCCAGGGCACCATCAAGTCGAGCGTCGCCTTCGGCCACCTCCTCAGCAAGGGCATCGGCGACACCATCCGCGTCTCGCTGTCCGCGCCGCCGGTCGAGGAGGTCAAGGTCGGCCTCCAGATCCTGGAGTCGCTCAACCTCAAGCCCCGTCGTCTCGAGATCGTCTCCTGCCCGTCGTGCGGGCGCGCCCAGGTCGACGTCTACAAGCTCGCCGAGGAGGTCACCGCCGGCCTCGAGGGCATGGAGGTGCCGCTGCGCGTGGCCGTCATGGGCTGTGTCGTCAACGGACCCGGCGAGGCCCGCGAGGCCGACCTGGGTGTCGCCTCCGGCAACGGCAAGGGCCAGATCTTCGTCAAGGGCGAGGTCATCAAGACCGTCCCCGAGTCGATGATCGTCGAGACCCTCATCGAGGAGGCCATGCGCCTCGCCGAGGGGATGGAGCCGGTCGAGGGCTCCGAGGCGTCGGTCAGCGTCAGCTGATGGGCCCAGCCCTCACCCGTACGGTCAGCAGCACCGTACGGCTCCAGGTCGGCGCGCCCGCCGACCTGGTGCTCTCCGTGGCGGTCGCCGCCGACCTGGCGCCGACCCAGGAGTCGCTCACCGTCACCTCCGAGGCGGGGCTCCTCGAGCCCAGCGAGCTCCTCGCAGCCGGCGGCACCCGCCTGCACCGGGTCGCGCGGGCGCCCGTCGGCACGCTCGTCGTGCGGTACGACGCCGTGGTGCCGCTCGGCGGACCCCCGGCCCCGCTCACCGAGCTCGAGGGCGTGGAGTTCACCCGCCCGAGCCGCTACTGCGACTCCGATCGGCTCACCCCGGTGGCGCGCGAGCTGTTCGGCGGTCGCACGGGCGAGGACCTCGTGCGCGCGGTCGTCCGCTGGGCGCTCGACCACATCACCTACGCGCCGGGCAGCAGCGGACCGCTCGACGGCGCCCTGGAGACCTACCTCCGACGGCAGGGGGTGTGCCGGGACACCTCGCACGTGGTGACCACGATGCTGCGCGCACTGGGTGTGCCGGCCCGGCTCGTCAGCGTCTACGCACCTGGCCTGGTGCCGATGGACTTCCACGCGGTCACCGAGGTCGCCCTCGACGGGCGGTGGTACGTCGTCGACGGCACCGGGCTCGCGCCGCGCGGCTCCCTGGTCCGCATCGCCACCGGGCGCGACGCTGCCGACACCGCCTTCCTGACCGTCAACGCCGGCCAGGCGGGCCTGCTGCAGGTCCAGGTGGGTGCGAGCGTCGCCCCCGCCCTGCCGGCCGACGACGGGCTGACCCTCACCCAGCTGCGCTGACGGCTCGGGCAGCGGCCCGGCTACAGCTCCGGCAGCCGCGTCACGTCGACCCCGACCTTGAGCGAGGACGTCGTGGACTCGGTGAAGATCACGCCCTTGAGCGGGGACACGTCGCGGAAGTCGCGCCCCCAGGCGGTGACGACGTAGCGGCTGTCGGCGAGGTGGTCGTTGGTCGGGTCGAGGTCGACCCACGTCCCGTCGGGAGTCAGGACCGACGCCCAGGCGTGCGACGCGTCGGCCCCCTCCAGCTTCACCTTCCCCGGCGGGGGTGCGGTCTCGAGGTAGCCGCTCACGTAGCGGCCCGGGAGGCCGACGGCGCGCAGGCACCCCAGCGCGAGGTGGGTGAAGTCCTGGCACACCCCCTGGCGCGACTCCAGCAGGTCCTGCAACGTCGTGCGGACGTTGGTGACCCCTGACCGGTAGTCGAAGTCGTCGAAGATCGCGTGCGTCAGCGCGACGACCGCCTCGCCCAGCGGCCGGGTGGGGGTGAGGTGGGTGGCGGCGTAGGCGCATACCGCGTCGTCGACGTCCACCAGCACCGAGGGGAGCAGGTGGGTCGACACGGTGGCGGGGTCGCCCGTCCTGCGGATCTCCTCGGCCGCGGATGCCACCGTCCACCGGTCGAGCGCCGCGAGGTCGACGAGCGGCCACGCGACGTGCACGACGCTGGTCTTGGTGACCTCGAGGACCCGGTGCGGGGTCCGCACCTCGACGTAGAAGCTCTCGTTGCCGAAGTGGTCGCGGTGCTCGCTCACCAGGAGCGGCTCCGGCGAGATGTCGACGTCGTTGCTCACCACCCGCTGGGACGGCGTCTCCCGCGGCCGCAGGAACCCCCGCTCGTAGCAGGTGGTGACGTCCTCGTCGTAGGTGTACGTCGTGCGGTGCCGCACCTCGTAGCTGCGCGGCGTGAAGTCGTCGGGGCCCTGGCGGCTCACGGGCGTCCCGCCCCCGCCCAGTCACCCAGGAGCACCCGCTGCGTGGGCTTGCGGCTGAAGTGTCGAGCGGTCAGGTCGGCCGAGATCGCGCGCAGGGTCGTCTCCACCGTGGCGAGCACGTCCCGCAGCTCGGCGCGGTCGCCGGCGCACACGTCGACGAGATCGAGGTCCGCGAGCGAGGCACCGAGGGCCTCGGCCCTCTCGACCAGGTCGTCGTCGGCGGCGAGCCGCAGCGCCTTGCCGAGGCGGGCGACCTGGAAGGCCACCGACCGGGGGTTGCCGGGGTCGACCAGGAGCAGCGACGTCGCGGAGTGGATCGGCCACGCCGGTCCCTCGCCGGACGCCGTACGCCGCCGGTGGGTCAGGATGCTCTCGCAGGCCTCGAGGACCGACTCGGTGACCTGCCCGTCGGTGATCGGCGCGCGCTCCACCGCCAGCGTGGCGCGGAGGAGGGCGACGGTGTGCTGGGCGCGCTCCACGCGTACGCCACCGTCGAGGAAGCCCCACGTCTGGTCGCGCACCATGCTCTCGTGCACCACGCCCGCGACCGCGAGCAGCGACTCGAGCACGACGTCGAGCTGCTGCCGCAGGGGTACGTCGGTCGGTGCCGGTGTCGCCAGGGTGCGGGCCAGCCGCGACAGGACGTGCCAGATGTCCTGGGAGAGCTGGTCACGGACGTTCTCGGCCGCCGCCACGATGCGGTGGCCGGTGTGCGCGAGGGTGCCGACCTGCTGCGGCGTGCCGACCATGGCGCGGATGTGGTCGGACGGCGACATGCCCGGCTGGGGGGCGAGACCGGTGAGCCGCGCGCCGGCCGCCACCATGACGGCCATGGTGGCGGCGCCCGGGGTGTCGGGACGCTGGGCGTGGTCCTCGGCGAGGTCGTCGGCCACGCGCAGCAGACGAGCGATCCCCTCGGCCCGCTCGGCGTAGCGACCGACCCAGAACAGGTTGTCGGCCACCCGTGGGGCCACGGCGGCGCGGCGTTGCAGCCGGACGAGGGCGGGTTGGGTCGCCGGGTCGCGCGACGCCCACCCGCGCAGGCCCGAGGGCTCGTCGGTCAGCACCCACACGTCCTTGGCCAGCGCCCCGCTCGCGTTGGAGACCAGCAGGGACGCGGCGGAGGTGTTGACCCGGCCCAGGCCGCCCGGCATGACGTGGTGCTCGTCCGCGTGCGCGACCCCGAAGGTGCGGAGCACGAAGCGGCCCGGGGTGAGCCCGGTGGGCGTCACGACCGGGGCGGTCGACATGGCGATCGGCTCCTGGCCCACCCATGCCCAGGGGCGTGCGGAGATCTCACGGCGCAGGTCGTCGCGCTCCGCCGACGAGAGGTCCCAGCCGAAGCGTGCTGCCACCACCGCTCCGCGGGAGATCGGCTTGACGACGAGCGTGTCGAGGTGGGCCAGGACGTGGGAGAGCTCGGCAGGCTCGCCGCACCACCAGGTCGTGGCCGAGGGGAGGGCCAGGTCCTCGCCGAGGAGACGGCGGGAGAGGGCGGGGAGGTAGGGCGTGAGGCCGGGGTTCTCCAGGACGCCCGAGCCGAGGGGGTTCGCGAGGTGCACCGTGCCGCGACGCGCGGACTCCACCAGTCCGGGCAGCCCCAGCTGCGAGTCGGCCCGCAGCTCGAGGGGGTCGCAGAACTCGGCGTCGAGGCGGCGCAGCACCACGTCGACGGGCTCGCTGCGGCCGGTGCTGCGGATCCAGACCCGTCCGTCGCGCACACTCAGGTCGTCGCCCTCCACGAGCGGGAACCCCAGCAGGGTGGCCAGGAAGCCCTGGTCGAAGGCGGTCTCGGCGCCCGTCCCGGGGGAGAGCAGCACCACCCGCGGGGTGTCCACGTCGCTCCCGGCGACTGCTCCGAGCGCGCGCGCCATCGTGTCGAAGAACCCCCGCAGCCGCGCCAGGGAGGCCCGCCGGTGCACCGGGCCGAGCACCCGGCTGGTGACGCGGCGGTTGGCCATGGCGTAGCCGGCTCCGGCGGGCGCGGCGGTCTTGTCGGCGAGCACGGCCCAGGCGCCGTCCGCGTCGCGGGCGAGGTCGGTCGCGGTGAGCACCAGCCGCTGGTGGGCGATGCCGTCGGCGCCGCGGATGAAGCCGGGGTGGCCCAGCACGACGTCGGCGGGCAGCACGCGGTCGGACAGCAGCCGACGGGCGCCGTAGAGGTCGTCGTGCAGCAGCTGCAGCAGCAGCGCCCGCTGGCGAAGCGCGGACTCCAGCCCGGCCCACTCCTGGCTGCCGATGACGACCGGCAGCGGGTCGATCACCCAGCTGCGGCCGGGGTCGGCGTCGTCGTCCATCGCGCCCGGGCCGTAGCGGATGCCGTCGTCCTCGACCAGGCGGCGTGCCTCCCCGCGTGCCGCGAGCAGGCCCGGCAGCCCGAGCTGGTCGACCGCCGACGTGATCGGGTGCTGCTCGGGCCGCAGCCGGTGCGAGGCGTCGTACCACTCGTCCGGTCCGCCCTCGGTCCGCACCTGCGCGCGGTAGTCAGCCAGAGGCCCCGTGCCGCTCGCGCCCTCGGTCACGTCCTCGCTCGCAGAGGCACTGACCGGGACGCTCACCCGCGGAACCCTAGCGATCGCCGGGTAGGAACCGGCGCAGGTCCGTCGTCGCTGGATACTCCACGCCCGGCTCCGGCAGCGCGCCGAGGTCCATCCGACCGCTGGTGTGGCCGAGCGCCTCGAACCGCGACGCGCGCCGCGCCTCGGCGGCCATCGCGTTGACCGGGTGGTCGTCATAGCTGCGACCGCCCGGGTGCACGACGTGGTAGGTGAACCCGCCGAGCGAGCGGCTGCTCCAGGTGTCGACCAGGTCGAAGGTGAGCGGGGAGTGGATGCCGATCGTCGGGTGCAGCGAGGAGTACGGCGCCCACGCGCGGTAGCGCACCCCGCCGACCGCACGCCCCGGGCCGCCGAGCGGCCGCATCGGTACCGGTACGCCGTTGCAGGTGAGCACGTGGCGACCCTCGACGAGCCCGTCGGCCCGCACCTGCACGCGCTCCACCGAGGAGTCGACGTAGCGTGACGTGCCGCCGAGCGACACCTCCTCGCCGAGCACGTGCCACGGCTCGACCGCCCCGCGCAGCTCGAGGCCGACCCCGGCGACGGTGGTCTCGCCGAGCCGGGGGAACCGGAACTCGCGGAACGGCTCGAGCCAGGCCGGGTCGAACCGGGGTCCGTCGCCGAGGAACGCGTTGGTCTCGCGCACCACGTCCTCGAGGTCGGCCATGGCGAAGGCGGGCAGCAGGAACGTGTCGTGCAGACGGGTGCCCCAGCGCACGAGCGGACCCGAGTAGGGCTCCGCCCAGAACCGGGCGACCAGCGCCCGCAGCAGGGCGGCCTGCACCAGCGCCATCCGGGGGTGCGGTGGCATCTCGAAGCCGCGCATCTCCAGCAGGCCGAGGCGACCCCGGTCGCTGTCGGGGCTGTAGAGCTTGTCGATGCAGAACTCGGAGCGGTGCGTGTTGCCGGTGACGTCGGTGAGCAGGTGCCGGAACAGCCGGTCCACCAGCCACGGCTCGGCCTCGCCGCCGTCGCGGGTGGCGCGCTCGAGCTCGGCGAAGGCGATCTCGAGCTCGTAGAGCGTCTCGTGGCGACCCTCGTCGACCCTCGGCGCCTGGCTGGTCGGGCCGATGAAGCGACCGCTGAAGACGTAGGACAGGGACGGGTGGTGCTGCCAGTAGGTGACCAGGCTCCGCAGCAGGTCGGGACGGCGCAGCAGCGGTGAGTCGGCCGGGGTCGGCCCGCCCAGCGTGAAGTGGTTGCCGCCACCGGTCCCGGTGTGGGTGCCGTCCTGGTCGAACTTCTCGGTCGCGAGCCCGACCTGGCGGGCGTCGTCGTAGAGGCTCTCGGTCAGGTCGCGCAGCTCCGCCCAGGTGCGGGTGGGCTGGATGTTGACCTCGATCACGCCGGGGTCCGGAGTCACCGACAGGCTCACGAGCGACGGGTCACCGGGGAGGGAGTAGCCCTCGAGCACGACGGGCACGCCGAGCTCGGCCGCACAGTCCTCCACCGCCGTGACGAGCTCGAGTGCTCGGGCCGCGTCGGTGAGGGGTGGCAGGAACACGCACAGGTGACCGTCGCGCTCCTCGACGACGACCGCGTGGCGCGGCGCCTCCTCGACGTCGTGCACGACCGCCGGCGCGGCACCTGCTGCCGGCTGGTCCAGGGGTGCGTACGGCGCGAACGGCGAGCGGTCCGGCAGGTCCGGCGGCGCGCTCCAGGCGAGCGACTCGAGCGGCAGCCGGTAGCCGGCGGGGGAGTCCCCGGGCACCAGGAACAACCGGCCTCGCCGCAGCCGCCACCGCGCCGTGCCCCAGCCGGTGCCTGACGGGTCCTCGAAGACCGGCACGACCCACGCCCGTGGGTCCGGCGAGGCGGTGCTGTCAACCGCGTCCACGGTCGGTGCCTCGGGGTCGACCGGGTCGCCGGCCGGGCGACGAGCCTCGTCCCAGGCCTGCGCGAAGGGGTCGTCGTACGCCGCCAGGACGTGCGCGTCGGGCACGCCGAGACGGGCCGCCATCAGCCGGGCCGCGGACTCGGTCGGGGCCGGCGTCGCGGTGTCGGCGCCCACCACGGGGTCGCCCCACGGGTGGTCGAGCAGGGCGGGATCGCGCCACAGGGGCGCGCCGTCGAGGCGCCACCAGAGCTGGGCCTGCCAGCGCGGCAGCGGCTCGCCGGGATACCACTTGCCCTGGCCGTGGTGCACCAGGCCGCCCGGTGCCCACCGGTCCGCGAGCCGCTCGGTCAGGCTCCTGGCGAGGACGCGCTTGTCCGGTCCGTCGGCGTCCACCGTCCACTGGGCGCTGGCCTGGTCGACGGCGGAGACGAAGGTCGGTTCGCCGCCGACGGTGAGGCGTACGTCGCCGTCGACCAGCAGCCGGTCGACGTGCTCGCCGAGGCGGTCGACGGCGGCCCACTGCTCCTCGGAGTAGGGGCGGGTGACGCGGGCGTCCTCATGGATGCGGGTGACCCGGTTGTGGAAGGCGAAGGACACCCCGACCGGGCCGGTCGAGCCGCTGATCGGCGCGGCAGACGCAGGGCTGGGGGTCGCGCAGAGGGGGATGTGCCCCTCGCCCGCGAAGAGTCCGCTGGTCGGGTCGAGCCCGATCCAGCCGGCACCCGGGACGAAGACCTCGGCCCAGGCGTGGAGGTCGGTGAAGTCCTCGCTCGGACCGGTCGGCCCGTCGATCGCGGCGATGTCGGGGGCGAGCTGGACCAGGTAGCCCGACACGAACCGTGCCGCCAGCCCGAGCTGGCGCAGCAGCGAGACGACCAGCCACGCGCTGTCGCGGCAGGAACCCCAGCGGGTGGAGAGCGTCTCGTCGGGGGACTGGACGCCGTGCTCCATCCGCACGGTGTAGCTCACCTCGCGCTGCACCGCCTGGTTGACGGCGACGAGGAAGTCGACGATCGGGTCGGTCCGCTCGCCCAGTCCGCTGTCCGCGAGCCACTGCCGCGCCAACGGCCCCGGGCCGCCGCCCGGCTGCTCGTCGACCGGCTGGAGGTAGGGCGCCAGCTCGACGGCCAGGTCGGCCTCGTAGGTGAACGGGTACTGCTCGGCGTAGTCCTCGACGAAGAAGTCGAACGGGTTGACCACGGTCATGTCCGCGACCAGGTCGACTGTGATGTCGAGCTCGCTGACCGGCTCCGGGAACACCAGGCGGGCCAGGTAGTTGCCGAACGGGTCCTGCTGCCAGTTGAGGAAGTGACCGCGGGGCTCGACCGAGAGCGAGTACGACTCGATGGGGGTCCGCGAGTGCGGCGCCGGACGCAGGCGCACGGTGTGCGGGTGGACCGTCACCGGCTCGGCGAAGGTGTAGGTGGTGCGGTGCTCGAGGGCTACGCGGATCGTCACGCGCGTCACCGTAGTGCGCCTACGTGCCAACGATGTTTCCTCTCGTGGCTCTTGAGTGCCGAGCGCTAGGCTCCCGGCGTGCTGAGGACCCGCGAGCAGGTGCGCGTGCTGGGCCCGGGTGACCGGGACCTGTTCGTCGCGCTCACGGAGCAGGACCCGGTCGTCAACGTCTTCGCCGACTACCGCGCCCGACTCACCAACCTCGACGAGCGCTGGCTGGGCGGCCAGGTGTGGGGCAGGTTCAAGGGTGACGAGCTCGTCGCCGGCTGCCACCTCGGCGCCAACCTGGTGCCGGTCCAGTGCACGCCCGACGACGTGGGCGCCTTCGCCGACGTGGCGCTGCGCCGCCGCCACTCGGTCGGCACCATCGTCGGACCCAGCGATGTCGTGGCGGCGCTGTGGGAGCTCGTCGAGCCCCGCTGGTCCAGGCCCCGGGAGTACCGCTCGCGCCAGCCCCACCTCGAGATCCGCCACCGCTCGGAGGTCGCGCCCGCGCCCGACGTACGCCTCACCACCCCCGGTGACCTCGACACGCTCTACCCGGCGTGCGTCGCGATGTACACCGAGGAGGTCGGGGTCTCGCCGGAGAACGACGCCGGCGGCGGCGACCTCTACCGCGCCCGCATCCGGCAGCTGATCGGGCGCGGGTGGTCGATGGCGAGCTTCGACGAGCAGGGCGTCGTGTTCAAGGCGGAGGTCGCCTGCGTGACGCCGTACGCCGCCCAGGTGCAGGGCGTGTGGGTCCGTCCGGACCGGCGTGGGCAGGGCTTGTCGGTCAGCGGCATGGCCGCCGTGGTGGCGCACGTCCTCGACACAGGCGTGGCGCCGGTCGTCTCGCTCTACGTCAACGACTGGAACACCCCGGCCCGGGCGGCGTACGCGACGGTCGGCTTCGAGCAGACCGCGACCTTCGCGACGCTCATGTTCTGAGGGCCTCCGGGCAGTTCAGAAATAAACTTTCCGTGAGGATGTATCAGCACGGCGTGTGCCTCCTCCTGTGAAGACATGGGGACAATGGTCACCATGTCGGAGCATCGAGGAGCTGAGGGGCAGCTCGAGGAGTCACCGTGGGACAAGGCCAGTGGGGCGTTCACGGCGTGGCGTGCAGGGGACGCCACCGCAGTGGACGAATTGGTTTCCGCGATGACTCCGGTGCTGTGGCACGTGGTGAGGGCATACGGGCACGACCGGAGCTCGGCTGAAGACGTCATTCAGGCGACCTGGTTGGGATTCGTACGCCTCCACCGGACCATTGCTGACCCACAGGCGGTCGCGTCCTGGCTGATCACGTCAGCCAGGCGCGGCGCAGCCGCACACACCAAGGCCGCGCGACGTGCGGCCCCGGTGGAGGACGAGGCGTTGGCTGCCGCGCTCCCCGACGAGGAGTCGGCGGAGACGGTGGCGGTGCTGGACGACGAGGCGGCGCGGCTGTGGGGAGCCGTGGCCACCCTCGACGACCGGTGCCGCAGGTTGTTGCGCGTCATCGCCTTCATGGACCGACCCGACTACCACGCACTCAGCCAGGACCTCGACATGCCCGTCGGGAGCATCGGTCCCACGCGGGCCCGGTGCCTGGCCAAGCTGCGCACCGCCCTGACGAGAGGAGGCGAGCGATGACCACCGACGACGACACCCAGCTCCTGGACGCACTCCGGGACATGTGGCGCCGGGCCGATCCGCCGCCGCCCGGGCTGACCGCGACGATGATCGCCGCCGTCGTGTCCGCCGACCTCGACCAGGAGTGGGAGCTGCTCGTCCTGGTCCGCGACTCGGCACAGGAGCCGGCCGCGCAGGTCCGCGGGCTCGCCACTGCCCGGATGCTCTACTTCACCGCCGCGGAGGGTTGGTCGCTCGACGCAGAGATCGACGGCGGCCAGGTCCGCGGCCAGCTGCTCGACTTCGACGGGGACATGGGATCCGTGGAGGTCACAGTGGAGACCACGGACGGCCAGTCGTGGACGACGTCGCTCGACGAGGTCGGGTTCTTCGCCATCGAGGCCGAGCCGACCGGATCCCTGCGGTTCACCGTCCGGCTCGGGGGATCGGTCTCCAGCAGCGTCTGGGTGGCGCTCTGACCCTGCGCCGCGCCCGGTCCTCCTAGGGAAGGAGGTCCAGCTCGTGGTGCGGGCCGACCATCGGGTCCGAGTCGTACCTCGCGCTGGCCAGCACGGCGTCGCGCGCATCCTTCGCGGACGCGCCGGTCTCGGAGATCTCCCGGGCGATCCTGCCGGCCACCAGCGGGGCGGCGAACGACGTACCGCTCCACCTCGCCATGCCGGTGTCGAACACCCGGACGTCGCCCTTGTTCGGGCTCTCGTGGCACACGAAGGTGCCGTCGGGGAACGCGTTGACGTGGTTGCGACCGAGCGCGTAGACGTCGGCGGAGACCCCGAAGTTGGAGAAGTCGGACACTCGGCCGTCGCGGTCGAGCGAGCCGACGCCGACGCACCAGTCGAAGGCGGCCGGCCAGAACGGCGCCGACCACGAGTCGTTGCCGGCCGCGGCCACGAGCACGCAGTCGCGCTTGCGGAGCCGGAAGAGGTAGAAGAGCTCGAGCGCGATGGACGGGTAGTCCATGCGGGTCCGGCAGCCGGCCGAAAGGTTGATCACCTGCGGGTCGTGGGCGAGGGCCTCCTCGAGCTGCAGGACGAGGTCGGACTCCAGGACGCCGCCGCCACCGAGGCCGCCGATCGCGAAGCCCTCGACGAAGACGTTCGTCTCGGGGGCGACGCAGCGCACCACACCGGCGATGAAGGTGCCGTGACCGGCGTAGGTCCGCAGGTCCGGACCGTTGAGCTCGTCGTCACCGGTGACGCCGTCGAGCCACGGCGTACGCGGGTCGGTGCCGGACGGCGGGTTCCACCCGGTGTCGACCACGACGACGTTGACGTCGCAGGACTTCTTGCGCTGCGGGACCTGTGGCGGCCACGGCTCCTTGAGGCCCGTCTCCTCCGGCTCGATGGCCGGGCACAGGTTGCCTCCGGGACCTCCTGGAGCCACGTGCACCCAGTGGTCGGGCGAGGCCGCGCCGGGGCGCAGCCCACTCCGCTCCAGCAGGTCGAGGACGTCCGGGACGGACTGGCCGTCGACGCGCTCGGGCAGCAGGTACCGGACCAGCTCTCCGTCGAGCAGGCGCACGTCGTCGCGACGCGGCGGCTCGGTGAGGACGCCCTTGTCGAGCTGGGCCACCGCACGCTCGAAGTCGTCGGCGTCCGCAGCCCGCACCAGCACGCGGTGGGGGTGGAACACGTAGGTGAAGTCCGCGGGGGCTTCGGTGTCCCACGCCACCTGGCCGTCGTTCGCCGCGCGGAAGTCGCGCAGCTGGTCAGTCGTTCGTCGTCGTGCGTCGTCGCCGATCTTCCAGTCGCTCATGCCACGACGCTAGCGAAGCCCGAGCGCCGTGAGGAGTGGAATGACCACACGCCTTCGACGAGATCAGCAAGGATGGACTCGTGGATCGGGCCGAGGCGGAGGAGCTGCTGCGCACCGTCTTCTCGGAGAGCGACCTCAAGAGGAAGCGCGCCGAGGACGAGCTTGTTCCTGATGCCGATCCGGCGGTGGCCTCGATCGGGCACCAGATCGTCGGGATCGTGCTGCGCGACCTGGGTGAGACCGACGCGGCCCTGCGCGAGCTGCGTACGGCTCTGCGCCTGGCGCGGCGATCTGGTGACGACGAGCGGTGGGGCGACTCGCTGGCGACCCTGGGCGGGACGCTCTGCGCTGCGGGCTGGGTGCCGGAAGGCATGCGGAAGCTCGACCAGTCGGTGTCGGTGCTGCACGGCGTGCCTCTCGGTCGTGCACTGGTGCGCCGGGCCTGGGTCACGGGCCACCTGCTCGCCCAGTTCGAGCAGAGCGCTACCGACCTGAGGGAGGCCAGGAAGCTGTTTGCCGGTGGGGGCGACCACATCTGGGAGCAGCGCGCCCTCAACCTCGAGGGGCTCGTCGACGTCGGACTGGGCGATCTGGAGGCGGCGGCACAGGCGTTCGCGTCCTACGGCGAGCTCGCGTCAGCGCTCGGCAACGACTTCGATGCGGGTCTCGCGCAGCACAACACCGGCTGGCTGGCCTACGTCCGTGGCGACCTGCCGCTCGCCCTCGAGCTGTACGCCGATGCCGATGCCCGCTTCGACGCGATCGGGCTCACCAGCGTCGACCTCGTCTACGACCGCTGCCTGGCCTACCTGGCTGCCGGCCTGGCAACCGACGCTCTGGAGGTCGTCGAGCAGGCGCTCGTCGCGCGGCCACTGCTGCCGCGCGAAGAGGCGGACCTGCTGGTGGCTGTCGCCGAGGCGGCGCTGGCCGCTG
Source organism: Nocardioides alpinus (assembly GCF_900112035.1). Classification (GTDB taxonomy): domain Bacteria; phylum Actinomycetota; class Actinomycetes; order Propionibacteriales; family Nocardioidaceae; genus Nocardioides; species Nocardioides alpinus. Next base: position 195,149 of record NZ_FOKC01000002.1, on the reverse strand, counting down.
GCGACTGGACACGCGCCACCAGCGCCGCCGACGAGGCGAGCCGTCTCTTGAGGGGGCAGTCGCGCCACGTCCACCGGCTGCAGGCCGACCTCCTCGGCCTCGCCGCCCGGACCGAGGCGGGGCTGCCCGCTGTGGCGCTGCTCCGGAAGGCGGAGCGTCTTGTGGCCCGATGCCGCGAGGCGCAGGTTGCGGAGCTCCCGCCGGCCCTGTTGCTGGGGGCACGCCTGGCACGAGCGGTCCGCTCGCCACGCGCGGCCGCCCTGAACGCGGCCTGGCTCGACGAGGCGGCAGGTTTTCGCCGGAGCTCGAGCGGCAGGGTGCGCGTCCTGGGGTGGCTCGCACTCGCGCAGCGCCGTGCGCTCGCGGGCGACCTGGGGGGTGTGGTTCGGGCATGCGACACCGGGCTCCGGGCGCTCGACGAGCACCGGGCAACGCTCGGCAGCCAGGAGCTGCGCGCCGTGGCGTCGGGCCACGGCGCCCGACTGGCCGAGCTCGGCACCCGCACTGCACTCGCCTCGGGGCACCCACGCCAGCTGCTGCGCTGGTCGGAGCGGTGGCGTGCCACCTCCCTGACGATCCCGTCAGCTCGGGACCAGCACGACCCTGCGACCACTGCTGATCTGGCGGCTCTCCGCGCGCAGCACCGTCGGCTCGCGGAGGCGCGCGCGGACGGGGCCCCCACCGAGCGGCTCCAGGCCCGGGCGACCCGGCTCGAGCAGTCCGTGCGGCAGCGCATGTTCCACCTGCGCGGCACCGGCGTGACGGTCTCGACGCTCGATGTCGGCGACCTGATCGAAGCCTTGGTCGAGGACGACACGGTCCTGGTGGAGCTGGTCGAGGTCGACGGTGAGATCCACGCGCTCGTTGCGGGTCGCGGTCGCGTACGCCGTCTCGACGTCGGGTCTGCCGCCGCGGCCACGAAGGCCGTGGACTTCGCGTTGTTCTCGCTCCGGCAGGCCGCCCGTGGTCGACGTACCCAGCTCGACGTCGCAGGCACGCGGCTCCAGCGTGCTCTGCTCGGCTCGGCGCTGGACCACGTGCGGGAGGCGCGCGTGGTCGTGTCCGGCACGAGCGCCCTGCAAGGGGTGCCGTGGGGACTGATGCCGGGGCTGACCGAGCGCCCGGTGACCAGCACGCCGTCCGCGCGGCTGTGGCTGCGGGCGCGATCCGCACGGCCCACGGATGATCGTCGCGTGATGCTCGTCGGTCCCGGGTTGGGCAGCGGCGGCGCGGAGGTACCGGCCGTGGCCGCGCAGGACTCGGGCATCGAGGTGCTCCACGGTGCTGGTGCAACGGTGGCGGCTGCGCTCACCGCGCTCGACGGGGCCGCGCTGGCGCACGTCGCCGCGCATGGTCACTTCCGCGAGGACAGCCCGCTCTTCTCCTCGCTCACCCTCGCCGACGGTCCGCTCCTCGTGCACGACCTCCAACGGCTCCAGCGTCCGCCGCACCGGGTGGTGCTGTCGGCCTGCGAGTCCGGTGTGATGGCGCCGGTCGGCGACCAGGAGCTGCTCGGCCTCGCCGCGGCACTGCTGTCGATGGGCACGGCCGGCGTCGTCTCCAGCCTCGCCGAGGTCGACGACGCCGCCACCGTCGAGGTGATGGTGGCCCTCCACGCCAGCCTGCGTGCAGGCGGTGGACTGGGTGACGCGCTGCTCGCCGCGCGGACGATGGCCGCGGGCGACCCGGTGCTGGCCGCGACCGCGGCGTCGTTCACCGTCCTCGGGATCTGAGCGAGGTCAGGGCGCTTCGACCTTCACCGGGTCGGTCGCGTTCTCGCAGGCGGCCAGGGTGCAGCGCACCGTGGCGGACTCCCGCTGGCCGTTGACGTCCAGCAGCACCGCTGTCGGCGACTCCCACTCCCAGCCGCTGAACCAGCTGGTCGTGTACGTCGCCAGCTTCGTGCCGTCGATCTCGCGCAGGTGCATCTCGCCGGGGCCGAGCCCGTCGGTGAGGATGCCGAAGGTCAGCATCTGCGTCCCGTCCGGGGAGATGGCGGCGACTCGGTCGGTGCAGGACTTCCACACCGTGACCTTCGGGTGCCGCAGTCGCGCCAGACGGGTGCAGCCGCCGAGGTAGGGGTCCTGGGTGTAGGTCGCCAGCAGGTCGTGCTCGATGCTCGCGAGACCTGTCAGCCGGGTCGTCAGCGGACGACGTACGCGGTCCTTGGCGAACTTCCAGAAGAACGTGCGCGTCGTGGTGCGCAGCAGCACCTTCACGCCGTCGGCCGCCACGACCTCGGGGTAGCCGCGGAACGAGCGCGACGTGCTGAGCGTGCCGGTGACCGGTGACCACTGCTTGACCGTCGCACGCGACCGCCCGGTCTGCGAGACGCCGAGGAGGGCACTGCCGTCCTCGCTGACCACGACCGTGGTCGGCCCGATGTCGCGCAGCACCGTACGGACGGTCCCGCTCGGCGTCACGTGCACCACCCGGTGGCCGCGGGTCTCACCGACCCCGTTGGTGCGGTGCGTCGCCACCATCCATCCGCCGAGCGAGGCCCCGACGGTCTCGGCTTCGGTGCCGGGGAGCTCAAGACGCCGCTCACCGTCGACGAAGACGCCGTCCTCGATGTGCGGGACGGCGATGTCCGCGCCGCGGGCCAGCCGGTCCGGTTGGAGATCGGCGGTGGGCGCGGCTGCCTGCGCCGGGACTGCGAGCGCGGCACCGACCGCGAGGGTGGCGAGGAGCGCGACGGAGGTCGGACGATGCATGGTGGGTGCTCCCGAGGTGGTGGCCGGTGCTGTGCCTGTCGTGGTGGAGACGTCGGGGTGGCGGCGTCGGTTGCGTCCGGGCATCAATGGGTTCGTCGTGCCGCGTGCCGCACACCTATCCTTGCGCCCATGACTGGCCGCCTCCTCCGCATGTCGTCCCTGTTCGTGCGCACGCTGCGTGACGACCCCAACGACGCCGAGGTCCCGAGCCACCGCTTGCTGGTCCGCGCCGGCTACATCCGCCGCGCCGCGCCGGGCGTCTACACCTGGCTGCCGCTGGGTCTGCGGGTGCTGCGCAAGATCGAGGCCATCATCCGCGAGGAGATGGACGACATGGGTGCCCAGGAGCTGTCGTTCCCCGCCATCCTGCCCCGCGAGCCCTACGAGGCGACCGGGCGCTGGACGGACTACGGCCCCAACATCTTCCGCCTCAAGGACCGCAAGGGTGCCGACTACCTGCTCGGTCCCACGCACGAGGAGATGTTCACCCTCGTGGTGAAGGACCTCTACTCGTCCTACAAGGACCTGCCGCTCTCGATCTACCAGATCCAGAACAAGTACCGCGACGAGTCGCGTCCGCGCGCCGGGCTGCTGCGGGGGCGTGAGTTCGTGATGAAGGACTCCTACTCCTTCGACATCGACGACGCGGGCCTCGAGAAGTCCTACCAGCTGCACCGCGACGCCTACATCCGGATCTTCGACCGGCTCGGCTTCGACTACGTCATCGTCAAGGCCACGTCCGGCGCGATGGGCGGCTCGGCCAGCGAGGAGTTCCTCGCCAAGGCCGAGGTCGGCGAGGACACCTACGTGCGCTGCACCCACTGCGACTACGCCGCCAACGTCGAGGCCGTCGCCGTCCGCGCACCCGAGGCGATCCCGTACGACAAGGCTCCCGCGGCACACGCCGAGGAGACCCCGGACACGCCCACCATCGACTCGCTCGTGGCCCACCTCAACGCGGCCTTCCCGCGCGACGACCGCCCCTGGGCGGCCGGCGACACCCTCAAGAACGTGCTCGTGGTGCTCAAGCACCCCGACGGCACCCGTGAGCCGCTCGCCATCGGCGTACCCGGCGACCGTGAGGTCGACCAGAAGCGCCTCGAGGGCCAGCTCGAGCCCATCGAGGTCGAGGCGATGGACGAGGCCGAGATGGCCAAGCACCCCGCGCTGGTGAAGGGCTACATCGGCCCGGAGGCGCTCGGCGAGGCATCGAAGTCCGGCATCCGCTTCCTCGTGGACCCCCGCGTCGTCGAGGGCACCCGCTGGGTCACCGGCGCCAACGTCCCCGGGTCGCACGTGATCGACATGGTGGTCGGTCGCGACTTCACCCCCGACGGCACCATCGAGGCCGCCGACGTCCGCGACGGCGACGCCTGCCCCCACTGCCTCGAGGGCACCCTCGAGTCCGCCCGCGGCATCGAGATGGGCCACATCTTCCAGCTCGGTCGCTCCTACGCCGAGGCGCTCGGGCTCAAGGTGCTCGACGAGAACGGCAAGCTCGTCACGGTCACGATGGGCTCCTACGGCATCGGCCCCTCGCGCGCCGTGGCCGCCATCGCCGAGGGCACGCTCGACGAGATCGGTCTCTGCTGGCCGCGCAACGTCGCGCCCGCCGACGTCCACGTCGTCGCCGCAGGCAAGGAGGGCGAGGTCCACACCGCCGCCGCGTCGCTCGCCACCGACCTCGCCGCGCGCGGCCTCGACGTCCTGCTCGACGACCGGACCGGCAAGATCAGTCCCGGAGTGAAGTTCAAGGACGCCGAGCTCATCGGCGTGCCGACGATCATCACGGTCGGCCGCGGTCTGGCCGACGGCACCGTGGAGGTCCGCGACCGCCGCACCGACGAGCGCGTCGAGGTCCCGGTCGGCACGGCGGCCGAGCACGTCGCGGCGCTGATCCGCGGCTGACCTGCGAGCACCATGAAGGCAGTTCGCCCCCCGATGGCGGTCCGCTGAGCGAGGCGAGGTCTGGTCGTAGCTCGAACTGCCTTCATGGTGTCCCCGTCCGCGACAGGGGACGCGCCCGTCACCTCGCTCGCCGACGCCGTACGCCTCCGAGGCCCTCGAAGGGGTGGCTCTGCATCTTTGTGCGTTGCACGAACATGCAACGGCGTTGTGGTTCCGCAGCGGTCGGATCGAATGCATGATTGTGCATGCGGCTCCACCTCCCCCACAGGAGGAGCTGCACAGGGTGATGCTGACCAACCCCACAGATGCGGTCCGCGTCCTCGGCTTTTGGGAGAGATCTCGGGACTTTCCCAAGAGCTGAGGCCGCGGGCCGCTTCCCTGTTTCCGGGGTCGCGGTGGAGGTCAGTCCAGCTCGGGCGCGCCCGGCCACGTCTGCGGGGCGCCGCCCAGCTCGAGCTGCCAGGTCCCCGACCACGTCGCCTCGGTCAGCGCCCACTCGCGCACGGCCCCCGACGACTGGGCGACCAGAGCGATCAACGTCTCGACGCCCGCCACCTCGATCGCGAGGGCGGCAGCCTGCACCGCGGTGCTGCGCAGCAGGGGCCCGTCCAGCTCGTACGTCGCCGCCGCGGCGACCGGCTCGCCACCGGCATCCTCCACGAGGCTCCGCAGCTGGTCACGGCGTGAGCGGTGTCGGCGGTGGGCGGCGGTGAGTGCGTCGAAGAGGTCCGGCGTCGCCGACTGGGACGTACGTCCCCCGAGCACGCCGTAGGTCCAGAGCGCGGCGTGCTCGCCGGCGAGAGTCGTCTGGAGGGCGTCGAGGGTGGTCACGGGGTGACCTCCGCCAGGGCCGCGCTGTGCTGCGACGTGGAGGCGGCGATGCTGGCCAGCACGCGCGCGAGGTCACCGCTGGCGGCGGTGAGGGAGCCGGCGCGCACCTCGCGCAGCAGGCGCTGCTCGGAGCGTCGTACGGCTGTGAGCGCATCCCGGGGGCGAGCAGGCACGGAGGCGGGCGCCGGGGTGGGGAGCTCGGCCTCCGGGACGGCGCCGGCCAGGACGTCGAGGTGCTCCACGTGGGCGGCCGCGACCGGTGCGAGCCGGGCGTCGAGGCTCGGCACCGCACCCGTGGCCGCAGCAAGGACCGCCTGGGCCCGTGCGAGGGCGGCCACGACCGCGGCGACCAGCTCGGAGTCCTCCGGGGGAGGCGGCGTCGCCGACGAGGACCTGCTCTCGTCGAGGGGCGGATCGATGTCGCAGCCGGCCAGCACCGCAGGCGCTGCGAGTGCCGCGCCCAGCGTCGTACGACGGGAGAGCGGGCGGCCGGGCACGTGCGAACCCTAGGTCACCCGGTGCCGGACCGGACCAGTCGGCGGTGGATGACCGACCTGCGCGACGGGCCGCTATCGTGAGCCCACAACAACTTCAGAAGGAGGTCGCCACCGATGAGCACCCCCCACCAGGACGCCACCCGGGACCGCATCGAAGCGGAGCTGATCGACCCCTTGAAGGTGATGGAGCTCGACGTCGAGGCCGTGGAGCTGACCCCGGCCGGCAAGCGCCGGGTCCTCCGCGTGGCCGTCGACAAGGACGGCGGTGTCACGCTCGACGACGTCGCCGACGCGACGCGTGAGGTCTCCCGTGTGCTTGACGAGTCCGACGTGATGGGCGAGATGCCCTACACGCTCGAGGTCACCTCCCGAGGCGTCGACCGCCCCCTGACCCTGCCGCGCCACTGGCGCCGCAACGCCGACCGGCTGGTCAAGGTCACCACCGTCGACGGCACCGACGTGACCGGACGCATCACCACCTCGGACGACACCGCCGTCACGCTGGACGTGGACGGCGAGCAGCAGCAGATCGCCTATGCCGACATCGCCAAGGCGCTCGTGCAGATCGAGTTCAACCGCAAGAGCGAGAAGAAGGACGACTGATGGACATCGACCTGAGCATCCTGCGGATGCTGGAGCGCGAGAAGGAGATCTCCTTCGAGGTGCTCTGCGAGGCCATCGAGCAGGCCCTCCTCACCGCCTACCAGCGCGCCACCGAGTCGCAGCACCCCGCGCGCGTCGAGCTCGACCGCAAGAGCGGGCACGTGACGGTCTGGGCGCGTGAGCTCGACGAGGACGGCACCGCCGGTCCGGAGTACGACGACACCCCCGCCGGCTTCGGCCGGATCGCGGCCACCACCGCCAAGCAGGTCATGCTGCAGCGGCTGCGCGACGCCGAGGACGAGATCAGGTTCGGGGAGTTCGCCGGCAAGGAGGGCGACATCATCTCCGGCGTCATCCAGCAGGGCCGCAACCCCGACGACGTGATGGTCGACCTCGGCAAGCTCGAGGCCATCCTGCCGGTGAGCGAGCGGGTGCCGGGGGAGCAGTACGTCCACGGCGAGCGGATCAAGTGCCTGGTCACCTCGGTGCGCAAGGGCATGCGCGGACCCCAGATCACGCTGTCGCGCTCGCACCCGACCCTGGTCAAGAAGCTCTTCGCCCTCGAGGTGCCCGAGATCGCCGACGGCACCGTCGAGATCGCCGGGATCGCCCGCGAGGCCGGCCACCGCACCAAGATCGCGGTCCACACCAAGGTCGCGGGGGTCAACGCCAAGGGCGCCTGCATCGGGCCGATGGGCCAGCGGGTGCGCAACGTGATGAGCGAGCTGCACGGCGAGAAGATCGACATCGTCGACTGGGCCGAGGACCCGGCCGAGCTCGTCGCCCACGCCCTGTCGCCGGCCCGCGTCACCGCGGTGGAGATCGTCGACCTGGCCGCGCGCTCGTGCCGCGTCGTCGTCCCTGACTTCCAGCTCTCCCTCGCCATCGGCAAGGAGGGGCAGAACGCGCGACTCGCCGCGCGGCTCACCGGCTGGCGGATCGACATCCGCTCGGACGAGGCGCCCGCCCCGGTGGACTGAGGCGGGGCTGCCAGTTCGTAAAGCACTGGCCCGACGCAGTAGAGTGATGAGCAGTGGCCACCACGTCTGACAACCCTGTGCCCGGACCCGTCCGGACATGCGTGGGTTGCCGGGCCAGGGCCACTGTGAGCGAGCTGCTGCGCGTGGTCGCAGGCTCGGATGCCGAGGGCCGACCAGCCCTGGTGCCCGATCCGGACCACCGGGCACCCGGCCGCGGGGCGCACCTCCACCCCACGCAGGAGTGCTGGCAGCTCGCAGTGCGACGCCGAGCATTCTCCCGGGCACTCCGCTCGGGTGTCCCGCTCGCCGGCGCACCGGTGGAGGACCATCTCGCCGCACTGCACCAGGATCAGCACCACCCGCACGACCAGTCCGAATCACAGCACCACCGACCAGAAACTGGAGCACACAGCTCATGAGCACTCGATGAGTAACTCGTAATGAGTGTGCACACCCACTAGCTGGTCCGTTTTCTCCTTCTGGGGTCACGGACCAGAAGGAGTAGTAACCCACCGTGGCAAAGACCCGAGTCCACGAACTCGCCAAGGAGTTCGGAGTCGAGAGCAAGTTCGTTCTCGAGAAGCTCAAGGAGATGGGTGAGTTCGTCAAGTCGGCTTCGTCGACTGTCGAGCCCCCCGTCGAGATGCGCTTCAAGAAGCAGTACGGCGATGAGCTGAAGGCCGTTGCGGCCTCCGCTCCCGCCGCCGACACCGCGGCAGAGGCGCCGGCCAAGAAGGCCGCCCCGAAGCCCGGTCCCAAGCCTGCCGCCGCACCTGCGGCGACCGAGGCGCCCGCCGAGACGCCGACCGAGGCTCCTGCCCCGGCCGCTCCTGTCAAGGAGGCCGCACCGGCTGCACGCCCCGGCCCCAAGCCCGGCCCCAAGGCCCCCGTGGCCGAGCCCGAGGCCCCGCCGGCCGAGCCCGAGGCACCGGCTGCGCCGGCCGCCAAGAGCCCGTCCCCGGCACCGCGCCCGGTGGGTCGTCCCGGAGCCCCGCGCCCCGGCAACAACCCGTTCGCGCCGAGCCAGGGCATGGGCTCGCGCCCGGCGCCCCGCACGCCCAGCGACGACACGCGCCCGCCGCGCCCGCCGGCCGGCGGTGGCGGCGACGCACGCCCCGGCATGCCGCGCCCCAACCCGGCGATGATGCCCAAGTCCCCGGCTGCCTTCGGCAACGGTCCCGGTGCCCGGCCCGCCCGTGGCGGTCCCGGTGGCGGCCCCGGCGGCGGTCCCGGTCGTCCCGGTGCCCCATCCCGCGGTGGCGCCCCGGGTCGTCCCGGCGGCGCACCCGGCGGTGCTGCCGGCGGAACGACCGGTCGTCCCGGTGGCTTCGGCCCCAACGCCAGCGGCCGTCCCGGCCAGCGCCCCGGCCAGCGTGGCCAGACCCAGGGTGCCTTCGGGCGCGCTGGCGGCCCGTCGCGTCGAGGACGCAAGTCCAAGCGTGCGCGTCGTATGGAGTTCGAGGCCATGGAGGCCCCGACGATCGGTGGCGTGCGGGTCCGCAAGGGCAACGGCGAGACCGTACGTCTCCCGCGTGGCGCCTCGCTGACCGACTTCGCCGAGAAGATCAACGTCGACGCAGCCGCACTGGTCCAGATGCTCTTCTCGCTCGGCGAGATGGTCACCTCGACCCAGTCGGTCGGCGACGAGACCTTCGAGCTCATCGGTGAGGAGCTCAACTACGTCGTCCAGATCGTGTCCCCGGAGGACGAGGACCGCGAGCTGCTCGAGACGTTCGACCTCGAGTTCGGCGCCGACGAGGGCGACGAGGACGACCTGGTCATCCGCCCGCCGGTCGTGACCGTCATGGGTCACGTCGACCACGGAAAGACCAAGCTCCTCGACGCGCTGCGTGACGCCAACGTGGTCGACAAGGAGGCCGGTGGCATCACCCAGCACATCGGTGCCTACCAGGTCCACACCGAGGTCGACGGCAACGACCGTCGCATCACCCTCATCGACACCCCCGGTCACGAGGCGTTCACCGCCATGCGTGCTCGTGGTGCCCAGGCCACCGACATCGCGATCCTGGTCGTCGCGGCCGACGACGGCGTCATGCCGCAGACGGTCGAGGCGCTCAACCACGCCCGCGCTGCCAACGTGCCGATCGTGGTCGCGGTCAACAAGATCGACAAGCCGGACGCCGACTCGACCAAGGTCCGCGGCCAGCTGACGGAGTACGGCCTGATCCCCGAGGAGTACGGCGGCGACGCGATGTTCGTCGACGTCTCGGCCAAGGCCGGGCTCAACCTCGACAAGCTGCTCGAGGCCGTCGTCCTGACTGCCGACGCGTCGCTCGACCTGCGTGCCAACCCGACGCAGGACGCCCAGGGCCTCGTGGTCGAGGCGCACCTCGACCGCGGTCGCGGTCCGGTCGCCACGGTGCTGGTCCAGCGCGGAACCCTCCGCGTCGGCGACTCGATCGTCGCCGGTCCGGCCCACGGTCGTGTCCGCGCCATGCTCGACGAGCACGGCAACGAGATCACCGAGGCCGACCCGTCGCGTCCCGCGATGGTGCTGGGTCTCTCGGCGGTGCCGGGTGCGGGCCAGAACTTCATCGTCGTCGACGACGACCGGATGGCTCGCCAGATCGCTGAGAAGCGTGAGGCGCGCGAGCGTGCGGCCATGCAGGCCAAGCGTCGCGTGCGTCGCAGCCTCGAGGACTTCATGGCCTCCATGGAGAAGGGCGAGAGCCAGGAGCTCAACCTCATCCTCAAGGGCGACGTGTCCGGTTCGGTCGAGGCGCTCGAGGACGCCCTCGCCAACATCGATGTGGGCGACGAGGTCTCGCTGCGCGTCATCGACCGCGGTGTCGGTGCGATCACCGAGACCAACGTCGACCTGGCCGCTGCGTCCGACGCGATCATCATCGGCTTCAACGTCCGCCCGCAGGGCAAGGCGACCCAGATGGCTGACAAGGAGGGTGTCGAGATCCGGCACTACTCGGTCATCTACCAGGCCATCGAGGAGATCGAGGCAGCCCTCAAGGGCATGCTCAAGCCGATCTACGAGGAGTCGACCCTCGGTCAGGCGGAGATCCGCGAGATCTTCCGCTCGTCCAAGGCCGGCAACATCGCAGGCTGCATGGTCACCTCGGGTCTCATCCGCCGCAACGCCAAGGTGCGGATCCTGCGCGACAGCGCCGTCGTGGCCGACAACCTCGACCTCGGCTCGCTCCGTCGCGAGAAGGACGACGCGTCCGAGGTCCGGGAAGGGTTCGAGTGCGGCATCGTGCTCAAGAACTTCCAGGACATCAAGATCGGCGATGTCGTGGAGTCGTTCGAGATGCGCGAGATCGCGCGCACCTGATCTGCTGAGCTGATGCAGGAGTCCCCGCTGAGGCGGGGACTCCTGCACGGTTCGGCCGTTGCAACACCCCAACAGCGCAAGACTTCCCCCGCCCGGGGGTCCCGGCTGGGAACTCGAGAAGGTAGATCCATGGCAAACCCCCGCGTCCGCAAGATCGCCGACCGCATCCAGGTCATCGTCGCCGAGATGCTCGAGCGACGGATCAAGGACCCGCGGCTCGGCTTCGTGACGATCACCGACGTCCGGGTCACCGGTGACTCCCAGCAGGCCTCGATCTTCTACACCGTCCTCGGTGCCGACGAGGAGCTCGCCAACACGGCCGCGGCTCTCGAGTCGGCCAAGGGCGTCATCCGCTCCGAGGTCGCCAAGCAGCTCGGCATGCGGATCGTCCCGACGCTGACCTTCATCCCCGACGCCCTCCCCGAGAGCGCCCGCGCCCTCGACGAGGTGCTCGAGCGCGCCCGCAAGCAGGACGAGGAGGTCGCCGCGCGCCGCGTGGAGGCCTACGCCGGCGAGGCCGACCCGTACAAGAAGCCCCGCGAGATCCTCGACGAGGACGACCTCGAGGGCGAGCCCGACGCGCTCGACGACGGGTCCGACCTCGGCTTCGAGGAGGTCCCGCCCGCTGCCGAGCCCCTGCCCGCGAGCGAGGACGCGTCCGCCGACGAGGACGACCGCGCCTGATGGTCGACCCCGCCCTGGTGGTCGTCGACAAGTCCCCGGGCATGACGTCGCACGACGTCGTCGCGCGGGTGCGCCGGTTGGCCGGCACCCGCAAGGTCGGCCATGCCGGCACCCTCGACCCGATGGCCACCGGTGTCCTCGTGCTGGGCGTCGACCGCGCCACCCGGCTGCTCGGGCACCTGATGCTGACCGAGAAGGCCTACGACGCCACCATCCGGCTCGGCGCGTCGACGACCACCGACGACGCGGAGGGCGAGGTCGTGGCGACCCACGCGACCGACGGCGTGCGGGAGGACGACGTACGTGCCGAGCTGGCGCGCTTCGTCGGCGACATCGATCAGGTCCCGACCGCCGTCTCCGCGATCAAGGTGGACGGCCAGCGTGCCTACGCCCGCGTCCGCGCGGGGGAGCAGGTCGAGCTGAAGGCCCGTCCGGTGACCATCCACGAGCTCGTGGTGCACGAGGTGGCGCTGCCGGACGTACGGATCTCCGTACGCTGCTCGTCGGGCACCTACATCCGCGCGATCGCCCGTGACCTGGGCGCGGCGCTCGGCGTCGGAGGGCACCTCACCGCCCTGCGACGCACGGCGGTCGGCTCCTTCGACCTGTCCCGCGCCCGCACCCTCGACGAGCTGGGCGAGTCCTTCGACGTCGTCCCGATCGCCGAGGCCGCGCGGGCGTCGTTCCCCGTCGTCGAGCTGACCGAGGAGCAGGCTGCGGACGTCCGTTTCGGGCGCGCCCTCGCGCTGATGCTCCCGGGAGAGGGCCCCCACGCGGTCTTCGACCCCGAGGGAGGGTTCCTCGCCCTCTACGAGCAGCGCGGCGAGCAGGCCAAGGCGGTTGCCGTCTTCGTCTGAGGACGACCCGGGGACCGGCGGCGTGGCGGTGGTCTTGACCAGCGCGGTCCATCCTGGCGAAACAGACCGGTGCAGGGGCAGGCTGGGACCGCGTGCACCGGACCTCAACCAGGGGGAGGCCCGGTGCCTCACCTTCCGGCTCCGACCGCTGAGTAGTGTTTGCCCGTGCAGATCTGGCGTGGAGTCGACGACGTGCCGGCCGACCTCGGCCGCACCGTCGTCAGCATCGGCAACTTCGACGGCGTACACCTCGGCCACGCCCACGTGCTGCGCGAGGCACGCGAGACGGCCACCCGCCTCGGCGTCGACACCGTCGTCGCGGTCACCTTCGACCCGCACCCGATGGCGGTCCTGCGGCCCGAGCACGCGCCGCCGACGCTGACCTCGATCCACACGCGTGCCCGGCTCCTCGAGACCGCGGACGTCGACTGCATCCTGGTGATCGGCTTCGACCGCGAGATCTCCCGCTGGTCGCCGCAGGAGTTCATCGACCGCATCCTGGTCGACGCGCTCCACGCCGCCGCGGTGGTGGTGGGCGCCAACTTCCGCTTCGGCGCCAGGGCGGCCGGCGAGGTGGCCACCCTCGTCGAGGCCGGCGCGACGCGCGACTTCGAGACCGTCGGCGTGGCGCTCGACGGCGGTCCGCAGGTCTGGAGCTCGACCTACGTCCGCCAGTGCCTGGCCTCCGGCGACGTCGCGGGCGCCTCCGAGGCGCTCGGCCGGGCCTTCACCGTGCGCGGAACGGTCGTCGAGGGCGACAAGCGCGGCCGCGAGATGGGCTACCCGACGGCCAACGTGCCGGTGCCTCCGATCGACGCCGCACCCGCCGACGGGGTCTACGCCGGCTGGCTGACCCGTCTGGACACCGGCGAGCGCTACCCCGCTGCCATCTCCGTCGGCACCAACCCGACCTTCGACGGCGAGCGCGAGCGCCGCGTGGAGTCCTACGTCCTCGACCGCGACGACCTCGAGCTCTACGGCGTTGAAGTGGAGGTCGCGTTCGTCGAGCGGCTCCGCGGGATGGTGAAGTTCGAGGGGATGGCGGCGCTCATCGAGACCATGCACGACGACGTACGCCGCGCGCGCGAGATCCTCGCGTGACGCGCGCCGAGCCGGCGGAGCCGACCGGCCGCGCCGAGGCGGAGGCCTGGTTCCTGGCGCACGGCCTGCCCTACTTCGTCGACCCGATCCGCGAGCAGGTGCGCCGGCGCCTGGCCCGTGGCCGACTGCTGCTGGTGGCAGCCGTCGGCCTGCTGCTCGCGATCCCCACCGGGGTGGCGGTCGCCGTCTGGGGCGGCGACGACGCAGCGTCCGGGATCTCCACGGCCGTGACGGTGCTGCTCGCCGTGGCGGCGGTCTACGCCGGACGCGCCCTGCGGGTGCACCTGATCGGCGTCTGGGCGGTGCGGCAGACCCTGTCCAGCCTGGGACTGCTGTTCCCGCTCGCGACGCGGGCGCTGCCGATGCTGCTGCTCTTCGTCACGTTCCTCTTCATCAACACCGAGGTGTGGATGATCGCGTCCGCGCTCGACGGCGGCGTCCTCTGGGGTGCGGTGATGCTCTTCGCGGCACTCGCGACGGGCTTCCTCGTCGTCCGGCTCACCGAGGAGGTGGACCGGCTCGACGACGAGGTCGGTCGCGACGAGCTCGGTGACGACGCCGACGTCGTCGGACTGCAGCGCACCAACCTCGTGCTCGTCCTGCTCATCACCCAGGCCTTTCAGGTGCTGCTGCTCGCCCTGGCGGTCTTCGCCTTCTTCATCGTCTTCGGCGTGGTGGCGATGGACGACGACGTGCTCTCGACCTGGATCGAGACCGACCTCACCTACGCCTGGAACATCCCCGTCAGCCGGGAGCTGCTCCAGGTCTCGACGTTCCTCGCCGCCTTCAGCGGCCTCTACTTCGCGGTCTACGCCGTCACCGACGAGAACTACCGCCGCGAGTTCTTCACCGAGGTGCTCGGCGAGCTCGAGCAGGCGCTGCGGGTGCGGGTCCGCTACCTCCGCGGTTCCTGACCCGGCCCGCGGGTCGGCGTACGACGCAGATCGAGCGGTGCCCCGTCCACCCTCCACGTCGGGGGGAGTGTGGCTGGAGCACCGCTCGATGCAGTCGGTCGGGTGGTGCGGTCAGGCGTCGAGGTCCTGCTCGACCAGCGCGGCGATCGCGTCGACCGCGGCCTGGTCGTCGCCGGCCACCTCGACCGTGTCGCCGTTGCCGGCGCCGAGGGTCATGATCATCAGCGACGAGCTGGCGTCGACACCGTTGATGGTGACCTCCGTCCCGAGCTCACCGGCCTTCTCGGCGATGATCGCGGCGGGGCGGGCGTGGAGGCCGACGGCGGAGCCGACGACGACGGACTTGCTGGGCATGGTGCTCCTTCGGGTGGGTCGGATGGGGTGAGGCGTGGGTCACACCGTAGCGAGGTCGGTGTCGGCCTTGTTGGTGCTCTTGAGCAGGACGACCAGCGCGGCGGCGACGAGCACGCCGGCGACCAGGGCGATCAGGAAGCCGAGCACGCCGTCGACGGCGAAGAGGACGAAGATCCCGCCGTGCGGGGCCCGGAGGCTGACGCCGAGGCCCATCGAGAGGGCGCCCGTGACGGCGCTGCCGGCCATGATGGGCGGGATCACGCGCAGCGGGTCGGCCGCCGCGAACGGGATCGCCCCCTCGGTGATGAACGAGGCACCCATCGCCCACGCCGCCTTGCCGTTCTCGCGCTCGGGAACGGTGAACAGGCCGGGGCGTACGACCGTGGCCAGTGCGAGCGCCAGGGGCGGGACCATGCCGGCGAGCATGACGGCCGCCATCACCTTGAGCTCCGGGGCGTCCGTCGCGGTCGCGGCGGCGCCGAGGCCGGTGGTGGCGAAGGCGTAGGCGGTCTTGTTGAGCGGGCCACCCATGTCGAAGGCCATCATCAGGCCGAGGATGACGCCCAGGACGATCGCCGAGCCTCCCTGCAGGCTGTTGAGGCCGTCGCTCAGCGCCTCCATGAGCGCGGCGAGGGGCTTGCCCAGCACGACGACCATGATGAAGCCGGAGATCAGTGTCGCCAGCAGCGGGATGACCAGGACGGGCATCAGCCCGCGCATCCAGGTCGGCACCTTCCACCGGGTGATCCAGAGGGCGGCCATGCCGGCCAGGACGCCACCGACGATGCCTCCGAGGAAGCCGGAGTTGATCACGCCGGCGACGGCGCCCATGACGAAGCCGGGCGCGATGCCGGGGCGGTCCGCGATGGCGTAGGCGATGTAGCCGGAGAGCGCCGGAACGAGGAAGCCGAACGCTGCCGCGCCGAGGGTGAAGAGCAGGGCCCCGAGGTAGGCGAAGAACGGGCTGTCCAGCAGGGCGTTCTCGAGCCCGAGCTCGTCGAGGTCCGGCAGGTTGAAGAACGTGTTCTCGACGGCGATCCTCTGGCCGTCGGTCGTGATGTCGTAGCCACCGAAGAGGAAGCCGAGGGCGATCAGCAGACCGCCCGCGGCGACGAACGGGATCATGTAGGAGACGCCGGTCATCAGGACCCGGCGTGCCGTGGCGCCGAACGACTGCTTGCCGCCCGCGTGGGCGTTGACCTCGCTGGCCGTCCCCTCCACGCGCGGCGCGCTGGACGGGTCGGCGGCGTAGCGCAGCGCCTCGGCGATCATCGCGTCGGCGTCGTCGATCGGCCGCTTGACCCCGGAGCTCACCATCGGCTTGCCGGCGAAGCGCGACCGGTCGCGCACCCCCACGTCGACGGCGAAGATGACCGCGCCGGCCTGGGAGATGGTCTCGGGGGCCAGCGGGGTGGAGCCGGCGGACCCCTGGGTCTCGACGTGCAGCTCGACGCCCGCGCGCTCGGCGGCGGCCTCGAGGGCTTCTGCGGCCATGTAGGTGTGGGCGATGCCGGTCGGGCAGGCGGTCACGGCGACGAGCGACGGCTTGCCGGTGGTGGCAGGAGCAGCAGGAGCGGCAGCGGCGGCAGGAGCCGCGGCGGCAGCCGCAGCAGCAGGGGCAGCAGGGGACGCGGCCTTCGCGCCTGGCGCGGGCTCCCCGATCTCGTGGGAGATCAGGTCGACGACCTCCTCGACCGACTCGGCGGAGCGCAGCGCGTCGGTGAAGGCCGGCTTGACCAGCGCGCGGGCCAGCTTGGTGAGGATGGTGAGGTGGTCGGCGTCGCCGCCGGCGGGTGCGGCGATGAGGAAGGCCAGGTCGGCCGGGCCGTCCTTGGCGCCGAAGTCGACGGGCGGGTCGAGTCGCGCGAAGGCGAGCGTCGGGACCTCGACCCCGGTCGTACGGCAGTGCGGGATCGCGATCGCGCCGGGCAGGCCGGTGGCCGAGGTCGACTCGCGGGCGAACGCGTCCTCGATCAGCTGGTCCTTGTCGCTCGCGCGCCCCGCGTCGTCGACGACGGCCGCGAGGGCGCGGATCACGTCGTGCTTGTCCGAGCCCCAGGCGGCGCCCAGCCGCACGAGGTCGGTGGTGATCAGGTCGGTCATGCTGTGCCTCCGAGGGGAGTGACGCCGACGAGCTCCGTGCGGAGCTGCGAGGGCAGGGGGATGGTCGTGCCGGGTAGGCCCGCGGCGGCGCTGCCGTAGGCGACGGCCAGGGCCAGGCGCTCGGGGGCGGGGAGCCCCCGGATGTCGCCGAGCAGGTAGCCGAAGAGGCTGGAGTCGCCGGCACCGACGGTGCTGACGACAGTGGTGGGGGGCGGCGTGGCGTGCCACGCACCCTCGGACGTGACCAGGACGGCGCCGTTGCCTCCGAGGGTCGCCAGGACGGCGCCCACACCCTTGGCGATGAGCTCGCGCGCGGCTGCCGCGGCGGCCTCGGGGTCGGACTCGAGCTCGTCGGGGTCGCCACCGGTGAAGGAGGCGAGCTCCTCGCCGTTGGGCTTCATCAGGTCGGGCGCCGAGCCGGGGAGGGCCTCGACCAGCGCCTGGAGCGGGGCCTCGCTGGTGTCGACCGCGACGCGGCCACCCACCTCGCGGAGACGTCGTACGAGGTCGGCGTAGAAACCCGGGGGCGCGCCCACAGGAAGTGAGCCTGCCAGCACGGTCCAGTCAGCGCCAGAGGCACGGACCAGGATGGTCTGCGCCATCAGCTCGAGGTGCATCGGGAGCACCTCGGCGCCCGGCGAGTTGAGCTTGGTGGTGGTGCCGTCGGGCTCGGTGATGGTGAGGTTGACGCGTACGTCGCCGGCGGGGCGCACGGGGCGGCAGTCGATGCCCGCGCCGAGCAGCTCGAGGACGAACGGGTCGTCCTTGTGGGCGGGCACGACGGCGATGCTGGGGATGTCGGCGCTGACGGCCGCGCGGGAGATGTTGACCCCCTTGCCGCCGGCCTGCGAGGTCACCGAGGCGACCCGGTGGACCTGGCCGCGGGTCAGCTCGCCGTCCAGGGCCACCGTCCGGTCGATGCTCGGATTGGGTGTCAGGGTCAGGATCATGCGATCACCACCTCGATTCCGGATGCTTCCAGCGCGCGGCGGTCCGCGGCCTCGATGTCGCTGTCGGTGACGAGCACGTCGATGCTGTCGAGCGTCGCGAACCGCACCGCGGTCTCCACCCCGAGCTTGCTCGAGTCGGCGAGCACGACGGTGCGCCGCGCGCAGGCGATGATCGCCCGCTTGCTGGCCGCCTCGTCGCTGTCGGGGGTCGTCAGGCCGTGCCCGACGGTGAGGCCGTTGGTGGCCACGAACGCCACGTCGGCGCGGAAGTCCGCGAGTGCGGCCACGGTGTCGGCACCGACGGCGGCGTGCGTCGTGGGGCGCACCTTGCCGGGAAGCAGGTGCAGCTCGATCTGCGGGAGGCCGGCGAGCCGGGTCGCGACAGGGACGGCGTGGGTGATGACGGTGAGCCGGTGGTCGCGGGGGAGTGCGGCCGCGAACCGTGCGGTCGTGGTGCCGGCGTCGATCACCACCACCGAGTCGGGCGGGGGGAGCAGGGCGACCGCCGCGTTGGCGATGGCCTCCTTGGCCTGCGTGTTGGACTGGTCGCGCTCGCCGATGCCTGATTCGATGACGTTGAGCGAGCCGGCCGGCACCGCCCCGCCGTGGACCCGACGCACCAGACCCATGCGGTCGAGGGTGGAGAGGTCGCGGCGGACGGTCTCGGTGGTCACCTCGAACTGCTCGGCCAGCTGGACCACCGACAGGCGGCCTCGCCGGCTGATCAGGTGGGCCATGGCCTGCTGCCGCTCTTCGGCGTACATGGGTCCCCTCTCCGCGATCTGTGTATGTGTTGTTTTAGTCCCGAATGTGTTGCTTGTCAACCAGCGCGTGATCTACGGTGTGTCCATGACCACACCCGCGCACCCCCTGAGCGGGACCCCGGTCGTTCCGGGTGTTGCCGCCGGCCCCGTCCTGCACGTCCGCGGCGAGGTGTCGCCCGACGCCATCGCCCGCTTCGGTGACGGCGACTTCGCTGATGCCGAGGCCGCACTGGCGGCGTACGACGACGCTGCGGCAGCGGTCGCCGAGATGTTCTCGACCAAGGCGTCCTACGCCCAGGGCGCGGCGGCGGAGGTCCTCACCGCCAGCGCGGGCCTGGCGCGCGACAAGGGGCTGCGCTCCGGGGTGTCGAAGAACCTCCAGGCCGGACAGGGTCCGGTGACAGCGGTCCAGGGCGCCGTGGACCAGTTCGTCACGATCTTCACCACCATGGGCGGCCTGATGGCCGAGCGCGTCACCGACCTGCGCGACATCGAGCGCCGGGTCGTCGCCCACCTCGTGGGGGAGCCCGCCCCGGGTGTACCGATCCCGAGCGAGCCGTCGATCCTCGTGGCCGAGGACCTCGCCCCCAGTGACACCTCCGGGCTCGACCCCGAGCTCGTCACCGCCCTCGTGACCGAGCGCGGCGGGGCGACCAGCCACACCGCGATCATCGCGCGACAGCTCGGCATCCCGTGCATCGTCGGTGCGGCCGGTGTCATGGCGCTGCCGAGCGGCACCTTCGTCGTGATCGACGGGGAGACCGGCCTCATCGAGCAGGGTGCCGACCCCGACGAGGCACGCGCGCGCGTGGAGGAGAGCAAGCGCCTGCGCGAGGAGCTCGCGGCCTGGACGGGTCCCGCGGCGACCGCCGACGGCCTGCCCCTCAAGCTCCTCGCCAACGTCGCAGACGGGGCGTCCGCGAAGTCCGCCGGCCGCGAGCCCGTGCAGGGCGTGGGCCTGTTCCGCACCGAGCTGTGCTTCCTGGACCAGAAGGAGGAGCCGACGGTCGAGGAGCAGGCCGACATCTATGCCGACGTCCTCTCGCCCTACGCCGACGGCCGCTACGTCGTCGTCCGCACCCTCGACGCGGGCTCCGACAAGCCGATCGCGTTCGCGACCCACGAGGGTGAGGAGAACCCGGCGCTCGGGGTGCGCGGGCTGCGGCTGAGCTTCGGCAACCCCGGCCTGATGGACCGCCAGCTCGACGGCATCGCCCTCGCTGCCGAGCGCACCGGCACCGAGACGTGGGTGATGGCGCCCATGGTCGCCACCGTGGCCGAGGCGTCCGACTTCGCCGACAAGGTCCGGGCCCGCGGGCTCAAGGCCGGCATCATGGTCGAGATCCCGAGCGCCGCCCTCCTCGCGCACCGGATGCTCGAGGTCGTCGACTTCCTGTCCATCGGCACCAACGACCTGACCCAGTACGCGATGGCCGCCGACCGGATGGCCACCGACCTGGCGCACCTCACCGATCCGTGGCAGCCGGCCGTGCTCCAGCTGATCGCGATCACCGCGCACGCCGGCACCGAGGCCGGCAAGCCCGTCGGTGTGTGCGGTGAGGCGGCGGCCGACCCGCTGCTCGCGACGGCGCTCATCGGCATGGGCATCACGTCGCTCTCGATGGCCGCCCGCGCCGTACGCCCCGTCGGCGCCCAGCTCTCCCGCGTCACCCTCGAGACGTGCGAGGCAGCGGCCGAGGCCGCCCTCGGCGCACCCGACCCGATGGCCGCACGCGCTGCGGTCCGGGCCGTGCTGGGGCACTGAGGCGCGGGGCTCGGAACAGGTCGCGCCGCCACCCACCCCGCGACAGCAACAGGCAGAAACCAGGCTGATCGGGCGCTCGACGCGCCCAGACACGGAGGAACGATGACATCACCGTACGACCGCTACCGCGCAGCCGATCTCGACCTGCCGGAGGAGACCTGGGCCTGGAACCTCTGGGGTGCCGGCGAGGAGAACATGGGCAAGGACGGCCAGCCCGAGCTGCTCCCCATCCCCTCACCCGATGCCGACCACATGCTGGTGCGCATCGACAGCGTGGGCCTCTGCTTCTCGGACGTGAAGATCATGCGCCAGGGCGGCAGCCACCCGAAGCTCTACGACCGCGACCTGTCCGCGGAGCCCACCCGCCTGGGGCACGAGGTGAGCCTCACCGTCATCGAGGTCGGGGACAACCTCGCCGACCGCTACCACGCCGGCCAGCGGCTGGCCGTGCAGCCCGACATCTACCAGGACGGCAGGAGCACGGCCTACGGCTACACCATCCCCGGCGGACTGATCCAGTACCACCTGATGGGCTCGGAGATGCTCGACACCGACGACGGTGCCTGCCTGCTACCCCTCCCCGACACGATGGGGTACGCCGAGGCGTCCACCCTGGAGCCGTGGGGCTGCGTGATGGCCGCCTACACGCAACGCCGCCGCCTGGAGCCCAAGGCCGGTGGGACCATGTGGATCATCGGCCGGCCCGGTGACGAGCGGGACTACGACTTCTCCTCGGGTCTGGACGCCCCGACCGCGATCGTGCTGACCGACGTGCCCGCCTCGGTGGCGGAGCTGGTGGAGCACACCTCCGCCGCGAAGGTCGTGCGCAACGGCATCGGCACCGATGACTACCAGGCGCTGGTGGACGAGCTGACAGACGGCGCCGGCTTCGACGACATCGTCATGCTCGACCCCCGCTCCGCGGGGACCGTGGGCGCGGTGGCCACGCACATCGCGCGGCGCGGCACCCTCAACCTGGTCGGCGAGACCGCCCTGGACGGCCTGGTGGACACCGACGTGGGCCGCCTGCACTACGACTACACCGCCTACCTCGGCGGCCGGGGTCCCGACATCGCCGCCTCCTACGGGGAGGCGCGCAACCGCTGCGACCTGCGTCCGCAGGGCACCACTGTCTTCGTCGGCGCCGGCGGGCCGATGGGGTTGATGCATGTCCAGAGGGCCATCCAGCAGCCCGACGGCCCCCGCACGATCGTCGCCACGGAGGTGAGCGACGAGCGCCTGAAGAGCCTCGAGGAGCGTCTGGCGCACCTGGCGGAGAGCAACGACTGCGAGCTGGTCACCTTCAACTCCCAGACCGCGGACGAGTCGCTCCACGACTTCGTCATGGGGCTCACCGACGGCCGGGGCGCCGACGATGTCGTGGTCAGTGTGCCGATCTCCGCAGTGATGGCCGAGGCCGACACCGTGATGAATCCCGACGGCATGCTGGTCTTCTTCGCCGGTGTTCCCAACGGCACCATGGCGCCGTTGAACCTGAGCGCGGTCTACCTCGACAACGCCCAGTACACCGGGACGTCAGGGCTGACCATCCACGACCAGCAGCAGGTGGTGGACCTCGCCGACCGGGGTGAGCTCTCCCCGGGATCCATCGTGGGCGCCGTCGGCGGCATGCGGGCGGCCAAGGACGGCCTCCAGGCGCTGGTCGACGGCAGCTACTCCGGCAAGGTCCTGATCTTCCCCCAGATCCACGACCTGCCCCTCATGGGGCTCGACGAGCTGGAGGAGAAGCTGCCCGAGGTCGCCGCGAAGCTGTCGGCCGGCAACACGTGGAACGGCGAGGCAGAAAAGGCGCTGTTCGACAGCCAGTTGGGCCGTTAGGGGAGCAAAGCCACACAGTCGGGCATGAATTCCTGCCCGAATGCTTGGCAACGTGCCCGTTCGTGCGGTTTAATCACGGCATCATGTGATGGGGCTCACTCCCCACGTTTCAACTGGAGGACATCAGCATGGCGACCACAACCTCTACCCCCGCGTCCCGCTCCGGCGGCCGCGTACGCGTGCAGCAGTTCGGCACGTTCCTCTCCAACATGGTCCTGCCCAACATCGGCGCCTTCATCGCCTGGGGCCTCATCACCGCGCTCTTCATCGAGAACGGGTGGATCAACCTCGGCGGCGGCGACAACGCCTGGCTCTCCCCGGGCAGCTGGGTCGCCGAGTTCGGCGGCTGGGGCGACTTCGCCGGCCAGGGCATCGTCGGGCCAATGATCACCTACCTCCTGCCGCTGCTCATCGGCTACACCGGCGGCCGGATGATGTACGACGACAACATCCGCGGCGGCGTGGTCGGAGCCCTCGCGACGATGGGCGCCATCGCCGGCGCCGGCGTCCCGATGTTCCTGGGCGCGATGATCATGGGCCCGCTCGGCGGCTGGTCGATGAAGAAGCTCGACGCCATCTGGTCGCACAAGATCCGGCCCGGTTTCGAGATGCTGGTCAACAACTTCTCGGCCGGCATCTGGGGCATGATCCTGGCGATCGTCGGCTTCGTGGTGGCCGGACCGTTCGTCACCTGGTTCAGCGCCCGCGCCGAGGAGATCATCGACTTCCTCGTCAGCAACAGCCTGCTCCCGCTGACGTCGCTGTTCATCGAGCCCGCGAAGGTGCTCTTCCTCAACAACGCGATCAACCAGGGCATCCTCACCCCCCTCGGCACCGCCGAGGCCGCCCGCGACGGTCAGTCGATCCTGTTCCTGCTCGAGGCCAACCCGGCCGCGGGCGCGGGTCTCCTGCTCGCGTTCACGTTCTTCGGCAAGGGTGCGGCGAAGGCCTCGGCCCCCGGCGCGCTCCTCATCCACTTCGTGGGCGGCATCCACGAGATCTACTTCCCCTACGTGCTGATGAAGCCCAAGCTCATCCTCGCGATGATCGCCGGCGGCATGACCCAGATCAGCATCAACCTGGCGTTCAGCTCGGGCCTGCGTGCCCCGGCGGCGCCCGGCTCCATCATCGCGGTGCTCATCGCGACCCCGGGCGCCAGCTACGTCGGCGTCATCCTGTCCGTCATCGGTGGCGCGGCGGCGTCGTTCGTCGTGGCCGCGTTCCTGCTCAAGCTGGACAGGGCCGACGACGAGGGCGACCTCACGGCGGCCACGGCCAGCATGGAGGAGATGAAGGGCAAGAAGTCGATCGCCTCGTCCGCCCTCGGCGGCGGCACCGCGACCGAGACCCGCGAGATCCGCACGATCGTCTTCGCCTGCGACGCCGGCATGGGGTCCTCGGCGATGGGTGCGTCCGTGCTCCGCAAGAAGATCCACGACGCCGGTCACACCGAGGTGACAGTGGTCAACAAGGCCATCTCCAACCTCAGCGACGACGTCGACCTGGTGGTCACCCACCAGGACCTGACGGATCGAGCCCGGCAGAAGTCCCCGTCCGCGCAGCACGTCTCGGTGGACAACTTCATGGGCAGCCCGAGGTACGACGAGATCGTCACGATGGTCGAGGAAGGCAAGCGCACCTGACCTGGTCGACGACGAGCACCACGAGCCCGGCCCTCCACGGCACGGAGGGCCGGGCCTGCTCGTCAGGGACCTCGCGCGGTCATCGCGCTGTGGTCTGATGGCGGGACGCGACACCGGCCGGCGAGGCGTCGGCCGCACCGAACACTCGAGGAATGAGGCGCCAGATGAGCGACGTACTGAGTCGGGAAGCGATCGTGCTCGGCGGGCAGGCCCGTGACCGGGACGCGGCCATCACCGAGGCCGGGCAGCTGCTCGTGGCCTCCGGTGCGGTGGACGAGGCCTACGTCGCGGCGATGCACGAGCGCGAGACCTCGGTCTCGACGTTCATGGGCAACGGCCTGGCCATCCCGCACGGCACCAACGAGGCCAAGGCGCTGATCCGCCAGACGGCCATCTCCTTCATCCGCTACGACGAGCCCATCGACTGGAAGGGCAGCCCGGCGACGTACGTCGTGGGGATCGCCGGCGCAGGCGACGACCACCTGACGGTGCTCCAGGCGCTGGCCGGGGCCTTCACCGACGACGACAGCCTCGCCGCCCTCAAGGCGGCCCAGACGCCCGACGACATCCTCGCCGTCCTCGACGGCAAGGTCTGACCCCGAGGACCGACGGGGTGGGGGTCCACCCCCGTCCCGTCACCCACGGAGCCCCCGCCGGAATCGGCGGGGGCTCCGTGGCGTGCGGGCGAAGGAGGAGCTCAGCAGGCGGTGACGGCGACGGGTACGCCGTTGAGCGCGGCGTTGCCCGACACGTCGAGCAGCTCGGGGTCGGTGAGGTCGTTGACCGAGACGCCCGCCACCTCGCGGCTGCGGGTCATCAGGACGCCGTCGCGCGCGTGGCCGTAGCCGTGGGGGAGCGAGACCACGCCCGGCATCAGGTCCTCGGACGCGGCGACCTCCACCTCGACCGACCCGATGCGCGAGGTCACCCGGACGCGGGCGCCGTCGACGATCTCCCGGTCGGCGAGGTCGGCAGGGTTCATCAGCAGCTGGTGGCGCGGGCGGCCCTTGGTCAGTCGGGCTGAGTTGTGCATCCACGAGTTGCAGTCCTGCTGGTGGCGTCGCCCGATCAGCAGCAGCTCGTCGCCGACCGGCGTCGGCATCGCCGCGAGGCGCGCCACGTCCTGCACCACGAGCGCGGGGGCGAGGTCCAGGCGCCGGCCCTTCGACGGCAGCCGACCCGGGAGCTGGCCCCCGCGGAGCGGACCGAGGTCGATGCCGGCGGGTCGGGCGCGCAGCTTCTTCAGCGTCACCCCGCTGGTCCCGCGCCGCAGCAGCTGGCCGATCAGGAACGTGGGGCTGGCGGTGAGCCGGGCGCGCTGGATCACCCGCTTCTTCAACGGGGCCCTGCGGCTGAGCCGGGCGGTGGTGCGGAGGGTGATCTCGCGGAAGATCTGCCAGTCGTGGCGCTGGTCGTCCTCCTTCTCGAAGACGCCCGGGGTGAACCGGGCCGTGTTGCGCACGGCCAGCAGGTGGAAGACCAGGTCGTAGTGGTCGCGCTCGAGCGCCGTGGTCGGCGGCAGGATCACGTCGGCGTGCCGGGTGGTCTCGTTGACGTAGATGTCGACCGCTGCCATGAAGTCGAGACCGGGCAGAACCCCGTCGAGGCGCGACCCGTCAGGCGTCGACAGGACCGGGTTGCCGGCCACGGTCAGCAGCGCGCGGACCTGGCCGTCGCCGGGGGTCTCGATCTCCTCCCGCAGCGCCGAGACGGGGAGCTCGCCGGCCGTCTCGGGCAGTCCGCGCACCCGCGAGCGCCAGGCGTCGTGGTGGCCGCGACCGATCAGCCCGGTGCCCACCGCGTCGATCGCCGGCGTCGTGAACATCGCGCCACCGACGCGGTCGAGGTTGCCGCTGAGGATGTTGAGGCAGTTGACCGCCCACTGGCACACCGTGCCCCACGGTCCGGCGGAGACACCGATCCGGCTGTAGACCACGCCCGCACCAGCGGCCGCCAGCTCGTGGGCGAGGCGGCGGATCTCGCCCGCCGGCAGCCCGCTCATCGCCTCGGCCCGCTCGGGGGTGAAGTCGGCGACCAGGTCGACCACCGTCGCGAGCCCGTCGACGTACGCCGCCACGGTGGGCGCGTCGTCTGCCTCGACGGTCAGGACGTGCAGCATCGCCATCAGCACCCAGGCGTCCGTGCCCGGGCGCACGAAGTGGTGCTCGTCGGCGATCCGCGCCGTCTCGGTGCGGCGCGGGTCGAGCACGACCATCCGACCACCGCGGGCCTTCAGGTCGCGCGCCCGCTGCGGGAAGTCGGGGACGGTCATCAGCGACCCGTTGGAGGCCATCGGGTTGGCGCCGATCACCAGGAACCACGACGTGCGGTCGATGTCGGGGATCGGCAGGAAGAGCTGGTGGCCGAACATCAGGTGCGCCACCAGCTGGTGGGGGAGCTGGTCGACGGAGGTGGCGGAGTAGCGGTTCTTCGTCCGGAACGACTTGAACATCGCCGTGCCGTGGGTCATCGAGCCGAGGCTGTGCGCGTTGGGGTTGCCGAGGTAGACCCCCAGGGCGTCGTCGCCGTGCTCCTCGATCACGCGGGCGAGGCGGGTCGCCACCAGGTCGAAGGCCTCGTCCCAGCCGATCTCCAGCCACTGCGCGTCCGGTCCCTCACCGACCCGTCTGACGGGTCGCCGCAACCGGTCGGGGTCGGCGTACACGTCTGCGATGGCGACGCCCTTGGGGCAGATGTGCCCGCGCGAAAGCGGGTCGGCGCGGTTGCCGCGCACCGAGAGGACGTCGCGTCCCTCGATGGTGAGCTCGAGGCCGCAGATCGCCTCGCACAGGTTGCAGACGCCGATGCGCTTCTCGCCCTGCGGCGAGCTCTGGGTGGACACCTGCCGATCCAACCACGTCGGTCCTCTGGTGGTGCAGGGCGAACCGGGCCACCCCGAGAGGGGTTTCGCATCCGGTCACCGGTCGTGCACACTCTGCGCGTTCCGGCCACTGCCGGGCATCCCCAACAGAATGGAGCTCGTCATGGGTTTCGGAGGGCCGATCGGCCTCATCGTGCTCGGACTGATCCTCGCGCTCGCCTTCAACGAGCAGCAGGTCGGTCCGCTGGAGGTCATCACGCTGGGCTGGATCCTCGTCGTCGCCGGCGTGCTCTGGCTGGTGCTGACTCTGGTGCAGCAGAACACCAAGCGTCGCCACACGACCACCGCCACCACCACTGACGCGCAGGGTCGCCAGGCCAGCACGCAGCGCACCAGCGAGTCCGACCCGCCGGCCCCGCCGGCTGTCTGACCTCATCGGAGGCTGACACAGCTCCTCGACCGCGCGGCGCGGATTGGTCTCACCGTCCAGCGCCTCGATATGCTTCTGCGGTTGCCCTCAGGGGTGACGTGCCGTGACTACGGCCGCGGATCCAGAGTGCCCCGGTGAACAGGCCCGGGCGCGCCGCGCAACGAGAACCCGAAGGAGCCCCCATGTCGATTGGTACCGACGCGGAGACCAAGAAGAAGATCATCGCCGAGTATGCCCAGACCGAGGGCGACACCGGTTCCCCCGAGGTGCAGATCGCGCTGCTCAGCCACCGCATCTCGCACCTCACCGAGCACCTCAAGACGCACAAGCACGACCACCACAGCCGTCGTGGCCTGCTGCTGCTCGTCGGCCAGCGCCGGCGGCTGCTCAACTACCTGAACAAGACCGAGATCGAGCGTTACCGATCGATCGTCGAGCGCCTCGGCCTTCGTCGCTGATCACTGGAGCGGCCTCCCACACACGGGAGGCCGCTCCGCTCAGTTTTCGGCTCGCAGGAACCTGCGCTCGTCGCGCTAGTGTCTGAGCCGAAGCACTGCACAACTGAAAAACCAAACCACAGGAGCGACCCGCACGTCTGGCTCGGTCCTCGGTAGTGGCCTTCAGACATCCCCCACGCGGGAGCTGCGGGCCTCGATCGAAGACCGGCCCCGCGGGGCTTCGACGCCCCACCTCAGAGTGGACGCCGCGGATCGCTCCGCGAAGAGAAAGCAGGATCCTGCTTCCATGAGTGAACCCATCATCTCCGCCGTCGAGACCGTTCTCGACAACGGCAAGTTCGGCAAGCGCACCATCAAGTTCGAGACCGGCCTGCTGGCCCGTCAGGCTGCCGGTTCCGTCACGGCCTACCTCGACGACGAGACCATGCTGCTCTCGGCGACGACCGCGGGCAAGACGCCCAAGGACCACTTCGACTTCTTCCCCCTGACGATCGACGTCGAGGAGCGGATGTACGCCGTGGGCCAGATCCCCGGCTCGTTCTTCCGCTCCGAGGGTCGCCCGGGCGAGGACGCGATCCTCACCTGCCGCCTCATCGACCGCCCGCTGCGCCCGACCTTCAAGAAGGGCCTGCGCAACGAGGTCCAGGTCGTCATCACCGTCATGGCGCTCGACCCCGACCAGCCCTACGACGTGCTGGCCATCAACGCCGCGTCGCTGTCCACGCAGCTCTCCGGCCTGCCGTTCTCCGGCCCCGTCGGTGGCGTCCGCGTGGCGCTCATCGAGGGCCAGTGGGTCGCGTTCCCGAGCCACTCGCAGCTCGAGTCGGCCGTGTTCGACATGGTCGTCGCCGGTCGCGTTACCGAGTCCGGTGACGTCGCCATCATGATGGTCGAGGCCGAGGCCCCCGAGGACACCATCGCCCTCGTCCAGAACGGCGCCCAGGCGCCCACCGAGGAGGTCGTGGCCAGCGGCCTCGACGCCGCGAAGCCCTTCATCAAGCAGCTCGTCGAGGCCCAGGCCCAGCTCGCTGCCGAGTCGGCCAAGCCCGTCCAGGACTTCCCGGTCTTCCTCGACTACGAGGACGACGTCTACGCCGCCGTCGAGTCGGCCGCCAAGGACGACACCGCTGCTGCGCTGACGATCGCCGACAAGCAGGAGCGCGAGACCAAGGTCGACGAGATCAAGGTCGGCCTGCTCGAGAAGCTCTCCGGCCAGTTCGAGGGTCGCGAGAAGGAGATCGGTGCGGCGTTCCGCTCGCTCAACAAGTCCGTGATGCGCCAGCGCGTGCTGCGCGACAAGATCCGCATGGACGGTCGCGGCCTCGCCGACATCCGCCCGCTGCACGCTGAGGTCAACGTGATCCCGCGCGTCCACGGCTCGGCGCTCTTCGAGCGTGGCGAGACCCAGATCCTGGGCGTCACCACCCTCAACATGCTCAAGCTGGAGCAGCAGCTCGACACGCTGTCGCCGGAGAAGCACCGCCGCTACATGCACAAGTACGTCTTCCCGCCGTTCTCCACCGGCGAGACCGGTCGCGTGGGCTCGCCCAAGCGCCGCGAGGTCGGCCACGGCGCCCTGGCGCGTCGCGCCCTCCTGCCCGTGCTGCCGTCGCGTGAGGAGTTCCCCTACGCGATCCGCCAGCTCTCCGAGGCCATGGGCTCGAACGGCTCCACCTCGATGGGCTCCGTCTGCGCCTCGACCCTGTCGCTGCTGCAGGCCGGTGTGCCGCTCAAGGCCTCCGTTGCCGGCATCGCGATGGGCCTCATCTCCGACGAGGTCGACGGTGAGACGCAGTACGTCGCGCTGACCGACATCCTCGGTGCCGAGGACGCGTTCGGCGACATGGACTTCAAGGTCGCCGGAACCCGTGAGTTCGTCACCGCGCTGCAGCTCGACACCAAGCTCGACGGCATCCCCGCCGAGGTGCTCGCCGCCGCGCTGACCCAGGCCCGCGACGCGCGCCTGGCGATCCTCGACGTCATGGCCGAGGCCATCGACGCCCCCGAGGAGATGTCGATCCACGCCCCGCGCATCATCACGGTCCGCGTGCCCGTCGACAAGATCGGCGAGGTGATCGGGCCCAAGGGCAAGGTCATCAACCAGATCCAGGACGACACGGGCGCGACGCTGTCCATCGAGGACGACGGCACGGTCTACATCGGCGCGACCAACGGTGAGGCTGCCGAGGCCGCCAAGGCCGCGGTCAACGCGATCGCCAACCCGACGATGCCCGAGGTCGGCGAGCGCTACCTCGGCACCGTGGTGAAGACCACCAACTTCGGTGCCTTCGTCTCGCTCATGCCCGGCAAGGACGGCCTGCTGCACATCAGCAAGCTCCGCGCCCTGGCCGGCGGCAAGCGCGTCGAGGCCGTCGAGGACGTCCTGTCGGTGGGCCAGAAGGTCCAGGTCTCGATCGCCGAGATCGACGACCGCGGCAAGCTGTCCCTGGTCCCCGTCGTCGACGAGGCCGAGGGCGACTCCGAGGAGTCGGCCGAGGTCGAGGCCGTCGACGCCGAGTGACCTGAACGAAAACGTTCCACCTGCGACCGGCCGGCAGCCATGCCGGCCGGTCGCGGCATTTCCCCCAGCAGGACCTGGACACGCAAAGGACCCCCGTGCAGAAGAACGGCACCACCCGCACCCTCCAGACCGTCAAGGACGCCGACGGGACGGTGACCTCACGCGTACGTCGTACGGTCCTGCCCAGCGGCCTGCGGATCGTCACCGAGGACATGGCCGGTGCCCGCTCGGCCAGCATCGGCGTGTGGGTCAACGTCGGCTCGCGCGACGAGACGCCGGCCCTGCACGGCTGCTCGCACTTCCTCGAGCACCTCCTCTTCAAGGGGACGCCCGAGCGCTCCGCGATGGAGATCTCGGTCGCCCTCGACGCGGTCGGCGGCGAGTTCAACGCCTTCACGTCCAAGGAGTACACGGTCTTCCACGCGCGCGTCCTCGACGAGGACCTCGGCACCGCGGTCGACGTGCTCGGCGACATGGTCACCGCCTCCACCATCACCCCGTTCGACGTCGAGGCCGAGCGCGACGTGATCCTCGACGAGATCGCGATGCACGACGACGACCCGGACGACGTCGTCCACAACCTCTTCGCGCACCAGGCCTGGGGCGACAGCCCGCTCGGCCGGCCGATCGCCGGCACGGAGGCCTCGATCACCGCGATGACGCGTGCGCAGATCCACCGCTTCTACCGCCGCCACTACCGTCCCGACAACATGGTCGTCGCGGTGGCCGGCAACGTCGACCACGCGAGCGTCGTACGCCAGGTGACGAAGGCGTTCGGTCGCAACGACTTCCTCACCGGCGACGCCACGCCGACCACCCCCGTCCAGACCGAGAAGGCCCGCAAGGTGCAGCCCGGCGAGGCGAGGACGGTCCGCCCGCTGGAGCAGGTCAACCTGGTGCTGGGCGTGAAGGGCCTGACCCGCACCGACCCCCGCCGCTACGCCCTCGGCGTGCTCAACACCGCGCTCGGCGGCGGCACGTCCTCACGGATGTTCCAGGAGGTGCGCGAGCACCGCGGCCTGGCCTACTCCGTCTACTCCTTCGCCTCCCACCACGCCGACGCCGGCATCGTCGGGGTCTCGGTGGGCTGCCTGCCCGGCAAGTACGACGCCGTGCTGGAGACCGTGCGCGGCGAGCTCGCCAAGGTCGCGGCCGAGGGGCTCACCGAGGAGGAGGTCGAGCGCGGCAAGGGCCAGCTCAAGGGTGGCCTGGTGCTCGGCCTCGAGGACTCCGGCTCGCGCATGTCGCGCATCGGCAAGGCCGAGCTGGTCTACGACGAGCTGCTGACCATCGACGAGGTGGTCGGCCGGATCGAGGCCGTGACCCTCGAGGACGTCTCGGCGCTGGCACGCGAGCTGTTCACCCAGCCCGAGATGCTGGCGGTCGTGGGTCCTGCTGCCGCCGCCGCTGGTTGAGAAGTGTGCGCTGGCGCCGGTGGTTGAGCAGTGACCGCTGGCGCCGCCGCCGGGTTGAGCAGTGACCGCTGGCGCCGCCGCCGCCGGTTGAGCAGTGACCGCTGGCGCCGCCGCCGCCGGTTGAGCAGTGACCGCTGGCGCCGCCGCCGCCGGTTGAGCAGCGAGCGCAGCGAGCGTGTCGAAACCAAGGTGCGTGGGCTGAGGCTGCTCCTCGGCTGACCGGGTTTCGACACGCTCGGTCACGCCTTCGTTCCTCAGGCGTGCTCGCTGCTCAACCACCGATGCTTGGCGACCGTCGAGCGGCCT
Organism: Nocardioides alpinus; assembly: GCF_900112035.1. Lineage (GTDB taxonomy): Bacteria > Actinomycetota > Actinomycetes > Propionibacteriales > Nocardioidaceae > Nocardioides > Nocardioides alpinus. The sequence goes on along the minus strand of NZ_FOKC01000002.1, from coordinate 163,384 downwards.
CGCAGGCTCGGCCGACGACGCTCACCTGCGCGCGATCAGCCCTATGACGGGGGGAGCCTTCTGCTCCACCACGCTCACGCGGAAGCCTCCGAGCTGGAGGTTCTCCGACGCCTTCTTGACGATGTTGGGGACCAGCTCCGGACGGGCGGCCTCGTAGAAGAGGTAGACGGCGCCGCCGGGCACCACCCGCTCGTGGAGCAGGGCGATCTCGTCCTCGCAGGCGCGGACCCAGAACAGGTTGACGTTGAAGGCGAAGACCTTGTTGAGCCGCTTCACCGGCACCCGCAGCGTGGCGAGGTCGATCTGGCGTACGACGAGGCGTCCCGCGTCGACGTAGCGCTGGTTGCGACGCTTGGTGCGGTCCACACCGGACTCGGAACGGTCGATCGCGAAGAGCTTCCCGGTCTCGAGGCGGGCACAGATCGCCTCGGCTCCGGCGCCGGCACCGCAGCCGATCTCGAGGACCTGGTCGCCCGGCTGGACGTCCATCAGGTCGACGGCCCACTTGATGCGCGGCGGGATGGTCGAGTTGGGCATGGCCCACAGCCTGCCAGACCCGCGTTCGTCAGTCAGCCACCGCCACCCGCCACGAGATCGCAACGCTAGATTCAGCCCGTGAGCACACCAGCAGCAGAGTCGCAGTCCACCACGATCCGCCCGGTCATCAAGGTCGGCGTGCTGGGCGCGCGCGGGAAGGTCGGCACCGAGGTCTGCAGGGCCGTCGAGACGGCCCAGGACACCGAGCTGGTCGCCACGGTCGACGCCGACGACGACATCGAGGAGCTGGTGCGCGCAGGCGCGCAGGTGGTCGTCGACTTCACCCACCCCGGGGTCGTGATGGACAACCTGCGCTTCTGCATCGAGCACGGCATCCACGCGGTCGTCGGCACGACCGGCTTCGACCAGGCGCGGCTCGACCAGCTCGAGGAGTGGCTCGCGGACGCGCCCGGTGCGGGCGTCCTCATCGCCCCCAACTTCTCGATCGGCGCGATCCTGATGATGCGCTTCGCCGCCCAGGCTGCGCCGTTCTTCGACTCCGTCGAGGTCGTCGAGCTGCACCACCCCGACAAGGCCGACGCACCCTCCGGCACCGCACGGCGTACGGCGGAGCTGATCGCCGCCGCCCGCCGGGAGGCCGGCAGTGACCCGATGCCCGACGCGACCTCGACCGGCATCGACGGTGCCCGCGGGGCCGACGTCGACGGCGTCCGGGTCCACGCCCTGCGCGTCCGCGGCCTGGTCGCCCACCAGGAGGTCCTCCTCGGGACCGCGGGGGAGACCCTCACGATCCGCCACGACTCGCTCGACCGCGTGTCGTTCACGCCGGGCGTCCTGGTCGGCGTCCGCGCCATCGCGGACCACCCCGGCCTGACGGTCGGGCTCGACTCCTTCCTCGACCTGGAGTGACCCCTTCGGCCTCCCGCTGAGGGTGGCGGCAGATGGCAGGTTGAAAGGCGCCGCGGACGCGATCTGCCGCCACCTTCGCGCGCGGGCGCCCGAGGGTGGCGGCAGATGGCAGGTTGAGGGGCGCCGCGGACGCGATCTGCCGCCACCCCCGCGGGCGCCCGCCGTGCAGCCCTCAGACGAGACGCGCGAGGGCAGCCACGACTGACGCCCCCACCACCACGACCAGGAACGGCATCCGCAGCAGCAGGGCGACCACCGCGAAGCCGAGGCCGAGCGCCCGGGCGTCGACCGTGAGGGCCTGGCCGTCGGCGAAGACCTGCACGGTGACGAGCGCGGCGAGCAGCGCGACGGGGATCAGGTCCGCCACCCGTTCGACGGTCGGGTGGCTGAGCACCCGCTCGGGCAGGGACAGGCCGGTGAGCTTGAGCAGGTAGCACCCGACCCCGGCGACGATGATCGCGGCCCACATCAGCGGTGTCCTCCGGCCACGTCGTCGGGGCCCGGGATCTCGGTCGGGTCCTGGCGCCGCGCCAGCACCCCGACCAGCAGGGCCACCCCGCCGGCGGCGAGGACAGGTACGCCGGGAGCGGCCACCGGCACGATCGACAGGGCGACCGCTGCGGCGAGGACGGCGACGAGGATGTTGCGCCGGTCCTGGAGCCGCGGCCAGAGCAGCGCGAGGAAGGCGGCGCCGACGGCCGCATCGAGTCCGTAGGTCCGCGGGTCGCCGACGGCTTCACCGGCGACCGCACCGATCGCGGTGGCGAGGTTCCACAGCACGAACACGGACAGTCCCGTGGTGAGGAAGCCCAGCCGGGCGCCCTCGGTCGTGCCGCGGTTGACGGCCATCGCCGTCGACTCGTCGATGAGCACGTGCGCAGCGCCCACCCGGCGCCAGCCGCGCCACTGCAGCAGCGGCGCCATCCGCAGGCCGTAGAGCGTGTTGCGCGTGCCGAGCAGCAGTGCGGTCGCGGCCCCCGACATCGGGGCCCCACCCGCTGCGACGACGCCGGCGAGCGCGAACTGGCTCGCGCCGGTGAACATCAGCAGCGACAGCACGCAGGTCTGCGCGACGCTCAGGCCGGACGAGACCGCGACGGCGCCGAACCCGATGCCGTACGCCCCGGTGGCCACCCCGACGGCCAGGCCGTCGCGGATGATCCCCGAGCGCTCGGCGGCGCTGAGGGAGGGCTCGGTCACGCGTCGAGGCTATCCGGGGCGCGCCGCGGGGACGGGGCCGGTGGCGCGGCTAGTGCGCGCGGCGGCGTGAGCGGGCCGGCCGGGTGCGCTGCTGGTGGAAGTCGTGCACCAGGACGAAGGCGGCGGCCACACCCGCGCCGGTGCCGGCCAGCAGGCCGGCGCGGAGGTTGAGCGGGATCTCGGGCATGGCGCCGAACCAGAAGCCGATGCCCGTGCAGACGACGAGTGCGGCCAGGACCAGGACGAACCGGTGAAGGGTGGGAAGCGGACCGAGCATGTCGAACCCCCGTGCTGGATCCGGCGGAGTGCCGGACCTCCATAGTGACGCTCGCCACACGAAAAGCAAGCAGCCTCAGGGGTGAAGTTCGCGCAGGTCGGGCAGCCGGTGTGCCGGGGTCAGCCGATCGCGGTGTGGAGCCGCACCTGCTTGACCGTGGTGGCGCCGGTCCCGTCGAGGTCGAGCTCGCGGTGGGCCGTGTCGGGGGCCCATCCGGCCTCGGTGAGGAAGGTCAGGAGGGCGTCGTCGCCGACGTTGACCCACGTGACCGCGCGGGTGAAACGGTCCGCGGCGAGCGTGTCCACGGCTGCCTGGAGCAGCCGGGAGCCGTGCCCCTTGGCGCGCTCGGGCGGGTCGAGCGTGACCTCGGCGAGCTCCCCGTCGGCGACGGGGTCGCAGTCCGGGTCGACCGCGGGGGAGGTCAGCGCGAAGCCGACCACCCGGTTGCGCTCCAGCGCGACGAGGACCCGGTGCCGGGCGTCGGCGGGCTTGGCGAGCGCCTGGCGCCACTGGGCGCCGACCGCCTCGACGTCGGTCGGGAGCACGTCGGCCGGGAGCACGCCGGCGTAGAGCTCGGGCCACGCGCGCACCTGGACCGCGGCGATCGCAGGGGCGTCGTCGCCCCACGCGATGCGGACCGAGACGTCGGCCGTCGGCCCGCCATGACTGTGGGTCATCGGCGGGGCCTCATCGATAGGTCTCGGGCAGCTTCTGGCCGATCTTGACCTGCGCCTTGGGCAGCCGCAGGAACTTCATCTGCAGGGACCGCATCACCGCGTACAGGGTGGCGCCCTTGGTCGCAGTGGGCTCGTCGGGGAAGCGCGAGGCGAGCTCGCGACGCAGCCGGAAGCGCAGCATGATGATGTCGAAGATGATCACCATGATCGTGCTGAAGAGGATCGTGTTGCCGAGCTGGGCCAGGCCGGTGTAGCTCAGGACCATCGAGGCGATCAGCAGCGGCACCATCAGCTCGATGAAGGAGAAGCGGGCGTCGACGTAGTCGCGCAGGAAGCGGCGTACGGGCCCCCGGTCGCGTGCCGGGAGGAAGCGCTCGTCGCCGGTCTTCATCGCCTCGCGCATCTTCTGCGAGGTGTCGCCGCGGGCCGCGCGCTGGGCGGCGGCCTGCTCCTTGCGGCTCCGGGGCACCTTGGCGCGCGCCCGGGCGGCGGCCTCGGCCTCCTTGCGGGTCGGCGTGGGGCGACCCTTGCCACCCACCTTGTCGGTGGTGGCCGGGGTCTCCGGCTGGGAGCTGGTACGACGGAACACGCGCGCTGCCTTCAGATGGTTCGGATGCTGGGAGCAGCCTATCGCCGCGGCGGGTGGGCGCGCGGTCGCGGGATGCCCTACCTCCGGCTTGGCTTTGGTCCTAGGGTGAGACTGACGACCCAGCCGTGACCAAGAGAGGGTTTCCACCCCGATGAGTCTCATGAAGCGCATCAGCCTGATCTTCCGCTCCAAGGCCAACAAGGCCCTGGACAAGGCGGAGGACCCCCGCGAGACCCTCGACTACAGCTACCAGCGCCAGCTCGAGCTGCTCTCCAAGGTCCGCCGTGGAGTCGCCGACGTGGCCACGAGCCGCAAGCGTGTCGAGCTGCAGGTCAACCAGATCGAGGCCCAGGCCGCCAAGCTCCAGGGCCAGGCCGAGAAGGCGATCGCCGCCGGCCGCGAGGACCTCGCCCGCGAGGCCCTCACCCGCAAGTCGGGCCTCGCCTCGCAGATCACCAGCCTCAAGGAGCAGCAGGCCACGCTCCAGGGCGAGGAGGAGAAGCTCGTCCTCGCGCAGCAGCGCCTGCAGGCGAAGGTCGAGGCCTTCCGCACCCGCAAGGAGACCATCAAGGCCACCTACACCGCGGCCGAGGCGCAGACGCGCATCGGCGAGGCGATGTCGGGCATCGGTGAGGAGATGGGCGACGTGGGTCTCGCGATCCAGCGCGCCGAGGACAAGACCGCCCAGATGCAGGCGCGGGGCCAGGCGATCGACGAGCTGATCGCCTCCGGCGCGCTCGACGACGCCTCCCAGCTCAGCGCCGGCGACGACATCTCCCGCGAGCTCGACGCGCTGAGCTCCGGCTCCGACGTCGAGGCCGAGCTGGCCCGGCTCAAGGCCGGGAACGCACCGCCGCAGGCCATCGAGGCCGCTGACGGCGGCGACATCCTCGCTGCCGAGCCGGAGGCCGTGAAGGTCGAGGGCGAGAGCACCGAGGGCGGAAGGGCATGATCGTCCGCATTCTCGGGGAGGGCCAGTACGACCTGGCCGACCACGCGCTCGACGCCCTCAACGGGCTCGACAACCAGATCGAGCGCGCCATCGAGTCGGGCGACGAGGTGATGTTCCGCCTCGCCCTCGAGGGCCTGCTGGCTGCCGTGCGCTCCAGCGGCACGCACCACGACCCCGACTCGCTGGACGAGTCCGACCTCATCCTGCCGCCGCCGGACGCGACGATCGACGAGGTCCGCGAGCTCCTGGGCGACGACGGCCTGATCCCGGGCTGAGGCGGGCGTTGGCCACCTCGCGCTTCATCAAGGACACCGGGCTCACCGCCCGGATGACCCTCACCATGTTCCTCCTGGGTGGCGTCTTCGTGGCGCTGGTCGTCGGTGCGACGTACGCGGTCGGTCCCGGCTGGGCCCCTGTCATCGCCGCGGCCGGCATCGGTCTGGCGTTCTGGCAGTGGTGGAGCTCGGACACGATGGCGATGCGGGCCATGCGCGCTCGCGAGGTCGCGCCGGAGGAGGCGCCCGAGCTGCACGGCATGATCGACCGGCTCTGCGCGCTGGCCGACATGCCCAAGCCCCGGGTCGGCATCGCGGACATGTCGGTCCCCAACGCGTTCGCCACCGGTCGCTCGCCCGACCGCGCCGTGGTGTGCGTGACGACCGGCATCCTGCAGACGCTGGATGCCGAGGAGCTGGAGGCGGTGCTGGCCCACGAGCTGAGCCACGTCGCCCACCGCGACGTCCTCGTCATGACGGTGGCCTCCTCGGCCGGCATCGCAGCCGGCCTGCTGATGCGTGCCGCCCAGTTCGGCGCGCTCGGCCGCTCGCGCAGCAACAGCGCCCTGCCCGCCGTGCTCATCGCCCTCGTCGTCAGCCTCGTGGTGTACGCCGTGAGCTTCCTGCTGCTGCGGCTGCTCTCGCGCTACCGCGAGCTGAGCGCCGACCGGGCCGGCGCCTACCTCACGCTCAAGCCCGCCGCGCTCGGCAGCGCCCTGCAGAAGATCAGCGGCGAGGTGGCTGCCACTCCCACCCGCGACCTCCGGGCCGGCAGCGCGGCCAGTGCACTGTGCATCGTCCCGGCGATCAGCGGCGGGCTGACCGGCCTGCTGGCCACGCACCCGCCGCTGCAGCAGCGCCTCGAGCAGCTGGCCCGCATCCAGGCCGAGCTCAGCCGGCCCACGGCCTGAGGAGGACGCATGGGACTCTGGGAGACGGTGCGTGCGCGGACGCGCCCCAAGCGCAACGACCTCGACGCACTGTTCCTGGTGCCGAGCGCGGCGATCACGTTGCAGACCACCCTCGGTCTCGTGCCCACCGGCTCCGGATCCGTGTGCTACCGCTCGGCCGCGGGTGCCGCCTTCGCGCAGACGCAGGACGACGTGCTGGCCCTGCTGCGTGACGACGCCGAGGCGCCGGACGTCACCGTCTCGCAGGACGACTTCGGGTTCACCTGGCTCGTCGTCACCGGCGATCCGGCCGACCTGTCCGGGCTCTGCACCGGCCTCCACGCCGTCAACACGACGCTCGAGCTCAACGGCTTCGCTGGCGGCCTGCTGTGCTCGCTGGTGCCGTTCGCCGACGCGGCCGGACGGCGGGTGGGGCTGACGTACCTCTACAAGCAGGGCACCTTCTACGCGTTCGCTCCCAGCGGGGAGCAGACCCGCGACACCCTCCTGGAGCTCTCTGTGCGCGACCAACTCGACAAGGAGCTTCCGATGGAGCCCGACCTGCAGCGCTGGCTGGCCGTGTGGAAGGCGCCGGGCCTGTGAGCGACGAGGTCCGTGACCAGCAGCGCGAGCGGGTGCTGGCGACGTACGACGTCGTCGGGGCGCCGGCCCGGCGCGAGCTCGACGCCCTGGTCGAGCTGGCCGCGCAGGTGGCGGGCGTCCCGTTCGCGGCGATCAACCTGCTGAGCGCCAGCGCCCAGCACCAGGTCGCCACGGCCGGGTTCGAGGGCGGGGACTCACCCATCGAGAGCTCGATGTGCCGGCTGGTCGTGGAGTCGGACCAGCCGATCATGCTCGAGGACGCGGGCGAGGACGTCCGGTTCGCGCAGAACCCGTGGACGACGGGCGAGATCGCCCACGTGAAGTACTACGGCTCGCACCCGTTGCGGACCCCGGCCGGTGTCGTGATCGGCACGCTGTGCGTCTTCGACAACGACGTCCACCCGGTGACCCCCGAGTCCGCCAAGGGCCTGGCGCAGCTGGCCGACCGGGTCGTCGACGTCCTGGAGCTGGAGCTGGCCTCGCGCCTGCTCAGCGCGGCCAACGACCGCCTGAGCACGTCCAACGACCGGCTCAGCCACTTCGCCGGCCAGGTCAGCCACGACCTCAAGAACCCGCTGACCTCGGTCTCGCTGTCGCTCGAGGCGCTCGAGCTCGACATCACCGAGGCGGGTCAGGCCGACACCGTGGCCAGGGCCCGTCGCGGCGTCGACCGGATGAACGGGCTGATCGACAACCTCCTCGAGTTCGCGACCCAGGGATCGTCACCGGGCGAGGACCTGGTCGACCTCGGCGTCGAGCTGGCGCTCGCGCTGGACGACCTCTCCGGGCACGTGCTCCCGCAGACCGTGCGGGTGATGGGGGAGCTGCCCGCGGCACGCGGCGACGCCGCGCAGCTGCGCTCGGTCCTGATGAACCTCCTCGACAACGCGACGAAGTTCAGCGAGGACGGTGAGCCGCCCGAGATCGAGGTCGACAGCCACCCGCTCGGCCGGCACAACCGGATCGAGGTGCGCGACCGCGGGCGCGGCATCCCCGTCGAGGCCAGGGAGCGGGTCTTCGCCCCGCTCGCGCGGCTGGACAAGAGCGTCGCCGGCGTGGGCATCGGCCTGGCGACGTGCCGCCGGATCGTCGAGGCACACGGCGGCTCCATGGGTGTCGACGCCCGTGAGGGCGGTGGATCGGTGTTCTGGTTCGAGCTGCCGGTCGTCGACGCCTCCTAGACGACCTCGGTCGGGGCAGCCGGGTAGGGGCAACTGGGTCAGGGCAGCTGGGTCAAGGCAGCTTGGCCTGCTTCATCAGTCGCGAGGCATAGACGTTGCCGATCACGGTGCCGCCCAGCCAGGCCGTGAGCCGCTCGGCCTCGCGGTCCAGCGCGGCGCGCCCCTCGGCGCCGACGTCCTCGAGCAGCGAGAGACGTACGCCCCCGTCGGGGTCCTGCACCCAGCAGCCGACGATCCGGCCGTCCCACCACGCCGTGGTGCCGGCGTTGCCGTTGGTGTCGAAGAGGTGGGCGACGTGGTCGGGGCGGAGGTAGAACGCCCGCGCCTTCCAGCCCATCACGGTCGGGTCGAGCGTCGGCAGCAGCGCCGCCCACGGTTCCAGGGGCGCGGTGTCCTCGGCGTCACCGGCGAGCACCCAGCCGGTGGTGCCGTCCTCGAGCGCGACCTCCTCGGCCCCGACGTCGGCGAGGGCACGCGCGACCGCGGTCTTGGTCGAGCCGAGCCACCACTGGATGTCGTCGGCGGTGCCGGGGCCGAAGGTGCCCAGCCAGGCGCGGACGAGGTCGGCGTACCCCTCTGCCTCGTCGAGGGCGACCGGCACCTCGTCGAGCCAGTCGTGGGTGAGGGTCCAGCTCGGCTTGTTGAGGCGCCAGTGGCCGGCGTTGCGGCCCCGGAGGGCGGCGCCGGTGAGCCCGAGGTGGGTCAGCACCCACGGCGCCACCGGCGTCGGCCGGTCGTAAACCTTGTCGGAGGTCCCGCCGGTCGTCCCGGCCAGCTCGGGCACGTCGGCGCGCAGCTGCGTGGTCGTCGCCGGTCCGACGGCCAGGCGGGCCAGCGTGGCAGCGCGGGCCGCCTCGAGCCAGGCGTCGCCGTCCTCGGCGACGCCGGCGGCCGCGACGGCCTTGGCGATGCGTCTGCCCTCCGCCGTCGCGACCCGCGCCGAGGCGCTGCCCCAGGCGGCGGGCAGGAGCTCGCGGGGGAAGACGAAGAGCGTGCGTCGCATCGCCAGCTGCTTGACGACCTCGCGGTCGTCGTACAGGGCTGCGTCGACGTGCGCGGGGGTGAGGCCCTCGGACCGGGCCGCGACCGCCAGGTGCACCGTGGCCGCCTCGGTCGCATGCAGAACCGTCATCGCCCGCGTCACCGCGGCGACGTCGCCCAGCCGGTGGGACGGCGCGAGGGCATGGCGTACGCCGATCCGGCGCCGGCGCTCGGCATCGCTGAGGTGCGGCACCGCGGGAGACACAGTCGGTCAGTCGCGGTGGGACTTGCCGGGCAGGTCGAGCATCCGCTGCAGCGCGAGGAGCGCGTCGGCCTCGGTCTCCGGGTCGACGGTGATCTGGTTGACGACCGTGCCGGCGACCAGGTTCTCGAGGGCCCAGACGAGGTGCGGCAGGTCGATCCGGTTCATCGTGGAGCAGTAGCAGACGTTGCGGTCGAGGAAGACGATCGTCTTGTCGGGGTGGGCGTCCTTGAGGCGCTGGACGAGGTTGAGCTCGGTGCCGATCGCCCAGACCGTGCCGGGCTCGGCGGCCTCGATGGTCTTGATGATGAACTCGGTCGACCCGACCAGGTCGGCCTTGAGGACGACCTCGTGGGTGCACTCGGGGTGGACCAGGATGTTGATGCCGGGGTGCTTGATGCGCAGCTCGTCGACGACGTCCGCGGAGAAGCGGCCGTGGACCGAGCAGTGGCCCTTCCACAGGATCATCCGCGCGTCCTGGAGCTCCTCGGCGCTGAGCCCGCCGCCGGGCTGCTGCGGGTCCCAGACCACGCAGTCCTCGAGGGACATCCCCATCTTGAGCACGGCGGTGTTGCGGCCCAGGTGCTGGTCGGGGAGGAACAGGATCTTGGCACCGGGCCGCTGCTCCTGCGCCCACTCCAGCGCCACGTCGGCGTTGGACGAGGTGCACACGACGCCACCGTTGCGGCCGCAGAACGCCTTGATGTCGGCGCTGGAGTTCATGTAGGTCACCGGCACGACACTGTCCTGGATCCCGGCGTCGGCCATCGCGTCCCAGGCGTCCTCGACCTGGCGCAGGCGGGCCATGTCGGCCATCGAGCAGCCGGCCGCGAGGTCGGGGAGGATCACGCGCTGCGTCGGCGAGGTGAGGATGTCGGCCGACTCGGCCATGAAGTGCACGCCGCAGAAGACGATGAACTCGGCAGCGGGCCGTCCCGCGGCATCGCGCGCCAGCTTGAACGAGTCGCCGGTGACGTCGGCGAACTGGATGACCTCGTCGCGCTGGTAGTGGTGGCCGAGCACGAAGAGCCGCTCGCCCAGCGCCGCCTTGGCAGCACGCGCTCGCTCGACCAGGCCCGGGTCGGACGCTGCCGGGAGGTCACCGGGACACTCCACGCCGCGCTCGGCGTCGAGGTCGCGGCCCTTGCCGAGGGGGAGGAGCGGCAGGTCGACGATGCTCATGCAGCACATCCTAAGAGGGGGCACGGCGCGGGACCGCCGCGTGCCATGCTTCGGCCATGCCACGTCGCGGTGAGGTACTGGCCCTGGTCCAAGCGGGCGGACAGGGCTCCCGCATGGATGTCCTCACCCGGGAGCGCGCCAAGCCCGCGCTGCCGTACGGCGGGGTGCACCGGCTGATCGACTTCGCGCTGTCCGGGCTCGTGCACGCCGACCTGGCCGACGTGTGGGTGTCGCTGGAGTACCAGGTGACGTCCATCGACGAGTACCTCTCCGGCGGGCGTCCGTGGTCGCTCGACCGCAACCGTGGCGGGTTCCGTCGCATCGTCCCGCAGACCGGCACCGGTCCCGCGACCGAGAGCGGCTTCGCCCACGGCAACGGCGACCTGCTGCTGCGGATGTCGGCCGACATCGAGGCCTTCGGCGCCCGGACGCTCGTCGTCTGCAGCGCCGACCACGTCTTCAACATGGACCTCGGCCCGGTCGTGGACGAGCACGTCGCCTCCGGGCGGGTGGCGACGGTGCTGACCAGCGAGGTGACCAAGAAGGACGCGTCCGACAACGTCGTGGTGCTCGCGAACCGCGACGGCACCGTCACCGGCATCGAGCACAAGCCCTCGAAGCCCTCGGCCGGCACGGTCGCGACCGAGATCTTCGTCTACGACACCGAGGCGCTGATGGCAGCGCTCCACACCCTGCGCGCCGAGCTGGTCGGGGAGCAGGACCCCGAGGACGCGGCTGACGGCGACAGCGGCATCGGCGACTTCGGCGAGCACCTGCTGCCGCGACTCGTCGAGAGCGGCAAGGTCGGCGCCGTACCCCTCAGCGGCTACTGGCGCGACGTCGGTCAGCCCGGCCTCTACCTCCAGTCCCACCGCGACCTGCTGGCCGGCAAGGTCGACGTCTTCGACCACCCGGGCCGCCCGGTCATCTCCCACTGGCCCGACCGTCCCGCGGCGCGGGTGCGTGCGTCCGGCGAGTGCCGCGACTCCCTGCTCTCGCCGGGTTCGGACGTCTCCGGCCTCGTGGTCGGCAGCGTGCTGGGCCCGGGCGTGGTCGTGGAGAAGGGCGCCGAGGTCCACGACAGCGTGATCATGGAGGACTGCGTGGTCCGGGCCGGTGCGGTCGTACGCACCACGGTGCTCGACGAGCGCTCCTCCGTCGCCGCGCGCGCAAGGGTCGGCGCCGAGCCGACCGCACGGCTGGCGCGCGACGAGGACGTCGTGCTGGTCGGTCGCGACTCCGTCGTGACCGGTCGGGTGGCCGCGGGTGCGCGGCTCGAGCCGGGCTCGCACCTCTCCTAGAGGCGTCCCCTGGCGGCGTCTCCTAAAGGAGGCTGCCGTGGTGGAGGTAGGGAGTCGGTGGCTTCATCTGTCGCACGCACAGGAAGCCGCTCTGGTGGATCGCCAGCCGTGCCGCGAGACCCACGTCGAGGGCCCAGGCGTTGGCGGCGGTGATGTGGTGCACGGAGACCTGCTCGCCCGGTCGTGAGGACGCGAGCGCCTCCCACATCAGCTTGGCCGCCGTACGCCGGTTGGTGGCCGCGAGCAGGGTCGGGGCGCCGTCGTCGTCGACGTAGGCGTAGCCCGCCCCGGTGGTGTGGTCGGTGACGACGAGCCTGAACTGGGCGAGCAGCAGCTCGTGGTCCGACAGGTGCGCGGCACCCCGGGTCTGCCGGTCGACGGAGTTGAGCAGGTCGATGTCGCCCGCAGCACCCTCGCGCACCCGGTCGACGACGGGGATCTCACTGCGGTCCACGACGCCCATCAGCAGCATCTGCGGATGCAGGTCGAAGCCCGCGAGCCGGTAGCGGCGTACGGCGCCGGGGTCGGCGCTGGCCGCGAACATGCCCCGCAGGCAGCCGCGTCCGTGGTGCATCGCCGCCGCCATCAGCTGGGTGCCGATGCCCCGGCCCTGGTGCTGGGGGAGAACGGCGAAGGACGCCAGGATCCACATCAGCTCGCGGACCCGTGACACCGCCCCACCGACGACCTCGCCGTCCACCTCGGCGACCCAGCAGCCGCCCGGGTCGGTGTCGAGGGCGGCACGGGCGCGGTTGAGCCACGCGCCGTTGCGCCCGGGCGGGCGGCGTACGGGGTCGGGCCACGCGCGCTGGTAGGTGCGGGCGTCGACCTCGTAGTAGCTGGTGGCGGTGATCTCACCGAACGCCGCGAGGTCGCCCTCGCGCATCGGGCGGACGAGGGCGGCGGTCACGACACGTGGGCAGCGTACCGGTCGAGGAGGTCGCCCCAGCGCGTGTACTTCTCGCGGATCTCCTCGCTGCCCTCCGCCCAGCCGCTGTGCACCACCCGCACCAGCGTGCCTCCCGGGGCATCGGTGAAGCGGACGTCGAGGACGGTCGCCTCGTCGGCGGGGTGCCCCAGCCAGAACTCCTGCGTGTAGTGGCCGATCGGATCCCACTTCATCACGCGGCCCCAGGTGTACTCCTCGTCGCCGTGCACCGACGCGACCGGGCCGTTGGGGTCGATCGAGATGCCGGTGAAGGTCGGAGGTTCGGGGCTCAGCATCGGGTCCCACCACTCGCCCATCTGCGCGGTGAATCCGACGAAGGCCGAGGTGGTGGACACCGGGACGATGACCTCCGCGACGATGGGGGCGAGGTCAGGGGTCGAGGACATGCGGACAAGCATGCCCGAAGTGGGGTGGCCCACGACCCCCTGCCGGGCCTGTTGCAAGGATGGCGGCATGCGCGTGCTCATCGCCCCGGACAAGTTCGCCGGCACCCTCACGGCCGTCGAGGCCGCCGAGGCCATCGCCGCGGGCTGGCGACGCCACGCGCCCGACGACGAGCTCGACCTCGCGCCGATGGCCGACGGCGGTCCGGGCTTCGTCGACGTGCTCCACGCGGCGCTCGGCGGGGAGCTGCTGGCGATGACCGCGGAGGGGCCGCACGGCGAGCCGGTGCCTGCCACGATCCTGCGGGTCGGGGAGGTCGCCTACGTCGAGACCGCACAGGTCGTCGGGCTGCACCTGATCACGGGCGGTGCCGAGTTCGGCTCCACCAGGGGCGTCGGTGAGCTGATCCTGTCGGCCGTCGACGGCGGGGCCACGACGGTCGTCGTCGGGCTGGGCGGCTCGGGGACGAACGACGGCGGCGCCGGCGTGCTGGCGGCGCTGGGGGCGACGTCGGACGGCGTCCTCGACACCGGCGCCATCGGGCTGCACACCGTCACCACCGTCGACCTCGCGCCGGCCCGCGCCCGCCTCGCCGGCGTACGACTGGTCGCCGCCACCGACGTCGACATCCCCCTCACGGGACTGTTCGGCGCGACCAAGACCTTCGGGCCGCAGAAGGGGATCGCCGAGGACCGGATCGCGGAGGTGGACGGCTGGCTGGAGGCCTTCGCGGTCGCCACCGACCGGCGTACGTCCCTGGAGAAGGGCGCCGGCGCCGCGGGCGGGATCGGCTACGCGCTGCTCCTCCTCGGTGCGACCAGGGAGCCCGGCATCGACCTGGTGACCTCGGCCGTGTCGCTGGAGTCCCGCGCCCGCCTCGCGGACCTGGTCGTGACCGGCGAGGGCGCCTTCGACTTCTCCAGCCGCGCGGGCAAGGTGCCCTACGGCGTCGCTGCCATCGCCTCCGAGGCGCTCCGGCCGTGCGTCGCCCTCGCCGGGCAGGTGCTCGTCGGGTCCCGCGAGATGCGCGCCCTCGGCATCGAGTCGGCGTACGCCGTCGTCGACCTCGTGGGGGAGGAGCGCGCCTTCGCGGCCCCTGCCGAGGCGCTCAGCGAGCTCGCCGCGCGGGTGGCGCGGACCTGGTCGCGCTGAGGGATGTGATCGGGCGGGCTGGCGGGGTTGGCGGGGCTGGCGGCCTGCTCGCGGGGTTCCGTGAGGGTGGCGGCAGATTGCAGCGGCTGCCCGGGGGTGGCGGCAGATTGCATGGCCCAGCGCCTGCCAGTTGTCATCTGCCGCCACCCCGAGAGGTCGCGCCCCTCGGGGTGGCGGCACATCGCAGGGTCGAGGCTCGGCCAGCCGCAATGTGCCGCCACCCTCCACGCGCCGACCGTGTGGGTCAGTACTCTCTGCGACAGGCCGGGAAACGTCCACAGGCGGGCCAGGACACTTGTTCTCCCCAGGTCGATCGGCCCACGACGACACGATCGTTCCGGACGGCCGAGCCTCGACCCATGGGACGCATCGAGCCGGTCAGGGGTCATCGACGGAGCTCGCACTGGACGCCTGTGACGTACGGCGTCCACCGTCCGGCGGGCTCGACGGAGCCGGACGAGCACCCGCCCTACTGGGCGGAGGAGGACCTCGCCGGCTGGCAGCTCCTGCTCACTGACGTGGGCTGCCTGACGGGCCTGACCGCGCTCGAGGTCTGGGGGATCCCGCTGCCGCCCCTTCCCGACGGGTGCCCCGTGTTCGTGGCGCTGGCGAAGGACGATCCTCGCCCGTTGCGGGCCGGCGTCCACACGAGTCGGCACATCCGTCCGCCCGCGTACGTCGTCGTGCGGGGCTTGCGAGTGGCATCGGTCGCGGAGGCCCTGACGGCCGCCGCGCGATGGGTGGGCCTCGTGGACCTGGTGGCCATGATCGACGCAGCCCTCCACCTGGGTCTCGTCACCATGGACGATCTGGAGGAACGGAGTCGTTCCCGACGTCCGGGCGGTCGCGCCCTCCGCGCCGCGCTCGTGCTCGTCGATGGGGACGCCGAGTCGCTGTGGGAGTCGTTGCTGAGGCTGCTCCACGTGGTGTGCGACATCCAGGTGGAGTCGCAGTGGACCGTGTACGACGAGAACGGCGCGGTCATCGCCGTGGCGGACATCAGGTTGTGCGGCACCACGGCATTGCATGAGTACGACGGGGACGAGCACGAGAAGGCCCCTCGGCGGGTCAAGGACCTTCGGCGACATCGCAAGCTCGACAGGGCAGGCTACGTACGTCGCGGCTACACAAGTGGCGACGTGATCCACCGGGCGGTGACGATCCTCGAGGACGCCGACCGCGCGCTCGGACGGCCGCATGACCCCACGCGCATCCGGGCCTGGCATGACCTTCTTCGACTCTCGTTGTTCACGCCAGCGGGTCGGGCGGCTTTCCTGGATCGCCTTCCGACTGCCTCGCCCCGCCGTCGCTCCGCCTGAAGGTGGCGGCGGACTGCGCCGCGGAGGGCCGCCAGGTTGCGATGTGCCGCCACCCCCGCCCGGGGACCGTTGAAGGTGGCGGCGGACTGCGCCGCGGAGGGCCGCCAGGTTGCGATGTGCCGCCACCCCCGCCCGGGGAGGGCGTCGTACGCCCCCAGTCATCCGGCCCCGGACGAGGAGACGGGGAATATCCGCACGTGTGCGACCATTGGAACCTGCACGACCCCGAGACTTTCTGGAGTGATTTGCATGACCGAGCAGGTCGAGACCACCACCGAGCGCCGCACCGACCAGATCAACCTTTCCGACGTCGCTGCCGGCAAGATCAAGAGTCTCCTCGAGCAGGAGGGTCGCGACGACCTGGCCCTGCGCATCTCCGTCCAGCCCGGTGGCTGCTCGGGTCTGCGCTACCAGCTCTTCTTCGACGAGCGCACCCTCGACGGTGACGTCACCACCGACTTCGACGGCGTGACCGTCGTCGTCGACCGGATGAGCGTCCCCTACCTCAACGGTGCCGAGATCGACTTCGTCGACACCATCGAGAAGCAGGGCTTCACGATCGACAACCCCAACGCGACCGGCTCCTGCGCGTGTGGAGACAGCTTCCACTGACAGGACCTACGACGAAGGGCCCCAGCCGGATGGCTGGGGCCCTTCGTCGTACGTCGATCAGTCCATGTGCAGGTGCAGCGCGTTGGCGATCCGCGCGGCCGCGTCGGAGACCCGGATCTCGCGCTTGCCGACCTCGGCCGGGTAGTCCTCGAAGCGGAGGCTCGGCGGCGCGGCCACGGCGGCGCGGGCGGCACGCTCCAGACGCAGGTTGCGACCCACCACCTTGCAGTCGGCGGCCAGCTCGGCAGGGGTGCCCAGCTCGTCGTGGACCAGGTGGGAGGGGCGGCCGGAACCAGGCTGCGAAGTCGTCATGGCGACGACGCTATGTGCTACTGAGTGGTATCCAGAACTGTACCGAGAGGTAGTGTTTCGCGGCGTGTCCCTCCTCGTAGCCGGATCCATCGCGACCGACCACCTGATGTCCTTCCCGGGCCGGTTCGCCGACAGCCTCGTGGTGGACCAGCTCGACAAGCTCTCGGTGTCGTTCCTGGTCGAGGACCTCGAAGTACGCCGCGGCGGGTGCGCCGCCAACATCTGCTTCGGCCTCGGCAACCTGGGCCTGCGCCCGGTGCTCGTGGGCGCGGTGGGTGAGGACTTCGCCGAGTACCGCGCCTGGCTCGAGCGGCACAACGTCGACTGCGACTCCGTGCACGTCTCCGAGACCCGGCACACCGCGCGCTTCGTGTGCACCAACGACAGCGCCCACGCCCAGATCGCCAGCTTCTACGCCGGCGCGATGAGCGAGTCGCGCGAGATCGAGCTGAAGCCGATCGTCGACCGCGTCGGCGCCCCCGACTACGTGATCATCGGCCCCGACGACCCGCAGGGCATGCTCCGTCACACCGAGGAGTGCCGCCAGCGCGGCTACCCGTTCCTCGCCGACCCGTCGCAGCAGCTCGCGTTCGGCGACGGCGACCTGATCCGCCCGCTCATCGACGGTGCGGAGATCCTGTTCTCCAACGAGTACGAAGCCTCGCTGATCACCCAGAAGACCGGCTGGAGCGCCGATGAGGTCCTCTCCCGGGTCGGCACGTGGGTCGTCACCCTCGGCCCCGCCGGCGTCCGCATCGACCGCGAGGGCGCGGAGTCGATCCACGTCGAGGCCGTGCCGGAGATCGAGAAGGTCGAGCCGACCGGCGTCGGCGACGCCTTCCGCGCCGGATTCCTGGCCGCCCTCAGCTGGGGCCTCGGCCACGAGCGTGCCGCCCAGCTCGGCTGCCTCCTCGCGGTCTACGTCGTGGAGAAGGTCGGCACCCAGGAGTACGAGATCTCCCGCGGCGCCTTCCTGGCGCGCTGCGCGGCGACCTACGGCGATGACGCGGTCGCCGACTTCGAGCCGCACCTCAAGACCATCCGCGCCTGACGAGGACGCGCCGGCCGAAGCCGGCGGCTGACCAGCAGCCTCAGCCGAGACGTCGTACGACGTAGCGCGGGGCGCCGTCGTCCGCGAGGTCCTCTCCGACGTAGTCCTGCGCCTTCATCCGGCACCAGGCAGGTACGTCAACGGCTGCCGCGGGGTCGTGGGCGACCACGGCGAGCAGCTCGCCGACCTCGACGTCGCCCAGGTGTCGCGCCAGCTCGATGACCGGCATCGGGCACGGCAGGTCCCGACAATCCAGCTCGAGGGCGACGTCAGGCCCGCTCACATGCCCACCCGCGCCCGGATCTCGGCCACCAGCCCCGGCAGCACGTCGCAGAAGGCGTCCACGTCCGCGCGGCTCGCGTCGCGCTGCAGCGAGAGGCGCACGTTGCCGTGGGTCAGCACGCCCATGGCCTCGAGCACGTGGCTCGGGGTGAGGGTCGAGGCCGTGCACGCCGACCCGCTGGCGATGCCGAAGCCGCGCCGGTCGAGCTCGGTGACCAGCGCCTCGCCATCGACGTACAGGCAGGAGAACGTGACCAGGTGGGGGAGTCGTCGCACGGGGTCACCGACGACCTCGACGTCGGGCACCTCGGCCGCCACCCGGCGGCGTACGACGTCGATGAGGGCGTGGTGGCGCGTGTTGACCTCGTCGCGCTCGGCGACCACGGCCTGCAGGGCAGCGGCGGCCGCGAGCACGGCGGGGACGTTCTCGAAGCCGGTCGAGCGCTCGTCGATGCGGTCGTCGCCCGGGAAGGGGTTGCGCCAGCGGGCGCGCTTGCGTACGAGCAGCACGCCGACAGCCGCCGGACCGCCCCACTTGTGCGCCGAACCGGCGGCGGCCGCCCAGCCCGAGGGCAGGGGGAGCCGCCCCATGGAGGCGCAGGCATCGGTGAACAGCGGCACGTCGTTGGGCAGCTCGAGCTCGCCGACCGGCTGCACCGTGCCGACCTCGTGGTTGGCGCTCTGGAGCGCAACGACGCCGACCTCCGGCGAGGCGGCGGCTTCGACCAGGTCGCCGTCGTGGACCCGGCCGTCGCCCCTCACGCCGACCTCGGCGGCGCGGGCGCCCCACGCCACCGCGTGCCGTACGGCCGAGTGCTCCACCGCGGAGTGGACGACGGTGTCGCCGCGTCGCGAGCCGCGCACAAGCCCCAGCAGCCCGAGGTGCACCGCGTGGGTGCCGGTGGGAGTGAACGTGACCTCGTCGGCCCGTACGCCGAGCGCGTCGGCGGTGGCCTCGCGGGCGTTGTCCAGCAGGAGTCGCGCCTCGCGTCCGGCGCGGTGCAACCGCCGCGGGTCGGCGTACCCCCGGTCGAGGGCCGCCAGCAGCACCTCGCGGGCCGCCGGGTGCAACGGTGCAGAGGACGCGCTGTCGAGGTCTCCCACTCCCGGCGCCGGCCCTGTCACAGGGGCAACCTATGCCACCCACCGCTCTGCGCAGGCGGGACGACCGACGTGGAGCCCGACCGATCCCTCGACACCCGACCCTGCCCCGCACACGTGTGCCTGATGGAGATAGTCTCTGCATGTTGGAAAAGGACCGAGAGAGAGGCTCGTCAGTGGGTCTGCAAGTCCCCAAGCTCTCAGGCGCGCCGGTGCGGCGCACGCTGAGGGTCGCGCTGCTGGGCGCGGCCATGCTGGTGCTGGCCGGGTGTTCCGAGGCCGACCAGCACCAGATCCGCAACCTGGCCATGCCCGACCGCGCGACCGCGGAAGGTCCCTTCACCTACGAGCTCTGGAAATGGGCCTGGGTCGCCGCGATGGTGACCGGCGTCATCGTCTGGGGCCTGATCGGCTACGCCGTGGTGAAGTTCCGCCGGCGCAGCGACGACGAGGTCCCGCGGCAGACGCGCTACAACCTGCCGCTCGAGGTCTTCTACACGATCGCCCCGGTCCTGATGTGCGTCGTGTTCTTCTTCCACACGGTCCGCGTCCAGGACGAGATCACCAACATCGACCCGCAGCCCGACATGACCGTCGAGGTCATGGGCCAGCAGTGGACGTGGACGTTCAACCACGGCGTGGGCGAGCAGGACACCACCGCCGACGGCGAGGAGACGTTCGCCTACGACGAGTACGTCTACGAGTCCGGTGACGGCAACGAGATCCCGACGCTGTGGCTCCCGGTCGACCAGACCATCCAGTTCAACCTGCACTCGCCCGACGTGATCCACGACTTCGGTGTGCCGGCCTTCCTGACCAAGCTCGACGTCATCCCCGGTCGGGTCAACAAGCTGCAGGTCACCCCCACCGTCATCGGCCGCTACGCCGGCAAGTGCTACGAGCTCTGCGGTGTGTCCCACTCGCGGATGCTCTTCAACGTCGAGGTCGTCAGCCAGGCCGACTACGACGCCCACCTCGAGGAGCTGGCGGCAGCGGGACAGACCGCCGACGCACCGCTCCTCGGCGGCAGCTTCGTCAACGACCAGGCCGGCCTTGACGACGAGTCGGAAGGAAGCAACGAGTGAGCGCCGCAACCACCACTGCCCCCCGGGCAGCGACCCCGCCGCCGGAGAAGAAGCCCCTCGGCGAGCTGGTCGTCCGCATGCTCACCACGACGGACCACAAGCTCATCGGCAAGATGTACCTGATCGTGTCGTTCGGCTGGTTCATGATCGCCGGCCTGATGGCCATGCTGATCCGGTCCGAGCTGGCCTACCCCGGCACGCAGGTCGTCAACGACCAGCTCTACAACCAGCTGTTCACGATGCACGGCACGATCATGCTGCTGCTGTTCGCGACGCCGCTGTTCTTCGGGTTCGCCAACGTGATCATGCCGCTGCAGATCGGCGCACCTGATGTCGCGTTCCCGCGCCTCAACATGTTCAGCTTCTGGCTGTTCCTCTTCGGTGGCCTCATCGCCGCCTCCGGCTTCCTCACGCCCCAGGGCGCGGCTGACTTCGGGTGGTTCGCCTACACGCCGCTGTCGGACGCCGTACGCAGCCCGGGTGTCGGTGGAGACCTCTGGATCATGGGCCTCTGGATGGCGGGCCTCGGCTCGATCCTCGGTGGCGTCAACTTCATCACCACGATCATCTGCATGCGCGCGCCCGGCATGACGATGTTCCGCATGCCGATCTTCGTGTGGAACACGCTGATCACCAGCATGCTCGTGATCATGGTCTTCCCGATCCTCGCGGGTGCGCTGCTCTCGCTGGAGGCCGACCGGATCCTCGGCGCCCACGTGTTCGACCCGTCGCACGGCGGGCCGATCCTGTGGCAGCACCTGTTCTGGTTCTTCGGGCACCCCGAGGTCTACATCATCGCGCTGCCGTTCTTCGGCATCATCTCCGAGATCCTCCCGGTCTTCAGCCGCAAGCCGATCTTCGGCTACGTCGGCCTGGTGGCTGCGACCCTCGGCATCGCGATGCTGTCCGTGGCCGTGTGGGCCCACCACATGTTCGTCACCGGTGCGGTCGACCTGCCGTTCTTCTCCGGCATGACGTTCCTGATCGCGGTGCCCACCGGAGTGAAGTTCTTCAACTGGATCGGGACGATGTGGGGGGGATCTTTGTCCTTCGACACCCCGATGCTGTGGTCGATCGGCTTCCTCACCACGTTCCTCTTCGGCGGCCTGACGGGCGTCATCCTGGCCAGCCCCCCGCTGGACTTCCACGTGTCCGACTCCTACTTCGTGGTCGCGCACTTCCACTACGTCGTCTTCGGCACCGTGGTGTTCGCGATGTTCGCCGGCTTCTACTTCTGGTGGCCGAAGATGACCGGCCGGATGCTCGACGAGCGCCTCGGCAAGGTCCACTTCTGGATCCTCTTCGTCGGCTTCCACACGACCTTCCTCGTCCAGCACTGGCTGGGTGTCGAGGGCATGCCGCGCCGCTACGCCGACTACCTGCCGGCCGACGGGTTCACCACGCTCAACCAGATCTCGACCGTGGGTGCGTTCCTGCTCGGAGCATCGACGCTGCCGTTCTTCTACAACGTCTACATCTCGTCCAAGGGTCCCCTGGTCGAGGTCGACGACCCGTGGGGCTGGGGCCGCTCGCTCGAGTGGGCCACCAGCTGCCCGCCGCCGCGCCACAACTTCCACTCCCTGCCCCGGATCCGCTCCGAGTCGCCGGCCTTCGACCTGCACCACCCTGAGATCGCGCTCATGGAGCTGCACGAGAACGATGCGGAGCGTGAGGGCGAGCCTGCCGACGCGCCCGACGTGGACGGCCGCGAAGAGATGCTGCGCAACCGTGTCGACGACGAGGGAGACAACCGATGAAGGCGGAAGCGTGGGTCTTCGGGATCACCGCCCTGTTCGTGGCGGTCGTGACGCCTGCCTACTGGTTCCTCTCCGAGGACTGGACCGGCACGTCCGCGCTGACGATGACCGCGCTGCTCTTCGGCATGGTCACCCTCTACCTCGGCTTCCACGCGTCCAAGATGGACGCCCGCCCGGAGGACCGCAAGGAGGGTGAGATCGCCGAAGGTGCCGGTGAGCTGGGCTTCTTCCCGCCCTACTCCTGGTGGCCGCTGTGGTGTGCGCTCGCGCTCGGCGTGATCGTCTACGGCACTGCGCTCGCAGCCTGGTGGCTGGTCTTCATCGGCTTCACCATCGGTGCGGTCGTCTCGTGCGGATTCATCTTCGAGTACTACCGGGGCGAGCACGCCCACTGAGCCCCCGCGCGTCTGTCGTCTTGGGAGGAGCCCGTCCACGCCGTAGGCTGGACGGGCTTCGCCGTCTCATCTGGGGGTTCCTTCGCATGCGCACACGCGTGTCAGTCCACACACGCTCTGCGCGCCGTCGTACGGCGGCTGCTGCGGCGCTGCTCGCGCTCACGGGGGTCGCAGGCTGTACGTCCTCGACGGGCGGCGGCTCTCCCGACGGCAGCGGGGGCGCGGGCGGCCCCGGCGACTCCGCGGCCTCGGACGCCGCGAAGCCGGAACCGGTCCGCCTGAGCACCAGCTTCACCGACGCTGCCGCAGTGCCGATCGACGGCCCGCTCACGGTGAGCGCCACCGGAGCAGCGCTCGAGGGCGTCACGGTCAGCTCGCCGGTCGGTGAGGTGGACGGCAAGGTGGCCAACGGCTCCTGGACCTCCTCCGACCTGCTCGAGCCCGGCACCGACTACACCCTCACCGCATCGGCCACTCGCTCAGACGGCAGCTCGGTCGAGCGCACCCGCAGCTTCCACACGGTGGACCTCACGCTGGACGAGCAGACGTACGCCGCGATCGCGCCGCTCGACGGCGAGACGGTCGGCGTGGGCATGCCGGTGGTCGTGACGTTCGACCTCCCCGTCACCGACCGGGCGCTCTTCGAGAAGCACATGCGCGTCACCAGCACGCCGGCCCAGCGCGGCTCGTGGCACTGGCTGAACGAGCGGGAGGCGCACTTCCGCCCGGCGCAGTACTGGAAGGCCGGCACGGACGTCTCGGTCGACCTCGACATCAACAGCCTGCCCGCGGGCAACGGCATCTACGGCCAGGAGTCGCGCAGCATCGACTTCCAGATCGGTGACGCGCACGTCTACAAGGTTAACGCGCAGACCCACCAGATGCAGGTCTTCTCCAACGGGTCCCTGCTGCGGACCATCCCGATCACCACGGGCAAGGCCGGCTTCACCACCCGGTCCGGCACCAAGGTCATCATGGAGAAGTTCGCCGAGAAGCGGATGAACTCCGAGACGGTCGGCATCAACCGCAACAGCCCCGAGGCGTACGACATCGACGACGTGCAGTGGGCGATGCGGGTCACCTACTCCGGCGAGTTCATCCACGCCGCGCCCTGGTCGGTCGGATCCCAGGGCTACGCCAACGTGTCGCACGGCTGCACCGGCATGTCGACCGCCGACGCCGGCTGGCTCTACGCCATGAGCCGACGCGGCGACGTCGTCGAGTACACCGGCACCGACCGGCCCATGACGCTCGAGAACGGCTACGGCGACTGGAACCTGCCGTTCGCCGACTGGAAGGCCGGCTCCGCCCTCTCGTAGGTCGTTGCTGCTGCAGGAGTCCCCGCTTCAGCGGTGACTCCCGCGCGGTTGGGCCGTTGCAACGGCCTGTCCGCGACAGACTCCGCCCAGTTGTGGGGTTGATGAGCCTCCTGGGGCGACCCGGCCGCCCGAGTCGGCGCGACGGGCGGTGGCCCACCCACGGTCTCGGGTCCCAGGACCGTGGCTCACGCACCGCCCGCCAGCTCGTCGTACGCCGACGTGCGGGGGAGCGGTGGCCCAGGCGGCTTCGAGAACACCGGAACCCGCCTCACGCACCGCCCGCCAGCGCGTCGTACGTCGACGTGCGGGGGAGCGGTGGCCCAGGCGGCTTCGAGAACACCGGAACCCGCCTCACGCACCGCCCGCCAGCGCGTCGTACGTCGACGCGCGGGGGAGCGGTGGCCCAGGCGGCTTCGAGAACACCGGAACCCGCCTCACGCACCGCCCACGCGGAGGACATCGCCCACGAAACGACGAAGGCCCGCCGGAATGATCCGGCGGGCCTTCGTACGATGCGTCCTACGACGATCAGTGGTCGCGCAGCGGGACCTCGTCCGCGTCGCGCAGGTGGTGGTCGTCGAACTGGTGACCGTCGACCGGCTGGTTGAGCCCGGAGGTGAGCTCGGCCTCGTGGGCGGCGTGGTGGTGCGCCTCCTCGAGCTCGGCGGCCGTGGGCTTCTGCACGTTGTGGACGTACATCCACCTCGACAGGCGGGCCCGCAGCTTCTCGGAGCGCGAGTTCGGCGAGGCCACACCGGCTGCGTCGGTCTCACCGTCGGCCGTGAAGATCTCGTCGCGGTCGCGTGCGGTGAGCGAGTACGCGGCCGAGGTGCTGATCGGCAGGTGACGCTCGGCGTACTGCCCGTCGGGGGAGCGGGTGATGATGCCCGTCTCGTAGCCGTGGAGCAGCTTGTCGTTGTCGTGGCGCTGCAGCGAGATGCACCAGCGTCGCGTGATCCAGAACGCCAGCACGGGGCCCACAAAAATGGCGACCCGCATGAAGTAGGTGATCTGGTTGATGCTGGCGTGCAGCTTGATCGCGATGATGTCGTTGCCGCCGGCCGCCCAGGCGAGCCCGTAGAAGGTCATCAGGGCCACCATCACCGCGGTGCGCGTGGGCGCGTTGCGGGGACGCTGGAGCAGGTGGTGGTCGCGCTTGTCACCGGTGATCCAGCCCTCGAGGAAGGGCAGCATCATCAGGACGACGAGCATCAGCGGCGGCACGATGAGGATCGGCAGCATCACGTTCCACGAGATGGTGTAGCCGAAGATCACCGACTCCCAGCCGGTCGGGATGATGCGCAGCAGACCGTCGGGCCAGCCCATGTACCAGTCGGGCTGCGAGCCGGCCGTGACCTTGGTCGGGTCGTACGGGCCGAACTTCCAGACCGGGTTGATCGACAGCAGCCCACCCATGAGGGCGATGATGCCGAAGACCATGAAGAAGAACCCGCCGGCCTTGGCGGCGTACACGGGCAGCATCGGGTAGCCGACGACGTTCTGCTCGGTGCGTCCGGGCCCGGGCCACTGCGTGTGCTTGTGGTAGACGAGCAGCAGCATGTGGGCCGCGATCAGGGCGAGCAGGATGCCCGGGATCAGCAGGACGTGGATGATGTAGAGCCGCGGGATGATCGACTCGCCGGGGAACTCGCCGCCGAAGAGCAGGAACGACATGTACGACCCGGCGACCGGGGTGGCCTTCAGGAACCCGTCCGCAGCGCGGACGCCGGTGCCGGAGAGCAGGTCGTCGGGGAGCGAGTAGCCGGTGAAGCCCTCGAGCGTGCCGAGGAGGAGCAGGATGCAGCCGATGACCCAGTTCAGCTCACGCGGCTTGCGGTAGGCGCCGGTGAAGGCGACGCGGAGCAGGTGCACCATCATCGAGGCGATGAAGATCGCCGCGGCCCAGTGGTGCATCTGGCGCATCAGCAGACCGCCGCGCACGTCGAAGGAGATGTGCAGCGTGGAGGCCATCGCCTCGGACATGCCGACGCCGCGCAGCTGGTCGTACGAGCCCTCGTAGGTGACGTGGCCCATCGACGGGTTGAACCACAGCGTGAGGAACACGCCGGTGAGGAGCAGGACGACGAAGCTCCACAGCGCGATCTCGCCGAGCATGAAGGACCAGTGGTCGGGGAAGACCTTGCGGAGGTTCTTCTTCATCGCCGTGGCGAGGCCGAGGCGGTCGTCGGCCCATGAGGCCAGCGACCCTGCGGGGCTCGGCTTGGACGCGGTGGCAGCGTCGGTGCGGTTGCTCGTCGCCACCTTGCTGGTGTCGAGCCTGGAGTCGGTGCTCACTGCTTCTCACGCTCCCAGTAACTGGCCCCGATGGGCTCGTCGAAGTCGCTCTGGGCGACCAGGTAGCCCTCTTCGTCCACTGCCAGTGGCAGCTGTGGAAGGGGGCGGGCAGCCGGACCGAAGATGACCTTGGCCGAGTCGGCGAGGTCGAAGGTCGACTGGTGGCACGGGCAGAGCACGTGGTGCGTGGTGCGCTCGTAGAGGGAGATGGGGCATCCCACGTGGGTGCAGATCTTGGAGTAGCAGATGATCCCGTCGACGGTCCACTTCTCGCGGCCCTTGGTCGGGATGATCTCGTCGGGGTCCATGCGCACGATGATGATCGCGCCCTTGGCCTTCTCGGCCTGTTCCTCGGCACCCTCGAGCTCGGGGTAGCCGTTCTCCTCGGTGGGGAACATCGCCTCGGGCGCTGCGTTGACCAGGTCGCCGACCTCGATCTCGCTGGCGAGGATCGGCGTGCCGGTGACGTCGCGGACCAGGCGCATCTGGGGCTCCCAGATGGTGTGCGCGAGCTTGCTGGTGTCGAGGGCGTCGCCGGGGGCGAGGTCACGCAGGAGCACGACGACGGGCAGGCCGAGCACGCCGACCGCGCCGAGCATCGTGTTGCGCACCAGCGGGCGACGGCCGATGCCGGCCTCGTCGAGGCCGTCGTTGAGCGCCTGGATGGTGGCGTCGCGGTCCTCCTGGGGGGAGGCGGCCGGGTGGCGCATCTCGACCATCTCGGCGTCCGCCATGAGCTTGCGGGCGAGGTGGATGATGCCGACGCCGATGAGCAGCAGGCTCAAGCCCAGCGTCACGCCGAGGGAGACCGTCGAGGCGCCCATGCCGGCGAAGGTGTCCCAGTTGTCGCCGACCTCGAAGGAGAAGTAGGCGACGACGAAGAGGACGGCGCTGATCATGGCCGCGATGAACATCGCCGCGATCTGCCGCTCGGCGCGCTTCTCGGCCTTGGGGTCGACGTCGGTGGGGCGCCACGTGTGCGGCGGCAGCCCCGGGTCGGCGATCGGGTCGGCCTCGTGGTGGACCGGCACCTGTGAGTCGTGGGTGGTCACGGGGGTGTGGTCGTCGTTGCTCACGCGTTCACCTTGCTCTTCTTGGTCCGAGTCGTGTGCGAAGCGATCCACACGGCAGCCCCCACGAGAGAGCCTATGCCGACCAACCACGCGAACAAGCCCTCGCTGACCGGGCCGAGGCCGCCGAGCGTGAATCCGGCGTACTCGGGGGTCTCCTGGATGCTGTCGAGGTAGGCGATGACGTCGCGCTTGTCCTCGGGGGTGAGGTTGCCGTTGCTGAAGTTGGGCATGGCCTGCGGGCCGGTCAGCAGCGCCTCGAAGATGTACTTGCCCTCGACGCCGTGCAGGCTCGGGGCGTAGCCGCCGCGGGGCATCGCGCCGCCGGCGCCGTTGAAGTTGTGGCAGGCCGTGCAGTTGGTGAGGAAGATCTGGCCGCCGCGGGAGATGGCCTCCTCACGCTCCTCCTCGGACAGGCCCTCGATCGAGTAGTCCGACTCGTTGGGGATGGCCGGGCCGGGCGCCAGCGAGGCGACGTACGCCGCCAGGGCTGCGGTCTCCTCGTCGTTGAAGACGACCTTCTTGCGGGGCGCCTGCGCACCCGGGCTCGCCATCGGCATGCGGCCGGTGCCGACCTGGAAGTCGACCGCCGCAGCGCCGACGCCGACCAGCGACGGGCCGATCTGGTAGCCCTCGCGGACGGTCGGGATGCCCTCGCCGTTCTTGCCGTGGCAGAACGCGCAGCTGGCGAGGAAGAGCTCCTTGCCCTGCGCGATCTGGTCGGTCTCGCTGGCCTGGTTCTGGGCCTGCGCGGGGGAGAACGCGGTGTAGAGGGAGCCACTGATCAGCAGCCCCAGCAGCAGCACGGCGAGGCCGGCGAGCGGTCCCCGGCGATGCCGGGAGAGGCGACCAGCGGTTCGGTTGATCAACTGCACGACGATTCCTTGCCGGTTGCGGGGGCGGACTTACTTGATGACGTAGATCGTGAAGAACAGGCCGATCCACACCACGTCGACGAAGTGCCAGTAGTAGGACACGACGATGGCTGTCACGGCTTGCTCGTGGGTGAAGCGTCTGGCCAGGTAGGTGCGGCCGAGCACGAACAGGAAGGCGATCAGCCCGCCCGTCACGTGGAGGCCGTGGAAGCCGGTGGTGAGGTAGAACATCGAGCCGTAGGCGGAGCTCGGGATGGTCACGCCCTCGTGGATCAGCTCGGCGTACTCGAGGGCCTGGCCGCCGATGAAGATCGCGCCCATCACGTAGGTGAGGATGAACCACTCACGCAGGCCCCACTTGGTGAAGTTGAACACCGACCCGGTGCGCCCGACCTGGCCGCGCTCGGCGGCGAAGACGCCCCACTGGCAGGCGAACGAGGACGCCACCAGGATCGCGGTGTTGGCCGTGGAGAACGGGACGTTGAGCTTCTCCGTCTCCTGCGCCCACAGCTCGGGGCTGACCGCGCGGATGGTGAAGTAGGCCGCGAACAACGCAGCGAAGAACATCAGCTCGCTCGAGAGCCAGATGATCGTGCCCACGCTGACCATGCTGGGTCGGTCGTGGTGCCCGTGCAGTCGGGATGCCGGAATCGCAGTTGCTGTCGCCACGAGCGCCATTATTGCTTCTAGGGGAAGCGGAGGGCACCCCGACCCCCTGTGTATCTGCGTCATAAAGTTCACACTGTGCTGCTCCCTCTGTCCTCGCCCTCCCAGGACGCCCTCGAGACGCTTCCGAGATTCACGCTCGGACGCGTGTTCACCGACTGGGGAATCGACCCGATCCCCTTCGTCATCACCGTCTGGGCAGTCGGCCTGTACGTCCTCGGGGTGGCCGTGCTGAGCCGACGCGGCGACGCCTGGCCGCTGGGCCGCACCCTCGCGTTCGTGGTCCTCGGGATGGGCACCTTCACCTTCGCCACCGCGTCCGGACTGGGGCGCTACGACACGACCCTCCTGAGCGTGCACATGGTCCAGCACATGCTCCTGTCGATGGTCGTGCCGCTGGCGCTCGCTCTCGGCGCCCCGGTGACCCTGGCGCTGCGGACCCTCCCGGCGGCGCCGCGGCGCTGGCTGCTCGCGGTGCTGCACTCGCGCGTGGCGACGGTGCTCGCGTTTCCGCCGCTCGCGTTCGCGTTGTACGTCGCCTCGCCGTGGGCGCTCTACTTCAGCGGCTGGTACGACGCGAGCCTGGCGTCGCCGTTCGTCCACCAGATGATGCACGTCCACCTCGTGCTGGTCGGCACGCTCTTCTTCTGGCCGCTCATGGGCATCGACCCGGTCCCCGGCCGCGTCGGCTACCCGTTCCGGGTGCTGCTCACCCTGATGACGCTGCCCTTCCACGCCTTCCTCGGTGTCACGATCATGGGACAGAGCACGCTGATCGGCGGCGAGCACTACCTCGCGCTGCGGGAGGGCCCTATGGGCGCCTGGCTGCCCCCGGCGATCGACGACCAGCACCTCGCCGGCGGGATCCTCTGGGCCAGCGGGGACCTGATCGGGGCGCTGTTCTTCGCCGTGCTCTTCATCCAGTGGGTGCGGTCCTCGATGAAGGAGGCGGCGCGCGAGGACCGGCGCCTGGACCTCGCCGAACGGAGGGGTGCCGGTTGAGCAGCGAGCGCATCGAGCCCTCCCGTCGGTTGAGCAGCGAGCGCAGCGAGCGTGTCGAAACCAGGGCCTATACGATGCCCGCGTGAGCACCCCCGACGACAGCCGCCCGATCAAGGTCCTCGTCTACAGCGACGACGTCAACACCCGCCAGCAGGTCATCCTGGCGCTGGGCCGTCGTCCGCACCCGGACCTCCCCGAGTTCGAGTACGTCGAGGTGGCCACGGAGCCCGTCGTCCTGCAGAACATGGACTCCGGCACCATCTCGCTCGCGATCCTCGACGGCGAGGCCGTCCCTGCCGGCGGCATGGGCATCGCCAAGCAGCTCAAGGACGAGATCTTCCAGTGTCCGCCCGTCGTCGTGCTGACCGGGCGCCCGCAGGACGCCTGGCTCGCCACGTGGTCGCGGGCCGAGGCCGCCGTGCCGCACCCGATCGACCCGATCCAGCTCGCCGAGGCCGTCATCGGCCTGATGCGCCCGTCGGTCCCGGCCACGTCCTGAAACCCCTTCGGCCGCGATCGTTGCGCGCCACTAGCCTGATCCCATGTCCCACACCTGGCCCGATGTCCTCTCCACGTTGGTCGCTGGCACCGACCTGACGAACGAGCAGGCGCGATGGGCCATGGACGAGGTGTTCGCCGGCGCCGCGACCCCGGTCCAGCTGACCGGCTTCGTGGTCGCCCTGCGCGCCAAGGGAGAGACCGTCGACGAGGTCTCCGGCATCGCTGCGGCCATGCTGGCCGCGGCCAACCCGATCTCGGTGCCCGGCAGGTTGCTCGACATCGTCGGCACCGGCGGCGACCGCTCGATGTCGGTCAACATCTCCACGATGGCGGCGATCGTCGCGGCGGGCGCTGGTGCGCGCGTGGTCAAGCACGGCAACCGGTCGGCGTCGTCGCAGTCCGGGTCGGCCGACGTGCTCGAGGCGCTGGGGATCCGGCTCGACCTCGCGCCGGCCCGCGTGGCCGAGGTCGCCGAGGAGGCCGGCATCACCTTCTGCTTCTCGGCCGCCTTCCACCCCGCGATGCGTCATGCGGCCGTGCCGCGTCGCGAGCTCGGTATCGCGACGACCTTCAACATCCTCGGTCCGCTCACCAACCCCGCCCGTCCGCAGGCCCAGGCGATCGGCTGCGCCGACGCGCGGATGGCTCCGGTGATGGCGGGCGTCCTGGCCGAGCGCGAGGTCGACGCCTGGGTGTTCCGTGGCGACGACGGCCTCGACGAGCTGACCACCACGACCACCTCGACGGTGTGGCGCGTACGCGGGGGAGAGGTCAGCCAGCTCACGATCGACCCGCTGTCCGTGGACATCCCGCGCGCCACCACCGAGGACCTGCGAGGCGGCGATGCCGCGCACAACGCGGACGTCGTACGACGCCTGCTGGCGGGGGAGCGCGGCCCGGTCCGCGACGCGGTGGTGCTCAACGCCGGCGCGGCGCTCGCGGTCTACGACCAGCCGGACACGGACGTGGAGGTCGCGCTCGCGGCCGGGGTGGCGAAGGCAGCCGAGGCGATCGACTCCGGCGGGGCGCAGGCTGCGCTGGAGCGCTGGGTGGCCGCGAGCTCGGCCTGAGCCCGACTCAGAAGAAGCGTCCGTTCTTGCCCGTCACCCGGTCGCGCCCGTTGTAGCCGACCTGGATCGCGCCGCGACCGGTGCACGTGTCGTAGTAGCGAAGCTCGCCCGAGCCGCCGCCCAAGTTGGTCTCGGCTCCCTCGGTGTCGAAGATCGCGTGCACCTTGGTCATCGACATGCCCTTGGCGACGCGGTCGTACTCGTGACGCGAGACACAGCCGGGGGTGTCCGCGCTCGACGGCGGCAGGCCGCCCAGCGACAGGAGGACAGCGACGGAACTCATGACGGCGATCTTGCGCATGGGGGACTCCTTCGTCCGGGACGGTCCACCGAAACTAGTGCCGGTGCTCCCTCGGCGGGGAGGAATGCGCAGGTTGGTCAGGAGACGTCGAGGACGTACGACTCGCCCTCGCGGCGGAAGCCGAGGCGGTCGTAGTAGGCGCCCACCATGCCGGGCCGGGTAACGACCCGTCGGATCCCGCGGCCGCTGAGCAGGCCGCTGCGACGCCACACGAACTCGCCGGGGGAGAAGTCGCGGTAGCGCGGCGTGACGTAGTCCAGGAGCACGTCCGCGGATGCGCCGTCCTTGTGGAGCAGGACGACGCCCACGGTCTCGTCCCCTCGCTGGACGAGGAACGCGTCCTGGTCAGCCGACGGGTCGTGCACGAAGCCAGGGTTGAACTTGAGGATGTCCGCCCCGTGGACCCGCAGGGTGTGGCGCAGGTACTCGTCGGTGGGACCCACTTCGAGGACCTCGAAGACCGACTCGTCGTGACGCTCGCGGAGCAGCTTGGCGATGAACCACGCGTTGATCAGCACCAGCACGATGTTCATGCCGACCATCGGCCACACCGACAGTGCAGCGTTGAACACGATCAGGATGACGCACGCGACGGCGTTGAGGATGCGCAGTCTCAGCACGCTCGCCTGGAGAAGCGAGTAGACGAGCAGGGCACTGCCGCCCCAGCCGAGGATGTCGAGCCAGTGGTCTTCAAGCCAGGTCACGGCGGGAGACTATCCCTCGACGCTCCGCGCCGTGGCCTCCCCTAAGCGATACTGTCCTCGCATGATCACCGCCATCGTCTTCGTAAAGGCCGACGTCGCGCGCATCCCAGAGGTAGCGGAGGAGATCGCGGCCCTCGACGGCGTGAGTGAGGTCTATTCGGTGACGGGCCAGATCGACTTAATCGCGTTGGTGCGCGTTCGTCAGCACGAAGACGTAGCCTCAGTCGTGGCCGATCGCTTGAACAAGGTCGACGGAGTGTCAGAGACCGAGACGCACATCGCATTCCGGGCATACTCGACCCACGACCTCGACGCCGCGTTCAGTTTGGGTGGGGACTGACCGTTTTTGCCGTTTGTCGTCGGACGGCCTCCCGGATGTTGGATGATGCTGACGTGTCCGCCCCCAGTCGCGCTCCCCACTCCCCGCAGATCAGGGCGGTTGTTCCATGGCTGCTTGCCCTTGTTATCTGGGGCTTTATGATCAAGTTGTGCTTCTTCGTGAACTTCGCCTCTGACACACATGCGTATTGGTTAACCGGTCACGTAGAAGACTTGTACAGGAACGCGCCAGCCACTAAGGATGCCTACCTGTACTCCCCGGCATTCGCCCAGATCGTTGCACCCTTAACTGCCTTGTCGTTTCCGGCATTTTACGGACTCTGGGTCTTCGTTGAGGCGATTATTCTTGCGTGGTTGGTTTGGCCACTGAGGACGCCTTGGGCTCTGTGCGTCTTTGCGTTGTGCATTCCTGAACTAATTATTGGGAACATCTACTTGCTCATGGCCGGTGCGATCGCCTTGAGTGTTAAGCGTCCAGAGTTCTGGAGCTTCTTGATTCTAACTAAGGTGACTCCCGGGATCGGTTTGCTGTACTTTGCGATCTTGCGAGATTGGCAAAAACTTGCTCGTGCCGTGTTCGCAACTCTCGCGATAGTCGTGGTTTCGTTTGTCGTGGCTCCTGGCTTGTGGGGAGAGTGGATCTCGTTCATGATTGATAATGGCGGGGGCAAGCCCTGGCTCTACTTCCAGCTCGCCGCCGCCGCTGCCGTCGTGGTTGTTGCCGGACGGTCTGGCAGGCCTTGGCTCATCCCCGTAGCGGTTCTGATCTCTTTCCCAGTCCTAAACACGCCGGCCGCGCCAGCCGTCCTGGCGGCTATTCCTCGTTTGCGTGCCCAGACAAGAGTCAGCCCCGATGTAGACACGGTTAGCGCGATTGCCTCACCGGCCCAGCGTTAGGACTGTGGCTCAGTGACCTCACCGCGATTTTCTCCTCGGGTGTTGTTGTCGGAGTTACCGGCTGCGTTACTCGTCGGCCTTGCGGTCGTGACCACTGCGACTTTGGCCTTAGGGGAGATTGAACAGGCACCACTTCGCCACCCCGTTGTCGTCCTGACGCTGGTGTCGCTCTTTGTCGCCGTTATGTCTGCGTTGACCTGGTGGTTCTCGGGTCGGTCTACTCCTCCGCCCAGCTGGGTGGGATTATTTCCCACTGGGTGGGTGCTCTCTGTTGGATTGGTCGGCCTTCTGTCCGGCGGGCCTGAGCGGGTCGGCTGGTTTCTTGGTGGTGACAATGTGCGTCACCTTGCCTTGGTCGCTGAAATTGTCGACGTTGAGACTCTCGACTATTCAGACGCAAGCTATCCCAGAGCTTGGCACACTGGAGTTTCGCTGGTGTGGCTACTCGGACATCATGGCGTGGATGAATCGTCCCTTTCGTCGTTCATAGGCGTGAATGCGGGAGCGACTTGGCTTCTCTTTGTGCTTCTTGTTTTGGCTACCAGCAACTTCGCCGCCTCGCTTGCAAGGATCGTCTCACCGCAGGTGAAGCGCGTCGAGGCTGGCGCTGCACTTGTTGCTGGGTTCGCGGTCATGACGCCTCGCTTCATGGCGGACACCATGGCTTTGGGGTTTCAAACTTCAATACTTGCGTCGGTAATACTTGCGGTGGTGGCACGGGAATGCGTAATCAGACGGCGAACTCTCGAAAGTTTCGTCGTGCTTATCAGCGGCGTAGTCCTAATGGCCCATACGTGGCAGTTACTCCTTCCCGCGGTAGCTGTTCCCGCCGCGGTTTTCGGCTGGCAGCTCTTTCGTCGCGACTGGCGGGCGAAGACCGTCGCTGCCGCGATCGCCTCGGTGGGTGCCCTGGCGTCCCTTCCGCCTGTACTGGCTGTCGTTGCGGGACCTGGAATTGCGGCGACAACGGCTGAGGGCGTGGTGTCTGAGCCGGCCTGGATCGTGCTGGTGGGTTCGCTTGGTGCTGCTGCATTCGTGCTCCGGCGTTTGCCTCAGCGACGTGCTCTTGCTGCGGGTGGGTTGCTTCTTGCCCCTGCCCTCTTCGCAGCCGTCCTGTCAGCTACCGGCAACATTTCTTTGACCGCCTATTACCCTTCCAAGTTGTTGTGGCACAGCGCTGCCCTTGGATTGAGTTACCTCGCCGTTGTGGGTGTGTCGGCGGCCGTACAGGCCACTCAAGCAACCTTGCCGCTACGGCTCGGCGGCGCGCTGCTCGGAGTCTTCATGGCGTGCGTCATTTTGCTGGGGTGTATTACGCCTTTCAGGTCTCAAATGGGCGGATGGTCAACTGTCGATCCGGCACGCGTCCTTGCAGCGAGTACCGCGACGGGTGCGTCTGGGGCAGAGGCGGTATGGCTAGAGTCCGCCACCGAGTCGGCCGTGACGCGGACGCTGCTCATGACGTTGAAGGGCGGGCGGCTATCTGCGGACCGTTTGACCGTCGCTGAGGAGTGTGTGGCGCTGCGGGTCGCAGAGACGCCGACCGTGGTGACAAGTCACTCCGAGGCGAGTGCCATTCGGAGATATGACTGTGTAGGTCGCCTATTTGTTCTGACCGCACGGGAGTAGGCACATCACTTCAGCCATTCGCCGCACGTGGCGACCGCTCGTCGAAGGGCACGAGCGACAGCCTCGACTCGCTCGCCGCGTCGTAGAGCGCCAGGTGGCGCGCAGCGCCGCCCAACGGGCAGATCCACTCGCCGTCGACGTCGACGAGGCGCACGCCCGGTGACTCGAGCCACCGGAGGATCTTCTCGGACTCCTCCGCCGTGGCAGCCGGCACGGGGCCGGGTGCCGAGCCCACTGTCTCCGCACTGGCGGTGAGCTCGCGGACGTACTGGTGGGCGTCGCTGCCGCGAGGGATCACTCCTGCGGCGGCCAGTCGTCCGTGGCGTACGACGTGGACCGACCAGCGTCCGCTGTCCTCGCGGCGTGCCGCGACGATCTCCTGGCATCGGGTGAGGGCGGAGAGCCGCTGGGTGCGAGCGGCGGCCCGTACGAACGTCGCGAGCCGGTCGCGGTGCACCCCGGCCTCCTCGAAGCGTTCGAGGTCGGCCAGGGCGGTCATCCGCAGGTTGATCGCCTCGACCACCTCCTCGGGGCTGCGGAGCAACGTGTCGCGCAGCTGGCGCACGACGGCGGCGTAGGTCGACGCGCCGGTCGAGCCGTCGCAGGGGGAGAGGCAGCGACCCATCTCCGCCAGCACGCACGCCGACCCGGACGGGACTCGAGCCATCGTGCCGCTGCACTGGCGCACCGGGAACGTGTCGTGG
This sequence comes from Nocardioides alpinus, assembly GCF_900112035.1. Taxonomy (GTDB): domain Bacteria; phylum Actinomycetota; class Actinomycetes; order Propionibacteriales; family Nocardioidaceae; genus Nocardioides; species Nocardioides alpinus. The sequence continues at coordinate 127,836 of NZ_FOKC01000002.1, read as the reverse complement.
AGGGCAGCCAGGCACTTCTCCGCGGTCTTCCTCGACGAGAACGGGCCGAGGTAGTCGGCGTCGTCGTCGAGCACCTTGCGCACCAGCGACAGGCGCGGCCAGGCCTCGCGCGTCAGCTTGACGAAGTGGACCTTCTCCGGGAAGCGCGAGCGGCGGTTGTACTTGGGCTTGTGCTCGGCGATCAGCCTCAGCTCGCGGACCTCGGCCTCCAGGGGGGTCGCACACTCGATGCCGGTCACGGACGTGGCCAGTCCGACCATCTCGCCCATCCGAGTGCGGGTCTCGGACGCTGTGAAGTAGGTGCGGACGCGGGTGCGCAGGTCACGTGAGGTGCCGATGTAGAGGACTCGGGAGCGGTCGTCGCGGAAGAGATAGACGCCAGGAGAGTGGGGGAGCCCCTCTGCCAGGTGGCGCTTGCGTCGCTGCGCCGTGCTCACCCGTGCCGAGAAGGTCTGGAGCTCCTCCAGCGTGTGCACGCCGAGTCCGCCGAGGCGCTCCATCAACCCGTGCAGGACGTCGACGGTCGCCCGCGCATCGGACAGAGCGCGGTGGTTGGGGGTCGTCGCGGAGTTGAAGGCCTTCGCCAGCGACGACAGCTTGCAGTTGGGCGCATCGTCGCGGGTGATCACCCGACGCGCCAGCTTGGCCGTGTCGAGCACCTCGAACTTCGGCCAGGGGCGACCTTGCGCGCGCGCGAAGTGCTGCAGGAAGCCGACGTCGAAGGGGGCGTTGTGGGCCACGAGGACACAGCCCGCTGCGAACTCGAGGAACGAGGGCAGGGCCGACTCGATCGGCGGTGCGTCGTGGACCATCGAGTTGCTGATCCCGGTGAGGACCGCGATGAACGCGGGGATCTCGGCGTGCGGGTTGACCAACGTCTGGAACTCGCCGAGCACCTCGCCGCCACGCACCTTCACCGCACCGATCTCGGTGATCATCGAGCCCGCGGACGCCGAACCGCCGGTCGTCTCGAGGTCGACCACGCAGAAGGTGAGGTCCCGCAGCGGCCGCCCCAGCTCGTCGAAGCTGCGTTGCACCTCCCAGCGGGAGGTCTCCCGCGCGGTGCGGTGGGCGGTGGTGCTCATGCGGGGGACGCTAGCTGTCCCCACCGACATCAGAAGGCCAACGTGGCCACACGGATCGCGATGACGATCATGAACGTGGGCAACACCCACATGACGTCACGTCGCCACCCGGCGACGGTCATCGCGAACAGCGCGAGCAGCAGTGCGAACGGGAGCACAGGCACCACCCCGTACGTCACCACGCCGAACAGCACGAGGGAGGGAAGGCGCAGGCGTGCGAGCCTGCTCCGGTCGGAGACAAGGTGCGACAGGGAGATGACGATCTCGAGGACGAGCGTGAGCACCGAGACGGCCACGATGCCCGTCACGGTGAGACCGGACGACTCCAGCACCGCGACGGCCCGATCACCCGAGAGAAGCTGCGAGATCTCCTTGCGGTCCGCCTGGATCGCGTCATCGGACAGGCCAAGGACTGTCGACAGGGGCCGGAACCGCTCGTCGGCGATCATGTAGGTCCACAGTGTGACTCCGTCCAGGTACGTGCCGAAGTAGACCTTCCACGCGACTGCCGCGCCGAACGTCACTCCCACCAGCATCCGTGCCTGGAAGGCTGCCGCCGCGAGGAACTCCTCGGCAGGGCGGTGGAGACACAGCGCCACCGCCACCAGCCAGATCGCGAAGAGCGGGACGTGGTCCTCCATGCGCTCCGGGACCACCACCTGGGCGGCGAACCAGGCCACAGCCATGATCCACCACACCGCCGGGTGCGCAGCGACGTTGGGCCGCGCCACGAACAGGGCGAGGAGCGCGAGGCTCGGAACTGCCATGGGCGGCCAGTGGCTCGCCATCACCAACGACGTGACGGCCGTGAGGAAGGTGATGCCGAACCGTGGCTCGTTGAGTCGGGCCAGGAACTGGTCGATCACGAGCTCGGCCCCACGACGACGTCGACGAGCACGGTGCGGTGCAGCGTCCGACCCTCGTTGCCCAGCCCCACCACCTGCAGCCGAAGTCCGTCGAACGTCTCCGACCCTCCCTCGGTGGCCACGCCGTCGGCCACCGTCCAGGTGAGCTCCGTCAGCTCGGACACGAAGCTCGTGGCAGCCTTCTCGGAGGGACGGTCGAGCAGGCTCAGGCCTTGCTGACCCATGGACTCAGGGAGCTCCAGCAGCACGGCCCCGTCCTGTGCAGTGACGACGATCTTTCTCGTGGCACCGATGTCGATGGTCGAGAACATCGCGAACGCCCCGCTCCGCTGGGGATCGTCCTCGTGGGCGACGATCTGGAATCCATGGACAGCGATGGAGCACAGAAGGAGGGCGACGGGCACCATCGCAGCCAGCGAGCGCGAGTCACTACTGAGCTTCATGCGCACAGGATGCCGTGAACCGACAGGTGCTCACGGCGAATCGCCGCGAACACCCGGCAGGCAGACGTCGCACGTGGTGGATCGGGCGCGCCGCTAGGGTTGCGAGCGTGAATCCTCTGCTTCCTGATGCGTCCCAGCGCTGGCGTTGCGCCGGGTGCGGCAACCTCACTCGCTTCGATGTCACCCGCACCCGCCGTACGACCGAGTACTGGCACTTCGACCTCTCCGGCGACCACCAGGTCGAGGAGGAGACGGTGCTCGCCGAGACGGTCGAGGCCGTCTCGTGCCGCTGGTGCGGGCGGGCCGACGCCATCGAGACCGTCGACCGGGCCTCTGCCGACACGGCCGGCGACCCGGCTGCCGGGTGACGGTCCCTCGGTGACGGAGTCGGCGGTCCTCCCGGAGCGGCTGCGCCTGCGGGTGGTCGCCCTGGTCTCCGCCGTCCTACCGACGATCACGCCGGTCCCGGCGCGTCTGCGGAAAGTGGCCGACTTCGCGCCCGCACGCCGAGCGCGGCTCGGGGGAGGGCTGATCTGGGAGGCCCTCGCCGAGGACGAGTTCCGCGGGCACGCCGCGGTCCAGGTCGCCGCACTTCCGGCAGGTGAGGACGACCCCGTCGACGCTGCCGCACGGGCGTGGCTGGTCCGTGACGAGGGGTGGGAGAGCGTCGTCAGCACGGCGACGGAATCGTTGGACGACAGTGTCACCCGCGACGACGTGGTCCAGGCCGAGATCGGCCGGCTCGCCGCCCAGGTGGCGTCCCTCCAGGCAGAGGTCGCATCGTTGCGCGCCGAGCACAAGGACGAGCTCGACCGTGCACGGTCCGACTACAAGGTCCTGCGCCAACGGCTGGGCGAGGCGCGCGGTGTGCTCCGAGGTGCCGAGGACCAGCGCGACACCGCACTCGCGGCACGCGACGAGGCGCTGGCTGCGGCCGAGACGGCGACCCGGGCCGCGGACGCAGACGTACGCCGCCTCCGCGCGCAGCTCGAGGAGGCGGAGACCGCGCTCGCTGCCACGCGCCGTGACTCCCGCTCCGAGCGCGATGCCGGGACGATCCGGGTGCGCCTGCTGCTCGACGCCGTCGTCGAGTCGGCGACCGGTCTGCGTCGCGAGCTCGGCCTGCCCGCAGTGACGGGTGTGCCCGGCGGTGCAGTGGAGGCAGAGCTGGCCGGCGTCGATGCCGCTCCGGCCTCCAGCGCGCCGGCGTCGCCCGCGTTGCTCGAGCAGACGCTCGCCCTTCCTCGCGCCCGGCTGATCGTCGACGGCTACAACGTCACCAAGCAGGCGTGGCCCTCGGCCAGCCTCGAGGCGCAGCGCAGCCGGCTGGTCGCTGCGCTCGGCCCACTCGTCGCCCGGTCCGGCGCGGAGACCACCGTCGTCTTCGACGCGGCCGAGTCGACGACCAGGACTGCGATGCCCGCGCCGCGTGGCGTCCGGGTCGTCTTCAGCCCGGAGGGCGTGATCGCGGACGACGTGATCCGGCAGCTGGTCGCAGCAGAACCTCGTGGCCGGGTGGTGGTCGTCGTCAGCGGAGACCAGGCGGTGGTCAGGGATGTCGTACGCAGTGGGGCGCGGGCCGTGCCGCCGTCCACGCTGACCGCCATCATCTCCGCCTGAGGGGTCTGCCACGCCGGCTCGCGACACGCCGCGGGCCCGTTGTCGGTGGGCTCTGTCACCGTTCCCACCATGACGACACGGATCGATTGCGACACCTGCATGGTGCGCGGGCTGCACTGCCACGACTGCGTGGTCATGGTGCTCCTGGGCCCACCTCCCGAGATCACCATCGACGACGACGAGATGGCCGCGCTCGACGTGCTGGCCTCGGGCGGGTTGGTGCCACCCCTTCGGATGGTCGAGCCGGTCGCGGGGCCCGTCGTCGAGTCGGCGTGAGACACATGCCGAGAACATGCGTCGAAGATTGGCGAGCCCCCGGCAACCGGTCTAGTCTGTGGGCTGGCTTCCGTGGAAGTGGGTCAACCGACCCGCTCGGAAGCCGCGCCGAGTCGTCGTCCACACCCCCGCACCACCGTGGTCGACGAGCCGGGGAACCACACTTCCCCCTGGGGTGAATCCCCTGCAAGGCGCACTGCGCGAGCGGTGCGTGGAGCAGGGGTAGGACACGTCGTGCCGAACCCGTCAGCTCACCTGGTAGGCGTACGACAATTTGAGGGAGAACCCCCGCTCGTGGCTCACACCCGCAAGCGAGTTGGCGCGGCCGTACTCGGCCTGTGCGCGATCGCTGCCATCTCATTCGTGCCCGCGACCCCCGCGCTGGCCGAACCGGACATCAAGGACGTCAAGGCGCGCGTCGATCGCCTCTACCACGAGGCCGAGGCTGCCCAGGAGCGTCTGCACGACGCCCGGCTCGACCTCGTCGACCTGCGCCGTGACCTCGCCGGCCTCAAGGCCGACCAGGCCCGTCAGGACGAGCAGCTCGAGGCCGTGCGCGACCAGGTCTCCGACGCCGTCGTGCGCCAGCTCGAGGGTGAGGGCATCTCGACCGTCGGTCAGATCGTCGTCTCGGAGGACCCCGGCTCGTTCCTCGACACCCTCTCCACGATGTCGTCGTTCAACGACCTGCAGGCCAACCTGCTCTCTGACTACGACACCGAGCTCGAGGCCCTCGAGATCCGACGCGAGGCCACCGATGCCCGCACCAACGAGATCGCCGAGCTCACCGAGCAGCTGAGCGCCGAGAAGAGCACGGTCGACGAGAAGCTGGCCGAGGCCAAGACCGTGCTCGCCGACCTCGAGGCCGAGGAGCGTGACCGCCTGCTGGCCTCCCGCAGCGGCACCGCCCGCATGCCCGCCTCGGTCCCGGCCTCCGGCCGCGCGGCGGCGGCTGTCCAGTACGCGATGGCGCAGGTCGGTGACGCCTACGTCTATGGCGCGATGGGCGAGAACGCCTTCGACTGCAGCGGCCTGACGATGCGTGCCTGGGCCCAGGCCGGCGTCTCGCTGCCGCACTCCTCGAGCGCCCAGTTCGGCTCGGGGCCCCGCATCGCCGCGGGCGACCTGCAGCCCGGCGACCTGGTGTTCTACTACAGCCCGATCAGCCACGTCGGCATGTACATCGGCAATGGCCTGATCGTCCACGCGGCCAACCCCGGCACCGGGGTCGCCGTGTCCGGCCTCTACTCGATGCCCTACGTCGGCGCAGTCCGCCCTGGCTGACACGCAGACGTCGAAGGCCGGTCGCTCACTCTGGTGGGCGGCCGGCCTTTCGCTGTGCCTGATCGCCGTGGGCGCGGTCGTCCTCACCCGCGGGGACCGGTACGAGGTCGCGCCACGTCCCGCCGACGTGCCCCGCGCCAGTCCCGCGGCCGCGGCCGCCGCCGTGGCGTCGTTCGTCGATGGTGTGGACGCCCGCGACGCCGAGACCCTCGCCGGGCTTGCGCCAGCGGGTGACACGGACGCGGAGGAGAGGCTCACCAGCATCGCCCGCAACGCCGACTCGCTGGACCTGCGCGGGGTCACGGCACGGTACGTCGACCAGGTCGGCACCGTCGCTGCGGATGGTTCCTGGACGGGGATCGTCGACCTGACCTGGCAGTTCGGTGGCCTCGACGCCGAGCCGTCGCGAGCCGACATCGCGGTGGCCTTCGCCCCGGACGACGACGGTCTCGGGGTGACGGGCTTCCGTGCGGCTGGCACGGGCAGAGTCCCGCTGTGGCTGCGCGACGAGCTGTCAGTGGCCCGTGCCGATGGCGTGCTCGTCCTCGTCGACGGCGCGCCGGCTGAGGCTGAGGCGGTCGCAGATCGGGTGGCGCGCGGGATCGGCGTCGTGAGCCGCGTCCTGACCGACTGGAGCTCGCCGGTCGTGGTCGAGGTTCCGGCGAGCGCGGCTGACCTGGACGAGACCCTGGGTGCGGTTCCCGGAACGTACGCCTCCATCGCCGCAGTGACGACGACTGCCGGCAGCGGCACTGGTCCTGATGCTCCGGTCCACGTCTTCGTCAACCCCGACGTGACGGCCGGGCTGCGTCGCGCGGGGGCGCAGGTGGTGATGAGCCACGAGCTGGTGCACGTCGCCACGGATGCGGCACGAACCCCCATCGAACCTTGGCTCCTGGAGGGCTTCGCGGACTACGTCGCCCTGCGGGACACGCATCTCCCCGACCGGACGACCTTGGGTCGGGCGATCGAGGCGGCCCGCGGCGACGGGGTCCCGACCGAGCTGCCGTCAGCGGCCGACTTCGACACGCGCGCGCCGGATCTCCAGGCGCGCTACGAGGAGGCGTGGCTGGCCTGCCGCATCATCGCGGAGACGCTGGGCGAGGGTGCGTTGGTCGAGACGTACGCCGCCGCTGCCACCGGACTGTCGGTGGTCGACGCGCTGCGCCGGTCGGGGCTGTCCCAGCGCAGGCTCACCCAGCAGTGGCGGACCCAGCTGCGCGCGCTGGCCTGACCGATGCCGACCCGAAGGGACCGAGGGCGCGCGGCCCGCACGACACTGAAGGCGACCGGGGGACCCGGTCGCCTTCAGTGACGTGCGATCGTGCTGTGCGACGTCTGCCGACGGCCCCACGCCGCTGTCAGGTCGCGATGGTGAAGCCCCCCGGCCCACCGTCCTGGAGCAGTACTGCCTCGGCCGTCAGATGACGGTGGTGAGCCAGGTGCCCAGACCCTGGAAGTAGTCGTTGAGCGAATCGCCGAAGAAGCTGACGCCGGCGACGATCGCGATGGCGATGAAACCAACCAGGAGGCCGTACTCGGTCGCGGTGGCACCGCGGTCGTCGCGGCTGGGACCTGCGTTGTTGTTGTCCATGGGTTTCTCCTCTCCGGAGAATGCGAGAGGCCGACCACTCCGTGACGGAGTGGTCGGCCTCGTCACGAGGTGGTGATTACCAGCTGCCGACCGTGGTACCCAGGCCCTGGAAGAAGTCGTTGAGGGCGTCGCCGAAGAAGCTGACGCCGACGACGATGATCAGCGCGATGAGGCCGACGAGCAGGCCGTACTCGGTGGCGGTGGCGCCCTTCTCGTCGCGCTTCGGGCCGGCGATCATGAGGGTGATGAACTTCTCGAGCATGGGATTCCCCTTTGGGTCAGTGTGGTGAGTCTCGGATCCGAGCCCCCACGAGGACCCGTCGAAGAGAACTCTGCCAAGTTCGGCAGGATGTCGAATCGGGTGATCGGCCGCGGATGCATAGTCCCTTGTGACTATCCCTGCCCACCCACCGAGCCCATGCCTGGTTCCAGTCGGCGGTGCCTCAGAAGCGTTGCGGCGAGGCGCGGTCCAGCAGCCCCAGCCGCATGGCCGCCACGAGCGCCTGCGCGCGGTTGGCAGCGCCGAGCTTCTGGTAGATGTGCGTGATGTGGGTCTTGGCGGTCGACTCGCTCATGAAGAGGCTGCCTGCGATCTCTCCCGTGCCGAGGCCGTCGGCGAGCAGTGACAGCACCTCCTCCTCGCGGCCGGAGAGCTTCGGGGGTGCTGGGCTGGTGGCGCGGCGCATCATCGCGGCGCTCAGTCCGGCGCACAAGAACGTGCGCGGAGCGACGGCCGCATGCCGAGCCGCACTCACGACGTCCGTGGCCTTGCTGTCCTTGCCCACGAAGGCTGATGCGCCCGCCTCCATGGCGGCGAAGATCTGGTCGTCGCCCGCGTGCATGGTCAGCACGACCAGACCGACACTGTCGGTCGTCGCGCGAACCCTTCTCACGACCTCGAGGCCGTGTCCGTCGGGCAGCTCCAGGTCAGTGACGATGACGTGTGGCTCGAGCTCGTCGAAGGCTGCGACGCCCTCGGCGACGGAGCAGGCCTGCCCGACCACCGTCATCTCGGCGTCGCGCTCGAACGCGCGCGCCAGACCCTGCCTGATCAGCTCGTGGTCGTCGATGAGCAAAACACGGGTGGTCATGCGAACTCCTTGGTGACGGTGGTCTGAGGCGGTGACTGGAGGCGGACGATGGTTCCTCCACCAGCCCGTGCGGTGACTTCGAGCGAGGCCTCGATGCCGGCGGCTCGCTCCTGCATGCTCTCCAGCCCCCAGTGGCGCTCCTTGGGGCGAGCCTTGCCGACCCCGTCGTCCTTCACCTCGAGGAGCAGGGTGGATCCGTCGGAGATGAGGGTGACCCAGAGATTGTCGGCCCGGGCGTGCTTGCGCACGTTGCTGATGGCTTCCTGAGCCACACGCAGCAGCTCGGACTCGGTGCGTGGCGGAAGGGATGGCCCTGACTCGTCCAGCACGAGGTTCACCCGGAGGTCCATGTCCTGGGTCACCTGGCGGACGTAGTCGGCGAGCGATCCGGAGAGGCGGTGCTCGGCGACGTGGTGGCGAAGGTCCAGGATGGAGTACCGGATCTCAGCAACGACCCGGCTGATCTCCTGCCGCAGGGTCTCTGCGAGTGCAAGGGTCTGCGCCTCGTCCGAGACCGACGTGATCTCGTCGACGATGTAGCCGAGGGCGACGAGCTCCTGGGCGACTCCGTCGTGCATCTCGCGCGCGATCCGCTTGCGCTCCTCGGCAGTGGCGAGACGACGTACCTCGTCGAACAGAACGGCTGTGTCCAGCCGTAGGGCGAACTCGTCCGCCACGATCTGGGCGGCCGCGCGGGACTCGGCCGTCCAGACGCCGGGGATGCGGAGGACGACGCTCCCGAGCTGGTGCCCGGCACCCCGGAGCCCGATCACGAGGACATCGTCCACGCGCTGGTGGTTGGCCCCCAGGGCATGGCTGGCGAGCGACGACGTGTCGCCGTGGCCGGCGAGCTGGACCAGGGGCTGCCCCCAGGCGTGGCCGTACACCGCGACCCCCGTCGCGCCGGTGGCGTCCCGGAGGCGGCCGACGAGCTCGGTGGCGAGCTTCACGCTGTCGAGCCCGACCTCGCCGCGACTGGCCAGGTCATGGAGCTGGCTCATCAGCTGGTGTGTGGCGACGTAGGGGGCTTGGCTCTGCTCGAGGGTGCGGATGCTGCGCGTCTGAACCCCGGCCAGGACGCCGATCCCCAGGCCCGTCACCAGCCAGAAACCGGCAGCCTGCAGCACGTCTTGGGTGGGCGGCTCATCGGCCAGGCGTCCGCCGATCAGGACCGCGGCGGTGGAGACGAGGAAGGAGTTGGCGGCCGAGAGCCATCCGTGCCGGATCCCTGCTACCAGTGGTGGAACAGCCAGGTAGAGGAGGATCGACTCGTCTGCGGAGGGGTCCGCAGCCACCACGGCGCCCACCAGGAGTGCCTCGGTGATGGGAACCCACCGCTGGACGGACTCGGTGCCCACTCCCTCGACCAGGCTCGCAAGCGTCGCGACAAGGACGAGGACCATCAGCAGGACGGCCACGCGACCCAGTCCGTCGGCCGAGAGGGTTCGACCCAGGACAAGTGCGATCGCGAAGACCCGGACCGCTGTGGTGATCCGCCAGGTGCGCTGGGCGGAGTTGCTGGGTGTCGCCGACGCGATCAGGTCGAGGATCACTGGCTGCCGAACAGGTCGCCCATCGACAGGAACACAGGGCCGATCACGACGATGAAGACGGTGGGCAGGATGAAGAAGATCACCGGGAACAGGATCTTGACGGGCACCTTCTGGGCCGCCTCCTCTGCACGCTGGCGCCGCTTGGTGCGCATCTCGTGGCTCTGGATGCGGAGCACGCGTGCGATCGGGATTCCGAGGCTGTCTGCCTGGACCATGGCCAGGCAGAAGGACTTCAGATCGGGAAGGCTGGTGCGTTCGCCCATGGCACGCATCGCCTGGGCCCTTCCGATGCCGAGCTGCATCTCCTGGAGAAGGCGTGCGAACTCCTGGGCCATGGGTCCGGTGGTGTTCTTCGCAACCCGCGCGACGGCAGCGTCGAATCCGAGGCCCGCCTCGACCGAGATCGTGAGGAGGTCGATGGCATCCGGGAGCGCATTGCGCATGAGCTTCTCGCGCTTGTCGCCGGCATTCTTCAACAAGAGGTTGGGAAGGACGTAGCCGAAGGCGGCAAAACCGGCGGTGTAGAGGAGAACGCGGCTCGGAGGGAAGCCTTGACCCAGGCAGAACAGGAGTCCCATGACGCCCACCCCGCCCAGGCCGAGGACCTTGAGCCCGATGATGCGGTTGACGTCCCACGCGGGTGGGTTGCCGGCGATGTCGAGTCGGTGGCCAATCTTGGTGGCCGTGTCCGCGCGCGTGATCTTGCGACCGACACCGACCAGACGCCCGCCGAGCGGCGCGATGACGCGCTCGGTGAAAGGTCGCTCCAGCTCGTCGGAGATGATGCTCGGTGCGGAGTTCATGGCCTGCACCGCGGCGACCGACCGCGCGACGGCGCGACGCTCCGAGGTGAGCACCCCCATGATGGAGAGCGCCAGCACCAGCGCGGCGAAGAGGAGACCGGCTCCCAGCAACAACAACATGTCGGTCACACCTTGATCTTGGTGAGTCGGGACATCACGAAACTACCGCCTGCCAGCATCATGATGGCGATACCCAGCAGCAGGTATCCGCTGCCTGTTGTGTAGAGAGGCTCGACGAAGTCGCCCCGGAAGACCAGCATGTAGCAGAAGAGGGCGATCGGCATCGCGGTCAGCACATAGCCGGAGAACCGACCTTCGGCGCTGAGCACGCGCACCTGCCGGCGCAGGTACTCCCGGTCGCGGAGGGTGTCGGAGACCGTGTTGAGGAGCTCGGCGAGGTTGCCTCCCACCTCGCGCTGGATGCGGATAGCCATGACCACCCAGCCGAAGTCCTCCGACTCCATGCGCTCGGCCACGTTGTCGAGGGTCTCCTCGATGGGGATGCCGAGGCGCTGCTCGATGAGCGCTCGCCCGAGCTCTCCCGCCATCGGCTGGTGACCCTCGCGGACGACTGTGTCAACGGCCTGCGGAAGGGACAGTCCTGCCGACAGGCCGCCTGCCATCAGCGTCAGGGTCTCGGCCAGCTGCGCGTTGAATGCGGCGAGTCGCTTCGCGTGCTTGCGCTTGAGCCAGAACCACGGCAGCACGAGGCCGACGATGAACAGGATGACCATGAGCGCGCCACCCTTGAGGATCAGACCCGCAAATCCTGCGCCGAACGCGATGGCTGCGTGCAGCAACAGCCACTCTGCGGGCTTGAGGGAGCTTCCCGCGCCCGCCAGTCTCTTGGTCAGGCGGTCCTCGAAGTCACCCTTGACCATCTGGCCGGCAATACCCACAGCCGCGTCCCTCAGGCTGCCCTGGGCCTTGGGCTGGTTGCGTCGTCCGCCCTTCGCCTTGGCTCCGTCGGCGCTGTTGGCGAAGTAGTTGTTGAGTCGCTGGTCGCTCAGCGACCTGCTGCTTCCTCCGCCGAGCGCGAAGGCCAGCACTCCGGCGAGACCGAGCCCGAACGCCAGCAGCCCGAGCAACAGGCCGCTGCGCCCGATCATCGGACTCCCGGGCTCGATCACCTCCAGCCCGGCCGCCGACCCCGACTCCGAGCTGGCAAGGGACACGAAGGCGGAATCGGTGAAGGTGGACCCGCCGGCGGACAACGAGGCCTCGACGGTCTGCTCACCCGAGACGCCCTCAGGCAGGTCAAAGGTCACCACGACCTGGGACGCGAGCGCCTCTGCCTGGGCGGAGAACACGTCGCTGAGCGCTGCAGGGTCCGCCGGGATGACCCGGCCGCCCGCGGCGGAGGCGAGTCCGTCGAGGGTGGCCTGCTGCTCGGCGGACTGCGCCAGTGCGACCACGTCGACGACGACGCCGGCGTCGGTGGCCTGGGTCGACAGCTCGTCGATCGTGGTGGCGCTGCCGGTGTCAGCGCCGTCGGAGAGCACGAGGAGGGAGCGCGCGCCCTCATCACCGGCGAGGTCGGCACCTGCCGCAACCGCGTCGTACAGCTTGGTCCCGGCCTTGAGCTCGACCTCGGCCAACGTGTCGATGATCGACTGGTGGTCAGTCGTGGGGGAGATGCTCTCCTGGACGGTGCCGGCGAAGGTGACGAGGCCGATCTGCACGTCTTCAGGAGCGGCCGTCAGGAACGCGTCGATCGCGCTGGTGGCAGCGGCGAGCTTCTCCCCGGACATGCTGTTGGAGGCGTCGAGGACGAGGATCGTCGTGCGCTCGACCGGGCCTCCCTCGACGCTCTCCGCCGAGGCATCGACGGTGTCTCCGTTGACCGTGACCTCGACGGTGTCGAGGTCGGCGGTGGCTCCGGCGGGAAGCTGGTCGACGCCGAGCAGGAGGGAGACCGTGCCACCCTCCGACTGCACGTGGTCGATGCTGATCTCGTCCGCCGCAAAGGCAGCCGGTCCGGTGCAGAGGGCACCGAGCGTCAGGGCGCAGGCAGCAATCGACGTGGCGATCCTCATCGCCCGGCTCCTGTGGCGAAGACGGCCGGGTCGACATGCACACCGTGGTCGGCAAGGTGCTCCAGGAAGCGTGGCCGGAGCCCGGTCGACACGAGACCCCCCTGGAACTTGCCCTCGTCGTTCATGCCGGCGGCGTAGTCGAAGAGGAACACGTCCTGCGTGGTGATGATGTCGCCCTCCATGCCGACGATCTCGGTGATCGCGGTGATGCGACGCGAACCGTCCTTCAGTCGCGTCTGCTGGATGATCAGGTCGACGGCGCTCGACACCTGCTCACGGATGGCGCGCACCGGCAGGTCCATGCCGGCCATCAGCACCATCGTCTCCAGACGGGCGAGCGCGTCACGCGGAGTGTTGGCGTGGAGCGTCGAGATCGACCCGTCGTGACCGGTGTTCATGGCCTGGAGCATGTCGAGCGCGGCGGCGTCACGGATCTCGCCGACGACGATGCGGTCGGGACGCATACGCAGCGAGTTCTTGACCAGGTCGCGGATGAGCACCGCTCCCTTGCCCTCGATGTTGGGCGGTCGGGACTCCAGACGGAGCACGTGGTCCTGACCGAGTCGCAGCTCGGCTGCATCCTCGATGGTGACGATGCGCTCGTCGTCGGGGATGAAGGAGGACAGGACGTTGAGCGTCGTGGTCTTGCCGGCACCCGTACCTCCCGACACCAGGATGTTGAGCCGACCCTTGACGCATGCCTCGAGCAGGCTGGCCGACATGGGCGTGAGGCTGCCGAAGTTGATCAGGTCCTGGACCGTGTAGGGGTCCTCGGAGAACTTGCGGATGGTGAGCTTGGACCCGTCCAGGGCGAGGGGCGGGATGATCGCGTTGACGCGGCTGCCGTCGGGCAGGCGTGCGTCCACCATCGGGCTCGCCTCGTCGACGCGACGTCCGATCTTGCCGACGATCTTGTCGATGGTGCGGCGCAGGTGTGCCTCGTCGGAGAAGGACGTGCCTGTCTTGACCAGCTTGCCGTTCCGCTCGACGTAGATCGAGTCGAAGGAATTGACCATCACCTCGGAGAGGTCACCGTCGCGCAGGAGCGGCTCCAGCGGGCCGTAGCCCAGGATGTCGTCGGAGATCTCCTGGGTGATCCGGGTGCGGTCAGCGCCCGACATCACCACCTCGGTGGCTGCGACTGCCCCTTGGAGCGCCAGGCGGACGTTGCTCTCGAGCTCGCTCTGCGTCATGTGGACGTCGTAGAGCTTGGGGCCGAGAGAGGCCACCAGCTGCGCGTGGACGACGCGCTTGACGTCCTCGAAGGGGTCGCGCGTGGGTGTCTTCTTGGCAGGCTTGGCGGCCGCCGCTGACGAGGCGGTCGCCGGCGACTTCTCCTGCGGCACCTCAGGCGCGTCGGATCGGGCTCGTTGGGCAGCAGCCAGTCTGTCGGTGAGACCCATGTCAGGCCTTCCTCAGTCGGAATCGGTTGGCGGAGGAGCGCGACTTGCCGTCCGCATCCGCGTCCGCCTCGGCGGCACGGGCAGCACCCGCGATCGAGTGGGCGAACGCCTTGATCGCCTTGCTGTTCGGATGGCCGGCGTAGGCACGCACCAGTGGTTCACCGCGGTTGACAGCGGTCAGCACCTCGCGGCTGGAGACCAGCGAGCAGTCGGCCTTCAGGCCCAGCGTCGACTCGTACTCGTCGACGGACAGGCCAACCTTGGCATCAGCCCGGTTGAGCACGAACCGCCACTTCTCACGGGGGAAGTTGAGCAGCTCGAGGGTCTGGGTCGCGAGCTTCAGGCCCTTGAGGGCAGGGATGTCGAGCGTGCCGACGAGGACCAGCGTGTCAGTGCGGTCGAGGGCGGTGAGCGCGTGGTCGTCGAACACGCCCGAGGTGTCCACGACGACGTAGTCGTAGACCCGCACGAGCAGGTCGAGCAGCGTGGCGATGTCCTCGTTGGTCGCCTGGTCGGGGGAGTCGAGGTGCACGGGCGCCGCCACGATGCTCAGTGTCTTGGAGTAGGGCGTGACAAGGGTCTCGATGGCCTCCACGTCGATGTCGCCGTGGAAGGCGGCGAGATCGTTGAGGGTCCGCATCGGGGTGAGCTGGAGCATGATCGCGATGTCGCCGTTGTTGACGTCGAGGTCGACGATGCACACCGAGCTGCCCGCGTCTGCGAGCGACACCGCGATGTTCGCCGCCATGAGGCTCTTGCCCACGCCACCCTTGGTGGAGAACACCGTGATCATCTGACCAGTGGGGCGCTCGGCCTCCACCCGCTCTGCGTCGGCCTGGGCCCGGGCCGCAGTGAGGGCCGCCGAGGCTGCAGCCTTGGCAGCTGCCTGGGCCTCGTCCTCGATCTGCTGGGAGATCGCCGAGGACACGGACCGGGCGCGACTCACCGCTGTCGTGAGACCGGCGAGGTCGCGCGACTCCACGACCTCGCGCATCCCGCTGCGCAGCGCGGTCGACAGTGCGCGAGCGTCCACCGTCTCCCGGAGCAGGATGACGCCGAGGTCGGGCTTGTGGACGCGAGCCCACTGGGCGAAGACCGCCGCGTCGTCGACCGGCACGGACGGGCCGATCACGACCGCGAACTCTTGGGGCGTTGCAGCGACGTGCTCGCTGAGGGCCTCCATGGACTCGAGAGGAACGGAGCCGTGGAGCATGGCTTGGAGCACGCTCAACCGAGACCGATCCGTCTCCACGATTGCGGTCATCCAGCGGTCCCCCTGAACGTCTCCGGAAGGATGTCGACCGGGTTGACTCCGGCCTTGTCCTGCGACTTGGTCTCGCTGCCGAGCAGGGCGAAGGTCAGCTCGAGGGTGCGGTCCGCCAGCACCAGCTGCTCGGCCTCCTCCTGCGTCACGGCGACCGTCAGGATGGTCCGCGCGACCTGCTCGGTGACCTGCGCGCCTTCCTCGCCCTCCGTGACCGTTCGCGACGTGACGGATGTCGTGCCGACACCGATCACGGGAATGCGCGGGAGGATGATCCGGGTGACCGAGGAAAGCGTCTGCTCGGTCCCGTCGGGGAGTCGGCGGATGGGGGAGGCGGCAGTACCGAAGATCGCCACCTCGGAGCCGGGGTTGACGAAGCCCGCCACGCGCTCGAAGTCGGTGAGCTCGACCGAGACGGCCATCTTGTCGTCCGGGATGACGAGGTTCTCGATGCTGCCCAGCGCCCCGAACCGGTCGGAGATGACCTGCTCGCCGGGGAACACGGTGCCGAGCGCGACGAGGTCGGCGATCGACTCGGTGCTGTCGAGGGCGCCGGCGACCATGTCCTCGCGCCGCACCTGCTTGGCCTCGAACTTGCCTGCCTCCTGGGCCGCGCTCACGGTCTCACCGGCTTCGATCACCGCGGTGGCGGTGAGGACCTCGACCAGCTCCTGGCCCTGGGTCGCGCGGTCGTCGATCCCCTTGACGTAGAGCACGATCATTGCGGTGCCGATGGCGGCGATGAGGACGGCTGCGATGAGCAGCGCGGAGCGGCGAGCCATGAAGTGGTTCCTTCACTCGAGAGTGGACTGGGAGATTCTGAAGAGGTGTCGGGCGGCTTCAGTCGACGAGGACGATGACCTTGGCGCCAGAGCCGCGGTAGGCCACCTCGTGACCCTCGGCGGTCGTGCCTGCAGGCAGCGCGTCGGGGTTGATGAACCAGATCTTCATCTCCCGCACCTTGGTGCCGGAGAGCGTCAGCCCGTTGGGGACCGTCACAGTGGCCCCCGAGGAGCCGCTCGTTCCCGAGGCAGGCTGGTCGGTGATGAAGCCGGGCTTGAAGCCCTGGATGGAGACGTCCTTCTTGCCGCTCGGCGGCGAGGTGATGAGCGGCACCCAGACGAAGCGGGGCGACTGGAAGATGGCGGGGCTGATGACGGGTTCACCGGTGTACGTCGCCTTGGTGACGTCACCGACGCGGATGCTGGGGTTGGTGAAGAAGCAGCTCAGCACGTCGTCGTTGAGGCTGTGGCCGGACACGGTCACGTTGGCGCGTGTGCAGGGCGAGGTGGGCGGCTTCTTGAGACGTCCGGGGTAGCCGCTGATGCCGGTGATCATGCCCTCCTCGAGGGCATTGGCCGGCAGCCCTGTGTCGGTCTCGACGCAGTTCTGGCCGTCGATGGGCGCCTGGATCGCGCCGGTCACGCCGTTGCAGAGGTTGGGAGCCAGCGGTGCGTTGGGCATGGTGCCGAGCTCGTGGTCGACGCCCAGGGCGGTGTTGAGGGCGATCAACGAGCTGGGGGTGACGGTCGGGGTGCGCTCGATGGCGAGTGAACCGAAGTTGCCGGTCACGCTGTCGAGGCAGTACAGCTTCTCGTCGCCGACGGTGAACTTCTTCACACCGGTGGTCGCGTTGCCGTCGTTGGTCGACCAGAGCCCGCCCTTGAGCACCCGTACGTACCAGATGTCAGGGAAGTCAGTCACGCCCACCGGCACCGGGGCGACCGTGATCTGGGTCGCGGAGTTGATGGTGGCACCGCTGCCGACGGCCACCTGGAAGTGGTCGCCCGACGCGGTGGTGAAGCCCACCGCGGTGACGGGTGTGGGCGTGTTGAAGTTGGTTCCGGTGATGACGAGAGACGGCACCGCCGTCCCGGTGGGCGTCGACGCCACGGACAGTGCAGTCAGGTTCGAGCTGTTGAGCGGAGAGCTGAACGGAGTGAGTGGGATCACCGGCGGCGCGGAGTGACCGCTGCTGTCGGTGGAGAGCACCTGGAGGCCGTTGCTGCACGACGGTGTCGCGTAGAAGGGCAGCGTGCCGAGGCGGGGGGAGCGGATCTCCGCCGCCGCGTGGGCAGGGACGTTGATGGTGGTCTCGTCAGTGACAGCCTTGGCCAGGCCGAGGTTGACCTTGGCTGTGGGGGCGTACAGGTCCACGCGCCACTTGTTGCAGTTCATGAAGCCGTTGCCGTCCTTGGCGGTTCCGGCCAGGTTGATGTCGCCGAGGACCTTGGGGTCACCGCCCTGGTCGATCCAGTTGTCGATCAGGTACTGCTTCGCCGCGGTGATGGCACCGGCCGTGCAGACGGTCGTGCCGTCGAGCTCGGCGGCGGCGGCGAGGACTGCCTGGTCGACCGCGCTCTGGAGGGACGCGCGCTTGGCGTAGACCTGGCCGACGTCGATCGCCACGGCCGCCATGCCGAGGATGACCATGGACATCAGCGCGACCATCACCGCGATGGCGCCCGACTCGTCGCGTCGGCGACTGGCGATCGGCTTCTGGAAGCTGCGCAGCGTGATCACGGGCACCCCTGGACGTCCTCGACGCGCGCGGTGGCGGTCTTGGTGATGTTGGCGTTGTAGTCCCAACCGGGCACGAGGTTGAAGCCGAGCGCCTTCGCCTTCATCTTCACCGTGACGGTGACCTGGTCACCGGGTTCACGCCCTGTGGCGATGTTGCCGGCTCCCTTGACGAAGGCTGCCGTGGCAGTGACGGACCCTGTGCGAGCGGCAGGCGAGACGGCCGTGAGCACCTTCGCGGAGTTCGTCGTCGCACACGGGTTGACGGCCCAGGCGCGGGCGCCCTCGCGGGCGCCGTTCGATGCGGCCTGGAACGCCCACAGGTAGATCGCGAACTGGAAGATCACTCCGACCAGGGTCATCAGGATGAGGGAGACCAGGGCGAACTCGACCGCCGCGGCACCCCGCTCACGGTTCTTGCGTCGTCGCATCACTGACACCCCTCTCGCCGGACCGTCTGGAGGACCCGATTCCTCGCAGCGACACGAATTTAGGGCGTCGCCTGTGGCACCGGGGGCTAAACCGGTCAAACCACCCGAAGGTGGCCCAGGGGTAGTCCGAAGTGACTAGTCAGACCTAGTCATTGTCTAGTCCGGCATGGTTCGGCCAGCACCACCGCGCAGCGACACGCGTCAGCCGAGGTAGAGCGCCTCGATCTCGCCGCGGGCCTCGCGGACCACCACGTTGCGCTTGAGCTTGAGGCTCGGGGTGAGCTGCCCACCCTCCTCGGTCCACTCGCCGGGAAGGATGGTGAACTTGCGGATCGCCTCCGCCTTGGACACGGCCTTGTTGGCGTCGTCGACAGCCCCTTGGACGGCCGCCACGAGGTCCGGGTCCTCCAGGAGGTCGGCGACGTGGGAGGACTTGCCGTGCTGCTCGGCCCAGGCGGGGAAGGTGTCGCGGTCGATCGTCACGAGGGCGCCGATGAAGGGCTGCCCGTCGCCGACGACGAGGCACTGGTCGACGAGGGCGTGGGCCCGCAGGCGGTCCTCGAGCACGGCCGGAGCGACGTTCTTGCCTCCGGCCGTCACGATGATCTCCTTCTTGCGTCCGGTGATCCGGACGAAGCCCTCGTCGTCGACCTCGCCGACGTCGCCGGTGTGGAACCAGCCGTCGCGGTCCAGCGCCTCGCTGGTCGCGGCCTCGTTGGCCCAGTAGCCCGCGAAGACCTGTCCACCTCGGAAGAGCAGCTCGCCGTCGTCACCCACGCGCACGCTCGTGCCCGGCAGCGGGCGCCCCACGGTCCCGACCTTCTGCGCGTCGGGGAGGTTGACGGTGAGGGCGGCCGTGGTCTCGGTGAGGCCGTAGCCCTCGAGCACCTTGAGGCCGATCCCGCGGTAGAAGTGGCCGAGCCGCTCGCCCAGGGGAGCGCCGCCGGAGATGGCGTAGGCACAGGACCCGCCGAGGGCCTGGCGCAGCTTGCCGTAGACGAGCCTGTCGAAGAGGGCGTGCTGGGCGCGCAGCCGCACCGGCACGCGCTTGCCGTCGAGCGCCCGCGACCAGGCGATCGCCACGTCGGCCGCGCGGTCGAAGATCGTGCCGCGGCCGTCGGCGGTGGCACGCTGCGAGGCGGTGTTGAAGACCTTCTCGAAGACGCGCGGGACGGCGAGGATGAACGTCGGCCTGAACTCGCCGAGGTCGGCGACGAGGTTCTTGATGTCGGCGCTGTGCCCCATCTTCGTACGGCTCTTCACCGCGCCGACCTGGATGATCCGGGCGAAGACGTGCGCGAGCGGCAGGAAGAGGAGCGTCGAGGCGCCCTCGGTGTCGAAGAGCTCGCTGAGCTCGTCCACGGCGACGCCGAGCTCGAACATGAAGTTGCCGTGGGTCAGCATGCAGCCCTTGGGCTTGCCGGTGGTGCCGCTCGTGTAGATGAGGGTGGCGAGGTCCAGGGGCGTCGCCGTCGTACGCCGCTCCTCGAGGACGGCGTCGGAGATGTCGGACCCGAGGCGGCCGAGCACGTCGACGGCGTTGTCCTGGATCGACCACACGTGCTGGAGCTCGGCAAGGTCACCGGACTCCCGAGCCTCCCGCACCCGGGCCAGGTGGTCCGCACCCTCGGCCACGACCGCGCGCGCATCCGAGTCCTGGAGGATCCAGCCGATCTGCTCGGCCGACGAGGTCTCGTAGATCGGCACGGTCACGGCGCCGGCGAACCAGATCGCGTAGTCGAAGAGGGTCCACTCGTAGCGCGTCTTGGACAACAGCGCGACGCGGTCGCCGGTTGCGACGCCGGCCGCGATCAGGCCCTTGGCGACAGCGCGCACCTGGTCGTGGAACTCCGCGGCTGTGACGTCCACCCAGCCGTCCGGCGTGCGGCGGCTGAAGACGGCGGTGGAGCCGGCCTCACGGGCGTTGTCGACGACGTCGTCGGTGAGGTTCCCGGTGGTGGGGACGGCGATCGAGAGCGGCGTCGAGAACTCGCGCACGGTGGAACCTCCTGCTCGTGGTCACTGCATGGCGCACGTTATCGCTCGGGTCCGGGCACCGGGCACGCCCGGGTCGGTGGGCTAGGCTCCGGCGCATGGCCGAACAGACCTCCTCGTCGATCACGATCGACGCCCCGCCGGCCGATGTCATGGCCGTCATCGCCGACTTCGAGTCCTACCCCGAGTGGGCCAAGGGAGTGCAGAAGGCGGAGGTCACCGCGGCCGGATCCGGCGGCCGGGCCGACCAGGTCTACTTCGCGCTCGACGTCTCGCCGATCAAGGACGAGTACACGCTGGCCTACGACTGGGACGGCGACCGTGAGGTCACCTGGACCCTCGTCGAGGGCAACATGCTCCGCATGCTCGACGGGGCGTACACCTTGGTGGACCGGGGCGACGGCAGCACCGAGGTGACCTATCGCCTCGCCCTCGACGTGAGCATCCCGCTCATCGGCATGCTCAAGCGCAAGGGCGAGAAGATCCTCATCGACACCGCGCTGAAGGGTCTCAAGAAGCGCGTCGAGTCGCTCTGACGTCCGGGTCCGGGATGCGGATCCTCCTCTTCACCGGCAAGGGCGGCGTCGGCAAGTCCACGCTCGCTGCGGCGACGGCCTGTGCCAGCGCCGCAGCCGGCCACCGCACCCTGGTCCTCTCCACCGACGCGGCGCACTCCCTGGCCGACGCGCTCGACGTGCCGGCCACCGGCGAGCCCAGCGAGGTGGCGTCGAACCTGTGGGTCCAGCACGTGGATGCCCAGGAGCGCTTCGAGCGCTCGTGGCGCGACATCCAGGGCTACCTGATGAGCGTGCTCGACGTCGCCGGGATCGACCCCGTCACCGCCGAGGAGCTCACCGTCATCCCCGGCGCGGAGGAGGTGCTCGCCCTCCTCGAGGTCCGCGCCCAGGCGAGGTCGGGGGAGTGGGACGTGCTCGTCGTCGACTGCGCGCCCACCGCCGAGACGCTGCGGCTGCTCGCCCTGCCCGAGGCCCTCGGGTGGTACATGACGCGCGTCCTGCCGATGGAACGCCGGGTGGTGAAGGCACTCAAGCCGGTGCTCACGAGGGCCGCAGGGGTGCCGATGCCGGACGACTCGGTGTTCGACGCCATCGAGCGGCTGCATGCCGAGCTCGACGACGTACGGACCGTGCT
The DNA here is from genome assembly GCF_900112035.1 of Nocardioides alpinus. GTDB lineage: Bacteria > Actinomycetota > Actinomycetes > Propionibacteriales > Nocardioidaceae > Nocardioides > Nocardioides alpinus. Next base: position 106,420 of record NZ_FOKC01000002.1, on the reverse strand, counting down.
GACCGGACCCGAGACCTCGGTCCGACTCGTGCTCACGCCCGAGTCGGTGGTGCTGGCGGAGGCACGACGGGCCTACACCTTCCTCACGCTCTTCGGCTACACCGTGGACGCGGCGATCGTGAACCGGGTCTTCCCGGACGGTGGCGCCGACGCGTGGCGTACGACGTGGGTCGAGGCGCAGACGCGTGTCCTGGCGGACGCCGCTGACTCCTTCGCGGGGCTGGACCTGCGGACGTCGGTCTACCGCGCCTCCGAACCGGTCGGTCACGAGGAGCTGCTCGACCTGGCGCGGACGGTGTACGCCGATGTCGACCCGCTGGCCCCCGGCCCCGCCCGCCCGCCGATGAGCGTGCAGGCCACGACGAGCGGCCACGTGCTGTCGCTGCCCCTGCCGCTGGCGGACCAGGACGACGTACGCCTGGCGCGCAAGGGCGACGAGCTCGTGGTGTCGGTCGCGTCGTATCGTCGCCTCGTGACGCTGCCCTCCGGGCTGGCACGTCACCGCGTGGCGGGAGCCCGCGTGCACGACGGGGAGCTGCAGGTCAGGTTCTCCGACCCTTCCACCGAACCCACGACCGACACGGCTGACGAGGAGACGACGTGAGCGACGCAGGTGACGCCCACGACGTCGGCTCGCTCGGCGACGAGGCGGCCAAGCTCCTCGGCGCACTCTCGGGCTGGGCACGCGAGCACGCCGGCGAGGCCAGCGACGGTCTGTCCGGGTTCGCGGCCCACGCCGCGGCGTCGGCGCACGACCTGAACGAGCACCTGGCGACCGGGTCGACCGAGTGCACGGTCTGCCCTGTCTGCCGGACGGTCCACGCGGTCCGCCAGCTCAGCCCTGAGGTCAAGGCGCACCTGGCCACCGCCATGACGTCGCTGGCGCAGGCCGCCGCGGCGGTCATGGCGACCCCGACGCAGCGCGAGGACCGGGGCGGCGTCGAGCACATCGACCTCGGCGACGACTGGCCCGAGGACGAGTGAGCGCCGACCTGCCCGGCGTCGTGGTGGGCGTCGACATCGGCGGCACCAAGGTCCTGGCCGGGGTGGTCGACGAGGCCGGACAGGTGTCCAGCACCGCGCTCCGGACCACCCCCGGCCGACGAGTGGTGACGGCCCAGGTGGAGGACGCCCTGGTGGAGGCGATCCTCGAGTCCGCCGCCGGACAGGCGCTGTCGGGTGTCGGCGTGGCGGCTGCCGGCTTCGTCGACTCCCGGGGCGAGCGGGTGATGTTCGCTCCGCACCTGCCGTGGCAGGGGGAGCCCCTGCGCGACCTGCTGCAGGAGCGACTGGGATGCCCCGTTGCGCTCGACAACGACGCCAACTGCGCGGCACGCGCCGAGGCACACCACGGCGCGGCACGGGGCACGATCTCGGCACTCATGATCACGATGGGCACCGGCATCGGCGGCGCGGTCCTGCTCGAGGGGCACGTGCTGCGCGGCGCCAACGGGATGGCCGGTGAGTTCGGGCACATGCAGGTCGTGCCGGACGGCCAGTCCTGCGAGTGCGGGCGTCGCGGGTGCTGGGAGCAGTACTCGTCCGGCAACGCCCTGGTCCGCAACGCCCGGACCCTGATGGGCGAACAACCGTCTGTGCTGGAGGAGATGACCGGCGGACACCCGGATCGCGTCACCGGGCCCATGGTCACGGCAGCAGCCGAGCAGGGCGACCTGGTCGCGCGTCGCGCGTTCGCGTCGGTGGGGGACTGGCTCGGGGTCGGCACGGCCAACCTCGTCGCCGCGCTCGACCCCGAGGTGGTGGTCATCGGCGGTGGCGTCTCGGCCGCCGGTGACCGGTTGCTGGAGCCGGCCCGAGCGGCACTGCAACGCACCCTCGTCGGCGCCGCCCATCGGGTCGTGCCCGACCTGGTCGCGGCGCAGCTGGGGCCGCAGGCCGGGATGATCGGCGCGGCGCTGCTGGTGACGTCAGCCCTGGGGGCAGAACGGCGCGTCAGTGGTGGGGACGGGCCGCAGGAGGAATAGCCGGTACTGCCACGCAGGAAGTGGCTCCAGCTCTCTCTGGCCCTCCTCGGGGCCGAAGACGATCGTCTCGCCGTGCAGGACGCCGGTGACCTCGAACCCCGGGCGGTCCATGGCGATCCGGCGCAACGCGACGAGAGGGACGGCGAGGTCGTTGTCCGCCCCCGCCTGGAGCTCGGCGTCCGTCGAGGACAGCAGGGTCACCATGTCGTCCTGCCAGTCCGTCAGCCGCCATGACGGCATGAACAGGTGGTTGGGGTTCGGGGACTCCGTGCGCAGGTTGGAGAACATCGTGTTCACGCCAGTGGTGCGCAGGCCGAGGTAGGGGTTCAACGCCCAGACGAGCGCAAGCAGCAGGACGGGTAGGTGAAGCAGCTGGACGCGACCGAGCCGGGCTCGCGGACGACCGCTGGCTCGCTGGTCGCGCACCGCCAGGGCGGTGGCCACGAGGAGGGGAACGAAGTAGAACTGCTCCAGGACGTAGAGCGTGGCGACCGGCACGGGCCCGAGGAAGTGTCCTCCGAAGCCGAGGAAGACGAAGGCGATGGCAACCGTGACGGGGGGCCGACGACGCGCGTCACGCACGACAGCCGACCGCCTCGCCCACGACGAGGTTCGGTCCAGGACCCCTCCGACGACCTCGGGGCGGAGGAAGAGGAAGAACAGCGCGTAGACCGTGGACGTGTAGTCGCCGACAGCGATGATCGGGCTCGCGCTGAGGGAGAAGTGAAAAGCCAGACCGAGCAGCACACCGCCGGAGCGCGTACGGGGAATCGCGAGGAGCAGGAAGATCATGCTCTCGGTGACGACCGTCCCGTAGTTGAAGAGGTGGCTCTCGGCCAACGGGGCGGTGAGGCCGAAGGAGATGATCCCCGCGATGGCGTTCGCGCAGCTGGTCACCGGATCGAGGAACGTGACGTTCCACTTCGACAGGGCGGCAGCACCGTAGGCGATCAGGAGGATGACCCTGATGGCCGGGAACGCCTGAGGGAGCCGGTGCAGGGACGTGGACCGACCGGCGACCATGGTGAGCAGGATCGTCAGGTTGACCAGCGCCACGAGCGCCCAGTGGTCGGGGCTGAACGGCATCTCGATCGTGTGCTCGACGAGCTGCGCGACGAGGAGCGCGGCGAAGAGGCGGCCCGACTCCGGCCGGAGCAGCACGACGAGGGCGAGCGCGACGACCGAGATGTTCCAGGGCGTGTCCAGCGCGTTCCGCTCGGCGATCAGGAGATGGAGGATGTGCGCGATCGCCCACATGCGGACGAACAGCAGCGTCGCCCGACGTGCGGGCTCGACGTCCACGTCGGACTGCGTGGCCTTGTCGAGCTCGCTTGTCATGCCCCATCCCGGTTTCTCGCGAGCGGGCTCTGAGAGGGCCCGGACACTCGCCCGAGCGAGGCTAGTCATTCGTGGCCGATTCCGTGGGCGAAACGTCAGGTCCGGCGGTAGTCCGGCACGAGCTCCAGCGCGAGCTGCTCGAGGAAGAGTCCGACGTCGGTGACGATGCCGCGGCCCTGGTTGGAGCCGCGGTCGGCGATCTTGGTGACCGTGGTCGGGTTGATGTCCACGCAGACGAGCGGCACGGTCGCGGGCAGGATGTTGGCCGTCGCGACCGAGTTGAGCTGGGTGGCCATCATCAGGCAGTAGCCGACGTCCCGGATCTCGGCGCGCATCGCGCGCTGGCCCTCCAGCACGTCGGTGTAGACGTCCGGGAGCGGCCCGTCGTCGCGCACGGAGCCGACCAGCACGAAGCGCTTCTCGTGGGTGACGAGCGCGTGCATGATGCCGCTGGTCACGACCCCGTCGGCGACAGCAGCGGCGATGGAGCCCGACTTGCGGACCGTGTTGAGGGCGCGCACGTGGTGCTCGTGGCCGTGCTCGACGCCGTGCGCCATGCTCAGGTCGACGCCCAGGCTGGCGCCGTACAGCGAGGCCTCGATGTCGTGCGTGGCCAGGGCGTTGCCGGCGAAGAGGATGTCGACGAAGCCGCACGCGATCAGGGAGACCAGGGCTGGGGCTGCTCCGGTGTGGACCACGCCGGGGCCGGCCACCCAGAGCAGACGCTTGCCGTCTGCCTTGGCCTGGCGCATGCCGTCCGCCACCTGCCTCACGACCACGGCCTGGGGCTTCTCCCACGGCGCAGAGTCGTCGGCACGGCCGAACGAGTCGGCAGACCCCCTCGGCGAGGGGACGGACACCTGGATCCCGGAGGCCCCCACCACGATCCGCATGCCGGCGGTCACGTCCGACATGGGCACGGTGCGGACCCGGGTGGCGCCATCGGATGTCGAGCCCACGACGAGGCCGCAGTCCATCTCGGGGTTCTCCACGTCGTACCAGGTGCCCTCGATGCACACGCGCGTCTGGAGGTTGGTCGTGGAGTAGAAGCCATCGGGCAGCACGCCGTCCAGCTCGGCGGTGCCGGTGACGGCCTCGCCGGGGACGAGCTGGTTGACCCCGCGGGTCTGCAGGCGCATCAGGAGGCGCTGGAGGGACGCATCGTCGTCGGACTCGACGGTGATCCTTGCGCTGCTGGGATCGTGGGCCTCGTGCCCGACGTCGAACGTGTCGATGACGTAGTCGCCGCCGTAGTCGCGGATGTCGTCGAGGATCCGCGACAGGATGCCGCTGTCCATCAGGTGTCCCGTGACCTGGACCGTTACTCGTGCCCCCACGCGCCGACAGTAGCCGTCAGCACTGGCGGCTCAGCCGGCGCCCTGAGGGGCGACCGTGTCCAGGGGCCGTCGGTGGACGGGATCAGTGGAAATGCGGGTGCAAACCGGCAGGAGTTGGGATGATCCCGTGCGTGGGCACATCATTTCGGGACGCGCCGGACCTGGACCATCCCGGTCCGCTGGCCGCGGAGCCGTACCGCTCGGCACCCACACGCGCGGAGCAGTACCTGGGCGTCGTGGCCGCGGCCTTGTTCTTGATCCTGCTCACGATGGTGTTCATCGCTGCGGCGCCGCTGGGTGATCCCGACGTGTGGTGGCACCTCGAGATGGGTCACGCCTACCTCGATGGTGCCTCGGTGCGTCACCCGGGCCCGATGTCACCCTTCGGCACCGAGGACTGGCACTCGCGCGACTGGCTCACGCAGATGCTGATGGCCGGCTTCGACAGCGCGTTCGGCCTGCCAGGCGTGGCGTGGCTCCGTGGACTGGCCCTCGTCGCGCTCTTCGTCGTGTGCTTCCGGCTGAGCCGGCAGGTCGCGCCGTTCGGCGCAGCTGTCGTCGCCACGGGACTCACCTTCTTCGGCATGATCGGCAGCCTCTCGGCCCGCCCCCAGCTGGTCAGCTTCATCCTGCTGGCAGTGACCGTCGGGGCGCTGCTCCGCACGAGCCAGGACCTGCGCCCGCGGTGGTGGCTCGCGGTCCTCACGGGGGTGTGGGCCTGTGCGCACGGCCTGTGGTTCCTGGTCCCCGGCCTCCAGGTCGTCCTGCTGGTCGGCCTCCGCCTCGATCGACGCCTCGACCGGCGCTCGGCGCGTCCGCACGTGTTGCTGGTGGGCCTGTGCCTGGCAGCAGTCGCCGTCACGCCCAACGGCATCCACCAGCTCGCCCATCCCCTCGGATCCAGCATGGGCGTCGCCCAGTACGTCCAGGAGTACCAGCCTCTGTCGGTCACGTTCCCCCCTTATGCGGCGGTCCTCCTGATGCTGTTCGTCGTCTGCGCGAGCTGGGCGCGGCGGGGCGGCTCGTCGTGGGTGGCAGTTCTCCTGGTGGCTGTCGGCGCGGTCCTGTTCCTCTACATGGGTCGAACGCTTCCGCTGGGAGCGATCCTCGTGATGCCCTTCTTCGCAGCAGCCATCGGAGCGGCTGCTCCCCGTGCCCGGACCCATCTGCCTCGGCCGGTCGAGCAGGCGGTGGTCCTCGGCGGCGCCGGTGTCGCGCTCGTCGCGCTGGCGCTCCTCGTGCCGACCTCAGCAGCCGCGCCGTCGTCCTACTTCCCCAGCACGTACGACGCCCGCCTCTCCGCGATCGCGGAGGGCGACGTCCTCATCAACCAGCTGGGGGACGGCGGCTACCTGGCCTGGAAGTACCCGGACCTCAGGATCGTCGGGGACGGGCTGTCGGACCAGTACTCCGTCGCCTGGCTGACGGACTGGCACGAGGCGTTGCGCGGGGAGCCCGGGTGGGAGGACTTCGTCGAGCGGACCGGAGCGGACTACGCCCTCCTGAGCGACACCACGGCCCTGAGACTGGGTCTGGAGTCCCAGGGGTGGACCACGGTCCAGACCGGTCAGGACCGCGTGCTCATGAAGGCTCCGGAGGGCTAGATCCGCGACCCGTCGTCCCAGGGGTCCCGCGGAGAGCGCGGCATCTCACGCACGAGGTAGAGGAAGCCGCCGATCGGCCAGAGGACCAGCGCCCAGCCGAACAGCGGGTGGACGTGGACCGAGAACAGCACGAGCAGCAGGGCCAGGGCTGGAGCGACGAAGATGCCCGACCAGGCGACGCCCCGCTGCCACGTCCGCGGACGAGGGAACGGCGGCGCGACCGGGGGCTGGAACCGCTCCGCTGCGGGGACCTCGTCCGCAGCGTCGGCCCCGTCCGGTTCCTCGACGTCCTCGACGACCGGCTCCGGCTCGGGGGTCTTCTCCGACTCGTCGTCGCCCAGCACGGGGCGCTCGCCGTAGTTCTGCACGATCTCGCGCCAGGCCAGCTCGGTCCGGCCCTCGTCGCCAGGAGTCGTCACGCCCTCACGGTACCGGGGGACTGGTTTCGAGGCTCGCTCCGCTCGCACCTCGACCAGCACGAGAATTGGTGCACACTGTGCCCGTGAAGATCCCGTTCCGTGGCGCACCCGTCGCGCCTCTCGACCCCACGCTGGTCGCCCCCATGTCCACCGCGGCGAAGCCCGAGCTCACCGGAGGTCGACGCATCGGGGTCCTGGTCCAGCACGGCTTCACCGGCAACCCGGTGTCCATGCGCCCGTGGGCCGAGGACCTCGCCGCTCGTGGGTACGCCGTAGAGATGCCGCTCCTGCCCGGTCACGGCACCCGCTGGCAGGACCTCAACAAGGTCACGTGGGCCGACTGGGTCGCGACCGTCGAGGGGGCGTACGACAAGCTCGCCGCCGAGAACGACGAGGTCGTGGCGGTCGGGCTGTCGATGGGGGGCGCGCTGTGCCTCCGGCTCGCCGCCGACACGGGGGAGGGTCTCGCCGGGATCGTCATCGTCAACGCCGCGGTCGACACGATGCGCAAGGACGTCAAGCTGCTGCCCGTGCTCAAGCACGTGGTGCCCGGGTTCCCGGGGATCGCCAACGACATCAAGAAGCCGGGTGCCGACGAGCACGGCTACCCGACGACGCCGCTCAAGGCGGCCGCGTCGATGTTCGCGGGCTACGCCGAGCTCCGCAAGGACCTGCCCAGGATCACGATCCCCGTCCTCTTCTTCCGCTCCGCCGACGACCACGTCGTCGACCTCTCGAGCTCGCGTGCTCTCAACGCGGGCCTGTCCTCGAAGGACTTCGAGGAGCGGGTCCTGGAGGACAGCTTCCACGTCGCGACCCTCGACAACGACGCGGCGCGGATCTTCACCGAGTCGGCCGAGTTCATCGAGCGGGTCACCCAGCGTCAGCAGGGATAGGGTCGGGGCGTGCTCTATTGGTTCCTGAAGTGGATCGCCCTCGGGCCCGTGCTGCGACTCGTCTTCCGGCCGAAGGCCTACGGCATGGACCACGTGCCGGAGGAGGGTCCCGCCATCCTCGCCAGCAACCACCTGTCGTACGCCGACTGGCTCTTCATGCCGCTGACGCTCAACCGGCGCGTCACCTTCGTGGCCAAGGCCGAGTACTTCACGAGCCCCGGCATCAAAGGCTGGTTCCAGAAGAAGTTCTTCTCCGGTGCAGGTCAGGTGCCGATCGACCGCTCCGGCGCCAACGCCGCCGAGGGCGCGATGAAGTCGGCCATGAAGATCCTCGCCGAGGGTGACCTGTTCGGCATCTACCCCGAGGGCACCCGCTCCCACGACGGCAAGCTCTACCGCGGCAAGACCGGTGTCGCCCGTCTGGCGCTCGAGACCGGGGCACCCGTGATCCCGTGCGCGGTCGTCGGCACCGACGTGGTCGCGCCGGCCGGCAAGGTCTACGGCACCTGGACGCGCCCGGTGGTGCGCTTCGGCAAGCCGCTCGACTTCTCGCGCTATGCCGGGATGGAGAACGACCGCTACATCCTGCGGTCGATCACCGACGAGATCATGTACGAGATCATGCGGCTCTCCGGCCAGGAGTACGTCGATCTCTACGCCAGCAAGGCCAAGGAGCTCGACAAGGAGAAGGCCAAGCAGGCTGCCGCCGAGAAGGCCGCGCACGAGCTTGCGGAGCGCGAGAAGGCCGGCGACGGGCCGGAGCAGAAGGCGTCCTGAGCACCCACTCCCGGCCCCTCGCACCGGTGCCGCGCGCGGACTCCGCGCTGGCTGTCGAGGACCGGCTCTACTCGGCGTTGGCCCTGGTGCGGGTCGTGGTCACCATCAACATGGTCGGCCTCAACGCCTACCGCCGCGACAACTTCGACCATCCGACGATCGCCCTGGCCATCGTCCTCGGACTCGTCGCCTGGACGGCCGCGGCCATCTGGCTCTACCACGACCGCGCCCGGCGTACGTCGGTCCTGCTGGTCGCCGACCTCGCGATCGCCGTGGCCGCGATGGCCGTCACGCCGTGGGTGAAGTCCCCCGACTTCAACGCGACGATCCCGGGGTACTGGGTGATGGGAGCGCTGCTGGCCTGGGCGATCCACTGGCACTGGAAGGGTGGCCTGGTCGCCGCCGTCGCGCTGGCGGTGACGGACCTGCTGCCGCGTTCGCAGGTCGACCAGGGCAACTACGGCAACGTCTTCCTCGTCCTCATCGGCGGTCCCATCGTGGGCTTCATGTGCGAGTCGCTGCAGCGGATGGCCCGGGAGCGCGACGCGGCCGAGCACGCAGCGGCCGCCGCCGAGGAACGGACGCGACTGGCTCGTGCGGTGCACGACGGCGTGCTCCAGGTCCTGACCATGACCCAGCGCAGAGGCGCAGCCGCCGGTGGTGAGTGGGCCGACCTCGGTCGGCTCGCGGGGGAGCAGGAGCGGAGTCTCCGCTCGCTCATCCGGCAGCAGGACACCGTGCCCACCGCAGCCGGGGGGCAGGTGGACCTCGCGGGCGCACTCGAGGCGATGGCGACGGCGCACCCGGTCCGGGTTGAGGTCGCCACCCCCGGCGGCGCGGTCCTCGTCGACGTACGCGTGGCCACCGAGACGGTCGCCGCCGTGCGTGCCTGCCTCGACAACGTGCTCACCCACGTCGGTCCCGACGCCTCGGCGTGGGTGCTCGCGCAGTCCGCACCCGACGCGATCACCGTCTCGGTGCGCGACGACGGTCCCGGCATCTCGCCCGGTCGGCTGGAGGAGGCCGAGTCCCAGGGGCGCCTCGGCGTGGCCTCCTCGATCCGGGGACGCATCGAGGACCTCGGTGGCACGGCCGTGATGGAGAGCGGGTCGTGGGGCACCGAGTGGGAACTGACCGTCCCGCTAGCGTGACGGGGTGACCATCCACACCACCCACCCGTTCCTCGAGCCCGAGGGCGACCGTGACCCCGTACGCCAGCTGCGTGGGCGGGTCGGTGCCGCGGTCTCGCTGTGGACCGCCGGCTCCGCCGACGACAGGACCGGCCTCACGGTCTCGTCGTGGCTGGTCGCCGGAGGCGATCCCGGACGGGTGCTCGCCCTGCTGGACCCCGACGCCGACCTGACCGACGCCCTGCTCGGGACGGGGCGCGGGGTGGTCCAGCTGCTGTCGTGGGACGACCGCAACCTGGCCGACGTCTTCGCCGGGACGGCGCCGGCGCCGGGAGGACCGTGGCGGCTGGCCGAGTGGGTCGCGACGGACCACGGTCCGCGGCTCGGGCACGCGGCCACGTGGGCCACGGTCGAGGTGGAGAGCGACGTCGAGGTCGGCTGGTCGCGCCTCGTCACGTGCACCCTGGTGGAGGTCGTCGTGGGTGAGGACGTCGACCCGCTGGTGCACCGCCGCGGTCGTTACCTCCCTCCGGGTGGGTAGCGGGTCTACGATTCGACCAACTCTGGAGGGGGAGCCATGGTGCGAGTGATGGTGGTCGACGACCACCCGATGTGGCGCGACGCGGTCGAGCGCGACCTGCAGGCGGCCGGGCACGAGGTGGTCGCCGTGGCGGCCAACGGTCGCGAGGCGATGGCGAGGTTCCCGGCGTCTGCTCCGCAGGTCGTCGTGCTGGACCTGCAGCTGCCCGACAACACGGGCGTCCAGGTGACCAGCATGATGATCGAGCACGACCCGACCGCGCGCGTGCTGATCCTGTCCGCGAGCGGCGAGCAGGGCGACGTGCTCGAGGCGATCAAGGCCGGCGCCACGGGCTACCTCGTCAAGTCCGCCTCCAGCGCCGAGCTCATCGACGCGGTGGTGCGTACGTCGGAGGGCGAGGCCGTCTTCACCCCCGGGCTGGCCGGGCTCGTGCTCGGCGAGTTCCGCCGCATCGCCGACGGCTCGGCCGCGGACGACCCGCGCGACCAGCTCACCGACCGCGAGACCGAGATCCTCAAGATGGTCGCGACCGGGATGAGCTACAAGCAGATCGCGGCGCGGCTCGTGCTGTCGCACCGGACCGTGCAGAACCACGTGCAGAACACGCTCCGCAAGCTCCAGATGAACAACCGCGTCCAGCTCACCCGGTGGGCCATCGAGCACGGCCTCGACGAGGAAGACGCCTGATCCGGTAGGAGTCCCGTCCGTGACGCCTCAGGAGACCGTCACCGCCGCGACCACGCGGGCGCCGACATCCGGTCCCGTGAGCCGCACCGTCCACTGGTCGTCGGCGTCCGACTCGCCGCACGGCTCCAGCGACGTCTCCGCCGTGGGGGCGCATGCGAGCGAGAGCACTGCCTCGGACCTCACCACACGCGTGTCGGTTCCCTGGACGGGCGAGACGTCCAGCGTCGTGGTGGTGACGAGGCCGCGATCGGGCGCCGAGGAGCTCAGCTCGACGGCTCCGGAGAGCTGGTAGCTGACCCGGATGCGCGTCGCGTCGGAGAACGCGTACGACGCGCTGCTGAAGGTGAGCATGGCGGGGCCGGAGGCGCGCCGGCCGTCGGCGACGACCTCCACGGCCGAGGCGTCGATCGAGACGCCGTCCGGCAGCTCGGGGAGCGCGACGTCGAGCTCGTCGAGGGGCTCCGTGGCGTGGATCCAGTGGGTGACGTCGAGCACGCCGTCGGCACCCACCTGCGTCGTGGTGCGCGAGGCTCCGGCCTCCGGCCAGCCTCCCTGGATGGGGGCGGCGCCGGGTGCGCCTCCCGGCTCGTCGTCGCCGGTCCGCCCGACGGCGACGAACGCTGTGGCCAGACCGACGAGGCCGAGCAGCACGGCCGCCGACACCAGCACCCGCGCGCGGGGGCTGGTGGTGGAGTGCGGCTGCACCGTCACCGGGGCGGCGACCGGCGCGGCGACCGGCTGCGCCACCGGCGCGGACGTGGGCGGGGGGATCGGCGTGGCAATGGCCGGGGGCGTGGCCGTGGGCGTGGCCGCGGGCGCGGGCGCGGGCGCGGGCGCGGGCGCCCGAACGGACCGCGGCGACAGTGGAGTCGTCGACGGACGGGGAGCGTCCCCGCCCGTGCGTGTCAGCGACTCCTCGGCGGGCGGACGTCGGGGGGCAGGCGGCAGCACGCTGGGCAGTCGCTTCTGGTAGCCCTTCTTGCTCATCGGCGGGCCACCGGGGTGACGGGCACGGCCGTGACGACGGCCAGGTTCTGGTAGCCGCCACGCGCGGCGGAGTACGGCGGTGCGCAGGTCACGAGGGTGAGGCGGCCGTCACCGGTGGCGGCGAAGATCCACGAGTCGTCGACCAGTGACCCTTGGGGGACGAGTCGACGTGATCGGACCACGAAGGTCTGCTGGAGGCCCGCCGACGTGAGCTGCACCCGGGCGCCGCGAGCAACGGTCAGCAGCTCAGCGAAGGGGCCGAGGCCCTGGGTGCGTGAGTCGACGTGGGCAGCGACGAGGATCGACCCGAACGGGTCGCCGAGCCGCGACCCGCCGCGCCACCAGCCCGCGACGTCGACGTCGTCGGGCACGTCGAGGAGGCCAGCCGGGGTGGTGCCGACGGCGCTGATGGGGACCGTCCGGCCGCTCGGGAGGAGGACGCTCTCGGGGGGCTGGGCGACGAGTGAGGCCCGCCGCGCAGGCGGCACGGAACGCGCGGGCGAGGGTGCCGAGGTCGGTGTGGCCGAGCTCGTGGCCGTCGACCCGGTCCTCGGAGGGACCTCGCTCGCGGCGCAGCCGCTTGCCCCCAGCAGTGCCATGACCGCAGCCCCCGCCGCCGACCGCCGCGCCCTCATCCCTGCGGCTGCGGGCCACTGCCCGCGCCGCGCCGACGGCGTACGACGAGCAGTGCGACCGTCCATGCCACCACCAGCGTGCCGAGCACCGTCGCGGTGACCGGCTGTCCGTCGTCGTCGCCGAAGGTCGTCACCGGGGTCGCGGCGAGGCCGGCCGAGCCGGTGTCGATGCGGGACGGCTGCACGCTCCCGTCCGCGCTGAGCACGGCGGTGTGTGCGATGACGTTCATCGAGCCGTCGCGCGGGTTGCCGTAGGCGTAGACCATCGAGAGGGTGCTGGCCTCCAGCGCCAGGTCGAGGGGCCCGAGGATGGGGTCGCCACCGGTGCCGGACGGCAGCAGCGCGACCTTGATGCTCCCCGCGGGGACGTCGGCCTCGGCGAACTCCCCGTTGGCGATGTTGGTGAACACCGTCTGCCCGTCGACCTCGACGTCCGCAGGCGCGACCGTGGCGGTGTGCGCGAGCACGACGCGTGCCTTGTCGGGTCCGATCGCCCCCGTGGGCGCCTCGTAGGAGTGGACGACCGGCTCGCCGCCCGGGTCGGCCGGCAGGTGGAGCACGACGTCGCTGCTCGCGCCGGCGGTGACGCTCAGCTGGGAGTCCACGGCGACGCCGTCGCCGCGGAAGGAGATCTCGTGGTCGCCGGGGGTCAGCTCGAAGGGCCCCAGCACGTCGCCGACCCCGGCTGCGGTCGCGACCGGGCGGCCGTCGACCTCGACGTCGACCTCGGCATCGGGCACGGCCTGGATCACGGTCACCCGCGCCGGCGATCCTGCGGTGGTCGCTCCGGGTGGAGCCGGTGCCAGCGCCAGCAAGGCCAGTGCAGTCAGCAGTGTCAGCAACAGTCGGCGCATCTGCGTCACCCCCCGGTGAGACGGGCCCGATCGGGCCACCGCGCTCACCTGAACACCGCCGCGAAACGCGTTCAACCCCAGTTTTGGGTACGTGGCGGCTGTTCCCACCCCCACGGGTAGGTTCGGCCCCGCCGGGATCCAGCCCGGCCGAACCGGAGGAGGAGCACGTGGGGAGCACAGCGCACCGGACGGCGTACCTCGCGCGTCTCGGCCTGCCCGAGGCCCCGCCGCCCACGCTGGCCGGGCTGCGCGCGGTCCACCGCGCCCACGTCGCGCGGATCCCCTACGACAACCTCTCGACCATGCTCGGCCGGCCCGACCCCGTGGACCCCGCAGCCGGCGTCGTACGTGCTGCCGGCGGCACGCGCATCGGCTACTGCTTCCAGCAGAACGGTGCGTTCGAGTGGCTGCTGTCCGAGCTCGGGTTCTCGGTGAGCCGTCGCCACGGGCACGTCTGGTCCCGGCCCGAGGACGAGCTCGGCACCGCGCTCAACCACCTGGTGCTCGTCGTCTCCGACCTGCCCGCCGAGGACAACCCGGGCGGTCACTGGTGGGTGGACGCGGGACTGGGGGAGGGCTTCGCCGAGCCGCTGCCGATAGTGCGGGGCGAGCACGTCGTCGACGGCTGGTCCTTCGGGATCGGCGCCGGCTACGGCGCCCAGGCCGCCGGCCGGCCGACCGGCCCGGCAGCGTGGACCTACCGCCACCTTCCGGGCGGCGTCCTGCGGGGCATCGTGGTCACCTCCCGTGACCACTCCCCGACGACGATCGCGGACTCCCACCACACCCTCAGCGGCAGCGCGCAGTCGCCGTTCCGGCGTGTGGTGGTCGCCCAGCGCATCGACGGTCCGGCGCAGCGCACCGTGCGTGGGCTGGTGCACCAGGTGCTCACGCCGACGGGTCGCGAGCAGCAGGACCTGACGTCGTACGACGACTGGCGCGCGGCACTCGTCGACGACCTGCTGCTGCCCGTCGACGACGTCACCGAGGGCGAGTGGCGCTCGCTCTGGGAGCGTACGACGACCTCGCACCGCGCGTGGGACGAGGCGGGGCGCCCGTGAGCACCTGGCGCCGTGCCACCGCCGCCGACGTCGTCGCGCTGCGCGACCTCGAGCGGATCGCCAGCCGGGCGGGGCTGGCGCACGTCTTCGGCGAGCTGCCCTACCCGGACGACGACGTCCTGGCCCGGTGGGCGCTGCTGCTCGACGACCCCGGTGTCGTCGTCGAGGTGGTCGAGGACGAGGTCGGGATGGTGGCACTGACGGCTCACGACGGCACGACCCTGCGCCACCTCGCGGTGCGTCCGGACCACTGGAGCGCCGGACTCGGCCGGGAGGGATTCGCCCGCGCCGAGGCCGCGGGCGCGCGTCGGCTCTGGGTGCTGGAGGAGAACCACCGCGCCCGAGCGCTCTACGGTGCGCTCGGCTGGACCCCCAGCGGGGACCGCCAGGAGTGCCCCTGGCCACCCTTCCCGGTCGAGCTCGAGTACGCCGCTCCCTAGGATCGAGGGCATGCCTGCCTCCACGTCGGACCCGCTGCTGGAGATCGCCGACGACCTCTACGCGTTGCCCCTCGCGGACTTCACGCCCGCGCGCGACGCGCTGGTGAAGGAGCACAAGGCCGACAAGGACCTCGCCGCCGCCGTCAAGGGCCTGCGGAAGGCGTCGCTCGCTGCCTGGGTGGTCAACCTGCTGGTGCGGCGCGACCCCGACCAGGTCGACCAGGTGCTCGCCGTGGGGACCGCGCTGCGCGACGCGCAGGAGAACCTCGACGCGACGCAGCTGCGGGAGTTCACCAAGCAGCGCCGGCAGCTGACCGCGTCGGTGACGACCTCGGCCCGCCGGATGGCGCGCGAGGAGGGCGTGAAGACCACCCAGTCGGTCGCCGACCAGGTCGAGGCGACCCTCACCGCCGCGATGCTCGAGCCCGACGCCGCCAGGGCGGTGCGGAGCGGTCTGCTCGTGACGTCCCTGGCCGCCACCGGCCTCGGCGACCTCGACCTGAGTGAGGCGGTCGCGCTGCCCGAGGCGCTGGGGTTCAGCGCCAAGGCCCGCCCGGTCCCCGGGCCCGACCCGACCCAGCGGGCCCAGCTCCACGTCGTACCGGACCCCGACGCCGACGCCAAGGCGCGCGCCGCCGCCGACGAGCGACTCGCGGACGCCCGGGGTGTGCTCGGCGAGGCGGAGAAGGAGCACCGGTCGGCCCGGCGGGCGGTCGAGAAGCTCCGGGCCAGGACCTTGCAGCTGCAGGCGGAGATCGACGAGCTGCGCAGCAGGATCGCCGCGGTCGAGGCGGAGGTCGAGGAGGTCGACGAGGAGCTCGGGGAGGCCGAGGCGGTGCAGGAGGAGGCGGTGGAAGCCGTCGACGAGGCGCAGGCCGCGGTCGACGCGGCGAGGGCCGCGCGGGACCGGCTCTAGTCGGCCCAGCCCTTCGAACGCTCGACCGCGTCGCTCCAGCGGGCGTACGACGCGTCCAGGGCGCCGCGGTCGCCGGCGGGCTCGAAGCGTCGGTCGAGGGCCCAGGTGTCGCGCAGGTCGTCGGTCGACTCCCAGACCCCGGTCCCCAGGCCGGCGAGGAACGCCGCGCCCAGGGCGGTCGTCTCCACGATCTCGGGTCGCTCGACCGCGCGTCCGACCTGGTCGGCCTGGAGCTGGCAGAGCAGGTCGTTGGCCGAGGCTCCGCCGTCGACGCGCAGCGTCGTGAGCCCGGGCAGCGTCTCGAGGACGTCGCGCACCTCGAAGGCGATCGCCTCGAGCGTGGCCCGGACGATGTGGGCGCGCGTGGTGCCGCGGGTGATCCCGATGATCATGCCGCGGGCGTGCGGGTCCCAGTGGGGCGCACCGAGACCGGTCAGCGCCGGCACGAAGACCACGCCGTCGCTGTCCTCGACGGTCTGCGCGATCGCGGCGGTCTCGGCGGCGTTGCCGACGATCTGGAGCCCGTCACGCAGCCACTGGACGGCTGAGCCGGTGACGAAGATGGCGCCCTCGAGGGCGTACGTCATCGCGCCGTAGGGGGAGCGCCAGGCCGCGGTGGAGAGCAGGCCGGCGTCGCTGCGCACGACCGCGCTGCCGGTGTTGGTGAGGATGAACGAGCCCGTGCCGTAGGTGCACTTGGACTCGCCCTCCTCGAAGCAGGTCTGCCCGAAGAGCGCTGACTGCTGGTCACCGGCGATGCCCGCGATCGGCAGCGCGAGCCCGAGGAAGACCGACGGTTCGGTCGGCGCGACCTCGCCCCAGTTGGGGACGAGCTCGGGGAGCGCGTCGCGCGGCACCCCGAACAGCTCGCAGAGCTCGTCGGACCAGTCGCCGGCCTCGAGGTCGAAGAGCAGGGTGCGGCAGGCGTTGGAGACGTCGGTGACGTGCCAGGTGCCGCGCGTCATCCGGGAGATGAGGTAGGAGTCGACCGTGCCGACGGCGTACCTGCCGGACTCCACCAGCGCCCACGTGTGCGGCTCGTGCTCGGCGAGCCACATCAGCTTGGTGCCGGAGAAGTAGGGGTCGAGGCGCAGCCCGGTCAGCTCGGCGACCCGGTCCTCGTGCCCGTCGGCGCGGAGGCGGTCGCAGATGTCGGCGGTGCGCCGGTCCTGCCACACGATGGCGCGCCGCGGCGAGCCGAGGGTCTCGCGGTCCCACAGCACGATCGTCTCGCGCTGGTTGGTGATGCCGATGGCGGTGAGCTCGGAGGAGTCGACCTTCTCGAGCACCTCGCGGGTCGCCTCGATCGTGGCCTGCCAGATGTCCTCGGCCGAGTGCTCGACCCAGCCCGGCTGGGGGAAGTGCTGACGGAACTCCTGGTAGCCCTTGGCCTGGATGCGCCCGTCCGGGGTCACCACGACGGCCGTGACGCCGGTCGTGCCGGCGTCGATGGCCAGGATGCTCATGCGGTCTCCCCGCGCAGGATGGCGAGGATCCTCCGGTCGATCCAGTCGGGTCGCGCGCCGGGGCCGACCCGCATCTCGTAGTTCTCCGAGCCCACCCACATGTGGAAGCTGTCCTTGCCCTCGGCCTTGGCCAGCGCCTCGAGCTCGATCATCAGCGCGTCGTCGACCGGCACCTGCTCCTCGGGCGTCGACGCGGTCAGGTAGAGCTCGTTGAGGTCCACCAGCCGCGCGAGCTCGGTCACCGGGTCGGCGTGGTCGTCGACACGGAGGTCGACGGCGACGTCGTCGTGGCCGCCGTAGCCGGCCCCGTCGCGTACGACGAGCAGTGCCGCCGACTGCCGACCGCGGCTGTCGCCACCGGCCGCGTCGCCGGCGGCGAGGGCGGCGAGAAGTCGTCGCTCGACCGGCTGGTCGGCGCCGGCCAGCCAGGCCGTCTCCATCGCCTCGACCACCTCGGGACCGGTGAGGATGTTGCCCTGGATGGCATAGCCACCGAGCTCCCCGCTGCGGCCGGTGACCCCGCCGGCCCAGGCGAAGCACTCGGAGCCGGTGTACGTCGCCGCGTTGCCGTCGGAGTCGACGATGCCGACCTGGCGGTGCTCGCGGCCGTCGTCCTCCTCGACCAGCCGGTCGAGCGCCACCTGGGCGGTCGCTCCGTCGTCGAGGTGCGCGAGGCCGAGATACTTGTAGGCGATGTTGGCGTCGGCCTGCGTGGCGATGGCTCCCACGTCGGCCGCTGCGGCAGGGACGGCGGAGCCGACGGCGAGGAACTTCGACGCCACCGCCACGCCCCACGATGCGCCGTCGTCGGAACGGGCCACGATCGAGAAGGTCATGCGCCGAAACATATCCGGCCGAGGGGCAGGAGCGCGTCGCTCGGAGTCCTAGGGTGGGCCCGTGCTGACCCGTCTCGGATTCCCCAGCGTGGGGGAGCATCGCCGTTTCGTCACGGCCATCGTGGCCGACACGGTCGGCAGCGGGCTGTTCATGCCGATCACGCTGCTCTACTTCCTCGCGATGACCGACCTGTCGCTGGTGCAGGTCGGGTCGGCGCTCTCGCTCTCCGCGATCCTCACCATGCCCGGCGCGTTCGTCATCGGCAGCCTGGTGGACCGCTTCGGCCCGCGGCGGATGATGCTCATCGGCAACCTGGTCCAGGCCGTCGGGATGCTGGCCTACCTCTGGGCCGACTCGCTGCTCGCCGTCGCGCTGTGGACGACCCTGCTCAACATCGGCCGCCAGGCCTTTTGGGGGTCCTTCGGCAACGTCGTCACCGCGATCTCCGCGCCGGGGGAGCGCGAGCTGTGGTTCGGGTTCCTGCAGGCCGTGCGCAACCTGGGCTACTCCGTGGGTGGGGTGCTGGCCGGCATCGCGCTCCAGATCGGGACGGACCTGGCCTACCAGACGGTGGTCGTGGTGAACGTCGTGACGTTCGTGGTCGCGTTCTTCCTGCTGCTCGACGTGCCCGACCACCGGGTCGCGCGCGACGACGACGCGCCCCTCGAGGGGTGGGGAGTCGTGCTGCGCGACCGCGCCTACCTCCGCCTCGTCGTCGGCCAGCTCGGCTTCGTGGCCGGGATGATGGTGCTCAACTTCGCGCTGCCGGTCTACGTCGCGGAGACGATCGACCTGCCGGGGTGGGTCGTCGGCGCGATCTTCACGCTCAACACCGCACTCGTCGGCCTCGGCCAGGGGCTCGTCGTACGCCGCATGACCGGGCAGGTGCGTGCCCGGATGATGGGTCTGGCCCAGGTCGTCTTCGTCGCCAGCTACGCGTTGTTCGTCGTGGCCGGCTGGCTCCCGGTGTGGCTGGCCGTCGTCGTGATGCTGGTCGGCGCGGCGGTCTACACCTTCGGCGAGCTCACCGGCGGCCCCGTCCTGAGCGCCACCGCCGCCGAGGCTGCGCCGGACCACCTCCGGGGCCGCTACCTCGGGTTGTTCCAGCTCAGCTGGGCCCTCGGCGGCGCCGTGGCGCCGGTGTCCTTCACGTGGCTGCTCGCCCAGGGACCGACGACGCTGTGGTGGGTGCTCACGCTCATCGCGGTCGTCAGTGCGGCGTACCTCCAGCGGCTGCCCCGGGTGCTGCCGGCCGCCGGGATGCGCGTGACGACGCGGGTGGCCGAGCAGGACGCCACCGGACCCACGCCCTGAGGGTGGCGGCGCGCGACATCGGCCCGCGCGTCCGGGACGTCGTACGCCGCCAGGGTGGCGGCAGATTGCTGGTGACGACGGTCCCGCGGTGCGATGTGCCGCCACCCTGGCGGCGTACGCCAGATCAGCCCTGGCCGGTCCACCCCAGGAGCTCGGTGAACCACGCCTGCGACGGGTCGAACGGCTTGTGGCCGGCGATCCGCTCGAACTCGATCGCGCGGAGCTCGTCGCCGCGGTCCTCGTCGTGGCCCACGACCCCCGGCCGGCCCTCGAGGGCGCAGACGACGGCCAGCTCGGCCATCTCCCGGATGAGGGCGAGGTCGGTCTCGTTGGCGGGCGCCGAGCGGGAGTAGTAGCCGGACTTCTGCACCATGTGCTTCTCGGCACCGATGGCCGTGGAGAAGCGTTCGGCGAAGTAGCGCCCCGGGTTGATCAGGTCGATCTTGACGTGACCGAACGGGTCGCGCCCGACGACCTCCCCGGCGGCCTCGAGGTCGGCGACGATGTCGTCGATCCCGGCACCCTCGGCCAGGAAGATGTTGACGCAGCCGACCTCGTCCATCACGGCCCGCAGACGGGTCGCCTCGGCAGCCAGGTCGATGCCGCGCTCGGGGACGTAGACCGCGTGGATCGCCCAGCGGCGCGGGTCGAGGCCGATGCCGGGCAGCCACTCCTGCTCGGCGTGCCAGGCCATGTAGTCGCGTGCCGCAGCGGCCGTGAGCCAGCCCGACGCACGCCCCATCACCTCGTGCACGATCAGCATGCGCGGGTTGGAGCCGTGCTCGGCAAGCACGTGCTGGGCGAACCGTGACGCCTCCTGCGCGGCGGTCTGCGCGCCGAGGCTCTGGCGGATCGGCACGATGTCGTTGTCGATGGTCTTGGGCAGGCCGACCACGGTGAGCTCGGAGCCCTGGGTGCGCAGGTAGGCCGCCAGGTCCGCCGCCGCAGTGTTGGTGTCGTCGCCACCGATGGTGTGGAGGATGTCCACGCCGTCGGCCTGCAGGCGTGCCGCCGCCGCGGCCAGGGCGGTCTCGTCGTCGCCGATGAGGCCGCGCCTGCGGCAGTCGGCGTCGTTGGTCAGCTTGACGCGGCTGTTGCCGATCGGGCTGCCGCCGAAGCGGTGCAGCAGCGCCGCCCCGGCCCGCTCGTCGGGCCCGATCACGATGCTGTTGCCCGTGAGCAGGCCGTGGTAGCCGTGCTTGTAGGCGATCAGCTCGATCTCGGGGTCGGTGGCGTCGTAGGTCTCGATGAGAGCACCCACGGCGGAGGACAGGCAGGGGGCGTAGCCGCCGGCCGTGAGGAGGGCAACGCGTGTCATGGCAGCAGGGTAGTTAGAACGATCCAACTGCGGAAGGTGCCGTCTCGGCGCGCCGCTGCGCACGCGACACGACGTACGCCGATCGCCGCGGTGGTTGCCTCGCCCCCGGCCCTCAGGACATTGTGGCTGCACCGTGCGGGCGCACGGACGGACGAGGGGATCTCGATGAGCGCGACAGAAGCGACCAAGGACGTCAACGGGGAGCAGCCCGACCTCAACCGGGTCATCGGCCCCAAGCTGCTCCTGCTGTTCATCGTGGGAGACATCCTCGGCACGGGCGTCTACGCCCTCACGGGTTCGGTCGCCGGCGAGGTGGGTGGCGCCGCCTGGGCCCCGTTCCTCGTGGCCTTCGTGGTGGCGACGATCACCGCCTTCTCCTACCTCGAGCTCGTCACCCGCTACCCCCAGGCCGCCGGTGCGGCGCTCTACACGCACAAGGCCTTCGGGGTGCACTTCGTGACGTTCCTCGTCGCGTTCACCGTCATGTGCTCGGGCATCACCTCCGCCTCCACGGCGTCGAACGCCTTCGCCGGCTTCCTCAACGACGGCTTCGACCTCGGCTTCGAGGTCGGTGGGGCGGGCATCCTCATCACGGCGCTCGCCTTCATGGCGCTGGTCGCAGCGGTCAACTTCCGCGGGGTGGGGGAGAGCGTCAAGGCCAACGTCGTGCTGACCCTCGTCGAGCTCTCCGGCCTGCTGATGATCATCTTCATCGGCCTCTTCGCCGTCACGCAGGGCAACGCCGACTTCTCCCGCGTGGTGGTCTTCGACAGCCCCAGCGACAAGAGCACCTTCTTCGCCATCACCGCGGCCACGTCGCTGGCCTTCTTCGCGATGGTCGGCTTCGAGGACTCGGTCAACATGGCCGAGGAGTGCACGGACCCCGTCCGCGACTTCCCCAAGATGATGCTCACCGGCCTCGGCGTCACCGGCGTCATCTACCTCCTGGTCTCGATCACGGCCGTCGCCCTCGTGCCGGTCGGCGACCTGACCGACCCGGCCAAGGGACAGGCGCTGACCCAGGTCGTCGCCGCCGGAGCGCCGGACTTCCCCTTCGACACGATCTTCCCGTTCATCGGCATGTTCGCCGTCGCCAACTCCGCCCTGATCAACATGCTGATGGCGAGCCGACTGCTCTACGGCATGGCCAACCAGGACGTCCTGCCGCGCGTGCTCGGCAAGGTGCACAAGTCGCGTCGTACCCCGTGGGTGTCGATCCTCTTCACCACCGCCATCTCCTTCGCCCTGATCACCTACGTCGTCCGGGCCAGCGCGTCGGCGGACGGGGCCTCGTCGGTGGCGCTCCTCGGCGGCACGACCGCCCTGCTCCTGCTCTGCGTCTTCACCGTGGTCAACATCGCGCTGATCGTCATCCGCCGGCGCCCGACCGACGAGAAGCACCCGCACTTCACCGCGCCGACCGTGCTCCCCTACGTCGGGGCGATCACCTGTGCGTTCCTCGCGGGCCCGTGGGCACGCAGCGAGGAGCAGCAGGAGCAGTACGTCATCGCCGGCTTCCTGCTCGCTGCCGGGCTCGTGCTCTGGTTGCTCACCTGGCTGACCAACCGCGGCATCCGGGCCAAGAAGACCGGCTTCCGCGACATCGACCACCTCTCCGAGTAGCGAGGGTCGGCCGACTACGGTGGGGGCGTGACACGACGACCTCTCGGGCCGCTCCTCGCTGTGCTGATCGCCTCCGTGCTGGGTTGTACGTCGGTCACTCCGCCCTCTCCGTCCGCGAGCGCCACGCCCGGGGGTGACCTGCCCGCTCCGACGCTCTCGTCGACACCGTCAGCCACGCCGAGCGAGCGCAGCCCACGCGACCGGACGTCCGTGCCCGCGGCGCCCGACCTGCCCCGTGCCTACCGCTTCATCTCCAGCCCCGACTTCCTGAACCAGGACGTCGCCGACCTGACCGTCGGTGGGCGCGAGGAGATCGTCGACCGCGCGACCGGCCAGGTCGCCAACTCGACCAACGCGGAGTACGACGCCGCGCTGGACCACGTGCTGAGCGAGATGGCCTCCCACGGCACCGACGACGTGCTCGTGGCCGGCGACCTCGTCGAGGGCCGGTGGGGGCGCGACGACTCCCGCACCGGGGTGTTCGGGCCCGTGAGGACCGAGGTGCAGCGGTTGCGCGCCTGGCGTCGGGCGGCCGAGGTCTACTACCCGGCCTGGCGCGAGCGGTTCGCCGACCACGGCCTCACGACGTACACCGCGCTCGGCGACCACGAGCTCGGCGACGACCCGTGGCGCAGGAGCGGGGACGCGTGGATCGACTTCAAGCGCCGCCACGTGCCGCAGTTCAAGAAGATCTACGCCGACCAGATGCTGCGCGGCACCGACGGCACGCGGCGCTTCACCGATCGTCCCCGCGGACAGGCGCGCCACACCGCCTATGCCGTACGCCTCGATCCCCGGGTCCTGCTGGTCACCATCGACGTCTTCGAGCGCCGCGGGGGAGACGTGCACATGTCGGTCGACGCGGCCCAGCTGCGGTGGCTCCGGCAGGTGCTCCGGCAGGCGCGGCGCGACGAGGTGCCGTGGGTGATGGTGCAGGGGCACGTCCCGATGACCGGCGCCGTCCGCACCCGCAACTCCAGCCACCTGGTCTACGAGCGCGGGGCGCGCTCCGAGCTCTGGAAGGTGATGGCCGAGGGAGGCGTCGACGTCTACCTCAGCGGCGAGGTGCACGACCAGACGGTCCACCAGCGCGACGGGATCCTGGAGGTGTCGCACGGCTCGCTGCTCTACCGCGGCGAGGCGTCGTACGTCGTCGGGCAGGCGACCGCCGACCAGCTCGTCCTCGAGAACCACCAGTTCAGCGGGACGATCGGCTTCGAGGACCGGCTCTGGACCACCTCGCGCCAGGGTGCGCCGGGTCACATCAGCTATCCCGACCCGTCGATCGTCACCGGCACCCTCGTGGCCAGCCGGACCCGGTCCGGCGGGCTGCGGGTGGACGAGGCCGACGGCGTGCTCACGCCGCGGTCCTGACCGATCCGGGTCGCGGCCCGTTCAGCGGGCGGTCAGGGTTCGGGCCGGGCGGGGCGCGCGCCGTACCCTTGGAGGGTGAGTCAGATCCCCACCCTCGAGCAGCTGCACGCGCTCGGGCCCCTGCAGCAGCCGACCTACCCCGACCAGGGTGCGGTCGACGCAGCCGTGTCCCGACTCAAGACGTCGCCGCCGCTGGTGTTCGCGGGGGAGTGCGACGACCTCACGGCCAAGATCGCGGCCGTCACGCGCGGTGAGGCGTTCCTGCTCCAGGGTGGTGACTGCGCCGAGACCTTCGACGGCGTCACCGCCGACAACGTCCGCAACAAGCTGCGCGTGCTGCTGCAGATGGCGGTCGTCCTGACCTACGCCGCCTCGGTGCCCGTGGTGAAGCTCGGTCGGATCGCAGGGCAGTACGCCAAGCCGCGCAGCTCCGACATGGAGACCCGCGGCGGGGTGACCCTCCCGGCTTACCGCGGCGACGCCGTCAACGGCTACGACTTCACGCCCGAGTCGCGCATCCCCGACCCGCAGCGCCTCGTCGACGTCTACAACTCCTCCGCGGCCACCCTCAACCTGGTCCGCGCGTTCGTCACGGGCGGCTACGCCGACCTGCGCCAGGTGCACACCTGGAACACCGACTTCGTGCAGAGCTCACCCTTCGGCGAGCGCTACGAGGCCGTGGCCGACGAGATCGAGCGCGCCCTCACCTTCATGAAGGCGATCGGCGCCGACCCCGACGAGTTCCACCGTGTCGACTTCCACTCCAGCCACGAGGCCCTGCTGCTGGAGTACGAGCAGTCGCTGACCCGCATCGACTCGCGCACCGACGAGCCCTACAACGTCTCGGCCCACTTCGTGTGGATCGGTGAGCGGACCCGTCAGCTCGACGGCGCCCACGTGGAGCTGCTCTCGCGGATCAAGAACCCGATCGGCATCAAGCTCGGCCCGACGACCACCCCGGACGACGCGCTGGCCTACGCCGCGCGCCTCAACCCGGACAACACCCCGGGTCGGCTCACGTTCATCACCCGCTTCGGCGCCGACAAGATCCGCGACGGCCTGCCGCCGCTGGTCGAGAAGGTCACCGCAGAGGGCCTCCAGGTCGCCTGGGTCTGCGACCCCATGCACGGCAACACCTTCGAGGCGTCCTCGGGCTACAAGACCCGCCGCTTCGACGACGTGATCGAGGAGGTGCAGGGCTTCTTCGACGTCCACCGCAGCCTCGGCACCTGGCCCGGCGGCGTCCACGTCGAGCTGACCGGCGACGACGTGACGGAGTGCATCGGCGGCGGCGAGGAGATCAACGAGGCCGGCCTGGCCAACCGCTACGAGTCGGTCTGCGACCCCCGCCTCAACCGGGTCCAGTCCCTGGAGCTGTCGTTCCTCGTCGCGGAGATGCTGCGCAAGGCCTGAGGTCCGCCCTTCTCGCCAACTGACCGGTTGGCCGGCCAACTCGTGAGTTGGCGAATGGGGGACCTTCCACGCCTCCTCGACCCACCCGACCCGCCAACTCGTGGGTTGGCGAATGGGGGGTCGTTCAGGCGCGCCCGGCCCTACCCGTCTCGCCAACTGACCGGTTGGCCGGCCAACTCGTGAGTTGGCGACTTGGGGGCGGGGCGCGGCGACGGTGACGCGCGGCCCGGGTAGGTTCGCCCCCGTGATCGACCTCCGCTCCGACACCCTGACCCGGCCGACCGACGCGATGCGCGAGGCGATGGCCCGCGCCGAGGTCGGCGACGACGTCTACGGCGAGGACCCGACCGTCACCGCGCTCCAGGAGCGGGTGGCGGACCTGTTCGGCCACGAGGCCGCGCTGTTCACGCCCACGGGCTCGATGGCCAACGTGCTCGCCGTCGCGTCCCTCGTCGCGCCCGGCGAGGAGGTTCTCTGCGAGTCGTCGGCCCACATCGCGCGCGCCGAGCTCGGTGCCCACGGGGCGATCAGCGGGATCACGATGCGTACGTGGACGGGCGAGCGCGGCCAGGTCGACCTGCCGGCCATCGAGCACCTCCACGCCCCGGACATGGGGCCGTTCTTCGTCCGGACCGCGGCGGTGTCGGTCGAGAACACCCACAACTTCGCCGGCGGGGCGGTGCTGCCCCTGGACGACCTGCGCGACCTGCGCGCCTGGGCCGACACGACGGGCACGCGGATCCACCTCGACGGCGCCCGGCTGTGGAACGCCCACGTCGCCACGGGCACGCCGCTGGCCGACTACGGCCGCATCGCCGACGTGCTGGCGGTCTGTCTCTCCAAGGGGCTCGGCGCGCCGATCGGCTCCCTGATGGTCGGCTCCGCGGATGCGATCGACCTCGCGCGGGTGCGCCGCAAGCGGATGGGCGGCGGGATGCGGCAGGTGGGCGTCCTGGCCGCAGCCGGGGCGTACGCCCTCGACCACCACGTCGAGCGGCTGGCCGACGACCACGCCCACGCGCGGCTCCTCGGCGAGGCGCTGGGCCTCGACCCGGCCGGCGTGGACACCAACATCGTGGTCGTCGACCGCCCGGACGCCGCAGCCTTCGTCGCCGCGGCCGCCGACCAGGGTGTCCGGATCGCCGCGGTGGGTCCCCGAGCCGTACGCCTGGTCACCCACCTCGACGTCACCCGCGCCGACGCCGACCGCGCGGCGGCCGTGCTGGCACGGCTGGGCTGACCTTCACTCCTCGGCGCGCCACTCCCAGCGGCAGATGACCTCGCCCTCGTGGAGGGCCGCGCGCTCGCCGGTGTCGGTGAAGCCCCGCGCCGCATAGAGGCGCCGGGCCCGGCGGTTGGTCTCGCGCGTCCAGACCGACAGCCGGGTCCAGCCGGGGCCGTGGTCGCCGCGCTGGAGGGAGCGCAGCAGCGCGCCGGCGACCCCGCAGCCCCAGAGCGCCGGGTCGACGAAGACCATCGAGAGGTGGCCGCACGAGTCGTCCGGCCCGTCGTCGCCCACGAACGGCTCGGCCACCAGCATCCCCGCCGGCCGCTCGCCGTAGTGAGCGAGCAGAGCAACATCCCCGCCCGCCGTGCGCGTGGCCATCTTCTCCGCCACCCGCTGCGCGCGGGCGGGCTGCGGCCGCGGACCCGAGGCCGACCGTGCGGCGGCCCACACCTCGACCGCGAGCCGACGGGTCTCCTCGTCGGCGATGGGGGTGATGAGCGTGCGCGGCATCGTCGTCTGCTGGGTCTGGCTCAGCCGGCCCTGCGCCCGATGACCGAGACCTCGCTGATCGCGGTGTAGTCGCGTCCGAGGTTGCCGCTGCCCGGCGGTGTCACCGCGGTGAGCTGGATGCCGATGGTGCTGGTGAGCACGGGCGGCACCTTGATCATCTGCAGCCCGGGCCGCTCGGCGAAGGTCTGCTCGAGCGAGCTGCCGTCCTCGAACACCCAGGTGACGCCCACGATCCGACGGTTGTTGGGATACCAGTCCACGCCGGCGACCAGCTTGCTGTAGCCGTTGACCAGGCCCACGCGCTGGACGACGCCGGGCTCGGCCAGGGTGAGGGTGACGGTCTGCCCGGTGGCGTCGCCGGCCGTGCGCCACGCGGTGCTCAGGTTGCCGTCGTTCATCTGGCTCGCCTCGTAGGCCACGAGGTTGCCGTCGAAGTCGGTGGTGGGCGGCGCTGTGTCGGGCACGTCGAAGGTGCCGCCGGGCGCCATCTCGAAGCGCTTGCCGACTCCCGTCGGACCCTCCGCAGGCTCCGACCCCGTCTCCTCGTCGGAGTCGGCGACGGGGCTCTCCGATCCCTGGTCGGGCGCAGGTGCGGGTGCGGAGGTCTCGCTCACGGCCGGGTCGGTGGCGGTCTCCTCGCCGTCGGTGCCGAAGGCGCGCAGCAGCACGACGACCAGCCCGACCAGGAGCACGGCGCCGAGCACCCACGCGATCCATGCCCGTCCGGGGAGCGGGGAGTCGCGCTCGAGGTCGTCGACCTCCTCGTAGGGGAGCAGGTCCTCGCGGGGGTCCCACTGGGACTGGGGACGGGGCGGTGGGACGGGGCGGGTCGGCGCCGCCGGCGCCTCGCGCACCGGATCGACGGGAGTCACCGGAGGGACCGGGGTGGGGTCGGCGGCCTGCACGGGGAGGCCCTGCGGCTCAGGGCCCTGCGGCTCAGGCGTGGTCGGAGCGGCCGCTGGGCGGCCCGAGGGGTCCGCGGTGGGCGGAGCCGTCACCTCTGCGGCGGCGGGGACGGGCTCGCCGATGCGGTGCCCGCAGTTGAGGCAGAACCTGCCCACCCCGAGCTCAGCGCCGCACCGTACGCACCTGTCCACGCGCCCACGATAAGGGGACGCACCCACACCGTCGCACCGTCTCGCGATCAGACGGCGATGTGCGGGACCTCGCCCTCGACCACGCGGCGCGGCGCGAGCTCGACCGTCAGCATCGCGACGAGCACCATCGCGCCACCCAGCAGCAGGCGCGTCGTCACGTCCTCACCGCCCAGCCAGACCGCGAAGAACGACGCGAACACCGGCTCCATGCTCATGATGATCGCGCTGCGGGTGGGCGGCAGGTGCGCCTGCGCCCACGTCTGTCCGAGCAGGCCGAGCGCACCGACGACGACGGCCATGTAGAGCACCGACAACCAGTCGCCCGTGCGGTCGGGGAGCACGATCCCGTCGTGCGCGGTCGCGAGGGTGCAGATCACGGCGATGACCATGACCTGGAGGATCGTCATGCCGACCGCGTCCTGTGCCGTCGACCAGGCGCCGAGGCCGACGATGTGCAGGGCGTAGAGCACCGCCGAGGCCAGGGTGATGAGCTCGCCGTAGCCGATGCTGAGCCCGTTGAGCGCGAGCACCGCCAGCCCGACGGTGGCCAGCAGGACGGCGACCCAGGTGATCGGCGGGATCCGCGTGTGCAGGATGGCGGCCGCCAGCAGCGGCGTGAACACGACGTACAGACCCGTCACGAAGCCGCTGATGCTCGCCGGCGTGTGGGCCAGGCCGGCGGTCTGCAGGATCTGGGCCACGCCGTAGAGCGCCCCGAGGACCACGGCGTGCTTGCGCACCACGGGGGACAGCCGACCCAGCGCCCTGGGTGCGACGATCAGCAGCGCGAGCGAGGCGATGGTGAATCTCAGCGCCAGGAAGTCGAGCGTCGGCACCCGGTCGAGCAGGTCCTTGATCAGGAAGAACGTCGAGCCCCAGCAGGCCGCGAGACCGAGGAGCGCGAGGCTCGCCAACAGGGTCGTACGCCGGGTGTGCTCGGGACTCACGCAGAGAGGCTAGGACCTCAGATCAGGAACAGCGTGATCGTCGATCCCTTGGGTACTTCCTCGCCCTGGCCGGGGTCGGAGCTGAAGACGAAGCCGAGGCCGAGGTAGCCGTCCGCCTCCTCGGTCTCGACGGTGAAGCCGAGTCCCTCGAGCAGCTCGGTCGCGGCGTCCACGCCCATCGCCCGCACCCGCGGCACCTCGACGAGCTCGGGTCCCAGGGAGACCACGAACGAGACGGTGTCGCCGCGGAAGAGGGTGCCGGTGGTCGGGTCCTGGGAGATGACGTCACCCTCGGCGACGGTGTCGCTGTACTCCTCGCCGGCGACGCTCACCTCGAGCCGGCGGCCCTCCAGCGCGGACTGGGCATCGTCGAAGGACTTGCCGGTCCAGTCCTTGATCGTGAGGGGCTTGCGGCCGCGGCTGAGCACCAGGTCGACACTGGCGCCGGGCTTGAGGGTGGTGCCGGCCTTGGGGGAGGTGCGGATCACCTGGCCCTCGGGGACGGTCTCGCTCCAGCGTCCGGTGCTCGCTCCGAAGGCGAGGTTGGTGGCAGCCAGCGCGTCCTGGGCCTGGTCCTCGGTCTGGCCCTCCAGGGCAGGTACGTCGTAGCGCTCGAGGCCGAGGGAGAGCGTGAGGGTGACGGTGCCGCCGTCCAGCACCTTGCCGCCGGGACCGGGATCGGTCGCGATGACCAGTCCGGCCTCGACGTTCTCGGAGTAGGCCGGCTCACCCGCCTCGGCCTCGAGCCCCGCGTCCTCCAGCTCGGAGGCCGCGGCCGCCTCGTCCATCCCCAGCACGCCCGGGGTGGTCGTGTAGCGCTCCCAGCCGAACCACCACGCCCCGAGGGCGATGCCGCCCACCAGGAGCAGCGCGAGCAGCAGCGCGACCGGACCCCTGAGGGAGCGACGTCGCGCCGTGGTGGCCACAGGAGCGACCTTGGTGGGTGCGCGACCTGAGGCGGGACGACCGGGCGCGAGGCCTGTCGAGGTGGCGGGAGACGTGCCGACCGGCATCGCGGCGGTGGCCGGTGCCGCGGTCCTCGGGACCACTGCCGTGGCGACCGTCGGTGGCGCGGGGTGGCGCTCGAGTGCCGTCGTCCGGTCCGGGCTGCCGTCGTCGACCAGCCCCGAGTCGCGCGGGTCGACCTCGGTGAGCAGTGCCAACGCGCTCGCGTCGAACGGCTCGGGCGTGGTGTCGGAGGGCTGCGCCGTGTCGTCGTCGTACGCCGGTGCGCGGCGCGGGAGCAGGTCGGCGGCGAGCTCCGGGTCGGAGTCGAGTCCCTCGCGCAGCGCCTGCTCGACACGGTGCAGGTGGTGCAGCAGGACGGTGGCGTCGGCGGGGCGCTGGCCGCGGTCCCGCGAGGTGGCCCGCGCGACGAGGGCGTCGACGTAGTCCGGGATGTCGGGCCGGACCGCCGAGGGCATCGGTACGTCGTGGTGCACGTGGCGGTAGGCGACCTGGATGGGCGACTCGCCCTCGTGGGGCTTGCTGCCGGTGAGGAGCTCGTAGAGCACGACGCCAGCCGCGTAGACGTCGGCGCGCGCGTCGGCGCGACCGTCGATGACCAGCTCGGGCGCGAGGTAGGACACGGTGCCGATCAGCACCCCGCCGGTCGCGGTGTGCTGGGTGTCGGCACTGACCGCCTTGGCCAGCCCGAAGTCGGCGACCTTGATCCGGCCGCCGTGGGCCTCGTCGGCGATCAGCACGTTCTCGGGCTTCACGTCCCGGTGGATCAGGCCGGCGCGGTGCGCGGCCGCGAGGGCCGAGACGACCGGCTCGAGCAGGGCCAGCGCCCGGCTCGGCGGCATCGGCGCCTCCTTGCGGATCACGTCGCGCAGCGTGTGCCCCGGGACGTACTCCATGACGAGGAAGACGGTGTCCTGGCCGTCCGAGGTGTCGTCACCCTGGTCGTAGACGCCGACGACGTGCGGGTGGTTGAGCCGGGCAGCGGCACGGGCCTCGCGGACGAACCGCTCCGCGAACTCGTTGTCGTCGCCGAGGCCGGGGTGCATCACCTTGACCGCGACGGTGCGGTCGAGCCGGGTGTCGGTGGCCTCGTAGACACTGGCCATGCCACCGCGCGCCACCCGGGCGCCGATGCGGTAGCGCCGGTCCAGCAGACGCCCGATCATGGGGTCGCCAGCAGCGCCGGGCGCTGCTGCGCGGGCGTGCTCGGGTGACTCCACTGCTCGACCTCCAGCCGGATCGGAGTGGTGACGGGGAAGGATCCGGCGCCACCACTCTACGGAAGTCCCACCCGCGCCCACGCTCATGTGCGGGCTCCGGCGTGGCGTCACGCGCCCCACGACGCGTCGGAGCGGGCCACCGTCGGGGTCAGCGTCGGGGTCAGGACGGGTCGGGGTCGGGGTCAGGACGGCGAGCGGCCGTCTTCGAGGCGGCGCTTGATCGCCTCGACGTTGTCGACGTAGGTCCGGGTCTCCTCGTAGAGCCCGTGGCGCTGCACCGCTCCGAGGCCCTGGTAGTAGGCGCCGATCTTGTGCGGACGACGGTGCGTCTGCTGCGACAGCACCCGCAGCAGCAGCACGCCGGCCTGCGCGTTGTCACCGAGCTTGCGCAGGTCGAGCGAGCGACCGGCGTACTGCTCCATCCAGCGCGCTGTCGACGGCAGCACCTGCATCGCGCCGATCGCATCCGCGCTCGAGACCACGCCCATCTGCCACCCCGATTCCTGCCAGGAGATGGCGAGGGCGAGCTGCGGGTCGACGTCGTGGCGCCGCGCCGCGCCGGCGATCACGCGCCGCACCTTCTCGCGGTCGCGGTCGGGGTGCTGCCACATCGACGGGCCGCTGCGACCGCCCTCGTCGCCGTCGTTCGCGCCGCCCTTCCTCACGACCGGGATCACGATCCGCTGGCCGACGCGCAGGGTGCCTCCGGCGCCGAGGTGGTTGTGCGCGATCAGCTCGGCCGTCCACGCGTGGAAGCGCACGGCCAGGCTCGAGGCGGTGTCGCCCGGCTCGACGACGTACGACACCCCCGTGCGGCCGGCCGGCAGTCGCTCGTGGTCGGCGTGGGCCGGCGTCACGGCAAGCACGACGGCCAGGGCACAGACCACGGACGCGAGTGCGCGGACGCAGGTGCGGGCTCGGGAGTGCGTTGCTCGGGGCACGGGGGTTGCTCCTCGTCCTCGTCCGCTGCGCCCGGGGCACGAGGCCGCGGGAGGGAAGCGCGCGAACGAGCAGTCGACGTTAGCGACCGGGGTGGGACGACGCGAGGCGACGGCCGGGTCGGGCGTGTCGCGCGACCCGGCCGGCGCCTCGTGGCTCGGCGCGGTGGTGGGCTGCGGTCAGCAGGCCCCGTTGAACGTGCTCAGCTCGAACTGAGGAGCCTTGATGGAGCGCTCGTTGCGCGCCTTCATCGACCAGTAGCGCATCCAGTCCATCTGCATCCGGGCCGGGTGCATCAGCTTCCCGTCCTGGGCGCGCAGCTCGAACTTCAGCTGGCGGGGGACCGGGTCGAGAGCGGCCTCGCGACGCTCGGTGTGGACGACGTGGGCGTCGACGAACCACGAGATGTGGTCCTCGGCGACCTCGACGGCGTAGGTGTGCCACCGGTCGTTGCGGAGGTGGCGGCCCTTGAAGCCGCGGTAGGAGCTGTTGGGCAAGGTGTGGACGTAGGACTTCACCGTGTTGCTGCCGAGCGTGAAGTTCTCGAGTCCGATGTCGCGGCCACCGCAGTGCTGGTCGCGCGTCCCGGCGGGGACGAGCTCGGTGACGACCTTGAAGGGCTTGCCGCCCTTGACCTTGCCCAGGGTGCGCGCCCGCATCCGGATCTCCCAGCGGCCGTAGGTGTGGCCCTTCAGGTCGAGGGTGGCCGAGACGCTGCCGCGCTGGGTGGTCATCAGCGTGAGCATCCCGTTCTGGGTGCGGACGATCCCGCGACCCTTCTTCTTCCAGAAGGCCGGCTTGGGGCCGATGAACTCCTGTCGGAACACGCCGTGCTGGTACCAGCCGAACGTGTTGCCGGCGTGGATCGGGCCAGGCGCGCCCTTGACGTGGTCGGCCGTCGCGGGGGACACGGCGGGCGAGAGCGTGAGTGCCAGCAGGCCCACCAGGGCAGCGGCGAGTGCAGATCGCAGGGGGTGCATCCCGGACACGCTACGGATCACGTGCCGCGGCGACAACTCAGTCGGCGCCCGCCCCGGCTCGTACGACTCACGCTGTCGGCGGCTGCTCACCTAGGCTGCGGGCATGAGTGAGCGCATGAGTGACGTACCCCTGGCTGATCGTGACCTGGCCGCCCTCGTCCCGGAGTGGCTCGACTGGAAGCAGGTCTCCGTGCTGCTCGGGGTGACGCCCGGCAAGGTCCGCACGATGATCAAGGAGCACGAGCTGGCCGCCGCCGTCTCTGCGCCCGGCACCGGCCCCCGCGTGCCTGCCGACTTCATCCAGGACGGCCTGGTCGTCAAGGGCCTGCCCGGCCTGCTGACCCTGCTGCACGACCACCGCTTCGACGACCGCGAGATCATCGCGTGGCTCTTCACCGACGACAACCTGCCCGGTCGGCCCATCGACGCCCTGCGCGAGAACCGCGGCAGCGAGGTCAAGCGGCGCGCGCAGGTGCTGGAGTACTGATGGCCGCGACCGCGGGGCGCCAGCGCTACCGGCTGCTGGTGCTGCTGGCCTCCGCGGTGATCCTGCTGGTCTGGATGTTCGTCCCGGCCGACCAGGACGGTGCCGACACCAGCGGCGGTGCGACGGCGACGTCGTCCGACCCGTCGTCGTCCCCGCCGCCGTACACCCCCTCCGGCGACCAGCCGACCACCTTCCCGTCGACACCTCCGGCGGCCGCGGACCCCGACAGCGGGCTGCCGGTCGTCCGGCTCACGGACCTGCCGCCCGAGGCCGCTCTAACGCTCGAGCTGATCGACGACGGCGGGCCGTTCCCCGAGGACCGGGACGGAGTCACCTTCCGCAACGACGAGGAGCTCCTGCCCGACCAGCCGGTGGGCTACTACCGGGAGTACACCGTGCCCACGCCCGGCTCCGACGACCGCGGCGCGCGCCGCATCGTGGCCGGCGATGACGGGGAGCTCTACTACACGGGCGACCACTACAGCTCCTTCGCCCGGATCGAGCGGACCTCGTGAGTGGACTGGCAGCCGTGCTGGCCGGTCACGAGGTGCCCGGCATCCATCTGTGGCACGCGGCGTTCGACGTCACCGACGTACGCCACACCGTCGAGCACGCCGGCTGGGGCTTCGCCCACGTCGACGGCTGGACCGGCGCAGGCACCAAGTCCGCCTTCCTCGCAGCCGTGGGGGAGGCGCTGGACTTCCCCGACTACTACGGCCAGAACTTCGACGCGCTCGCCGACTGCCTCCACGACATCGGTCGCGGCGTCGACGGGGTCGTCCTGCTGTGGGACGGCTGGAGCACGTTGGCCCGGACCGACGAGAAGGCCTTCGGCATCGCGCTCAGCGTGCTCGGCTCGCGGGTGCACGCCGAGAGGGGCGTGCCGTTCTCGGTGCTGCTGAGGGGCGACGGGCCGGACGTGCCGGGGATCACCAGTCTCGACTGACCGCCGACCCACCGGTCTGCCCGGTCACCCGACCGCGCTGCCGAAGGAGTCCGCCGTCAGGTCGTCGATCAACCACGCGCCATCCTGGTTCTCGAGCGTCGCGGTGCCGGCCCAGTGGGACTTCGCCGGGACTCCCGCGTCGCGCTGCAGGCGGTCGCCGATCATCGGGTAGCTCACGCCGGTGCTGTGGAAGTCGAAGTCGATCCGGATCGTGTCTCCGGTCCATCGCGGGCTCGAGAGATCGACCGAGACGGTCGAGTCCGTGATGCCGGACGGACGATCCTGCATGCCGGCTTCGTACGCCGCGCTCGGGTGCACGTCGCGAGCGGTGAGGTGGACGGACTGCTCGTCGATCCGGACGCTGAGGGGGTCCTCGGCCCGCCCCTTCACGGCGAAGAACGCCCGGAGGGTGGCCTCGGCCTCCTGCACGGCGTCCGGGTCGGCCACCGGCTCGGACGTGGTCACGGGGCTCGGCGCAGCGTCCTCCGGTGCGGACCGCGGCCCGCAGGCGACCGTGAGGCACGCCACGAGCACCACCAGGCCGAGCGTTGCTCGGCCGTGCCCACGTGTCCCCTCCTCCACGTGCCGATCGTAGGGAGCCGACGCCCGGCGCGTGGGCGAAATGGCAGAGCCCACGGGCGTCGCCTGAGGCAGGTCAGACCGTCCGCTGCGTCGCTGCTGCGGCCAGCTCGGTGAGCACGACGACCGCGCGCCCGTCGACGTCGGCCGACCGCAGTGCCTCGACGGCGCGGTCGGCCAGCTGGCCGATGACGGCCTCCACCTGGGCGCGCGCCCCGGACTCGTCGATGATCTGGCGGACCTCGTCGACGTCGGCGGGGCTGAGCGGCGTACCGAGGGCGTCGTCGAGGCGCTGGGCCGCGGCGCGGGGAGCGCCGTCGAGCGCGAGAGCGACGAGGACCGTCCGCTTGCCCTCGACCAGGTCGTCGCCGGCCGGCTTGCCGGTCAGCTCGGGGTCGCCGAAGACGCCGAGCAGGTCGTCGCGGAGCTGGAACGCCTCACCGAGCGGCAGGCCGAAGCGGGTCAGCTGCTCGATCTGGGCCGCCGACGCGCCTGCCAGTGCGGCACCGATGTGGAGCGGCCGCTCGATGGAGTACTTGGCCGACTTGTAGCGCAGCACGGTCATCGCGGTGTCGACGTCGGCCCGGCCGCGGGCCTGCACGGACACGTCGAGGAACTGCCCCGCGATGACCTCGTTGCGACACAGCTCGAAGAGGTCGAGCCCGGCGAGGATGCCCTCCGCGCCCAGGCCGCAGTGCCGCAGCAGGTCACCCGACCAGCCGAGCAGGAGGTCGCCGAGCAGGATCGCGGCGGCGGCGCCGTACTGCACGGGGTCGCCCCGCCAGCCGGCCGCGCGGTGCTCGGCCTCGAAGGCGCGATGCGTCGCGGGCCGGCCGCGGCGGGTGTCGGAGGCGTCCATGAAGTCGTCGTGGACCAGCGCGCTGGCGTGCAGCACCTCGAGCGAGGCGCAGGCGCGGGCGAGCGCGGCGGGATCGGCGACCTCGGGGCGGATCGCGCGGTAGCCCCAGTGGCAGAAGGCCGCGCGGAACCGCTTGCCGCCGGTCACCGCCGTACGGGCCTCACCGATCAGTCGGGTGGCGTCGGGACCGAGCGGGGCCAGCTCCGCCGCGCGCTCGTCGAGGAACGCATCCAGCACCTGCTGGACCTGGTCGCGGAAGGCAGCGGGGTCCCAGGTCGTCACGTCGGCGAGCCTAGCCACGGACGACTGATCCGTGGACTCCGGGCCGGACGCATCGTGCACCTCCGTAGGCTGTTGCGCATGACGCACGGACGCGACCTGAGCATGGGCGAGCTCCTCGCACGAGGTGAGCGCTCCTTCTCCTTCGAGTTCTTCCCGCCGAAGGACGAGGCCGGCGAGGAGCAGCTCTGGCAGGCCATCACCGAGCTGGAGCCCTACGGCCCGACCTTCGTCTCGGTGACCTACGGAGCCGGCGGCACGACCCGCGACCGCACCGTCGCGATCACCGAGCGGATCGCCCGCGACACCACGATGCTGCCGGTGGCCCACCTGACCTGCGTCGGGCACACCACCGACGAGCTCACCGCGATCCTCGACGAGCTCGACGCCGCCGGGGTGCACAACGTGATGGCGCTGCGCGGCGACCCGCCGGACGGCCCCGGCTCGCCCTGGACGCCGACTGAGGGGGGTCTCACCTACGCCAACGAGCTGGTGGCGCTGATCCGGGAGCGCACCGACATGCGCATCGGCGTGGCGGCCTTCCCCGAGGGCCACGTCGACGCCGCGGACCTCGAGACCGACGCGCGCGTGCTGAAGGCGAAGTACGATGCCGGCGCCGAGTTCGCTGTGACCGACATGGTGCTGCGCGCGTCCGACTACGTCGCGCTGGTCGAGCGGGCGACCGCCGCCGGGGCGGACTTCCCGATCATCCCGGGCATCATGCCGATCCTGAACCTCCGCTCGATGCAGCGGATGGTCGAGTTCTCGCGCCGCGAGCTGCCCGAGGAGATCACCGCCCGCCTCACGCCGTACGCCGACGACGCCGTGCGGCTGCGCGCCGAGGGCATCGCGATCGCGACCGAGCTGTGCGAGGCGTTGCTGGACGCCGGGGCGCCGGGACTGCACTTCTACACGCTCAACCGGTCCAGGGCGACGCGCGAGATCTTCGCCAACCTGCGCATCACGGTCTGACGGCTCCTCCTCGGCGGCGCACTACGGTGGGGCGCATGCACACCGTCACCGTGACCGGCACCGGCACCAGCTCGGTCGCACCGGACACCGCAGTCGTCCGCCTCGCTGCAGTGGCGCGTGGCGCGGGTGTCGCCGAGGCCTATGAGGCGGTGAGCGCCAGTGCCGCTGACCTCGTCGAGGTCGCCGCGCGGCACACCGAGGAGCGGCGCATCGGCTCGACCGGGATCACCGTCTGGCCGTGGCACGACCACACCGGTACCCGGCAGGGCTACGAGGCCCGCCACGCCTACGCCATCGGCTGCGCCGACCTGTCCGCGGCAGGCACGATGCTCGCCGAGCTGGCGCGCGAGGTGGGCGACGGACTGGCGATCGACAGCGTCGGACTCGAGGTCACCGAGGACCACGGAGCCGGCGGCGTCGCCCGTGAGGCCGCCTTCCAGGACGCGAAGGAGCGCGCTGCCGCGCTGGCGCGGATGGCGGGTGCTGGTCTGGGAGCCGTGCAGACGATCGTCGAGGACGGCGCCGGCCAGGGCGGTCCGGGGCCGATGCCCAAGATGGCGATGATGCGTGACTCCGGCGGCGGGATCGAGCCCGGAGAGGCGACGGTCACCACGTCGGTCACCGTCGTGTGGGAGCTCGTGTTCTGATCCGCTCCGCGGTCAGGCCCGGCCGACGACCTCGGCGACCAGCGCCGCGCTGAGCCCGGCGAAGGGCAGTCCGGACCCGGTCGTCGCGTGGGCACCCGCGGCCAGCACGCCGTCGATCGGCGTCCGCGGACCCAGTCGCGTCCGGGCCGTGCGCGGGCCCTGCCACAGCATCCCGTGCGGCGAGCCACCCCACCGCTCCACGAGGTCGCGCGGTGACCGGTCGATCCGCGCGACGACCTGCCTGCGGACGTCGAGGCCGTGGCGCGCAAGAGCGGTGAGCACGTCCTCGGCCAGCCGGCCGCGCCCCAGCACCGTCCAGGCGCTGGCGCCGTCGGGGGCGCGGCCACCCGTGCGCACCACGAGCAGCGGATCGCCGTGCAGGACCACCTCGTGGGGGAGGTCGGGCACGTCGCCCTCGAGCCCGATGTGGCACACGACCGGCGGGATCGCCGGCATCGTGCGCCGGACGTACGACGCCAGTGCGGGCAGCCGGCGCGGGTCGATCGCGACCACCACCCGGTCGGCGTCCACCTCATCGTCGGGAGTCCGTACTGCGGTGACCCGGCCGTCGCGCACCACGAGGTCGAGCGCCTCCGTCGCCGTGCGGACGGTGACGCCACGCAGCGCCAGCCTGTCGGCCATCGCGGTGCCGAGCGCCGCGAGGCCGCCGGGGACGGTCCACGCCCCGAACCGCTGCTCGAGGTAGACGTCGACACCCGCGAAGACGGGCACGTCGCGCAGCTCGTGGCCGTCCATGACGAGCCGGTGCCCGGCCACCAGTCGCAGCCGCTCGTCGCGGAACGTCCGCCGGAGCCGCTTCTCCAGCGACTCGCGCCGCCCGATCAGGTCGGTCAGCTCGCGCGGCGCGACGTCCTTGTCGAAGGGCCGCTCGAACCACTCCTTGCGCAACAGCTCCCACACGTCGCCGTACGACGCCACGTGGTCGACCCACTGCCGGCCGAGGCCCGGCCCGAGGTCGTCGACGGCCGCGAGCTGGGCAGCCCGTGAGCCCCCGGGCAGCCGGAGGGCCGAGCCGTCCTCGAAGCGGTGCTCGCGCACCAGGTCGAGCGGCTGGAGGTCGACCTCGCGCTCCAGGGGGCGGCCGGACTTGCGGAAGAGGTCGCGGATGACCGCCGGCAGGAGGGTGTTCGTGGGGCCGGCGTCCCACGCGAAGCCGTCGAGCTCCTCGGTGCCCAGGGCGCCACCGAGGGTCGCCGAGCGCTCGAGCAGCGTGACGTCGTGGCCGAGCTTGGCGAGGCGCGCCGCCGCGGCCATGCCGCCGAAACCGCCACCGACCACCACGACACGAGCCACGGGGGAACCCTAGGGGACCTGGTGGACCGGGTCCTTCTTCTTCCACCGCCGCCACCCGCGGCGGGCCAGGCGGCTGACGAAGAACAGCATGACCAGGCCGAGGAGCAGCAGCACGCCGGCGATCGCTGCGGCCGCCTGCGGGTTCTCGATGGCGAACCACACCACGCCCAGCACCGCGACGTCCTCGGTCACGCTGGCCACCACGTTGGTGACGGGCTCGGGGGAGGAGTTGATCGCCAGCCGGCCGCCGGCCTTGACCAGGTGGCTCAGGAAGGCGGTGCCGCCGCCCACCACGGCGAGGACGGCCTGCTCGAGGGTGGTCGCGTCGCCGGCGAGGAGGATGCCGATCACTGCGCCCGCCGTCGGACGGACGGCGGTCGAGATCGCGTCCCAGGTCGAGTCGATGTAGGGGATCTTGTCGGCGACGAACTCCATCGAGAACATGAACGCCGCGACCGTCAGCACGTCCCAGCGCCCCAGCACGTCAGGGATCTCGGCGACCGAGCCCACCCGGTCGGAGATGCCGAGGACGAGGACCACGAGGTAGGCGTTGATGCCGCTCGCCCAGCCGGTGGAGAAGGTCAGTGCCAGTGCGTCCACGACTCACGCACCGTCGTCCGCGGGGCTCTCGACGTCGACCTCGACGGCGCCCGTCATGCCCACCAGCTCGTCGTACGTCGTGGAGAAGACCGCCGCCGGGTGGCCGGCGGCCGCCCACACGACCGGGTGCTGCCGCAACCACGGGTCGATCCAGGTGCGGACCGGCGCCGGGTGGTCGATCGGGGAGACGCCGCCGATCACCTGCCCGGTGTGGCGTCGTACGAACGCGGGGTCGGCCCGGGCGAGCCGGCCGACGCCGATGCGCGCGGCCACGGCAGACGTGTCGACACGATGGGCGCCGGAGGTGAGGATCAGGACCGGCTCGCCGGCGGCGTCGAAGAGCAGGCTGTTGGCGATCGCTCCGACCTCGCACCCCAGCGCGGCCGCGGCAAGTGCGGCAGTGTGGGCGCTGTCGGGCAGGATGACCACGTCACCCGTCCCGCCGCGCCGGGTGAGCTCGCCTCGGAACGAGGTGATGGATGCGTGCTCGGTCGACATGATGCGAGCCTAGCGACGAAACCGATGAGCTTCAGGAGTGATGGATGGCGCGCGACGTGCCTGGGTCCGTGACCAACAGTGTGCGAGTGCTCGGCCTGATCGTGGCCACCTCGGGGGTGATCACCCTGCTCATCTGGCTGCTGCGCGACGACGTCCTGCTGGCGTGGGCGAAGGGCAACGACGGCGCCCAGGCGACGTTGAGCGAGGGCGGCATCGAGGCGCTCCGGGAGAGTCCGAGTGCGCCCGGCTTCGTGGCCCTCGCCGTGGTGGCGTTCGTCGGGTTCGCGCTGCTGGCGATGGTCCTGGCCTCGTTCTTCGTGGGCGGCCACCCCTGGACCCGCTTCGTGCTCACCGGCACGGCCGGGGTCGGTGTGCTGGTGGGGGCGATCTGCCTCGACAACCACCTCCCGGTCATCTTCGTGGTGCTCTCGGGCGTGATCATCGTCGAGGGACTGGTCCTGCTGTTCTTCCTCTGGCAGCGCTCGACCACGACCTACCTCCGCGACGTCTGAGCCCACTTCCTCCACGACTTCGCACCCGTCCGCGGCTGGCCCTTGACGGGCTGTCGGTGGGGAGGGGTACCGTTCGGGGTGTTCGAACAGATGTTCGATGCGACCCGGGTGGCGGTGACCTCGACCCCCACCTCCGCCCGGGTCGGCCCCGGGGTCGACGGAGTGCGAGGAGGCGCGATGAGGCAGTACGACGACCCCGTCGAGGTGCGACGAGGCGAGGCGGAGGACCCCGACCAGTTCCTGTGGCGTGGCCGGCTCTGGAAGGTGCGCGGCGTGGTCGCGCACTGGGTGGAGACCGGTCCGTGGTGGCAGGCCGGCGGCGGGAGCGTCCGGGCGTCCGACCCGGTCGCCGAGCGTGAGCTGTGGCGGGTGGAGGCCGGCCGAGGCACGCCGGCGCTGCGGCGCAGCGACGACGAGCAGGAGACCTACGGCGTCTTCGACCTGTCCTTCGACTGGACCGACGGGCGCTGGCAGCTCGTCGGGTGCCTGGACTGAGGTGGCCACGATGTCTGCGACAGCCCCTCACCCAGCCCCCCAGTCCATGAGTCCCCACCTCCTGCCGTCCACGGCCCACTCCTACCTAGAGCGCTCCGTGACGTCGCTGCACGACGCGATCACCGCGCGCGACGTCCCCACCCGCTACGCCTGCGCCCATGTCGCGGCCCTGTGCGCGGCGGCGGCGCTGCTCGCCGCCCGGGCCAGGCCCGCGCCGCGGGGTCGACGGCAGAAGAACGCGTGGGTGCTGCTGGCCGAGGTCGCCCCGGAGCTCACGGAGTGGGCGAGCTTCTTCGCCGCCGGCGCCCCCAAGCGGGCCGCCGCGGAGGCCGGGTCCACCCGGGCGGTCAGCGAGCGCGAGGCCGATGACCTGGTCCGCGACGCCGATCGGTTCCTCGCCGTGATCGAGCAGGCGCTCGGGCTGGTGCCCCACGCCCGCGTGGCCTGAGGTGCCTGACCCGTTCGTCCATCTCCACGTCGCCTCCGGCTACTCCTTGCGCTACGGCGCGTCCCACCCGCACGTATTGGTGGGGCGCGCGGTCGAGCAGGAGATGGACACCCTCGCCCTCACCGACCGCGACGGCACCTATGGCGCGGTGAAGTTCGTCCGCGCTGCCCGTGCGGCCGGCATCCGGCCGGTGCTGGGGGTCGACCTCGCGGTCGCCCCCGTGCCCGGCACGACCGACCCACGCGCCTCGCCGCCCCCACGTCGTACGCCGGCGCGGGGCGGCGCGGTACGCGAGGAGTCGGCAGCGCAGGGCGGCGGGCGGGTGACGTTCCTGGCCAGCGGCAAGGCGGGCTGGGCGGCGGTGTGCCGGATGGTGTCGTCGGTCCACCTCACGGGGGAGCGCGGTCGTCCCGTCGCCACCCTCGAGCTCCTGGCGCCGCACCTCGCCGGCGGCGACGTCCTGGTGCTCCTCGGGCCGTCCTCGGAGCTGGGCGGCGCCGCGACCCGCCGACGCGACGACCTCGGACGGGCCGTGATCGCGCGCTGGCTCGAGGTGGTGCCGCGGGACAACCTCGTCGTCGAGCTGGTCTCCCACCGGCTCGGCTCCCGCTCGGGTGACTGGGGCCCGGGCACCTCGCCGCATGCGGCCCGGATGGCCGGCATCGCGCGAGCGGGCGGTCTCGCCACGGTGCTGAGCAACTGCGTGCGTTACGCCGACCGCCTGGACGCCCCCACCGTCGACGTCCTCGACGCGGCCCGCCGACTGGTCCCGCTGGGATCGTCGCACCTGCGCGACGTCGGACCGTCGAGCAGCCGGGGCAACGCGGAGGGTTTCCTCAAGTCCGGCAAGCAGATGCACGAGGTCGCCGAGGAGATCTGCCGCCTCGCCGGGCTCGCGCACGACAGCGACGACGAGGCGAGACGCCTTCTCGCCCGCACCCGCACGGTCGCCGACCGGTGCGCGCTCGACCCGTGCGCCGACCTCGGCATCGGGGAGGTGCACTTCCCGGAGCTCGCCGTGTCCGACGCGTCCGCACCCTCCGCGGACGGTGCGCTGCGCCTGCGCTGCGAGGCGGCCATCAGCGACCGCTACGGCTCCGCTCCCCGGATGCGGATCTGGAAGCGCCTCGACGACGAGCTCGAGACGATCCGGACCCTGGGCTACGCCTCCTACTTCCTCACCGTCGCCGACGTCACCGACATGATCGGCGAGATGGGCATCCGGCGCGCCGCCCGGGGGTCGGGTGCCGGGAGCCTGGTCAACTACCTCCTCCGCATCTCGGGCGTCGACCCGATCCGCCACGGCCTGCTGATGGAGCGCTTCCTCTCCCCGCTCCGAGCCTCGCTGCCCGACATCGACATCGACGTGGAGTCCGCCCGGCGCGAGGAGGTCTACCGTGCGATCCTCGACCGCTTCGGCGGCGAGCGGTGCGCCGCCGTCTCGATGATGGACACCTACCGCGTACGCCATGCGGTGCGCGACGTCGGCGCCGCGCTCGGGATGCCGCCGGGGGAGATCGACGCCATCGCCAAGGCCTTCCCGCACATCCGGGCCCGTGATGCCCGGGCCGCCATGCGCGACCTGCCCGAGCTGCGGGCGAGCGGCCTGGGCGACGGCGGCCTCGACCGGTTCTTCAGCCTGGTCGAACGGCTCGACGGGCTGCCGCGCCACATCGCGATGCACCCGTGCGGCGTCCTGCTCTCCGACGCGACGCTGCTCGACCGCACCCCGGTCGAGGCGTCCTGGGCCGGGTTCCCGATGAGCCAGTTCGACAAGGACGACGTGGAGGAGCTCGGCCTGCTCAAGCTCGACGTGCTCGGCATCCGGATGCAGTCCGCGATGGCCCACGCCGTCGCCGAGGTGGAGCGCGTCGACGGCGTCCGCATCGACCTCGACGACGAGGTCCAGGTGCCCTTCGACGACGTCACGACCTACGAGATGATCAGCAGCGCCAGGACCCTCGGCGTCTTCCAGATCGAGTCGCCCGGCCAGCGCGAGCTCGTCGGCAGGTCCGGGATCGAGTCCTTCGACGACATCATCACCGACATCTCGCTCTTCCGGCCGGGGCCGGTCAAGAGCGACATGATCACCCCCTACCTCGAGGTCAAGCAGGGGTGGACCACGGCGCGCTACCTCCACGAGAACCTGCGCCCGATCCTCGAGCAGACGCGCGGCGTGGTGGTGTTCCACGAGCAGGTGATCGAGATGATCGCGACGTTCGGCGGCGTCTCCTACGCCGAGGGCGACGAGCGGCGCCGCGCGCTGGGCGACCCTGACGGCATGGCGGCGACCGAGGCGTGGTTCTTCCCCCACGCCCTCGCCCAGGGCTACGACCTCGCGCTCGTCGAGCAGGTCTGGAAGGTGCTGGAGGCCTTCGCCTCGTTCGGCTTCTGCAAGGCCCACGCCGCCGCGTTCGCGCTCCCGACCTACCAGTCCGCCTGGCTCAAGGCGCACTGGCCGGCCCACTTCCTGTCCGGCGTGCTGACCCACGACCCGGGGATGTATCCCAAGCGCCTGATCCTCGACGACGCCCGCCAGTTCGGCGTCGGCGTGCTCGGGCTCGACGTCAATGCGAGCGCCTCGTCGTACGTCGTGGAGAAGGCCCGGGACGGCGACGACGCGCAGCCCCACGCGATCCGGCTCTCGCTCACCGACGTCAAGGGCATCAGCGGGGCGGAGGTCGCCCGCATCGTCGAGTCCCGCGCGGGTGCCCCCTACGTCTCGCTGTCCGACTTCTTCCACCGCGCCCACGTCTCCCGGCCGGTGCT
This sequence comes from Nocardioides alpinus, assembly GCF_900112035.1. Taxonomy (GTDB): domain Bacteria; phylum Actinomycetota; class Actinomycetes; order Propionibacteriales; family Nocardioidaceae; genus Nocardioides; species Nocardioides alpinus. The sequence goes on along the minus strand of NZ_FOKC01000002.1, from coordinate 62,176 downwards.
CGAGCGGCTCGTGCTGGCCGGCGGGTTCGACACGGTCTACGGCATCGGCTCGGGTGAGCAGGCGGTGGTCCGGCGCGGCCGCATCACCCGGCGCGACCTGCTGCTGCAGGTGGCCGAGCTCGACCTGCACGCCCGCGCGATCGACCGTGCCTCGCGTACTCGCGGCCGCGGCCTGTCGAGCCGTCGTACGCCGTCGCCTGCGGCCGTCACCGCCACCGCGGCGGCCGAGCGCAACAGCTCCGACCCCACTGTCCGGGCGGGCTCCGAGCCGACCGAGCGGCATGCCCTGGCCGACGGAGGCGTGTGGGCGCGGGCGGCCGCGCAGTCGCAGGCGGCGCGCCCGGTGGCCGCGGCCGAGTCGGTCCAGCTCACGCTCCGGCTGGGCGACGAGCCCGGTGAGCCGGGGGAGCGGCCCACGGGCCTGCCCGAGATGACCACGCTCGAGCGGATGCGCGCCGAGCTCGAGATCCTCGGCCTCGACGTCAGCCAGCACGCCGTCGCCGCCTACGACCCGTTCCTCGATGCGCTCGGCGCGACCCGCAGCCGAGACCTGCTCCGCCGGCGCAGCCGCTCGGAGCTCCTGGTCGCCGGGGTCAAGGTCGCCACCCAGACCCCGCCGATCAGGTCGGGGCGCCGGGTGGTCTTCCTGACCCTCGACGACGGGACCGGCCCGGTCGACGCGACCTTCTTCGAGGACGCCCAGGGCCCCTACGCCGCCACGGTCTTCTCATCGTGGCTGCTGCTCGTGCGCGGCGAGCTGCGCCGCACCGGACGCCGAGGTGTCTCGCTGCGCGCCACCGGGGCCTGGGAGCTGGCGGTCCTCCACGAGCTGTGGCTGCGAGGCCGCACCGGCGAGGAGGGCCTCGCGCTGGTGCGCGCCGAGCTCGCGAGGGTGCCGGAACCCGTCGGGGAGGAGCCGAGCCGCCACCGGGTGCTCGTCCACACCAGCGGCTTCCGGGTGTCCCCCTACGCCGACGTCGAGCCGGCCGGTGACGCGGCCAAGGACGTCGCCCGCAGGTTGTGGCACCGCAGTCCGGGCAGCCCGGGATGAGCTCGTCCCGGCCCGCCGGCCCACTAGGGTTGCTCCCATGCCGCAGCCCTCTGCCAGCGACCGTCGCCAGTCCGTCCGCACCGGCGTGGTGTGGGACGGCGTACGCCGGTTGCTGGAGGACGGAGCCTTTGACGACAAGCAGGCGCGCATCGTCGACGTCGGTGGCGGCACCGGCGGCTTCGCGGTCCCGCTGGCCGAGCTCGGGCACACCGTCCAGGTCATCGACCCCAGTCCGGACGCCCTCGCCTCCCTCGACCGCCGCGCCCGCGAGCGCGGCGTCGCGGACCGGGTCGCCGGTCAGCAGGGCGACCTGTCCGACCTGCCCGGGCTGGTCGACGGGGCCGATCTCGTCCTCTGCCACGGGGTGCTCGAGATGGTGGAGGACCCCGCCGCGTCCCTTGCCGCCATCGCCGGCGTGCTCCGCCCCGGTGGACACCTCAGCCTGCTCGTCGCCCAGCGCCACGCTGCCGTCGTCGCGCGGGCGATGGCCGGCCACTTCCAGGCCGCTCGCGAGCTGCTCGAGGCTGACTCGACGACCACGCTGGCCGGGCGGGGCGGACGCCGCTTCACCCACGACGAGCTGGTCACCCTCCTCGTCACGGCCGGCCTGCAGCCGTCGTCTGTCCATGCCGTGCGGGTCTTCGCCGACCTCGTGCCCGGCAGCCTCCTCGACCTCGAGCCCGGTGCGAGCGCAGCGCTGGTCGAGCTCGAGCGAGCCGTCGCCACGCGCCCCGAGTACCTCCCGCTCGCCGCGCAGCTGCACGTCATCGCCGGCCGCTGACCGCGCCGCCGCCCGGCTCGGCCCGAGGGGCGGTCGGGGCCGGTGACCGGCGCGCAGATCCTCACCCCGCTCCTGCACGTCGACATGGACGCCTTCTACGCCTCCGTCGCCCTGCGCGAGCGCCCCGACCTGGTCGACCAGCCGGTGGTGGTGGGCGGCAGCGGCCGGGGCGTCGTGCTCGCCGCCAACTACGTCGCCCGTCGCTACGGCGTGCGCTCGGCGTTGCCGATGGCCCGCGTCCGCCGGATGTGCCCGCACGTCGTGGTGATCGAGCCCGACTACGCCACGTTCGCCAGCGTCTCGGCGTCGGTCATGGAGACCTTCCGCGAGGTGACGCCCGTGGTGGAGGCGCTCTCCCTCGACGAGGCCTTCCTCGACGTGCGCGGCTCCACGCGGCGCCTCGGTCCGCCCGAGCAGATCGCCGAACGGCTGCGCGCGACCATCCACGACGAGCAGGGCATCACCTGCTCGGTGGGGGTGGCGGCGTCGGTGTCGGTGGCCAAGCTGGCCAGCAGGCGGGCCAAGCCCGACGGCGTCATCGTGGTGCCGCCGGCCGAGGTGACGTCGTTCCTGCACCCCCTCGACGTCGGCGAGCTCTACGGCGTGGGGGAGAAGACCCAGGCGCTGCTGCACCGGTTCGGCCTGATGACGGTCGGCGACCTGGCCCACACGCCGCTCCTCACGCTCCAGCGCGCCGTCGGTGACCACCTCGGCCGTCAGCTCCACCACCTGGCCTGGGGCACCGACCGCAGCGAGCTGACCCCGCGGGCCGGGCCGCACGAGCCGGAGCGCTCCATGGGTGCCGACGAGACCTTCGCCCGTGACACCGACGACCGCGACGTGATCGTGCGCGAGCTGCTGCGCCTGTCCGCCCGGGTGGCCGGGCGGATGCGATCAGCAGCCGTGGCCGGTCGGACGATCACCCTCAAGGTCCGCTTCGCCGACTTCACCACGATCACCCGCTCCCGCACGATGCCCGAGGCCACCGACGTCACGGTCGAGATCCACCGCGCGGTGACCCGTCTCTACGACGCACTCGGCCTCCAGCGGGCCCGCCTGCGGCTGGTCGGCGTACGGGTGGAGGGCCTGGTCCCGCGCGCCTCCGTGCACCGCCAGCTGGTCCTGGGGGAGCCCGAGCACGGGTGGGCCGAGGCCGACCGCGCGGTGGACCGGGCGACCCGTCGCTTCGGCTCCGCAGCCGTACGCCCCGCCAGCCTGGTCTGAGGGCGCGCGGGTCCGTCGGAGTCCCGGCGAGTTCGCAGAGATGGCCTGCTTCGGGTGAATTTTCTGGGGACGCCTACCGTGGGGGCAACAGCGTGCCTAGACTTGGCCGCAAGAAGGTGAGGAGGAACCGTGGAGCTCTCCGAGGAAGAACTGCGACTGCTCGAGCAGATGGAGCGCGCGCTCGTCGAAGAGGACCCCAAGTTCGCCTCCACGCTGCGCGGCACGTCGTTCCAACGCGCTGCCCGCCGCCGCATGATCCTGGGTGGCGTCGTCCTCGTGGCCGGCATCGGCCTGCTCGTCGTCGCTGTGCTCCTCGACGTCAACACCCTCGTGCAGACGGTCGTGGGTGTGCTCGGCTTCGTGGTGATGCTCGGTGGCGCGATCCTCGCCCTCACTTCCGCGCGCTCGCCCGGCACCCCCGCATCGAAGGTGCGTGCCTCCGGCCGCACCGGCTTCGGCGTCGTCGACGGCGGTCGCCAGCACCGTCCCGGTCGTCAGCGCTCGGGCAGCCCCTTCATGGAGCGCATGGAGGAGCGGTGGCGTCGCCGCCGCGAACGCGGTCTCTGACTCCTCGCCAGACCCTTTCCTCGAACCGGGCACGTCGCTCGCGTCCCTGACGCCGACGGGGCCCTTCGCCCGCGTCCCGTACGTCGACCGGGCACGTCGCTCGCGTCCCGCGCATGCCGTGCGCAGCAAACGGCCCGGTCACCGGTCCTGACGCGGACAAACGCCCGCTCAAGCCCCGGACGTGAGCGAGCCGCCCGTTCGAAGCGCCCGGTGTGCTCAGCCGACGAGCTCGTCGACCGTCCGGGTGCTCTCGCGGTCCGCACCCGCCGCGCCCCTGGACCGGCCGAGCCGCGCACGGGGACGCCACGTCGTACGCCGTCCGGTCACCGAGGCCGGCCACCAGGCGGCGCGGCGTACGTCTCGCGGCGTGACGCCGGCGGCCAGTGCGGCCTCGACCAGCTCCAGGTCGACGAGGAAGCGCTCGGCGGTGAAGGTCTCGGGGTCACGGGCGTATCGACTGTGCTCGAGGACGGAGACGAGCCGGTCAAGGGACTGTGCCGCCTCGGGGGCCTGGTCGCGCCCGCGTCGGGGCCGGTCGGCCCGCGCGGCTCCGGACGTCGGGGTGGCGAGCAGCCGTCCCAGCCACTCACCGGCGCGACGGGGGGAGCGGCCGGCCGGCCAGGGGTGGCCGAGGTCGCGGGCCGTGTCGCGCAGCTCGATCCAGAGGTCCTCGACGTCCCCCGCGAGCCGACTCCGGCGCCGGGCACCACGGACGAGTCGCGGGGTGAGCAGGAGCAGCGCGATGACGGCCAGGCCGACGAGCGCGGCGAGGATCGGCACCCACGGGATCGATGAGGCGTCCCCGTCGGCCGCGCCGTCCGCGGCGCTGGGGGTCTCGCCGCGCTCGGGGAGGAGCTCGGTGGACCGGCTGGCGCTCGGCGAGGGGCTCTCGGTCACCGGGGCGAAGTCCGCGGTGGTGTAGTCGGGGACCTGGCCGGCGCGGTCCTGCGGGGTGGGCTCGAAGCGCACCCAGCCGGACCCAGGGAAGTAGAGCTCGGGCCACGCGTGCAGGTCGTGCGCGGAGAACTCCCACGCGCCGCTGCTGGTCTTCGTGGGCTCGAGGAAGCCGACAGCGACCCGGCTGGGGATCCCCAGGACGCGCGCCATGATGGCCATCGACGCCGCGAACTGCTCGCAGTAGCCGACCCGGTCCTCGAGGAAGGCCGTCAGGTCGGCGCCGCCGCTGCCGGCCGACTCGACCTGGGCCTTGTCGTAGCGGAAGCCGCCGTCCTCGCGGAACCACTGCTGCAGGAGCTGGGCCTTCTGGAAGCGGGTGGGCGCGTCGGCGGTGACACTGGACGCGAGCCGCCGGATCTCGTTGTTGAGGCTGGGCGGGATGTCGGTGAAGGTGCCGGGCACCGAACCGGCGCCGGAGACCGCGGTGTTCATCGTCTCGGCGTCATAGGTCAGCTGGGCACCGGTGAAGTCGTAGGTGCGTTCGGCGGTGGTGACGTCGTCGCGTGCGGCGATGAAGTCGCGGGTGGTGACGTCGTAGCGCCAGTCGGCGCCGGCCGCGATCCGGGTGACCTGCGCAGTGGTCGGCAGCCAGGTGGAGTCGAGGTCCGGCCCCACGCGGACGTCGTACTTGAACTCCTTGCGCGCCACGCTGCTGGCGACCCCGTCGAGCGGGGGGAGCGCGCCGGTCGCGATCTGCGTGTCCGGGATGGCGCGGTCGCCGGGCGTCCACGCCGTGCCGTTGAAGCGGGTGAGCACCGAGAGGCGCAGGTAGTTGGGCCGCGGGCCCGGAGTGGTGACCCAGAGCAGCGGGATGTCCTCGCCGCGGCTCAGGTCGCGGCGCAGGTCGATCATCGGGTCCTTGACCTCGACCTCGCGGGTGCCGGGTCCGTTGCCGTCGAAGACGCTCATGCTCATCGTCGGCACGGCGGCAGGCACGACGACCGCCAGCGCGATCGCCGCGGTCCCGAGCGCCAGTGCGGAGTTGCCGATCGCGCCGGTGCGCACGGAGAACGAGCCCTTCTCGCCGTCCGGTGCGCGACCCCAGCTCGTCACGTGGTCGCTGTGCTGGAGGAAGACGAGGGTCAGGAAGAGGGCGGCGATGACGGAGAACAACCACCACGACACGGCCTCGCCGGTGACGGCGACCGGCAGGGTGTAGGCCGCGAGCAGCACGAGGCCGGCCACGGGTGCCCGGCGCAGGGTGCACGCGATGACGTCCACCAGGAGGATGACCAGGGTGCCGCCGATGAGCAGCAGCGGGTGGACCGGGGGGACGCCGAGCTGCACGGGCGCGGCGTAGGCGCGCGAGCTCTCGAGCGCGGCTTGCACGGCCGCGGTGAAGGCGTCGACGTTGGCCGGGGTCGGGAAGGGCGAGCCGGTCGTCGTGCCGAGCACCATCAGGGCGCCGAGCACGAGCTGGACGGCCACGACGGCCGCCGCGGGGATGCGGCTCGAGCGCGCCAGGGCGCCCGCTCCGCCGATGACGACGCCGATGAAGAGGAGGGGGAAGCCGACCTCGGCGAAGCCCTCGGTCAGCACCCGCCACGACAGGGCCGTGGCCCACGCCGCGAGCAGGGCGATGCCGGACAGCCGCAGCTGCTGGGGGAGGTTGCTCCAGGAGGGGCTCATCGGGCTGCCCCCGCCGAGGCCGTCGCCCGGCTCTGGATCAGGCCGAGCTCCTGCCACGAGGTGTCGAGCCGGTCACGGGGCCCGAGGGTGACCGAGCGCCATCCGGTGGCCGTCAGGTGCGTCGACGAACCCGGACCGGGCTGGACCGGCAGGTGCGGTGCCCACGCGTCGACGTCGAGCGCCATCGCCAGGCTCGAGGACGCGTAGTGCTGGAGGCGCCGCAGGAACGGCAGGTCGGTCTCCGCGAGCGCGCCGAAGATGCCGACGACCAGGCCGCCGTGGCCGGGCTCCGCCAGCCACTGCGTGTCGGGCGTGGAGGAGTGGTCGAGCTGGACGACCGCGAGCGCCTCGAGCAGCGGGATGGTGCTGGCCTCCGCGGTGTGCGAGTGCCACTGGGTCTCGCGGCTGTCGCCCGAGGCAGTCACCAGACGGACGGTGTAGCCGTGGTGGGTCAGGTGCACCGCGATGGACGCGGCCGCGGAGACGGCACCCTCGAGCGAGCTGGCCGCCCCCTGGCCGCGGTGGCTGGTGCCGCGGTTGTCGAGGAACACCGTGGCCCGCGACACCCAGGGCTGCTCCTCGCGTCGCACCATCAGCTCCCCGACGCGCGCGGAGCTGCGCCAGTGGACGCGCCGCAGGTCGTCGCCGCGGCGGTACTCGCGCACCGTGACGTCCTCGGCGCTGCCGCTCGCGAAGGCGCGGGGGCGGTTGTCGCCGGACCCGCTCCACGCCCCGCCGAGCGGGATGTTGGGCAGGGGGATCGTGCGGGGAGTGACGGTGAGGCGCGCGGTCGCGTGGAAGGTGCGACCGAGCTCGACGAACCCGAACGGGTCGGTGACCCGCACCGACATCGGTCCGATCTCGAACTGGCCGCGCAGCTCCGAGCGCACCTGGTAGGTCGCGTGGCGGCGCCACCCGTGGCCGAGGCCCTCCAGGACGAAGCGCGGCCGGGTGCCCAGGACGTAGGGGAGGCGCTCCTCGAGCAGGAGGACACCGGTCGGGGCGCGCGAGTCGTTGGAGACGGTGAGCTCCACCGTCGCGGGCTGGCCGGCGACGACGAGCTGCGGCGAGACCGTACGCACGAGCGCGAGGCGGTAGCGCGAGCGCCCGACCCACCACGCGGTCAGCAGCGGCAGCACGGCGACGAGCACGCCGATCCGCACGACGGAGGAGTGGCCGACCACGATCGCCGCGACCACTGTGGTGATCCCGGCAGCGAGGAACGCCCGTCCGCGGACGGTCAGGGCAGCGAGCGCCTCACGCACGGCTGCCGTTGGAGCCGGGCGCCGACGGGACCGGCACCGACTCCACGATCGCGGTCAGGATCGCCGACGTCGTACGCCCGCTCATGGTGGCCTCGACGTTGGGCAGCAGCCGGTGCGCGAGCACCGGCGAGGTGATGCCGTGGATGTCGTCGGGCAGGACGTAGTCGCGGCCCTGGGTCGCGGCGACGGCCTTGGCCGCCCGCACCAGGTGGAGCGTCGCGCGGGGCGAGGCGCCGAGGTGGAGGTCGTTGCTGGTGCGGGTGGCGGTGGTCAGGGCGACGGCGTAGCGGTGCACGGCCGAGGACACGTGGACGCGGCCCACGATCTCGATCACCTTGCGGAGCTCGCCGGCATCGGTGACCGGCTCGAGGTCGTCGAGGGGGTTGTGGGCGGTGTGGCCCTCGAGCATGGCGATCTCGGCGGATTCGACCGGGTAGCCGACGGACACGCGCGCCATGAAGCGGTCGCGCTGGGCCTCGGGGAGGGCGTAGGTGCCCTCCATCTCGATGGGGTTCTGGGTGGCGATCACCATGAACGGCTTCTCGAGCATGTAGGTCGCGTTGTCGACGGTGACCTGGCGCTCCTCCATGGCCTCGAGGAGGGCTGACTGGGTCTTGGGCGAGGCCCGGTTGATCTCGTCGCCGACGACGATGTTGGCGAACACGCCACCGGGGCGGAACTCGAACTCCCGGGTGTCCTGGTTGAAGACCGAGACGCCGGTGACGTCCGAGGGCAGCAGGTCCGGGGTGAACTGGATGCGCCGCACCGTGCAGTCGATGCTGCGGGCGAGGGCCTTGCTCAGCTGGGTCTTGCCGACGCCGGGCACGTCCTCGATGAGGAGGTGGCCCTCGGCGAGCAGGACGACCAGGGCGGCGTTGACGACGTCCGGCTTGCCGGCGATCACGCGCTCGATGTTCTGGCGCACCACGCCTGTCACCCGGTGCACCGTGTCCAGATCCGGTGCCTGCCCGGTTAGCCCAGTCGTCACGTCTCGCCGTCCCCTCGTTCGCGCTCCACCCCACGGTATGTGGTCCGCGCAACATACCTGTCCACAACTACCGGCCGGCGCCCTCAGGGACCGACCGTTCCGGTCCAGCGTGCTCCTGTCGCTCCCCGACGCACCCCCTCGCGCCCCGATCTCCCCACTTTCCACCACCGGGGCCGACCGGGTTCCCCCACTGGCGCTCCCCGGACGAGCTCCTGAGCGTGAGGCGGGCCGATCTCACGCTCAGCCGGCCGTCGTGCGCCGGAAGCGCGGGCGGCGATCGCCGCGGCGAAACCGCCGAGATTCGTGCGCGCAACACGCTCGATCTGGTTGACGGTGGAGCGAAGTGGAGTAATGTGGTGCGAAGTGGGGGACAGGGTCGATCTGCCCGCCGAGCAAGGGGAGGTACCGGATGTTCTTCGGCACCTACACGCCCAAGCTCGACGAGAAGGGCCGCCTCTTCCTCCCCGCGAAGTTCAGAGACGAGCTCACCGAAGGACTCGTGGTGACCAGGGGGCAGGAGCGCTGCCTCACTGTTTGGTCGCTGGAGGACTTCGGGAAGCTCACCGACCGGCTCCGCGAGGCGCCGGTCACCCAGAAGAGCACCCGTGACTACGTCCGCATGTTGTTCGCCGCCGCCAGCCAGGAGGTGCCGGACAAGCAGGGGCGGATCAACATCCCGGCACCGCTGCGGGAGTACGCCTCGCTCCGCAAGGAGTGCGTCGTCATCGGGTCGATGAACCGGATCGAGATCTGGGACCCGACCGCCTGGACGACCTACTCCGAGGAGCAGGAGCAGAAGTTCTCCGAGCTCAGCGACGAGGTCTTCCCCGGCATCTGAGCGGCACCAGCACCACCCGCACCACCACAACAACAACAGAGCTGACCATCGGACCCGCATCACCAGGTCTCGAGCCCGCTCCCTCGCGTGGCCATCTGGGGCACTTCCCCGGCACCAGAGGGCACCCCATGCGCAAGGGAGCGGGCAGGGACCTGGTGCGGCGGCTCACCCCGTGCCACACGGCGGGGAGTGTCAGCCGCACCGCCAGCACCAGCACCAGAAGCAGCACCAGCAGCACCGCACGCACGACAGCCGGCACGGACAGCAACCAGTGGGGTCGAGACCATGAGCACCACCCAGCCCTTGGGGCGTACGCCAGCGGCACCGCCGCTGCGGGTGCGCGACCAGGCGCGCGAGGCGGCCACCCTCATCGCGTTCTCGGCGGCCACCGCGTCGTGCCTGGCACTGGGACTCCTCCTGCTGACGCACCTGGGTCTCCAGGGCTGATCGATGACGACTCCCCGCCACGCCCCGGTGCTCCTCGACCGGGTCGTCGCCCTGCTGGCGCCTGCCCTCGAGGCACCCGGCTCGGTCTACGTCGACTGCACGCTCGGCCTCGGTGGCCACAGCGAGGCAGTCCTCGAGCGCCTTCCCGAGGCCCGGGTGATCGGCATCGACCGCGACCCCACCGCCCTGGAGATGTCGTCCGAGCGCCTCGCCTCCTTCGGCGAGCGCTTCACCGCCGTCCACGCGGTGTACGACGAGCTCCCGGAGGTGCTCGCCACCCTCGGTCTGCCGCACGCCGACGCCGTCTTCTTCGACCTCGGTGTCTCCTCCATGCAGCTCGACGTCCGCGACCGCGGGTTCGCCTACTCCGAGGACGCGCCGCTCGACATGCGGATGGACCCGACCACCGGCCAGACCGCGGCGGACCTCCTCAACACCGCGACCGCCCAGGAGCTGACCCGCATCCTGCGCGAGTACGGCGAGGAGAAGTTCGCGAGCCGGATCGCCCGCGAGGTCGTACGCCGTCGCGAGACCACGCCGTTCTCCACCAGCGCCGGCCTCGTCGAGCTGCTCTACGCGACCATCCCCGCGCCGGCCCGGCGTACGGGTGGCCACCCCGCCAAGCGCACCTTCCAGGCCCTGCGGATGGCCGTCAACGACGAGCTCGCCGTCCTGCGCCGCGCGATCCCCGCCTCGATCGAGGTGATCGGGGTCGGCGGCCGTGTCGTCGTGGAGTCCTACCACTCGCTGGAGGACCGGCTCGTCAAGCGGGCCTTCGCCGACGCCACCCGCCTCGACGTGCCGCACGACCTGCCTTTCGTGCCCGAGGGCTCCGAGCCCGCCCTGCGCCTGGTCACCCGCGGCGCCGAGCGAGCCGACGAGCACGAGATCGCCGAGAACCCCCGAGCAGCCTCCGTCCGGTTGCGCGCCGTCGAGCGCGTCCTGTCCGCCTCCCGTCCCCTTCCCCCAGGAGTCGTCCGATGAGCAGCCCCGCACTCCAGCCCCGGACCCGGGTCACCCGGATCGCCCAGGAGGCCGTCGACAAGGCCCGGCTGACCGTCGTGCCGCGGGTGCGCACGCGGGCTCCCCGGGTGCCGTTCGTGACCCTCGTCAGCCTCGTGCTGGTCGCCGGCATCGTCGGGCTGCTCCTCTTCAACACCTCCATGCAGCAGGCGTCGTTCACGGCCTCCTCCCTGGAGAACCAGGCCGACACGCTCGCTGCCCGCGAGCAGACGCTGCGCATGGAGCTCGACGAGCTGCGCAACCCCCAGCGCGTCGCCCTCGAGGCCCAGCAGATGGGCATGGTCATCCCGGCCGCGCCCGTCTTCCTCGACCTCGAGACCGGCAAGACCACCGGTGTGCGCACCCCCGCCACCCGGGAGAACGCGATCCAGCTGCTGCCGCCGGCCCCGGTCAAGCCGGCGATCCTCGCGCCCGCCCCGACCATCGTCGAGGCCGCGCCGGTGGTGCCCGAGGTCAGCCCCGAGGTCAGCCCCGAGGTCAGCCCCGAGACCACTACCCAGGGCACGACCGAGAGCCGCGCGAAGAACACGAACAAGCCGGGCAGGAAGAACCGCAACCGCTGATCGGCGCGGTCGCATCGATCTGCGCCGACCCCGCCATAGATTCACCGAAAGGCCACCCGCCGAGACGAGCGGGGGCCGGGAATGAGGGAAACCAGTGCCCAGCACCCGCGTCGGCGGCAACGGCAGGCGTGGCGCCTCGCGAGGCGCCCCCATGCTGCGACTGCGCATCGGATTCGTCCTCATCGCGATGGTGCTCTCGTTCTTCGGCGCCCGGCTGGTCCAGCTGCAGGGGGTGGACCCCGGCTCCTACGCCGCGATGGCCGCCGCCGAGGGTGCGGTGAAGGTGCCGCTGGAGGCCGAGCGCGGCGACATCCTCGACCGCAACGGCATCCCGCTGGCCGACTCCATCAAGGGCAAGATGATCATCGCCGACCCGGCCCTGACCGCCGCGAGGGCGCCGGAGCTCGCTCGCCTGCTCTCCGACGAGCTCTCGGTCGACTACTTCAAGACCCTCACCGCGCTACGCGGACGCAAGGAGAGGAGCCGCTACGAGTACGTCGCTCGCCGGGTGCCGAGCACCCTGGCCGGCGACACCGTCGCCGCGCTCGACGAGGCGGGGTTCGAGGGCATCAGCCTCCAGGACGACCCGATCCGCGACTACCCGGCCGGCGACGTCGCGGCCAACCTGATCGGCTACATGGGCACCGACGAGCCGCTGGGCGGCTTCGAGCGCACCTTCGACAAGCAGCTCGCCGGAGTCGACGGCCAGGCCACCTGGCAGTCCAACTCCGGCAAGGGCGTACGCATCCCGCTGCGCGAGAGCACCCTCAAGGCGGCCCAGAACGGCGCCCCGCTGCGCACGACGATCGACCGCGACCTCCAGTGGTTCACCCAGAAGGTGCTCGCGCAGTCGGTCCAGCAGTACCGCGCCGAGAGCGGCGCCGCGATCGTGATGGACACCCGCACCGGCGAGATCCTCGCGCTGGCCGACGTGCCCACCTTCGACGCCAACAAGCCGACCGAGGCCGACGAGGACGACCTCGGCTCGCGCGCCCTCAACGACACCTACGAGCCCGGCTCGGTGGAGAAGGTGCTCACCGCCTCGTCGCTGATCGACGCCGGCAAGGCCTTCCCGCGCCAGAGGTTCAAGGTGCCGCCGAACCTCGCCCGCCAGGACCGTGTCATCGGCGACTGGTTCGACCACGGCAACATCCGGCTGACCCTGGCCGGGATCATCGCCCAGTCGTCCAACATCGGCACCGTGCTCGCCGCGGACGCGTTCACGCCCGTGGAGCTCGTCTCCTACCTCCAGCGCTTCGGCCTGGGCCAGAAGACCAACGTCGGGGTGCGCGGCGAGACGTCCGGCATCCTCACCCCCGGTGAGGCCATGACGTCGCAGACCAAGGACCGTGTCGCCTTCGGCCAGTCGCTGTCGGTCAACGTCGCGCAGATGGCTGCCGCGGTGAACACCGTCGCCAACGGCGGCGTCCGCGTGTCGCCGAGCCTGATCTCCGGGTCCGCGGTCACCGACGACGGCGTCACCGTCGGCACCGACGTCGCCACCCGCACCCGCGTCATCAGCAAGCAGGCCGCCCGCGGGACGGCCAAGATGATGGAGAAGGTCGTGGACCCCGAGGACGGCGTCGCGCCCGCTGCCCAGGTGCCGGGCTACCTCGTCGCCGGCAAGACCGGCACCGCCCAACGCGTCGAGGCCGAGTGCGGTTGCTACGACGGCAGCACCAGCGTCTCCTTCGGCGGCTTCGCCCCGGCCGACGACGCCCGGTTCACCGTCTACGTCGTGATCCACGCGCCGCGGGTCGACGGTGGCGGTGGCTCGATCACCGGACCGGTCTTCTCACGGATCATGGGCTACGTGCTGGGCCGCTACGGCGTCGAGCCGACCAACGGCACGCCGTCGAGGCTCCCCGTCGAGTGGTGACTCGATACGCTCGGCCGGTGGACCAGCCCGTGGAGCCCGTGAGCGCGACGCGACCGCGGCAGATGACCTCGTCCCGCGCCGCCGAGCTGGCCGACTGGCTGGGTCTCGGCGCTGACATGGTCGTCCACGGCGACCTCGACGTCGCGGTCTCCGGCATCTCGCTGAGCACCGCACGGATCCGACCCGGTGACCTCTACGTCGCCCTGCCGGGCACGCGCGCCCACGGGGCCGACTTCGCCGGCCAGGCCCTGGCGGCGGGCGCCGTCGTGGTGCTCACGGACCCTGCCGGGCTCGACCGGCTGCCGCAGGGCACGGCCGCCATCGTCGTACCCGAGCCGCGGCGGGTGCTCGGACGCCTGGCCGCGCGGATCTACGGCGACCCGGCCACCGACCTGCGCGTCATCGGGGTCACCGGCACCCAGGGCAAGACCACCACCACCCGCATCCTCGAGCAGGGCCTCACCGCCTCCGGGCTGACCTCGGCCGTGATCGGCACCGTGGGCACCCGGATCGCCGGTGAGGACGTCAAGACCGAGCTCACCACCCCGGAGGCGCCCGACCTGCACGGCCTCTTCGCGGTGATGCGCGAGCGCGGGGTCGACACCTGCGCGATGGAGGTCTCCAGCCACGCCCTCGTGCTCGGCCGGGTGGACCCCGTCGTCTTCGACGTGGCGACCTTCCTCAACCTCGGTCGTGACCACCTCGACTTCCACGCCGACCTCGACGACTACTTCGCCGCCAAGGCCAGCCTCTTCACCCCGGAGCGCGCGCGGATCGGGCTCGCCAACGTCGACGACGAGTTCGGCCGGCGGCTCCTCGACGTCGCCACGATCCCGATGTCGACCTACTCCTCACAGGGGCGCGATGCCGACTGGCGTGCCGTCGACGTCGACCTCACCCCCTCCGGCGCCGCCTTCACGGTCCAGGGGCCGGACGTCGAGCTGGTGGCCTCGATCCACCTCCCGGGCGAGTTCAACGTCTCCAACGCGCTCGCCGCGATCGCGTCCGCCGCGATGGCGGGCCTCGACCCGCGTGCGGTCGCCGAGGGGATCTCCCGGGTCGACGGCGTGCCCGGCCGCCTCGAGCCGGTCGTGCAGGGGCAGGACTACACCGTCGTCGTCGACTACGCCCACAAGCCCGACGCCCTCGAGGCCGTCCTCGCCACCCTGCGCCCGCTGACGCAGGGCCAGGTGATCGTGGTGGTCGGCGCCGGCGGCGACCGCGACACGCTCAAGCGACCCGTGATGGGGGAGATCGGCGCGCGCCTCGCCGACGTCCTCATCGTCACCGACGACAACCCCCGCACCGAGGACCCGACGACCATCCGCTCGGCCGTGCTCGACGGGACCCGCGCCGGCGGCGCCGAGGTGCTGGAGATCGGGGACCGCCGCCTCGCGATCCGCGAGGCCGTACGCCGTGCCGCGTCCGGCGACGTGCTCCTGATCGCGGGCAAGGGCCACGAGAGCGGCCAGGAGGTCGACGGCGTCGTGCACCCCTTCGACGACCGCGTCGTCGCGGCCGAGGAGATCGGGCGCGCCATGGCCCGGCCCGGAGACACCCCATGATCGAGATGACCCTGGCCGAGATCGCCGACGTCGTCGGGGGAGTGGCGCACGGCGCGGCCACCGTCACCGGCGGCGCCTTCCTCGACACCCGCACGCCTGAGTCAGGCGGTCTCTTCGTCGCGATCGCCGGCGAGCGTGTCGACGGTCACGCCTTCGCCGCCGCGGCCGGTGCAGCCGGCGCCGCGGCCGCCCTCGGCACCCGACCGACCGAGCTGCCCACGGTCGTCGTGCCGGACGTGACCGCCGCGCTGGGCCGGCTCGCCCGGCACGTGGTGGACCGGCTTCCCGAGGCGGTCGTGCTGGCGATGACCGGCTCCCAGGGCAAGACCGGCACCAAGGACTACCTCGCGCACGTGCTGGCCGACGCCGGGCCGACCGTCGCCACCCGCGGCAACTTCAACAACGAGCTCGGCGTGCCCCTCACCGTGCTCCGCGCCGGGCTCGACACGCGCTACCTGGTCGTCGAGATGGGGGCGCGCGGCATCGGCCACGTCGCCGAGCTGTGTGCGATCGCACCCCCGCACATCGCCGCTGTGCTCAACGTCGGCACCGCGCACATCGGCGAGTTCGGCACCCGCGAGGCGATCGCGCAGGCGAAGGGCGAGATCGTCGAGGCGCTGCGCGTCGACGGCACGGCCGTGCTCAACGCCGACGACGAGCTGGTCGCGGCGATGGCGACCCGCACCGGCGCGACGGTGACGACCTTCGGGAGTGCCCCGGCAGACGTCGCGGTCAGCGCGATCACCAGCGACGACCTCGGACGCCAGTCCTTCGAGCTGGTGCACCGCGGCGCCGGCGCGACCGTCCACCTCGCCCAGGTCGGCGCCTTCCAGTGGCGCAACGCGGCGGCCGCAGCAGCGATGGCGCTGGCTGCCGGCCTCGACCTCGACGCCGTCGCCGACTCGCTCGGCGACGCCGCCCCCGCGAGCCGCTGGCGGATGGAGCTGACCGAGCGCTCCGACGGACTGGTGGTCGTCAACGACGCCTACAACGCCAACCCCGAGTCGATGCGGGCCGCCCTGGAGACGCTCGCGGGCATCGGGGCCAGCAGTGGTCGACGTACGGTCGCGGTGCTGGGGGAGATGCTCGAGCTCGGCGACGGCGCGGCCGACGCCCACGTCGGTGTCGGGTCCTACGCCGGCGAGGTCGGGATCGACCTCCTCGTCACGGTCGGACCGGCTGCGGACGCCGTCGCGCAGGGCTACGAGGCTGCCGGCGGGTCGGGAGAAGCCGTCACGACGGCGGGGCGTGACGCGGCCGCCGAGTGGCTGCGGCACAATGTCTCGGCTGCTGATGTCGTCCTGGTGAAGGCATCTCGGGGGGCTGCGCTGGAACTGATCGCCGACGACCTCCTCACCGGGGGCGGCAAGGAAGGGAGCACCACAGCATGAGAGCCATCCTGTTCGGAGGAGGACTCTCCCTGCTGATCTCCCTCCTCGGCACGCGCTACGCCATCCGCTTCTTCACGCGGCAGGGCTTCGGCCAGCCGATCCGCGACGACGGCCCCACCACCCACCACACCAAGCGCGGTACGCCGACCATGGGCGGTGCCGTCGTGGTGCTGGCGACCGTCGTCGGCTACTTCGCGGCCAAGCTGATCACCGGCCAGGCGCCGACCGCGTCGGCCCTGCTGCTGCTCTTCCTGCTCGTGGGGCTCGGTGTGGTCGGCTTCCTCGACGACTTCCTCAAGGTGAGCCGCCAGCACAGCACCGGTCTCCGCAGCCGGGCCAAGATGATCGGCCAGACCGTCGTCGCGATCATCTTCGGCGTCCTGGCCCTCTCGCCGGTGCTCGAGGACGAGCGCGGGTGGCGGCCGGCGTCCGACCACATCTCCTTCATCCGCGACTACGAGCGGTTCGCGCTCCCGGCCGTGCTCGCCCTGCTGCTGATCTGGTTCATCGTGACCGGGTTCAGCAACGCGGTGAACCTCGCCGACGGCCTCGACGGCCTCGCGACGGGTGCGTCGATCCTGATCTTCGCCGCCTACACGCTGGTCAACATCTGGCAGAACAGCCAGTCCTGCGCCCTCGAGGCCGGCCCCAAGTGCTACGAGGTCCGCGACCCGCTGGACCTCGCCGTCATCGCCGCGGCCCTCACCGGCGCGTGCTTCGGCTTCCTGTGGTGGAACGCCTCACCCGCGCAGATCATCCTCGGCGACACCGGGTCGCTCGCTCTCGGCGGCGCGATGGCGGGCTTCGCGATCATGACCCGCACCGAGATCCTGCTGCTCGTCATCGGCGGCCTGTTCGTCGTGATCACCCTCTCGGTGATGATCCAGGTGTCGGTCTTCAAGGTGAGCCGCGCCAGTGGGCTCTTCCGGAGCATCTTCAAGGTCCAGGCCGGGCACCGTGTCTTCCGGATGACACCGCTGCACCACCACTTCGAGATGCTCGGGTGGGAGCAGGTCACCATCGTGATCCGCTTCTGGATCATCACGGGCCTCGCCGTCGCCACCGGCCTCGGCATCTTCTACGCCGAGTGGGTCGCCGGAATTGGCTGATCTCGACGGTCTCGGCCGCACCAGCGACTGGTCCGGCGTCCGCGTCGTCGTCGCCGGGTTCGGCATCTCCGGCTACGCCGCCGCCGACAACCTCCTCTTCCTCGGCGCGCAGGTGACGGCCCTCGACGAGGCGACGAGCGAGGTGAAGGCCGAGCAGGCCGAGCTCCTCGAGACGCTCGGTGCCACCGTCCGCCTCGAGCCGGGTGCCACCGCGGTGCTGCCCGACGACGTGGACCTCGTCGTGACCTCACCGGGTTGGAAGCCCACCTCGCCGCTCCTGGCGCAGGCCTCCGCGCGCGGCATCCCCGTGTGGGGCGAGGTCGAGCTCGCGTGGCGGTTGCGCGACCCCGAGCGCCCGGCCCCCTGGCTGGCCGTGACCGGCACCAACGGCAAGACCACGACGGTGCAGATGCTCCAGTCGATCCTCCTCGCCGCCGGCCTGCGGGCCGCCGCCGTCGGCAACGTCGGACTGCCCATCGTCGAGGCCGTGATGGACCCCGAGCCCTACGACGTGCTCGCCGTCGAGCTCTCGAGCTTCCAGCTCCACTACACGCACTCGATGTCGGCGGAGTCGGCCGTGGTGCTCAACGTCGCCGAGGACCACCTCGACTGGTACGACGACGAGCCGGGCGGGCCGACCGGCATCGAGGCGTACGCCGCCGACAAGGCCCGGATCTACGAGCGCGTGCAGCGCGCGTGCGTGTACAACCACGAGGACCCCGCCACCGAGGCCATGGTGGCCGGGGCCGACGTGGTCGAGGGCGCACGTGCGGTGGGCTTCACCCTCGGCATGCCCGGGTCGAGCAGCGTCGGTGTGGTCGAGGACCTGCTCGTCGACCGGGCCTTCATCGAGGAGCGCGCCTCCAGCGCCGCCGAGCTCTGCACGCTGGACGACCTCGCCTCCACCGCACCCCACTTCGTCGCCAACGCCCTCGCCGCCGCCGCGCTGGCGCGCGCGCACGGCGTGAGCCAGCAGGCGGTGCGCGACGGGTTGCGTGCCTTCCGCCCCGACGGGCACCGGATCGCCCATGTCGCCGAGGTTGACGGCGTCACGTGGATCGACGACTCCAAGGCCACCAACCCGCACGCCGCGCAGTCCTCGCTGCGCGCCTACGAGAGCGTCGTCTGGGTCGCCGGCGGGCTGGCCAAGGGCGCCCGCTTCGACGACCTCGTCGTCGCGGTCCGCGACCGGTTGCGGGGCGTCGTGCTGCTGGGACGCGACCGGCAGGTCATCGCCGACGCTCTTTCGCGACACGCGCCCGATGTGCCGGTCATCGATGTGGGCGCCGACGAGACTGGTCATCCGATGGAGCGCGTGGTCGACGCCGCTGCCGGGCTCGCCAGGTCCGGTGACACGGTGCTGCTGGCGCCGGGATGCGCCTCCATGGACATGTTCAGCAACTACGGCGCCCGCGGTGACGCGTTCGCGACCGCCGTGCACGCCCACATCGACCGCACCGGCTAGGCCTACACCCGAGGGGAGACGCGCGAGGCATGACGACCGCGAACCCCGAGGACGTCGCGACGCCGTCGGCCGGACTCACGTCCGGCCCGGGCACCCGGGCTCCGCTGGGCTCCGGCGTCGTGGCCGGGTGGCGCTCGGTCCGCGAGGCGCTCGACAAGCCGCTGGCGTCCTACTACATGCTCCTCGGCTCGTCCGCGCTGCTGCTCACCATCGGCCTGATCATGGTCCTCAGCGCCTCGAGCGTGCGGTCCTACATCGTCTACGACGACTCGTACGCCGTCGTGAAGCGCCAGCTGCTCTGGGTGGTCATCGGCCTGCCGGCGGCATGGATCGCCTCACGCCTGCCCATCAAGCACATCCGGCGCCTGGCCTATCCCGGCTTCCTGGTGTCCCTCGTGCTGCTCGGTCTGGTGGCGCAGTTCGGTGTCGTGATCAACGGCAACAAGAACTGGCTGGCCGTCGGCCCCTTCAACATCCAGCCCGCCGAGATCGCCAAGCTCGCGATCGTGCTGTGGGCCGCCAACATCTACGCTCACAAGGAGCGACGACTGCGCGAGCTCCACCACCTGCTCGTGCCCGTGGTCCCGGGGCTGTTCGCGGTCATCGCGCTGGTCCTCGTCGGTCGCGACCTCGGCACCGCGATGGTCCTCGCCACGATCCTGCTCGGCATGCTCTGGGTGGTCGGCGCTCCGCTGCGGCTCTTCGGGCTCAGCCTGTCCGTCCTGGCCGTCGCGGGTGTCGCGCTCGCTGCCACCGACTCGGAGCGGCTCCAGCGCATCACCCACTTCACCGACCCGTTCAAGGACTACACCGACGCCGGCTGGCAGCCGGCCCACGGCCTCTACGCCCTGTCCACCGGCGGCTGGTTCGGCGAGGGCATCGGCGCCTCGACCCAGAAGTGGGGCGACCTCCCCGAGGCGCACACCGACTTCATCTTCGCCGTGCTCGGCGAGGAGCTCGGCCTGGTGGGCACGATGCTCGTCGTCGGCCTGTTCTTCACCATCGCCTACGCCGCGATCCGGGTCGCGCTCCACACCGAGGACCCGTTCGTCCGCTACGCGACGTTCGGCATCGTCGTGTGGCTCCTCGGCCAGATGATCATCAACGTCGGCATGGTCCTCGCGGTCCTGCCCGTCATCGGCATCCCACTGCCGATCGTGTCCTACGGCGGCTCGGCGCTCCTGCCGTCGCTCGTCGCCCTCGGACTGGTGATCGGCTTCGCGCGCCGGGAGCCCGAGGCGGCCGCCGCACTGGCGGCACGGCGCCGCAACCGCTCCGCCGGCCTGTCGGCCTCGACCAGTCGATAGATTCACCCTGATGCGCGTACTCCTCGCCGGCGGCGGCTCCGCCGGCCACACCTCGCCCCTGCTCGCCACCGCCGACGCCCTGCGCCGGCTCGACCCGGCGACCGCGATCACCTGCCTCGGCACCCGCGAGGGACTCGAGGCACGCCTCGTCCCCGAGGCCGGCCTCCCGCTGGAGTTCGTGCCCCGGGTGCCGCTGCCACGGCGTCCCAGCGCCGAGCTCCTCCGTACGCCGACCCGGTTGCGCGCCGCACGCGCCGCGGCACTCGAGGTGGTCGACCGGGTGCGACCCGACGTGGTCGTCGGCTTCGGCGGCTACGTCTCGGTCCCGGCGTACCTCGCTGCCCGCAAGCGCGGGGTGCCGATCGTCGTCCACGAGGGCAACACGGTCCCCGGCGTGGCCAACAAGCTCGGCGCCCGGATGACGACGCACGTGGCCACCAGCTTCCCCGGCACCGACCTGCCGCACGCCGTCTGCACCGGCCTGCCGATCCGGCGCCTCATCTCCACGATGGACCGCGCGGCCCTGCGCGCCGACGCGCTGGCCGCCTTCGGGCTGCGTGACGACCAACCCGTCCTCATGGTCACCGGCGGGTCGCAGGGCGCGGCCCGGATCAACGCCGCCGTCTCCGGCGCGGCCGGTGACCTCGCCGCCGCGGGCGTCCAGGTGCTGCACATCGTCGGGCCCAGGCACGAGCTCGACGTCGCCTCCGCCGAGGTGCCCTACGTCGTGCTCAACTACGTCGACCGGATGGACCTGGCCTACGCGGCCGCCGACGCGGTGCTGTGCCGCGCGGGCAGCAACACCGTGACCGAGGTGTCCGGTGTGGGCCTGCCAGCGATCTACGTCCCGCTCCCGATCGGCAACGGCGAGCAGGCCCTCAACGCCCGCCCCGTCGTCGACGCCGGCGGCGGCCTGCTGGTCGCCGACGCCGCACTGACGCCCGAGTGGGTCGCGGCCAGCGTGCCCGGACTGCTCACCGACGCCGCGCGCCTGGCGCAGATGGGCGCCGCGGCCCGCGGCGTGATCCCGCTGGACGCCGACGACAAGCTGGCCGCCCTCATCGTGGCCGCAGCCACCGGCAGGTCCGCGTCGTGAGGATCCCGGTCCCCGACGAGATCCTCCCCGCAGCCGAGCTCGGCCGCATCCACTGCGTCGGCATCGGCGGCGCCGGCATCTCCGCGATCGCCCGCATCCTGGCCGCGCGTGGCCACACGGTCACCGGCAGCGACGACCACGACACGCCCTTCCTCCCGTCCCTGCGCGAGCTCGGCGTCACCTGCCACCTCGGCTACGACGCCGCCCACGTCGGCGACGCCGACACCCTGGTCGTCACCACGGCCGCGCGCGAGGACAACCCCGAGGTGCTGGAGGCGCGGCGCCGCGGCCTGCGGATCCTGCCGCGCTCGGCCGGTCTCGCGGCGGTGATGGCCGGCTCCCGCGTGCTCGCCGTGGCCGGCACGCACGGCAAGACCACGACGACCGGGCTGCTGACCTCCGCACTGCTCGCTGCCGGCGTCGACCCGTCGTACGCCGTGGGCGGGGTGCTGACCGCGACGGGACGCAACGCGGACGCGGGTGGCGACGACCTCTTCGTGGCCGAGGCCGACGAGAGCGACGGCGCCTTCCTGGTCTACCGCCCCCATGCCGCGATCGTGACCAACGTCGAGGCCGACCACCTCGACAACTGGGGCACCGAGGAGGCCTACCACCGCGCCTTCGAGGACTTCGCCGACACCATCGACCGCTCGGGCTTCCTCGTCTGCGTGCTCGACGACCCCGGGGCGGCCGAGCTCGCGCGCCAGGCCCGCGCGCAGGGCCTCGAGGTGATCACCGTGGGGGAGTCCGCCGACGCCGACCTGCGCATCCACGACCTCGCCCTCGACGGGTCCACCTCCACCTGCCGCGTCTCGCGCGCGGGCGCCGACCTCGGCGAGCTGCGGCTGCGCATCCCGGGCCGCCACTACGTCCTCGACGCCGTGGCCGCGCTGGCCATGGGATTGCGGCTGGGCCACGGCTTCGACGCCCTCGCCGCGGGGCTGGGCGCCTTCACCGGCACCGGTCGCCGGATGGAGCTGAAGGGCGAGGTCGCCGGGATCCGCGTCTACGACTCCTACGCCCACCACCCCGTCGAGATCCGTGGCGACCTCGAGGCCGCCCGTGCGCTCGCCGGCGAGGGCCGCGTCGTCGCCGCCTTCCAGCCGCACCTCGTGTCCCGCACCCGCATCTTCGGCGAGGCCATGGGCGTCGCGCTGGGCGCAGCCGACGAGGTCGTCGTCCTCGACGTCTACGTCGCCCGCGAGGACCCGGACCCCGACGTGACGGGCCGCCTCGTCGCCGACGCCGTACCGCTGGCCGCCGAGCACGTCGCCTACGTCGACGGCCTGCCCGCGGCCGCGCGTGCCCTCGCCGACCGTGCCCGCCCCGGCGACCTCGTCATCACCCTCGGCGCCGGCGACATCACGAGCGTCGGGCCGCAGGTGCTCGACCTGCTTCAGCCCGGGGGTGCCTGAGTGGAGCCGGAGGACCGCGCGTCGCGGCGCACCCGTCGCCGCTTCGCCCGTCGACAGTGGGCGCGCCGCTGGCTGTCGCTGCGCTACGTCATCGCGTTCGTCGTGGTGGTGGCACTCCTCGGTACGTCGATCTGGCTGGTGTTCTTCTCCGCGACCCTGCAGGTGAAGAAGGTCGAGGTCGCCGGCAACGAGCTCCTCAGCGATGCCCGGGTCCGGGAGATCGCCGACGTCCCGCTGGGTGACCAGCTCGCCCTCGTCGACCTCGCCCGCGCCGACGCGCGCGTGGGGTCGCTGGCCGAGGTCAGCTCGGTCGACGTGACCCGCACCTGGCCCGACGGCGTACGCATCGAGGTGGTCGAGCGCACAGCCGTCGCCGTCGTCGAGCTCGCCGGCCGGCTCCGCGGGCTCGACGCCGACGGCGTGGTGTTCCGCGAGTACAAGGCCGCCCCCAGGGGGATGCCCCGCATCCGGCCCGGGGGAGCGGCCGGCACCGACGCGCTCAAGGAGGCGGCCACGGTGGTCTCGGCCCTGCCGAAGGACCTCGCCGCCAAGGTCGACCACGTCGAGGTCGAGACCGTCGACCAGATCACCCTCGTCATGCGCGACCAGCGCCAGGTGCTGTGGGGGAGCGCGGAGGAGTCCGAGCTCAAGGCCCAGGTCCTCGACCGGATGCTGACCGCCGTGAAGGCCCAGGTGTACGACGTCAGCGTCCCGGGCAACCCGACCGTCAGCGACCCGATCGGCTGAGGCCCCGGCCACCACCGCCGGAATCCGCCACGACACCAGATGGTGGGCGTGTCCACCACGGTTTCGCACCGCGCGCTGCCTATGGTCTTGCGAAAGGCGAGGTTGACATAACTATAACCCTCAGGTTCACGGTTAAGGTTCCGCGGTCCCGAGGGTCATGGCAGCAGCAGCCTCGTCCCTTCCCCAGAACTCGCATTCCTCCCGCACACAGACCACTCACGAAAGGCCCCGGAGCCGTGGCAGCAGCGCAGAACTACCTGGCGATCATCAAGGTCGTGGGCATCGGTGGAGGTGGCGTCAACGCCGTCAACCGGATGATCGAGGTCGGCCTCAAGGGCGTCGAGTTCATCGCGATCAACACCGACGCCCAGGCACTCCTCATGAGCGACGCCGACGTCAAGCTCGACATCGGCCGCGAGCTCACCCGCGGCCTCGGTGCCGGCGCCAACCCCGAGGTGGGTGCCAAGGCCGCCGAGGACCACGCCGACGAGATCGAGGAGGTCATGAAGGGCGCCGACATGGTGTTCGTGACCGCCGGCGAGGGTGGCGGCACCGGCACCGGCGGCGCGCCCGTCGTGGCCCGCATCGCCCGCTCGCTGGGCGCCCTGACCATCGGTGTCGTGACCCGGCCGTTCGCCTTCGAGGGCCGCCGTCGCGCCAACTCCGCGGAGGAGGGCATCAGCCAGCTCCGCGAGGAGGTCGACACCCTCATCGTGATCCCCAACGACCGCCTGCTCTCGATCACCGACCGCAGCGTGTCGATCCTCGACGCCTTCAAGCAGGCCGACCAGGTGCTGCTGCAGGGTGTCTCGGGCATCACCGACCTGATCACCACGCCGGGCCTGATCAACCTCGACTTCGCCGACGTGAAGTCCGTCATGGCCAACGCCGGCTCCGCCCTCATGGGCATCGGCTCGGCCCGCGGCGAGGACCGTGCGGTCGCCGCCGCGGAGCAGGCGGTCTCCAGCCCGCTGCTCGAGGCGAGCATCGAGGGTGCGCACGGCGTGCTGCTCTCCATCGCCGGTGGCTCCGACCTCGGACTCTTCGAGATCAACGAGGCCGCGGCCCTGGTGTCGCAGGCCGCGCACGCCGAGGCCAACATCATCTTCGGCGCGACCATCGACGACGCGCTCGGCGACGAGGTGCGGGTGACCGTCATCGCGGCGGGCTTCGACGGTGGGATGCCGAAGCGTCGTTCGGACGGCAACGTGCTGCGCCACAACCAGCCGGCGCAGACCCAGGAGCAGACCCGGGCGGCGGCCCAGCAGCTCGCCCCCAAGGCGCCGGCCCCCTCCCAGGGCTCGTCGTCGGGCATCCCCGCCCAGACGACGTTCGCTCCCTCGTCGCCGTCCAGCGCCGACGCACAGCCGGCACCGGTGAAGTCCCAGCCGGCTCGGCAGGTGCAGTTCGACGACGACGACCTGGACGTCCCGGACTTCCTGAAGTAGCGCATGTTCGCATTCCGCGATTCTCGTGAGGGCGACGTCTCCCGGCTCCGGGTGGACGTCGCCTTCACCGATTCCTCCCTCGACCTCCAGGGCCTGCGGGACGACTTCCCGCAGGTGCTGGCACGACTCGAGGACGAGCTCGGGGTGCCGCTCGCGCGCGCCTCGCAGGTCCATGGCGACGAGGTCCTGGTGGTGGACGCCCCCATCCCGTTGGGGCACGCCCCGACCGCCGACGCCCTCGTGACCAGGACCCGAGGTCTCGGCCTCATGGTGCGGGTCGCCGACTGCGTCCCGCTCGTGCTGGCCGACGTCGAGGCGGGCGTCGTGGGTGCCGTGCACTCGGGGCGGCCCGGCATGGTCCTCGACATCGCGACCCGCGCGGTCGAGGTGATGCGCGAGCAGGGGGCCTCCGAGATCGCCGCCTGGCTGGGGCCGCACGTGTGCGGCGCCTGCTACGAGGTCCCCGAGCAGATGCGCGCCGAGGTCAGCGCTGTCGTCCCCGAGGCCTACGCCGAGACGTCGTGGGGCACCCCGTCGGTGGACGTGGGCGCCGGGGTCCGTGCCCAGCTCGAGCGCGCCGGCGTCGAGGTCGTCGAGGTCGGCGGGTGCACCCGTGAGGACCAGGGGCTGCACTCCTACCGCCGCGACGGTTCGGCCGCCGGCCGCTTCGCGGGGCTGGTGTGGGTCTCGTGACCCGTGCCGCCGAGCTGGCCGCCAGCCTCGACGCCGTACGCCGGCGCATCACGTCCGCGGCCGAGGCTGCAGGACGCGACCCGGCCGAGGTCTCGCTCGTGGTCGTCACCAAGTTCTTCCCCGCCTCCGACGTACGCGTGCTGGCCGACCTGGGCGTCACCGACGTCGGTGAGAACCGCCACCAGGAGGCCGAGGCGAAGGCCGCCGAGTGCGCGGACCTGGGCCTGAGGTGGCACTTCATCGGTGGCCTCCAGTCCAACAAGGCGGGTGCCGTGGCGCACTACGCCGACGTGGTCGAGTCGCTCGACCGCGCCAAGCTGGTGGGCCCGCTCTCGCGCGGCGCCCAGGCCCGGGGTCACGACGTCGACGTCCTGCTCCAGGTCAGCCTCGACCCGCCCGGCGCCGAGCACCGCTCCGGGGCCGATCCCGCCGACCTGGCCGCCCTGGCGCAGCGCGTGGGGGAGGCGGACCGGCTCCGACTGTGCGGCCTGATGGCCGTCGCGCCCCTCGGCGAGGACCCCGACGAGGCGTTCGCGCGCCTCGCCCGGATCCGGCAGGACTTCCTCGGCGCGCACCCCGACGCCACCATGCTGTCCGCCGGGATGAGCGGCGACCTCGAGGCGGCCATCACGCACGGCGCGACACACGTGCGTGTCGGCTCCGCGGTCCTCGGTCCGAGGCCCACGGTCCAGTAATGTCAACGACAGTCAACAGGTGGCCCGTCCGGGCCGCGAGTTCTAGCGGAGGATCAGTCTCATGAGCGGCTCGATGCGCAAGATCGGCGAGTACCTCGGCCTGCTCGAGGACACCGGCCACTACGACGAGTACGACGGTGACACCGAGACCTCGACCCAGGACGCTGTCGACCAGCGACCGGTCGCGCGTGAGCGGCGTCCCGCCCCTGTGTCCGACCTTGCCGAGCGCCGTCGTCCGGCCCCGGTCCAGACAGGAGTCGTGGCCGAGTTGAGCCGCATCACCACCCTGCACCCCCGCAACTACAACGAGGCGCGCCTCATCGGTGAGAACTACCGTGACGGCACCCCGGTGATCATGAACCTCAGCGAGATGGACGACAACGACGCCAAGCGCCTCGTCGACTTCGCTGCCGGCCTGATCTTTGCGACGCGTGGCACCATCGAGCGTGTGACCAACAAGGTGTTCCTCCTCTCCCCGCCCAACGTCACGGTTGCCGCCGAGGACAAGGAGCGGATGGCTGAGGACGGGTTCTTCAACCAGAGCTGACCGTGACCATTCTTGGACAGATCCTCGTCATCATCCTGCAGGTCTTCATCGGGTTCCTCTGGATCCGTTTCATCGTCGACTGGGTGCAGGTCTTCGCCCGCCAGTGGGAGCCGCGTGGTCCCCTGCTGGTGGGGCTCGAGGGCGTCTACTCCGTGACGGACCCGCCCATCGTGGCGCTGCGACGGGTCGTCCCGCCGCTGCGGATCGGCTCGGTCGCGCTCGACCTGAGCTTCCTCCTGGTGATGGTCGCAGCCTTCCTGCTGCTCAGCGTGGTGCGCACCGTCTTCGGTGTGTGAGAGGTTCCTTGAACCATCCGTCCCACGGGTCACTGTGCTCCGTGCGGCGCCGGGCGCTATTGTCTCCTGACAGCAGAGCCACCGTGATATCGATCGTGAAAGTTTGGGTGAGGTCATGCCGCTGACGCCTGAGGACGTGAGCAACAAGCGCTTTACACCTGTCCGACTCCGTGAGGGGTACGACATGGGCGAGGTTGACCAGTTCCTCGACGAGGTGGAGGCCGAGCTCGCGCGGCTCACCAAGGAGAACGACGACCTGCGGTCGAAGCTGTCCGCCGCACAGTCCGGTGGTGCTTCGACGCCTGCTCCTGCGCCTGTGTCGTTCGCTCCAGCCGCGCCCGAGCCGGAGCCGGAGCCGGAGCCCGAGCCCGAGCCGGAGCCCGCTCCGGTGGTCGCCGCCGCTCCCGAGCGGTCCGCACGCGTCGGCAACATCGCCGAGGCCTCCAACGCGGCTGCCCGCCTCCTGGAGATCGCCACGCGCAACGCCGACGAGCTCGTCGAGGACGCCAAGAACGAGGCCGACCGCATCGTCGGTGCCGCCCGCACCAAGGCCGAGCGCCTCGAGGGTGAGTCGAAGACCAAGGCCGACCGCATGGAGGCCGACGCCCGCCAGCGTTCGCAGATGCTCGACTCCGAGACCGCCGAGCGCCGCCAGCAGATGTTCGGCGACCTGGAGAAGGAGCGCGACAAGCTCAACAGCGACGTCGAGACCCTTCGCCAGTTCGAGCGCGAGTACCGCTCCCGCCTGAAGACCTACTTCACGCAGCAGCTCGAGTCGCTGTCGACCGGTGCGGAGAGCCAGGCCCCGGCTGACAGCAGTGGCCCCGGCCCCAAGCGTCTCCGCTCGGTGCTCGGCGACGACGAGGGCTGAGCAGCTCCAGCACGCACCTGTTGAACGAGGACGGCCGACCGCGAGGTCGGCCGTTCTCGCATTTCGGCGAGCCAGTGTTGGTTCGGCACCCGGCACCGGATACCCTCCCTGCCACCGTGTGGTTCCCGCCACACCTGATGGATGGCTGGAGGCCCTCGGAGATGGCTGGCAGTGCGCGCAAGACCCTGGCTGGTTCGGCGGCTGCCGCCGCCAAGCGGGTGATCGGGCGACGCAGCGCGCCCGCCGAGGCACCGCCGGCGAAGGCTCCTGCTGCCACGGCAGCGGCGAAGAAGGCCGCTCCGGCTGCCAAGAAGGCCCCGGCCAAGAAGGCGGCTTCGGCCAAGAAGGCCCCGGCCACCAAGAAGGCCGCTCCCGCCGCCAAGAAGGCTCCGGCGAAGAAGGCTCCGGCGAAGAAGGCCGCTCCGGCCGCCAAGAAGGCCCCGGCCAAGAAGGCCCCGGCGAAGAAGGCCCCGGCCGCCAAGAAGGCCCCGGCCAAGAAGACTGCACCGAGCAAGACCACCCCAGCACCGAAGGCCGCCCCGGCCAAGAAGACCGCCCCGAGCACCTCGGCTCCTGCGAAGAAGGCAACTCCTGTGACGAAGGCGGCTCCGGCCAAGAAGGCTGCTCCCCGCAAGGCCACCCCCGCTCGACTCGTCGTGCTCGACGGGGAGGACCCGTGGACCCGCGCCGAGCTCAACGAGGTCGTCAAGGAGCTCGGCGAGCACCGCGAGCGCCTCGCGACGTCGGTCGACGAGGCCGAGGCCGAGCTCGCCGGGCTGATGCGCGACGCCGGTGACGGTGCCGGCCAGGACCAGGCCGACGTGGGCGCGACGAGCTTCGAGCGCGACCACGAGCTCACCGTGCTCGCCAAGGAACGCGACGCGATCGAGCAGATCGACCGCGCGCTGGCCCACATCGACGACGGGTCCTACGGCGTCTGCGACTCGTGCGGCAACCCCGTCGGCAAGAATCGGTTGATGGCCGTGCCCCATGCCACACTGTGCCTGTCATGCAAGCAGCGCGAGGAGCGTCGCTGAACTCCAGCGACCAGGACGATCACGTCCCGGCACCACGACGACTCGACGCACGCCTGCTGTTCGCCGGCGTCGCGCTCGTGGCGTACGCCGTCGACCTCGCGTCCAAGCAGTGGGCGCTGTCCGCGCTCGCCGACGGCGACATCGCGGTGCTCGGTGACTGGTTCACCTTCCACCTGACCTTCAACCCCGGTGCGGCGTTCAGCACCGGCACCGGGTTCACGATCGTCTTCACCGCCCTCGCCATGGTGGCGGTGGTCGTCGTCCTGTGGCTGAGCCGTCGCATCGCCAGCACCGGTTGGGCCCTTGCCCTGGGCCTCCTGCTCGGCGGCGTCGCGGGCAACCTCACCGACCGCATCTTCCGCCAGCCCGAGCCGTTCCACGGCCACGTGGTCGACTTCCTCAGGCTGCCCAACTGGCCGGTCTTCAACATCGCCGACATCTGCATCAACATCGCCGCCGCGCTGATCATCCTGCAGACCTTCCGTGGGGTGGCGCTCGACGGCAGCCGCGAGTCCGACGCAGAGAAGGCGCAGCCCGAGTCATGAGCCGCACCCGATGACCACCCACGCCGAGCAGCGCACCGTCTTCGTCCCCGACGGCCTCGCCGGTGAGCGCGTGGACGCCGCGATGGCCCGGATGTTCGGCTTCTCGCGCACCAAGGCCGCCGACCTGATCGCGCAGGGCCTGGTGCTGGTCGACGGCGGCACGGTGGGCAAGAGTGATCGCGTGCACGGTGGCGCGATGCTCGACGTGACGATCCCGGCCGAGAGCGATCCGCTGGCGGTGGTGCCGGAGATCGTCGAGGGGATCCGGATCATCCATGACGACGACGCCATCGTGGTGATCGACAAGCCGGTCGGCGTCGCCGTGCACCCCTCGCCCGGCTGGGGCGGCAAGACCGTCGTCGGGCACCTCGCCGGAGCCGGCTTCCGGATCTCCACGAGCGGCGCCAGCGAACGACAGGGCATCGTCCAGCGCCTCGACGTCGGCACCAGCGGCGTGATGGTGATCTGCAAGTCCGAGCACGCCTACTCCGTGCTGAAGAACGCCTTCCGCCACCGCACGGTCGACAAGACCTACCACGCGCTGGTCCAGGGCCATCCCGATCCGCTGTCCGGCACCGTGGACGCCCCGATCGGGCGGCACCCCCACCACGACTACAAGTTCGCAGTGATGGCCGACGGCCGGCACAGCATCACCCACTACGAGACCCTCGAGGCCCACCGGTTCGCGAGCCTGCTCGAGGTGCACCTCGAGACCGGCCGCACCCACCAGATCCGGGTCCACATGAGTGCGCTGAAGCACCCGTGCGTGGGCGACCTCACCTACGGCGCCGACCCCACGCTGTCCAAGCGCCTCGGCCTCGAGAGGCAGTGGCTGCACGCCATGCGCCTGGGCTTCGAGCACCCCGAGACCGGCGACTACGTCACCTACGAGTCCACCTACCCCGACGACCTCGCGCACGCGCTCGAGGCCATCCGTGACGAGCACTGAGCTGGCGTTGCGCCCGGCCAAGGCCGCGGACCTCCCAGCACTCGCCGAGATCCACCTGGCATCGCGGCGCGCCGCCGGCGCCGCGTTCCCGCCCGGCGTGCACGGCGACGACGAGGTGCGCGCCTGGGTCGCGGGCTGGGACCTGGCGACGTACGACGTGTGGCTGGCGACCGTCGGTGAGGAGGTCGCGGGCTATGCCCGCTGCACCACCACCTGGCTCGACGACCTCTACGTCCACCCCGACCACCAGGGCCGCGGGGTCGGCGGGGCGCTGTTCGACACCGTCGCCGCGCACCGCCCCGGCGGCTTCTGCCTGTGGGTCTTCGAGTCCAACGAGCCGGCTCGAGCGTTCTACGTCCGTCGGGGGTGCCTCGAGCTCGAGCGCACCGACGGCACGGCCAACGAGGAGCGCGCGCCCGACATCCGGGTGGCCTGGCCCGGTCCCGACCCCCTGACCTTCCTGCGCGGCCTGATCGACGAGGCCGACCTCGTGCTCGGCGACGTGCTCGCGCGACGCACGGCCCTCACGCGCGTCGTGCAGTCGGTGAAGCCGTCCGGCGAGCGCGACGCCCGGCGCGAGGCCGAGATCGCCCGGCGGGTGGCCGCCGTGGTCCCCGAGCTGGGGGAGCAGCGCGTCGCGCGGATCGTCGACGTGATCATCACCGAGTCCCTCGACGCCGCCCGCTGACGTGCTGCCGGCCGCCGGAGAGCTGCTCCACTTCAGCGAGGACCCGGCGATCCGCCGGTTCACGCCGCACGTGGCCGCGACCGCGCAGCAGCCCGAGGCCTACGTCTGGACGGTCGACGCGCTGAACGCCCCGAGCTACTGGTTCCCCCGGCAGTGTCCGCGGGTCTGCTCGTGGGGTGGCGCCGACGCCCCGGACGTGCCGCGGGTGCACGCGGTCGAGGAGTCGTGGCTGGCCACCATGCGCGCGACCCGGCTGTACGCCTACCGTTTCGCGGCCGCGGACTTCGAGCCCTTCGGCGAGCGACCGCACGCCCACGTGGCGACCCGAGCCGTGGCGCCGCTGGGGCCCCCGGTCGCGGTCGGCGACCTGGTGACGGTGCACGAGGTGCACGACATCGAGCTGCGGGTCCTGCCCGAGCTCGAGGAGCACTTCGCGGTGGTCCGCGCGCGGGGCCTGGAGTTCTCCGGCATCCGGATGGGCAACGCCGGCATCGGACCAGGTGGCCCCTTTCCGACCCGTCGCTGAGCAGGCCGGTCGCCGGGGGCAGGATGGTCTCGTGCTGCTCTACGACGACGTGACCGAGGAGTACCGCGACTTCGCCACCTACGCCGCGGGTGACTCGCCCTGCTTCGAGGCGTGGGCCACGGGGGTGGCGGGCGACCCGGAGGTGCTCGCCTGGCTCGGCACCCTGCCGCCGATCAAGCGGCAGCCCAACCTCGTCTTCGCGGCGGCGCGCTGGCACGGCGCTGTCGCACCCGGACCGTACGCCGGGCTGCGCCGCGTCCTCCTCGAGCAGGAGGCCGAGGTCCGCGCGACCGTCATGGCGCGTGCGACGCAGACCAACGAGGTCGGCCGGCTCGCGAACCTCGTCCCGGTGATGGCGCTCGTCGAGGGGCCGCTGGCGCTCATCGAGGTGGGTGCCAGCGCGGGGCTGTGCCTCTTCCCGGACCGCTACGACTACGACTGGCCGCCGCACGGCGGGCTCAGGGGGAGCGGCGGGCCGGTGCTCACGGCCCGGGCCACCGGTCCGCTGCCCGTCCCGGACCGGCACCCCGAGGTCGCGTGGCGCGGTGGAGTGGACCTCAACCCGCTCGACGTGTCGGACCCCGACGCGATGGCCTGGCTGGAGAACCTCGTGTGGCCCGAGCAGGACGAGCGGCGCCGGCGCCTCCGTACGGCCGTCGACGTCGCACTGGCGGACCCGCCCGCGCTCCGCACCGGCGACCTCTTCGACCACCTGCCGGACCTGCTCGACGAGGCCGCGCCCCACGGCACTCCCGTGGTCTTCCACTCCGCGGTGATCGCCTACCTCGAGGAGGCCGAGCGCCGGCGCTTCCACGACCTGATGACGGGTCTGGTCGCGGCCGGTCGGTGCCGCTGGATCAGCAACGAGGGACGGCGGGTGCTGCCTGCCCTGACCGGGGGCCGCGCGTTCCCCTCCGGTCGGTTCGTGACGGCGCTGGACGGTGTCGCGGTGGCCCACAGCCACGGCCACGGGCACGCGATCGCCTGGCTCGGTTGAGCCGTGGCGAGTCCTGTCGGTGGGGTCCTGCACACTGACGTAGGCTGACGTTCCTTCCCCCTCGAGTGCCCGCTGCGGCACTGCTGATCCGTCAGCAACACCCCTCACACGTGACACCGTCAGCGACCCTGAAAGGTGCGGAAGTCTCCTCCATGTCGGCCGGCTCCTCCACCAGTTCCGTGGACAACTTCGTCCACCTGCACGTGCACACCGAGTACTCCATGCTCGACGGGGCATCGCTGCTCGACGGGTTGTTCACCCGCACCAGCGACCTCGGCATGCCGGCCATCGCGATGACCGACCACGGCAACCTGCACGGCGCCTACGACTTCTACCGCAAGGCCAAGCAGCACGGCGTCAAGCCGATCATCGGCATCGAGGCCTACATCACCCCCGGCACCATGCGCGGCGAGCGCCGCCGGGTCCGGTGGGGCCAGGGCGACCTGGCCGAGGAGGGCGGCAACGACGTCGCCGGCGGCGGTGCCTACACCCACATGACGATGTGGGCCGAGAGCACCGAGGGCATGCACAACCTCTTCCGGCTCTCCACGCGCTCCAGCCTCGAGGGCTACTACTTCAAGCCCCGGATGGACAAGGAGATCCTCGCCGAGCACAGCAAGGGGCTCATCGTCAGCACCGGCTGCCCGAGCGGTGCGATCCAGACGCGGCTGCGCCTGGGCCAGTACGACGAGGCCGTGCGCGAGGCCGGGGAGCTCCAGGAGATCTTCGGCAAGGACAACGTCTTCCTCGAGCTGATGGACCACGGCATCTCCATCGAGAAGCGGGTCCGCGACGACCTGCTCCGGCTCGGCAAGGAGATGAACCTCCCGCCGATCGCCACCAACGACTCCCACTACAACAACCCCGAGGACGCCGCCGCCCACGACGCCCTGATCTGCGTCGCGTCCGGCAAGCGTCTCTCCGACACCAACCGGCTCAAGTTCGACGGCGGCGGCTACTACATCAAGTCGCCCGCCGAGATGCGCGCCCTGTGGGCCGACGAGTTCGGCATGCCCGAGGCCTGCGACAACACCCTCGCCATCGCCGAGCGCTGTGACGTCGAGTTCACCGAGTCCACCGGCGGCTACATGGCGCGAGCCGACGTGCCGGCCGGCGAGACCGAGGACTCGTGGTTCCGCAAGGAGGTGTGGCGTGGCATCGAGGCCCGCTACCCCGGCGACCGCCTCGACCAGTCCGTACGCGACCGGGTCGAGATGGAGCTCGCGATCATCTCCCAGAAGGGCTACTGCGGCTACTACCTCGTGGTCGCCGACTTCATCAACTGGGCCAAGGACAACGGCATCCGTGTCGGTCCCGGCCGCGGCTCGGGTGCCGGCTCCATCGCGGCCTACTCGCTGCGCATCACCGACCTGTGCCCGCTGGAGCACGGCCTGTTCTTCGAGCGCTTCCTCAACCCCGAGCGCCCCTCGATGCCCGACTTCGACATCGACTTCGACGACGCCCGCCGCGGCGAGGTCATCACCTACGTCAGCGACAAGTACGGCGCCGACCGCGTCGCGCAGATCGCCACCTTCGGCCGGCTCAAGGCCAAGGCCGCCATCAAGGACGCAGCCCGCGTCCTCGACCACGGCTTCGCGATCTCCGACCGCATCACCAAGGCCCTGCCGGCCGACGTGATGGGCAAGGGCGTCCCGCTCAAGGAGATCTTCAACCCCGAGCACAAGCGCTACCGCGACGGCGGCGAGTTCCGCACGCTCTACGACCAGGACGCCGACGTCCGCACCATCTACGAGACCGCGGTCGGTCTCGAGGGACAGATCCGCAACTGGGGCGTCCACGCCGCCGGCGTGATCATGTCGAGCGAGCCCCTGGTCGACATCGTCCCGATCATGGCCCGCCCCCAGGACGGCGCGGTCATCACGCAGTTCGACTACCCGATGTGCGAGTCGCTCGGGCTGGTCAAGATGGACTTCCTCGGCCTCTCCAACCTCCGCACCCTCGAGGACGCGCTGATCAACATCGGCGTCAACCGCGACGAGCAGGTCGTGCTCGAGGAGCTGCCGTTCGACGACCGGGCGACCTACGAGCTGATGGGCCGCGGCGACACGCTCGGCGTCTTCCAGCTCGACGGTTCGGGCATGCGCGCGCTGCTGCGCTCGATGCAGCCCGACCAGTTCGCCGACATCACGGCCGTCAGCGCGCTCTACCGTCCCGGTCCGATGGGCGCCGACTCGCACAACAAGTACGCCCGCCGCAAGAACGGCCGCGAGCCGATCGACCCCATCCACCCGGCGCTCGCCGAGGCGCTCGAGCCGGTGCTGGGCGAGACCTACGGCCTCATCGTCTACCAGGAGCAGGTGATGGCCATCGCCCAGGTGCTGGCCGGCTTCACCCTGGGTGCGGCCGACAACCTGCGTCGCGCGATGGGCAAGAAGAAGAAGGAGGAGCTCGACAAGCAGTACGCCGGCTTCCAGGCCGGCATGCTCGAGCGCAGCTTCCCGCAGGTCGCGATCGACAAGCTCTGGGAGATCCTGCTCCCGTTCTCCGACTACGCCTTCAACAAGTCGCACTCGGCCGCCTACGGCGTCATCACCTACTGGACCGCCTACCTCAAGGCCAACTACCCGACCGAGTACATGGCCGCCCTCCTGACGTCGGTGAAGGACGACAAGGACAAGATGGCGATCTACCTCAACGAGTGCCGACGGATGAAGATCCAGGTCCTGCCGCCCGACGTCAACGAGTCCCACGCCAACTTCACCCCCGTCGGCAACGACATCCGCTTCGGCCTCACCGCGGTCCGCAACGTCGGCAGCAACGTCGTCGACGGCATCGTGTCCGGTCGCGAGCAGAAGGGTCGCTACGCCGACTTCAACGACTTCATGGAGAAGGTCCCGGCGCTGGTGTGCAACAAGCGCGTGGTGGAGTCGCTGATCAAGGCCGGCGCCTTCGACGACATGAAGCACAAGCGCCGCGCGCTCGTCGCCGTCCACGAGACCGCGGTCGACCAGTTCGTGGACCTCAAGAAGAACGAGGCGATCGGCCAGGATTCGCTGTTCGGCGGGCTCGGCGACGACGACGCCGGCTTCGGCGTGACCGTGACCATCCCTGACATCGACGACTGGGACAAGCTCACCCTGCTGGGCCACGAGCGGGAGATGCTCGGCCTCTACGTCTCCGACCACCCGCTGCTCGGTCTCGAGCACGTGCTGTCGCAGGGCACCGACTGCACCATCGGCCAGCTCATGCTCGACGAGGAGCGCCCGCACGGCTCGACCATCACGGTCAGCGGCCTGGTCACGTCGGTGGCGCGCAAGATCACCAAGCGCGGTGACCCGTGGGCCACGATCACCCTCGAGGACCTCGACGGTGCGATCGAGGTGCTGCTCTTCCCGAGCGCCTACACCCTCGCCTCGACGCTGCTGGTCGAGGACCAGGTGGTGCGGATCAAGGGCCAGCTCTCCCGGGACAAGGACCAGCCCGAGCTGCGCGCCCAGGAGGTCACCGCCCCCGACCTGACGCAAGGGCCCGCCGGTCCGGTGGTCATCAGCCTGCCGTCGACCCGCTGCACCCCGCCCGTGGTGGCGCAGCTGCGCGACGTGCTCGGCACCC
Source organism: Nocardioides alpinus (assembly GCF_900112035.1). Classification (GTDB taxonomy): domain Bacteria; phylum Actinomycetota; class Actinomycetes; order Propionibacteriales; family Nocardioidaceae; genus Nocardioides; species Nocardioides alpinus. The sequence continues at coordinate 26,004 of NZ_FOKC01000002.1, read as the reverse complement.
ACCCCGGGATGACGGAGGTCCAGCTGCGGTTGCTGACCCGCAGCTCCACCAAGCTGCTCCGCCTCGACGACAACCTCCGGGTGAGCCCGAGCCCCGCCCTGTTCGCCGACCTCAAGCAGCTGCTGGGCCCGGGATGTCTGACGGGGTGAGTGACGCGGCGGGCGACCGGGTGGGTCCGCTGGTCCGCCTCGCGGTCGTGGTCGCGGTGTTCCTGGCCGCCGGTGCCGCAGCTGGAGTGCTGTGGGAGCGGCTCTGGGACGCTCCGGCCGGCCTGAGCTTCGAGGGCGAGTGGTTCCTCGAGCCCGCCGGACCCGACGTCGCCTTCGAGGGCATCGCCCTCTTCGTGCTGATAGCGTTCCCGCTCGGCGTGGTCCTGGCCGTGCTGGCCGGCCTCCGGCGTGGCCACGAGGTCGCGACGGTGCTCACCGTGCTGGTCGCCGCCAGCCTGGCCGGCGTCCTGATGTACGCGGTGGGCAGCAGCCTCGGACCGTCCGACCCGCAGGCGCTGGCCGCCGGTGCGCCCGACTACACGGCCATCCCCGGTGACCTTGGGCTGAACGCCCCCGACCGCGACCGCGTGCCCTACCGCTCGACAGCCCTGGTGGCCCTCCCGGCGGGTGCGATGACTGGTCTGGTCGGGATGTATCTCTTGGGCAACAGGGGGTTGGCGAAGCGCTCCCACGGGTAGGCTTGCCGCGACTGAATCAGGGCAGCCCCGACGTTCGTCGGGGCGCGTGCAACGGGGGAGCAGGACTTTTCATGACCACGACACCGGGTGACCCGGAATACCTCGACCACAGCTCGGGTCCGGTTGATTCCGCGCCCGACCACGGCAGCGACAACCGCAAGCGCCTCATCGTGCTCGGCGCCCTCGTGGCCGGCGGTGCGGTCGTCGCGGGTGGCGCGTGGGCGGCCACCAGCTTCTTCGCGACCGGCTCCCAGCCGGCTGAGGCCCTGCCCGACTCGACGGTCGCCTACTTCAGCGTCGACCTGGACCCGAGCGGTGGCCAGAAGATCGAGGCCATCAAGACGCTGCGCAAGTTCCCCGGGTTCACCGACAAGATCGACCTCCAGACCGACGACGACCTGCGCGAGCGCTTCTTCGAGGAGCTCACCGCGTCCGGCGAGTGCGAGGGCCTCGACTACGCGGAGGACGTCGAGCCCTGGCTCGGGTCCCGTGCCGCGTTCGCTGCCGTCGACCTCAGCGAGGACGAGCCTGCTCCGGTGGGCGTCATCCAGGTCACCGATGCCGGCGCTGCCGAGGACGGCATCGCCACGCTGGTCGACACCTGTGGCGGCACCGCCGAGGGTGACGCCGAGGTGGGCGGCTGGGTCGTCGACGGCGACTGGATGGTCCTGGCCGAGACCGAGGAGATCGCGCAGCAGGTCGTCGACGCGACCGACGGTGCCACGCTCGCCTCCGACGCTTCCTTCGAGCAGTGGACCGGCGAGGCGGGCGAGGACGGGTTCATGTCGTTCTACGTCGCGAAGGCCGCGGCCCAGTACCTCGACGACGCCGCGGGCATGGGTTCCATGCTCGGCGGCATGCCGGCCACCAGTGAGGAGTCCGTGCCCGAGGAGCTCCAGCAGATGATCGACGACTTCGACGGCGCCGCTGCCACGGTCCGGTTCGACGACGGCGCGGTCGAGGTCGAGTACGCCATGTCCAACTACCAGAAGAGCCTCACCGAGTTCGTCGACAGCGAGGAGGGCGCCAGCATGGTCGCCGACCTGCCGGCCGACACTGTCGCGGCGATGGGTTTCTCGCTGGAGGAGGGGTGGGCACAGGCGGTGCTCGACTACGTCAAGAAGAGCGTGCCCGACGAGAGCGACTCCATCGACGAGCAGCTCGCGCAGCTCGAGTCGGAGACCGGTCTCGCCTTCCCCGAGGACATCGAGACCCTGCTCGGCGAGGGCATGACCATGTCCGTCGGCAGTGGCATCGACCCCGACGCCATCACCAACGGCGGACCGGGTGAGGTCCCCGCCGGCATCACCATCAAGGGTGACGCCGCGGAGATCCAGGCCGTGCTCGACAAGATCAGCGCCCAGGCCGGGCCCGAGATCGCCGAGTTCCTCGAGGTCACCGAGGGGGACGGCGCGGCCGTCCTCGCGCTGCAGGACGACTACCGCGGCAAGCTCGAGTCGGGCGGTGACCTCGGCTCCAGCGACGACTACGCGAAGGTGATCGAGCAGGACGACGCCCAGATGGTGATGTTCGTCAGCTTCGACGCCGACGACGACTGGCTCGTCCGGGTCACCAAGGACATGCCCGAGGTCAGCGAGAACGTCGCTCCGCTGTCGGCCTTCGGGGTGAGCGGCTGGATCGACGGCGACGTGGTCCACGGCATGATCAAGGTCACCACCGACTGAGGTCCCGCCCCGCGTCAGCGCCCGATGGTGGCGGTCACCGCTCCGGTGACCGCCACCAGGTCGTGCGGCGCGATCTCGAGGTCGAAGCCGCGCCGACCGCCGGAGACGAGGATCGTCGCGTGGTCGAGGGCGGAGACGTCGAGGGCCGTCGGGTGCGAGCGCTTCTGGCCGATGGGCGAGATCCCGCCGGCGACGTAGCCCGTGGCCCGCTCGGCAGCGGCGACGTCCGCCATCACGGCCTTGCTCCCGCCGAGCGCCCGGGCGAGCGCCTTGAGGTCGAGCTGTCCCGTCACCGGGACGATGCCGACGACGAGGCGGGCACGCTGTCCTGAGCCCGCCGACGGGTCGAGCGAGGCCAGCAGGGTCTTGAACACCCGCGCCGGGTCGACGCCGAGCGCCTCCGCAGCCTCCGTGCCGTACGACTCCGCGCGGGGGTCGTGCTCGTAGGCCCGCACCTCGAAGCCGATACCGGCGGCGGTGAGCGCGACGGTGGCCGGGGTGCCTCCGGCAGTCCTTCGTCTCGCCACGGCTCAGTTCTAGCAGTCGGGAGAGTTGATTTCGACGCGCTCGTGCGACTTCGTTCCTCAGTCGCGTCGCTTGCTCAATCTGGCCGCGCCCACGCGTCGCGCTCGTGCCTCGCGCGCCACTGCGCGTCTCAGTTGGGGGACCAGGCGGTCCGGGCGACCTGGGTGGCGGGCAGCGACGGGATGACGTTGATCGCCCGCAGCTCCTCGGTCAGCAGCCGGGTGACGAGCCGGAGGCGCTCGGTGGCGTTCTCGGCCTCCAGGAGCGACTGCCGCTCCGCCAACGGGAGGGGCGTCAGGGCGGACAGCGTCCAGGCGAGGTAGTCGGGGTCGCGCGGAAGCGTGCCGCTGAACGGGTCACCCTGGAGCTCCGTCATCGCGACCCGGAACGCCGTGAACGTCGCCCGCGCCTTGTCCAGCAGGTCGTCGGGGACCTCGACCTCGGGCTCGGGCACGAGCGCGACCACACCCTGCGGGAAGTCGACGCCGCGCTGCATCTCCTCCAGCATGAGGCGCTCGCGGGCCACGGCGACGATGTCGAAGGTGCCGTCGTCACGTCGCTCCACCTCGGTGAGCTGCAGGACACAGCCCATCCGGTAGACCGACTGGGCACCGTGGTCACCCACCTCGTACCCCTCCCGGATGGCGACCGTGCCGAACACCCGGGCTGCAGGATCCTCGACCGTCAGCAGGTGGTTGACCAGCATCCGGTAGCGGTCCTCGAAGACGTGCAGCGGAACGCTCATGCCGGGGAACACCACGGTGCCCAGCGGGAACATCGGCAGCGGATCGCTCACGTGACCTACCTAACCACCTGCGTCCACGGAGTGCCCGCGCCTCCGGGTCGACCCGCCGGTGAACCTAGACTTCGGGGCATGTCCCTGATCCGTCGCATCGACCTGAGGGGCGCCGACCGGGCGTCCGTCGACTACCGCGCGAGCGTGCCTCGTGCCGAGTTCGACGTCGAGGCGGCCACGCATCAGGTGCAGCCGATCATCGACGCCGTCCGCGCGCGCGGCGTCGAGGCCATCACCGAGTTCTCGGCCCGCTTCGACGGCGTGCAGAGCGACGACATCCGGGTGCCGCGGGAGGCCCTCTCGAAGGCGCTTGCCGAGCTCGACCCGGCCGTGCGCGCCGCGCTGGAGGAGTCGATCCGTCGGCTCCGGGCGACGAGCGAGGCCGAGCTGGAGCACGACGTGACCAGCCAGGTGGCCACCGGCGCCACGGTGACCCACCGCAAGGTGCCGATCGACCGCGTCGGGCTCTACGTCCCTGGCGGGCTCGCCCCTCTGGTCAGCAGCGTCGTGATGAACGTCGTCCCCGCCCAGGTGGCGGGCGTGCGCTCGATCGCGCTGGCCAGCCCGCCGCAGAAGAACCGCGACGGCCTGCCGGAGCCGACGATCATGGCTGCCTGCGCCCTCCTCGGCGTCGACGAGGTGTACGCCGTCGGCGGCGCCCAGGCCATCGCGATGTTCGCCCACGGCGCGGGTCCCTGCGAGCGGGTCGACCTCGTGACCGGTCCGGGCAACATCTACGTCGCCGCCGCCAAGCGGCTGCTGCGCGGCGTGGTGGGCATCGACTCCGAGGCCGGCCCGACCGAGATCGCGATCCTCGCCGACGACAGTGCCGAGGCCGCCTTCGTCGCCGCCGACCTGATCAGCCAGGCCGAGCACGACCCGATGGCCGCGTCGGTCCTCGTGACCGACTCGCTCGAGCTGGCCGACGCCGTCGAGGTCGAGCTCAACAAGCAGGTGTTCGCCACCCGTCACACCGAGCGGATCCGCACCGCGCTCGGCGGTCGGCAGTCGGGCATCGTGCTGGTCGACGACATGGACCAGGGCGTCGACGTGGTCGACGCCTATGCCGCCGAGCACCTCGAGATCCACACCCGCGACGCGGCGGCGCACGCCGCACGCGTGCGCAACGCGGGCGCGATCTTCGTCGGTCCGTGGGCACCGGTGTCGCTCGGCGACTACTGCGCGGGCTCCAACCACGTGCTGCCGACCGCGGGTTGCGCGTGCCACTCCAGCGGCCTGTCGGTGCGCGCCTTCACCCGGTCGGTGCACGTCATCGACTACTCGCAGGCCGCGCTCGCCGAGGTCGCCGACCACGTCGTGGTGCTGGCCGAGGCCGAGGACCTGCCCGGGCACGGCCAGGCCGTCTCGGTGCGGTTCGACGCCACCCGGCCACAGCAGTGAGCCGCACCTTCCCGCCGCTGCGCGAGGAGCTGCGGGGGATCGAGCCCTACGGCGCACCCCAGCTGTCCCTCGAGCAGGCGCCGGTCCAGCTCAACGTCAACGAGAACCCCTACGGCCCCTCGCCCGAGGCGGCCGCTGACATCGCGCGCGCTGTCGGCGAGGCCGCGGTGTCGCTCAACCGCTACCCGGACCGTGAGTTCGTCGAGCTGCGCGACGCGCTGACGGCCTACCTCAACACGTCCGGGGGCACCGGCATCACACCGGACATGGTGTGGGCGGCCAACGGCTCCAACGAGGTCATGCTCCAGCTGCTGCAGGCCTTCGGCGGCCCGGGGCGTGTGGCGCTCTCCTTCGCGCCGACGTACTCGATGTATCCCGAGTACGCCCGCGACACCTCCACCCAGTGGGTGGTCGGCCACCGGGCCGAGGACTTCTCCCTCGACCTCGACGCCGCCCGCGCGATGGTCCTCGAGCGGAAGCCCTCCGTGGTGCTGCTGCCGAGTCCCAACAACCCGACCGGTACGGCCCTGCCGCCCGAGGCGGTGGCGATGCTGTGCGAGGCCGCGGCGTCGTACGAGCCCGGCGGCATCGTCGTCGTCGACGAGGCGTACGGCGAGTTCAGGCGCGCCGGCACTCCGAGCGCCCTCGAGATGCTCGGGGCGCACCGCAACCTCGTCGTCACCCGCACCATGAGCAAGGCCTTCGCGCTCGCAGGGGCGCGCCTCGGCTACCTCGCCGCCGACCCCGCGATCTGCGACGCGATCCGTGTCGTCCGACTGCCCTACCACCTCTCGGCCGTCACCCAGGCGACCGCGCTGGCCGCGCTGCGGCACGCGCCGGAGCTGCTCGGACGGGTCGACGACCTGCGGGTGGAGCGCGACGCGACGGTGGTCTGGCTGCGCGAGCAGGGGCTCGAGGTCGCCGACTCGGACGCCAACTTCGTGCTGTTCGGCCGGTTCGCCGACCGGCACGCGACCTGGCAGGGCCTGGTCGACCAGGGCGTGCTGATTCGCGAGACCGGTCCCGACGGCTGGCTGCGCGTCTCGATCGGGACCGCCGAGGAGATGGCAGCATTCAGGCAGGCACTCACGCACGTGACGAAGGAGCAAGCATGACCCGCACGGCGAGCATCGAGCGCGCGACCAAGGAGTCGCAGGTCAAGGTCGAGGTCGACCTCGACGGGACCGGGCGCTCCCAGGTCAGCACCGGCGTGGGCTTCTACGACCACATGCTCGACGCGTTCGCGCGCCACTCGCTCGTCGACCTCGTCGTCCACACCAGCGGCGACACCCACATCGATGCCCACCACTCGGTCGAGGACACCGCGATCGTGCTGGGGCAGGCGCTGCGCGAGGCGCTCGGCGACAAGGTCGGCATCCGTCGCTTCGGCGACGCCACCGTGCCGCTCGACGAGGCGCTGGTCCAGGCGGTCGTCGACGTGTCCGGTCGCCCCTACTGCGTGCACACCGGCGAGCCCGACGGCCAGGTCTACGCGGCCATCGGCGGCTCCGGCGTGCCCTACATGGGCTCGCTGACCCAGCACGTCTTCGAGTCCATCGCCCAGCACGGTCACTTCGGCCTCCACGTCCGCGTCCTGGCCGGCCGGGACCCGCACCACATCGTCGAGACCCAGTACAAGGCGTTCGCCCGGGCCTTCCGCGAGGCGGTCGCGATCGACCCGCGGGAGACGGGTGTGCCGTCGACCAAGGGCAGCCTGTGACGACACCGTCGGTCGAGGAGGGACGGAGTCCCGTTGCGGGACCCGACGTCGTCGTCCTCGACTACGGCTCGGGCAACCTGCGCTCGGTCGTGCGCGCGGTCGAGCGCGCCGGGGCGTCGGTGACGCTCACCAGCGACTTCGACACCGCGCTGGCGGCCGACGGTCTCGTCGTGCCCGGCGTCGGTGCGTACGCCGCATGCATGGACGGCCTGCGCGCGATCAAGGGCGAGCGCATCATCGGTCGGCGCCTCGCGGGCGGTCGGCCGGTGCTGGGGATCTGCGTCGGGATGCAGATCCTCTTCGGCGGCGGGGTCGAGCACGGCGTCGAGACCGACGGTTGCGCCGAGTGGCCCGGGCTCGTCACCCGTCTGCAGGCCGACGTGGTGCCGCACATGGGGTGGAACACCGTCGAGGTGCCGGACGGCACCGGCCTGTTCGCGGGCGTCGAGGACCAGCGCTTCTACTTCGTGCACTCCTACGCCGCCCGCAGCTGGGACCTGGTGACCAACGACCGCACGGCGGCGCCGCTGGTGACGTGGGCCGAGCACGGCGGTGATCGGTTCGTCGCGGCCGTGGAGAACGGGCCGCTGTCGGCGACCCAGTTCCACCCCGAGAAGTCCGGCGACGCCGGCGCCCGGATCCTCAAGAATTGGGTCGAGTCGCTCCAGCGCTGAGCGTTACCGTCGCGTCATGACGGAGGCACTGAGCATGAACCAGATCATCCATGCGGCGGTCCGCCGCGACGTGGACCGCACCGAGCGCGCGCTGCGGCAGCTCGCCGACGGCGACCTCGCACGGGCCCGCCAGGTCCGGGGCGCGTGGCGCAACCTGGTGCGCGAGCTGACCCACCACCACGAGGCCGAGGACTCGATCGCGTGGCCCTTCCTGGCCTCCCGCGGGTTCGACACGACGCTGCTCACCGCGATGGAGGAAGAGCACGTCGCGATGAAGCAGGCGCTGACGGCGTCCTCCGCCGCGATCGACGCCGTCGTGGCCTCGCCGACCACCGTGGCTGCAGCTGCCGCCGCCGACGCGGTCGCCCGCGCCCGCGAGGTGATCAACGCGCACCTCGCCCACGAGGAGGCCGACGTCGAGGGCGTCATGGGCGCCCTCGAGGACGACCCAGCATGGAAGGCGGAGGCGCGGAAGATGCGGCCGGCCAGCATCGTCGATGCCGCCAACGCGCTCGCCTGGATGCAGGACGGTGCGGGGGAGCGGGAGCGCTCCTCGCTGCGCGCGACCATCCCCGGCCCCGTCGTCACGCTCCTGACCCTCCTGCTGGCCCGGCGCTACCGCCGCGACGTGGCCCCGGTCTGGCGCTGACCCGCGCCCCTCGTCGTACGAGCCCGCGTCCGACGCTGTCCACCCGGTCCCGGACCTGTCACAGTGGCGTACGTGTCCAAGGTCGCGGTGGTCGGAGCAGGTGCTGTCGGTACGGCGATCGCGTACGCCGCGCAGATCCGCGGCGCCTGTCGCGAGCTGGCGCTGTTCGACCTCAACGCCGCCAAGGTGCGGGCCGAGGTGCTCGACCTCAACCACGGCATGCAGTTCACGCCGATGGCCAGGATCACGGGCAGCGACGACCTCGCGGTGTGCGCCGACGCCGACGTCATCGTGATCACGGCGGGCGCCAAGCAGGACCCCGGCCAGACGCGGCTCGACCTCGCCGCGGCCAACGTGGACATGTGCCGTGACCTCGTCCCCGCGCTCGTCGCGCTGGCGCCGGAGGCCCTGCTGCTGGTGGTCACCAACCCGGTGGACGTCGTCACCTACGCCGCGCTGAAGTTCTCCGGACTTCCGGCGCACCGGGTCTTCGGCTCCGGCACGGTGCTGGACTCCTCGCGGCTGCGGTTCCTGATCGCCGAGCACACCCGGGTGGCCGTGCAGAACGTGCACGCCTACATCGCGGGGGAGCACGGCGACTCCGAGGTGCCGCTGTGGTCCACGGCCACCATCGGCGGGGTGCCGGTGAAGGACTGGACCGGCAACGGCGTGCGTGCCCTCGACGAGGAGGTCATGGCGCAGATCCACCACCAGGTGGTCTCGTCGGCCTACGAGATCATCGCGGGCAAGGGCGCCACCAACCTCGCGATCGGCCTGGCCGTCTCCCGGATCCTCGAGGCCGTCCTCTCCGACGAGCACCGGGTGCTGCCCGTGACGTCGCGGCTCGACGACGTGCACGGGATCTCTGACGTCTGCCTGTCCATGCCGTCGGTGGTCGGCCGGACCGGGGTCGAGAGCGTCCTCGCCACCCCGCTGAGCGACAGCGAGATGGCCCAGCTGACCGCCTCGGCCGAGGCCGTGTCAGCAGTGGCGCGGAGCCTCGGGCTCTAGTCGCCCTCCGCCAGCTCCTTCAGCGTGAGGAGCTGCTTGCGAGCCATGGGGAGATCGCCGAGCGACACGGCCGGGGCCAGCACCGGGTGGATCCTCGCGGCGACCTTCAGCAGCAGCCGGGTGCCCTCTGCCTGCGGCACGACGGCGTACGACATGTAGGCCGACATGATCTTCGCCGTGAGCTCACGGCCGGGGTCCACCGCGATCACCCGCCCCTGGTCGAGCCCGAAGGCTCGGGTGAAGGGAGCCCCGACGCGTGGCTCGGGCACGTCACGCAGCTCGCGCGGGGAGCGGCGGCCGAGGTTGTCGATGAGGTCGTAGGAGTACGGCGCGAGGCGGACCTGCCGCAGCCGCGCCCACACGGCGTCGGGGTCGGCGTGCACCGTGACGCCCCGCCACGCCTGCATCGTGGGCTCGCGCACGAAGTCGTCGCACCCGTAGGGGCGACGCGTCTCGGCGTCCGTGACACCCCAGCGGTCGCCGATCATGAGGCGTCCGTCCGGGGGCGCTGTCGGGTCATGGCGCCAGCATGGCAGTGGGCGCCCAGCCGGGCCGCCGGTCGAGCAGGTCGCCCCCGTCGTTGGTCGAGGAAGTCGCTCTGGCGACGGGCGCGGAGCCCGCGCTCAGACCTGACGATCCGGACGATGCCCGGACGTTCTCCACGTGGGCCGTTGTCGGACCCGACGCCTACAATCGAACACATGAGCACACGCGCAGCATGGTCCGGACTGGGAGCCGGGGTCGACGACGACCTCAGCCCCGCCGCGCTGCTCGCGCTCGCCCGTGAACGCAAGACCACCGAGGACCGAGCGGCCGCCGACCTCCTGGACGTTGCCGCTCGTTGGGCTGATCTCCACCCGCCTGAGTCCATCGACGGCGCTGCGTCCTTCACGATCGGCGGGGGTCTGGGTCGTGAGCACGAGGAGCCCATCGCCGGCCCCGGGTGCCCGCTGGTCGCGGAGTTCTGCGTCGCCGAGCTCGGCACGGTCCTGAGGGTCTCGACGCCGGCGGCGAAGAAGCTCATCGGCCACGCGTTGGAGCTGCGCCACCGCCTTCCGCGCCTCTGGTCGCAGGTGCACTCCGGTGCCGTCCCCGCCTGGCGCGCTCGCACCGTCGCGGAGGCCACCATCCACGCCGCCCCCGCTCTCACGCGCGAGGCCGCCGCGTGGGTGGACTCCCAGGTCGCAGCGGTCGCGGGGCGGATCGGGCAGGCTCAGCTGGACCGGCTGGTCGCGGAGGCGGTCAAGCGGTTCGAGCTCGCCGACGACGTCACCGACCCGGCAGCGGACCCGGAGGACGGCCACCTTCACGTCGATCCGCGTCACGCCACGGTCGACACGGATGACGTGCACTTCGCCGGCACCGTGCACGTCGAAGCAGAGATCGACATCGCGGACGCCCTCGACCTCGACCGCGCGCTCGCCCACAGTGCTGCGACGCAGAAGGCGCTGGGTTCTGCCCTGTCGCTGGACGCACGGCGCGCAAAGGCGCTCGGTGACCTGGCTCGCACGCAGACCGCGCTCGACCTGTTCGAGCAGGGGAAGGTCGGCGCGAAGGACTCCGACGGGCTGCCGATCGCCCGGGAGGTCGTGCTCCACGCCCACTTCGTCGCCGGCACCCACGGTCAGGTCACGGTGCTCGGTCCCACCGGGCGGCTGGAGGAAGGTCAACGACTCCTCCTGCTCGACCAGCTCACGTCATGGTGCGGCGACTCCCGGACCAGGATCACCATCAAGCCCGTCATCGACCTCAACAGGGTGCTCTCAGCGCCCGGCCATGCGATCCCCGACCGGATCCGCGAGTGGGTGGTCCTCCGCGACGGCACCTGCGTGTTCCCCTGGTGCACGAGACCGGCCCGACGTTGCGACATCGACCATGTCAACCCCTACGACCACACCGCCGATGCCGAAGGCAGGCCACAGCCCGGGCCGTCGAGCACCGACAACCTCGCCGCGCTGTGCAGGTTCCACCACCGGCTCAAGACACATAGCGCCTGGCGCTACTCGATGGTCGAACCAGGCGTGTTCGTGTGGACCAGTCCGCACGGTCACCGCTTCCGACGCGACCACACCGGCTCAGCAGCACTGGATCCGTCCGATCCGCCGGGTCCACCTCGGATCCCGCAGCCCCGCCGACCATGACCCCGCCCCGCACCCCGCCACCCACCGGTGGCGGGGGCGTCGGCACGTCCGAGCGTGGGTGTATGTGTCCGTCTGGCCTGCGATCGGACGCGCGCGACGCGCCGGAGCGGTCGGAGCGGTCGGAGCGTTGTCGGCTGTGCATCATCTCGTTTCCTTCGGTCGATCAGGGGTTGGCATGTCTCACCTTGATCCGGCGAGGACGGCGCCGGAGCGTCGACAAGGTCTGCGAAACTCAGCGGATGGTTCCCACCGATGACGAGACGCGGCTCGTCGTCGACGGCCGGTGCTGGCGACGCACCAACCCGGCAATCCCGGCCGACGCGCTTGCGCGCCTGGAGTCAGACCTCGGCGGCATTGGCGTACGGACCGCAGTGAACGACGCCGAGCTCGACGACTCCGGATCTCGGGACCAGGGGCGGTAGATGGACCTCCAGGACTACCGAGCTGCGCGCCACCGGCGACTCGTCGAGATGGCGACCGAGCTCGGCGTGCCGGCGGACCGCGCCGCGGCGGTGGTCGATCGCGTGATCGAGGACCAGCGGCGCCGCATCGTTCGATCCGCCGACCCCGACCAGGTAGTCGTTCCCGCGCTCCGTGAGGAGGTGCTCGGCGGGCGGTCTCGCAGCCCCTCGCTCGCCGTTGTCGTGCTCGTCGCCGTCGTCGCGGCGGCGTTCGCGGTCGCGATCGTGAGCGGCGCGCCCGACCGCGAGAAGGTCGAGCGGAGGGCGGCGACGGTGCCTGCCCTGGTGGGCCTCACCTCCACCGAGGCCGTCAGCGCGCTGGGGCGCGCCGGCATCGCGACGCGGGTCGACCCGGTGCCCCAGTGTGATCCGGCCGGACAGGTGCTGGGGTCCGTGCCGCCCTCCGGCGACACGGTCCGGTCCGACGAGATCGTGGTCGTCATTGCCACAGCGACCCCGTCGTGGAGCTGCCCTTCCGACGCCGCCGGCCGCGTCCAGGCCTGGGCGTTCCTGCGCTTCCTCCTCTCCGGCTCGGCCCGCCCGCGCCTGGCGCCCGAGGTGCGGCTCTACGTCGACGGCGCCGCGGCCGGGACGGCCGACGGGACCCACTCGGCCACCTCGCCCGACTGGCGTTGGCGGGTGCGCGAACCCGTCGTGGCCTACGCGGTGCGCCCCGTGGCCAACGACCTCGGTCAGCCGGTCGTCTCGATCACGGGTGGATCGCCACCGCCCACCACGTGTGGCGTCCCCACCCCGAGCCCGTCCGGTGTCGCTGGGGCTTCCACCCGAATCGTGCTCACTGCCAGCGGCGCACGACCTGGCGACGGAAAGGGCGACGGACCGGAGCTCGCGTGCCAGCTGACGATCGACCTCTTCGAGGACGGCGACGGAGCCATCGCGGTCGTCTCCGTGATCCTTCCGGGCGGCAGTGGTCTCGGACCGCCGCCCTGGGTACGCACCCGCGACGACCGGGACGCACTCGACGACTGACCGCTGATGTGCTCCCGGGGTGACCGACCTTCTCATTCTGCAGGGCTGACACTGACGTCGCGTCGGCAACATCCGTACGCTCATCGCGGCTACTAGGAGACTTCAGACAGGATCGGCGCGAGCGTAGCCGCCCTCAACGCGGCAGATCCGGATGTCTCGGCGGGCTAGTTTCGCTCTCGTCCGTGGGCGACCCAGGCCGCACCTGGAACCCCGCCCGGGTACTGCTCCGCGAGTTCCGCCAACTGGGCGAACAACGGATTCAGCGGGATTTCTGGGCTTTCGCACGGCCGCAACACGTACAGGCCGTACACGAGGTAGCGCTTGTTGGACGGTTGGTCGAGGACCAGTTGCCGAACATGCTCGGCTCCCGCCGACATGGACCATCCGCCGATTCCGGTCATGTCTTTCCACTCGCGTGGCGTCATGACGATCTCGACGACTGCGGTCGATGAGCCTTCCCGGCCGAGCACCACGGTCAGGCCGTGAGGATCTCGCTCGCTGACTTCGCCGACCGTTCTCAAGACGTCGAGCAGGTGATCCCACCACGTGTCGACCCCGCGCTCCATCCGGTCAGGATGGCACAGAGAAACGCGTGGGACACCGGTGCAAACAGGCGGACATCGGCAGATCCGCGCACTGTCAGCGGCAGACCAGTGCGTCGGAGTCAGGCAGACCATTCGCCGCGCAAGACGGCATGCATGGCGGAATCTCGCCACCCGTCCCGCAGGTGCGCTGTGTGTCGCATCGTTCCCTCGTACAGCAGGCCGGCTTTCCGCAAGACCGCGGCTGAGGCGAGATTGCGAGGATCACAGGTGCCCTGGACGCGCGCGATCGCGGGGTCGACGAACGCGACCTCCAGGAGCAGGCGGGCCAGTTGTGTAGCAAACCCCCGGCCCCACTGCTCCACGTGGACCGCGTAGGCGATCTCGGCGCAGGTGCGCGTGACGCGCTTGACCTCTCCGATGCCGACCACGTCGAGGTCCGGAGAAGTCGCTGCCCACACCTGCCGCGCCCCGTCAGGTTGGTGCGAGGCTCGAACCGCCTCAGCCACGAAGTCCTCGGTTTCGTCGCGCGTGTTGGGACCCCACGTCTGATACCGACAGGCCCTCTCGTCGGAGGCCCATTCGTGGACGCGTCCTGCATCGGCCAGCTCGATGGGGCGCAGGGACAAGACCGGTCGCTGAGGGTGATCCGGCTGGGCGCTCACAGTGCTCAACCTATTGGGCTCCTGCGCGCCTGCATGACCGTGCGGATCTCGCCGTGATCGGATGCGCGGGCTCGCACGCGATGCCTGCGTCGACGGTCGGGACCGGCGAGCCTGACGAGGGGACCCACCGTCCTGGAAGCAGCGACGGCAGGGTTCCGCTCGACTCGCCCCGCGACACCGCGTGCCTCCGCCCTTGCCACCAGGGTCCGTCCGCTCAGCGGAGCACGACCAGCTGTCCCAGGTCGTCGTCGGGAAGGCCGTCGTCGGCGACCGCGGTGACGGTGGAGCGGTCGAGCGAGACGTTGCCGAACACCGTCGCCATGAACGCCGTGTCGGCGGCGTCGCGCCCGGTCGCGATCCGTACGAGCGAGGTCCGAGGGGCGAGCGCGGTCGCGTCGACGACGTGCCAACCGCCGGCGACGTGGGCCTCGACCACGGCGTGGAAGTCCATCGGGTCGCAGCCCGGGGCGTAGACGGCGACGAGGCGCGCAGGCACGCCCAGCGACCGGAGCAGGGCGACGGCGAGGTGCGCGTAGTCGCGGCACACGCCCGTCCCGGCCAGCAGGGTCTCCAGCGCGCCGTCCAGCGGGCCGCTGCTGCCGGGCACGTAGGACAGCCGGGTGCCCACCCAGGAGGACACCGCGTCCAGGACCTCCGCGGGCCCGATCCCGGCGAACTCGGCGGCGGCGAAGGGACCCAGCCGGTCGGACTCGGCGTAGCGGCTGGGCCTGCGGTGCAAGGACAGGTCGGCCGGATCGGCCGTCGGCAGGTCGGCCCGGCCCCGGACGTGGGCGCTGTAGGAGATGTGTGACGGTCCCGCAGGCAGCGTCACCGTGTGCAGGCGTCCGTGGTGGGTGGTGGGCACCTCCTGGACGTCTAGCACCCGGCCCTCGTGGGTGACCACGAGCGTGTCGTCGACCTCGAGCCCCGGTGACCTGGCCACGGCGATCTGGAGCTCCACCTGGGACTCGACGTGGGCGGTGACATCCAGCTCGGCGCCGACGGTCCGGTTCATCGGGCGATCGTCGCACAGCGATCGAGCGCGCGTGGTGACGAGCGTCTCGCCCCGGCACCGGGGTCGCGACGTGCGCGCGAGCCGCTCCTAGGATCGACCCATGCCCAGCACTCCCGAGCGGCCGTACCTCGAGCTCCTGCCCGCCGTCGACATCAAGGGCGGCCAGGCCGTCCAGCTCGTCCAAGGCGTCGACGGATCGGAGAAGCGCTTCGGCGACCCGGTGGAGGCCGCGCTGCGCTGGCAGGAGGCCGGTGCGGAGTGGATCCACCTCGTCGACCTCGACGCCGCCTTCGGCCACGGGCACAACCGCGAGCTGCAGGCGAAGATCGTCGGCACCCTCGACATCCAGGTCGAGATGAGTGGCGGCATCCGCGACGACGAGTCGCTCGAGGCCGCCATGGCCGCGGGCTGCCGCCGGGTCAACATCGGCACCGCCGCGCTCGAGCAGCCCGAGTGGTGCGCCCGCGCGATCGCGACGTACGGCGACCGGGTGGCCGTCGGCCTCGACGTCCGGGGCACGACGTTGGCGGCGCGCGGCTGGACCCGTGATGGCGGGGACCTCTACGAGACCCTCGCGCGGCTCGACTCCGAGGGCTGCGCGCGCTACGTCGTCACCGACGTCAACAAGGACGGCATGCTCCAGGGCCCCAACCTCCAGCTCTTGCACGACGTCTGCGCCGCGACCACCAAGCCGGTCGTCGCCAGCGGAGGCGTCACCACCCTCGACGACATCCGCGCCCTGATGGGCCTGGTCGGCGAGGGCGTCGAGGGTGCCATCGCCGGCACCGCGCTCTACGAGGGGCGCTTCACGCTCGAGGACGCGCTCGCCCTGACCCTCCCGTCGGTCGAGCCAGGTCGTGACCAGTGAGCCTCGCGATTCGCGTCATCCCCTGCCTCGACGTCGACGGCGGTCGGGTGGTCAAGGGCGTCAACTTCACTGAGCTCCGTGACGCCGGCGACCCGGTCGAGCTGGCCCGCCTCTACGACGCAGAAGGTGCCGACGAGCTCACCTTCCTCGACATCTCCGCCTCGCACGAGGGTCGCGCGACCACGATGGAGGTCGTCAGCCGGTGCGCCGAGGAGGTCTTCATCCCGCTCACGGTCGGTGGGGGAGTCAGCAGCGTCGACGACGTCGACCGGCTGCTGCGCGCCGGTGCGGACAAGGTGGCGGTCAACACCGCGGCGATCCACCGCCCCGAGCTCGTCGCCGAGATCACCGACCGGTTCGGCAACCAGGTGCTCGTCCTGAGCGTCGACGCGCGTCGCGTCGGCTCCGACCACCGCGGCACGGCCAGCGGTTTCGAGGTGACCACCCACGGCGGTCGCAAGAGCGCCGGGCTCGACGCGATCGAGTGGGCCGTACGCGCTGCCGAGCTCGGGGCCGGCGAGATCCTGCTCAACGCCATGGACGCCGACGGCACGACCGACGGCTTCGACCTCGAGCTCATCCGCGCCGTACGCCGCGAGGTGAGCGTCCCGGTCATCGCCAGTGGGGGAGCGGGTGCGGTCGAGCACTTCCCGCCCGCCGTGGATGCCGGCGCCGACGCCGTGCTGGCCGCCACGGTGTTCCACTTCGGCACCCTCAGCATCGGTGACGTGAAGGCCGGTCTGTCCACGGCCGGTCACGCTGTTCGCTGACCCCGACCTGAGTCGTAGGATTCGCCCATGCTGAAGACCTCCCGGCCCCTCGCCGTCGCAGCCCTCGCGACCGCCGCGATCGCCCTCACCGCCTGCGCCCCGACCGACGAGGCCGACACCGGCACCGACACGGCCACCGACGCCGGCTCCTCCGAGACGCCGGCCGCCGACGAGTGCACCCCCGACACGATGGAGACCGTCACCGCGGGCACGCTGACGATCGCCACCGACACCCCGGCCTACGAGCCGTGGTTCGTCGACAACGACCCGACCAACGGTGAGGGCTACGAGTCCGCCGTGGCCTACGCCATCGCCGAGCAGCTCGGCTACACCGCCGAGCAGGTCACCTGGGTCACCGTGCCCTTCAACAAGGTCGTCCAGCCCGGCCCGAAGGACTTCGACTTCGACGTCAACCAGGTCTCCATCACCGAGGGTCGCCGCAAGGCCGTGGACTTCTCGTCGGGCTACTTCGACGTCGTGCAGACCGTCATCACCAACGCCGGCAGCGCCATCGACGGCGCCACCACCGTCGCCGAGCTGGCCGACGCCAAGCTCGGCGCCCAGGTCGGCACGACCAGCTACACCGCCATCACCGACCAGATCCAGCCCTCCGAGGACCCGGCGGTCTTCGACACCAACGACCAGGCCGTCCAGGCGCTGAAGAACGGCCAGATCGACGGCATCGTGGTCGACCTGCCCACCGCCTACTTCATGACCGCGGTGCAGCTCGACGACGGCCTCATCGTCGGCCAGCTGCCCCTCGAGGGTGGCGAGCCGGAGCAGTTCGGCGCCGTGCTGGCCCTGGGCAGCCCCCTGACCGGCTGCGTGTCCGGCGCCGTCGACGCCCTGCGCGACGACGGCATCCTCGACCAGATCAGCCAGGAGTGGCTGGCCCAGCAGGGCGCTCCCGAGCTGTCCTGATGACCGACCGGGTGGCCGAGGCCCGGGCCCCCGAGGACTGGCGGCCCTCCGCGGTCCAGCGCGAGCGTGACGAGTGGCGGCGGCGTCGTACGTTGCGCAGCGCCGTCATCGCCGCGGGCAGCACGCTGCTGCTGCTCGGCGCGATCGGCGGCGCCGTCGTCAGCTCGCCGGGATGGGAGCGGGTGCAGGAGACCTACTTCGACTGGGACAAGGCGGTCTCGTCGTTCCCCGCGGTGCTGGAGGGCCTCTGGCTCAACATCCGGGTGATGATCGTCTGCTGGATCCTGATCCTGGTCCTCAGCCTCACCGTGGCGATCGTCCGCACGCTCCGCGGTCCCGTTGCCTTCCCGCTGCGCCTGCTCGGAACGGCGTACGTCGACGTGTTCCGCGGCCTGCCCCTGCTCCTGGTGATCTTCCTGCTCGGCTTCGGCGGCCCGGCGCTCGGGCTCAGCGGGGTGCCGACGTCGAGCCTGTTCTGGGGCTGCTCGGCACTGGTGCTGTCCTACTCGGCCTATGTCGCCGAGGTGTTCCGCGCCGGCATCGAGTCGGTGCACCCGAGCCAGCGGCTGGCCGGCCGCTCCCTGGGCCTGTCCTACAGCCAGACGCTGCGTCACGTCGTGCTTCCGCAGGCGTGGCGCCGGGTCATCCCGCCGCTGATGAACGACCTCGTCTCGCTGCAGAAGGACTCCGGCCTGATCGCGGTGCTCGGTGTCACCGACGCGATCCGCGCGGCGCAGATCGAGACGGCGCTGGACTTCAACTACACGCCGTACGTCGTCGCGGGGGTGCTGTTCTGCTGCCTCACCATCCCGATGGCGCGGCTCACCGACCGCTATGCCCGCAAGAAGGGCTACCACGGGGCCGGAGGACACCTGTGAGCGCATCACAAGACGTCGGCAGCGAGCTCCTGCGACTGGACGGCGTACGCAAGTCCTTCGGCGACCACGTCGTGCTGCGCGACGTCGGCCTCACCATCGAGCCCGGCCAGTGCGTCGTGCTGATCGGTGCGTCGGGCTCCGGCAAGTCGACCCTGCTGCGCTGCGTCAACCTCCTCGAGGTCGTCGACGACGGGATGATCACCTTCGAGGGCCGCGACATCACGGACCCGCAGGTGGACGGCGACGAGGTGCGCTCGCGGATGGGGATGGTCTTCCAGGCCTACAACCTCTTCCCGCACCTCGACGTCATCGGCAACGTCACCCTGGCGCTGCGCCTGGTGCACGGCGTGCAGGCCGCCGAGGCGCGCTCGCGCGGGCTGGAGATGCTCGACCGGGTAGGCCTGTCCGACAAGGCGAACGCGCGGCCCGACGACCTGTCCGGTGGCCAGCAGCAGCGTGTCGCCATCGCCCGGGCGCTGGTGGCCAACCCGCGGCTGATGCTGCTCGACGAGGTCACCAGCGCGCTCGACCCGGAGCTGGTGGGCGAGGTCCTCGACCTGCTGACCGAGCTCAAGGGCGAGGGCGTGACGATGCTGCTCAACACGCACGAGATGGGATTCGCGCGCGACGTCGCCGACCAGGTCTGCTTCCTCCACGACGGTCGCATCCACGAGCAGGGGAGCCCCGAGCAGGTCATCGGCGACCCGCAGCAGGAACGCACCCGCGCGTTCCTCTCCCGCATCCGCGCCTGACCCGTGCCGTCCGAGGTCCTGCAGGGCATGGACCGTTCCCTGCGCAATTCGTCCGCTGTCGGTCCCGAGGAATAGCCTGACCCGGTTGGTTGGTTGCGCTCGGCAACTGACGACGTACGACGAGGGGGCGGGCAACACCGGTGGCCGAGGACGCGGACCTGAGGGGCACCACCACACTCGACGGATTCCGGGTCCTCTGGGTCGGCATCAAGCGTGAGCCGCGTGTCTTCACCGTCGCCACGCTGGGCGCCGTGCTCTTCGGCGTGCTCACCGTCGCCGACGCGTGGGTGCTCGGCTGGTCCACCCAGAACGTCCTGATCCCCGCGTTCGAGAACGGCGAGATCGGCACGGACCTGCTCGTGTGGGTCGTCGCCCTGTTCATGGCGGTGGCCATCCTGCGCGCCGTCGGCATCGTGGCCCGGCGCCTGGGCGGCGGCATCATGTACTACCGGATGCAGTCGCACACGCGACGAGGCGTCACCCGTCAGTACCTGTCGCTGCCGATGGAGTGGCACCAGCGCCACCCGACCGGCCAGCTGCTGTCCAACGCCTACTCCGACGTCGAAGCCGCCTGGTCGCCGGTCATGCCGCTGCCGATGGCCCTCGGCACCGTCGTGATGATGGTCATCGCTGTGATCCAGATGTTCGTCGCCGACGTGGTGATGGCGATCGTCGGCCTGCTCGTCTTCCCCGCGGTCGTGGTCGCCAACCTGCTCTACCAGCGCTACGCCTCGCCGCTGATGACGCGCGCGCAGGGCCTGCGCGCCGAGGTCAGCGAGATCGCGCACGAGTCCTTCGACGGCGCGATGGTGGTCAAGACGCTGGGCCGCGAGGTCGAGGAGACCGACCGGTTCCGCGCCAAGGCCCACGAGCTGCGCGACGTCAACATCCGCGCCGGCCGCATCCGTGCCGTCTTCGACCCCGCCCTCGCGAGCCTGCCCAGCCTGGGCGTCCTGGTGGTGCTGGCCGTCGGGGTGTCCCGCGTGGCCAGCGGCGCCACCAGCGCCGGCGACGTCGTGACCGTCGCCTACCTCCTCACCATCGTGTCCTTCCCGATCCGGGCGATCGGATGGCTGCTGGGCGAGTTCCCGCGCTCGGTGGTCGGCTACCGCCGCGCCAAGGCCGTGCTCGACGCGGAGGGCAACATGCCCTACGGCGACGACCTGCTGCCGCGCGGCGAGGTCGGCGGTGCCCTGCTCCAGGTCGAGGACCTCCACTACGCCTACGACACGGACGCCCCGCTGCTGCGCGGCGTGGACTTCGAGGTGCAGCCCGGGCGGACCGTCGCCCTGGTGGGTGCCACGGCCTCCGGCAAGAGCACCCTCACCAGTCTGCTGACCCGCCTGGTCGACCCCGACTCCGGCCGGGTCCGCATCGACGGCCACGACGTCAAGGGGCTGCGCAAGGGTGAGCTGCCGCGTGATGTCGCCCTCGTGCCCCAGACCGCCTTCATGTTCGACGACACGGTGCGCGACAACGTCACCCTCGGCGCCGACGTCTCCGACGCGGAGGTGTGGTCGGCCCTGCGCACCGCCCAGGCCGACGGGTTCGTGGCAGCGCTCCCGCACGGGCTCGACACCCAGCTCGGTGAGCGGGGGACCTCGCTGTCCGGCGGCCAGCGGCAGCGGCTGTCGCTCGCGCGCGCCCTGGTCCGTCGCCCGCGGCTGCTGATCCTCGACGACGCCACCTCCGCGGTCGACCCCGAGGTCGAGGCGCGGATCCTGGCCTCGCTGCGCGACGACCGCAGCGACAACGTCGGCGACGGCGGCGGGGCCAGCGGCTCTGCTGCCTCCCTGGTCGTGGTCGCGTACCGCAAGGCCACCATCTCGTTGGCCGACGAGGTCGTGCACCTCGACGAGGGCCGCATCGTGGGCCGTGGCACCCACGCCGAGCTGCTGGTGTCCAGCCCCGCCTACGCCCACCTCGTCAACGCCTACGAGGTCGACGCCGACGCCGAGGAGGCAGCACGATGAGCACGACGGCTCCCGCGTCCGGCACCCGGATGGACAGCGGCGAGGACATCGGGGCGATCGCCACCATCCGCCTCGGCATGAAGTACTCACCCGAGCTGCGCGAGGGCCTGCGGTTCACGCTGTTCCTCGCGGTCGTCGCCTCCTGCGGACAGATCGTGGTCCCGATCGCGGTCCAGCAGACCCTCGACCGCGGGCTCAACGGCCCCGACGGCCCCCGCCTCGACTTCGTGGCGTGGATGGGCGTGCTGGCGGCCATCGCCATCGTCGTGACCAGCATCGCGTCCTACGCCATGACGAGCCGGCTCTTCACCGTCTCCGAGCGCGGGCTCGCCACGCTGCGCACCAAGGCGTTCCGCCACGTCCACGACCTGCCGCTGCTCACCCAGAACACCGAGCGTCGCGGCGCGCTCGTCTCGCGGGTGACCTCCGACGTCGACCAGGTCAGCCAGTTCCTGGTCTTCGGTGGCCTGATCTTCGTCGTCAGCATCGGGCAGATGCTCGTCGCGACCGTGCTGATGCTGGTCTACAGCTGGCAGCTCGCTGCCGTGGTGTGGCTCTGCTTCCTGCCCCTGTTCCTCTCGATCCGGTGGTTCCAGAAGAAGCTCTCGGCCGCCTACACCGTCGTACGCCACCAGGTGGGCGTGCTGCTCGGTGCGATCTCCGAGCCCGTCGTCGGCGCGGCCGTGGTCCGCTCCTACGGCGTCGAGGACCGCACCCAGGCCCGGATCGACACCGCCATCCAGGACTGGCAGGACGCCTACACCCACGCCCAGACCTACACGGTCACCTCGTTCTCGCTCGGCGGACTCTCCGCCGGCCTCGCCAATGCCGGCGTCATCGTCATCGGCGTGCTGCTGGGCTTCGCCGGCGACATGACGCCCGGGCGGGTGCTGGCGTTCGCGTTCCTGGTGACGCTGTTCGTCGGACCGGTCCAGATGGGCACCCAGATCCTGACCGACGCCCAGAACGCCATCGCCAGCTGGCGCCGGGTGCTGGGCATCCTCGAGACGCCGGCCGACCTGATCGATCCCGGCCCCGACGGCGAGACGCTGCCCCGCGGCCCGATCGACGTACGTTTCTCCGACGTCACCTTCTCCTATCCCGACGGTCCGCCGGTGCTGCGCGACGTCGACCTCGCCATCGCGGCCGGCACCCGCGTCGCCATCGTGGGGGAGACCGGCTCGGGCAAGTCCACCTTCGCCAAGCTGCTCACCCGCCTGATGGACCCGGTCGACGGCGCCGTGCTGCTCGACGGCGTCGACGTGCGCCGCATCGAGGCTGCGTCGCTGCGCCGCAGCGTCGTGCTGGTGCCGCAGGAGGGCTTCCTCTTCGACGACACCATCACCGCCAACGTCCGCTACGGCAAGCTCGACGCGACCGAGGACGACATCCGTGCGTCCGCGGTCCAGCTCGGCATCGACGACTGGCTCAGTGGTCTGCCACGCGGCCTGCAGACCGAGGTCGGCCAGCGCGGTGAGTCGCTGTCCGCGGGGGAGCGCCAGCTCGTGGCGCTGCTGCGGGCCCACCTCGCCGACCCGGACCTGCTGGTCCTCGACGAGGCGACGAGTGCGGTCGACCCGGCGCTGGAGATGCAGATCGGGCGGGCGCTGGAGCGGCTGATGCAGTCGCGCACGTCGGTGACGATCGCGCACCGGCTCTCGACCGCGGAGAACGCCGACGAGGTGATCGTGGTCGACAAGGGCCGGGTGGTGCAGCGAGGACCGCACGCCGAGCTGGTCACCCAGGCCGGCAGCGTCTACTCAGGGCTCCACAGGAGCTGGATCGCGCAGCACTCGCACCACTAGTGGGGCGAGGCTGGCCGGCTCAGGGCCGGCGGCTCAGGAGGCCAGGACCTGGTTGATGAGCATGTCGACGTCGAAGAAGTCCGACTCGGTGCCCTGCGGCACGACGGCGACGGTGCGCGCGAGGAAGTCGTTGATGTCGGAGGACCGGGCCAGCAGGACCAGGTGGCCGTCGGGGGAGCTGAGCTCGATGCTGACCATCGCGCGGCCGCTGAGGCCGATGGCCGGAGCCACGTGCACGTCACCCTCGCCGACGGGACCCTCGGTGCCGCGGGCGAGCAGGTCGCGCCCGAAGGTCCACACGAGGTTGCCGTCCGCGGTGATGAAGGTCATCGCGACGGCGAAGGGGTCGGAGGAGCGGTAGCCGAGGACGGTGTCGATCTCGTGGCGGATGCCGCGCTCGTCCATGCACTCGACCGTGATGTCCAACGCAACATCGGACAGCGTGTGCCCGGAACCGGACATGTTCATCGAGACTCCTTCGATTTCTGCGGGTGCAGGATGCTCATGAGACGACATCCGGTGGGGTGCATGATGCGAAACGCTGAAATAAGCCTCGGTCCGGTCCAGACCGGTTCTTGACGTTGACTCATGACGATCTTGATGGAACCTGTGTTTTGCCCAGTGTATTGCCAGTTCATGTTGATCAACTTTTGCCACCGCGGTGAGTTACGTCCCAGCCTGCGACGGGTGTACCGCAGGCGAGCGCGCGCGGCGCTGGGAGTGCCCGGATAGGGTTGGGACATGACCGGGGCCGCAAAGCGCATCGTGCTCGAGACACTCGGCTGGGTGCTGCTGCTCCTCGGCGTGGCGGCGATCTTCCTGCCCGGCCCGGGCCTGCTCGGGATCTTCGCCGGCCTGGCCCTCCTGTCCCAGCAGTACGACTGGGCCGAGCGCCGCGTGGAGCCGGTGCGGCTGCGCGCCATGCTCGGTGCCGCCGAGGGCGTCGAGACCTGGCCCCGCGTCATCGCCTCGTGCCTCGGCGCGATCGCCCTCGCTGCGTGCGGCGTGCTGTGGATCATGAAGCCGGCGACGCCCGAGTGGTGGCCGCTGGCTGACACGTGGTGGCTCCCCGGCGGCATCTGGACCGGTGTCACCCAGGTCGCCTCGGCCTTCATCGCCGTCGGCCTCATCATCTACAGCTTCCGACGCTTCCACGGCCACCCCGAGAAGGCCGACGAGCTGCGTCGGTCCATCAAGGACCGCAAGCGCGGCTCGTCGGACGAGGCGGCCGGCGACTCGGCGGACGGCGACGCCGGTGACCACACTGACGGCAGCGCCGGCGACCGGGACCGCGCGGAGCACCTGGCCTGAACCCGCCCTGTCCTGAGCGCGGACCCGATTCCGGATCGGGCCGACGCATGGGATAACGTTCTGGCGAGCTCGGGCGATTGGCGCAGTGGTAGCGCGCTTCGTTCACACCGAAGAGGTCACTGGTTCGAACCCAGTATCGCCCACCGAGTCACAGACAGCCCCTGACCTGCGGAAACGCAGGATCGGGGGCTGTTTCAATTTGGTCCGCGTGTCCACTACGTGTCCACCAACGGTCCATCAGTGGCCGGTAGAGGGAAGCTTTCGGAAGGCTGCCTCGAGCTCGTCCAAGCGGATTCGGATGTTGCGGCGTCCGCACCGATAGGCCGGGATCGAGCCGTCGCTGATGCGACGACGAATCGTCTTCGTGCTCAACGACATCACTTCAGCTGCCTCCTCGATGCTGAGGTACACCGGCAGCACGCGCTGTCGCGGGATGCGGGGGCTGGCGTGCGTCTGCTTGGTCGGCATGGGGCCTCCTGGGCGGTCGTGGGTACCTAGGAGGTGGACTGGTCGCCCCGGGGCATGCGGAACGTCTTGCGACCGCCTATCGAGGGCAGCGATGAGACGTTCCGCCTGAGCGGAGTGCCACATGCAGCGCCGCAGACTTGGGGAACGGACGTGTGGGTGACCCGCGCCCAGCTTGCTTGCAGTGGCGCCTAGATCCTCTTCGACCGGGAGACCTCTTGGGCGCGCACGGCCATCGCCACGAGGTCGCGCCGGAACCACCTGGTGCCGTCCTCGCCCATCGCATATGGCAGCCGGCCCCGTCGGGCCCTCTGATGCACGACCCATGGGCCGCCGACACCCATTTCCACGGCCAGGTCCGCGGCCAGCACCCACTCGGGGTGGTTGTCCGGGGGCACCGGTGCGGCGCGCGGCTTCTTCGGCAGTTTCGAGAGAGCGCGGAGGCGGGCCTGCTCCGCTCGGACGTCACGGAGCTGCTCGACCTCCGCCCGGGCCAAACTGGGACGTTCGCGCCGAGGGTGGAGCAAGCCTCTGCGGACGAGCTTCGGTACCGCGCTCGCGCTGTTTCCCTTAAAGCCGAGCAGCCGGCTCGCCTCGACCTGCGTCACCCAGTCATCGTCAGCCCGATCTGACATACGCGCAGGATACCCGCGCGGGCGGACGCGATGGAGCGCCTCTTCGCAAGGTGCGGGCGCAGACCGGTAGCATCATCGAACACAAGTTCGACATTAGTAGAGGCGGTGTGGCCGGCGGCATGGGACGGGAAGACCCTTTCCGCGAAACTCTGGCCGAGCGCGTAGCCGCCACCCGTGCCCGCCAAGCTGGCCTCGGTCATGGCACCGCCGACTTTCACGGTAGGCCTCCGAATGCCTCCTCAGCGTGGACGGCTACCTCGCCGGCTCGGCCGCTTCACAGGTCGCAAGGACCGCCACCTGACAGCCCTCCGTCTGCGTCGCTAGCTGTGATGCCCAGCCAGGTTGTCCAACCTGGTGATGGGTGAGCGCCCAGCGATTGCTGAGTGGGGCCGGTGGTGGTTGTACTCGTGGATCCATGCTGGCAGAGCGGCGAGTCTTGCGGATTCGGAGTTGTAGAACTTCTTGAACGCCCAGCCCTCGACGAGGGTTCGATGGAAGCGCTCGATCTTGCCGTTCGTCTGTGGCCGATAGGCCCGGGTCTTCTTCGGCGTGATGCCCAGGTCGTGGCAGGTGTCGCGCCACAGGTTCGACTTGTAGCAGCTGCCGTTGTCGCTCAGCACCCGCTGGACGGTGACTCCACGCTCGGCGAACCAGGCCACTGCG
>NZ_FOKC01000004.1 GCF_900112035.1 Nocardioides alpinus | reverse complement strand
CGGTTGCGCGACACCACCTGTGTGTACCCCGGGTGCGGGCGTGACGCGGAGTCCTGCGACCTCGACCACATCGAGACCTATGTCCCCGTCGACCAGGGCGGACCGCCCGGCCAGACCCGTCCCGACGCACTCGCACCGCTGTGCCGCAGATATCACCGGGCCAAGACCTTCGGTGCCTTCACCTACCGACGCCTGCCGGACGGGGCCTACGAATGGACCCTCCCGACCGGGATCACCGTGACCACCGGCCCCGTCACCCACCGCCCACGCCGACGAACCTGAGCGCCCCACAGCCCGACACCACCGGTGATCGGGCCACAGGCACGTCCTCGGTTCAGTTGTCGTGAGGTCGTGCGAGTGCAGCCACGCGTGGCCTCGACCCTAGGCGCCGGGGACGATGCGCATGTCGCGCTCGGCGCCGTCGCCGAGGGCGCGCAACGCCTCCTGGTAGCCCGCGCTGTCGTGGGCGGCGACGGCCGCGTCCACCGACTCGAACTCGATGACGACGGTGCGCGTCGCCTCGCCCTTCTCGAAGGTGGCCTCCGGCACGCCGCGGGCCAGGAAGGTGCCCCCGGCGCCGCGGAGCGCAGGCCCCGCCAGCTCGGCGTACGCCGCGACCTTGTCGGGGTCGTGCACGGCCTTGTAGATGCAGATCCAGTACGCACTCATGCGGCCGAGCCTATGCCGACGGCCACGCCCCCCGACGACGGCCTGTGCGAGGGGGTGGACGACCGGCTAGCGTTCGCGAGGTGACGTTCCTCCGGCCCTCGGACGAGCCCTCGGTCGCGATCAGGCAGCTGTCGCGATGGCTCGAAGCCGACAACCCCGACCCGCTGCTGATCCAGACGTCCGGCTCGACCGGACGGCCCAAGGGCGTCGTCATCCCGCGCCGCGCCCTGCTCGCCAGCGTCGAGGCGTCGGCGCGCCGGCTGGGGGAGTCGGGTCGCTGGCTGCTGGCGCTGCCGTCGTCGTACGTCGCCGGGGTGCAGGTGATCGTGCGGTCGCTGGTGGCCGGACACGAGCCGATCGTCGTGGAGGGGCTCGACATCGGCCGCGCCGCCGCGTCCGACCACACCGACACCCCTGTCTTCGTGTCGCTGGTGCCCACCCAGCTGCACCGGATCATGGGTGACACCGAGCAGCTCGCCGCCCTCGCGCACTGCCACACCGTCCTGGTCGGCGGCGGCGGCCTCGACGCCGACCTGCGTCGCCGCGCCGAGGAGCACGGGGTCCGCCTGGTCTCCACCTACGGCTCCTCGGAGACCTCGGGCGGCTGCGTGTACGACGGCCTGCCGCTCGACGGGGTCGCGGTGACGATCGGCGCCGAGGGACGCGTCCGCATCGCCGGGCCCACGCTGTTCAGCCACTACGACGCCGACCCGGCGCTCACCGCCGAGACGGTCGTCGACGGCTGGTTCCTGACCTCCGACGCCGGCCGCTTCGACGAGGACGGCCGGCTGCAGATCCTCGGACGCATCGACGACGTCGTGATCAGCGGCGGCGTGAAGATCCCGGTCGAGGTCGTGGCCGAGCGGCTGCGCCAGCACCTGCTGGTCGACGAGGCCGAGGTCTTCGGGATCCCTGACGCCGAGTGGGGCCAGCGCCTGGTCGCTGTCGTCGTCGGCACCGCCGACGAACCGGACCTCCGCGACTGGATCAGCATGGTCCACCCGCGGTCGTGGGCGCCCCGCGACTTCGTGTGGGTCCCGTCGCTGCCCCTGCTGCCCAACGGCAAGGTGGACCGGCAGGCCCTCCAGGCTGCTCTGTGAGCGCTCCCTCCGGCCTCCGGGTCTTCTCCATCCCCCTGCGCACCCGCTTCCGCGGCATCACGGTCCGCGAGGGCGTGCTGCTCCGCGGCGACGCGGGCTGGGGCGAGTGGTCACCCTTCCTGGAGTACGACGACGCCACCTCGCGTCCCTGGCTGGACTGCGCGCGTGAGGCCGCCGACGTGGGGTGGCCGGAGCCCCTGCGCCAGCACGTGCCGGTCAACGTGACCGTGCCCGCGACGGACCCCGAGCGCGCCCACGCGATCGTGACGGCAGGTGGGTGCCGCACGGCGAAGGTCAAGGTCGCCGAGCGCGGCCAGACGCTCGCCGACGACCTCGCTCGCGTCGAAGCGGTGCGCGACGCGCTCGGCCCGGACGGCCTGGTCCGCGTGGACGCCAACGGCGCGTGGGACGTCGACGAGGCCGTCCGGGCGATCGCCGCGCTCGAGCGCGCGGCCGGAGGACTGGAGTACGTCGAGCAGCCGGTCGCGACGGTCGAGGACCTCGCCGTCGTGCGTCGCCGGGTCGGCGTGCCCATCGCGGCCGACGAGTCGATCCGGCGTGCCGAGGACCCCTACCGGGTGCGCGACCTCGAGGCCGCGGACATCGCGGTGCTCAAGGTCCAGCCCCTGGGCGGTGTGCGTGCGTGCCTGCGGATCGCGGAGGACATCGGGCTCCCGGTGGTCGTGTCCAGCGCCATCGAGTCGAGCATCGGCATCGCGGCCGGCGTCGCCCTCGCGGCCGCCCTGCCCGAGCTGCACCACGCCTGCGGGCTGGCCACCGTGCAGATGCTGACCGACGACGTCGTGGGCGAGCCGATGCTCCCCGTCGACGGCCTGCTCGCCGTCACCCGGCCCGACGTCGACGAGGGCGCGCTCGCCCGGGTGGCCGCCGCGGACGACCGGGTCGACCACTGGCGCCGCAGGCTCGGGTCCGTAGGGCAGGATCGGATCTCGTGAACCCCTCCGCCGAGCTCGCCCGGGCCGTGGTGACGGCGCTCCGCGGCGCCGGCGTCCGCGAGGTGGTGCTGGCCCCCGGGTCGCGCAACGCGCCCCTGTCCTTCGCGCTCTTCGACGCGGCTTCGCAGACCCCGGGGCCGTGGCCCGGGCTGCGGCTGCACACGCGCATCGACGAGCGCACGGGCGGCTTCCTCGCGCTCGGGCTCGCCAAGGTGAGCGGCCGCGCCGCCGCAGTCGTCTGCACGTCCGGCACTGCCGTCGCCAACCTCCTGCCCGCGGTGGTCGAGGCAGCCCACGCCGGCGTGCCGCTCGTGGTGGTGACGGCCGACCGCCCGGCCCGGTTGCGCGGCACCGGCGCCAACCAGACCACCGACCAGGACGGCCTCTTCGGGACCTTCGCGCCGACCCTCGACGTCGCGGGTGCAGACCTCGGGCAGCTGCTCGCCTTCCTCCGTACGCACGACCACCGGCGACCGGTCCACCTGAACGTGCAGCTCGACGACCCGCTGCTGCCGGATGACGCGTGGGACGGGGGCGAGGTCCCGCCGTGGGCGGTCCACGCGACGTCCACGGCTCCGGAGGCCACGACCCTGGACCTCGGCCCCCGCACCGTCGTGGTCGCCGGCGACGACGCAGGACCGCCCGCCCGCCAGCTCGCCGAGGCTGCCGGTTGGCCCCTCCTCGCCGAGCCCAGCAGCGGTTGTCGCACCGGTGACGCCGTCATCCGCACCTACCGGCTCCTGCTCGGGACCGAGATCGGCGAGCGGATCGAGCGCGCCGTCGTCCTCGGCCACCCGACCCTGTCCCGGCCCGTGTCCCGGCTGCTCGCGCGCGACGACGTCGAGGTCGTCTCGGTGCGCGCCCGAGGGATGTGGCCCGGCCGTCCCCACGCGATCGCGAGCGAGCACGAGGCCGTCCGCGTCGACGGCTCGGACGACGCTGCGTGGCTCGAGGAGTGGCGCGCGGCCGACCGCTCGGTCGCTCGCCAGCTCGACCGGCTCCTCGCCGCCGAGCCCGACCTCACGCCCCACGAGGTGGCAGGCGCGGTCAGCCGAGCGCTGCCGCCCGGCGGACTGCTGTTCGTCGGCGCCTCCAACCCGATCCGCGACCTCGACCTGATGGTCGCCCCCTACGAGGTCGGCGGACGTCGCAAGGTCATCGCCAACCGCGGCCTGGCCGGCATCGACGGCACCACCAGCTCGGCGATCGGCGCCGCCCTGGGCCGGCCCCGGTCCACGCGGGCGCTGGCGCTGATGGGCGACGTGACCTTCGTGCACGACACCACCGGACTGGTCCTCGGCCCGCGCGAGGCGCGACCCGACCTGACGATCGTCGTGGTCAACGACGACGGCGGCTCGATCTTCGCCACCCTCGAGCAGGGTGACCCGGCCTACGCCGACCGGTTCG
The DNA here is from genome assembly GCF_900112035.1 of Nocardioides alpinus. Classification (GTDB taxonomy): domain Bacteria; phylum Actinomycetota; class Actinomycetes; order Propionibacteriales; family Nocardioidaceae; genus Nocardioides; species Nocardioides alpinus. The sequence continues at coordinate 340,095 of NZ_FOKC01000004.1, read as the reverse complement.
ACACCCTCTTCGGCACCCCGCACGGGGTCGACGTCGCGAGCCTCTGTGCAGCGATGCGCGTCCCGCACCTCGCCGTCACCAGCCTGCCCGAGCTCGAGCACGCCCTGGCCTCGCCCAACGGCGGCATCGAGGTGGTCGAGGCGCGCGTACGTCGCGACGACCGCCGGGCGCTGGACGCAAAGATCCGCGCGCTGACCCCCTAGGGGGCCAACGCGCGGATCGGTGGTTCAGGTCACGCAGGTGCGATCAGGAGACCGGGGTCTCCCACACGCGCACCCAGTCGACGTACATGTGCTGCGGCAGCTTCTTGTCCGGCAGCTCGAGCGCCTCGTAGTCCGAGGCGAGCAGGCTGAGGATCAGGTACTGCTGGGCCTTTGAGACGCGGGCCGACGTGCGCCAGGTCTCCTTGCCGTCGATGCGGAAGATGATCACCTTAGGAGTCCACTGGACCGAGAACACGTGGTAGTTCTTCGACCAGCCGTCCTTCTTGTTCTTCAGGAACGACTCGGAGTTCTTGATCCACGAGCCGGTCTTGATGAGGCGCTGACCCTTGTACCAGTGGATGAAGCTCGTCAGGCCACCCTGCGGGTGCTTGTCACCGAAGTACTCGATGATGTCGATCTCGTGGCCGTCGCTGCCCGGCTGGTTCTCGCCGACCGGCTGCATCCAGAAGCTGGCGTGCTGGCCCTGCATCTTCTGCATCTTGATGCGCGCGGCGGCAACGCCGTACTTGAAGTCGAACAGGCCGGCCGTGCCGACGTGGCCGTTGAGGCGGTAGGAGATCTTCTTGGTCTGCTTGCGCGACGACGCCTTGCACTTGTCGGAGCGCGAACGGTCCTTGATCACGCTGAGGCGCAGGGCGCCACCGGTGACCTTGACGGCGGACGGGTCACCCTTGGAGCACGCGCGCTTGCTGGTGGGCTCGTAGTCCTGGCCGCGCATCTTCCACATCGGGCTGAGGACGCTGCCGCCGAACTCGTCGGAGAAGGTCGGGGTCAGCCACCGGGCGGTGTCATCGGTCTTGCTCTTGATCGCCTTGAGGCCCTTGAACTTCGCGGCGGTGGCGCGGTAGGTGAGCGGCTGGCCGCTCTTGGAGATCTGCGCGGAGAAGTAGGCGCGACCGTTCTTCTGCTGCTTGGCGGTGCCCACCTTCTTCCACGAGGACCCGTTGAGCTGCTCGAGGACGACCTTGCGGCCCACCTTGACCGGCTTGATGGTGGCGGTCACTCCGGCCTTGGCCGAGCTCGCGCTGGCGGTGCGCTTGCCCTGCTGGACGATCTGGGGCAGCACCTCCAGCGAGATCTTCTGACCGGCCTTCTTGGCCACCGGCGTCGACGCGGCACGTGCCGCGGAGTCGGTGGCCGAGCCGGCCTCGGTGGTCAGGAGCAGGGACGCGGGCAGGAGCAGCGCGGCGACGCTGCCTGCGAGCACGCGGCGTGCAGACATGTGAACTCTCTTCGTGTCGGGTGCGATTGGCAATTCCCCCAGGGCACTCCACCCATCAGAGGCGCCACCACCCTAACCTCGCACCCCACGCGTCACACATTCATCACGCGGATTGCCTCGTCCTAGTCTGGCGGCATGCGGATCACGAAGTTCGGCCATGCCTGCGTGCGGATCGAGACCGACGGTGGCGTCGTGGTGCTCGATCCCGGTGTGTTCACCGACCCGGAGGCACTGGCCGGTGCGGACGCCGTGCTCATCACCCACGAGCACGCCGACCACGTCCATGCCGACCACCTGCGGGGCACCGACGTGCCGATCTGGACGATCGCTGCCGTGGAGCGGCTGCTGCGCGAGCAGGCGCCCGAGGTGGCAGAGCGCGTCACCGTCGTACGCCCGGGCGACCGTCTCGACGTCGCCGGCGCCGCCATCGAGGTGGTCGGGGAGAAGCACGCCGTGATCCACCCCGACTACGACCGCTTCGACAACTCCGGCTACGTCCTGGTGGCCGGCGGCACCAGCGTCTACCACCCCGGCGACGCACTGACCCCGCCCGGACGCGCGGTCGACGTCCTGCTGGCGCCGGTGAGTGCTCCGTGGCTGAAGGTCTCGGAGGCCGTCGACTTCGTCCGCGCGGTGGGAGCCCCGACGTCGCTGGCGATCCACGACCGCGTCTACAGCGACATCGGCCTCGACATGGTCGCCACCCACATGGCCAACCTGCTGCCCGACGGCCAGGCCTTCGAGCGGCGGGAGCCGGGCCAGGACCTGTAGGTCAGCCGGCCTCGAGCGCGTCGCGCACCGGCACGAACTTCGCCTGCGACTCGGCCAGCTCGGCCTCGGGGTCGGAGCTCGCCACGATGCCGCAGCCGGCGAAGAGGCGTACGCCGCTCCCGGTGACCATCGCCGAGCGCAGGGCGATGCCCCACTCGCCGTCGCCGGAGGCGTCCATCCACCCGACCGGACCGGCGTAGCGGTCACGCGGCATGCCCTCGATCTCGGCGATCAGCGCGACCGCGGCCGGGGTGGGGGTGCCACCGACGGCAGCGGAGGGGTGCAGCGACTCGGCGAGCTCGAGCGACGTCGCGACGTCGTGGACCACACCGTTCACGTCGGTCGCCAGGTGCATGACGTTGGGGAGGTGGAGCACGAACGGTGCCTCGGGGACGTTCATCGAGGAGCAGTGCGGCTCGAGGGCGTCGGCGACCGAGCGCACGGCGTACTCGTGCTCCTCGAGGTCCTTCGACGAGCGGGCGAGGGTGGCGGCCAGCGCCAGGTCGCGGTCGTCGTCCCCCGTACGCCGGATGGTGCCGGCCAGCACCCGGGAGGTCACCAGGCCGCGCTCGCGGCGTACGAGCATCTCGGGCGTGGCGCCGAAGAGGCCGTCGACGTGGAAGGTCCAGCACATCTCGTACTGGTCGGCGAGGCGGCGCAGCGGCCACCGCACGTCCAGCGGCTCGTCGGTGGTGACGATCAGGTCGCGGGCCAGGACCACCTTCTCCAGGGCGCCGGACGCGATGCGCTGCACTGCCTCCGCGACGACCGTCATCCACTCCTCGCCGTTGCGCGCACCGTCGGAGAAGCTCAGGCCGACCGGGGGGCGTGGCGTGCCGGTCGGGGTGAGCGGCGGAGCCTCGACCGACACGGTCGTGAGCCAAGTGCGGTCGCCGCGGCGACCCACGATGACCTGGGGGACCACGAGGACCGAGTCGCCGGGCTCGTCGGCGAAGGCGAAGGCGCCGAAGCACACCAGTCCGGTGCCCGGCTCGCCGACCTGGTCGTCGACCGTGGCCCGGGCCACGGTCTCCGACCACCACTTCACGGCATCGCTGAAGCGGGTCGCACCGGAGGTCTCCAGGCGGGCAGCGACGCCCCAGCCGACGACGCCCTCGCCCCGACGCAGCCAGCTCACGGGGTCCTGCTCCGGCAGCAGCTCGAGCAGCGGGAGGTCCGCCAGGTCCACCGGGACGGTGCGCACGACCAGAGGCGCTGAAGGTCCGCCGGCGGGTGCGGACGCGGGGGTCGTCACGAGGGAGGAGCCTACGCCGGGGTTCGCAGGCGGCTGACGGGAGATCTGGCAAACGGCGAACAGGAGGGCGGCGGCTCGCCTAGGTTGCGTCGGTACACCACCTTCGGAGGGGGCCGCAAGTGCCTGTTCAGCAATCGCCGCTCGCGCGGCTGCAGCGCCACGCCCGCGACCGCGCCCTCGAGGCCGCCGTGGTCGAGTGGCGCGGACAGGAATGGTCGTCGCTGACCTGGAACGAGCTCTACCGCCGCGTCATCGACGGCGCGGCCGGGATGATCGAGGCCGGGGTCAACCCCGGTCAGGTCGTGGTCATCCGCGTCCCCACCGGCATCCGCCAGCTCGAGCTCGAGCTCGCCACCCGCGTGGCCGGTGCCGTGCCACTGCTGCTGCCCGAGCGGATGGACCCTGCCGAGGTGGGGCGCCTCCTCGACCGCATCGAGGTGCGGCTCGTCATCGTCGACCACGAGAGCCGACTCGCGTTGCTGCGCCGGGCCGGGCTGGACGACGCCCAGCTGTTCGAGTGCGACGACCGGTCGTGGGAGCGCCTGCGCGGGATGGGTCTCGAGCGCCGCAAGCGCCAGCCCGACGTGCTGTCGTGGGTCGACTCCGTCCGCGACGGCGCACCGTCCAGCGCCGTCCTCGGCCTGCCGCGCGAGAAGGCCGAGGCCTGGCTCTTCCGACCCGAGTCGTCCGGCACCCTCGCCGACCTCACCGCCGACGACGTCGTCCTGCTGACGGGCGAGGCCACCGACAGGTTCACCACAGTCGTGCGCGACGCCCACCTCACCGCGGGCTGCACGATGGCGTGGGTGGAGGGGCCGTTCCAGCTCGAGGCCGCCCTCGCCCGTGTCTCGCCCACCCACGTCCTCCTCGACCACCTCACCGCCAAGGTGCTGGAGGACCTGCTCGAGGTCGCCCGCATCGACGGCGCGGCCTGGCACGAGACGCCGCGCGAGGTCCTCGAGTCCGCGTCCGCCCAGGTCGCCGAGGCCCGCATCAAGGGCCGGACCCGCAAGCTCGCCGCCGACGTCAGTGCCCTGGCGCCCTGGTGGGGCGGCCGGCTCCGGGTGCTCGTCCTCGACACCCGCGTCAACCGCACCGTCAGCGCCCTCGCGACGGCGCTGGACTTCCGGATCGGTCGCATCGCCCACCACCCGGCGGTCCGCCTGGACCTGGCGGAGGAGCACGCGGTGATCACGGTCCCCGCTGCGCCGGCGGCCTCGCTGGCCGTCGACGCGTCGCTGCCTCGCCGGGGTCGCGCGGGCGCCGGACTGGATGCGGCCTTCTCCCTGGCCGGCTCCTAGGGCCTCGGCGCTCAGGAGCGGTAGACGACCACCCGGTCGCCGATCCGCACCTGGTCGAAGAGCCATGCCACAGCCGCCCGGTCGCGGACGTTGACGCACCCGTGGGACGCGCCGTTGTAGCCGTTGGCGGCGAAGTCGGGGGAGTAGTGCACCGCCTGCCCGCCCGAGAAGAACATCGCGAACGGCATCGGGGTGTCGTAGAGGCTGGAGACGTGGTCGCGCGACTTGCGGAAGACGGAGAAGTCGCCCTCGCGGGTCGGCAGCTCGTCGGAGCCGAAGCGCACCTCGACGGTCCGGAGCACGACGCCGTCGACCACCCAGCGCAGTGACCGCGACGTCTTGTCGACGCAGAGCGCGCGCCCGGTGGTGCACCGCGGGTCGAGCGCCGGGCCGCTGGGCACGATGTTGAAGAGCTCGGCCCGGGTGGGGACGCGCGTCATCTCCTTGAGCCGCGTGAGCGTGCGGCGGTCGACCTGGCCGGTCACCGGGATCCGGCGCTTGGCCTGGAAGCCCTCGACCGCCTCGACGGTCGAGCCGGTGAACCGACCCGTCACCGGGGCGTCGTACCAGCGCAGCTGCGTGAGCCGTGCCTGCACCTGACGGACCCACATGCCGGTGTCGCCGCGCTCGAGGAGGGGGCGGCCGGGCGTGTAGACGTTGTGGAGCGCCTCGGTCGTGGGCTCGGAGGTGAGGGCCACGATCTTGGTCCAGGTGCGCTCGTCGACGACGCCGTCCGCCGTCCAGCCCCGACGCCGCTGGAAGGTGGCCACCCCGGCGCGGGTCTCCTCGTCGAAGCGGTTGGTGACGACCTCGGAGTGCAGGTCGAGCTGGTGGAGGCGGCTCTGCAGCACGCGCACCCGCCAGGCGGTGTCGCCGGGTCGCATCGGGGTGAACCCGGCGCTCGCGGACGACGAGGCCGAGGCGCTCGACGCGGTGGTGACGACAGCGGCGAGGCCGGTCACGGTGCAGAGCAGCGCCAGGAGCAGCGCGAGAGCGCGAGGCGGTGTGTGGCGTGGCATGAGGTTCCTCCCCCGGGAAAGGCGTGTGGCTCGTCGAGTGTAAGGACGCGGTGCGACACCCCCGCGTTGCGCCATCCGTGGATCGGACGCCTACGCTCGCCGCGTGGCCCGCGCTGACCTGGACAAGCAACCGACCGACGTACGTCGGATGTTCGACACCGTGGCCAAGCGCTACGACCTGACCAACGACCTGATGACGGCCGGCATCCAGCGCAGCTGGCGCCGCTCGATGGTCGACGCCGTCGCTCCGCGCCGTGGCGACCTGGTCCTCGACCTCGCCGCCGGCACCGGCTGCTCCAGCGAGCCGTTCGGTGCTCACGGCGCCGTCGCCTTCCCGTGCGACTTCTCGGTCGGCATGCTGCGCCAGGGGAAGAAGGACCGCCCGGGGCTGCCGTTCGTGGCCGGCGACGGCACCCGGCTGCCGTTCCTCGACGACACGTTCGACGCGGTCACGATCAGCTACGGCCTGCGCAACTTCGTCGACCCCGTGGCCGGCCTGAAGGAGATGCTCCGGGTGACCCGCCCCGGTGGCCGGCTCGTGGTCTGCGAGTTCAGCCGACCCACCAACGCGGCGTTCCGGACGGTCTACCTCGACGGCTTCATGCGCGCGCTGCCACGGATCGCGTCGGTCACTGCGAGCGCCGCCGACGCCTACGTCTACCTCGCCGAGTCGATCCGCGCCTGGCCCGACCAGCCGGGGCTGGCCGCGATGATGACCGAAGCCGGGTGGCAGCACCCCGAGTGGCGCAACCTGACCGGCGGCATCGTCGCCCTGCACCGCGCCACCGCCTGACGCCTCCTGCCGCCATTTAGGGCACGTACGCGTGGCCTAAATGCGCAGGTCAGACCCGGTGAAATGGCCCTGACCCCGACGTGACGCACGCCGCACCGGAGTCCTAGACTGTGGCCCGCGCCACTCGTGAAGACATTCACAAGGTCACATTCTCCACTCACCGGGCGCCGTTCACCGGAAGGGAAGCGATGGAGCTCTACACCCCCGTCCTCGCACTGGCACTCCTGGCGACGGGCTTCGCGGTCTTCTCCGTCGCCATCAGCGCCTTCACCGGGCCCAAGCGCTACAACCGGGCGAAGCTCGACTCCTACGAGTGCGGTATCGAGCCCACGCCGCAGCCCATCGGCGGCGGCCGCATCCCGGTGAAGTACTTCATCACCGCGATGCTCTTCATCGTCTTCGACATCGAGATCATCTTCCTCTACCCGTGGGCCGTGCACTTCGACGCGATGCGCCTCTTCGGGCTCATCGAGATGGTCCTGTTCATCGCCACGGTCTTCGTGGCCTATGCATACGTGTGGCGCCGCGGCGGCCTCGACTGGGACTGAGGGAAACACCATGGGACTCGAAGAGAAGCTGCCGAGCGGCGTCCTGCTGACCACGGTCGAGGGCGTCGCCGGCTACATGCGCAAGGCGTCGTTCTGGCCCGCCACGTTCGGCCTCGCCTGCTGTGCCATCGAGATGATGACCACCGGGGGCCCGAAGTACGACCTCGCGCGCTTCGGCATGGAGGTCTTCCGGGCCAGCCCGCGCCAGGCCGACCTGATGATCGTCGCGGGACGCGTCAGCCAGAAGATGGCCCCGGTCCTGCGCCAGATCTACGACCAGATGCCGGAGCCCAAGTGGGTCCTGGCGATGGGCGTCTGCGCCTCGTCGGGAGGCATGTTCAACAACTACGCCGTCGTCCAGGGCGTCGACCACGTCGTCCCCGTCGACATGTACCTCCCCGGCTGCCCGCCGCGTCCGGAGATGCTGATCGACGCGATCCTCAAGCTGCACGACCAGGTCCAGGCCACCAAGCTCGGCGTCAACCGTCAGGCGGAGATCGCCGAGCTCGAGACCGCCGCACTGCGCGCGCTGCCCACCTCGGAGATGAAGGGCCTGCTGCGGTGAGCGACGACAAGACCGACGACAAGACCGACGCCAACGAGAGCGCGCGGCCCGCCGAGGAGCGCAACCTCGAGGCGGCCAAGGACAGGACCGGCACGGGCAGCGGCGTCGAGCAGGCAGCCCCCGACCAGTCCCCGGAGAACGTCCCGGCCCCCACCGGCGAGGTCCGCTCCGTGGGTGAGCGTCGCGGCATGTTCGGCACCTCCGGCACCGGCGACACGTCGGGCTACGGCGGCCTCGTCAGTGCCACGGTGTTCCCGGCACCCTCGCAGAAGCCCTACGGCGGCTGGTTCGACGAGGTGTCGGACGCCCTCGAGGCGCGCCTCGAGGCCACCGACCTGATGTCGGCCATCGAGAGCGTCGTGGTGCACCGCGGCGAGATCACCTTCCACGTGCGTCGCGAGGACCTTCCCTTCGTCGGGCAGATGCTGCGCGACGACGAGGCGCTGCGCTTCGAGCTCTGCTCGGGCGTCAGCGGGGTCCACTACCCCGACGACACCGGCCGCGAGCTGCACGCGGTCTACCACCTCACCTCGATGACCCACAACCGGCGCATCCGGGTCGAGGTGACCGCGCCGGACAGCGATCCGCACATCCCCAGCCTGGTGAGCATCTACCCCACCCTCGACTGGCACGAGCGCGAGACGTTCGACATGTTCGGGCTGATCTTCGACGGTCATCCCGCTCTGACCCGGGTCCTCATGCCCGACGACTGGCCGGGGCACCCGCAGCGCAAGGACTACCCGCTCGGCGGGATCCCCGTGGAGTACAAGGGCGGCAGCATCCCTCCGCCCGACCAGCGCAGGAGCTACAACTGATGAGCACTTCCGCGGCCGACAAGGGCGGGCTCCACCGACGCCGCCCGACCCAGCGCAGGAGCTACAACTGATGAGCACCGACACCAGTCAGCAGCAGGACTTCTACGCCGCGCCCGGCGACACCAGCCAGGGCCGCGTCTTCACCGTCACGGGTCAGGACTGGGACTCGATCACGCAGAGCATCGGCGACGCCGCCGAGGAGCGCGTCGTGGTCAACATGGGTCCGCAGCACCCGTCGACCCACGGCGTGCTCCGCCTCATCCTCGAGCTCGAGGGGGAGACGGTCACCGAGGCCCGCTGCGGCATCGGCTACCTCCACACCGGCATCGAGAAGAACATGGAGTACCGCTCCTGGGTGCAGGGCACGACCTTCTGCACCCGGATGGACTACCTCTCCCCGTTCTACAACGAGATGGCCTACGTGCTGGGCGTCGAGCGGCTCCTCGACATCGAGGACGACATCCCGGAGAAGGCGGAGGTGATGCGCGTCCTGCTGATGGAGCTCAACCGCATCTCCTCGCACCTGGTCTGCATCGCCACCGGTGGCATGGAGATCGGCGCGCTGACCGTCATGACGATCGGCTTCCGCGAGCGCGAGCTCGTGCTCGACCTCTTCGAGCTGATCACGGGACTGCGGATGAACCACGCGTTCATCCGTCCCGGCGGTGTCGCCCAGGACCTCCCGCCCGGCGCCCTCGACGAGATCCGCGACTTCATCGTGCTGATGAAGAAGCGCCTCCCCGAGTACGCCGCGCTCTGCAACGCCAACCCGATCTTCAAGGGTCGCCTCGACGGCGTCGGCCACCTCGACCTGGCCGGCTGCCTCGCGCTCGGCATGACCGGCCCGGTGCTCCGCTCGACCGGTTATGCCTGGGACCTGCGCAAGACCCAGCCCTACAGCGGCTACGAGGACTACGACTTCGAGGTCCAGACCTGGGACACCTGCGACTCCTACGGTCGGTTCCGGATCCGGCTCAACGAGATGTGGGAGTCGCTCAAGATCGTCGAGCAGGCCGTCGACCGCCTCGCCGGCCTCGAGGGTGCCCCCGTGATGGTGGGCGACAAGAAGATCGCGTGGCCCAGCCAGCTCTCCATCGGCAGCGACGGCATGGGCAACAGCCTCGACCACATCCGCCACATCATGGGTGAGTCCATGGAGGCGCTGATCCACCACTTCAAGCTGGTCACCGAGGGCTTCCGGGTGCCGGCCGGCCAGGCCTACGTGCCGATCGAGTCGCCGCGCGGCGAGCTGGGCGCCCACGTCGTCTCCGACGGCGGTACGCGCCCCTTCCGGGCGCACTTCCGTGACCCGTCGTTCACGAACCTGCAGGCGACGAGCGTGATGAGCGAGGGCGGCATGGTCGCCGACGTGATCGTCGCGATCGCCTCCATCGACCCCGTGATGGGAGGAGTCGACCGATGAGTCACCCCACGAACGGCCTCGACGAGAAGACCTGGGGCGAGCTGCGCGAGATCGCGGCCCGCTACCCCGAGGCCCGCTCCGGCCTGCTCCCGATGCTGCACCTGGTGCAGTCGGTGGAGGGCCGGGTCACCCCCGAGGGCATCGAGGCGTGCGCCGAGGTCCTCGGCATCAGCGCCGCCGAGGTCAACGGTGTCGCCACCTTCTACACGATGTACAAGCGCAAGCCGGTCGGTGACTACCACGTCGGCGTGTGCACCAACACGCTGTGCGCGGTCATGGGCGGCGACCTGATCTTCGAGCGGCTCAAGGAGCACCTCGACGTCGGCAACGACGAGACCAGCGAGGACGGCAAGATCACCCTCGAGCACATCGAGTGCAACGCGGCCTGCGACTACGCCCCGGTGATGATGGTCAACTGGGAGTTCATGGACAACCAGACCCCCGAGTCGGCCGTCCAGGCGATCGACGACCTGCGCGCCGGCAACCCGGTCCACTCGACGCGCGGTCCGCAGCTGTGCACCTGGCGCGAGGCCGAGCGCGTGCTCGCCGGCTTCCCCGACGACCGCGCCGACGAGGGCCCGACCGCCGGTCCCGCCTCGCTCGCCGGACTCAAGATCGCCCGCGACAACGGCTGGACCGCCGGCACCGCGTCGAGCAAGGGGGAGAACGCATGACCGACACACTGACCCCGGTCCTCACCGACAACTGGGACGCCGAGCGTGCCTGGACCATGGCGGCCTACGAGGAGCGCGGTGGCTATGCCGCCCTCGACAAGGCCTTCGCGATGGGACCGGACGCGGTCATCACCGCCGTCAAGGACTCCGGCCTGCGCGGGCGTGGCGGCGCCGGCTTCCCCACGGGCATGAAGTGGGGCTTCATCCCCCAGGACAACCCCAGGCCCAAGTACCTCGTCGTCAACGCCGACGAGTCGGAGCCGGGCACCTGCAAGGACATCCCGCTCATGATGGCGACCCCGCACACGCTGGTCGAGGGCGTCATCGTCAGCTCCTACGCGATCCGGGCGAACACCGCGTTCATCTACGTCCGCGGCGAGGTCCTCCACGTCGTACGACGCCTGCAGCGCGCGGTCCAGGAGGCCTACCTCGCCGGCCACCTCGGCAAGAACATCCACGGCTCGGGCTACGACCTCGACCTGATCGTCCACGCCGGCGCCGGCGCCTACATCTGCGGCGAGGAGACGGCGCTGCTCGAGGGACTCGAGGGTCGTCGCGGCCAACCCCGCCTGCGCCCGCCGTTCCCGGCCGTCGCGGGCCTCTACGCCAGCCCGACGGTCATCAACAACGTCGAGTCGATCGCCTCGGTCCCCGCCATCCTCACCGAGGGTGCTGCCTGGTTCGCGTCGATGGGCACCGAGAAGTCCCAGGGCCACGGCATCTTCAGCCTGTCGGGGCACATCACCCGCCCCGGCCAGTACGAAGCGCCGCTGGGCATCACCCTGCGTCAGCTGATCGACCTGGCCGGTGGCATGCGTGAGGGTCACGAGCTGAAGTTCTGGACGCCCGGTGGCTCCAGCACCCCGCTGCTGACGCCCGAGCACCTCGACGTGCCCCTCGACTTCGAGTCGGTCGGCGCGGCGGGCTCGATGCTGGGCACCCGTGCCCTGCAGCTCTTCGACGAGACCACCTGCGTGGTCCGGGCGGTGCTGCGCTGGACCGAGTTCTACAAGCACGAGTCCTGCGGCAAGTGCACCCCGTGCCGTGAGGGCACGTGGTGGCTGACCCAGACCCTGGCGCGCCTGGAGAAGGGGCAGGGGACCGAGGAGGACCTCGACCTGCTGCTCGACCAGTGCGACAACATCCTGGGGCGCTCGTTCTGCGCGCTGGGCGACGGTGCGACGAGCCCGATCTCCAGCTCGATCCAGCACTTCCGCGACGAGTACCTCGCGCACCTGACCCACGGCGGCTGCCCGTTCGACCCTGCCGCATCCACCGCCTTCGTACCGGCTGGAGCCGACGCATGACGACCACCCCAGAGAAGACGCAGGTCGACACGGTCACGCTGACCATCGACGGCGTCCAGGTCAGCGTGCCCAAGGACACGCTGGTCATCCGGGCCGCCGAGCAGGTCGGCGTGCAGATCCCGCGGTTCTGCGACCACCCGCTCCTCGAGCCGGTCGGTGCCTGTCGCCAGTGCCTCGTCGACATCCCCGACGCCGGCAACGGCCGCGGCTTCCCCAAGCCGCAGGCCTCCTGCACGCTGCCGGTCGCCGAGGGCATGGTCGTCAACACCCAGGCGACCAGCGAGGTGGCAGACAAGGCCCAGCAGGGCGTGATGGAGTTCCTGCTGATCAACCACCCGCTCGACTGTCCGGTGTGCGACAAGGGCGGCGAGTGCCCCCTGCAGAACCAGGCCATGAGCAATGGTCGCGGCGAGAGCCGCTTCGCCCAGTCCGGCGGCATCAAGCGCACCTTCCCCAAGCCGATCAACATCTCCGCCCAGGTCCTGCTCGACCGGGAGCGCTGCGTGCTGTGCGCGCGCTGCACCCGCTTCTCCGAGCAGATCGCCGGCGACCCGTTCATCGCCCTCGCCGAGCGCGGCGCGCTGCAGCAGGTCGCGATCTACGAGCGCGAGCCCTTTGAGAGCTACTTCTCCGGCAACGCCATCCAGATCTGCCCGGTGGGCGCGCTCACCTCGGCCGACTACCGCTTCCGCTCGCGCCCCTTCGACCTCGTCTCGACGCCCGGCGTGGCTGAGCACGACGCCTGCGGCGCGGCGATCCGTGTCGACCACCGTCGCGGCAAGGTCATGCGCCGCCTCGCGGGCAACGACCCCGAGGTCAACGAGGAGTGGATCAGCGACAAGGACCGCTTCGCCTTCCGCTACGCCCAGGTCGAGGACCGGATCACCTACCCGCAGATCCGCGAGGCCCTGCCTGACGGCGGACGGGGCGAGCTGCGGCCCGCGTCGTGGCCCGAGGCCTTCGCCGTCGCCGCCCGCGGCCTGCGCGCCGCCGGCGCCGGTGCCGTCCTCACCGGTGGTCGCCTCACGGCCGAGGACGCCTACGCCTACGCCAAGTTCGCCCGGGTCGCGCTCGACACCAACGACGTCGACTTCCGGGCCCGTCCGCACAGCGCCGAGGAGGCCAGCTTCCTGGCCGCCCACGTCGCGCTGTCCGGCGACGTGACCTATGCCGACCTCGAGGCCGCACCCGTCGTGGTGCTGCTCGGCCTCGAGCCCGAGGACGAGGCTGCGACGATCTTCCTGCGCCTGCGCAAGGCCGCCAAGCGCGGCCGCACGCAGGTCGTCTCGGTCGCGCCGTTCACCTCGCGGGGCCTGGCCAAGATGAAGGGCCGCCTCGTCGCCACCGCCCCCGGCGCCGAGGTCGACGCCATCGGGTCGCTCAAGGACGCCGAGCACGGCGTCACCAAGGACGCCGTGATCCTCGTGGGGGAGCGGCTGTCCGCCACGCACGGTGCCCTCAGCGCAGCCCTCGAGCTCGCCCGGACCACGGGCGCCCGCCTTGCCTGGGTGCCCCGTCGCGCCGGTGACCGCGGTGCGGTCGAGGCCGGAGCGCTGCCCAACCTGCTGCCCGGCGGTCGCCCGGTCGCCGAAGCCTCCGCACGCGTCGACGTGGCCGCGGCCTGGGGGGTCGACTCGCTCCCCGGCAAGGTCGGACGCGACGGCAACGCGATCATCGCCGCGCTCGCCAAGGGCGACCTCGGTGGGCTCGTGGTCGGCGGCGTCGACCCCGACGACACGAGCGACCCCGCCGCCTTCCGCGCCGCCCTCGACGCGGCCGGCTTCGTGGTCAGCCTGGAGCTGCGCGAGACCGACGTGACCCGTGTCGCCGACGTCGTCCTGCCGGTCGCACCGGTGGCGGACAAGTCCGGCACCTTCGTGACGTGGGACGGACGGGCCCGCGAGTTCCCTGCCGTCTTCACCAACCCCGCATCGCTGCCCGACCTGCGCATCCTGTCCGGCATCGCCGACGAGATGGGCCGCCCGCTCGGCTTCCGCACGGTGAGCGAGGTGCGTGCCGAGATGCAGGCCCTCGGCCCGTGGGACGGTGCCCGGCCGGCACTCGACGCGGGCAAGGCACCGAAGCCGCCCAAGGCACCCAGGTCCAAGGGCACCGTCCTCACGCTTGCCTCCTGGAAGCAGCTCATCGATCTCGGCTCCATGCAGGACGGTGAGGTGCACCTGCGCGCCACCGCCCGCACGCCGGTCGCCCGCCTGAGCCAGGCGGCGTACGAGTCCGTGTTCGGGATGCTCGAGCCTGGGGACGAGGCGCTCGCGACCGTCGCCGGCGACCGCGGCAGCATCACGTTGCCGGTGGTGGTCGCCGACCTTCCCGACGACGTGGTCTGGGTCCCGGCCCGGTCCTTCGGTCGGGGCGTCCTCGCCGAGCTCGCCTCACCCGGCAGCCCGGTCACCGTGATGGGAGCCTCTCGATGAACGGCACCGTGATGAGCATCCTGCCGCTCGCGGCGGACCTGCCCGAGCCCGACCTGGCCGCCTTCGGCCAGGACCCGTGGTGGGTGATCGTGCTCAAGGCCGTCCTCATCTTCTTGATCCTGGTGCTGCTGACGCTCTTCAACATCTGGTTCGAGCGCCGGGTCGTGGCCCGCATGCAGCACCGCGTCGGCCCCAACCGCCACGGCCCGTTCGGGCTGTTGCAGTCGCTGGCCGACGGCGTGAAGCTCGCGCTCAAGGAGGACATCGTCCCCAAGGCGGCCGACAAGGTCGTCTTCGTCCTGGCCCCCGTGATCGCGGTCGTCCCTGCGTTCGTGACCTGGTCGGTCATCCCGCTCGGCCCCGAGGTCAACTTCTTCGGCGTGATGACCCCGCTGCAGCTCACCGACATGCCGGTCGCCGTGCTCTTCATGCTCGCGATCGCATCCATCGGCATCTACGGCATCGTCCTGGGCGGCTGGTCCTCCGGGTCGACGTACTCCCTGCTCGGTGGCCTGCGCTCCAGCGCGCAGATGATCTCCTACGAGGTCGCGATGGGCCTGGCGCTGGTGGCGGTCTTCCTCTACGCCGGGTCGATGTCGACGTCGGAGATCGTCTACGCCCAGGACAAGCTGTGGTTCGGCCTGATCCTGATGCCGTCGTTCGTCATCTACGTCATCTCGATGGTCGGTGAGACCAACCGCGCCCCCTTCGACCTCCCCGAGGCCGAGGGCGAGCTGGTCGGCGGCTTCCACACCGAGTACTCCAGCCTGAAGTTCGCGCTGTTCTTCCTGGCCGAGTACATCAACCTCGCGACCGTCTCGGCCATCGCCACCACGCTGTTCCTGGGCGGCTGGGCCGCTCCGTGGGGCATCGAGAACGTGTGGGAGGGCGCCAACGGCGGCTACTGGCCGCTGCTGTGGTTCTTCGGCAAGATCTTCATCTTCATCTTCCTGTTCGTCTGGCTGCGCGGCTCACTGCCCCGCATGCGCTACGACCAGTTCATGGCGCTGGGCTGGAAGGTCCTGATCCCGGTCTCGCTGGCCTGGATCGTGGCCGTCGCCACCATCCGCGTCATCTCCCTCGAGGGCAACATCAACCGCACCTACCTGGTGGCTGCGATCGCCGTCCTGCTCGTCATGACCGTCGCGCTGATGTTCGTCGGCGAGGGCAAGGACAAGGGCCAGGGCGACGCCGAGGACGTCCGGGCCGACGACGAGCCGCACGACGCGTTCGCCGGCGGGTTCCCCGTCCCGCCGATGCCCGTCGGCGGCGCGGTCCGCGGTGCTGCCGCACCGATGACGTTCGCCACCCGCCGCACCACCGTCACCGCTTCAGCGGAGGAGAACCATGAGTGAGTCCCCGCAGGCTTCGGGCGAGAGCTCCAAGGGCATCAAGGAGTCCCTCTGGGACCCGGTCGCCGGGTTCGGCGTCACCTTCCGGACGATGTTCAAGAAGGTCGTCACCGAGCGGTACCCGGAGGAGAAGCTCCCCACCGCGCCCCGGTTCCACGGCCGGCACCAGCTGAACCGCTGGCCCGACGGGCTCGAGAAGTGCATCGGCTGCGAGCTGTGCGCGTGGGCGTGCCCGGCCGACGCGATCTACGTCGAGGGCGCGTCCAACGCCGACGACCCCGACGGGTCCGGGCGCTTCAGCCCCGGCGAGCGCTACGGCCGCGTCTACCAGATCAACTACCTGCGCTGCATCCTCTGCGGCCTGTGCATCGAGGCGTGCCCGACCCGCGCGCTCACGATGACCAACGAGTACGAGCTGGCCGACAACAACCGCGCCGATCTGATCTACGAGAAGTCCGACCTGCTCGCCCCGCTCCTGCCCGGCATGGAGCAGCCGCCGCACCCCATGCGCCTGGGCGACGACGAAGGTGACTACTACAGGGGTACGAATCGATGAGCCACCCCACGAAGTTCTCGTCCTCCCGCGCTGCGCTCCTCCGCACGACAACTCCGAGGGGACCCCGACCATGACCTTCTGGATCCTCGCCCCGCTGATGGTGCTCAGTGCCCTGGGTATCCTGTTCGTGCGCAAGGCCGTGCACGCGGCCCTGCTGCTGGCTGTCGTGATGATCAGCCTGGCGTTCCTCTACGCCGTGATGGATGCGCCGTTCCTCTTCGCGGTCCAGATCATCGTCTACACCGGCGCCATCCTCATGCTCTTCCTGTTCGTGATGATGCTCATCGGCGTCGATGCCTCCGACTCGGTCGTGGAGACGATCCGTGGCCAGCGGGTCATGGCGATCGTCGTCGGGCTGGCCTTCGGCACCGTCCTGGTGGTCGGGATCAGCCAGGTCGCCTTCGGCACCGTGGTCGGCCTCGACGAGGCCAACGCCGGCGGCAACGTGCCGGCCATCGCCAACATCCTCTTCTCCAAGTACGTCTTCGCCTTCGAGGCCACCAGCGCCCTGCTGATCACGGCCGCGGTGGGCGCGATGGTGCTCGCACACCGCGAGCGGCTCACGCCCAAGCCCACGCAGGCCAGCATGGCCGCGCAGCGGATGCGCGACTACGCCGACCACGGCAAGCACCTCGGCCCGCTGCCCTCGCCCGGTGTGTACGCCCGCCACAACGCGGTCGACACCCCGGCCCTGCTGCCCGACGGCACGGCCGCCGAGTCGTCGGTCTCCCGGGTGCTCGCCGCCCGCGGCACGGTCCGCTCGGCCCCCGCGCTCGCCGACGACATCGACGACGTACGCCGCCAGCTCGGCGGGCTCGACGGCCACAGCGACCCGACCACGATGCCCGGGGCCTCGGGCAGGTCCGGCGCGCCTGCGAACACCGAAGAGGACGTGGACAAGTGACCCAGTACGTCGTCCTCTCCGCGATCCTGTTCACGATCGGCTGCGTCGGTGTCCTCACCCGGCGCAACGCCATCGTGGTGTTCATGTGCGTCGAGCTGATGCTCAACGCCAGCAACCTCGCGTTCGTGGCCTTCGCCAAGCAGCACGGCAACCTCGACGGCCAGATCACCGCCTTCTTCGTGATGGTGGTGGCAGCTGCCGAGGTCGTCATCGGGCTCGCGATCATCATGACCATCTTCCGCACCCGACGCTCGGCCTCGGTCGACGACGCCAGCCTGCTGAAGTACTGAGGGAGCACCCGTGAACCTGTTGTCCCACTCAGTCCTGCTTGCCGCAGAAGGCACCGAGATACCCGTGGTCGCGCCCGACACCGGGGCCGGAGGTGTGTTCGACCTGCTGTGGCTCGTCATCGCGCTGCCGCTGCTCGGTGCGGTCCTGCTGCTCGGCGTCGCGCCGTTCCTCCCGGCGTCCCTCAGGGCGACCGTCGACAAGCACGGCCACCTCCTCGGCACTGCGACCGCGGTCGCCTCCTTCG
The DNA here is from genome assembly GCF_900112035.1 of Nocardioides alpinus. Classification (GTDB taxonomy): domain Bacteria; phylum Actinomycetota; class Actinomycetes; order Propionibacteriales; family Nocardioidaceae; genus Nocardioides; species Nocardioides alpinus. The sequence goes on along the minus strand of NZ_FOKC01000004.1, from coordinate 322,396 downwards.
TGCTCAGCCTCGTGCTGTTCCTCTCGCTGCTGGGCCGCGACGCCGAGTCGCGGCAGGTCGGCCAGGAGCTGTGGACCTGGTTCGAGACCGGCTCGCTCAGCGTCGGCATGGACCTGCTCTACGACCAGCTGGCCGCGCTGTTCCTGCTGCTGATCACCGGGGTCGGCTCGCTGATCCACGTCTACGCCATCGGCTACATGGAGCACGACCCGCGCCGCCGCCGGTTCTTCGGCTACCTCAACCTCTTCGTCGCCGCGATGCTCACGCTGATCCTCTCGGCGGACTTCGTGGGGCTCTTCCTGGGCTGGGAGGGCGTCGGCCTGGCGTCCTACCTGCTCATCGGGTTCTGGCAGCACAAGCCCTCCGCGGCTGCGGCCGCCAAGAAGGCGTTCGTCATCAACCGCGTCGGTGACATCGGCCTGTCACTGGCGATCGCGCTGATGTTCGCCACCTTCGGCACCACCGACTTCGGCGCTGTGAGCGAGCTGACCGGCGAGGCCGACCAGGGCACCCTCAACGCCCTCGGGCTCCTGCTGCTGCTCGGTGCGTGCGGCAAGTCCGCCCAGGTGCCGCTGCAGGCGTGGCTGCTCGACGCGATGGAGGGCCCGACCCCGGTGTCGGCCCTGATCCACGCGGCGACCATGGTCACGGCCGGCGTCTACCTCGTGGTCCGCTCCAACTTCGTCTTCGAGCTCGCCCCGGTCGCGCAGACCGCGGTCGTGGTCGTGGCCACGGTCACGCTCCTGTGGGGTGCGGTCCTCGGCTGCGCCAAGGACGACATCAAGAAGGCGCTGGCCGGATCGACGATGAGCCAGATCGGCTACATGATGCTTGCCGCCGGACTCGGCCCCGTGGGCTACCCGTTCGCGATCTTCCACCTGCTCACGCACGGCTTCTTCAAGGCCAACATGTTCCTCGGCGCCGGCTCGGTCATGCACGGCATGGACGACGACGTGAACATGCGTCACTACGGCGCCCTCAACAAGGCGATGCCGGTCACCTTCCTGACCTTTGCGATGGGTTACCTCGCGATCATCGGGTTCCCCGGCTTCTCCGGGTTCTGGTCGAAGGACAAGATCATCGAGTCGGCGCTGGCGGACAACCTGCTGGTCGGCCTGCTCGCCATGCTGGGCGCCGGTGTCACCGGCTTCTACATGACGCGGCTGATGCTCATGACCTTCTTCGGTGAGAAGCGCTGGGCGAAGGACGTGCACCCGCACGAGTCGCCGAAGGTGATGACCGTCCCGCTGATGGTGCTCGCCGCGCTGTCGGTGCTGGGTGGCGTGCTCCTCGCGGGCGACTGGATCGTCACCTGGCTCGAGCCGGTGACCGGTCACGCCGAGCACCACGAGCCGCCGCTGCCGGCGATCGTCATCACCCTGCTCATCACCCTCGTCGTCGCCATCGGCGTCGCGGCGGCCTGGTTCCTCGTCGGCAGGCGCGACATCCCGCGCGAGGCCCCGCAGGACGTGTCGTTCGCGACGCGCGCCGCGCGGGCCGACCTCTACGGCGACGCGATCAACGACGCGGTCGTGGTGCGCCCCGGCGCCTCGCTGGTGGGTGGCCTGACCACGCTCGACAGGGTCGGTGTCGACGGTGCCGTCGAGGGCGGCTCGGCTGCGGTCGGTGGCCTGTCCACCACGCTGCGCCGCGTCCAGAACGGGTTTGTCCGCTCCTACGCCCTGTCCCTCTTCGCCGGCGCCCTGCTGCTGGTCCTGGTCCTTCTGGCGGTGAACCTCGGATGATCCTGACAATCCTGATCCTGCTGCCGCTGGTCGGCGCGGTCGTCACGGCCTTCGTGCCCGGCGCGCTCGCTCGTGTCGTCGGCCTCGGCTTCGCCGGGGCGACGCTGGTCGCCGGCATCGTCGCTGCGACCCAGTACGACGTGGGCGGAGGCATGCAGCTCACCGAGACCCACGTGTGGATCGAGGCCATGGGCGTGCACTACGCGCTCGGCGTCGACGGACTCGGCCTGCTGATGGTCCTGCTGACCGTCGTCCTCGTGCCCATCGTCCTGCTGGCCGGGTGGCGCGAGTCCGAGGCCGAGGGCAACGGTGGCGCCAAGGCGTTCTTCGCCTGGACCCTCGCGCTCGAGGCGATGTCCCTGGCGGTCTTCACCGCGACCGACGTGCTCCTCTTCTACGTCGTCTTCGAGGCGACGCTGATCCCGGCGTACTTCCTCATCGGTGGCTTCGGCCGCGAGGGCCGCGGCCGCGCCGCGACGAAGTTCCTCATCTACCAGCTCGCCGGCGGCCTGATCATGCTCGCCTCGGTGATCGGCCTCTACGTCGTCTCGTCCAACCAGGGCAACCCGAGCTTCCTGCTCACCGACCTGGCCGCGATCGACATCGACCCGATCACCCAGCGCTGGCTCTTCGTCGGCTTCTTCATCGCCTTCGCGATCAAGGCGCCGATGTTCCCGGTCCACACCTGGCTGGCCGACACCACCGAGAAGGCGACCCCCGGCACCTCGGTGCTGCTGGTCTGCATCCTCGACAAGATCGGCACCTTCGGCATGCTGCGGTTCTGCCTCGGGCTCCTGCCCGACGCCTCGCAGTGGGCGACCCCGGTCGTGGTGGTGCTCGCGCTCATCTCGATCATCTACGGCGCGCTGGTCGCGATCGGCCAGGACGACGTCCTGCGCCTGATCGGTCTCACGTCGCTCTCGCACTTCGGCTTCATCGTGCTGGGCATCTTCGTGTTCAGCCCGACCGGCGGCACGGGCGCGATCCTCTACATGGTCAACCACGGCATCGCCACGGCCCTGATGTTCCTGGTGGCCGGGTTCCTGATCCAGCGCACCGGCACGGCGTCGATCCGCGAGATGGGCGGCGTCGAGAAGACCGCCCCTGTGCTCGCCGGGTTCTTCCTGGTCGCTGGCCTCGCCGCCTGCGGCCTGCCGGGCCTGTCGCCGTTCGTCTCCGAGCTGATGGTCATCGTGGCCGCCTTCGACCACCACTGGCTGGTCGGCTCGGTCGCGGTGCTCGCCATCGTCCTGGCGGCGTTCTACGCCCTCTGGATGTACCAGCGCACCATGACCGGCCCCGGCCGCGAGGGGGCGGCCCCGGTGGCCGACCTCGACCGGCGTGAGGTCGGCATCCTCGCGCCGCTGCTGCTCGCACTCGTGCTGTTCGGGTTCTACCCGATGCCCCTGCTCGACGTCATCAATCCCGTCGTCCACGACACCCTCACGGGAGTGGGCATCGGCCAGGAGGGGGGTCCCCAGTGACCGAGTTCGTCAAGCCCAGCATCGACTACTTCGAGCTCTGGCCTCTCCTGGTCGTCTTCGGTGTGGCCTGCCTCGGTGTGGTCGTCGAGGCCTTCGCGCCGCGGCGCCTGCGCTACGTCGCCCAGGTGGGGCTCGCCCTCACGGGCCTCGTGGTCGCGCTCGTCGGCGTGGTCCTGGTCGCACGGGACGTCACGACGTACGAGGACGGTGCCGCGCGCGGCATCCTCGCGGTCGGCGGCACGATCGCCGTCGACGGTCCGAGCCTGTTCATCTGGGGGCTCGTGCTCGCCCTGGCCATCGGCGGCGTGCTGCTCTTCGCGGAGCGCCACCTCGACGGCGGCGTCTCGGCCTTCGCCGGCCAGGCGGCGGCAGTCCCCGGCACCGACGCGGAGACGGCGGCCCTCGTGGCCAACCGCGAGCACACCGAGGTCTACCCGCTGATGATGTTCGCGGTCTTCGGGATGATGTTGTTCCCGGCCGCCAACGACCTGCTGACCATGTTCGTCGGCCTCGAGGTCCTCTCCCTGCCGCTCTACCTCTTGAGCGGGCTGGCGCGTCGTCGCCGCCTGCTGAGCCAGGAGGCCGCACTCAAGTACTTCCTGCTCGGCGCCTTCTCCTCCGGCTTCTTCCTCTACGGCGCGGCCCTGCTCTACGGCTACGCCGGCTCGCTGGACTTCGCCGCCATCAACGAGGCGGTGCGCAACGACGTCGGCAGCCCCGCCCTGCTGCTCATCGGCACCGGCCTGCTGTCCGTTGGGCTGCTGTTCAAGGTCGGCGCCGTGCCCTTCCAGGCGTGGACCCCCGACGTCTACCAGGGTGCCCCGACCCCGGTCACCGCCTTCATGGCGGCCGGCACCAAGGTCGCCGCCTTCGGGGCGATCATGCGCCTGTTCTACGTCGCCCTCGGCGCGGACCGCTGGTCGTGGCAGCCGATGCTCTGGATCGTCGCGATCCTGTCGATGTTCGTCGGCGCGGCGCTCGCGATCACCCAGAGCGACATCAAGCGGCTGCTGGCCTACTCCTCCGTGGCGCACACGGGGTTCATCCTCACCGGCGTCCTCGGCCTCCAGGCCTCCGACCAGCTGGCCATCGGCGAGATCACCTCGCTCCAGGCCGTGCTGTTCTACCTCACGACGTACGGCTTCGCGACGATCGGCGCGTTCGCCGTGGTCAGCCTGGTCCGCGACGCCGGTGGCGAGACCACCGCGATCGACCGGTGGGCCGGCCTGGGCAAGGAGTCGCCCGTCGTGGCGGCGGTCTTCGCCTTCTTCCTGCTGGCGATGGCGGGCATCCCCCTCACGTCCGGGTTCGTGGGCAAGCTCGCGGTCTTCTCGGTGGCGCTCGCCGCCGGGGCCTGGCCGGTGGTGGTGGCCGCCGTGATCGCCAGCATCATCGCCGCGTTCCTCTACATCCGGGTCATCAAGGTCATGTACTTCGACGAGCCCGTCGGTGACGGGCCGAGCGTGGCCTACCCGTCGGTGCTGACCGCCACGACGATCGCCGTCGGTGCGGCCGTGACCCTCGTGCTCGGCATCGTGCCGGGCCCGGTGCTCGACCTGGCGGCGGTTGCGGGAGAATTCATCAGGTGACCGACTCGCCCCTCGCCCTGCCTGTCGTCGACCCCGCACTGGAGCTGCGTCTGGTCGAGCGGTTGGCGCGCATCGAGGAGCTGCTCGCCGGGCACTGCCAGGGCCGTACGCCCTACGTCACCCGCGCCGCGACGCACCTCATGATGGCCGGCGGCAAGCGGTTCCGGCCGCTGCTGGTGCTGCTGGCCGCCGAGACCGGTCCGCACCCGGAGTCCGACGAGGTGCTCACCGCGGCCTGTGTCGTCGAGCTGACGCACGTCGCGTCGCTCTACCACGACGACGTGATGGACGAGGCCGCCCTGCGTCGCGGGGCCGACACGGCCAACGCCCGCTGGGACAACCACGTCGCCATCCTCACCGGCGACTTCCTCTTCGGCCGGTCGTCGGAGCTCACCGCGGACCTCGGCCCCGACGCCGTACGGATCCAGGCCCAGACGTTCACCCGCCTCGTCGAGGGCCAGATCCTCGAGACGGTGAAGCCGGAGCCGGGGGAGGACCCGCTCGCCCACTACCTCGAGGTCGTGGCCGGCAAGACCGGCTCCCTGATCGCGACGTCGGCGCGCTACGGCGGCATGTTCGGTGGCGCCCGCCCCGAGGTCGTCGAGGCACTGCGCGCCTACGGCGAGATCGTCGGCTCGTCCTTCCAGCTCTCCGACGACATCCTCGACATCGCCTCCGAGTCCGACACCTCGGGCAAGACGCCCGGCACCGACCTGCGCGAGGGCGTGCCGACCCTCCCGGTCCTCATGGCCCAGGCCTCCACCGACCCCGCCGACGCCCGGCTCCTCGAGCTGCTGGGGCGCCCGCTGACCGACGACGCCGAGCACGCCGAAGCACTGGCGCTCCTGCGCGCTCACCCCGCGATGGACCAGGCCCGCGACTACGTCCTCGGGCAGGCCACGCAGGCCAAGAAGCTGCTCGAGGCGCTCGACCCGGGCCCGGTCCGCACGGCCCTGGAGTCCTTCGCCGACATCGTGGCGTCACGCACGTCCTGACTCATCGCTGATGGCCGGCAGGGTGCGCCACGTGCCGACCACGGCCGCCGTGGCAGGAGTCGTGGTGGTGGTTGCCCCGCCGGAGCCGGTCCTCGAGATGGACTGCGACCATCCTTCATCGACCTCCCTGGGAGTTCCGACAGTTCGTCAGCCGGCCCGCTTCACCACGTCGGGCGGGCGGCACCGCTTCGTGGTCCAGTCTCTGCCTGCCGGCTCGATCCTCGGGGAGATCGAGGACACGGAGGTGGAGCTGAGTGACCCCGACGCGCCTACCGTGGCCTTGTTCCGCGTCACGACGTCGATCCGGCAGTCAGGGTCGTCGACATCGACGCAGGGACCTACAGCGGGCTCAACACCAACCGCGGCCGCATCGAGGTCGGTGTATGCCCTGACGGCACCATCGCCGACGTCGAGCCGGGCGCACCAGACCAGGCGGGAGCTTGGTTGAGCCATGCCCGTGAGCCCACGCAGGAGCGTTCGCTCCGGCGGCCTCGCGATCGAGAAGGAGTGGTTCCTGGCGTGCCTGTGACCCCGCCATCCGTGGGTGGCGGGGTGTGGGGCGGGGTCATGGTCGGCGGGGTCGCGGAACGTCGAGTGCATCTGGTGGGTCAAGTGCGGTGCTGCCGTCTCGGTCGCGTCGGAAGCGGTGGCTGTGGGGGCTGGTCCAGACGAAGGTCCCGGGTGCGGTCATCTCGTAGCGCCAGGCCGTGTGCGTCTTCAACCGATGGTGGAAGCGACACAATGCAGCCAGATTCTGGGTGCTCGTCGGCCCGGGTTGCGGCCGGTGTTCGGTGTCAGCTTGATGGTCGTAAGCGTCGATGTGGTCGATGTCGCAGCCCCGTGCGGGTCGGGTGCACCACGGGAACACACAGGTGCCGTCGCGGAGAATCACGTGCTCGCGGATCCGGTCAGGGATCGCGTAGCCGGGTGCGGAGAGTTCTCTGGTGAGGTCGATGACGGGCTTGACGGTGATCTTGGTCCGCGAGTCGCCGCACCAACTCTTGAGCTGGTCGAGGAGCGCGAGGCGCTGACCGTTCTCGAGCCGACCGGTCAGCCCGAACATGGTCTGTCCGTCCGGCATGAACTCGGCGTCGAAGTGGGCGTGGACGACGACCTCCCGCGCGACGGGTAGGCCGTCAGAATCCTTGGATCCGGTCTTGCCCTGGGAGAACAGGTCGAGCGCGGTCTGGGTGCGGGCGAGGTCCCCGAGGGCCTTCGCCCGTCGGGCATCCAAGGACAGGTCGGAGCCGAGGGCCTTCTGGACCGCAGCTCCGTGGGTGAGGGCGCGGTCGAGGTCGAGTCCGTCGGCCAGGTCGATGTCTGCTTCGAGGTGGAGGGTGCCGGCGTAGTGGACGTCGTCGGTGTCGATGGTGGCGTGGCGGGGGTCGACGTGCTGCCACCCGTCCTCGGGGTCCGCGGCCGGGTCGGGTGTGGCGAGGTCGAAGCGTTTGAGGGTTTCGGCGAGGAGGCGGTCGAGCTGGGCGGGGCCGATCTTGCCGGTGACGGCGGCGACCTGCGTGTCGATCCACCCGGCCGCTTCGGGGGTGAGGGCGGGAGAGCAGTGGATGGTGGTCTCAGCGACCAGGCGTGCTCGCCACGCGGGGACGGCACCGGTGTGGACCTGTGACCAGAGTCGGGGGAGGCGGTGGCGGAGCTCGAGGGCGTGGCCGATGAGCTTCTTCGCCGCGGTGGTGGTGATCCCGAGGACGGTGCCGAGCTCGGCGATGCAGAACTCCGCGACGAGCGGGCAGCCGGGGCCGGCGATGGGTTCCTCGTGCTCACGACCGAGGCCGCCGGTGGTGGTGAAGGACGCGGCACCGTGGAGGGACTCCGGTGGGTGCAGGTCGGCCCAGGCGGCGGCGAGGGCGAGGACGTCGGCAGCGGCCTGATCCTCGGCCGCCTTGCGGGAGCGGATCGAGGTGAGGATCCCGGAGGCGTCCAGGTCCTCGACCAGCGGGCTGCTGGTCGAGGAGCGGAGGTCCGAGGTGGTGGTCATGGGTACCAGTCAAGCAGGACCCACCGACACTGAGGCCTGCGGGAAGACTGGTGTGGATAAGTGTTTCCGAACAGGTGATCCCCGGAGACATCACACTTGGTTCCTTGGTTTCGACACGGTCGCTGCGCGACCTGCTCAACCAGCGGCGGCATCGCTGCGCGACCTGCTCAACGGGCGGAGGCTGGGCTGCGCGACCTGCTCAACCAGCGGAAGGCCGGACTGCGCGACCTGCTCAACCAGCGGAGGGTCGCTGGGCGACCTGCTCAACCAGCGCTGGTGGGGACCTTGGTTTCGACACGGTCGCTGCGCGACCTGCTCAACCAGCGGCGGCATCGCTGCGCGACCTGCTCAACCAGCGGCGGGTCGCTGGGCGACCTGCTCAACCGGCGGCTTGGCTGGCTGCGCGACCTGCTCAACCGGCGGCGGCGTGGCCGCGCGACCCCGCCGCGATCAGACCGCGCTGGCGTGCGCGATCAGCTGCAGCTGCCGGCGCCGGTGGTTGAGCGCCTCGACGGTGAAGATCGCGAGCGCCACCCAGACCAGGCCGAAGCCGATCCAGCGGCTGGCAGGCATGTCCTCGTGGAAGACCAGGATGCCGAGGGCGAACTGGATGGTGGGCGCGAGGTACTGCAGCAGTCCCAGGGAGACCATCGACACCCGGATCGCGGCCGCCCCGAACAACATCAGCGGGATCGCGGTGATGATCCCGGTGGTGGTGAAGAGCAGCGCGTGCCCGATCCCGTGGGAGGCGAAGTTGGACTGGCTCGTCGCCATGAGCCACAGGATGTACGCCGCCGCGACCGGCGCCAGGACGAGGGTCTCGAAGGTGATGCTCTCCACTGCGCCCACGTTTGCCTGCTTCTTCAGCAGCCCGTAGGTGCCGAAGGAGAAGGCGAGGACGAGCGCCACCCACGGCGGACGGCCGTAGTCGATCGTCAGCACCACCACCGCGACGAAGGCGATGCCCATCGCCACCCACTGGAGCTGCCGCAGCCGCTCGCCGAGGACCAGCACCCCCATCAGCACCGTGACCAGGGGGTTGATGAAGTAGCCGAGCGAGGTCTCGACGACGCGGCCGTTGGTGACGCCCCAGATGTAGCCGCCCCAGTTGATCGTGATGACGACCGCGGCGCCGGCGAGGAGGAGGGTGGTGCGCCGGTCGCGCAGGACGGCCCTCAGCTGGGGGCCGCGGTGCCACAGGACGAGGATCACGACCATGGTCACCAGCGACCAGACGATGCGGTGGGCGAGGATCTCGACGGCTCCGCCCGGCTCGAGCAGTGTCCAGTAGAGCGGGAACGTGCCCCACAGGATGTAGGCCGTGGCCCCCAGGATCAGTCCGCGGCGGCTATCTGGCACTCCGGAAGTGTAGGGGCGCCCCTTCACCTACGATGGGGGCGTCCCGGGCGTGGGTCCCGTGACCAGTCAGCTGATCATCGTTCTCGAGGGGGAATCACCATGCGGATGTTCCGCACCGTCCTGGCAGCCATCGTTGCTGCCCTGCTCGTATCCGGAGCGCTCAGCGTCAGCGCGAGCGCCGGCGCCCTGCCCGAGCGCATCATCGAGGAGAACCCCCCGGGGGACAACCAGGTCTCCTACAACGCCTTCAAGCTCAAGGGCACCGTGAGCGAGCCGCAGGTCGACGGCACGCTGCTGCCCTACGCCAACCAGAAGGTGAAGATCCTCAAGAAGAAGTGCGGCTCCTGCAAGTGGAAGACCGTCAAGAAGGTCAAGACCAACGACAGCGGCGTCTTCAAGACCCGCATCTACGCGCCCGAGCGCGGCCGGTGGAAGTGGCGCTCCAAGGTCGACCACTCCAACGGCTTCAGCAACACCAAGGGCAAGGTCTGGACGCTCTACTTCCGCTGACCCGTCCGTCCCGGGTGGGGCTCAGAGCACCGTCCACGTGTCGCCGCCGCCGATCAGCGCTGTCAGTCGGGCAGCGCGGTCGGCGGCGTCGCCGTTCTTCGCCACCGCGACCTGCTCGCGCGCCGCGTCGTCGTAGGTCGATCGCTCGACCTGCCGGAAGATGCCGATCGGCGAGGTGTTGAGGTAGCCCGCGTCCGTGAGTCGCGAGATCGCGAACGCCATCGTGGGGTCGTCGTTGTGGGCGTCGTGCACGACGATGTCGGAGGCGTCGACGTCGGCAGTGGCGACGATCTTCACGCCACCGGTCTGCTCATCACGTACGAGGGCCTTGTCGCCGCGCCCCTCGTCGTCCCGGGCGCCGAAGGTCACCGGCTCGCCGTGGACGAGGGGGATGAGGGCGTCCGCCTTGGTGTCGGGGTTCTTGATCGCGTCGAACGCGCCGTCGTTGAAGATCGGGCAGTTCTGGTAGATCTCGACCAGCGACGTGCCGCGGTGCGCGGCGGCCGCGGCCAGCACGCCGGTGAGGTGCTTGCGGTCGGAGTCGATGGTGCGCGCGACGAAGGTCGCCTCGGCGCCGAGGGCCAGCGACACCGGGTTGAACGGGTGGTCGAGCGAGCCCATCGGCGTCGACTTGGTGACCTTGCCGGTCTCCGAGGTGGGGGAGTACTGCCCCTTGGTGAGGCCGTAGATCCGGTTGTTGAACAGCAGGATCGTCATGTTCACGTTGCGGCGCAACGTGTGGATGAGGTGGTTGCCGCCGATCGACAGCGCGTCGCCGTCTCCGGTGACGACCCACACCGACAGGTCCTCGCGGGCCGTGGCGATGCCGGTCGCGATCGTCGGCGCCCGGCCGTGGATCGAGTGCATGCCGTAGGTGTCGAGGTAGTAGGGGAACCGCGACGAGCAGCCGATGCCGGAGACGAACACGATGTTCTCGCGACGCAGCCCGAGGTCGGGCAGGAACGACTGCACGGCCTTCAGCACGGCGTAGTCGCCGCAGCCCGGGCACCAGCGGACCTCCTGGTCGGAGGTGAAGTCCTTGCCGGTCTGCTTGAGGTCCGTGGTGGGCACGTCCTCGGTGCCGGACCGCAGGGCGGGGATGCCGAGCTCAGTCATCGCTGCTCTCCTTGGTGGTCAGGTCGACCTCGATGCCCTCGGCCTCGGCCACGAGCCCACCGATCACGTCGGCGAGCACCGCCGCCTTGAGCGGGAGGCCGCGGACCTCGTTGTAGCCGACGACGTCGACGAGGTACTTGCCTCGCAGCAGCAGGGAGAGCTGGCCGAGGTTCATCTCGGGGACCAGCACCTTGTCGTAGCGCCGGAGGATGTCGCCGAGGTCGTTGGGGAACGGGTTGAGGTGGCGCAGGTGGGCCTGGGCCACGCGGTAGCCGGCCTTGCGCACGCGGCGTACGCCGGCGCCGATGGGGCCGTACGTCGAGCCCCAGCCGAGGACGAGCACCTTGGCCTCGCCGTCCGGGTCGTCGACCTCGAGCGGAGGCAGGGAGTCGGCGATCCGGTCGACCTTGGCCTGGCGGGTGCGGACCATGAAGTCGTGGTTGGCCGGGTCGTAGGAGATGTTGCCGTGCCCGTCGCCCTTCTCCAGCCCACCGATGCGGTGCTCGAGGCCGGGGGTGCCGGGGATCGCCCACGGACGCGCCAGCGTGGCGTCGTCGCGCAGGTAGGGCCAGAACTCGGCGCCGTCACCCGAGCCGTAGTTCTTCTCGGTGGCGAAGTGGGGGTCGATCGCCGGGAGCTCGTCGAGGATCGGGATCCGCCACGGCTCGGAGCCGTTGGCGAGGTAGCCGTCGGAGAGGATCATCACCGGGGTGCGGTAGGTGATCGCGATCCGGACCGCCTCGACCGCCGCGTCGAAGCAGTCGCCGGGGGACTGGGGCGCCACGATCGGGACGGGCGCCTCGCCGTTGCGGCCGAACATCGCCTGCAGCAGGTCGGCCTGCTCGGTCTTGGTCGGGAGGCCGGTGGACGGGCCGCCGCGCTGGACGTCGACCACGATCAGCGGCAGCTCGGTCATCACGGCCAGGCCGACGGCCTCGGACTTCAGTGCGACTCCGGGGCCCGAGGTGGAGGTCACCCCGAGCTGGCCGGCGAACGAGGCGCCGATGGCCGCACCGACGCCGGCGATCTCGTCCTCGGCCTGGAAGGTGGTCACTCCGAAGCCCTTGTGCTTCGACAGCTCGTGGAGGATGTCGGAGGCGGGGGTGATCGGGTACGAGCCGAGGAAGACGGACAGGCCCGACTGCACGCCACCGGCGATGAGGCCGTAGGACAGCGCCAGGTTGCCGGTGATGTTGCGGTAGGTGCCCGGCGCCATCGGCGCCGGCTTGATCTCGTAGCGGACGATGAACGTCTCGGTCGTCTCGCCGAAGTTCCAGCCGGCCTTGAACGCCGCGATGTTGGCGTCGCGGATGTCGGGCACCTTGGCGAACCGCTTGGCGAGGAACGCGTGGGTCGACTCGGTGGGCCGGCCGTACATCCACGACAGCAGACCCAGCGCAAACATGTTCTTGGCGCGCGAGGCGTCCTTGCGGGAGAGCCCGAACTCCTTGACGGCCTCGACGGTCATGCCGGTGAGGTCGACGGTGTGCAGGGCGTACTCGGCGAGGGTGTCGCCGTCGAGGGGGTTCTCGGAGTAGCCGGCCTTGGTGAGGTTGCGCGCAGTGAAGTCGTGGGTGTCGACGATGATCGTCGCGCCCTTGGGCAGGTCGCCGAGGTTGGCACGCAGCGCCGCGGGGTTCATCGCCACCAGCACGTCGGGGGCGTCGCCCGCGGTGAGGATGTCGTGGTCGGCGAAGTGCACCTGGAACGACGACACGCCCGGCAGCGTGCCCTGGGGGGCCCGGATCTCGGCGGGGAAGTTGGGCAGCGTGACCAGGTCGTTGCCGAAGGCCGCGGTCTCCTGGGTGAACCGGTCACCGGTGAGCTGCATGCCGTCGCCCGAGTCCCCCGCGAACCGGATGATGACGCGGTCGAGCTGCTTGACCTGCTTGGCGGTGTGGGTCACCTCTGCCCCTGCTTCCTCGTGTGTCGAGAGTCCTCTCCCAACGACCCACATTAGCCGCGGGACCCGCGCGGACACGCCTCTCCCCACCTCGTGGACGTGACGTGCGTGACACCCGTGATCCACGACACGCGGCCGAGAAGCGGACAATGTCATCTCGGTCCATAAAGTCATGTATCTTTCTCGACATTGCTCACCGATCTAGAAAGTCGAGTACCCCCCATGCAGATCCGTTCACGTGCCGCCCTCGCGGCAGCCCTTCTCGGGGCCCTGGCCCTGTCCGCCTGCGCTCCCGGCAGCGGCAGCAGCAGTGACGCCGACGCGGACAACACCATCAACATCGTCGGGTTCGCCGTCCCCGAGGCCGCCAACAAGAACATCGCGACCGAGTTCGCCAAGACCGACGACGGCGAGGGCGTGACGTTCCAGACGTCCTACGGTCCTTCGGGCGACCAGAGCCGCGCGGTCGCCGCCGGCCTCGAGGCCGACTACGTCCACTTCTCCGTGCCGACCGACGTGACCCGCCTGGTCGACGAGGGCCTCGTGGCCGAGGACTGGGACCAGGGCGAGAACAAGGGCGTCGTGTCGCACTCGGTCGTCGTGTTCGGTGTCCGCGACGGCAACCCCAAGAACATCAAGACGTGGGCCGACCTGGTCAAGCCGGGTGTCGAGATCGTCACCCCCAACCCCGCTTCGTCGGGCGCTGCCCGCTGGAACGCCCTTGCCGCCTACGGCCAGGTCATCAGCGACGGTGGCACCGAGGAGGAGGCCACCGACTACGTCAACAAGTTCTTCAAGAACGTCGTCTCGCTGCCGAGCAGCGGTCGTGACGCCACCACCGCGTTCCTCGGTGGCACCGGCGACGTGCTCATGGCCTACGAGAACGAGGCCATCCTGGCCGCGCAGAACGACGAGGGCTTCGAGTACGTCCTCCCCGACACCTCGCTGCTCATCGAGAACGCCGGCGCCATCCTCGAGGACGCGTCCGAGCCCTCGCAGGCCTGGCTGGACTTCGTGCTCTCCGACGAGGGCCAGACCCAGTTCGCCCTGACCGGCTTCCGCCCGATCCGCGACGACGTCGACTACGGCGGCACCGTCGAGGGGGCGCTGGACCCGTCCAACCCCTTCCCCGAGGTCCCGACGCTGCTCACCGTGGACAACGACTTCGGCGGCTGGGACGAGGTGTCCACGAAGTTCTTCGACGAGGAGAACGGCCTGATCTTCGAGGCCATCCTCGGCGCCGGCCTCTCCCTCGAATGAGCTGGCCGACCCCTTCATGACCTCCACCGAGATCGCACGCGTCCGACCGGCGAGGACTCCTCGCCGGTCGGGCCCGCGCTCCACCCTCACGCGCTCGTCCGGGCTCGGGCTCGGCATCGCCATGATCTGGTTCAGCGCGCTGGTCCTGATCCCTCTCGCAGCCGTGGTCGTCACCGCGATCGACGGCGGCTGGGAGACCTTCTGGGCGACCATCACCAACGGGCAGACCATGGCTGCGATCAAGCTCACGGTCTTCACGGCCGCGGGCGTGACCGTCGTCAACGTCGTCATGGGCCCGCTCATCGCGTGGGTCCTCGTACGGGACCGCTTCTGGGGCAAGTCGGTCCTCGAGGTGATGATCGACATCCCGTTCGCCCTGCCCACCATCGTCGCGGGCCTGGTGCTGCTCTCCCTCTACGGCAACGCAGACAGTCCTCTGGGCATCGACATCGCCAACGAGAGGCCGGCCGTCTTCCTCGCCTTCCTGTTCGTCACCCTGCCGTTCGTGGTCCGCATGGTCCAGCCGGTCCTGGAGGAGCTCGAGCTCGACGTGGAGGAGGCGGCCGCGTCACTGGGTGCCAGCCGGTTCACCACGTTCCGGCGCATCATCCTCCCGAGCCTGGCGCCCGCCATCGCGGCCGGAGCGGCACTGTCCTTCGCCCGCGGCGTCAGCGAGTACGGCTCGCTCGTGCTGCTGTCGGGCAACCTCCCCTTCAAGACCGAGGTCACCTCCGTGCGGATCCTCAGCAGCATCGAGAACGACAACGTCGCCGCAGCCGCAGCGGTCGCGACCGTGCTGCTGGCCATCTCGCTCACGGTGATCGTGCTGCTCGACCTGATCCAGAGGCGGGTGGCTGCACGTGGCTGAGACGCTGGTCCACGACATCGCCCCGCCCGCTCCGGTCGAGACGCGCAGGCGTCCGCCCCGGGTGCGCAGGACCCCGATGACCTACGTCCTGAGGATCGTCGCCACGGCGTACCTCTTCTTCCTGGTCGCCTGGCCGGTCTCGCTGGTCGTCACCCATACCTTTGACGACGGCTTCGCCTCGATCTCCTCGCTCCTGCAGGATCCCGACACGGTCGTGGCCCTCCAGCTGAGTGCGTACGTCGCGGTCTTCTCGGTCGTCATCAACACGCTCTTCGGCGTCGGGATCTCGATGCTGCTGGTGCGCCAGGAGTTCCCCGGCAAGCGGGTGCTCAACGCGATGCTCGACATCCCGCTGTCCGTCTCGCCGATCGTCGTCGGCCTCGCGCTCGTGCTGGTCTACGGCGGTCGCAACGGCTGGCTGGGCCCGACCCTCGCCGGGTGGGGCTTCGACGTCATCTTCTCCACGCCCGGCATCATCATGGCGACGACGTTCGTCGCCCTCCCGCTGATGATCCGCGAGATCGTCCCGGTGCTCGAGGAGATCGGCATCGAGCAGGAGCAGGCCGCCCAGAGCCTCGGCGCCAACGCGATGCAACGCTTCTGGCGCATCACCCTGCCGTCCATCAAGTGGGGCATCGTCTACGGCGTCGTGCTGACGCTCGCGCGCTCCCTCGGTGAGTTCGGCGCCGTCAAGGTCGTCTCGGGCAACGTCCTCGGCCAGACCCGCACCGCCACCCTCGTCGTCGAGGAGAAGTACCTCAACTTCGACCAGCAGGGCGCCTACGCGACCGCGTTCCTCCTGGCGATGGTCTCCGTCGCCTGCATCGTGATCGTCGCGATCATCCGTCCCAAGAACCACTCGTGAAAGGCCACACCCCATGAGCATCGAAGTGTCAGGGCTGAACAAGAAGTTCGGTGACTTCGTCGCGCTGGACAACGTCGACGTGACGATCCCGACCGGCCAGCTCACCGCCCTCCTCGGTCCCAGCGGTGGCGGCAAGTCCACCCTGCTGCGGATCATCGCCGGGCTCGAGAAGGGCGACAGCGGCACGGTCAACATCGAGGGCGTCGACGCCACGAACCTGCCGGCCCAGAAGCGCAACGTCGGCTTCGTCTTCCAGCACTACGCGGTCTTCAAGCACATGACCGTCGCCAAGAACGTCGCCTTCGGCCTCGAGATCCGCAAGCGGCCCAAGGACGAGATCGAGCACAGGGTCAACGAGCTGCTCAAGCTCGTGCACCTCTCGCAGTTCTCGCACCGGCTGCCCTCCCAGCTCTCGGGCGGGCAGCGCCAGCGCATGGCCCTCGCCCGCGCGTTGGCGGTCGAGCCGAAGGTGCTGCTGCTCGACGAGCCCTTCGGCGCGCTCGACGCCAAGGTGCGCAAGGAGCTGCGCGACTGGCTCCGGCGCCTGCACGACGACGTGCACGTCACCACCGTCTTCGTGACCCACGACCAGGAGGAGGCCCTCGAGGTCGCCGACGAGATCGTGGTCGTCAACGAGGGCCGGGTGGAGCAGGTCGGCACCCCCGACCAGCTCTACGACGAGCCGGCCAACGACTTCGTGATGTCGTTCCTCGGCGAGGTCACGCACCTCGGCGGTGCGTCCCTGCGTCCGCACGACATCGAGCTTGAGACCGCGCCCCGGATGGCCGGCGCCGTCGAGGGCACCATCGCGCGCATGGTCCGCATCGGCTTCGAGGTGCGGCTCACCGTCCTCACCGTCGACGGTGACGAGGTGTCCGTGGTGGCCACCCGGACGCACGCCCGGTCCCAGCGCCTGGAGGAGGGCAGCACCGTGTGGCTCACCCCTGCGGACGGGGCGACCATGGTCCCGCGGATGGCTGTCGCGGGCTGAGCCGCTGACCACCCTCGAAGAGGTCCCGGCCGGGCGGTCCACGCACTACCGTTCGCCCGTGGACACCACGACGAAGGAGGAGCTCTGGGCGGCGGTCGAGGCCTTCGACACCGACGCGGCCGAGCTCGCGATCGCCAAGCTCCTGTGGGACATCCCCCTGTCGGGTGCGGTCGCCGGTGTGGTCCTGCCGTTCCTGGCGGAGGTCGGCGACCGGTGGGAGGCAGGCACGCTCTCGGTCGCGCACGAGCACTTCGTGAGCGACATGCTCCGGCGCAAGCTGACGGCGCTGTCCTCGGTGCCGCCGCAGCAGGTGCTCGACGACGCCGCGGCCCGCCCACCCGTCGTGCTCCTCGCGTGCCCCGCAGGCGAACGCCACGACATGGTGCTCCTGTGCGTGGCCCTGATGCTGCGCGAGCGAGGAGTGCGGGTGCTCTTCCTGGGCGCGGACACCCCGATCCCGGCCGTCGCCTCGGCTGCCCGTGCGGCCCGGGCGGACGCCGTGGTGCTGGCGGCCGTGCGGCCGACGGCCTTCACCGCCCGCGCCACCACGCTGCGCCGACTGGCGCAGGACCACGCCCTCTACGTCGCCGGCCGCGGGGCGGACGAGCAGACCGTGGCCGAGATCGGCGCGACGGCGCTGCCCGCCGACCCGGTGCGCGCCGTGGTGTTCCTCGTCGGCGCGCTGATGGAGCTCAGCGGTAGTTGGTGAACTGCACCGCGAAGTCGTAGTCCTGCGACTTCACCAGCTGCTGCACGGCCTGCAGGTCGTCGCGCTTCTTCGACGAGACGCGCAGCTCCTCGCCCTGCACCTGCGCCTTGACGCCCTTGGGGCCCTCGTCGCGGATCAGCTTGGAGATCTTCTTGGCGTCCTCGGAGGTGATGCCCTCCTTGAGCGCGATGTCGATCTTGGAGACCTGGCCGGACTGCCGCGGCTCGGAGGTGTCGAGGATCTTCAGGCTCTGGTCGCGCTTGATGAGCTTGTCCTGGAAGACGCTGAGGACGGCGCTGGCCCGGTCGTCGGCCGACGCGGTGATCTCGATCGCCTTCTCGCCCTTCCACTCGATCGTCGCGCCGGTGCCCTTGAAGTCGAAACGGGTGGCGATCTCGCGAGCCGCCTGGCTCAGGGCGTTGTCGACCTCCTGGCGGTCCAGCTTGCTCACGATGTCGAAGCTCGAGTCAGCCATTCTGTGCCTCCTTGGGGGGCCTCCTGCGGGTGCCCCGGGGATTCGTAGTGACGTCCGTGCCTTGCTATTGTTCCGCACGGCCCGGCAGGTTGCCCGAGCGGCCAAAGGGAGCTGACTGTAAATCAGCCGGCAACGCCTACAGAGGTTCGAATCCTCTACCTGCCACTGGACGGATCTCGAGTCCAGTCGCAAGACCCCCGCACAGTGTGCGGGGGTCTTGTCGTTGCGGGTGGGTCGTCCTTGACCCGGCGACGCGGGTCTGCGTGACTGCCGGGATGAGTGCGCTCCCGTCCCCGATGCCCGCCGGCCCCAGCGACGACTGGCTGGACGCCGAGCTGCGCCGGCTCCTGGCGTTCGGCCGCCGGATCATCCACCCCGCCGGCGGCGCGGCCTGGCTCGACGAGACGGGTGCCCCCGACCTCGACCGCCCGGTGCACACGTGGATCACCAGCCGCACGGTGCACGTCCACGGCCTCGGTGCGCTGCTGGGTGTCGAGGGATGTACGCCGATCGCCACGGCCGCCCTCTTCGGACTGCGGACCACGCTGCACGACGACGACCACGGGGGATGGTTCAGTGCCGTCGACGCGACCGGGGCGCCCGTCGGGACGGCCAAGTCGTGCTACGACCACGCCTTCGTGATGCTGGCCGGCGCCACCGCGGTCACGGCCCGGCTGCCCGGAGCGGACGCGCTGCTGGGAGAGGCGATGCACGTGTTCGAGCAGCACTTCTGGGACGACTCCTCGAGCCGGGTGGTCGACGAGTGGGACCGCTCCTGGACCACTGCTGCGCCCTACCGCGGGCTCAACGCGGCGATGCACTCGGTCGAGGCGATGCTCGCCGTGGGGGATGCGACCGGCGAGGCCCTCTGGCACGACAGGGCGGCCCGGGTCGCCGAGCTCGCGACCCGGCTGGCGGCGACCTACGACGGTCGGCTCCCGGAGCACTTCGGCCCGGACTGGACGCCTGACCTCGACCTCAACCGCGATCGTCCCGACGACCCGTTCAAGCCGTTCGGCGCGACCGTCGGGCACGGCCTCGAGTGGTCGCGCCTGCTGCTCCACGTCGAGGCCACCCTGGGCGAACGGGCCCCGGCCGGCCTGCTCGCCACCTCGCGCCTCCTCTTCGACCGGGCGGTCGCCGACGGCTGGGACGTCGACGGTGCGCCGGGCTTCGTCTACACGACCGACTGGGACGGCGCGCCCGTGGTGCGGGAGCGGATGCACTGGGTGGTGGCGGAGGCCATCGCGGCCGCCGCGGCGCTGCACCGGCGGACGGGGGAGCAGGTCTATGCGGAGAGGTACGCCGAGTGGTGGGGCTTCGTGGTCGACCACGTGCAGGACGTCGAGCGGGGCTCGTGGCACCACGAGCTCGACCCCACCAACCAGCCGCAGGCGTCGGTGTGGCCGGGCAAGCCCGACCTCTACCACGCCGTGCAGGCCACGCTCCTGCCACGACTGCCGCTGGCCCCCGGTCTCGCCCGTGCGGTGGCCCTGTCGGCCGACGCGTGAGCAGCGGCATGATGGGGGCCATGACGGACGCACAGCCGAAGGTGCTCGTCGTCGGCGAGGCGCTCGTCGACGTCGTGCCGGACCGGGACGGGCACCCCCAGGACCTGCCCGGCGGCAGCCCCGCCAACGTCGCGATCACGCTCGGCCGGCTCGGGCGCGACGTACGCCTGGTGACCCTGCTGGGCGACGACGAGCGCGGCGCGGTGGTGCGCTCCTGGCTCGAGGCCAGTGACGTCACCGTCCTGGCGCAGCCGACCGCCTCCGGCCGGACGTCCACCGCCGCGGTCACGCTGGACGCGACCGGGGCGGCGTCCTACGTCTTCGACCTCGACTGGAACCTCGCGTCCGTGCCGGACGAGGAGTGCGACGTGATCCACGTCGGCTCGATCGCCACCGTGCTCGAGCCGGGTGCCGACGCAGTCCTCGACGCCGTCCGGTCCCGCCGTGGCCGCGCCCTCGTCTCGCTCGACCCCAACGCCCGTCCCTCCATCACCCCGGACCGCACCGGCCCCGTCGCCCGGGTCGAGGCGCTGGTGGCCCTCGCCGACGTGGTCAAGGTCAGCGACGAGGACCTCGAGTGGCTCCACCCGGACCACCACCCCGTCGCGACGGCCACCCGCTGGGCGTCGATGGGCCCGGGGCTCGTCGTGGTCACCCGCGGCGGCGCCGGCGCGATCGCCGTACGCCCCGACGGCACGACCCTGGAGGTGCCGGGCGTGCCCGTCGTCGTGGCCGACACGGTGGGCGCGGGCGACACGTTCAGCGGCGTGCTGATCGACACGCTCCTCTCCCTCGGCGTCCGCGGCGCCGCAGGCGCCGAGGCGCTCCGGGCGCTCTCCGACCGCGACCTGCTCGACGTCGTCACCACGGCTGCCATCGGTGCCGCAGTCACCGTCTCCCGCCCCGGTGCGGACCCGCCGGACCGCGCCGAGCTCACTGCCGCCCTCGGCGGGCCCGGAGCGCCCGCGGAGTGAGTGCCGAGCAGATCCACGACATCGGCAGGCGACGTGCGTGGGTGATCTGGCTGGTGGCGCTCGCGGTCTACGTCCTGGCTGTCTTCCACCGCAGCTCGCTCGGCGTCGCGGGCATCATCGCCGCCGACCGCTTCCACATCAGCGCCACCAGCCTGGCGGCGTTCACGGTGCTCCAGCTCGTCGTGTACGCCGGCATGCAGGTGCCGGTCGGCGTCCTGCTGGACCGCTTCGGCTCGCGGGCGATGCTGCTCTGCGGCCTGGTGCTGATGACCGCCGGCCAGCTGGGGTTCGCCTTCTCCGGTTCCTTCGGCATCGCGGTACTCTCGCGCGCGGTGCTGGGTGCGGGCGACGCGATGATCTTCGTCAGCGTGATCCGCCTCGTGACCGCGTGGTTCCTCGTGCGGCAGGGGCCGATGGTCACCCAGCTGACGGGCCTGTCCGGCCAGCTCGGCGCGATCGCCGCGGCCGGCCCGCTGGCCTACCTCCTGCACACGCTCGGCTGGACGAAGGCCTTCGCACTGACCTCGAGCCTCGGGGTGGTCCTGCTGGTCGCGGTGGTGCTCGTCGTCAAGGACTCGCCCTACCGCCGCGACGAGGTCGTGGCGATCAAGCTCCGCGCGCTCGCGGGGTCGGTCCGCACGGTCTGGGGCAACCCCGGCACACGGCTGGGCATGTGGTCCCACTTCGTGTCGCAGTTCTCCGCCACGGTGTTCGCCCTGCTGTGGGGCTATCCGTTCCTGGTCCAGGGGCTCGGCTGGACCCCGACCGGCGCGAGCACGCTGCTGATGGCGATGACGGCGTGGGCCGTGGTGAGCGGGCTCGCCCTCGCCCGACTGGTGGCGCGGCTGCCCTACTACCGCTCGTGGATCGTGGTCGGCGTCGTCATCGCGATGGTGGTGCCGTGGACCGCGGTGCTGCTGTGGCCGGGCGCCGCGCCGGACTGGCTCGTCGTGGTGATGGCCTTCGCCACCGCCAGCGGCGGGCCCGCGGCGATGGTCGCGTTCGACCTCGCCCGGTCCTTCACCCCGACGCACCAGACCGGACGTGCCAACGGCCTGATCAACGTCGGCGGCTTCACCGCCTCGCTGCTCACCATGGCGTTGATCGGGATCGTGCTCGACCTCTCGAACCCCGGCGGCATGGATGCCTACACGTTGGACGACTTCAAGCTCGCGCTCGCGGTGCAGTACGTCTTCTGGGCCCTCGGCATCGTCCAGACCCTGCGCTACCGCCGTCGCGGGCTGGCCCACCTCGCCCGCGTCCACCCGGGTTCGGTCGAGCAGATGAAGGCCGGCCATCCCTTCGTCCATCCGGGTATCGGCACGGAGGGCGTCTGACGGCCTACTGTGAGCCATGACGACACCGCCTGCGGATCCGGACCTGATGAGCCGTCTCGAGGACGTCTACCGCGACCTGCACGCCCATCCGGAGCTGTCGTTCTCCGAGCGCCGGACGGCCGGGCTCGCAGCCGCGTGGCTGCGTGAGTGCGGCTTCGAGGTCCACGAAGGCATTGGCATCACAGGTGTCGTCGGCGTCCTGGCGCGCGGCGAGGGACCGGTCGCCCTGCTGAGGGCGGACATGGACGGACTGCCCGTGGAGGAGGCGACGGGCCTGCCCTACGCCAGCACGGCCCGGGCGCTCGACCCCGACGGCGTCGACGTCGCGGTCATGCACGCGTGCGGGCACGACGTGCACGTCACCTGCCTGCTGGGTGCGGCCGCCACCCTGGCCGCGGACGCAGGCTGGACGGGAACGCTTGTGGTGCTGTTCCAGCCCGCGGAGGAGGTGGCGAGGGGAGCAGCGGCGATGGTGGACGACCGGCTGTACGACCTCGTCCCGCGGCCCGACGTGGTGCTGGGCCAGCACGTCGCGCCGCTCCCCGCCGGCGCGCTCGGTCTGACGTCGGGACCGGCCTTCGCGGCGACGGACAGCCTGCGGGTGACGCTGACCGGGGCGGGAGGGCACGGCTCTCGTCCGGAGGCCACCGTCGACCCCGTCGTCATGGCCGCGTCCACGGTGATGCGACTCCAGACGATCGTCTCGCGCGAGGTCGCCGCCACCGACACCGCGGTCGTCACGGTGGGTGCCTCGCGAGCCGGCACGAAGGCCAACATCATCCCGGAGCAGGCCGAGCTGCTGGTCAACGTGCGCACCTACGACCCCCACGTCCGCGGCGTGGTGCTGGCCGCGATCACACGCATCGTGGAGGCGGAGGCCGCGGCCGCCGGAGCACCGGTGGGACCGGAGATCGTGGCCTACGAGTCGGCGCCGGCGGTCGTCAACGACGCCGACGCCGTCGAACGGACGCGGGCAGCCCTGACCGGAACCGTCGGGGTGACCGCCGTGGTCGATCCCGGGCCGGTGACCGGGAGCGAGGACGTCGGTGTGCTGGCCGCTGCCGCGGGCGCGCCCTGCGTCTTCTGGCTGCTGGGCGGGGCCGATCCGGCCGCGTTCGACGGCGCCGCGGACGTGCCGGCGATGCAGCGCGTGATGGCGTCCCTGCCGTCCAACCACTCGCCGGCCTACGCACCGGTCATCCAGCCCACTCTCGGCATCGGTGTCAGCGCACTCGTGTCGGCAGCCCTGGTCTGGCTGGGTCCCGTCTAACCGATCTCGCCGTCGCCGTCCGGGTCGAGGTCGCCGGTCGGGTCCTCCGCGCTCGGGTCCTCCAGGAGCTCCCCGCCGACCGGGTGCTCCTGCCACGACACCATCCGCCAGCCGGCCTCGAAGTCCCCCTCGAGCACGATCAGTGCGGTGTTGTGCAGCGGCTGGGTCGCGGGTGGCGCGTCCGGGTGCGCCTCCATCCGCGTCGAGACCCAGGTGCGCAAGGCGGCCCCGTGGCTCACCACGAGGGCCGCGTCGTGGCCCGCGTCGACGATCGCTCGGACCGCTGCGTCGAAGCGGGCCAGGAACTCCTCGCCGGTCTCGGCGCCGGGCATGCGGTGGGCCAGGTCGCCCTCCAGCCACGTGGCCACCGAGCCGACGTAGCCGGCGACGGCGTCGTGGTCGCTGCGCATCTCGAAGTCGCCCGCCGAGATCTCCTCGAGCCCGTCGAGGTGGGTCAGCTCGAGGCCCCGGTGCTCAGCGGTCGGCGCCGCCGTCTGGTGCGTACGCACGCGGCTGGAGACGTAGATCGCGTCGAGGTGCTCGTCGGCCAGCACCTTGCTGGCTGCGAGGGCCTGGGCGCGCCCGAGGTCGGTCAGGTCGACACCGGGGTGGGCGGTGTCGAGCTCGCCCGAGACGTTGGCATGGGTCTGGCCGTGGCGCATCAGCAGCAGTCGCACGAAGGAGTCCTTGGAGGTGGGGTCAGTTGTTGAACTGGGAGGTCTTGGAGGAGGCCAGCTCGCGTGCCTGGTCGATCGGCACGGCCTCGACGGCCTCGGCGATGTCGGAGCCGACGTGGCTCACCTCGACGCCCCGCTCGAGCGGGACGAGGGTGTGCACCAGCCGGTCGTCGTAGGCGTGGACCATGGTGAACGCCTGGCCGGCGTCGACTCCGGAGACGAACCGGTCGACGGGAGCCGGGTCGGTGGTGTAGCAGCTGGCGGACGCCACGGACACCGGCACGCCGGCGAAGGTCGACCAGGTCGTGAGGTGCAGGTGACCGGCCAGGATGCCGCGCACGTCCGTGCCGGCGATGACGTCGGCGAGGGCCTGCTGGTCGTGCAGCTCGATGAGCTCGGCCGCCCGGATCATCGGCAGCGGGAGCGGCGGGTGGTGCATCGCCAGGAGGGTGCCGTGCTCCGCAGGAGTGCTGAGCACCTCGGCGAGCCAGGCCAGCTGCTCGGGACGGAGGTCGCCGTGGTGGTAGCCGGGCACGCTCGTGTCGAGCGCGACGATCCGCAGCCCGTCGATGTGGTGCACCCGGTCCTGGAAGCCGTCGTCGTCGGAGTCGAAGAGGCCTCTCGCGAACGGTCCACGCTCGTCGTGGTTGCCCATCGTCCAGACCACGATCGCGCCCATCTCTGCGGCGGCCGGCTCGACGATCGAGCGCAGCACGGCGTAGGCGTCCGGCTCGGCCCGGTCGGCGAGGTCGCCGGTGAAGACCAGCGCCTGCGGAGCGGGACGTACGGCGGCCAGCCGGTCCATCGCCCGACGGAGGTGGGCGACGTTGTCGATGACGCCGTAGTGCAGTCCGCCGCCACCGATCAGGTGCGGGTCGGACAGGTGCGCGACGGCGTGCCGCGCGGCGGCGTACTGACCGAGCTGCTTCACGGCCACAGCCTAGGACCCTCGCGGGAGGGGACGGAGGGGTTGGCCTCGCGTTCACCGGCAGGTCGGACGGCGGTCGGGAAGGCCACCTAACGTCCGCTCCGTGGTGACCAAGGGGCTGGCGGGCAGTGTGCTCGTGCTGCTCGGCGGTCTCGTCGTGGCGACCATCCCGCCCAGTGCGGTCGTCGCCGAGTCCGACCTGCTCCAGGTCCTCCGTGGCGCACCGGTGGGGCGGATGCTCGGCCTGGTCGTCGTCCTCGTCGGGCTGGGCATGCTGGCCTCGGCCTGGCTCCACCTGTGCCGGACGGCCGCCCGCGCCGACGCCCGCGAGCAGGCAGCGGTGCTCGCGCGGGTCCGTCTCGCGACCGTCGCCTGGGCGTTGCCCCTGCTGGTGGCCCCGCCGCTCTTCTCCCGTGACGGCTGGTCGTACGCCGCCCAGGGGACGCTGGCGCACCGGGGCATCTCGCCCTACGACTACGGCCCGTGGAGCCTGGTCGGCCCTCGCTCGATCCCCGGTCCGATCGTCGAGGGCGTCGACCCGCGCTGGATGGCCACGCCCGCGCCGTACGGGCCCGTCCCGCTCATCGGCGGCGACCTCGCCGCCGGCCTCACCGCGGACCCCTGGCTGCTGGTGGTCGCCCACCGGGTGATGGCCCTGGTCGGCCTGCTCCTGCTGGCGTGGGCGGTGCCGCGGCTGGCCCGGTGGTGCGGCGCGAACCCCGCGCTCGCCTCCTGCCTGGTGCTGGCCTCACCGCTGATGGTCGCCAACGGCGTCGCCGGTCTCCACAACGACCTCCTGATGGCGGGACTGATGGCGGCCGCCCTCGTCGTGGCGCGCGAGCACGGCTGGGTCGCCGGCGCCGTCCTCGGCGGCCTGGCTGCCGGTGTGAAGCTTCCCGGTGGCCTCGTCTGCGTCGCGATCGTGCTCGTTACCGCGCCCGCCGCGGCCGGCGCTGCCGTACGGGTGCGTCACGCCGCCCGGGTGGCGGCCGTGGCGGTCGCGGCGCTCGTGCTGCCGGGCCTGGTGTGGGGGCTCGGCATCGGGTGGCTCGGTGCCCTGGCGGTGCCGGGCACGGTCAACACACCCCTGTCACTGCCGACGCTGCTCGGAGGGTGGCTCGACCTCGTCGCGCAGCTCGTCGGGCTCGGCACCCCGGACGGGACGTTCCTCGACCTGGTCCGGCTCGTGGCGCAGGTCGGCATCGTCGCCGCCTCCGGCTGGATCCTGCTCCGGCTGCCGACCGCCGATCCCGGACAGGCGGTGCGGGGGCTGGCGCTGGTGATGGCCGCGGCCGTCGCGCTCAGCCCGGTGGTCCACCTCTGGTACTTCCTGTGGGTGGTTCCGTTCGTCGCGGTGCAGCGGCTCGGGCGCGGCGCGTCGGGAGCCGTCGTCGCGGTGTCGCTGGTGGGCGGACTGGTCGCGCCGATGGACTCGTCGCTGCACGGCGCCTACCTGGCGATCGTGATCGGGTCCCTGGTCGTCGCCGCCGTCGCCGTGCTGCTGCTGATCACCCGACGGGCCCGCGAGCGGCTGGCCGGCATCTCCACCGACGAGTGGACCTCGAGCATCGACGCGACCGTCGTCGACCACGGGTAGCGCTCGGCCCGGGCGCGAGCGCCGCCCCGACGGGCAGGCACCGGTCGTCCTGCGAGCTCGACGACGGCGTCCGCCAGGGAGACCGGATCGGGGTTCGCCCAGGCGCCCGAGGTCTCGTCCACCAGCTCCCGCGCCCCGCCCCGGTCCGCGGTCACGACCGGCGTCCCCGACGCCAGCGCCTCCAGCACGGCGAGGCCGAAGGTCTCGCCCGGGCACACGCTGAGGGCCACGTCGGCGAGTGCGAGCGCGCGACTGAGGCGCGCGGGGGAGTCGACGTACCCACGGAACCGGACCGGCGCGTCGGCGGCGATCTCCACGAGCTCGTCGCGGTGCGGGCCGACGCCGTAGACGTCCAGCCGGAGCGGGATGCCGCGACGGTGCAGCTCGACGGCCGTCGCCACCGCGAGGTGAGGGCTCTTCTCGCGGGACAATCGGCCGGCGTGGACGAGCCGGAGCACCTCGACGGGCCCGCGGTGGTGCGGGCGGAAGGTCGCGAGGTCGACCCCGAGGGGCACGCGTACGACGGGGCAGCCCGCCGCGGCGGCCACCTCGGCGAACTCGCCCTGCGCGTAGGACGAGGTCACCACGACGGTGTCGACGCTGCGCACCAGCAGCCGGTTGAGCAGGCCGACGGAGACCTTGGACGTGGCGTCCAGGCCGGTGCGGAGGGCGAGCATGTCGTCGAGCCGCTCGTGGGAGAGGAGGACCGAGCCGACGCCGTTGCGGCGCGCCCACCGGGCGACCGGGAGCAGGGTCAGCTTGTCGCTGAGCTCGATCGACGTCGGCCGCCACTGCTCGAGCACCTCGGTCACCCGCCACGGCTCGACGATGAGCCGGTAGCCGCCGCCGACCCGGGGGGCACGCAGCTGCACGACGTCACCCAGCGGTGTCGAGGTCCTCGCGTCCTCCGGTCCGGGCACGACGAGCAGCCGCCGGCAGCCGGCGCCGACGTAGCCCTCGCCCAGGGCCCGGAGGGCCGTACGCATCCCGCCCGAGGCGGGTCCGACGAAGTTGGCCAGCTGGGCGATGCGCATGCGCGCAGGCTCGCGCAGCCAGGTGAACGGACGGCGAGCGCGGCGTTGCCGTCAGCGGGCCGGCAGGATCCGACCGGTGACCTCGCCGAGGGTGATCCGGCCGCCGCCGGCACCCGGCGCGGAGTAACGCAGCGTCACCTCGTCGCCGTCCTCGAGGAAGGTCCGCTCGCGCCCGGCGAGGGTGAACGGCTCCTTGCCACCCCAGCTCAGCTCGAGCAGCGAGCCGCGCTGGTCGTGGTCGGGCCCGGAGACGGTGCCGGAGCCCCACAGGTCGCCGGTGCGGACGCTCGCGCCGTTGACGGTGGTGTGGGCCAGCATCTGGGCCGGGGACCAGTACATGGTGCGGTAGGGCGGTCGCGCGATCACCTCGCCCTCGAGCACCACCTCGACGTCGATGTCGAGGCCCGCCGGGCCGTCGACGCGCAGGTAGTCGAGCACTTCCGGGTCGTCCTGGCCCGGCAGGTCGGTCCACGCGGCGTCGAGCGCGGCCAGCGGCGTGACCCACGCGCTGATCGAGGTGGCGAAGGACTTGCCGAGGAACGGGCCGAGGGGGACGTACTCCCAGGCCTGGATGTCGCGCGCCGACCAGTCGTTGAGGCCCACCACGCCGAAGGTGTGCCGCGCGAAGTCGGCCGTGGACACACGCTCGCCCATGGCCGACGGCACGCCCACGACGAAGCCGAGCTCGGCCTCGATGTCGAGGCGGGCCGACGGGCCGTAGGTCGGGCGAGGTGCCGCGGCGTCGGTCGAGCCTGTCGAAACCCGCTGGCCGCACGGCCGTACGACGTCGGTCCCGGAGACGACGACGGTGCCCGACCGGCCGTGGTAGCCGACGGGGAGGTTCTTCCAGTTGGGCAGCAGCGGCTCGGAGTCGGGGCGGAACATCCGACCGACGTTGGAGGCGTGGTGCTCGGAGGCGTAGAAGTCGACGTAGTCGCCGACCGTGAACGGCATCAGCATCCGCACCGAGTCGACGTGGGACAACGCCGGCTCCACCAGGTCGCGCTCGGTCCGGTCGGTGAGCAGGCCGGTGATCCAGGCGCGGGTGGAGGCCCACACCGTCGGTCCGGCGGCCATGAACGGGTTGAGCGTGGGCTGGTCGAAGAGGGCGTGCGTGTCGACCATGTCGGCGGCGGCCACGATGCTCAGGTCGAGCACCTGGTCGCCGATGCGCACGGCGACGCGCGGGTGCTCGCCGGAGCGGGCGAAGACACCGAAGGGAAGGTGGTCGACGTCGAAGCCGGAGCCGGCGGCGCCGGGCACCCAGGTCGGGGCGGCCGGGTGAGGGGTCGTGGTCATGCGTGCTCCGCTCCGCCCGCGGACAGGAGTCCGAGGGCCGTCAGGTCGTCGAGGGGTTCGGTCACCGAGCAGGAGCCGAACGAGGTGAACCACCG
Organism: Nocardioides alpinus; assembly: GCF_900112035.1. GTDB lineage: Bacteria > Actinomycetota > Actinomycetes > Propionibacteriales > Nocardioidaceae > Nocardioides > Nocardioides alpinus. Next base: position 293,809 of record NZ_FOKC01000004.1, on the reverse strand, counting down.
GCGCGCCGACGGGAGGTCGGTCGCGGCCAGGGAGGCACCGTCGCGCTGCTCGAGGGCGTCGGTCGCGTCCGCGACCGACCCGCCGTCCCACAGCACCTGGGTCGCGACCAGGACGTTGAGGAAGCCGTGCGCACCACCGCCCTCGGCCTCGTGGCGCACGGCGCGGTGCAGCCCCGCGGTGGCCTTGAAGGGCGTCTCCCGGTCGAGCGACGCGTCGATCCAGGCGGCCACGGTGGGCGCGTCCGGAATGAGGTCGTGGTCGACGTGGCCCAGGCGCAGCTTGAGCCGGTGGCCGCGCGCGGCGACCTCGTCGGCGGCGGCCAACCAGGCCGCGGTGACCGGGCCGGGGATCTCGATGAAGACGGGCGCATCGACGTCCGCGGCGCGCGCGGCGGCGTCGATGCGACGTACGTTGCCGACCGGGTCGTCGTGGTCACGCACCGCGATCTCGACGCCCGCCACCTCCAGCCCGAGGCGCGCGGCGGCCCCGAGCGGACCCGCCAGCTGGCCGGCGCCCCCGGTGACGACGACCGAGAGCGGCGCACCGAACCCGCGCACCAGCGGGAGGTCGGTGTCGCGCAGGACGAAGCTGCCGACCAGTGCGGCGTACGGCTCCGCCCGACGGGCCGAGTACGCCGCGGTGGCGTCGTGGACCGGGACGTCGCCGGGCGGGAAGATCGCGGCGTCGTCGACGAGGCCGCGCCACAGGTCGGGCCACGGGGCGAGATCGACGGGTGCAGGAGAAGCGCTCACGGGGCTACTCTAACCACCAGATAGCGGACACCTGCGTCCGATAATCGGATGATTGGATGCGACGGATGGCCCACTACCGAGCACTCGGCCGACTGCCCCGCCAGCGCCACACCCAGCTGCGCGACGACGACGGCCACCTGTTCCGCGAGGAGCTGATGGGCGAGGAGGGGTTCTCGTCCGACTCCTCGCTGCTCTACCACCGCGGGGTGCCGAGCGCGATCACCGACAGCCAGGTCTGGGACCTGCCCGACCAGTCGCGCACCCCCAACCACCCGCTCAAGCCGCGCCACCTCAAGCTGCACGACCTCCGGACCGGCCCCTGCCCGGTCGAGGGGCGCCGCCTGGTCCTCGGCAACAACGACGTCCGCATCGGCTACGTCGTGACCGGCACCGACCCGAGTCCGCTCTACCGCAACGCCATCGGTGACGAGTGCGTCTACGTCGAGTCCGGCACCGGCACCGTCGAGACCGTCTTCGGCGTCATCCCCTACCGCGCCGGGGACTACGTCCTGGTCCCGCGCGCGACCGACCACCGCTGGGTGCCGGCCGAGCCGTCGCGGCTCTACGCGATCGAGGCCAACAGCCACATCCACCCGCCCAAGCGCTACCTCTCGCGCTTCGGCCAGTTCCTCGAGCACGCGCCGTTCTGCGAGCGAGACCTCCACGGTCCGACCGCGACGTTCGAGGCCGAGGGCACTGACGTCGAGGTGCTGGTCAAGCACCGCACCAGTGCGGGCATCGTCGGCACCCGGCTGACGTACGCCACCCACCCGTTCGACGTGGTCGGCTGGGACGGCTGCCTCTACCCCTACACGTTCAACATCGAGGACTACATGCCGATCACCGGCAAGGTCCACCAGCCGCCGCCGGTCCACCAGGTCTTCGAGGGCTGGAACTTCGTGATCTGCAACTTCCTGCCGCGCAAGGTCGACTACCACGACCTCGCCATCCCGGTGCCCTACTACCACTCCAACGTCGACTCCGACGAGGTCATGTTCTACGTCGGCGGCGACTACGAGGCGCGCAAGGGATCGGGCATCAACCTCGGCTCGATCAGCCTGCACCCGGGCGGCCACGCCCACGGTCCGCAGCCGAGCGCGATCGAGGCCTCGCTCGGTGCCGACTACTTCGACGAGTCCGCCGTCATGGTCGACACCTTCGCTCCCCTCGAGCTGGGCGAGGGCGGTCTCGCGGTGGAGGACCCGGCCTACGCCTGGACCTGGGCCGGCCGTGGCCCCGACGGCGGGGACTCGCCGGCGGTCTTCAGCAACAGCTGACCAGGTCGCCGGGAGTGTTGCGGGGACCCGCCCGACGGCGGTGGCGGGGCCACACTCCGCACGTCTCGAATGTGGCTGGACCACCGCCCGCACGGGTAGGCCGGGCGACGCGCGTCAGGAGGTCCAGGCGCGCCAGAGCGCGGCGTACTCCCCGTCGAGCTCGACGAGCTCGTGGTGGCTGCCGAGCTCGACGATCCGCCCGTCGATGACGACGGCGATCCGGTCGGCGTCGTGCGCGGTGTGGAGGCGGTGCGCGATCGCCACGACGGTGCGCCCTGCGAGGAGGTTGTTCATCGACCCCTCGAGCGTCCGGGCGGTGCGCGGGTCGATCAGCGAGGTCGCCTCGTCGAGGACCAGGGTGTGGGGGTCGGCGATGATCAGCCGGGCCAGCGCGACCTGCTGGGCCTGTGCGGGCGTGAGGGCGTAGCGGCCGGAGCCGATCATCGTGTCCAGTCCCTGCGGCAGCCGCTCGACCCAGAGCAGCGAGCCGACCGCGCTGAGCGCCTCGCGGACCGCGTCATCGTCGGAGCCCTCGCGGGCCAGCACGATGTTGTCGCGCACGGAGCCGATGAAGACGTGGTGCTCCTGGGTCACGAGGGCGACCTCGGTGCGCAGCACCTCCAGCGGCAGGTCGACCAGCTCGACCCCGCCGACGCTCGCGGAGCCCGTACGCGGTCGGTTGATGCCGGACAGCAGCCGGCCGAGGGTCGACTTGCCCGACCCGCTGGGGCCGACGATGGCGAGCCGCTCCCCGGCTCCGAGGCGGAGGTCGACGCCGTGCAGCACGTCGTGGCCCTCGCGGTAGGCGAAGCGGAGGTCCTCGCCCACCAGCTCGATGCCGTCGGGCAGCCGCTCCCCGGGGGTGCGGTCCGGCCTGACCTCGGCGATCCCGAGCAGCCGGCTCGTGGACGCGGCACCGACCTGCAGCCGGTCGATCTCGCTGATCAGCCGGTCGAGCGGGTCGGCCAGCGCCTCGACGTAGAGCACGGCCGCAGTGATCTGGCCCAGGTCGACCCAGCCCTGCGAGTAGGCGTACGCCCCGACCAGCAGGGTGATGACGCGCGGTGTCTGGAAGGCGAAGTTGAGGGCCGCGAAGAGGATGTTGCGCAGCGACATCGTGTAGCGCTCGGCCTGCGCCGAGACCTCGATGTCGGCGTCGCCGGCGCGGACCCGGACACCGGAGAGGCCGAGCGACTCGAGGGTGCGGGCGCCCTCGACGGTCTCGGTGAGCGTGGTGTTGATGCGCGAGTAGGTGGCGCCCTCGGTGATGTACGCCTTGGGCGCGCGCCGCAGGTAGGTGCGCACCGCCCAGCTCGACGTGGCGAAGGTGAGGAGCGCCGGCACCGCGAGGACCACCGAGTTGAGCAGCATCGCGACGATCGAGAGCACCACCGTCAGCAGCGAGATGATCGCCATCGGCACGCCGTACTGCACCGATCGGCTCATCGTGCCGACGTCGCGGGTGACGCGGGTGACGAGGTCGCCGGTGCTCGCGCTCTCGACGGCACCGAGGGGCAGGCGGAGGATCGTGCGGACGATGAACTCGCGCGCGGTCGACAGCAGGTCCTGGCCGAAGATCGTCGACGTGCGCTGGGCGAGGAAGGTGAAGCCGGCCTGCGCCAGCACGACCGCGATGATCACGAGGGCGAGCTGGCCGAGCGGACGCCCGGTGCCGTCCACGGTGGTGTTGACCAGCTCGCCGAGCAGGCGCGGCACCACGAGCCCGGCCACGGCGGCGAGCGCGTTGAGCACGACGAGCACCGCGAACGCCTTGCGTCGCCGCGACAGCAGGTCGCGGAAGAAGGCCAGCACCTCGCGGTTGCCCGCCACCGGCCAGCCCCGCTCGGGGTTGCGCGAGGCGGAGTAGACGTCCTCGGCGCGCTGGCGGCGTACGTCGTGGCGCTGCCAGAAGGCGTGCACGCGCTCGCGGCGCGAGGCGTCCGTCGGCGGGACCAGCTCCGGCGGGACGACCGGCGGATCGGTGGTGCGGTCGCGCCAGGTGTCGGGGGAGGTCTGCAACAGGTCGGTCACGACGAGACCTCCTCGTCCACGTCGTCCATCGCCCTGAGCACGACGTCGCGGTAGGCCGCGTCGTGCTCGAGCAGCGCGGCGTGCTCGCCCTCGGCGGCGACGAGGCCGTCGCGGAGCAGCACGACCCGGTCGGCGTGGTGCAGCCACAGCGGGGAGACGGTGCAGACCACGGTCGTACGTCCTCGGCGGAGGTCGGTCACCCGCTCGGCGATGCGGGCCTCGGTGTGGGCGTCGACGGCCGAGGTCGGCTCGACCAGCACCAGGATCGGTGCATCGGCGGCGAGCGCGCGCGCCAGCACCACCCGCTGGCGCTGGCCGCCGGAGAGGCCCCGGCCGCGCTCGTCGAGCTGGCCCTGCCAGCCCTCCGGGAGGGCGTCGTAGACGTCCTCGGCGTTGGCGACGCGCAGCGCCGCCTCGGCCTGCTCGCGGGTCAGCCGGCCGTGCGGGTCGATCGCGTCCTGGAGCGTTCCCGCGAAGAGGCTGCTGCCGGTGTCGCTGACCAGCACCTGGCTGCGCACGTCGTCGAGGCGGGCCGCGGACAGGTCCACGTCGCCGAGGCGTACGCCCCACTCCCGCGTCGCGACGGCCTCGTCGCGGGCGGCGATGCGCGCGCGGCGGCGCTCGCGGTCGGCGCGCGCCTGTCGGGCGGCCCGGCCCTTGAGCCCGTCGCCGTCGTCCTCGCCCACCGGGTCGGTGTCGGGCGGCAGGTAGCGGCCCAGCCGGTCCGCGAGGGCCGAGCTCTGCTCGGGCACGGCGCTCACGATGACGGTCAGCTGTCCGGGGTGGGCGGTGAAGCCGCTGAGCTCGTCGACGATCTCCCGCCGGCCGTCGAGCGGCTGCGGGTCGGAGGGCTCACGCCACGGCGGCCGCTGCTCGAAGATGGCGATCGCCCTGCGGGCGCTCACCAGCGCCCGGGTGGACTTCTGCGCGAGCTCGAAGAAGGTGCGGATCGGGCCGACCATGAAGAGGCCGTAGCCCAGGAAGCTCACCAGCTGGCCGACGCTCAGCTCGCCGGCGTCGACCTGCCGCGTCCCGAGCCACACCAGCGTCACGAGGAAGACGCCGGAGAACAGCACGCCCACGGCCTCGACCGCGGCCTGCCAGATCCCCGAGGAGACACCTGCGCGGCGGGCCTGCTGGGACTGCTCGGCGTAGTTGCGGCCGAACGTCTCCTCGCCGCCGATCCCTCGCAGGATGCGGAGCCCGGCCACGATGTCGGTGGCCATGGACGTGAGCTCGGAGTTGCGGCTGCGCTCGACCTGCTGGCGCCGGTGCAGCGGCCGCAGGAGGGGCAGCGCCGCCCCGAGGAGCACCGGCGCGGCGACGAGCACGACCACGCCGAGCTGCCACGACATCGACAGCACGATGGCGGCGACCGTCAGGTAGGACACGAGCTGGGCGACCGAACGCGCCAGGATCTCGGTCAGGGCCCCGAACTCGTCGGAGTCGCTCGACGAGACGCTGAGGATCTCGCCGGTGGGGGAGCGGCGCGGGAGCACGTGGCCCATCTGCGCGATCTTGCGGGTGACCATCTGGGTCGTGCCGTAGAGGCTGATCAGCCAGCTGCGCACGACCAGCGTGTGGAAGACGACGCCGAAGACGCCGCCGACCAGGACCACGGCGAGCATGACACCGGCCCACCCCAGGAGGGCGCTGCGCGAGCCCGCCAGGATCCCCTCGTCGACGGCGCGTCCGAAGATGTAGGGACCGAAGGTGAGGGGCATCAACCACAGCAGGCACGCCAGCGTCGACCATGCGATGACCTGCCACTGCTGGCGGAGCATCCACCTCAGGAATGCCGCGGGCGACCGGGTGTCGGGGTCCGGGGTGGGTGCGTCGTCTGAGCCGGAGAAGAACGTCGCGATCCGGGGTGGGAAGTCCTGCATGTCGTCTCGAGCCTAGGTGCGGGTGCCCGTCGGGCACGACGCATTAAAGGACTCAGGCGTACGCCGGGTAGTCGACGTAGCCCTCGGCGTCGCCGCCGTAGAACGAGTCCGGCCGCTGCGGGTTGAGGGGGAGTCCCTCGGCCAGGCGGCGCGGCAGGTCGGGGTTGGCGATGAACGCTCGACCGAACGCCGCGGCGTCGATGAGACCCGCTGCGAGCAGCCGGTCAGCCTTCTCCCGGTCGTAGCTGCCGGCGCCGACGATCGGGCCGGGGTGGGCGGCACGCAGCGCGAGCCGGTAGTCGTCGTCGAGCTCCGGGCCGCCGGCCCAGTCGGGCTCGGAGACGTGCAGGAAGGCGAGGTTGCGACGGCCGAGCTCACCGGCCAGGTGGAGACCGGCGTCGCGCCCCTCCGGGTCGTCGGTGCCGTTGAAGGAGCCGATCGGGGAGATCCGGATGGCCACGCGGTCGGACGACCAGGCGCCGATGACGGCGTCGGTCACCTCGAGCATGAGGCGGGCCCGGTCCGCCAGCCCACCGCCGTACTCGTCGGTGCGCTGGTTGGCGTCGGCGGCGAGGAACTGGTGGAGCAGGTAGCCGTGGGCGCCGTGGATCTCGACGAGGTCGAAGCCGGCCTCGCGGGCGTTGACGGTGGCCCGGCGGAAGTCCTCGAGGAGTCGCGGGATCTCGTCGAGCCCGAGCGCCCGCGGCGTCGGGCAGCTCACCCGCGTCGGGCGGCCGTCCTCGCCGCGCACGGTGGTGCGGTTGCGGTAGGGCTGGGCACTGGCCGACACCGGCAGCCCACCGTCATGGAAGGACTCGTGGGAGACGCGGCCGACGTGCCACAGCTGGGCGGCGATCAGGCCTCCCGCCTCGTGCACGGCGTCCGTGACCGTGCGCCACCCGGCGACCTGCTCGTCGCTGTGGATGCCGGGCGTGTCCATGTAGCCCTTGCCCTCGGGGCTGACCTGGGTGCCCTCCGAGACGATCAGCCCGGCACTCGCCCGCTGGGCGTAGTACTCAGCCATCAGCGCGTTGGGCACGTCGCCCGGCACGGTGGCCCGCATCCGGGTGAGCGGGGCCATCAGCACTCGGTTGTCCGTGCGGACGGCACCGAGGGCCAGGGGTTCGAGGAGTGAGGGCACGAGGGGGCCAACCGGCGCCAGCGGTGGGCTATTCCTCGAACGGGACCCCTGGGGGCGGTGTGCTGCGCACCACCCGCGGGGCAGGATGGGCCGGGTGACGCTCCTCTCCCAGCTGCGAGACATGCCGGCCCGACTCCGCAACGAGTCCCGTCAGGTGCCCGCCCGCGACATCGACGAGACCGAGGTCGAGATCGAGTCGACGTCCCACGCGGCCGCAGGTGCCACGGCCGTCGCCGTCGCGATGCGCCGGGCGATCGGCCAGATGGGCGTACGCCGCACCGCGTCGACGCTGACCCGGCTCAACCAGGTCGACGGCTTCGACTGCCAGGGCTGTGCCTGGCCGGACCCGGCGCCCGGCCACCGGCACGCCGCCGAGTTCTGCGAGAACGGCGCCAAGGCCGTCGCCGAGGAGGCGACCCGCCAGCTGCTCGACCGCGAGTTCTTCGCGAGCCACTCGGTGGAGGACCTCGCCGGGCGGTCGGAGTTCTGGCTGGGCAAGCAGGGTCGTATCACCGAGCCGATGGTGCTGCGACCCGGTGCCACCCACTACACGCCGATCTCGTGGGACGACGCCTTCAGCACCATCGCCGGGCACCTCCAACGCCTCGACCACCCCGACCAGGCGACCTTCTACACCTCGGGCAAGACCTCCAACGAGGCCGCGTTCGTCTACCAGCTCTTCGTACGGGCCTTCGGGACCAACAACCTCCCCGACTGCTCCAACATGTGCCACGAGTCCTCCGGGTCGGCGCTGGGCCAGACGATCGGGATCGGCAAGGGCTCGGTCAGCCTCGAGGACATCCACCAGGCCAAGCTGCTCCTCGTCGTCGGGCAGAACCCCGGCACCAACCACCCGCGGATGCTCTCCGCGCTGGAGGAGGCCAAGAGCAACGGCGCGAAGATCATCTCGATCAACCCGCTCCAGGAGGCGGGCCTGGTCCGCTTCAAGAACCCGCAGCACGCCAAGGGGCTCGCCGTCGGGACCGCACTGGCCGACCTGCACGTGCCGATCCGCCTCAACGGCGACCTCGCCCTCTTCCAGGCGATCGGCGCGCTGCTCATCGAGTGGGACGCGCTCGACCACGACTTCCTCGCTGAGTACACGACCGGGCTCACCGAGTACGCCGCGCACGTGGCGGACCTCGACTGGGGCAAGGTCGAGGCGTCGACCGGCCTCACCCGCGAGCAGGTCACCGAGGTGGCCCGGATGGTCGCGGACTCCCCGGCCACGATCACCTGCTGGGCGATGGGCATCACCCAGCACCACAACGCCGTGGGCACCATCAAGGAGATCGTCAACGTCGCCCTGCTGCAGGGCAACATCGGCAAGCCCGGGGCGGGCGTGTGCCCCGTACGCGGGCACTCCAACGTCCAGGGCGACCGGACGATGGGGATCTGGGAGCGGGTCCCCGACCACTTCCTCGACGCCATCCGCGACGAGTTCGGCTTCGAGCCGCCCCGCGAGCACGGCCTCGACACCGTCGGCTCCATCCAGGCGCTGCGTGACGGCAAGATCCGGGTCTTCTTCGGGATGGGCGGCAACTTCGTCGGTGCCGCGCCCGACACCGTGGCGACCGAGTCGGCGATGCGCAACGCCGCCCTGACCGTCCACGTCTCCACCAAGCTCAACCGCTCGCACGTCGTGCACGGCGGCGAGGCGCTGATCCTGCCGGCGCTGGGCCGCAGCGAGAAGGACCTCACCGGCGGTCGGGCGCAGCGGGTGACCGTCGAGGACTCGATGTCGGCCGTGCACTCCTCGCGCGGCCCGCTCGACCCGCCGTCGGAGCACCTGCGCTCGGAGGTCGACATCGTCTGCTCGCTCGCCCTGGCGACGCTCGGTGAGGAGTCGCCCGTCCCGTGGGCCGCCTTCCGGGAGGACTACACCGAGATCCGCCGCCGCATCGCGCGGGTCGTCCCCGGCTGTGCGTCCTACGACGAGAAGGTCGACCAGCCCGGCGGCTTCGTGCTGCCGCACCCGCCCCGCGACAACCGGATCTTCGAGACCCCGAGCGGCAAGGCGGTCATCACCTCGACCCCGCTCGACGTGCTCGACGTGCCACGCGGGCGCTTCCTGCTGCAGACGATGCGCTCGCACGACCAGTTCAACACCACGATCTACGGCCTCGACGACCGCTACCGCGGCGTCAAGGGCGGTCGGCGCGTGATCTTCGTCAACCCCGAGGACATCCGCGACCTCGGCTACGCCGAGGGCGACATCATCGACCTGGTCAGCGAGTGGCACGACGGCGTCGAGCGGATGGCCCGGTCGTTCCGCGTCGTCCCGTACGACCAGCCGCGAGGGTGTGTGGCGGCCTACTACCCCGAGGCCAACGCGCTGGTCCCGCTGGACTCCACCGCCGAGAAGAGCAACCAGCCGGTCTACAAGTCCGTCGTGGTCCGCCTGGACCGTCCGCAGGAGGCGGGCCAGGGCGAGGGGGACTCGCACGGCTCCGCGGACCAGGGGGCCGGCTCGCACCGTGAGGACCACCCGCACCACCTGAGCTGAGGGCCACCGTCCGACCAAAGTAGGGCTCTGGGGCGAGCGGCCGCACGCGTTGGTCGCAGACCGGTACCGTGGGCAGCGATGACCACGCACATCGACGTGCTCACCTCGCGCGAGGTCCCGCTGGGTGGCCCCAGGGCCATGCGCGTACGACGCACGCTCCCGCAGCGTCACCGCTCCCTGATCGGTGCCTGGTGCTTCGTCGACCACTACGGTCCGGACGAGGTCGAGCAGACCGGCGGGATGGTCGTGGCGCCGCACCCGCACACCGGGCTGCAGACGGCCAGCTGGCTCTTCGAGGGCGAGATCGAGCACCGCGACTCGGCGGGCAACCACGCCGTCGTACGCCCCGGCGAGCTCAACCTGATGACGGCGGGCCGGGGGATCAGCCACTCCGAGGTCTCCACCTCCGACACCTCCGTCCTCCACGGCGCCCAGCTCTGGATCGCGCTGCCCGAGGACAGCCGGGACACCGGCCCCGGCTTCGAGCACTTCGTGCCGGCGCCGGTCCGCGGCCCCGGGTGGGAGGCGCGCGTCTTCCTCGGCTCCCTGCTCGGGGCGAGCTCGCCGGTGGCCACCCACACCCCGCTCCTCGGCGTCGAGCTGATGCTCGCCACCGGACGCACCCTGGAGATCGAGGTCGACGAGTCCTTCGAGCACGGGGTGCTCCTGGACGTCGGTGTCATCGACGTCGACGGCACCGAGCTCAAGCCCAGCGACCTCGCCTTCGCCCCGGTCGGCCGTGGGACGCTGACGATCACGGCGCACGAGGAGTCCCGCCTCCTGGTCCTCGGCGGCCCGCCCTTCGGCGAGGCGATCGTCATGTGGTGGAACTTCATCGGACGCACCCACGAGGAGATCGTCGGCTTCCGCGAGGAGTGGCAGTCGCAGCTGCGCACAGCGGAGCACGACGGGCGCCGGGTTGACGGGCGCTTCGGCGTGGTGGACATCGACCTCGACTCGATCCCTGCCCCGGAGATGCCCCACGTCCGACTCAAGCTCAGGCACTGACGCGTGGCTGCAGCAGTGGTGGGCGACGACGGCGTGGCCCGCTGTCCCTGGGGAGCAGGTGACCCGGTCAACCGCGCCTACCACGACACCGAGTGGGGGATGCGCGTCGCCGGTGAGGCCGCCCACCTCGAGCGGCTCACCCTCGAGGCGTTCCAGTCCGGGCTCTCCTGGCTGACGATCCTCAACAAGCGCGCGCACTTCCGCGCGGCGTTCGCGGACTTCGACGCCGACACGGTGGCGGCGTACGACGACTCCGACGTCGAGCGGCTGATGGCCGACGCCGGCATCGTCCGCAACCGCCGCAAGGTGGACGCCGCGATCGCCAACGCGCGGGCCACCGTCGCACTCCGGGCCGAGGGCGGGCTCGAGGCGTTCATCTGGTCGTTCCGTCCCGAGCCCGCTCCGGCCCCGGTGACGACCGCGGACGTGCCCACGACCTCGCCCGAGTCGCTCGCGCTCTCCCAGGCCCTCAAGAAGGCCGGGTTCGCCCACGTCGGGCCGACCACGATGTACGCCCTGATGGAGGCCATCGGCCTCGTCGACGACCACCTCGAGGGGTGCCACCGGCGGGGCTGCGCCGGCTAGCCTCCAGGTCTCGGCATGACCCGTCGCGACCTCGCGAGCTCGGTCGCGGGGCCGCTCGACCTCCCGTCCCACGCCCAGCGCTCGTGCCTCGCGCCGCACTAGGGTCGTGACATGACCCGCGTGCACGCCTTCACCGGCGACGATGCCCTGACCGACCTCGACGCCACCGGGTTGGTGGCGGCCCTCGCGGCCGGCGAGGTGTCGGTCCCGGAGGTCGTCGACGCCGCCATCGCCCGCACCGAGCAGGTCGACGCCGCCCTCGGCGCCGTGGCGTACGCCGCGTACGACCGGGCCCGCGACGAGGCGCGCCACCCGCGCGGCGGCTGGTTCGCGGGGGTCCCGACCTTCGTCAAGGACAACGTCGACGTGGCCGGCATGCCGACCCAGCACGGCAGCGACGCCTTTACCGGCGCACCGCAGCAGGCCGACGGCGACTTCGCCCGGATGTACCTCGCCACCGGCCTGATCCCGCTCGGCAAGACGCAGCTCTCCGAGTTCGGCTTCTCCGGCGCTGCCGACCACCTGCGCCTCGGGCCCGTCCGGTCCCCGTGGAGCACCGACCACTACGCGGGCGCCTCCTCGGCCGGGTCGGCGGCACTGGTCGCCGCCGGGGCGGTGCCGATCGCCCACGCCAACGACGGCGGTGGCTCGATCCGGATCCCGGCCGCGGTCAACGGACTGGTCGGGCTCAAGCCCACCCGCGGCAGGCTGGCGCAGGACAAGATGATGCGCGACATGCCGGTGCGCATCGTCTCCGACGGCGTGCTGACCCGCAGCGTGCGCGACACCGCCGCGTTCTACCGCGAGGCCGAGAAGGTCTGGCGCAACCCGCTGCTCGCTCCGGTCGGCGACGTCACGCGACCCAGCAAGGCGCGCCTGCGGATCGCCGTCGTCACCCAGGGCATCGGCCGCGACAGCTCGCCGGAGGTGCGTGAGCTGACACTGAGGACGGCCGCACTGCTGGAGTCGCTGGGCCACCAGGTCGAGGAGATCGACAACCCGGTCCCGGCGAGCTTCCCCGTCCACTTCGTGCGCTTCTGGTCGATCCTCGCGCTGGCCATCTCCCGGCGCGGGCACAAGGACTTCGGCGACACCTGGGACCCCACCAAGCTCGACAACCTCACCCTCGGGCTGGCCAGGCACGCCGCCCGCAACCTGCACAAGCAGCCGTTCTCGATCGCGGTCCTCCGCAGCTCGCAGCGGCTCGCGGCCCGCCACCGGGCGTCGTACGACGTCACCCTCACGCCGACGCTGGCCACCGAGACGCCCCTGGTCGGGCACCTGTGTCCCGACCAGGACTACGACGAGATCATGGGCCGGTTGATGGAGTGGGTGGCCTTCACGCCCCTGCAGAACGCGACCGGTGAGCCGGCCGTCTCGCTCCCCCTCGCAACCACTGCTTCGGGGCTGCCGCAGGGGATGATGCTGGGCGCCGGTGCAGGCCGCGAGGCCCGCCTCCTGGGCCTGGCCTACGAGCTCGAGGAAGCCGTCGGATGGCCCCGGATCCAGGCGGTCTGAGGGGCCTTGCGAGGGCCCGCTCGGAGGCCCTCAGGAGCCGATTTCTCATCCATCGTGGCGCTGTGTATCGTTCTCCGTCGTTGCCCCTTTAGCTCAGTCGGCAGAGCGTCTCCATGGTAAGGAGAAGGTCTACGGTTCGATTCCGTAAAGGGGCTCTGGATCGGATCTCGCCCCCCGGGGCGAACCGGCCTCCGCGGCGGGGTAGCTCAGGTGGTTAGAGCACACGGCTCATAATCGTGGTGTCGCGGGTTCGAGTCCCGCCCCCGCTACCACCAAGACCAGCCAGCCTCACACCGCACCACCCCGCAACCCAAGGATTCCCATGGCCAGCAAGAGCTCTGACGTTCGCCCCAAGATCACGCTCGCGTGCACGGAGTGCAAGGAGCGCAACTACATCACCAAGAAGAACCGTCGCAACGATCCCGACCGGATCGAGCTGAAGAAGTTCTGCCCGCGCTGCCGCGCTCACACCGCGCACCGCGAGACCCGCTGACGCTCTTCTCCACCGCATCCGACCCGTCCGAGTCCTCGGACGGGTCGCTGTGCTTCCCGGAGCCTGCTCGACCTCCCGACCCACGCCGTGCGCGACTGCGTCGCTCCCGGCTAGGGTCGTGACATGCCCGTCGACCCCTCCCTGGTGGGGCGCGAGTTCCCCGCGCCGGCACCCCTGACCGTCACCGCCGAGCGGGTCGGCGACTTCGCGGCCGCCGTCGCCCACCCCGGTGAGGACGTCCCACCGACCTTCCCGATCGTGCTGGCCTTCGACGCCATGCAGGCCTTCCTCGACGCCGAGGCGATCGACCTGCACCGCATCGTCCACGGGGAGCAGCGCTTCGCCTACGCCCGACCGATCGCCGTCGGTGACGAGCTCAGCGCCACGCTGACCGTCACCGGGCTGCGCCAGATCGGCGGCGCCGACATCATCGCCACGAGCAGCGAGATCACCGACGCCTCCGGCGCGGTCGTCTGCACGGGCAAGGCCACGCTCGTGCACGGAGGTGCGGCATGAATCCCGGAGACGTCCTCGCGCAGCGGGTCTTCACGATCACCCGCGCCGACCTCGTCGCCTACGCCCACGCGAGCGGCGACCACAACCCGATCCACCAGGACGAGGAGGTCGCCCTCAGCGTCGGCCTCCCCGGCGTGATCGCCCACGGCATGTACACCCTCGCCCTGGTCGGCACCGCCGTCGCGGAGTGGACGGGCTCCGCCGAGGTCGTCGACCTCGGAGCGAAGTTCACCAGCCCCGTCGTCGTACCCGCAGACGGCGGTGCGGAGGTCGTCGTCGGCGGCACCGTGAAGTCGGTCGCCGACGGCCTCGTCACGCTCGCGCTCGAGGTCACGTGCGACGGCAAGAAGGTGCTCGGCATGCCCAGGGCCGTCGTGCGCGAGGCCACCGTCAGTGCCTGACCTGCGCGACCACACCACGCTGCGCCTCGGCGGCCCCGGCCGCGACTGGGTGCGTGCCACCACCGAGGCCGAGCTGGTCGCGGCCGTGTCCGAGGCCGACCTCTCCGGCACGCCGGTGCTCGTGCTCGGCGGTGGTTCCAACCTGGTCGTCGCGGACGCCGGCTTCGACGGTCGGGTCGTCGAGGTCGCCACCCGCGGCATCGTGGCCGACGTCGACGACTCCGGCGACCCGTCGTGCTCCGGCGCCACCGTGACGGTGGCTGCGGGGGAGGCGTGGGACGACCTGGTCGCCCACGCCGTCGAGCGCCGCTGGATCGGCGTGGAGGCCCTCGCCGGGATCCCGGGGTCGGTCGGCGCGACCCCGATCCAGAACGTCGGCGCCTACGGCCAGGACGTCTCGCAGACGATCGCCCGGGTCCGGGTGTGGGACCGCAACCTCAACGGCGTACGCACCTTCGCCGCGAGCGAGTGCCAGTTCGGCTACCGGGCCAGTCGGTTCAAGGCCGACCCCGGACGCCACGTCGTCCTCGACGTCACCTTCCAGCTCCGCCAGGGCGTCCTCGGTGCTCCCGTGCGCTACGCCGAGCTGGCCCGCAGCCTGGGCGTGGCCGAGGGCGAGCGGGCGCCGATCGCCGAGGTCCGCTCGGCCGTCCTCGGCCTGCGTCGGGGCAAGGGCATGGTCCTCGACCCCGCCGACCACGACACCTGGAGCGCCGGGTCGTTCTTCACCAACCCGTTCCTCACGCCCGACCAGGTCGCCGCGCTCCCCGAGGACGCGCCGCGCTGGGAGCAGGCCGACGGCACGTGGAAGTCGAGTGCCGCGTGGCTGATCGAGCACGCCGGCTTCGCCAAGGGCTGGACCAGCCCCGACGCCGGCGACCGCGTGAGCCTGTCGACCAAGCACACGCTGGCCCTCACCAACCGCGGTGACGCCACCACCGAGGAGCTCCTCACCCTCGCCCGCGCGGTCCGCGACGGCGTCGAGGATCAGTTCGGCGTCCGGCTGGTCAACGAGCCCGTGACGGTCGGCTGCACCCTCTGATCGACCGCCCTCACGGGGTCCCGCCCTCACGGGGTCCCGCCCTCACGGGATAGCTGGGGACGAGATGGGGGGTGGAACGGCCTGTCGACCCACCAGGACGTCCTCAGGTACCCGAGGCTCAGGCCAGCCAGGCGGCGATGTCGCGGGTCGCGGCCTCGACCACGTGGCTCGGCGCCCGGGACGCGTCGAACGACATCTGCGCCAACCGGGCCAGCGTCGCGTCGTCGAGGTCGTGGGCGGCGCGCATCGTGGCGTACTGGCCGGCCAGGCGGGACCCGAACAGCAGCGGGTCGTCCGCGCCGAGCGCCACCGTCGCGCCGGCGGCCAGGAGCTGGGGGAGCGGCACCGAGGTGAGGTCGGAGTAGACGCCGAGCGAGACGTTGGAGACCGGGCAGACCTCGAGCGCCACGCCCGCGGCGACGATGCGGTCCAGCAGCGCCGGGTCCTCGGCGCTGCGTACGCCGTGCCCGAGCCGTTGCGCGCCGAGGTCGTCGAGGCACTCGCGGACGTGGTCGGGCCCACGCAGCTCGCCGCCGTGGGGGACCAGGAGCAGGTCGGCCCGCTCGGCGATGCGGAAGGCGCTCGCGAAGTCCTCGGTGCGACCGCGCCGCTCGTCGTTGGAGAGCCCGAAACCGACGACCCCCCGGCCGGCGTACTGGGCCGCGAGACGGGCAAGCGTGCGGGCGTCGAGGGGGTGGCGGGTCCGGTTGGCCGCGATCACCACCGCCATGCCGAGCCCGGTGCGTTCGGAGGCGTCGCGGACGCAGTCGAGCACGAGGTCGGTGAACTCGGTGATGCCGCCGAAACGGGCCGCGTAGCCGCTGGGGTCCACCTGGATCTCCAGCCAGCGACCGCCGTCTCGGACGTCGTCCTCGGCCGCCTCCAGCACCAGGCGTCGTACGTCGTCCGGCGTACGCAGCACCGACCGCGCCACGTCGTAGAGGCGCTGGAAGCGGAACCAGCCCTTCTCGTCGGCCGCGCTGAGCTGGGGCGGCCAGTCCTCGACCAGCGAGTCCGGCAGCGCGATGCCGTCCCGCTCGGCCAGCTCGAGCAGCGTCCCGTGGCGCATCGAGCCGGTGAAGTGGAGGTGCAGGTGCGCCTTGGGCAGCACGGACACGTCCCGAAGCCGCTCACCCACCATGCGACGCATCGTAGGGGCCGACCCGTCGGGCTCCGACCGCCGGTGGGCCGCCTCAGTTCGACGGCGCTGGGTCATCCCCGTATGCTTCTCGATTGGTGGTTTCGCCACATGCTTCGCCATGCCCCCAGTGGTGCGTGGCCGACGCGTGCGGACGAGTCGCCGGAGGGCACTAGCTCAACTGGTAGAGCATCGGTCTCCAAAACCGAAGGTTGGGGGTTCAAGTCCCTCGTGCCCTGCGAGGACACTGCACAGCAACGACGAGAAGGTGGGATGACGTGGCCGACGGCAACGCGGTTCAGGACCGGCGCGACTCGCGCGGCGACGACCGTGGGCGCACCAGCCCCGTCACGTTCCTGCGTCAGGTGGTGGCCGAGCTCCGCAAGGTGGTGTGGCCCACCCAGCAGCAGCTGATCACCTACTTCTTCGTGGTGCTGGTCTTCGTGATCGCAGTGATGGCGATCGTCACGGTGCTCGACCTGGCTTTCGGAAAGCTGGTCTTCGAGGTCTTCACCGGCGGCGGCAGCATCCAGTAGTCGACGACGGAGCAGTGCCTCCGCCGCACTGACCCCCGCCGGGTGAACCCGGCCCCGGTCCTCGAGACCGGACCCCAGCAACGACGTACGGAGTGAGACGTGTCGGACAGCAATGACGTGGACCAGGTCGACGACCAGGTCGAGTCCCTCGACGAGGCGACCCCGGAGGACGCCGTCGCGGAGCCCGTCGAGGACGTGACCGAGGACGCCACCGACGACGTGACCGTCGCCGACTCGGACGAGGACGCAGAGGAGTCGGCCGACGAGGACTCGGACGCCGAGGAGTCGGCCGACGAGACCCCCGACGAGAACGACCCGCTCGAGGCCTTCCGCCGCGAGCTGTGGGCCAAGCCGGGCGACTGGTTCGTCGTGCACACCTACTCCGGCATGGAGAAGCGGGTCAAGCACAACCTCGAGAACCGCATCATCTCCCTCAACATGGAGGACTACATCCACGAGATCGTGGTCCCCACCGAGGAGGTCGCGGAGATCAAGAACGGCCAGCGCAAGATGGTCACCCGCACCGTCCTCCCCGGCTACGTCCTGGTCCGCATGGACCTCACCGACGAGTCCTGGTCGGCCGTGCGCCACACGCCGTCCGTCACCGGCTTCGTGGGCCACAGCCACCAGCCGGTCCCGCTCAGCATGAGCGAGGTCGAGGACATGCTGGCGCCGGCCGTCGTGGCCCTCGCCGAGGCCGAGTCCGCCGCTTCCGGTGAGAAGGGTGCCTCCACCACGCCGCGCAAGCCCGTCGAGGTCGCCGACTTCGACGTCTCCGACTCGGTCATGGTGGTCGACGGCCCCTTCGCCACGCTGCACGCCACGATCACCGAGATCAACGCCGAGTCGCAGCGCGTCAAGGCGCTCGTCGAGATCTTCGGCCGGGAGACCCCGGTCGAGCTCAGCTTCAGCCAGATTCAAAAAGTCTGAGCGAGCGGAGCTTGCTCCGATCGGTCAGCCGGCTTTTTGAGGTTGAGGAGCGTCGGCACAGGCCTGAGCGCAGCGAAGGGCTGTGTGACGCGTCTCGAAACACAACCGTGAGGGCCCGATTTCACAAGAGATCGGCGTCAAGGCGACAATGAACTAGCGACAACCCGTGGCAGAGGGCGAGTGCCCTCGTCGTGACCACAAGAGAGAAAGAAGAAGGCTATGCCTCCCAAGAAGAAGATCGCCGCACTGGTCAAGGTGCAGCTGCAGGCCGGTTCGGCCACCCCGGCTCCGCCGGTGGGTACGGCGCTCGGCCCGCACGGCGTCAACATCATGGACTTCTGCAAGGCCTACAACGCCCAGACCGAGTCCATGCGCGGCAACGTGATCCCCGTCGAGATCACCATCTACGAGGACCGCTCGTTCGAGTTCATCACCAAGACTCCTCCGGCTGCCGAGCTGATCAAGAAGGCCGCCGGCCTCTCGAAGGGCTCCGGCGTCCCGCACAAGGAGAAGGTCGGCAAGCTGACCAAGGACCAGGTCCGCGAGATCGCGACCACCAAGCTGCCTGACCTCAACGCCAACGACATCGACGCGGCCATGAAGATTGTCGAGGGCACTGCGCGCTCGATGGGCGTCACGACCGACTGAATCCGTGGGAGAGCCGCGCTGGCTCGCTAACCACATCCTTCGCACCACAGAAACGAGAAGACAATGCAGCGCAGCAAGACCTACCGCGCGGCGGCAGAGACGTTCAACCAGGACGAGCTCTACGCCCCGCTGGCCGCCATCAAGATCGCCAAGGGCGGCTCCAAGAAGAAGTTCGACGAGACCCTCGACGTCGTCATGCGCCTGGGTGTCGACCCCCGCAAGGCCGACCAGATGGTCCGCGGCACCGTCAACCTCCCGCACGGCACCGGCAAGACCGCCCGCGTCCTGGTGTTCGCCACCGGTGACAAGGCCGACGCCGCCCGTGAGGCCGGCGCCGAGTTCGTCGGCAGCGACGAGCTGATCGAGAAGGTCGCCGGCGGCTGGCTCGACTTCGACGCCGTCGTCGCCACTCCCGACATGATGGGCAAGGTCGGTCGCCTCGGTCGCGTCCTCGGCCCGCGCTCGCTCATGCCGAACCCGAAGACCGGCACGGTGACCCCCGACGTCGCCAAGGCCGTCACGGACATCAAGGGCGGCAAGATCGAGTTCCGTGTCGACCGCCACTCCAACCTGCACTTCATCATCGGCAAGGCCTCGTTCTCCGAGGTCCAGCTCGCGGAGAACTACGCCGCGGCGCTCGACGAGGTGCTGCGTCTGAAGCCGGCCAGCTCCAAGGGCCGCTACATCAAGAAGATCACCGTCTCGACGACGATGGGCCCTGGCATCCAGGTCGACCCCAACCGCGTCAAGAACGTCGCGTCCGAGGACGAGGCCGCCCAGGCCTGAGCTCTTGCAGCCGCATCGGCCTGGTCACCCCTGTGGGGTGGCCGGGCCGAGCTGATGTCGGGACCCGGCCGTCGGCGCCGCCGTTGGGGCGGGTGTGGAACGATTCGGGTCGGAAGCACACGGGCGTCCTGCCCGTGCACTCGTCGTCCCAGGAGACTCCATGCGCGTCACGCCCCTCGCTCGCCGCCTCGGCACTGCCGCACTCGTGCTGGCCTTCGGTGCGGGTGTCTCGTCCTGCAGCGACGACTCGGCCTCCAGCGACTCAGCGAGCTCGGCGAGCTCGGCGAGCGACGAGGGTGCCGACTCGACCAGCGACGCGGGCACGGACGAACCCGCCGAGGACGAGTCCGGGGCGACGGCCGAGGCCTCGCTCGCCGAGCTCTCCGTCGACGACTTCTACCCCTCGGTGATGGCCGCGATGCGCGAGGCCGGGACCTTCAACTTCGAGACCGTGTCCGACTCCGCCGGCCAGTCCCAGACGACGTCCGGCCAGGCGCGGTTCAGCGACGCCGGCATGGAGATGAAGGCGTCCAGCTCGGGCGCACAGGCGATGGAGCTGATCCTGCTCGGCCAGGCGATGTACATGAAGTCGCCCGACCTCGGCACCGCCGACAAGTGGGTCAAGATCGACCTGAGCGACCCGAACTCGCTGTTCGGGATGATCGGCAAGGCCACCGACCCCGAGGCCATGTTCAAGGCGATGGAGTCGCCCAAGAAGCTCGAGCTCATCGGCACCGAGGACGTCGACGGGGTCAGCACCCACCACTACCGGATTACCATGGACCCGGCCCAGTACCTCGACGCGATGCAGTTCCCCGCGGCGATGGCGGACATGCTGCCCGAGGAGCTGGTGACCGAGATGTGGGTCGACGAGGACAACCTGCCGCGCAAGTTCGCCCAGACCATCGAGGTGCCCGCGATGGGCGGAGGCGCCGCGACGTCCTCGACGACCGAGGGCACCTACTCCGACTTCGGCACCGACGTGGAGATCGAGGCCCCGCCGGCCGACGAGGTCACCGAGAACTTCCCCGGCGCCTGAGCGGAGTCCGCGGACCAGGCCAGGTCACTCGCGGAAGACCCGCTCGTCGATCAGCTGCTCCTTGACCTCGGTGCCCTCGGACTCGTAGCGGCCCTGGTCGAAGCGGGTGCGGAACTGCAGGACCACGCCGTCGCGCCCGAAGCGGTTCTTCTCCACGGTCAGGACCGCGAAGTCGCGGAACCGCTCGGCGTTGTTGAGGTCGTACGTCAGGTGGTGGCGCGCGACGATGTCGAACTTGTTGTTGAGCACCATCACGACGTCGGCCTCGTAGGCCAGCGCGCTGGAGCCG
This sequence comes from Nocardioides alpinus, assembly GCF_900112035.1. Classification (GTDB taxonomy): domain Bacteria; phylum Actinomycetota; class Actinomycetes; order Propionibacteriales; family Nocardioidaceae; genus Nocardioides; species Nocardioides alpinus. The sequence continues at coordinate 273,286 of NZ_FOKC01000004.1, read as the reverse complement.
CGGAGGTCGTTGGCGCGCATCCGGCGGCCGGTGCGCAGCGCCTCCTTCTCGGCGGCGGCGATGGCCAGCACCGGTGCGCTGATGTCGATGGCGAGGTCCTTGAGGCCCTCGACGACCTCGGTCGAGCGCTCGTCGTCGTCGCGGTAGGTCGACTTCACCTTCTGCAGGTAGTCCACGATCACCAGCGGCGTGGTGCCGGCCAGCTCGCGGACCGCCTCGATGGCGGCCTGGATCGCGGCGAGGTCGGTGCGGGTGCCGGTCGAGCGGTGCACGAAGAGCATCTCGGAGTAGTGCGCCACCTTGGCGAGCGCCTCGACGCCGGACGGCACCGACTCGAGCCGGTGGTCGAGCGAGCTGACCCACAGGTCGTCGAAGATCGACCGGATGCTGTTCATCCGCACCTGGTCGGTGTCGTCGAGCTCGCCCGCCTCCATGGCGATGAGCTTCTGCGTCATGTCCTCGGCGTCGTGCTCGTAGGAGAAGTAGAGGACCGGTCGTCCGGACGCGGCGTTGTTGCGCGCGACCTGGAGCGCGAAGGTCGACTTGCCGAGGCCCTGGGGTCCGGCGAGCAGGATCAGCGAGCCGGCGCGCATGCCGCCGCCGATGAGGGGGTCGAGACCCCCGAATCCGGTCTTCCAGACGCGGCCGGCCGCGTTGCGGCCTGTGAGCATGCGTTCGTCGCTGCGGGCCAGCGAGGCCCCGACGGTCGTGAGCTGTTGATCCACGTCCACCATCGAACCAGTGATGGGCGCCCGCGGGAGCCGAATCGACGAATGGCGGCGGTCGCCGCCGATTTGTCTGGTCCGCGAGCCGACCCGTAGTGTTCCCCTCGAAACCAGAGACCGCAGGTTGTCACGCGCTCCTCGCACGTGATCGAAGGTTCGCAGCAGCGAACGGCCAGCGCAGGTGAAGAGCAGCGGCTCGTGCCGCATACGCCCTGAGCCTGTGCTCGGGGCGTTCGTCGTTCGTGGGCCCGGATGCCGGTGGTCAACCCCGGAAGGAGACCCATGGCGCGGCCAGAAAAGACTGCCGCCGTCGCGGAGATCGTTGATTCCTTCAACGATTCCGCCGGCGCTGTGCTGACCGAGTACCGCGGTCTCACCGTGAAGCAGCTGCAGGACCTGCGGCGCTCCCTCGGCGAGAACGCCCACTACGCCGTGGTCAAGAACACGCTTGCCAAGATTGCTGCCACCGAGGTGGGAATCGAAGGCTTCGACGACCTGTTGACCGGCCCCACTGCCATCGCCTTCATCAATGGAGACGTGGTCGAGGCCGCCAAGGGTCTGCGTGACTTTGCCAAGGCAAACCCCGCTCTTGTCATCAAGGGCGGTGTCCTGGACGGCAAGTCCCTGGACGCTGCCGAGATCGCCAAGCTGGCCGATCTCGAGTCGCGTGAGGTGCTGCTGGGCAAGCTCGCGGGCGGCATGCTCGCCTCGCTGTCCCAGGCCGTCTACCTCCTCAACGCCCCGCTCGCCCAGGTCGCCCGGCTCGCCGGCGCCCTGGAGGCGAAGGCGACGGAGGACCCCTCGATCCTCGCAGGTGGTGCCGGTACGCCGGATGCTCCCGCTGCCGAGGACGCCCCGGTCGAGGAGGTCTCCCCTTCGGAGGAGACCGCCGAGCCCGAGGCGACCGACGAGGCAGCCGACACGGCCGCCGAGTCCACCGACGCCTGACCAGGCCGACGTACACCACCTGAAACCCCGGCGCGGGACGCACCCGCACCCGCGCCACATACGGAAGGAACCGCCACCATGGCGAAGCTGTCCACCGTCGAGCTGCTCGACGCGTTCAAGGAAATGACCCTCATCGAGCTCTCCGAGTTCGTGAAGGAGTTCGAGGAGACCTTCGGCGTCACCGCCGCTGCCCCCGTTGCCGCTGCCCCCGCCGCGGGCGCCCCGGCCGCCGGTGCCGAGGCCGCTGCCGAGCAGGACGAGTTCGACGTCGTCCTCGAGGCCGCTGGTGACAAGAAGATCAACGTCATCAAGGAGGTCCGCGCCCTGACCTCCCTCGGTCTCAAGGAGGCCAAGGACCTCGTCGAGGCGGCCCCGAAGCCGATCCTCGAGAAGGTCGACAAGGCTGCGGCCGAGAAGGCGAAGGACGCCCTCGAGGCTGCCGGCGCCACCGTCTCGGTCAAGTGACGATCCGCTAGTCGCTGTTGCGAGGGGCGGTCACCGAGAGGTGACCGCCCCTCGTGCTATTTCGTGGCGCCCACAGGGCTGTCGCCGAGGGCCCTGAGCCAGTACGCTCGACCGACTGGATGCGCATCACGAAATGAGTTGCCTCATGCGCAACAAACGACACGCCGCGACCATGGTTCGCCTGCTCGAGAACGCCCGCTACGAGGTGCTCCCGACGGCGACGACCGAGGACAAGGTGCTGGAGCACCTGCCCCGCGACCGCACGATCACCGTCACCGCCTCGCCCTCCAAGGGGCTCGAGGCCACCTTCGACCTGGCCGAGCGGCTGGCCGGGCACGGCTACGGCGTGGTGCCGCACGTCGCGGCGCGGATGGTGACCGGACGCGCGGAGCTCGGTGAGATCACCGACCGGCTCGTCGGCAAGGGCATCACGAGCATCTTCGTGCCCGGGGGCGACGCCGAACCGGCCGGCGACTACCCGGACGCGCTCGCCCTGCTGGAGGACCTGGCCGCGATGGGGTCGCCGTTCTCCCACGTGGGCATCACCGGCTACCCCGAGTCACATCCGACGATCCACGACGACCTGACGGTCCAGTCGATGTGGGACAAGCGCCGCTACGCCACGCACATCGTCAGCAACCTGACGTTCGACCCGGCCGGCGTGCGCGACTGGGTGGGCCGCCTGCGCAGGCGCGGGGTCGCGATGCCGCTCCTGCTGGGCATCCCAGGGCCGGTCGAGCGCACCAAGCTGCTCGGCATGGCCACGCGGATCGGGGTGGGGGAGTCCACCAAGTTCCTCGCCAAGAACAAGGGCCTCTTCGCCCGCCTCGCCGCCCCCGGTGGCTTCACCGGCGAGAGCTTCCTGGAGAAGTGTGCGCCTGCGCTCGGGGAGGAAGGTGCCCTGGTCGAGGGGCTCCATGTCTTCACGTTCAACCAGATCAGCGAGACCGAGGCCTGGCGCACCGACCTGTTGCAGCGGCTGCGCGGTAGCTAGGGCACTTCTGGTGGGTCCGTGCCCGGTCCTGCCTACGAGCGCGTCCCTAGATTGCGACGACGAGGTCGGCCAGGGCGGCCTCGAGGCCGTGGTCGCCGGTGTCGACGACGGTCAGCGGCAGGCCGATGCGGGCGGCCGCCTCCTCCGCGAGCGAGCGCAGCTCGCCGTCCGGCGCCTGGGCCAGCCACACCACGCGCGTGTAGTTGCCGAAGTAGGTGTCACGCAGCTCCGGGTAGCGGTCGAGCCCCATCTCCTGCACGACCGTGCGCGCGAAGGAGCGGACGAGGAAGTCGGTGAGCAGGTAGGTGCCGGGCTGCTCGTCGAAGAACTTCTCGAGTCGTGACGGTCCGGCGAAGACGTCGTAGCAGTGCAGGCCGGGCAACCGGTCGATGCCGAGGTCGGCGCACACCGCGTCGAGGGCGCCGTACGTGCCGCAGTCGGCGTAGCCCACCACGACCCGGTCGTACGACCCGGCGAGCCGCACCGCCAGGGTGCGGACGGCCTCGGCGATCCGGTCCGGGTGGTTGTGCAGCAGCGGGGGCAGGGGATGCACGTCGACGGGCCATCCGCGCCGGGCGACGACGGCGGCAGCCGGCTGGGCGATCGCGCCGCACGCGACCAGCGCCACCCGCCCCTCAGTGGCGGAAGGAGAGCTGGTCGACGAAGGCGTCGTTGAAGTCGGGGCGGTCCGAGAGCTCGACATAGGTCACCTCCTCCAGCAGGGCCAGCGCACCGGCCCGCTCGCGCACGGAGAGCAGTGCCATCTTGGCGCCCTCACCCGCGACGTTGCCGGCCGCGACGATCCGCAGCACCGGGAGCTGGGGGACCAGGCCGATGCGCACCGCCGATGCGGGGGAGAGGTAGCTCCCGAAGGACCCCGCGAGCAGCACCTGCTGCACGTCGCCGTGCTCGAGCCCGAGCTCCTCGAGCAGCAGGGACCAGCCGGTCGAGATGGCGGCCTTGGCGAACTGGAGCTCGCGCACGTCGCGCTGGGAGAGGTAGACGCACTCCGCGGGATCGGCGTCCGGCGTGGGGCGGTGCAGGACGAAGACCCGCTCCTCCCCGATCTTGGTCAACCGGTCGGCGAGGGCCGGGGCGATGTCCTTGGCGTCCTCGTCGGGGACCAGGCGTCCGGAGGGGTCCAGCAGGCCGACGCGGACGAGCTCGGCGACCGCATCGACGAGTCCGGAGCCGCACAGGCCCTTGGGCTCGACGTCGCCGATGACGCCGAGGGTGACGGCCGGGTCGCCGTCCTGCGCGTGCGGGTCGACCTTGATCACCTCGATCGCGCCGTCGGCCGCGCGCATGCCGCAGCGGATCGCACCACCCTCGAAGGCCGGGCCCGCCGGTGCTGCGGTGGACAGGATCTTCTCGCCGTCGCTCAGGACGATCTCGCAGTTGGTGCCGACGTCGATGAAGAGCCGGGTGCGCTTGTCGCGGTCCATCCCGGTGGCCAGCATCCCGGCGACGATGTCGCCGCCGACATAGGCGCCGAGGGCGGGGAAGAAGAAGGCCCGGGCTCGCGGGTGCAGGGTCAGCCCGATCTCCGCGGCGAGCACGGAGGGAGGCTGCGCGGCGGACATCACGAAGGGAGCCACGCCCAGGGGCTCGGGGTCGATGCCCAGGGCCAGCGCGGTCATCGTCGCGTTGCCGGCGATCGCCACCTCGTAGACCTGCGTAGGGTCGACCCCCGCCTCGCGGCACACCTCGCCGGCCAGGGCCGAGAGGGTGCTGGCCGCGGCCTGCTGCAGTCGGCCGAGGGCGTCCTTGTCCATCATCGTCGCGCTGATCCGGGTGATCACGTCGCCACCGAACGGCTGCTGGGCGTTGAGCATCGAGGCCACGGCCATCGGGGTGCCCGTCCCCACGTCGAGCAGCGTCCCGACCACGGTCGTCGTGCCGAGGTCGAAGGCGATCGCGTAGCGCGCGGCCGTGGTGTCGCCGGGCTCCACGTCGATCAGGGCCTCGTCGATGACGACGGCGGTGACCTTGAAGTCGGCCTCGCGCAGCACCGTGGACAGGCGCCGCAGCACGTGGAGGTCGGCGGTGAGCTCGAGGTCGTCGATGGCGTCGGTGAGGCGTACGAGGTCGGTGCGCTGGTCGGCGAGCGTCGCCTCGGCGAGCTCGACGTAGCGCTTCTGCAGCGCGGGGCGCAGGATGACCTGGCGCCCGATGCCGACGGTCGCGGCCTTCGGCCGGGTCGTCAGCGGCGGCACCTCGACGGCGAGGTCGCGGGTGGCGTGGACCAGGCAGCCCAGCCGCCAGCCCTCGGCGAGCTGCGCCGAGGTGAAGGTGCGTACGTCGTGGCGGGTGACCGCGACCTCGGTCGCGGTCGTGACCTGGATCCGGCACTTGTGGCAGGTGCCGTGGCCGCCGCAGGTGGAGTCGATCGCGATGCCGTTCCACGAGGCGGCGTCGAAGACGGTCACGCCGGGCGGCACCCGCACCCCGCGCTGCGTCGGTGGGGCCGCGGTGCCGTCCGGGGCCAGGCTGTGGACCGTGAAGGTCAGGTCGACGCGGCCGGTGCCGTCGTGCGGCGCGGGGTCGGCGCCGGGCCGCTCGATCAGGCCCTCGCGAGCGACGTCCGCGAGCGAGAACTCGGGCCCCTCGGGCCCTTCAGGCGGCTCGGGCGGTGGTGTCACGCCTCGGCCGCCGCCGCCGCCTGCCGGGCGCGGTGGGCCGCGATCCAGGCCGAGCCCCAGTCGTCGTGGCCCAGGAACAGGTCGGCGGCCTTGACCGCCTCGACGACCTGCGGCGTCCGGGCGTCCATGATCGCGCTCGTCAGTCCGGAGGTCATGGCCATCGGCAGCCAGGTGCCGTTGAGCGTGTGCCGTCCGGGCATGCCGAACGAGACGTTGGAGGCGCCACAGGTCATGTTGACCCCGAACTCGTCGCGGATGCGGCGCATCACCTCGAAGGTCACCAGGGTGGTGCCCGCGTCGGCGCCGATGGGCATGGCCAACGGGTCGATGACGATGTCGGCCTGGGCGATGCCGTACTCCTCGGTCGCGACGCGGATGATCTTGGCGGTGAGGTCGACGCGCTTGTCGGCCTCCATCGGGATCTCGTCGTGGTCGTTGGGGAGCGCGATGATCGCGGCGTCGTACTTCTTGACCAGCGGGAGGATCGCCGCCATGCGGTCGTCCTCGGCGGTGATCGAGTTGACCAGCGCACGGCCCTGGTAGACCGAGAGGCCCGCCTCCAGCGCCTCGACGACCGAGGAGTCGATGCAGATCGGGAGGTCGCACAGCTCCTGGACCATCTGCACGGCCTTGGCCAGCAGCTCGGGCTCGTCGGTCAGGGGGACGCCCATGTTGATGTCGAGGACGTCGGCGCCGCCCTCGACCTGGGCCTTGACGTCGCGTTCGATGGCGGAGAAGTCGCCCGCGCGCAGCTGCTCCTGGAAGATGCGCCGGCCGGTGGGGTTGATCCGCTCCCCGATGAGGGTGAAGCGGTTCTCGTGGCCGATGACGTGCTCGCGGGTCGCCGAGCGGAGCACGGTCCGGAGGGGCTCGGCCGCCATCAGGCAGGGACCTTCGAACGCTTCTCGTGGAGCAGCGCCTTGGCGCGCTTGACGGTCTGGGACGCGTCGGCCGCATAGCCGTCGGCGCCGACCGCGTCGGCGTACTCCTGGGTGACGGGGGCGCCGCCGACCATGACGATCACGTCGTTGCGCATGCCGGCCTTCTCGAGGGCGTTCATGTTGGCCTTGAACATCGGCATCGTCGTGGTGAGGAAGGCCGAGAACCCCACGATGTCGGGCTGGTGCAGGTCGATCGCCTCGATGAACTTCTCCGGAGCGACCTGCACGCCGAGGTCGATCACCTCGAAGCCGGCGCCCTCGAGCATGATGTTGACCAGGTTCTTGCCGATGTCGTGGACGTCGCCCTTGACGGTGCCCATCAGGAACTTGCCGATCGTCTGCACGCCCGTCTCGGCCAGCAGCGGGCGCAGCCGTTCCATCGCGCCGGCCATGGCCCGACCCGCGATGAGCATCTCGGGGACGAAGAAGTCACCGCGCTCGAAGCGGGCCCCGACCTCCTCGAGGGAGGGGATGAGGGCATCGAAGAGCAGCGTCTGCGGCTCCATGTCGATGCCAAGGCCCTGGTTGGTCAGCTCGAGCACACGAGGCGCGTTGCCGATCAGGGTCTCGTCGTAGAGGCCTTTCAGGATCTCTTCGGGGGTCATGCGACCACTTCCTCGGTGCGGGTGGATCGGTGGACAGGGTGGGCTTCGGCAGCGTGGCGGTGGGCGGGTGCCCCCAGCAGCGCGGACAGGGAGGCGGCCTGGCCGAGCAGGTGGTGGCCGAGCTCGTCGAGGCGGCCCTGCATCCGTGCGGTGGGCCCGGAGATCCCGAGTGCGGCGACCACGTCGCGTCGGGCGCCGAACACGGGTACGGCGACGCCGCTGAGGCCGATCTCGAGCTCGTCGGCCGTCTGCGCCCAGCCCCGCTCCCGGGTCAGCCGGCCGTCGTGGCGCAGGGCGGAGCGGTCGGCGAGGGTGGCGGTGGTGGGGCGTTCGAGCTCGACGTCGCGGAGGTCGAGCGCGTCCCAGGCGAGGAAGACCTTCCCGAGTGCCGAGCAGTGCACGGGCACGTCGACGTCGGTCCAGTCCCGGGTGCCGAGCAGGTAGGTGGAGTCGACCTGGGCGACCTGCACGACGCGGTCACCCCGGGTGACGCTGAGGTGGACCGTCTCGCCGGTCTCGTCTCCGATGCGCTGCATGACGGGCCGCGCGAGCCGTACGAGCTCCTGCCACGGGTCGTGCCGGGCGGCGTAGAGCCAGAAGAGCCGGCCGGCGACGTAGGACCCGGCGGGGTCGCGCTCCAGCAGTCCGGAGCGCTCGAGCGCGGTGAGCATGCGCGACGTCGTGGACTTGGCGAGGCCGCTCGCGTCCTGGAGGTCGGCGAAGGACATCGGCTCGTCGGCGTGGACGACGGTGGCGACCAGGTCCGTGGCGCGGTCCAGCGCACGCGTGCCGGTGGCGGCGTCGCTCACGACGGCTCCTTCGCTTGTGCCGGAGGGGTTCCCGAATGTTCCATCATGTGGAACCGTGGTTCCACATCATGAGGCTAGAAGCCGTCGTGAGCCGAGGTCAAGGCCTCCGGCGCGCGGATGCCGCCCAGCCAGACCCGGCCCGACCCCGTCACGACCCAGGAGGACCCGTGTTCCGCAACACGATGCCGCGCTACGAGGTGCTGTCCGAGGACGCCATGGCCATGCTGGACAAGGGCTGGCGACGGCTGATGACCGAGATCGGCGTCGAGTTCATGGACGAGCGCGCCCTCGAGCTGTTCCGCAAGGCCGGCCAGCGGGTGGAGGGCAACACCGTCTTCCTCGACCCCGACTTCGTGCTCGAGCAGGTGGCCAAGGCGCCGAGAGAGTTCGACGTGCAGGCGCGCAACCCCGAGCACAACATCCACATCGGCGGCGACGCGATGGCGTTCGGCGCGGTCTACGGTCCGCCGTTCGTGCGGCAGGGTGACGTACGCCGGGACGCGACGATGGACGACTTCCGCAACTTCTCCAAGCTGGCGCAGTCGTTCGCGGTGCTCGACTCGGCGGGCGGCATCATCTGCGAGCCCAACGACACCCCGCTCGACAGCCGCCACCTCGACATGACCTACGCGCTCCAGACCCTGACCGACAAGGTCTACATGGGCAACGTGGTCTCGGGGGTCAACGCTGCGGACACCATCGCGATGTCGGCGATCCTGTTCGGCTCCCGCGAGGCCATCGAGGAGACCCCGGCGACGATCTCGCTGATCAACTGCAACTCGCCCCTGCGCTGGGACGACCGGATGCTGGAGGCGCAGTTCGAGTACTCCGCCGCCGGCCAGCCGGTCGTGCTCACGCCCTTCATCCTGATGGGCGCCATGTCCCCGGTGACGATCCCCGCGGCCCTGGTCCAGCAGATCGTGGAGGCGCTGTCGGGGATCGCGCTGTCCCAGCTGATCCGACCGGGCACCCCGGTCATCTTCGGGTCCTTCCTGTCCAACATCGACATGCAGTCGGGCTCGCCGACCTTCGGCACCCCCGAGTCGGGCCTGGGCCTGCTCTGCACGGGACAGATCGCCCGTCACTTCGGCCTCCCCTTCCGCACCGGCGGCGGCCTGACGTCCTCGCAGGTGGCCGACGCGCAGGCCGGCTACGAGGCCCTGATGACGCTGATGCCCACCTTCCTGGCCGGTGCCAACTGGGTGATGCACTCGGCCGGCTGGCTCGAGGGCGGCCTGGTCGCCGGCTACGAGAAGTTCATCGTCGACATCGAGCTGCTCCAGATGCTGCGCCACGAGTTCACCCCGCTCGAGATCGACGAGGCCTCGATGGCCTTCGACGCACACCAGGAGGTCGGGCACGGAGGGCACTTCCTCGGCGCGGCGCACACCATGGAGCGCTTCCGCACCTGCTTCTACCGTCCCCTGCTGTCCTCCTCGGAGAACTACGAGCGGTGGATGCGCAACGGTGGCAACGACGCCAACGCCCGTGCCACGGTGGCCTACCAGAAGGTGCTGGCCGAGTACGAGCAGCCGACGATCGACGACGCGATCCGCGAGGAGCTCGAGGACTACGTCATCCGGCGCCGTACGGAGCTCGGCGACTGAGGCCCGTCGGGAGGACGGACGGCGTACGACGGTGACCCCGGGTCAGCTGAGCCCGAGGATCGTGCCGTCGTCGGCGAGGTCGATGCGGGCCGCGGACGGGTCACGGGGCAGGCCCGGCATGGTCATCATGTCGCCGCACACGACGACCACGAACCCGGCGCCCGCGGAGAGGCGTACCTCGCGGACGTGCAGCTCGTGCCCGGACGGGGCGCCGAGCGACGTGGGGTCCGTCGAGAAGGAGTACTGGGTCTTGGCCACGCAGACCGGGAGCCCCGCGTAGCCGTCCCTCTCGATGCGCTCGAGGCGTCGGCGCGCCTTGGCGTCCCACGTCACCAGCCCCGCGCCGTAGAGCCGGGTGGCGATCGCCTCGACCTTCGCGGTCAGGGACACGTCGTCCTCGTAGGTGAACGAGAACTCGCGTGCGGAGGGTTCCGCCAGGGTCGCCAGGACTCCCTCGGCGAGGTCCGTCGCGCCGGCGCTGCCGTCGGCGAAGTGCGTCGCCGGGTAGGCCTGCACCCCCTCCTCGGCGACGAGCTCGACGACGCGGTCGACCTCGCGGTCGGTGTCGGTGGGGAAGCGGTTGACCGCCACGACGCAGGGGATGCCGTAGACGTCGCGCACGTTGGCGAGGTGGCGACGCAGGTTCACCATGCCCGCCTCGACCGCGCCGACGTCCTCGGTGCCGAGGTCGGGAAGGGCGACGCCCCCGTGGTACTTGAGGGCTCGCACCGTGGCGACCACGACGGCGATGTCGGGTCGGAGCCCGGACTTGCGGCACTTGATGTCGACGAACTTCTCCGCACCCAGGTCGGCACCGAAGCCGGCCTCGGTGACGACGAGGTCGGCCAACCTCAGTCCGGCGCGGGTGGCCATCACCGAGCTGCAGCCGTGGGCGATGTTGGCGAAGGGGCCGCCGTGCACGAACGCCGGTGCGCCCTCGAGGGTCTGCACCAGGTTGGGTGCCAGTGCGTCGCGGAGCAGGACGGCCATGGCGCCGTCGGCGCCGAGGTCGCGCGCGGTGACCGGCTTCGTCGACCGGTCGTAGCCGATGACGATGTCGCCGATGCGCTTCTTGAGGTCGCCCCACGACTCGGTCAGGCAGAAGATCGCCATCAGCTCGGAGGCCACGACGATGTCGAAGCCGTCCTCGCGGGGGAAGCCGTTGGCGTGACCTCCCATGGCCACCACGACCTCGCGCAGGGCGCGGTCGTTGGTGTCCACGACGCGCTTCCACGTCACGCTGCGGACGTCGATGTCGAGCTCGTTGCCGTGGTGGACGTGGTTGTCGATGAGGGCGGCGAGCAGGTTGTTGGCGGCCGCGATCGCGGCGAAGTCGCCGGTGAAGTGCAGGTTGATGTCCGTCATCGGCACGACCTGGCTCCAGCCGCCGCCGGCGGCCCCGCCCTTCATGCCGAAGACCGGTCCCATCGACGGCTCGCGCAGGCAGGCCACCGTGCGGTGGCCGAGTGCGTGCAGGGCGTCCGTGAGCCCGACCGTGGTCGTCGTCTTGCCCTCGCCGGGCGGGGTCGGGGACAGGGCCGTGACCAGCACGAGCTTGCCGAGCGGTCGGTCCGCCAGCGATGTCAGGTAGCCGATGTCGACCTTAGCCTTGTGGTGGCCATAGGGGACCAGGTGCTCCTCGGCGATCCCGAGCGTCTCCTGGGCGACCTCCCGGATCGGGCGCAGGACGGCGGCGTTGGCGATCTCGATGTCGGACTGCATTCCGGCTCCCTCGGGTGGCTGTGGCGGTGGCTGTGGCTATGGTGCCTGTGGGTGTGGGTGTGGGTGTGGCGGTGACGTCAGCGGAACACGACGGTGCGGTCGCCGTTGAGCAGCACCCGCGACTGTGCGTGCCAGCGCACGGCGCGCGAGAGCACCTGCGCCTCCACGTCGCGGCCCGCGGAGACGAGCTGGTCCTGGTCGTAGCCGTGGTCGACGCGCAGGACGTCCTGCTCGATGATCGGCCCCTCGTCGAGGTCGCCGGTCACGTAGTGCGCGGTCGCGCCCACGAGCTTGACGCCGCGGTCGAAGGCCTGGTGGTAGGGCCGTGCCCCCTTGAAGCTCGGCAGGAACGAGTGGTGGATGTTGATCGCGCGTCCCGACAGCTGCCGGCACAGGTCGTCCGAGAGCACCTGCATGTAGCGGGCCAGCACGACCAGGTGGGACCCGGTCTCCTCGACCAGGTCCAGCAGTCGCTGCTCGGCGTCCGGCTTGGTCTCGGGCGTGACGGGGACGTGGTGGAACTCCAGGCCGTACGACCGGACGAGGGCGCCGGCGTCGGGGTGGTTGGACACGACGGCAGGGATCTCGATCTGGAGCGCCCCGGTGCTGGCCCGGAACAGCAGGTCGTTGAGGCAGTGGAGGTGCTTGGAGACCATGATGAGCGTGCGGTAGGGGGCTGCGGCCGCCCACAGCTCGTACGACATGGAGAAGCGCTCGGCCACGTCGCGGAAGTCCTGGCGCATCCCGTCGGCGCCGGCCGGCGCGTCGGCGACGAAGCCGATCCGCATGAAGAACCGCTCCGTGAGCCGGTCGCCGAACTGCTGGCTCTCCACGATGTTGGCGCCCTGCTCGACGAGGAACCCGGACACGGCGTGGACGATGCCGGGGCGGTCGGGGCACGAGAGGATGAGGACGTACTCGGCTCCGTCGGGGACCGGGGGCATGGTGCTCCTTGGCGGTGGTGTGGCAGCGACCGCGTGTTGCGCTCGACGGAACGCAGTCTGCGATACGCAACAGCGCCTGCGCTAGTATCCCGGCCATGGCGGACGTGGCCGACCTGCAGGACGAGGGCGAGAAGGTGGCGCCGAGCTCCGCCGTCATGGGGGCCGGCGTCCAGTCCGTCGATCGCGCCCTGGGCATCCTGGAGGTGCTGGCCCGCACCGGCGAGTCGGGAGTCACCGAGCTCGCCGTCGAGCTCGGCGTCCACAAGAGCACGGCCTTCCGGCTCGTCGCCACGCTGGAGGCGCACCGCCTCGTCGAGCAGACCTCGGACCGCGGTCGCTACCGCCTGGGGATGGGCATCCTAAGGCTCGCCGGAGCCACCACGGCTCGCCTCGACCTCGTGCAGGAGGCCCGGCCGATCGCACGCCAGCTGGCCGTCGACACCGGCGAGACGGTGAACATCGCGGTCCTCTCGGAGAGCTCGGCGCTCTACCTCGACCAGGTGGCCGGCACCTCTGCGCTCCAGCCCCACAACTGGGTCGGCCAGCACATCCCGCTGCACGCGACCAGCAACGGCAAGGTCCTGCTGAGTGGTCTGGACGAGGCCGCGCTCGACGCGGCGCTCGGCAAGCTCGCGACCTACACGCCGCACACGATCACCGGTCGTGCGGAGTTCCGCGAGGAGCTGGCGCGGGTGCGCGAGCAGGGCTATGCCGTCGCGGTCGACGAGCTCGAGATCGGGCTCACGGCCGTCGCGGCACCGATCCGCAACGCCCACGGTGACGTGGTGGCGTCGATGAGCGTGTCCGGGCCGTCCTTCCGGTTGCCCGAGGACCGGCTCGACGAGGTGCTGCGACTCGTGGTCGGGGCCGCCCGGGAGGTCTCGCACCGCCTCGGCTGGGGTCACCGCTAGGTCACACTGTCTCGACCACCCCACCTTTGGCCTTGACGAGAAGGTGGACTCGCAGCATCCTTCGAACGTCTGGCTGGTTGCGCTCGGAGCATCCGGTTGCGACATGCGCAACAACCAAACCATGAGGGTGGGTCACGCATGCCGGATCTCCATGTCGACGGAACGTGGGTGAGCGCGCTGTCGGGTGAGCGCCGGGAGATCCGCTGTCCGGCCGACGGCACCCTCGTCGCCGAGGTGGACGAGGCCGGATCCGCGGACACCGAGGCGGCCGTCGCCGCGGCGTACGGCGCGTTCCACGACGGTCCGTGGCCGCGCACGTCGAGCCGCGAACGGGGCGACCTGCTCCTCCGGCTCGCCGACCTGCTCGAGCGCGACACCGACGCCATCGCCCGGATGGAGTCGCTCGACACCGGCAAGCGCTTCGTCGAGGGGCAGTACGACGTGGCCGACGTGGTGTCGGTCTTCCGGCACTACGGCCGGATCGCCGCCGAGGAGTCGGGGCGGATCGTCGACACCGGCAGCGCCGACATCGTCAGCCGCATCGTCCACGAGCCGATCGGGGTCTGCGGCCTCATCACGCCGTGGAACTACCCGCTGCTCCAGGTGTCGTGGAAGGTCGCGCCCTGCCTGGCCGCTGGCAACACCTTCGTGCTCAAGCCGAGCGAGCTGACACCGCACTCGGCCATCCACCTGATGCGGCTGCTCGAGGAGGCCGGGCTGCCCGCAGGCGTCGGCAACCTCGTCCTCGGCGCGGGAGCCACCGCCGGTGCGCCCCTGTCGACCGACCCCCGCGTCGACATGGTCTCGTTCACCGGTGGCCTCGAGACCGGGCGCCGGATCGCGGCAGCGGCCGCGGCCACGGTGAAGAAGGTGGCCCTCGAGCTCGGTGGGAAGAACCCCAACATCGTGTTCGCCGACGCCGACCTCGAGGTCGCCCTCGACTACGCACTCACCGCCGTCTTCCTGCACTCCGGACAGGTCTGCTCCGCGGGAGCCCGTCTCCTCGTCGAGGAGACCATCCACGACGACTTCGTCGACGCGCTCGTCGCGCGGGCCCGGCAGATCAGGCTGGGCGGGCCCTTCGACGACGATGCCGAGACGGGACCACTGACCAGCGGGGCCCACCGCGACAAGGTCGAGGCGTACGTCGCCCGTGGGCTGGCCGAGGGCGCGGTGCTGCGCTGCGGCGGAGCCCGGCCCGACGACCCGACCCTGGCCGACGGCTTCTACTACCTGCCGACCGTGCTCGACGGCTGCACCACCTCGATGTCGGTCACCCAGGACGAGTCGTTCGGGCCGGTCCTGACGGTGGAGACGTTCCGCGGCGAGGACGAGGCGGTCGCGATCGCCAACGACAGCATCTACGGCCTGGCCGGCGCCGTCTGGACGCAGGACGCCGGGCGGGCGCAGCGCGTTGCGGGCCGGCTCCGGATGGGCACGGTCTGGATCAACGACTACCACCCCTACGTCCCCCAGGCGGAGTGGGGCGGCTACAAGCAGTCGGGCACCGGACGCGAGCTGGGACTCGCCGGGCTCGAGGAGTACCGCGAGACCAAGCACGTCTGGCACAACATCCGGCCCGCGGTGCAGCACTGGTTCACACCGGCCGGCTCCTCACCGGCCAGCTCCTCACCGGGCAGCGAGGAGTAGACGATGACCGCGCACCGGTACGACGTCGTCATCGTGGGTGGAGGCTCGGCCGGTTGCGCGCTCGCGAACCGCCTGTCCGCCGACCCGTCGACCTCCGTCCTCGTGCTGGAGGCCGGACGCACGGACCGCTTCGACCCGCTGATCCACGCCCCGGCCGCGCTGCCCTTCCCGATCGGGAACCCGCTCTACGACTGGAAGTACGAGTCCGAGCCCGAGCCCGCGATGGGGGGACGCCGGATCTACCACGCCCGCGGCAAGGTGCTCGGTGGCTCCTCGTCGATCAACGGCATGATCTTCCAGCGCGGCAACCCGATGGACTACGAGCGGTGGGCTGCCGACCCCGGCATGGAGACCTGGGACTACCGCCACTGCCTGCCCTACTTCAAGCGGATGGAGTCGCTGGTCCTGCCCGACGGGCAGATCGGCGCGGACGAGTGGCGTGGAGGCGCGGGACCACTGACGCTCGAGCGCAGCCCAGCCAGGAACCCGTTGTTCAACGCCTTCTTCGAGGCCGCCCAGCAGGCCGGCTACCCGCTGTCCGACGACGTCAACGGCTATCGCCAGGAGGGCTTCGGACGCTTCGACCGCAACATCGTCAGGGGCGTACGGATGTCGGCCGCGCGGGCCTACCTGCACCCCGTGATGGGCCGCAAGAACCTCACGGTCGAGACGTTCGCCCACGCGACCAGGGTGCGCTTCGAGGGCAGGCGCGCGGTCGGCGTCGACTACCTCCGTGCCGGCCGTCGGCACGAGTCCGTCGAGGCGGGTGAGGTCGTCCTGTGCGGCGGGGCCATCAACACGCCGCAGCTGCTGCAGCTCTCGGGCATCGGCAACCCCGACCACCTCCGGCCCCTGGGTGTGGAGATGGTGCACGACCTCCCCGGCGTGGGGGAGAACCTGCAGGACCACCTCGAGGTCTACGTCCAGTACGCCTCGCTGCAGCCGGTCTCGATCGTCGAGGGCCTGAAGTGGCGCAACCGCCCGCTGGTCGGGCTCGAGTGGCTGCTCAGGCGCACGGGCACCGCGGCGTCCAACCACTTCGAGGGCGGCGGCTTCTGCCGGTCCAACGAGGACGTCGACTGGCCCAACCTGATGTTCCACTTCCTCCCCATCGCGCTGCGCTACGACGGCTCGCCCCCTGCGGGGCAGGACAAGTACGCCCACGGCTACCAGGTGCACATCGGCCCCATGTACGCCGACACCCGCGGCTGGGTGCGGATCGCCTCGACCGATCCCCGCCAGAAGCCGAAGATGCTCTTCAACTACCTCTCCACCGCCAACGACAAGCGCGAGTGGGTCGAGGCGGTCCGGGTGGCGCGCAGCATCCTCAACCAACCGGCGTTCGCCCCCTTCAACGGCGGCGAGCTGTCGCCGGGCGGATCGGTGGAGACCGACGACGAGATCCTCGACTGGGTCCGCAAGGACGCCGAGACGGCCCTGCACCCGTCGTGCACGGCGAAGATGGGCACCGACGACATGGCGGTCGTCGACCCTGCCAGCATGCGCGTCCACGGCACCGAGGGTTTGCGGGTGGTCGACGCGTCGGTCTTCCCCTACGTCACCAACGGCAACATCTACGCCCCGGTGATGATGGTGGCCGAGAAGGCTGCCGACCTGGTCGCGGGCCACACCCCGCTCGCACCCGCGGACGTCCCCTACTACCGGCACCGCGACGACTCCCCGCTCCACCCTCCCGGTGACCGTCGCAACGACGTCGTACGTCCCATCCACCACCAAGCGGAGGAGCAGCCATGACGGCAGCCCTGTCGGTCGACAGTCTCTGGAAGATCTTCGGTCCGCGCTCGGACAAGATCATCGGCACTCCCGACGCGGCGCTCTCGCGCGCGGACCTCAAGGCCAAGACGGGCAACGTCGTGGGCGTCAAGGACGTCTCCTTCGAGGTCGCCCCGGGCGAGGTGTTCGTCGTGATGGGCCTGTCCGGCTCCGGCAAGTCCACCCTGGTCCGGCTCCTGACCCGGCTCATCGAGCCGACCAGCGGCACGATCAGCCTCAACGGCGTGGACATCACCTCCGCCTCGGCGGCCCAGCTGCGCGACGTACGTCGCACGCAGGTGTCGATGGTCTTCCAGCACTTCGGGCTGCTGCCGCACCGCCAGGTCATCGACAACGTCGCGTACGGCCTCGAGGTGCGCGGCATCCCCAAGAAGGAGCGCCGCGCCAAGGCTGCCGAGATCGTCGACCTGGTGGGACTCCAGGGCTACGAGATGTCCTACCCCGACCAGCTCTCCGGAGGCATGCAGCAGCGCGTCGGGCTGGCCCGGGCCCTCGCCGGGGACCCCGAGATGCTGCTCTTCGACGAGCCGTTCTCCGCGCTCGACCCGCTGATCCGGCGCGACATGCAGAACGAGGTCATCCGCCTGCACCGCGAGCTCGGCAAGACGATGGTCTTCATCACCCACGACCTCGCCGAGGCGCTCAAGCTCGGCGACCGGATCATGATCCTGCGCGACGGCGCGATCGTGCAGATCGGCACCCCGGACGAGGTCGTCGCCCAGCCTGCCGACGACTACGTCAAGGACTTCGTGTCCGAGGTGCCCAAGGCCCACGTGCTCACGCTGAAGTGGGTGATGCGCGAGCCGCGGCCGGGGGAGTCCATGGACGGGCCGGCCCTTCCGGTGACCACCATCGTGCGGCACGCGGCCCGGGCCGCGATCGCCTCCGACGCCCCGATCCGGGTGATGGACGGCGACACCATGGTCGGGGTCGTCGACGAGGAGGACATCATGCGCGTCGTCGTGGCCGAGGAGGAGCCGTGAGTGCGACCGCGACCGCGCCGCGTCCCGTCGAGCCCGGGGCCCCGCCCCCGGTGATCGAGGAGTCGGGGATGAGCCGCTGGGTCCCCGCGCTCGGCGTCATCGCCGTGTGGATCGTCGTCTACTCCTTCACCAAGGGTGAGAACACCCTCGCCCTGCCCGGTCGGGAGCACACCGAGCTCCACCAGACGCTGACCGACTTCAACAACCGGTTGCTCGCGAGCCGCGACACCAACCCGGTCATGCAGGTCACCAACTCGATCTCCGCCGTCCTGCGCGACGTCTTCGACTGGCTGCAGCGGATGCTCGCGCGGCCCAACCTGCCGCGACCGGTGCCGGAGATCGGATGGCTCGGCGTCGTCGCCATCGCCACCTGGATCGGCTATGCCATCGCGAGCTGGCGCATCGCCCTGCTCATCCTGGTCTCGTTCCTGTCCTTCGGCGTCTTCGGCTACTGGCAGGAGTCGATCGACCTCCTCATCGTCACCGGCATGGCCGTCGGCATCACCATCATCATCGGAATGCCACTGGCCGTGCTGTCGGCGACGAGCACGACCGCCAACCGGGTGATCACCGTCGTCCTCGACTTCATGCAGACGATGCCGACCTTCGTCTACCTGGTGCCGGTCGTGCTCTTCTTCGGGATCGGGGTCGGCGGTGCCGTCGTCGCCACCCTGATCTACGCCGTGCCGCCGCTGGTGCGGATCGCGAGCTTCGGCATCCGCGAGGTCCCGGCCACCACGATCGAGGCCACGGACTCGGCGGGCCAGACCTACGGGCAGCGACTGTTCAAGGTGCAGATCCCGATGGCCCGCAAGACGATCATCGTCGGGCTCAACCAGACCACGCTCGCCGCGCTGTCGATGGCGACCATCGCGTCGTACATCAACGGCCCCGGGCTGGGGAAGCCTGTGCTCAACGCCCTCGTCGCCAACGACTTCGGCGGCAGCTTCGTCCCCGGCGTGCTGATCGTCGTGATGGCCGTCATGCTCGACCGGACCACCACGGCAGCGAGCGAGCGCTCGGAGAAGGTGGCGCGCGGGGGAGGGGGCAACCTCCGGGTGCGCCGCATCGTCCTGGCCGTCTCGGGCGTCGTCGCCCTCGTCGCGGTCTACCTGTCCCGCCTGGAGCTGAGCCTGGCTGAGTTCCCCGAGTACACCATCGGCGCGACCGTGTCGGACGCCGCCGACAGCGCGATGAGCAGCTTCGTCGACCTCGTCGGCGGCTTCGCCGGCGGGTTCAAGGACGCGATCAGCTATGGCTTCCTCAACCCGATGCAGTCCCTGCTGGCCGAGTCGCCGTGGTGGGTGTCGGGCCTGGGCATCCTGGCGCTCGCCTTTGTCTTCGGCGGTCTCCGCGCGTTCGTGACCACCACGATCTGCCTCGCGGGCGTCTGGTACCTCGACCTGTGGCACGACGCGATGCTCACCCTCACCATGGTCCTCGTGGGCACCGTCCTGGTCATGGTGCTCGCCCTCGTCCTCGGTGTCTGGATGGCACGCGACCGCCGGATCGACCTGGGCATCCGCCCGCTGCTGGACGCCGGCCAGACGATCCCGCCGTTCGTCTACCTGATCCCGGTCCTCGCGCTCTTCGGCCCGTCGCGCTTCACCGCGATCGTGGCCGGCGTCGTCTACGCCGCCCCGGCAGCGATCAAGCTGGTCGCCGACGGCGTCAAGGGGGTCTCCCCGACCACGATCGAGGCCGGCCGCTCGACCGGCCAGACCACGTGGCAGGAGATCACCAAGGTCCAGCTGCCGATGGCCAAGGGATCGCTGGTGCTCGCCACCAACCAGGGCCTTCTCTACGTCCTGTCCATGGTCGTCATCGGCGGGCTGGTCGGCGCCGGTGCCCTCGGCTACGACGTGGTCCTCGGGATCTCGCGCAGCGAGGAGTGGGGCAAGGGTGCGGCTGCCGGCCTGACCATCGTGCTGCTCGGCGTGATGCTCGACCGGATCACCCGCGCCGCCGCCGACGTACGCCGCGACGACGGACCCGGCCCCCGCCGGGCCTTCAACGTGCGGCTGCCCATCGGGCCGCCCAAGTAGATGTCGAAATTTTCAACAGAGCGAACGAGGAGAAGCATCATGAGGATTGCCAGAAACCGCGGGGCCCGACTGGGGGCACTCGCCGTCGTCGCCACCGTGGTGCTCTCCGCCTGTGGCGGGGGATCCATCGAGGCCGAGACCGAGGCCAACGAGGAGCAGGCCGCCGAGGGCGGTGGCGAGTGCGGTGAGCTGAACATGGCGGTCAACCCGTGGGTGGGCTACCAGGCCAGCGCCTACGTCGTGGGCACCGTCGCCCAGGACCAGCTCGGCTGCACGGTCAACTACAAGGACCTCAAGGAGGACGTCTCCTGGCAGGGCTTCGGCACCGGCGAGGTCGACGTCGTCATCGAGGACTGGGGCCACCCCGACCTCGAGAAGAAGTTCTTCGAGGGTGAGGGCGACGGCACCGCGATGGACATGGGGCCGCAGGGCAACGTGGGCATCATCGGCTGGTTCGTGCCGCCGTGGCTCGCCGAGGAGCACCCGGACATCCTCGAGTACGAGAACCTCAACAAGTACGCCTCGGAGTTCGCGACCAGCGAGTCCGGGGGACAGGGCCAGTTCCTCGGCGCCGACCCGTCGTACGTCCAGTTCGACGAGGCCATCGTGAGCAACCTCGACCTCGACTTCAAGGTCGTCTTCTCCGGCAGCGAGGCCGCCTCCATCGAGGCGTTCCGCAAGGCCGAGGAGAACAAGGAGTGGGTCATCGGCTACTGGTACGAGCCGCAGTACTTCAACGCCGAGGTGGCGATGCAGCGGGTCGCGCTGCCGCCCTACGAGGAGGGCTGCCAGGACGACCCGCAGACGGTCGCCTGCGACTACCCGGAGACCGAGCTCAAGAAGATCGCCGGCACGGAGTGGGCCGCGTCGGACTCGACAGCGGTCGGCCTCGTCCAGAACTTCACCTGGACCAACGACGACCAGAACGTCGTCGCCGCCTACATCGCCGACGAGGGCATGTCGCCCGAGGACGCCGCGGCGAAGTGGGTCGAGGAGAACCAGGACAAGGTCGACGCCTGGCTGCAGTGACCGGGTAGGCCGTGCAGCCCCCGGATGTGGTTGACACCCATCCGGGGGAGTAGCACGCTGAGTTGCAAGGCACGCAATTGGTTGCGCATGGCGCACCAGGACGGGAGCTCTCATGGCCATCAAGGAACCCGTGGGCGAGGCTCTCGTCCCGCCGTCCGACGACCGGGAGGGTCGCTTCCCGCTCGACAAGGTGACCTTCGGCGTCTCCGCCGGCCTCGCGGTGGCGTTCCTCGCCTGGGGAGCCGTGGACTCCGAGAGCATGACCACGAGGACCAGCACGTGGCTGGGCTGGCTGACGACGTCGTTCGGGTGGCTGTTCATCCTCGTCAGCGCCATGTTCCTGCTGTTCTCGGCCTACCTCGCCGTGACCCGCTACGGCAACATCAAGCTCGGCCCGGACGACTCCGAGCCCGAGTTCTCCACGTTCTCGTGGGTGTCGATGATGTTCGCGACGGGCATGGGCATCGGCCTGATGTTCTGGGGAGTCGCTGAGCCCCTGACCTACCTCACCGCCACCGACCCGAGCAGCATCCCGCCCGGTCGCGGCGATCCGTCCACGCCGGACAGTGCGCGGGTGGCGATGGAGTACGCCTTCTTCCACTGGGGCTTCCACCCGTGGTCGATGTACGCCGTGATCGGCCTGGCCATCGGCTACTTCGCCTACCGCAAGGGGGCCGGCAACCTCGTCTCCGGCGCCTTCGGCCCGCTGCTCGGCCGCCGCGCGAAGGAGGGCCCGGGCAAGGCGATCGACATCATCGCCATCTTCGCCACCCTGTTCGGCTCGGCCACCTCGCTGGGCCTGGGCGCACTCCAGATCACCGGCGGCCTCGACGACGTCTTCGGCAGCGGCCAGTCCAAGTGGCTGACGGTGGGGGTCATCGTCGTGCTGACCCTGTGCTTCGTGCTGTCCGCGGTCACCGGGGTGGAGAAGGGCGTCCAGATCCTGTCCAACGCCAATGCGGTCGCTGCCCTGCTGCTGGTGTTCTTCCTCTTCGTCGTCGGGCCGACGGTGTTCATCCTGAGCACGTTCACCGAGTCGCTCGGCGGCTACCTCACGCACCTGCCCACGATGGCGTTCCGCACCGGAGCGTTCGGTGGCAGCGAGTTCCTCAGCACCTGGACGATCTTCTACTGGGCGTGGTGGATCTCGTGGACGCCCTTCGTCGGCATGTTCATCGCGCGCATCTCCAAGGGCCGCACGATCCGCCAGTTCGTCATCTACGTCATCCTGGTGCCGAGCGTCGTGTCGTTCGTGTGGTTCTCGATCATGGCCGGCTCGGCGTTCGACCTCCAGCTCTCCGGAGCCCGGGACTTCACAGACGAGGTCGCGGCAGGCAGTGAGGGTGCGCTCTTCGCGATGCTCCGGGAGTACCCGCTCTCGAGCATCACCGTCGTCCTGGCGGTCTTCCTGGTGGCGATCTTCTTCATCACCGGCGCCGACTCGGCGTCGATCGTGATGGGCATGCTCAGCCAGCACGGAAAGGAGGAGCCGATGCGCTGGCTCGTCGTCTTCTGGGGCGTCGCCCAGGGTGCCGTCGCCGGGGTGCTGCTGTTCTCCGGCGGTCTGGGAGCACTCCAGACCCTGGTGATCATCGTGGCCGGACCCTTCATGCTCGTGATCTGCGCGATGTGCGTCTCGCTGATGAAGTCGCTGCGCGCCGAGCCCTACGAGTCGACCCTTCCGCCGCGCGTGCGCCGGGCCGTGCTCCACGCCCAGCAGTACGACTCGGTGGAGCAGCACTCCGTGGCGCTCGCGGCGCTCGGTGCCGAGCCGGAGGACGTCAACGGCAGCACCGACGGGGAGCAGCAGGCCTGACCCCCGGCCGTCGACCTTGCGGCGCCCCCAGGCGTACCCCCGTGTGCCTTGACACCGGTCGGGGGGTGCGGCGTACATTTTGACGCGTCGCACATGACGCAACGCGTTGCGCGATACGCAACACACCGTTCTCACCGCCCGGCCCAGGAGGCTAGCCATGGCAGAGGTCCCCGCGACCGCCGACGTCGTCGTGATCGGAGCCGGCATCGTCGGCAACAGCCTGGTGCACCACCTGACCCGGCTCGGGTGGAAGAACGTGGTGCAGATCGACAAGGGAGCCCTGCCCAACCCGGGCGGGTCCACCGGGCACGCGTCCAACTTCATCTTCACCGTCGACCACTCGCGCGAGATCACCGACCTCACCCTGGACTCGGTCGCGCAGTACCAGGAGATGGGGGTCTTTACGCAGTCCGGAGGCTTCGAGATCGCCCGGACCGAAGAACGGATGGAGGAGCTGCGACGCCGGATGTCCAGCGCCCGTGCGTGGGGGATCGAGGCCGAGCTGGTCAGCCCCTCCTTCGTCAAGGAGAAGGTCCCCTTCATCGAGGAGGACCAGTTCATCGGTGCCTTCTGGACCCCGGGCGTGGGCGTCGTCGACTCGCTGCGCGCGGGCACGATCATGCGTGAGCGCGCGCTCGCGACCGGCGAGCTGACCGTGGTCCCGACAGTCGAGGTCACCGGCCTCGACACCGAGGACGGCCCCCACGGCACCCGCCGCATCACCCGGGTGCGCACGACCGGCGGCGACATCGAGGCGGGCACGGTCGTGATCGCCGCCGGGGTGTGGAGCCCCAAGCTCGGCGACATGGCCGGCATCGGCATCCCGCTGACTCCCGCGGTGCACCAGATGATCAGCGTCGGCCCCTGCCCGCAGCTGGCGGAGACGGACGGCGAGATCTCCTTCCCGATCGTGCGCGACATGGACACCTTCTGCTACGAGCGCCAGCACGGTGCCGACATGGAGGTCGGGTCCTACGCCCACCGCGCGATCCTCCACGAGCCCGAGGACATCCCCTCGATCGACCAGGCCAAGCTCTCGCCGACCGAGATGCCCTTCACCGAGGACGACTTCGACCCGCAGCTCGAGCAGGCCTACGAGCTGATGCCCGAGCTGCTCGGCGCCGAGGGCGCGGAGATGCGCTACGCCATCAACGGACTGCTCTCCCTGACCTGCGACGGCAACCCGATCCTCGGCGAGAGCGAGGTCGCCGGGCTCTGGACGGCCTCGGCCGTGTGGATCAAGGAGGGCCCCGGCGTCGGTCGCGCGGTCGCCGAGTGGATGACCCACGGCCACTCCGAGATCGACGTGCACCACAGCGACATCGCGCGCTTCCACACCCACCAGAAGCGCCGCGAGCACACGCGCCTGCGCACGACCGAGTCGTTCATCAAGACCTACGGGATCATCCACCCCAGTGAGCAGTACGAGTCCGACCGCGACCAGCGGCTGTCGCCGATGCACGGCTCGCAGCAGAAGCTCGGCGCCGTGTTCTTCGAGACCGCCGGCTGGGAGCGCCCGTTCTGGTACGAGTCCAACGCCTCCCTGCTCGAGCACTACGGCGATGCCGTGATGCCGCGCGAGCACGAGTGGGACGCGCGGTGGTGGAGCCCGATCATCAACGCCGAGCACCTGAGGATGCGGGAGGCAGCAGCGGTCATCGACCTGTCGGCCTTCTGCATCTTCGACATCGAGGGCCCGGAGGCGCTCGACGTCGTCCAGGGGACCTGCGTCGCGCAGTGCGACGTAGCGGTCGGCAAGGTGATCTACACGCCGGTCCTCGATGCCAAGGGCGGCTTCCGCTCGGACCTGACCGTCATGCGGCTCGGTGACGACCACTTCCGTGTCGTGACCGGCGGCGCGCACGGCATGGCCGACCGCGCCTGGTTCGCAGGCCACCTCCCCGAGAGCGGGTCGACGACCCTCACCGACCGCACCGATGACACCTCGACCATCGGCATCTGGGGCCCGCGCGCCCGCGACATCCTGTCCTCGCTGACCGCGGACGACGTCTCCGACGCCGGCTTCGGGTTCCTGAGCTGCCGCGAGATCACCGTGGCGTCGAGCACGGGCGGCGAGCTGACCGTGCTCGCGTCGCGCATCTCCTACGTCGGTGAGCTGGGCTGGGAGCTCTACGTCCCGATGTCGCAGGCCGCCGACCTCTGGGAGGCGCTGCTCGACGCCGGTGCCCCGCACGGCGCGGTGCCCGCCGGCATCGGCGTCTACGGGACGACGGGTCGCCTCGAGAAGGGCTACCGCGCCTACGGCGCCGAGCTCGACGGCGAGCGCAGCATCGTCGAGGCCGGCATGCAGCGCCCGAAGGTGAAGGCTGCTGACTTCGTGGGCAAGGAGGCCTACCTCGCCCAGCGTGATGCTGCTCCGCAGGCGGTGCTCTGCACCCTGACGGTCGACGACCACACGTCGGCGTCCGGGACCAAGCGCTACATGCTCGGGGGCGAACCGATCCTGACCCGCGACGGCGGCACGCTCACCGACGGCCACGGTCACCACCCCTACGTCACGAGCGCGGGGTCCGCGCCGTCCCTGGGCACGCACGTGCTGCTCGCCTACCTGCCGCCCGACCAGGCCACCATCGGCAACGAGCTCGCGGTGTCCTACATGGAGGAGCTCTACCCGGTGACAGTCGGCTCGGTCGACGCCACCCCGCTCCTCGACCCCATGAACGAAAGAATCCGATGACCAACCCCCTGGTCTGCGTGAAGCGCGTGGTCGACTCCTCGAGCGAGGTCGTGCTCACCGAGGACGGCCAGGGCGTCGACGGCCGGTTCGCCGGATTCACCATGAGCGCCCACGAGGAGTGCGCCGTCGAGCTGGCCGTCCAGGTCGCCGCAGCCGACGGCGGCTCGGCCACCGTCGTGACGCTCGGCGACGCCGACGCGGTCGAGCAGCTCCGCGCGGCCCTCGCCGTCGGCTGCGCCGCCGCGACCCATGTCGTCGCCGAGTCCGCGACCTTCGGCCCGGCCGACGTCGCGCGCGAGCTCGCGGCCGTCGTACGCGACCACGAGGCCGCCGGCACGCCCCACGAGCTGGTCCTGCTCGGCAACGACGCCGCCGACAGCGGCGACTTCCAGGTCGGCATCCGCCTCGCCTACGAGCTCGGCTGGCCGGTCGTCAACGGGGTCAGCTCGGTGTCGGTGTCGGACGGCGAGGTCACGGCCAGCGGCTCCGGCCCGGACGGCCACGAGACCTTCCGGCTGCCGCTGCCCGCCGTCGTGACCATCCTCGAGGGGGGCGTCGCGCCGCGCTACCCGACGGTGCCGGGTCGGATGAAGGCCAAGAAGGTGCCGATCGAGGAGCGGCAGACCACCGGCTCGCCGGTCGGCCCGTCCCGGGTGCGCCTGGTCCTCCCGCCGCCGTCGAGCTCCAACGTCGAGGTCCTCGGCCAGGGGGCGGCAGCCGCACCTGCGGTGGTCGACCTCTTCGAGCGGCTGGGGGTGCTCTCGCGATGATCCTGGTCCTGGTGGAGGTCTCGCCCGAGGGCGAGGCCGTCGAGACCTCGCGCGAGGCAGTCACGTTCGCCCGCGACCTCTCGGCCGCAGGCGGAGGGGTGCCGGTCGACGCGGTCGTCGTCGGTGCGCCCGGTGAGGCACTCGTCGGCGTGCTGGCGTCGTACGGTGTCCGGCGCGTGCACGCGCTCACGGGCGCGGCGTACGACTCCTTCTCCGGTGCCGCCTGGGCCGCCGGCCTGATCGAGGTCCGCGAGCGTGCCGGATCGGTCGTCGTGACCGCCGCCGGGACACCTCGCGGCAACGAGGTGCTCGCGCACGTCGCCGCGCGCACCGGCCTGCCGATGGCGGCCAACGCCATCTCCTTCGCAGGCCTGTCCCCGTTCACCGTGACCCGCCAGGTGGTGAGCGGCGCGGCGCTCGAGGAGATGCGGCTGTCCGAGCGACCTGCCCTGTTCACGATCGCCGGGCACGCGGTGCAGGCAGCCCCGGCCGACGTCCCCGGCGCGGGCGAGGTGGTGCTGGAGACCCCCGACGTCGCGGACGCCGACCTGGTCGCGCGCGTGGTCTCGAGCGAGGAGCCCGAGCCCGACCTGTCCGGCACCCTGAAGTCCGCGAGGGTCGTCGTCGGCGCGGGTCGTGGCGCCGGCTCGGCCGACGGGTTCGGCGACCTCCTGGAGCTCGCGGACCTCCTCGACGCCCCCCTCGGGGTCTCCCGTGTCGTGACGTCGCTGGGCTGGCGACCGCACCACGAGCAGGTCGGCCAGACCGGCAGCCGGATCTCGCCGGACCTCTACATCCCGTGCGGCATCAGCGGGGCGATCCAGCACTGGGCCGGCTGCAGCACCGCCAAGACGATCCTCGCCATCAACAGCGACCCCGACGCCCCGATGGTGACCAAGGCGACGCACGCCGTGATCGGCGACCTGCACGAGATCGTGCCGGCGATCAATGCCGAGATCCGTCGGCGCCGGGGCTGAGCCCCGAGCCGCCCCCACGGCCCTCGTCCGCGGCGCGATGCCGCACCTCCCCGACCTCGGTGACGAGCGTCTCCTCGGGCCGTAACCTCCCGCGCAGTCCCGCGTTGGTCTACTCAGGAGTAGCGCCGAGGTGGGAGGGGTCCGGGTAGATGGGTGTCGAGATCAAGGTCAACGACCTCTCGAAGTCGTTCGGCAAGCAGCTCATCTGGGGCGACGTCACGCTGACGATCCCGGCGGGCGAGATCTGCGTGATGCTCGGGCCCTCCGGGACCGGCAAGTCGGTCTTCCTCAAGACCCTGATCGGCCTGCTCAAGCCCGACAAGGGCTCGATCATCATCGAGGGCACCGACATCGCGAGCTGCTCCGAGCGCGACCTCTACGAGATCCGCAAGCTCTTCGGCGTCCTGTTCCAGGACGGCGCGATGTTCGGCTCGATGAACCTCTACGACAACGTCGCCTTCCCGCTGCGCGAGCACACCAAGAAGTCCGAGTCCGAGGTCCGCGCCATCGTGATGGAGAAGATGGACCTGGTCGGCCTCCTCGGCGCCGAGGACAAGCTGCCCGGTGAGATCTCCGGTGGCATGCGCAAGCGCGCGGGCCTGGCCCGGGCGCTGGTGCTCGACCCCGAGATCGTGCTCTTCGACGAGCCGGACTCCGGCCTCGACCCGGTGCGTACGGCCTTCCTGAACCAGCTCATCATCGACCTCAACGCGCAGATCGACGCCACCTTCCTGATCGTCACCCACGACGTCAACACCGCGCGCACCGTCCCCGACAACATCGGCCTGCTCTACCACCGCCACCTCGCCATGTTCGGTCCCCGCGAGATGCTGCTCAGCTCCGAGGAGCCGGTCGTGCGCCAGTTCCTCAACGCCCAGCGGGTGGGGCCGATCGGCATGTCGGAGGAGAAGGACGCCGACGAGCTCGCTGCGGAGGCCGACCAGGACCTGCCGCCGCTGCCGCCGATCCCGCTCCAGCAGGAGCCCTCCAACGGCATCCCGCGCCGCAGCCAGCGTCCGCCCGGCGAGTGGTGCCGCGAGCACGGCGTCACGCCGCCCCCGGGATCGTTCGAGACCAGCAACGCCGGCCTGGCGCCGGGAGCCTGACGCCCCATGGCCTCCACCATGTCCTCGCGCGCCCTCGCGCCCGTCGCGATCGCCGGCAACCTGTTCGCCTTCGCCCTCGACGTCCTCCGCGCGCTCTTCCGCCGGCCCTTCCAGCTGCGGGAGTTCATCCAGCAGGCGTGGTTCATCGCCTCGGTCACCATCGTGCCGACCGCGCTGGTCGCCATCCCGTTCGGCGCCGTCATCGCGCTGCAGGTCGGCGGCCTGATCAAGCAGTTCGGCGCGCAGTCCTTCACCGGCTCGGCCTCGGTCCTCGCCGTCATCCAGCAGGCAGCGCCCATCGGCACCGCCCTGCTGATCGCCGGTGCCGGCGGCTCGGCCATCGCGGCCGACCTCGGCGCCCGCAAGATCCGTGAAGAGCTCGACGCGATGATGGTGCTCGGCATCGACCCGATCCAGCGTCTCGTGGTGCCGCGCGTGCTGGCCTGCATGCTCGTCGCGTTCTTCCTCAACGGGATGGTCAGCGTCGTCGGCGTGACCGGCGGCTACGTCTTCAACGTGATCCTCCAGGACGGCACCCCCGGCGCCTACCTCGCCAGCTTCACCGCGCTCGCGCAGCTGCCCGACCTGTGGATCGGCCTGTTCAAGGCGCTGGTCTTCGGCCTGATCGCCGCGATCGTCGCGTCCTACAAGGGGATGAACGCCAACGGTGGACCCAAGGGCGTCGGTGACGCCGTCAACGAGTCGGTCGTCATCACGTTCCTGCTGCTCTTCGTGGCCAACTTCGTGCTCAGCCTGGTCTACCTCCAGATCGTCCCCCCGAAGGGCGGGTGAGCGAGGACATGGCCCTCAAGGACATCTACGCCAAGCCGCTCGCGTCGCTCGACGACCTGGGTGGGCAGCTCGCCTTCCACCTCGGCGTGCTCAGGGCGATCCCGCGCTCCGTCACCCGCTATCCCCGCGAGATCATGCGGATCCTGGCCGAGGTCACCCTCGGCACCGGCGCGCTGGCCGTCATCGGCGGCACGGTCGGCGTCATCATCGGCATGACGTTCTTCACCGGTGCCCAGGTGGGCCTGTCCGGCTACGCCGCCCTCAACCAGCTCGGCACGGCCGCGTTCGCCGGCTTCGTCTCGGCCTACTTCAACACCCGCGAGATCGCCCCCCTCGTCGCCGGCATCGCCCTGGCCGCCACGGTCGGCTGCGGCTTCACCGCCCAGCTCGGCGCGATGCGGATCTCCGAGGAGGTCGACGCCCTCGAGGTGATGGCCATCCCGTCGATGCCGTTCCTCGTGGCCACGCGGGTCGTCGGCGGCCTGATCGCGATCATCCCGCTCTACGTCGTGGGGCTGCTGTCGTCGTACTTCGCCAGCCGGCTCGTGGTGACGCAGATCTACGGCCAGTCGCCGGGCACCTACGACCACTACTTCAACGCGTTCCTGCCGCCGGGCGACGTGCTGTGGTCGTTCGGCAAGGTCCTCGTGTTCGCCGTCACCGTCATCCTCATCCACTGCTACCACGGCTACAACGCGTCCGGCGGTCCTGCCGGCGTGGGTGTCGCCGTGGGTCGCGCGGTGCGCACCAGCATCGTCGCCATCAACGTGCTCGACCTGCTCCTGTCCATGGCCATCTGGGGCGCCTCCACGACCGTGCGGTTGGCGGGGTGAGCCGGCGATGAGGACCAAGACCCTGGGCGTGCTCTTCCTGGCACTGATGATGGCCTCGGTGTGGGCCACCTACGGCGTGTTCACCAAGAAGTTCACCGACTACGACGAGGTCGTCGTCCACGCATCCAGGATCGGGCTCCAGCTCCCGATGCGGGCCGACGTCAAGATCAAGGGCGTGATCGTCGGCGAGGTGCTCGACTACGAGCCCACCGCGGAGGGCGCCGACATCACCCTCGGCCTCTACCAGGACCGGACCACCCAGGTCCCGCGCGACGTCACCGCGTCGATCCTGCCCAAGACCCTGTTCGGCGAGAAGTTCGTGTCGCTGATCGTGCCCGAGGGCGGCTCGTCGGCCCAGCCGATCGCGGACGGCGACGAGATCGCCCGGACCAACCTCTCGATCGAGGTCGAGCAGGTCCTCAGCGACCTCTACCCGCTGCTGCGTGCCGTCCGGCCCGCCGACCTCAACTCCACGCTCAACGCGGTCGCCACTGCGCTCGAGGGACGCGGCGAGCAGCTCGGCGAGACCCTCGAGACGATGGACGACTACCTCACCCGGTTCAACCCGGAGCTCCCCGCCCTCATCGAGGACCTGCGGCTGACCGCGGAGGTGTCCGACACCTACGCCGACGTGCTGCCCGAGGTCGCGGTGATCCTGCGCAACACGATCACGACGACGACGACCCTGGAGGACCGCGAGGAGAAGCTGAAGGCGCTCTTCAACGACGTGTCGAAGCTCGCCTCGGTCGCCGAACGGTTCACGACCAACAACGGCGACAACCTGGTGCGCCTCGGCGACCTGGCTGCCGAGCAGCTCGAGGTCTTCGCGCGCTACGCACCGGGCTACCCGTGCCTGCTCGGCGGCATCGTGGGTGCCGGCGACCTCCAGGCCCAGGCCTTCCGCGGCTTCACGCTGCACATCGTGCTGGAGACGCTGCCCAACCAGCCGCGCGGCTACACCGCGGCGGACGCCCCGGTCTACGGCGACAAGCGCGGCCCCTACTGCGGCCAGCTGCCCGACCCGCCGTGGTCGCAGGCCAATCCGTTCACCCAGCAGCCCGACCTCGTCGACGGCGTCGACGAGCCCACGGGCAAGGGCACCAGCCGGGTCGGGCCCGGATGGTCCGGCGACGCGGCCGGCTACGTCGGCGGTCGTGAGGAGTCGGCGCTGCTCAAGTCGCTCCTCGCTCCCGGGCTCGGCGTCAGCGCGGACGACGTACCCGATCTCGGCGTGCTGCTCGTCGGACCGATGGCCCGCGGGGCGGAGGTGTCGCTGCGATGAGCCCGATCCTGGACAAGAAGACGTCGGTCGACCTGGTCAAGCTCCTGGTCTTCGTCGTGGTGACCGCGATGGCCACCGCGGTGCTCGTGGTGACCATCGGCAACATCGGCTTCGGTGAGTCGCGCGACTACCAGGCCGAGTTCACCGACGCCACGGGCGTCAACAAGGGTGACGACATCCGCGTGGCCGGGGTCCGCGTCGGCACGGTGGGGGACGTCGAGATCATCGACCGCAACCGCGCACTGATCACCTTCTCCGTGGACGAGGGGACGTCGGTCAACGGCGGCACCAACGCTGCGATCCGCTACCGCAACCTGGTCGGGCAGCGCTACATCTCCCTGACCCAGGAGGTCGGCGACACCCAGCGGTTGCCCGCCGGTGCCACCATCCCGGTCTCGCGGACCACGCCGGCGCTGGACCTGACGGTGCTCTTCAACGGCTTCAAGCCGCTCTTCCAGGCGCTCTCGCCGGAGGACGTCAACCAGCTGTCGTACGAGCTGATCCAGGTGTTCCAGGGTGAGGGCGGCACGCTCGAGGGCCTGCTCGCGCACACCGCGTCGGTCACCTCGACCCTGGCGGACCGCGACGAGGTCATCGGCGACCTGATCGACAACCTGTCGCTCGTGCTCGACCACGTGGCCGACCGCGACGAGCAGCTCACCCGGCTCATCCAGTCCTTCCGCACCCTCGTCGGCGGCCTGAAGAAGGACCGCAACGCGATCCTCGGCTCCCTCGAGGACGTCTCCGCCCTCTCGGTCGAGACCGCCTCCCTCGTCGACGGCATCCGCGAGCCGTTCGTCAAGGACATCAAGGAGCTGCGCACGGTCGCGGGCAACATCGACAAGAACAAGGCCGAGCTCGACCGGGCCCTGCAGGTGCTGCCGATCAAGCTCGACAAGATCGGTCGCACCGCGATCTACGGCTCGTTCTTCAACTTCTACCTCTGCGAGTTCCAGGGCCGGGTCAACCTGCCCGGGGGAGTGTCGCTGCCGGTCACGTACGACACCGGCTCGGACAGGTGTGATCTCGGATGAAGTCACCCCACGCCGTTCTTCTCCTCCGCTCCGCTCCTCCGAACAACGCCGAGGGGACCCCGACATGAAACCGTTCAGGGAACGCAACCCGGTGACGGTCGGCGCCATCAGCCTCGTCGTCCTCGCCGTCGTGATGGTCGCGGCACTGCGTGCCGACGACCTGCCGGTCATCGGCGGGGGAGACACCTACCACGCCATGTTCACCGAGGCCGGTGGGCTGAAGGTCAACGACGAGGTCCGCATCGCCGGTGTCCGCGTCGGCAAGGTCAACGAGGTCGAGCTCGACGACGACCAGGTGCGGGTGACCTTCAAGGTCGACGACGCCGCCGACTTCGGCGGTGGCACGCGCGCCGCGATCAAGGTCAAGACCATCCTCGGCTCCATGTTCCTCGCGCTCGAGCCGGCCGGCGGCGGCCAGCTCGACGAGGGCGCCACCATCCCGGCCGAGCGGACCTCCTCGCCCTTCGACGTGGTCGAGGCGTTCGAGGGCCTGGCCTCCACCTCGGACCAGATCGACACCGACCAGCTCGCCGAGTCGCTGACCACGCTGGCCGACCTGACCCGCAACACCCCCGACGAGTTCCGCGGCGCCCTCAGCGGCCTCAGCCGGCTCTCGGCCAACGTCGCGGCCAAGGACGAGCAGCTCAACTCCCTGCTGGTCAACCTCGAGCGCGTCTCCCGGGTCCTCGACGCCCGCGACGAGGACATCATCGCGCTGATGGAGGACGCCGACGTGCTCTTCCGGGCGCTGGTCGCCCGGCGCGAGGCGGTCCACGAGCTGCTCGTCTCGACCACCACCCTGTCCCGGGAGCTCACCGCGCTGGTCCGTCAGTCGCGCGACGACCTCGCGCCCGCCCTGGCCCACCTGGAGAACGTCGTCGCCGTGCTCAACAAGAACGAGGACAACCTCGACAGCAGCCTGCGGCTGATGGCGCCGTTCTACCGCGTCTTCGCCAACACGCTGGGCACCGGACCGTGGTTCGACACGTGGATCGCCAACTTCCCCCCCGTTCCGCAGGTGGGCTGACCATGGACCTCATCAGGCGTCTCCTCGTCCCGCTCATCGTGCTGGGCTTCGTCGTCGCGGCCGCCGTCAGCGTCTTCGGCGGGGACAGCACCCGTACGGTCGTCGCGCACTTCCCGCGGGCCATCTCGGTCTACGAGGGCAGCGACGTACGCGTGCTCGGCGTCGCGGTCGGCACCGTGACCCGCGTCGAACCCACGGGCACCGACGTCACGGTCACCATGGCGTACGACGACACGGTCAGGCTGCCGGCCGGCGCCAAGGCCGTGATCATCGCGCCGTCACTGGTCGGTGACCGCTACGTCCAGCTGACCCCGGCCTACTCCGGGGAGGGCGAGGTGCTGGGCGACGTCGCCGAGCTGGGCGTCGACGAGACGTCCGAGCCCCTCGAGCTGGACCAGATCTACGACAGCCTCGACCGGCTCAACGTCGCGCTCGGCCCACGGGGTGCCAACAAGACCGGCGCCCTGTCCGACCTGCTGTCGGTCACTGCTGACAACTTCGGCGGCCAGGGCACGACCTTCCGCCAGACCATCAAGGACTTCTCCCGCCTCAGCGCCACCTTGTCCAACAACAAGGAGGAGCTGTTCGGCTCCGTCAGGGCCCTGGAGGGC
The DNA here is from genome assembly GCF_900112035.1 of Nocardioides alpinus. GTDB lineage: Bacteria > Actinomycetota > Actinomycetes > Propionibacteriales > Nocardioidaceae > Nocardioides > Nocardioides alpinus. Next base: position 239,526 of record NZ_FOKC01000004.1, on the reverse strand, counting down.
TTCATGCAGACGCTGGCCGAGAACGACCAGACGGTCCGCCAGTTCAACCAGTCGCTGGCCGACGTCTCGACGATGCTCGACGGCGAGCGCCAGGAGCTGGTCGCCGCCACCAGGAACCTCTCCGTCGCGCTCACCGAGGTGAAGGGCTTCGTGGAGGACAACAAGGACTCGCTGAGCCGCAACATCTCCGGCCTCAACCGGGTCTCCCAGGTCCTCGTCCGCCAGCGCGACGCGCTCGACGAGATCCTGCACACCGCGCCGGCCGCCCTCAACAACCTCGCGCTGACCTACAACCCGCAGGCCGGGACGCTCGACACCCGGGCCAACCTGGGCGAGGCCGTCAACCAGATCCAGTACGACCCCGCCGCCCTGCTGTGCGGCTTCGTCAGCCAGGTCGAGCGGTCGGGCCAGGTCTGCAACACGATCACCGACCTCCTTGCCCGCCCGCGAGCCGGAGCGCTCGACGGGGCGGCCGTGCTGCCGGCCCAGGACGTGTTCGACCCCACCCTCGGTGGCCTCGTCGAACCAGACGCGGAGGAGGAGCGATGAAGCGGATCAGGACCCTCGTGCTCGGGGCGGTGGTGGCGGTGGTGCTGTCGGGCTGCGATGCGAGCGTCTACTCCCTCCCGCTGCCCGGCGGTCCCGACGTCGGCGAGAACCCGATGACCATCAAGGTGGAGTTCGCCGACGTCCTCGACCTCGTCCCCCAGTCCACGGTCAAGGTCAACGACGTCAGCGTCGGCAAGGTGACCGCCATCGACCTCGAGGGCTACCAGGCCCTGGTCACCCTCGAGGTGCGCCGCGACGTGGAGCTGCCCGGCAACGCCGTCGCCGAGCTGCGCCAGACCAGCCTCCTCGGTGAGAAGTTCGTCGAGCTGAGCGCCCCGGAGCAGGGCGCGATCGCCGACCCGCTCGAGGACGGCGAGACGATCCCGATCGAGCGCGCCGGACGCAACCCCGAGGTCGAGGAGGTCCTCGGTGCGCTGAGCCTGCTGCTCAACGGCGGTGGCGTCGCGCAGCTCAAGACCATCACCCAGGAGCTCAACCTGGCGCTGGAGGGCCGTGAGGACTCCGCAAGGTCCGTGCTGCGCCAGCTCCGGGTCTTCACCGGGCAGCTCGACGAGAACAAGGAGGACATCGTCGACGCGATCGAGTCCCTCAACCGGCTCGCGATCGCGGCGGAGAAGCAGCTCCCCACCATCGACAAGGCCCTCGAGGAGCTGCCCAGCGCACTCGACTCGGTCAACCGCCAGCGCGACGACCTCGTCGAGATGCTCGCGGCCCTGGACCAGCTGTCGTCGGTGGCGGTCGACGTGATCGCCCGGTCCAAGGACGCCACGATCCTCTCGCTCGAGCGGCTCGACCCGGTCCTCACGCAGCTCGCCGCCTCCGGCGACGACTTCACCAACGCCTTCCACGTCTTCTTGACCTACCCGTTCGTGGACGAGGTGGTCGGCCGCGACCCGCAGGTGGCGCGCAACCTGCACATGGGCGACTACACCAACCTCTCCATCACGCTGGACGTCGACCTCACCGGCATCCCCACGACGATCCCGACGACACTGCCGACGGAGGCCTGCATCCCACTCAGCGCGCTGCCCCAGGACGGGCCGTTGCCCGACACCAGCCGCCTGTGCCAGGACGCGCTCGACGCGATCAACGACTGTCTCGAGGGCCTCCGGCGCGGGGACGCGACCGACTGCGTCGGGCTGCCCGGCTCGGTCCTCAGCGTGGTGTGCAAGCAGTTCCCGGTGCCGGGCCTCTGCGGCGGCTCGGGGACTCCCACGCTGCCGCTGCCGGACCCGACCCTCCCGACCCTCCCGATCCCCTCCCTGCCGACCATCACCATCCCCGGCCTGCTCCGGACAGCTCCCGGCTGGTCCCCCCCCGATCCGACGCGGGGCCCCACCGTCCAGCAGCTCACCGACCTCTACGACCCGGCGCTCGTGAGCCTCCTGGTCCCCGGGATGGTGGAGCGATGATCACCCGTCGGACCAAGGTGCAGCTGCTGGTCTTCGCCCTCATCACCCTGATCGGCGTCAGCTTCGTCGGCGCACGCTACGCCCGGCTGGACCGGGTGTTCGTCGACCAGAGCTACACGGTCGTGGCGCACTTCGCCGACTCCGGCGGTGCCTTCGCCGGCGCGGAGGTGTCCTACCGCGGCGTCCGCGTGGGGCAGGTAAAGGAGCTCGTCCTGACCCAGGACGGCGTGGACATCCACCTCGACATCGACAACGAGTTCGACGACATCCCGTCCGACGCCCTGGCCCTGGTGGGCAACCGCTCGGCGGTGGGGGAGCAGTACGTCGAGCTGCAGCCGCAGAGCGACAAGGGTCCGTTCCTGGAGGACGAGTCGCAGATCGCGCGGGACCGTACGACGACCCCGATCCAGACCGACACCCTGCTGACGCACCTCGACGAGACCGTCCGCAGCGTCGACCAGGACGACCTGCGCACCGTCACCTCGGAGTTCGGCCTGGCCTTCGGCGGCGCCGGCGAGGACCTGCAGACCATCCTCGACAGCAGCAGCGCCTTCATCGCCGCGGCGGACGAGAACTTCGGGGTCACCGTCGACCTGATCCGCGACAGCAACACCGTGCTCAACGGGCAGATCGACTCCGAGCGCGCCTTCCGGCGCTTCGCCCGCGACCTGTCCTCGTTCACCACGACCGTCGCCAACCGCGACCAGGACCTGCGCACCCTCATCGAGGACGGGTCGCTCGGGGCCAACGAGCTGCGGGTGTTCCTGGAGGACAACGAGGTCGAGCTGGGCGAGCTCATCAACAACCTCGTCACCACCGGCGAGGTCGTGGTCAAGCACCTCGACGGTGTCGAGCAGCTCCTGGTGATCTACCCCTACGTCGTCGAGGGCGGCTTCACGGTCGTGTCACCGTCGCCCGGCACGGGCCTGTACGACGCCCACTTCGGGATGGTGCTCACCCAGGACCCGCCCGTGTGCCACCAGGGCTACGAGGGCACCGACCGCCGCTCGCCGCTCGACGGCAGCAACCGGCCGATGAACGAGGAGGCTGCGTGCACGGCCCCGGCGTCCGAGACCAACGCCCGCGGCGCCCAGAACATCCAGGCGCCGCGACCCGCGACCGGCTGGGGGCCGGCCGACTTCGCCTACGACCCGGAGACCGGCACGGTCACGTCCGATCCCGCCGAGATCCGGCGCCTCGAGGGCACCGGCAGGGTGGCCCCGCGCAGCCTCGGTGACGACACGTGGAAGTGGCTCTACCTCCAGCCGCTGCTCTCCGACGGCGTGACCTCGCCGACGTCACCTCGTTGATCCAGACAGGCCCCGGGAGGGGGCCGCACCCGTTCTCGAGGGAGGGAACACATGTCCGCCCCCACTGACACCGTCCGTCGCGACGCACCCCCGACCGCCCGTGACGCCGCACCCGCACCCGCACCCGCACCCGACCGTCGCGCACGTCGGCGTACGACGGTGGCCGCAGCTCTGGTCGTGGTCGTGCTGGCCGGCCTCGCGGCGCTGGTGTGGACGTCCGTGACCGGTCCGGCGACCGCCGACGGCGGCCTCGAGCTGCCCGAGGAGCGGGAGCAGGTGATGAGCCTGACCGACCAGTTCGTGAAGCGGCTCGGCACCTACAGCCCGGACATGCTCGACGACTCCGGGCAGATGCCGGCCTACCGCGAGCAGGTCCGTGAGGTGATCACCCCCAAGTTCGCCGCCGACTTCGACCAGGAGGTCGCCACCGCCGAGCAGCTCGTCGCGCAGGGTGCGATCACCCGCACCGCCGACGTCTTCGCGACCGCGGTGTCCTCGATCGACGACGACTCGGCCCGCGTGCTCGTGGCCGGCGCCTTCACCGACAGCTACGAGCAGGGCAAGGGCGACCGGGCTCGCACGATCGACCAGGAGCCGCTGCCGTTCCGCTTCACCGTCGACCTGGTGACGATCGACGGCGAGTGGCTCGTCGATGACTTCTCGCCCGTGAGCAACCCCGACGACGAGGCCGGCACCGGCAGCGACACCGAGGGGAGCACGCCGTGAGCGACACCCCGACCTGGTACGACCTCCTCGCCGTCTCGCGCGACGCCTCGGCCGAGGAGGTCCGCGACGCCTGGAAGAGCCAGATCGCCGACCTCGAGCCCGGCGACCGCCGCTTCGACGCGCTCAACCGGGCCGCCAAGGTGCTGCTCGACCCCGCCGCGCGGACGGCGTACGACGCAGAGCACCCGGAGGTCGACGAGGACGCGCCGCCGCCGCTGGTCGAGGAGGGCCGTCAGGCCCGTCCTGAGACCCGTAGCGAGGCCAGTCGCGAGGCCGGGGCCGGCGAACGAGCCGGGGCGCCGTCGTGGTTGCTGGCCGGCCTGGCGATCGTCGCTGCCGGCCTGGTCGCGGCGACCCTGTGGACGTGGCCGGCCGCCGACCGGGGCGACGCCGGCAACGACTCCGCCGCCCGCGCCGCACAGGTGGCGGCCGAGCGCGCCGCCGTACCGGTGCTGTCCTACGACTACGAGCACCTCGACGAGGACCAGCGGGCCGCGCAGGCGCTGATGACCGGCAGCTACCGCGAGGAGTACGACAAGCTCTTCACGGTGCTGCAGGACAACGCGCCGCAGACCCGGACCAGGGTGACCGCCTCCGTCATCGCCTCCGGCATCGTGCGCGCCAGCGATGAGCGGGTGCAGGTGCTGGTCTTCGTGGACCGCCCCACGACCAACAAGCTGAGCGCCGAGCCTGTGGTCTACAAGGACCAGGTGACCCTCTCGATGCAGCTCGTCGACGGCGAGTGGCTGGTCGACGACCTCCTCACGTCTCCCGTCCAGGGCTGACCCTGACCCTCCCGAGGGGTGCCCGCGGCGCGCCCTGCTTGACCCGGAGCGCTTCGGCGTTCATCATCATCCGCAACGCGTGGCGCACTCCCCTTCCGGGAATTGACCCCGCGTTTGAGGCGTGTGCTGAAGTGCGCTATCGTGTCTCCTCGCGCCTGCCCTCAGATGCCCGACGCCCTCCGGACGGCTGTCGTGGTGGTCGGTTGGCGCCGATCACTCGCTCATTCGTGAGGACACCTCTTGGCCGCGCGCAGCTCCGCTGGTAACCACCGTCGTACCTCTTTCGCAAAGATCACCGAACCTCTCGAGGTTCCCCCCCTCATCTCGCTCCAGACCGACAGCTTCGACTGGCTGGTCGGCAACGAGCGGTGGGAGGCCACCGTCGCTGCCCGCAGGGCCAACGGTGAAGACGTCTCCGAGAAGACCGGTCTGCAGGAGATCTTCGAGGAGATCTCCCCGATCGAGGACTTCTCCGAGACGATGATGCTCTCGTTCGACAACCCCGTCTTCCTCGACGAGAAGTACACCGAGGAGGAGTGCAAGGAGAAGGACTTCACCTACTCCCGGCCCCTCTACGTCTCGGCCGAGTTCATGAACCACGAGACCGGCGAGATCAAGGGCCAGACGGTCTTCATGGGTGACTTCCCCATGATGACCAAGAAGGGCACCTTCATCATCAACGGCACCGAGCGGGTCGTCGTGTCCCAGCTCGTCCGTTCGCCCGGCGTCTACTTCGAGTCCTCTCCCGACAAGACCTCGGACAAGGACATCTTCACCGCCAAGCTCATCCCGAGCCGTGGCGCGTGGCTGGAGTTCGAGATCGACAAGCGCGACCTGGTGGGCGTGCGTCTGGACCGCAAGCGCAAGCAGAACGTCACCGTCCTGCTCAAGGCGCTCGGCTGGACCACCGAGCAGATCCGCGAGGAGTTCGGTCAGTACGAGTCGATGATGCTGACGCTCGAGAAGGACAGCGTCCGCTACGAGGTCGTCGCCGAGGAGCTGCAGAAGAAGGCGCGGGGCGAGGCCCCGACCGCCGAGCAGATCAACCTCGAGGTCACCCGGCTCGCGCTGCTCGACATCTACCGCAAGCTCCGTCCCGGCGAGCCGCCGACGGCCGAGGCTGCGCAGACGCTGCTGAACAACTACTACTTCAACAGCAAGCGCTACGACCTCGCGAAGGTCGGCCGCTACAAGATCAACAAGAAGCTCGGCCTGCACGAGGCCTTCGACCAGCAGACGCTGACGATCGACGACGTCGTCGCCGCCATCCGCTACGTCGTGCAGCTGCACGCGGCGGGTGTCCAGGCCGAGGCCGACCTGCTCGACGCCGCCGGCAACGTGGTCGAGGGCCCCGACGGCTCGCCCGTCAAGGTCCAGTCCGACGACATCGACCACTTCGGCAACCGCCGGATGCGCACGGTCGGCGAGCTCATCCAGAACCAGCTCCGCACGGGCCTGGCCCGCATGGAGCGCGTGGTCCGCGAGCGGATGACGACCCAGGACGTCGAGGCCATCACGCCGCAGTCCCTGATCAACATCCGTCCCGTCGTGGCTGCGCTGAAGGAGTTCTTCGGCACCTCGCAGCTCTCGCAGTTCATGGACCAGACCAACCCGATCGCGGGCCTGACGCACAAGCGTCGCCTGTCCGCGCTCGGTCCCGGTGGTCTGTCCCGTGACCGCGCCGGCATGGAGGTCCGTGACGTCCACCCGTCGCACTACGGCCGCATGTGCCCGATCGAGACCCCGGAAGGCCCCAACATCGGCCTGATCGGCTCGCTCGCCTCCTACGGTCGGATCAACCCGTTCGGCTTCGTCGAGACCCCCTACCGTCGCGTGGTCAAGGGTGTCGTCACCGACGAGATCGACTACCTGACGGCCGACGACGAGGACCGCTACGTCATCGCGCAGGCCAACGCGCCGCTCGACTCGAAGATGAAGTTCGTCGAGGAGCGCGTCCTGGTCCGCCAGCAGAAGGGTGAGGTCGACGCGATCCTGGCCGAGGAGGTCGACTACATGGACGTCTCGCCGCGCCAGATGGTGTCGGTCGCGACGGCCCTGATCCCGTTCCTCGAGCACGACGACGCCAACCGTGCGCTCATGGGCGCCAACATGCAGCGCCAGGCCGTGCCGTTGGTCGTCAGCGACAGCCCGCTCGTCGGCACCGGCATGGAGTACCGCGCCGCCGTCGACGCCGGCGACGTGGTCGTGGCCGACAACGCCGGTGTGGTGAAGGAGGTGTCCGCCGACGCCATCGAGACGATGAACGACGACGGCACCTACCAGACCTACAAGCTGGCCAAGTTCAAGCGCTCCAACCAGGGCACCTGCATCAACCAGCGCCCGCTGGTGAAGGCCGGGGACCGCCTCGAGGTCGGTACGCCGATCGCCGACGGTCCGTGCACCGACAACGCGGAGATGGCGCTGGGCACCAACCTGCTCGTCGCCTTCATGCCGTGGCAGGGTCACAACTACGAGGACGCGATCATCCTCAGCCAGCGCCTGGTGCAGGAGGACGTCCTCACCTCGATCCACATCGAGGAGCACGAGGTCGACGCCCGCGACACCAAGCTCGGCCCCGAGGAGATCACGCGGGACATCCCCAACGTCTCCGAGGAGGGCCTGGCCGACCTCGACGAGCGCGGCATCATCCGCATCGGCGCCGAGGTCACCACCGGTGACATCCTCGTCGGCAAGGTGACGCCCAAGGGCGAGACCGAGCTCACCCCGGAGGAGCGACTGCTCCGCGCGATCTTCGGTGAGAAGGCGCGCGAGGTGCGCGACACCTCGATGAAGGTGCCCCACGGTGAGTCCGGCACGGTCATCGGCGTGCGCGTCTTCGACCGCGAGGACGGCGACGACCTTCCCCCCGGCGTGAACCAGCTGGTCCGCGTCTACGTCGCCCAGAAGCGCAAGATCTCGGTCGGCGACAAGCTCGCCGGACGCCACGGCAACAAGGGCGTCATCGCCAAGATCCTGCCCGTCGAGGACATGCCGTTCATGGAGGACGGCACCCCCGTCGACGTCGTGCTCAACCCGCTGGGTGTGCCGCGACGGATGAACATTGGCCAGATCCTCGAGCTCCACCTGGGTTGGCTCGCCAAGCAGGGCTGGGACATCGACCTGCACGCCGACAAGGGCTCGTCGGAGTGGAAGGACCGCCTCATCTCCATCCACGCCGAGAAGAGCGAGCCCGGCACCAAGGTCGCGACCCCGGTGTTCGACGGTGCGCGCGAGGACGAGATCACGGGTCTGCTGGGTGCCACCCTGCCCAACCGTGACGGTGAGCGGATGGTCAAGGAGGACGGCAAGGCCGCCCTCTTCGACGGTCGCTCCGGTGAGCCGTTCCCGGCGCCGGTGGCCGTGGGCTACATGTACATCCTCAAGCTGCACCACCTCGTCGACGACAAGATCCACGCTCGCTCGACCGGCCCCTACTCGATGATCACGCAGCAGCCCCTGGGCGGCAAGGCCCAGTTCGGTGGCCAGCGGTTCGGCGAGATGGAGGTCTGGGCGATGGAGGCGTACGGCGCTGCCTACGCGCTCCAGGAGCTGCTCACGATCAAGTCCGACGACGTGCCCGGCCGCGTGAAGGTCTACGAGGCCATCGTGAAGGGCGAGAACATCCCCGACTCGGGCATCCCCGAGTCGTTCAAGGTGCTCGTCAAGGAGATGCAGTCCCTCTGCCTCAACGTCGAGGTGCTGTCGCAGGACGGCAGTGCGATCGCGTTGAAGGACGCCGAGGAAGACGTCTTCCGCGCGGCTGAGGAGCTCGGCATCGACCTGTCCCGGCGCGAGCCCAGCAGCGTCGAAGAAGTCTGAGGTGAGTCCCGGGCGGCGCCACGCGCCGCCCGGGCCCCTCGGTCCCACAGCCACCAGACTTAGAACAGCAACCAAAGGAACACATCTTGCTGGACGTGAACTTCTTCGAGCAGATTCAGATCGGCCTGGCCACCGCGGACGAGATCCGCGGATGGAGCCACGGCGAGGTCAAGAAGCCGGAGACCATCAACTACCGCACGCTGAAGCCCGAGCGTGACGGCCTCTTCTGCGAGAAGATCTTCGGTCCCACCCGGGACTGGGAGTGCTACTGCGGCAAGTACAAGCGCGTGCGCTTCAAGGGCATCATCTGTGAGCGCTGTGGCGTCGAGGTCACCCGCTCCAAGGTGCGTCGCGAGCGGATGGGCCACATCGAGCTCGCCGCCCCCGTGACCCACATCTGGTACTTCAAGGGCGTCCCGTCGCGCCTGGGCTACCTGCTCGACCTGGCGCCGAAGGACCTCGAGAAGGTCATCTACTTCGCCGCCTACATGATCACCTCGGTCGACGAGGACGCGCGTCACCGCGACTCCGAGTCCCTCGAGAACAAGGTCGGCCTGGAGCGCGAGCGCCTCGAGAAGCGTCGCGACACCTCCGTGGAGGACCGCGCCAAGAAGCTCGAGGAGGACCTCGCCACCCTCGAGGCCGAGGGGGCCAAGGCCGACGCCAAGCGCAAGGTGCGCGACGGTGCCGACCGCGAGATGAACCAGCTCCGTGACCGCGCCAACCGCGAGATCGCGCGGCTGGAGGAGGTCTGGGACACGTTCAAGAACCTCAAGGTGCAGGACCTGCTCGGCGACGAGCTCCTCTACCGCGAGATGAAGAACTGGTTCGGCAAGTACTTCGAGGGCTTCATGGGCGCCACGGCGATCCAGAAGCGCCTCCAGGACTTCGACACCGAGGCCGAGGTCGAGTCGCTGCGCGACACGATCGAGAACGGCAAGGGCCAGCGCAAGGTCCGCGCCCTCAAGCGCCTCAAGGTCGTCGACGCCTTCCGCAAGACCGGCAACCAGCCGATCGGCATGGTGCTCGACGCCGTCCCGGTGATCCCGCCGGACCTGCGTCCGATGGTCCAGCTCGACGGTGGCCGTTTCGCCACCTCCGACCTGAACGACCTCTACCGTCGCGTCATCAACCGCAACAACCGCCTCAAGCGCCTGCTCGACCTCGGCGCCCCCGAGATCATCGTCAACAACGAGAAGCGGATGCTGCAGGAGGCCGTCGACAGCCTCTTCGACAACGGTCGCCGTGGTCGCCCCGTGACGGGCCCGGGCAACCGGCCGCTCAAGTCGCTGTCCGACATGCTCAAGGGCAAGCAGGGGCGTTTCCGCCAGAACCTGCTCGGCAAGCGCGTCGACTACTCGGGTCGCTCGGTCATCGTGTCGGGCCCGCAGCTCAAGCTGCACCAGTGCGGTCTGCCCAAGCAGATGGCGCTCGAGCTGTTCAAGCCGTTCGTGATGAAGCGCCTCGTCGACCTGTCGCACGCGCAGAACATCAAGTCCGCCAAGCGGATGGTCGAGCGTGCGCGCCCGGTCGTGTGGGACGTCCTCGAAGAGGTCATCACCGAGCACCCCGTGCTGCTCAACCGCGCGCCCACCCTGCACCGACTCGGCATCCAGGCGTTCGAGCCCCAGCTGATCGAGGGCAAGGCCATCCAGATCCACCCGCTCGTCTGCGGCGCGTTCAACGCCGACTTCGACGGTGACCAGATGGCTGTCCACCTCCCGCTGTCCGCGGAGGCGCAGGCCGAGGCCCGCATCCTGATGCTCTCGACCAACAACATCCTCAAGCCGTCCGACGGCCGTCCGGTGACGATGCCGTCGCAGGACATGATCATCGGCCTGTTCTGGCTGACCGGTGACCGTGAGGGCGAGGTCGGCGAGGGCCGCATCTTCTCCACCCCGTCCGAGGCGATCATGGCCTACGACCGTGGCGAGATCGGGCTGCAGAGCAAGATCAAGATCCGCCTCACCGACATCGTCCCCCCGCTCGACCTCGAGCTGGGTGCCGACTGGGAGGAGCGGACCGCGATCCTGCTCGAGACGACGCTCGGCCGCGTGCACTTCAACGACACGCTTCCCGCCGACTACCCCTTCGTCAACGAGGAGGTCGGCAAGAAGCGCCTCGGTGCGATCGTCAACGACCTCGCCGAGCGCTACACCAAGGTCCAGGTCGCTGCCTCGCTCGACGCCCTCAAGGACGCCGGCTTCCAGTGGGCCACGTTCTCCGGCGTCACGGTCTCGATCGACGACGTCACCACGCCGGCCAACAAGGTCGAGATCCTCGGACGCTACGAGGCCCAGGCCGAGAAGGTCCAGAAGAACTACGAGCGCGGTGTGATGACCGACGACGAGCGTCGTCAGGAGCTCATCGAGCTGTGGACCCAGGCTGCGGCCGAGGTCGGCCGCGCGATGGAGGCCAACTTCGACCGCACCAACCCGATCTACATGATGGTCGACTCGGGTGCCTCCGGAAACATGAACCAGATCCGTCAGGTTGCGGCCATGCGTGGTCTGGTGGCCAACCCGAAGGGCGAGATCATCCCGCGCCCGATCAAGGCCAACTTCCGCGAGGGCCTCTCGGTGCTCGAGTACTTCATCTCGACCCACGGTGCCCGCAAGGGTCTGGCCGACACCGCGCTCCGCACCGCCGACTCGGGTTACCTCACCCGTCGTCTGGTGGACGTGTCGCAGGACGTCATCATCCGTGAGGACGACTGTGGCACCGAGCGTGGCCTGCCCAAGCGCATCGACGACGAGCACGTGGAGACCTCGGCCTACGCCCGGGCCTCCGCCGTCGAGATCACCCACCCGGAGACCGGCGAGGTCCTCGCCGGTGCTGGGGAGGACCTCGGCGACGTCAAGATCGGCGAGCTCGTCGCCGCGGGTGTCACCGAGGTCAAGGTCCGCTCGGTCCTGACCTGCGACGCCCGCACCGGCACGTGCGCCAAGTGCTACGGCCGCTCGCTGGCCACCGGCCAGCTGGTCGACATCGGTGAGGCGGTCGGCATCATCGCCGCCCAGTCCATCGGTGAGCCCGGCACGCAGCTGACCATGCGTACGTTCCACACGGGTGGTTCGGCCTCCGCGGACGACATCACGCAGGGTCTGCCCCGCGTGGTCGAGCTCTTCGAGGCCCGCTCGCCCAAGGGCCGTACGCCGATCTCGGAGTCGGCCGGTCGCGTGAAGATCGAGGAGAGCGACAAGGCTCGCGTCGTCGTGGTCACCCCCGACGACGGTGCCGAGCCGCAGGAGATCCCGGTCTCGAAGCGCTCGCGCCTCAACGTCGAGGACGGCGACCACATCGAGGTGGGTCACCACATCACCTCCGGTACGCCCGACCCGCAGGACGTGCTGCGCATCCTCGGTGTCCGCAAGGCCCAGGAGCACCTCGTGGACCAGGTCCAGGAGGTCTACCGCTCACAGGGTGTGTCGATCCACGACAAGCACATCGAGATCATCATCCGCCAGATGCTGCGTCGGGTGACGGTCATCGAGTCCGGTGACACCAACCTGCTCCCGTCCGACCTGGTCGACCGGGTGCGGTTCGAGGAGGAGAACCGTCGCGTGGTCTCCGAGGGCGGCAAGCCGGCCTCGGGTCGCCCGGTCCTCATGGGCATCACCAAGGCCTCGCTCGCGACCGAGTCGTGGCTCTCGGCGGCCTCCTTCCAGGAGACCACCCGAGTCCTCACCGACGCCGCGATCAACGGCCGCTCCGACAGCCTCCGTGGCCTGAAGGAGAACGTGATCATCGGCAAGCTCATCCCGGCCGGCACCGGCCTGGAGCGCTACCGCAACATCCGGGTGGAGCCCACCGAGGAAGCCCGCGCCGCGGCCTACTCGGTCACCGGCTACGACTCCTACGACTACGACTTCGGTCCGTCGTCGCAGGCCGTCGCGCTCGACGACTTCGACTTTGGCTCGTACCAGAACTGATCGCTCAGCGATCAGCTCTGGTGTGACGAGCCAGGTTGAGGAGCCGCGACTCGGTCGGACGCAGTCCGGACGAGTGAGGCGTCTCGAAACCGATTCGAGGTCCTGGCAAACCCGAGCCCCGGCCCCCCGCAAGGGAGGCCGGGGCTCGGTGCGTCTACGGGGTGATCCGACCCACCCAGTCGGCGAGGGTGCGCTGGAGCCGGGCGGCGGCCTCGATCACCGGGTCCGACGGATCGCCCCCGTCCAGGACGCGCAGCTCCCACGCGCCGTACCAGGCGACGTAGGCACCCACGACCATGAGCAGGATCCCGGAGAGCCGGGGCACCCACCGGCCCGTACGCCTCAGCCCGGCGACGACGCCGCGGCGGGCGAGGGCGACCGACACGGCGGCGACGCCGACCAGCAGGCCCATCCCGGCGCTGTAGGCGACGAACAGGGCCACCCCGTCGCCGGTCGAGCCGCTGCGGAAGCTGGCGACCACGAGCGCCAGGAACGGCGCGATCGAGCAGGTCAGGCTCGCGGCGGCGTAGGACATCCCGAAGCCCACCATCGCCGGGGCCGTACGGGTGAGTGGCTTCCCGCCGCCGCGGGTGAGCTGGAGCCGGGGGAGGTCGCGTCCGGCGAGCAGCCAGGCTCCCGCGAGGACCAGGAGCGCGCCGAGGACGGTGGTGAACCAGGGGAGGTACTGCTGGACCTCCGAGGCGACCGGGGAGATCACCAGCCCGAACACCCCGAAGACGGCCACGAAGCCCACGGTCATCCAGGCGGTGAGGACGAGTGCCCGTGCCACGGCGCGGGCCGGGCCGGGGGAGTCGTCGCCCAGCACCAGGACGGAGAGGTAGGCCGGGAGGAGCGCGAAGCCGCACGGGTTGACGGCTGCCAGCATCCCGGCGCCGACCGCCAGTGCGAGGGTGTCGCCCATCGCCTCAGCCGAGCAGGCTCTCGACCTCGGCGTCGAGGTCGTCCGAGCCGCCGTAGCCGGCCTCGAAGGTCACGGTGCCGTCGGCGTCGAGCACGACGAAGGACGACTGCTCGGTGACCTCGAACCTCCGCCAGAGCTCTCCGTCGACGTCCTCGAGGTGGGTGAGACCGGGGACGTCGTCGGCGAACCCGGCGATCGCCTCGGCACTGTCGAGAGAACCCACGCCGATCACGTTGACGTCGCCGCCGCGATCGGAGGCGAGCGCCTCGACCTGCGGGATCTGGCCGCGACAGGTCGGACACCACGGGGCCCAGAACCACAGGACGGTGGGACGTCCGGCGAGGCTGGCGCCGTCGAAGGCGTCACCAGTGACGGTGGTGGCGGTGAAGTCGAGCAGCTCAGGCGTCGTCGCCGGGTCGTCGTCGGCGCTCGTGCTCGGCGTCGTGGTGGGGCTGGGGGTGCTCGTGGTGGAGCTCTCCGCCGGCTCGCCGGCCGATGCGGCGTCACTCGGCGTGGCTGCGTCCTGGCCGCACGACGCGAGGGCCAGGACCAGCGGGAGGACGGCGACGAACGCGAGACGTCTCATGGATCCAGCATGACAGCGACGCCCGACCGCAGCGGGTGCCGGCGGCTTACGAGAGTCTTACGAGGGCACGTGCCGCCCACCGCCCACGTGCCTGAGACAATTTCGGGTGTGACCACCTCCTCCGCGCGGCCCACCTCGGCCGACGTCCTCGTCGTCGGTGCCGGACCCGCCGGATCGGCCGCCGCCGCGTGGGCGGCGCGTGCCGGACTCGACGTCGTGCTGGCCGATGCGGCGACCTTCCCGCGGGACAAGACGTGCGGTGACGGCCTCACCCCGCGCGCGATCGGGGAGATGCAGAAGCTCGGTCTCGAGGACTGGCTGCGCTCCCACACGGTCAACGAGGGGCTCCGCGCCCACGGCTTCGGCCAGACCCTGCTGCTGCCGTGGCCCGGCGGCTCGCTGCCCGACTGGGGATCCGCGGTCGCGCGCACCGAGCTCGACGACCACCTGCGCTCGGTGGCCATCACCAGCGGCGCCCGAGCGGTCGACGGCGCCCGCGCGGTCGGCGTACGACGTGAGGGTGAGCGGATCGCGGCGGTGAGGTTTCGGGGCTCGCAGGCCGGCACCTCGACCGGCGGCGAGGAGGACTACGAGATCGCCTGCCAGTGGTTGGTCGTCGCCGACGGCGTCCGGTCCCCGCTGGGCAAGATCCTCGGTCGCGAGTGGCACCGCGACACCGTCTACGCGGTCGCCGGCCGGTCGTACGTCGACTCCGAGCAGTCCGACGACCCCTGGATCAGCTCCCACCTCGAGCTGCGCGACGAGCAGGGCGAGCTGGTGTCCGGCTACGGCTGGATCTTCCCGCTCGGCAACGGCACGGTGAACCTCGGCGCGGGCACCCTCGCCACCAGCGCGCGCCCGGCCGAGGTGGCGATCAAGCCCCTGATGCAGACCTATGCCGACACCATCGGCAAGGACTTCGGGCTCTCCGGCGACCTGCGGGCGCCGACCTCCGCGCTCCTGCCGATGGGTGGTGCGGTCAGCAACGTGGCCGGGCCCAACTGGGCACTGATCGGCGACGCCGCGGCGTGCGTGAACCCGCTCAACGGCGAGGGCATCGACTACGGCCTGGAGACGGGGCGCTTCGTCGCCGAGCACATCGCGAGCGGCACGGGCCTCGGCGAGGCCTGGCGCTCGACCCTGGTCGAGCACTACGGGGAGTCCTTCTCCATCGCCCGTCGTCTGGCCGGGATCGCGACCCAGCCCAAGGTGGTCGCCGCCCTGGGGCCCGCCGGCATGCGCTCGGACTGGCTGATGACCCTGGCGCTGCGCTGGATGGGCAACCTCGTCGACGACGCCGACCGCGACCGCGCTGCCCGGGTGTGGCGCTGGGCCGGCCGGCGGTCGATGGCGCGCGACGCCCGGCCACCCTTCGCGTGAGCCACATCCGGTCGCGGCTGCACGACGAACGACAGGCATGAGCGAGCCCGTCTACCGCGCCACCAACCTCCTGGGCCGGGCGGCGCTGCGCCTGCTCGGCGTGGACACGCGGTGGAGCGGGATCGAGCACCTCCCGCCGAGCGGCCCGGTCCTGCTGGCCGCCACCCACGTCAGCTATCCCGACTTCGTGATGATCGAGCAGGCCGCCGTGACGCGTGGCCGCTACCTGCGCTTCATGTGCCGCCACGACATCTGGCACGTGCCGGTCGTCCGAGCGGCGATGGACCGCATGCAGCACGTCCCCGTGGACCGCGAGGCACCGGCAGCGGCGTACCTCAGGGCTCGGCGCCTGCTGCGCAACGGCGAGGCGGTGTGCGCGTTCCCCGAGGCCGGGATCAGCTACTCCTACACGGTGCGCTCACTGATGCGCGGCACGGCGGGTCTGGCCCGGGAGACGGGGGTGCCGGTGGTGCCCGTGGCGATCTGGGGCTCCCAGCGCGTCTGGTCCGTCGGTGTCCCAGATGCGCGCGGCAGGAAGCCGCGCCCGAGCCTCACGCGTGGGCGTCGGGTCGACATCTCCTTCGGCGAGCCCGTGACCGTCTCGTCCGGGGAGGACCTGACGGCGTGGACCGGTCGGCTGGGAGGACTGCTCACCGAGCAGCTCGAGGCGCTCCAATGCCTGCCCCACCACGTCCCCCAGCCGGGCGAGCTCGCCCCGTGGCACCCGGCCCACCTGGGCGGCCACGCCCCGACGCGCGAGGAGGCGGCCCACCTCGACGTGGTGCCGCGGGCGGCGGTCAGACCGACGTGGGGGCCCTGTGCCGGGCCCGGCGAGCCTCCAGCCATCCGAGCGGGTTGGTGAAGGGTTCCAGCACGCGGCGTACGGGCGGGCTGGCCAGCACGAGCGTGAGTGCGATCGCCCCCAGGATCGTCAGCAGTAGGCCCGTCACGGGATAGGTCGCGGTGAAGTCCGGCCACCCCAGGACCTTGACGGTCTTGATCACGAAGCCGTGGAACAGGTAGACGACCATGGTCGCGGTGCCCATCGTGGTGAACCAGCCGAGCGAGCGCCGGGGCACGAGCGACATCGCCGCGAACGCGCCGAGCAGCCCGACCATCATGATCGTGAGCCGGGTCTGGAACACGATCTCGTTGTCGATCGGGATCTCGTTGTAGCCGGTGTCGTACCAGAGCAGGGCGGTCTCGGCCCACGTGTCGGTGTAGACCGCCATGATCCCGATCCCGACGAGCGTGGGCACGGCGGCGACCCGGACCCACACGTCGTCGAGGTGCGCGAGGTGCCGCGGCTTGAGGTGCAGGCCGAGCACGAAGAACGGCAGCAGCCCGAGGAAGCGGGGGATCATCAGGGCGTCGGTGTCCCAGAGACCGCCCAGCAGGCTGACGACGACCGAGAGCGGCAGGAAGAGCCAGTGCAGCTTGAGGATCGGGGTGATCAGCCGCCACATCAGCAGCACGATGAGGTACCACATCGTCCAGTGCGGCTCGAGCCAGAGCGGACCGGTCACGTCCTCCCCGACGACCTCGCGGCGGTAGTAGAACAGCGCCGGCTCGAAGAGCAGGTAGGGGATCGCCAGGGTGTAGAGCAGGCTCTTCATCCGGCGCCGGTCCCACTCGAAGGACTTCGACAGGTAGCCGCTCACGAACACGAACGCGGGGATGTGCCAGAGGTAGATGAAGTCGTAGACCCAGTGGCTGCCCTGGGTCTCCTCCACCAGCCCGATCGCGTGCCCGACGACGACCAGGGTGACCAGGACCATCTTGACGTTGTCGAGCCACGGATCACGGGACGGGGGAGCCACGCGCACACGCTACTTCACTAGGTTGGAGCCATGGGATCCCTTCCGAGGCGCCAGCGCGTGGGGGCGTACGCCGTCATGCTCCGCGAACGCGAGGGGCGGGTCGAGCTCCTGCTGAGCCGGCTCTCGCCGCGGGTCTCGCGCACCGAGCTGTGGACCCTGCCGGGCGGTGGGATCGACCACGGCGAGGACCCTCGGGCAGCCGTGATCCGCGAGATCCACGAGGAGACCGGGCTCGAGGCCACGGTGGGTGAGACCGCACGCGTCTACAGCGCGCACCTGCCACGGGCGTCGAGGGACGGGCTGCTGGTGGACGCCCACGCCATCCGCATCGTCTACGACGGGTGGGCCGCGCCGGACGCGCCCGCACCCCGCGTCCTCGAGGTCGACGGGTCCACCAGCGAGGCGGCCTGGAAGCCGCTCGACGACGTGGTGTCGCGCGCAGTGCCGGTCACCGGCCTCGTGACAGACGCGCTGGTCGACCACCTGCCGTTCCGCCTCCAGCGGGTGGCGGCGTACGCCGTCGCGCGGCGGGCGGACGAGGTGCTGCTGACCCGGTTGTCCGCGCGCGCCGCGCACCCGGGGCGCTGGACGCTGCCGGGCGGCGGGGTCGACCACGGCGAGCACCCCGCGGTCGCGCTGGCGCGCGAGGTCGAGGAGGAGTGCGGCCTGCCCTGCGAGGTGACCGGCCTGGTCGGCGTGCACGACACCCACTTCTTCGGCAACGCCCCGTCCGGACGGATCGAGGACTACCACGGCGTCCACCTGATCTTCGGCGCCACGGTCGGGGACGGTGCGCCGCGCGTCCTCGAGGTCGACGGCACGACCGACGCCGCCGCCTGGGTGCCGGTCGCCGACATCGAGTCGGGCGCGGTCGAGGTGCTCGACGTCGTACGCCACGCTCTGAGGACGGTCTCGTGAGCGAGTCGGTCTTCACCTATGCCGCGCCGGGCCTGAAGTTCGGCCGGGGAGCCAGCGACGAGATCGGCTGGGACCTGCAGCAGCTGGTCCCCGCGACGACGGCCGGCGGCTCGGCCCGGCGGGTGCTGCTCGTGACCGACCCCGGCGTCGCCGCGACCGGCCACCCGGCGAGGATCGCCGACGGGATCCGGGCGGTGGGCCTCGACGTGGCCGTCTTCGAGGGAACGCGGGTCGAGCCCACGGACGCCTCGATGGAGGCGGCGATCGCCTTCGCGCGCGACTCCGGCCCCTTCGACGCGGTCGTCGCCGTGGGTGGCGGCTCGGCGATCGACACGGCCAAGGCGGTCGACCTGCTGCTGACCAACCCCGGCGAGCTGATGGACTACGTCAACGCACCGGTCGGCGCCGGCCGGCCGCCGGAGCAGCCGCTGCTGCCCCTGGTCGCGGTGCCCACCACGACCGGCACCGGCGCGGAGTCGACGACGATCTGTGTCCTCGACGTGCTCGCCCTCAAGGTCAAGACCGGCATCTCGCACGCCCGTCTCCGACCCACGCTGGCCGTCGTCGACCCGGGCCTCACCATGACGCAGCCGCCGCTGGTGACCGCCTCGTGCGGGATGGACATCCTGTGCCACGCGCTGGAGAGCTACACCGCCCGGTGGTTCGCCGACTTCGACGCCAAGCAGCCGGGTCAGCGGGTGCCCTACTGCGGAGCCAACCCGATCGCGGACATGTGGTCGGAGAAGGCGCTCTCGCTCCTCGCCGGCTCCTTCCGCCGGGCGGTGCGCGACGGCTCGGATGCCGAGGCGCGTGAGCAGATGGCGCTGGCCGCCACCTTCGCCGGCCTCGGGTTCGGCAACGCGGGGGTGCACGTGCCGCACGCCTGCGCCTACCCCGTCGCGGGGCGGGTGCGCGACTACCGCCCCGCCGGTTATCCCGCCGACGAGCCGATCGTGCCCCACGGCATGGCCGTGGTGATGACCGCGCCCGCTGCCTTCGCACTGCTCTTCGAGGCCTCGCCCGAGCGGCACCTCCGGGCGGCTGAGCTGCTGGGTGGTCCCTCCTCCGGAGAACACGTGCCGCTCGGGCGCGACACGTTGCCGTCCGTGCTGCGCGGGTTGATGCGCGACGTGGGCCTGCCGAGCGGGCTGGCAGAGCTCGGCTACGGCGCCGCCGACGTCGGCGATCTGGTCGACGGTGCCCTCAAGCAGCAGCGCCTGCTGGCGACCGCGCCCATCGAGGTCACCGGCGAGGACCTCGCCACGGTGTTCGCGGGGTCCCTCGAGCACTGGTGAGCAAGGGCGGCGACCGAGGCGTCGGGGCCGTCGCCCCGGACGTCCAGAGGAACTGCGGCCGTACGACGGGTCAGGGGGCCTCCTGGTTGTCGTACGGCCGCAGTTCTGTGCGGACCCCTGCCACCTGTCGACCTAGGATGGGCGGATGAACCCCCGCCACCGCCGACTCGTGATCCCGGTGGCTCTCGCGGCCCTCATCCTCATCGTCGTCCTCGCTGCGGTCCTGTGAGCGAGCTCGCTCGGCTCCGGGCGGCGATCCTCGACGCCGACCAGCTCGTGCGGGCCCTGGCCAGCGGCCGCCGCAGAGGACAGCCGCAGCCGGTGGTCGGCGGTCGGGAGGTGCAGCGCCTCGAGATCCGGGTCGTCGACCTCAAGGCGGGCAGCCACCTGCAGGTGACGTCGTACGACGCCACGCAGGCGCACACCGCCAACCACGCGCTCGGCGAGGCAGCGGAGGCGGCGCTCGACGCGTTGCTCGCCGAGCCCTTCGCCCACTGGCACGTCGACACGACCACCGAGACCCACCAGCTGCGGGTGACCAAGAAGGGCGCGCCGCTGCTGCACACCTCCGCCCGCGCCGAGGCGGTCGAGGTGTCGCACGCGCACGACCGGGCCAAGGGCCGCCTGCTAGCCGAGGACGACCCGGTGCTGGTCGCCCTGGGGATCAGCGACGCGCACGGCCGGGTGAAGCCGACCCGCCAGGCGAAGTACCGCCAGGTCGAGGAGTTCCTGCGCCTGCTCGACGCGAGCCTCACCGAGGCCATGGCCCAGGAACAGGTGCGGACGCCCACCGCCGACGACCCGCTGCGCGTCGTGGACCTCGGGTGCGGCAACGCCTACCTCACCTTCGCCGCGCACCGGTTCCTCACCGCGTCCGTCGAGGAGGGCGGCCGTGGGCTGCCGGTGCGGATGACCGGCGTGGACGTCAAGCAGCAGTCGGCCGACCACAACGCGCAGGTCGCGGCGGGGCTCGGCATCGACGCCGACTTCGTCGTGGGCTCCATCGCGGACGCGCAGCTCACCCGCCCGCCGGACGTCGTACTGGCCCTGCACGCCTGCGACACCGCGACCGACGACGCGCTCGCGCGGGCGGTGGAGTGGGAGGCGTCCCTGGTGCTCGCCGCGCCCTGCTGCCACCACGACATCGCTGCGCAGCTGCGCACCACCGAGGCGCCGGGGCCCTACGCCATGCTCACCCGCTACGGCATCCTGCGCGAGCGCTTCGCCGACACCCTGACCGACGCCCTGCGGGCCTCGCTGCTGCGACGCGAGGGCTACCGGGTCGACGTCGTGGAGTTCGTCGAGAGCGCCCACACGCCCCGCAACACCCTGCTGCGAGCAGTGCGGATGCGGGGCCGGGCGAGCCACCGCGGCACGAGCGAGGTCGAGACCGCGGCGGCCCGGGAGTACGACGACCTGCTGGCCGCGTGGGACGTCCGGCCCCGGCTCGGCGAGCTCCTCAGCCGTTGACGAGCGCCGAGGCGCGCACCAGCGTCTGCCACAGCCCGTAGGCCAGGGGCACCCCCACCAGCAGCCAGGCGAGGGTGATGAGGAGCGGGCTGGTGGGAGTCTCGTCGGCGGTGCTCATCGGGTGGCCTCCTGGCGGTCGGCGACGCGCTCCTCGTTGGCGGCGTGCGCGTCGTGGTCGAAGTGGGTGTCGGACACTGGCTTGATCAGCAGGTTGGCCACGAAGCCGACCGCGAGCACGCCGACCATGGTCAGCAGTGCAGGGCGGTAGTCGGCCGCGACCAGGTTGCCCGGCTCGCCGACGCTGTCGAGGATGCCGTTGACGATCAGCGGACCCGCCACGCCTGCGGCTGCCCACGCGGTGAGCAGGCGGCCATGGATCGCGCCGACCTCGAGGGTCCCGAAGAGGTCCTTGAGGTAGGCCGGGACGGTCGCGAAACCACCGCCGTAGAAGGAGATGATGACGGCGGCCAGGGCGACGAAGATCACCGGGGAGGCGCTGCCGAAGAGGGCGAGGAGCAGGTAGAACACCAGGCCGACGCCGAGGTACATGACGTACGTCGGCTTGCGCCCGATCCGGTCCGAGAGGCTCGACCAGACGAAGCGGCCGCTCATGTTGGCCAGCGACAGGACGCCGACGAAGCCGCCGGCGGCTGCTGCGGTGATGGCGCTGGACCCGTCCTCGCGGAAGAAGTCCTGGATCATCGGTGCCGCCTGCTCGAGGATGCCGATGCCGGCCGTGACGTTGCAGAACAGCACCACCCACAGCAGCCAGAACTGTCGCGTCCGGATCGCCGAGGACGCGCGCACCAGGGCCCCGTTGGTGCCGGGGGAGTGCTCGGCGGTGCTGTCGTCACCGTGACCGGGCGGGACCCGGACCAACGCGGCTCCGATGAGCATGAAGAGCGTGTAGATCACGCCGAGCGTGAGGAACGTCTGTGCCAGCGCCGTGCCGGAGGCGACCGCGCCGGGCTCGGTGGCCACGAAGTCGGGGTCGTACAGGCTCATCAGGCGGTTGGACAGCGGCGAGGCGATCAGGGCGCCACCACCGAAGCCCATGATCGCCATCCCGGTGGCCAGGCCCGGCCGGTCCGGGAACCACTTGATCAGCGTCGACACCGGCGAGATGTAGCCGATGCCGAGGCCGATGCCGCCGATCACGCCGTAGCCGAGGTAGAGCAGCCACAGCTGGCCGGTCGCGATGCCGGCCGAGCCGACGACGAAGCCGGTGCCCCAGCAGATCGCGGAGGCGAGCATGGCCTTGCGAGGGCCGGAGCGCTCCACCCAGGTGCCGAGCACTGCGGCCGACAGGCCGAGCATCACGATCGCGATCGAGAACACCCAGCCGATCGCGGTGAGGCTGGTGTCGAAGGAGGCGACCAGGGAGTTCTTGAAGACCGAGAACGCATAGACCTGGCCGATGGAGAGGTGCACCGCGAGCGCGGCCGGCGGGATCAGCCAACGGCTGTAACCGGGTCGCGCAACGATCGCCTGCTTGTCGAGGACCGACATGGAGTTCCTTCCCGAGGGTGACCAGACACGTTACGGAGAGGTGGTTGACGTGTCACCTACCCCCAGGGGGGGTACGGCGGTCGGTCCGGCGGTCGGTCGGGCGTCCCCGGATACGGTGGGCGGCGTGGTGCAGGGACGACGACTCGCGATCGGCGCCTGCGTCGTCGCGCCCTTCCTGCTCGGCGCGGCTGCCGGCACTCCGGCCACCGACGACGCGGTCTTCCGGTTCACCGATCCCGACATCGTCGAGTCCAGCGGGCTGGTCGCGCTCGCCGGCCCGACGGGCGCCGGCCTGGTCGTCACCACCAACGACTCGGGCGACGCGGGTCGGGTCTTCACGGTCGATCCGGCCACCGGCGACACCGTGGGTGTGACGTCGTGGACCCCCGAGCCCACGGACGTCGAGGCGCTGGCTCCGGCCGGCCCGGGGCACGTCTGGGTGGGCGACATCGGCGACAACCAGCGCGCCCGGACCTCGGTCGAGGTCCTGCGGGTCCCGGTCGGCCGGGGCCGGACCACCACCTCGCCCCGGGCGTACGAGCTCGTCTACCCCGACGGCGCGCGCGACGCGGAGGCACTCCTCAGCCACCCGCTCACCGGCCAGCTCTTCATCGTGACCAAGGGCGTCTTCTCCGGCAGCGTGTACGCCGCTCCGTCGCCGCTGCGCGCCGACCGGGCCAACCGTCTGGTGGAGGTGGCCGAGGCGCCGGGGATCGTCACCGACGCCACCTTCCTGCCGGGCGGGGGCGGCGTGGTCATGCGGACCTACTCAGCGGCCCATCTCTCGGCGTACCCGTCCTGGCAGCCCGTCTCGTCGTGGGACCTGCCGCAGCAGGACCAGGGTGAGGGGATCGCGCTGGCCGGGCGGGACCTGCTGGTCAGCACCGAGGGCGCGCGGTCGGAGGTGCTGGCTGTCCCGCTGCCGCCGGAGGCGGGCATGACCGACCTGCGCTCACCGGTCTGGACGAGCCTGCGCTGGCTCGCGACCGCACGCGGGATCCCGCTCTAGCCCAGCGCAGCGTCGAGCGCGGCCTGGACGTGCAGCGTCGTGCACGGGAAGACCGGGAGCTCGACGTCGGCCTGCTTGACCAGCAGCTCGAGCTCGGTGCAGCCGAGCAGCACGCCACCGGCGCCGGCGTCCCACAGCTCCTCGATGATCGACACCACGCGGCTGCGGGTGCGGGGCAGGACGACCCCGTGCACCAGCTCCTCGTAGATCGCGTCGTTGAGGAAGTCGTGGTGGGCCGTGTCGGGCACGACGACCTTCAGGCCGTGGCTCTCGAGCCGGTCGACGAAGAAGGACTCCGACATCGCCACCTTGGTGCCGATCAGCCCGACCGTCTCCACGCCGGCGGCCTGCACCGCCGCGGCGACGACGTCGGCGAGGTGGAGGACCGGGATGCCCACGGCCTCCTCGACCTGGTCGGCGACCTTGTGGAACGTCGTGGTGCAGAGCAGGAGGAAGTCGGCGCCCGCGCGCTCGACCCCCCGGGCCGCCTCGGCGAGCAGCGCGCCCACCTGGTCCCAGCGCTCGTCGTCCTCGAGGTGGGTGACCTCGGCGAAGTCGACCGTCGTCAGGGCCAGCTTGGGCGACGAGAGGCCGCCGAGCCGCTCCCGCATCCCGAGGTTGAGGTCGCGGTAGTAGACCGCGCTGCTCTCCCAGCTCATGCCGCCCACGAGTCCGATGGTCTTCACGCGCGGCAGTCTGCCACCTCTCAGGACCGGTGCACCTTGTGTGCCGCTGCTTGGGCGCGGGGCTTGATCACCAGCTCGTCGATGTCGACGTGCGAGGGCCGGGTGGCGACCCAGGAGATGGCGTCGGCGACGTCCTCGGCGAGCAGGGGCTGGTCGACCCCGGCGTACACCGCGTCCGCCTTCTCGCGGTCGCCGCCGAAGCGGACCAGCGCGAACTCGTCGGTGCGCACCATCCCCGGTGCCACCTCGCAGATCCGGATCGGCTCACCGTTGAGCTCGAGCCGCAGCGTCTCGGAGACGACCTTCACGGCGTGCTTGGCAGCGGTGTAGCCGGCGCCGCCCTCGTAGGCCCAGCGTCCGGCCGTCGAGCCGACGTTGACGATCACTGCGTCGCCGCTGGCCCGCAGCGCGGGCAGCAGCGCCTGGGTGACGCGCACCAGCCCGAGCACGTTGACGTCGTACATCCAGCGCCAGTCGTCGAGGTCGGCGTCCTCGACCCGGTCCACCCCGACCGCGCCGCCGGCGTTGTTGACCAGCACGTGGCAGACGGGCACCGCCGCGGCGAGGGCGGCCACCGAGTCGGCGTCGTTGATGTCGCAGGTGACGGCCTCCCCGCCGATCTCAGCCGCGAGCTCCTCGATCCGGTCGGTGCGCCGGGCCGCGCACACGACGCGGAAGCCCTGCGCAGCGAGCGCGCGGGCGCTCGCCGCGCCGATGCCGCTGGAGGCACCGGTGACGACGGCGGTGCGGGTCTGGGTCAGGTCCTGGGTCATGCACCCATCCTGCCAAGATGGCCCGATGATCATCGCGGCGGCCGACGGTTCGGCACTCGGCAACCCCGGTCCGGCCGGCTGGGCGTGGTACGTCGACGACGGCTGCTGGGCCTCCGGCGGCTGGCCCCACGGCACCAACAACATGGGCGAGCTGATGGCGGTCCTCGACCTCCTCCAGCAGACCGCGCACCTCGATGAGGAGCTGCACGTCTTCTGCGACAGCAAGTACGTCATCGACTCCGTCACGAAGTGGATGAAGGGCTGGAAGCGCAAGGGCTGGAAGAAGGGCGACGGCAAGCCGGTGATGAACGTCGAGCTGATGAAGGCGCTCGACGAGGCGATGCAGGGCCGCCGGGTGGTGTTCGAGTGGGTCAAGGGCCACGCGGGGCACCCGCTCAACGAGGCCGCCGACGTGCGCGCCAACGCGGCTGCGACGGCCTACCGCGACGGCCGGCTGCCCGACCCGGGGCCGGGGTTCGCCGACAGCGTCGTCGCCCACCCCGCGGCGAGCGTGGGGCAGGTCGAGGAGGAGCCCGACCTGTTCTCCGGGCTCGAGGCGGAGGACGCGGCACCCACGGACGAGGAGCACGTCATCGCGATGGAGCGTGCCCTCCTGAGCGACGAGGTGCGCGCTGACCGTGCCGCGGTCGCTGCCCTGCTCCACCCCGACTGGCAGGAGGTCGGCCGCTCGGGGCGGCTGTGGTCCCGCGACGACCTCCTCGACGCGATCGCACCGATCCCCCCGGTGGACCTCGAGGTGGTCTCCACGGACCGCGCCGGGCAGGACGCGATCCTGCTGGTCTGGCGGGCGTCGGCGGACGGTCGCTCGACCCTGCGCAGCTCGCTGTGGGTGCGCGTCGGTGGCGGCTGGCAGCAACGCTTCCACCAGGGCACCGACGAGACCTGAGCCCCGTCGCCGGGACGTGCTGTGAGGGGTCCGCCGTGGCAGACTCCCCGGATGCCTCCCGCGAAGATCTCTGCTGCCGCCGCACTCCTCGGTGGGGTGCTGTGGATCCTCTACGCCCTCCTCGGCGGCGGCAGCGACCCCCTGCCCGCCACGCTCCGCTTCGTCGGCCTCGCCTGCGTGATGGTGGCCGCTGCGCTCTTCGGCAGCACGCTCGTCAGGAGCGGTGCCACGGGGATGCGCGTCGTCGTCGGCCTCGCGTCCGGCCTGTTCGCCCTGTCGCTGGTCGAGGCGTTCCGGACCTCCGGCTCGGCGTGGTACGACGGCGCCTGGGGGATCGTGGTCGCCCTGCTCGGTGCGACCGCACTGGTCCGCGGACGCGGCGGGTCCTCCGAGCGCCACGCCGCCGGCGGCGCCCACTCGCGCTGACCCGCCGCTGACCTGTCACGGGCCTCCCCGGACCCTCCCGGGCGCCCCCGGGAATCCTGCGACCCCCCGCGGGGTTGTGCCGGAGGTGCCCGTTCCGGGGCGCGTGGACGAAGGAGACAGCGTGGGCGAGCGGGTGGCCATGATCAGCCTGCACACCTCACCCCTGGACCAGCCGGGCACGGGTGACGCGGGTGGCATGAACGTCTACGTCATCGAGCTGTCCAAGCGGCTCGCGGCGCAGGGGGTCGAGGTCGACGTCTTCACGCGCGCCACCTCCTCGGCCCTGCCCCAGGTGGTCGAGGCCGCCGACGGGGTGCTCGTACGCCACATCGCCGCCGGCCCGTTCGAGGGCCTGACCAAGGGTGAGCTCCCCGGCCAGCTGTGCACGTTCGCCCGCGAGGTGCTCCGCGCCGAGGCCATCCAGCCGCTCGGCCACTACGACGCGGTCCACTCCCACTACTGGCTGTCCGGGCAGGTCGGCGCCCTCGCCCGCGACCGCTGGAACGTGCCGCTGGTGCACTCGATGCACACCATGGCGAAGGTCAAGAACGAAGCACTCGCCGACGGCGACACCCCGGAGCCGCTGTCGCGGGTCATCGGCGAGGAGCAGGTGGTCGAGGCCGCCGACCTGCTCGTGGCCAACACGGACACCGAGGCCCAGCAGCTCGTCGACCTCTACGGCGCCCGCCCCGACGCGGTCGAGGTGATCCACCCGGGCGTCGACCTCGAGGTCTTCGCGCCGCGCGGTCGCGCCGAGGCGCGTCGCCAGCTCGGCCTGCCCGAGGACTCGGTGGTGCTGCTCTTCGCCGGACGGATCCAGCCGCTCAAGGCGCCCGACGTGCTGCTGCGCGCGGTCGGCGTGCTGCTCGAGCAGGACCCGTCGCTGCGCCGGCGCCTCGTCGTACCCGTCGTGGGTGGACCGTCCGGCTCCGGACTGGAGCACCCCACCGCCCTGGCCGACCTAGCCGCCGACCTCGGCATCAGCGACGTCGTGCGGTTCGTGCCGCCCGTGACCCAGCGCGAGCTCGCGGTCTGGTCGTCCGCGGCGACCGCCGTCGCCGTGCCGTCCTACAACGAGTCCTTCGGGCTGGTGGCCGTGGAGGCGCAGGCGACCGGTACGCCGGTGGTGGCGGCTGCCGTCGGCGGGCTGACCACCGTGGTGCGCGACGGCATCAGCGGCCTGCTGGTCGACACCCACGAGCCCCGCGACTGGGCCGCCAGCCTGCGCCGCCTCATCGACGACCCCGCCCTCGTGGAGCGGCTCGGCCGCGGCGCCGTCGCCCACGCGCAGGACTTCTCCTGGGAGCGCACCGCCGAGCGGACCCTCGAGGCCTACGCACGGGCCGGCGGCCGGATGCGTGCTGAGATGGCCTCATGAGTGACGCCTCGCGGGCGGTCGACACCATCCGCACCTATCTCGCCGACAACGAGATCGAGCACGAGGAGACCGTGCGCGACTCGATCGAGGGCGCCAGCTTCTCGCTGACCCTTCCGGGCGAGAAGAAGCTCCAGACCCCGGTGCGCCTCGACGTCAGCGCGCACGCCCTCGGCGTCCATGCCTTCGTGTGCCGCAACCCCGACGAGAACCACGCCCGCGTCTACCGGTGGCTGCTCGAGCGCAACCTGCGGATGTACGCCGTCTCGTTCGCGGTCGACCGCACCGGCGACATCTACCTCGAGGCCAGGCTGCCGCTGACGTCGATCAGCCACGACGAGCTCGACCGGCTCCTCGGCTCGGTGCTCGCCAACGCCGACGAGTCCTTCAACGCCATCCTCGAGCTGGGCTTCGCCTCCTCCATCCGCAAGGAGTGGGAGTGGCGGATCTCGCGGGGCGAGTCGACCCGCAACCTCGAGGCGTTCCGGGGCTGGCTCGAGGTCGGCCCGGACCCTGCGTGACCCCGGTCAGCCGGACTTCGGCCTGCGCCGCGTCATCAGCACCCCGACGATCGCCAGCGCGCCACCCACGAAGGTCAGCGACGGCGGGACCTCGTCGATCGTGAACCACGCGATCAGCGTGGCGATCCCGGGCACCAGGAACGTCGTGAGCGACAGCGCACCGGCGTCCGTGTGGGTCAGCGCGTAGGCCCACGTGGTGAAGGCGACTGCCGTCGGCAGGACGCCGAGGTAGACGATCCACCACAGCTCGCTGCCACCGTCCGCGACGATCGACGGGAGGTCGGAGGCGAAGGGCAGGCAGATCACCGCGCCCATCAGGAACGACACGAACACGACCTGCACCGACGGGAGCCGCCGCAGGAGCACCTTCTGCGTCAGGACGCCCACGGCGTACATCGCTGCGGCCACCAGCACGAGGACGACCCCGAGCACGCTGGCGCCGGCATCGCTCGTCGAGCCGCGGGCGATCACGGCCACGCCGGCGAAGCCGACGAGCATCCCCGCGATGAGCCAGGCGTGCATGCGCTCGCCGAAGAGGGGCACGGCCAGCAGCGCGACGATGACCGGCCCGATCTGGATGATCATCGCGGCGGTGCCGGCGTCGACGTGCCGCTCGCCGGCGTTGAGGGCGAGGTTGTAGATGCCGAACCAGCCGACCCCACCGAGGGAGAGCAGGGTCCACTCGCGCCGGGTCGGGGCCACCCAGCCGCGCCGCAGGACCAGCGGCAGCACCACGAGTGCGGCCACGAGGAGACGGCCCGCACCGAGGGCGCCCGGGCTCACGTCGTGCGCGACGTGCCGGATCACCACGAAGGCCGACGCCCACATCACCAGCGTCACCCCACCGGCCGCGACCGGCAACCAGGCCGGCGGTGCGGTGCGGACGGGGGCGGTGGGCTCGACGAGCACCGGCTGGGGGGTGGTCACGGGTCAAGGCTACGGACGGTCATGACCACCCGCCAGCGGATTCCGGACGTCGTACGCCGTGATCCCGCCGCCGCCGATCTCGACACGCCTTGACCGCTTCGTTCCTCAGCGGTCCGGCTCGCTCGACCCGACCGCACCCACGTGCCGCACTCGTTCCTCGTGCGCCACTGTGCGGTCGGCGCGCTCGACCTGTGACCCCTCCGGGGTCACAGGTCGAGCTTGTAGCCCAGCCCGCGCACGGTGACGAGGTACTTCGGCTCGCCCGGGTCGGGCTCGAGCTTGGCGCGCAGCCGCTTGACGTGGACGTCGAGGGTCTTG
This sequence comes from Nocardioides alpinus, assembly GCF_900112035.1. Lineage (GTDB taxonomy): Bacteria > Actinomycetota > Actinomycetes > Propionibacteriales > Nocardioidaceae > Nocardioides > Nocardioides alpinus. The sequence continues at coordinate 210,130 of NZ_FOKC01000004.1, read as the reverse complement.
GTGTCGCCGACGTAGTCGGAGCCCCACACGCGGTCGATGAGCTGGCCGCGGGTCAGCACGCGACCCGGGTTGCGCAGGAACATCTCCAGGAGCTCGAACTCCTTGAGGGGGAGGCGCTGCTCGCTCCCGTCGACCGTCACGACGTGGCGCTCGACGTCCATCCGCACGGGGCCGGCCTCGAGCGTGTCGGGCATCAGGTCGGGCTCCTGGCCGCGCCGCAGCACCGCGCGGATCCGGGCGACCAGCTCGCGCGGGGAGTAGGGCTTGGTGACGTAGTCGTCGGCGCCGAGCTCGAGGCCGACCACCTTGTCGACCTCGTCGTCCTTGGCGCTCACCATGATCACCGGGACCGACGAGGTCTGGCGGATCTGGCGGCACACCTCGGTGCCCGGGACCCCGGGCAGCATCAGGTCGAGGAGCACGATGTCCGGACCGAACCGGTCGAACTCGGTGAGGGCGGTGTTGCCGTCAGCGGCGATCGCCACCTCGTAGCCCTCCTTGCGGAGCATGTAGGCGAGTGCATCGCTGTAGCTCTCTTCGTCCTCGACGACGAGTACCCGGGTCATCTGTGGGTCTCCTGCTGTGTGCGGGTGGATGGAGTGGAACGCGTGGCGGCCTCTTCGGGCCCGACCACCTCGACCGGGGTGGTCGGGCGGCCCGACCCCTGGCCCGGCTCGGGATTGCGGGGGAGCGTCAGGGTGAACGTCGAGCCCTGGCCCTGGACCGACCACACGGCGATGTCGCCGCCGTGCGTGGCGGCGACGTGCTTGACGATCGCGAGCCCGAGGCCCGTGCCGCCGGTGGAGCGGTGGCGGGCCGGGTCGACGCGGTAGAACCGCTCGAAGATGCGGTCGATGTCCTCGGCGGGGATGCCGATGCCCTGGTCGACGACGGAGATCTGGACCTGCTCGCCCTTCGAGCGCGTGGTGACGACCACCCGGGAGCCCCGGCCGGAGTAAGCCACGGCGTTGGCGACGAGGTTGCTCACCGCTGCGCCGATCTGCTCCTGCGAGCCGAAGACCTCCAGGCCGTGCTCTCCGCGGGAGTCGACGGTGATCTCCTTGGCGACGGCTTCCATGGCGCTGGTGTCGACGGCGGTGGCGACCGCGGCGTCGAGGTCGACCATGACCGGCTTCTCCAGGGGGTCGTGGCCCTGGAGGCGGGAGAGCTCGATGATCTGCTGCACGAGCTTGGAGAGTCGGTCGCTCTCGGTGAGCATCCGGTTGGCGAAGCGCTGGACGGCCTCCGGGTCGTCGGAGGCGTCGGTCACCGCCTCGGCGAGCAGCCGGATCGCGCCGACGGGCGTCTTGAGCTCGTGGCTGACGTTGGCGACGAAGTCGCGGCGCACCGCCTCGACCCGCTTCTCGCGGGTGCGGTCCTCGATCAGGGCGAGCACCAGTCGTGCACCCAGCGGCGCGACGCGGGCGGTGAGGGTGCGGACCGATCCCCCGTCGGGGCTCGGGAGGTCGAGCTCGCTCTCGCGGATCTGCCCGTCGCGGCGCACCTGCGCGACGACGTCCAGCAGCTCGGGGACCACGACCGTGTCGCCGCGCACCAGCCCGAAGGCGTACGCCGGCGCCGAGGCCTTGAGGACGTGGTCGGACTCGTCCACCACGACCGCGCTCGAGCGGAGGATGCTGAGGACCGCGGCGACACCGGCCTGCACGGCGGGCTCCTCGGCGGTGGGGAGCGTGTGGCGCTGGCGGTCGCTGATGTGCCACGCGAGCACCGCACCGCCCGCCATGATGGCCCCGACGATCGCGGCCAGACCAGCCTGCATCGTCGGATCCACGCTCACATCGTACGCGTGGCGCCGGACCCGACCCTCCCGATGGACGCCCGGCGCCCAGTGTTCACGCGCCGTTCATCGGCTGCGTACAACTGTTCGCTTCGACTGCCTACAGTGCGCTCATGCGTGAGGCTTTCCATGACCAGCTCGACGGCATCTTCGCCGACCTCTCCGACATCTGCGGACAGGTCGAGATCGCCGTACGCGAGGCCACCAAGGCGTTGATGACCGGCGACATCCACACCGCCGACCAGGTCATCAGCGGGGACAAGGCGATCGACGCCGCCCGCGAGCGGGTCGACGACACCGCCTTCGCGCTGCTGTCGCTGCAGCAGCCGGTCGCCGGCGACCTGCGGATGATCGTCTCCGCGCTGCGGATGGTCAGCGAGCTCGAGCGGATGGGGGACCTCTCGGTGCACGTCGCCAAGATCGCCCGCCTGCGCGTGCCCGCTGTGGCGGTGCCCGACGAGCTGCGCCCGGTCATGGAGCGGATGGCCGAGACGGCCGAGGACATGGTGCGGCGGGTGCGCAGCATCATCGTCGACCGTGACGTCGACGCCGCGATCGAGCTGGGCCGCGACGACGAGATCATGGACCAGCTGCGTCGGCGCAGCTTCACCGAGCTGCTCTCCACCGACTGGACGCACGGCGTCGAGGCGGCGGTCGACATCGCGCTGCTCGGCCGCTACTACGAGCGGATCGCGGACCACGCCGTGTCGGTCGCCAACCGGGTGGTCTTCGTGGTCACCGGCGAGCAGCCGAACCGCGACTGACGTCTGCTGCTGCAGGAGTCCCCGCCTCAGCGGTGACTCCCGCGCGACTGGGGCGTTGCAACGGCCACACCGCGACAGACTCGCCCCACCCCTGGTGCTCATGGGGCCTCAGGGATGGGGGTGGTACGGGTCGAGCGCGCGGAAACGTGGCTGGGACCACCGCTCGCGGGAGGTGTCCCGCGACCGCGCCTCGGCCGTGGGGCTTGCTCGATCTCGCCGACCCCACGCGCGGACCTCGGTCCTCGGTCCGCGCCGGTCAGCGACCCTGGTTGGCGACGGCGGCCGCGGCGGCTGCGGCCGCCTCGGGGTCGAGGTACTGCCCGCCCTTGACGGTGGGCTGCATCGACTCGTCGAGCTCGTAGACCAGCGGCATCCCGGTGGGGATGTTGAGGGCTGCGATGTCCTCGTCGGAGATGCCGTCGAGGTGCTTGACGAGCGCGCGCAGGCTGTTGCCGTGAGCGGCGACCAGCACGACCTTGCCGGCCTGCAGGTCGGGGACGATCTCGGACTCCCAGTAGGGGAGGAACCGGGCGATCACGTCCTTGAGGCACTCCGTGCGCGGGAGGTCGTCGCCGAGGTCGGCGTAGCGCGGGTCGCCTGCCTGCGAGAACTCGTCGGCGTCGTCCAGCGGCGGCGGGGGGACGTCGAAGGAGCGGCGCCAGAGCATGAACTGCTCCTCGCCGTACTCCTCGAGCGTCTGCTTCTTGTCCTTGCCCTGGAGGGCGCCGTAGTGGCGCTCGTTGAGGCGCCAGCTGCGCTTCACGGGGATCCAGTGGCGCTCGGCTGCGTCGAGCGCCAGGGCCGCGGTGTTGATCGCGCGGCGCTGGAGCGAGGTGTGGACGACGTCGGGCAGCACGCCCGCCTCGCGCAGCAGCTCGCCGCCGCGGACCGCCTCGCCGCGTCCCTTCTCGGTCAGGGCCACGTCGACCCAGCCGGTGAAGAGGTTCTTGGCGTTCCAGTCGCTCTCGCCGTGGCGGAGCAGGATCAGGGTGTGCGTCATGAGGCGTCCATGCCTTCCCAGTAGCCGGTGTCGTCAGCGACGACCGGGACGTTGAGCGAGATCCGCTCGCCGTTGCCGAAGTCGATCGACAGCGGGACGACGTTGCCCGGACCGAAGTCGCCCGTCAGCACGATGCCGGCGGCCGGGTCGGCGAGGTTGACCAGCCCGCCGGGGCTGATCGTGATGGGCTCGAACTCCGCCGCGGTGACCGACTCCCCGTCGGCCCCGGCGACACCGGTGAAGGTCTGCTCGGCGGCGGGGTCGTTGTTGGAGAAGGAGGCGATGAACGTCCCGGAGCCCTCGGCGGCCGAGACGACCACGGCGGACAGGACGTCGACCTCGCCGTCACGGTTGGTGGCGCCACTGTTGACGTCGTATTCACGGTCCGTGGCGTAGTCGAAGCCGCAGGAGGACAGCGGAACGGCGAGCGCGAGCACCGCAGCGGCGGTCGCGAGGGGTCGGAGCTGCATGGCCCACAGCCTAGCGTCGGTTCAGCTCAGCCCGACGGTGCGCCCTGCGATCAGGATCGCGACCGTCGCGACGCCGGTGAACACGCTCGCGCCCACCAGCAGCCGGGGCGTACCCGTGCGGAGTGCCAGGACCAGCGGGAAGGAGCGTTCGCCCTCCTCGTGGTCGTGCACCAGCCCGGGCAGGGCGGTGAGGACGTGGACCCCCAGGCCGAGGGCGGCGGCGAGCACGGTGAGCGCCACGGTGGGCGGGCTGTCGGTGCCGACGCCGTTCCAGCCGCCGTAGGCCAGGAAGGCGGGGTAGAGGGCGAAGCTCACCATCCACGGCACGAACGACAGCACCCGCGCGTGCAGGAACCGGTCGCCGATCGCCGACACGGCGAGCAGCGTGAGGTAGGAGATCCCGGCCAGCCGGCCGTGGGCGACGGAGAGAGGTACGACGAGCAGCACGGCGCAGGTGAGCGCGAACCACACCGTCCCCGGGTCGAGCGCGTCGCCGGCGAGCGGCTTGTCGGGGCGGTGCCGCTGGTCGCGCGGGCGGTCGGTGAGGTCGTCCGCCCAGCCCAGGATCGACTGGCCCACCAGGACGGTGCCGGCCACCAGCACGACCTCGCGCAGCGGGCGTCCGGACACGGCTGCCGCCGCGGCGAGCACCGCTGCGGTCGCCACGGCCTGGCGTGGGTGCGCGGCACGGACGAGGAGCAGCGCCGGGGAGGTCGACATGGCGGAAGTATGTCCCAGCGACGCCGTCCCCGAGGCGGGTTCACCACAGGAACCGGCGATCTGTCAAGCCCGCGGCGGGCCTCTGACCTGCACAAACGCGTCCGGAGGAGATTCGAACCCGTGTTAGAATGGTCACCTAGGAAGGGGAACTAAACATATGACTTTCACCGTTGGCGAAACGGTCGTCTATCCCAATCACGGGGCCGCGGTCATCGAGGAGATCGAGACCCGCACCATCAAGGGGGAGGACAGGGAGTACCTGGTCCTCCGCATTGTGGCCCAGCAGGATCTCGTGGTTCGTGTGCCGGCCTGCAACCTCGATCTCGTCGGCGTCCGTGACGTCGTCGACAAGGAAGGCCTCGACCGCGTCTTCGACGTGCTGCGGGCCGCCCACGTCGAGGAGCCGACCAACTGGTCGCGTCGTTACAAGGCCAATCTCGAGAAGCTGCACTCCGGTGACGTGATGAAGGTGTCGGAGGTCGTCCGCGACCTGTGGCGCCGCGAGCGTGACCGTGGGCTCTCGGCCGGCGAGAAGAGGATGCTGGCCAAGGCGCGCCAGATCCTGGTCTCGGAGCTGGCCCTGGCCGAGAAGACCAACGAGGACAAGGCCGAGGCCATCCTCGACGAGGTGCTCGCCTCCTGAACAGCAACGCCATCGACCGAGGCCCCTGGGATGAAGTTCCCAGGGGCCTCGGTCTCGTTCTGGACCACGATCGGGGGTCGCTCCCCTACGCGCTGCTGCACGGTGAGGCCCTCGTGGTCTGTGCGGCCTGGGCGCTGGGGGAGTCCGGGGTCGACCTGGTCGACGCCGTCGTCGAGTGGGAGGCGTTCGTCGACGCGGGCCGCGACGTCGTGCTCCACGACGCGCTGTGCCCGATGACCCCGCCGTCCTTCATCGCCGCGTGCCTCGAGCAGGCACGCGCGTCCGGGAGCGTGGTCGTCGGGGTGCGCCCGGTGACCGACACCGTGAAGGTCCTCGACGACGACCGGGTCGGCGAGACCCTGGACCGCGAGTCGCTGGTCGCGGTGACCTCACCGCTGGTGGTCCCGGCCCACGTCGTGGCCGAGCTCGCGGCGTGTCCGTCGAGCGACCTGGCGCAGGCCGTGGCGGACCTGGCCGCTGCAGGTCATGTCGTGCAGACCGTCCCCGCGCCCGCCGAGGGCCGACGGGTGGCGTCGATCGAGGACGTACGCCTGCTCGACGCCCTCACGACCCTCGAGGGCTGAGCTCCACCGCCAGGGCCACGTCCTCGGGGAAGGTCACCTTGAGGTTGAGCGCGTTGCTCGGCACCGCTGCGACGGCCAGCTCGGCGTACGCCGCCACGCAGCCCGCCGTGTCGGTGGCCTCGAATCCGTCGCGCGCCGCCGACCGGTAGGCGGCCAGCAGCTCGGGTGCGCGGAACGCCTGCGGCGTCTGCACCGCGCCCACCTCGTCGGTCACGGGGGTCAGGTCGGCGTGCAGCAGCTGGGTCACCGGCACCACCGGGATCGCGCCGCCGACCGTGCGCGCCGCGTCGATCACGGCCTCCCAGAGCGCGGTCCCTGCCAGTGGCCGGGCGCCGTCGTGCACGGCCACCACGTCCACGTCGCCCGAGACGACGTCGTCGGCCAGGACCTGGAGCGCCGCCCACTCCGAGGCGTGCCGGGTGGCGCCGCCGTCGACCACCAGCACCTCGCGCTCGCCCAGGTGCGGCGCGACGGCGTCCGCCACGGCGGCCCGGTCCTCGGGGCGCACGACGAGCACCAGGCGTCGTACGTCGTGCAGCGCCAGGGCGGTGCGCACCGACCACGCCAGGACGGCTGCGCCACGCAACGGCAGGAGCACCTTGTTGACCTCGGCGCCCACCCGGCTGCCCGAGCCGGCGGCCAGGATGACGACCGCGGTGGCCATCAGCGGGTGACCAGGGCGGTGGCGATCGCGGCGACGCCCTCGCCGCGCCCGGTCAGGCCCAGGCCGTCGGTCGTCGTGGCCGAGAGGCTGACGGGCGCCCCCACCGCCGCAGACAGGGCGGTCGTCGCCTCGTCACGACGGGGTCCGAGGCGGGGAACGTTGCCGATCACCTGGACCGCGACGTTGCCGATCTCCCAGCCCGCGGCCCGGACCCGGCGGGCGGTCTCGGCGAGCAGGGTCGCGCCCGACGCACCCGCCCACTCGGGCTCGGCCGTGCCGAAGTTGGTGCCGAGGTCGCCCAGGCCGGCGGCCGAGAAGAGGGCGTCGCACGCGGCGTGCGCGGCCACGTCGGCGTCGGAATGCCCCTCGAGTCCGGCCGGTTCGTCCGGCCAGGAGAGCCCGGCGAGGTGCATCGGCACTCCGGGGACGAGACGGTGCACGTCGGTGCCGATGCCGATGCGCGGTCCGGGAGCGGGATCGGCGTGGGGAGACGTCACGTCGGCATCATGCCCGAGGGCGCGCCACAATGGACCCGTGACCACACGCCGTACGCCCTGGGTGCTGTCCGGAGTCCTCGCCGGACTGGCCGGACTGGCGACGAGCTATGCCACGGCGATGGTGCTCACCATCCGCGAGTCCCCAGTGGTGGCGGTGGCCGAGCAGGTCATCAAGCTCACCCCCGGTGCTGCCGCGGAGCGCGCGATCTCGGTCCTGGGGCACTGGGACAAGCCGGCCCTAGTCGCGGGCATCCTCGTCCTCCTCCTCGCCTGCTTCGCGGGGGCCGGGCTCCTGGCCCGCCGCGGGTGGTGGTGGCCGATGCTGGTCTGGTTCGCCCTGGCAGGACTCGGGCTGGCCTCCGTCCTGCTCCAGCGCGCCGCCGGCGTGGTCGACGCGCTGCCCGTCGTGGTCGGCCTGGTTACCTGGGTCACCGTCCACTCGGCCCTGACCGATGCACTCCACCGGGGCCAGCGCCGGCCCGAGCTGGAGTCGCACGAGCGACGGGTCTTCCTCATGGTCGCCGGCGTCGTCGCCGTCGCGTCCGTCGGCATCGCCGTCGCAGGCCGCTTCGTCGGGGCGGGACGTCGTCACGTCGAGGTGAGCCGCCGGCTCCTGCGCATCCCCGGTGTCACCCGCCGCCAGGCGCCGGCCGCGACCTCGTTGGGTCTGCCCGGCATCGCACCGTGGGAGACGCCCAACGAGGACTTCTACCGGATCGACACCACGATCGCGCTGCCCACCATCGAGCCCGACGAGTGGTCGCTGCGCATCCACGGGCTGGTGGACCGCGAGGTGACGCTCAGCTACTCCGACCTCGTCGCGCGGCAGATGACCGAGTCCTGGATCACCCTCAACTGCGTGAGCAACGAGGTCGGCGGCGGGCTCGTCGGCAACGCCCGCTGGAGCGGCGTACGGATCGCGGACCTGCTGGCCGACCTGAGCGTCAGCGCCGAGGCCGACTGCGTGCTCCAGACCTCGCACGACGGCTGGTTCTGCGCGACTCCGCTCGAGACCCTCACCGACGACCGCGACGCGATGCTGGCGGTGGCGATGAACGGGCGCCCGTTGCCCATCGAGCACGGCTTCCCGGTGCGCACCATCGTGCCGGGGCTCTACGGCTATGTCTCCGCGACCAAGTGGGTCGTCGACTACGAGGTCAGCACCTTTGCCGACGCGGTCGGCTACTGGACCACCAAGGGCTGGTCGGCCGAGGGCCCGGTCAAGATCGCCTCGCGCATCGACGTACCCCGCTCCGGCGACGAAGTCGCCGCCGGCGAGGTCACCTTCGGCGGCGTCGCGTGGCACCAGCACACCGGCATCGACGGCGTGGAGGTGCAGGTCGACGGCGGAGCGTGGCAGCCGGCCGAGCTCGGCGAGGTGCCGTCGGTGGACACCTGGGTGCAGTGGGCGGTGACCCTCGACGTCGGCGAGGGCGACCACGAGGTCCGCGTGCGCGCGGTCGGCAAGGACGGCGAGACCCAGACGAGCGCCATCGCTCGTCCCGACCCTGACGGCTCGACCGGCCTGCACGCCATCGAGATCAGCGCTTCCTGATCCAGCAGGGCCTCAGCTGTTGCGGATGACGTACGCCGTCCCGCCGGACGCGGCGATCCAGATCCGCTCGAACTCCGCACGGTCGTAGACGCGACGCACCTCGGCGTTGGTCGCGCCCGCAGGGTCGTTGACGACGACGTCGCCGTCGGCCTCGAAGCCGACCACGACCAGCAGGTGGCCGTTGCTCGCGGAGATCGGCGCCCCGGTGAGCTGGTTGCGACCGAACGCGACGGACACGATGAGCGGCACCCCGGCCGCGATGTAGTCCTCCGCCTCGCGCAGGTCGCGCATCCGCGTGACGTAGGAGTCGCCGGCGACGAGGGTCGCGGCGTAGGCGGTGTTGAACGCCCAGTTGCCGGTGCCGTCGTAGCCGTGGTCGAAGACCATCTTGGCGGTGTGGTCGACGACGGGGTCGACGTGGCCGGCGGCGATGCCGGTCGGGGTGGGGGAGATGCCGTAGTAGCCGAGCACCATGGCAGTCGACGTGGGCGAGCACCACGCCTCCCCGCCGCTGCCCCACTGCGGGTAGTGCCCGCTGTGCACCATCTGGGAGTAGGTCGGCACCGGCAGCACGGTGCCGACGCCGGGGCCGGGCTTCGAGGTCGGACGCGGGGTCGACGCGTCCGCGGAGGCGACGGCGCCGACGCGCTCGAGGCTGACGCCCAGGCTCGAGCCCTTCGGTCGCATGAGCGTCACCCGGACCTGCCAGGACGTGACCGCGGTCGTGGCGAACCAGGTGTCGACACTGACGCGCCCGAGGTCGTCGGCCTGCCCGGAGTACGTCGTGCGCGGGACCGGCCGCCCGGTGCGGGACCAGTCGGCCACCGTGTCCCACGTGCCGGTGGTGCCGTCGGCGGCCCGCGCGCGGACCTCGACGCGGACCAGGGTCTTGCCGGGCGTGGTGGCCTCCCAGGTCGGGATCAGTGCGGTCGCACCGAAGCCCGGCGTGGCCCAGGGCGAGGTCCAGGTGCCGGCCTCGTACGACCGCCCGGCCACCGTCCGGGGCTTCGGCGTCTTCAGGGACACCTGCCCGCGGCCCATCTTCAGGCCCTTGCGCTGGCCGGACTTGAGGTCGGCGTAGGTGTTCCAGGACGCGAGGGCGACCTGGGGCGTGGCTCGCTGGCGGCTCGAGGGCGCGGGGTCGGCCCCGGCCGGGGCGTGAAGCGCGCCACTCAGCAGCAGGGGGAGGGCGAGGGCGAGGGCGGCGGGGCGTCGGAGCACCGCACGACGATAACCCCGCAGGGCCTCACCCGTCCCACGAGTCACATTCCTCGCTCGTCGCGCTACGCCCAGCGAATCGGGGCGCGGGCCTCGACGCCCCTAGACTCGACGGGTGACTCTGAGGCTGCACGACACGGCGACGCGCGAGGCGCGCGACTTCGTCCCCCTCGTCCCGGGCAGGGCGGGCATCTACGTCTGCGGCCTGACGGTGCAGTCCGAGCCGCACGTCGGCCACGTGCGGTCCGCGGTGAACTTCGACGTGCTCCGGCGCTGGCTCGCCGCCACCGGCTACGACGTCGACTTCATCCGCAACGTCACCGACATCGACGACAAGATCCTGGCCAAGTCGGCCGACCAGGGCGTGCACTGGTACGCCCTGGCCGCCGCGATGAAGCGCGAGCTGGACTCCGCCCTGGCCGCGATCAACGTGCTGCCGCCGACCTACGAGCCCGGCGCCACCGGCCACGTCCCCGAGATCGTCGAGCTGATCGAGCAGCTCGTCGCGCGCGGACATGCGTACGCCGCCGAGGACGGCAGCGGCGACGTCTACTTCGACGTGCGCAGCTGGGCGGCCTACGGCGAGCTGACCCGCCAACGCATCGAGGACATGGAGCCTGCCGGCGACGCCGACCCGCGCGGCAAGCGCGACCCCCGCGACTTCGCGCTGTGGAAGGGTCACAAGAAGGCGAGCGAGCCGGCCACCGCGGCCTGGCCGTCCCCGTGGGGCCCCGGTCGTCCGGGCTGGCACATCGAGTGCTCGGCGATGGCCGGCAAGTACCTCGGGCCCGCCTTCGACATCCACGGCGGCGGCGTCGACCTGCGCTTCCCCCACCACGAGAACGAGCAGGCGCAGTCCCGCGCCGCGGGGCGCCCCTTCGCGTCCTACTGGCTGCACAACGCCTGGATCACCACGGCGGGCGAGAAGATGAGCAAGTCGCTCGGCAACTCCCTGCTCATCCCCGAGGTGCTCAAGCGCGTGCGGGGCATCGAGCTGCGCTACTACATGGTGGCCGCGCACTACCGCTCGCACGTCGAGTTCTCCTTCGAGGCCCTGGACGAGGCGGCCAAGGGGTTCCGACGCATCGAGGACTTCCTCGACCGGGCCGCGCCGGCCGTCGGGGAGTGGTTCGCCGCGATGCCCGACACCTTCATCCGCGCCATGGACGACGACCTCGGCACCCCCGCTGCGGTCGCCGTCATCCACGACTCGGTCCGCGAGGGCAACAAGCTCCTCGCGGACGGGGCGTCGGAGGCGCTGAGCCAGAAGTTCGGCGAGGTGGTCGCCATGCTCGACGTGCTCGGCCTCAACCCCGCCGACGAGGCGTGGGCCACGGACAGCTCGGACGACAAGCTCTCCGCCGTCGTGGATGCCCTGGTGCAGGGCCTCCTCGCCGAGCGGACCGCGGCGCGCGAGGCCAAGGACTGGGCCCGCGCCGACACCATCCGCGACCAGATCGCAGCAGCAGGCATCGAGGTCGAGGACACCCCGACCGGACCGAAGTGGAGCGTGTGACGTGGCAGGGATTTCGAGACGGGCGCCGCGCGCCCTCCTCAATCACCGAAAGGAGTCACTCCGTGGCTGGTAATTCGAAGCGCAAGGGCGCCATCAAGAAGACCGGCAAGGGCAACCCGACCGCCGGCTCGGGTGGCCGGGTGCGCCGTGGTCTCGAAGGCCGCGGGCCCACGCCCAAGGCCACCGACCGGCCCTACCACCAGGCCCACAAGGACGCCGCCAAGGCGGAGCGCGCCAAGTCCAAGCAGGGGCAGGGCACGCGACGTCGCAACTCCACCGACGCCGAGTGGGCCGCCGGCCGCAACTCCGTCGTCGAGCTGCTGCGTGGCGGCGTCCCCGTCACCGCGATCTACGTCGCCGAGGGCGCCGAGCGCGACAACCGGCTCCGCGAGGCCTTCAAGCTCTCCGCCGAGCAGGGCGTCAAGCTCCTCGAGGTCACCCGCAACGAGATGGACCGGATGACGAGCGGGGCCGTGCACCAGGGCCTCGCCGCCCGGCTGCCGGCGTACGAGTACGCCCACGCCGACGACCTGCTCGACCGCGCCGACGAGGCCAAGGAGCCCGCCCTGATCGTGGCGCTCGACTCGGTCACCGACCCCCGCAACCTCGGCGCCATCGTGCGCTCGGCGGCCGGTTTCGGCGCGCACGGCGTGCTGATCCCCGAGCGGCGTGCCGCCGGCATGACCGCGTCGGCGTGGAAGACCAGCGCCGGTGCGGCGGCCCGGCTGCCCATCGCGCAGACGGTCAACCTGACCCGCCAGCTCAAGGCCTACCAGGAGGCGGGCTGCATGGTCGTCGGCCTCGCGGCCGACGGTGACATCTCGCTCCCCGAGCTGGTCGCGCCCGACGGTCTGGCCGACGGGCCGCTCGTCGTGGTCGTCGGGTCGGAGGGCAAGGGTCTCGGGCGCCTGATCGCCGAGACGTGCGACCAGATCGTCTCGATCCCGATGGCGGGCCAGCTGGAGTCGCTCAACGCCGGTGTCGCCGCATCCGTCGCCCTCTACTCGATCTCGCAGGCTCGTCTCCCGCGATGACCCTTCCGCGCCGGCTGCTCGTCGGCGCCCTGCTGGCTGCCCTCAGCATCGTGCTCGGGCTCACGGTCGCGGCGTCGCTGTTCCTCAACAGCAGCCGCACGGTGGTGCTGGTCGGCCACGACACCGTCGTACGACCCACGATGGCAGGCGACGCGGTGGTCCAGACGGGACCGTTGCTGCCGGACTTCCGGTTCCGCGACGTGGGGCCGATCGGGGTGACGCTGACCCTGGGCAAGACCGAGGTCGGCTCGGTCGACAAGCTCGTCGAGCGCTACGCCTACATCGCCGGCGACCCGACCGCGCAGGTCGACAAGGTGCAGGGTGTCGTGGTCGACATGGCGGTGGCGGCCGCGGTCCGCGGACTCGGGATCGGCCTGGTGCCCGTCGCGGTCTTCCTGCTGCTCGGACGTCACCGGCGCGGCCAGCTCTTCCGGGGGCTGGGCACGCGGCAGGGACTGGTCGCCCTCGGGCTGCTGCTCGTCCTGCCGCTGCTCGTCTGGCAGCCCTGGCAGTCGAGCGAGGAGACGCAGGAGGAGCAGGGGGAGTGGCAGACCCTCGACGACTTCGTGGGGGCCGACGTGGTGCTCCCCGACGAGGTCCGCGACATCGAGATCCGGACCGGTCCGGTCACCACCGAGAGCAAGCGGCTCGTGCTCAGCGCCGTCGACACCTATGACAGGAGCAAGGAGTTCTACTCCACTGCGGCCGACGGGGCCGCTGAGCTCGACGTCCGCGCGGCGGAGGAGGGCGAGACCGTCGCGCTCCTGGTCAGCGACCGCCACGACAACATCGGCATGGACCGGGTCGCCCGTGCCATCGGCGAGGCCGCCGGTGCCACCGTCGTGCTCGACGCGGGTGACGACACCTCGACCGGGCAGCCATGGGAGGCCTTCAGCCTCGACTCGCTGGCCGGCGCCTTCGACGACTGGGACCGCTTCGGCGTGGCCGGCAACCACGACCACGGCACCTTCGTCAGCTCCTACCTCGCCGACCTCGGGTGGACGATGCTCGACGGCGAGCCCGTCGACGCTCCCTGGGGCGGCACCCTCCTCGGTGTCGACGACCCGCGCAGCAGCGGCCTGGGCAACTGGCGCGAGGAGTCAGGCCTCAGCTTCACCGAGGTCGGCGACCGCCTGGCCGACGCGGCCTGCTCCGTCGCCGAGGACGGCGACCGGGTGAGCACCGTCCTGGTCCACGACGCCAACCTCGGCCGCGAGGCCCTGGCCCGCGGCTGTGTCGACCTCGTGGTGGGCGGGCACACCCACGTGCAGGCCGGTCCGGAGGCCGTCGAGGGCGAGGACGGCTCCACCGGCTACACCTGGACCAACGGCACGACCGGCGGAGCGGCGTACGCCATCGCGCTCGGCAGCAAGCCGCGGCGCGACGCGGACGTCAGCCTGATCACCTACGCCGACGGACGCCCGGTCGGCCTGCAGTGGGTGCGGCTGCGCACCGACGGGTCGTGGCTGGTCGGGGACTACACCCCCGTCGAGCCGGGCTGAGGAGCACCGTCCGATCCTGCTGGGATTCTTGACGATCGGATCGTGGGATTTCGGTGTCAGGGGATCCTTGCGCTCCGACACTGACGGCGTGTCCGAAGCGCCCCGTACGACCGTCCTCGACGACGAGACGGCGCTCAACGGCACCACCATCGACGTGGCGGCACGGATCGCGTGGACGATGCAGATGGCGAGGCTGACGTCCTCCCTCGACGACAGCGCGATCTCGACGGTCGCAGATCGGGTCGGGACGACTCCTGCGCGTCTCCTCCGCGTCGAGACCGGCCGGCTGCGAGACGGATCGCTCGTGGACGCCTACGAGCGGGTGCTCGGCCTGCCGGACGGCTCCCTGCGCGCGCCCATCGACTCGATGGCCAGGACCTTCCCGTGGGACAGCCCGCCGGACGCCGGACCGGGAACACCCGGCACCGACCCGTCCGCGCTCTCCGACCTCATCGAGCGGCTCGATGCCGGCGACCCCGTGACCGGTGGTGAGTGGCTGCGCTGGGCCCGCGCGATCTCGGTGCCGGGCACCATCGGCCTGCCGGTCCCGCTCGCGCGCCGCCTCGTCCGACGACTCGTGCACGAGCTCGGCCGCTCGTGCGGGCCCGGCTACGCCACCCGCTACGAGGCCCTGGCCCACGTCCGGTGCAGCGACTACGGCTTCCTCGTCCTCCGCGCGGCGCGGGAGGAGGTCGCGCACCCCCATGCCCAGGGCCTGGCCGACCTCTTCAGCGCGATGGGTGAGTCCGTGACGCCGGAGGCCGTGGAGTGGTGCCTCGAGCTGTTGACCGGGGGCCGGTCCTACGTCGGCTCGTGCGCTGCACTGGCGCTGGAGAACATGGCGGAGATCAGTCCCCCCGGATCGTTCTGGCCGGGCGTCGCGCCGTCGCTGATGGCCGCCTTCGACCTGTCCGAGCCCGGCTCGGAGAACGAGGAGTGGATCGCCCACCTCGTCCGTCTGGTGCCGGTGGACACCTGGCGCTCGCTCGGCCTGACGCCCCGCCGTCGGCTGCCGCCAGCACCGCACGTGGAGCGCTTCGACCGCGTCGAGGCCAACCGGCAGTGGCGTCGCTGCGCGACCCTCGCCTCAGCTGTCGGCAGCGAGGTCGGCGTGGGTGACCAACCGGTGCTGACGCGGCTGGTCTTCGACGCCGGCTACGGGCACTGGGAGACGCGGGCCGTCACCAGCCACTTCCTGCTCGGCGCGCTGCCGGCCATCGCCGTGCCCACGTGGGAGCGGTTCGCGGCGCTGGTGGACGACGAGCCGGACGAGCGCATCCGGCACCGGATGGCCCGTCGCCTGTTCGGCGGGCTGGCGGGACGCACGGTGGGTCCGGCGCAGGAGTGGCTGGGCTCCCCGGACCCGGTGCTCCGCTCGGCCGGTCTCCGGATCGTCGGGGCGTCCGGCGTCCACCTGCCCCGCGACGACGTACGCCGGGCGCTGGCGGACCCGGCCACCTCGCGTGCCGCGACCTACGCCGCCGGCATGAGCGGTCACCCTGCCCTCGCGCAGATCGTCCGGGACCCGACGCTCGACGACGACGTACGCCGGTCTGCGCGCTGGTGGCTGGAGCGCGCGGCCCGCGCGTCGTGGTGTGACCTGCTCCCTGGCCTACTCCTCGCCCGTGATCGCCTCGTCGGGCTTCGCGGTGAGGAAGCGGGCGATGTAGTCGCGTGCCGTCTCGTGGATGTCGACCTCCGTGCCGCGCTGCTCGGAGAGGTACCAGCGGTGCTCGAGGATCTCGTGGAAGATCTCGGCCGGCTCGAGCTTGCCGGTCGCATCGGGCGGGATCAGCGCCATGATCGGCTCGAAGATCTGGTGCATCCACTTGCTCGCCACGAGGTGGCGGTCCTCGCGACCGAGGTCGTAGTGGGCGGTGAAGGAGGCCAGGTCGTTGAGCAGCCGCCGGGCCTGGTTGTCCTCGACGGTCATGCCGGTGAGCGCCTGGATCTCCCGGGTGTGGTGCCCGAGGTCGACGACCTTCGGCTGGATGCGGATCGAGTCGCCCCCGAGGTCGGTGACGATGTCGAGCTCGTCGACGTCGAAGCCGAGGTCGTTGAGCCGCTCCACGCGCCGCTCGATGCGCCACATCTCGTCGGCCCTGAACTCCTCCAGCCCGGTGAGCTCGCCCCACAGCGCCTCGTAGCGCGAGCGGAGGTGGTCGATGATCGCGAAGCCGTCGATCGGCTGCTGGACGGCTCCACTGGCGCTGAGGTCCATCAGCTCGGCGAAGATGTTCTCGCAGCCGACGGTGATGTCGTACTCACGCATCCGGTCGCTGATCTCGTCGTGCAGCTCACCGGTCTCGGCGTCGACGAGGTAGGCCGCGAACTCGCCCGCGTTGCGGCGGAACAGCACGTTGGAGAGCGACACGTCGCCCCAGTAGAAGCCGGCCAGGTGCAGTCGCACGAGCAGCACGACGATGGCGTCGATCAGCGTCGGGACGTGCTCCGCGGTCATCCCGCGGCTGAACAGGCTGCGGTAGGGGAGGGAGAACTGCAGGTGCTGGGTGATCAGCGCCGCAGGGAGCTCCTGGCCGTCCTTGCCCTCACGGCCGGTGACCACGCCCTGGGGGGCGACGGCGGGCACGCCGATGCGCTGGAGGTTGCGCAGCATCCGGTACTCCCGGAACGCGATGTCGTCCTGCGTCTCCTTGACGGCGTAGACCCGGTCGCGCAGGCGCACGATCCGCACGATGTGGCGCGAGAGACCCCGCGGCAGTGGGACGACGACGTCGTCGGACCACTCCTCGAGCGGCAGGTCCCACGGCAGGGTGAGGATGGCCGGGTCCGGCCGGCTGGCAACGATCCGCATGGCCATGGCGATGACCTTAGTCGCGGGGGTTCCCCTGCGGGAGTCACCGCCTGAGCGGTGACTCCCGCGCGGTTCGGCCGTTGCAACGGCCCACCTCCGACAGACTTCCCCCACCCCTGGGGCTGGAAGGGCTGGAGGGGCTGGAGGGAGCCCCGCCGATGCCCTCGGGAACGCGCGTCTGCGCCGGGCGCGAGGCCGACGGGGGAGCACCGTGACGGCAGTTCGGCCCGAGGGTCCGGTCGGCCACGCTCACACGTGCAGGATCGAGGGCGAACTGCCTGCATGGTGGTGGAGCCAGCGGGGCAGACCGAGCGCGGCGCCGAGGCCGGGGTCACTCGCTGCTGAGCTCCCACACGTCGAACCGCGGCCCGTCCGACGCCGGCACCTCGACACGGCCGTCGGCGTGCGCGAGATCGCCGCCGCCCATCTCAGACCCGAACAGGTGCCGGGCCGGTCCCACGGGCAGGTCGAAGGCGCCGGCCGCCGCCCGTCGCGCCACCACCAGCACCGACTGCTCCGGGTGCTCGCGCACGTAGGCGATCGTGTCGGCATCGACGTGCGCCCAGCGCAGGCCGCCGCGGCGGAGGGCCGGGTGCGAGCGCCGCAGCCCGGCGAGGTCGGCGTACGTCGTCAGGGTGGCGCGGTCCCACTCCTCGCGACGGGCCCACGGCATGGTGCGGCGGGAGTCCTCGCCGTTGACCCCCTCGAGGCCGATCTCGTCGCCGGCGAAGATCATCGGGACGCCGGGCAGGGTGAACTGCAGCCCGACCGCGACGCGGTGCACAGCCGCGTCCCCGCCCACGACGGTGCGGATCCGCGCGGAGTCGTGGGAGCCGAGGATGTTCCAGCTCGACGCGGTCGCCCGCCAGCCGAGAGTGCCCTGCCAGGCCCGGAACGTGTCGACGACGGCCGTCCCGTCGCGTCGCGGGACGGGCACGGGGCGACCGAAGGCGCGCGCGGGGGAGCCGGGATCGCGGAGCCAGGACCAGACGGGCCACGAGAAGCCGGAGTAGTTCATCGTGCCGTGCCAGCCGTCGCCGTCCACGTCGCCGGTCGCGTCGTGGTTGTGCTCACCGATCACCCACGGGTCCGCACGGAGCTCGGCCGCGGTGGCGCGCACGGCGCGGGCGACCTCGTGCGCGACGTCGATGTCGGCCAGGCGTCCGGTCATGTTGGCGACGTCGATGCGCCAGCCGTCGACGTCGTACGGGGGTCGCAGCCAGCGGCCCACCACCGAGTCCGGACCCTCGACCATCGCGTGCCGCACGTCGCGGTCGGCGTGGTTGATCTTGGGCAGCGTGCCGTGGCCCATCCAGCAGGCGTACGAGCCGTCGTCGTCGAAGTAGTAGAACGACCGGTGCGGGTTGGCGGGGTCGTCGGCGGCGGCCAGGAACCACTCGTGGGTGTCGCCCGTGTGGTTGGTCGTCAGGTCACCCAGGATCCGCCAGCCCCGCGCGTGGACGGCGGCGCTCAACCGGGCGTACGCCTCGTCGCCGCCGAGCAGCGGGTCGACCTCGGTGAAGGTGGTGGCGTTGTAGCGGTGGTTGCTCTCGCCGGGGAAGACGGGCGTCGTGTAGACGACGTCGGCGCCGACCTCCGCGATGTGGTCGAGGTGCTCGGTGATGCCGTCGAGGTCGCCGCCGAAGAGCTGCATCGGTGTGCGCGGGTCGTGGCCCTCGAACGCGACCTCCTCGTCCCACTCCGCCGCCAGTGCCCAGTCCGGGGTGGGGCGGCCGGCGGCCGCCGAGGAGCGCGCGAAGCGGTCGGGGAAGACCTGGTAGACGACTCCGTCACGGCCCCAGTCGGGAGCCGCGGCGTAGGCGGCGAGCCGGAAGTCGGCGGAGTCGGGCACGTCGTGGGCGACCAGGCCCGCGCCGGTGAGCCACTCCTGCTCGCTCTGCCCGTCCGCGAGGGCGCGGACGAGCAGGAAGCGGTAGTGCGTCACCGGGTTGTGCACCGGCAGCTCACCCGCCCACCACACGACGTCGCCCTCGCGGGTGGCGGTCGTGGGGTGGAACACCGGCTCGGCGTCGTACGTCGTCCGCAGCCAGATCGCGTCGACGGGGTCCTGGGCGCTCGTACGCACCCGGACGACGACCGTGTCGCCCAGCGCCGGCGCCTCGTCGGAGACGTGGAGCGGGGAGCCGTCGTGGTGGGGGAGGTGGAGGAGGCTCACGGGGTCCATCCTCGCAGCCCGAAAGTGCTGACTAGGATTGCCGCCGCGTCCTCGGACGCACGCCGGTGTAGCTCAGTTGGTAGAGCGTTTCTCTTGTAAAGAAAATGTCGCGGGTTCGACTCCTGTCACCGGCTCCGCTCCGACGAGATCGTGGAGCTTGTGTGCTGACATCCAGCACGCGAGCTCCACGATCCATCTGCTCGGTCCCTCAGCGGACCTGCTGGACCTCGAACTCGCACGCCGGTGCGGCGATGGCGTCCTGGGCGGCGATCAGCCGCAGCTCGCGCTCGCCGGAGTCGAGGGTCTCCTTGAGCACTGCGAAGACCGACGAGGCCGTGCGTGCCAGGGCGTCGGCCGCAGATCCGGTGCCGTGCAGGTGTGCGGTGAAGAGCGCGGCGGTGATGTCGCCCGAGCCGTTGGCCTTCATCGGCAGCCGCGGCGTGGTCACGAGCCAGGCGCCGTGCTCGGTCACCGCGAGCATCTCGATCGAGTCCTCGGGGGCGCCGTCGCGGATCACCGAGGTGACCAGCACCGTCGCCGGGCCGAGCGCGCGGACCTCGTCGGCCGCGGACAGGATGTCGTCGAGGGACGACGAGCCGCTGAGGCCGTCGTTGTCGGTGATGAACCCGAGCTCGAACTGGTTGGGCGTCAGCACGTCGGCGACCGGGATCACCGTCGAGCGGTACTTCGGGGGGATCGCCGGGTTGACGAAGCAGCCCGACGTTGCGTTGCCCATGACCGGGTCGCACGTGTACGTCGCCGCGGGGTTGGCTGCCTTGACCTGCGCGACCGCGTCGGCGATGACGTCCGCGATCTCCGGCGAACCCTGGTAGCCCGAGAGCACCGCGTCGCAGGTCTCGAAGGCACCGCGCTCGCCGATCCCGGTGATCACCGAGGCGACGTCCTCGGCGGGGATGAGCGGCCCGCGCCACGCGCCGTAGCCGGTGTGGTTGGAGAAGTTCACCGTGAGGACCGGCCACACCTCGTGGCCGAGTCGCTGGAGCGGGAAGACGGCTGCGGAGTTGCCGACGTGGCCGTAGGCGACGTGGGACTGGATCGAGAGGACGCGCACGTGCTCACGGTATCTCCCTGACCAGGCTTGCTCGATCTGGCCTGACGTCGTGCCGCCTCGTGCCTCGACGACCCGTCAGGCCACCTGGAGCGAACGCTTCGAGAGCCCCATCCAGTAGCCGTCGATGACCTGGATGCCTGGAGCGTCGGCGGCCGTCGCCGCGCCGAGGGTGACGAACAGCGGCGTGTAGTGCTCGACCGTCGGGTGGGCGTACGGCATTCCGGGCGCCTTGGCCTTGTAGTCGGACAGCAGGTCGACGTCCCCGCGGGCGAGCGCATCGGCGGCCCAGAGGTCGAAGTCGGTCGACCAGCCGGGCGCCTCCGCCTCGATCCGGAACTCCTTGAGGAACGGCAGCCCGTGGGTCAGGAACCCCGACCCGATGATCAGCACGCCCTCGTCGCGCAGCGGACGCAGCCGCTCGCCGAGCTTCATCAGGCGGTGCGGGTCGTCGGTCGGCAGCGACATCTGGAGCACCGGGATGTCGGCGTCGGGGTACATGATCCGCAGCGGCACCCAGGCGCCGTGGTCGAGCCCGCGCGTCGCGTGCTGGTGGACCGGCTCGCCGTCGGGCATCATCGCCGCGACCCGCTGCGCGAGCGCCGTGGCATCCGGCGTCTCGTAGGTCATCTGGTAGTACTTCGGCGCGAATCCGCCGAAGTCGTAGACCAGCGGAGCGTGGCTCGCGGTCAGGCTGACCGGGGCGGACTCCCAGTGGGCGCTCACGATGAGGATGGCTGTGGGGCGCGGCAGGTCCCGGGACCACGCGGCCAGCTGTCCCGACCAGATCGGGTCGTCGAGCAGCGGCGGCGCACCGTGGCCGATGTAGAGCGCAGGCATGGAAGCAGTCATGACATCCTCTATAGTACAGATTTCAACGATCTATTCCTGAAGGGTCCAGTCCACCGGTGACGCGCCCTGCTCCTCGAGCAGGTGGTTGACCTGGCTGAACGGCCTGGAGCCGAGGAATCCGCGGTGGGCGGACAGGGGTGACGGGTGCGCGGATGCCACCCAGGGGATCGGGCCGAGCAGGGGCTTGAGCTTCTGCGCCGGGTTGCCCCACAGGATCGCGGCGCAGGGCCCGCCGCGCTCGGCGAGCGCAGTGATCGCCCGCTCGGTGACGGCTTCCCAGCCCTTGCCCTGGTGGGAGTTGGAGTCTCCCGGGCGGACCGTCAGCACACGGTTGAGGAGCATCACCCCCTGGTCGGCCCACGCGGACAGGTCGCCGTGCTGGGGCGGCTCGATGCCGAGGTCGTCGCGCAGCTCGGCGTAGATGTTGCGCAGGCTCGGCGGCAACGGTCGCACCCGGCGCTCGACGGCGAAGCTCAGGCCGATCGGGTGGGCCGGGTTGGGATAGGGGTCCTGACCCACGACCAGGACGCGTACGTCGGCCAGCGGGCGCCGGAAGGCGCGGAAGACCAGGTCGCCCGACGGCTGGTAGCCGCGGCCGGCCGCCAGCTCCTCGCGCAGGAAACGACCCATCGCAGCGATCTGCTCGTCCACCGGTGCCAGCGCCTGCGCCCAGTCGGGTGCGACCAGGCCCTTGTCGACGAGGCCGGCCAGGGCAGTCACGACGAGACCCCTGTCGTCGGCCGGTCCGGTCGCTGGAGCCGGTCGAGGAACGCGATCAGCAGTGCCTCGCGCATCGCGGGGGACGCCACGTCGAGCATCGCGTTGACCTCCGCCATCCGCGTCGGAAGCTCGAGGTCGCCGTCGGCCGAGGCCCCGACGAGACCGGATGCTGCCAGCAGACCGTCGAAGTCGTCGTCGCTCAGGGCGGCCGGGTCCAGCGCGGCGATGAAGGCCACCACCCCGTCGTCCACGGCGACCGGCCCCACGGACCGGGCTGCAGCGACGGACTCGGTCAGGGCCGAGGCGAACTCCTCCACGTGGGCCAGCGTCCCGGCACTCACCGAGAGGTGGATGCTCGGGCCGTCGTCGGCGAACGACAGCTGCGGCTGGACGTACCACCCGCGCGACACCAGCTCGTCGGTCAGTGTGAACGGGTCCAGCGAGTCGTCGGTCGCGAGCGTGACGAGGGTCGAGTCCGGCGCCACCACGAGCCGCAGCGCCGGCTCCCGCTCGACGCACGCGACGATCGCGTCCACCGCCGCGAACGCGAGGTCCGCGAGCTGGACGTACCCCTCGTCGCCGACGTGCTCGACGACGGCCCAGGTGCCGGCGATGGGGCCGCCCGACCTGGTGGACTGCGTGGTCGTGTTGAGCATCGTGTAGCCCGGCCACGCAGCGGATGCGAAGAACTGGAGCCGGCGCAGTGCTGCGTTGCGGTGCACCAGCAGCGACGTGCCCTTCGGCGCGTAGGCGTACTTGTGGGTGTCGACCGAGATCGACGTGACGCCCTCGACGGCGAAGGTCCACGCAGGCACCGCGCGCCCCAGCCGGGCGGCGTAGGGCAGCACCCAGCCGCCGATGCAGGCGTCCACGTGGCAGCGGATCCCGCGGGTGGCCGCGGCTGCGGCGATCTCGGTCACCGGGTCCACCACCCCGTGCGCGTACGACGGTGCGCTGGCGACGACCAGCACGGTGTCGTCGTCGATCGCGGCGGCCATCGCCGCGGCGTCGGCGCGGAAGTCGGGACCGACGGGCACCAGGACCGCCTCGACGCCGAAGTAGTGCGCGGCCTTGTGGAACGCGGCGTGCGCGGTGCTGGGGAGCACCATCCGGGGCCGTAGGACGTCGGGTCGGCTGTCCCGCGCGCCCTGCACGGCGAGCAGGATCGACTCCGTTCCGCCGGAGGTCACCGTCCCGACGGCCGTGTCCGGTGCGTCGAGCAGGCCGCAGGCGAAGCCGACGAGCTCGTTCTCCATCTGGAGCAGCGACGGGAACGCCGTCGGGTCGAGCGCGTTGGACCCGGCATAGGCCGCCACCGCCTCGCGTGCGATCCGGTCGATCTCGGGGTCGCCGGCGTCGTAGACGTAGGCCAGGGTTCGGCCGCCGTGCACCGGCAGGTCCGCTCCCTGCATCGCCCGCAGGCGAGCGAGTGGGTCGCTCACGCGAGTGCTCCTTCGGTTTCAGCCGCCGCCACCTCGGTGGCGTCGAGGGTGTACTGCCGCAGCCACCAGAGGCTGAGCAGCGTCAGGGCCGCGGGCAGCAGCGAGAAGCCCAGGGTGATCGCCGTCAGGGCCGAGTCCGGCTGGGTGATCTCGCGGCCCTCGCTGGACAGGTAGCCGCCGAGCGCGAGGACGACGGCGAACACCGCCGGCCCCAGGGCCAGGCCAAGGGTCTCGCCGGCGGTCCACACGCCGGTGTACACACCGGCGCGGTTCTCCCCGGTGCGCGCGGAGTCGACGGCGGCGGCGTCGGGCAGCATCGCCATCGGGAAGACCTGGCATCCGGCGTAGCCGACGCCCACCAGCGCGGTCGCCGCGAACACGACGGCCGGAGGAGCGATCCGCGCCGTGGCGGCGAGGAGCGCGCCCGCCGCGAGCACGACCGAGGCGATGGCGTAGCCCCGACGCTTGCCGATCCGCATCCCGACGGCGGTCCACACCGGCGTGAGCAGCAGGGCCGGCCCGACGAAGCAGACGAACAGGACGGTCGCGGCTCCCGAGCTCTCGAGCACGTCGCCGGCGAGGTAGTCGACGCCGGCGAGCATGCAGCCGGTCGCCAGCGCCTGCAGCACGAACGTGGCGAGCAGCACCCGGAAGTCGCGTGCCTGACCGACGATCCGCAGCTGCTCGCGCAACGAGCCCGCGCCTGCGGCGACCGCCCCGACCGGCGCGTGGCGGGTGCCCCACCAGGCGCTCACCACGCCGACGACGATGAGGACCGCCATCACGACGCCCATCACGCGATAGCCGTCGCGTCCGCCGACCGCGTCGCGGATCACCGGTGCGGTGGCGCCCGCCAGCATGATCGTGAACGCCAGGATCGCGACGCGCCACGTCATCAGCCGGGTGCGCTCGTCGTACGACGTCGTGATCTCTGCGGGCATCGCGACGTAGGGCACCTGGAAGAAGGCGTACGCCGAGGCCGCCAGCACGAAGAACACCAGGACCCACGAGGCCTCGAGCACCGAGCTCCCGAGGTCCGGCGCGGCGAAGATGAGGGCGAAGGCACCTGCCAGCATCAGTCCGGCCCGGATCAGCCACGGCCGGCGCGGCCCGGCCGGGTCGACCGTGCGGTCGCTGACGCGGCCGGCGATCGGGTTGAGGACGACGTCCCACGCCTTGGGGAGGAACACGATGACGCCCGCCCACAGCGCCGCGATGCCGAGCTCGTCGGTGAGGTAGGGCAGGAGCATCAGGCCGGGCACGGTGCCGAAGGCGCCGGTCGCGACGGACCCGCTGCCGTAGCCGATCCGTACGCCGCGCGAGAGCCGCGCCGGCTCGGCCGCAGTCGTCACCGCTGGCCCAGCGCCCGCGACCCCGACGAGCCGTAGCGTCGGGAGGGATTGGAGCCGATGGTCCCGGCGGAGGCGGTCTTCCTGGCGGGGGTCTTCTTGGCGGGGGTCTTCTTGGCGGCGGCGGTCTTCTTCGCGGGGGACTTGCGGGCAGGCTTCTTCGGCGGCGACGGCACCGCGCCGGCCGACCACTCGTCGACCCACTCGTCGATGACCTGCCAGGTCGTGCCGCGGGCGGCGCGGCCGGTGAGCATGCCGAGGTGGCCTCCCGGCACCACCTCGAAGCTGACGCGGGGGGAGCCGGTCAGCAGCGGCACGACGGCGCGGACGGCCGGGAGCGGCGCGATGCCGTCGGTGTTGCCCGCGAAGACGAGCACCGGGACCGCGATCGCGGCGAGGTCGATCGTGCGACCACCGAGCTCCATCTGGCCCCGGGCGAGCGAGTTGCCCCGTACGAAGCGGTGGTAGAGCTGGCCGAAGGTCCGGCCCGGGTAGGCGGTCATGCTCGACATGAACCGGGACACCGCCTCCATCTGGGCCAGGTAGTCGGTGTCGTCGAGATGGGTCAGCACGGCGAGCGGCTTGGTGACGATCTTCTGCGCGGACGCGGCGCTGAAGGCCCAGTTGACCAGCGGCGTCGGGATGCCGCCGAGTGCCCGGTAGGCCCGGGTGATGGCGCCCGTGCCCGTCGTCAGGTTGAGGAGTGGTCGCACCGGGGCGACCAGTGGCACCTTGGTCACGTCGACGGGAGACCCCAGGATGGTCAGCGACGCGATCGGCAGGTCCTGCCGGTCGGCCGCGACGAGCATCGCGAAGATCCCGCCCAGGCTCCAGCCGACGAGGTGCACGCCACGACCGCCGGAGTGCTCGTGCACGGCGCGGATGGCATCGGGCAGGACGTCGTCGACCCAGTGCTCCATGCCGAGCGACCGGTTCTTGAACGACACCTGCCCGTACTCCAGCAGGTAGGTCGGGCGGCCCTGTGACACCAGGTGCTCGACCAGCGAGCAGCCGCGGCGCAGGTCGAAGCACAGGGCCGGTGCGGCCAGCGGCGTCACGAGCAGCACGGGGTCGCCGGACTCGAGAACGTCGGGGGCCGGACGGTAGTGGTAGACCTCGCGCAGCTCCCCGTCGTCGATCAGGGTGCGGGGCATCGGCCGCAGGTCGGCCAGCCCGCCGTACAGCAGGGTGTGCGCGACGTTGCCGGCCGCTGCGATCACCTGGTCGGGCTTGGGGATCAGGTCCATGGGAGAAATCTACGGCCCGGGTGCATCCAGTGGTGGGTCTCGTGCGGAGAAGGGGGTGACGGGCGCGCATCGGCGCCCCCCAAGGAAGGACCCCCTGATGATGCGACGCGTATCCGCACTGCTCGCCACCTCGGCCCTCGCGCTCGGCGCCGTCTCGGCGACCGCACCCGCGGCCTCCGCCAAGGTGGCTCCGGGTGAGAACAGCCTCGCCGCGCTGCTCACCTCCGACGGCGACCAGTTCGACAAGAACAAGGCCGACTTCGACATCGTGACCGAGGCGGCGCTCGCCGTGGTCGGCGCGAAGCCCGGCTCCCCGGTCGCCCTGATCGCCGACGGCAGCCAGCGCCTCACCGTGTTCGCCCCGACCGACCAGGCGTTCCGTCTCCTGGCCAAGGACCTCACCGGTCAGACCATCAAGAGCGAGAAGAAGATCTTCGAGTCCCTCGTCGCGCTCGCCGGCGTCGACACCATCGAGACGATCCTGCTCTACCACGTGGTCCCGGGCAAGACGCTGACCAGCGGCAAGGTGCTCAAGGCTGACGGTGCCAAGCTCACCACCGCGCAGGGCGGGAAGGTCAAGGTCTCCATCAAGACGAAGCCGAGCCTCTCGATCACGCTCAAGGACCGGGACAAGAACGACCAGGACCCGAAGGTCGTGCTGAAGGCCCTCGACCTCAACAAGGGCAACAAGCAGATCGCGCACGGCATCGACCGCGTGCTCCGTCCGATCGACCTCTGAGTCACCGGACAGCGACACCGGAACGACGGGTGGGGAGCGCCGATGAGCACGGTGGCGTTCCCCACCCTCCCGTCCCGCCGCTACGGTGGCGCGGTGGTCACTGGCATGAGCGAGGTCGAGGAGGAGCAGGACGATGGCGTCCGCTCCCTCGCCGCCCGGCTGGTCGCGGGCGACGAGACCGCGCTGGAGCAGGTGTACGACCGGTGGTCGGCCCTGGTCCACACCTATGCGCTCCGCGCCCTCCGCGACGCCGGTGACGCCGAGGAGGCCACCCAGCAGGTGTTCGTGGCCGCGTGGCGCAGCCGCCACACGCTCGTCCCCAGTCCGCACGCTCTGCCGGCGTGGTTGATCGGGATCGCCCGCCACAAGGTGTCCGACGTACGCCTCGCCCGGTCCCGCGACGCCGACCGCGCCGCGGCGGTCGCCGCCCAGCCCGAGGCGCACGCCGTCGTGGAGGCCGCCGACGAGGAGGTCGCCGACCGGCTCGTCGTCCGGCAGGCGGTCGAGGAGCTCCCCGACCCGCGCCGCACCATCGTGTTCCTCGCCTTCTGGGAGGGACTCAGCCACGCCGAGATCGCCGACACCGTCGGCCTGCCCCTCGGCACCGTCAAGAGCCACGTCCGCCGTGGCCTGGTCACGCTCCACCAGCAGCTCGAGGGGGTGCGCCGTGAGTCACGTTGATCCCGACCGGTTGGCCGAGCTCGTCCTCGCGCCCGACGACAGCCCGTCCGACGTGCGCCGCCACGTCGAGTCCTGCAGCGAGTGCGCTGTCACGCTCGCCGCCCTGTCCGACGTACGCCGCCTGGTGGGCGAGGAGTCGCTCGTGCCCGCGCCCGCCGGGGTGCGCGACCGGGTGATGGCGCAGGCCCGCACCCGCCCTCCGCCCGCTGACGACGTCGTACGACCGCTGGCCTCGACCGTCCCTGCCGCCTCCCGTCGCGGCCCCCGCATCCCCGTGTGGGCCGCGGGGCTCGCCGCAGCGGTTGCCCTGGTCGCCGGCCTGGGCATCGGCCGGGTCACCGTGCCCGAGCCCGCCGCCCCGGAGCCGGAGGACCCCGGCTCGGTGGTCGCGGCCGCCGACCTCACCGCCCTCGACAGCGACGCCGACCGGGGCGTCGCGCGCGCCGTCAGC
Source organism: Nocardioides alpinus (assembly GCF_900112035.1). Taxonomy (GTDB): domain Bacteria; phylum Actinomycetota; class Actinomycetes; order Propionibacteriales; family Nocardioidaceae; genus Nocardioides; species Nocardioides alpinus. Next base: position 182,624 of record NZ_FOKC01000004.1, on the reverse strand, counting down.
GTCGACGACATGGTCACGCTCCGGGTGAGCGCCCGCGAGCTCGGCGACGAGGACGGCTTCCACGAGGTCTGGCTGATCAACGTCGACGGCACCCGCATGGTCGCCCTCGGAGTGCTGGCCGACTGGGACACGGGCGAGTTCCAGGTCCCGCGCGGCCTCATCGAGGAGGGCTACCGGATCGTCGACATCTCGGTCGAGCCCGAGGACGGCGACCCCACCCACTCGGGTGTGAGCCTCGCGCGCGGCGAGCTCGCCTGAGCCACCCGGCCGCGCCAGGTCCTCGACAACCCGGTCCCGGGGCACTAGGAACGACCCATGAGGACCGCGGCATGAAGCAGAAGCTGGCGTGAGGAACCCGTCATGAGGTGGAGGTACGCGATCCTGGGCGGCACGGTCGCCGCCGGCGCCGCGACCGCGGTGCACGACCTGGTCCAGAAGAAGCACGCGATCCTGCGCAACTTCCCGATCGCGGGCCACGGGCGGTTCCTCGTCGAGAAGTTCGGGCCCGAGCTGCGTCAGTACATCGTCACGAGCAACGACGAGGAGCGCCCCTTCAGCCGCGACCAGCGGCGCTGGGTCTATGCCAGCTCCAAGCTGGAGAACAACTACTTCGGGTTCGGCACCGACAACGACGTCGAGCAGACCGCCGGCTACCCGATCATCAAGCACCGCACCTTCACCGGTCCGGGCGCGGCGACCATGCCGCACGCGCAGGAGGAGATCGTGCTGCCCTGCGCCAAGGTGCTCGGCGGCCCCCGCGGGCGTACGCACGCCTTCCGGCCGCAGTCCGTGGTCAACATCTCCGGGATGAGCTTCGGCTCGCTGTCGGGCAAGGCGATCGAGTCGCTCAACAGGGGTGCCGCGATGGCCGGGTGCCTGCAGAACACCGGCGAGGGCGCGCTCTCGCCGCACCACCGGCACGGCGGCGACATCGTCTTCCAGATCGGCACGTCCTACTTCGGGTGCCGCGACGAGCACGGCCGCTTCGACCTCGCGCGGCTCGTGGACCTCGTCCAGTCCGCACCGGTGAAGGCGATCGAGGTCAAGCTCAGCCAGGGCGCCAAGCCCGGCCTCGGCGGCATGCTCCCGGGCGAGAAGGTGAGTCGGGAGATCGCCGAGATCCGGGGCATCCCCGAGGGCAAGGACTGCGCCTCCCCGAGCCGTCACGAGGTGTTCCACGACGTCGACTCCATGCTCGACTTCGTCGAGCTCGTGGCCCAGGCGACCGGCCTCCCGGTCGGCATCAAGTCGGCCGTCGGCAACCTCACCATGTGGGACGAGCTCACCGACGAGATGTCGCGAGGCACGCGCGGCGTCGACTTCGTCAACATCGACGGCGGCGAGGGCGGCACGGGCGCGGCGCCGATGATCTTCGCCGACTCCGTGGCCTACCCGTTCCGGATCGCCTTCGCGGAGGTCTACCGCCGCTTCGCCGCCGCGGGGCTGTCGGACGACGTGGTCTTCATCGGCGCCGGCAAGCTCGGCATCCCGGAGAACGCCATCGTCGCCTTCGCGCTCGGCGTCGACATGGTCAACGCGGGCCGCGAGGCGATGATGTCGATCGGGTGCATCCAGGCCCAGAAGTGCCACACCGACCACTGCCCCGTCGGCGTGGCCACCCAGAACCCGCGCTACACCCGCGGCCTCGACGTCAGCCTCAAGAGCGTCCGCGCCGCCAACTACGTACGCTCCCTGCGACGCGACCTGCTCAAGGTCTCCGAGGCCATCGGCGTGGTGCACCCCGGGCTGATCGCGCCCCGTGACGTCGACCTCCTCGACGGCACCCGGTCGGCGGTCGGGCTCGCCGAGGCCTACGGCTACGACCCGTCGTGGCCGCGCCTGGGCAAGGACCTGGTGACCGAGATCGAGGCGCTGATGGTGGCCCAGGGAGCCACCCACGACGCGAGGGCCGAGACCCGGCCCTGACCCCTCAGGTCGAGCGCGAGCGGCGCACGGTCTTGTCGTGGTGGTCGGGCAGCCCCTCGAGCTCGCTGAGGAAGGAGTCGGCCCACCGGGCGACGTCGTGGGTCACGACCGTGCGACGCATCGCCCGCATCCGGCGGGCGACCTCCTTCTCGTCGGCGGCGAACGCCTCGAGGAGCGTCGCCTTCATCCCGTCGATGTCGTAGGGGTTGACCAGCCAGGCCTGACGGAGCTCGGCGGCCGCACCGGCGAACTCCGAGAGGACGAGCGCCCCGGCGTCGTCGAAGCGGCAGGCGACGTACTCCTTGGCGACGAGGTTCATCCCGTCGCGGAACGGGGTGACGACCATGACGTCGGCAGCACGGTAGAGCGCAGCCATCTCCTCGCGCGGATACGAGGAGTGCATGTAGGAGATCGCCGGGCGCCCGATCCGGCCGTAGTCGCCGTTGATGCCCCCGACCAGCCGCTCGATGTCGTCGCGGAGGATGCGGTACTGCTCGACCCGCTCGCGCGACGGGGTGGCGACCTGGACGAACACGGCGTCCTCGACGTCGAGGTGGCCGTCGCGCACCAGCTCGCCGAACGCCCGCAGCCGGGAGTGGATGCCCTTGGTGTAGTCGAGGCGGTCGACACCCAGGAAGATCCGCCGCGGGTTGCCCAGCGCCTCGCGGATCTCCTTGGCCCGCTGGGTGACGGCCTCGGACCGGGCCAGCTCCTCGAAGCCGGCCGTGTCGATCGAGATCGGGAACGCGGTCGCCTTCACCGGTCGGCCGTCGGGGAGGTAGATGGTGTCGCGGTGGGTCTTGTGGCCCACGCGGCTGCGCACGAGGCGTACGAAGTTGGCGGCGGCACCCGGCAGCTGGAAGCCGATCAGGTCGGCGCCGAGGAGCCCCTCGAGGATCTGCCGGCGCCACGGCAGCTGGGAGAAGAGCTCGGCCGGGGGGAACGGGATGTGGAGGTAGAAGCCGATGCGCAGGTCGGGGCGCTGCGCGCGGAGCATCTGCGGCACCAGCTGCAGCTGGTAGTCCTGCACCCACACCGTCGCGCCCTCGGCCGCGACCTCGGCGGCCTTGTCGGCGAAGCGCTGGTTGACCCGGACGTAGGACTCCCACCACTCGCGGTGGAACTCCGGCTTGGCGACGAGGTCGTGGTAGAGCGGCCAGAGGGTGCCGTTGGAGAAGCCTTCGTAGAACTCCTCCACCTCCGCGCTGCTGAGCGACACGGGGATGAGCGAGAGACCGTCCTCGACGAACGGCTCGAACTCGTCGTCGTCCGCCGACCCGGGCCAGCCGATCCAGGCGCCGTCGTTGGCCCGCATCACCGGCTCGAGGGCGCTCACCAGGCCACCGGGGGAGCGGCGCCACGAGACGGTCCCGTCCGGCAGCTGGTCGCGGTCGACCGGCAACCGGTTGGCCACGATCACGAGGTCTGCCTGCGGAGGTCGGGTCACCCCGCCACCCTAACGACGACGAGTGACGTCGGGGTCACCCCGCGGTGTCCTCCCGGGGTTCTCGTCGGGTTTGTCCAGACGACTCGCCGGAGGCGAATGACATCGTTGTCGTTCGTCACCTAGACTGCTGCCAGTCCACTCGGTCACGGGTGGACGTGGGGTCGAGGAGGAGATGGCACATGGACGCCGCGAAGCACATCCCGACCGAGCAGCAGACTGCTGCCGGTGTGAGCCAGCGCGACCGCGAGATCCTCGAGTTCGAGCGTCACTGGTGGAAGTACGCCGGTGCCAAGGAGCAGGCCGTCCGCGAGAAGTTCGACATGTCCTCCACGCGCTACTACCAGGTCCTCAACGCCCTGATCGACCGTCCCGAGGCGCTCGAGGAGGACCCGCTGCTGGTCCGTCGCCTGCGCCGCCTCCGCTCGTCCCGCCAGCGGCAGCGCTCGGCGCGCCGGCTCGGCTTCGAGATCTGACACCGCGAGACCTGACCCACCACCACTCACGATTGGTCACCTTCCCCATGGACTCCTTCCCCAGTCCCGACCGCCCCTCGACCCGTCGTCGTCCCCGTGACGAACGCGGCGTCGCCTTCCCCTCGCCCCTCGTGATGCTGTCGGTGCTCGCCGTCGCGATGGCCTCGATCACCTTCGTCGCGACCCGCGACCAGGCGCCGACCGAGCGCCGCGTCGACACCGCGACCATCGCCAGCGCCGAGCAGACGCCGACCCCGGAGCCGGCCGTCCCCACCAGGACGCCCAAGCCCGAGCCGCAGGTCAAGCGCGGCGAGGTCTACGTCGAGGTCTTCAACAACTCCGGCATCAAGGGACTGGCGGCCACCACGGCGTCGAAGGCCACCACCGTCGGGTGGGCCGTCGTCGGCGAGGACAACTGGTACGGCGTCGTCCCCACCACCACGGTCTACTTCCCGCCCCGGCTCAAGGCCGCCGGCAAGCAGCTGGCCCTCGACCTCGGCATCAAGCGCACCTCACCGGCGGTGGGCGAGATGAAGAAGGATCGGCTGACGATCATCCTCACCGCCGACGCCCCGCAGTGACCCGCTGATCTGGACCCGTGCCACGGGCGGCGCCCGCGCGTGATTGGCTGATCCCATGGAGTTCACCTCCGACGACGCGCGCGCCCACTACGACGCCGTACGCGACGTCCTCCGCGGCACCGTCGTCGGCCTCGACTTCGACGGCACGCTGTCCCCGGTGGTCGACGACCCCGAGGCCGCCCGCCTGCACCCGGGGGCGCCCGGTGTCCTGCTCGAGCTGGCCGAGGTCGTGCGCGCGGTCGCCGTGATTACGGGTCGCCCGGCGCGGCAGGCGATCGCGATGGGCGATCTCGACGCCCTCGGCAACGCCATGCTCGACCGGGGTGCCGAGCTCTTCGTCTTCGGCCAGTACGGCAACGAGCGGTGGTCGGCGACCGAGCAGCGGATCCGCTCGCCGCGCCCTCCGTCCGGGCTCGCGACGTTCGAGCGCGAGCTGCCCTCGGTGCTGCGCAAGGCGGGGGCGCCCGACGCCTTCATCGAGGAGAAGGGGCTCGCCGTCGCGGTCCACACGCGCCGGATGGACGACCCGACCGGTGCGTTCGAGCGGTTGGTCGATCCGATCCGGTCCCTGGCCGAGCGCCACCACCTCGCGATCGAGCCGGGGCGCAACGTCATCGAGATCCGCTCCGGCGACATGCACAAGGGCCATGCCGTCCGCACCTTCGTCGCCGAGCAGGAAGCCAGCGGCGTCATCTTCGGTGGTGACGACCTCGGCGACATCGAGGCCTTCGAGGCGGTCCGCGCCCTGCGCGCCGACGGCCTGCCGGGCCTGGTCGTCTGCTCGGCCTCCCACGAGGCCCCGGACCTGGTCGAGCTCGCCGACGTCGTCGTCGACGGTCCCGCCGGTGTCGTCGAGCTCCTCGGCGGACTCCTCCTCCAGCGCTGACCGACCGCCGTCATCCACATCGTGGACTCGATGTGCACATCGTGAGACGGCGCGCCTACTGTGAGAATTGCTCATCACGAGGGACTGAGGGAACGGCCCGTTGAAGTCCCGGCAACCACCCCTGATGCCTCCTGTCCGGACTCGTCCGGCAGTTCAGGGGAGCAGGTGCCAAATCCGACCCACGCGAGAGTCGCGGGGACAGATGAGAAGGAGGACTCATGAGCACCCTGTTGGACGAGAACACCACGCACACGCTGCGCGAGGGCGCCTTCGGCAACGCCCGCACCCTGACCTGTCGCGAGTGCGGGCACGAGGTCGCGCTCGGCCCGTCGTACGCGTGTCCGGAGTGCTTCGGGCCCCTCGAGGTGGCCTACGACTTCCCGGCCGTCACCCGCGAGGAGATCGCCGCCGGGCCCGCCAACATCTGGCGCTACAAGGCGCTCCTGCCGGTGCCGACCGACATCGAGCAGAGCCCCAACATGGAGCCTGGCTTCACCCGTCTGCTCAAGGCGCACAACCTCGGTCGTGAGCTCGGCATCGACAACCTCTGGGTCAAGGACGACTCCACCAACCCGACCAACTCCTTCAAGGACCGCGTCGTCGCCTGCGCGCTGAGCGCCGCCCGCGAGTTCGACGCCAAGGTCTTCGCGTGCCCCTCGACCGGCAACCTGGCCAACGCCGTCGCTGCGGCCGGGGCCCGTGCAGGCATGAAGACGGTCGTCTTCATCCCGAGCAACCTCGAGACGCCCAAGCAGGTCAACTCGGCCGTCTACACCGACCGTCTCGTGGCCGTCGACGGCAACTACGACGACGTCAACAAGCTCGCCTCCGAGATCGCCGGCGAGGAGGAGGGCTGGGCGTTCGTCAACGTCAACGTGCGCCCCTTCTACGCCGAGGGCTCCAAGACGCTGGGCTACGAGATCGCCGAGCAGCTCGGCTGGCGCCTGCCCGACCAGATCGTCATCCCCGTCGCCTCGGGCTCCCAGCTGACCAAGGTCGACAAGGCGTTCCAGGAGCTGATCAGGCTCGGCCTCGTCGAGGACAAGCCCTACAAGGTCTTCGGGGCCCAGGCGACCGGGTGCTCCCCGGTGTCGGTGGCCTACAAGGCCGGCACGGACGCCATCCGCCCGGTCAAGCCCGACACCATCGCCAAGAGCCTGGCGATCGGCAACCCCGCGGACGGCATCTACGTCCTCGACGTCTGCCGTCGCTCCGGCGGCGCGGTCGAGGACATCACCGACGACGAGGTCCGTGACGCGATCGTGCTGCTCGCGCGCACCGAGGGGATCTTCACCGAGACCGCCGGTGGCACCACGGTGGGCGTGCTCAAGAAGCTCGTCGAGACCGGCCAGCTCGACACCTCGCTCGAGACCGTCGTGATCAACACCGGCCACGGCCTCAAGACCCTCGACGCCGTCTCCGACCGGGTCGGCGCGGTCGCCACCATCGCCCCGTCCTACGACGCCTTCGTGGCTGCCAACATCGTCTGAGGTCTCGAGGCTCGCAAGCTCGCACCTCAACCACCGAAAGTGAGTCACTGAATGAGCGTCTCCGTCCGGATCCCCACCATCCTGCGCACCTACACCGGTGGCGAGTCCGAGGTCAGCGCCGAGGGCGACACCCTGGCTGCGGTCCTCGATGACCTCGACGCGAGCTATGCCGGCATCAAGGGCAGGATCCTCGACGAGGCCGGCCACCTCCGCAGGTTCGTCAACGTCTACGTCGGCAACGACGACGTGCGGTTCCTCGACGACCTGGCGACCGCCACCCCCGACGGTGTCCAGATCTCGGTGATCCCGGCCGTCGCCGGCGGCTGAGCCTCTCCCCGCTGAGGGAACCCGACCGACCCGGGTCGCCGTCCCACCACCATGACGACGATGACGCGTGCCCTGCTCGCCGCCCTGGTCCCGATCACCCTCGCCGCTGGGACGTCGCCGGCAGTGGCGGTCGCCGACCCGCAACCCGTCCAGCCCTTCGTGCCGGGCATCAACGAGGACCCCGACCTGTCGGCCGCCTGGCAGCGCTGGGAGGCCAAGGACATCGACGACTACGTCATCACCGTCCGGCTCAGCTGCTTCTGCGCGCCGAGCGCCGGCGTACGCACCGTGGTCCGCGACGACAGCACCCGTCGGGTGACCCGCGACGATCGCACGCTGTCCGCGGGACGCGGCTGGTCGGTGGACGAGCTGTTCGCGATGATCCGGGAGGAGTCTGCCGAGGCGGACTCCGTGACCGTCGACTACACGCGTCGCGGTGTCCCCGCGTCGATCGCGATCGACCGGGACCAGATGATCGCCGACGAGGAGACCTACTACTCCGTGACGCTCAGCAGGCTCTGATCCTCACGGAGCGCGTACGTCGACCACGGCGCCGTTGCCGCGTCCGTCGATCCTGACCTCGGCCACGGCGCCGTCGCGCAGCAGGCCCTCGGTCTCGGCGGCCTCGTCCTGGGGGAGGAAGAAGCTCTCGATGCCGCACCTGATCTGCCACGACCGGTCGTCGCACGCGAGGTAGGGCCCGTCCTCGGGACGGTCGCGGGTCCACTCGTCCGCGGCCCAGACGTCGCCCCGCTGCACCAGGGTGACGTAGAGGTCGCCCTCCTCGCCGTCGTCCAGGACGCCGAGCCCGGGTTCGCCGAAGGACTGCGAGTCGTCGTGGCGCAGGTCGGGGTAGTCCAGGGCGACGTAGGCCCCGCGGAACGGGTCGATCGGGTCGAGCGGGGCGACCGCCATGAGGTAGGTGTCCCCGACCAGGCGTGCGGAGAGCTGCGGGGCGACGGCCAGGCCGACCAGGGCCAACTGGCCCACGGCGACGACAGCGGTGACGGTGATGCGGTTCATCGGTCTTGTCCTTCGTTCGAGCCGGAGGTGGAGGTGTCGGAGTCGAGGGCCTCGGCGAGCTCGCGGCGGGCCCGGTCGAAGAGGAACCCGGTGCCGAGGAAGACGGTGCCGAGTACGACGAACAGCCAGGCGCCGGTGACGATCGGCGCGAACACCGCGAAGCTCTGGAAGGTCGTGAAGACGACCAGTCCGGCCATCGCCATCCAGATGAGCGGCGGGTGCTCGCGGACCGTGCCGAGGGCGACCAGGGCGACGGCGAGCAGGACGTACGCCGCCACGGAGACGGCGGCGTGCAGCCAGTCGGACGTGTCGATGTCCGAGGTGTCGGTGCCGGTCGTCCAGAGGCCGATCAGGGTGGCGACGACGAGGACCACGACCGCGCCGAGCGGCTCCAGGGCTCGGGTGCCGGGTCGCGTGGCGACGGCGGCTGCGGCGACGGCCCCGGCGGCCACGAGCGCCACCACGAGCCAGGAGGACCAGACGACACCGTCGCCGCCGATGTCGGGGATGGCGGCCGCGAACATCGCCAGCAGCGCCATGCCGGCGGCGACGGTGCGCCAGGTCCAGGCGAACGGGTCGATCCGGCCGTCGTGCAGCACGGCGAGCCCGGCCGCGAGGACGGAGCCGGCGCCGAAGAGCATGACGACGGTCAGGCCGCTCGGCTCGTCCCACATCGGTTGGGTGAACCACCACGCGACGCCACTCACGACGCCGACGAGGAAGGGCAGGTAGGCCCGACTCGCATAGCCGTGGAGGAGGGCCGCCGCGGACCAGAGGCCGAGGAGGCGGGGCTCGAACGCCGGGACCTGCAGCGACTGCGCGGCCTGGAAGAGCACGGCGCCGATGCCGAGCGCGGCGAGCAGCCGTGCGGCTCCCACGAGCGCGGCCGACGCCTGCCTGCTCGCGAGGACCTCGCTGCCGACGAGGAAGGCGAGCCAGATGAGGGTGACCGCGACGAAGCGCGACACGGGGGAGAGCTGGTCGAGGTTGGCAGCGACCAGCCAGATGAGGCCGATGCCGACGAAGCCGCCGCCGAGGTAGAGCAGCACCCGGCCGATGCTGAAGCGCGTGTGGGTGTCGGCGCTGTACCTGGTCGAGATGCGCTCGGCCTGGTCCGGGCTGATGAGCCCCTGGGAGGTCCAGTCGGCGACCTCGGTGCGGAGCCAGGCGAGCTGGCGCGGTGGGACCTGACGGGTGGTGACGGGCGTGGGAGCGGTCATGGGGCCAGCGTGGCGCGTCGTGGGGTGAGTTGTCCTGAGTACGTCGGCCCATCTGTGACGTGCCATTCGGCCGGGCGACGCCCGCGGTTGCGGCGGCGTTCAGGTCGGTGTGGTTGATGGGTGCAGTGATGTGGACACACCTGACCCGGGCCGGCATGGCGCTGGCTGTCGCGGGTGGCCTCGCCGGCGCGACGGCGTACGGGGCCCGCGAGCTGCTGCACCGACAGGCCGCCCAGGCCCGGCGGGCGATCGGCAAGCCGCTGGGCGAGCAGGCGCCGGCGGGGGACAAGCACTGGAAGAAGAAGTACGGCGCGCCCGTCGACCTGCTGGTCCTCGGTGACTCCATCGCGGCGGGGCTCGGCGCCGAGCGCCCCAAGCACACCCTCGGCGGCCGGCTGGCGCGCGGGATCGCACGCGACACCGGTCGGTCGGTGCGGCTGCGGACCGCGGCGGTCGTCGGCTCGGAGAGCAGCATGCTCGCGAGCCAGCTCACCTCGCTGCCACCGTCGTACCGACCCGACGTGGCCGTGATGGTCGTCGGCGGCAACGACGTCACCCACCGGGTGCCGGTGGCCGATTCCGTACGCCACCTGGCCGGCGCCATCGACGAGCTGCGGTCGCGGGGCGCGGAGGTGGTGGTCGGCACCTGTCCCGACCTGGGTGCCCTGCGACCCGTGCCGCAACCGCTGCGTGCCCTCGGCTCGCGCGCCTCGCGACAGCTCGCCGCCGCGCAGCGCGAGGTGGCGCTGGAGCGCGGGGCGTGGGTGGTGTCGCTGAGCCACGTGGTGGGGCCGTTCTTCATCACGAACCCGGACGAGATGTTCAGCCTGGACCGCTTCCATCCCAGTGCCCACGGCTACAAGCGCACGGCCAGGGCGATGCTGCCGTCGGTGCTGGCTGCGCTGGGCGTGGTGCAGGAGCTGCCGTTCGGGCACCACGCGCCGGGGGTGGGCGGGTCAGGCTAGGGTTCGCGGGTGCGCACCACTGCTCGACGAGCCGGCCAGGCCGTCAAGAAGGCGGCCCAGAAGGCCGGCCGCGTGCCGGCGGCCCCTGCGCCCGAGCCGGCTCCGCCCACGCCGGCCGACAAGAAGGCCGAGCGCCGCCGTCGGCTGCTGGCCAGCAACCTGACCGAGCTGGCGATCGAGTTCCGCACCGACAAGTGGGGCATCCACCGCTACACCCCGCACTACGAGCGGCACCTGCAGCACCTGCGTCGCGAGTCCTTCACGCTGCTCGAGCTCGGCATCGGCGGCTACAAGAAGCGCCGCAAGAGCGGCGCGTCGATGAAGATGTGGCGCTGGTTCTTCCCGAAGGCGACGATCGTCGGCCTCGACATCGAGGACAAGACCTGGCTCACGCGCGGCCACATCCACACCTACCTCGGTGACCAGACCGACCCCGCGATCCTGCACCGCATCATCGAGGAGCAGGGAGTCCCCCTCGTCGTGATCGACGACGGCAGCCACATCCCCGCCCACGTCCGCGAGTCGTTCCAGATCCTCTTCCCCCTCCTGCCCGACGGGGCGATCTACTGCATCGAGGACATCCAGACGTCCTACTGGCCGGCGTGGGGCGGCGAGCTCGACCCGCGTGCGCGCGGCACGTCGATGGACCTCGTGAAGGACCTGGTCGACGGCCTCAACCACGAGGAGTTCCTCGTCGAGGGCTACGCGCCCTCCTACACCGACCAGTGGGTCAGGGCCGTGCACTGCTACCACAACCTCGTGATCATCGAGAAGGGTGACAACCGCGAGGGCACCAACCGCGACGACGTCGCCCACTCGTTCTACGGGTCCTCGGACCTGCCCGACGAGTGACGTCCACGAGGGTCCTCCTCGCGACCAGCGGCGACCTGCCGCAGGGGGAGCCCGGTGCTGCCGTCCTCGACGCCGTGCTGGCCGAGCGCGGGATCGATGCCGCCTGGGTGCGCTGGGACGACCCGGACGTCGAGTGGGCGGCCGCCGACCTGGTCGCGGTGCGCTCGACCTGGGACTACGTCACGCGCCACGCCGAGTTCCTCGCGTGGGCCGGAGCGCTCGACCAGTCCCGGCTGCTCAACGGGGCGGACGTGTTCGCCTGGAACCACGACAAGCGCTACCTCGCCGACCTGGGCGACCTGCCGGCGGTGCCGACGCTCCTCGCCGACGACCGCGACAGCCTGGTGGAGGCGGTCGCCCACTTCGGCACCGCGGTCGTGAAGCCGCGCGTCGGCGCCGGGGGAGCGGGACTGATCGTGGTCACGGACCCCGACGACCCTCGCCTGGGGAAGCCGGTCCGCAGCCACCCCGACTACCCCGAGGTCGGTGGGCCCTGGGTCGTCCAGCCGCTCGTGGAGTCCATCCGCACCCACGGCGAGGTGTCGGCGTACGTCATCGACGGGCGGCTGGCCCAGCGCTTCGACAAGCAGCCCGGCGCCGACGACGTACGGGTCAACGAGGAGTTCGGTGGATCCGTGCGCGCCGTCGGGATGGGCGAGGTCGGCGACCTGGCGCTGCGGGCGTACGCCGCCATGGGTGAGCGCTTCGGCCGCCCGATGGACTACCTGCGCGTTGACCTGCTGCAGTGGGACGGAGACTGGGTCGTGAGCGAGCTGGAGCTGATCGAGCCAGGGCTCTACCTCGACGTCTCGCCCGCGAACGCGGGTCCCTACGCCGATCTCCTGGCGTCGCGGCTCCGTGGTGGTGCCAGCACCACTGTCTAGACCTAGCGGCCCAGTGCGCCTGACGATCAGCGGGTGATCAGGTAGGTTACGTCTCGGTCCGCCCGTGCCCGGGGGCGCGGGCGGGCCACCTGACGACCGTGAGGTGCACCGGTCCGGGACCGTGGGGACTCCGGTCTGGCCCGTGGAAGTAAAGGGTTGCCTAAGTCGCTCACGCGGGCGTCCAGATGCCGATACGTTACCCCCGGATCAGGTCGCGCGGGGATGCGGAACCTGACCCCCTCATCGGCCTGTCGTCGGCGAGGTCAGGAGCGTCGTGGTGTCCGGGCCTGCCCGGGCGACCGCGCACGTGGGAGGAGACCGGTATGCCCAGATCACGTCCCAGTCGGCGCAGGAACGACCGCGGAGCGGCTGCGGTGGAGTTCGCGCTCGTCGTGCCGATCCTGCTCGTGATGGTGTTCGGGATCATCGACTTCGGCCTGGCGATCAACCGCTACGCCATGGTCAACAACGCCGCCCGCGAGGGCGTGCGCGAGGCGAGCCTCGGGGCCACGGAGAGCGAGATCCGGGCCGTGGTCACCCGCGGCACGGCCGACCTCCCGGGAACGGTCACGATCGCGATCGGGTGCAAGCTGCCCGACGGCACGACGACCTGCACCAGCTGGAACGCGGGCATGGAGTCGGGCGGCATCGCGGAGGTGACGGTCACGTCGAGCAGCAACTGGCTCACGCCCATCGGCAAGCTGGCGTCGGAGACGATCAGCATCGCCAAGACCAACAAGATGAGGATCGAGTGATCGCCCGGCGGTCCCGGGATCGGGACGAGAAGGGTGCGATCGCCGTGATGACGGTGATCCTCAGTGTGGTCATCTTCGGCGCGGCAGCGATCGCGATCGACATCTCGATGCTGGCCATGGAACGGCAGAAGCTGCACGACGCGGTCGACGCCGCGGCGCACGCAGGCGCCTACACGATGCCCGGCGACGGGGCGACCGCGATGAAGGCGGCCCGGGACATGGCGCTGGCCAACGACCCTGACCTGACCTACGACTTCACCGAGCAGAACCCGCAGATCCGCCTGTGGTGCCTGGTCGCGTCGACCGGCAGCACCACGAGCGTGCGCGCCGACCAGATCCCCAGCACGTGCAACCCGGGCCCGGCGCCGTACACGACGTCGAACTACCCCGACCTGCGCTGCAACACCAAGATCTGCAAGATCCCGTGCGCGCCGAGCCTCTCGACGACCTGCAACACCGTCGAGGTGGAGGCCGAGAAGGACGTCGACTTCGGCTTCGCCAACGTCTTCGGTCGCAGCGAGGGATCGACCGGCTCGGTCGCCTCCGCTGCCTGCAAGGGGTCCTGCGGTCAGGAGGCACCGAACCCGCTCGACGTGGTCTTCATGGCCGACCGCACGACCTCGATGAGCGAGGGTGACCGCACGCTCATGAAGACGGCGATCCTCGACAGCCTGAAGAACATGACGCCCTCGCTCCACTACGTGGCCTTCGGCGCCCTGCACAAGAGCCGCACGGGGACGTCGTGCGCGACGGACCCCACGCTGTACGACAGCTCGCGCACCGAGGAGTGGAACGTCACTCAAGGCAGCTGGGTCCCGCTCGGCTTCAGCAACAACTACAAGTCCTCGTCGGCCACGCCCACCCTGAACACGTCCAGCAACCTCTACCGAGGCATCAACTGCCTGCCCAACTCCGGCGTCCCGGGATACAGCCGCGGGAGCTACGGCACCCACCTGGCCAGCGGGATGAAGGGAGCTGCGCGCTACCTCCTGGGGCTCGCGCCCAACAACCTGTCGTCCCTGCCCGCGCGTCCCGGTGAGGTCGAGAAGATCCTCATCTTCGAGACCGACGGCATGCCCGACGAGATCCTTGCCTCCGGCAGCACGGCGCTCACCACGACCAGCGACGTCGGCGCCGGCCTGAACGGAACGGGCACCAACGCCCAGAAGGGCTGCAACAACTTCAGGGACGTGGCGGCCAATGCCAAGGCTGCCGACATCACGGTCATCACGGTGGGCTTCGGCGCGGCCAACACGGCGAGGTGCAAGAAGACCGAGGGCGAGACCGGCTCGACGTCGCGGGTCCGCGACATCCTCGCCGCCGCCGCCTCGCCGGACCCCGTCACTGGTGCCGCCAGCTCAGCCAGTGCGTGCAACAACCCCGCGGCGCGCACTGCCGAGAACATCGACGGTGACTACTTCTTCTGCGCGGCCCAGGGGAGCGAGCTGTCGAGCATCTTCAAGACGGCCATCTCGCAGGTGTCCACCGGCGTGCGGCTGGTCAAGCTGCCGAAGTGAGTCGTTTGCACTCTCGGGGGTCGAGTGCTAAACATGATGCTGGCACTCTCGTCATGAGAGTGACAACGACCCAGGTGACGCTGAGGTCCGCAGAAGCCGGCGTGAATGGATCGCCGGTGGAGCGGACCGTCCGTCGCGGGCAGCCCGCCTGACGTCGACACACAGACTCACGTCGATAGGAATCGCACGCGATATGGCCAAGCTGATTGCTTTCAACGAGGAGGCCCGCCGCGGCCTCGAGCGAGGGATGAACACCCTTGCCGACGCGGTCAAGGTCACCCTCGGCCCCAAGGGCCGCAACGTCGTCCTGGAGAAGAAGTGGGGAGCCCCCACGATCACCAACGACGGCGTCTCGATCGCCAAGGAGATCGAGCTGGAGGACCCCTACGAGAAGATCGGCGCCGAGCTGGTCAAGGAGGTCGCCAAGAAGACCGACGACGTCGCCGGTGACGGCACGACGACGGCCACCGTCCTGGCTCAGGCCATGGTGCGCGAGGGTCTGCGCAACGTCGCTGCCGGCGCCAACCCGATGGACCTCAAGCGAGGCATCGAGGCCGCCGTCTCCGCCGTGTCCGAGCAGCTGCTCGCCATGGCGAAGGACGTCGAGACCAAGGAGCAGATCGCCTCGACCGCGTCGATCTCCGCCGCTGACACCACCGTCGGCGAGATCATCGCCGAGGCGATGGACAAGGTCGGCAAGGAAGGCGTCATCACCGTCGAGGAGTCCAACACCTTCGGGCTGGACCTCGAGCTGACCGAGGGCATGCGGTTCGACAAGGGCTACATCTCGGCCTACTTCGCCACCGACCTCGAGCGCATGGAGGCCGTGCTGGAGGACCCCTACGTCCTCATCGCCAACTCCAAGGTGTCGACGGTCAAGGACCTGCTGCCGCTCCTCGAGAAGGTCATGCAGTCCGGCAAGCCGCTGCTGATCATCGCCGAGGACGTCGACGGCGAGGCGCTGTCGACCCTGGTCGTCAACAAGATCAAGGGCACCTTCCGCTCCGTCGCCGTCAAGGCGCCGGGCTTCGGTGACCGCCGCAAGGCCATGCTGCAGGACATCGCGATCCTGACCGGTGGCCAGGTCATCTCCGAGGAGGTCGGCCTCAAGCTCGAGACCGCCGGTCTGGAGCTGCTCGGCCAGGCCCGCAAGGTCGTCATCACCAAGGACGAGACCACCATCGTCGAGGGTGCCGGCGACCAGGCCCAGATCGAGGGCCGGGTCAACCAGATCCGCGCCGAGATCGAGAAGTCGGACTCCGACTACGACCGCGAGAAGCTCCAGGAGCGTCTCGCCAAGCTCGCCGGCGGCGTGGCCGTCATCAAGGTCGGCGCGGCCACCGAGGTCGAGCTCAAGGAGCGCAAGCACCGCATCGAGGACGCCGTACGCAACGCGAAGGCTGCCGTCGAGGAGGGCATCGTCGCCGGAGGCGGCGTGGCGCTCGTCCAGGCCGGCACCGAGGCGTTCGCCAAGCTGGACCTGACCGGCGACCAGGCCACGGGCGCCAACATCGTCCGCGTGGCGATCGAGGCCCCGCTCAAGCAGATCGCGATCAACGCCGGTCTCGAGGGTGGCGTCGTGTCCGAGAAGGTGCGCAACCTGCCTGCGGGTCACGGCCTCAACGCCGCGACCGGTGACTACGTCGACATGATCGCCGAAGGCATCATCGACCCGGCCAAGGTCACCCGCTCGGCGCTGCAGAACGCTGCGTCGATCGCTGCACTGTTCCTCACCACGGAGGCTGTCATCGCTGACAAGCCCGAGAAGGCTCCGGCCATGGGTGGCGGCGACGGCGGCATGGGCGGCATGGGCGGCATGGACTTCTGATCAGTCCACAAGACACACCAGCGATGCCCCGGTCCTCGGACCGGGGCATCGCTGCGTCCGGGGCAGATGGGTGCCGCTGGTAGGAATGCCCCATGCGCCTCCCCGTCCCCGGACCCCGTGACGTCCTTGCCGCCATCGAGCGGGGCGGTGACCAGATCGAGGCACTGATCGGTGCCGTCCCCCGGGTGCTGGCACTCCTCGACGTCGCCGAGGGGCTCGTCGAGCGTGCGTCGAGCGCTGTGGACCGGGTCGCGCTGGTCGTGGACAGTGCGGAGGCGGAAGTCGCACGTGTCGGAGCCGTCGTCGACGCGGCCACCCTGGAGGTGCAGCGCGTGGCGGCGGTGGTCGATGGTGCCGACGTGCAGGTGGCACGGGTCACCGAGCTGCTGGACGCGATGGTGCCGTCCCTGACGATCCTGCAGCCGACCCTCGAGACCCTCGCCGAGACCACGCACCCCGACGAGGTGAAGGCGCTCGTGGGGCTGATCGACCACCTGCCCGAGCTGACCGCGCGGATGGAGAGCGACGTGATGCCGGTCCTCGCCACGCTCGGCTCGGTGGCCCCCGACATCCACGACATGCTCACCGTCACCCGGGAGCTCAACGACATGCTCGCCAAGGTCCCCGGGATTCGCCGGATCAAGCGACGCATCGACGAGGAGGAGGGCGAGGACCGCACCGAGGCGGCGACCCGGTGATGGCCCGGCGGAACCACGCGGGAGCACGGTCCGTCCGATCAGGTGAGGGGGCAGGGAGTTCTGCCCGCCAGACGAAGGGATGGTCGTCATGAGCCGACTCCGTACGACGCAACTGCTGCCGGCCCTGGTGGCAGTCCTGGCCCTCGGCCTGAGCGCGTGTGGCGCGCAGGACACCGACACCGGCACCGACACCGGCACCGACGCCGGCACTGACTCCGCGAGCGAGACGCCCACGTCCGCTGCCGCGGACAGCACGCTCGCCCTCACCGCAGACGGCTCGATGGCCGGCAAGTGCGCGGTGCCCAGTGCCGAGACCCTGGCCTCCTTCGACACCGCCTTCGCCGGCACGGTGACCTCGCTCGACGGCGGCACCGCCACCTTGTCGGTGGACGACTGGTACGCCGGCGACGAGGCCGCGACGGTCACGGTCGAGTCGCCCAGCCAGGACCTCCAGGACCTCCTGATGGCGGTCGACTTCCAGGAGGGCACGACCTATCTGGTCAGCGCCACCGACGACCGCGTCACGCTCTGCGGCTTCACCGCGGAGGAGACTCCCGAGCTCCGGGCGCTCTACGACGAGGCCTTCGCCCAGTGACCTCGGTCGTCGGCGTGCTCCTCGCCGCGGGGGCGGGGCGGCGCTTCGGCGGCCCCAAGGCGCTGGCGCGCGACGCCGACGGCACGTCGTGGCTGCTGCGCTCGGTGCAGGCGCTGAGCCCGTGCGCGGAGATCGTCGTGGTGCTGGGCGCCGAGGCCGAGCAGGCGGCGGCACTGCTGCCGATGTCGGTCTCGCGGGTCCGCGCGGACGACTGGGCCGAGGGGATGGGCGCCTCCTTGCGCGCCAGCCTCTCCGCGCTGGGATCGACCTCCCACGGTGCCGCGATCGTCTCCCTGGTCGACCTCCCCGACGTCGACGCGGCGGTCGTGGCCCGGCTCGTCGCCGCCTCGTCGGGACCCGACGTCCTCGCCCGGTCGTCGTACGACGGCGTGCCGGGGCACCCGGTGCTGATCGGCCGGGACCACTGGGCAGGCGTCATCGAGGTCGCGACCGGCGACCGCGGCGCGCGTGACTACCTCGCCGCCCACGAGGTCACGCTCGTCGAGTGCGGCGACATCGCCACCGGTGCCGACGTGGACGCGCGCTAACCGCTGCGGTGCCCGTCCAACGTCCGGCCAACGTGCCGGGTCGTAGCCTGACGGCATGGACTCCGTTGCCGACGTCTCCGCCCGTCTGGGCGCGACCGGCTACCTCGCTGACGAGGATCTCGCCACGGTCGTGTTCCTCGCCTCGCGGATGCAGCGGCCGCTGCTCCTGGAGGGGGAGCCGGGCACCGGCAAGACCGCCCTGGCCGATGCCCTCGCCCAGAGCCTCGAGCTGCCGCTCGTGCGGCTGCAGTGCTACGAGGGGATCGACGCCAGCCAGGCGCTCTACGACTGGGACTTCCCCCGCCAGATCCTGCACCTGAGGGCCCTCGAGGCCTCCGGGGACGTGGACTCCGACGAGGCCGAGAAGAGCCTGTACGACGAGCGGTTCCTGCTGTCGCGACCGGTGCTCGCCGCGCTGCGGCAGGCGCCGGCGGTGCTGCTGATCGACGAGGTGGACCGCGCCGACGACGAGTTCGAGGCGTTCCTGCTGGAGGTGCTGTCGACCTGGCAGGTCACCATCCCCGAGTTCGGCACCGTCACCGCGACCGAGCCGCCGCTGGTGGTGCTCACCTCCAACCGCACCCGCGAGCTGCACGACGCGCTCAAGCGTCGCTGCCTCTACCACTGGATCGACCACCCCGGCCTCGAGCGCGAGGTCGAGATCGTCCGCTCGCGCGCCCCCGAGGTCAGCGAGGCGCTGGCCCGGCAGGTGGTGGGCCTGGTGCAGCAGCTGCGCACGCGCGACGACCTGCTCAAGCCGCCCGGTGTCGCCGAGACCCTCGACTGGGCGCGTGCGCTGACCTACCTCGGCACTGCCGAGCTCGACCTGGCGTCGGCCGCGGCGACCCTCGGGGCGCTGCTGAAGTATCGCGAGGACGCCGACAAGGTGAAGGCGGCGCTCGACCGGATGCTCGCCAAGTGAACCCCACCGAGCACGCCGCCGACGAGATCCTGCTCGGCTTCGCCCGCGCCCTGCGCTCGTCCGGGGTGGCTGTCACCCAGGACCGCTCGCAGGGCTTCCTGACCGCAGTCGCGGAGGTGGGCGCCGACGACCGCCAGGCGACCTACTGGGCCGGTCGGGCCACGCTCTGCGGATCGCCCGACGACCTGGCCCGCTACGACCAGGTGTTCGCCAACTGGTTCGACCACCGCGACGGGCTGCCCCTCTCCAAGCCTCGGGAGCGCTCGCGCCCCTCCACGGCCCACCTCCTGCCGGACGCCGAGAGCAGCGGCGGGGACGGCGGCGACGACGAGGAGGACGTGATCCGCGCTGCCGCGTCGGCCGCCGAGGTCCTGCGCCACCGCGACGTCGCCACGCTCGACAACGCCGAGAAGCGGCGCCTCGACGCGATGTTCGCCCGGCTCTCGCTGCGCCCGCCGAGTCGGCGTACGGCCCGGCACCGGAGGTGGCACCGCGGCCAGGTGGACGCCTCCCGCACGCTGCGCAACTCCCTGCGCCACCTCGGCGAGCCCGGCGAGATCGCCTGGCGGCGCCGCGGCACCCGCCCGCGGCGGGTGGTGCTGCTGGTCGACGTGAGCGGCTCGATGAGCCTCTACGCCGATGCGTTGCTGCGCCTGGCGCACCGCCTCACCCAGAGCGTGCGGACCACGGGCGGCACGGTGGAGACCTTCACGGTCGGCACGCGGTTGACCCACGTCACCCGCGCCCTGCGATCCCCGGACGCCGACCGCGCGATCGTCGCCGCCGGCGAGGTCGTGCCGGACTGGTCGGGCGGCACGCGGCTGGGGGAGAACCTGCGGGTCTTCATGGACCGGTGGGGCCAGCGCGGTCTGGCGCGCGGCGCCGTCGTGGTGGTCTTCAGCGACGGTTGGGAGCGCGGCGACGCCGTGCTGCTCGGGGAGCAGATGGCCCGGCTGAAGCGGGTCGCCCACCGTGTCATCTGGGTCAACCCGCACCGCGGCAAGGAGGGCTACGAGCCCCTCCAGGGCGGGGTCGTCGCCGCCCTGCCCCACTGCGACGACTTCCTCGCCGGCCACTCGCTGGCGACCTTCGCCGACCTCACGGAGGTGATCGCGCGTGCGTGACGTGCTGCCCGAGCTGATGCAGTGGTGGGAGGCCGGCGAGACGATCGGCGTGGGGACGGTGGTGGCCACCTTCCGGTCCGCGCCACGGCCGGCCGGCGCCTCGATGCTGGTCGGACCAGACGAGACGGCGGTGGGATCGGTCTCGGGCGGTTGCGTCGAGGGGGCGGTCTACGAGCTCGCGCAGGGAGTCGTCGTGTCGGGCGAGCCGGTGCTCGAGAGGTACGGCGTCTCCGACGACGACGCCTTCGCCGTCGGCCTGACCTGCGGCGGCATCCTCGACGTCTTCGTGGAACAGGTCTCCCGCACCACCTTCCCGCAGCTGGGCGAGGTCGCCGCCGACATCGAGGCCGGCCGCCCGGTCGCCCTCGCCACCGTCATCGAGCACCCCGACCCCGCGTGGGTCGGCCGGCGCATGGTCGTCCGCCCGGACGTCGCAGCCGACGGCAGCCTCGGCTCGCCGCGGGCCGACGGTGCCGTCCACGACGACGCGCTGGGCCTGCTCGCCGCCGGCAGCAACGCCACGCTGACGTACGGCCCCGACGGCGAGCGCCGGGGCGAGGGGATGCGTGTCTTCGTGTGGGGCTTCGCCCCCAAGCCACGGATGCTGGTCTTCGGCGCCATCGACTTCGCGGCCGCGGTGGCCAAGGTCGGCTCGTTCCTCGGCTACCACGTGACGGTGTGCGACGCCCGCCCGGTGTTCGCCACCACCTCGCGCTTCCCGGGAGCCGACGAGGTGGTCGTCGACTGGCCGCACCGCTACCTCGGCGCGGAGCTCGAGGCCGGCCGCATCGACCGGCGCACGGTGCTGGCCGTGCTGACGCACGACCCGAAGTTCGACGTACCGCTGCTCGAGGTCGCGCTGCGGCTCGAGGACGACGTACGCCCGGGCTACATCGGCGCGATGGGCTCGCGCCGCACGCACGAGGAGCGGATGGAGCGGCTCGTCGAGGCCGGTCTCAGCGCCGACGAGATCGCGCTGCTCTCCTCGCCGATCGGCCTCGACCTCGGTGCCCGCACCCCCGAGGAGACCGCCGTGTCGATCGCTGCCGAGATCGTGGCGCGGCAGTGGGGTGGGACGGGGGAGCGCCTCGCGTCGACCGAGGGCCGGATCCACCACGACGACTGAGCCGGGTGGGGCGGCGGCACGCCGTCGATTGGCGGGGTGGGAGCACCTCACCTATGGTCTTTCGAATGCTTTCGGTCACCCCGTTCCACCGCGCCCTCGCCCGCCTGTCCGCCCTGGTCCTCTCGGTGGTCCTGCTGGCGGCCGGCACGACGCTGGTCGGGTCGCCCTCGCAGGCCCGCGAAGAGGCACGGTCAGGGTCCGCTGCGTCGGTCCCGGGCGGCCGCTTCAGCGTGGCGACGCTCAACCTGCGCAAGGGGATGCGGGTCCCGGGCATGCGTCATGACATCCGGCAGGTCATCGGGGGCGGCGCCTCGGTCGTCGGGTTCCAGGAGCGGCTCTTCAGTCGCCCGGCGCTGCGCGCGAGCCTGCCGAAGTCGTGGACGCTCCTCATGCCCAGCGGCCCCACCGGCACCGACGACAACCCGATCGCCTTCGACAAGGACGTCTGGGAGCTGGAGAAGACCTGGTCGGCCCTCCTGACCGGCAGGACCTGGCGGCGCCAGACCGGGCAGACCGCGCACGACCAGTACGGCGTGGTGGCCGTGCTCCGGCACCGCGTCAACGGCCACGTCATCCGCGCCGTGAGCTTCCACCTGCCCAACCACCTCCACAACCGACGCACGGGCGGTCCGAACTACGCCAACCGCGCCGGCGTCGAGGCGATGTGGCGGATGGCTGCGAGGATCCGGTTCCTCGCGCAGGACGCGCGCCCGAGCCATCAGTTCGTCGCGATGTGCGACTGCAACGTGACGGAGAACCGGGACACCACCGACGCCCTCGTGAAGGGTCGGATCACCGGGCCCCTGCAGCTGGAGACCAACTACACCGGTCGCAAGGGCGGGTCGGGGATCGACTACGTGATGGGCGAGCGCGACTCGGCCTTCGGCATCGACTCCTACGAGTCCTACCGCCGCCTGGTCACCGACCACCCCGGCATCGTCGCCACCTTCACGCGCCGGCGCTGACCCGCACCGGCTCCGGTCCCCCCGGCCACGATGACGCCCGGAACCGAGCGGTCCCTGTTGCGAGCGTCACACTCGGGCTAGGTTTGCCGCGACCCCGTGGGAGCCGCGAATGAACAACGATGACCTGCACGCACGCCGCGTGAGCGCCGTGCGTGCCTGGACGCAGTTCGTGGCCGAGGGCGCGGAGGAGGAGTCCGCGGTCCGCCCGGAGATCCTCCGCAGCTGGCAGCTCTCGGGCGTCGTCTCGCCCGCCGTCACCCACGCCCCGCTCGCCGACGAGGGTGACACCGCCGAGTTCTGGAGCCAGTCGCCGCTGCAGACCGCCGTCTCGCGGGTGCAGGACGAGCTGCGCCGCACGGCCGAGGACGGCGACCTGGTCATCGCGATCACCGATGAGCAGACCAGGATCCTGTGGACCTACGGCGGCCGGGCGATGCGGCGCAAGGCCGAGACCGTCAACTTCGTGCCGGGTGGACGGTGGGACGAGCTCAGCGTCGGCACCAATGCCCTCGCGATCGCCGGGCGGACCGGCACCCCGTCGATGGTCTTCAGTGCCGAGCACTACGCCGAGGTCGTCCACAACTGGGTCTGCTGGGCCGCACCCGTCTTCGACCCGGCCACCGGCCGGCCCCTGGGGGTCATCGACCTGTCGACCACGTGGGACCGCACCCACCCCATCGGCCTCGCGACCGCACGCGTGATGGCGAGGCTCATCGAGGCCGCGCTGCCCACCGATCGTCGTACGACGACGGCCGGGACGGTCGGCCCCGACGAGCCGGGGCTGACGCTCACCCTGCTCGGCACCGCCGAGGTCTGGCTCGACGGGCAGCGGCTGCTGCTCAACCGGCGCCAGACCGAGATCCTCGCCCTCCTCGCGCTGCACCCGGGCGGGCTGTCGGTCGAGCACCTGCACTCGCTGCTCTACGGCGACTCCGCGGTCACCACGTCGACCCTCAAGGCCGAGGTCTCGCACCTGCGCGCGGCGCTGTCGGGCCAGCTCTCCTCGCGCCCCTACCGGCTGACCATGCCGGTGGCCACCGACATCGAGGAGGTCCAGCGGCTCCTGCGCCGCGGCGACGTCCGCGCGGCCGTACGCGCCTACGGCGGCGACCTGCTGCCCGGCACCGACTCGCCCGCGCTCGTGCAGATGGGCGACTACCTCGCGGTGAGCGTGCGCGAGGCCCTCCTGGCCCATCCCGACCCCGACGCGGTGCTGCGCTACAGCGACCTCGCCCCCTACGACACCGCGGTGGTCGAGGCGTGCCTCGCCTCCCTCCCGGTCCACCACCCGGTCGCTCCGTTGCTGAAGGGGAAGCTGGCCTCGGCGCGCTGAGGCTGTTGCAGGAGTCACCGCTTGAGCGGTGACTCCCGCGCGGGTCGGCCGTTGCAACGGCCCAACCGCGCACAACTCGGCCCACCTCTGGTGCTCGCGGGGCTGAAGGGGGTGGCGGGTCGCACGGCCGCGGCCCCTCGACGCGTCGTAGGACGTCTGCTGGAGGTGGGTCTCGACGCGCTGCACCGGGCTCGCAGGCTCGCCCGCCGCGTCCCCTCGACGCGTCGTACGACGTCTGCTGGAGGTGGGTCTCGACGCGCCGCCGCGGGTTCGCGAGCTCACCCGCGCCGCTTGCTCGACCGGGACGGCCGAGACCGCGAGCTCGTTCCTCGCTCGCGGTCTGCCCGCCCCCAACCGTTGGCCAACCAGCGCGGCCTACGTTCTGAGGTGGAGTGACCCACCTCACACATGGAGCTGCCTGATGACGAAGATCGAACTCACCGTCGACGGGGCTGCGGTCTCCGATGACGTCGAGCCCCGCATGCTGCTGGTGCAGTACCTGCGCGAGAAGCTCGGCAAGACCGGCACCGTGATCGGGTGCGACACGTCGAACTGCGGCGCCTGCACCGTGCACCTCGACGGCACGAGCGTGAAGTCGTGCAACGTGCTCGCCGTGCAGGCCAACGGCCGCACTGTCACGACCATCGAGGGCCTCGCCGACACCGCCGAGGGCGAGCTCCACCCGGTCCAGGAGTCCTTCCGTGAGTGCCACGGCCTCCAGTGCGGCTTCTGCACCCCCGGGATGATCATGCAGGCCGTCGACCTGCTGGGCGAGAACCCCGACCCGACCGAGGAGGAGGTGCGGCTCGGCATGGAGGGCAACCTCTGCCGCTGCACCGGCTACCACAACATCGTCAAGAGCGTGCTCCACGCCGCCGAAGGAGCCAAGGCATGACTGCGACCCAGGACCGTCCCGCCGCCGAGATCGGCAAGGACCGCCGCCGCAAGGAGGACCAGCGCCTCATCACCGGTCGCACCCGCTGGACCGACAACATCACCCTGCCGGGGATGCTGCACATGGCGATGGTGCGCAGCCCCTTCGCCCACGCGAGCATCACCTCGGTCGACACCGAGGCCGCCAAGGCCTCGCCCAACGTGGTCGCGGTGCTCTCGGGCAAGGACTTCGGCGCCGAGCTCGGCGTGTGCATCAACGCCTGGCCCATCACCCCGGACCAGAAGACCCCGACCCACTCGCCGATGCCCGCCGACCGCGTCGCCTTCGCCGGCGAGATCGTCGCCGTGGTGGTGGCGCGCAGCGCCGCCGAGGCGCGCGACGCTGCCGAGCTGGTCGACGTCGAGTACGACGAGCTGCCGGCCGTGATCGGCATCAAGAAGGCGCTCGAGGACCAGGTCCTCGCCCACCCCGACCTCGGCACCAACAAGTCGGCCCTGTGGGTCTTCGACTCGGCCGAGGCAGGCACCGGCTCCGAGGTGGACGCCGCCATCGAGACGGCCCGCGCGGACGGCATCCTCATCGAGCGTGAGTACCGCCAGCAGCGCTTGATCCCGGCGTTCATGGAACCCCGCAGCGTCGTCGTCGACCCGACGGGCGAGCAGATCACCATGTGGTCGGCGACCCAGATCCCGCACATCCTCCGGTTCGCCCTGGCGGCCACCACCGGCGTACCCGAGTCGAAGATCCGGGTGATCGCCCCCGACGTCGGTGGTGGTTTCGGAGGCAAGCTGCAGACCACGCCCGAGGAGTGGATCGCCTGGGCCGTGGCCCGTCGTCTCTCCAAGCCGGTGAAGTACACCGAGACCCGCAGCGAGAGCCTGATGGCGGCCCACCACGGCCGCGACCAGGTCCAGACGCTCACCCTCGCGGCCGACAAGGACGGCAAGGTCACCGGTCTCAAGGTGCACCTCGATGCCGACCTGGGCGCCTACATCGCCGTCGTCGGCGGTGGTGTCCCGGTGCTGGGTGCCTTCATGTTCAACGCCATCTACAAGTTCCCGTCCTACCGCTTCGAGTGCCAGACGGTCCTGACCAACACGACCTTCACCGACGCCTACCGTGGCGCCGGGCGCCCGGAGGCGACGTACGCCATCGAGCGGCTGATGGACGAGCTGGCCGCCGAGGTCGGGGTGGACCCCCTCGAGATCCGCGAGCGCAACTGGATCAAGCACGAGGAGTTCCCCTTCACGACCATCGCCGGTCTGGAGTACGACACCGGCAACTACGAGGCCGCGACCAGGCTGGCCAAGGAGTCCTTCGGGTACGACGCCCTGCGCGCCGAGCAGAAGGAGCGCCGCGACCGCGGTGACCGGGTCCAGCTGGGCATCGGCGTCTCCACCTTCACCGAGATGTGCGGACTCGCGCCGAGCCGCGTGCTCGGCAGCCTCGACTACGGCGCCGGCGGCTGGGAGCACGCGAGCGTGCGGATGCTGGCGACCGGCAAGGTCGAGATCGTCACCGGCGCGAGCGCGCACGGCCAGGGCCACGAGACGGCGTTCAGCCAGATCGTCGCCGACCGGCTGGGCGTCCCGTTCGAGGACGTCGAGGTGCTGCACGGCGACACCCAGATCGCGCACAAGGGCCTCGACACCTACGGCTCGCGCTCACTGGTGGTCGGCGGCGAGGCGCTCGTCCGCGCGGTCGACAAGGTCATCGACAAGGCCAAGCACCTCGCGGCCCACCTGCTGGAGGCCAGCGAGGACGACCTCGAGTACAACGACGGGAGGTTCACCGTCGCCGGCACCGACCAGGGGATCGCGATCCAGGAGCTCTCGACGGCGGCCTTCGCGGCGCACAACTACCCCGAGGACATGGAGCCGAGCCTCGACGCCGAGGCGACGTACGACCCGGTGAACTTCAACTACCCCCACGGCACGCACCTGTGCGCCATGGAGGTCGACACCGAGACCGGCGCGGTGAAGATGCGCAAGTACACCTGCTGCGACGACATCGGCGTCATCATCAACCCGTTGATCGTCGCCGGCCAGGTCCACGGCGGCCTGGTGCAGGGGATCGCCCAGGCGCTCTGGGAGGAGGCGGTGCACGACGAGGCCGGCACTCTGGTCAGCGGATCGTTCGTCGACTACCTCCTGCCGACGTCGGCCGACACGATCTCCTTCGACGTCGTCCACACCGACGACCCGAGCGTCTGCACGACCAACACGCTCGGCACGAAGGGCGTCGGCGAGGCCGGCACCATCGCGTCCACGCCCGCGGTCGTCAACGCCGTCGTCGACGCGATCCGCCACCTCGGCATCAACGACATCCAGATGCCGTGCACGCCCGAGCGCGTGTGGCGGGCGATCCAGGGCTCGAAGGCGGGCGGTGCGACCGAGACACCTCCGGACGCGATGCCCCACTTCAAGGACGGCGCCCTCAACCAGGACGAAGGAGCAGGCCAGTGATCCCGGTGAAGTTCGACTACCTCGCACCGACCTCGGTCGAGGAGGCGCTGGCCGCTCTCGGCGAGCACGGTGACGAGGCCAAGATCCTGGCCGGGGGGCAGAGCCTGCTCCCCGTCCTCCGGATGCGGCTCAACGCCCCCGAGGTCGTCATCGACCTCGGCGGCATCAGCTCGCTGCGTGGGATCCGTGACGACGGCGACGCCATCGTCATCGGCGCGATGACCACGCACCACGACGTCCGTGACCATGCGCTCGTCCACGAGCACGCACTGCTGCTCGCCAAGGCGGCTGCCGAGGTGGCCGACTCGCAGATCCGGCACCGCGGCACCTTCGGCGGCGCCCTCGCCCACGCCGACCCGGCGGGCGACCTCGGTGCTCCGGCGCTGGCGCTGGGCGCCCAGTTCGTGATCGCCGGACCCGGCGGCACGCGCACGGTCGAGGCCGACGACTTCTTCGTCGACCTGTTCGAGACCGCCATCGGCGAGGACGAGATCCTCACCGAGGTGCGGGTGCCGAAGCACACCGGTTGGGGCGCCCACTACGAGAAGTTCGTGCGCGTCGCGCACCAGTGGCCGATCGTGGCCGTCGCTGCGACCGTGAAGGGCTCGATCGACGAGGCGCGCGTGGGACTCACCAACATGGGCTCCACCCCGTTGAGGGCGCGCGCCACCGAGGCCGCCCTCGCGGGAGCGAGCGCGACCGAGGACGGCGTACGCGAGGCGTCCGAGCTCGCGGCCGAGGGCACCAACCCGCCCTCCGACCTCAACGGTGCTGCCGAGTACCGCCAGCACCTGGCCCGCGTGCTCACCGGTCGCGCAGTCCTGAAGGCCGCGGGGGCGCAGTAGTGGAGCTGAGCCACCAGTTCACCGTCCCCATCGGCGTCGAGGAGACCTGGGCCCACTTCAACGACATCGCGTCCGTGGCCGAGTGCTTCCCCGGAGCCCAGGTCACCGAGGCGGACGAGTCGTCCTTCGCGGGCTCGGTGAAGGTCAAGCTGGGCCCGATCGCCCTGCAGTACAACGGCTCGGGGACCTTCGTGGAGAAGGACGAGGTGGCGCACCGCTTCGTCGTCGACGCGAAGGGCAAGGACAAGCGCGGCAACGGTACGGCGGGGGCGAAGGTCACGGTCTCGATGGCCGACAACGGCGGCGCCACCGACGTCTCGGTGGAGACCGACCTCGCGATCACGGGCAAGCCGGCGCAGTTCGGCCGCGGCGTGATGCAGGACGTCTCGGACAAGCTGCTCGGCCAGTTCGTGGCGTGCCTCGAGCAACGGCTGGCGGCTCCGGAGCCGGAGCCCGCAGCGCCGGAGCCGGCAGCGCCGGTGGCCGCAGCGGCTGGGGTGACGGAGTCGGCGGCTCCGTCGTCCACCACGCCGCTGTCCGCGACGCCTCCGCCCAGGCCCACCCCGCCGAAGCCGCCGCCGGCACCGCAGCCGGTCGAGGCGCTCGACCTCGGCAGCGCCGTGCTGCCGATCATCCTGAAGTCCTACTGGAAGCAGGCCCTCGCGGCACTCGTCGGCCTGGCGATCCTGCGGCGCCTGGTCCAGCGACGGTCCTGACTCCGCCCGCTCAGAAGACGTTGAGCGGGCGGAACTGCACCGACAGGCGCGGGCCGGAGTGGGCCACCTTCGGCACCGCGTGCTCCCAGGTGCGCTGGCACGTGCCCCCCATCACCACCAGGTCGCCGTGGCCCATGGTCACGGCGACCGAGGTGCCCCCGCCTCTGGGCCGGAGCAGCAACCGTCGCGGGTCACCGACGCTGACGATCGCCACCATGGTGTCGGCGGTGCGGCCGCGACCGATCGTGTCGCCGTGCCAGGCGACGGAGTCGCGGCCGTCGCGGTAGTAGCAGCACCCGGCGCTCACGAACGGCTCCCCGAGCTCGGGGAGGTAGTGCTCGCTCAGGTCCGTACGGGCCCGGGCGAGGGCGGGGTGCGGCAGCGGATCCTCGGCCAGGTAGGTGTGGACGAGTCGCGGGACTTCGACCACGGCGTCGTACATCTCGCGTCGCTCCGAGCGCCACGGCACCCGCTCGACGAGCGCGGTGAAGACGTCATCGGGATCGGTCAGCCAGTCGCGTTGCACGTCGACCCACGCGCCCCGGGAGAGGTGGCGACGTTCAGGGGCGAGCACCGCCGCGGAGTGGGCGGTGGCGTCGGCGAACAGGGACGTCTGGAAGTCCACCGCACGAGCATACCCGATGTGTCGAACGCATGTTCGAGGGCCTGAAATCGAAGGTACCGTCAAGGCTTTACCACAGGCTTTGTCAATTTCTAGACGGCGGTCCAGCCCAGTCCTATCTTGAAAGGTATGGACCAGGTCGATCTCGTCGTGCCCCGCCAGCGGGCGCTGAAGCATGTCCAGGTCCGCGAGCACGTCCGCAGCCTCATCGAGGCGCAGCCGCCGGGCTCCGCGGCACCTTCCGAGCGTGAGCTCGTGGCCCGCTTCGGCGTGGCGCGGATGACTGTACGACAGGCGCTCGACGCGCTCGTCGCGGAGGGGTTGCTCGAGCGGATCCCCGGGCGGGGCACCTTCGTCGCGCAGCCGCCCAAGAACGCCGGCCGTCTCACCTCCTTCACCGAGGAGATCCGCCGCCGCGGCATGCTCCCCGAGTCGCAGACCCTGCTCGCCCGTGTCGAGCAGGCCGGTCCCGGCGTGGCCCGTGCGCTCGACATCTCGCCGGGCGACCCCGTCCTGCACTGGCGTCGGCTCCGTCGCGCCGACCAGGGGATCGTCTGCGTCGAGGACGCCTACCTCAACGAGGTCCTGCTGCCGGGCTTCCTCCAGCACGGCACGCCCACCAGCCTGTACGAAGCGCTTGCCGCCCGCGGCCTCAGGCCGACCGAGGTCGAGGACTCCATCAGTGCCGACCGCGCCAGCGCGGAGGAGGCGACGGTGCTCGAGATCGCCGAGGGCGACCCGGTGCTGCGCCACTCGCGTCGTGCGGTGTCCGACGGTCGGATCGTCGAGGTGTCACGCACGTGCTACCGCCACGACCGCTTCACCGTCTACCTCCAGCTCGCCGACCGCTGAGCCTCACGTCAGCTCGCTGATCTCCCTCGCGAGGTTGGCGCGCGCCGCGGACTCCCAGAGCCCACGCGCCTGCGGCGTGTGGAAGAGGTACGGCTTCGACGCCAGGTCCTGCAGCACCGCGGCCCGCCCGGCCCGGAAGTCCGCCTCGGCCACGTCGGCGAAGTCGGCGCGCACGCCGGCGACGTAGACGTCGTAGCGCTCCCTCGGTGCCGCCAGGATCGCCAGGTCGGCGTCGCTCAGGGCGCACCCGGCAGGGTCGTCGTCGGCGGGCCGGTGGTGGACGGTTATCCGCACCAGGCGCGCCACCTCGTCGGCGTACGCGGGCGGCAGGGCGCGCTCGGCCCACTGGGCGGAGCGTTCCTCGTCGTCGTCGCCACCGTCGTAGACCGCGTCGTGGAACCACGCAGCGAGGCCGACGGTCGTGGGGTCGATGTCCGCGCCGGCCCCCGCGATCAGGTCGAGCCGGTCGAGCACCTCCGTGAGGTGGAGCCGGTCGTGGTAGCCCGGCCGGTCCCACGCGGCGAGCAGCTCGTCGCGCAGGTCGTGCTGGTCGGCCAGCGGCCAGCGGTCGGTGAGGCTCATGCCTGCGCGGTCTCCCGCTGGAGCGTCCGGGCCTGCTCGTGCCCGGTCGACATCGCCCAGCGGATCGTGCGGGTGCCGAGCGTGCCGAGCACGCGGTTGGTCACCGGGGGCACCGGGGGCAGGCGCAGCTCGCGGCGCGCCTCGGTCGGCAGCAGCCCGATCGCGGCCGCGGCCAGCGACAGGTAGCCGGGGCGGGCCGCCAGTGGCAGGTCGGGATGCAGCAGGAGGAAGCGGATGGCGTCGTGTGCCGCCGGCGTGCCGCGCAGCTCGGGGCCGTAGGCCGCGAGCATCCGGCGCAGCTCGTCCTCGGTCTGGGGCGGGTCGACGACGCCGAGGTGGCCGGCCGCGACGCCGGTCTGGGCGACGTACTCGTCGCGCTCGGGTCCTACGAGCCGGCGCTGACCGTAGCGGTCGTGGGCGGTGAGGAAGCTGTCGATCTCCGCGACGTGCACCCACGCAAGCAGGTGCGGGTCGTTGGCGGCGTACGGCGTGCCGTCGGGCATCGTGCCGGTGACGGACTCGTGGGCGCGCTGGACCGCGCGGATGATCTGCAGGGCGTCGCGCTCGGTGCCGAAGGTCGTCATCGCGAGGTAGGTGGAGACCTGTGCGAGCCGGCCCCACATGTCGCCCTGGTAGCCGGAGTGGTCGGCCACCCCCTGCATCGCCGCGGGGTGGAGCGACTGCAGCATGATGGCGCGGATCCCGCCGATGAACATGGAGGCGTCGCCGTGGACGCGGGCGATGGGGGAGTCGGGAGCGAACCACCGCGGTCCGGGCGTGCCGTGCACGCGCTCGCGCGCTTGGTCGCCGTTGGGGCCTGCCACCTTGCGGAACAGCTCGGCGCCGAGGCGCTCGCGGAGGGTCACGCTCCCGAGATTAGCCAAGGGGTCCACGGACGAGAGCCACGTCACCCCGCCGGTCTTTGACTTCGAGTACTCGAAGTTCCTACCGTCGATGACGTGACCATCCACGCCAGTGCCCGCAGCTACTCCATCAAGGAGGCGGCCGCCCTGACCGGGCTGCCCGCCAGCACGCTGCGCTACTACGAGCAGATCGGCGTCATCGCGCCGGTCAGCCGTGGGGCCAGCAGCGGGCACCGGGTGTACGACGAGGGCGACCTCGACCAGCTGATGTGGGTGTCGTGCCTCGCCGCGACCGGGATGTCGGTCAGCGACATGCGTCGCTACATGGCCAACAACCGGCTGGGCGCAGACGCGGCAGCCGACCAGCAGCGGCTGCTCGAGGAGCAGCAGCAGCGCCTGGCGGCCGAGGCCGAGGCCCTGGTCCTGCGCCAGCGCTACGTCGCCCTCAAGATCGCCTACTGGCAGGCCGTCCGCGTCGGTGACAACGCCCACGCCGAGCAGATCTCGGCGCAGGCGCTCGAGCTCGCGGACGAGCTCCGACAGGCCACCGGCGCCTAGTCGCCACCCACCGGGACCCGACCTCGGGACCCGGAGCACCGCCACCCCGAGACGAAGGACTTCAGCATGCGCGTCAACGCCTATGCAGCACCCGCTTCCGGCCAGCCCCTGGCCCCGACCACCATCGAGCGCCGCGACGTCGGCGCGGGCGACGTACTGATCGCCATCGAGTACGCCGGCATCTGCCACTCCGACATCCACACCGTCAACGGGGACTGGGGCCCCCAGCCGTTCCCGCTCGTCCCCGGGCACGAGATCGTCGGCACCGTCACCGAGGTCGGGTCCGACGTGACCCGCCACGCGGTGGGCGACCGCGTCGGCGTCGGGTGCATGGTCAACTCGTGCGGCGAGTGCGACAACTGCCGCGCCGGCGACGAGCAGTACTGCCGCCAGGGCATGGTCGGGACGTACGCCGCCACCGACCGCGACGGCACGACGACGCAGGGTGGCTACTCGACGCACGTCGTCGTCGACGCCGACTACGTCCTGTCGGTCCCCGAGAGCCTCGACGCCGCGGCCGCCACGCCGCTGCTGTGTGCGGGCATCACGACGTACTCGCCCCTCAAGCACTGGCAGGCCGGTCCCGGCAAGAAGGTGGCCGTCGTCGGTCTCGGCGGCCTCGGCCACATGGCGGTCAAGATCGCCCACGCCATGGGGGCCGAGGTCACCGTGCTGTCTCAGTCGCTGAAGAAGATGGAGGACGGCCTGCGCCTCGGCGCCGACCACTACTACGCGACCAGCGACCCGGAGACCTTCGAGGCGCTCGCCGACACCTTCGACCTGATCATCAACACGGTCAGCGCGAAGATCGACATCAGCGCCCACCTCGGGCTGCTGGCCGTCAACGGCGCCATGGTCAACGTCGGCGCGCCCGCTGAGCCGCTCGACGTCAACGTCTTCTCGCTGCTGACCAACCGACGCTCCTTCTCGGGCTCGATGATCGGCGGGATCGCGCAGACCCAGGAGATGCTCGACTTCTGCGCCGAGCACGGCATCGCCTCCGAGGTCGAGGTGATCCCGGTCGACCAGGTCAACGAGGCCTACGAGCGCGTGCTCGCCTCGGACGTGCGCTACCGCTTCGTCATCGACGCCAGCACCCTCGCCTGAGCACGACAGTGGCGCCCGGGGACCTGCCGTCCCCGGGCGCCACTGTCGACCGGTCGTTCAGCTCGGCTCGGCCGTGAGGTCCCCGGCGTCGATGATCCGGTAGGCGTAGCCCTGCTCGGCGAGGAACCGCTGCCGGTTCTGCGCGAAGTCGGCGTCCACGGTGTCGCGCGAGACGATCGTGTAGAAGTGCGCGCTGCGTCCCTCGGTCTTGGGGCGCAGCAGCCGGCCGAGGCGTTGGGCCTCCTCCTGGCGCGAGCCGAACGACCCGCTCACCTGGATGGCCACCTCGGCCGAGGGCAGGTCGATGGAGAAGTTGGCGACCTTGCTGACGACCAGCAGGCCGATCTCGCCGGAGCGGAAGGCGTTGAAGAGCCGCTGCCGTTCCTTGACCGGCGTCTCGCCCTTGATGACCGGGGCGTCGAGCATGGCGGCGATCTCGTCGAGCTGGTCGATGTACTGCCCGATCACCAGCGTGGGCTGCCCGGCGTGCTGCCGCACGAGATCTCGTACGACGTCGATCTTGGCGTGGGTGCACGAGGCGAGGCGGTAGCGGGTGTCGGGGTCGCTCGTGGCGTAGGCCAGCCGCTCGCCGTCGGGCAGGGTGACCCGCACCTCCACGCAGTCGGCCGGTGCGATGTAGCCCTGCGCCTCGATGTCCTTCCACGGCGCGTCGTAGCGCTTGGGCCCGATGAGCGAGAAGACCTCGCCCTCGCGACCGTCCTCGCGCACCAGCGTGGCGGTGAGGCCGAGGCGACGCCGTGCCTGCAGGTCGGCGGTCATCCGGAAGATCGGGGCGGGCAGCAGGTGCACCTCGTCGTAGACGATGAGGCCCCAGTCGCGGGCGTCGAGCAGCTCGAGGTGCGGGTAGACGCCCTTCCGCCGGGTCGTCAGCACCTGGTAGGTCGCGATGGTGACCGGGCGCACCTCCTTGACGGCGCCGGAGTACTCCCCGATCTCGTCCGCGGTCAGTGACGTGCGGGCGATCAGCTCGTCCTTCCACTGGCGCGCGCTGACCGTGTTGGTGACCAGGATCAGCGTGGTGGCCTGCGCGTGCGCCATCGCGGCCGCGCCGACCAGGGTCTTGCCCGCGCCGCAGGGGAGGACGACGACGCCGGAGCCGCCGTCCCAGAAGGACTGGGCGGCCTCGCTCTGGTAGGGCCGCAGCGTCCAGGTCGACTGGTCGAGGTCGATGGCGTGCGCCTCGCCGTCGACGTAGCCGGCGAAGTCCTCGGCGGGCCAGCCGATCTTGAGCAGCGCCTGCTTGAGGTTGCCCCGCTCGCTCGGGTGGACGGCGACGGTGTCGTCGTCGAGCCGGGCGCCGACCATGCCGGCGATCTTCTTGGCGCGCAGCACCTCCTCGAGCACCGGGCGGTCGGTCGAGGACAGGACCAGGCCGTGGACCGGGTGCTTCTCCAGCCGGAGCCGGCCGTAGCGGCCCATGGTCTCGGCGACGTCGACCAGCAGCGCGTGCGGGACGGCGTAGCGCGACCACTTCAGCAGCGCGTCGACGACCTGCTCGGCGTCGTGGCCGGCGGCGCGGGCGTTCCAGAGGCCGAGCGGCGTCAGGCGGTAGGTGTGGATGTGCTCGGGCGATCGCTCGAGCTCGGCGAAGGGCGCGATCGCCTTGCGCGCCTCCGGTGCCGACGGGTGGTCGACCTCGAGGAGCAGCGTCTTGTCGGACTGGACGATGAGTGGACCGTCGCTCATGCGGGGTCCTTGGAGGATCGCGAGCGCAGCGAGCGATCTCGTGGGGTGATCAGCACCTGACGAGTCTACGGACGGACGCACGCGGTGCCCGCGGCGTACGGCTCAGCTGGCGGACGCTGCCCGCTGCCGGGCCCGGAAGGCGGCGACGTTGGCCCGCGAGGAGCAGCGGTCGGAGCAGTAGCGGCGCGACTGGTTGGGGGAGGTGTCGACGAAGACGTGCTCGCAGCGCGGCTCCGAGCAGATGCCGAGCCGGGTCGCCCCGAGGTCGCACACCAGCGTGGCCAGCCCCATCAGCGACTCACCGACCAACAGCTCCGACACGGACGCTGCCCGGTTGGCGACGTGCATGTGGAGGTGGTCGGGGTCGTGGTCGGAGATCATCGGCGTGACCGGGTGCGTGGCGAGGAGGTCGTTGAGCGAGCTCACGACGAGGGACACGTCGTCCACCCCGGAGGCCTCGAACACGGGTCGCAGCTCGGCCTGGAACGCCCGCAGCGAGGTCACGTCGGCCTCGTCCACCGAGCGGTGCAGCCACGACCGGTCCGCCAGGTGCTCGCGGAGCGCCGCCTCGTCCGCGAGCTCGGCGTTGACGAGCGCCGCGGCACGCTCGGCGTAGCGGATGAAGTCCACAGCGCAAGTTTACGGGTCGAGCATCGGAGCGCCGGGTCCCCGCGGCGTTGTTGGAGGAGCGGAGCAGACGAGAAGGACGTCGTGGGGTGGGGCCTAGGCCCGACGGACTCCGGTGATGCGGTGCACCGCGAACTCGCGTACGTCGTCCGCGCGGTGGTCGAAGGCCGAGAGCCGGCCACCGTCGAGGCGTCGCGGGTCGACGACGCGCTCGCCCGTGGCACCGTGGTTGTCGACGTAGCCGATGACCACGGTGCTGCCGGACTCGATCGCCTCGCGCAGTGCTGCCAGTGCCCCGGACGGGCTCGTGGTCGTCGCGGTCGACGGCCGCGAGGACTCGGCCCGGTCGCCCGCGCGGATCGCCGTGGCCACCGCCTGCACCTGAGCGGCCTGGCGCGCCTCGACGGCGCCGGCGGGACGACGTCCGCGCCGGCTGCGCGCCCGCTGGAGGTCCGGCCGGCTCACCCGGACCGTCCCGTCCGCGGCCTCGACCACCGGCGCGGCGCCCAGCTCGCGCAGCCGCGGCAGCAGCACGTCGATCGGGGAGGTCGCGATGGCGACCGTCGGGGCGAGCAGCCGCAGGCCCAGCGTCCGCGCCCGCGGGTCGTGGACGAGCGCAGCGAGCGCGGCCTCGTCGTCGGCGCGCAGGAACGCCTCGGCGTGCCCCACCCGCACCGACCCGAAGGTGCGGGCGACGTCGTCGACGAGGAAGTCCAGCGGCTGGGGGACCGGGGTCTGCGACACGGAGGTGAGGAACTCGCGCACCTCGAGGGCCGACCAGCCGGCGTCGAAGCCTCGGCGCAAGGATCCGGACGTGAAGCGGTAGACCGTCGCACCGCCGCGCGACTCGACGTCGGCGAGCAGGTGCATCCGGCGGGCCACCTCGGTCTCCAGCGGCCCAGGGGCCACGGCGGTGAGGTCGGCCTGGAGCAGGACCTGGTCGACCGCCCGCGGAAGCTGCGGTTCGATGGCCCGGGCGGCGGCGGGGAGGTCGCCCTCCGCCACCAGCCGGCCACTGGGCGGCAGGCCTCCGGCGCCGCTGACACCCAGGGCGGCAGCCTCGACCAACGCCGCCGAGACGAGCTCGGCGAAGACCGTGGGGCGGCGCGGGCGCAGCCAACCGATGCGCTGCACCAGGGAGGCGACGCCGGTGCCGACGGCGAGCACCTTGCCGTCCGGGACCTCGGCCAGGACCTGGAGGGCCAGCCGCCGCGCCTCCTCGGCGAGCCCGCTGGAGAGCTCGGGGGCCAGCGCGTTCCACGACTTGCCGGCGGCGTCACGTGAGCCCACGAGCGAGGGCACGCGGCTGCTGGACAGCCATCCGCCGACCAGGCGGGCCCACCGCTCGGAGATCGGGGTCCCCGACCAGATGTCGAACTCCTCGGTGGGCAACCAGGCGGGCGTCCCGTCAGGCTCGGTGCCCTCGGCGATCAACCCGCAGGCCAGGGCCACCTCGACGATGAGGGCGGCCCCGGCCTCGTCGACGTGCAGCTCGCGCGCCACCAGCTTGAGGTCGCGCACGGCCAGCCCACCGCTGCGGAGCACGCTCGGCGGTTGGAGGCCCCAGTGGTCCAGCAGCAGCTCCACCCGTCGTACGACGTCGAAGGCGGCGCCCGCCGCCGTCCGGGCGACCAGTGCGGCGTCGCGTGCGGTGGTGGCCAGGTCCGGGACCTCGTCGACCGGATCGGTGGTCGTGCGACCGCCGCGCAGCGCGAGGCCCACCTCGCCCGGCAGCACGACGGCGTCGCCCTCACGCGGCACCAGCAGGCGGCGGCTGATCAGCTCCTCGGCGGGGGTGGCGGCCTGGGCGGGCGTGACCGTGCGGCGCGCGGACCCGGTGGTGCCCTCCCCGCCGTGGGCGTCCACGTGGCGCAGCAGTGCGGTCGCCGCCGGGCCCAGCTCGGCGAGCCGGGCGGCCACCTCCTCGGGGGCGGCGGGCTCGGGGCTGCAGGGCCGGAGTCCGCTGGTGCCGACCGGCAGGCCCCGCATCGCGTCGGCCACGCCGCTCAGCGCGCGGATGCCGCCGGGGGCCTCCCACGCGAGGGCGAGGTCGAGCAACCGTTGCAGCGCGCGCGACGTCCGGGCCTCGTCGGCGTGGACGATCGAGATCAGGTCCGCAGAAGTGGTTTGACCTGCAACCAGCAGGGCATCAAGCACGGAAAGTTCCAGACGGTCGAGGCCGTCGAGGGCGCGGTGGATCGACGAGCGCGTGGCGGCCCGGGAGGCCAGCTGCGACGAATCTTGAGGGGCGGGTGTGGCGAGATCCGGACGGGCCCTGAGCAGCGCGACGAGCCGCTCGTCCGGCCAGCTCCTGAGCTGGTCGGCAAGTGTTCGTGCGGGTGTCGCCCGCCCACGACTGGACATCCCTCTTACGCTACTCGCCGGGTCGGCGCCGCCGCCCCACATCTCGACACCGGGCGAAGAGGGCTGGGCATGAGGAACGTCGATCTGCACCACGGGTCGTCGAGCGACGTCGGCCTCGTGCGCAAGGTCAACGAGGACTCCTTCCTGGTCGCGCCCCCGGTCTTCGTCGTCGCCGACGGCATGGGCGGCCACTCCGGGGGCGACGTGGCCAGCCGGATGGTCGTCGAGGAGTTCCAGCGCCTCGCCGAGGTCTACGACCCGGCCCGCGGCGCCGAGCACGTCGCCGACGCGTTCGCCCGCGCGCAGGCCCGGATCGTCGACTACGGCAACGCCCACCGTGCGCTCTCGCCGGGCTGGCACGCCGGCACCACGGCCGTCGTCGCGGTGCTCGTCGACGACCACGGGGTCACCAAGTGGCTGCTGGCCAACGTGGGTGACTCCCGCATCTACCGCATCACCGAGGGCCGGCTCGAGCAGATCAGCGTCGACCACTCGGTCGTGCAGGAGCTGATCGACGCCGGCCAGATCACCCCCGAGGAGGCGGCCGTCCACCCGGAGCGGCACGTCATCACCCGCGCGCTCGGCAGCCCCGAGGGCATCGAGCCCGACTTCTTCCTGCTGCCCCTCGGCTCGGTCGAGCGCCTGCTGCTCTGCAGCGACGGCGTCACCGGGATGATCGAGGACCAGGAGATCGAGGACATCCTCGAGACGGTCCCTGACCCGCGTGACGCGGCCGACAGGCTGGTCCGCGCGGCAGTGGCGGCCGGGGGGCGCGACAACGCCACGGCGGTCGTGGTGGATGTGGTGGGATTGGTCAAGGACGCCAGTTACGACTCGCAGCGCCAGCTGCAGAGTCTCGAATCCAAGCTCGGGGGACGACAGTGAGTGCAGAGGCCAGGTTCGCGCCGGGGGACTGGTACGCCGTCGTGGGCGACCACGTGACGGTCCTGCTGCCCGGCAGCCAGCGCGGTCGCGTGGCCGAGCTGTGGGACCTCGCCGACACCGGTGCCACTGCCGACGCCGTCCTGGACGCCCTGCTCGCCGGGGGACTGTCCTCGCTCGACCACTTCGCGCTCGTCGCCCACAGCGACGACTCGACGCGCCTGCTCGTCCGCGGTGCGCCGACGGCGTCCGTCTCCACGACCGCCGGGGACGAGATCGTCAGCGCCGCGCCCGGCACCGCCTGGAGCGAGCAGGTCCTCACCGGCGTCTCCAGCATCCGCGTCACCCTGACCGGCGACAGCGCCGTCGAGCACGTCCTGACCCCCGGGCTGTCGCGGGTGTCGGTGGTCGAGTTCGGTACGCCGTCCGGCGCCGGCGCAGCGCCCGCAGCCGAGGTCCCGGAGGCCCCCGCGCCCCCGGCCGAGCCGGAGGAGCCGGTCCTGGCCGTCGTGCCCGAGCCGACCCCGGACGCCGAGCCGACCCCGGACCCCGAGCCCGAACCCACCCCCGAGCCGGACCCCACCCCCGAGCCCGAACCCGTGCCGGTCGAGGTGCCGGCCTCCGCGGCACCGCTGACCTTCGGCGAGCCCGAGGACGACCCCACCCCGACCGGCGAGACGCCGGTCGTCGAGGACGACTGGACCGACCGCGACGGCCAGACCATGGCGGGCCCGCCGCAGGTGGACTTCGACCGGCCGCCCGTCCCCGGCCAGGAGATCGCGCCCGACGTCGTGTCGCAGCCGGTGGCCTCGCTGGTCTTCTCCACCGGTGACGTGATCTCCGTCGACCGCACGATCCTGGTCGGCCGGGCCCCCGAGGCCCGCCGCTTCGCCTCCCACGACCAGCCCCACGTCGTGACGGTGTCCAGCCCCCACCAGGAGATCTCCTCGACGCACCTCGAGATCCGACCGGGCGCCGGTGCCGACCACGGCTCGGCGATCGCGACCGACCTGGGCTCCACCAACGGCACCGTCCTGGCCCAGCCCGGCCTGGACCCCGAGGAGCTCACCCCCGGCATCGCCGTCAGCCTGATCCCCGGCGCGGTCCTCGACCTCGGCGACGGCGTCACCATCCAGGTCACGAACCCCTGAGGACCCCCACCGCCGTGACGCAGCAGCAGGTCCCCCTGACGTACCCGATCGCCCAGCTCGAGCGACGCTTCACCGCGTTCGCCGTCGACCGCCTCCTCGCCTGGGGGCTGCTGGTCGCCGTCGGAGTGGTCACCGCGATCGTCACCGACGACGTGTGGACCACGGTCGCGGCCGTCGGCGGCGCGATGGTGCTGTTCTGGCTGGTCCTCGCGATCGTGCTCGGCGTCACCGGCAACTCGCCCGGCAAGGCGGCCGCCGGTCTGCGGGTCGTCCACCACGGCACCGGCACGCCGATCGGGATCGGACCCGCGCTGCTGCGCTCGCTGGTGCTCGGTGCGGCCGGCCTGTTCACCTTCGGGATCGGGATCGCCACCCTCGCCTGGACGGCCGTGGAGGACCGGGGTCGTCAGCGCCGTGGGTGGCACGACCACCTCGCCAGGTCCGTCGTGGTCGACGTACGCCCCGCGGTCGAGGTCGCCGACACCGGAGCCGACGAGGGCCCGCGCCACATCGTCAACCTCACCGCGATGCGCCTGGTCCCGGCGCCGCCGGTCGAGTCGGTCCGCACGCCCGAGCGCACCGAGCAGTCCGTGCGCCGGCAGCCGCTCCCGGCCGACGTCGTCGCGCCGCCGGAGACCCGGCCGGGTCCTCCACCGGGGATGCAGCCGCCGCCCGCGCACGTCGCACAGCCGGCCCCTTCGCAGCCGGCCCCTTCGCAGCCGGCTCCGCCGCAGCAGGCCACGCCCCAGCAGCGCCCCCCTCAGCCGCAGCAGCCGCAGCTGCCGCCCCAGCAGCGCCCGGCGGCCCCGCCCCTGCGGTGGCGGGTGCACTTCGACAACGGTGAGAGCTTCGTGATCGCCGGCCTGGCCCTGGTCGGGCGGCGCCCCGAGGCGCGCAACGGCGAGCAGGTCGCCCACCTGATCCCGCTGTCGTCCGCCGACATGTCGGTCTCCAAGACGCACGCGCAGTTCGGGCCGGCGCCGGACGGGACGATCGTGGTGATGGACCGCGGCTCGACCAACGGGACGGTCCTGGTCCGCCAGGGGGTCACGCGCCAGCTCGCCCCCGGCAAGCCCGCGTCGCTCGTCGACGGGGACAAGGTCGTCTACGGCGACCGCGAGATGACGCTCACGCGCGAGGCCTGAGCCCGCACGGCAGGATGGGCCTCGTGCCGACCTTCCTCGACCTGCTCTACGACGAGGCGCCTCGTGCCGCCTTCGACGAGCACCTCGCGCAGCTCGAGCGCGGCGTCGGTGACGACAAGGCGGCGGCGCTCCGCACGGAGTACGACGTCGCCCTGCGGCTGCGCGACCTGATGACGCGGATGCGCTCGCGCGAGGCCGAACTGTCGGCGCTCTACGAGACGGCCTCCGACCTCACCGCGATCCGCGACGTCGACACCATCCTGGCCGCGATCGTGCGGCGCGCGCGCCAGCTGCTGCACTGCGACATGACCTACCTGTCGCTCAACGACGACGGGGAGGGCGACGGCGACGGCGCGTCCTACATGAAGGTCACCGACGGTGCCCTGACCCGGGAGTTCCAGACGCTGCGGCTGCCGCTCGGCACCGGCCTGCTCGGACTGGTCGCCCAGACCGGCGCCGCCTACTTCACGGAGGACTACGCCGCCGACGACCGCTTCGTGCACAAGGGCTTCATCGACAAGGCCGTGGCGGGCGAGCAGATCCGCGCGATCCTGGGCGTCCCGCTGGTGCTCGACGGCGTGGTCATCGGGGCCCTGCTGGCGGTCCACCGCACCGTGCGCCGCTTCCCGCAGTCGGAGGTCAGCCTGCTCACCTCGTTCGCGGCGCACGCCGTGGTCGCCCTGGAGAACGCGCGCCTCTTCGTCGAGCTCGACGAGGCCAACCGTTCGCTGACCCGCCACACCGAGGCCGTCGACGCCGCGGCGCTGGCACACGACCGCCTCACCGACCTCCTGCTCGGCGGGGGAGGGGTCGCAGAGGTGGCCGAGGTGCTGTCCAGCGTGCTCGACGGTGCGGTGTCGGTGTGGACGCCCGCCGGTGAGCTCCAGGCGGGTGAGGACATCGGACTTGCCTGGACCGACGCGGTGCCCGCCGCGGTGGCCTCGGGACGCTGCGTCGTGGTCGAGTCTGGGCTCGTGGCCGCTGCCCGCGCCGGCACGGAGCACGTCGCCACCCTGGTGCTGCGTCGCGAGGCGCCGCTCGACCTCGCCGGTCGTCGTACGCTCGAGCGCGGCGCCCTCGTGACCGCGCTGGTGCTGCTCTTCGCGCGGTCCGTCAGCGATGCCGAGGAGCGCCTCGGCGGCCAGCTGCTCGTGGACCTGCTGGAGGCCGGGCCGGAGGCGCGAGAGCGCCTGCGTGACCGCGTACGACGTCACAGCGCAAGCCTCGACGGACCCGTGGTCGTGGCCGCGGCATCGATCGACGGCGCCGACCGGCACCGTGCGAGCCGCGCCGCCGTGTCCCTCGCCCGCCGGATGTCGGGGCTGGCCGGGGAGCACCGCGGAGCCGTGGTGATGGTGGTGCCGAGCGAGGACCCGCAGCGCGTGGGCACCGACCTGCAGGCGGCGATGTCCGGCGCCGGCGGTGTGGCCACGGTGGGCGTGGCGGCGACGAGCGACGCGCTCCACGAGGACCGGCTGGTGGCCGCGCACGCGGAGGCCCGGCGCTGCCTGGACACCCTCGTCCGGCTGGGACGCGTCGGCGACGTGAGCGACCCCGCCGGTCTCGGCGTCGCCCGGCTGCTCCTCGGTGACAACGACCCCGAGCACGTCGCGGCCTTCGTCGAGACGATGGTCGGTCCGGTGCGGGAGTGGGACGCGCGGC
Source organism: Nocardioides alpinus (assembly GCF_900112035.1). Taxonomy (GTDB): domain Bacteria; phylum Actinomycetota; class Actinomycetes; order Propionibacteriales; family Nocardioidaceae; genus Nocardioides; species Nocardioides alpinus. The sequence continues at coordinate 140,096 of NZ_FOKC01000004.1, read as the reverse complement.
GTGGCACCGGGCTGGTGGCCACCCTCGAGGAGTGGTTCGCGAGCGGCGGGCACCTCAAGGACACTGCGGCCGCCCTGCACGTGCACCCCAACACCGTGACCCAACGGCTCGACCGGATCGGCGAGCTCCTCGGTCCCGACTGGCGCGGGCCGGTCCGCGCGCTGGACCTCCAGCTCGCGCTGAAGCTGGCCAGGTTGCAGGCGGACTGACCCTCGGCCATGTGCCCGGAGAACATGCTGAGTGCTGAAATGTGGCGTTGAAGACCATGTGCTGTCCGTCACGCGCCTCCCTACGGTGAGGGCATGACCACCGACCTCGCACGCTCCGCCGGACCCGCCCTGCGCGGACGCCGGGCCCTGGTGACCGGGGCGGCCAGCGGCATCGGTGCCGCGGTCGCGGCCCGCCTCGCCGAGAGCGGGGCCGAGGTCCACCTCCTCGATCGCGACGAGGAGGGCGTGGCCAAGGTCGCTGCGCAGGTGCACGGCACGCCGCACGTCGTCGACCTCACCGACCAGGCTGCCATCGAGGCGCTGGACCTGGACGTCGACATCCTCGTCAACAACGCCGGCATCCAGCACGTCGCACCCGTCGAGGACTTCGACCCCGAGCAGTTCCGCACGATCCACGCGCTGATGCTCCACGCCCCCTTCCTGCTGGCCCGCCGCGTCCTGCCCGGGATGTACGACCGCGGCTGGGGTCGGCTGGTCCACGTCTCCAGCGTCCACGGCCACCGCGCCTCGGCCTACAAGTCCGCCTACGTCAGCGCCAAGCACGGCCTCGAGGGACTCTCCAAGGTCATCGCGCTCGAGGCCGCCGACAAGGGCGTCACCAGCAACACCGTCTGTCCCGGCTACGTGCGTACGCCGCTGGTCGAGGGCCAGCTCGCCGACCAGGCGCGCACCCACGGCATCGCCGAGGACGAGGTCCTCGACACGGTGCTGCTGGCCCGCACCCCGGTGAAGCGTCTCGTCGAGCCCGAGGAGGTCGCCGACGCGGTGGCCTTCCTCTGCGGTCCCGCCGCCACGTCCATGACGGGCACCTCCCTGCTCCTCGACGGCGGCTGGACCGCCGCCTGACCCCGTGGCTCCGCACCACCACGCCAGCACCTCCCCCCGATGAAAGGCAGCTCATGTCCACCGACACCTCCACCACGACCGGGACCGGCGCGCCGGGTGCTCAGCCCGAGCGCACCGGCATCGTCAAGGTCGTCTTCGCGTCCCTGATCGGCACCGCCGTCGAGTGGTACGACTTCTTCCTCTACGGCTCGGCCGCGGCGCTCGTGTTCGGCACGCTGTTCTTCCCCGAGAGCGAGCCCGCCACCGCCACGCTGCTGGCCTTCGGCACCTACGCGCTCGGTTTCGTGGCGCGTCCGCTGGGCGGGGTCGTCTTCGGCCACTTCGGCGACAAGGTCGGTCGCAAGAAGATGCTGGTCTTCTCGCTGTTCCTCATGGGCGTGGCGACGTTCGCGATCGGCCTGCTCCCGACGTACGCCGCCATCGGCGTCGCGGCCCCGCTGCTCCTGCTGCTGTGCCGCCTGGTCCAGGGCTTCGCGGTCGGTGGTGAGTGGGGTGGTGCCGTCCTGATGGCAGCCGAGCACGGCGACGACTCGCAGCGCGGCTTCTGGTCGTCGTGGCCGCAGGCCGGTGTGGCGCTGGGCAACCTGTTCGCCACCGGCGTGCTGTGGGTGCTGGCCGCCGTGCAGTCCGACGCCGCGTTCGAGGCGTGGGGCTGGCGGATCCCGTTCCTGCTGAGCGCCGTCCTGGTGGGTGTCGGCCTGTGGGTCCGCCTGTCGATCGAGGAGTCGCCGGTCTTCGCGGAGACCAAGGCCGAGATGGAGACCAAGGAGTCGGCCCACATGCCGATCATCGAGGTCTTCCGCAAGTACCCCAAGGAGGTCTTCGTGGCCATGGGGATGCGGATGGCGGAGAACATCTCCTACTACCTCTTCACGATCATCTCGATCTCGTTCCTCACCCTCTACGCCGGCACGGCCGACGACAAGCCGCTGATCCTCAAGGCGCTGCTCATCGGCTCGGTCGTCCACTTCGTGACCATCCCGCTGGTCGGCGCGCTCAGCGACAAGGTCGGTCGGCGTCCGCTCTACCTCGCCGGTGCCGTCGGGGTCGCGGTGTGGTCGTGGTTCTTCTTCGACCTGATCGCCTCGCGCTCCGAGCCCAAGATCATCCTCGCGATCTGCGTCGGCCTGGTCCTGCACGCGCTGATGTACGCCCCGCAGGCGGCGTTCTTCTCCGAGCTGTTCGGCACCTCGGTGCGCTACACCGGCGCCTCCGTGGGCTACCAGCTCGCCTCGATCTTCGCCGGCGCGCTCGCCCCGATCATCGCGATCGACCTCCTCGGCAGCGCCAGCGAGGGCACTGCCAACGTCGACAAGGTGGCGATCTACATGACGATCGCTTCGGTGCTCACAGTCATCGCGGTCCTGTTCGCCCAGGAGACGAAGGCGACCTCCCTGCGCCACGACCGGGTGCTCGACACCTGAGCGCACTTCCGGTCGGCACGGGCCGTCGTCCCTCCGGGGGCGGCGGCCCGTCGTCGTACGTCAGCGGGTCAGGGCGACCGGCACGCGGGTGGTGCCGCCGAGGGCGCCGAGCCAGACGAGCTCACCGTCGTCGAGGCGACCGGGCCCGGTGGGCCCGGACACGGTGATGGTGAAGCGTGCGGACTGACCCGGCCGGAGGCGTACGGCCAGGGGGCGCACCGTGACCCGGTGCGAGGTGAACCCGCGCGCCGTCACCGAGAAGTACTCCGGGCGTGGGCCGACGTTGGTGACCGTGCGGACCGCCGTCGTCTGCCGCGCCGACATCAGGAGCGAGCTGGTGTTGAGCGCGTCCAGCCGGTGCGTACGGAGGGCGCGACGCCAGGCGTGACGTGGCACGTCGAGGGCCAGGTGACCGGTCGGGGCGACGCCCGGCAGGGCTCCGCTGCCCTGGGCCAGGACCGACGAACCGCGGATGGGCGTGCCCGAGGTGACGAGCAGGGAGCGCACCACGGCGGCCGGGGCGTCGCGCTCGGCCAGCAGGAGGGCGGCCAGCCCGCTCGCGTGGGCGGTGGCCGCGGAGCTGCCGCTGAAGACACCCCAGCTGCGTCCGCTCGTCTCGGGCACGGCACCGAGCACCGCGTCGCCGTCGGCGACCGCGTCCGGCTTGAGGGCGACGCCGCGGGGGTCGCCCGAGGCGCTCCACGGTGCCGTACGCCGGGTGCCGGGGGTGCCGCTCGCGCGGGACATCCGCACCCGTACGCCGGGGTGGCGGGCGACCCAGCGGCCGAGCTCCCGACCGGCAGCCGCGGACAGGTGGACGGTCGGCACGGAGTGGAAGTCGGCCGACACGGCGCCCGGACGCAGGTTGACGAGCACCATCGCGCGTCCACCTGCCTGGGAGACGGCCTCCGACTTGTCGATGCGGCCGATGCCGCCCCGTCGGCACACGACGATGCGGCCCGCGACGCGCCGCGAGTCGAGGGCACCGCGACGGCACTGACCCGCAGCGCGGCGCGAGACCCCGGGAGCAGGTGCGTCCTGGGCGAGCACGGCGCGTCCCGCCACGGCAGCAGGTCGGCCGCCGCCGGTCCAGGAGCGCCCGCCGGGCAGCGCGACCAGCCCGCGCGACATCCGGCCCACGGCCGAGCCCACGGTCGTCACCCACGGCCCCGCGTGCGCGGCGTACGCCGAGCCGGACGTGTTGCCGGACGCACCGACCACCACGATGTCGGCCTCCGCGGCGCCGAGCAGGGCGCGCTGCAAGGTGTCGATGCCCTCGCCGCCGGCCAGCGCGAGGCTCAGCACGTCGACGCGGTCGGCGACGGCAGCGTCCACCGCGGCGACCACGTCGGCCGTCGAGCAGCCGTCGCCGGCGGGGTCGGGCGCACCCCAGCAGGCCTTGTAGGCGGCGATCCGCGCCTGTGGGGCGACGCCGCCGTACCGGCCGGCATCGCGGTCGTCGACGCGGACGCTGATCCCGGCGTTGCCGGCGGCGACCGAGGAGACCTGGGTGCCGTGGCCCAGGACGTCACGCGCCGACAGCGACTCCGAGGAGCGGACCCGGTCCGCGCCGAAACCCTCGACGAACCAGCGGGCCCCGACGACCTTGCGGGTGCAGTCCGCGCTCGACCAGCCCTCGCCCTCGGCGCACGCGCCGGCGAAGCTCCGCGGGTCGCGGCCCAGGCCGGGGACGTCGGCGAAGGCGGGGGACTCCGGTGCGATGCCCGAGTCGACCACGCCGATCACCACACCCGCTCCACCGCGCAGGCGGGGAGTGGTGGCGCCCCGCACGCTCGCCATCGTCGTACGACCGGCCAGCGGGCGGACCTGGTCGGCCTCGATCGCAGCGATGCCGGGCTGGTCGTCGAGGACGGAGAGCTGGTCCTCGCTCAGGTGGGCGGCGAAGCCGTTGAGTGCGGTGGTCCAGCGGTAGACGGGTTCGCCCGCGCCGATGGCGGCCAGGAGGGCGTCCTGGCGGGCGAGCAGCTCGGCGGCGTCCTTCGAGCCCGCACTGGTCCCGGCGCCCTGGAGGGTGACGAGGGTCAGCGGTCCGGTCGCGGGGGAGCCGGACGCCGGAGCGTCGTCGGCGAGCGCGGCTCCGGCGGCGGGGAGTGCGAGCCCGAGCGCGAGCAGGCTGCATCCGAGGATCCGTCCCACCGGTCGTGACCACACGGTGCCCCACCCCTTCGTCGCCTCACTCGTGCCCGCCAGGTGCGGGCGGAACCACCGAGGGTCCCATGGTCCCAGCACGTGTGCACGCAAATCAAAGCCCGGGGCTGCCGAACCCGTTGGTGGAGCGCCGGTCCGGACGCCTATCCTGTGCCGCGCCCGTGAACCCACGTGGCCCCAGGATGTTGAGTCGAGCGGAGAAGTCCCGTGCCCAGTGGCAAGGTGAAGTGGTACGACGCGGAGAAGGGCTTCGGCTTCCTGTCCCAGGAGGACGGCCCGGACGTCTACGTGCACTCCGACGCCCTGCCCGAGGGCACCGGGACCCTCAAGGCGGGCACCAAGGTCGAGTTCGGCATCGCCCAGGGCCGCCGGGGCGACCAGGCCCTCCAGGTCCGCGTCGTCGACGCCCCCGCCTCGGTCACCCGCAACCAGCGCAGCGCCCAGCGCAAGCAGCCCGAGGCGATGGTCACGATCGTCGAGGACCTGATCAAGATGCTCGAGGGTGTCGAGGAGACCTACCGCCGGGGTCGCCACCCCGAGCGTGCCGCCAGCAGCGGCACGGCGAAGGTGCTGCGCGCCCTCGCCGACGAGCTGGAGCTCTGAGCCGGTTCCGCAGTCGGGCGGTCAGGTCCGCGCGGTCGCTGCCGTGCCGGGCGGGCGGCTGACCAGCACGAAGGTCGCCCAGGCTCCCAGCGCGGCCGCCGCGATGCCGAGGCCCAGCTGCGGCACCAGCGGCATGGCGATGCCGACGAACCCGCCGATCACCCAGGCCAGCTGAAGGGTGGTGTCGGACCGGGCGAAGGCACTCGCCTGGATCCGGCTGGGCACGTCGCGCTGGATGGTCGAGTCGAGCGACAGCTTCGCGAGCGACTGCGCCAGGCCGGCAGTGAGGCCGAGCAGCACCAGCGTGGGCAGGCCGTAGAACAGTGCTGCCACGACGGCGACGACCGCGTCGGCCAGCAGGGCGAGCACGACGGTCATGGCCGGATTGAGGCGTTGCAGGAGTGACCCGATGGCGATGCCGAGGGTGTTGCCGAGGCCGGCCGCGCCGATCACCAGGCCGAGCAGCACCTCGGGCTTCCAGTCGCCGATCGGGTTGTCGCGCAGCAGGAACGCCATGAACATCGTGAGGAACCCCGAGAGCCACCGCGGTCCGCAGTTGGCGCGGAGGGCGAACGCCACAGCCGCGGGGATGCGGGTCTTCGGTCGGCGGCTCGTGCTCGCAGTGGTGCCCGTGGTCGTCGGACCGGTGAGCACCAGCTCGCCCTCGCCCTGGCTGGCGTCGACCTTCTCCGGCAGGCGGATCGCCCAGATGGTGGCGAGCACGAACACCACGAACCCGTAGCGCAGCGACCACTCCGGCCCGAAGGTCGAGGCGAGGATGGCGAGCGGGGCCGAGATGCCGGCGCCGACGATGCCGGCGAGGGAGACCCGCGCGTTGGCCTTGACCAGGGTCAGGTCGGGTGGCAGGAGCCGCGGCACGGCGGCCGCGCGGGTGACTCCGTACGCCTTGGACGCCACGAGGACGCCGAGCGCTGCGGGGAACAGCCACGGCGACTCGGTGATCACGGCGGTGGCCAGCACCCAGCAGAGGAAGCAGCGGATCGCCATGGTCGCCCCGACCGCCCAGCGGCGGCCGTGGCTGAAGCGGTCGAGGAACGGGCCGATCAGGGGGGCGACGATCGCGAACGGGAGCATCGTCAGGCCCAGGAACAGGGCCACCTGTCCGCGCGCCTCGCCGGTGGGGACCTGGAAGAAGAGGGTGCCTGCCAGCGAGATCGCCACGGCGGCGTCGCCGGCGGCGTTGAAGGCGTGCAGCTCGATGAGCCGCGAGAGGCCCGAGTCGCCGGCGCCCTCGGCCCGCGTCGCCCGCCGCGCCTGCGACACGGCGTACTGGCCTGCGGTGCCGGCTCCGCGGCCGGCGACCTTGGCACCACGACCGGCCGCCTTCGCGCCCTTCGCGGCCCCCGACAGGGAGCGGCGCACGGCACCGGACGGTGCCGGACGGGCGGACTCCGGCCGCGGACCCGGGGTCGGGTCAGGGCGGTCGGTGGTCACGGGCACCATCTTGGACTACCGCCCTGACACCGGCGCCGCGCCGTCCCGGCTTCGGTCCCGGCGGGACAGGACCACCGACCGTTTGCGATGATGCACCCGTGATCTCTCTCCCCATGCGTGCCGGCAAGCCGGACTCGACCCTCGTCAAGGCTGTCGACGTGGCCCGAGGCATCGTCCTCGAGGTCGCTGAGCCGTCCGAGGTGGGCGAGCACCTCGGCGCGCACGCCGAGGGCGAGCGCGTGGTGACGCACCAGTTCGCGTGCGAGCGCCCCGGCTACCCCGGCTGGTACTGGTCGGTCACGCTCACGCGGGCCAAGCGCGGCAAGGACCTCACCGTCAACGAGGTCGTGCTGCTCCCCGGCGACGACGCGATCGTCGCGCCGGCCTGGGTGCCCTACAAGGAGCGGCTCCAGCCCGGCGACCTGTCGCCCGGCGACCTGCTGCCCGTCGAGGACGAGGACCCGCGGCTCGTGCCGACCTACCTCGTCGGCGACGACCCGCTCGACGAGCCGTTGGACGGCGACGCCCGCGCCCAGGTGCGCCGCGTGGCCGAGGACCTCGGGCTGGGACGCATCCGCACGCTGAGCCGCGAGGGCATCGACATGGCCGCGGAGCGCTGGTACGCCGGCCCCGCCGGCCCCGAGTCGCCGCTGGCCAAGAGCGCCCCGGACACCTGCACCACCTGCGGCTTCCTCCTGCGCATCAACGGGTCGCTGTCCGAGTCCTTCGGTGTCTGCGCCAACGGCAACGCCAACGACGACGGCAAGGTCGTGAGCCTCGACCACGGTTGCGGCGCCCACTCCGAGGTCAAGCTGGCCCGCAAGCAGCAGCCGCTGCCGATGCCCGACCACGCCTTCGACACCCTCACCGACGACGAGTACGAGCGGATCTGAGCCGCCCAGCCGCTGTCCGGCTAGAGGGCGTGGCCGAACGACGTCAGCGTCTGCGGCCGGTCGTCGCGCGAGAGCACCCACACGGCGTAGTCGGCGGCCGGCGGGTGGAGCTCGTACGAGCCCGCGCGCAGGTCGACGCGAAGTCCGCAGGCGGCTGCGTCGGCGGCGAACTCGTCGGGGCTGTAGGCGCGTGCCGTCGCAGGCCCGTCGACGGGATGGAACCCGACCAGGACGCGACCGCCCGGTGCCAGGACGTCGTGCACCCGCCGCAGCACCTCGCGCTCGGTGTCGGCGGCGAGGAAGACCATCACGTTGCCGACCAGGACGACGAGGTCGAAGGCCGCTCCCAGGTCGGCGGGGTCCACGTCGAGGACGTCGGAATGGATGACGGACAGGTCGGGGTAGGTCCGTCGCGACTGCGCGACCAGGTCCGCGTCGGGCTCCACCGCGGTCACCTCGTGTCCACGTGCCTGCAGCGCGGCAGCCACGCGACCCATCCCGGAGCCGATGTCGAGGATGCGGGCGCGGCGTGCGACGAGCACGTCGGCGAGGCGGGCCTCACCGTCGACGTCGGCGCCCTCCTCGACCAGCTGCGCGAACTTCGCCCCGTAGCCGCGGTTGCCCGCGCCGGCGAGCGCCCACCGGGTGGGCGGGGTGCTCATCCGCCGGCCTGCTGAGCGGCGCGTTCCTTGCGGCGACGGCGGCAGTACTCCAGACCGCACAGCCCGAGGCCGAAGCCGGCCAGGCAGGTCCAGAGCCACCACGTGCGGCCGCTCTCCTCGAGGGTGCCCCAGAAGGGGAGCAGGCCGAGGAAGCCGAGCAACCACAGGGCGGTGCCGACCTCCGTGGTGCGGACGCCGTCGACGTCGAGAGGCTCGACCTGCGCGACGATGAAGGTCCGGTTGCCGATCTCGTGCTGCGTCGGCTGCTCGTCGCCCAGGTCCACGTCGAGCACGCTACACGCGAGACGGTGCACGAAACACGGACGTAGCACCGTTCTGCCACACTCCCGTCCCGTGACTGATGACACCACCACCGCGCCCCCTCCCCGGAAGGCCACCGGCCTCGACGGGTTCTTCCAGATCACTGCACGAGGCTCGACCGTCGGCCGCGAGGTCCGCGGCGGCGTCGTCACCTTCTTGACGATGGCCTACATCGTCGTGCTCAACCCGCTGATCCTCGGCTTCGTGCCGGACTCGACGGGGGCCTTCCTCGGTGGTGGTCCCGGGGACGGGTCCAACCTCCCCGTGATCGCCGCCGGCACCGCCCTGGTCGCGGGCCTGCTGACGATCCTGATGGGCTCGGTGGCCAACTTCCCCCTCGCGCTGGCCACCGGTCTCGGGCTCAACGCGTTCGTGGCCAACGCCATCGCGACGCGGTCGACGTGGGCCGACGCGATGGGCCTGGTCGTCCTCGAGGGCCTGATCATCCTCGTGCTGGTGCTGACCGGCTTCCGCAAGGCGGTCTTCCACGCCGTTCCGCAGCAGCTGAAGATCGCGATCTCGGTCGGCATCGGCCTGTTCATCGCCCTGATCGGCTTCGTCGACGCCGGCTTCGTGACCCGCATCCCCGACGCATTCCAGACGACCGTCCCGGTCCAGCTCGGCAACGGCGGCACGCTCACCGGCTGGCCGGTCCTCGTCTTCGCGATCGGGGTCATCCTCATCATCGCCCTCTGGGTGCGCCAGGTGCGCGGGGCGATCCTCATCTCGATCGTCGCCACCACCGTGCTGGCGTTCGTCCTCCAGGCCGTGCTCGACCTCGGGTCGGTCGCCGTCGACGGTCCGGGCAACTGGTCGCTCAACGTGCCCGAGTTCAACGGGTTCGTCGACGTGCCCGACTTCGGCACCCTCGGCGAGTTCTCCCTCTTCGGCGCCTTCTCGTCCGTCGGCTTCCTGGCCGCGCTGCTCCTTGCCTTCACGCTGCTGCTCGCCGACTTCTTCGACACCATGGGCACCATGACGGCGATCGGCGCCGAGGCCGGGCTCAACGACGAGGAGGGCATCCCGCCCCACTCGCAGCGCATCCTCATCGTCGACTCGATCGGCGCCGTCGCCGGTGGCGCCGCGGGAGTCTCGTCGAACACGTCCTACATCGAGTCGGCGTCCGGCGTCGGCGAGGGCGCCCGCACCGGCCTCGCGTCCGTGGTGACCGGCCTGCTGTTCCTGCTGACGACGTTCTTCGCCCCGATCGTCGAGGCGATCCCGTCGGAGGCGGCCGTCCCGGCGCTGGTGCTCGTCGGGTTCCTGATGATGCAGCAGGTCAAGGGCATCGACTGGGACGACCTCGAGATCGCCATCCCGGCCTTCCTCACCATCGTGCTCATGCCGTTCACCTACTCGATCAGCGTCGGCATCGGCGCCGGCTTCCTGGCGTACGTCCTGATCAAGCTGGTCATCGGGAAGTTCCGCGAGGTGCACCCACTGATGTGGCTCGTGGCAGCGCTCTTCGTCGTCTACTTCGCGATCGCCCCGCTGACCTCCTGGCTCACCTGACGGACTTCCCCCAACCGCGCAGGAGTCACCGCTGAAGCGGTGACTCCTGCGCGGTTCGGCTGTTGCAACGGCCCATCCGCGCGGGGGTCACCGCTGAGGCGGTGACTCCTACAGCTGCGGAATTGTTAGCACAGGTAATGAGTTATGCTAACTACCATGCCGACCGCCGACCTCCGCACCGACGCCGGGCTCGCCTCAGAGCTCCGGGCGTCCGTGATGCGCATGCGCCGCCGCCTGGTGTCCGAGCGCCACCCCGACAACGACCTGAGCATCGGGCAGATGGTCGTCCTCGGGCTCCTCGTACGCCTCGGTGAGCAGACCGTCGGCGAGCTGGCGCGCGCCGAGCGCGTGCAGCCGCCGTCGATGACCCGGACGGTCAACTGTCTGGAGACCGACGGCTACGTCGTACGCCGCCCGCACGAGACCGACGGCCGCCAGGTCGTCGTCTCGCTCACCGACTCCGGCCGGGCGGCCGTGCTCGCCGACCGGCAGCGCCGCGACGCCTGGCTCGCCCAGCAGCTCGGCAGGCTCACGCCGGCCGAGCGCGCCACCCTCCGCGAGGCCGCACCGATCCTCGCCCGACTTGCCCTGACCGACTGACCTGACCGAGGAGTCACCACGAGCCCCACGTTCCGCTCCCTGAGCAACCCCAACTACCGCCGCTACGCAGCGGGCGGCGTCGTGTCGAACACCGGCACCTGGATGCAGCGCGTCGCCCAGGACTGGCTGGTCCTCCAGCTCGCCGTGGGCTCCGGCGCGACCGCACTCGGGATCACCACCGGACTGCAGTTCCTGCCGTTCCTGCTGGTGACCCCGTTCGCCGGTCTCGTCGCCGACCGGATGCCCAAGCAGCGGCTGCTCCAGCTGACCAACCTGGGCATGGCGCTGCCTGCCGCCGTCCTCGGCGTGCTCGCCGTCACCGGCACGGCCGAGGTGTGGCACGTCTACGTCCTGGCCCTCCTGCTCGGCACGGCCTCGGCGTTCGACGCCCCGGCCCGCCAGTCGTTCGTGTCGGAGATCGTCGACCCGGTCGACCTGACCAACGCGGTCGGCCTCAACTCGGCGAGCTTCAACGCCGCGCGCCTGGTCGGCCCCGGCCTGGCCGGACTGCTCATCGCCGCGCTGGGCGGGGGAGCGGTCGCCACGGGCTGGGTCATCCTCGTCAACGCCGTGTCGTACGCCGCGCCGATCTGGTCCCTGCGCCACCTCGACGCCAGCCGCATCGACGCCGCCGCCCCCGCCGACCGCGGGCCGGGTGCGATCCGCGAGGGCGTCGCCTACGTCCGCGCCCGCCCCGACCTCCTGCTCGTGCTGAGCCTGGTCTTCTTCGCCGGCACCTTCGGCCTCAACTTCCAGATCACCTCCGCGCTGATGGCCACCGAGGTCTTCGGCAAGGGACCGACCGAGTTCGGCCTGCTGGGCAGCTTCCTGGCCGTCGGTTCGCTGACCGGGGCCCTGCTGGCCGCGCGTCGCGAGCACGTACGCCACCGCCTGGTCGTGGGCTCCGCGCTCGCGTTCGGCGCCACGGTGGTGCTGGCGGGCCTGATGCCCACCTACCTCACCTTCGCGCTGCTGACCCCGATCACCGGACTGACCGCGCTGACCTTCATCACCAGCGCCAACACCTACATGCAGCTGCACACCGACGCCGGCGTCCGGGGGCGGGTGATGGCGCTCTACCTGATGATCTTCATGGGCGGCACCCCGGTCGGTGCACCCATCATCGGGTGGATCGGTCACGAGTACGGCGCCCGCTGGACGCTGCTGGGTGGGGGACTGCTCACCATCACCGGCGTGGCGGTGTCGGCAGCGGTCTACCTGCGCGCGGAGCGGGTCCGGCGCGACCGGGTCGCGCCCACCGGCGAACCGGGCGAGGAAGCGGCCGTCGCAGCGGCTCCCGCGGCATTTTGACCCTGTCGTAGGGCCCGAGTAGCCTCATTCCTTGTGTCTGGCACGACCAGACCCATCCGCATGCTCGGAAGCCACTGCTCAGTCTCTGAGCCCGGCCCAGCCGGCGACAGGCACAGCACGAACGCAACACCACCGAGTCCGGCACAGCGTCGGACCGAGACGAGAAACAGAGAGAGGGAACCACCAGGTGCCCACCATCAACCAGCTGGTCCGCAAGGGCCGCCAGGACAAGGTGTCGAAGTCCAAGACGCCTGCCCTGAAGGGATCCCCGCAGCGCCGTGGCGTCTGCACCCGCGTCTACACCACCACCCCGAAGAAGCCGAACTCCGCCCTCCGCAAGGTCGCCCGCGTGCGCCTGAGCAGTGGCGTCGAGGTCACCGCCTACATCCCGGGTGTCGGTCACAACCTGCAGGAGCACTCCATCGTGCTCGTCCGCGGCGGCCGTGTGAAGGACCTTCCCGGTGTGCGCTACAAGATCATCCGCGGCACGCTCGACACCCAGGGTGTCAAGAACCGCAAGCAGGCCCGCAGCCGCTACGGCGCGAAGAAGGAGAAGTAATGCCTCGCAAGGGTCCCGCTCCCAAGCGCCCTCTCGTCTCTGACCCGGTCTACGGCTCGCAGCTGGTCACCCAGCTCGTCAGCAAGGTCCTGCAGGACGGCAAGAAGGCCGTTGCCCAGCGCATCGTCTACACCGCCCTCGAGGGTTGCCGCGAGAAGACCGGCACCGACCCGGTCGTCACGCTCAAGCGCGCGCTCGACAACGTCAAGCCGGCCATCGAGGTCAAGTCCCGCCGCGTCGGCGGCGCGACCTACCAGGTCCCGATCGAGGTCAAGGCCAACCGCAGCACGACGCTGGCCCTGCGCTGGCTCGTCGGCTACGCCGCCGACCGTCGCGAGAAGACCATGTCCGAGCGACTCATGAACGAGATCCTCGACGCCAGCAACGGCCTCGGTGCCGCTGTGAAGAAGCGCGAGGACACCCACAAGATGGCCGAGTCCAACAAGGCCTTCGCCCACTACCGCTGGTGAGGACGAGAGGCCGTACGACCCGCTCCGCGCGGCGTACGGCCTCTCACCCCCACAACCCCACTACTTCGAGGGACTGAGACACAGACGTGGCCGTCGACATCACCACCGACCTCAACAAGGTCCGCAACATCGGCATCATGGCGCACATCGACGCCGGCAAGACCACCACCACCGAGCGCATCCTCTTCTACACCGGCATCACCTACAAGATCGGTGAGGTGCACGACGGTGGTGCCACCATGGACTGGATGGAGCAGGAGCAGGAGCGCGGCATCACGATCACGTCCGCCGCGACGACCTGCTGGTGGAAAGAGCACCAGATCAACATCATCGACACGCCCGGCCACGTGGACTTCACCGCCGAGGTCGAGCGCTCGCTGCGCGTCCTCGACGGCGCCGTGGCGGTCTTCGACGGTGTCGCCGGTGTCGAGCCGCAGACCATGACGGTGTGGCGCCAGGCCAACAAGTACTCGGTCCCCCGCATGTGCTTCGTCAACAAGCTCGACCGCACGGGTGCCGACTTCTTCCGCTGCGTCGACATGATGAAGGAGCGCCTCAACTCGACGCCCCTGGTCCTCCAGCTGCCGATCGGCGCCGAGGGCGACTTCATCGGTGTCGTCGACCTGGTCGGCATGCGCGCCCTGGTGTGGCGCGGCGAGACCACGATGGGTGAGGACTACGAGGTCGAGGAGATCCCGGCCGAGCTCGCCGAGCAGGCCGCCGAGTACCGCGCGATGCTCATCGAGACCCTGGCCGACGCCGACGACGCCATCATGGAGCGCTACCTCGAGGGCGAGGAGAACTTCTCCGTCGAGGACCTCCAGGCCGCGATCCGTCGCGCCACGCTGGCCGACAAGCTGAACCCCGTCCTGTGCGGCACCGCGTTCAAGAACAAGGGCGTCCAGCCCCTGCTCGACGCGGTCGTCGCTTACCTGCCCTCGCCGCTCGACATCGACGGCATCCAGGGCCACTCGGTCAAGGACGAGAACGAGGTCATCGTCCGCCAGCCGTCCGACGACGAGCCGTTCTCCGGCCTCGCCTACAAGATCGCCACCGACCCGCACCTCGGCAAGCTGATCTACGTCCGCGTCTACTCCGGCAAGCTCGAGGCCGGCTCGACCGTGGTCAACTCGGTCAACGGCCGCAAGGAGCGGATCGGCAAGGTCTACCAGATGCACGCCAACAAGCGTGAGGAGATCGCGTCGGTCGGCGCCGGCCAGATCGTGGCCGTCATGGGTCTCAAGGACACGAAGACCGGTCACACGCTCTGCGACCCGCAGCACCAGGTCGTGCTCGAGTCGATGACGTTCCCGGCCCCGGTGATCGAGGTCGCGATCGAGCCCAAGACCAAGAGTGACCAGGAGAAGCTCGGCACGGCCATCCAGCGCCTGTCGGACGAGGACCCGACGTTCACCGTCAAGGCGGACGAGGAGACCGGTCAGACGATCATCGCCGGCATGGGCGAGCTCCACCTGGAGATCCTCGTCGACCGGATGAAGCGCGAGTTCCGCGTCGAGGCCACCGTCGGCAAGCCGCAGGTGGCCTACCGCGAGACCGTGCGCAACCTGGTCGAGAAGCACTCCTACACCCACAAGAAGCAGACCGGTGGGTCGGGCCAGTTCGCCAAGGTCGTGGTCAACCTCGGCCCCAACATCGACCCCGAGACGGGCACCGGTGGCGGCTACGAGTTCCAGAACAACGTGTCCGGCGGCCGCGTGCCGAAGGAGTACATCCCTTCGGTCGACCAGGGCGGCCAGGAGGCCATGGAGTTCGGCGTGCTCGCCGGCTACCCCATGGTCGACGTGAAGTTCTCGCTCGAGGACGGCGCCTACCACGACGTCGACTCGTCCGAGCTCGCCTTCAAGATCGCCGGCAACCAGGCGTTCAAGGAGGCCGCACGCCGGGCCAAGCCCGTGCTCCTCGAGCCGATGTTCGCTGTCGAGGTCACCACGCCCGACACGTTCCTCGGCACGGTCATCGGCGACATCAACTCGCGCCGCGGCCAGATCCAGGCGCAGGAGGAGCGTCACGGCGACATGGTCGTGAACGCCCTTGTGCCCCTGTCCGAGATGTTCGGGTACGTTGGCGACCTGAGGTCGAAGACCTCCGGTCAGGCGTCGTACTCGATGGAGTTCGACTCGTACGCCGAGGTTCCCTCGAACATCGCCGAGGAGATCGTCAAGAAGGTTCGCGGCGAGTAGTTCCACCCGGACCCTCGGTCCAGCACCACCCGTTCCACATCCACGATTTCAGTACAAACCCAACCAGGAGGAGCCCCAGTGGCTAAGGCGAAGTTCGAGCGGACCAAGCCGCACGTCAACATCGGCACGATCGGTCACATCGACCACGGCAAGACGACGCTGACCGCGGCGATCACCAAGGTGTTGCACGACAAGTACCCGAACCTGAACGAGGCCTCGGCCTTCGACCAGATCGACAAGGCTCCCGAGGAGCGTCAGCGCGGCATCACGATCTCGATCGCGCACGTCGAGTACCAGACGGAGGCGCGCCACTACGCGCACGTCGACTGCCCGGGTCACGCGGACTACATCAAGAACATGATCACCGGTGCCGCTCAGATGGACGGCGCGATCCTCGTGGTTGCCGCCACCGACGGCCCGATGCCCCAGACGCGTGAGCACGTGCTGCTCGCCCGCCAGGTCGGCGTGCCGGCCCTGGTCGTGGCGCTCAACAAGTGCGACATGGTCGACGACGAGGAGCTCATCGAGCTCGTCGAGATGGAGGTGCGCGAGCTCCTCTCCGAGTACGAGTTCCCGGGCGACGACATCCCCGTTGTCCGCGTGGCGGCCTTCCCGGCCCTGCAGGGTGACGAGAAGTGGGGCGAGTCGATCGTCGAGCTCATGGCCGCGGTGGACGAGTCCATCCCGACCCCCGAGCGCGAGACCGACAAGCCGTTCCTGATGCCCGTCGAGGACGTCTTCACGATCACCGGTCGTGGCACCGTCATCACCGGTCGCATCGAGCGCGGCATCGTCAAGGTGAACGAGGAGGTCGAGATCATCGGCATCCGCGAGGTCGCCCAGAAGTCGACCGTCACCGGTGTCGAGATGTTCCGCAAGCTGCTCGACGAGGGCCAGGCGGGCGAGAACGTCGGTCTGCTCCTCCGTGGCACCAAGCGCGAGGACATCGAGCGCGGCATGGTCGTCATCAAGCCGGGCACCACGACGCCTCACACCAACTTCGAGGCGTCCGTCTACATCCTCAGCAAGGACGAGGGCGGCCGTCACACGCCGTTCTTCAACAACTACCGTCCCCAGTTCTACTTCCGTACGACTGACGTGACCGGTGTTGTGACCCTGCCCGAGGGCACCGAGATGGTCATGCCGGGTGACAACACCGAGATGTCGGTCGAGCTCATCCAGCCCATCGCCATGGACGAGGGCCTCCGGTTCGCGATCCGTGAGGGTGGCCGCACCGTCGGCGCCGGCCGGGTCGTCAAGATCACCAAGTGATCACCGCCGGTCACTGACCGGCACCGCATCATCCGAGACCCCGTCTCCCGCAAGGGAGGCGGGGTCTCGTGCTTCCCTGGCAGTGCGTACGACCAGGTGCGGGCGTGCGCGTCCGACAGGACGAAGTCGACCTCCCTGAGCACCGGCAGGCGGGCCGCCCCCTCCGGTGGATGGGGTTTGTCCTGTCCGACACGCAGGGGCGCCCGGCTCAGGCGGCGTGCAGCGGCGGGAGCAGCCCGGCGTCCTCGAGGAGCCCCTCGACCCGTACGCGCTCGAGGTCCCGGTCGACGCCGGGCGGCAGGTCGGCCAGGAAGTGGGTGAGCTCGAGGGTGTCGGCCGCCTCGGCGAGGACGCCGTCGTAGGCCTGTCGGGTCCCTTCGTACTTCGCGAAGCGCATGCCCTCCTGGCCGAACGCCCGACGCAGGCGGCGTACGTCGGCGCCCACCTGCTCGATGGGCCGGCGGAGCCGCACCACCTCGGCCGTGTGGGGCGTGGGTCTCACGCGCCGGAGGAGTCGCCCGACGGTCCGCCGCTCCCACTCCCAGGGGCTGCAGAACACCGCGTCGAAGACGACCTGGATCGCGATCCAGGCCAGCAGCAGCAGACCGAAGTCCTGGAGCCAGCTCCGCATCCACTCACCGTACGCCCGGATCCGGGCGTCGGCGAGAGCCGGCGGAACGCGACCCGGCACGATGGTGCCATGGGGTTCACGAGGGCCGAGCTGGAGACGTTCCGCGACATCGAGGTCCCCGACCTCCTGCCCGAGGCCGGGCAGCCGTTGCGGTTGCTGTTCGTGGGGATCAACCCCGGGCTGTGGACGGCGGCGACCCAGACCCACTTCGCCCGACCGGGCAACCGCTTCTATCCCGCGCTCCTGCGCGCCGGGATCCTGACGGAGCCGGTCGACCCGTCCGCGGGCATGACCGCCGCTGACCGCGACGCCCTCGTGCGGCAGGGGATCGGCATCACCAACGTGGCGGCACGGGCCACCGCCCGCGCCGACGAGCTGACGCCGGAGGAGCTGCGGCTGGGCGGGCAACGGCTGCGGGCACTCGTGGCCGAGCGGCGTCCGGACGTGGTGGCGATCGCCGGCGTCACGGCCTACCGCTCCGCGTTCGGCGAGCGTCGCGCCCGCGTCGGCGAGCAGCCCGAGGGCTGGGGCGACTCCCGGGTCTTCGTCGTGCCCAACCCGTCGGGCCTCAACGCCCACGAGAGCGTCGACACGCTGGCCGCCGCCTACGCCGAGGCGGCGCGGGCGGCAGGGGTCATCGGCGCACCGGGAACCTGAGCCCGAACCCCCGGGGGCACGCGAGTCCGTCAGGTCAGCCGACGAGGGCCTCGACCGCACCCCGGAACGCGGACGTGTGGGCGTCGACGTCGGCGGAGGTGTGGAAGGGCGAGAAGAGCGACATGTTGTGGAACGGCGCGAGCAGCACGCCCCGGTTGACCGTCCAGAGGTGGAAGAACGCGTCGAGCTCCTCGTCCACGGCCGCGGCTGCCTCGGCCCCGCCGCGGGGCGGCGGGCAGAACCAGTACTCGGCACGGCACCCGAGCCGCTGGACGTGCCACGGGAGGCCGTGCTCGTCGATGACGCCGCGGATGCCGTCGGTGAAGAGCTCGGCCAGCGGAACGGCGACGTCGAAGTCCTCCTGGCGCAGGGCCGTCGACAGGGTCGCCCGTACGGCCGCCATGGCGAGCGCGGAGCCGGACAGCGTGCCGCCGACGCCCGCGACGTCGATGTCGTGGCCCAGCATCGGACCCTCCAGCTGTGCGGCGACCTCCGCGCTCATGCCGTACGCCGCGACGGGGATGCCGCCGCCGATCGGCTTGCCGATCACGACGAAGTCAGGGTCGAGGTCCCAGGCGGCGGTCGCGCCGCCCGGACCGGCGCAGATCGTGTGGGTCTCGTCGTTGACCAGGAGCACGCCGTGCCGGCGGGTGATCTCGCGGACCCCCGCGAGATAGCCCTCGTCGGGCAGCACGATGCCGATGTTGGTCAGTGCCGGCTCCATCAGCAGGCAGGCGACGTCGCCCTCGGCGAGCCGTGCCTCGAGCGCGTCGAGGTCGTTGAACGGCACGACCGCGGTCGTGAGGGCGACGTCGACCTGCGGGCCCAGCGCGCCGGGGCGGGCCACGACCCGGTCACCGGCCCGGCCGTGCTCGAGCACGCCCAGGGTCTCGTCGACGGTGCCGTGGTAGCACCAGTCCATCACCGCGATCTTCGGGCGACCCGTCAGGTGGCGCGCGAAGCGCAGGACGAAGCGGTTGGCGTCGGTGGCGGTCATCGCCATCTGCCAGCGGGGGAGACCGAAGCGGCGGCTGAGCTCGCCGGCGACCCAGGACGCGTCGGTCGAGGGGAGCATCGTGGTGATGCCGCGCTCGGTGCGCTCGCGCACGGCGTCCGCGACCGCCGGCAGGCAGTGGCCGGTCATCGACCCGGTGTCACCCAGGCACAGGTCGACGTAGGAGATGCCGTCGACGTCGGTGAAGCCGCCGCCCGCCGCAGACTCCACGAACAGGGGGAACGAACCCGGCCAGCGGGTCATCCACGGCATCGGGACGCCGGCCAGGAGGTGCTCGCCGGCCTCCGCGGCGAGCCGCGCCGAGGTGGGGTGCAGGTCGACGAAGCGCTGCTCCTCCGCGGCGTGCAGTGCCGCGAGGCGGGCACGGTCGATGCTGGTCGCGGCCGGGCTCACAGCGCGCTGCCGACGTACTTGGTCTCGAGGTACTCCTCGATGCCCTCGAAGCCGCCCTCGCGGCCGAAGCCGGAGTGCTTGACCCCGCCGAAGGGTGCGGCGGGGTTGGACACGATGCCGGTGTTGACCCCGACCATGCCGAACTCCAGCGCCTCGCTGACCCGCAGCACGCGGGCGTGCCCCCGGGAGAAGACGTAGGCCACCAGGCCGTACTCGGTGTCGTTGGCGCGCTCGATCGCCTCGGCCTCGCTGTCGAAGGTGGTGATCGGCGCGACCGGTCCGAAGATCTCCTCGCGGAACACGCGCGCCGACTCGGGTACGTCGACCAGCACCGTGGGCGGGTAGAAGTGGCCCGGCCCCTCGGGGACCTTGCCACCGACGAGCGCGGTCGCCCCCGCCGAGACGGCGTCCTCCACCAGCTCGTGCACGCCGGCCCTGGCCTTCTCGGTGATGAGGGGCCCGACGTCGACGCCCTCCTCGGTGCCGTCGCCGACGGTGAGGGCGCCCATCCGCTCGGCGAACCGCCCGGCGAACTCCTCGGCGACCGAGGAGTGCACGAGGAAGCGGTTGGCCGAGGTGCAGGCCTCGCCGATGTTGCGCATCTTGGCGAGCATCGCGCCGTCGACGGCTGCGTCGAGGTCGGCATCGCCGAAGACGATGAACGGGGCGTTGCCGCCGAGCTCCATCGACACGCGCAGCAGCTGCTCCGAGGCCTGGGCCACCAGCACCTTGCCCACCGCGGTCGAGCCGGTGAAGGTCAGCTTGCGCAGCCGGGGGTCGCGGATGATCGGCTCGCACACCCCGCCGGAGTCGGTGGTGGTGACGACGTTGAGCACGCCCGGCGGGAGCCCGACCTCCTCCATCAGCGCCGCCAGCGCCAGCATGGTCAGCGGGGTCTCGTGGGCCGGCTTGACCACCATGGTGCAGCCGGCGGCGATCGCCGGCCCGATCTTGCGGGTCCCCATCGCCAGCGGGAAGTTCCAGGGCGTGATCATCAGCGTGGGGCCCACGGGCGCCTTCATCGTGATCAGGCGGGTGTTGCCGGCGGGCGCGGGGGAGTAGCGGCCGTGGATCCGGACGGCCTCCTCGGAGAACCACCGGAAGAACTCGGCGCCGTAGGCGACCTCGCCCTTCGCCTCGGCCAGCGTCTTGCCCATCTCGAGCGTCATCAACCGGGCGAAGTCGTCGGCCCGCTCGGTGAGCAGCTCGAAGGCGCTGCGCAGGATCTCGCCGCGCGTGCGGGGCTCGGTCGCCGCCCACTCCTTCTGGGCAGCGGCCGCGGCGGCCAGGGCGCGCTCGCCGTCAGCCGGCGCACCGTCGGCGATGCGGGTGAGCACCTCGTCGTCGGCAGGGTTGGTCACCTCGAAGGTCGCGCCTCCGGCGGCATCCACCCACTCGCCGCCGATGAGGAGCTGTCGGGGCACGGTCTCGATCAGGTCAGGCATGTCAGCAGCCTCTCACTGGCGTGCGGCGGCTGCCTCGTCGAAGGCGGCCTCGAAGATGTCGAGGCCCTCCGACAGGAGGCGGTCGTCGATGGAGAGCGGGGGGAGGAAGCGGAACACGTTGCCGAAGGTGCCGCAGGTGAGCGTCACCAGCCCCTGCGCCGAGCAGGCGCGGTGCACGGCGCCCGCGAGCGCCGCGTCGGGCGTACGTCCGGCGCCGTCGCTGACCAGCTCGACGGCCAGCATCGCGCCGCGGCCCCGGATGTCGCCCACCCGGTCGGGGTGGCGGTCGGCGAGGGCCTGGAGGCGGGGCACGAAGATCGCCTCGATCTCCCGGGCGCGGGCAGGGAGGTCGAGGTCCTCCATGGTGCCGATGGCGGCGAGGGCGGCGGCGCACGCCACCGGGTTGCCGCCGTAGGTGCCGCCGAGTCCGCCGACGTGGACGGAGTCCATCACCTCGGCGCGGCCGGTGACAGCAGCCAGGGGGAGGCCTCCGGCCATGCCCTTGGCGGTGGTCACCAGGTCCGGCACGACGCCCTCGTGCTCGCACGCGAACCAGTCGCCGGTGCGCGCGAAGCCGGTCTGGATCTCGTCGGCGATGAGGAGGATCCCCTGGTCGCGACACCAGTCGGCCACCCGCGCCAGCCAGCCCGCGGGTGGCACGATGAAGCCGCCCTCGCCCTGGATCGGCTCGATCAGGACGGCGGCGCAGTTGTCCTCGCCCACCTGTGTGTGGACGGTGGTGACGAAGGCGTCGAAGGCCTCGTCGGCGCACGCCTCGGCGCCGCCCGGCCAGCGGTAGGGGTAGGCCATGGGGGCGCGGTAGATCTCCCCGGCGAACGGCCCGAAGCCGTGCTTGTAGGGCATGTTCTTGGCGGTCAGCGCCATCGTGAGGTTCGTACGCCCGTGGTAGGCGTGGTCGAAGACCACGATCGCGTCGCGACCGGTGTGGTGGCGCGCCACCTTGACCGCGTTCTCGACCGCCTCGGCGCCGGAGTTGAAGAGCGCCGAGCGCTTCTCGTGGCCGCCGGGGGTGAGCTCGGCGAGCTTCTCGCAGACGTCGATGTACTCCTCGTAGGGAGTGACCATGAAGCAGGTGTGGGTGAAGTCGGCGACCTGCCGCTGCACCGCCTCGACGACCCGCGGCGCGGCATTGCCGACCGTGGTGACCGCGATGCCCGACCCGAAGTCGATGAGCTGGTTGCCGTCGACGTCGCGGAGGATGCCGCCGCCCGCCTGCTCGACGTACACCGGCAGCGTGGTGCCGACCCCGGCCGAGACCGCCGCCACCTTGCGCTCCTGGAGCGCGCGCGAGCGGGGGCCGGGGATCTCGGTGGCGAGGATCCGTTCCTGTGAGAGCGTCATTGCGGGGTCCCTACGGCGTTGTTCGGAGGAGCGGAGCGGGGAGAAGAACGTCGTGGGGTGCTCATGACTTCTCCTCGATCCCCCAGGGGGACCCGTATCCCTCGGGCTTGGGTGCGGCGAGCAGGTCGAGGAACGGCTTCGGCGCCAGCGCCTCGGGACCGAGCACGCCCGTGCCCGACCAGGTGCCGGTGGCCAGCAGCTCGAGGGCGACCACCGGGTTGATGGCGGTCTGCCACACCACGCACTGGGCGCCGTAGTCGCGCATCGTGTCGGCGTTGTCGACCACGTGGTAGAGGTACGTCGAGCGCGGGGCGCCGTCCTTGCCGGTGCCGGTGACCCACAGCCCCGCGCAGGTCTTGCCCTCCATCCGGGGACCGATCGTCGCGGGATCGGGCAGGCAGGCGGCCACCACGTCGCGTGGTGACACCTGCACCCCCTTGACCGTGACCGGCTCGGTGGAGTCGAGCCCGAGGGTGTGGAGCGTGCGCAGGATGCTGATCATCTCCTCGCCCAGGCCGTACTTGAACGTCACCCGGTCGGCGTCGACCCAGCGCGGCATGAGGAGCACCTCCTCGTGCTCGACGTGCACGCACTCGACCGGACCGATCCCCTCCGGGAAGTCGAAGACCTCGGGCTCGGAGAAGGGCGGCAGCGTGAAGAACCCCGACTCCAGGTCACCACCGCCCCTCTCCCGCTCCCACACCACGGGCGGGTTGAGGCACTCCTCGATGATCGTCCACATCGAGAAACCGGGCGCGAACACCTCGTTGCCGTCGTCGTCGCGGATCACCAGGTTGGCGCCGTCACGGGTGCCGAGCTCATCGATGTGGTCGAACAGCTCGTCGGCGGCGTAGCGCGCGAAGACGTCGGAGAGACCGGGCTCGACACCGATGCCGAGCAGCGCCAGCCTTCCGGCTGCCTCCCACTCGCCGGCCAGGGCGAACTGCTCGTCGCCGAGCTTGATGCCGACCTTCTCGTAGGGCGCATCGGGGTGCGGTGCGGACAGGCTCATCGCCATGTCGAGGTAGTTCGCCCCGGCCGCCAGGGCGCCGGTGAAGATCGGCATCACGAAGCGCGGGTCGACGGCGTTGAAGACGTGCGTCGCGCGGACCTCGCGTGCCAGTGCGCCCACCGCGTCGGCGTCGGACGCGTCGACCTGCGCGGCGCTGAAGCGTTCCTCGCCGCTGCGCCGTCCGGTCGCCGCGGCGACGGTGTGCTCGGCGCGCCCGAGGTCGTAGTCGGCGACGACCCACGCCTCGAAGAAGTCGCGCTCGACGGCGATCCTCGCTGCGGCGTCGCCGACGCCACCGGCGCCGACCATCAGCACGCGCATCGGTTCGGACCCTGACTCAGGCATGTGGCTCCTCGTACTCATTCCTTGACCCGCGAGGCCCGCACCGACCCGACGAACTGGGCGCCGACCACCAGGAGGACGGCGAGCACGAACATCGAGAACCCGATGACGTTGGCCTCGGCGGGGATGCCCCGGCGTGAGGCGACGTAGACGAACTTGGGGAACGTGCTCTCGTTGCCGGAGACGAAGTTGGTGATGATGAAGTCGTCGAAGGACAGCGAGAAGGCGAGCATCGCGGCACCGGCGATGCCGGGCAGGATCAGCGGGAAGGTGACCTTCCAGAAGGTCTGCATCGGGCTGGCGTAGAGGTCCTGCGCCGCCTCCTCGATGCGCGGGTCGAGGGACTGGATCCGCGCCTTGACCGTCACGACCACGAAGCTCAGGCAGAACATGATGTGGGCGAAGACGATCGTCGTGAAGCCGAGGCTGATGCCGATGTTGGAGAAGCCCTGCACGAAGATCGTCAGCAGCGCGGCGCCCATCACGATCTCGGGCGTCGCCATCGGCACGAAGATCAGCACGTTGCTGGCCGCCTTGCCGCGGAAGCGGTAGCGGACCATGGCGAGCGCCATCATCGTGCCGAGCACGGTCGCCACAAGGGTGGAGATCGCACCGACCTGCAGCGAGGTCACCAGCGACCCGCAGACGCCGGGCACCCCGCACGGGTCCTGCCAGTGCTCCCACGTGAAGCCCTGCCACACGATGTTGGTCTTGCCGTGGTCGTTGAACGAGAACGCGAACGTGTAGGCCACGGGCAGGAACAGGTAGAGCAGCACCAGGATCGCGGTGAGCATGGCGAAGTGGTTGGCGAGCCAGACCTGGGCACGCTTGGCGGCCGACGGCCGGTAGGCCGGCCCGTTCGCGGTGGTGGTCGTCGTGGTGCTCATCTCACACCAGCTCCTCGGTGCCGAAGCGGCGTACGTAGAGGAAGACCATCACCAGGATCGCGGCCATCAGCGTGAAGGACAGCGCGGCGGCGACCGGGTAGCCGCCGGGAATGGCGAGGAACTGGTCGTTGATGACGTTGCCGACCATCTTCCCCTGTTGAGGCCCGAGGAGCTCCATGTTGACGAAGTCACCGGCAGCGGGGATGAAGGTCAGCAGCGTGCCGGCGAGCACGCCCGGCATCGACATCGGCAGGGTCACGGTCCGGAACGTGGTGAAGCCGTTGGCGTAGAGGTCGCCGCCGGCCTCGATCACGCGCGGGTCGGCACGCTCGAGCGAGGCATAGATCGGCAGCACCATGAACGGCAGGAAGTTGTAGGTCAGGCCGGCGACGACCGCGACCGGCGTGTTGATGATCTGTCCACCCGGCAGCAGGTGCAGGAGCTCCAGGCCGCCCACGACCCAGCCCTCGTCGGCGAGGATCTGCGACCACGCGAAGGTGCGCAGGATGAAGGAGGTGAAGAACGGCGCGATCACGCAGATCATCATCAGGTTGCGCCACTTGCCCGCCTTGAAGGCCATGGCGTAGGCCAGCGGGTAGGCCAGCGCGAAGGCGAGCAGCGTCGCGAGCCCGGCGTAGAGGAACGACCGCGCGAAGTGCGGGGCGTAGTCGGTCAGCGCGCTGGCGTAGTTGGCGAAGTTGAGGTCGCGGTAGTAGTAGCCGGCGAAGCCGGGGTAGCGGCTCTGCAGGCTGACCGCGGCCAGCTGGACGAGCGGCAGGAGGAAGAAGACGCCGAGCCACAGGACGCCGGGGAGGAGCAGTAGGTACGCCGTCCAGCTCCGCTTGGCTGCCTCGGGCGCGGGTGGCGCCGGGTCGACGCCCCCGGGGTCGACCGCAGCGTGGGCGAGGGCTGTCACTGGTCCTCCGCCGCGACACCGAACGCGTGGCCGGGGTTCCACGTCAGCCAGACCTCGTCACCGGGGCGCAGGTCGATCGGGTCGACGTCGAGGTTCTGCTCGTAGCAGCTCCACGTCGTGCCGCTGGGCATGTCGACCAGGTAGCTGGTGGCGACCCCGAGGAAGGACACGTCGCGCACCACGCCCTTGACGTCGTTGCCGACACCGTCGGGCTTGGTCCGCGAGACCTGGACCTTCTCGGGCCGTACGCCGAACAGGACGTTGCCGTCGTGGACCTGCGAGCGGGCCTTGTTGATGCGGACCTTGGTCCCGAGGACGTCCGCCACCAGGTGGTCGCCGTCCGTGCCCTCGATCGCGCCCACGCCGGTGTTGGCCTGCCCGAGGAAGTTGGCCACGAAGCGGGTGCGGGGGAGGTCGTAGAGGTCGGCGGGAGCGCCGAGCTGCTCGATGGTGCCCTTGTTCATCACCGCGACGGTGTCGGCCATGGTCATGGCCTCCTCCTGGTCGTGGGTGACGTGGATGAAGGTGAGGCCCACCTCGGTCTGGATGCGCTTGAGCTCGACCTGCATCTCGCGACGCAGCTTGAGGTCCAGAGCACCGAGCGGCTCGTCGAGCAGGAGCACCTCGGGGTGGTTGACCAGCGCCCGGGCCAGCGCCACGCGCTGCTGCTGGCCGCCGGAGAGCTGGGCCGGCTTGCGGCCGGCGAACTGGGTCATCTGGACCAGCTCGAGGGCGTCCGCCGCGAGGGTGGCGGCATCGGCGGCCTTGCGGCGCTTGGGGCCGAAGGCGACGTTGTCGCGGATCGTCAGGTGGGGGAACAGCGCGTAGGACTGGAAGACGGTGTTGACCGGGCGCTCGTAGGGACGTGAGCCGGTCAGGTCGGTGTCGCCGATGAGCACCCGCCCCGAGGTCGGCTGCTCGAGGCCCGCGATCATCCGGAGCGTGGTGGTCTTGCCGCAGCCCGACGGGCCGAGCAGGGCGAAGAACGACCCCCGCGGCACGTGGAGGTCGATGTCGTCGACCGCCACGAAGTCACCGAAGGTCTTGGTGACGCTCTCCAGGCGGAGGTCTCCCTGGGCTTCCTTGAACCCGGCCATGTCAGTTCCCCATCACGTTGCTGGACCACATGTCGGAGTACTCGATGTCCTCGTCGCTGTTGAGCACCCGGAACTGCTGGATGTTGTTGTCGGCGATGAACTCCGCCGTCGGGAAGATCCACGGGCTCTCGGCGAGGTCGGGGTCGATCTTCTCCATCTCCGCCTGCGCACCGTCGACCGGGCAGACGTAGTTGACCCAGGCCGCGACCTGGGCGGCCACCGCCGGGTCGTAGTAGTAGTCCATGAGCCGCTGGGCGTTGCGCCGACGGGTGGAGGTGATCGGCACCATCATGTTGTCCGACCAGAGCGTCCCGCCCGACTCCGGGATGGTGAAGGTCCAGCTCGGGTCCTGGGTGTCGTAGGCGAGGACGAAGATGTCACCGC
This sequence comes from Nocardioides alpinus, assembly GCF_900112035.1. Classification (GTDB taxonomy): domain Bacteria; phylum Actinomycetota; class Actinomycetes; order Propionibacteriales; family Nocardioidaceae; genus Nocardioides; species Nocardioides alpinus. The sequence goes on along the minus strand of NZ_FOKC01000004.1, from coordinate 113,427 downwards.
TCCACGTGATGCCGGCGACGGCGTTGCCGCTGGTGAGGTCCTCCAGGTAGGAGTTGCCCTTCACCTTGCGGATGTAGCCCTCGTCGATCTTCTGCTCGATGAAGCCGACGGCGTTCTCGAACTCGGCCCGGCCCCAGTCGCTCTCGATGTCGACGCCCTGGCTCTGCATGACCAGGGCGGCCGTGTCGCGGAACTCCGACAGCACCACGATGCGGCCCTTGAGGTCGTCGGTCCACAGGTCGTCGAGCGACTTGAGCTCGCGCCCGACCTTGTCGCGGTTGTAGCCGATCCCGGCGAAGCCGCTCTGCCAGGTGATCGAGTGGGCGCGGCCCGGGTCGAAGGAGGCGTCCTTGAGCGGCTGCAGGAGGTTCCCGACGACGTTGGGCATCTGGATCAGCTCGAGCGGCTGGCAGAGCTGGTCGCGGATGACGCGCGTGGCCATCCAGTCGGTCAGCGTGAAGATGTCACGGTCGATGCTCTGACCGGCCCGCAGCTGCGGCGCGACCTTCGCGTAGTAGGAGTCGTTGTCCTCGATGTCCTCGCTGTAGGACACGTCGATCCCGGTCTGCTCCATGAAGGCGGTCAGCGTGGGGGACTTCGTCTCCTTGCCGTTCATGTCGAGGTAGGCCGTCCAGTTGGACCACTTGAGGATCTTCTCCGTGTCCGAGACGTCCGTCGGGAGCTTGAGGCTCGACGGACCTCCCGAGGGGGGCGCGGGTGGGGCGCACGCGCTCAGCGCGAGCCCGGCACTCGCGGCCGCGCCGGTCCCCAGCAGTGCGCGCCTGCTCAGCCCGCCGGAGGCAGCCGCGGTCAGTGCCGCGGCCGGAGGGGAGAGGGTGCGCCTCGTACGTCGTGGAATCGGTGTCATCGTCTGTGTCCTCCGCTAGCCCCGAGCTCGCTCTGGTGTGGTGCAGATGGCCCGCGAGCTCAGCTCTCGATGTTGGCCATGACGTGCTTGATCCGGGTGTAGTCCTCGAAGCCGTACATCGACAGGTCCTTGCCGTAGCCGGACTTCTTGTAGCCCCCGTGCGGCATCTCGGCCACGAGGGGGATGTGGGTGTTGATCCACACGCAGCCGAAGTCGAGGGCGCGGGACATCCGCATCGCCCGGCCGAAGTCCTTGGTCCACACCGAGGAGGCGAGGCCGTAGTCGACGCCGTTGGCCCACCGGATCGCCTCGTCCTCGTCGGTGAAGCGCTGGACCGTGATGACCGGGCCGAAGATCTCGTTCTGGATGGCGTCGTCGTCCTGGTGGAGCCCGGAGAGGACGGTGGGCTCGAGGTAGAAGCCGTCGCCGAGGTCCGTACGCCGGTTGCCGCCGGCCGACACGGTCGCGTGCGACGGGAGCCGGTCGATGAAGCCGCTCACGTGGGCGAGCTGGCGCGCGTTGTTGACGGGGCCGAAGAGCGCGTCCGCGTCGTCGGGCAGCCCGACCGGCGCGGAGCTCCTGGCGTAGTCGCTGAGGGCGGCGACGAAGTCGTCGTGGATGCCGGGGGCGACGAGCACGCGGGTGGCGGCGGTGCAGTCCTGGCCGGCGTTGAAGTAGCCGGCGATGGCGATGCCCTCGACCGCGGCCTCGATGTCGGCGTCGTCGAAGACCACGACGGGCGCCTTGCCGCCGAGCTCGAGGTGGACCCGCTTGATGTGGGGGGCGGCGCTGGCCGCGACCTCGGCCCCGGCTCGTACGGATCCGGTGATCGCGACCATGGCCGGCGTCGGGTGCTCGACGAGGAGGCGACCGGTCTCCCGGTCGCCGGTGATGACGTTGAGGGTGCCGGCCGGCAGGAACTCGGACGCGAGCTCGGCCAGGCGCAGCGTGCTCTCCGGCGTGGTGTCGCTCGGCTTGAGGACGACCGTGTTGCCGGCCGCCAGGGCGGGACCGATCTTCCACACGGCCATGAGCAGCGGGTAGTTCCACGGGGTGACCTGGCCGACGACCCCGATGGGCTCGCGCCGGACCCACGAGGTGTGCCCGGCCATGTACTCCCCGGCGGCCCTGCCCTCGAGCACCCGCGCCGCACCGGCGAAGAACCGGAGCTGGTCGACCATCGGGGGGATCTCCTCGCTCGCGGTGAGCGCCTTGATCTTCCCGGTGTTCTCCGACTCCAGTGCGATGAGCTCCTCGGCGTGCGCCTCGATCGCGTCGGCAAGCTTGAGCAGCGCCTGCTGGCGCTCGCTGGGCGTCGTACGTCCCCACTCGCCGAAGGCCGTGCCCGCCGCGTCGTAGGCCGCGTCGACCTCCTCGGCGCCGCTGACGGGGGCGTGGGCGACGACCCGGCCGGTCGACGGGTTCACGACGTCGCTGGTGGCGTCGACACCGGAGTCGACGTAGGCGCCGCCGATGAAGTTGCGCAGCGTGCGTGGGCTGGTCACGTAGGTCCTCCCGGTCGGGGTGCGGTGAAGGGAGAGTAGGCCGGGGTGCGGACCAATCTCCATAGTCTTGGGTAAAGAAAGTGCGGGAATCGCAGAATTAACCGCACTGAAATGCGGATTCCACGCCCGGCGGCTTGCGAATCAGCGGTCCGGCACAGCACCATGTGTGCCATGGACGGACCCGTGAAGCTCGACGCGACCGCGAAGCGGATCATCGAGCTCCTCCAGGAGGACGGCCGGATCTCCTACGCCGCGATCGCGAAGGCGGTCGGCCTCTCGGAGGCTGCCGCCCGTGCACGGGTCCAGAAGCTGCTCGACTCCGAGGTGATGCAGATCGTCGCGGTGACGGATCCGACGCAGGTCGGGTTCACCCGCCAGGCGATGATCGGGATCCGCACCGAGGGCGACCTCATGAAGGTCGGCGACCGCATCGCCGAGGTCCCCGAGGTCGACTACGTCGTCACGACGGCCGGCAGCTTCGACCTCCTCGTCGAGGTGGTGTGCGAGGACGACCCGCACCTGCTCGACGTCATCCGTCAGGTCCGGGAGCTCGAGGGCGTGGTCTCGTCGGAGACCTTCGTCTACCTCAAGCTCAACAAGCAGCACTACAACTGGGGAACACGATGAGCCTCCACACCTCCGAGGGCGAGTCCTTCGACTACCAGACCGCCGGTCGCGACCACCTGTGGTTGCACTTCACCCGGCACTCGACCTACGAGAACGGCGGCGAGATGCCGCTGATCGTCAAGGGCGAGGGGCACAAGATCTGGGACAGCCACGGCCGCGAGTACATCGACGGGCTGGCCGGCCTGTTCGTCGTCCAGGTCGGCCACGGCCGCGAGGAGCTGGCCGAGGCGGCCGCCAGGCAGGCCAAGGAGCTGGCGTTCTTCCCGCTCTGGTCCTTCGCGCACCCGAAGGCCGTCGAGCTCGCCGACCGCATCGCGAAGATGGCGCCGGGCGACCTCAACCGTGTCTTCTTCACCACCGGCGGCGGCGAGGCCGTCGAGTCGGCCTGGAAGCTCGCCAAGCAGTACTTCAAGATGACCGGCAAGCCCAACAAGCACAAGGTCATCTCCCGTGCCGTGGCCTACCACGGCACCCCGCAGGGCGCGCTGTCGATCACGGGCATCCCGCCGCTCAAGGAGATGTTCGAGCCGCTGGTGCCGGGCGCGCACAAGGTCCCCAACACCAACTTCTACCGCCGTCCCGACTACCTCGGCGACGACGAGAAGGCCTTCGGCCGCTGGGCCGCGGACCGCATCGCCGAGGCGATCGAGTTCGAGGGCCCCGACACCGTCGCCGCCGTCTTCCTCGAGCCCGTGCAGAACGCGGGCGGGTGCTTCCCGCCCCCGCCCGGCTACTTCGAGCGGGTCCGCGAGATCTGCGACGAGTACGACGTCCTGCTGGTCTCCGACGAGGTCATCTGTGCCTTCGGGCGGGTGGGCGAGATGTTCGGTGCTGCCGAGTTCGGCTACCAGCCCGACATCATCACCTGCGCCAAGGGGATGACCTCCGGCTACTCGCCGATCGGCGCGATGATCGCCAGCGACCGGCTGTTCGAGCCCTTCAAGACGGGCACGACGGCCTTCGCCCACGGCTACACCTTCGGCGGTCACCCCGTGTCCTCGGCCGTCGCGCTGGCCAACCTCGACATCTTCGAGCGCGAGGGCCTGGTGGACCACGTCCAGCAGAACGCCCCCGGCTTCCGCTCGACGCTCGAGAAGCTGCTCGACATCCCGATCGTCGGCGACGTGCGCGGCCACGGCTACTTCTACGGCATCGAGCTGGTCAAGGACCGCGAGACCAAGGAGACGTTCAACGACGCCGAGTCCGAGCGGCTGCTCCGGGGCTACCTCTCCGGCGCGCTGTGGGAGGCCGGCCTCTACTGCCGCGCCGACGACAGGGGCGACCCGGTCATCCAGCTCGCGCCGCCGTTGATCATCGGCCAGCCCGAGTTCGACGACATCGAGCAGCGGCTCCGCTCCGTGCTGACCGGGGCGCTCGCGCACCTCTGACATGGGGCTGTGTTGTCGGCGCTCGCTCCGCTCGCGCAGAGGGCACTGAGCACGCGCGAGCGGAGCGAGCGACAATAAGCACCGTGAACGACGTCGTACGCCCTGCTCGCCCGCACCACAAGCTCACCGCGGACGGCCGTCGCATGCGTGAGGTCCTGAGCTACTCGCGTCGCGGGAGCCGCTTCACGCCGCGCCAGGCCGAGGCGTGGGCCGCGCACCAGGCCGACTGGGTGATCCCCGACGAGGCGGTCGACCGACCTGACTTCTCCCTGGCCGAGCGCTTCGGGCGTGAGGCGCCGCTGGTCGTCGAGATCGGGTCCGGCATCGGGGAGGCGACCGCCGTCCTCGCCGCCGCGCGGCCCGACCACAACGTCCTTGCCCTCGAGGTGTGGCTGCCCGGTGTGGCCGACTCGCTGTGGCGGGTCGCCGAGGCGGGCGCCGACAACGTGCGGTTCTGCTCGGTCGATGCCGTCTGGTCGCTCGAGCACCTGATCGCACCGGCCAGCCTGACCGAGCTGTGGACCTTCTTCCCCGATCCCTGGCGCAAGACCAAGCACCACAAGCGTCGCCTGGTCAACGCCACCAACGCGGCACTCGCCTCGTCCCGGCTGGTGCCCGGCGGCGCCTGGCGCCTGGCCACGGACTGGGCCGACTACGCCGACCAGATGCGTGACGTGCTCGACGCCGAGCCGACCCTGGAGGGCGGCCCGGTCGAGCGCTGGGACGAGCGCCCGGTGACCCGGTTCGAGCGCAAGGGCCTCGACGTCGGCCGCGACATCGCGGACTTCCGCTACTGCCGCTCGGAGGCCTGAGGAGCGGGCCCGAAGAGCCTGCTCCACTGCGATTTGGCGTGGGCGTGCCGAGTCTGTCAAGATGTTCCGGTTGCTCCGGCGGGTCGCCGGGGCGCGGCACACCTTGACTTCTGAATCGCGTCTCCTTGATCGAAACAGTCGTCCGTGTGCACCGCGCCGGGTCAGAAATCTTGATCGGAGACCCGACCAGATCCGACGAACCGTCGGGTGCCATCCAGAGAAACACCACCTCCCACTGGGAGTGTTGCGAGCAGGATCCATTCAGTTGGAAGCGCGACACGCCCGACCGCGGGGGTCGGCGGATGGAAGAGAAACAGGCGGTGCCGGCCCAGCAGGGGCACGCGCACCGAATCCAGACCAGGCGTACGAGATCGAAGAGGACACGGACCTATGGCGGGACAGAAGATCCGCATCAGGCTCAAGGCCTATGACCACGAGGTGATCGACACCTCGGCGCGGAAGATCGTGGACACCGTCACCCGTACGGGTGCGAAGGTCGCCGGCCCTGTGCCGCTGCCGACCGAGAAGAACGTGTACTGCGTCATCCGTTCGCCCCACAAGTACAAGGACTCCCGCGAGCACTTCGAGATGCGCACCCACAAGCGCCTCATCGACATCATCGACCCGACGCCCAAGACCGTCGACTCGCTGATGCGTCTCGACCTGCCTGCCGGTGTCGACATCGAGATCAAGCTCTGAGGGCTGAGATGACCAACACTTTTGAGCGCAACGCGAAGGGCCTGCTGGGCACCAAGCTCGGCATGACCCAGCTCTGGGACGACAACAACAAGGTCGTCCCCGTCACCGTGATCGCCGCGAGCACCAACGTCGTGACCCAGATCCGCCAGCCCGAGGTGGACGGCTACAACGCCATCCAGATCGGCTTCGGCGAGATCGAGGCCCGCAAGGTCAACTCGCCCGAGGCCGGTCACTTCACCAAGGCCGGGGTCACCCCCCGTCGTCACGTGGCCGAGATCCGCACCGCCAACGCGGCCGCCTACACGGTGGGCCAGGAGCTCGGCGTCGACACCTTCGCCGCTGGCGACGAGATCGACGTCACCGGCACCAGCAAGGGCAAGGGTTTCGCCGGTGTCATGAAGCGTCACGGCTTCCACGGCGTCGGTGCCTCGCACGGTGCCCACCGCAACCACCGCAAGCCCGGTTCGATCGGCGCCTGCGCCACGCCGGGTCGCGTGTTCAAGGGCACGCGCATGGCTGGTCGCATGGGTAATGACACGGTGACCACCCAGAACCTGACGGTCCACGCCGTCGACGCCGAGAAGGGCCTCATCCTCCTCAAGGGCGCCGTTCCCGGCCCCCGAGGTGGTCTCGTGATGCTCCGCTCGGCCGCCAAGAGCACCGCCGGCAAGGAGGCCTGAGCATGGCTGTCAAGACCGTGAACGTGGATCTCCCCGCCGAGATCTTCGACGTCGAGACCAACATCCCGTTGATCCACCAGGTCGTCGTCGCGCAGCAGGCTGCTGCTCGCCAGGGCACGCACGCCACCAAGACCCGCGCCGACGTGCGCGGTGGTGGTCGCAAGCCCTACAAGCAGAAGGGCACCGGCCGCGCCCGTCAGGGCTCGACCCGCGCACCGCAGTTCGCCGGCGGTGGCATCGTCCACGGCCCGCAGCCGCGCAGCTACGACCAGCGCACCCCCAAGAAGATGAAGGCCGCCGCCCTGCGCGGTGCCCTCTCCGACCGGGCCCGCAACGGCCGCATCCACGTGGTCGACTCGCTGGTGTCGGGCGACAAGCCCTCCACCAAGTCGGCCCTGGCCTCGCTGATCTCGCTGACCGACCGCGTGGGCTACCTCGTGGTGCTCGAGCGCACCGACGCGATCACCTGGCTCTCGCTGCGCAACGCGCCCGAGGTCCACATCGTCGCCGTCGACCAGCTCAACACCTACGACGTGCTCAACGCCGACGACATCGTCTTCACCCAGGGTGCCTACGACGTCTTCGTCGGTGGCGCGTCCGCCCCGGCCAAGGCCGAGAAGCCTGCCGCCACGGAGAAGTCCGAGGTCAAGGCGTTCGCCGACGTCCCTGCCGCCGACGAGGCTGCGGCCGACGAGGCGCCGGCCCTGCCGAAGGGTGCGAAGGCTCCGCTGAAGAGCGGCAACGCGCCCAAGGGCTACGAGGTCAAGGGCAACGCCGACTCGGGCCTGTTCCACGAGCCCGACGGCCAGTGGTACGACGCCACCGAGGCGGAGTTCTGGTTCAAGAGTGCCGAGGACGCTGAGGCCGCTGGCTTCACGCGCGCCGGCGGCGCTTCCGCCAAGGAGGACGACAAGTGAGCACGCTGCACAAGGACCACCGCGACGTCCTGATCGCCCCGGTCGTGTCGGAGAAGAGCTACGGCCTGCTCGACGCCAACAAGTACACCTTCATCGTCCACCCGGACGCGAACAAGACCGAGATCAAGATCGCGGTCGAGAAGGTCTTCGACGTCAAGGTCACCTCGGTCAACACGATCAACCGCCAGGGCAAGACGCGTCGCACCAAGTACGGCTTGGGCAAGCGTCCCAACACCAAGCGCGCGATCGTCAGCCTCGCCGAGGGCCACCGCATCGACATCTTCGGAGGTCCGGTCTCCTGACCGGGCTCCTGACTAGGAACTGATTATGGCTATCCGCAAGTACAAGCCGACCACCCCGGGCCGCCGTGGCTCGTCGGTGGCCGACTTCGTCGAGATCACTCGGACCACGCCCGAGAAGTCGCTGACGCGCCCGCTGCCCAAGAACGGCGGCCGCAACAACCAGGGCCGCATCACCACCCGGCACAAGGGTGGCGGTCACAAGCGCGCGTACCGCATCATCGACTTCCGTCGCTACGACAAGGACGGCGTGCCGGCGAAGGTCGCTCACATCGAGTACGACCCCAACCGCACTGCCCGCATCGCGCTGCTGCACTACGCCGACGGCGAGAAGCGCTACATCGTGGCCCCCAAGGGTCTCGAGCAGGGCATCATGGTGGAGTCCGGCCCCAACGCCGACATCAAGCCCGGCAACAACCTCCCGCTGCGCAACATCCCGGTCGGTTCGACCATCCACTGCGTGGAGCTTCGTCCGGGCGGCGGCGCCAAGATCGCCCGCTCGGCCGGCAACTCCGCCCAGCTGGTGGCCCGCGAGGGAAGCCGCGCGACGCTCCGCATGCCTTCGGGCGAGATGCGCTTCGTCGACGTGCGCTGCCGCGCGACCATCGGCGAGGTCGGCAACGCCGAGCAGTCCAACATCAACTGGGGCAAGGCGGGCCGTATGCGGTGGAAGGGCGTTCGCCCGACCGTCCGCGGTGTCGTCATGAACCCGGTCGACCACCCGCACGGTGGTGGTGAGGGCAAGACGTCCGGTGGTCGTCACCCCGTCTCTCCCTGGGGCAAGCCCGAGGGCCGTACGCGCAAGCGCAAGGCCAGCGACTCCCAGATCATCCGTCGTCGCAAGTCCGGCAAGGGTAGGAAGTAACCGACATGCCTCGCAGCCTGAAGAAGGGCCCCTTCATCGATGACCACCTTCAGAAGAAGGTGGACGCCGAGAACGCGAAGGGCAGCCACAACGTCATCAAGACCTGGTCACGCCGGTCGATGATCGTGCCCGACATGATCGGTCACACCATCGCCGTGCACGACGGTCGCAAGCACGTCCCCGTCTTCGTGACCGACTCCATGGTCGGTCACAAGCTCGGGGAGTTCGCCCCCACCCGCACCTACCGCGGGCACGTCAAGGAAGACCGGAAGGGACGCCGTCGATGAGCACCACCGAGCGCAGCCGCACGAGTGCGCGCCGCAGCACGATGCTCGGCGACCAGCCGGGCGCGTACGCCAGCGCACGCTACGTGCGGATCACCCCGATGAAGGCCCGCCGTGTCGTCGACATGGTTCGCGGCCTCCAGGTCGACGAGGCCCTGACCCTGCTGCAGTTCGCGCCGCAGGCAGCCTCCGAGACCGTCTACAAGGTGCTGGAGAGCGCCGTCGCCAATGCCGAGACGACCGAGGGCCTCAACCGGGCCGACCTCGTGCTGTCCGTCGCGATGGTCGACGAGGGCCCGACGATGAAGCGTTGGCGTCCGCGTGCCCAGGGCCGGGCCACCCGCATCAACAAGCGCACGAGCCACATCACCCTCGCGGTGCAGCCGGCCGAGTTCGTCGCCAAGACGAGCAAGAACGGCAAGAACGGCCCCACCCACACGAACGGAAGGGGTGCCTGATGGGTCAGAAGATCAACCCCAACGGCTTCCGCCTGGGCATCTCCACCGACCACAAGAGTCGCTGGTACGCCGACAAGCTCTACAAGTCCTACGTCGGAGAGGACGTCGCGATCCGTCGTCTGCTCTCCAAGGGCATGGAGCGCGCCGGCATCTCCAAGGTCGAGATCGAGCGCACCCGTGACCGCGTCCGTGTGGACATCCACACCGCGCGTCCCGGCATCGTGATCGGTCGCCGTGGCGCCGAGGCCGACCGCATCCGCGGCGAGCTCGAGAAGCTCACCGGCAAGCAGGTCCAGCTCAACATCCTCGAGGTCAAGAACCCCGAGATCGACGCCCAGCTCGTCGCCCAGGGAGTTGCCGAGCAGCTCTCCGGTCGCGTGCAGTTCCGTCGTGCGATGAAGAAGGCCATGCAGACCTCGATGCGCTCCGGTGCCAAGGGCATCCGGATCCAGTGCTCGGGCCGCCTCAACGGCGCCGAGATGTCGCGTACGGAGTTCTACCGCGAGGGCCGCGTGCCCCTGCACACCCTCCGTGCCGACATCGACTACGGCTTCTACGAGGCCAAGACCACCTTCGGCCGCATCGGCGTGAAGGTCTGGATCTACAAGGGCGAGGTCGCCGGCACCCGTGCCGAGCGCCAGGCCCAGCAGGCTGCCCGCGCCGGTGCCCCCGGCCGCGGCGGTGGCCGTCCCACCAGCAACCGTGGCGCCGACCGCCCGAGCCGTGGCTCGCGCGGCGACCGCGCTCCTCGCGCCGAGGGCACTGACGCCCCGGCCGTCGAGGCAGCACCGAGCGCCGGACAGGAGGCCTGACCTCATGTTGATGCCCCGTCGCGTCAAGCACCGCAAGCAGCACCACCCCAAGCGCCGTGGCGCTGCCAAGGGCGGCACCTCGCTGGCCTTCGGTGAGTTCGGCATCCAGGCGGTCGAGGGTCACTACGTGACCAACCGACAGATCGAGTCGGCCCGTATCGCCATGACCCGTCACATCAAGCGTGGAGGGAAGGTGTGGATCAACATCTACCCCGACCGCCCGCTGACCAAGAAGCCTGCCGAGACCCGCATGGGTTCCGGTAAGGGTTCCCCCGAGTGGTGGGTTGCCAACGTCAAGCCCGGCCGCGTCATGTTCGAACTTTCCGGTGTCGACGAGGTCACTGCCCGCGAGGCCATGCGCCGCGCGATGCACAAGCTTCCGATGAAGTGCCGGTTCATCTCCCGAGAGGCCGGTGAATTCTGATGGCTGCCACCAAGCTGAACGCCCACGAGCTCGACGAGCTCAACGCCACCGACCTGGAGGCGAAGCTGCGCGAGGCCAAGGAGGAGCTTTTCAACCTCCGGTTCCAGGCGGCCACCGGCCAGCTGGACAGCCACGGCCGACTCCGCGTGGTCAAGAAGGACATCGCCCGTATCTACACGGTGGTGCGCGAGCGCGAGCTCGGCATCCGCACCACCCCGGGCGCGAACACTGAAGAGGCGAAGGCATGACCGAGAACGCAATCGAGCGCAACCAGCGCAAGACCCGCGAGGGCCTTGTCGTGAGCGACAAGATGGACAAGACCATCGTCGTCGCTGTCGAGGACCGCGTGAAGCACGCGCTCTACGGCAAGGTGCTGCGCAAGACGTCCCGCCTGAAGGCGCACGACGAGACCAACCAGTGCGGCATCGGCGACCGGGTCATCATCATGGAGACCCGTCCGCTGTCGGCCACCAAGCGCTGGCGCCTCGTCGAGGTCCTCGAAAAGGCCAAGTGAGCCGTTGCTGAGGTGAGCGCTGCTCGCCCCGCCCGGTCCCACAGACTCAAGAAACCCCACTAGTTCGGCCAGGCTCCCACCCCGCGAGGGTGTGAGAACCAGCTCGACAACCAGGAGAAACCAATGATCCAGCAGGAGTCGCGACTCAAGGTCGCCGACAACACCGGTGCGAAGGAAATCCTCTGCATCCGTGTTCTCGGTGGCTCTGGGCGTCGCTACGCCGGCATCGGTGACGTCATCGTCGCCACCGTCAAGGACGCGATCCCCGGTGGCAACGTCAAGAAGGGCGACGTCGTCAAGGCCGTGGTCGTACGCACCGTCAAGGAGCGTCGCCGCGCCGACGGTTCCTACATCCGCTTCGACGAGAACGCCGCCGTCATCCTCAAGAACGACGGTGAGCCCCGTGGCACGCGCATCTTCGGCCCCGTCGGCCGCGAACTGCGCGAGAAGCGCTTCATGAAGATCATCTCGCTCGCCCCGGAGGTGTTGTGAGAGATGGGTAAGCACATGAACATCAAGAAGGGCGACACCGTCAAGGTGATCGCTGGCAAGGACAAGGGTGCCCAGGGCAAGGTCATCTCGGTGCTCCGCGAGGAGGACCGGGTGATCGTCGAGGGAGTGAACCTCGTCAAGCGCCACACCAAGTCCGTGCAGCAGACCGGCACGACCGGCGGCATCATCACGCGTGAGGCCCCGATCCACGTCTCGAACGTGATGCTCGTCGAGGGTGACACCGTCACCCGCGTCAGCTTCCGTCGCGACGAGGTCACCAAGCGCCGTCCCGACGGCTCGACGTACGCCGCCAGCCGCTCGGTCCGCGTGTCCCGCAAGACCGGCAAGGAGATCTGAGATGGCCGAGACCCAGACCACCGAGATCCCGCGTCTCAAGGCGCGCTACCGCGAGGAGATCCTCCCCGCGCTGCGCACCGAGTTCGACATCGCCAACGTCATGCAGGTGCCCGGCCTGACCAAGATCGTGGTCAACATGGGTGTCGGCGAGGCTGCTCGCGACGCCAAGCTCATCGACGGCGCCATCCGCGACCTCACCGCGATCACCGGCCAGAAGCCGGCCGTGACCAAGGCCCGCAAGTCCATCGCGCAGTTCAAGCTGCGTGAGGGCATGCCGATCGGCTGCCACGTCACGCTGCGCGGTGACCGCATGTGGGAGTTCCTGGACCGGCTGCTCTCGCTGGCCCTGCCCCGCATCCGCGACTTCCGCGGCCTCTCGCCCAAGCAGTTCGACGGGCGTGGCAACTACACCTTCGGTCTCACCGAGCAGGTCATGTTCCACGAGATCAACCAGGACAAGATCGACCGGTCGCGCGGTATGGACATCACCATCGTGACCACCGCCACCAACGACGACGAGGGCCGCGCGCTGCTGAAGCAGCTCGGGTTCCCGTTCAAGGAGAACTGACATGGCGAAGACTGCGCTCAAGGTCAAGGCCGCACGCAAGCCGAAGTTCGCTGTCCGCGGCTACACCCGCTGCCAGCGCTGCGGCCGTCCGAAGTCCGTCTACCGCAAGTTCGGCCTGTGCCGTATCTGCCTGCGGGAGATGGCCCACCGCGGCGAGCTTCCCGGTGTCACCAAGTCCTCTTGGTGAACCCAGTCTCCTTGCTCACCACCTCAACACGTTGAAGGTCGGACCGGCCGCGAGCCGTTCGAAACCACGACGAGAAAGAACCACATCATGACGATGACTGACCCGATCGCAGACATGCTCACTCGTCTGCGCAACGCCAACCAGGCGTACCACGACGTGGTGTCGATGCCTTACAGCAAGATGAAGGCCGGCCTCGCTGAGATCCTCAAGCAGGAGGGCTACATCACCTCCTACGACGTCGCGGACAACCTCTCCTCCGAGGGCGAGCCCGCCGTCGGCAAGACGCTGACCGTCACGCTCAAGTACGGCCGCAACCGGGAGCGCTCGATCGCGGGAGTTCGCCGCATCAGCAAGCCCGGTCTGCGCGTCTACGCCAAGAGCACCCACCTGCCCAAGGTCCTCGGTGGACTCGGCGTCGCGATCATCTCGACGTCGCAGGGACTGCTGACCGACCGCCAGGCGAACCAGAAGGGCGTGGGCGGAGAAGTCCTCGCCTACGTCTGGTGACCCGGACCAACTGAGACCAGGAAGAGAGAGAAGCATGTCGCGCATTGGCAAGCTCCCCATCGCGGTCCCGTCCGGTGTCGACGTCGCGATCGACCAGTCGCTGGTGACCGTCAAGGGCCCCAAGGGCACCCTGTCGCACACCATCGCTGCGCCGATCACGGTCGCCAAGGGCGAGGACGGCATCCTCGAGGTTCAGCGTCCCGACGACGAGCGCAACAGCCGCTCGCTCCACGGCCTGACCCGCACGCTCATCCACAACATGGTGGTGGGTGTGACCGAGGGTTACGAGAAGAAGCTCGAGATCGTGGGCGTGGGTTACCGCGTCCTCCCCAAGGGGCCGACGCAGCTGGAGTTCCAGCTCGGCTACTCGCACCCCATCATCTTCGACGCCCCCGAGGGCATCACCTTCAGCGTCGAGGGCCCGACCAAGCTCGGCGTCGTCGGCATCGACAAGCAGCTTGTCGGCGAGGTTGCGGCCAAGATCCGCAAGCTGCGCAAGCCCGAGCCCTACAAGGGCAAGGGCGTGCGTTACTCCGGCGAGCACATCCGCCGCAAGGTCGGAAAGGCCGGTAAGTGACATGGCTATCTCGCTGAGCAACAACAAGCACACCGCCACGCGCGTACGTGCACGGCTGCGCCGTCAGGCGCGCGGCCGCAAGCGGATCAACGGTACGACCGAGCGCCCGCGCCTGGTCGTGACGCGATCGGCTCGCCACATCACCGTGCAGGTCGTCGACGACCTCCACGGCACCACCCTGGCGTACGCCTCCTCCATGGAGTCCGACGTCCGCACCGCGGGTGGCGACAAGTCCACGCAGGCCAAGAAGGTCGGCGAGCTGGTTGCTTCGCGTGCCAAGGCCGCGGGGATCGAGGACGTTGTCTTCGACCGCGCCGGCAACAAGTACCACGGCCGCATCGCGGCCCTCGCCGATGCCGCCCGGGAGGGCGGATTGTCCTTCTGATCGCTCATCGCGACCAGAGAGAGAACTTAGATATGGAGCACATCTCATGAGCGGAGCCCAGCGCGGACAGCGCAGCGGTGGCTCGGGCGACCGTCGCGGACGCGACAATGGTCGGGGTCAGGCCGAGAAGTCTGTCTACATCGAGCGAGTCGTGGCGATCAACCGTGTCGCGAAGGTCGTGAAGGGTGGACGTCGCTTCAGCTTCACCGCCCTCGTGATCGTCGGTGACGGTGACGGCCTGGTCGGCGTCGGCTACGGCAAGGCCAAGGAAGTTCCCGCGGCGATCGCCAAGGGTGTCGAGGAGGCCAAGAAGCACTTCTTCAAGGTCCCCCGCATCCAGGGCACCATCCCGCACCCGGTCCAGGGCGAGAAGGCCGCAGGCGTCGTCCTGCTGCGTCCCGCCGCCCCCGGTACCGGTGTGATCGCCGGTGGTCCGGTGCGCGCGGTCCTCGAGTGCGCCGGCATCCACGACGTCCTGAGCAAGTCGCTCGGCTCGTCCAACCAGATCAACATCGTCCACGCGACGGTCGAGGCCCTTCGGATGCTCGAGGAGCCCGAGCAGGTCGCGGCCCGTCGCGGCATGCGGGTCGAGGACGTCACCCCGGCAGCGCTGCTGAAGGCGCGCGCCGAGGGTCAGCTCGAGGCGACGGCGGGAGGGCAGCAGTAATGGCCCAGCTCAAGGTCCAGCAGAAGCGCGGCCTGGTCGGCCTCAAGGCCAACCAGCGCGACACGCTGCGCTCGCTCGGTCTCAAGCGGATCGGCGACGTCGTCGTGAAGGAAGACCGCCCGGAGATCCGGGGCATGATCAACACTGTCCGTCACCTGGTGACGTTCGAGGAGGTGGAGTGACATGACGCTCAAGCTGCACCACTTGCGTCCCGCTCCGGGAGCCAAGACCGCCAAGACCCGCGTGGGTCGTGGTGAGGGCTCCAAGGGCAAGACCGCCGGCCGTGGCACCAAGGGCACCAAGGCGCGCTACCAGGTTCCGGTCGCCTTCGAGGGTGGCCAGATGCCGATCCACATGCGCCTGCCCAAGCTGAAGGGCTTCAAGAACCCCTTCCGCGTGGAGTTCCAGGTCGTCAACCTCGACCGCCTCGGGGAGCTCTTCCCCGACGGTGGCGCCGTGACCGTCTCCGACCTCGTGGCCAAGGGTGCCGTCCGCAAGGGCCAGCCCGTCAAGGTCCTGGGCCAGGGCGACATCTCGGTGGCCGTCCAGGTCAGCGTCGACGCGTTCTCGACGTCCGCCAAGCAGAAGATCGAGGCCGCGGGTGGCACCGCGACCGTGGCCTGAGGGTCACCATCGCTCCAACCGGTGAAGGCCTGGCCGCACAGTGGGAACTGTCGGCCGGGCCTTTGTCGTTCTCCCCTTGTGTGACCGGGGAAGCGAGTCAGACCCCGACTGTTAGGCTTCCCCGGGCTCTTCGCCGTACAACGGCGAGGGTCTCTCGTCCGCCCGCCGATCCTGGCTGGGCACCCTTACGAAAGAGGAACCTGTGCTAGGCGCGTTCGCCAACGCTTTCCGGACGCCGGACCTGCGGCGCAAGCTGCTGTTCGTGCTGCTGGTCATCGCGATCTTCCGGCTCGGCTCCCAGGTGCCCACTCCGGGTGTCAACGTGGCCAACGTCCAGTCGTGCATCGCCCAGCTGGAGGAGGGTGGGCTCTACAGCCTGATCAACCTCTTCTCGGGCGGCGCGCTGCTCCAGCTGACCATCTTCGCGCTCGGGATCATGCCGTACATCACGGCCTCCATCATCCTGCAGCTGCTCGTCGTGGTGATCCCACGGCTCGAGGCGCTGAAGAAGGAGGGCCAGGCCGGCCAGGCGAAGATCACCCAGTACACGCGCTACCTCACGCTGGGCCTTGCGGTCCTGCAGGCGACCGGCATCGTGGCCCTGGCCCGCAACAAGGCGCTGCTGCAGGGCTGCTCGCTCGACCTGCTCCACGACAACAGCACCTCGACGTTCCTCGTCATGGTCATCACCATGACCGCCGGCACCGCCGTCATCATGTGGCTCGGTGAGCTCATCACCGACCGCGGCATCGGCAACGGCATGTCGATCCTCATCTTCACCCAGGTCGTCGCCACCTTCCCGGCCGCGCTCTGGAGCGTCCAGACCTCCCAGGGCTGGGTCGTCTTCGGCATCGTGATGGTCATCGGCCTGATGCTCGTCGCGGCGGTCATCTTCATCGAGCAGGCCCAGCGCCGCGTCCCGGTGCAGTACGCCCGCCGCATGGTCGGGCGCAAGATGTTCGGCGGCAACTCCACCTACATCCCGCTCAAGGTCAACCAGGCCGGCATCATCCCGGTCATCTTCGCCTCGTCGCTGCTCTACCTGCCGGCGATGGCGGTGCAGTTCAACCCCGAGAGCACCAACCCGGTGCTGGACTTCATCGGCACCTACCTCGTGGGCGGCGACCACCCGCTCTACATGATCATGTACTTCCTGCTGATCATCTTCTTCACGTACTTCTACGTCTCGATCACCTTCAACCCTGTCGAGGTGGCGGACAACATGAAGAAGTACGGCGGCTTCATCCCCGGGATCCGGGCGGGCAAGCCGACCGAGGACTACCTGTCCTACGTCCTGTCCCGCATCACGTTCCCTGGAGCTCTCTACCTCGGTCTGATCTCGCTCGTCCCGCTCATCGCCTTCGCGTTGATCGAGGCCAGCCAGAACTTCCCGTTCGGTGGCACGTCCATCCTCATCATGGTCGGCGTTGCGCTCGACACCGTGAAGCAGATCGAGAGCCAGCTCCAGCAGCGCAACTACGAAGGATTCCTCAAGTAGATGAGACTCATCCTCATGGGCCCTCCCGGGGCCGGCAAGGGCACGCAGGCCCGCTACGTGGCTGACCACTTCGGTGTCCCGGCGATCTCCACCGGGGACATCTTCCGTGCCAACGTCTCGCAGGGCACGCCGCTCGGCGTCGAGGCCAAGCGCTACATGGACGCCGGCGAGTACGTTCCCGACGAGGTCACCAACCTGATGGTGCGCAACCGCATCGACGAGGACGACGCCGCTCCCGGCTTCCTGCTGGACGGCTACCCCCGCACCTTGGCGCAGGTCACCGAGCTCGACGGCATGATCGAGTTCACCGGTCACCGGCTCGACGCCGTCGTGGTCCTGACGGTCGACTCCGAGGAGCTCGTCCAGCGCCTGCTCCAGCGGGCCCAGACCGACGGCCGCGCCGACGACACCGAGGACGTCATCCGCCGCCGGCAGGAGATCTACCTCGAGCAGACCGAGCCGCTGATCGGGGTCTACCGCGAGCGCGGCATCCTCGTCGAGGTGGACGGGATGGGTGAGGTCGACGACGTGACCGCCCGGATCTTCGCTGCGCTCGACGAGATCCCGCAGAGCTGACCCGAGCAGGACTGGCACCCATGGGTTTCCGCGACCGCGGGCTCGAGATCAAGACCGCCGAGCAGATCGACAAGATGCGGGTCGCCGGGCGGCTGGTGGGGGAGACCCTCGAGCTGCTCCGTGCTGCCGCCGCACCCGGCGTGACGACCCAGGACCTCGACACGCTCGCGGAGGCCAACATCCGCGACCACGGTGGCATCCCGTCGTTCAAGGGCTACAGCCAGCCGCCGTTCCCGGCCACGATCTGCGCCTCGGTCAACCACGAGGTCGTGCACGGCATCCCCGGACCGCGCGTGCTGGCCGAGGGTGACGTGGTCTCCATCGACTGCGGAGCGATCGTCGACGGATGGCACGGCGACGCGGCCATCACGGTGCCGATCGGCGAGGTGCCCGACGAGGTGACCGAGCTCCTGCGGGTCACCGAGGAGTCGCTGTGGCGCGGGATGGTGGCCGCCCGTCTCGGTGGTCGGGTCACCGACATCAGCCACGCCATCGAGACCTACGTCCGCGCGCAGGGCCGCTACGGCATCCTCGAGGACTACACCGGTCACGGCATCGGCACCGAGATGCACATGGCCCCCAACGTCCCCAACTACGGCCGACGGGGTCGCGGACCCGCCATCGTCGAGGGCCTCGCGCTGGCCGTGGAGCCGATGGTGACCCTGGGCAGCAAGCACACCGACCTCCTCGAGGACGAGTGGACGGTGGCCACCGTGGACGGGTCGATGGCCGCGCACTTCGAGCACACCTTCACCGTCACCCCGCAGGGCGCGTGGGTGCTCACCGCCGTCGACGGGGGCGCCTCCCGACTGGCCGAGCTCGGCGTCCCATTCGGCGGACGCTGAGCCGGCGATTTCACGTGCTCCCGGGCGCTCGTGGAACACTGTCGGACCAGGAGGGGAGTATTCCCCCGTAGTGGTGTCGTCATCACGGTGCACGCGCGAGCGAGTGCCCGGTGCCACTGGTTCGCCGCTCGCTGGTTCGACCGGGGCGCGCGAGCGGAAGAGACCTCCGGAGTCCGCGCGCTGCGCGGGTCACCGAACTCGACCCCATCCCTAGGAGCAACAGCGTGGACGTCCCCACCTGGGTCTGGATCGCCACTGCTGTGGTGACCATCGCCATCTTCACCTTCGACCTCGCCGTGGTCGGCCGCCGGCCCCACGAGCCGAGCATGAAGGAGTGCGCGACCTACCTCTCGATCTACGTCGGTCTGGCAGTGATCTTCGGCCTCGGCGTCTGGTACACCTCGGGCGGCACCTACGCCCTGGAGTTCTACTCCGGCTGGCTGGTGGAGTACTCGCTGTCCATCGACAACCTCTTCATCTTCATCATCATCATGGCCAAGTTCGCCGTGCCGCGGGAGCTGCAGCAGTACGCCCTGATGATCGGCATCGTGATGGCGCTGGTCATGCGCGCGATCTTCATCGCCGTCGGCGCGGCCGCGATCAGCAACTTCAGCTGGATCTTCTACCTCTTCGGCCTGTTCCTGGTCTACACGGCCTTCAAGCTGGCCAAGGAGGGCAGCGAGGACGAGGACGACGAGTTCGAGGAGAACAAGCTCGTCGCCTTCATCGAGCGTCGCTTCCCCGCCACGTCGGAGTGGCACGGCAAGGCGCTGTTCACCCACGACGCCGGCAAGCGGATGATCACCCCGATGTTCATCGTGATCATCACGCTGGGCACGACCGACCTGCTGTTCGCGCTCGACTCGATCCCCGCGATCTTCGGCATCACCAAGGAGCCCTACCTGGTGCTCACGGCCAACATCTTCGCGCTGATGGGCCTGCGCCAGCTCTACTTCCTCATCGGTGGGCTGCTCCAGCGCCTGATCTACCTGTCCTACGGCCTGGCGTTCCTGCTGGCCTTCATCGGCGTGAAGCTGTTCTTCCACGCCCTGCACGAGAACGAGCTGCCCTTCATCAACGGTGGCGAGCACCTCGACTACGCCTGGCTCGAGATCCCGATCTGGCTCTCGCTGGTGGTCATCCTGGCCACGCTGGTCATCACCGCGGTGCTCTCGCTGTGGGCCTCGAGCCGGATGACGGCCAAGGAGCAGGACGCCGCCACCGGCCCGCGTCGCGACTGGGAAGACGACTGAGGCGATCCCGCCCCGCACACGCAGCCGACGAGTGCGTCAGCTGATCGCCGCCGCGATCAGGTGACGCACTCGTTCGCGGTGGGGGAGTTGTCGGCCCCGCGGGTCATCCGCAGGTCGAGGCAGACCGGTGCGTCGGTGCGGACGAGGAGCTGCTCGTCGGTCGTGCTGCCGTAGTCGTCGGTGTCGTCGCGGTGGTAGCTGAAGCTGTCGCCGGGCTCGATGGGGACAGGCGCGTTCCACTCGAACAGCACCCCCCGTGCCGTACGACGGCCCGTGAGGGTCGGCGCCTCGGTCAGCACGTCGGGGACGAGGTCGTCGGGGACCTGCGACTCGGTCGGGACCACGACGCCGGGGTCCTCCCCGCGGCCGTCGCCGCGGACGACGAGGAAGCCGACGAGCAGGGCCAGCACCGCGGCGCCGATCCCGGCCCAGACCAGGGCGGAGACCCCACCGGACTCGTCCTCGTCGTCGCCGGACGCCGGGGACACGTCCTGCGGAGCGATCCGCCGTGGGCCGCTCGCCGAGATGACGGTCACCGGCTTCATCGCGGTGGCGTCCTCGGGCGGCTCGGGGTGGACAGTGGCGTCGGGAGCCGACACCGAGGCGTCGGGCCGGTCGCCCTCGACGGCCACGGACGTACGGGCCCACCCGGCAGCCGACTCGATGCGCTGGAGGGCGCGGGCGAGCTCGAGCGCGCTCCCGGGTCGGTGCTCGGGCCGCTTGGCGAGGCACTGCTGGAGGAGCCGGTCGAGTGCCGGCGGCACGTCAGGCCGCTGCGTGGCCGGGGGAGCCGCGTGCAGGATGCGCGCACTGATCGCCCGCGTCGAGTTGTCCCCGGACGGGATCGAGAAGGGGGAGCGGCCCACCAGCAGGTGCCAGATCGTGGCGCCGAGCGAGTAGACGTCGGAGGCCACCGAGCCGTTGGACCGTCCGTCGAGGAGCTCCGGCGGCGACCACGGGTAGGAGATGCGGACGTCGTTGTCGCCCTCGACCTCGGACATGTGGCCCGCGATGCCGAAGTCGGTCAGGGCGGGCTCGTGGTAGGTCGTGACGAGCACGTTGCTGGGCTTGATGTCGCGGTGCAGGATCCCGGAGCGGTGGGCGGTCTCGATGGCGCTGGCCAGCTTGATCCCGGTCGAGACGGCGTCGACGGGGGCCATCGGGTTGGAGCGGACCCGGATGCCGAGGTCCGGCGGCGGGCAGTAGCGCATGACCAGGAAGGGCCGTCCGCCCTCCGCGGTGACCCCGGCCGTGATCACCGAGACGATGTAGGGGTGGTCGGCCAGCCGTGCCATCGAGTTGGCCTCGGCGGTGAACAGGTACTTCTCACGGTCGGTGAGCGGGACGTCCGGTCGTACGACCTTGACCGCGACCCGCTGGCGCGGCCACTGCTGCTCGTAGAGGAAGACGTCGGCGAAGCCGCCGCTGCCCAGGTGCTCGATGAACGCGAACCCGGGGATGACCGGGGCGCTCACCGGGCAACAGCTCCCGTCTCGAATCTGACGGCGTAGACCTGGGCCATGTCGAGCACCGTTCCGGGTTCGAGGACGTAGGCGTCGTTGGGTCGCATCCGCTGCGGATCGCGACCGGGAAGGGCGATGGTCGTACCGCCTCGGCTGTCGAGGTCGCGAGCGACCACGTCCCAGCCGTCGAGCTCGACGTGGAGGTGTCGTCGCGAGACGAAGGAGTGGTCGGCCGGCAGGTGCACGAGGTGCGGCCAGTCGGTGCTGCCCTCGGCCGGGGCGGGCTTGCGGCCCAGGATCACCCCCCGATCCAGGGGGACGACCTCACCCGTCGGCAGCCGCAGCCCGCCGAGGGACGGCCGGTCCACCCGTCGCGGCTCCTGCGGCGCGACCCGCTGGTGGCAGACGCGGCACTGCGGGGCGACCGGCGGCGTGAGGTGGCCGAGCGGACAGCTGACCGCCAGGACGGTGGGGGACGTGCTCTGCGCCAGGTGTGCAGGACGGAAGGTGGTCGACCCGTCGTGGTCGTCGACGTCGTGCGACCCGGGCGCGTCGTGCGGCGCCGAGGACGGCCGGATCGTGGTGCGCGCCCCCTCCTCGATCCGCTCCATCAGCAGCGGGTCGGGCTCGGAGGTGTCGGTGAGCGAACCGGTGTCCTCTGCCACAGGACGGCGGATCCGGGTGCGCGGGGGCGGGCCGTCGGGCCCCTTCGCGGCCAGGATGGCCGCAGGGATGCCGTCGATCACGGCCGCCGACGGCGCGGGCGCCTCGACCTCCCGGGTGTGCGGCGTCGGGGCTACCTTCGCGGACATGGGCCTGAGCTCCACGCGGGCGGCGCCGACGACGCCGCCGACGAGGCGGCGGGAGGGGGCGGGCTGGTCGGCGGCGGTGCCGCCGTCGAGGCTGAGCACCCGGCCGGGACCGGCGAGGCGCACGTGGCCGGCGCCGCGGGACAGTGTCGTGGACGCACCGGACGTGAAGTCGACCAGGGCCAGGCCCGGCGGGTCGCCGGCGAAGGCCCGTTCCACGACCGCGAGCACCCGCTCGGCCACGGTCGAGCCCGAGGGTGCGGTCGTCGACAGGACGTCCCAGAGCTCCTGGACGACCTGCTCATCGGCCGGATCCGTCAGCAGCACCCAGTGCGCGCCACTGCCGAGAAGTACGCCATCCCCACTGGCGTACCGCGCTTCCACGATCAACGTCGGCTCCCCTCGTACACGCCCACCCGTCCATCATCACCCATCGCACCCGACCCGCGCACGCGGTCCCGACTTGTCGCATTGCCGACTTGTCGGAACCACGACTGATACATACTCTCCCTCTGGGTGACTGCGGCGGGCGCACGTCATTCGGGGGCCTAGGGGGATGTGGCGTGGCACGTGCGACGTTCGTGCGTCGGCACCGGGCGGCAATCGCTTCCGGGGTGGCGCTGACCATCGCGGCCACCGCTGTCGTCACCTATGCCATCACCGCCAACGGCTACAAGGCCCACGAGGCGGAGCTCAACGACGGTGGCGTCTGGGTCGTCAACGGCAAGAAGGGCTGGTCGGGGCGGCTCAACAAGCCGATCAACCAGCTCGACGGTGTCGTGCCCAGCCAGGACGGCAAGACCCGGATGGACATCGTCCAGGACGGTGCAGCGGTCGTCACCCTCAACCTCAACGCCAGTCGCGGCCAGTCCCTCGAGACGAGCCGGCTGGAGTCGCAGGACGGTGGCTCGGCGGCGATCCCGACCTCCGGTGACGTGCGGATGGCCGGCGGCACGCTGGCCAGCGCGGATGCCGAGACCGGCAACGTGTGGGCCGTGCGCTACGACCCGGAGCTCGGCAAGCCGATCATGAGCTCGGTCGACCGGCAGTCCGAGGCGATCGCCGAGGCCGGCGAGGGTGCCGCCCTCGCCGTCAGCCAGGCGGGCACGATCGTCGTCACGTCGTCCGAGGACGGCACCGTCACCACCCTCGCTGCTGACGGCGGCCTCTTCGACGAGGCCGAGACCCGCGACCTGCCCGACGACGTCGGCCAGGTCTCCGCCGTCACGACGGTCGGCGAGCGCATCGTCACCCTCGACGCCGCCGCCGGAGTGCTGCGCGTCGTCGGCGGCGGCAGCGCGACGGTCCCGCCGGGCAGCGAGCTCCAGCAGTCCGGCCCCGCCTCCGACTCGGTGCTGGTGGGGGCTCCCGACGCGCTCCTGGGTGTCGACCTCGACTCCGGCGACGTCACGACGATCGCGTCCCGCTCGGGATCCCCGGTCGAGCCGGTGCGCCTGGGCGCGTGCGTCTTCGGCGCCTGGTCGGGCGGCCAGGGCTCCGTCGCCGTGCAGTGCGGGTCGCAGGAGGCGGAGGAGAACGACCTCGGCGGGGACGCCACCAACCTCGCGTTCCGGGTCAACCGCGGCGAGATCGTCCTCAACGACGCCAACAGCGGCACGGTCTGGGACGTCGAGCAGGACACTCCCACCAAGATCGACAACTGGGAGGCGTTCACGTCGAAGAAGCAGAACGACGACGACGAGAACGAGAACCAGAACCAGAGCGACGCCGACCGCCGCCCCCCGCAGGCCAAGCCCGACTCCTACGGTGTCCGCGCGAGCCGGACGACGGTCCTGCACCCGCTCGACAACGACTCCGCCCCCGAGGGTCGGCTGCTGAGCATCGTCGACGTCGACCAGCCCAACGGCGGCGCCCGCGTCGAGATCAGCCCCGACGGCCAGACACTCATCCTCCAGATGCCCGAGAGTGCCCGACCCGCGACCTTCGACTACTTCATCGACGACGGGCGCGACGGCCTCGCGGCCCACGCGACCGTCACCGTCGACGTGCGTGACGGAGAGGACAACGAGCCCCCCGAGCTGCGGGAGGGCTACCGCAAGCCGACCTACAAGGTGCCGCACAGCGGCTCGCTCGCGGTGCCGGTGCTCGGCGACTGGCGCGACGACCGCGACGGCGACACCCTCATCCTCGACTCGGCCCAGGCCGTCGGAGGCGACGAGTCCGGGGCGTCCGCGCGGACGACGGCCGACGGCCGGATCCGGTTCACCGCCCCCACCGTGGAGGCCGAGGGCCAGCAACTGGTCCGCGTCGAGTTCGCCGTGACCGACGGCCGATCGGCACCGGTCAAGAAGTCGATGACCTTCCAGGTGCAGGCGCCCAAGGACCGCAACGCCTTCGCCGCGAGCGCCGAGCCCGACGTCGTACGCGGTGAGGTCGGCAAGCCGATCAAGATCCGCCCGCTGCTCAACGACCTCCCCGGCTCGGACCCCAACACCCTCAACGCCGAGCTCGCGCTGGGTGGCAAGGTGCCCCAGCAGCCCGGCGCCAAGGTGGTCTCGGACCTCGACTCCGGCCAGGTGACCTTCACCGGCGACACGGCCGGCACCTACTTCCTCAGCT
Organism: Nocardioides alpinus; assembly: GCF_900112035.1. Classification (GTDB taxonomy): domain Bacteria; phylum Actinomycetota; class Actinomycetes; order Propionibacteriales; family Nocardioidaceae; genus Nocardioides; species Nocardioides alpinus. The sequence continues at coordinate 88,887 of NZ_FOKC01000004.1, read as the reverse complement.
ACGAGGCCGGGTACGGCAACGCCCCGCTCGACCCGGGCACCATCCGGGTCGACGTGAAGCCGCGACCCAAGCGCGCCTCCGACCCGATCGCCATGCCCGACACCCTCGCGGTCTACGGCCAGGCGCCGGGCATCGTCGACGTCCTCGCCAACGACCTGGACCCTGCGGGTGGGCTGCTGGTCGTCCAGACCGCGGACGCCGAGCGCGCAGGCCAGGTCGCCGTCGCGATCATCGACGGCCGCTGGCTGCGGATCTCGGCCATCCAGCCCTCGATGACGCCGACCACCCAGACGGTCTCCTACACGATCAGCAACGGCGCCAATGCGGGCGTGCAGGGCGAGGTCGTGGTCACGCAGCGGCCGGCCCCCGCGGACAACACCCCGATCACTGCCGCCGACCGCGTCGTCGTACGAGCCGGAGCGGTGGTGTCCGCACCGGTGCTCGACAACGACGTCTCGCCGGCGGGGGACCGGCTGACGCTGCTGGGCGACCTGGTCGACAGCGAGGACCCGGGCCAGCTCGCCGTCGTCGCACCGAACGACGTCACCGGTGACGTGGGCCGGGCCTACGTGTCGGGCCGCGTGGTGCGCTACGTCGCTCCGGACGTGGTGAAGGAGCGCGACACCTACGACGTCACCTACATCGCCAAGAACCTCGACGGCAATCGCGCCACCGGGCTGCTCCGGGTCACGGTCGTGCCGACCGACGACCCCAACGACCCGCCCGAGCCCCCGACGCTGGAGGGCCGCGTGGTGTCCGGCGACACCATCAAGGTCCGCGTGCCGGGGGTCGGGGTCGACCGCAACGGCGACCCCGTCACCGTCACCGGTGTCACCTCTGCGCCGCGGTTGGGCCGGATCCTGTCCTACGGCGGGAACTTCCTCGAGTACCAGGCCTACCCCAACACGGTGGGCACCGACGAGTTCAGCTACTCGGTGGTCGACTCGCAGGGCGCCTTCGCGACCGGAGCCGTCCGCGTCGCCGTCGTCGAGCCGGCGCAGCCGCAGCCGCCGCTCGCGGTGGAGGACCGGTTGACCGTCGAGCCGGGGCGCACCGCCACCTTCGACCCGCTCGCCAACGACTTCGTCTCGTCGGGCGACGGCGTCGAGATCTCGTTGCTCGACGCGCCGGAGGGGGTGACGCTGGACCCCGAGACCAACCTCGTCACCGTCCCCGCACCGGCGACCCTGGCCGAGCCGCCCATCGTCGTCGTCTACAGCGTCACCAACGGCATCAGCGCGTCGCGGGCGACCTTGACGCTCGAGACCGCCGAGGACTTCGACAACCCGCCCGTGGTGTTCGACGCCTTCGGGCGTGCCGACGAGAGCGGCAGCGTCGTCGTCGACGTCCTCGAGGGCGCCTACGACCCGGACGGCTCCGCTGCGGACCTCCGGGTCTCCGCCGTCAGCGGAGACCCGTCGGCGACGGTCGTCGACGAGTCGCAGGTCCGCGCCGACCGCGGTGCAGCGCCCAAGGTGCTGCCCTTCGAGGTGGTCGACGCCGACGGCGCGTCGGCAGCCGCGTCGGTCTACATCCCGCCCACCGGCACCGGCTTGCCCTACGTCCTCCCCGACGCCCTCATCGAGCTCGACTCGGGCGGCAGCATGACCGGCAAGATCGCCGACTACATCGCCGCTCCGGAGGGCGCCCGGGTGCGGCTCGCCTCGGGTCGGCGCTCGTACTCCGCCTCGCCCTCGCCGCTCTCGGTCGGCCCGGACGGTGACAACCGGTTCGCCCTGTCCGCCGCCAACGGCTTCCGCGGTCCCGGGGCGCTCCTCGTCGAGGTCACCACGGCCACGGACGCGAGCGGCAACGAGGACACCTCGACCACCGACGACGGGGCGACCGCGCTGCTGTCCATCCCGGTCCAGGTCGGTGACGACGACCCCGACCTCGAGTGCCCCTCGACCGTCGTTCCGATCTCGGCGGGCCAGCGCTTCGACCTCGACATCGCCACCTTCTGCAAGGTCTTCACCGTCGACCCGCGCGACGTCGCCGAGCTGTCCTACGAGGCTGCGTGGGGCGAGGGCATCGACGGCCTCGACGTGGGCACCCCCGACGGCTCCGTCGTCGCGATCACGGCCGCCGACACCGCCACCGAGGGCGGCGAGGCAGTGCTCACCGTGCGCGCGGGGGAGAGCAACGTCGAGGAGATCCGGTTCCGGCTCGCCCAGGCGCCGGCACCGACGCTCCTGCCGATCAGGGTCGACACCATGGAGGCGGGCCAGACCCGCACCTTCGACCTCCGCAGCTATCTCCAGGCCGGCGTCGCCGAGCCCTCTCCCACCTTCGTCTCCATCCAGAACATCGGTAGTCCGGGGGTGCGTGCCACCACCGAGGGGAGCCGCCTCACCCTCACCGCCGACCGGGACACGCGTGGCGCCCAGGCCAGGTTCAGGTTCGTCGCCAGCGACGTGTCGTCCGACGACCCGCCCGCCTCGCGTCGCGCCGAGGGCCAGATCCAGTTCCAGGTCATCGGCACCCCGGCACCCCCCGGCGAGCCGCGCCCCTACCGGACCTCCGACGAGATCGGCACCATCAAGATGTCGTGGCGTCCCCCGGACGACGACGGCGGGGCGCCGATCCTCCACTACGTGGTCCGTGAGGAGAAGACCGGCGCCACCCAGCGCTGCGACACCAACGAGTGCGTCTTCCGCAAGCTCAGGACCGGCGGCAACTACAGCTTCCGGGTGCAGGCGGTCAACCGCGTCGGCGCCAGCGACTTCAGTGCACTGTCGCGCTCCGCCCAGGCCGACACCAAGCCCGGGCGCGTCCAGGACATCAGGATGCAGGACCGGGGCGACGGCACGATCACGATCGCCTGGGACAAGCCGCCGACCAACACGTCGAAGATCCTCGACTACACGATCACCTGGCTCGGCGGCGAGGCGGTCGTGAGCGGCGACGTGCTCCGCTACCCGGTGACGGGGCTCAACAACAACGAGCGCTACGTCTTCACGGTCCAGGCACAGAACCGCGTCGGCTACTCCCTGCCCCGGTCCTCGATCGAGATGCAACCGCTCGGCACCCCCCTGCCGCCGGCGGCCCCGGCCGTCACCGACCTCGAGTCGGGTCCCAACCAGACCGACCTGCGCATCTCCTGGCAGGCGGTGCTGCCCGAGGGCCCCGGCCCGACCGTCTACACCGTCAGCTACACCAATGGCGTCACCTCGGGCTCCGTGCCCGGTTGCCAGCGGCTGGCGTCCCTGACCTGCACGCACACGGGCGTGCCCTACGACGGCCTGACCTACACCTACAGCGTCGTCGCGGCCAACCAGCCCGAGGGCGAGGCCGGCAACCGGTCCCAGCCGAGTGCCGGCACGCCGATCGAGGCCGTCGGGCGTCCGGCCGCCTGGGGGACCTTCCAGGTCTCCGCCACCGGCAACAACCAGGAGGCCGAGGTCCGCTACATCGTCCCGGACTCCCGGGGCACCGAGAGCCGCGTCGACATCCTCGTCGGCGGTGTGGTCGTCAGACCGCCCGTCCAGCAGACGGGGGCCAACAGCGCCCGGATCTCCACGCCGAGCAACCAGCAGCCCTACGCCGTCCAGCTTCGCGTCTGCAACGAGAAGGCTCCTGCGGGCTGCACGCTCAGCGGCCAGCAGAACGTCCAGACGTACGGACCGCTCAACGACTCGCTCTACTCGATCGAGCCGATCGTCAACGGCCGGTCGATCCAGTGGGTCATCTCCGGCACGAGCAACGGCGACCCGGTCCGGGTCGAGTACCAGGTGCGCAACAGCGGCAGCAGCGCGATGCCGATCCAGACCTACCGTCCCTCAGGACCGGGTGCCTTCACCTTCACGACCCCGGCCGTCAGCACCGACGAGTACGAGCAGGGCCAGGAGATCTTCGTGACCGTCGACGACGACGCGCCGGGTGGACGCGGCGCGGACACCGGTCGCGAGTCCGCGACGTCAGCCGCACCGCCGCCCCCGGCGATCGGCATCGGGCGTGGTGCAGGGTGCCAGGACGACGCCGAGAACCAGCCGGCGTGCGCAGGCTCCGCCGATCCCAAGTGCACCGACGTCTCCTGCGCCTACGCCACCTTGTCCATCACCTTCGCCGCGGGCGCCCGGGCCCAGAACTGGAACTGCACCTTCGCCAAGTTCCCCGGCGGCCTCCTGCAGCCGCCCAAGCGCGACAAGTCCGGCAACGGCGACTTCTCCGGGCAGGTCGATGCCTACTACGCGAGGGGCGAGAACGTCTCCGGCTCCTGCTCGTTCGGCGGGGGCTACGGAACCATCTCGTTCACCACCGGATTCCCCTAGCCGATCGCCGGACCAGCGGTCCGCACCGATCCGTCCCACACCACCAGGAGCACCCCTTGACGATCAGCCACGAACAGGCCGAGTGGTTCAGGTCCACCTTCGACCAGCTCACCGACAACATGGAGAAGGCCGTCCTCGGCAAGCGCCACGTCGTACGGCTGGCGCTGACCTGCCTGCTCTCCGAGGGGCACGTCCTCATCGAGGACTTCCCCGGCACCGGCAAGACGATGCTGGCGCGTGCCCTGGCCAACACCGTGCAGGGCAGCCACGCCCGCATCCAGTTCACGCCCGACCTGCTGCCCTCCGACGTCACCGGCGTCACCGTCTACGACCAGCACAAGGGCACCTTCGAGTTCCACCCCGGCCCGATCTTCCACACCATCGTGCTGGCCGACGAGATCAACCGTGCCTCGCCGAAGACCCAGTCGGCCCTGCTCGAGGTCATGGAGGAGGGGCGGGTCACCGTCGACGGTGTCGCGCACCCGGTCGGCAAGCCTTTCCTGGTGATCGCCACCCAGAACCCGATCGAGCAGGCCGGCACCTACCGCCTGCCCGAGGCGCAGCTCGACCGCTTCCTCATGAAGACCTCGGTCGGCTACCCCGACCGCCAGGCCACCGTCGAGCTGCTCAACAACGCCGCCGTCCGCGACCGCGCCGGACTGGTCACCCCGGTGATCACCGCCGCCACCATCGCGCAGATGAGCGGCCTCGCCGACCAGGTGTACGTCGACCCGGCCGTGATCGGCTACGTCGCCGAGCTGGCCGAGGAGTCGCGTCGCCAGCCGCACGTCAAGCTCGGTCTGTCGCCGCGCGGCTGCCTGGCGCTGGTCCGCGTCGCCAAGACCTGGGCCTGCGCCGACGGCCGCGACCACGTGGTCCCCGACGACATCAAGGACCTCGCCGAGCCGGTGCTCTCGCACCGCCTGCTCCTCGACGCCGAGGCACAGTTCAGCGGCGTTGACGTGCAGACCGTGATCTCGCGCCTGCTCGACTCCGTGGCACCGCCGACCGACCGCGTAGGAGCCTGAGCCTGCGATGAGCCCACACGGATTCCGGGGGAGGTTGAACCAGGCGCTCGAGGTCATCAAGCCGATCGGCTGGTTGGTCCTCATGCTTGGCATGGGAGCGCTCGTGGTGGCCACGTTCACGCTCTGGCGTGAGCTGGCCGTCCTGGGCATGGCGTGCCTGGCGCTCATCGCGCTCGCGCTGCCGTTCCTCCTCGGCCGCACCTCGGTCTCGGTCGACCTGGTCCTCCAGCCGGAGCGGGTGGCGGCGGGGGAGTCGGTCGCGGCCGGCGTGCTGGTCGTCAACCGGGCCTCCTCACGGCTGGTCCCGACCACGCTCGAGGTGCCGGTCGGCTCCGCGATCCACCGCTACGGCATCAGCTCGCTGGCTCCCGGTGCGACCCACGAGGAGTCCTTCACGATCCGCACCGAGCGTCGCGGCGTGATCTCGGTGGGGCCTGCGATGACCCGCCGGGGAGACCCCGTCGGCATCTTCTCGCGCGACGTGGTGTGGACGCCCGTGCGCGAGGTGCTGGTCCGTCCGCACCTGGTGCCGATGGAGTCCCTCGGTGCCGGCCTGATGCGCGACCTCGAGGGTGTCTCCACCGACGCCGTCAGCCAGAGCGACCTGGCCTTCCACGCCCTGCGGGAGTACGTCCCGGGCGACGACCTGCGCCACATCCACTGGCGGTCGTCGGCGAAGGTGATGGCCTCCAGCGGTGAGTCCGCGCTGCTCGTGCGCCAGTACCTCGACACCCGCCGCAGCCACGCCACGATCATCGTGGACGACCGGCTCTCGGCCTGGGGTGACCCGGAGGACTTCGAGACCGCGATGGCGGTCGCGGCCTCGATCGCCGTACGTGCCGTGCTGGACGAGTTCGACGTGTCCTTCGTCTGCGGCTCGCACGCCTCCACCGGCTCCGACGGCTACCTCGCACTCGATGCGGTGTGCCGCGCCGACTTCGGCCACCGCGGCCTCGTCGAGTCCGGACGCCAGGCGAGCACCCTGGCTCCCGACACCAGCCTCGCGTTCTTCGTCGGCGGCAACCGGAGCGAGTTCACCGACATCCTCCGCTCGGCCGCGGCCTTCCCGCCCGAGGTCCGTCGCTTCGGCATCGTCGTCGACCCCGAGGGCAAGAGTCGCGTCACCGAGACCGGCGGACTCGCCGTCCTGCACCTCGCCTCCAAGGAAGACCTCGGCGCCCTCCTCCGCTGGAGCGTGAAGTGAAGCGCGCGGCTCACGCGTCGGCGACCGGCACCCGTACGCGCGTCCGCTCGCACGCGCTGCTCCCGGACCGCCACTCCTGGATCGACATCGGCTTCACGCTCGCCCTGGCCGGCATCGCGCTCAGCGCCTTCGGCACCTCCTTCACCGGGTCGACCTATCTCGTGGTCGGGCTGCTCGGTGCCCTCATCGCGGTGGTGGTCACCCATCTCACCCGTGCCGCCGGGTGGCCGATCATCTCGGCCGTCGTGATCTGCGTGGTCGTGTTCTTCGTGCTCGGCGGCCCCCTGTGCCTGCGCTCGCTGGGCGACACGTCGGTCCTGCCGGGTGCGTCGACGCTCGCGCGCGTGGCCGACCAGGCGGTCTTCGGCTGGAAGGACCTGCTGACCACGCTGCCGCCGATCGACGGCGACGGCCCGCTGCTGGTGCTGCCGTGGCTCGCCGGTCTGCTGGCCGGTCTCGTCGGCATGGGCCTGGCGCACCTTCCCGTACGCCGTCCCTGGCTCGCCGCCGTCCTCCCCGTCCTCGGCATGACGGCCGTGCTGTCCGGGGCCATCGTGCTCGGTGTGCGTCACCCCCAGTCGCTGCTCCTCCAGGGGTCGGTCTTCGCCGCCCTGGCGCTGGCCTGGCTCGCGATCCGGGCCCACCGGGCGAGCGCCGCGGTGCACGGCGGCACCACGTCGTACGTCCGGGGCGCCGGCGCCGTCGTGATGCTGGCGCTCGCCGCCGGCGTCGCGTTCCCCGCGAGCGCCCTGGTCGGCAACGACGACGACGAGCGGGCCGTGGCCCGCAACTGGGTCGAGCCGCCCTTCGACATCGGTCGCTACCCCTCGCCGCTCGCAGGCTTCCGCACGTACGTCGACCTCAAGGGCACCACCAACTCCACCAACGTCTACGACAAGACGCTCCTCGACGTCGAAGGTGTCGACACCGGCACGCGGATCCGCTTCGCCACCATGGACCGCTACGACGGCATGGTGTGGGGAGCCAGCGACAACGCCCTGCCCGGCCCGGCCGACGACTCCTTCCAGCGCGTGTCGTCCACCATCGACAACCCGGTGGAGGGCGACGAGGTCGACGTCACGGTCACTCTCGGCGAGGGTTGGAAGGGCGTCTGGCTGCCCACGGTCGGCGCCCTGCAGTCGATGGCGTTCGAGACCGGCGACCCGCGGGCCAAGGCCGAGGTCTTCCGCTACAACCTCGCGACCTCCACCGCCGTCGTGCCCAGCGGCATGGCGCCCGGCGACCGCTACTCGTTCACGGCCGTGCAGCCCGACGACGCCCTCACCGCCGAGACCGTGGGGTCGGCCGAGACCACGGCCCTCCCGCCCGGCGCGAGCTTCATCCAGGGCCCGACGGAGAAGTGGACCGAGCAGGCCGGCACCGACCCGATGGACCGGGTCCTCGCCGCCGCCGAGCACCTCCGCTCCCAGGGCAAGTACTCCGACGGAATCGGCCGCACGGAGCGGATCTACGTCGCCGGTCACAGCGTGTGGCGGCTCTCCGACGAGTTCGTCAACGCCCCGCAGATCGTCGGCAACGACGAGCAGTACGCCGCGACCATGGCGCTCATCGCCAACGACATCGGCGTGCCCGCACGGGTCGTCCTCGGCGCCGTCGTGCCCGAGGGCGGTCGGGTCACCGGCAAGGACGTCTCGGCCTGGGTCGAGCTGCGCGCGGCCGACGGGTCGTGGCGGACGCTGCCGACCGAGTCCTTCATGTCCATGACGCCGCCTGCCGACCAGGTCCCCGAGACCAACACGCCGATGTCCGGCACCGTCATCCCTCCGCCCAACCCGATCCCCCCGCCGTCCGACGCGGGGGAGCAGAGCGACGCGGACCTCAAGGAGCGCAAGGCGACGCGCAAGAAGTCCGACGAGCAGGAGGACGGGCTGATCCCCGGCCTCCCCGCCTGGATCGGCGTCGTGCTGACCTACGTCGGCGGCCCACTGCTCCTGGTCGCACTGCTGCTCGGCGCAGTGGTGGGGCTCAAGGCGTGGCGCCGGCACCGCCGCCGGAGCGCCGACTCGCCCTCCGCCCGGTTCGTCGGGGCCTGGCGCGAGCTGGTCGACCACGCCCGCGACCTGGGCCAGGTCGTCCCACTCGGGCCGACGGTGACCCGCCGCGAGCAGTCGCTGGGCATCGTCTCCGGCCAGGCCGGACCGCTGGCGCGTCGCGCGGACAGCTTCGTCTTCGGGCCCCACGTGCCCGAGAAGGCCGCCGCGACGTCCTACTGGGAGCTCGTCGACGCCGAGCGCAGGGCGATGTCGGGCGAGGTGGGTCGCTGGCAACGGCTGCGGGCCGCGATCAGCCTCAGGTCCCTCGGCGTACGTCCCCGACGTACGTCCGCAGCACCCGACGGCGCACCTCGGGAGGCTGCCGCCGACACGGGGCGGACGAGGGGCCTGAAGAGCCGCCTGCGCACGCTCGCTGATTGGCGTTCTCGCAGGGCGCCTGACTAAACTGGTGCGTCGGCCCAACGTGGGCTGTGTTTCGTGGCGCCTCGCGGCTGCCCGGACCTCGTGCGATCTCGTTCTGAACGATTCCGCGCGCGTGCCCGGGAAGAGGTTCTCCGGAGCCGCTCACGAGGTCCACCGGACTCCCGCTCGCGGGTGCCGGGCGGTTCCCGGGTCGACGGTAGACAACGAGCATCATCAAACAGCACTGCAACAGATTGTGGAGGACATGCCGAAGAAAGAAGGCGTGATCGAGATCGAGGGCACCGTCGTGGAGGCCCTTCCCAACGCCATGTTCCGCGTGGAGCTGGCCAACGGGCACAAGGTGCTCGCCCACATCAGCGGCAAGATGCGCCAGCACTACATCCGGATCCTCCCCGAGGACCGGGTCGTGGTGGAGCTCTCGCCGTACGACCTCACGCGAGGTCGGATCGTCTACCGCTACAAGTAAGTGATCGAGCTTGCGAGATCACCATCTGCGCAAGCAGCCAGCCGAGTAGCGAGCCTCGCTACGTAGCAAGAAAGGCGTTGACATGAAGGTCAACCCCAGCGTCAAGGCCATCTGTGACAAGTGCAAGGTCATCCGCCGTCACGGACGCGTCATGGTCATCTGCGAGAACCCCCGCCACAAGCAGCGGCAAGGGTGATGTGAGGTCGCTGAGACCGGGCGGAGCCCGGGCACAGCGACCGAGCGAGCCGCGCAGCCGCTTGCGGCAAGCGGGCTTGGACCTCAGCAGGACCGAACAGCAACACAACTACACACAACGTGATCGCTAGGCCGTGAGTCCCCGGACTCCCTGACCGAAATCACCTCCGGCGCTTTGGCCGGAGCTCACCCGAGGCGGGATGAGACGCGACACGACCAGAAACCAAGGCAAGAACAGACAAGGAATCGCCACATGGCACGCCTCGTTGGTGTCGACCTCCCGCGCGACAAGCGCATCGAGATCGCGCTCACCTACATCTACGGCATCGGCCGTACCCGCTCCCAGCAGCTCCTGGCTGCCACCGGCGTCGACCCGAACGCTCGGGTCCACACGCTCGGTGACGAGGAGCTGGTCAAGCTTCGTGACGAGATCGAAGCCAACTTCAAGATCGAGGGTGACCTCCGACGTGAGGTCCAGGCGGACATCCGCCGCAAGATCGAGATCGGCAGCTACCAGGGTCGCCGCCACCGCATGGGCCTCCCGGTCCGCGGTCAGCGCACCAAGACCAATGCGCGCACCCGCAAGGGCCCCAAGCGCACCGTTGCCGGCAAGAAGAAGGCGAAGTGATCTGCGCCCCCCCTCGGGTTCAGCGCTGATCACCTCAGTCCCTCCGCAAGCTTCCAGACCAGACCTCATCAGGAGTTAGTGAATGCCTCCCAAGAGCCGCGCGACCAAGGTCCGCCGCAAGGAGAAGAAGAACGTCGCTCAGGGCGAAGCCCACATCAAGAGCACGTTCAACAACACCATCGTCACCATCACGGACCCCACGGGCGCCGTGATCTCGTGGGCCTCTGCCGGCACCGTCGGCTTCAAGGGCTCGCGCAAGTCCACCCCCTTCGCCGCGCAGATGGCTGCGGAGGCCGCCGGCCGTCGCGCCATGGACCACGGCATGAAGAAGATCGACGTCTTCGTCAAGGGTCCGGGGTCGGGCCGCGAGACCGCGATCCGTTCGCTGGGTGCCATCGGCCTCGAGGTCGGCACCATCCAGGACGTCACGCCCACCCCCCACAACGGATGCCGGCCTCCCAAGCGCCGCCGCGTCTGACCCGAGACTGAGAAAGAGAGACTGACATGGCCCGCTACACCGGCCCCATGACCCGCAAGTCGCGCCGTCTCGGTGTCGACCTCGTCGGCGGCGACGCCGCCTTCGAGAAGCGTCCCTACGCTCCCGGCCAGCACGGCCGCGGTCGCATCAAGGAGTCCGAGTACCTGCTGCAGCTCCGCGAGAAGCAGAAGGCTCGTTTCACCTACGGCGTGATGGAGAAGCAGTTCGTCCGCTACTACAAGGAAGCCAGCCGTCGCCAGGGCAAGACCGGTGACAACCTGCTGCAGCTCCTCGAGTGCCGCCTCGACAACGTCGTCTACCGCGCCGGTTTCGCGCGTACGCGTCGCCAGGCCCGCCAGCTCGTCGTGCACGGCCACTTCCTGGTCAACGGCAAGAAGGTCGACATCCCGTCCTTCCAGGTCAGCGACCACGACATCATCGACGTGCGCGAGAAGTCGCTCGAGCTGACGCCGCTCATCGTGGCTCGCGAGACCCACGGCGAGCGCCACGTTCCTGCGTGGCTCGAGGCCATCCCCAGCCGGATGCGCATCCTCGTCCACCAGGTTCCGATCCGGGCCCAGATCGACGTCCCGGTCCAGGAGCAGCTCATCGTGGAGTACTACTCCAAGAAGTGACTCCCTGTCGGTGGCCGTCCCTCACGGGCGGCCACCGACGCCCCCTCTTCCACCACAACCTCATGTTCGGATCCGTCAAATAGTGGGTGGATCCGGAAAGGAAAAACTCCGTGCTCATTGCTCAGCGCCCGACCCTCACGGAAGAGACCGTCGACGAGTTCCGCTCGCGGTTCGTCATCGAGCCCCTCGAGCCCGGCTTCGGCTACACGCTCGGCAACTCGCTGCGTCGTACGCTCCTCAGCTCCATCCCGGGTGCCTCGGTCACCAGCATCAAGGTGGACTCCGTCCTCCACGAGTTCTCGACCATCGAGGGCGTCACCGAGGACATGACCGAGATCATCCTCAACCTCAAGGGCATCGTCGTCTCCTCGGAGCACGACGAGCCGGTCGTGATGTACCTGCGCAAGTCCGGTGCCGGTGACGTCACCGCTGCCGACATCACCCCGCCCGCCGGGGTCGAGGTCCACAACCCCGAGCTCAAGCTCGCCACGCTGTCCGACAAGGGCAAGCTGGAGATGGAGCTCGTCGTCGAGCGTGGCCGTGGCTACGTCTCCGCAGTGCAGAACAAGGGCGCCGACAACGAGATCGGCCGGATGCCGGTCGACTCGATCTACAGCCCCGTGCTGAAGGTGACCTACAAGGTCGAGGCCACCCGTGTCGAGCAGCGCACCGACTTCGACAAGCTCGTCATCGACGTCGAGACCAAGCCGTCGATCCGTCCCCGCGACGCGATCGCCTCGGCCGGCAAGACGCTCGTCGAGCTCTTCGGCCTGGCGCGTGAGCTCAACGTCGAGGCCGAGGGCATCGACATCGGCCCGTCGCCCGTCGACGAGCAGCTGGCCGCCGACCTGGCCCTCCCCGTCGAGGACCTGCAGCTCACGGTCCGCAGCTACAACTGCCTCAAGCGCGAGGGCATCCACACCGTGGGTGAGCTCATCTCGCGCTCGGAGCAGGACCTGCTCGACATCCGCAACTTCGGTGCCAAGTCCATCGACGAGGTGAAGGCCAAGCTCGTCGAGATGGGTCTCTCGCTCAAGGACAGCGCACCCGGCTTCGACCCGCACGCCGCCCTCGCCGCCTACGGCGACGACGACGACGACGCGTTCATCGAGGACGAGCAGCTCTAACCAGCACTGCTCCCAAATCGACCGGCCTCCCTCCATCCGAGGCCGGTCGTCTACCCGGGTACCTGACACGGCCCGAGAGAAGGAAGGCACCACATGCCCAAGCCCATGAAGGGCAAGCGCCTCGGCGGAAGCGCTGCCCACCAGAAGCTGATGCTCTCGAACCTGGCGACCGCCCTGTTCGAGCACGGCCGGATCACCACCACCGAGACCCGTGCGCGCATGCTGCGCCCGCTCGCGGAGAAGCTGATCACCAAGGCCAAGCGCGGCGACCTGCACAACCGTCGCGAGGTCCTCAAGACCGTCCGCGACAAGTCGGTCGTCCACACGCTGTTCACCGAGATCGCCCCGACCTTCTCGGAGCGCCCCGGTGGCTACACGCGCATCACCAAGATCGGCCCCCGCAAGGGCGACAACGCCCCCATGGCGATCATCGAGCTGGTGACCGAGGCCTACAGCCCCAAGGCTGCCTCGACCAAGAAGACCGAGGCTGCTGCCGCTCCTGCGCCGGCTGCCGAGGACGAGGTCGTCGAGACCGAGGAGTCCACGGACGGCACCGCCGCTGCTGAGCACGAGGCCGCTGCTGCTGAGCACGAGGCTGCCGCCGAGGAGCACGAAGCCGCTGCCGCTGAGCACGAGGCTGCTGCTGAGGCGGCCGAGGACGAGTCCAAGGCCTGATCCACGCACCATCTCGAGGCCCGTCACCCCGCTGGGGTGGCGGGCCTCGTGCGTTGCTGGGCCCTCCCACGCGGCGTACGCCCGCCCGGCGCGCGTGCGTCAGAGGGAGGCGAGGACGTCCGCTGCGTCGAGGCTGCGGGGCGCGCTGCCGGCGTACGCCAGGCGGCGGGTCGCAGCGACGACGGCCTCGTTGACCGGGGTGGGGACGCCGTGCAACCGGCCCTGCAGGACGATCTCACCGGCGAGGTAGTCGATCTCCGAGTCGCCGGTGCCGCGGCTCAGGCTCTGCCAGGTGGAGCCCCCGCGCCGCTCGAGGCCGGGTCGGCGCTGGAGGATCGAACCGCGCCGCGCGGTGTCCTCGTCCGCGGTGGCCAGGGAGACCCCCGCAGCGGCGAGGACGCGCTCGCCCTCAGCCACGGCGTGCTCGGCGAGCCGGTCGGCGGCCTCGCCCTGGGCGAAGGACGCGTCGACGCCGTTGCCGAGGTTCATCAGGAGCTTGCGCCGCTTCCACGCGAGGATGTCGCCGCGTTCCTCCGAGGCGATGCCGGCCGCGCGCAGGTCGGTGGCGACGGCAGCGGTGGTCGCGTCCGTGCCGCCCGGGATGCGGCCGATGTCGAGGATCGCCGGGGTGGGGTGGCAGGCCGCGACGACCACGCCGGGCTCGAGGTGGGTGGCGGGCAGCATCACGCAGACGGCGTACGTCCTCGCGAAGAACCGCAGGGCGGCGACCTCCGTCGCGATCCCGTTGGTGGCACAGACCACCGCCACGCCGGGGGGAGCGTGCTCGCGCAGGTCGGCGAGCGCGGCAGGGGCCTGGTGCGACTTCACCGCGAGCACCACGACGGTGTCGTCGGTCCAGTCGACCTCCGCGGCGGTGCCCGCGACCGGCGCGTCGATGAGGTGCCGGCCGTCGCCGGCGTCGAGCACCAACCCGCCCGCCGAGCGGATCGCCTCGAGGTGCGCCCGGCGGGCCACCAGTGTGACGGGGAGGCCCGCGAGGTGCAGGCGACCGCCGATGGTGCCGCCGACCGCGCCGGCGCCGTGGACGACGTACCTCATGATCCGAGCCTCATGCCCCGACCCTACGAGGCGGGCCGAGCCTCAGGCTGGGGGAGTCCACGCGGGGTCGCGGCCGATGAAGCCCATCAGCCGGTCCACCACCGGGGCGTCGGCGGCCACGGCCACCGGGGCGCCGTACTGTCCCGAGCTGCGCAGCACGCCCTCCATCTGCGCCATCCCGCCGAGCAGGTCGCCGGCGAAGTCCTCGTCGAGACGGGCGTCCTGGCCGCTGGCACGGGCCAGGTCCCAGGAGTGCATGAAGACGTCGGCGGTGTAGAACCGGTCCACGGCGTCGGCCAGCCGGTGGGTGCCGGCGTAGGGGTGCGTGAACGACTCGTCGCCCCGGGTGTCGACCAGGTCCTGCACGGCCCGGGCCTGGTGCTGCCAGGCGGCGCCCGGGTCGTCACCGACCGAGGGTCCGGACGGCAGCTCGACACCACCGGCGGCCAGGAATCCCGGGAACCAGCCGACGAGGTGGTCCACGACGTCGCGGGCGGTCCACCCGTCGACGGGGGCGGGCGCGGACCAGTCGGTCGTGCCCGCCACGACCCGGGAGAACTCCCCGGTCACCACCGCGTGGCGGGCGGCCGGGGCGTCGGGGAGTGCCATCACACGGAGCCCTGCGCGAGCAGCGCGTCGAGCTTGGCGTAGCCCTCGTGGATGCCGGTCTCCATGCCGCTGGCGAGCATCTGGTCGCGTCCCTCGAAGGAGTCGCAGAGGGAGAAGGCGTGCAGCCGCGTACGTCCGTCGCCGAGGTCCTCGAACGTCACCGTCTCGAGGGCGATCGCCTCCGGCATGCCCTCCCAGGTGAACGTCTGGATGATCTTGGTGTCGCCGACGAACGGGAAGGTGCCGCGGAAGGCGTACTCCTCGTCGCCACGGCGCGCCACGTAGCGGTAGGCGCCGTTGGTGCGGCACGTCCACTCGTCGATGTGCGTGGCGAGCGAGTCGGGGCCGATCCACTGCGCGAACAGGTCGGCCTCCGTGTGGGCGCGCATCATCTGCTCGGGGGTCGCGTCGAAGTCGCGCCAGATGTGGACGGCCGGCACGTGCTCGTCAGCCAGGATCGCGGCCTCGGGGTAGCGGGTCGTGGCGTCGGGGATCTGCGTGGTGGTCATGATGCGGTTCCTTCCTGCGTGGTGGGTGTGGAGCTCTGGTCACGGTTGGGGCTGTCGTCCTGCATCTGCGCGAGCACGGCGTCGAGCGCTGCGAAGCGCTCCTCTGCCCGACGGCGGTAGCGCTCGATCCACTTCGTCATCAGGTCGAACACCTCGGCCTCCAGGTGCACCGGACGGCGCTGCGCCTCCCGGGTACGGCTGACCAGGCCGGCCTCCTCGAGCACCTTGAGGTGCTTGGAGACGGCCTGCAGGCTGACGTCGTAAGGCGCCGCCAGGTCGTTCACCGTGTGGTCGGCCTCGGTCAGGCGGGCCACCATGTCGCGTCGGGTGGGGTCGGCGAGCGCGGCGAAGACGCGGGAGAGCTGGTCGGTCACGGAGCACCTTCTTCAACTGGTCGGTTGAATAAAGGTAGGACGGGTGGGCGCGGTTGTCAACCATTTGGTTGAACAATGGCCACCCGGAGTGGTCAGCCGCGCGGCGCGAGCACCGTCCGCGAGGTGGCCTTGGTGCACTCGGCCACACCGGCGCTGTAGGACGGGGACACCGTCACGTAGTAGCTCGCGCCACGGTGGACCGTGAAGCGCCGCTTCCCGCTGTAGGTCGCCGTCACGGCAGAGATCTTGAAGTCGCGGTGGGGGCGGACCCGCCACAGGACGATCCGGGCGCGGGCCGAGCAGGCGGTGACCGGCGACGTGACCCGTGCCTCGAGGCGCTGGTCGGCCTTCACCCACGTCAGTCGCGCCCTGCGCGTGACGGTCGGGCACCCGGTCGGGTTCGGCGAGGACACGGTGGGACAGCCGTCTCCGGTGTCCGGCAGTCCGTCTCCGTCCGTGTCCACGTCGGCGGTGGCTGCTGCGAGCGCTGCCGTGGCGTGCGGGGCCGGCAGCGCGGTCAGGGTCGCCGACAGCAGCGGTGCGACCAGGAGCAGGGCCAGTGGGCGGGGGAGGTGACGGGCAGGTGTCATGACGTGACCAGCGTAGGCACTGAACCCGTCCGGGTGCATCACTTCGCCGAGAACTAGGATCGCCCCGTGCGCCTGCGGATCGACTGTGCCTATGACGGCACCGACTTCTCCGGGTGGGCCACCCAGCCCGGCCTGCGGACCGTCCAGGCCACGCTCGAGGCTGCGCTGTCCACGGCCCTGCGCCTGCCCCGGCCGCGCGTCACGGTGGCCGGCCGGACCGACTCCGGCGTGCACGCCCGCGGCCAGGTCGCCCACCTCGACGTCGATCGCGAGATCGTCGCCGCATCGGGCGGACGACGGTCCGAGCCGGTGCTCGAGACCCTCGCGCGACGCGTCGACGGGATCCTGCCGAGCGACCTGCGCGTACGCCGGGTGACGGAGGCGCCGCCCGGGTTCGACGCGCGTTTCTCCGCGACCTGGCGCCGCTACGCCTACCGGATCGTCGACGCGCAGGAGCTGGCCGACCCGCTGCTGCGCGGGCACGTGCTCACCTGGGGGCGCACGCTGGACCTCGACGCCATGAACGCCGCCTCGGTGCCGCTGGTCGGGCTCCAGGATTTCGCCGCCTTCTGCAAGCAGCGCGAGGGGGCGACGACCGTGCGGACGCTGCTCGACCTGGCCTGGACCCGCGACGAGCGGGGTGTCGTCGTCGGCACGGTCCGGGCCGACGCCTTCTGCCACAACATGGTGCGCGCCCTCGTCGGCAGCCTGATCGCGGTCGGCGAGGGACGTCAGCAGGTCGGGTGGCCGGCCGAGGTGATGGCCGGTCGACGGCGCGACGGCGGCGTGCACGTCGTACGTCCGCACGGACTCACGCTCGAGGAGGTCGGCTACCCCGACGAGGCCGAGATGGCCGCCCAGTCCGCACGCACCCGCGCCCGACGAGAGGCGATCGATGCCTGAGCACTACTTCTCCGCCGACCCGAGCGTCCCGTTCGAGCGGGAGCGCTTCACCGCCGAGCTGTGGGGGCACGACCTGGTCCTCGACTCCGGGTCCGGCGTCTTCAGCCGCGGCCACCTCGACCACGCGACGGCGGTCCTCTTCCGTGAGCTCGAGCCGCCGGTGCAGGGGCAGTTCCTCGACCTCGGGTGCGGCTACGGGGTGATCGGCCTGGCGATCGCGCGCGCCGTCCCGCTGGCGTCGGTGATCGGGGTCGACGTCAACGAGCGGGCGCTGCTGCTGGCCAACGACAACGCCCGCGCCGCCGGGCTGGACTCCCGCTTCGTGGCCTGCACGCCCGAGCAGGTGCCGGGCGACCAGGTCTTCGACGAGATCTGGTCCAACCCGCCGATCCGCATCGGCAAGGAGGCGCTGCGCGAGCTGTTGCTCACCTGGCTGCCCCGGCTCTCACCTGCCGGCCGGATGGTCATGGTGATGGGCAAGAACCTGGGCGGCGACTCGATGCAGCGCTGGTTGACCGATCAGGGCTGGCCGACCCAGCGGCTCGCCAGCAGCAAGGGCTTCCGGGTGCTGGAGACCCGTCGCGGCCAGCAGGGATAGTCGGCCGGACGAGCCGGCTGCTCAGGCCGGTCGCGTCGCCACGAGCACGCCGATCTTGTCGATGCGGTGCTCGGGGTTGTCGAACTCGTCGGACCAGTAGTTGCCGACCGCGTGGTCCTCGAGGGTCGCGCAGGTGGAGAGCGTGATCATCGCGCGGGTGGCGCTCTCGCCGGGACGACCTGGCACGGGCGCCCGCTGTGCGCGCAGGGAGGCCGGTTCGCGGAACGAGGTCCAGCGGGTGCGGCGTACCTCGTAGACGAACACCGTGTCCCCGCTGCGGACCCGGATCCGGTCACCGCGGCGCAGCGAGGGCGAGTCGCGCAGGGGAGCGGTGCCGGTGCGCCGGTGGCCGGTGACGATGAAGTTGCCGATCTCGCCCGGCCCGACGCCGCCCCGCGGACCGCGTGGTGAGGCCATCTCGCCGGCGTTCTGCAGAGCGGTGCCGGGTGCGTCGTCGGGGGACCCGCGGTAGCGCACGACGGGGAAGTCGCGCATGCCCAGCTCGGGGATGCTCATCCGGGAGCGGCGCGGCTCGGGGCCCGTCGGCTCCGGCTCCGGGGTGGCCTCGGGAGTGGCGGGGGTGGTGGGCTCGACGGTCGGGGTGGGACTCGGCGTCGCTGCGGAGGTCGTGGGGCGCTCGGCGGGCGGCTGCGGCGACGACCCGGTCATCGGGTCCGAGCAGGCGGACGTCACCGCGACCGCGACGACGGCGATCAGGAGGCGGGACCGGCCTGGCATCCCTCCACGGTACGGAGGGCCCCCAGCCGCACCGGCAGCTCCTCCACGCCGTAGACGATCGCGAGCTCGGTGAAGCGGAGGTCGGCGGGGTCGCAGGCGACCTCCAGGTCCGGGAACCGCCGGGCCAGTCCGACGAGCGCGGTGCGCAGCTCCATGCGGGCCAGCTCCGCGCCGACGCAGCGGTGCAGGCCGTGGCCGAAGGCCAGCGTGCCGGCGCTCGCGGTCGTGGGGTCGAAGCGCTGCGGGTCGACGTGGTGCGTGGGGTCGCGGCCGGCGGCGGTGAGCGAGACCACGACGATGTCGCCGGCCCGGACGGTGGTGGTGCCGACCGTGACGTCGTCGCGGGCGATCCGGGGGAAGGCGATCTGCACCGGGCAGACGTAGCGGAGCAGCTCCTCGACGACGCGGTCCACCTCGGCGGGCTCACCGTGGCGGAGCATCGCCCAGGTCTCGGGTGATCGCGACAGCACGTAGGTGCCGAGGGAGAGCATGCTCGCGCTGGTCTCGTAGCCGCCGAGGAAGACGCCGTCGGCCAGCCCACCGATCTCGACGTCGTCGAAGTCGTCGCCGTGATCGGCGACCAGGCGGGCGATGAGCCCGTCGGGCAGGTGCGGCGAGCGGCGCTCGGAGGCGACGAGGTCGATGAGGAACTGCCTCGTCCCGGCCGCGGTGTCGAGGATCCCGGACCCCGCGTCGCGCAGGTCGAAGCGCGCCGCTCCCCGGCGACGGAACTCCTCGCGGTCCACGTCGGGGAGGCCGAGCAGGTCGCAGATGACGCCGAAGGGCACCGCGAATCCGAAGCGGGCGACCAGGTCGACCTCGGGGCCGTGGGCGGCGAGGTCGTCGAGGGCCGCCTCCACGACGCGATCGATGTCGTCCTGCAGCTCGGCCAGGCGACGCCGGGTGAAGTGGGGCGTCAGCACCCCCCGCAGCCGGTCGTGGTCGGGACGGTCGGTCATGCCCAGCCCGCCGATCCGTTCGGCGGGAGCGCGGTCCTGGCGGCCCACGAGATGGCGTACGTCGTTGGCGAACGACTCCGAGTCGGCCAGCACGACGCGCGCGGCGTCGTACCCGTTGACCAGCCAGACGCGGGTGCCGGGCAGCCGCAGCAGGGACACCACGTCGCCGCGGCTGCGGCTCTCCTCGAGGGCCGCCACCGGGTCGAGCCCGTCGCGCTCGAACAGGGCCCGCCCGCGTGAGGGCAGCCGTCGGGCCGAGGCGATCGCCAGTCGCAGGGCCGCCTCGCGGATCCGGCCACCCACCCGGGACGGGACCAGCAGCAGCGGAGTCATGGTCCATTGGAGCGCGGATCGACCGGATCGCGCCATCGGGGACGACCCCGGTCCGGACCGGGGGTCTCCCTGAGCCGGGTGGTGGCAGGCAGGATGGGGCCATGGCCTACGAAGCAGCCCCGGACAGGTACGACGACGCGACCGGCATGCACTACCGCCGGTCCGGCCGCAGCGGGCTCAGGCTGCCGGCGCTCTCGCTCGGCCTGTGGCAGAACTTCGGCACCGACCGGCCCGAGGAGACCCATCGGGCGATCCTGCGCCGCGCCTTCGACCGAGGCATCACGCACTTCGACCTCGCCAACAACTACGGCCCGCCCTACGGCCGCGCGGAGGAGAACTTCGGTCGCTACCTCGCCGAGGACTTCAAGCCCTACCGCGACGAGCTGATCATCTCGACCAAGGCGGGCTGGGACATGTGGCCCGGCCCCTACGGCCAGGGCGGCGGCTCGCGGAAGTACGTCCTCGCCTCGCTCGACCAGTCGCTGGCCCGGATGGGCCTCGACTACGTCGACATCTTCTACAGCCACCGCTTCGACCCGGACACGCCCGTCGAGGAGACCATGATGGCGCTCGACACGGCCGTGCGGTCGGGTCGCGCCCTCTACGCCGGCATCTCGTCGTACTCCCCGGTGAAGACGCAGGAGGCCGCCACGATCGCTCGCGACCTCGGCACGCCGCTGCTCATCCACCAGCCGTCCTACTCGATGCTCAACCGCTGGATCGAGGGCGGCCTGCTCGACGAGCTCGAGCAGCAGGGCATGGGCTGCATCGTCTTCAGCGCGCTCGCCCAGGGGCTGCTGACCGACCGCTACCTCGACGGCGTTCCCGCCGACTCCCGAGCCGCGCGTGACGACTCGACGATGACCGGGCTGGACGACGGTGTGCTCGACCGGGTGCGCGGTCTCAACGCCCTCGCCGAGCAGCGGGGCCAGAAGCTCGCCCAGCTCGCCCTGCAGTGGGTGCTGCGCGACGACCGGGTGACCAGCGCGGTCATCGGCGCGTCGAGCGTCGAGCAGCTCGACACCAACCTCGACGCCCTCGAGGCGCCGCCGCTGACCGGGGACGAGCGTGCCGAGATCGACCGCTACGCGGTCGAGTCGGGCATCAACCTGTGGGCGAAGCAGACCGAGGAATGAGCGGTCCTGCCCGCGTCGTCGTCGTCGGGGCCGACGCCGCCGGGATGTCCGCTGCCCACCAGGCGCTCCGCACCGCGAAGCGCACCGGCCGTGAGCTGGCGGTGACCGTGCTCGACCGCGGCACGCACACGTCCTACAGCGCCTGCGGGATCCCCTACTGGATGGCCGGCGACGTCGACTCCGGGGACGACCTCGTCGCCAGGACCGCAGAGGCCCACCGCGAGTCCAGGATCGACCTGCGGATGGGCATCGAGGTGGTCGCGGCCGACCTGTCCTCGCGCACCGTCACCACCGATGCGGGCGAGGTCGTGGCGTACGACGAGCTGGTCGTCGCGACCGGCTCGCCGGCGGTCGTGCCCGACTGGGCGCTGCGGCCGGACGGGACGACGTACGACGGGGTCGGGGCGGTCAAGACGCTGGACGACGGAGCCGCGTGGATCGACCGCTTCGCGCTGGCCGACGCGGGCACACGCGTCGTCGTGGTGGGCGCAGGGTACGTCGGCGTGGAGGTCGCGGAGGCCGCACTGCGCCGCGGTTTCGCGGTGACCGTGCTGACCCGTGGGCGCGGCATGTCGATGCTCGAGGACGAGATGTCGGAGCGGGTCAACGCCGCCCTGGAGCAGGCCGGCGTCGATCTGGTGCTCGGCGCCGAGGTCACCGGCCTGGAGACCGACGGCGACAGGGTGACCGGGGTGCGGTGGGACGGCGGCAGTCGTGAGGCCGCCCTCGTGGTGGTCGCGATCGGCGTACGTCCGGCGACCGGGTTCCTGCGCGGCACCGGGATCGAGATGACCGAGGCCGGCGCCCTGCGACCCGACCCGCACGGCCGCGTCGCGGAGCACGTGTGGGCTGCCGGGGACTGCTGCGAGGTGCGCCGCCGGATCGACGACGAGTGGGTCTTCCGGCCGCTCGGGACCTATGCCACCAAGCACGGGCGCGCCCTGGGCGACAGCCTGGCGGGCGGCTCGCTCGCCTTCGACGGCATGGTGGACACCTCGATCACGCGCTTCTCGCTCGGCGAGGTCAACGTGGAGATCGCCCGCACCGGGCTGTCCCGCAAGGATGCCGTGGCGGCCGGTCTCGACCCGGTCGCGCTCCTGACCGAGGGCACCACCGCCAGCGGCTACATGCCCGAGGCCGAGCCGATCGCGCTGTGGGTGATGGCCGATCGCGCCACCCGCCGGCTGCTGGGCGTGCAGGTCGTCGGTGGGCAGGGCGCGGGCAAGCGGATCGATGCCGCGGCCGCGGTGCTCTGGGCCGGGGGAACGGTGGACGACCTGGCCTGGATGGACCTGGCCTACGCGCCGCCCTTCGCCACCGCCTGGGAGATCCTGCAGGTGGCCGCGCGCCGGGTGGCCGAACGGCTCTGAAATCGCTTGCCGGTGCGAGGACGATGAGGGGCATGGACCTGGAGATCGTCACCCTCGCCGAGCGCCCGGAGCTCATGGACGTCTTCTGGGACATGGAGACCTCGTGGCCGGAGTTCATGAAGCACGACCCGATCGGCAACGGCTACTACGCCTCCCTCGAGGAGTTCGCCGAGTTCGTCCTGGTGTGCCTCGACGGTGCGGGCCGGATGGTCGCCAAGGCGCACTCGGTGCCCTTCGTCCTCGGTGAGGGCGACGGGCTCCCGGATGCGGGCTGGGACTTCGCGATCCGCAGCGGCCTGCTGACGAGGCTGTGGCGGGAGGAGCCGAACGCCTGCTCGGCCGTCGAGATCGCCATCGTCCCCGAGCTGCAGGGCACGGGCCTGTCGGGTCGGATCGTCGCCGCGCTGCGTGACAACGCTGCGCGGCTGGGCTTCAGCGAGCTGCTCGCCCCGGTGCGGCCCAACGGCAAGACGGACGTCCGCGAGCCGATGACGGCGTACGCCTCCCGCACGCGCGACGACGGCCTTCCGGTCGACCCGTGGCTGCGCGTGCACGTGCGCGCGGGCGGCCGCATCGACCGCGTCTGCGCCCGCTCGATGGTCATCCCCGGCACGGTCGAGGAGTGGCGCGGGTGGACCGGCCTGCCCTTCGACGCGACCGGACCTGTCGACGTACCGGGGGCTCTGGCGCCCGTCCTGTGCGACGCCGAGCACGGCACCGCGGTCTACGTCGAACCCAACGTCTGGGTCCGCCACCCGACGGGCGCCTGACGCACTCACGCGCCGGCGATCGCCTTGCGCACCTCGTTGACGCACAGTGCGACGAAGGCCAGCGCGATGATCGCCATCAGCACGTTGGAGTGCAGCTTGTTGCGCCACTCGACCGGGGTGCGGTCGGTGTTGAGCAGCCACAGCAGCGTGACGGCGAGGAACGGCATGAAGAACGCGCCGAGCACGCCGTAGGCGAGGATCAGCCAGACCGGCTTGCCGAGGAAGAGCATCGCCATGGGCGGGAAGGTCAGCCAGAGGATGTAGGCCTTGTACCACTTGCCGCCGGCGCGGGCGTCCGCGTCCTCGCTCGTGCCGCCGCGCACGTTGGTCATGAAGTCGGCGAACATCAGGCTGACGCCGTTCCAGACGCCGACGAGCGACGACATCGCGGCCGCCCAGAACCCGACGAGGAAGACCTTGCCGGCCCACTCGCCGTAGCGGTCCTGCAGCACCACGGCGAGGTCGACGAGCCCGGCGTCGCCCTGCTCGATGGCGACGTTGGTGGAGTAGAGCAGCTCGGCGCCGACGACCAGGGTGGCGAGCACGAAGAGTCCGGTCACGACGTAGGCGACGGTGTTGTCGATGCGCATGACCCGCATGTAGGAGGGCGTGGACCAGCCCTTCTCCCGCAGCCAGTAGCCGTAGGCCGCGAGCGTGATCGTGCCGCCGACACCGCCGGCCAGCGCAAGGGTGTTGACCAGGCCGCCGTCGGGGATGCGGGGAGCCAGGCCCGTGAGCAGCTCCGGGATGTTGGGGGTGGCCAGCAGCGCGGCTCCGACCATGGTGACGAACATCAGCCCGACGAGGGCGGCCAGCACCTTCTCGAACGTGCTGTAGCGGCCCGTCCAGACCAGGGCGAGACCGATCAGGCCCGAGATGATGCCCCACCACGTCACGGAGAGGACCCCCGTGAGCCCGGCGAGCGCGAGTCCGGTGCCGGCCATCGCCGCGGCGCCGTAGACGAAGCCCCAGATCACGATGTAGGGCGCGAAGTACCACGTCGTCCAGATGCCGAGCGAGCGCCAGCCCTCGAAGATCGTCCTCCCGGTGGAGAGCGAGTAGCGGCCCGCCCCCTCGACCAGCACGATCTTCATCAGGCAGCCGACGACCACGCACCACAGCAGCGTGTAGCCGAACTTCTGGCCTGCGATGAGGGTGGCCACGAGGTCGGCGGCGCCGACTCCTGTCGCGGCGACGACGAGGCCGGGGCCGATGATGCCCCAGCGGGGGACGGTGGTCTGCTCTTCCGAGGTGGTGGACGCCATGACCTCCACCCTAGGACTGGTCCAGACCACGTGTCCTCCCCCCGGCGTGTGCCCGTGGCGGATATCGGGGAGACGCCGCCGCCACCGGCAGTGGACAATGACTCCTCGTGGGTCACGTGGATGTTGCTGGAGTGCGGTACGAGCTGCCGGACGGGCGGGTGCTGCTCGACGACGTCAGCTTCCGGGTCGGCGACGGGCAGAAGGTCGCCCTCGTCGGCGCCAACGGGGCAGGCAAGACCACCCTGCTGCGGATCGTCACCGGCGACCTGACGCCCCACGCGGGCGTCGTCACCCGCTCCGGCGGCCTGGGCGTGATGCGCCAGTTCGTGGGCCACGGCGGTGGTGACGAGACCGTCCACGACCTCCTGCTGAGCGTCGCACCCCCCGCCGTACGCGCTGCCGCGGAGGCGGTCGACGCCGTCGAGCTGGCCCTCATGGACACCGACGACGAGCGCACCCAGATGGCCTACGCCACGGCTCTCTCCGACTACGCCGACGCCGGCGGGTACGACGTCGAGGTGACGTGGGACGTGTGCACCACCTCGTCGATGGGACTGCCCTTCGACCGCGCGCGCCACCGGTTGCTCTCGACGCTGTCCGGCGGCGAGCAGAAGCGACTGGTCCTGGAGTACCTCCTCCGCGGCCCCGACCAGGTCCTCCTCCTCGACGAGCCGGACAACTACCTCGACGTGCCCGGCAAGATCTGGCTCGAGGGGCGGATCAGGGAGTCGGCCAAGACGATCCTCTTCATCAGCCACGACCGCGAGCTGCTCGACAACACCGCCACCCGGATCGTCACCGTCGAGCTCGGCAGCGCGGGCAACCTGGTGTGGACCCACCCGGGGGGCTTCTCGAGCTACCACGAGGCGCGCAGCGACCGCTTCGAGCGCTTCGAGGAGATGCGGCGGCGCTGGGACGAGGAGCACGCCAAGATCAAGGCGCTCGTGCTCCGGCTCAAGATCAAGTCGGAGTACAACGACGGCATGTCCTCGCAGTACCGCGCGGCACAGACCCGGCTGAAGAAGTTCGAGGACGCCGGGCCGCCGATGGAGCAGCCGCGCGAGCAGCAGGTGACCATGCGCCTCAAGGGCGGTCGCACCGGCAAGCGCGCCGTGGTCTGCACCGACCTCGAGCTCTCCGGGCTGATGCGGCCCTTCGACCTGGAGGTCTGGTACGGCGAGCGGGTGGCCGTGCTCGGCTCCAACGGGTCCGGCAAGTCGCACTTCCTGCGGCTCCTCGCCGCCGGCGGCAGCGACCCCGACATCGAGCACCAGCCGGTCGGCACACCTCCTGCCCGGGTGCCGCACACCGGGAGCGCCAAGCTCGGCGCCCGGGTGCGGCCGGGGTGGTTCGTGCAGACGCACGAGCACCCCGAGCTGCTCGGGCGCACGCTGCTGGAGATCCTGCACCGCGGCGACGCCCACCGCGACGGGATGGGCCGCGAGGCCGCCAGCCGGGTGCTCGACCGCTACGAGCTCGCGCACGCCGGCGAGCAGAAGTTCGAGTCGCTGAGCGGCGGCCAGCAGGCGCGCTTCCAGATCCTCATGCTCGAGCTCTCCGGCGCGACGCTGCTGCTGCTCGACGAACCGACCGACAACCTCGACGTGCAGTCGGCCGAGGCGCTCGAGGCCGGTCTCGAGGCCTTCGACGGCACGGTGCTGGCGGTGACCCACGACCGGTGGTTCGCCCGCGGCTTCGACCGCTTCCTGGTCTACGGCGCCGACGGCGAGGTCTACGAGTCCGACGGCCCGGTGTGGGACGAGGGCCGGGTGGCGCGGTCGCGATGAGTGAGCTGCAGGTCAGTGAGCTCGACGTCCACGACGACGCCGTCTTCGCGAGCTGGCACCGGGTCTACGCCACGGCCGAGCGGCACGACCTCGACGACGCCGCGACCGTGTGGCAGGTCGAGGAGCTCCGTGCCGCCATGCAGACGGCGAGCACGCACTCGTGGTCGGGCGGCTGGGTCGGACGCGTCGACGGCGAGGTCGTGGCGTCCGGGTGGATGCGGACACCCCTCCTCGACAACACCGAGCTGGCCGAGGTCGCGGTGCACGTCCTGCCCGCGCACCGGCGCCGCGGCCTCGGGTCGGCGATGCTCGAGGTGCTCGAGTCAGCCGCAGCCGCTCGGGAACGACGCGTGGTCACGGGGCTGTGCGGATGGGCGTCGACGCAAGGCTCCTCCGGCGACGGCGCATCCGGGCCGTCCTTCGCCCGGGCGCGGGGCTACGGGCTGGCGCTCACCGAGGTGCAGCGCGAGCTCTCCTTGCCGGTGCCGCCGGAGGTCCTGGCTGCCCTCGCCGACGACGCGGCACGGGCGCACTCGGCGTACTCGCTGCACTCCTGGGTGGGTCCGGTGCCCGACGACCTGCTCCAGGGATGGGCGGAGATCACCTCCACCCTGGCCACCGAGGCGCCGACGGGTGACCTCGAGCTCGAGGCGGAGGTCGTGGACCCCGCGGTGGTGCGCGAGCGCGAGGAGACCCTGGCCCGGCAGGGGCGCACGAAGTTCAACACCGTGGCGCTCGCGGCGTCCGGTGAGGTCGTCGCCTACACCGACCTCGCCACGACCGTCCACGAACCCGGTCGCGCCTACCAGTGGGGCACGCTCGTACGCCGCCAGGACCGCGGCCACCGGCTGGGAGTGGCGGTCAAGGTCGCCAACCTGCGGTTGCTGCAGCGCGAGCGTCCGGACATCCACCGGCTGACCACCTACAACGCCGAGGTCAACGGGCACATGATCGGCGTCAACGACGCTCTGGGCTTCCGCCCGGTCGCGCGGCTCGGCGACTTCCAGAAGAGGCTCCTCTAGACCGGTCCGAGGTCACGGAGGCGGCGGCGGGCGTCGTCGAGCCCCTTCGTGTTCTCGGTCGCGTCCGCCACGCCGGTGAGGTCGTCGGTGGCGATGCGGCCGGCGAAGTAGACGCCCTGCACCGCTTCGCGGAAGCGGCGGAACGTGTCGAGGTGCTGCATCTCGTCGGTACCGAGCGGTCCGTGGGCGGCGTAGGTCGCCAGGAACGTCGCGGCGTGCTGCGTCCCGCCGAGGTACATGACCGCTGACGCCACGTCGTAGAGCACGGGACCGCGGCGCGCGCCGGCCCAGTCGATGAGCCCGGTGATGCCGGTCCTGTCGTCGTGGATGAACGCGCCCGGGACCGGATCTGTGTGCAGCAACGACCAGGTGAGGGCCAGCGATCTGGTCTGCTCCCGGGCCGCGGTGATGGCCCGGGTGAGCCACGGGTGCGCGCGCACGCCGGGCATCTCGAGGTCCAGCCAGTCGGGGGCGAACGTGGCCGCACTCGGGCCGGGGGACGGGTCGCCGGCAGTGTGCACGTCGGCCAGGGTGTGGGCGATCCAGCGCTGCTCCTCGTCGGTGTCGCCCTCGAGCCCGCGACCCGGCACGTGCTCGAGCAGAGCGAGACCGACCCCCGTCGGGACGAGGTCGCCCTCGCGGGTGGGGACGGGTCGGCCGGTGACGAGGCCGGCGGCGGCGAGCAGGGTGGCTACCTCGGTGCCTGCTCGCAGGGCCGCCACGGCCGCGCCTGCGACCGCCTTGGCGACGTACGTCGATCCCTGGTGCTCGACCAGCCAGGTCTCGGAGTTCATCCCGCCGCCGAGCGGAGTGACGTGGGTGGGGGTGAGGCCCCAGTGCTCGGCGAGGGCGTCGCTCGGGTCGTCCACGCGAGCAGCCTCGCACGCAGGCGAGGCCTTGTCGTTGCGTTTCTTCAGCTGGCCTCGCCGAGGTCGATGCCCATGGCTGTGACGAGGCCCAGCAACGCCCGGTCGTCGAGGTCGAAGCCCCGCGCGTCCGGTGCGACCACCCGGAGCGCGTGCATGTCCGGGGACACCAGGAAGACGTCCGGGCAGATGGGGTAGGGCTCCTCCGCGAACGTGCGGAACGCCAGCCATGACATGGCCACGGCAGTGTCGAGGACGTGCTCGTCCACCGGCACGTGCACCCAGAGCTCGTACTTGGTCGGCACGGCGACGAGCACGCCGTGCTCGGGGAAGTCGATGCGCAGCGTGCGCAGCAGGTCGGGGAGCACCGTGATCCGCGCGGCACCGTAGGCGTCGCTGCTGTCGAGGAACTCGACCCAGGAGCTCCGGACGTCCGGGTCCACGCGGCGGCGGGTGTGCCGGGGGCGGGGGAGTGCCGCGACGTTGCCGAGCGCAGTGTCGTAGGCCTCGTCGCGGTCGAGGCCGACGACGTCGAGCTTGCCGAACTCCTGGCTGAAGCCGTCACCCTGCGCCGCGACGACGGCGAGGAGACCGGGCAGCGGTCGGACGGCGTCGTAGGTCAGCAGGCCCTCGCCCTGTGCCTCCGGCCACAGCTTCACCCGGAGGTCCTCGGGGGAGGGCTGGTGGTCGGGTCTCGAGCGATCGAGGGTGGTGAGCTGCGCACGCACGGCGCGGGACCACCGCTTGCGCGGCATCATGCTGATCGTGCGGGCGAGGTTGTCGAGGCCCATCGTCATCCCGCCCTCGACCTCCAGCGCGACGCCGTCGAGCACGTTGCTCGATCGGCCCAGGTCGGACAGGACCCGCCGCGCCTCGGCGACGAGCCATCGGGTGTCGGAGACGCTGAGCCCGGGGAGCCGGGGTGTGTCATCAGTGGTCATGGACCGATCGAAACAGGATCCGGGACGGACCGTCGGCGCTCCTCCACAGGCCCGGGGATCGTGGACCACCTACCGTCCACAGGGGTGGCGACAGGGGCCGTTCCACAGGTGGGGCCAGTGCCAGTTGCGGCGGACCGTGCCCGCCCTCCTCTACCGTGCTCAGGTGCCCGACCACGACGAGATCGTCCGCCTCTACGGCCCGTGGCTGCCGCGCACCCCGCGGGACGTCGCGACGTTGATGCAGGGCTACGGCGGCCCGTGGTGGATCGCCGGCGGCTGGGCCGTCGAGGCGTTCACCGGTGTTCCTCGCGACCACGACGACGTGGACCCGAGCATCCCGCGTGGCGACGTCGCCGCGCTGCGCGACCACCTGCGCGGGCGCCTCGACGTGTGGCAGGCGGACGACGGCCTGCTCCGGCCGATGGTCGAGGAGACCGACACGATCTCGGACACCTGCGAGAACCTCTGGCTGCGGCCCAGCGGGGCCGACCCGTGGGAGTACGACGTGATCCTGATGCACGCCACCCCGACGACCTGGACCTTCAAGCGCGACGCCCGCATCAGCCTCCCGCTGTCGGAGATCCTGTGGGTGAGCGGCGGCATCACCTACCTCCGCCCCGAGGTGCAGCTGCTCCACAAGGCCCGCGCGGTGCGGCCGAAGGACCAGGTCGACTTCGACGTGTGCGCGCCACTGCTCGCGGACGAAGGCAGGTCCTGGCTGCGTGGGGCCCTCGCTCTCGCGCACCCCGGCCACCCCTGGCTCCGCCGCCTCTAGGCTCGCCGCATGCCCACGCCCGAGCTGGTCCACCTCGACGCCGACGGCTGGCGGGACTTCCGCGACGTACGGCTCGCCTCTCTCGCCGACTCCCCGTACGCCTTCGGCTCGCGCCACGCCGACTGGGTCGACGCGACCGAGGAGAGGTGGCGTGCGCGCCTGACCGACGTGCCGTTCACCGTCGTCGCCAGGTGCGGCTCCGGCCTCGTCGGCGTGGTGTCCGGTGTGCCCTCGGACGACCACGTCGAGTTGATCTCCCTGTGGGTCGCTCCGGCGCAGCGCGGCACCGGGCTGGCCGGACGGCTCATCGCTGCCGTCGTCGCGTGGGCCACCGCTCTCGGCCGCGACACCCTCCTCATGGTCCGCGACGACAACGTGCAGGCGATCCGTGCCTACGAGCGGGCCGGCTTCGCCGACCTCGGCGTACCGCCGGACCGGCCCGCCGACGAGCCGCGGGAGCGCCGGATGCGCCACGCTCCGCGCGCGGGATGATCGACCCATGAGCACACGCCGGGGCCTCTTCGTCGCTCCCTTCGATGCCCTCGCCGACCCGGCCGTGGTCGGCGACCTCGCCGCCGCCGCGGAGGAGGCCGGCTGGGACGGCTTCTTCGTCTGGGACCACCTGCAGTACGGCGAGCGGGTGAGCGACATCGCCGACCCGTGGATCTGCTGTGCCGCGATCGCCCTGCGCACCGAGCGACTGCTCCTCGGCCCGATGGTGACCCCGTTGCCACGGCGCAGGCCACAGGTGCTGGCCCGGCAGGCGGCCAGCCTGGCGGTCCTCTCGGGTGGGCGGTTCGTGCTCGGCCTGGGCATCGGCGACGACTGGGTGGGGGAGTTCAGCGGCTTCGGCGACGAGCCGGACCCGAAGGTGCGCGGCCGGATGCTCGACGAGGGGCTCGAGGTGCTCACGACGCTGCTGGCGGGCGGAGCCGTCGACCACGTGGGAGAGCACTACGCCGCCCGTGACGTCCGCTTCCGCCCCGCGGTCGACGTACCGATCTGGCTGGCCGGTCGCTTCGGCAACGGGGCACCGATGCGTCGGGCCGCGCGCCACGACGGCTTCTTCGTCATCGGCCTCGACGGCCCGGACGACCTCGACACGGTGAGCGCCGGGCTGGCCGCGCACGACCCGGCGCCGGGCTTCGACGTCGTGGTCGACCTCCAGCCCGACCAGGACGTCGCGCCGTGGCTGGACCGCGGAGCCTCGTGGGTGCTGACCCGGATCGGACCCTACGACCTCGATCTCGCCGAGGCGCGGAGGATCATCGACGCAGGTCCGTGACCGGGTCGGCCCCGTCATCCGCCGCACCTGCGGCGCGGCGCCGCCACCGTCGCAGGACCCAGCGCGAGACGGACCAGGCGACGAGGCCCACCACCAGTGCGAGCCCTCCGCGGAACGGGAGCGGCCACGGCCCGCGGTCGATCTCGGTGGGGTCGACCACCTGCAGGTCGCCGACCGTCGCCGAGGCCATCTGGAAGCGGCCGACGCCGTAGCTCTGCAGGCCGGTGATGCGCATCAGGGTGCGGGGCTCGGCCCCGTCGAGGGGGACGGTCGACAGTGCGTAGCCGAGCGACCCGCAGCAGTCGAGCAGCATCACGACCTCGCCTGCGTCGGTCCAGCCCAGGACTCGTCCCGGACCTGCCAGCGCGAGCGGCAGCGGTGCCGGCACCTCCCCGCCCTCGCCGGACGGATCGACGAAGGCGACGCCCGACGGCATCCCGGTGTCGGGGACGCCGATCGGTGCTCCGGAGGGCTCCAGGCTGGTGAGGGCCAGCAGCCTGCCGTCCGGCGACCACGCAGCCGGACCTGCCAGCACGCCGTCGGTGTCGAGGTCCCGCTCGGCGCCACTGGCCAGGTCCACCACCCGGAGCCGGGCCTCGGTGCCGGCCGTGTCGGCCTGCTCGACCGCGAGCTCGGAGCCGTCGGGGGAGAAGGCCACGGCGGTGACGTCGTCCTCCCGGAGGATGTCGGTGCTGTCGTCCTCGAGGTCGAGGAGCCCGACCTCACCGGCGATCCGCTCACCGGTGTACGGGTTGGTGGGGGCCGAGGACAGGACGTGGGCCAGCGTCCTGCCGTCGCGGGACCAGGCCACGGGCAGGACGCTGCGGCCGGTCGGGAGCGGGTGCGTCGTGGTCGCGCCGGTGAGGAGGTCGACCACGACGACGTCCGGGTCAGCGGTGTCGTGGTCACCGACGGCGACCTTCGTGCCGTCCGGTGACAGCAGCATGGGGGCCGGGTCGCCCTGGGTCTCGGCGCCCGCCCGGTCCTCGGCCGCGTCGACGCGGCGGTAGACGTCACCGCCCGCGCCCAGCACCACGGCCTGGGGATGGTCGAGGAACTCCACGCCGTAGCCGTGCTGGAAGAGCGCCACGGCGGGGCCGGGCGGCGAGCTCGAGACGTTGCCCGTGAGGAGGGAGTAGCCGGCCAGCTGTTCGGGGACCGCAGCCGCTCCCGACGAGGGGATCGCACTGCCCGACAGCCCGGTCAGGGCCACCGCGAGGGCAGCCGAGCCGACGCCGATCGCCACCGGCAGCCCCCCGACCATGCGCATGCGCCGACTCTAGGGCGTCGGCGCACGCGTGGGTCACACGAACGCGCTGATCCCCGTCTCGTCGCGGCCGATCAGCAGCTTCTGGATCTGCGAGGTGCCTTCGTACAGGGTCATCACGCGGGCGTCGCGGAGGTACTTCGCGACCGGGAAGTCGTCGACGTAGCCGGCACCGCCGTGCACCTGGATCGCGTTGTTGGCGGCGCGTACGGCGGCCTCCGAGGCGAACAGCTTGGCCTTGGAGGCGGCGATGCCGTAGGGCTCGCCACGGTCGATCAGGTCGGCGCAGCGCCAGGCCAGCAGGCGGGCCGCGTCGGCGTCGACCGAGATGTCGGCGATGAGGTCCTGCACCAGCTGGAAGGACGCGATCGGCTTGCCGAACTGCTGGCGCTGGGTGGCGTAGGCCACCGACGCCTCGAGGCAGCCCTGCACGATGCCGACGCAGCCCGAGGCCACGGCGAGGCGCCCCTTGTCGAGGGTGCTCATCGCGATCTTGAAGCCCTTCCCGACCTCGCCGAGCCGCGCCGCGTCCGGGACGCGTACGTCGTGGAGGAACAGCTCGGCGGTCGCCTGGCCGCGCAGCCCGAGCTTGCCCTTGATCTCGCGCGCCTCGAAGCCCGGGGAGTCGGTGGGCACGAGGAAGGCCGTCACACCACGCGGGCCGTCGTCGCTCGTGCGGGCGAAGACCAGTGCCACGTCGGCCCAGGTGCCGTTGGTGATGAAGAGCTTCTGACCGTTGATCACCCAGTCCGCCGCTCGTCCTGAGCCTGTCGAAGGGTCCGCGACTGCCCGGGACGTGAGGTTGCCCGCGTCGGACCCGGTGCCGGGCTCGGTCAGCCCGAAGCAGCCGAGCTTGGTGGCGTTGGCCAGCTGGGGCAGCCACTCCTGCTTCTGCTCCTCGCTGCCGTGGAAGAGGATCGACTTGCCGACCAGCCCGCTGCTGACCGACACGATCCCGCGCAGGGCGGAGTCGGCGCGACCGAGCTCCTCCATCGCGAGGGAGTAGGTGACGTAGTCGCCGCCCACGCCGCCGTACTCCTCGGGGATGGTGAGCCCGAAGAAGCCCAGCTGCGCCATCTTCGGCACGATCGCGAGGTCGACGGACTCGTCGTGGTCCCACTGCATCCGGTGCGGCACCGCCTCGCGCTCGAGGAAGTCGCGGGCGAGGTCGCGGAAGGCCAGCTGCTCCTCGGTGAGGGAGAGGTCCATCAGTGCCGACTCCTCATGACAGCGCCTCGACCAGCTCGTGGTCCGTCACCCTCGCGGACAGGCGCGCGAGGTGGTGGGGGCCGTTGCCGAGCCACTGGTCGAGCACCTCGAGGTGCGCGGTACCGACGCCGACGGCGTACTCCGCGGTCATGCCGATGCCGCCGTGCAGCTGGATCGCCTCCTGGCCGATGTGGCGCCCGGCGCGGGTGATCTGCAGGCCGACCCGGTCGGCCGCGTCGGCCACCGCGTCGCGGTCGCCGCCGGCGATCGTCATGGTGGCCCAGTCGACCATGCTGTGCGCCAGCTCGAGCGAGACGTACATGTCGGCCGCGCGGAAGTTGAGCGCCTGGAACGTGTTGAGCGTGACGCCGAACTGCTTGCGGCTCTTGAGGTAGTCGGTCGTCGCCCGCACCTGGCTCTGCATCACGCCGAGCGACTGGTTGGCGCCCATGATCCGGGTCAGGTCGCTGATGGTGGCGACGCTCGGCGAGAGGTCGCGTCCCGCTTCGCCCAGCGGCGTGGCGGCGCTCCCGTCGAAGCGCACGGAGGCTGCGTGGGTGAGGTCGGCCGCGGCGTACGTCGTGCGCTCGACCGCGTCGGCGGCGACCACGAAGACACCGGTGCCGTCGCCGTCGGGCAGTGCGGCGGTCACGACGAGGTGGTCGGCGGCCCCGCCGGCGACCACCGGGTCGGCGACACCGTCGAGGGTCCACGTGTCCCCGGAGACGGACGCGCGCACGCCGTCGGCGCGCGAGGCCCAGCGGCCGCCGGGCGACGTGTCGGCTGCGGCCAGCACGATCTCGCCGGCACTCAGCCGGCCCAGCAGGTCGGCCTTCTGCTCGGGTGAGCCCAGGGCGGCGACCAGGCCGCCGGCGTGGACCACGCTCGCGAGATAGGGCTCGGGGGCGAGCACGCGGCCGAGCTCCTGGCACACGATGCCGATCTCCACGGGCCCGGCGCCCACACCACCGTGGTCCTCGCTGAAGGGCAGCCCGAGGACGCCCATCTCGGCGAGACGTCCCCAGAGGGCGCGGTCGAAGCCCGGCTCGTCGGCCACGGTGCGACGCCGCGCCTCGTGGTCGGCGTACGCCGTCGCGAGGAGGCCTCGCACGGCCTCGCGCAGGGCCTGCTGCTCGTCGTCGTAGGTGAAGTCCATGATCAGAGTCCCAGGATCGTGCGGCTGATGATCTGGCGCTGGATCTCGTTGGACCCGCCGTAGATCGACGCCTTGCGGAGGTTGAGGTAGGTCGGTGCCGAGCGACGGGCCCAGCCGTCCTGCGGCGAGTCGTCGTCGGCGCGCGACGCGAGCGAGGCCGGCCCGGCGAGGTCGAGCGCGAGCTCGCTCACCGCCTGCTGCAGCTCGGTGCCCTTGAGCTTGAGGACCGACGAGGCGGGATGCGGCTCGCCGCCGGAGGAGTGCGCGACCACGCGCAGCGCGGTGAGCTCGAGGGCGAGGAGGTCGTTCTCCAGCTCGGCCACCCGGGCCCGGAGCAGGGGGTCGTCGAGCAGGTCCCCGGCGTTGGCCTTCAACGTCGAGAGGGCGCGCTTGGTGGCCCCCACCGGCGCCACGCCGACGCGCTCGTTGCCGAGCAGGAACTTCGCGATCGTCCAGCCCTGGCCGGGCTCGCCGACGAGCAGGTCGCCGGGGACGCGGACGTCGGTGAACCAGACCTCGTTGACCTCGTGGCCCCCGTCGATCAGCTCGATCGGGCGGACCTCGACGCCGGGGGTGGTCATGTCGATGAGGAGCATCGAGATCCCGGCCTGCTTCTTCACCTCGGGGTCGGTGCGCACGAGGGTGAAGATCCAGTCGCCGTGCTGACCGAGCGTGGTCCACGTCTTCTGGCCGTTGACGACCCAGTCGTCACCATCGCGCACGGCCGTCGTGCGCAGGCTGGCCAGGTCGGACCCGGCGTCGGGCTCGGAGAACCCCTGCGACCACCAGATGTCGAGGTTGGCCGTGTCGGGCAGGAAGCGCGCCTTCTGCTCCTCGGTGCCGAACTGCGCGATGACCGGTCCGATCATCGAGGCGTTGAAGGCGAGCGGGATCGGCACCCCGGCGCGCTGCATCTCCTCGTGCCACAGGTGACGCTGCAGGTCGGTCCAGTCCTGGCCGCCCCACTCGGTCGGCCAGTGCGGCACGGCGAGGCCCTCCGCGTTGAGCAGGCGCTGGCTCTCGACGATCTGGTCGCGGGTGAGGTGGCGCCCCTCGAGGACGGTGTCCCTGATCTCCTGCGGGACCTTCGAGGTGAACGCCTCCCGCATCCTCGTCCGGAACTCCGCGTCGGCGGGCGTGAGCTCGAGCTGCATGTGACTCCTCTGCTGATGGCCGCGGCCGGCGCACGAGAAGGCCGGCCGCACCATCATGGCGCGGCCGGCCCAAACCCGCTGGGACCGGCAGCCGATCAGCCGGTGGTGGCGTCGCTGTCCAGCGTCACGGACGCCTCCTGCGACTCGCCGCCGCGGGTCCACGTCACGGTGACGGTGTCGCCGGGCCGGTAGGACCGGATGGTCGCGACGAGGGAGTCGCCGCCGGTGATGCGCTGACCGTCCACCGCGGTGATGACGTCGCCGGACTCGATGCCCGCCTCGGCGGCGGTCGACCCGTCGGAGACCTCGGACACCATGGCGCCGGCCTCGTCGTCGGCCACCCGGATGCCGAGCCGCGCGTGGGTCGGGGTCTCGCCGGCGGCCATCTGGTCGACGATCGGCATGACCTCGTCGATCGGGATCGCGAAGCCGAGGCCGATGGAGCCGGACTGCGCGCCGTCCGCAGACTGGGAGGCGGCCGTGCGGATGGAGGAGTTGATCCCGACGACGGCGCCGCTCATGTCGACGAGCGGCCCACCGGAGTTGCCGGGGTTGATGGCCGCGTCGGTCTGGATCGCGGGGTACGTCGTGGAGTTGCCCTCGTCGTCGGAGCCGACGTTGACCGGGCGGTCGAGCGCGCTGACGATGCCGCTGGTGACGGTGGCGTCGAGGCCGAACGGCGAGCCGATCGCGACCACGCCCTCACCGACGCCGAGGTTGGCGGACTTGCCGATCGTCGCGGCCGTGAGCCCGGCGACGCCGGTGGCCCTGATGACCGCGGTGTCGGTGAGCGGGTCGGTGCCCAGGATCTCGGCGTCGGCGCTGCTGCCGTCGGCGAACGACACGGAGAGCGTCCCGCCGTTCTCGGCCAGCTCGACGACGTGGTTGTTGGTGAGGATCGTGCCGTCGTCGGTGAGGATGATCCCCGAGCCCGACGCGCTGCCCTCCTGGCCCGTGACGTCGATCTTCACGACGCTCGGCAGGACCTTCTGGGCGACGGACTCCACCGAGCCGTCGGCGGCCGGCGACTGCGTCTGGTTGGCGATCGTCGAGGTGCTGAGACCGTCGGCGCGCGCGGCACTCGCCGGCTCGTCGTGGAAGGCGTCCCACGCGGCAGCCCCACCGAGCCCGGCTCCGCCGCCCACGAGCAGGGACGTGGCCACGACCGCCGCCGCCAGGCCCGTACGCCGTCGCCGCGGCTCGCGCTGGGGCGGCAGGGGAGGCTGCTGGGGCTGGTGGAAGGGGTACTGGGTCGTGGATCCGTCGCTCATGGCTCCAGCCTGAGGCGCTGCCCTGTGCAGGCGCTGAGAGAGCGCTGGGAAGTGGAGAAGTACCCCGTCAGCGCGGCACGTCCGGCAGGGCGAGCCAGTCCGCCCAGGACAGGTCGCGTCCGACGTACCTCGGCTCCGAGAGCGGCCACACCTCGGCGATCCAGCGCGGCACCAGCTCGTCCAGCACCCGCTCCAGCTCGGTGCCGACGCACTCGTCGACCACCCACCACGAGATCTCGGCGTCCGCCCCGACCTTCTCGGGAGGATCGATGTAGACGCAGCCCAGCAGGGCCGTCTCGTCGGTGTCGAGGAGGGCGTAGTTGAAGGACTGGTGCGCCTCCATCTCCGCGGCGTGCCGGGCCAGGTCGGCCCGGTCGGCCTCGTGCGACATGTCGGCGGGCGGCCATCCCCACGCCTCGCCGTAGATCCCCCACAGGCGCTCGCGGGACCCCATCACGGCGACCATGTCCAGGTCGGTGTCGTCGGGGCTGATGGGACGCAGGTGGTGCCCGAACGGGACCTCGACCCGGGTCGGGTGGGTGAAGCCGGCAGGCAGCCAGGGAAGGGGCATGGAGTTCCTCTCGGTCTCAGCCGGCGAGTGCCGTGTCGACGGCGAGTCGGCGCAGCGTGGTGATGGCGCGGCTGGTGTTGGACTTGACGGTTCCGGTCGAGCAGCCCAGGACGGCAGCGGTCTCGGCGATGCTGAGCTCTTCGTAGTAGCGCAGTGCCACTGTGTCCCGCTGCTGCGGCGGCAGCCCCTGCACCAGGGACCACAGGCCGACCGCGTCGGCACGACCGGGCGTCACGACCGCTCGTTCCGGCGGCGAGGCCGTGCTGACCTCGCGGTGACGCCAGGACTGGCGGTGCCAGCTGATGTGCTGACGGGTGATGGTGCGCCGCACGTAGGCATCCGCGGCGCCCCGGTCCCGCAGGGTGTCCCATCGGGCGAGCACCCGGACGAGCGAGGCCTGGAGCAGGTCCTCGGCGGTGTGCGGGTCGCCCGCCACGGACCATGCCCAGCGGAGCAGGGCGGGCCGCCGCGCGGCGACGTACGACGCGAAGTCGAGGTCCGTCCCGCCGACGACGCGCAGCGCCTGCGGGCTCCCGGGGGACACGTCAGGCTCCTCGGGAGGACCGGAGCAGCCCGACCGCGAGGACGACGAGCCACACAGGCCCGGTCATCCCGGCCATGTACTGCAGCGGACTTACCAGGAACAGCGTGGTGATGCCGCCCAGCACGAGGCTCGTCCAGCCGAGCCACCGGGCGTACGCCCCCTGCCGGAGCGCCGCGCTCGCCACGGCCAGGCCGGTGAGCCCGGCGCCGCCCCACAACCACGGGATCGTGCCGATCCAGTGGTTGAAGAAGGTGGCGTTCTCCGGCAGCACCAGGCTGGTGTCCTCGGCGAGCGCGAAGACGAACTCCGTGGTCAGTCCCGCGCCGATGAGCTGGGCGACGGCAACGAGGCCGAGGCCCGCCGCGGCGACGCCGGGGACGAGGCTGTCGGCGTCGGTCCGGCGCACCAGCTGACGGTGGAGCCCGGCGGTGAAGAGCACCAGCAGGACGCACGAGACCATCGTGGCGGTGTGGAAGGCCAGGATCGACGGCACCTGGCCGGAGAGCGCCTCGGTGATGGCTGCGCCGTCGCCGGACGTGGCGGGGTCGTAGACCGCGTCGACCATCCCGCCGGCGATGCCACCGGCGACGGCGAGGACACCGGCTCCGATGCCGGCGAGGATCCAGCCGCGGCCGTGGGGTCCCGAACGGGGCGCGGAGGTGGTGGTCGTGGTGGTGGACTGGTCGAGCGTGCTGCTCATGGCGGCTCCCGGGTCGTGGGGGGTCGGCACGGTCGTGCCGTGGCACCACCCTCGGAGCAGCAGGGGCCGCACACCATGCACAGCACCAGGTGTACGAGTGGTGTACGGGTCGCTCAGCTCCGGCTGGTCCCCCCGCGCAGCATCGATGCGGCCATCTCGGGTGACAGGCCGCGGCCGGTGTCGAGCGCGTCGTCGTAGCGGTCGTCCCCGAGGTGGGTCCGCGCCTCTGCTGCCGCGGCAGCGATCGCCGCCGGGTCCGGCCGGTAGTAGCCGTAGCCCCGCGAGCCCAGCGTCTCCCGGATCGCCTGCGCGGCACCGAGCAGCAGCGGCACCCGGG
Organism: Nocardioides alpinus; assembly: GCF_900112035.1. Taxonomy (GTDB): domain Bacteria; phylum Actinomycetota; class Actinomycetes; order Propionibacteriales; family Nocardioidaceae; genus Nocardioides; species Nocardioides alpinus. Next base: position 49,644 of record NZ_FOKC01000004.1, on the reverse strand, counting down.
CGTGCTGCCCGGACGCTGCTGAGACGACCGCGCCAGCGTCCAGCAGGTAGGCCAGGTTGGCCTGGTCGCCCGTCTCCAGCGAGAGCCTGGTGCCCTCGTCGAGGTGTCGCCGGGCGGCCTCGTGGTCGCCGCGCCCGAGCTCGACCTGGAACAGGTTGTAGAGCGCGATGTAGGACGTGAGGCGGTCCTCGCGCCGGCGCGCGGAGCCGAGGCCCGCCTCGACGAGGCGTACGGCCTCGTCGGCGTCGCCCTCGAGCAGCGCGACCGTTCCGAGCCAGATGTGGGCCAGGGCCCACGTCCACTCGACCTCGGGCCCGCCGGCCTCGGCGTGGCCCACGGCCTCGACGAACAGCGCGCGTGCGGCGGAGAGGTCGCCGGCCACCAGCGCGGCCAGGCCTTCCCCTGCGACCGCGTTGGACAGCACCTCGGGGACGTCTCCGGCGTGCTCGCGCGCGAGTCGCCACCTCCGTGCGGCCGCGTCCACGTCGTCCATCGCGAAGGCCATCGTCGCGGCCGCGAGGGCGGCCCGGGCGTGCACCTCGGCGGGCAGGCCGGTGGCCCGCTGGAGCACCGACTCCGCGAACCGGCGGCCGTGGTCGTGGTGGCCGCGGAGCCACCAGTAGAGCCAGAGCTCCCACGCCATCGCCGCCGGCGTCTCGACGTCACCCGCGGCCAGGGAGCGCTCGGCCGCGACGGTGAGGTTGGCGTGCTCGAGGTCGATCCGGGTCAGCGCGGCGACCTGGCCGCCGTTGCGGTAGCTCGAGCTGGTGGCCCGGGCGACCGACAGGTAGTGGGCGGCGTGCGCACGGGCCGCGGTGTCCCACTCGCCAGCCTCGTCGAGCAGGTCGCGGGCGTACTGGGCGACCGGCTCCAGCATCCGGATCCGGCCCGCGGGCTCGACCACGACGAGCGAGTGCTCGATCAGGGCCTCGAGCGTGGTGGCCACGTCGTACGCTGCTCCGGCGTGGTGGGCGACCGCCTCGAGGTCGGCGAGGGTGGTGCCGCCGGCGAAGACGCCGAGCAGGCGCAGCAGCTGCCGGCCGGGCGCGTCGAGCAGGCCGTTGCTCCAGTCGAGGGTGGCGCGCATCGTGCGCTGGCGCGGGGGCAGGTCGCGCGGGCCGGACTGCAGGGCGGTGCCGAGCCGGTCGAGGAGTGCCGCCGGGGCGAGCAGCCGGGCCCTCGCAGCAGCCAGCTCGAGGGCGAGCGGGAGGCCGGCCAGGCGCTCGCACGTGGCGGCGACGGCGGCAGCGTCGGACGGGTCCGCACCCCAGCCGGGGCTGACCCGCTGGGCCCGGTCCAGCAGCAGCGTGGCTGCCGGCGAGGGCGATCCGTCGCGACGGTCCTCCACCTCCAGGGGGTCGACGCCGTACTCGGTCTCGCCGCGCACCCGCAGCGGCGCGCGACTGGTGGCCAGCACGGTCAGGTCGGGGACCGCCTCGACCAGCGCGGCCACGTCCGGCGCAGCGTCGAGCAGGTGCTCGACGTTGTCCAGCACGAGCAGCAGCTGCTGCCCGCGGAGCCGCTCGACGATGTCGTCGGCCACCGTGCGGCCGGGTTCGCGGCCGGCGTCCAGCGCGTCGGCGACGGCCGGGAGGACCTGGCCGGGCTCGAGCAGGGGAGCCAGCTCGACCAGCGTGACGCCGTCGGCGTACCGGTCGCGTACTGCGGTGGCGACGGCCAGCGCGAGGCGCGTCTTCCCAACGCCTCCAGGACCGCTGAGGGTGACCAGCCTGCGCGTGCGCAGCAGGTCACCGACGCGTGAGATGTCGTCGCCGCGTCCGACGAGCGGCGACGCGGGCACCGGCAGGTCACGCGGTCGGGCTCCGGACGGGCCGGGCGTGGCACGCGGTGTGCGCGCCGGGACGGCGTCCAGGAGCGTGGTGCGCTGCTCGTCGGTCAGCTCCAGTGCGACCGCGAGCGAACGCAGGGTGTGCGGGTAGGGGCGGGTGCGGGTGCCACGCTCGAGCGCGCTGATCGCGTGCGGGCTCAGCCCGGCCCGCGCCGCCAGCTCCTCCTGCGACAGCCCGCACGCCTCGCGCAGCCCGCGCAGCACCTGGCCCAACGTGCCCGCACGATCGGTCCCCACGACACCTCCCGCCACTCTGGAGCGGAGTGTAGTGATCGGAGGGTCCCGGCGACACACGCACGAACGCCCCGGCCGGTGCGGTCGGGGCGTTCGTCGTACGTCGGGTGGGGCGGGCTCAGCTCCAGCGCTCGGAGGACGCGGTGAAGGTCAGCTCGCGGTCGCCGGTGTAGATCTGCTTGGGGCGGGCGATCTTCTGGTCCTTGTCCTGCACCAGCTCGGACCACTGCGCCAGCCAGCCCGGGGTGCGGCCGATGGCGAAGAGCACCGTGAACATCTCCGGCGGGAACTGGAAGGCCTCGTAGATCAGGCCGGAGTAGAAGTCGACGTTGGGGTAGAGCTTGCGCTTGACGAAGTACTCGTCCTCGAGCGCGATCTTCTCCAGCTCCTTGGCGATCTCGAGGAGCGGGTTGACCCCGGTGACCTCGAAGACGTCGTCGCAGGCCTTCTTGATGATTGTGGCGCGCGGGTCGAAGTTCTTGTAGACCCGGTGGCCGAAGCCCATCAGGCGCTCGTTGCCGTTCTTCACGCCCTCGATGAAGGCGGGGATGTTCTCCTTGCTGCCGATGCGCTTGAGCATCCGCAGCACCGCCTCGTTGGCGCCACCGTGCAGCGGGCCGTAGAGGGCGCCGACACCGGCCGCGACGGCCGAGTAGGGGTCGACCTGCGAGGAGCCGACCGAGCGGACCGCGTTGGTCGAGCAGTTCTGCTCGTGGTCGGCGTGCAGGATGAAGAGCACGTCGAGGGCCTTGACCAGGCGAGGGTCGGCCTCGAACTTCTGCTCGCTCATCTTGAAGAGCATCGAGAGGAAGTTGGCGGTGTAGCCGAGGTCGTTGTCGGGGTAGACGAACGGCTTGCCCTGGGCGTGGCGGAACGACCACGCGCCGAGCGTCGGCATCTTCGCGATCATGCGCACGATCTGCATGTGGCGGTTGTCCGCGTCGCTGATGTTGCGGGCGTCGGGGTAGAACGTCGACAGCGCGCCGACCGAGGCCATCAGCATGCCCATCGGGTGGGCGTCGTAGCGGAATCCGTGCATGAATCCCTTGACGTTCTCGTGCACGAACGTGTGGTAGGTGATCTCGTGCACCCAGGTGTCGTACTGCTCCTTGGAGGGCAGCGCGCCGTGGATGAGGAGATAGGCCACCTCGAGGAAGTTGGACTTGTCGGCCAGCTGCTCGATCGGGTAGCCGCGGTACTCCAGGATGCCCTTGTCGCCGTCGATGTAGGTGACGGCGGAGCGGCACGAGGCGGTGTTGACGAAACCGGGGTCGTAGGTCGCGAGCCCGGGCTCGTCGTCGGTGAGACGGATCTGTCCCAGGTCCTTGGCTGCGATCGTGTTGTCGCTGATCGCTATGTCGTAACTCTGACCGGTCCGGTTGTCACGGACGGTCAGGGAATCCTTGGCCGCTACGTCGGTCACGTCGGCTCCTGTTCCGGCATTCGATGGATTTCGGCGTCTTGCGTACGTCTTTGGGTCCGTCCAACTTAGCCGCGGTCCTCGGACGAGCGCGAACCGGTGTCCACGACCCGGTTCAGCGCCCGGCCACCCGGTTGGCGACGCGGGCGATGCGGCTGGTGCGGTCGAGGCCGGCGTCCTCGCGGTGGTCGGCGGCGCGGTAGAGCCGGTAGAGCGCGTGCACGCCGGCCCACCGGAGCGGCTCGGGCTCCCACCGTCGGACGCGGTGGTTGGTCCACGGCAGTCGGGTCAGGTCGGTGTCGTGGCCGAGCACGAGGTCGCGCAACGTACGACCGGCGAGGTGGGTCGCGGTGAGGCCCGAGCCGACGTAGCCACCGGCATGGCCGAGCCCCGTCGCGGGATCGAAGGCCACGCTCGCGCTCCAGTCGCGCGGGACCCCGAGCACCCCGCACCAGGCGTGGTCGATCCCGATCCCGCCGAGCGACGGGAACAGCGACGTGAGGGTCGAGCGGAGCGACGCCACGGTCCGGTCCTGGGTGCGCCCCTCGACGTCGGTGCGCGAGCCGAAGCGGTACGGCACACCGCGTCCGCCGATCGCGATCCGGCCGTCGGCGGTGCGTTGGGCGTAGCAGTAGGCGTGGGCCTCGTCGCCGAGCAGCTCCTCGCCGCTCCACCCGATCGCGTCCCACTGGGCGGCGGTGAGCGGCTCGGTCGCGATGATCGCGGAGTTCATCGGCAGCCACTCGCGCCGGTGCCCGGCCAGCCCGGCGGTGAAGCCCTCGAGGCAGCGCAGCACCACGGGTGCCCGCACCGTGCCGTGCTCGGTGACCACGGCGCCCGGCGTCACCGAGACGGCGCGGGTGTCCTCGTGGATCCGTACGCCTCGCTCCCGCACGATGCGGGCCACCCCGCTCACCAGCCGGGCGGGGTGCACCCGCGCGCAGTCGGGGTCGTAGCGGCCCGCGACGGCACCAGCCACACGGATCCGCCGCTGCACCTGTGCCGCGTCGAGCTCGCCGGCCAGTCGCTCGGCCTGCGCCGCCGAGCGGGCGACGTAGAGGACGCCGCTGCGCACGATGTCGGCCTCGATGCCCTCCCGTGCCGCCACTGCGATCACCTCGTCGACGGTGTCGCGCACCGCGGTCCGCATCCGCTCGACACCCTCCGCGCCCGCCACCTCGGCGTACGCCGTCGCGCTGCCCGGCAGCTCGCTGGACAGCCAGCCGCCGTTGCGCCCGGACGCGCCGAAGCCGGCGAACTCCGCCTCGACGACGCGGATGTCGAGGGTGGGGTCGGCCTCGTGCAGGGAGAAGGCGGTCCAGAGCCCCGTGAGACCGCCCCCGACGATGACCACGTCGCAGCGGGCGTCACCCACCAGACGGTCGGTCGGCGTGGGCACGCCGACCTGCTGCCACCAGAAGGAGACGCCACCGTTGTGCACCCGGTCATTGTGGCCCTCTGCGCACGCTCCGCCGTTTTGACCCTCACGCGTGGAGCGCCGTACTCTTGCTGGTCGCGACTCCTGCCGCGTCCGTGCCCTCTGGGTGCGGGTGCAGATCCGACGTCATCCCCCCTCAGTGCTCATTCTTGGGAGGGGAGCGAACCGGGCCGTGTTCGTCAGAAGTCGCACCGCCCTCCAGAACCTGTGGGGCACCTCCGTTCCTCGATCGAGGAACGGTCCAACGAACCAGAACGGGACATAGCCGTGCGCACGTACAGCCCCAAGCCCGCTGACATCCAGCGTGAGTGGCACGTCATCGACGCCACCGACGTGGTCCTGGGACGGCTCGCCGTCCAGGCCGCCAACCTCATCCGCGGCAAGCACAAGCCGACCTTCGCTCCGCACATGGACATGGGCGACTTCGTGATCATCGTCAACGCGTCCAAGGTGTCGCTGTCGGGGACCAAGAAGACCACCAAGATGGCCTACCGCCACTCGGGCTACCCGGGCGGCCTCTCGGCCACCCCCTTCGGTGAGCTCCTCGAGAAGGACGCTCGCAAGGCCATCGAGAACGCCGTGTGGGGCATGCTCCCCAAGAACAAGCTCGGTCGTCAGGTGCTGAAGAAGCTCAAGGTCTACCCCGGCCCCGACCACCCGCACCTGGCCCAGCAGGCCACCCCGTTCGAGATCTCGCAGATCTCCCAGTGACTGAGGACTCACAGATGACTGAGAACACCACCCTGGATTCAGGCGAGGTCGAGGAGACCTTCGAGGCCGGCGCCGACGGCGTGTCGTACACGTCCGAGAGCGACGCGTCCGCCGACACCCCGGCCCGCCCGGCCACCATCGCCCCCGGCGCGGCCACCGGCCGTCGCAAGGAGGCCGTCGCCCGCGTCCGCATCGTCCCGGGCACCGGCGAGTGGACCATCAACGGCCGCTCGCTCGAGAACTACTTCCCCAACAAGCTGCACCAGCAGATCGCGAACGAGCCGTTCGCCGAGCTGCAGCTCATGGGTCGCTTCGACGTGCTCGCCCGCGTCCACGGTGGCGGCACCGCCGGTCAGGCCGGCGCGCTGCGTCTCGGCGTGGCCCGCTCGCTCAACGCCATCGACGAGGAGGCCAACCGCCCGGCCCTCAAGAAGGCCGGTCTGCTGACCCGCGACGCCCGCGTCGTGGAGCGCAAGAAGGCCGGTCTCAAGAAGGCCCGCAAGGCGTCGCAGTTCAGCAAGCGCTGATCTCCTAGAGTCCCGTTACATGACGCGACTCTTCGGCACGGACGGGGTCCGGGGCCTGGCCAACGGTCATCTGACCGCGGAGCTGGCCCTGGACCTCTCCGTCTGTGCAGCACATGTCCTGGCCGACCGTGGCGAGTTCGAGGGCCACCGCCCTCTCGCCGTGGTGGGTCGGGACACGCGCATCTCCGGGCAGTTCCTCGAGTCCGCGGTCGTCGCCGGACTCGCCTCCGCGGGCGTCGACGTGCTCCTGCTGGGGGTGCTGCCCACCCCGGGCGTGGCCCACATGACCGAGCGGCTCGGCGCCGACCTCGGCGTGATGCTGTCGGCCTCTCACAACCCGATGCCCGACAACGGCATCAAGTTCCTGGCGCGCGGCGGCCACAAGCTCGACGACGCGATCGAGATCGCGATCGAGCGACGCATGGGCGAGCCGTGGGAGCGGCCCACCGGCGGTGACGTCGGCCGGGTCAACGTCTACGACTCCGCCGTCGAGGAGTACGCCGCCCACCTCGAGAGCACGATCACCCACCCGCTCGTCGGGCTGAAGGTGGTCCTCGACTGCGCCGAGGGTGCCGCGCACGCGGCCGGACCGCGTGCCCTCGAGGACGCCGGCGCGACGGTCATCGCGATCCACGCCGACCCCGACGGCCTCAACATCAACGACAACTGCGGCTCGACCCACCTCGGCTCGCTGCAGGCCGCGGTCGTCGAGCACGGCGCCCACGCAGGCTTCGGCCTCGACGGCGACGCCGACCGGTGCCTGGCCGTGGACGCCGCGGGCAACATCGTCGACGGGGACCAGCTCCTCGCGATCCTGTCCCTCTCGCTGCGCGACCAGGGCCGACTGGCCAAGGACACCGTCGTCGCGACGGTGATGAGCAACCTGGGCTTCGTGCAGGCGATGCGCGCCCACGACATCGGCGTGCGCCAGACCAAGGTGGGCGACCGCTACGTCCTGGAGGCGATGAAGGTCTCCGGCTACTCCCTCGGCGGTGAGCAGTCGGGCCACGTCATCCTCAGCGACCACGCCACCACCGGGGACGGGATCCTCACCACCCTCCACGTCATGGAGCGGATGGCCACGACCGGCAAGTCCCTCGCCGAGCTCGCCTCGGTGATGACGCGGCTGCCCCAGGTCCTCCTCAACGTCTCCGGCGTCGACAAGTCGCGTGCCGACGATGACGCGGTGCTGGCGGCCGCGGTGGCCGAGGAGGAGGCGGCCCTGGGCGATCGGGGCCGGATCCTGCTGCGACCGTCGGGCACCGAGCCGATCGTGCGCGTCATGGTCGAGGCGCCGACCCCCGACGAGGCCCAGGACGTGGCGTCCCGGCTGGCCGACGTGGTGAAGTCCCAGCTGTTGCTGCCGTGACGTCCGATCCGGGCACGGGACTCGACGGGGGCGCGCCCGAGCCCGCCAGCCGGCTCACCGCGCGGGACGTGGCCCTCGCGATCGGCATCGGGCTGGTGCTCGCTGCCGTGCTGGTCCTCGTCACGCCCGGCGTACGCACCCACCTGCTGGGCGGCACCGACCGTCGCGACACGACGGTCGTCGCCGTTCGTGACGGGACCCGGCCCGACGAGGCCGACCGGCCGTTGACCACCTACGACCTCCGTTGGACGGACGGCGACGACGTCCGCACGGCGACGTTCCTTCGCTCCGGGCGCCCCGATCGCGAGGTCGGTGACAGCTGGACCCTGTGGGTCGCCCCGGACGGCTCCGCGGTCGAGACCAGCTCGCCGCTGGCCACCTGGTTCTTCCTCGGGATCGGCCTGCCCGCCTTCGTCCTCCTGATCGGCGTGGTCGTGCGCTGGCGCGGCCGTGTCGTGGAAAGGTCTCCCATCAGGGAGGCACAACGGATCGAGGCGCGCCGGGCGCGACGCGACCCGCGCACCTAGTCCTCGCGTGACGGTGCCCGGCGCCCGGACTACGGTCGCCGACATGGTCGACATCGAGCAGATCAACCCCCGCAACGAGGCCGCCCTCAAGGCGTGGTGGGAGGTCGGGTGTGCGGCGACGGCGTACCGCCCCGGCAAGCCGTGGCCGCTGTGGGAGCAGAGTCGGCGCGCGCTCCCCGCACCCAACCCCGAGCGTGCGGTCACCCTGCTGGCCGCGATCGACGGGCGGGAGATGGTCGGCGCGGGGCTGCTGGTCCGCCCGCTCCGGGAGAACTTCCACACCGCAACGGCCTTCGCCTACACGCGTCCGGACCGCACCCGGGAGGGGACCGGTCGCAGGCTCGTGCGCGAGCTGGAGGTGATCGCGGCCGGCGACGGACGTACGACGATCCAGAGCGAGGCCTACCTCCCGCCCGGTGGCTCCGGCGCCGCGGAGGCGTTCGCCACGGCGATGGCGTACGAGGTGGCGAGCCGCGAGTCGATCAAGGAGCTCGCCGTCAGCGACTACCGCGCCCGTCGCGAGGCGCTCCTCGCCGAGGCGGCGGCAGCGGACGGCTACCGGATCATCACCTTCGACACGGTCTGCCCGGAGGACCACCTCGAGTCGTTCGGCCGGCTGCTGGGGATGCTGATGTCGGAGGTGCCGCTCGGGGACCTGGACCTCGAGGCATCCGAGTGGACGCCCGATCGGATCCGCGCCGCCGAGCAGCGACAGGTGGGCATCGGCCGTCACGTGCAGACCTCGATGGCGATCGCGCCGGACGGGTCGGTGGCGGGCGTGTCCGACGTCCGCATCGACGACACCGACCACGAGCACGGCCAGGTCGGCATCACGATCGTCGACCCGGCCCACCGCGGTCACCGCCTGGGGCTCGCCCTCAAGCTCGCCACCCACGACCTGGTCCTGGCGGCCCACCCCTCGCTCGTGTCCGTCGACACCTCCAACGCCGAGGTCAACACGTGGATGAACGCCGTCAACGAGGCACTGGGCTACCGCACGATCGAGACGTTGCTCGAGCTGCAGAAGAGGCTTTGAGTCAGCGCGCGTCGGCGGCGGCGTCGTAGTCGCCGCGCGAGGCGAGGATCGCGCCCAGGTGCGTCTCGGCCCAGTCGGTGAGGGTGGCGATCGGCCCCGTCAGGGAGGCGCCGAGCGGGGTGAGCTCGTAGTCGACACGCGGCGGCACCTGGGCGTGGACGGTGCGGGTCAGCAGCCCGTCGCGCTCCATCGCACGCAGCGTCTGGGTCAGCACCTTGGGCGCCACGCCCCCGATGCGCGCGCGCAGGACGCTGAACCGGAGCGGACCGTCCTCGAGCGAGCCGATGACCAGCGCCGTCCACTTGTCGCCGATCCGGTCGAGCACGACGCGGGTGGGGCAGTCGGGGTCGAAGGCGTCGCCCCTGCTGATGGTTACCACAAGGTACTTATAGCACGTTGAAGTCATCAGTTACCACTGGTTACTGTCGGCACACACCGTTCCGACGACCCAAGGACTCCACATGAAGATCGCCCTGTTCGGCGCCACCGGCATGGTCGGCTCCCGCATCGCCTCCGAGGCCACCGCCCGCGGCCACGAGGTCACCCCGCTCAGCCGGTCCACCGGCGGGGACTTGGCCGACGCGGACGCCGTGCGGAAGGCCGCGGCCGACCACGACGTCGTCGTCTCCGCCACCGGCCCGAGCCGCACCGGCGAGTCGCACCAGCCGTGGCTCGACGCCGTCTCCACCCTCATCGCCGGCTCCGGCGACGCCCGGGTCCTCTTCGTGGGCGGCGCGGGCTCGCTGCTGACCCCCGACGGCACCCGCCTCCTCGACACCGACGGCTTCCCCGACGCCTACAAGGCCGAGGCCACCTCCGGCGCTGCCGCCCTCGAGCTCTTCCGCGCTGCACCCGCGTCGCTCGACTGGACCTTCGTCAGCCCCGCCCCGGTCATCGCTCCCGGCGAGCGCACCGGGTCGTACGCCACGGCGCTCGACACCCCGGCCGGCGACTTCATCAGCGCCGAGGACTACGCGGTCGTGGTGGTCGACGAGATCGAGGAGCCGCGGCACCGGCGCCAGCGCTTCACCGCTGCGACCGTCTGAGGGTCCCCTGTGTCGGGGTCGCCTGTGCAGGAGTCACCGCTGAAGCGGGGACTCCCGCACAGGTGGGCCGTTGCAACGGCCCATCCGCGCAAGACTTCCCCCACCTGCCCTCAGAGCTTGCGGAGGCGGACGTACTTCACCGAGTGGTCGGCGTCCTTGCGCAGCACGAGGTTGGCGCGCGAGCGGGTCGGCGCGACGTTCTGGACCAGGTTGGGCTCGTTGATCGAGTCCCAGATCCGGGTGGCCTGGTCGACGGCCTCGTCGTGCGAGAGCGAGGCGTACTTGCGGAAGTAGGACGCCGGGTCGCGGAAGGCGGTCTCCCGCAGCCGCAGGAACCGGTCGACGTACCACCGCTTGATGTCGGCCAGGGCGGCGTCGACGTAGACGGAGAAGTCGAAGAAGTCGCTGACCGCGAGGCCGGTGCGGCCGTCGTCGCGCACCCGCGCGGGCTGGAGGACGTTGAGCCCCTCGATGATCACGATGTCGGGGCGCTTGACGACCACCCGGTCGCCGGGGACCACGTCGTAGACGAGGTGGGAGTAGATCGGCGCCTCGACCTCGTCGCGTCCGGACTTGATGTCGATGACGAACTTCAGCAGCGCCTTGCGGTCGTAGGACTCCGGGAAGCCCTTGCGGTGCAGGATCCCGCGGCGCTCGAGCTCGGCGTTGGGCAGGAGGAAGCCGTCGGTGGTCACGAGCGCGACGTTGGGGTGCTCGGGCCAGTGGGCGAGCATCTGCTGCAGCACGCGGGCGGTGGTCGACTTGCCGACGGCCACCGAGCCGGCGAGGCCGACGACGAAGGGCGTACGCGGCGGGGTGACGCGGTGCAGGAACTCCTCCTGCTCGCGGTGCAACCGGGAGTTGGCCGCGACGTAGAGGCTGAGCAGGCGCGAGAGGGGGAGGTAGACCTGCTCGATCTCGCGGAGGTCGAGCTGGTCGCCCAGCCCGCGGAGGCTGACGACCTCCTCCGGCGTGAGGACCGTCTCCGCCGTCCCGGCCAGCTGCGCCCACGCCGCGCGCTCGAGCTCGACGTAGGGCGAGGCCTCGTGGCCCGAGCCGTTCCCGTGGGAGCCGCCGTTCGCGTGAGCCGTGCCGTGGGTCGTGCCGTGGTGCGCTCCCGGGACCTCGGACATGGGTGCGATTGTGGCACCGCGGCGGGGCGCAGCCGTGCAGCGGCCTGCCGATAGACTCCCCGGCCATGTGTGGAATCGTCGGATATGTAGGTGGAAGACCGGCCGAAGGCGTGGTCATCGAGGGCCTCCGGCGATTGGAGTACCGCGGCTACGACTCCGCGGGGATCGCGCTGATCGACGCCGGCACGATCGTCACCGACAAGCGCGCGGGCAAGCTCGCCAACCTCGAGAAGGCGATCGCCGAGTCGCCGCTGCCGCAGGTCACGACAGGCATCGGGCACACCCGGTGGGCGACCCACGGCCCGCCGACCGACCGCAACGCCCACCCCCACCTGGGGCGCGCGCGCCGCGTGGCGCTGGTGCACAACGGCATCATCGAGAACTTCGCCGCCCTCCGCACCCGCCTCGAGTCCGAGGGCGTCGAGATGGCCTCCGACACCGACACCGAGGTCGCCGCCCACCTGCTCGAGGAGCAGCTGGAGACCGGCGTCGACCTGACCGTCGCCATGCAGAACGTGTGTCGCGACCTGCAGGGTGCCTTCACCCTGGTCGCCGTCGACGCGCACGACCCCGACCGCGTCGTCGCGGCCCGCCGCAACAGCCCCCTCGTGGTCGGCATCGGCGAGGGCGAGAACTTCCTCGGCTCCGACGTCGCCGCGTTCATCGAGCACACCCGCGAGGCGATGGAGCTCGACCAGGACCAGGTCGTCACCATCACCCGTGAGGGCGTCGCCGTCTCCGGCTTCGACGGCACGCCGGCCGAGGGCCGCCGCTACCACGTCGACTGGGACCTCTCCGCCGCCGAGAAGGACGGGCACGACTGGTTCATGCGCAAGGAGATCTTCGAGCAGCCGCGCGCCGTGGCCGACTCGCTCCTCGGTCGCCGCGGGACCGACGGCCTCCTCCAGCTCGACGAGATGCGGCTGTCCGACCAGGACCTGCGCGACGTCGACAAGATCATCATCATCGCGGCCGGCACGTCGTTCTACGCCGGCATGGTCGCGAAGTACGCCATCGAGCACTGGTGCCGGATCCCGGTCGAGGTCGAGCTGGCCAGCGAGTTCCGCTACCGCGACCCGATCCTGACCAGCGACACCCTCGTGGTCGCGATCAGCCAGTCCGGCGAGACCGCCGACACCCTCCAGGCGATCCGCCACGCCCGCGAGCAGCGCTCCAAGGTGCTGTCGATCTGCAACACCAACGGCTCGACCATCCCGCGCGAGTCCGACGGCGTCATCTACACCCACGCCGGCCCGGAGATCGGCGTCGCGTCGACCAAGGGCTTCCTCACGCAGCTCATCGCCTGCTACCTCCTCGCGCTCTACCTCGCGCAGGTCAAGGGCACCCGCTACGGCGACGAGATCTCCCAGGTCCTCGACCAGCTCGACGAGATGCCCGGGCACGTCCAGACCGTGCTCGACAAGTCCGAGGAGGTCTACGCCCTCGCCCGCGACCACGTCGGCAGCCGGTCGGTGCTGTTCCTGGGCCGCCACGCCGGCTACCCGGTCGCGCTGGAGGGGGCGCTCAAGCTCAAGGAGATCGCCTACCTCCACGCCGAGGGCTTCGCCGCCGGCGAGCTCAAGCACGGCCCGATCGCGCTGGTCGAGGAGGGCCTGCCGATCCTGTGCATCGTGCCCCCGCGCGGCCGCGACCAGCTGCACGACAAGATGATCAGCGGCATCCAGGAGGTCCGCGCCCGCGGGGCCAGGACCCTCTGCCTCGCCGAGGAGGGCGACACCGCGATCGAGCCGTACGCCGACGTGCTCATCACGCTGCCGCAGGTGCCGGTGCTGCTCCAGCCGCTCGTCGCCGTGGTGCCGCTGCAGCTGTTCGCGTGCGAGCTGGCCACGCAGCTCGGCCACGACGTCGACCAGCCGCGCAACCTCGCCAAGTCCGTCACGGTCGAATAGCAACCACCCCACGAGAACGCGCTCCGCTTGCCTTCTCGCGGGGACCCGGAAGGAGCGTTATGCCGGTCATCGGCGTCGGCATCGACGTGGTCGACATCGACCGCTTCGTGCAGTCCCTCGAGCGCACGCCCGCCCTGCGCGGGCGGCTCTTCACCGACGCCGAGGCGTCGCGGCCTCCGGCGTCGCTGGCGGCCCGCTTCGCAGCCAAGGAGGCGATGGCCAAGGCGCTGGGCGCACCGGTGGGGATGGCCTGGCACGACGCCGAGATCGTCTCGGAGGACACCGGCCGGCCGCGCTTCGAGATCCGCGGGACCGTGGCCGCGCAGGCGGACGCCCTCGGCGTGACCCACGTCCACGTCTCGCTCTCCCACGACGCGGGCATCGCCTCCGCCGTCGTGGTGCTGGAGAGCTAGGTCCGATGCTGCGCGCCCACACCGTCGAGGACGTACGTCGTGCCGAGGCCGCCGCGATGGCGGACCTGCCCGACGGCGCGCTGATGCAGCGCGCGGCAGCCGGCCTCGCCGCCGCCGTGGTGGACCTCCTCGACGGTGCCTACGGTCGCCGCGTGGTGCTGCTCGTCGGCCCCGGCGACAACGGCGGCGACGCCCTCTGGGCCGGGGCCCGGCTGGCCGGACGGGGTGCTCGCGTCGAGGCGCTGCTGCTCGCCGACCGTGTCCACGCCGGTGGACTGGCCGCACTTCGTGCCGCGGGGGGTCTCGCCACCCGCGACCCCGACGACCTGTCCGCGGCGCCCGACCTGCTCGTCGACGGCATCGTCGGCATCGGAGGCCGCCCCGGACTGCGCCCGGAGGCCGCGGCCGCGCTCGCCCGCTTCCCCGCCGTGCCGGTGGTGGCGGTCGACGTCCCGTCGGGGGTCGACGTCGACACCGGACGTCTCGACGGGCCGCACGTGCGCGCGGACCTCACCGTCACCTTCGGCACCCACAAGGTCGCCCACCTCGTCGACCCGGCCGCGACCGCCAGCGGTGCCCTCCACCTGGTCGACCTCGGTCTCGACCCCGACGAGCTCGGGCCCCCGGCGCTCGAGGCCCTCCAGCCCGACGACGTACGGGCGCTGCTGCCGCGGCCGGGACCGGACGCGCAGAAGTACACCCGCGGCGTCGTCGGCGTACGCGCCGGATCCGGCACCTACCCCGGTGCGGCCCTGCTCGCCGTTTCGGGCGCCGGCTGCGGCCTCGTCGGCATGGTCCGCTACCTCGGTCCCGAGCACATCGCCGACACCGTCCGCACCGCCCACCCCGAGGTGGTCGGCGCCGGCCGTGTGCAGGCATGGGTCGTCGGCCCCGGCGGTGGCGACGACGCAGGGTCGATGCTCGCCGAGGCTCGTGCGGACGGCGTGCCCGTCGTCGTGGACGCCGACGCGCTGCGCCACGTGGACGCACCGATGCCGGGCTGCGTCCTGACCCCGCACGCCGGTGAGCTCGCCGCGATGACGGGTGTCGAGCGCGCCGAGATCGAGGCCGACCCGCTGCACCACGCCCGGGAGGCCGCGCGGCGCTGGGACTGCGTGGTGCTGCTCAAGGGCCACCACACCCTCGTGGCCGATCCCGCGGGCCGGGTGCGCGTCACGACCACCGGCGTCCCGTGGCTGGCGACGGCCGGGGCGGGCGACGTGCTCGCGGGCCTCGTCGGCGCGCTGCTGGCGGCGGGACTCGAGCCGTACGACGCCGCGTCGGTCGGTTCGTGGGTGCACGGAGCTGCCGCGACGGAGGCGTCCGCGGGTGGCCCGCTGACCGCCGGAGGCGTCGCGGTCCAGATCCCGAGGCTGGTGCGCGCGACCCTGAACCCCTCCGGATCAAGGCCTTTGGAATGATCGGTGCCATGACCGATCCCGTGCCGCATCGCGCCGAGATCGTGGTGGACGTCGCGGCCATCCGCCACAACGTGCGGATCCTCAAGGACCTCGTGTCAGTCGACGGACCGGTGCAGGTGATGACGGTCGTCAAGGCCGACGGCTACGGCCACGGCATGGTCGAGTCCGCCGCTGCGGCACGCGAGGGCGGCGCCGACTGGCTCGGCGTCGCGACCATCGACGAGGCGCTCGCGCTGCGCGCGGCCGGTGACCGGGGCCCGCTGCTGTGCTGGCTCAGCGCGCCGGGTGACGACTTCGCGGCCGCTGTGACCGCGGGGGTGGAGGTCACCGCGTACACGGTCGCCGAGCTCGACGAGGTCGCCGCCATCGGTGGCGCCCGGGTGCAGCTCAAGGTCGACACCGGCCTGTCCCGTGGCGGTGCAGGCCGTGCCGACTGGCGGGCGCTCTTCGCGGCAGCCGCGGCGCACGAGGCCGCCGGTCGACTGCGGGTCACCGGCATCTGGTCGCACTTCGCGGCCAGCGACGAGCCCGCCCACCCGGCCAACGACGCCCAGGAGACTGCCTTCCGGGAGGCCCTCCGCCTCGCCGACGACGCCGGTCTCGACCCCGAGGTGACCCACCTCGCCAACTCGGCGGCCGCGATCCTGCGACCGTCGTCGCACTTCGACCTGGTCCGGTGCGGCATCGCGTCCTACGGACTCGACCCGGCACCCGGCGTCAGCCCGCGACTCGGGCTGCGGCCCGCGATGACGGTCCGCGCCCGGCTGGTGATGAGCAAGGCGATCGCGGCCGGGGACGGCGTCTCCTACGGCCACACCTGGCGCGCCGGGCACGACACCACGGTGGGCCTCGTGCCCGCCGGCTACGGCGACGGCATCCCGCGGGCGGCCGGCAACGCCGCGTCCGTCCTGGTCGGCGACTCGCTGCGCCCCATCCGCGGGCGCGTCTGCATGGACCAGTTCGTGGTCGACCTCCAGGGCGAGCTCCCGCCGACGGGCACCGAGGTGATCCTCCTCGGCGCCGGCGACCAGGGCGAGCCCACCGCGCAGGACTGGGCGGACGCGGTCGACACCATCAGCTACGAGATCGTGACCCGGGTCGGCGGTCGACTGGTCCGGCGCCACGTCGACACCGAGGACACCGGCGAGGACGACACCATCGAAGGGACCATCCGGTGAGCATCAGGGGACGCATCTTCGGCACCGTCGTGGGCGCGGCCGGTCTGGCCGCGGCTGCCGGCGCGGTCGGCATCGTCCGGCAGAACCGGATCATCGGCAACCGGGCCGCGGGGGAGCGGGTCGCGTTCGGTGAGCTGCACAGCGCGCGCCGCGTGGTCGTCACCGACGACGCCATCGACCTGCACGTGGAGATCGACGAGCCTGCGGACTTCGGCGGCCACCCCGCCACCGACGACGACCTCACCGTCGTCTTCGTCCACGGCTACTCGCTCAACCTCGACAGCTGGCACTTCCAGCGCGCCGCCTACCGCGGCCAGGTGCGCACCGTCTTCTACGACCAGCGCAGCCACGGCCGCTCGGCGCGGTCCAGCGAGGACCACAGCACCATCGACCAGCTGGGCCACGACCTGCGGCGCGTCATCGAGGACACCGTCCCGGGACGCTGCGTCGTGGTGGGGCACTCGATGGGCGGGATGACGGTGATCTCGCTGGCCGAGCTCCACCCGGAGCTCTTCGGCGACAAGGTCGTCGGTGCGGCGCTGATCTCCACCACCGCCGGAGGCCTCGACCCCGGTCGCATCCTCTTCCCGATGCTGCCTCTCGGGCTCGGCGGTCGTTTCATGGGACGCGCGGTACGCACGCTGGACCGCGGCCACAAGGTGGTCGACCTCGCCCGCGCGTGGGGACACGCAGTGGCCGACGTGGTCACCGACCGCTACGCCTTCGGCAGCGACCCGGTGCCCGCGAGCCACGTCGAGTTCGTCTACTCCATGCTCAACTCCACGCCGTTCGCAGTGGTCGCCGACTTCTACCCGGCCTTCGCCACCCTCGACAAGTTCGAGCACCTCGAACCCCTGGGCCGGGTGCCCACGGCGATCATCTGCGGCACGCAGGACAAGATCACCTCGGTCGGGCACAGCCGCAAGCTCCACAGTCGCATCGCGGGTTCGAGCCTGCTGGAGTGCGAGGGCGCCGGCCACATGGTGATCCTCGAGCAGCACAAGCACGTGACCGCCGAGCTCGACGACCTGCTGTCGCTGGCCCACGGTCAGGGCGCGCCGTGAGTGTCGTCGTACGCCGGGTCGGGGCGGAGGCGGCCGCCGACGTCCTCGCCGTGGTGCGCGAGGCCTTCGGCGCGCGCCCGGTCCTCGACCCGCCCGCCGACGCGATGGGGGAGGACCTCGACTCCATCGCCCGGCTGCTGCGGGTGCGCGGCGGCCTGCTGGCCACCCTCGACGGCACGCCGGTGGGCTGTGTCGTGCTCGACGTCCGCGACGACCAGATGGTGCTGCGCCGCTTCGGTGTGACGCCGGCCGCGCAGGGCAGGGGAGTCGCGGCCGCACTGGTCGACGCCGCCCGCGAGGCAGCCATGGGCCGCTCCGCGGTCGTGGTGCTCGCGCGCGAGGAGCTGCCCGGGACGATCGCCTTCTGGGAGGCGTGCGGCTTCGTGGTGACGGGTCGGACGAGCCCCTACGTCGAGCTCGCGCTGTGGCTCGGCACCAGCTTCGACGCCCCCGACGCCGAGACCATGCGCCTGCTGGGCGAGCGGGTCGGCGAGAGCCTGGTGGCCGGCGACCTCGTGGTGCTCACCGGCGAGCTCGGCGCCGGCAAGACCACCTTCACCCAGGGGCTCGGCATCGGGCTGCAGGTCCGCGGTGGCGTGACTTCCCCGACGTTCGTCATCGCGCGGGTCCACCCCTCACTGGTCTCCGGACCCGACCTCGTCCACGTCGACGCCTACCGCCTGGGCGGCCTCGCCGAGCTCGACGACCTCGACCTCGACACCTCCCTCGACACTGCGGTGACCGTGGTCGAGTGGGGTGCCGGCCTCGCCGAGACGCTGGCCGACGCGCGCCTCGAGGTCGTGATCGAGCGGACCGTCGGGGACGCCCCGGTCGAGGGCGACCTCGATCCCCGACGCGTTTCACTGCGCTGGGTCGTCGGACAGTAACCTCGACGCCGTGCTCCTCGCCTTCGACACCGCCACCCCGCTGGTGACCGTCGCCGTCCACGACGGCGAGCGGGTCGTCGTGGAGCACTCCTCCGAGGTGCCCATGAAGCACGGCGAGCACCTCGCCCCGCTGATCGCGCGGTCGCTGGAGGACGCGGGCATCGTGCGCCAGGACCTCACCGCCATCGCGGTCGGCGTCGGGCCGGGCCCCTTCACCGGCCTGCGGGTCGGCATCGTCACCGCGCGCACCCTCGGCTTCGTGCTGGAGATCCCGGTGTACGGCGTCTGCTCGCTGGACGCGATCGCCCTCGAGGTGGTCGGCTCCGCGGCCGTGCCGGGCAGCTTCCTGGTCGCCACCGACGCCCGCCGCAAGGAGGTCTACCTCGCCTCCTACGACTCCGAGGGTCGCCGGCTCGAGGGCCCAGTCGTGACGCGGCCCGCGGAGGTCGCCACCGACTCGCCGGTCGCCGGCGCCGGCCCGTCGCTCTACCCCGACGACTTCCCCCGCGCCATCGCCCCCGACCGGCCGAGCGCCGGCTGGATCGCCTCGGGAGTGAGCGCCGAGCTCGTAGACTTGCTCGACCCCGAACCCCTCTACCTGCGGCGCCCCGACGCAGTCGCCGGCGCCCCCAGAAAGCCTGTCTCGTGATCCGTCCCGCTGTCCTGGCCGACCTCCCGGCCCTCACCGCGCTCGAGCAGGAGCTCTTCGGCGCCGACGCGTGGAACGAGTCCCTGATCCGCCAGGAGATCGAGGGACCGGGCCGACGCTTCGTGGTGGCCGACGACCTCTCCGGCTATGCCGTGACCATGACGGCCGGCGACATCGTCGACCTGCTGCGCATCGGCGTACGCCCCGAGGCCCGCCGCAGCGGGCTGGCCTCCCGTCTCCTCGACGAGCTGCTCGTCGACACCGACGACGCCTCCCGGATGCTGCTCGAGGTGAGCGTGTCCAACGCCGCCGCACTCGGCTTCTACGTCGCCCGGCAGTTCAGCGTGATCGACGTGCGCCCCCACTACTACCGCGACGGGTCCGAGGCGCTGGTGATGTGCCGCTGGCTGCCCGGCGCCGCCCGGACGCCGACGGCGACCTCCCATGACTGACGGGCCGCTCGTCCTCGGGATCGAGACCTCCTGCGACGAGACCGGGGTCGGCATCGTGCGCGGCCACACCCTGCTGGCCGACGCCGTCGCGAGCAGCGTCGAGGAGCACGCGCGCTTCGGCGGTGTGGTCCCCGAGGTGGCCAGCCGGGCCCACCTCGAGGCGATGGTGCCCACCATCGAGCGGGCTGCCGAGACGGCCGGGGTCTCCCTGCACGACATCGACGCCGTCGCGGTCACCGCCGGCCCCGGCCTCGCCGGAGCCCTGCTCGTGGGGGTCGCGAGCGCCAAGGCGCTGGCCCTCGGGCTGGGCAAGCCGATCTACGGCGTCAACCACCTGGCCGCGCACGTCGCGGTCGACCAGCTCGAGCACGGTCCGCTGCCCGAGCCGTGCCTGGCGATGCTCGTCTCCGGCGGCCACTCGAGCCTGCTCGAGGTCGCCGACGTGACCGTCGGCGTCGAGCCGATGGGCGCCACGATCGACGACGCGGCGGGGGAGGCCTTCGACAAGGTCGCCCGGCTGCTGGGCCTGCCGTTCCCCGGCGGACCGCACATCGACAACGCCGCCCGCAGCGGCAACAGCGTCGCCATCGACTTCCCTCGCGGCCTCACGCGCCGCAGCGACCTCGAGCGACACCGCTTCGACTTCTCGTTCTCCGGCCTCAAGACCGCGGTCGCGCGCTGGGTGGAGGCCCAGCAGCGCGCGGGCGTCGCCATCGACGTCGCCGACGTGGCCGCCTCCTTCCAGGAGGCGGTGTGCGACGTGCTGACCCGCAAGGCGATCGACGCCGCGCAGAGCCGCGGCATCGAGGACATCCTGATCGGCGGCGGCGTCGCCGCCAACAGCCGGCTGCGGGCGATGGCGGTGGAGCGGGCGACGGACGCAGGCATCCGCGTCCGGATCCCGCGTCCTGGCCTCTGCACCGACAACGGCGCGATGGTCGCCGCGCTCGGGGCCGAGCTCGTCGCGCGGGGACGTACGCCCTCGCTGCTCGACCTGCCGGCCGACTCCTCGATGCCGATCACCACCGTGGTGGCCTGACGGGGTTGGTCCCGACCCCGCTCGACCGGCGGGTCGAGGGGAGATGACGAAGGTCCCCGCCCGAGAGCGGGGACCTGCATCACGCCGAGCTCGCTGAGGAGACCTCAGTCGAGTACGCCGGGTGCGACGTCGTCGTCGCCGAGCCAGTCCTGGTCGTAGACCAGGCTGTCACGTTCGGTGGTCTGCTCGCGCTCGCCCTTGCGGCCGCCTCGGCTGCCGCCGGTGCCCGCACCTGCGCTGCGGGCGCCGCTCGCACCACGGCCTCCCGAGCGCGAGCCCGAGCCCGGGCCCGCTCCTGCGCCGCGGCCACCCGCACCACCGCGTCCGGCGCTGCTGCCGGTCGAGGCACCGCGGCCCGCGGCAGATCCTGCGCTGCGGGAGGCGGGGCTACCGGCGGAGCCGGCTCCTCGTCCTGCGGCGGAGCTGCCGGGCGAGCCGGGCGCTCGCCCTGCGGCGGAGCTGCCCGCGGAGCCGGCCGGGCGGGACAGCGCGCCGGCGCTGCCTGCGCGGCCGGTCGAGCCGATGGCCCGCACGGGGGCAGAACTGCTCGATGCGCCGCCGGCGACCGCACCCGGTCGGACGGCACCAGCGGCGAGGCCGCCTGCACCACCTGCTGCGCCGAGGGCAGCCGCCGAGGCTCCACCGGACGAGCCGGCGACGCCTCCGACGCCGCTCGAGGCGGAGACCTGGGAGCTGGTCGGCTGGTAGGTCACGCCGTTCTGCGAGGTTCCGGTGACCGTGGAGGTCGGGCGGTCAGGGAGGACCTCGGGCCGGTGCACCGTGGGTGTCTCGGTGGGCGGCGGGGGGTTGGTGATGACGGTGGTCGTCGGAGGCTTGGGCTTGTCGTCGTCCTTGCCGTCGTCCTTCCCGTCGTCCTTGCCGTCGTCCTTGCCGTCGGTGGGCTTTCCCTCCTCGAGGTGAGGGCGGCCCTGGTCGCCGTCGCCGCTGCCGCCCCCGGTGGGCGCAGGGGCCTGCGTGCCGGGCAGGTAGGGGCCGCCGGGCCCCGACGGGACGTTGGGCGGAGGCTCGGTCGGGTCCTGCTGGCCGTGGATGTCCTTCATCGGCGGGATCGCCCCGAGGAAGGCCGCGTCCATCTCCTTGGTCAGCGCGAGGGACCTGGCCTCCTGCTTGTCGTACTGCGTCTGCCAGGCGCTGCGCTCGTTGGAGCGGGCCTGCGAGGCGTCGGCCTGCGCCTGGATCTCCTCCGGCGTGAGCTCGACGCCCGGGCTGCCTGCCGGTGCCTGGTAGGGCGACGGCTTCTCGCCCAGGTCTGCCAGGGAGTCGCGGGTGTCGCGGGTGTCGGCGAGCTGCTGCCCGACCTGCTGCAGGGCCACGCCCGCGGCGCGCAGCTGCTCGGCCTTGGTGAGCATCGAGGCGGAGGACTCCTCCATCCCCGCCCGCAGCGCGGGGCCGGTCAGGGTCTGCTCACCGATGCGGAGCTCGGCCTGGGCCGCCGCCTGCTTGAGGGCTTCGCCGAGCTCCCGGAGGTCGTCGGCCTTCTCCTTCCAGTCGTGCCCGGCGTTCTTGACGGCGCCGGGCGCGGCGGAGTCGAGGTACTGGTCGAGGACGAGTCGACGGGGTCCCTTGGTCATGGCTCAGCCCTCCTCGGTCGGCAGCGTGCACTGGTCGGTGCTGAAGGTGGGGGCCGCGACGCATGCGGTCGCGGCATCGATCCGGTTCATCGTGGCGGTCGTCTGCTCGGTGGTGCGCTCGACGTCCTTGCTGAACTCCTCGACCGAGGTGCCCATCCCGCGTAGGCCGGCGGCGACCTTCTTGAGCTCCTCGGCGACGGCCTGGTGCGCCATCTCGGCGTTGGTGCCGAGGCGGTAGCCCCCGGTGTAGGAGTCGCCGAAGGACGTGCTGTGGATGACGGCGACCGGGTTGGACTCGACCCCCTCGGCGGCCTTGTCGAACGACGCCATGAGGGAGGAGATGGTCTCGGGATCGATGTTGAGCCCGACCATCGTCTGGTTGAGCAGTTCCCTGTCTTCGAGCGGCAGCATGGTCTGTCCTTTCCCCCTGATCACAGAACCAAAACCACTTTATGTCGATGAGGTGTCGCTCGCACCATCGATGCCGGTGGTTAGGCTCGGAGCATGATTTCTCGGGGGAACCGTCGGTGCTGGCCCGTCGTCGCGAGTGCCGCGGCCATCGTCCTGCTCGCAGCCGGGTGCGGGGAGTCAGGGGACCCGGATCCGTCCGGTGAGCCGACGGCGAGCGCCTCGACCACGGAGTCGGCCTCGCCGACGCCGACCACCGCGGCCACCCCGACCACCGCGGTCGTCGAGCCCGCCGACGGCGGCCTGGTCAAGGTGCCCGGAGCCAGCATGCGTGCGCTCGCGAGCTACAAGCACCTCAACGACTACGGCATCGTCCAGGGGTGGAACGACGGCCAGAGCTCGCTGTCGTTCGCCCCGAGCCTGACCCCGGCGACCTCGCTCGACGCCTTCGCGCGCGAGTGGATCAAGGAGCACGGCGGCAAGGGCGTCAAGGTGCGCCAGGAGGACGCGGTCGCCGGCGGGAAGTACCGGGCCTGGCACGTCATCGACACCACGACCGACCCGTCGGAGATCAAGCACGACTTCGGGATCATGTTCCTCGACTCCGCGTGGCTGATCGACATCACGATCTACCTCGACGGGGTGCCGAGGACGCTGACGGACGAGGAGCAGCAGCAGGTGATCGACAGCCTGCTGGCGACGTTCAAGACCGACCTGGACTAGCTCCCGGCGAAGACCAGGGGCACGAGCGACGGGTCCGCGTCGCCGAGTTCCACCTCGACCCGCTCGACCGACCCGTCCAGCCGCACCCGTACGACGTACTGGTCGGCGCCGCTGACCAGGGTCGCGAGGACGGTCTCGCTGTCCTCCCAGGCCACCTCGCTGATCCCCACCACGCCACGCGCGGGTCCGGCGAGCTCGAGGTCGACCACGGTGTCGCCGGTGCCGGCATTCAGGATCGCCATCGTCGGTGAGCCGTTGGCGTCCAGGTAGCTGGCGAACCCGACGACGTGTGCGCCGTCGGGGCTGTAGGAGACCAGCGTGTGGTCGCAGGTCCTCCACTCCACCTCGCCGGTGCGGGCCGTGGCATCCACCACCGCGGAGCAGCTGGAGTCGGTGTCGGAGCTGATGAGTCCGGCGACCATCCCGGTCGCCGGGGAAGCGGTCCTCGCCGCCAGGAGGCCGGGGACCTCCCTCACGGTGGCGCCGTCGGCGAGCAGGGTGCGGAGCGTGCCGTCGCCGGGTTCGGTCCGGGTGACGACGACCTCGCTGTCCGAGACGAAGCCGACCGCGGTGACCGCGGCGGCCTCGGCGCTGCGCGGCATCGCCGTGCGCCGCTCCTCCCGGCTGCCGGCAACGTCGCGGTCGACGACGTACCAGCGGGTGCCGTCGTACTCCGTCCAGGCCACGCGAGCGCCGTCCGGCGACACGGTCAGGCCGCGGCTGGGAAGACCGTCGCCGTCCACGACACGGAAGTCCGCGTCGAGGACCTGCACGGTCAGTGCGCCCTCGTCGTTGGTCACGGCGACCCAGCCGTCCAGGTAGGGGGTGATCTGGTCGTAGGACTCCGGGAGGGCGAGGGTCGTGTCGCCGGTGATGAGCCGGGGATCAGCGAGGTTGACCAGGGGCACGCCGGGTCCGCCGCCGATCGGCGCACTGCGCGGGTCGATGGTGACGGTCCCGGTGATGCTCGGGGAGTGCGGCGTGGCGGGCTCGATCCCGTTGCGCTGGGCAGGGCCGTTCATCGCGAGACCGACGGGCACGGCGACGGCGAGGGCAGCGGCGACCGCGGCACCGGCGGCGATCCTGCGACGGCGCTGGACGCGGCGCGCCCGGCGCCGTACGTCGGTGACGGTGAGCGGCGCGCGCCGCAGCGGGTCGACCCGGCGGTGCAGGGCGTCGCGGACCTCGTCCTCGAGGGAAGTGTGCGTCATCGGCCGTCTCCGGTCTCGCGGGGGGCTGGACTCGTGCGGGTCGAGCGAACGGGGGGCGCGGGCGCGCAGGCCGGCGAGGGCGCGGCTGGTCTGCGACTTCACGGTGCCGACCGAGATGCCGAGGAGGTCGGCCGTCTCGGCCTCGGTGAGCTCCTCGTAGTAGCGGAGCACCACGACCGAGCGTTGCCGGGGCGGCAGGGTCTGCACGTAGGACCAGAGCGCCCCGCCCCGCCCGTCGTCGTACGTGTCGTGGGTCCCGGACTCCGGGAGCGTGTCCGTCGAGTGCTCGCGGCGCTTCCAGGCCCGGCGCCAGAGCGAGTTGTGCTCGTTGACGATGACCCGGCGCACCCAGCCGTCGAGCGCGCCGCGGTCGCGGATCCGGTCCCAGGAGAGGTAGAGCTTGGCGAAGGCGTTCTGGAGCAGGTCCTCGGCGGCCGCGTGGTCGCCGGCGAGGAGGTAGGCGGTCCGGTAGAGAGCGGGCTGGCGCGCGGACATGTACGCCGAGAAGTCGGCGTCCTTGTCGCTCGTCGTCCCCATGTCCATGAGTGTCGTGGTCACCCGCCACCTCCGTTCGGCTCGCGTGGGGTGTGTCGTGGTGAGGACGCGATGTGGGCACCCCGGGTTGCATCTGTTTGGTCGACGTTGCAAGGCTCCTCGCACCCCCCGACGTCAGGAGACATCGATGCAGCAGGTCAAGGCCGTGGTCGCCCTCGCCCAGGGTGAGCCCGTGCAGCTCACCACCATCAACGTCCCCGACCCCGGTCCGGGGGAGGCGCTGGTGCAGGTGCAGGCCTGCGGGGTGTGCCACACCGACCTCCACTACCGCGAGGGCGGGATCAACGACGAGTTCCCGTTCCTGCTCGGGCACGAGGCCGCGGGCATCGTCGAGGCCGTCGGCCCCGACGTGACGAGCGTGGCCCCCGGCGACTTCGTCGTCCTCAACTGGCGCGCGGTCTGCGGCGACTGCCGGGCCTGCAACCGCGGCGAGCCGCAGTACTGCTTCGCGACCCACAACGCGACCCAGAAGATGACCCTCGCCGAGGGCGAGCTGGCCGGCACGGAGCTGTCGCCGGCCCTCGGCATCGGCGCCTTCGCCGAGAAGACCCTGGTCGCGGCCGGGCAGTGCACGAAGGTCGACCCGACCGCGCGTGCGGCTGCCGTCGGGCTGCTTGGCTGCGGTGTGATGGCCGGACTCGGCGCCGCCATCAACACCGGCAACGTCGGCCGGGGAAGCACGGTTGCAGTGATCGGGTGCGGGGGAGTGGGCGCGGCGGCGATCGCCGGCGCTGCCCTCGCCGGCGCGTCGCGGATCATCGCCGTCGACATCGACGACCGCAAGCTCGAGCTCGCCCGCTCGATGGGTGCCACCCACACGGTGAACTCGAAGGAGACCGACCCGGTCGCCGCGATCCGCGAGCTGACCCCGCCGCCGGACGGCACCGGTCACGAGGGCGGCGCCGACGTGGTGATCGACGCAGTCGGCCGCCCGGAGACCTGGAAGCAGGCGTTCTACGCCCGCGACCTGGCCGGCACGGTGGTCCTGGTCGGCGTACCGACCCCCGACATGACGATCCCCGAGATCCCGCTGATCGACGTGTTCGGTCGCGGCGGGTCGCTCAAGTCGAGCTGGTACGGCGACTGCCTGCCCTCGCGCGACTTCCCGATGCTCGTCGACCTCTACCAGCAGGGTCGGCTCGACCTCGATGCCTTCGTCACCGAGGAGATCGGTCTCGGCGACGTCGAGGCAGCCTTCGACAAGATGCACGACGGCACGGTCCTGCGCTCGGTCGTGATTCTGTGAGCGCCCGCGTCGACCACGCGGTGGTCTCCGGCACCTTCACCCTGGACGGGGAGACCCACGACGTCGACAACAACGTGTGGGTCATCGGTGACGACGAGCAGTGCCTGGTCATCGACGCCCCGCACGACGTGGACGCCATCCTCGACGTGGTCGCAGGTCGCGCCGTCAAGGCGATCGTGTGCACGCACGCCCACGACGACCACGTACGTGTCGCGCCGGCGCTGAGGGTCGCCACCGGCGCGCCGATCCTGCTGCACCCCGACGACCGGCCGCTCTGGGAGCTGACGCACGGTGGGGACGAGGAGGGCGCCGAGCTGTGGGACGTCGACCTCTCCGAAGGGATGACGCTCACGATTGGCGGTGCCGCCGTCACGGTGATCCACACGCCCGGCCACGCGCCCGGTGCGGTGTGCCTCTACGTCCACGACCTGGGCTGCGTCTTCACCGGGGACACCCTGTTCCAGGGTGGACCCGGAGCGACGGGTCGCTCCTACAGCGACGCGGACCTCATCGTGCGGTCGATCCGCTCGAAGCTGTTCGACCTCCCGGACGACACCGTCGTCCACACGGGCCACGGACCCGACACCACGATCGGCGCCGAGCGGGCCACCGTCTGACGGACGGGCGGACGGATGCGGCCGGCGGCGCCGGGTGCGGTCGTGTGCTCAGGCCGCGAGCCAGCCGGGCGGGGGACGGAGCCAAGGTTGCTCCGCGAGGATCTGCCTCCGCCGCTGCTCCCGGCGGTCGTCGAGGTGCACGGCCTCAGCGACGAGCTGGTGGTGCGCGGGATGGTCGTCGGGCGTGCCGTACATCAGCCGGTAGAGCCTCTTGAGCGACGTGTGGAACCTGATCGCCGGATCCCGCCTGGCGCGTGATCGCGTACGCCAGGCGAGGACGTCGGCCGTGCACTCGGCGCTGCGCGGGCACCACCACCCTGTGACGGTCAGGTCCACGTGAGCCGGGAAGCGGCGCCCCGCCCGGTCGCGGGCACCGTCGTCGCGCATCGGCTCCACCTCCTCACCGGAGTCGTCGCTGTGGAACGACGCGCGCAAGCCGGCCAGCACGAGGAGGCCCTGGATGACGTCAGCGCGCGGACTCGTACGCCCGGTCTCCCACCGGGCGACGACCGACTGCGAGACGTCAAGGACCGCTGCGAGGCCGCGCTGGGACACGTTGAGGATGCGTCTGATGCGGCGTACGAGTCCGGGGATCCCGCCGTCGAACGGCCCCATCAGGTAGTACTCCACCTCCGCATCGGTCCACCCGTCCATCTCCATCCAGTCGAACTCCGCATCCATCCGCCTGCCTCCGTCTCGCGCCGTGTGTGGTCGTCCGTTCCAGTCCACCCGCGCCCACCGACAACCGGCGACCTTGGTTCACAGGGCCTGCTCGCCTGCCTCTCGCGTACTCGCCCTTGAGTCGCTCAGAGACTCAAGGGCAAGGGCCCGACCGGGGGCTCTCCGCCAGCCGCGTTGGGGCGTGAGTCGCTCAGAGACTCAGGGGCAAGTCCCGGAGCGGTTAGCGTGTGAGCGATGACGCCTGCCCCTACGGCACCTGCCCCCTTCGTCCCGGTTGGATTCGAACCGCCGGTCTCGCTGGTGGCCGAGCGCTTCCGGCTCGAACCTCTGGGTCCTCAGCACAATGAGTCAGACCTGGCTGCGTGGTGCTCGAGCATCGACCACATCCGCGCGACGCCCGGCTACCCGGACGGCAGGTGGCCGCCGGTCGACGGCATGTCTCTCGAGGAGAACCGCGCAGACCTCGTGCGGCACGTGGCTGACTTCCAGGCACGCAGGGGGTTCACCTTCACCGTGCTCGCACCGGGGAGCGCGGAAGTGATCGGGTGCGTGTACCTCTATCCCTCGCACTCCGCCGAGCACGACGTGGAGGTGCAGTCGTGGGTACGGGCCGACGTGGCGGGGCTCGACGTGCCCTTGGCGGAGGCAGTCGCGGCATGGCTCGCAGCGGACTGGCCGTGGCGAAGACCGGATCGCCACGGCCGCTGACGCGTACTACGGCGCACCAGGGCGACCCGGGACGGCCTCAGCGAGCCACGTGACCAGCGCCGGCCTTCGTGGAGGTGGGTGGGTCGTCGTCGGCGTGCCACCATGGCGGGGTGCGAGCGAGGCCGGTGTCCACCCGCCCGCCGACGGAGCTCCGAGCCCGTGGCGTGGCATTCGTGGCGACCGTTGCGCTCATGGCCTCGCTGAGCGCGTGTGACGGCGGGGGCGGGGGCGAGCCCGCCGACGACGAGGGCGCTGCCGCGCGGGCGGCGACGAGCAGCTCGCCGACCGTGCCGCCCACGCCGTCGGAGGAGCTGGGCCTGGTCGAGGGGTGGGGGCCGGACCGTGCCGAGCTCGAACGCGCGGCCCGGACCGTCGGGAGGATGCGGCTCCCGGACCTGGCGGGGCAGGTCATCGTCGCCGAGTGGCGCGGTACGGCGGCGCCGGTGCGGCTGGTCCGCGAGCTCCACCTCGGCGGGGTCATCGCCTTCGACTCCAACGTCGTCTCCGCGGCTCAGGTGAAGGCGGTCAACACGGCGCTGACGCGGCAGGTGGGTCGGAAGTGGCCGCTCTTCCTCGGCGTCGACCAGGAAGGCGGCGTGGTCGAGCGCATGCGCCGCGTGGCGACCCGCTTCCCGACCTTCATGAGCGCCGGTGCGGCGGGCGACACTGCCCTCACCCGAGCGGCGTACGGCGCCAGTGCCGAGGAGCTGCGTGGACTCGGGTTCACCGTCGACTTCGCGCCGGATGCCGACGTCACGTCCGGACCGGGGGACCCCACGATCGGGTCGCGCTCGCCGTCCTCGAGTCCAGCTGCCGTGGCCGAGCAGGTGATCGCGGCGGCCACGGGGTTCACCGACTCCGGCGTGCTGCCCGTGATCAAGCACTTCCCCGGTCACGGGTCGGTGCCGGCGGACAGCCACCTGACGCTCCCGGTGCAGACGAAGTCGCGCAAGGACCTCGACGCGTCCGACCTCGTGCCGTTCCGCGCGGCTGTCGAGGCCGGACTGCCGGCAGTGATGGTCGGCCATCTCGACGTACGCGCCATCGACCCGCGCGTCCCCTCCTCGCTCTCCCGCAAGGTCGTGACCGGGATGTTGCGCGACGAGCTCGGGTTCGAGGGCCTGGTCGTGACCGACTCGCTCGCCATGGCCGGAGTCACCCGCGGTCGTGACCAGGGCCGGACCGCGGTGCAGGCGATCCGCGCCGGGTCCGACGTGCTGCTGATGCCGCCCTCGCCGGCGGCCGCCCGTGCAGCGCTGGTGCGAGCCGTCAGGACAGGAGCCCTGCCCCGGCGCCGGCTCGAGCAGTCGGCCGCGCGACAGATCGCGTTGCTCACCCATCTCGCCGGTGGCCGGGGAGCACCGGTCGGCTCGGCCCGCCCCGCCTCACGAAGGCTCTCCGCGGCCGCGATCACCGTCACCGACGGGAGCTGCTCGGGCCGGCTCGTCGGGGACGCGGTCCACGCCTACGGTGACACCGGCGCGGTCGGTGCGTTCACGTCGGCGGCAGGCAGGTCCGGGCTGACGGTGCTGCTCCGACGCTCGCCCCCGGCCCGGCTCGCCGACGCGCGCCCCCGTCCGGAGCGGCGCCCGAAGGAGGGCAAGCGCGCCTTCAAGCAGCGCACGCGGACGTGGAAGAAGTCCGAGGCGATCCGTCTGCGGCGCCTCGGCGTGTGGACGGATCGCGAGGACGCCCGTCTCGCGGGCGGAACGTCCGTGGGGTTCTCCGGCTTCCACGACGCCCCGGTCGACGGCGAGGTCGCGGTCGCGACCGACAGCCCGTGGGTGCTGGGCCGGGTCAGTGCCCCGACCCGGATCGCGACGTACGGCGACACCCCCGGCGCGATGGACGTGCTCGTCCAGGTGCTGCTGGGTGAGGCGCCTGCCCCCGGACGGCTTCCGGTCAAGGTCGCCGGCGTCGCGCGGACCGGCTGCTAGCACCGATCGCTAGAACGGCTGCACCAGCAGGGCCGTGCCCTGACCGGCCACGCGCGTCATCACGAGCGTCCCCTCGTTGTCACCCTTGAGGGACAGTCGCTTGCGCAGCTCCTCGGGCACCACCTGGACGCCCCGCTTCTTGATCGTCAGCCGGCCGATCCGGCGCTCCTGCAGCGCAGCCCTGAGCGGCTTCTCGCGGTAGGGGAGCTCCTCGAGGATCCGGTAGCCCCGGGCGAAGGGAGTGCTGAAGGAGTTGTCGCCCGTGACGTAGGCGATGTGCTCGTCGATGAGACCACCCCGGACGCCGGCGGCCACGGCCGTCACGAGGCCGGCGCGGATCACGGCGCCGTCGGGCTCGTAGAGGAAGGCGCCGACGGGACGGACCTCGACGCCGTCCTCGCCGAGCGCAGGAGCGTCCTCGTCGGTCACCGTGGCGAGCCCACCGTGGCCGATCACCGTCGCGCGCCGATCAGTGGTGGACAGGTCGGGCGACCACAGCACGGCCTCCTTGACCTCGCCGCCGTCGCTCACCCACTCCGCCTCGACGCGCCGTGGGACGAGGTCGTGGCCGATCCCGGGCGCGACCTTGACCAACGACCGCCGGGTGAGCAGGTCGAGCACCCACGGCCAGGGCGGGGTCCACCCGTCCACGTCGAAGACCCTTCCGCGGCCGCCGCGCCGCGCGGGGTCCGCGAAGGCGGCGTCGAAGCCGCTCGTGTCGATGGTGGTCGCGTCGCCGGCCAGCACGGCTCCGGCCAGCCCGAGGGCGGCGAGGTTGGCCTCGGCCATCGACACCCGCACGGGGTCCTGGTCGATCCCGGCCGCGACCAGGCCGGCGCGGGCGAACGCCAGCAGGTCCCCGCCGATGCCGCAGCCGAGGTCGATGACGCTGCCGCCGGGGATCGCCGCGGCCAGCCGCGCCGCGCGGTGGTCGGCGACGCGCGAGCGGGTGGCCTGCTCGAGGGCGTCGGGGGTGAAGAACATCAGGTGGGCCGCATCGCCGAACTTCACGACGGCCTTCTCGCGCAGCTGGGCCTGGGTGGTCGCAGCGGCTGCCTTCTCGGCATCGGGCTCGAGTCGGCGTACGGCACTCGCCACCCGCACCGGGTCGCCGGCGTGCTCGGCCCAGGCCAGCGCCGCCCCCTCCAGGAGCCGCTCGCCCTCGGACGTGCGCAACCAGTCCAGCGTCTCGATCTCCACGCACGCACACTAGCCGCCGCTAGCACTCGGTTGGTGAGAGTGCTAGCGTCTGTTCTGGCACTCTCACCCTGAGAATGCCAACGCTCGTGAGCCTGGCACGACCCCCGCGACGGCGTGCCGCCGGTCCACGAACCCCTGTCCTGGGAGCCCGGGCCAACTGATTCCGGGCTCCTGAAGAATCTCGTGCAGAGAAAGTGGAGGTTGATCCGAAGTGTCGGTCAACATCAAGCCCCTCGAGGACCGCATCGTCGTCCAGACGCTCGAAGCCGAGCAGACCACGGCCTCCGGCCTGGTCATCCCGGACACCGCCAAGGAGAAGCCCCAGGAGGGCGAGGTCGTGGCGATCGGTCCCGGTCGTGTCGACGACAACGGCAACCGCGTCCCGCTCGACGTCGCCGTCGGCGACAAGGTCATCTACAGCAAGTACGGCGGCACCGAGGTCAAGTACGCCGGCGAGGAATACCTGATTCTCTCGGCCCGCGACATCCTCGCGGTCGTCGGCTGACGCACCTGGCATCCCGGCTGGCCCCGTGCCAGCCGGGATCCGTGCACGTCCGGCCCTGAACATCTTTAGAGGAGCACAGCAATGCCCAAGATCCTGGAGTTCGACGAGAACGCCCGCCGCGCCCTCGAGCGCGGCGTCGACGCCCTCGCCAACGCCGTCAAGGTGACGCTCGGCCCCAAGGGCCGCTACGTCGTCCTCGACAAGAAGTGGGGCGCGCCGACCATCACCAACGACGGTGTCACCGTCGCCCGTGAGATCGAGCTCGACGACCCCTTCGAGAACCTCGGTGCCCAGCTCACCAAGGAGGTGGCCACCAAGACCAACGACATCGCTGGTGACGGCACCACCACCGCCACGGTGCTGGCCCAGGCCATGGTCCACGAGGGCCTCCGTGCCGTCGCGGCCGGCGCCAACCCGATGGGCCTCAAGCGCGGCATGGACGCTGCGGCCGAGGCCGTCGGCGACGCGCTGCGCGAGGCCGCCCGCGAGGTCGAGTCCCGCGAGGACATGGCGTCCGTCGCCACGATCTCGAGCCGCGACAGCGTCATCGGCGACCTGCTCGCCGAGGCCTTCGACAAGGTCGGCAAGGACGGCGTGATCACGGTCGAGGAGTCCAACACCATGGGCACCGAGCTCGAGTTCACCGAGGGCATGCAGTTCGACAAGGGCTACGTGTCGGCCTACTTCGTCACCGACCCCGAGTCGATGGAGGCCGTCCTCGACGACCCCTACATCCTTCTCCACCAGGGCAAGATCTCCTCGATCCAGGAGCTCCTCCCGGTCCTCGAGAAGGTCATCGGGACCGGCAAGCCGCTCTTCATCCTCGCCGAGGACGTCGACGGCGAGGCGCTCTCGACCCTGGTCGTCAACAAGATCCGTGGCACCTTCAACGTCGCCGCCGTCAAGGCCCCGGCCTTCGGTGACCGCCGCAAGGCGATGATGCAGGACATCGCGACGCTGACCGGCGCGCAGGTCGTCGCCCCCGAGGTCGGGCTCAAGCTCGACCAGGTCGGCCTCGAGGTGCTCGGCCAGGCCCGTCGCGTGGTCATCACCAAGGACAACACCACGATCGTCGACGGCGCCGGCGACAGCTCTGCTGTCGAGGGTCGCGTCAACCAGATCAAGGCCGAGATCGAGAACACCGACTCCGACTGGGACCGCGAGAAGCTCCAGGAGCGCCTCGCCAAGCTCGCCGGCGGTGTCTGCGTGATCAAGGTCGGCGCCGCCACCGAGGTGGAGCTCAAGGAGAAGAAGCACCGCATCGAGGACGCCGTCTCCGCGACGCGCGCCGCGATCGAGGAGGGCATCGTCCCCGGCGGTGGCTCCGCTCTCATCCACGCCGTCTCGGTGCTCGACGACAACCTCGGCCTCACCGGCGACGAGGCTGCCGGCGTGCGCGTGGTCCGCAAGGCGGCCGACGAGCCGCTGCGCTGGATCGCCGAGAACGGTGGCGTCAACGGCTACGTCGTGACCGCCAAGGTCCGCGAGCTCGGCGTCGGCAACGGCTACAACGCCGCGACCGACACCTACGGCGACCTGGTCGCCCAGGGCGTCCTCGACCCGGTCAAGGTCACCCGCTCGGCGCTCGTCAACGCGACCTCCATCGCCGCGATGCTGCTCACCACCGAGACGCTGATCGTCGAGAAGCCCGAGGACGACGAGCCGGCTGCTGCCGGCGGCGGCCACGGGCACGGCCACGGCCACTGATCGACCTGCTCCACCCGACAGGCCCGCACCGGTTCCCGGTGCGGGCCTGTCGCATCACTCGCCCCAGATGGTCCGCCAGGGGGTACGGCAGTCGACGTCGATGTCGATCTCGTCGACGGAGTTGAGGCGGTAGACGCGGTAGCGGCCGCAGGCGGTCCGGATGAACTCGTACTTCCGGATCAGGGAGCCCTCGATCGGCCGGGTGCCGAGCTCGCTCCACGTGTTGATGTAGGTCGCCTCGACGAACCACGTCGGCGGGTTGCTGCCGGTGAGCACCGCGCCCAGGTCCTCCAGCTCGGGATCGAGCGTGCGCATCGGCAGGGACCACAGGTGGGGATACGGCGACCCGGCACGGCTGGCCCACTGGATGTCCGCCCGGCCGCCGTAGACCATGACCCGGTCGCCGGGACGCGCGGAGGCGGCGATCGCCTCGCCGGTCCGCACCTCCACCGGGACGCGCCCGACGACCCACGAGCTGGTCCAGCCGACGAGCGCGATGACGCTCGAGGCCACCGCGAAGGCCACTGCCGCGGGCGTCACGAGGTGCCAGCGGCGGTCCAGCTGGGCGTGTGACATCAGTCCGGCCAGGGCCAGCGCCAGTGCGGGGATGGGCACGAACAGGTAGGGCATCCAGTAGCTGCCGCTGACGGCCACGGCGACGAGGTCCACCGCCAGCATCGCCGTGATCGCGACGACCGGCACCGCGTCGAGCCGCAGCAGCGCGGGCAGGCGGGCGACGAAGCACGCGAGGAGGAACAGCATCCCGACGCCCACGAACACGAGCAGCAGCACGGAGATCCTGCTGGTCGCACCCTCCGCGCTCTGCAGGGCGATGGTCCGGTTGGCGTCGGAGCGGAACGAGACCGAGGTGTACCAGAGCGCCTCCAGCCGTACGCCGACCACGAGCGCCCACCCCACGATGACCAGCACCGGGACCGCGGCGCCGGCCACCGCTCCCGCGGCACAGCGCAGGGCTGCACGCCAGGGCACCTGCCGGGCCGTCGCCGACCCGACGAGCAGGACGGCCCCGAAGACCAGCCCGCCCACGATGCTCTGCTTGAAGCCGACCGCGGACATCGCCAGCAGTCCCGCCCAGAACGCGTCGGCGGCCGACACGCGTCGTACGGCTCGTAGCGCCAGCCAGCAGGAGCCCATCACCAACGGGATGCCGAACAGCTCGCCCTTGGCGGCCACCGGGTCGATCTGGGCGTTGCTGACCAGGGCGGCGGTGCCGACGGCGACCCAGCCGGCCACCCGGCGTACGACGGCCGGGTCCACGATGCCGGCCCGGCGGGCCATCTCGCGCGCTGCTGCGGCACTGGCCAGCACCAGCAGGACGCAGCCGACGGCCCCGACCACGCGGTGGGTGTAGGCGCCACCGATCGCGTCGGTGGCCTGCATCAGCCAGATGATCGGCGGCGGCCGATCCACGAAGTAGTGGCCGTACACCGAGTCGGGCTCGGGGTGCCAGGACCGTGCCACCAGGAGGAACCCGGCCTCGTCAGGTCGCAGGGGCCAGAGCAGGCCGGGGAAGCGGGCGACGAACGCGGCCGCGGCGGCGATCCACACCACGCGACCCAGTGCTGTCGGGTTCCCGGCCATGGCGACACTGTCTCAGGGCGGGCCACGCACGAGTTCACGTGGCCGAAACGAGCAGGGACCGGGCCCGCAACGCCGCCGGGGCACAGTGCCACCATGCTGTGGAAGATGCGGATCAGCCTGGCGGACCGGCCGGGCAGCTTGTCGGTGGTGGCGCAGCGCTGCGGCGAGGCCGGCGTCAACATCGTCGGGATGCAGGTGTTCCCCGGCATCGAGTCGGTGACCGACGAGCTGGTGGTGGAGTCACCCGACGGCTGGACCGAGGACGACCTCCGCGCGCTGGCCGACTCCGCCGGGGCCGAGTTCATCGACGCCCACCGCACCCAGGAGGGCGTGCTGCTCGACCAGGCGACCCGCCACGTCGAGGCGGCGCGCACCATCCTGGGCGACCCGGCCCGCTTCCCCGAGATCGTGGCCCGACTGCTCGACGCCGAGGCGGACCCGATCGAGGGTCGGCCCGCCGACACCATGGACCTCGCCGTCGGGGACGTCGTGGTCCAGGTCCACCGCACGACGCCCTTCACCGCGACCGAGCACACCCGCGGCGCGAGCATGGCCGGGCTGGTGACCGACGTGCTGCGTCGCGACGCGTCGTACGCCGCTCGCGTCGCACCCGACCCGGGCTCGGCACGCGCGCCCGAGCTGGTCACTGCCGGCTTCGTCGTCACGGCCGTCGTCGGCGCGGTCGTCGTCGGCCGCGCCGTGCTGGACGAGCAGGCCGTCGACGCCGCCCGCCACCTGGAGCTGGAGGTCGACCCCGGCTGGCGCCGCCAGGGTCTCGGCACCCGGCTGCTCAAGGAGGCCGCACGGGTCTCCGCGGCCCTGGGCGACGACGAGATGAGCCTGGTGACGACCGCCGACAACCGCTCGGTGCTGCCCATGGTGCTCGGGTCGGGGATGCGGGGCCGGATGAAGATCTCCGGTGCCGAGCTGCACGTGCGCGTGCCTGTGCGCGACTTCATGGCGGTACGGGGGTGAGACGGTCCGCGGCGCCGCCTAGAATGGCGCCGTGGAGATCCCCGAGAAGTTCGCTGCGCTGGGCCTCACCTACGACGACGTGCTGCTGCTGCCGGGGGAGTCGGACCTCGCGCCCAGCGACATCGACACCACGACGCGGCTGACCCGCGAGATCTCGGTGCGGGTCCCGCTGATCAGCGCTGCGATGGACACCGTCACCGAGTCGCGGATGGCGATCGCCATGGCACGCGAGGGCGGCATCGGCGTCCTGCACCGCAACCTCTCGATCGAGGACCAGGCCCGCCAGGTCGACCTCGTCAAGCGCACCCAGACCGGCATCATCTCCAACCCGGTGACGATCGGCCCCGACGCGACGCTCGAGGAGCTCGACCGCATCTGTGGCGAGTACCGCGTCTCCGGCCTGCCCGTGGTCGACCTCGACAACCGGCTGCTCGGCATCATCACCAACCGCGACCTGCGCTTCACGCCCGTCGCCGAGTGGGCCACCACCAAGGTGACCGAGGTGATGACCAGCGAGGGCCTGATCACCGGCCCCATCGGCATCTCCCGCGAGGAGGCCACGTCGCTGCTGCGGGCCCACAAGCGCGAGCGGCTCCCGCTGATCGACGACCACGGGCGCCTCGGCGGCCTCATCACGGTGAAGGACTTCGTCAAGGGCGAGCAGTTCCCGCACGCGTCGTACGACGGTGACGGCCGGCTGCTCGTCGGTGCGGCCATCGGCTACTTCGGTGACGCCTGGGAGCGCGCGACCACGCTGGTCGAGGCCGGTGTCGACGTGCTCGTCGCCGACACCGCGCACGGCCACGTGCACCTGCTGCTCGACATGGTCCGCCGGCTCAAGACCGACCCGAGCACGCGTCACGTGCAGGTCATCGGCGGCAACGTCGCGACCCGCGAGGGCGCGCAGGCGTTCGTCGACGCCGGCGCCGACGCGGTCAAGGTCGGCGTCGGTCCGGGCTCGATCTGCACGACCCGCGTCGTCACCGGCGTGGGCGTGCCCCAGGTGACCGCGGTCTACGAGGCGTCGCTGGCGACGAAGCCCGCCGGCGTGCCGCTCATCGCCGACGGTGGCATGAAGCACTCCGGCGAGATCGCCAAGGCGCTCGTCGCGGGCGCCGACGCGGTGATGGTCGGCTCGATGCTGGCCGGCTGCGAGGAGTCGCCGGGCGAGGTCGTCTTCGTCAACGGCAAGCAGTTCAAGTCCTACCGCGGCATGGGCTCGCTCGCCGCGATGAGCAGCCGCGGCAAGAAGTCCTACTCCAAGGACCGCTACTTCCAGGCCGAGGTCACCAGCGACGACAAGATCGTGCCGGAGGGCATCGAGGGCCAGGTCGCCTACCGCGGTCCGCTCTCCGCGGTCGCCCACCAGCTCGTGGGCGGGCTCAACCAGTCGATGTTCTACGTCGGAGCCCGCACCATCCCCGAGCTCCAGGACAAGGGCCGCTTCGTCCGGATCACGTCGGCCTCGCTCAAGGAGAGCCACCCCCACGGCGTGCAGATGACCGTCGAGGCGCCCAACTACTCCGGATCCTGATCCCTCAGGGTGTGAAGCCGGCCCGCGTCGGCGCGGTGACGCCGGTGACGGCCCAGGTCGGCCTGGTCAGCAGCCGGGCGTGAGCCGTACGACCACGGTCGGCCACCACGAAGAGGCCGGCGTTGCTGCGCGTGACGAGTCCGGGGGACCGGGTGGCGTCGCCGGAGGAGCGGATCGTGCCCGGCAGCTGGGACTTCTCCCCGGGAACCGCGGCCCGGACGAGCAGGGCGCCGCTGCGGGCGACGGCGGCGACGTGCAGGCGGCCGCCGACGGCGCCCACCGCCGGTGAGGCGTACGGCGACCAGTCCCCGTCGATGGTCTCGGCTCGGCTCCAGCGGCGACCGACCAGGCGCGTCACGCGCAGCCGACCGGCAGCGGTGACCTGGTGCAGGCGGGTGGTCCCGTCCGACGCCAGGCTCAGCGCGGGGGTCGAGGTCGTGGAGGCGCGGTCGCCGGGCAGGCGTCGCAGGCGCCCCCGCTCGAGGGTCTGGGCGAACGTCGCACCCCGGGCCGTCACCGCGACGAGCACGGTCCGACCGGCGTCATCGGGTCCCAGCACGGGAGCGGTGTGCGTGGCCCACGACAGGGGCTCTCCGACCCGGGCCGCACGGCTCCAGCGTCCGGCCTCGGTGAAGCGTCGGGTGACGAGCGTGCCGGCGGAGGAGGTCGCGGCCAGCACCGGGCGCCCGGTGCGGGACAGGGCGAGTGCGGGGCTGGCGGTGACGGCCGAGGTGCCGACGTCGCGGAGGCGTACGCCGGTGCCTGTGCCGCGGAGGGTGCCGGCGAGGACCCGACCGGTCCGGGTGGTCGCGGCCACCCAGGGGAGGCCACGGCGGTCGAGGACCAGTGCGGGCGCCACCAGCGACGAGAAGGTCCCGCGCGGACCGACGGTCCGTGCCGGACGTCCGGGGCGGGCGAGTCGGAGCGTGCCGCGGTCGTCGACGCGGGCGGTCCACGACTCCCCGAGCCCGTCGGGCACCGACACGACCGGGCGGTCCGACCCGATGAGCGGGGAGGGGGCGACGTCGTCGAGGTGGAGGTACCGGAAGTCGCCGACCGGGACCGCACGGCTGCCGTAGCCGCCGGGGGTCGCGTGGTTGTACTCCTCGATCGTCACCGTGCCCGGACCGATCGCACTCACCCAGGCGACGTGGCCGACCCGGCCGTTGTCGGACTGCGCGACGGCGCCGATGGCGGGGACGCCGTCCACGCGGTAGCCGAGTCGACGCGCGACGTCGTCCCAGTTCTCCGCGTTGCCCCAGTGCTCGCCGCCGAAGTCGTTGGCGAAACCGGCCATCCGGTTGCGCTCCTGCAGCCGCCAGGCCACGAAGCTCGTGCAGTTGCGCAGCACGAAGCCCCACGAGTCGCCGATCGAGCCGTTGATCGACCAGACCCGGCTCTCGCAGACCGGCTTGGGCCCGCGCGGGTCGTAGAGGTGACCCGAGACGGGGTCGAGCACGGGCGGCGGGGGCGGCGGGGGCGGGGGCGGCTCGACGACCGGCGCCTCCTTCTCGCCCGGCTTGGGCGGGGTGGGGCTCGGTGTCGGCGTCGGGGTGGGGGTGGGCTCCTCGATCGGCTCCTGCGGGACGATCGGGCACTGGCCCTGCCACGCCCACGGGTAGTCGTCGGCGGCCTGCGCCGCGGGCGCGGACACGCCCAGCAGCCCCGCTGCGATGCAGGCGGCTGCGAGAGCGCGCGCGATGATGCCTGTGTTCCCCACGTGACGACGGTAGGGACGGCGTGGCCCGCGTGTACGCGGTTTGCCGAACCTGTTGCCGAGACGTGGACCACGGGGACCGGCCGATAGGCTGCACACCGTGACCGAGATCGAGATTGGCCGTGCCAAGCGCGGTCGCCGCGCCTACTCCTTCGACGACATCGCGATCGTGCCCTCGCGGCGCACGCGCGACCCCGAGGAGGTCAGCACGGCCTGGCAGATCGACGCCTACCGCTTCGACATCCCGGTGCTCGCCGCCCCGATGGACTCCGTCATGTCCCCCTCGACCGCGATCGCGCTGGGCCAGATGGGCGGGCTGGGGGTGCTCAACCTCGAGGGCCTCTGGACGCGGTACGACGACCCGACCGGCCTGCTCGAGGAGGTCGCGGGCCTCCAGGGAGCCGACGCCACCCGCCGGATGCAGGAGATCTACACCGAGCCGATCAAGCCCGAGCTGATCACGGCCCGGCTCAAGGAGGTGCGTGCCGCCGGCGTGACCGTGGCCGGCTCGCTGTCGCCGCAGCGCACCAAGGAGCACGTCAAGGCCGTCGTCGACGCGGGCGTCGACATGTTCGTGATCCGCGGCACCACCGTCAGCGCCGAGCACGTGAGCAGCAACGCCGAGCCGCTCAACCTCAAGGAGTTCATCTACGAGCTCGACGTCCCGGTGATCGTGGGTGGCTGCGCGACCTACCAGGCCGCGCTGCACCTGATGCGCACCGGCGCGGCCGGCGTGCTGGTCGGCTTCGGTGGCGGAGCGGCCCACACCACCCGCACCGTCCTCGGCGTCGCCGTGCCGATGGCGAGCGCGGTGGCGGACGTCGCTGCGGCCCGCCGCGACTACCTCGACGAGTCGGGCGGCCGCTACGTCCACGTCATCGCCGACGGCTCGATCGGCAGCTCGGGAGACATCGCCAAGGCGGTGGCCTGCGGCGCCGACGCCGTGATGATCGGCTCGCCGCTCGCCCGCGCGAGCGAGGCCCCCGGCCGCGGGTTCCACTGGGGGAGCGAGGCCACGCACGCCGAGCTCCCGCGCGGCCAGCGCGTGCAGTTCGACGCGGTCGGCTCGCTGGAGGAGATCATGTTCGGCCCCTCGCGCACGGCCGACGGCACGATGAACCTCATCGGCGCCCTGCGCCGCGCGATGGCCACCACGGGCTACACCGAGCTCAAGGAGTTCCAGCGCATCGAGGTCGTGGTCCAGACATGAGCACCCCATGACCCTCGCCAGGGCCCTCGACGCCGACCAGCGCGCCGACGCACTCACGCACCTCGCCGAGGGCGAGCTCGACGTGCTCGTCGTCGGCGGCGGCATCGTCGGCGTGGGTGCGGCGCTCGACGCCGTGACCCGCGGTCTCAAGGTCGGCCTCGTCGAGCAGCGCGACCTCGCCTCCGGCACCTCCTCGCGCTCGTCGAAGCTGGTCCACGGCGGACTGCGCTACCTCGAGATGTTCGACTTCGCGCTGGTCAAGGAGGCGCTGGAGGAGCGCGGCCTGCTGCTGACGCGGCTCGCGCCCCACCTCGTACGACCCGTGCCGTTCCTCTACCCGCTCGAGCACGCCTGGGAGCGCCCCTACGTCGGCGCCGGCGTCGCGCTCTACGACGGCATGGCGATGACGGGCAAGTACGACA
Source organism: Nocardioides alpinus (assembly GCF_900112035.1). Taxonomy (GTDB): domain Bacteria; phylum Actinomycetota; class Actinomycetes; order Propionibacteriales; family Nocardioidaceae; genus Nocardioides; species Nocardioides alpinus. Next base: position 8,791 of record NZ_FOKC01000004.1, on the reverse strand, counting down.
TGGGCGTGCCCAAGCACAAGCACATCTTCCGCAAGCAGCTCGCGCGGATGGCACCGGACATCCGGACTGACAAGCTGCACGGCGCGATCCGCTACTACGACTGCCAGGTCGACGACGCGCGGCTGGTCATGACCATCGCCCGCACCGCCGCCAACAACGGCGCCCACGTCGCGACCCGCACCAAGGTCACCGGCTTCCTCCGCGACCCCTCGACCGGCTCCGGGCAGGCGGCGCGCGTCGTCGGCGTCACCGCTCGCGACCTCGAGGGCCAGCGCGACCTCGAGATCCGCGCGAAGGTCGTCATCAACGCCGCCGGTGTGTGGACCGACGAGGTCCAGGACCTGATCGGTGGGCAGGCGCAGCTCGACGTCGACGCCAGCAAGGGCATCCACCTCGTCGTGCCCAAGGACCGGATCCGCTCCGAGTGCGGCTTCATCACCAAGACCGAGAAGTCCGTGCTCTTCGTGATCCCGTGGGACCAGTTCTGGATCATCGGGACGACCGACACCGCCTGGGACTTCGACCTCGCGCACCCCGCAGCCAGCAAGACCGACATCGACTACCTCCTCGGGCACGTCAACCGGCTCCTCAAGGACCCGCTCGACCACCGCGACGTGATCGGCGTCTGGGCGGGGCTGCGGCCGCTGCTCAAGCCGATGCGCAAGGAGGGCGAGATGGGGGAGACCACCAAGCTCTCCCGCGAGCACACGGTCGCCAACCCGGTGCCCGGCCTCGTGCTGGTCGCCGGCGGCAAGCTGACGACCTACCGGATCATGGCGAAGGACGCGGTCGACCACGCGATCCGTGACTTCGACGCCACGCCCGCCTCCATCACCGACCGCGTCCCCCTGATGGGTGCGTGGGGCCACGAGGCCCGCACCAACCAGCGCGTGTCGATCAGCCGGTCGTCGGGGCTCGACGTCGGCGTGGTCGACCACCTCCTGGGCCGCTACGGCGGCCTGGTCGACGAGGTCCTCGCTCTCATCGCCGCCCGCCCCGAGCTCGCGCTCGGCGAGCCGCTCGCGGGCGCCGAGCACTACCTGCGGGCCGAGGTGCTCTATGCCGTCACCCACGAGGGGGCCCGGCACCTCGACGACGTGCTGGCCCGCCGGACGCGCGTGTCGATCGAGACCTTCGACCGCGGCATCACCGCAGCCCGCCCTGCCGCCGAGCTGATGGGCGGGGCGCTGGGCTGGGACGCCGCGCAGGTCGAGGACGAGGTCGACCACTACCTGCGCCGGGTCGAGGCGGAGCGGCTGAGCCAGCTGATGCCGACCGACCAGGAGGCCGACGAGGCGCGGGTCAAGGCACCCGACATCGTCTAGCCCCGGCTTGACAAATGTCACAACAGTGTCAAATGCCGGGATGACGTGACCGATCCGTGGCACGGCGTCCGAGCGCGACCTACGCTGCACGGATGAGTGAGCAGAGTCCCGCCTCAGGCCCGATCACCGACGGTCCTGCGGACCCCGAGCACGACAGCACCGCGACCTACGCCCTCGACCGCTCGTACGTCGCCAGCCTGACGCGCCGCGTGCTGAGCACGAACGGTGAGACGCACGCCGTCTCCTCGCCGATCGGTCGCGCACCGCTCGCGCACATCCCGCAGTCGAGCCCGGCCGACGTGGCCGAGGCGTTCGCGCGGGCGCGCCGGGCGCAGGTGGCGTGGGCGGCCACGTCGCTCGACCAGCGCGCGGCCGCGCTGCTGCGGCTGCACGACCTGCTGCTCGACCGCCAGGACGAGCTCATCGACCTCGTCGTGTGGGAGTCGGGCAAGGCCCGCAAGGACGCCTACCTCGAGGTCGCCCACCTCGCGCTGACCGCGCGCTACTACGCCCGCACCGCCCACGAGCACCTCGACCCCCACCGCGTCGGGGGCATGTTCCCGGTGCTGACGAGGGCCGAGGTCCACCGCGTCCCCCAGGGCGTCGTCGGGATCATCTCGCCCTGGAACTATCCGCTCAGCATGGCGCTGTGCGACGGCATCCCCGCTCTCCTCGCAGGCAACGCGGTCGTCGCCAAGCCGGACTCCCAGACGATGCTGACGGCGCTGCTCGCCGTCCAGCTGCTCGACGAGGCCGGCTTCCCGCCCGAGGTCTGGCAGGTCGTCGCCGGCCCGGGCCCCGAGATCGGCGGCGCGATCACCGCCGCCGCCGACTACGTCTGCTTCACCGGCTCGACCGCGACCGGCAGGCTCATCGCGCGTCAGTGCGCCGACCGGCTCATCGGCTGCTCGCTGGAGCTCGGCGGCAAGAACCCGATGCTCGTCCTGCGCGACGCCGACGTGCACCGCGCGGCGGAGGGCGCCGTACGCGGTGTCTTCTCCAACGCCGGCCAGCTCTGCGTCTCGACCGAACGTCTCTTCGTCGCCGACCAGGTCTACGACCGCTTCGTGGACGCGTTCGTCTCGCGCACGCAGGCGATGACCCTCGGCGCCAGCCACGACTGGAGCGTCGACATGGGGTCGCTGGTCTCACAGGCACAGCTCGACAAGGTCACCGCCCACGTCCAGGACGCCGTGGCGAAGGGCGCCCACGTGCTCACCGGCGGCCGGGCCCGCCCCGACCTGGGTCCGTTCGTCCACGAACCGACGATCCTCGAGGGCGTCTCGGCCGACATGCAGTGCTTCGGCGAGGAGACCTTCGGTCCGGTCGTCGCGCTCTACCGGTTCCACAGCGAGGACGAGGCCGTCGAGCGCGCCAACGACGGGGCGTACGGGCTCAACGCCTCGATCTACACCCGTGACGCCGCCCGCGGCCGCGCCCTCGCGCGCCGGATCAGGTGCGGCACGGTCAACGTCAACGAGGCCTACGGTGCGACCTTCGGCTCGCTCGGTGCGCCCATGGGCGGCATGCGCGAGTCGGGCATGGGCCGTCGGCAGGGTGCGGAGGGCATCCGCCGCTACACCGAGGCGCAGTCCGTCGCGACGCAGCGCCTGGTGCCCATCGCGCCGCTGCTGGGCATGTCGGAGGAGACCAACGCCCGTGTGATGACCGTCGCGCTGCGGCTGCTCAACAAGCTGGGCCGAGCGTGAGTCCCACCCCACGCGTCCGGCACTACGACGTCCTGGTGATCGGCTCCGGCTTCGGCGGATCCGTCACGGCGCTGCGGCTGACCGAGAAGGGCTACCGGGTCGGTGTGCTCGAGGCGGGCGCGCGCTTCTCCGACGACGAGCTGCCCGAGCACGGCGGTGACGTGAAGAGCTTCATCTTCCGCCCGGAGGTCGGCCTCTACGGCATCCAGCGCATCGACCTCGTGCGCGACTGCTTCATCCTCGCCGGCGCCGGGGTGGGCGGCGGTTCGCTCAACTACGCCAACACCCTCTACGAGCCGCCGGAGCCGTTCTACAAGGACCCGCAGTGGGCGCACATCACGGACTGGAAGGCCGAGCTCGCGCCCTACTACGACCAGGCCCGGCGGATGCTCGGCGTGACCGACTACGCCCGGACCACGCCCGCGGACGTGGCGATGAAGGAGGTGGCCGACGAGATGGGTGTCGGCGACACGTTCCACCCGACCCCGGTCGGTGTCTTCTTCGGCGAGCCGGGACAGGCCGAGGGGGAGACGGTCGCCGACCCGTTCTTCGGCGGCGCAGGTCCCGAACGGGCGACGTGCATCAACTGCGGCTCGTGCATGACCGGTTGCCGGCACAACGCCAAGAACACCCTGGTGAAGAACTACCTCTACCTCGCCGAGCAGAACGGCGCCGTCGTGCACCCGCTGACGACGGTCACCGACGTACGCCCGCGGCCCGGCGGCGGCTACGAGGTGACGGCCCGCTGGACCAAGGCCAAGCTGTCGCGCAAGGGCGCCGTGAAGACCTTCACCGCCGACCACGTGGTCTTCTCCGCCGCCGCGATCGGCACCCAGCGACTGCTCCACCGGCTCAAGGCAGAGGGCTCGCTGCCGAAGATCTCCGACCGGCTGGGCGTGCTGACCCGCACGAACTCCGAGGCGATCCTGTGGGCGACCGCCAACGACGACGCCGTCGACTGGACCGACGGCGTGGCGATCACCTCCAGCTTCCACCCCGACGAGCACACCCACGTCGAGCCCGTCCGCTACGGCCGCGGCCGCAACGTGATGCCGCTGATGGCGACGGTGCTGGTCGACGAGGTCCTCGGCGAGAAGCGCTGGCGCACGTGGGGCAAGGAGCTGTGGCGCCAGCGCGACGGCCTGCGCGACCTCTACTCGCTCAACACCTGGTCGCGGCGCACGGTCGTGGCGCTGGTCATGCAGACCCTCGACAACTCGATCACCACCGTCTGGAGGACGCGCGGCGGGGTCGGCTACATGTCGTCGACCCAGGGCCACGGTGCCCCCAACCCGACCTACATCGCTCCCGCCTACGACGCCGTACGCCGACTGGCGCGGATCATGGGCGCGCGCCAGGCCTACGGCGCCGTCGGCGAGCCGCTCGGGATGCCGCTCACCGCACACTTCATCGGCGGCTGCGCGATCGGCGACTCACCCACGACAGGGGTCGTCGATCCCTACCAGCGGGTCTACGGCTACGACGGGCTGCACGTCGTCGACGGGTCCACCGTCTCGGCCAACCTCGGGGTGAACCCGTCGCTGACGATCACCGCCCAGGCCGAGCGCGCGATGGCCCACTGGCCCAACAAGGGCGAGGTCGACCCCCGTCCCGCGGTGGGGTCGGCGTACGTCCGGTTGGCGCCGGTGGAGCCGAAGAACCCGGTCGTGCCGGAGGCGGCGCCAGGAGCGCTGCGCCTGCCGATCGTCGGCGTCAGCTGACCTGGCCGAGGACAACTGGCCCGATCGCTCCCACTTTGGTCTGTCCAGGGCCGTAACCACGGCCCGTCAGGGGCGTTGGGTCGAGTGAGGGCTCCGGCAGTCATGCTCCCTCCCAAGGGCCGGAACCCTCTTTCTCGGCACTGTTGATCAGTCGCTGGGAGCCAAGTCCCAGGGCCCGGTCACCCTCCCTCCCCGATCGGGCCCTGGGACGATTTTGGGCGTGGTGACCGGGCCAAGGCCCGATGCTCCACCGTCTCTCCCCGATCGGGCCCTGGGACGATTTCGCGCCGAGGCGAAGCCGTTAGACTCCGCGGCGTGACGCAGCCTGCAGAGCACGACCTGGTCCTCGTCGTCGACTTCGGCGCCCAGTACGCCCAGCTCATCGCGCGGCGCGTCCGCGAGGCGAGGGTCTACTCCGAGATCGTGCCGCACACGATGCCGGTGGCCGACATGCTGGCGCGCCACCCCAAGGCGATCATCCTGTCCGGCGGGCCCTCCAGCGTCTACGCCGACGGCGCCCCCGGCATCGACACGGGCGTCTTCACGGCCGGGGTGCCGGTCTTCGGCATGTGCTACGGCTTCCAGCTGATGGCGAAGGGCCTCGGCGGCGAGGTCGCGCACACCGGCGCGCGCGAGTACGGACGTACGCCGGTCGTGGTCTCGGAGCCGGGCACCCTCCTCGAAGGCATCCCCGCCGAGCACAAGGTGTGGATGTCGCACGGTGACTCGGTCGCCCAGGCGCCCGAGGGCTTCACCGTCCTCGCGTCCACCGAGGACACCCCCGTGGCTGCCTTCGAGGACCTCGACCGCCGCCTCGCAGGCGTGCAGTGGCACCCCGAGGTCCTCCACTCCGAGCACGGCCAGAAGGTGCTCGAGCACTTCCTCCACCAGATCGCCGGCTGCCGACAGACCTGGACGATGCTCAACATCGCCGAGGAGCAGATCGAGCGCGTCCGCGAGCAGATCGGCGACACCGGGCTGGCCATCTGCGGCCTCTCCGGCGGCGTCGACTCCGCGGTCGCGGCAGCCATCGTGCAGCGCGCCATCGGCGAGCGGCTCCACTGCGTCTTCGTCGACCACGGGCTGCTCCGCGAGGGCGAGGCCGAGCAGGTGGAGCGCGACTTCGTCGCCGCGACCGGGGTGAACCTCCACGTCTACGACGCGCGCGAGACCTTCCTCGCCGCCCTGTCGGGCGTGACCGACCCCGAGGAGAAGCGCAAGATCATCGGTCGCGAGTTCATCCGCGCCTTCGAGGCCGCCGAGGTCGCCGTGCTCGGCGAGGCCGCCGACCAGGGCGAGAAGGTGGGCTTCCTCGTGCAGGGCACGCTCTACCCCGACGTCGTCGAGTCGGGCGGCGGCGCCGGCACCTCCAACATCAAGTCCCACCACAACGTCGGCGGCCTGCCGGAGGACCTCGAGTTCGCCCTGGTCGAGCCGCTGCGCACGCTCTTCAAGGACGAGGTCCGCCTTGTCGGGGAGCAGCTGGGCCTCCCGGGCGACATCGTGTGGCGCCAACCGTTCCCCGGCCCCGGGCTCGGCATCCGGATCATCGGCGAGGTGACCGCCGACCGGCTCGACATCCTGCGCCGCGCCGACGCCATCGCCCGCCAGGAGCTCACCCGGGCCGGTCTCGACAGGGACATCTGGCAGATGCCGGTCGTGCTGCTCGCCGACGTGCGCTCGGTCGGCGTCCAGGGCGACGGACGCACCTACGGCCACCCCGTCGTGATCCGCCCCGTCACGTCCGAGGACGCGATGACCGCCGACTGGGCCCGCCTGCCCTACGACGTCATGGAGCGGATCTCGACCCGCATCACCAACGAGGTGGCCGAGGTCAACCGGGTCACCCTCGACATCACCTCCAAGCCGCCGGGCACCATCGAGTGGGAGTGAGCCGTTGGGTCTCGGCGGTCGAGCGCGCCTTCGACGGCGCGCGGGCCAGGCGTGGGACCGGACGGACGCCTGAGCACTTCCGCATCGAGTCCTACGGCGGCCACGGGTCGAGTGCCGGGGTGATGGTGCGCGGCCGCGTCGTCGACGACCCGCCACTGTCGAGCGCGGTCGAGGGGGAGGGGGTGCGGGCTGCCGTACGCCGCCAGGTGCGGGGGTTCTGGACACACGAGCTCCCTGACGTACCGCTGCGGATCGAGGTCGCCGGCCACGACGAGCCGGTGGTCACCGACGCGGACGGATACTTCCGGGTCCGCCTGGCAGCCGGTCCACTGCTCACCGCGTCCACCACGGGCACGGTCGAGCTGGCCGGCGACTACCGCGGCCTCGCCCGTGGCCACCGCACCGAGCTCTTCGTCCACGTGCCCGGGCCCGACGCCGACTTCGGGATCATCTCCGACATCGACGACACCATCCTGGAGACCGGTGTGCAACGCGTCGCCGCCATGGTGGCGCAGACGTTCACCGGCTCGGCCCTGACCCGGACGCCCTTCCCGGGCGCCCCCGAGCTCTACCGCGACCTCAGCAGGAACGGCACCAACCCCGTCTTCTACGTCTCGTCGAGCCCGTGGAACCTCCACGCCTTCATCATCGAGTTCCTCCGCCACCGCGGGTTCCCACCCGGACCGGTCCTCCTGCGCGACCTGCTGGGCACCACGGCGGGCCGCGAGGAGAAGCACGACCGGATCCGTGAGGTGCTCGAGCTGCACCCCGACCTCCGGTTCGTCCTGATCGGCGACTCCGGCGAGCGCGACCCGGAGATCTACGCCGACATCGTCCGCGAGCACCCGCGCCGCATCATCGCGGTGTACATCCGAGAGGTGCGCCTCGATCCCGGCGACGGGCGGGTGGAGCAGGTCACCGACGCGTGGGACCACGACGTGCCCTTCGTGCTGGCGGCCGACAGCGACGCCGTACGACGCCACGCGGCGCAGTCGGGTCTGCTCTAGTGTCGGTGTCGTGAAGGGGGACCGGGAGGCGCAAGGGTTGGCGGCAGCCATGGCGTTCGTCGCGTGGTTGCTCGTCATGGTCGGCCTGTGGCTCTCGCCGACGTCCCCGGATCCTCGGCTGGACCTCGAGGGTGGAGGCTCGTTCGCCGCCGCCCTGACCGTCTACCTCCCCGCGATCGGCATCACGGTGGCCGCCGTGGTCATGGCGATCGTGGCTGCCTGCACCCGCGCATGGGTCACTGCCGCCGTGACAGTGGGTGGCATGACCGCGCTGTTCTCGGCGTGGACCCTCTCGCAGGACTACCTCCTGGACTACCGGCCCTCGATGGACTTCTACCTCTGGCCGGGTCTGACGCTCGCGGTGCTCGGCGTCGTCCTTGCCGCATCGGCCCGGAGCTCGCGAGAGGCCTTCGCAGACCCGGTCGGCGTGGACGATCGCCCGACCGGCTGATCAGGTCTTTCCGCAGGGTGTGAAGCGAGCGCTCGCGGGCCTCGTGGGACCGGTAGGCGTGCCTGTTGCCCCGTCACCGGTGGGTGGCGGGGTGTGGGGCGGGGTCATGGTCGCTCGGGTGGTTCGTCACCGTCGTTGGTTGACGAAGGACGAGGTCCTGTTGCGGGGCCCGGTGCATCTGGTGGGTCAAGGGCGCTGCTTCCGGTGCGGTCGCGTCGGAAGCGGTGGCTGTGGGGGCTGGTCCAGACGAAGGTCCCGGGTGCGGTCATCTCGTAGCGCCAGGCCGTGTGGGTTTTGAGACGGTGGTGGAACCGGCACAGTGCCGCGAGGTTGCGGGTGTCTGTCGGCCCGGGTTGTGGCGTGTGTTCGGTGTCGGCTTGATGGTCGTAGGCGGTGATGTGGTCGATGTCGCAGCCTCGTGCGGGTCGGGTGCACCACGGGAACACGCACGTCGTGTCGCGGAGGAGGACGTGCTCGCGGATCCGGTCGGGGATCGCATACCCGGGTGCGGTCAGGTGCTGGGTGAGGTCGATGACGGGTTTGATCGTGATCTTGGTCCGTGTGTCGGTGCACCAGGATCGGAGCTGGTCGAGGAGCGCGAGGCGTTGGCCGTTCTCGAGGCGGCCGGTGGGCCCGAACACGGTCTGTCCGTCGGCGGTGAGGTGGGCGTCGAAGTGGGCGTGGA
>NZ_FOKC01000010.1:69663-154950 GCF_900112035.1 Nocardioides alpinus | reverse complement strand
GACCCCGACTCCCGCCCCGACGCCGACGCCGACGCCGACGCCCACGCCGACCCCTACCCCCACCCCGACGCCCACTCCGGCCCCCAGCGGCAACGCCGCGGCGGCCATCGCCTTCGCGCAGTCACAGCTCGGCAAGCCCTACGAGTACGGCGCCGCCGGCCCGGACTCGTGGGACTGCTCGGGCCTGACGGCCGCGGCCTGGGCCAGCGGCGGCAAGTCCCTGCCGCACTACTCGGTCGCGCAGTACACGCAGTCGACCAGGATCACCGCCAGCCAGCTGGTCCCCGGCGACCTGGTCTTCTGGGGATCCTCGAGCAGTGCGAGCTCGATCTACCACGTCGCGATCTACATCGGCGGTGGCCAGATCATCCACGCACCCCGCACCGGCAGGAACGTCAGCCAGGAGTCGATGTACGCCTGGCGGGCACCCACCTTCTTCGCGCGCCCCTGACCCCCGTTGCGACGGGTCGTGGGTAGGGGCGCGCGATTCACCTGACCTTGCGGGCGAACCTCGCGGCGAGCTCGCCGGGATCGAGGTCGCCGTCGAGGACCAGCCGCGTCGGCCACGCCGAGGTGTCGATGCCGGACAGCTCCTCGAAGAGCGCGAGGTCCTTGGCGTACAGCTCGGCGATCCGCTCGAGGTCGTCCGCGGTGGGTGCGGTCCCGGGGATCTGGTCGGCCCCGGCGTGCCAGTTCTTCAGCGGCGGCACTCGCTCGAAGCGCGGCAGCTCGAGGAAGTCGGTGGTGCGGTGGACGGTCTGCTCGAAGTTCCCCAGCATGTCGCGCATCTCGAGCAGCAGCCACTGCTGGCGGGGGAACAGCTCGAAGCCGCGCTGCAGCTGCTCGCCGTAGAACCCGCGGGCCAGCCCGGTCATGTGCCGCCACCGCATCGTGCGTACGTCGGTGGGCACGGCGTCGGGCAGTGAGGTGTGCGCCCACTCGGTGAGGAAGTCCGGCCAGTCGGGCCAGGCGAGGTTGCGCGAGCGCAGCATCACCCAGTGCGAGAACAACCGCTCGAGCGGGTCGCGGAACACCGCGATGAGCGGCATGCCGGGGTCGTACGCGCGCATCCGCTCAAGCGCCCGCGGCCAGTAGAGGTACGTGGGCGTGGCATCGCCGACCAGGCGGTGGATCGGCGCCCGGCGCGGGGCCGCATAGTCGCGGGCGTAGTCGGGCGCCGACCAGTCGACGGTCTCGTCGTCGAAGTAGTGGCGTTCCTTGTCCGGCGGCTGGCACACCAGGCGGTGCTGGTTGAGCGTCACCGCGAGCGTCGACGTACCGCCCTTCTGGACCCCGACGACGGCGTAGTTGTAGGCCATCTCGCCCAGCGGGGTGGGCTCGGACACGTTCATCGCCGAGAACCTACCCCCATCGCTACCTTTGGAGAATGGCCACCAACGAGGCAGCGCCCATCACCGACGAGATGCCCACCGTCGTGCCCGAGAAGGACGCGGTCACCGTCGACGAGGACGCCGTCCACGCGGACGCGAAGGGTTACCGCCAGCCCGAGGTCGACGTGGACGCGCTCCGGGCCGTGCTCGACGGCCGCTACGCCGAGGTCCGTGACCTCGTGCGCGCCAACCTCGCCGAGCACGCGCAGATCCTCCTCGACGAGGAGGAGATGTCCACCGCCGACTTCCGCGAGCGCGTGAAGGACGTGGTGGTGATGATGGCCGGGACCGGCCAGACCGGGATGGGCTTCCCCGAGGAGTACGGCGGTGGTGGCGACATCGGCGCCTCGATCGCCGCCTTCGAGACCCTCGCCTTCGGGGACCTCTCGGTGCTGGTCAAGGTCGGCGTGCAGTTCGGCCTGTTCGGCGGCGCGATCCTCCAGCTCGGCACCAGGACCCACCACGACGCCCACCTCGCCGACCTCGTCAGTGGCCGCACCATGGGCTGCTTCGCGATGACCGAGTCCGGGCACGGCTCCAACGTGCAGGCCCTCGGCACCGTCGCGACGTACGACGCCGCCACCGAGGAGTTCGTGATCACGACCCCGGACGACGAGAGCCGCAAGGACTACATCGGCAACGCCGCCGCCCACGCCGCGCTCGCTGCGGTCTTCGCGCAGCTCGAGGTCGACGGCGTACGCCACGGGGTGCACGCGTTCGTCGTCCCGATCCGCGAGGGCGGGCGGGTGCTCGAGGGCGTACGCATCGAGGACTGCGGGCCCAAGATGGGCCTCAACGGCGTGGACAACGGCCGCATCTGGTTCGACGGCGTGCGGGTGCCGCGCACCGCGCTGCTCAACCAGTTCGCCGAGGTGACGCCCGAGGGCCGCTACCTCTCGCCGATCGACAACCCCAGCAAGCGGTTCTTCACGATGCTCGGCACCCTCGTCCAGGGACGTGTCTGCGTCGGTGGTGCCGGCATCAACGCGTCCAAGGTCGCGCTGACCATCGCCACCCGCTACGCCGCGCGCCGCCGCCAGTTCGAGGCCACCTCGACCGACGAGGAGCAGCTGCTCCTCGATTACGGCATGCACCAGCGTCGGCTCTTCCCGCTCATCGCGAGGACGTACGCCCTCCACTTCGCGCAGGAGGTCGTCGCGGACCAGCTGCACGAGGTCTTCTCCGGCCCCGGGCCGACCGAGGCGGGCAACGACGAGCACGCCCGCCGGATGCTCGAGTCCCGGGCCGCCGGCACGAAGGCGCTCGGCACCTGGCACGCGACTGCGACGATCCAGGAGTGCCGCGAGGCGTGCGGCGGCGCCGGCTACATCAGCAAGAACCGCTTCACCGCGCTGAAGGCCGACACCGACGTCTTCACCTCCTTCGAGGGCGACAACCACGTCCTGCTCCAGCTCGTCGCCAAGGGCCTGCTGACCGACTACGCCGGCGAGTTCGAGGACATGGACCAGCTCGGCATGGCCCGCTTCGTGGCCGGCCTGGCGGTCGAGACGGTCGTCGAGCGCACCGCGGTGCACAAGCTCGTCCAGTCCGTGCGCGACCTGCTCCCCGGGGGCGACACCTGGGACCAGGAGGCCGGTCTGCTCGACCCGAACTACCAGCTGGCCATGCTGCGCTTCCGCGAGGAGCACATGATCGGCGGGGTCGCACGCCGCCTCAAGCGCGGCATCGACCAGGGGATGAACCCCGGCGCCGTCTTCTCCCGGGTGCAGGACCACGTCATCGCCGCCGCCCGCGCACACACCGAGCGACTGGTGCTCGAGGCCTTCGTCGCCAGGACGGCTGCCCTCCCCGACGGCGACCTCAAGGTCGCGCTCAACCTGCTCTGCGACCTGCACGCGCTCAGGACGATCGAGGCGGACCGCGCGTGGTTCATGGAGCACGGGCGCCTCTCCAGCGCCCGCTCCAAGGCGATCAGCCGCGAGATCAACGCGCTGTGCCGCAAGCTCCGCCCGCTCGCCGTCGACCTCGTGGACGCCTTCGGCGTGCCGGAGCAGGTGCTGCGCGCCGAGGAGCTCCTCGGGTGAGGCCGGGGCCGACATGAGGCTGCCCGGGCTCGGCGGCTGGAGCGAGGACCCGCTGTGGTCCTACGTCTACCCCTGGCTCGTCGACTCCGGACCCGTCGGACGGGCCGCTTGGCGGGTCGGCATGGGCAGCGACCTCACGCTGCTGCACGAGGCCGCGGCCGAGCTCGGCACCCTGCCCGCCGGGGGGCGGGTGCTCGACGTCCCGACCGGGTCCGGTGTGGCGCTGCGGGGCGTACGTCCCGGGCAGGGCCTCGACGTCGTCGTGGCCGACATCTCCACCACCATGCTCGACCGCGCGCAGGCAGCGGCGCAGCGGCTCGGCGTCGCCGACCAGGTGACCCCGGCGCTCGCCGACGTGGGCGAGCTGCCCTTCGACGACGGCACCTTCGACCTCGTCGTCTCCTTCACCGGACTGCACTGCTTCCCCGACCCGCACCGCGCGATCGGCGAGATGGTGCGCGTGCTCGCTCCGGGCGGTGTGATCACCGGCAGCTCGCTCTTCACCGACACAGGTCAGCGCTACGTCCCCCTGCGCAGGGCCGGCACTCGGGCGGGGATCCTCGGCCCGATGTGCACCTCCGCCGAGGCCCGCGCCTGGTTGGGCGAGGCCGGCTGCGACCAGGTCGACCTGGCGCTCCACGGGGCGCTGGGCTACTTCCGCGCCGTCCGCGGTGCATGATCGGGCGATGACATTCGGAGGACTGCCGACCCGCTGGGAGCCGACCGGCCCCAGTCGCGGGCTCGCCCTCGTCGCCCCCGGCCGGGCCTACCCGCCGAGCGCCCCGTTGCTCGACTTCGCCCGCCTGGCCCTGCTGCAGCACGGCTTCACCGTCCAGCAGATCTGGTGGGACAGCACGACCCGCGGCGACGAGGACCCAGAAGCATGGGTACGCCGGCACGTCGAGGCGGCGCTCGTCGAGGAGGACGCTGACCACGTGCTGCTCGTCGGCAAGTCGCTCGGCACGCGCGCAGCGTCGTACGCCGCCGAGCGCGGGCTCGACGCGATCTGGCTCACCCCGCTCCTCGTGGAGCCGGAGGTGTCCGAGGCGATCGCGGCCAACGCCGGCCGGCAGCTGCTCGTCGGCGGACGGGGCGACGATCTGTGGGACGCGGCGATCGCCCACGAGCTGGCCGAGAACGGTTGCGCCGTGCTGGAGGTGCCTGATGCCGACCACGGCATGGCCACGCCCGGGGACGCCGTACGCACTGCCGAGATCCACCTCGAGGTGGCGCGGGCGGTCGAGGCACACCTGTCGCAGGTCTGAGTGCCGACCTGACGCTTGCGTGCGCCGGGACAGTGCCGACCTGACGCTTGTGTGCGCCGGGACAGTGCCGACCTGACGCTTGTTTCCACGCGCCTGCGCACAAGCGTCAACTGGGCGGGTGGTGCGTGCGCACAAGCGTCAACTGGGCGGGTGATGTGTGCGCACAAGCGTCAACTGGGCGGGTGGTGCGTGCGCACAAGCGTCAGCTCGGCGTTCGCGCTGGGCGAAACCCCGCGGGGTATCGACGCCGCCGTGCGACGCGTTGGACCCGACATGACGCAGAACCTCTCCCTCCCTGTGGTGTTCCTCCACGACACGGTCGTGCTGCCCGGCATGGTCGTGCCCATCGAGCTCGACGACGCAGCCCGCGCCGCCATCGATGCCGCGCGCCTGGCGCACGACTCCGAGCCGGACGGCGAGCCGACCCGGGTGCTGGTCGCCCCGCGGCTCGAGGACCGCTACGCCACCCACGGTGTCGTCGCCGTGGTGGACAAGGTCGGCCGCTTCGCCGGCGGCAAGCCGGCCGCCGTGCTCCGCGCGGAGCGCCGCGTGGCCATCGGGGCGGGCGTGACCGGACCCGGTGCCGCGCTCTGGGTGGAGGCCGAGGCCGTTGCCGCGACGCCGCTCACCGATGAGCTCCAGACCCTGGCGCAGGAGTACCGCACGCTCGTCGTCGCGATCCTGGAGCGCCGCGAGGCGTGGCAGGTGATCGAGACGGTGCGTCAGGTGAGCGACCCCGACGCCCTGGCCGACATGTCCGGCTACGCGCCGTACCTCTCCGACGACCAGAAGCGCCAGGTGCTCGAGACCCCCGACGTGGGGGATCGGCTGCGGCTGCTGGTGGAGTGGACCCGCGCGTACGACGCCGAGGACGAGGTCAACGACAAGATCGGCCAGGACGTCCGGGAGGGCCTGGAGAAGAGCCAGCGCGAGTTCCTGCTGCGCCAGCAGCTCGCGGCGATCCGCAAGGAGCTCGGGGAGGGTGAGCCCGACGGCTCCGACGACTACCGCGCCCGCGTGGAGGGCAGCGACCTGCCCGAGGCGGTCCGCGAGGCCGCGCTGCGCGAGGTCGACAAGCTCGAGCGCTCGAGCGAGCAGAACCCGGAGGCCGGCTGGATCCGCACCTGGCTCGACACCGTCCTGGAGCTCCCGTGGGACGTGCGCACCGTGGACTCCACCGACGTCACGGCCGCGCGCGCCGTGCTCGACGCCGACCACCACGGCCTCGACGAGGTCAAGGACCGGATCACCGAGTACCTCGCGGTGCGGGCCCGGCGGGCCGAGCGCGGCCTGGAGGTCGTCGGAGGCCGCGGCTCCGGAGCCGTGATCCTCCTCGCCGGTCCTCCCGGTGTCGGCAAGACGTCGCTCGGTGAGTCGGTGGCACGCACCCTGGGGCGGGAGTTCGTGCGGGTGGCCCTCGGTGGGGTGCGCGACGAGGCCGAGATCCGTGGCCACCGCCGCACGTACGTCGGCGCCCTGCCCGGCCGGATCGTGCGCGCGATCAAGGAGGCCGGCTCGATGAACCCGGTCGTCCTCCTCGACGAGGTCGACAAGGTCGGGGCCGACGGCTTCCGCGGTGACCCGGCCGCCGCGCTCCTGGAGGTGCTCGACCCGGCGCAGAACCACACCTTCCGCGACCACTACCTCGAGCTCGACCTCGACCTGTCCGACGTGCTCTTCATCGCGACCGCCAACGTCGTCGAGCAGATCCCCTCGGCCCTGCTGGACCGGATGGAGCTCGTCACGATCGACGGCTACACCGAGGACGACAAGGTCGCCATCGCCCGGGACTTCCTCATCCCCCGGCAGCTCGAGCGGGCCGCGCTGACGGCCGACGAGGTGACCGTGTCCGACGACGCGCTCGGCGAGATCGCCGCCAACTACACCCGCGAGGCCGGCGTACGACAGATGGAGCGGCTGCTGGCGAAGGCGTTCCGCAAGGCCGCCACCCGGCTGGCGACCGGGGAGGTCGACCGGATCGACATCGACCTGGACGCCCTCCAGGGCCTGGTCGGGCGACCGCGCTTCACGCCGGACAGCCACGAGCGCACCGACGTGCCCGGCGTCGCCACCGGCCTGGCCGTCACCGGTCTGGGCGGGGACGTGCTCTACGTCGAGACGTCCGTGGCCGAGGGCAAGGCCGGCCTCACCGTCACCGGCCAGCTCGGCGACGTGATGAAGGAGTCGGCCTCGATCGCGCTCTCCTGGGTGCGTGCGCACGCGGTGGAGCTCGGCATCGAGCCGGCGGCGTTCGAGAAGTCGATCCACGTGCACTTCCCGGCGGGCGCGGTGCCGAAGGACGGTCCGTCGGCAGGCGTCACGATGGTGACCGCCCTCGTGTCCCTGCTCACCGGACGACCCGTGCGCTCCGACGTCGGCATGACCGGTGAGGTGTCGCTCGCGGGTCGGGTGCTGCCGATCGGCGGGCTCAAGCAGAAGCTGCTCGCCGCGCAGCGCGCAGGGCTGACGACGGTGTTCGTCCCCGAGCGCAACCGTCCGGACCTCGATGACGTACCTGCCGAGCTCCTGGGCGAGCTGGACGTACGTCCGGTCGGGCGGGTCACCGAGATCCTCGCCGAGGCCCTCGAGCCGGCACCGGCCGCCGAGGCGCCAGAGGGCGCGCACCGGGCCGCCTGACGGAAGCGCTGTGACGCCGGGTTGTTGCACCAACCCGGCCTTGCAGCGGCGGGCCGAAGCTCAGCTGTCCTCGCCGAGGCTCTCGTCGGCGATGTTGTCGAGGTCGTTGCCGTGGCCCTCGGTCTTGAAGCGCTCGAAGGAGGCGTGGACCTCGGCCTCGGCCTCGACGCGACCGACCCAGTCAGCGCCCTCGACGGACTTGCCGGGCTCGAGGTCCTTGTAGACCTCGAAGAAGTGCTGGATCTCGAGCCGGTCGTACTTGGAGACGTGGTTGATGTCGCGCAGGTGCTCCAGGCGGGGGTCGTGGGCCGGCACGCACAGCACCTTGTCGTCGCCACCGGCCTCGTCGGTCATGCGGAACATGCCGATCGCGCGGCAGGCGATGAGGCAGCCCGGGAACGTCGGCGCCTGCAGGATCACGAGCGCGTCGAGCGGGTCGCCGTCCTGGCCGAGGGTGTTCTCGATGAAGCCGTAGTCGGCGGGGTAGGCGGTGGAGGTGAACAGCATCCGGTCGAGGCGGAGTCGACCGCTCTCGTGGTCGACCTCGTACTTGTTGCGCTCACCCTTGGGGATCTCCACCAGCACGTCGAACTCGAGCACGTCTTCCTCCACCTTCTCCGGCACGCCGTCGGGCCGTATCAGTCCACTCTGCCGCATCAGGGAAGAACCCGACGCGTTGTCGTGGGGGCAGTGTCGCGCACAATGGTCCCGATGCGCGAAGCGAGAGGGTCGAAACGCCAACGTGACGTACGCCACCTCGTCGGGGTGTGGCTGCCGACGGTCCTCGTGCTCGCGCTGCTGGCCGCAGGCGTCGGCGCCTACCACTACGAGTGGGGCCCGCGCTACCTCCCCGGCCTGGCCGCCGACCCGCTGACCGAGCCGGAGGCGGTGCTGCCGCCGGCCGGGCTCGACCTGCCCGGGTGGAGCACGCCCGCTCCGGTCGCGGCGGCGGTCGACGCGTCCGCGCCCATCGCTCCCGGCCGGGTGGCGTCGGCCGTGACCCCCGACCTCGCCGACCCCGACCTCGGGCGCCACGTCGTGGGAGCGGTGACCTCGCTGACGCCCGGCTCGGAGACCTGGACCTCCGGCGACGGCCGCTACCTGCCGGCGTCCACGACCAAGCTGCTGACCGTCGGCGCCGCGCTCGCCACCCTCGGCCCCGACCAGACGTTCACGACCCGCGTGGTGCGGGGCGTGGGGCCGCGTGAGGTCGTGCTGGTCGGCGGCGGCGACCCGCTGCTCGCGAGCCAGCCGCTGACGGTCGCCGAGGCTGAGGCCACCTACCCGGCCCGCGCCGACGTCGCGACGCTGGCCCTCGCCGCCGCCGACGCCCTCGGCGGGAAGGGCCGCGTGAAGGTCCGCTTCGACGACAGCCTGTTCACCGGCCCGACCGACAACCCGGCCTGGCGACGCGACTACGTGCCCGACGACATCGTCAGCCCGATCACCTCCCTAATGGTCGACAGCGGCATCGAGCCCGACGGGCTCTCCCGCTCCGACGACCCCTCCCTGGCCGCCGCTCGCGCATTCGCCGACGCCCTGGCCGCCGCCGGCGTCACGCTGGTCGGCGACCCGCGGCGGGTCGTCGCGCCGCCCAGGGCGGAGGAGCTGGCCGCCGTCGAGAGCGCGCCGCTGGGCGAGATCGCCGAGCGGGTCCTCGACGTCAGCGACAACGAGGGCGCCGAGGTCCTGGCGCACCAGGTCGGCCTCGCGACCTCCGGAACAGGGTCGTTCGAGGCCGGGGCGGCAGGCGTCCTCGACACCCTCGGCGGTCTCGGCATCGATGTCAGCGGCGAGGTGTACGACGGCTCCGGCCTCTCGCGCCGCAACAGGATCTCGACCAGCACGCTGCTCGGCCTGCTCCAGCACGCCGCCGGACCGGACGGCGAGGCGATGCGCAGCGTGGTGACCGGGCTGCCGGTCGCCGGGTTCACCGGCTCCCTGACGTACCGCTTCGACGAGGGCCCCGCCGTCGCGCGCGGGCTGGTGCGGGCCAAGACCGGCACCCTCACCGGCGTGCACGCGCTCGCCGGGATCGCCGTCGGGCGCGACGGTGCGTCGATGGCGTTCGTGTTCGCCGCGGACAAGGTGAAGGACGAGGACCGGTACGACGCCCAGGACGCGATCGACCGCGCGGCCGCCGCCCTCGCGGCCTGCACCTGCTCACGAACCCCCGGCTAGGGTCGCGCTATGAACCTCGTCGACTGGGACTTCGCCGTCACCGTGGGCTCCCGGATCGCCGGCCCCGGCCCAGAGGTGTCGGCCGACGAGGCCGCCGCAGCCGTGGTCGAGCTGCGTGAGGGCGCGGACCGCTCCACCCCGCTCGTCAGCGAGTTCACCGGGCTCCGCACCACCGCCGGCACCGCGCCGGTGCTGGTCGTCGACCGGGCGGGCTGGATCCAGGCCAACGCCGACGGCTTCGCCAAGATCCTCTCGCCGATCGTCGACAAGCTCACCGAGAAGAAGGGCGCCCCGTCGGCGTTCTCCGAGGCCATCGGCTCCCGGGTCACCGGGGGCGAGGTCGGCCTGATGCTCGGGTTCCTCGGCACCAAGGTGCTCGGGCAGTTCGATCCCTTCTTCGACCCGCACGGCCGGCTGCTCCTGGTCGCCCCCAACATCGTCCACGTCGAGCGCGAGCTCCACGCCGACCCGCACGACTTCCGCCTCTGGGTGTGCCTCCACGAGGAGACCCACCGGGTGCAGTTCACCGCCAACCCGTGGCTCGGTCAGCACCTGCTGACCCAGATGAACGCCGTCGCCGACACCATCGAGCCGACCGCGATCCTCGAGGGCGTACGCCGCGGCGCCGCGGCGATCCGCGGTGGGGACGGGAGCATCCTCGACCTCGTCTCCTCGCCCGAGCAGAAGGAGATCCTCGACCGGGTGACCGGCGTGATGTCACTGCTCGAGGGCCACGCCGACGTCGTCATGGACGGCGTCGGGCCGACGGTCATCCCCTCGGTCGAGCAGATCCGCAAGAAGTTCAACCAGCGCCGCAAGGGCGCCGGCACCCTCGACCGGATGCTTCGCAAGCTGCTGGGCCTCGACGCCAAGATGGCGCAGTACCGCGACGGTGCGATCTTCGTCCGCCACGTCGTCGACAAGGTCGGCATGGAGGAGTTCAACGCCGTCTGGACCGGACCCGAGACCCTGCCGTCCAAGGCCGAGATCTCTGACCCCGACGCGTGGGTCGCCCGGGTGCTGTGACGCTTCACCCCGCCGTCGCGGCGGTCCGGCTCCCGGTCCGCGCGGCGCTGTCCGGGCTGTCTGCGGGCGACGTCGTCGCGGTGGCGTGCAGCGGCGGGGCCGACTCGCTGGCGCTCGCCTCCGCGGCGGTCTTCGAGGGCCGCAAGCGCGGCCTGCGGATCGTCGGGGTGACGGTGGACCACGGCCTGCAGCCCGGCTCCGCCGACCAGGCCGAGCAGGTCGTCGTCCAGCTCGCGCGGCTGGGGGTCGACGAGACGCTCACCGCTCGCGTCCAGGTCGACGCGACCTCGGGCCTGGGGCCCGAGGCGGCCGCACGGGAGGCGAGGTACGCGGTCCTGGAGGAGGTCGCCAGCCGGCTGTCCGCGAGCGTCGTGCTGCTCGGGCACACCCTCGACGACCAGGCGGAGACCGTGCTGCTCGGCCTGACCCGCGGATCGGGCGGGAGGTCGCTGCAGGGAATGCGACCGGCGTACGGGGTCTTCGCGCGCCCGCTGCTCGGCGTACGCCGAACTGACACCGTCACCGCCTGCCGGGTCGAGGGGCTCGACGCCTGGGACGACCCGCACAACCACGACCCCGCCTACACCCGGGTCCGGGTGCGCGAGCGGGTGCTGCCGTTGCTGGAGGACGAGCTGGGACCCGGGATCACCGAGGCGCTCGCCCGCACCGCCGACCAGCTCCGCGAGGACACGGCGTTGCTCGACGAGCTGGCCCGGAGCCTCCTGTCCGAGGCCGGTCGCGAGGGCGGTCTGGCCGTCGCGGTCCTGGCGAGCGCTGCGCCCGCCCTGCGCCACCGGGTCCTCCACCGCGCGGCGCTCGCGGCCGGCGTACCTCCCTCCGAGCTCACCCGCGGGCACGTGCTGGAGGTCGACCGGCTGCTCGTGGACTGGCGGGGTCAGCGCTGGGTCGACCTCCCGGGCCACCTCCGCGCGCTGCGTCGCGACGGCTGCCTGGCGTTCGTCCGGGCGGACGGCTGAGTCAGTCGGTGGGGCGGGACAGCTCGTCGAGGAGCAGCACGCTGGCGGCCACGATCCGGGCCTGGGCCTCGTCGCGGGACACGGTGGGCCGACCATCGCCGGGTTGCTCGCCGTAGTCGCCGAAGAAGGCGTGCACAGCCCCCTCGACAGCGACGAAGGTCGACCCGGGCGGCAGGTCCGCCCTGCTGTCCTCGATGTCCCGGGGCGTGGTGAGCAGGTCTTCGGTGCCGCTGATGGAGGACGCCACCAGGTCGCGCCGGGCCAGGGACTCGCTCGGGAAGGAGGCCCACAGCAGGAGGCCGTCGAGGTCGTGGTCGCGGGCGAAGATGCCGGCGACGACCCCGCCGAGGCTGTGCCCGCCCACGGCCCACCGGTCGACCTCCGGGTGGTCCTCGATGATCTCCTCGGGTGTCCCCAGGGCCGTGAAACCGATCCCGAGCGGCTGCTTGACGACGACGACGAGGTGGCCGGAGCGGGCCACCTCGGCCAGCAGCGCCACGTAGGCCCGCGGGTCCACGCGAGCACCGGGCTGGAAGACCAGACCCGTGGTCGGGGCGGGTCCGTCCGGAGCCAGGGTGATCCGCGTGGGGGAGTCGTGGACACGTACGCCGTCGCTGCCCTCCATCGCCGCCACGGCCACCTCGGACGCCGGGAAGGGACGAAGCCAGACGAGCGCCGTGAGCACCACCACCGACAGCAGCCCGCCGACCACGCGCAACGTCACCGCCACCCACCGACGCCGCGGCCCGCCGCCCGTCGTGCGCAACGCCATTACGAGCACCAGCGCCCCGACCAGTCCCGCCACCGTGATCGCGACGGCGTACGCCGGGTGGCCCGCCAGCAGCGTGTCGGCGCGGGTGGTCCAGACCCAGGCGGCCACCACCAGCCACGCGCCACCGATCACCACGTCGGTCCAGGTGTGCCACCGCGGCGGGCTCGTCGTCGGGATCGGCGCCATCGTGTCTCCTTCCGCCCGCTCTCGCGGGTGCATGACGGACTGCGGCCACCCCAGCACTCCCGACCCGCGTCCCGCACCCCCTGTCACGGGTGAAACACCGCGGACCGCACCCGGACCGGACCGGACCGGATCGGCGCTGCGCGCCGTGCGGCCCTAGGCTGCAGCCATGGACTCGTCCCACGTGGAGCACGAGCTGGTCAACGTCCTCTTCACCGAGGCCCAGATCCAGCAGCGACTGGCCGAGATGGCCGCCCAGATCACCGAGGACTACGCCGGCAAGGACCTGCTCGTCGTCGGCGTCCTGCGCGGCGCGGTGATGGTGATGGCCGACCTCTCCCGCGCGATGCCCGGGCACCTGGAGATGGACTGGATGGCGGTCAGCTCCTACGGCTCCGGCACCAAGTCGAGCGGCGTGGTGCGGATCCTCAAGGACCTCGACACCGACATCAGCGGGCGGGACGTGCTGATCGTCGACGAGATCATCGACACCGGCCTGACCCTGAGCTGGCTGGTCAACAACCTGTCGAGCCGCAGCCCGGCCAGCGTCGAGATCGCCACGCTGCTGCGCAAGCCGGAGGCGTTGTCGATGCCCGTCGAGCCGAAGTACGTCGGCTGGGACATCCCCAACGAGTTCGTCGTCGGCTACGGCCTGGACTACCGCGAGCGCTACCGCAACCTGCGCGACATCGGCACCCTCGCGCCCCACGTCTACTCCTGAACGGCGCCGGTCCCGGCGCCCCGCTTCACCCCGCCTGAAACAATGGCCACCCGAGCGGCCTGTAGCGTCGCCCCACCAACTCCGAACCGGTGAAAGTTGCCTGTGAAGCGCATATTCAAGGGTCCCTGGCTGTGGATCGTCCTGTCCGCCTTCGCGGTGCTCCTGGCGATCCAGTTCCTCGCGCCCAGCGACGGCTACGACGAGGTCGAGACCTCGACGCTCTCCAGCTACATCGACGACGGCAAGGTCGAGGAGATCGAGTTCAACGGCGTCGACTTCGAGATCCGCGCCACCCTCGACGACGGCGCCCGTGAGGCCGGCAACAAGGTCGTCGCGTTCTACATCGACGGGCAGCAGGAAGGCCTCCTGGCCGCCGTCCAGGAGCAGAAGGCCGCCGGCACGATCGAGAGCTACAACTCCGACATGCCGCAGCCGAGCTTCCTCGGCTCGCTCCTCGCGACGCTCCTGCCGTTCGCGCTGATCATCCTGCTCTTCATCTTCTTGATGAACCAGGCCGGTGGCGGCGGTGGACGCGGCGTCATGCAGTTCGCCAAGTCCAAGGCCAAGCTGATCACCAAGGACATGCCCAAGACGACGTTCAGCGACGTTGCGGGGTGTGAGGAGGCGATCGAGGAGCTCGGCGAGATCAAGGAGTTCCTCACCGACCCGGCCAAGTTCCAGGCCGTCGGCGCCAAGATCCCCAAGGGCGTCCTGCTCTACGGCCCTCCCGGCACCGGCAAGACCCTGCTCGCCCGCGCAGTCGCGGGCGAGGCGGGCGTCCCGTTCTACTCGATCTCCGGATCCGACTTCGTCGAGATGTTCGTCGGCGTCGGTGCCAGCCGCGTCCGCGACCTCTTCGAGCAGGCCAAGGAGAACCCGCCGGCCATCGTCTTCATCGACGAGATCGACGCCGTCGGGCGCCACCGCGGCACCGGCATGGGCGGCGGCCACGACGAGCGCGAGCAGACCCTCAACCAGCTGCTCGTCGAGATGGACGGCTTCGACGTCCGCGGCGGCGTCATCCTGATCGCGGCGACCAACCGGCCCGACGTGCTCGACCCGGCCCTGCTGCGCCCCGGCCGCTTCGACCGCCAGATCCAGGTCGACGCCCCCGACCTCAACGGCCGCCACCAGATCCTCAAGGTCCACTCGCGCGGCAAGCCGATCGCGCAGGACATCGACCTGCTGAGCATCGCCCGCCGTACGCCCGGCTTCACCGGCGCCGACCTGGCCAACGTGCTCAACGAGGCCGCGCTGCTCACCGCCCGCGGCAACGAGAAGCTGATCACCGACGCCTCGCTCGACGAGGCGATCGACCGCGTGATCGCCGGCCCGCAGCGTCGTACGCGCCTGATGAGCGAGCGCGAGAAGCTCATCACCGCCTACCACGAGGGCGGCCACGCCCTGGTCGCCGCGGCGCTGCCCGGCACCGACCCGGTGCACAAGGTCACGATCCTGCCGCGCGGTCGCGCACTGGGCTACACGATGGTGCTGCCCGACCGCGACAAGTACTCCCAGACCCGCAGCGAGATGCTCGACAACCTCTCCTACATGCTCGGCGGGATGGCTGCGGAGGCGCTGATCTTCCACGACGTCACCTCCGGTGCCGGCAACGACATCGAGAAGGCGACCAACCTGGCCCGGGCGATGGTGACCCAGTACGGCATGACCGAGCGCCTCGGTGCCGTCAAGCTCGGCGACAGTGGCGGCGAGCCGTTCCTGGGCCGCGACATGGGACACACGCGCAACTACTCCGAGGAGACCGCCGCCGCGGTCGACGGCGAGGTCAAGGCACTGCTCGGCCACGCCCACCAGGAGGCCTTCGAGATCCTCGAGCGCAACCGCCCCGTCCTGGACTCGCTGGTGCTGGCGCTCCTCGACAAGGAGACGCTCGACAAGGCCGAGATCGCGGAGATCTTCGAGGCGCTCGACATGAGCCCGGCGCGACCGGCCTGGACGGGCTCGCCGGAGCGGGTGCCGTCGTCGATCCCGCCGGTCGACATCCCGCAGGAGATCCGCGACCGGGTGACCGACGCCGCGGCTGCGCAGGAGTCCGACACCCGCGGTCCCGGAGCGATCCTCACGCCGCCCGGCGCCGGGGGCGACATCCACGGCACGCCTCCGCTCGGCCCCGACACCCCCACCCCGCCGAGCCCGGAGGCACCATGACCGACCCCGTCTCCACCCCTGAGCGCGCGCCGGAGGACATCCCGGCCTTCGACCACCCCAGGGCCGAGGCGGCGATCCGCGAGCTGCTGGCCGCGATGGGGGAGGACCCGGACCGTGAGGGCCTCCTCGACACGCCGGCGCGCGTCGCGAGGGCGTACGCCGAGCTGACGCAGGGCATCCGGCAGACCGCCCACGACGTGCTCACCACCACCTTCGACCTCGGGCACAACGAGATGGTGCTGGTGCGCGACATCGAGCTCTGGTCGATGTGCGAGCACCACCTCGTGCCGTTCACCGGGGTGGCGCACGTGGGCTACATCCCCGCCAGGACCGGCAAGATCACCGGCCTGTCCAAGCTGGCTCGACTCGTCGACGTCTACGCCAAGCGCCCGCAGGTCCAGGAGCGGCTGACCACGCAGGTGGCCGACTCGCTCATGGAGATCCTCGAGGCGCGCGGCGTCATCGTCGTGATCGAGGCCGAGCACCTCTGCATGACCATGCGCGGCGTCAAGAAGGCCGGTGCCCGCACGATCACGTCGGCGGTGCGCGGCTCGTTCCTCAAGAACCAGGCCACGCGCGCCGAGGCGATGGCGTTGATCCACTCCGGCACCAGGTGACCGTGGCCGCCCGGCCACAGGCTCCCCGGGTGATGGGGATCGTCAACGTCACCCCCGACTCGTTCTCCGACGGCGGTCGCTACGACACGACCGAGAGTGCGGTCGCCCACGGTCGGTCGCTGCTCGCCCAGGGTGCCGACATCCTCGACATCGGCGGCGAGTCCACGCGTCCCGGCGCGACCCGGCCGCTCGTCGCGGAGGAGCTCGACCGCGTCGTGCCCGTGATCCGCGAGCTCGTGGGTGCGGGCGCCCTCGTGTCGGTCGACACGATGCGGGCCGAGGTGGCCGAGGCGGCGCTGGACGCCGGCGCCCGCATCGTCAACGACGTCTCCGGCGGACTCGCCGACCCGAGGATCCTCGCCGTCGTCGCCGGCAGCGAGGCGCGCTACGTCGCGATGCACTGGCGGGCCCACGCCGACCGGATGCGCGACTTCACCGACTACGCCCCCGACGGGGTCGTCGAGACCGTACGCCGGGAGCTGGGCGAGCGGCTCGCCTCGATCGAGGCCGCCGGTGTCCCGCGCGAGCGGGTCCTGCTCGACCCGGGACTGGGTTTCGCCAAGCAGCCCGGCCACAACTGGCAGCTGCTCGCCGCGCTCGACGTGCTGGACGAGCTGGGCTGCCCGCTGCTCGTGGGGGCGAGCCGCAAGTCGTTCCTCGGCACCCTGCTCGCCGAGGGCGGCGTCCCGCGCGCGATCGACGAGCGCGAGCACGCCCATGCGGCCCTGGTCGCCCTCCTGGCGCTGCGCGGCGTCGACTGCCTGCGCGTGCACGACGTACGAGCCACCCGTGACGCGCTAGCCGTCGTCGACGCACTGAGGAGCACCCATGACTGACGAGCTCGCCGTGACGGGCATCGAGTGCTGGGCGCACCACGGGGTCTTCGACTTCGAGAAGCGTGAGGGCCAGACGTTCGTCGTCGACCTCGTCCTGGGCCTCGACACCCGCGCCGCCGCGGCCTCCGACGACCTGGCGGACACGGTCAACTACGGCAGCCTGGTCGCCGACGTGAAGGCTGCCGTCGAGCGGGACCCGGTCGACCTGATAGAAACCGTCGTCCAGCGCATCGCGGACTCGTGCCTGACGGACAGTCGTGTTGAATGGGCGCGAGTCACGCTCCACAAACCTGATGCACCCATCGACGCGACGTTCTCGGACGTCGCGCTGACGATCACCAGAACGCGAGGCAACGCTCATGACTGAGACCCCCAACCCCAACATCGTGGATGCCGACTCCCTCACCGGTGAGATGCACCCGATCCGTCGGGTGGTCCTGGCCCTGGGGTCCAACCTGGGTGAGCGGATGGCCGCCCTCCAGGGCGCCGTAGAGGCGCTCGCCGACACCCCGGACTTCTTCGTCACCGGCGTCTCGCCGGTCTACGAGACCGACCCCGTCGACGCGCCCGGGGACTCCGGCCCCTACCTCAACGCCGTGCTCCTGGCCGACACCACGCTCCCGGCCGCCCGGCTGATGGAGCGGGCGCTGGCGGTCGAGGACGCCTTCGAGCGCGAGCGCAGCGACGTGCGCAACGCGCCGCGCACCCTCGACGTCGACCTCATCGTGGTGGGCGACCGTCGCTCCAACGAGGACTTCCTGCGCCTGCCGCACCCCCGCGCCCACCAGCGCGCGTTCGTGCTCCAGCCGTGGTACGACCTCGAGCCCGACGCGGTCTTCCCTGAGCTCGGCCCGATCGCCGACCTGCTCGAGGCGACCGACTCGACGGGTGTCCGCAAGCGCGAGGACCTGGCCCTCGAGGTCGAGTGACCACCCCACGACGTCCTGTTCCTCCGCTGCGCTCCCCCTCACGACGCCGCGGGGACCCCGCGTGAGCACCCCACGACGCTGCTGGGACCGCGCGTGAGCGAGTCCGGTCCGGAGGAGCCTCCGGAGCCACGCGGGACGCTCCGCCCCACCTCGGCCCGGGCGCTCACCGTGTGTGCCGTCGCGGGGCTGGTGATCGGGTGGGGCATCCACCCGGCGCTGAGTCGGATCGCCGGCCGTCCGCCCCTGGTGTCGTGGCCCCAGGTCCTGGCGCTGGTGCTGGTCGCCGGGATCATGGGATTCCTCGCCTGGCAGACGTGGCAGACCGTGCAGGTGCGCGGGCAACGCCTCGAGCCGCAGCAGGCCGTCAACCGTCTCGTGCTCGCCCGTGCGTGTGCGCTGGGCGGCACCGTCGTGGCCGCCGGCTACGTCGGGTACGCGGTCAGCTGGCTGGGCGACGCGTCCCAGTACGCCGACCGGTGGATCCTCCGATCGGCCGTCGCGGCGCTGGGAGCGCTGGGCGTGACCCTTGCCTCGCTCGTGCTGGAGCGCGCGTGTCGCGCGGACGGCGGCCGGTCGCAGCCCTAGTCTGACCCCATGCCTTCCCCGCAGCCCCACCAGTCACAGGCGTCACGCACGCCCGCTCGTCGCCGCCAGCGCAGCACGCGCCTGGTGGTCGCCGTCGGCCTGCTCGCCCTCGCGACTGTGATCGTGATCGGCGCCCTGGCGTCCTCCTCGGCCGGCTTCACCGCCGTCGCCGCTGTCGTGGCCGTGCTCGCCGGCGCAGCTGCGACCCGCATCACCCACTCCGAGCTGATGGTCGCCCGCCGCGAGGCCGCGCAGGACCGGGCCGCCCAGGCCCAGGAGTACCGCGCCCTGACGGAGCGTCGTACGGCCGAGTCGGCGGCCTTCGCCGCTGACATGAAGCGCAAGATCTCCGACCGCGAGGAAGCCCTCGACGTGCTCGAGCGTGCCCTGTCGTCGGCGCAGAAGAACGCCGCCGAGCAGACCCTCAAGCGCGGCCAGGAGGCGCGACGCGCCGCCGCCGCCGAGCAGGGTCGCGCCGCTGCCGAGCAGGGTCGCGACGACGCCGAGACCCGCGCCGCCGAGGCCATCGTCACGGTCGCCGAGCTCGAGTCCGAGATCGACGTCCTGCGCTCCGAGGTCGAGGCGCTCCACGCCGCCGCCGCGCGCCGCGGGCACCGCAGCGCCTGAGCCGTACGCCGTACGCCGTCCGCCCGGGTGATCCATCCGCGAGCGGTGAGTGAGGCAGGTTCGGATGGCCCGAAACCTGCGTCACGCACCGCCCAGCAGTACGCCCACCGCGCGTCGGTGGGTGAGACAGGTTCGGGCGGCCCACAACCTGCGTCACGCACCGCCCGAGCGGCGAAGCCGAAGCGTGCGGAAGAATGTCGCCTCGTGATCCCTGAGGACAACCGGTTCGAGAGCGACCCCGACGACGTCCTTCCCGAGGACCCCGGCCTCCCTGCGGGTTGGCTGGCGGACACCCCCGACCCCACCGACGCCGCGACCGTCGCCCGCCTGACCGAGCTGCTGCGCGGCCACGAGCGCGTCGGTCGCGGCTGGGCAGGAGCCGGCGAGGACGACGTCCTGGTGGAGATCTCCGCGCACGGCACGGCCATGCGCGAGAACCTCGTCGTACGCGACCCCGAGGGCACGATCCGGGCGTGGGGGAGCGTGCACGACCGCGCCGAGGGCCGGATGCTCTTCGTCCACGTCGTCGACCGTGAGCTCGACGAGCACCTGGCCGACCGGTGCAGCGACGTCCTGTTCGAGTGGGCCGAGGCCCAGGCGAAATCGGTGGGCGCGGCCCGTGGCCTGGCCGAGCAGCAGATCGACACCGGCGCCTTCGCCGAGGACGAGCGCCAGCACGCCTGGTTGGCCGACGCGGGCTTCGACCGGGTCCGCACGTGGTGGCAGATGAGCCGTTCGGTCGAGGCGGCGGAGGCCGAACTGGTCCCCGACCCCACCCGGTGGGAGCGCCAGGGCGTCGTCTTCCGGCTGGTGGAGCGCCAGGGCGACGGCATGCCCTCCGAGGCCGACCTGCGCGCGATCCACGACGTGCTCGAGGGCGCCTTCACCGACCACTTCAACTCGGCGGAGGAGACGTTCCACGAGTTCATCCACCGCCTGCGCGAGGATCCCGGCCACCGCTGGGACCACTGGTGGCTGGCGGAGATCGTCGACGGTGACGAGGTCGAGCCGGCCGGTGCGCTCATCGGCACGGTGAGCGAGTCGAGCAACGGCCCCGACGGGTCGTACGTCTCCTACCTCGGCGTCCTCGAGTCCGCCCGCGGCCGCGGCGTGGCGACCGGGCTGCTCCGCACGATCATCGCCGACGCCGCCTCGCGACAGCGCGACCGCGTCGGGCTGGAGGTCGACGCCGACTCACCGACCGGTGCCGACGGGCTCTACACCGCCATGGGATGGGGCACGAAGTACGTCACGGAGTCATGGCACCGGCAGGTACCGGTCACCTGACAGTCCCTTTCGTACGCCTCCCGCCCGTTGCAACGGACAGGAACCCCAGCAACCACCGGGCAGCCGGTGGTCGCGACACCCACCTACGACTTCAGCGACTCCCGCAGCGCCCGGTGCACCCCGGCCGGGGTGAGCACGCCGAGGAAGATGGCGCCGCGGCGTACGCCGATCATCGGCTTGTCGTCGCGCAGCATCGCGGTGAGGGCGTCCTCGAGCGAGGAGTCGATGTCGATCGCCGAGCCGAGGTCGCCGGTCGAGACGCCGTCGAGGGGCTCGAGGTGCTCCTCGCGGAGCCGGGTCACCGTCAGGGTCCGCAGGCCGCCGGCGCCGACGAAGTCGGCTACCTGCTCGTCGGCGGGGTGGGCGAGGAGCTCGGCCGGGGTGGCGTACTGCGAGAGCCGCCCGCCGCCGGCGAAGACGGCCACGCGGTCACCCATCCGGATCGCCTCGTCGATGTCGTGGGTCACGAGCACCACGGTCTTGCCGAGCTCGGCCTGGAGCCGGCGGAACTCGTCCTGGAGCCGGCCGCGCACGACCGGGTCGACGGCGCCGAAGGGCTCGTCCATCAGGAGTACAGGCGGGTTGGCGGCCAGCGCCCTGGCGACGCCGACGCGCTGGCGCTGACCGCCCGAGAGCTCGTGCGGGTAGCGACGGGCGTACTGCTCGGGGTCGAGGCCGACGGTCGTGAGGAGCTCGTGGGCGCGCTCGCGGGCGGTCGACTTCGACTCTCCGTAGAGCAGCGGCACGGTCATCACGTTCTGCTCGATGCGCTGGTGGGGGAAGAGCCCGATCTGCTGGATGACGTAGCCGATGCCGCGGCGCAGCTCGACCGGGTCGACGTCGGTGACGTCCTTGCCGTCCAGCCAGATCCGGCCCGTGGTCGGCTCGATCAACCGGTTGATCATCTTCAGGGTCGTGGACTTGCCGCAGCCCGACGGCCCGACCAGGCAGACCATCTCGCCGCGGGCCACGTCGAGGTCCAGCTCGTGCACCGCGACGGTCCCGTCGGGGTAGGTCTTGCCCACGCCCTCGAGCCGGATCATCGAGTCGGCGTTCGCCGCAACGGGTGAGGTCGGCGTCGCCGAGGAGACGGTAGCGTCCATGCAGTGACCTTACTGGTGAGTGCAGCGGAGCCCAGCTGCTACAACCGCACGGTCAACGACTGGTGGTGCCCGGCCTACCTCTCCGACTACCGCACCGAGCTCGTCGACGCCACGGTCCAGCACCTGCTGATCACGATCAGCGCGGTGCTCCTCGGGGTCGCGATCGCCTTCCCGATGGCGCTCCTCGCGCGCCGCTACGTCCGGCTCGAGACGGCCATCATGGGCGTCTCCACCGCCCTCTACACCGTCCCGTCGCTGGCGCTCTTCCCGCTGCTGGTGCCGTTCACCGGCATCACCGCGACGACCGTCGTGCTCGGCCTGGCCCTCTATGCGCTGACGATCCTGGTGCGCAGCGTCCTCGACGGCCTCGCGTCGGTGCCCGACGACGTACGTGAATCGGCGCGCGGTCTGGGCTACGGACGTACGAGCCAGCTGATGAAGATCGAGCTGCCACTGGCGCTGCCCGTGATGATGGCCGGCCTGCGGGTCGCCACGGTGTCGACCGTCGCCCTGACCACGGTCGGCGCGCTGGTCGCCCACGGCGGGCTGGGCAACCTCATCGCCGACGGCGTCCTCACCAACTTCAAGGCCGAGCTGATGGCCGCCTGCGTGCTCTGCGTGGTCATCGCGGTCCTGCTGGACGTGCTCATCGTCGGCGCCCAGCGACTGGCGACGCCGTGGACCCGGACGCGGGTGAGCGCATGAGCGAGCGCAGCGAGCGAGTCATCGAGCACCGCATCAGACGTGCCTCAGCCGCGCACGGAGCGAAGCGAGTACGCGGATGAGAGTCTTCAGTGACGTGTGGGCCTACCTGTCCGACGGCAGCAGCTGGACCGGCACCGGCGGCATCTGGGGCTACCTCGTCCAGCAGCTGCTGCTCACCGGCACCGCGCTCGTGCTGGCCCTGGCGATCGGGCTCCCGCTCGCCATGTGGCTCGGGCACATCGGACGTGGCGGCTTCCTCGCGATCAACATCTCCAACGTGGGCCGGGCGATCCCGACCTTCGCGCTCCTGGCGCTTCTGGTGACCGCCGAGTGGCCGGGCATCGCGACCTTCGGCCCGTTCGGCCGCGCCGGCATCGCGACCCTGATCGCGCTGACCCTCTTCGCCCTCCCGCCGATCATCACCAACACCTACGTCGCGATCCGCGAGGTCGCCGGCGAGGTCAAGGAGGCGGCCCGGGGGATGGGCATGACCGGCTGGCAGCAGTTCCGCCGCGTCGAGCTCCCGCTCGCGATGCCGCTCGTCGCCGGCGGCGTACGCCTGGCGCTGGTGCAGGTCTGGGCAACAGCCACGATCGCGGCGCTCGTCGCGGGTCCCGGGCTCGGCCGGATCATCACCGACGGCTTCGCCAACAGCAACTACGGGAAGGGAATCGCCGGAGCCGTGGTTGTCGCGGTGGTGGCGATGATCCTCGAGGTGCTGGCCGCGCTCGCGCAGCGGGCGATCGACCCGGTGCCGCGCACGGCCAAGAAGAAGCACGACGATGCACTCCCCACCAGCCCACTGCCCGCAACCACGTGAGCAGTGACCGGACACGCGTGACCGCCAGGTCGCGGGACACAGAAGGTTGAATCACATGCAGCTACGACGAATCGCTGCCAGCGCGCTGGCAGTCAGCACGGTCCTGCTCGGAGCGGCATGCGCCGGCGACGACCTGGCCAGTGACGACGCAGGATCCGACTCCGGCTCGAGCGACAAGGGGGCGGTCAAGATCTCCGGCCAGGACTTCGGTGAGGTCCAGATCGTCGCCTCGATGTACGAGCAGCTCCTCGACGCCGAGGGGTACGACGCCTCGGTGCAGCTCGTCGGCACCCGCGACGTCTACATGGGCGCGGGCCAGTTCCCCGAGTCCGTGCAGCTCGTCCCGGAGTACGTCGGCGGCATCGTCGACTTCCTCAACACGACCGAGAACGGCGCCGACGCCGAGCCGCTGACGACGCCGGACGCCGACGAGTCGGTCTCGGCCGCCGCCGACCTGCTCGAGGCCAAGGGCATCACGCTCCTCGACCCCTCCGCCGCGGTCGACACCAACGCGTTCTTCGTCACCCAGGAGTTCTCCGAGGCCGAGGGCGTCACCAAGCTCTCCGACCTCGAGGGCACGTCCGTGGTGGTCGCGGCCGCCGAGGACTGCGCCGACCGCACCGACTGCGGCAAGGGCCTGACCGACGACTACGGCATCGACGTGACCGAGTTCCTGCCGCTGGGCTTCGCCTCCGCCGACGTCTTCAAGTCGGTGGCCGACAACGAGTCGCAGCTCGGCCTCACCTCGACCACGGACGGCACGCTCGAGTCCCAGGGGATGGTGCTGCTCGAGGACGACAAGCAGATCCAGCCCGCGCAGAACCTCATCCCCGCGGTCTCCTCGGAGTGGCTGGCCGACAACCCGGACGTCGAGGGCATCCTCAACGACCTGATGGCCGCGCTCACCACCGAGAACCTCACCGAGCTCAACGGCCAGGTCTCCGTCGACCGCGCCAAGCCGGAGGACGTGGCGAAGGAGTTCCTGGAGGCCGAGGGCCTGCTCTGACCTGAGACCCACCCTCGCCGTTGCGGCGGCGGCTCAGACCTCGTGGTCCCGGAGTGCCAAGGCCTCCGGGGCCACGGTCGTCTCGTCGAGCACCGACGGCGGGATCGACAGTCGCCACGCTCCGGTGGCGACGTCCTGCGCGCGAGGCGCGGGTCCGTCGAGGGTCGACACCCACTCCATCAGCGCGGTCACCTCGGCCCGCCGGTCCTCGGCGACCAGCCACCCCGCCAGCCGGTGCACCGGCGGCAGCCCGCTGTGCACCAGGGACCGCTGGCCCCAGAGCTCGAGCACGCCAGCGCG
Source organism: Nocardioides alpinus (assembly GCF_900112035.1). GTDB lineage: Bacteria > Actinomycetota > Actinomycetes > Propionibacteriales > Nocardioidaceae > Nocardioides > Nocardioides alpinus. Next base: position 130,768 of record NZ_FOKC01000010.1, on the reverse strand, counting down.
CAGCAGCCGCCACCACTCCTCGGTCGCGCCCGGGAGCAGCAGGAAGTAGCGCCACAGGTCCCCGGCCAGGACCCGGTCGACGAAGACCTGCTCCACCTCCGCCGAGCCGTGCGCGCGGACCGACACGAGCGCCTGCCGCTTGGTCTCCCAGCGGTCGCTGAGGTCCTGCACCGAGGAGGCGCGCGTCTGGGTGATCGAGCCCTCGCGGATCCGCCAGTGGTAGACGATCTCCTCCAGCACGTCGAAACGGCCCTCGAGGAACGCCCGCGTCGTCGTCGGCTGGTCCTCGTAGCGCACGCCCTCCGGCCACGAGAGGCCCAGGGCGTCCCAGGCGGAGCGGCGCCACAGCTTGTTCCACGCGAAGACATCGCCGAGGATCTCGGGCCGGTCCTCGACACGCGCCCCGCGCAGGGGACGGTGGAGGCGGCGCATCCACGGCGGCTCGACCAGGTCGTCGCCCTCCCAGCGCACGATCGAACCGGTGGCGAAGTCCGATCCCGAGTCCTGGAGCGCGCCCACCAGGTCGGCGTACGCCGTGGGCGGCAGCACGTCGTCGGAGTCGAGGAACGCGAGGTAGTCGCCGCCGACCCGGAGGGTGCCCAGGTTGCGAGCGGCGCCGAGGCCGCCGTTGACCGAGTGGATCACGCTGATCCGGTTGTCGCGGTGCGCCCAGGAGTCGGCGATCTCGCCGGTGCGGTCGCTCGAGCCGTCGTCGACGATCACCGCCTGCCAGCGCCGGTGCGTCTGCGCGAGGAGGGAGCGGACGCAGTCGTCGAGGTAGTCCTCCACCCCCCACGCGGGGATCACCACGCCGAGGAGGGGAGCGCGGGAGAAGAGCCTCATGTGTCGGGAGCGTAGTAGTGTCGGAGGCCCGGGCCCGTCCCGCCGGTAGGCTGCCCGCCGTGACTGAGCAGGCCAGAGCGATCGACGAGATGAACCCCGACGGAGTGCCGCGCAAGGTCCTCCTCGTCGCCGGAGCGGGCCGCAGCGGCACCAGCACGCTGGCCGGGATCGTGTCCAGGCTCGGCATGCACGTGCCGCTGCCCGAGGTGCCGCCGGACGACTCCAACCCGCGCGGCTTCAGCGAGCCGCAGTGGGTCGTCGACGTCCACGACGAGTGGCTCGCCGAGGCGCTGGTGCAGGTCAGCGACTCGCGCCCCAACGCCTGGTTCGACACCGGCCGCATCTGCAGCCGCGAGCCCGCCCGGATCCGGGTCAGCGAGTGGCTCGAGCCGCACTTCGCCGAGCATCCCGAGCTGGTCGTCAAGGACCCGCGCCTGAGCTGGTTCCTCGGGCTGTGGCGGGTCGCTGCCATCCGCACCGGCGCCAACCCGGTCTTCGCGACCATGCTGCGCCCGCCCGCCGAGGTGGTCGGCTCGAAGCAGAAGTACTACGCCAACAAGCTCGGCTCCGCCCACCTCGCCGCCAGCTGGGTCAACATGCTGCTCCACACCGAGCGCGCCACGCGTCCCGCGGAGGGCGACGGCGGCCGGGTGTTCGTCCGCTACGAGGACCTGCTGACCGACTGGGTCAGGACGACCACCGCGATGGGCCACACCCTCGGTCTCCAGACGATCATCCACACGCGCAGCGACCAGATCCGCGAGGTCCACCGCTTCATCGACCCGCACCTGCGCCGCGTGTCCTCCAGCCTCGACGACCTCGCGCTGCCGAAGCGGCTGCACGACCTCACCGGCCAGACGTGGGAGGAGCTCAACAAGCTCGCCGACGAGGGGGGCGACACCGCCGGCGCGCACGCGACCTTCGACCAGCTCCGCGAGGCGTACGTCGAGCTCTACGAGGAGGCCGAGGCGATCAGCCGCTCCACCGCCGAGCACGCGCGCCTCCAGGGGCGGCGCCGTGCGCTGGCCGCGGCCGCACCGGAGACCCGCTCGCTGACCGACCGCGTGCCCCACGACGTACGCGCTGCGATCCCGCCGTCCGTACGCCGCGGGGTGCGCAAGGCGCTCGGCCGCGAGCGCGACCCGGCGGGGGACGACCAGCCGTGACCATCCCGATCGGCTCCGGTCACGGGCTGACCAACCTCGAGGGCCGCACGGACTTCGACATCGTCTGGCCGTGGAACCAGCCCGGTGGGCTGCGTCGCGGCGCGACCGCGGTGCTGCGCGTGAAGAACGAGGCCCCGGGCCTGCGCTTCGTCCTGCCGCCGCTGCTGCGGGCCTGCGACCACGTGCTGCTGGTCGACAACGGCTCCGACGACGGCACCGGCGAGGAGGCGCTCCGGGTCGCCGCCGAGCACGGCCTGGCCCACAAGTTCACCCTGAAGGAGTACCCGTTCGCGGTCGCCCGCGCCGGCGGCGAGCACCTCGCCGTCAACGAGCGCTCGGTGCACTCGCTCGCCTACTTCTACAACTGGTGCTTCTCCCACGTCCGCACCCGATACTCGTGGAAGTGGGACGGCGACATGGTCCTCACGACCGAGGGGGAGGTGTCGATGGCCGACCTGTCGTGGCAGGTCGGGATGGCCGAGGCGGTCATCCGCTTCCCGCGCCACGGGCTCTACATCGAGTCGGCGTCGAAGGCCTACCTCGACCTCGGCCTGCGCAACATCGAGGAGTGGGGCTTCCCGATGAGCCCCGACTACGTCTACGCCAAGGCCCCGGAGTGGGAGATCCGTACGACGCCCGACCGGATCGAGCAGTTCGCGCTGCCCCAGGGCCTGTGCGTCGAGCTCAAGTGGCTCGACGGCGACGAGTTCGCCCACTGGACCAACCCCGAGGCGTTCGCGACCTCGATCCGCAACCGCCGCAAGCGCCGCGAGTGGCTCGTCTGGAACGCCCTCCACGACGGCGAGGTCCCCGAGGGTGTCGTCGAGATCGTCGCGCCCGAGGGCGTGCACGTCGTCGACCACGTGACCCACACCTGGCTGCCCCGCGCCCCCCGCCCCTTCGTGGTCGACGACCCCGACCACGCGCAGCTGCACCTGCGGGCCTGACCCCCATGTGGGAGTCACCGCTGAAGCGGTGACTCCCGCGCGGATGGGCCGTTGCAACGGCCGATCCGCGCAAGACCCCGCACAGAAGTCCCGCGGCTGCCCGCTAGATCAGCAGCAACGGCAGCGCCATCACGACGGTCAGGACCGGGAACAGCCACGGCCCGACCCGCTCGAGGGCGCGGGTGACCCGGTCCTCGCCCACGGTTCCTGCGCCGCCTGCACCCTCCGGGCCGACCACCGGATCGCCCACGGTGTCGGCCGTCCGGATCGAGCGTGCGGTGCTGCCGGCCAGGAGAGCGACCCCCGCCACGAACGCCGGCATCGCCGCCACGGTGAACACGGTCTGGCGGCCGAGCAGCAGCACCCCGACGAAGAGCACGATCGGGAGGGTCGCGCCCAGCATCGCGACCCACCAGTGGCGTACGACCGCCCGCAGCAGCTGCTCGGCGCGGCTGACGACGAGCGTGGTGCCGACCAGCACGAGGACGAGCACAGCCGCGATCCCCGCGGTGACCTCGACGCGGGCGCCGGACTGCCAGGCGCCAACCGCAGCGAGCGTCAGCAGCATCCCGCCGAGCCCGAGGGCCGACGTGCCCAGCTCACGTCGTACGTCGGGGGCGACGACGGACCTCGCGGGAGCCAGCTCGACGGCGTAGGCCGCGGGATCCCCGAACGCCTCCCGCGCGGACTCACCGCTCTCGGCGCAGTGGGCCTCCACCTCGGCGAGCGCCGCTCCGATCCGCTGCCCGCCCACCCCGCGCAGGCGCAGCTCCAGGAGGAATGCCTCCGCCCAGTCAGGCTCGATGTGCGGAGTGTGGGTCTCGATCTTCATGACGGGTCCTTCCCGGAGGCGGGCGCGATCGTGGGGGTGCTGATGAAGGTGCTGGTCAGGTCGGCGAAGGACCGCCAGTGGGCGGTCTGCCGGTCGTGCTCGACGCGGCCGGCGTCGGTCAGGGCGTAGAACTTCCGCCCCGGTCCGCCGTCCCCGGCGCGCCACTCGACCGTGACCAGGTCGGCCTCCTCGAGGCGGGCCAGCAGGGGATAGAGGGTGCCGCCCTTGACCGGACCGAGTCCGGCGTCGGCGAGCGCGCTGGCGATGGCGTAGCCGTAGGTCGGTCCGTCGGCGATCACGTGCAGCACGCAGACGTGGAGTGCGCCTCGCAGCCACTCCGTCGGCCACGGTGCACTAATCGCTTCCATGACTAGATAGTGACGCCGACTAGTAGGCGTGTCAATCCACTCGCGGGCACGAGTGGCGTGCGTCACCCCTCCAGGTCGTTCCCAGCGTGGAATCCGCAGGCGTAGGGTCGATGGTGATCGCAGTAGATCGGTACCCGCGAGGGACTGAAACGAAGAGGTCGACATGACGAAGTCATCTGCCGGGTTCCACATCGGCGTGGTCGGAGCCGGCCGCGTCGGCGCCGTGCTGGCTGCAGCCCTCCGTGCCGCCGGGCACGAGATCGTGGCCACCGCCGGTGAGTCGGATGCCTCGCGCGGGCGCATCGAGGCGCTCCTCCCCGGTGTCGAGGTCGCCAAGCCGACCGACGTCGCCCGCGCCTGCGACCTCCTGCTCCTCACCGTCCCCGACGACATGCTGTCCAACGTCGTCACCATGCTCACGGCGAGCGGCGCGATCCGCGAGGGCCAGGTGGTCGTGCACACCAGTGGCCGCCACGGCCTCGCCGTGCTCGAGCCGGCCCGCGCGGTCGGCGCCCGCACCATCGCGATGCACCCGGCGATGACCTTCACCGGCACCGCCGTCGACCTGCCCCGCCTGGCCGGCTGCGTCTTCGGCGTCACGGCCGACGAGTCCGACCGCCCGCTCACCGAGTCGCTCGTCGCCGACCTCGGCGGTCGCACGATGTGGGTCCCCGAGGACCGTCGGACGCTCTACCACGCCGGTCTCGCGCACGGCGCCAACCACCTCGTCACCCTCGTCACCGAGGCGATGGAGATCCTCTCCGCCGCCGGTGCCGAGGACCCCGCCGCCACCCTCCGCCCGCTGCTGACCGCGGCCCTCGACAACGCGCTCGAGCACGGCGACGCGGCCCTCACCGGCCCCATCGTGCGCGGTGACGTCGAGACCGTGCGCGCCCACGTCGCCGACCTGGTGGCCAACGCGCCCCAGACGCTGGCGTCCTACGTCGCCATGGCGCGTGCGACCCTCGACCGCGCCGTCACCGACGGCCGGCTGCTGCCGATCCGCGCCACCAAGATGCTGCGGGTGCTCGCCGCCGCCGAGGCGCGGGCTGCCGAGGGCATCGCTCGATGACCTCGGCCACCGTCCTCGCGCACACGCGCGAGGAGCTCGCCGACCTGCTCGCAGGAGCCCGGCGGGACGCCAGGCCGATCGCGTTCGTCCCGACCATGGGTGCGCTCCACGAGGGCCACGCCAGCCTCATGCGTACGGCCCGCGACGTCTCCGACGGCCCCGTCGTGGTCAGCATCTTCGTCAACCCGATGCAGTTCGCCCCCACCGAGGACCTCGACCGCTACCCGCGCACCGTCGACGCCGACCTGGAGGTGTGCGCGGCCGAGGGCGTCGACGTGGTGTTCGCGCCGAGCGTCGAGGAGATGTATCCCGGCGGCTTCAGCCACGCCTCGGTCCACGACGGCGTCACCGTCGCGCCCGGGGCGATGGCCACGATCCTCGACGGCGAGTCCCGGCCCGGGCACTTCGACGGCGTGCTCACGGTCGTCGCCAAGCTCTTCGGCCTGGTCCGTCCCGACGTCGCGGTCTTCGGCCAGAAGGACTACCAGCAGCTCACGCTGATCCGCCGGATGGTCCGCGACCTCTGCATGGGCATCGAGATCGTGGGCGCGGAGACCGTGCGCGAGCCCGACGGACTGGCCCTGTCCAGCCGCAACCGCTACCTCGACGCCGGGCAGCGGCGGACCGCGGTCGCGCTGAGCCGCGCCCTGCGGGCCGCGCAGGCGCGGGCGCCGTACGGCGTACCTGCCGCGCGTTGGGCCGCGATGTCGGTCCTCAGGGCCGAGCCCGGCCTCGAGCTCGACTACCTCGCGCTCACCTCGCCCGACCTCGGTGACGCCCCGGAGATCGGCGAGGGCCGGATCCTGGTGGCCGCCCGTGTCGGCACCACGCGCCTCATCGACAACGCGCCGATCACCTTCGAGCGATCGGTGCCACCGGCGGGGACCGCGTCCGCGGCCTCGACCACGAGTGAGAGGAGCGGCTGAGACTGATGCTGCGCACGATGATGAAGTCCAAGATCCACCGGGCCACCGTGACCCAGGCGGACCTCCACTACGTCGGCTCGGTCACCGTCGACGAGGACCTGCTCGACGCCGCCGACCTGCTCGCCGGCGAGCTCGTCCACATCGTCGACGTCACCAACGGCGCCCGCCTCGAGACCTACACGATCGCCGGCGAGCGCGGATCGGGCGTGATCGGCATCAACGGTGCCGCCGCCCGCCTCGTCCACCCCGGCGACACCGTCATCCTCATCGGCTACGCCCAGATGGAGACCGCGGAGGCCAGGGAGCTCAAGCCCCACGTGGTCTTCGTCGACGCCGACAACCACGTGAGGGCGACCGGCTTCGACGCGGGAGACACGTTCGGCGCCGAGACGCTGACCCGCGGCGACTTCATCGATCGCTAGATTGCTCGAATGACTGATCACCGGCCGGTCCCGGGCCGCCTGCGAGCGCCCGCCCCCGGCTGGACCACCCGCGCTGACGTCGTGGTCGTCGGGTCCGGCATCGCCGGTCTCACCGCCGCGCTCCGGATCCACGCGGCTGATCCCTCGCTCCACCTCCTCGTCGTCACCAAGGACGTCCTCGCCGCGGGCTCCACCCAGTGGGCGCAGGGGGGCATCGCCGCCGCGCTCGGGCCCGGGGACACCCCGGAGCAGCACGAGCACGACACCCTCGTGGCCGGCGCCGGCGCGTGCGACGTCGAGGCCGTGCGCATCCTGGTGACCGAGGGCCCCGAGGCCGTGCACGAGCTCATCGCGCTCGGCACCCAGTTCGACCACCACCCCGACGGCGAGCTGTCCCTGACCCGTGAGGGCGGCCACCACCGCGACCGCATCGCGCACGCCGGCGGTGACGCCACCGGCGCCGAGATCCAACGAGCCCTGATCGCCGCGGTGGAGCGCGCGCCGGAGATCGAGGTCATCCAGCACGCGCTCGCCGTCGACCTCCTCCGGGCCGCCGACGGTGGCGTGGCCGGGTTGACGCTGCACGTGCTCGGCGAGGGCCAGCACGACGGGGTCGGCGCGGTCCACTGCCGGGCAGTGGTGCTCGCGTCCGGCGGGCTGGGCCAGGTGTTCAGCCAGTCCACCAACCCCAGCGTCTCGACGGGCGACGGCATGGCGGTCGCGCTGCGCGCGGGGGCCCGGCTGCGCGACCTCGAGTTCGTGCAGTTCCACCCCACCGTGATGTGGCTCGGCCCCGACTCGCAGGGCCAGCAGCCGCTGATCTCCGAGGCGGTTCGCGGCGAGGGCGCGTTCCTCGTCGACTTCGAGGGCACCCGCTTCATGCAGGGTGAGCACGAGCTCGCCGACCTCGCTCCGCGCGACGTGGTCGCCAAGGCGATCACCCGTCGGATGCTCGACACCGGCAAGCCGCACATGTGGCTCGACGCCCGCCACCTCGGTCAGGCGTTCTGGGAGAAGCGGTTCCCCACCATCCTCCGCGTCTGCCGTGAGCACGGCGTCGACCCGGTCACCCAGCTCATCCCCGTCGCCCCGGCCCAGCACTACGCCTCCGGCGGCGCGGCCACCGACCTGTGGGGACGTACGTCCGTCGCCGGCCTCTACGCGACCGGTGAGGTCGCCTGCTCCGGGGTGCACGGCGCCAACCGCCTGGCCTCCAACTCGCTCCTCGAGGGTCTCGTCTTCTCGCGACGGATCGCCGACGTGCTGCCGGGTGAGCTGCGGGCGTGGGCCGAGCCCGCGCTCGACGAACGCACCGAGGGACTCGTCGACGGCGACCACCGCACCGCCATGCAGGACGTGATGACCACCCGCGTGGGCGTCCTCCGGCAGGCCGCGGGGCTCGCAGAGGCGCTGGACCACCTCCACGCGCTCGAGCCCGGCGAGGCCGAGGCCGGTCCTGCGGCCTGGGAGACCACCAACCTCCTCGCGATCAGCACCGCGCTCGCCGAGGCTGCCGCGCTGCGCACCGAGACCCGCGGCTCCCACTGGCGCGAGGACTTCCCCGACCGCGACGACACCAGGGCCGGCCACGTCGACTCGTGGCTCGACGCCGACGGCACGATCCGGGTCGAGTGGACGTACGCGCCCTCGACCGACCCGACGACGACGGAGGTCACGGCATGACGAGCACCAGCGACCTGCCTGCGGAGCTGCGTGACGAGCTCACCTCTGCCGGCCTCGACCCCGAGGCACTGTGGGAGCTGGTCGGACGCGCGCTCGGCGAGGACCTCCCGGACCACCGCACGGACGATCCGACCAGCTCCTCGACCATCGCGCCCGACGCTCGCGGCGAGGCCGTCTTCGCCGCGCGCGAGCCCGGTGTCGTGGCCGGCCTCGGTGTGGCGGCGGTGGTCTTCTCCATGGTCGGCGCCGACGCCACCGTGACCGACCGGATCCCCGACGGCACCCGGGTGGAGAAGGGTGACGTGGTGATGCGCGTCTCCGGTCTCACCCAGCGGCTGCTCGTCGCCGAGCGCACCGCCCTCAACCTCGCCTGCCACCTCTCCGGCATCGCCACCGCCACGTCTCGCTGGGTCACGGCGCTCGAGGGCTCGCCCACCCGGGTGCTCGACACCCGCAAGACGCTGCCCGGCCTGCGGGCGCTCCAGAAGTACGCCGTGCGCTGCGGCGGCGGCGTCAACCACCGCAGCAGCCTCCAGGACATGGCGATGGTCAAGGACAACCACGTCATCGCCGCCGGGGGAGTGCTGCCGGCTCTGGAGGCCATCCGCGGCCGCTTCCCGGGACTGCCGGTCGAGGTCGAGGTGACGACGCTCGACCAGCTCGAGGAGCTCCTCGCGCTGCCGGAGCCCCCGGAGCGGATCCTGCTCGACAACATGAGCGACGCGCTGATGACCGACGCCGTACGTCGTACGGCCGGGCGCGTGCCGCTCGAGGCCTCCGGCGGGATCACCCTCGAGCGGGCCGCCCGCATCGGCGCGACCGGCGTCGACTTCGTCTCGGTCGGCGCGCTGACGCACTCGGTGGTCGTCTTCGACATCGGCATGGATCTGACCACCCCACCACCTCCTTCTCCCCGCAGCTCTCCCGGACGACGCCGCGGGGACCCCGGACCTCCGACGAACGCGCCGGCATGAGCCTCCTGGCCGCCGACATCGGCAACAGCCACACCTTCCTCGGCCTGCTCGACGGCGACGAGGTCACCGCCCACTGGCGGGTCAACACCGATGAGCGCCGCACGGCCGACGAGTGGTCGGTCCTGATCCTGGGCCTGCTCGCCGACCGCGTCGACGACGTCGACGGCATCGCGGTCTGTGCCACGGTGCCCGCCGTCCTGCACGAGTGGCGCGAGATGCTCGAGCGTCACTTCGGCGACGTCACCGCGATCGTGGTCGAGCCCGGCGTGCGCACCGGCATCCCGGTGCTGATGGACAACCCGCGCGAGGTCGGCACCGACCGCATCGTCAACTCGCTGGCAGCAGCGACCCTCCACGGCGGCCCGGCGATCGTCGTGGACTTCGGCACCGCCACGACCTTCGACGTCGTCAACGGCAAGAACCAGTACGTCGGTGGGGCGATCTCGCCCGGCATCGAGATCTCCCTCGAGGCCCTCGGGCGTCGCGGCGCACAGCTGCGCAAGGTCGAGCTCGTCCGACCGCGGTCGGTGATCGCCAAGAACACCGTCGAGGCACTGCAGAGCGGAATGCTGTTCGGCGTCGCCGCCCAGGTCGAAGGTCTGGTCGCGCGCATGATCGCCGAGCTCGGCGTGCCGCCCGAGGACGTCACGGTCATTTCCACCGGACACTGGGCGCCACTGCTTGTCGACGACTGCGGTTGTTTTACCGTGCATTCGCCGTGGTTGACGCTTCAAGGTTTGCGACTCGTCTTCGAGCGCAATTCCTGACGGGACACCATTTGCCAATAATTGACTCGTCAAGCTCATCTTGACTTCTTTTGCGGAAGGCATTCAATTCCTGCCACAATGCCCGAGTCCGCGCGTTTACCCCTGAACGCATGAAGGCAAAGGAATAGAACATGGCACAGAAGGTCAACATTGTTCTCGTCGATGACCTCGACGGCACCGAGGCCACCGAGACCGTCACCTTCGGTCTCGACGGCACGTCCTACGAGATCGACCTCAACGACGCCAACGCCGCCGCCCTCCGTGAGGCGCTCGGCGGCTACGTCGGCCACGCCCGCAAGGTGAGCGGTGGCTCGCGCCGCGGTCGCAAGTCCGCCGCCGGCTCGTCGTCCAACACCAAGGACGTACGCGAGTGGGCCAAGGGCCAGGGCATGGAGGTCTCCGAGCGGGGCCGCATCTCCGCCGATGTGCAGCAGGCCTACGACGCTGCGCACTGAGCAGCGAGGGCCCGATCTCGGCGGGTGGGTTTCGACGCGGGCGTCGCGACCTCGTGCCTCGGTCGCGGCCCTCGCTCAACCGCCCCGGGTCCACGCGCGGCGCTCGTTCCTCGCTCCGCGCTGCCCGGGGGTGTTCGCCCTCAGCGGACGGACTCGTGTCGTGGGCGGGAACACGTAGGCTGATCCCGGGCGTTGAGCCCAGTGTCCGCACTTCCGCTCCGGCGGGGGATCCGCGGACCACGCAGACGTAGAGGAGCGCACATGTTCGAGCGGTTCACCGACCGAGCCCGGCGAGTTGTCGTGCTGGCCCAGGAAGAGGCCCGCATGCTCTCCCACAACTACATCGGGACCGAGCACATCCTGCTCGGCCTCATCCACGAGGGCGAGGGCGTCGCCGCCAAGGCCCTCGAGTCCCTCGACATCTCCCTGGAGGCCGTGCGCGCCCAGGTCGAGGAGATCATCGGCCAGGGCCAGCAGGCCCCGTCCGGTCACATCCCGTTCACGCCGCGCGCCAAGAAGGTGCTGGAGCTCTCGCTGCGCGAGGCTCTCCAGCTCGGCCACTCCTACATCGGCACCGAGCACATCCTGCTCGGCCTGATCCGCGAGGGCGAGGGCGTCGCTGCCCAGGTGCTGCAGAAGCTCGGCGCCGACCTCAACCGCGTGCGACAGCAGGTCATCCAGCTGCTCAGCGGCTTCCAGGGCAAGGAGTCGGCCGCGGCCGGCGCCGCGACCTCGGGCTCCGGTGGCGAGGCTCCGTCGAGCTCGCTGGTCCTCGACCAGTTCGGCCAGAACCTCACCCAGGCCGCGCGCGAGGGCAAGCTCGACCCTGTCATCGGTCGCGAGCAGGAGATCGAGCGCGTGATGCAGATCCTGTCGCGCCGCACGAAGAACAACCCCGTCCTCATCGGCGAGCCCGGCGTCGGCAAGACCACGATCGTGGCCGGCCTGGCGCAGGACATCGTCAAGGGCAACGTGCCCGAGACGCTCAAGGACAAGCAGATCTACACGCTCGACCTCGGCGCGCTGGTCGCCGGCTCGCGCTACCGCGGTGACTTCGAGGAGCGCCTCAAGAAGGTCCTCAAGGAGATCCGCACCCGCGGCGACATCGTGCTGTTCATCGACGAGATCCACACCCTCGTCGGTGCCGGCGCGGCCGAGGGCGCGATCGACGCCGCCAGCATCCTCAAGCCGATGCTGGCCCGCGGCGAGCTCCAGACCATCGGTGCCACAACGCTCGACGAGTACCGCAAGTACCTCGAGAAGGACGCCGCGCTCGAGCGCCGCTTCCAGCCCATCCAGGTGCAGGAGCCCTCGATCGCGCACACGATCGAGATGCTCAAGGGCCTGCGCGACCGCTACGAGGCGCACCACCGCGTCACCATCACCGACGAGGCCCTGGTCTCGGCGGCGACGCTGGCCGACCGCTACATCTCCGACCGCTTCCTGCCGGACAAGGCGATCGACCTCATCGACGAGGCGGGCTCGCGACTGCGCATCCGCCGGATGACCGCACCGCCGGACCTGCGCGAGTACGACGACAAGATCGCCGACGTACGCCAGCGCAAGGAGGCTGCCATCGACGGGCAGGACTTCGAGGCGGCCGCGCGCCTGCGCGACGAGGAGAAGCAGCTCTCCGCCAAGCGCAGCGAGCGTGAGAAGCAATGGCGTGCCGGGGACCTCGACGAGGTCGCCGAGGTCGACGAGGAGCTGATCGCCGAGGTCCTGGCCGTCGCCACGGGCATCCCGATCGTCAAGCTGTCGGAGGAGGAGTCCACCCGTCTGCTCAAGATGGAGGACGAGCTCCACAAGCGCGTCATCGGTCAGGAAGAGGCCGTCAAGGCCCTCAGCCGCGCCATCCGTCGTACGCGCGCCGGTCTGAAGGACCCGAAGCGTCCCGGCGGTTCGTTCATCTTCGCCGGCCCCTCGGGTGTCGGCAAGACGTGGCTCTCCAAGACGCTCGCCGAATTCCTCTTCGGTGACGAGGACGCACTCATCCAGCTCGACATGAGTGAATTCTCCGAGAAGCACACCGTGTCGCGACTCTTCGGATCGCCGCCCGGATATGTCGGTTACGAGGAGGGTGGCCAGCTCACCGAAAAGGTGCGCCGCAAGCCGTTCTCCGTGGTGCTGTTCGACGAGGTCGAAAAGGCCCACCCCGACATCTTCAACAGCCTGTTGCAGATTCTCGAGGAAGGTCGCCTGACCGATTCACAGGGTCGCGTGGTCGACTTCAAGAACACCGTCATCATCATGACCACCAACCTCGGTTCGCGTGACATCGCCAAGAGCGTCAACCTCGGCTTCGGCGCCGTCGGTGCGGACGCGGCGGGCTCCTACGAGCGGATGAAGAGCAAGGTGTCGGAGGAGCTCAAGCAGCACTTCCGTCCCGAGTTCCTCAACCGTGTCGACGAGATCGTCGTCTTCCCGCCGCTGTCGAAGGAGCAGATCGTGGCGATGGTCGACAACATGGTCGCCGCCGTCGAGCTGCGCCTCAAGGACCGCGACATGTCGCTCGAGCTCACCCAGCCGGCCAAGGACCTGCTCGCGGACCGGGGCTTCGACCCGGTGCTCGGTGCGCGTCCGCTGCGTCGCACGGTGCAGCGCGAGATCGAGGACGTGCTCGCCGAGAAGATGCTCTTCGGTGAGGTCGGCCCCGGTCAGATCGTGCTGGTGGGCGTCGAGGGCGAAGGCCCCACGGCGACCTTCACCTTCAAGGGCCAGAAGAACTCGACGGTGCCCGACATGCCGCCGCTCGAGACGGTCGACGCCGAGGGTGCCCCGATCGTGGGTCCCGACGACACCGAGGGTCCGACGGACGTGCCGAAGGCCTCTGACGCCTGATCGCACGCACCACCTGCTCGACGGATCGGCGCTCCCGCACTGCGGGGGCGCCGATCCTCATGTCAGACGACGCCGACCTGTCGCTTGTGCGCACCACCAGGGCGCCGACCTGTCGCTTGTGCGCACCACCAGGGCGCCGACCTGTCGCTTGTACGCACCACCAGGGCGCCGACCTGTCGCTTGTACGCAGCCGTCCGTGCACAAGCGTCAGCTCGGCGGGTTCTGCGTGCGCACAAGCGTCAGCTCGGCGGGTTCTGTGTGCGCGCAAGCGTCAGCTCGGCGGGTTCTGCGTGCGCACAAGCGTCAGCTCGGCGGGTTCTGTGTGCGCGCAAGCGTCAGCTCGGCAGGGCGTAGCGGCCGCCGTCGACCCGGACGAGCAGGCCGTCGGCGATGAGGCTCGCCAGGCACCGCTCGCGCTGGTCCTCGACGGCCCACGCGGCCTCGATGCTTGTTGGGCCCACCGACCCCTCGGCCTCGCGGGCCAGGGCCATGAGGCGCCCCCGGCACTGCCGGTCCGTGCCGGCCCACGCCTGGCCGCGGCGCGGCGGTCCGTCGTGCGCCGGGAAGCCGGCGCTCCGCCACGCACACAGCTCGGCGACCGGGCAGGCGTCACACGACGGCTGGCGAGCCGTGCAGACCAGGGCGCCCAGCTCCATCGTGGCGACGGCCCAGGTGGCGGCGGTCGCGTCGTCGTCGGGCAGCAGGGCCGTTGCCGTGTCGCGCTCGGCCCGCGTCACGGCGGTGGCCGGGAACTCCACACCTGACACCGCCCGCGCCAGCACCCGTCGTACGTTGGTGTCGAGGACGACGTGCCGCTGGCCGAAGGCGAAGCTGGCGATGGCGGAGGCGGTGTAGTCACCGACGCCGGGCAGCGCCAGCAGGTCGTCGTACGACGCGGGGACCTCGCCGCGATGGCGTTCGACGATCGCCACTGCGGCAGCGTGGAGGCGAAGGGCCCGACGGGGGTAGCCGAGGCGGCCCCACATCCGGACGGCCTCGCCGGTCGACTCGGCCGCGAGGTCGGCCGGGGTCGGCCAGCGCTCGAGCCACACGGCGTGCACCGGCAGCACCCGCGCGACCGGCGTCTGCTGGAGCATGAGCTCGCTGACCATCACCGACCACGGCGTCGCGTCGACACCGCGCCACGGCAGCTCGCGCGCGTGGTCGTCGTACCAGGCGAGCACGGCCTCGTGCAGCGCGCCGGGGGAGGGGGCATCCATCGCGGTGATCGTAGGTGAGCCGGTGCGCCTCCGCCGAGACGGGCCGCCGGCTACCTAACCTGACGACATGCCGTCGACCGTGCGACCTCGCGGACCGCTCCCGGCCCGGGTCTACTGGACCCGACGCCTCATCGTGCTCGGAGCTCCGCTCCTGCTCATCATCGTGCTGGCGCGCGTCCTCGGAGGCTCGTCCGACGGCACGGATGCCGCGACCGGCACGGCCACGCAGGCCGGGGCCGCTGTCGAGGAGACGTCGCCGGCGCCGACCGCGGGACCGACGGCCGCTGTGAAGAAGGGCAAGAAGGGCAAGAAGAAGCGCGACGTGGTCACCGCCCCGCCGGAGCCCGTCCTGGCCGAGCCCTCCGGTCCGTGCGCCGACGCCGACATCGTTGCGACGCCCGTCATCACCTCCGCCCCGGGCGGCGCCGACATCCCGATCACGATCAACCTCCGCACCGTCGTGACCGAGGCGTGCACCTGGCAGGCGTCTCCGGAGACCCTGACGGTCACCATCACGAGCGGCGACGACTACATCTGGAGCACGCGTGAGTGCCCGGTCGCGATCCCGGTGCAGGACCTGGTGGTCCGGCAGGCCGTCGACACCCCGGTCGTCGTGACGTGGTCGGCGAAGCGCTCCGACGAGACCTGCTCGGACCGTACGGCGTGGGCCTACCCGGGCTTCTACTACGTGCAGGCTGCAGCGCTCGGCGGCGAAGCGACCGATGTCCAGTTCGAGCTGCTTCCCGGTGTGCCGGCCGTGGTGACCCAGACGCCCGAGCCGGAGCAGGGTGGCAAGAAGAACAAGAAGAACGGCGACCAGGCCCACACGCCCGGCGAGGACGGCGGCGGCAACTCCGCGGGCTGACCGGGCAGCGCTAGATGTAGCGCTCGGTGATGCTGGACTCGGCGAGGCGGGAGAGTCCCTCGCGCACGCTCCGGGCGCGCAGCTCACCGACGCCCTCGACGGCCTGCAGGTCGTCGATCCCCGCCGAGAGCAGCTGCTGGAGCCCGCCGAAGTGGTCGACCAGCCGGTCGACGACGGCCGCGGGGAGGCGCGGCACCTTGGCCAGAAGCCGGTAGCCGCGGGGGGCGACGGCCGCGTCGAGGTGCTCGGCCCCGCCGAGGCCGATCGCGCGCGCGACGGCGGCCGGATCGACCAGCTCCGTCGGGGAGAGCGCCTCGAGCTCGGCGAGGTGCGACGCGGGGCTGGCCTGGCGCCGCTTGCCGCCGGGCAGGTAGTCGCGGACCACGAGCTCGCGCTCGGCGTCGACCCCGGTCACGAGCTCCTCGAGCTGGAGCGAGAGCAGACGACCGTCGGTGCCGAGCTCGAGGACGTAGTCCTCGATCTCCTCGGCGATCCGGATGACCATCTCCAGCCGTTGGGCGACCACGGCCACGTCGCGCACCGTGACGAGGTCCTCGATCTCCAGCGCCGACAGGGTCGCGGAGACCTCGTCGAGACGCATCTTGTAGCGCTCGAGCGTGGCCAGTGCCTGGTTGGCGCGGGACAGGATCTTGCCGGAGTCCTCGAGCACGTGGCGGATGTCGCCTACGTAGGCCGCGATGATCTGCATCGACTGCGACACCGAGATCACGGGGTGGCCGGTCTGCTTGGCGACGCGCTCCGCGGTGCGGTGGCGGGTGCCGGTCTCCTCGGACGGGATCGTGTGGTCGGGCATCAGGTGGACCGCTGCGCGGTGCACCCGGGTGATGTCCTTGTCGAGGATGATCGCGCCGTCCATCTTGGCCAGCTCGCGCAGCCCGGTGGCGGTGAACGGCACGTCGAGGGTGAAGCCGCCGGTCGAGATCGAGTCGACGATCTTGTCCTGGCCCAGCACGATCAACGCGCCGGTGCGACCGCGGAGGATCCGCTCCAGGCCGTCGCGCAGCGGCGTGCCCGGTGCGATGGACGCCAAGGTCGCGCGCAACCTGAGCTGGTCGTCGATGCGCTCTGCCACCGGTCCTCCGCGTGCTGTGTCTGGGCGCCCCCGTGCGCCATCGGGTGAAGTGTAGGGGCGAGCGACCCGGATCCGCCGATCCGTCGACGCCGCGCCGCCGACGGCGCCGCGGCGGACGGCTAGAGCGGAGGCGTCAGGTCGAGCGTGAGCAGCGCGCCGAACACGTCGTCCACCTCGACCACCCGGAGCTCCTCGACCATCCGCCGGGCGGGGATGCCGCGCTCGCTGGGGAGGGTGCGCCCGCGGGGGACGACCGCGACCTTGAAGCCCAGTCGGGCGGCCTCGGCGATGCGCTGGGGAAGGTCGCGCACCCGTCGGAGCTCACCGGCCAGGCCGATCTCCCCGATGGCCACCGCGCCGCGCGGCGCCGGCACGCCGAGGTGGGAGGAGGCGATGGCGACCGCGATGGCGAGGTCGGCGGCCGGGTCGTTGAGCTTGGCGCCGCCGACGGTCGCGACGAAGGTGTCGCTGCCGGCGATGCGCAGGCGCGCGTGGCGCTGGAGGACGGCGAGCACCATGTCGACACGGGACGACTCGACGCCGGAGACCGTACGGCGTGGGCGCTCGAGCGGTGAGGGCGTCAGGAGCGCCTGCACCTCGGCCAGCAGCGGCCGACGGCCCTCCATGGTGACCGCGACGCACGTGCCGGAGACGTCCTGCGTGTGGTGCTCGATGAAGAGCCCGGTGGGGTCGGTGACCGCGGAGATGCCCTCGGACGACAGGTCGAAGCAGCCGACCTCGTCGACCGGGCCGTAGCGGTTCTTCATCGCCCGCAGCATCCGGAAGCGGGAGTTGCGCTCGCCCTCGAAGTGGAGGACGACGTCGACGAGGTGCTCGAGCACGCGCGGCCCGGCGATGGACCCGTCCTTGGTCACGTGGCCGACGAGGACCGTGGTGATGTTGCGCGTCTTGGCGACACGGATGAGGGCCGCTGCGACCTCCTTGACCTGCGTGACCCCGCCCGGCACCCCGTCGATGCCGGAGGCGGCGATGGTCTGCACGGAGTCGACGACCAGCAGGGTCGGGCGGACCTCCTCGATGTGTGTCAGCACGGCGCCGAGGTCGGTCTCCGCGGCGAGGAACAGCTCGTCGTGGACCCCGCCGGTGCGGTCGGCGCGCAGCCGCACCTGGGCGGCCGACTCCTCGCCGGTGACGTAGAGGGTGCGCTGGCGCACGCGCGCGGTCTGGGCGGCGACCTCGAGCAGCAGCGTGCTCTTGCCGACGCCCGGCTCTCCGGCCAGCAGGATCGCCGCTCCGGGCACCAGCCCGCCACCCAGCACCCGGTCCAGCTCGGGCACGCCGCTCGGGCGCGCCACCGACTCGTTGGTCGACACCTGCCCGATCGGGACCGCGGGGGTGGACACGGGCCCGGCTGCGGCGCGCATCGTCGAGGCACCGGCCTCGGCGACCGACCCCCACGCCTGGCACTCACCGCAGCGCCCGACCCACTTGCCCGTCTCCCACCCGCACTCGGAGCAGCGGTAGGAGGGACGGACCTTCGCCTTGGTGGTGGACATGGACGCCACGCTAGGTCAGGGCACCGACACCGCGGTCCGCGGCGCGCGCCCGCCGACGTACGACGTCGCGCCGGTCGCTCCACTGGTCCGGACCACCTCTCCACAGGAGGCGCTCCGAACCTGTGGAGCAGGCCCGAAATCTGTGGACGAGCAGCCACCGGGCTGGGGAGGAAGGGACCTGATCCGGGGACGAGCTGGGGAGGGCGGATCGCCCCGGTCGAGGCCCTTGCGCGCCCGGGTCCGGACCCCGTAGAACTTCTCCTACGCCACCCCGCAAGGGGAGGCGGGATGACTCGGAGACGAGGATCCATCCGGGCGGGGCGCTTCGGCGCACCGACCGACGCGGCTGGGTGACGCACCCGCGGGGATCAACGGAGAAGAGACGTCGACCGGAGGTCGTCACATGATCCGGTCACCAGAAGGGCCCTTGCGACTCATACTCGCGAGGGCCCTTCGTCCTTTCCGGTGAAGCCGGAGGGACCGCTGCGTCCTATGCTGACGCTCGTTGGATCGATCAAGGGGGCGAGATGGGGCGCAGCGACCACCGACCGGGCAGCCAGCTGCCGGTCACGCCGCCGACCCTCGCCGACGTCGCGGAGCGCGCCGGTGTCTCGCGGCAGACGGTCTCCAACGCGGTCAACAACCCCGACCTGCTGCGTCCGGACACCCTCGTACGGGTCCGGCAGACGATCGCCGAGCTCGGCTACTCGCCCAACCGCGCCGCCCGCAACCTGCGCACCCGCACGTCCTCGCTGATCGGGCTCCGGTTCACCCCGGCCCAGGAGGGCACCGCCAACGCGATGATGGACCGGTTCGTGCACTCGCTGGTCGAGGCCAGCGAGGAGGCCGGCTACGCGGTGCTGCTCTTCCCGGGCGACGACGAGGACCCGATCGGCGGCTACGACAACCTCCTGCGCTCGACCGCGGTCGACGCGTTCGTCGTCACCGACACCTATCTCGGCAACCCTCAGGCGACCTGGCTCACCCAGCAGCGGGCGCCCTTCGTGGCCTTCGGGCGCCCCTGGGACGACGACGTCGCCCGGCACGTCTGGGTCGATGTCGACGGCGCGGCCGGCACTGCCCTCGCCACGCAGCACCTCATCGACCGGGGGCACTCCCGCATCGCCTGGATCGGCTGGCGCAAGGACTCGCCCATCGGTGAGGACCGCCGCTCCGGCTGGCTCTCGACGATGCACGCCAACAACCTGCCGACCACGGGCCTGGCCTCCCGCGTCGAGGACGTCGTGCACAGCGGTGCCGAGGCGGCTGCCGTGCTCCTCGACGAGTCGGCGCCCACCGCCTTCGTCTGCGCGTCCGACACTCTCGCCATGGGTGTCCTCCACACGCTCTGGATCCGCCAGCTCGCGCCGGGCACCGACATCGCGGTGGTCGGCTTCGACGACTCCCAGGTGGCACAGGTCTACCCCGTGGGCCTGACGTCCGTACGCCAGCCGCTCGAGGACGTGGCGGTCGAGATCGTCCGCACCCTGCGGGCGCTGCTGTCGCACCAGCCGGTCGAGTCGCGGGGCGTCCTGCTCACTCCGACGCTCGCGATCCGCGAGTCCAGCTGACCCGCGCGGGCTGCTAGAACTCGCGCCACCACAGGTTGACGGCGTAGTCGACCTCGGTCCCGGTGTGCGAGGCCAGCGCCTCCTCGGCGGCTGCGGGCGGCAGCTCGATGCGTACGACGGCCTCGAGGGCCTCGCGCGAGTCGAAGGACCAGCCCATGTCGATCTCCCGCCGGCTCCAGCCGTGGGTCGCCCAGAACCGCTCCACCGCGGCGGGGTCGACCTCGGGGTAGCCGCGCCGGAACCAGCCGCCGAAGGTGGATCGGGTCCCGTCGTTGTCGATCACGAACGCCGTGCCCCCGCGGCGTACGGCCCGGTCGAGCTCGCGCAGGCCCGGCTCCGAGCCGGGCCCGAAGAAGTAGGCCCACCGCGCGTGCACCACGTCGACCGACGCGTCCGCGAGCGGCAGCGACTCGGCCATGCCCTTGAGCACGGTGACGTTCTTCAGCTTCTTCGTACGACGCCTCGCCAGCGACACCAGCGGAGGGTGCGGCTCGACCCCGACCACCTGCGCCGCAGATCCCGCCCACAGGGGGAGGTGGAAGCCGGTGCCGCAGCCGACGTCGAGGAGGGTGCGACCGGTCCAGTCGCCGATCTCCTGCATCGCGGCGACGATCCGGCCGTGCGGGTCGGCGGCGCGGTTCTCGAGCTCGTAGAGCTCGGGGGTGTGCCAGATGTTGGGGGAGGGGCGAGGCTTCATGGGAGGGGGGATTTCGACGCGCCCGTCACGACCTCGTGCCTCGGTCGTGGGCCTTGCTCAATCTGGCTGAGCCCACGCGACGAGCTCGTTCCTCGCTCGGCGCTGCTCGTCTCAGATGCGCACGAGGCCGTTGGGGGTCTGGAGCTGGACCGCGACGATGCCGGGGGTGCCGTTGGGGGCGACCCACTCGACCTTCACGTCCTCGAGCGGCGACTCGACGGTCTCGCCGAGCCACTCGCTGACCCGCTGCGAGTCGCCGGCGATCTCGAGGCACGCGAGGGAGAAGTCGCCGCTGGCGCCGAAGCCGGGGTGAAGCTCGGCCGGGCTGGACCAGCTGATGAAGTAGGGGAGCTGCGGGTCGGAGATCAGGCCGTTGACGCCGACCTGCTGCCACAGCAGCTCGGTGCCGTCGGGCCGGTGCCGGTTGCCCTTCACGGCCTCGCGACCCAGGCGCTGCTCGACGGAGGCCATGTCGTCGACGGCGACGACCCAGCCCATCCAGCCGCCACCGAGGGCGGACCGGGCGCGCACGGCCTGGCCGAAGGGGGCCTTGTCGCTGGCCGGGTGGTCGAGCACCTCGACGATCTCCATGTAGACGCCACCCGCGAGGGGCAGGGTCATGTTGCGGGTGCCGAAGCGGGGATGTACGCCGCCGACGATGAAGTCCGTGCCGAGCAGCCCCCCGATGCGCTGGGCGGTGCTGGCAAGTCCATCAGGTCCGGCGGCGAAGCTGACGTGATCCAGGCGCATGCAGAGATTCTGTGCCCGTGTCCTGCAACCCCTGACACCGGGGTCGGGTTCTCTTGACGTCGAGCGATCTCACTGGGTGGTCAGGGTGTGGCGGTGCACCGGGTCGACGCGTCTCGTCAGCGCGGGTCGGCCGGGTGGAGCGCGAGGGCCGATCGCGAGCGCACGTGCGCCTCGCAGTGACGGGTCAGCTCGACGTACGCCTCGCGTCCCATCAGCTCCACGAGCTCCGCCTCGTGGGTGACGAAGACCGGCTCGAGGGCGACGTGCGCCTCGGTGTTGCCCGAGCAGTACCAGTCGAGGTCATGGCCGCCGGGGCCCCAGCCGCGGCGGTCGTACTCCCCGATCGAGACCTCGACGTAGGACGTCCCGTCCTGCACCTCGACGGTGCGGTACTGGCGGCGGATCGGCAGCTGCCAGCACACGTCGGGCTTGGTCTCCAGCGGGTTGCGGCCCTGCCTCAGCGCCAGCCCGTGCAGGGCACAGCCGGCACCGCCGCCACCGTCGGCGGGAGCGAAGTCGGTGCGGTTGTGGAACACGCACGCCTGCTGACCGTCGTACTCCACTGCCAGCGTCTTGCGCTCGCCGTCGTCGTCGGTCTCGATCCAGTCCGACTTCTTGACCGACCGGCCGGGATGGAGCTGCCAGTCGTCGGGCGTGAGCTGGGCGACGAAGCCGGCGACGCGCTTCTCGTCGTCCTTGTCGGCGAAGTGCGCGCCGAGGGTGCAGCAGCCGACGTCGGGGGCGTCGGCGTAGATCCCCTGGCACCCCTGCCCGAAGATGCACATGTAGGCCGACGTCAGCCAGGTCAGGTCGCAGCGGAACACCTGCCCCTCGTCGGCGGGGTCGGCGAACTCGACGAACGCGCGGGGGAACACCAGGTCGACTTCGGGCACGGGTGAACCCTAGTAGCGTGGCGGGCATGCGGCTGGGCGTCCTCGACATCGGTTCCAACACCGGCCACCTCCTGGTGGTCGACGCGCACGGTGGTGCCGCGCCGCTGCCCGCCAGCTCGCACAAGCAGGCGCTGCGCCTGGCCGAGCACCTCGACAAGGACGGCGCGGTCACGCCGGAGGGCATCGATGCCCTCACCGACTTCTGCGCCTCGGCCACCGAGATCGCCGACGACAAGGGGTGCGAGGAGATGCTCGGCTTCGCCACCTCGGCGGTGCGCGACGCGGTCAACTCCCACGAGGTCCTCGCCCACGTCGAGAAGCACACCGGCGTGGAGCTGGAGGTGCTCTCCGGTGAGGACGAGGCGCGGCTCACGTTCCTGGCCGTACGCCGCTGGTTCGGCTGGTCGGCCGGCCGGCTGGCGGTCTTCGACATCGGCGGCGGCTCCCTCGAGATCGCGGCCGGCACCGACGAGGCACCCGACGTCGCCTGGTCGCTCCCGCTCGGGGCGGCGCGGATGGCGCGCCTGTGGTTTCGAGGCGGTCAGCCCGACGAGTCCGAGATCCGCGAGCTCCGCAAGAAGATCCGCGCCGAGATCGCCCGCGACGCCGGGCACCTGCTGCGCCCCGGCGTGCCGGACCGCGCGGCCGCCACCTCGAAGACCTTCCGCTCCCTCGCGCGCATCTGCGGTGCGGCGCCGAGCGGCGACGGACCGCTGGTCCCGCGGGTGCTCGAGCTCGCCACCCTCTCGGACTGGATCCCCAAGCTCATGGCGCTCTCCTCCGACGAGCTCGCGGCGCTGCCCGGCGTCTCGCCGAGCCGCACCCACCAGATCGTGCCCGGGGCGCTGGTCGCCGAGGCGTGCATGGACATCTTCGACCTCAGCGCCCTCGAGATCTGCCCGTGGGCGCTGCGCGAGGGCGTCATCCTCGAACGCCTCGACCAGATCTCCGTGGTCAGGAGGCCCCGCTGACGATGGCCCCGCTCATCGGACTGTCCACGGCCTCGGTCTATCCCGAGTCGACGGCGCACGGCTTCGGCTGGGCGGCGTCGCTGGGCTACGACGCCGTCGAGGTGATGGTCGGCATCGATGCGCTGAGCCAGCAGATCGATGCGGTCAAGAAGCTCAGCGAGCACCACGAGGTCCCGATCTGCGCGGTCCACGCGCCCTGCCTGCTCTTCACCCAGCGCGTCTGGGGCACCGACCCCTGGGGCAAGCTGGAGAAGTCGGCCGAGATGGCCGAGGCGGTGGGCGCCGACGTGGTCGTCGTGCACCCGCCGTTCCGGTGGCAGAAGGACTACGCCGCCGGCTTCGTCGAGGGGATCGCGTCGCTCGAGGCACGCACCGGGATCTCCTTCGCGGTCGAGAACATGTATCCGTGGCGGGCCTCCTCGCGCCGCGGGATGGAGATGTACCTCCCCGGCTGGGACCCCAGCCAGGAGGACTACGCCAACACCACGATCGACCTGTCCCACGCCGCGATCGCGCGCAGCGACGTCATCGAGATGGCCGACCGGATGGGGGAGCGGCTGCGCCACATCCACCTCACCGACGGCACCGGCTCGGCGAAGGACGAGCACCTCGTACCCGGTCGCGGCGTCATGGGTGCCGAGGCCTTCCTGCGCCACCTGGCCGGCACCGGCTTCGGCGGTCACGTCGTGCTGGAGATCAACACCCGTCGGTGTGCGGACCGCGCCGAGCGGGAGGCGGACCTGCGCGAGTCGCTGGAGTTCGCCCGCGAGCACCTGGCCGTGACGACCCCGTGACGTCCCGGTGACACCTCGTACGGCCCGCGGTCGCAGACCGGGCGCGCCGGACACGCGCGCCGAGGTGCTCACCGCTGCGCGGGCGTCGTTCGCCGAGAAGGGTTTCCGCGGTACGACGATCCGTGCCGTCGCGGCCTCGGCGAGCGTCGACCCGGCGCTGGTGCACCACTACTTCGGCACCAAGGACGACCTCTTCGTCGCCGCGCTCGAGATCCCGGTCGACCCCCGCGCGGTGCTGGCCCCGGTGGTCGCGGCGGGCCCGGACGGCGCGGGCGAGCGGCTGCTGCGGACCTTCCTGTCGGTGTGGGACGACCCGGAGATCCAGGTGCGGTTGCTCGCGGTGGTCCGCTCGGTCCTCAACGAGGACGGCGGGCGGCTGCTCAAGGACGGGTTCATCCCGGTCGTCGTCGGGCCCGTGCTCGCGCAGCTGGTGAAGGATCGTCCCGAGGTCAGGGTGCCGCTCGTCGCCAGCCAGATCGTCGGGCTGATCGTCACCCGCTACGTCGTGGCCCTGCCGCCGATGGCGCAGATGCCGGCCGAGGACGTCGTGGCGCGGGTCGGACCGGTGCTCCAGCACTACCTGACCGGCGACCTGGCCTGACCGACGTACGCCTGCGCAGGGGTTGACCCGGCACCCGGCCGCGCGCACAATTCAACACATGATGAAAAACGTCATCGAGGTACGTGACCTGACCGTCGTACGAGGTGGGCGGGAGGTGCTGCCCGCCATCTCGCTCGGCGTCACCGCGGGTGTCACCGGCCTGCTGGGGCCGAGCGGGTGCGGCAAGAGCACGCTGCTGCGCGCCCTCGTCGGTGCGCAGCAGGTGGCCTCGGGGTCGGTCGAGGTGCTCGGCGAGCCCGCCGGCAGCGCGGCGCTGCGCACCCGGATCGGCTACGTCACCCAGGCCGCCAGCGTGTACGACGACCTGACGGTGGCGGAGAACCTCGGGTTCTTCGCCCGGGTGCTCGGCGTCGACCGGTCGTCGGCGGACGAGGCGATCGAGGTAGTCGGCCTCGCCGACCAGCGCCAACAGGTCGTCGGACGGCTCTCCGGCGGCCAGCGCAGCCGGGTCAGCCTCGCGGTCGCACTCCTCGGCACCCCCGACCTGCTGGTGCTCGACGAGCCCACGGTCGGGCTCGACCCGGTGCTGCGGCGCGACCTGTGGGAGCTGTTCCACCGTCTCGCCGACGGTGGAGCAGCGGTGCTGGTCTCCAGCCACGTCATGGACGAGGCCGAGCGCTGCCACCGGCTGCTGCTGATGCGCGAGGGGCGGATCATCGCAGACGGCTCGCCGGACGAGATCCGCGAGAGCACGGGCGCTGCCGACATCGAGCACGCGTTCCTCCACATGGTCGAGGGCACGGAGGAGGCGGCGTGAACGCACCCCACGACCTCCTTCTCCGCCGCTCCGCTCCCCAGAGCCACGCCGCAGGGACCGCACGATGAGCCCCCGGATCACGTGGGCCGTCGCCGGCCGCGTCCTCACCCAGGTCCGCCGCGACCACCGCACGCTCGCGATGCTGCTCGTCGTCCCGTGCGTGCTGATCAGCCTGCTGTGGTGGATGTTCGAGGACCTGCCGGGTGACCTCTTCGACCGCTTCGGCCCCGGACTGCTGGCGATGTTCCCCTTCATCGTGATGTTCCTGGTGACCAGCGTGACCACCCTGCGTGAGCGCTCGTCCGGCACCCTCGAGCGACTGCTGACGATGCCGATGGGCAAGCTCGACTTCCTCCTCGGCTACGCCCTCGCGTTCGGGCTGCTCGCCGCGGTCCAGTCGGCGCTCGCGGTGGCGGTCAGCGTCGGGCTGCTCGGTCTCGACGTCAACGGACCGGTCTGGCTGCTCGGCGTCGTGGCGGTCGTCGACGCCGTCCTCGGCACCGCGCTCGGGCTGCTGGTGAGTGCGTTCGCGACGACCGAGTTCCAGGCCGTGCAGTTCATGCCGGCGTTCGTGCTCCCGCAGATCCTGCTCTGCGGCCTCTTCGTGCCGCGAGACCAGATGCCGGCGGTGCTCGAGGCGATCAGCAACGTGCTGCCGCTGTCGTACGCCGTCGACGCCATGCAGGAGCTCGTCGGCGACGCCGACCAGGGCGAGGTGTGGCGATCGATCGCGATCGTGGCCTGCTTCGCCCTCGCCGCGCTGGTGCTGGGCGCCGCGACCCTGCGCCGACGTACGCCCTAGCCGACGCGCCAGAACAGCCAGCCGGCGACGGCGAAGAGCCCGGCGTACATCCCGGTCAGCATCGCCACGTCGAGGAGCGAGGCCGACTCCCGGTCGAGCGCGACGATGACGACCGCCACGACTCCGGCGACGACCGTGGTGCCGGCCGCGGCGCCTGCCGCGAGGGCCATCCCGCGCGGGCTGAAACGGGTGGCCACGGCCACGATCAGGGCCACCGCGGGCGCCGCGAGGTAGATCGCGTCGCGGTCGCCGTCGCCGATGATGCCGAGCGCGCCGATGCCCAGCACCAGGAAGAGGACGGTGGCGAGCGAGACGCCGAGGGCGAGGACGTAGCGCCCGGTCGGCGCGGTGGTGGAGGTCATGGTCCGACGCTAGGCGTCCGACGGCGCGACATGGGTGGAGGACCTGTGAAGGTTCGGTGGTGATCGGCGTAGCCTTCGACCATGTCCTTGCTCCGTCAGCCGATCCTCCTCCTCGCCCGCAGCCAGGGGGTCAAGAAGCTCGTCTCGACCATGCCCGTCTCCAGCGGGATCGTCACCAGCTACGTCCCCGGCGAGGCCACGGCCGACGCCGTCCGCGCGACCTCCGAGCTCGCTGACGACGGGCTGCAGGTGACGCTGGACTACCTCGGCGAGGACACGACCGACGCCGCGCAGGCCGAGGCCACGGTCGCCGCCTACAAGGACGTCCTGTCGGAGCTGGCGTCGCGCGGCCTCGCCGCGCACGCCGAGGTGTCGGTCAAGCTCAGCGCCATCGGGCAGTTCCTCCCCGACAACGGTCACAAGGTCGCGCTCGAGAACGCTCGCGACATCTGCCGCGCCGCCCGCAACGCCGGCACGACGGTGACCCTCGACATGGAGGACCACACCACCACCGACTCGACGCTCTCGATCCTGCGCGAGCTCCGCAAGGACTTCCCCGAGACCGGTGCAGTGCTCCAGGCGATGCTCCACCGCACCGAGGCCGACTGCCGGGCGCTGGCCTACGAGGGCTCGCGCGTGCGGCTGTGCAAGGGCGCCTACATGGAGCCCGAGGCGGTGGCCTTCCAGGAGAAGGTCGAGATCGACAAGTCCTACGTACGCTGCCTCAAGGTGCTGCTCGCCGGTCAGGGCTACCCGATGATCGCCACGCACGACCCGCGGATGATCCAGATCGCCTCCTCGCTCGCGAGCCGCTTCGGCCGCCGCCCGGGGACCTACGAGTTCCAGATGCTCTACGGCATCCGCCCCGACGAGCAGAAGCGCCTCGCGGCCGCCGGCGAGACGATGCGCGTCTACATCCCCTACGGCACCGAGTGGTACGGCTACCTCATGCGCCGCCTGGCCGAGAAGCCCCAGAACCTCGCCTTCTTCGCGCGCTCGCTCGTCTCCAAGAAGTGAGCCCGCAGCGTCTGCGGCGAAGAAGCAGGCGCGTCGCAGTCTCTGGGTGGGGATAGATTGCGGTCATGAGCACAGCGATCATCGGCGCCGGCGTGATGGGGGAGACCCTGCTGTCCGGGCTCGTGCGAGCCGGCCGCCGGGTCGACCAGCTGATGGTCGGCGAGAAGCGCGCCGAGCGGGCCCGCGAGCTCGAGGAGAGGTACGGCGTCGCCGTCGTCTCCAACCGTGAGGCGGCCGCCAAGGCCGACACCGTCGCGCTGGTGGTCAAGCCGCAGGACATGGGCGACGTGCTCGACGAGATCGCCGGCGAGCTGCGCCCCGGCCAGCTGATCGTCTCGCTCGCGGCGGGCATCACCACCGCCTTCATCGAGTCGCGCGTCCCGGAGGGCGTCGCCGTCGTGCGCGTCATGCCCAACACCCCTGCCCTTGTGGACGAGGGGATGGCGGCGATCGCGCCGGGCTCCCACTGCGACGAGTCCCACCTGACCGAGGCCGAGTCGCTGATGGCCTCGACCGGCAAGGTGCTCCGCATCCCCGAGAAGCAGATGGACGCGGTCACCGCGATCTCCGGGTCCGGTCCGGCCTACATCTTCTTCGTCGTCGAGTCGATGATCGAAGCCGGCGTGCACCTCGGCCTGCCCCGCGCCACGGCCACCGAGCTGGTCGTCCAGACCCTCGTCGGGTCGGCCGCGATGCTGCGCGAGACCGGCACACACCCGGTCGTCCTGCGCGAGCAGGTCACCTCGCCGGGAGGCACGACCGCGTCTGCGCTGCGGGAGCTCGAGATCCACAAGGTCCGGGCTGCGTTCCTCGCCGCCATGGAGGCGGCCCGCAACCGCTCGCGCGAGCTGGCCGAGGGTTCCTGACCCGTCAGGCTCCGCGCAGCTGACGCACGAGCCCTAGCCCGTCGTCGACCAGCCCGCGCACCAGTGGCAGCCGGGTGAGTCGGATCGACCGGTCCACGATCGGCACGAGACCGGCGACCAGCGTGCGCGTACGCCGCTGGCCCGCGCTGTCGTCGTACACCCAGAACAGCACCACTCCCATGTGCAGCAGCCACAGCAGGTCGGGCAGCTCCTCGCGCAGGGCCGGTGCGACCCTGAGGTCCGAGCCCTCGACGGCGCGCCGCATCAGCGCCGTGCTCGCCTCCCGGGCGGGCGCGGACTCCTCCGAGAAGGGGGAGAGGGGCGAGCGCGGGTCGGCGGCGTTGCTGAAGAACTGGCCGCCGAAGTCGTGGAAGGGCTCGGCGACGTCGATGAACGACTCCATCACCGCACGCAGGCGCTCGGCGAAGACGGGAGTGGCGTACGCCGACTCCGCGGCCGCCGCGTGCTCGACCTGGATCTGGTCGTAGAACGCCTGGACGAGCTCCTCCTTGCCGGAGAAGTAGTAGTAGGCGTTGCCGAGGGACACGCCCGCCTCGTCGGCGATCGCGCGCATGGTGGTCGCGTCGTAGCCGCCGGCACGGAACAGCGTCATCGCGGCGTCGACGATCGTGGCGCGGGTCTGCGTCGCCTTGCTCGTTCGCTTGTCGGGCACGGTCGCCACCCTAGGAGAGCCCGGTCCGGGGCATGTCGACCTGCGCGGTCCGCGCCGCCACGAGTCCGCCCAGGACGGCGGCCGCGCCATAGGGGTACGCCCCGAGCCAGGTGATGCTCGAGGCGAGACCGCCGTCGGTCCACGGCAGTGCCGGGACGAGCGCGACCCCGAGCAGCAGCACGGCCGGGGGCATGACGGCGCCCAGCGCGGCTGCGCGGAACACCGCGGTGCGCAGGCTCAGGTGGGGGCCGACGAGGAGGGCCAGTGGCACGCCGGCGACCAGTCCCACGGCGGCGCCGATCGGTCCGCCGACCAGCAGCCCGAGAGGCACGGTCAGCAGCAGGAGCGGTGGCCAGGGCAGGACGCCCACCAGGGCGACTGCGACCAGGCCCGAGACATATCCGAGGAGCGGACCCATGAGGAACCAGCGCCACTCGACCCGGTAGCCGCCGGTCACCGCGACACCTGCTGCGGTCGGGGCGGGTGGAGTCCCGCCAGCCACCGGGCGAGAGGACCGCCGCACAGGGAGCCGCCGGCGAGGGCGCCGAGCAGCCCGCCCATGGGCAGCCAGAGGACCTGTGGCCGCCAACGCGATGCCCTCGTGACCATGCGTCCTCCTTGTTGAACGTGTTCAAGAAAGGGTGCCACAAAAATTGAACACGTTCAAGACGTCCCGCGGGCCGGACGGGGGCCTGGGCAGGGGTAACGTCCGCCACATGGAGTGCGCCGGGCCCACGTCGATCGTGTTCGACCCGACACTCACCGACTACAACTTCGGGCCCACGCACCCGATGTCCCCGGTCCGCGTCGACCTGACCATGCGGCTCGCCGACGAGCTCGGCGTGCTGGACGGCCTCAAGCGCGTCGATGCGCCGATGGCGACCTCCGCGCAGATCGCGACGGTCCACGACGAGGCGCTCATCGAGGCGGTCACGATGGCCGGTACGACGCCGGGCTGGGTGGACCCGTCCCGAGGGCTCGGGACCGACGACGACCCCGTCTTCAAGGACATGCACCTCGCCAGCGCGCACGTCGTCGGCGCCACGCTCGAGGCCGTACGCCAGGTGTGGAGCGGGGAGTCGCTGCACTCGGTCAACATCGCCGGCGGCCTCCACCACGCGATGCCCGACCGGGCGGCGGGCTTCTGCATCTACAACGACGTGGCCGTCGGGATCACGCAGCTGCTCGCCGACGGCGCCGAGCGGGTGGCCTACGTCGACATCGACGTCCACCACGGCGACGGGGTCGAGAAGATCTTCTACGACGACCCGCGGGTGCTGACGATCTCGTTGCACGAGACCGGCCAGATGCTGTTCCCCGGCACCGGCTTCCCCGCCGACACCGGCGGTCCGGGCGCCGAGGGGACCGCGGTCAACGTGGCGCTCCCTCCCGGGACCTCCGACGCGGGGTGGTTGCGCGCCTTCCATGCCGTGGTGCCTCCGGTGCTGCGCGAGTTCCGGCCCGACGTGCTCGTCACCCAGCACGGCTGCGACTCCCACATGAACGACCCGCTGGCGCACATGATGCTCAGCATCGACGGACAGCGCGCGGCCTACCTCGCCCTCCACGAGCTCGCCCACGAGGTCGCCGACGGCCGCTGGGTGGTCACCGGGGGCGGCGGCTACTCGATCGTCGACGTGGTCCCGCGTGCCTGGGTCCACCTGATCGCCATCGCCGGCGGACGCCCCCTCGAGCCCGGGGTGGCGACACCGCCGGCGTGGCGGGCGTACGTCGAGGAGGTGCTGGGCGCGACCGCGCCGCACCGCATGACGGACGGGCGTACGCCGGCCTACCGCGACTGGTCGTCGGGCTACGACCCCGACGCCTGGCTGGACCGCGCGATCCACGCGACCCGGATGGAGATCTTCCCGCTCCACGGGCTGGATCCACTGCCCTAGGGCGTTCCGCCGACCGCCTCGATCGGTAAAGAATCAACCCGACACGCCGCCAGTCACACAAGTTTCTCTGGCGTTCCTCTTCCCCACCCGTCACGGGAGCCCTATTCTCACCCAGAGCGGCACGCCTGTGACGCCGGCGAGGACGCCGGCGCCGTCCCGCGCAGAAGGAACGGTGCACCATGGCTGCGAACACCCCTGGCGACATGTCCGAGGCCCACTTCCTGACCATTGCCGAGGTGGCGTCGAAGATGCGCGTCTCGAAGATGACCGTCTATCGCCTCGTGCACGGCGGCGACCTGCCGGCCGTCCGCGTGGGCCGGTCGTTCCGGGTGACCGAGGACGACGTCAACGAGTACCTCCGCAAGAGCTTCTACAACGCAGGCTGAGCCGCCCGGCCGGCCTCGTCGATCCACCGGACTGACGCGATTCCGCTCTGCCCACCACTGCCAAGTAGGGTGGGCGGGTCCGGCCGACAGGTGTCGGCCGCAAGGAAAGGTCTGATCCACGTGGGTTCTGTCATCAAGAAGCGGCGCAAGCGCATGGCCAAGAAGAAGCACCGCAAGTTGCTCAAGAAGACGCGCGTCCAGCGCCGCAAGCTCGGCAAGTAACACCCTCGACCATGGGGCGGGTCGTGCTGGTCACCGGGACATCCCGGGACATAGGGCGACGCTTCGCGCGCGCCGCGGCCGGCGACCCGTCCATCGAGCGAGTCATCGGGGTGGATGTCGTACCCCCGCGGGGCGACATCGGGGACGTCTCCTTCGTCCGCGCTGACATCCGCAACCCGGTCATCGCCAAGGTCCTCGCCAAGGAGGACGTCGACACGGTCGTCCACATGAGCGTGATCGCGACCCCCGGCTCGGCCGGCGGTCGGGGGACGATGAAGGAGCTCAACGTCATCGGCTCCATGCAGCTCCTCGCTGCGTGCCAGAAGTCGACGACGGTCGAGCGCCTCGTCGTGAAGTCGACGACCACGGTGTACGGCTCGAGCCCGCGCGACCCCGCGATGTTCACCGAGGACATGGGCCCCAAGCGGCTGCCGTCGTCCGGCTATGCCAAGGACGTCTACGAGATCGAGGGCTACGTCCGCGGCTTCGCGCGCCGCCGCCCCGACGTCGACGTCACCCTGATCCGCGCGGCCAACGTCGTGGGTCCCCACGTCGTCAGTCCGCTGACCAACTACTTCCGCCTCCCGGTGATCCCGCGGGTGCTGGGCTTCGACCCGCGCCTGCAGTTCCTCCACGAGGACGACCTGCTGCGCGTGCTGCGGCACGCGGCCGTCACCGGAGCCCCCGGCACCTTCAACGTCGCCGGCGACGGGTTGCTGACGCTCAGCCAGGCCGTACGCCGGCTCGGCACGCCGTCCGTCGCGATGCCGCGCTTCGCCGTCGGCCGCCTCGGCGCCACCATGCGCCAGGCCCGGATCTCGGACTTCTCGCCGGAGCAGCTGGTGTTCCTCACCTACGGTCGTGGTGTGGACACCACCCGGATGCGCACCCAGCTCGGCTTCGAGCCGGCGTACTCGACGGCTGCGGCGTTCGCCGACTTCTGCCGCGACCTCGCGCCGGCTCCGCTCGAAGGAGCCGGTCGTGGCTGAGGAGGCACGCGACGCGGTCGTCATCCCGATCGGCACCGGCGGTCGCCCGGGTCGCGGCTCCGGCAGCGCCCGGCCCTCCTCCGCCGCTCGCAACCTCGCACCCTCGGCCAAGAAGCCGGCCGTCAAGCCGGCCGTCAGGCCGGCAGCGAAGAAGGCGTCCGCGAAGAAGCGTCCGTCCGGCGGTGGCCCAGCCACCGAAGTGCCCCGGGTGAAGGTCGCTGACGCACCCCCCTTCCAGGACCCGGCAGCGAGCGGTGGCCCCGCCACCGTTGGCGCGGGGGAGAAGGTGGCTGGACCACCGCCCAGGACCGGCATCCCCGTCGGTGACTGGCTCGCAGCAGCCCAGGGCGCTGCCAAGGACGTCTTCGGCGACGACTGGGAGCGTCGCCTGGCCGAGCTGATGGCATTCGTGCGCCGGCGGCTGGAGGGCGACTACGAGGTCGACGACTACGGCTTCGACCGCGAGCTGACCGAGCGCTTCTTCATGGCGGCCCTCCGGCCCGTCGCGGAGAAGTGGTTCCGGCTCGAGGTGCGTGGGCTGGAGAACATCCCCGCCGAGGGCGGAGCGCTGGTGGTCTCCAACCACTCCGGCACCGTGCCCCTCGACGGCCTGATGACCATGCTGGCCGTGCACGACAACGCCCACCGCTTCCTGCGTCCGCTCGGTGCCGACCTCGTCTTCAAGATGCCGGTCGTCAGCTCGCTCGCGCGCAAGGGCGGCGCCACGCTCGCGTGCACCGAGGACGCCGAGCGGATGCTGTCCGGCGGCGACCTCGTGGGCGTGTGGCCCGAGGGCTTCAAGGGCATCGGCAAGCCGTTCAGCGAGCGCTACAAGCTGCAGCGCTTCGGCCGGGGCGGCTTCGTGTCGGCCGCGTTGCGCACCGGCGTACCCATCATCCCGCTCTCGGTGGTCGGAGCCGAGGAGATCTACCCGCTCGTCGGCAACGTGCCGTCGCTGGCGCGGCTCCTGGGCGTCCCCTACATCCCGATCACGCCGTTCTTCCCGTGGCTGGGCCCGCTCGGGATGGTGCCGCTGCCGTCGAAGTGGATCCTGGAGTTCGGCGAGCCGATCCGCACCGACTCCTACGACGCCGCAGAGGCCGAGGACCCGATGCTGGTGTTCAACGTGACCGACCAGGTGCGCGAGACCATCCAGCACACCCTGTTCGACCTGCTCCGAGAGCGCGACGGCGTCTTCAGCTGATCGTCGCTACGCGCCGACCGTGCCGTGCGCGACGAGCGTGTAGAGGTAGACCGCCGCCGGGATCGCGCACATCCCGAGCCCCACGGCGGCGCGCACGACGAGCACCCGACGCTCGGGCCCGTCCACTCCGGCAGGGGACAGCGTCTCCGGGTGGCTGCGGGGGTAGCCGAGCACCAGCACCGCGATCAGGAGTGCCGCGAACGCCGAGGTGAGGAGACTGAGGTAGGGCGTCAGGCCCAGGCTCGCGTAGATGCCCGCCGGTGACATCGGGACCGCCAGGTCGTCCACCGGGGTCAGCAGGGCGGCCAGCGCCATGGGTCGGACGACGGTGAGGTCGAAGCACCAGGAGTAGTAGATCTGGTGGATGAGCAGGGTCACGGCGATCAGGGCGAGGTCCAGCGTCGCCAGGTCCCTCCCGCGACCGGCCTCGACGGCCCAGACGATCGCCACGAAGGGCGTGAGCATCACGAACCAGTAGGGGTAGGCAGGGGTTGCCAGGAAGAAGAGCGCCACGCCTGCGAACGCGGCGTAGACGGTGGCCCTCGCGAGGCGCTCGGGCTCCGGTCGCAGCACGAAGCAGGCGATGCACAGCATGCCGAACAGGAGCGGGAACGCCGGCGCACCGGTGATGCCGAACGGGAGCGGGTTGGCGAGGACCATGCCGCGGATCAACCCGTCACCGGGCGCGGAGGAGAACTCCGAGTCCCAGAGGAACGGCACCTTGAGGACCAGGGTGAGGGAGACGGCCGCCGCCAGGGCGGCCAGGATCCTGAGGTAGCGCTTCTCGCGGAGGAGCAGCACGGGCAGGAACACGAACAGCGGGAAGAGCTTGAGCGCCACGGCGCCCGCCAGGCAGAGGAGGAAGTACCGGTACCTGCCGCGCAGGAGGAGGTCGAGGCCGAGCAGGGTCAGGAACAGGTGGATGACGTCGTACTGACCCATGATGAACACGGCGGCGACGGTCAGGCCCGAGGACAGGAACATGAACTGTGCCCAGCGGGTACGCCCGCGGTCGACGCCCAGCGTCTGGCACAGGCGTCCGACGGCCCAGAAGCAGCCCGCGAGGAACGGCAGGGTGATCGCCTTGGCCCAGGCCAGGCACAGGACGGAGTCGAAGACGTCGACCCCGGCGTACTCCTGCAGGAGCCACAGCGGGAAGTTCCAGACGGCGAAGACGAGGTAGATGCCGAAGCCGTAGCTGATGGGCGCGGTGTGGAAGTCCGTGCTGCTCGGCGTGACGTCGGCGTTGTAGGAGTAGAAGCGGGGCAGCTCCCCCTCACGCAGGGCGCTCCACACGTTCATCCCGTGCAGCGTGGTGATCACGTTGTCGTTGTAGGTGTAGCAGAAGAACAGCACGAGGAGTGACCCGAGGAGCGCTGTCCACACGAGGCGCGACGGCCCTCCTGCGGTGTCGGTGGCACCGTCGGGCGAGGGTGCAGGTCGTCCGAGCCTCCGCATCATGGCGACAGGCTATGTGTGCACCGGACCAGGACCGCAACCGGTCGGGCGGGCGGCCGGGCGATCAGGGCAGGAGCCCGCCGGTCGCGCTGTCGAGCGTGCCGCCGGTGAGGTTGTCGAGGGTCCCGGTCACCTCGCCGATGAGGCCGCCGGTGGCGTCGTCGACGCCGCTCGTCAGGCCGCCGATCGCACCGCCCGTGGCGTCGTCGAGACCCTCGACGACATCACCGGTGGTGTCAGTGACGTCGTCGACCCCGTCCTTGACGCCGTCCTTGACCCCGTCGGTGGCGTCCTTGACCTGGTCGCCGGGGCCCTTGGTCGGCGTGGTCGGGTCGGGGACCTCGGGAGCGAGGCTCGGGGTCGACGTCGGGCTCGCTGTCGGCAGCAGCGTCTCGGGGGACTGGAGCGCCTTCGGGATCTCGATCCCGGTGACGTCCTGACCGGAGACCGGCGCCGCCTCGAGGGACAGCTCGTCGCTGTCCAGCCCGGTGAGCAGGTCGGGCGCGGCGACGCTGGCGAGCAGGAAGTCGGGCGTCGTGGTGATCCCCCCGGAGCAGGACAGGCAGGCGCTCCCGATCTCCGTGTCGAGGTCGGTGAGGGTCCGGCCGGCGGCGAGGAGCTCGTCGCGCGCGCTCTCGGGCACGACACCCTGGAGGGCGCTCAGGCGGTCCATGCTCTCGGTGGTGAAGTCGCGCGCACGCTGCACGTCGGCGTCGGAACCGTTGCGGTCGTACGCCGAGAGCAGGCTGCGGACTCCCTGGCCCGACTGCTCGGTGAAGGCGTCGAGGGTGTCGGGGATGAGCATGGCGTTGCCGCCCTCGCCCGCGGTGAGCTCCTCGAGCTCGGTGAGGCGGGTGTCGGCCTGGGCGAGCAGCGCGCGGCCGCGGGCAGTGTCGTCGTCGGCGAACCGGACCTGGGCGGACTCGATGCCGCGCTTGACGCCGTACAGCGACTCGCCCGGGAGCGCGGTCTGGGCAGCGACGGCCATGGTCGCGGTGGCGCCGACGAGGGCGGCCCCGCCGAGCAGCGTGGCGACCCGCCGGTCGCGGGCGCGGGTGGTGACCGGCATCGCGAGGCGCGACGGCGCAGCGGGCTGCTGGAGGAGGGCCGTGTCGGCCTCGACCATCAGGCGCTCGCGCAGCGAGCTCACGAACTCGGCGCGCGGTGCCACCTCCGGGATCGCGCGCAGGTCGGACACGACGTCCAGGAGGGCGGTGAAACGCTCCGCATCACGCTCCGTGAGCGGCGTGCCGGGATCTCGGGAGAGGAGTGCCTCGAACTCGTCGGCACGTCGGCGTGCCGAGAATGGGGCTGTCATGGTGCTCGTCCTGTCTCACTGCTGGTGGGTCCTCCCACACAGACGAACGAGCGGGACGAGCCGCGGGTTACGGGTGAGTTCACGTGTCTCTCAACCCCTCCGGCAGCAGCTTGGCCAGATTGCGTACGCCGCGCAGCTGGAGCTGCTTGACGGCGCCGTCGGACCGGCGGAGCGCCAGCGCCGTCTCGGCGATCGACAGCCCCTGCAGGAAACGCATGATGAGGCACTCGCGCTGCTCTGTCGGCAGCTCGGTGAGGGCCTTGAGGAGCGCCTCGTTGGTCAGCCCGGCGAGCACCGCGCTCTCGGGCCCCTCCGTGGCGTCGTCGTGCGGCGTCATGTCCTCGGTGGTCATCTCGAGGCGGGTGCGACCGGCCTTGAAGTGATCGGTGGTGAGGTTGCGGGCGATGGTCATCAGCCAGGCGCCGAAGTCCTTGCCCTGCCAGCGGAAGTTGTTCATGCTCCGCAGCGCCCGGAAGAAGGTCTCGGACGTGAGGTCCTCGGCCAGCACCTGGGAGCGGGTGCGGTAGTAGAGGAAGCGGTAGACCGAGGCCTGGTAGTGGTCGTAGAGCAGGCCGAAGGCGTCCTTGTCCCCGGCGCGGGCCAGCTCGACCAGGGCGATCAGGCGGTCGCGCTCGGCCTCGTCGACCTCGGAGGAGGTGGCCTGGTCCTCGTCGCCGACCGGACCGGAGGCGCCGGGTCCCGGGGTGCCCGGTCCCTGGGCACCCGGTCCCTGGGTGCCCGGTCCCGAACGGCCGGCTGGCCCGCGCGCGGGGATCGATGCGGAGCCGGGGGACGCGGTCCCGGCCAGGAGCACCTGCGGCGAGAGGGCAGCCCACACCGCGCGCCGTAGCGCGTCGAGCCCCTCCTCGAGCGAGTGCTCGAGGCCGTCTGATGACCGCATGCGGATTCCCTCCCCGGTTGCAGCAGTCTCCACGATAAGTGGCAGGGAGTGTCTTGTGAACCCGTGAGTAACTATGAGTTACATCTGTGCCGAGCGGTCGCGACCGCGGACGCTCACGCCGGCCGCGACGGCACCGGTCACCGCGCCGGCGACGGCCGCCGCGACCAGTCCCGCGCGGGCCGCCTTGCGACCCGTGCGGTAGTCATGGATCCGCCAGCCCTGCGCCTTGGCGTGGGCGCGCAGGCGGGCGTCGGGGTTGATCGCGCAGGGGTCGCCGACCATGGACAGCATCGGCAGGTCGTTGCTGGAGTCGGAGTAGGCCGAGCAGCGCGCGAGGTCGAGACCCTCGCGGGCGGCCAGCGCCTTGATCGCCTCCGCCTTGGCGGGTCCGTGCAGCAGGTCACCGACGAGCTGCCCGGTGTAGACGCCGTCGACGTGCTCGGCGACGGTGCCCATCGCGCCGGTGAGGCCGAGCCTGCGGGCGATGATGCTGGCGATCTCGATGGGGGCCGCGGTGACCAGCCAGACCCGCTTGCCCTCGTCGAGGTGGAGCTGGGCCAGGGCCCGGGTGCCGGGCCAGATCCGGTGCGCCATCGCCTCGTCGAAGATCGCCTCGCCGAGCTCCTCGAGCTCGGCGGTGGTGTGACCGGCGATGAAGGAGAGCGCCGACGACCGCGCCTCGGCCACGTGCTCGGGGTCCTCGACGCCCACGATCCGGAAGTAGGCCTGCTTCCAGGCCGCCCCCGCGATCTCGCGGGTGGTGAAGAACTTGCGACGGTGCAGGCCGCGGGCGAGGTGGAAGATGCTGGCGCCCTGCATGACCGTGTTGTCGACGTCGAAGAAGGCGGCCGCGGTCAGGTCGCTGGGGGTCATCAGCGCGTTCTCGACCTCCGCGGATGCCGCCGCCGCCTCGCCGGCCAGTGCGGATCGTTGCTGCAGGTTGAGCCGCTTGGGACGCTCGGACCGGGTCACCCGGTCAGCCTAGCTGTGGAAGTATCGGCGCATGCCGCGCAACGACATCTCTGCCTTCGTGGCCGAGGCGGCCGCGGACGTGCCCGACCGGCAGGCCCTCGTGGAGACCGGCGGCCGGACCCTCACCTGGTCAGGTCTCGAGGACGAGGTCGCCCGGATCGCGACCGGCCTGGGGTCCCACGGCATCCGTGCCGGGCAGCGGGTGATGGTCGTCGTCGGCAACCGGATCGAGTTCGTCACCGCCTACCTCGGGGTGCTGCGGGCCCAGGTCGTCGCGGTCCCGGTCAACCCGCGCTCGACGTCCGGGGAGCTCGCCCGGATGATCGCCGATTCCGGCACCCGAATGGTCGTCGTCGACGACACCGCGCGAGCCGTCGTACGCGCTGCGCTCGTCGAGCTGGGGGATGCTCCGCGGCCGGTCGTGGTGGTGACAGGTGCAGAGCCCGACGACGGTGAGGTGGCCTTCGCCGACCTGCGCGCGGACGTCGTACGACCGGTGCCGCCGCTGCCGGACCCCGAGAGGCTGGCCGCCCTCCTCTACACCAGCGGCACCTCCGGCCGGCCACGAGCCGCGATGCTCAGCCACCGCGCGCTGCTGGCCAACATCGAGCAGGTGGCGGCCGTCGAGCCTCCGATGATGCACGGCGACGACGTGGTGCTCGGCGTGCTCCCCCTCTTCCACGTCTACGGCCTCAACGCCGTCCTCGGCGGGGTGCTGCGCCACCGAGCGCGGCTCGTGCTCGTCGAGCAGTTCGACCCGCAGGGGGTCCTCGACCTCATCGACGACGAGGCGTGCAGCGTCGTGCCGATCGCGCCGCCCGTCTTCGCCCACTGGTTGCCCGACGAGCACCTCAAGGAGCGACTCGGCCCGGTGCGCCTCGTGCTGTCCGGCTCCGCGCCGCTCGAGCCCGGAGTGATCGAGCGGTTCACCGCGATCACCGGCATCCCGGTGCACCAGGGCTACGGCCTGACCGAGGCCGCTCCGGTGGTGACGAGCACGCTGTGCAGCCGCGAGAACCAGCCCGG
This sequence comes from Nocardioides alpinus, assembly GCF_900112035.1. Classification (GTDB taxonomy): domain Bacteria; phylum Actinomycetota; class Actinomycetes; order Propionibacteriales; family Nocardioidaceae; genus Nocardioides; species Nocardioides alpinus. The sequence goes on along the minus strand of NZ_FOKC01000010.1, from coordinate 91,628 downwards.
GTCGGTGGGTGCGGCGCTGCCCGGCATCGAGCTCCGGCTGGTCGACGAGACCTACCACGTCGTCGAGGGCGAGGACCCCGGCGTGATCGAGGTCCGTGGCGACAACCTCTTCAGCGGCTACTGGCCGGACGGGTCCGACGGCCCCGACGCAGACGGCTGGTACGGCACCGGCGACGTCGGCTTCCTCGACGCGAGCGGCGACCTGTTCCTGGTCGACCGGGTCAAGGAGCTGGTCATCGTCAGCGGCTTCAACGTCTACCCGACCGAGGTCGAGGACGTGATCCGCGAGGTGGACGGCGTCACCGACGCGGCGGTGATCGGTGTCCCCGACGCGCAGACCGGCGAGGCGGTGGTGGCCTACGTCGTCGCCTCGCGTCCCATGACCCACCTCGAGGACGCCGTCCGGGCGCACGCGGTCCTCCGCCTGGCGCGCTTCAAGCAGCCCACGCGCATCGAGATCGTCGATGCGCTTCCGCTCACCGTCACCGGCAAGGTCCAGAAGGGTCGCCTGCGCGGGATCGAGCGGCGGCGGATCGACGGGCTGCTCGAGTGAACGGTCCTCGCGTCACCCTCTACTCGCGGCCGGGATGCCACCTCTGCGACGCGGCCCGCGAGGTCGTCGTACGGGTGTGCGACGACCTGGGGGAGCAGTGGGTCGAGGTCGACATCGACACCGACGACGACCTCGGCGACCGCTTCCGCGACGAGATCCCGGTGACCTTCGTCGACGGCGCCCAGCACGACTTCTGGCGCGTCGACGAGGCACGGCTGCGGGCGGCTCTCGGGTGACGGCCGGTCGATGAGTCGGGCGCTGTCGTTCGGCGAGAGGGCCGAGGAGTACGACCGCTGGCGCCCGACCTATCCCGTCGAGGCGGTCGCGTGGCTGGCACCTACGCCTCCGGCGCGCGTGGTCGAGATCGGCGCCGGGACGGGCCGGCTCACCTCGCTGCTGCTGGAGCGCGGCTGCGACGTGGACGCGGTCGAGCCGGACCCGCGGATGCGCGCGGTCCTGGCCCGCAACAACCCCGACGCCCGTTGTCGTGCGAGCGACTCGACCGCCCTTCCCGTCCCGGACGGATCGGCGGACGCCGTCCTCGTGGCCGACGCCTGGCACTGGTTCGACCCCGTCGCCACGATGGAGGAGGTACGACGCGTGCTGAGGCCGGGCGGCTGGCTCGGGCTGGTGTGGAACGTCGTCGCCGAGCCCGTCGAGCCGTGGGAGCACGCGCTCGCCGGACCGGACATGTACGACCGGACCACGAAGGGCGGAGCCGACGGCGTACGCCAGCGCCTGCCACTCGCATCTCCCGACGAGCTCGAGTTCGCCGCGTTCGACTGGGTGTGGGACCTGACCCCGGACCACCGTGCGGCCAACCTCGCCACCACCTCGATGGCCATCGCCATGGATCCGGCCGAGCGCGAGGCGTGGCTGGAGTCGGCGCGCGCCGAGCTGCAGGGCGTGTGCGACGCCGCAGGGCGCGACTCGATGCCGATCCGGCACCGGGCGAGCTGCACGCGCTGGACGCCTGCCTAGCCCGAGAGGTCCCAGGCGCCCCGGCGCCTGTCGCGCGACCCCCGGAGCCGGGCGTCGTACCCCTCCAAGCCGCCCGTGTGCAAGTCGAGGTGACCCCCCCGTGGGGTGGGTCATCTCACATGTGCTAGCCGCCGCTCGTCTCGTTTTGTTCTCCCGTTCACAAACTCCTACAGTGACGGAGTCCTCGCGAGGTTCGCTGAGGACTGGAAAGAAGCAGCTGTGACCGCACGGACCCCCGACTCTGCCCGGGACATTCCCGAGGCAACTGTCGCCCGGCTTCCCGTGTACCTGCGTGCCCTGACGTCCTTCGCCGAGGAGGGCACGACCACCTGCTCGAGCGAGGAGCTCGCCGTGTCCGCAGGGGTCAACAGCGCCAAGCTGCGCAAGGACCTCTCCTACCTCGGCAGCTACGGCACCCGCGGTGTCGGCTACGACGTGGAGTACCTCCGCTACCAGATCGCCCGCGAGATCGGCGTAACCCACGACTGGCCCGTGGTCATCGTGGGCATCGGCAACCTCGGCCACGCGCTGGCCAACTACTCGGGCTTCCGCAGCCGCGGCTTCCGGGTCGTGGCGCTGCTCGACGCCGACCCGACACGCAAGGACGAGGTCGTCGCCGGCCTCGACGTCCGGTCCTTCGAGGACATCGAGTCCATCGTCGCCGAGCACGCGGTCTCGATCGGCGTGATCGCCACGCCCGCGATCGCTGCGCAGGCCGTCGCCGACCGGATGGTCGCCAACGGCATCACCAGCATCCTCAACTTCGCGCCGACCGTGCTGTCGGTGCCGGACGGGGTCGGCGTGCGCAAGGTGGACCTGTCCATCGAGCTGCAGATCCTCGCCTACCACGAGCAGCGCAAGTCGATCGCTCCGGCATCGGAGGACGCATCGTGAGCGAGCGGAGCGAGCGAGCCATCCAGTGCAGCGCGTCATGTGCCTCGTGGGCGCACCGAGCGAAGCGAGTACGTCCATGAGCGTCCTCGTCGTGGGGATCTCCCACAAGTCCGCCCCGGTCGAGCTCCTCGAGCGGCTCGCCCTGGACGCCGACGCGACGATCAAGCTGATCGCCGATGTGGTCGCCGGCGAGCACGTCACCGAGGCCACCGCGATCGTCACCTGCAACCGCCTCGAGGTCTACGCCGAGGTCGACCGCTTCCACGGCAGCGTCGAGGACCTCTCCGGCCTCCTCGTCGCCCGCGCCGAGCAGTCCACCGAGGCCCTGCTGCCGCACCTCTACGTCCACTACGACGAGGGCGCGGTCTCCCACCTCTTCCAGGTCGCCGCCGGTCTCGACTCGATGGTCGTCGGCGAGGGCCAGATCCTCGGCCAGACCCGCGACGCGCTGCGGGTCGGCCAGGAGCACGGCACCGTCGGTCCGGCCCTCAACACGCTCTTCCAGCAGGCCCTGCGGGTCGGCAAGCGCGCCCACGCCGAGACCGACATCGACCGCGCCGCGCCGTCACTCGTCAGCGCTGCCCTCGACCGCAGCACGGTCCCCGTCGCCGGTGCCCGCGCCCTCGTGATCGGCGCCGGTGCCATGGCATCGCTCGCCGTGGCCCACCTGTGCCGCGGGGGTGCCGCGAGCATCACCGTGCTCAACCGCACCTCCGCCAACGCCGACCGCCTCGCGGCCGAGTACGGCGCCGGCTCGGTGCCGCTGTCCGCGCTCGCGGACGAGCTGGTCGGGGCCGACATCGTCGTCTCGTGCACGGGCGCGCCCGAGCCCCTCGTGCGGCTGGGCGACCTGGTCACCGCGCGTGGCAGCAGCGACCGCCCGCTGACCGTCATCGACCTCGCGCTGCCCCACGACGTCGACCCGTCCGTGGCCGACCTCCCGGGCGTCGAGCTGGTCAACCTCGCCGGCCTCGCCGACGAGCTGCGCGGCCTCGAGGCGACCGCCGGCGTCGACGACGTACGCACCATCGTCGGGCAGGAGATCACCGCCTTCCTCGCCGTACGACGACAGGCGAGCGTCACGCCCACCGTGGTCGCGCTGCGCTCGATGGCCACCGCCGTGGTGGACGCCGAGATGGCCCGCCTCGCTGCCCGCCTCCCTGCGCTGGACGAGGCCACCCGCGCCGAGGTGCTCCAGACCGTGCGCCGCGTCGCCGACAAGCTGCTCCACGAGCCGACCGTCCGCGTCAAGGAGCTCGCCGACGCCGAGCCGGCCGTCTCCTACACCGCCGCGCTGGCCGAGCTCTTCCGCCTCGACCCCGAGGCCGTGGACGCGATGACCCGGGCAGAAGGTCCGCAATGACCACCCCACGACCTTCTTCTCCTCCGCTGCGCTCCCCCGAACAACGCCGCGGGGACCCCGGATCGAGTGCCCCGGTGAGCACCCCCGTCCTGCGCCTCGGCACCCGCGCCTCCGCGCTGGCCACCACCCAGTCCGGTCTCGTCGCCGACCTGGTCCGCGAGCACCTCGGCCGCGAGGTCGAGCTCGTCGAGGTCGCGACCGAGGGCGACCGCAGCACTGCACCCCTGGCTTCGATGGGCGGCACCGGCGTGTTCGTCAGCGCCCTGCGCGACGCGTTGCTGGCCGGAACGGTCGACATCGCCGTCCACTCGCTCAAGGACCTGCCCACCACGCCCGCCGACGGCATCGCGCTGGCCGCGGTCCCGCTGCGTGAGGACCCGCGCGACGTCGTCGTGGCCCGCGACAACCTGACCCTGGGGGAGCTGCCGGTCGGCAGCCGCCTCGGCACCGGCTCCCCGCGGCGCGTCAGCCAGCTCGAGGCACTCGGCCTCGGCCTCGACCTGCAGGGCATCCGCGGCAACGTCGACACCCGCATCCGCAAGGTCCGCGACGGCGAGGTCGACGCGGTCGTCCTCGCCCGCGCCGGACTGGCCCGGCTCGGTCGCCTCGACGAGGTCACCGAGGTGCTCGACCCGCTCCAGATGCTGCCGGCCCCCGGCCAGGGCGCGCTCGCGATCGAGTGCCGTTCCGACGACACCGACCTGGTCGCCGCGCTCGCGCAGCTCGAGGACCCGGCCACCCGCGCCGCGGTCACCGCCGAGCGCGCGGTCCTGTCCACCCTCGAAGCCGGCTGCTCCGCCCCCCTGGGCGCGCTCGCCGAGGTCGTCGAGGGCGAGGACGGCGAGGAGCTGTGGCTGCGCGCCGTGGTCCTGTCCGTCGACGGCGGACTCTCCGTACGCATGAGCACCACCGGCCCGGTCTCCCAGGCCGAGTCTCTTGGAACCCGCCTCGCGAGCTCGATGCTCGACGAGGGAGTGGCAGACCTGATGGAAGCACCACCAGTGAGGAATCAGCACGCATGACGCGAGTACAGACCCCGCAGGCCACCAGCCAGGACAAGGGTGCGAACCCGGGTTGGGTGTCGTTCGTCGGCAGTGGACCCGGTGACCCGGGCCTGCTGACAGTGCGGGCCGTGGAGCTCCTGGAGAGTGCCGAGGTCGTCGTGACCGAGGCTCCTGAGCACGTCGCCCTGGTCCGTTCCGTCCTCGGCCTCGCCGAGAGCGCCGACGGGTCCTGGGACGGTCCGGAGATCGTCGACGGCGGCTTCGGCGAGGACGGCCAACCGCTGACGCACGCCGCCCGCGCCAAGGTCGTCGTACGCCACGGCAAGAAGCAGCGGGTGGTCCGCCTGATGACCGGCGACCCGTTCCTCTACGCCTCCGGCCCCGAGGAGGCGCAGGCCTGCGTCAAGGCCGGCGTCGGCTTCGAGGTCGTCCCCGGTGTGTCCTCGGTGAGCGGGGTCCCGGCCTACGCCGGCATCCCGCTGACCACCAAGCGCCACCGCGAGATGTGCGTCGTCACCTGCGGCGAGAAGGTCGACTGGACCGCCTACGCCGACGACCGCACCCTCGTCCTGCTCTCGGGTGTGGGCAGCATCGGCGAGACCGCCGCGGCCCTCATCGAGGCCGGCCGCTCGTCCGAGACGCCCGTCGCGGTCACCCGCGTCGGCACCACGACCGAGCAGCAGACCCTCGTGTCCACCCTGGCCGACGTGGCCGCCGACGTCCGCTCGTCGCGCATCGCCCCGCCGGCGATCATCGTCATCGGTGACGTCGTCGACCTGCGCGACACGCTGTCGTGGTTCGAGACCAAGCCGCTCTTCGGCTGGCGCGCGCTGGTGCCCCGCACCAAGGAGCAGGCCGGCTCGCTGTCGCGGCGCCTGCGCGACTACGGCGCGGTGCCGGAGGAGGTGCCGACCATCTCGGTCGAGCCGCCCCGCAACCCGCTCCAGATGGACAAGGCCGTCCGCGGCCTCGTCGAGGGCCGCTACGAGTGGATCGCCTTCACCTCGGTCAACGCCGTCAAGGCGGTCCGCGAGAAGTTCGAGGAGTACGGCCTCGACGCCCGCGCCTTCTCGGGACTGAAGATCGCGGCGGTCGGCGACAAGACCGCCGAGGCGATCTCGGCCTGGGGCCTGCGCGCCGACCTCGTCCCCTCGGGGGAGCAGTCCGCTGCCGGCCTGCTCGAGGAGTGGCCGCCCTACGACGAGCTGCTCGACCCGATCAACCGGGTCTTCCTGCCGCGCGCCGACATCGCCACCGAGAACCTCGTCGCCGGCCTGATCGACCTCGGCTGGGAGTGCGACGACGTCACCGCCTACCGCACGGTGCGTGCCACCCCGCCGCCCGCGCCGGTGCGCGACGCGATCAAGACCGGCAAGTTCGACGCGGTCGTCTTCACCTCGTCCTCGACCGTGCGCAACCTCGTCGGCATCGCCGGCAAGCCGCACCCGTCGACGATCATCGCCGTCATCGGGCCCGCCACCGCCAAGACCGCGGAGGAGCACGGCCTGCGGGTCGACGTCCTCTCGCCCACGCCCGACGTTGAGGTCCTCGTGGACGCGCTGGCCGACTTCGGCGCCACCCGCCGCCTCGCGATGCTGGAGAACGGCGAGGCCGTGACCCGGCCGAGCGAGCGCACCGCATCGGGTCGGCGCAAGGCACGGGCGAAGTAGTCGTGACGGAGGACCGCGAGCTGGAGACCCCGCTCATCCGACCGCGCCGGCTGCGGCGCACGCCGGTCCTGCGCCGGATGGTCGCCGAGCACCACGTGGTGCCCAGCTCGCTGGTCCTCCCGGTCTTCGTGCGCGAGGACCTCGACGAGCCACGGCCGATCTCCTCGATGCCGGGCGTCGTCCAGCACTCGCGCGACTCGCTCAAGCAGGCCGTCAACGAGGCGGCCGAGCTCGGGCTGGGCGGCGTGATGCTCTTCGGCATCCCCGAGCACAAGGACGCGACCGGGTCCGGCGGGATCGACCCGGGCGGCGTCCTCAACCTCGCGATCACCGACGTGGTCGCCGAGGTGGGCGACCAGCTCACGGTGATGTCGGACCTCTGCCTCGACGAGTTCACCGACCACGGCCACTGCGGCCTCCTCACGCCCGACGGTGAGGTCGACAACGACCAGACCCTGGCGGCGTACGCCGAGATGGCACTCGCGCAGGCGGCCGCGGGTGTCGACATGGTCGGGCCCAGCGGGATGATGGACGGCCAGGTCGCCGTCGTACGCCAGGCGCTCGACGCCGCCGGCCACAGCCACGTCTCGATCATCGCCTACTCCGCGAAGTACGCCTCGGCCTTCTTCGGCCCCTTCCGTGAGGCCGTCGACTCCTCGCTCGTCGGTGACCGCAAGACCTACCAGCAGGACCCCGCCAACGCCGTCGAGGGCGTGCGCGAGGCGCTGCTCGACGTGGAGCAGGGCGCGGACATCGTGATGGTGAAGCCGGCCATGGCCTACCTCGACGTCGTACGCCGGGTCCGCGACGCCGTCGACGTCCCCGTGGCGGCCTACAACATCTCCGGCGAGTACGCCATGGTCGAGGCCGCCGCCGCCCACGGCTGGATCGACCGCGAGGCCGCCATCCTGGAGACCCTCACCTCGATCCGCCGTGCCGGCGCCGACGTGACGCTGACCTACTGGGCCTCCGAAGCCGCACGGCTGCTCCGCCGCTAGGAGTCTCGCGCACCGTTGGTTGAGGAGGTCGCGCAGCGCCTTCCTGGACCAGCGGGGTGAGGGTCGTTGGTTGAGGAGGTCGCGCAGCGACCGTCACGAAACCTGGTCACCAGTGTCATCGGACGTCCGGCGGTCCCGAAGCGCCGCCCAGCTGCGGCTCGAGAGCCCCGACAACAGCTCCGTACGGCCGTCGATCAGCGCCTGACGCTTCGCTCTCGACCAGCCCTGGACCTGCTTCTCCACCGCGTAGGCCTCGTCGATCCGGCCGACCTCGGCGCTCCACGCGAGGCTGACGGGCCGACGCCGCTTCGTGTACGCCGCACCGAGGCCCTCGTTGTGCTCGCCGAGTCGTCGTTCGAGGTCCCAGGTGCTGCCGACGTAGAAGCTGTCGTCGGCGCAGCGGAGGATGTAGCCGAAGGGCATCGTTGAATCCTGCGGCGCACGGGCCGGCGTACGACAGCCCCCGAGGTGGATCCGTGGATGAGTCGGGTCTCGTGACAGGCGCCGGGGCGCCTTCCTCGACCAGCGATGGCTGGCCGGGGCGCCTTCCTCGACCAGCGACCATCCGTTGGTTGAGGAGGTCGCGCAGCGACCGTCACGAAACCTGGTTTGGGGGCTGGGGGGTCTGGTGACAGGCGCCGGGGCGCCTTCCTCGACCAGCGGTGGCTGGTCGAGGAGCGGTTAGGGCGCGAGGAGCTTGTTCGCGCAGTCGAGGAGCTCGTTGGTGCCCGTGAGCGGGTTGTCGATGACTCCCTGGGCCACGCACTGCGCGGTCGCCTGGACCAGCGTGAGCGTCTCGGTGATCGTCGCGGTCGGGAGCGGCGGCAGCGTGGTGGGCACCGGCAGCGTCGGGGTGGCTGTCGGGACGGCGGTCGTCGGGTCCTTGGTGGGAGTCGGTGACGACGTCGGGGTCGGACTCGGGGTCGGGGTCGGGGTCTGCGTGGTGGTCGGGGTGGGCGTCACCGTCGTGGGCGTCGGGGTCGGGGTCGCGGTCGGCGTGTTGTCGTCCTTGCCACCGTCACCACCCTTGTCTCCCTTGTCGTCTCCCTTGCCGCCGTCGCCGCCCTTGTCCCCGGAGCCGTCGGCGGAGGCGGTGGGGTCGGGGAGGATCACGCCGGAGGTCAGCGTCGAGGTCGGCACGGCGCTGAAGTCGCCGTCCATGTAGGACTGCATGATCGACAGGACCAGGTCGACGTAGTCGTTGGAGTGGTTGTAGCGGTAGACCGAGGCGCGCTGCCCCTTCTCGGACGACAGGTCGTCGTCGCCCGAGCACAGGTAGACGGCCGTCGCGAGGGCGGCGTCGTCGATGTCCTGCGGGTTGCGGGTGCCGTCGCTGTCGCCGTCCACGCCGACGACCGTCCAGGTCGAGGGGATGAACTGCATCGGGCCGACCGCGCGGTCGTGGCGCGTGTCGTTGTCGTACTGGCCGGCGTCGGTGTCGCTGATGTCCTGCGTGTTGTTCTTGCCGTTGAGCGCGATGCCGTAGATGCCGGGGCGGGCGACGCCGTCGTCGTCGAGGGTGTTGCCGCCGAAGCGGCCGTGGTCGGACTCGACGCGGCCGATCGCGGCGATGAGCTCCCACGGCAGCGCGCAGCCGGCGTCGGCCTTGTTGATGACAGCCTCGGCGCGCTGGTAGGCGGCGAGCGCCGCCTGCGGGATGCTGCTGGCCGCACCGGGCGTGAGCGCGGCGGCACGGGTGAGCGCGGTGTCGCCGACGCTGGCCGGGGCCTCGATCGCGGAGGCGGGGAGGACGGTGCCGTCGGGGAGGGTGCCGGAACCGTCGGGATCTGCGCTGGCCGAGCCGACTCCGACGCCGGCGAGGCTCGCGGTCCAGGCGGCGGAGAGCACGGCGAGCGGAATGATCGCGGTCGCCCTGTGGAGCCGGCCGAAGTTCGACATGCGTGCATCTCCCCTGTGTCGTACGTGGTGGCGATGATGCCCCCTCCGGGCCCACCTACACCTGCCAACGAGCAATTGTCACTCCAAGTTACGCCTCGGTCACTTGTGGGCCAACCCACATCCCGGGCCGCGCAGGCGCACCGACTGGGTCCTGCTTGCCCGACTACGTGACAATGACCGGGTGACCCCCGTGACGATGCCCTCCGTGACGACGGCCAGCGAGGCGCTGTTCGAGCGTGCCCGTGCCGTGACCCCGGGAGGGGTGAACTCGCCCGTCCGCGCCTTCACCGCCGTCGGCGGCACGCCCCGCTTCATCACCTCCGCGTCCGGCGCCTGGCTCACCGACGCCGACGGCAACGACTACGTCGACCTGATCTGCTCCTGGGGCCCGATGCTGCTCGGCCACGCGCACCCCGACGTGCAGGCCGCGGTGGCCGGCGCGGTCGCCCGCGGCACGTCGTACGGCACCCCCACCGAGCCGGAGGTCGAGCTGGCCGAGGAGATCGTCGCGCGCACCCCGGTCGAGCGGGTCCGCTTCGTGTCGTCGGGCACCGAGGCCACCATGTCCGCCATCCGGCTCGCACGGGGCGCGACCGGTCGCGACCTCGTCGTGAAGTTCGCCGGGTGCTACCACGGCCACGTCGACACGTTGCTGGCCGAGGCCGGCTCCGGCGTCGCGACGCTCGCCGTCCCCGGCACCAGCGGCGTACCCGCCTCGTCCGCGGTGGAGACCCTCGTCCTGCCCTACAACGACCGGGAGGCCGTGCAGGCGGCGTTCGAGGCCCACGGGTCACGGATCGCCTGCCTGATCACCGAGGCGTTCCCCGGCAACATGGGCGTCGTCCCACCGGCCCCCGGCTTCAACGCCTTCCTCGCCGAGACCTGCCACGCCCACGGCGCGCTGTTCATCAGCGACGAGGTGATGACCGGCTTCCGCGCCACCGCGCAGGGCGGCTGGGGCCTCGACGGTGCGATCGAGGGCTGGGTGCCCGACCTGATGACCTTCGGCAAGGTGATGGGCGGCGGCTTCCCGGCCGCGGCCTTCGGCGGGCGCGCCGACCTCATGGCCCACCTCGCGCCGGAGGGATCGGTCTACCAGGCCGGCACGCTGTCGGGGAATCCCGTCGCCACCACCGCCGGCCTCGCCACGCTCCGGTTGGCGACGCCCGAGGTCTACACCCACCTCGACGCCACAGCCCTGACGATCCGCAACGCCGTCTCCGAGACGCTCGAGGCCGCCGGCGTGCCGCACACGGTGCAGGCCGCGGGCACGATGTTCTCGGTGTTCTTCCGCGAGGGCTCGGTGCGCGACTTCGCCGAGGCCAGCCAGCAGGACACGGCTGCCTACGCCGCCTTCTTCCACTCGATGCTCGACCAGGGCGTCTACCTGCCCCCGTCGGCCTACGAGGCGTGGTTCGTCTCCGCGGCGCACGACGACCGGGCGATCTCCACCATCCTCGACGCGCTCCCGGCGGCCGCGCTGGCCGCCGCCTCGACCTCCGCCGGGAAGGGTCACTGACATGGGACTCCAGACCACCGTCCACCTGCTGCGTCACGGCGAGGTCCACAACCCGCAGGGCGTGCTCTACGGCCGCCGCGACGGGTTCCACCTGTCCGACCTGGGCCACCAGATGGCCCAGCGGATCGCCGAGACCATCGGTGAGCGCGACATCGTGCACATCCGTACGTCGCCGCTCGAGCGCGCCCGGGAGACCGGCGCCCCCCTGGCGACGGTCCGCGGACTGACGCCGGTGATTGACCCCCGGGTGATCGAGTCGAGCAACAAGTTCGAGGGCATCAACTTCAGCGCCGGCTCCAAGACCTTCCTCCGTCGCCCCGGCCTGCTGCGCCACATGTACAACCCGCTGAAGCCCTCCTGGGGCGAGCCCTACGACGAGATCGCCGGCCGGATGGTCGCCGCCGTCCACGACGCCCGCGACGCGGCAGCGGGCCACGAGGCGGTCATCGTCTCCCACCAGCTCCCGATCTGGACGACGCGGCTCTTCCTCGAGAAGCGCAGCTACCTCCACCACCCCAAGACCCGCCAGTGCACGCTGTGCTCGCTGACCAGCGTGGTCTTCGACGACGACCGGATGGTGCAGGTCCGCTACTCCGAGCCGGCCGGCGACCTGATCCCGGTGGGCGACCGCTCCGCCCCGTTCTCCGCCGGCGGGGCGCCGCGGGAGGACCGGCCCTGAAGATCGTGCGCCCGCTCGTCGTGCTCGCCTGCCTGCTCGCGCTCGTGGGCTGCTCGAGCCTGTCCGGGACCGGCGACAAGGAATACATCACGGGGGAGGGCGTGCCGTCCGAGGTGGCCCCGACGGCCCGGGACACCTCGATCGAGCTGACCGGCACCGACCTCGACGGCAACGAGGTCGACCTGGCGGACCTGCGCGGCAAGCCCGTGGTGGTCAACGTGTGGTGGTCGCAGTGCCCGCCGTGCCGCATCGAGCAGCCCGACCTCAACGAGGCCGCCGCCGTGCTCGGTGACCAGGTCACCTTCGTCGGCATCAACATCCGCGACTCCTCCGCCGACGCCGCCCGCGCCTACGTCCGCCGCTTCGACGTGCCCTACGCGACGATCTACTCCGCCGACGGCGCGGCGCTGCTGCCGTTCGCTGGCACGCTGAACCCGCGCTCCATCCCGAGCACCGTCGTCCTCGACGCCGACGGGCGCATCGCCGCGTCGGTCAACGGCCGGGTGCCGACCACCCAGACGCTGCTCTCGCTCGTCGAGAAGGTCCTCGATGAGTGAGTGGTTCCAGGACCAGGCCCTCTCCGGCTCGCTGATCCTCGCGCTCCCCGTCGCGCTCATGGCCGGCCTGATCTCCTTCTTCAGCCCGTGCGTCATCCCGCTGCTGCCCGGCTACCTCTCGTACGCCACCGGCCTGTCGGGTGCCGAGCTGGAGGACGCCCGTCGCAGCCGCCTCGTCCTCGGGGCCGTGCTGTTCGTGCTTGGCTTCTCGGTCGTCTTCGTGCTCCTCGGCAGCCTCACCGGCGCTGCCGGCGCGTGGCTCTTCACCCACACCCGCCAGCTCAACGTCGTGCTCGGCATCATCACGATCCTGCTGGGCGTCGCGTTCCTCGGCGGGATCGGGTTCCTCCAGCGTGACTGGCGCATCCACCAGGTCCCGGCCGTCGGGCTGGCGGCGGCGCCACTGCTGGGCTTCCTCTTCGGCGTCGGCTGGACGCCGTGCGTCGGACCGACACTGGCCGCGATCAACGTGCTGTCGGTCAACGAGGCGACGGCCGCCCGGGGCGCGGTGCTGGCCGGCGTCTTCGCACTCGGCCTCGGCCTGCCGTTCGTCGCAGCGGCCGTGGCCTACCGCCGGATGATCCGCGCCTTCGCGGTGGTCCGGCGCCACCAGCTCCTGGTCATGCGGATCGGCGGCGTGATGATGATCGCGGTCGGGGTCATGCTGGTGACCGGCTGGTGGGACGTCATCGTGCAGGAGCTCCAGTCGCAGGTGGTCCAGGGATTCGAGCCGTCGCTGTGACCGATCCGCTCTCCCGGCCGTCCGACGCCCGGCAGGCCACCTCGCTGCCCAACGACCTCAACGCGCGCGAGCTCGCGCGCTGGACGTGGCGCCAGCTGACCTCGATGCGTACGGCGCTCGTGCTCCTGCTGCTGCTCGCCCTGGCCGCGATCCCGGGCTCGGTCTTCCCCCAGGAGGACATCGACTCGCTCGCGGTCTCGCAGTGGCGCGACAACCACCCGCGGCTCGCGCCGATCTGGGACCGCCTGGACCTGTTCGCGGTCTACGGCTCGCCGTGGTTCGGCGCCATCTACATCCTGCTGATGATCTCGCTCGTCGGCTGCATCATCCCGCGTCTCTTCGTCTACGCCCGGGCGCTGCGCGCCAAGCCCCCGCGGGCACCGCGGCACCTCTCGCGGCTGCCGGAGAGCACGTCGTACACGACCGACGAGGACCCGGACGTCGTGCTGGCGCGGGCCGCGTCGGTCGTCAGGGATCGTCGGTTCCGGGTCGAGTGGACCGAGGGCAGCGACGCGGTCGCGGCCGAGCGCGGCCACCTCCGCGAGGCCGGCAACCTGGTCTTCCACCTCGCCGTGATCGTGGTCCTGGTCGGCGTCGCCATCGGCAGCCTCTTCGGCTACAAGGGCGGCGTCATCATGTTCAACGGTGAGGACTACGGCTTCTCCAACAACCTCACGCAGTACGACGACTTCGCCCCGGGCAGCCTCTTCGACCCGGCCGTGATGGAGCCGTTCTCCTTCAGCATCACCGACTTCGACGTCGAGTGGATCCCCGACGGCCCGCGCGCCGGGATGGCCCGCAAGTTCGTCGCGCACCTCGACTACGAGACCGAGCCCGGTGCCGAGACCGAGGAGTACGACCTCAGGGTCAACCACCCGCTCTCCATCGGCGGCACCGACGTCTTCCTCATCGGGCACGGCTACGCGCCCGTCATCACCGTCCGCGACGGCGAGGGCAACATCGCGCAGTCCGGACCGACGGTCTTCCTGCCCACCAACGCCCAGACCTTCGAGTCCTTCGGCGTGGTGAAGGCGGCCGACGCCCAGCCCGAGCAGATCGGGCTGGAGGGCAGCTTCTACCCGACCTTCTCGATGGGCACCGACGCCGACGGCAACCTGACCATGCCGGGCTCCGCGTGGGGCGACGCGCTCGACCCGCTGGTCTCGCTGCAGGTCTACACCGGCGACGTCGGGCTCGACGACGGCACCAGCGCCTCGGTCTACGTGCTCGACAAGACGAAGGCCACCCAGCTCCTCAAGGACGACGGGCAGCCGTTCCGCATGGACCTGCGACCCGGCGACACCGTGACCCTGCCCGACGGCCTGGGCAGCGTGACCTTCGAGGGCCTCGAGCGGTGGAACAAGATCCAGATCAGCCGCTCGCCGGGCAAGTTCATCGCGCTCGGCGGCGTCGTCGCGGCCCTGCTGGGACTGCTCGCCTCGCTGTTCATCCGGCCCCGCCGGCTGTGGGTCCGCGCCCGCCGTCAGGACGACGGCAGCACACTGGTGGAGGTGGCGCGACTGGACCGCTCGTCCGGTGGCGACCCGGAGACCGGCCGCGACGAGCTCGCTGACATCGTGGCTGCACTGAGAAAGGACAAGTCGTGACGGACGCACAGTGGGAGACCCTGAGCAACCAGGGCGTGGCTGCGGCCGGGGTGGTCTACTTCCTCGCGCTCCTGGCGTACGCCGTGCAGTGGGCGGCGCTGCGTGACGTGCCGGTGAAGCAGCTGGTCGGCACGGACGGCGCACCCGTCGTCGAGGTGCCCGACGTGCAGGTCGCCCACCGCACCGAGATGGCCGGGCGCCTGGGCCTGCTGCTGACCGGCATCGGCGCGTTGGCGCACTTCGTCGCGCTCGTCGGGCGCGGCATGGCCGCCGACCCCAACCGGGTGCCGTGGGGCAACATGTACGAGTTCACGCTGGCCGGCACCTTTGTGGTCGTCGCGCTGTTCCTCGCCACCACCAACCGCTGGCGGCTGTCGTGGCTCGGCCCGATCGTGGTCGGCTTCACGCTGGTCGTGCTGCTGGCCGACGTGCTGTGGCTCTACGAGCCCGTCGCGCCGCTGACCGAGGCGCTGGAGTCCTACTGGCTGGTGATCCACGTCGTGTCCGCGGTCATCGCGACCGGCGCGTTCACCCTCGGCGCCATCACCTCGATCCTCTACCTGCTCAAGGCGCGCTCCACCAAGGAGACGGGCTACCTCGCCCGCCTGCCGGAGCTCGCCAAGCTCGACCGGATCTCCTACCGGATGCATGCCTTCGGGTTCCCCGTCTGGACCTTCGGGGTGCTCATCTCGGGCCCGATCTGGGCGCACCAGGCGTGGTCGTCCTACTGGAACTGGGACCCCAAGGAGGTGTGGGCCTTCATCACCTGGGTGGTCTACGCCGCCTACCTGCACGCCCGCGCGACGGCGGGGTGGCGCGGGCGCAACGCCGCGATCCTGGCGCTGGTCGGCGCCGCGACGCTGTGGTTCAACTTCATCGGCATCAACTTCTTCAGCACGACGAGCCAGCACTCCTACGCCGAGGGAGCCGGCGAGGTCAGCTCACTTGTCGTCCGGGTCCCGGGGACGGTCGAGGCCGCGGAGGAAGTCGGGGTCGTCGTCGGGCCCGATCACGCGAGGGCGTGAACCACCGGGACCGTCGAGTCGGCGCAGGGTCACCTTGACCAGCAGCCACACGACGAACGCGATCGCTGCGACGACCATCACGACCTTGAGCATTCCTCCAATGTAGTCACTGCGTCCTAGGCTGGTGCCGTGAAGGAGTTCGTGGTCTACACCGTCCTGCGGATCGTGCTGTTCCTCGCCTCGTTCGGCGTCGTCGTCGGCATCATGGCGTTGGCCTTCGACGGCCGCTACAACCTGTTCTGGGCCGTGATCCTGGCGTTCCTGATCTCGGGCGTCGGGTCCTACTTCATCCTCGACCGGCAGCGCGACGCCTTCGCCCGACGCGTGGAGACCCGCGCGGCCAGGGCCTCTGCGGCCTTCGAGGAGCGCAAGGCCCGCGAGGACCAGGACTGACCCGAGGGTCGGGCGATGGCAACGCTCGCGGTGACCCGGAGGCAGGCGCTGTGGTGGCGCCTGGGCCGGCAGCACCTGCTCGCCGGTGCCGCCGACGCGACCGAGGTCGTACGCACCCTGGGTGCCGTCTCGATCTTCGGCTCCGACCCCGACCTGGCCGTACGCCGTCGGCTGGCCTCTCCCGGCGCGCCGGGGGAGGTGCAGCGCGCACTGGACGAGGGCCGCCTGGTGCGTACGTTCTCGTTCCGCGGCTCGGTCCAGCTGATGGCCCCCGACACGGCCGGGACGTACCTCGCGCTGCGGGCTGCCGGGCGCCAGTGGGCGCTCAGGAGCTGGGTCGATCACTACCGGCTGCAGCCCGACGAGTGGCCGGCCCTGCGCGAGATCGTGCGCGGCGTGGTCGCGGCCGGACCGGTGCCACCGCAGGCCGTCGCCGACGAGCTAACCCGCTACCCGCGCTTCGCCCACCTCGCGAAGGAGTTCGCCGGGCCCAACCACACCTTCCTCAAGCCGTTCGCCTGGCAGGGCGACCTCGCCCTCGGACCGGACCCGGGCGGACCACTGATGCTCCAGAGCCCGGCCGTGGCGCTCCACTGGGGTGGGATCCCGGACCTCGACGAGGCAGGACGGCAGGCCGTGCTCTAGTACGTCGGCGGCTACGGCCCGATCGCCCTCGAGCACCTGCACTACTGGCTCGGCGAGGGACTCAGCGCCGGGCGGTCGCGGATCGAGCGCTGGTGGCGCGAGGTCGAGGCCCAGGTCGTCGAGGTCGACGTCGAGGGCGAGCGACGGTGGATCCTCGCGGACCACGCCGCCGGGCTCGTCGACGTACGACCCGGCACGCACGTCGCGCTCCTGCCGGGCAAGGACGACTGGGTGATGGGCCCGGGCACCAAGGACACCTGGGTCGTCCCGGCGGCGCACCGGAGCGCGATGACGCGCGGCACCCACCCGCTGGTCGTCGACGGCGTGGTCGCCGGCACGTGGCGTCGCGCCGGAGACGTCGTCGAGGTGAGCTGCTCGCTGACGGGCGACGCGGCCCGCGCGTTGGTCGTCGAGGTCGAGCGGCTCGGGGAGCTCCTCGGGTCGGACCTCGCGCTCAGAACCCCGTGAGGCAGTAGGGCGGCTCCACGAGGTCGGCCATCGCGGCGAAGCGGCGTACGGCCTCGTCGGTGCCGTGCACGCGGCCGGCTGCGTGCATCAGGCTCACCCGCGGACCGCCGAGGTAGAGCGAGCCCAGCGTCTCGGCGGTCAGGGCCACGTCGGCGGGCTGGTCGGTGCGGGTCACCTGCGCGTGGCCCCCTGAGGTCGCGATCGCGAAGTGTCCGGCCGCATGGCCCTGCGGGTCGTCGACCGCCAGGACGATCGAGTCGTCGGCGGTCCACGGGCGTGCGGCCAGCGACCGCTCGACGTCGAGGACCCGGACCCACAGGAACTCCCCGAGCGCGGTGACCTTGACCCGGTTGAGGTCGACCAGCGCCCACTGCAGCGGGTCGTCGGGGTGGGCGATGTTGAAGGTCACCGACTTCACCAGGTCTGCGGTGGCCAGGAAGGACCAGAGGCTGAGCTGGGCTGCGGCGGTGAGGGCCACCATCTCCTCGACCTTGGTCACGCCCTTCTCGCCGGGCGAGAAGACGACGAAGCCGTCGACCGTGCCGTCGGCGTCGAGGTGGACCGCCGCGCGGACCTTGGAGTTGGCGCTCCGGTCGTTGAAGTCGTACGCGCCGGTGTGGATGTCCTTGTACTGCGCCGGCCACTCGACGGAGCCGCGCTGCCGGGCGTGGAAGGTGTCGAAGACGCCCTTCACGTGGACCCAGGCGTCGGCGGGCTCGACGAGCTCCACACGCCCGGGATCGGTGAAGTCGCGCAGCGCGAAGCCGGGGGAGGCGTCGAGCTCGATCGTCATGTTGAAGGTGGCCGGGCCGAAGCCCCAGCGGCCGTAGATGGTGGCCTCCGACGCGGTGAGCGCGGCGACCGGCACGCCCTGGGCGACGGCATCGGCCAGGTCGTCCTCGATGAGGCGCTTGAGGAGGCCGCGTCGCCGGTGGGTGGGGCTGGTGGTGACGTCGGTGATCATCCGCAGCGGCAGCAGCTCGTGTCCGGCGTTGAGGGTCTTGTCGAGGCTGGCGTACGTCGCCACCGGCAGCGGCCCGGCACCGAACTCGCCCTCGGGGAGCCACGCGCCGGTGACCCTGACACCGTCGCTGCGGTAGTGGTCCACCCAGCGCGTGATCATCTCGTCGTCCGGGCGCGGGTCGCGGAAGCCGCGCAGGACCGCGCCGATCCACCCGCGGCGACGCGCGGTGGCCTCGTCGGAGTCGTCCGCGAGGTCGAGGAGGGCGAAGTCGTAGTCCATCTGCCCCACGCTAGTGAGACCTGTCGCCACCGGCCACGGGTTATCCGAGGACGAGCAGGGGAGCCGCGACGAGGACCGACCAGAGCAGCTCAGAGGCGCCCGTGGCGGCGAGGACCGGGACCAGCGCGGGGCCCGTTGCCCCGCCCAGGACCGTCCGGGTGGGGGCGATCGCCCTGGCGAGGAACCCGAGTCCGAGCAGCGCCCACCACGCGGTCGCAGCGGCCACGGCGACGACGGCAGCGACCGCGACGAGCACGAGGAAGGCGTAGAGGTAGCGGGTGCGCTCGTCGCCCATCCGCACGGCCAGGGTGCGCTTGCCGGCGGGGGTGTCGGTCGGGATGTCCCGCAGGTTGTTGGCCACGAGGATCGCGCAGGCCAGCGCGCCGATGCCGATGCCGGCGTAGAGGGCCGGCCACTCCCACGTCTGCGTCTGGACGTACGTCGTACCGATGACCGCGACGAGGCCGAAGAAGACGAACACCATGACCTCGCCCAGCCCGAGGTAGCCGTAGGGCTTGCCGCCGCCGGTGTAGAACCAGGCGGCCACGACACAGACCACGCCGACCGCGAGGAGCCACCAGGCGGTGGTGGCCGCGAGGACCAGGCCGGCGAGGGCTGCCACGCCGAAGGCGGCGAAGGCGGCCGTCTTCACCGCGCGCGGGGTCGCTGCGCCGGAGCCGACGAGGCGCATCGGGCCGACCCGGTCGGCGTCGGTGCCGCGGATGCCGTCGGAGTAGTCGTTGGCGTAGTTGACCCCCACCTGCAGCGCCAGGCTCACCACCAGCGCGAGCAGCGCCTTCCACCACACCGCCTGGTCGACGTACGCCGCCACGCCTGTGCCGGCGAGCACGGGCGCCACGGCGGCGGGCAGGGTGCGCGGGCGGGCGCCGGCGAGCCAGTCAGCGGGTGAGGTCACCGGTGGATTCTGGCAGTGGCGCGTCCGGGGTGAGCATCGAGGGCAGTCCCGCGGCCGCCGCGTCCGCGACGTCGGGCTCGCCGGCCCGCGCGTCCGCGAGGATGTCGGCCGGCACGTTCTGCTCGAGCCAGCGGCGGCCCGCGTGGGCGGCGAAGTGCAGGCCGGTGGCTGCCGCGGTGACGATGGCGGCGATGGTGAGCCAGCCGAAGGCACCCCACTCCATCGCCAGGAAGCCGTAGACCGCCGGCGCCCAGAACCTCCCCAGGGTGCCGCCGAGCTCGGAGACGCCCTGGTAGTCGCCCCGGCGCCGCGGGTCCATCAGCTCGACCTCGAGGGTCCAGCCCGACGCGGAGAGGAAGAGCTCGGACCAGGTGAGGACGACGTGGCCGAGGAAGAACAGCGCGATCGTCAGCCAGCCGACGGTCTCGTGGGTGACGAGGGTGATCACGCAGGTCAGGACGAAGAAGACCGTCGAGAGGCGCACTGCGCGCAGGGCGGTCCCGACGTCACGGATGCCACGGGAGGCGAGCCGCGGAAGGACGATGCACATGAGGGTGTTGGTGCCGAAGAGCAGCGCGACGAGCACCTTGGGTGCATCCGTCTCGGTGACCAGCCACACCGGGATGACCGTGTGCAGCAGCACCTGGTTGGTCCACATGACGCCGGTCAGGGCGGTCACCGCGATCCAGCTGCGGTTGCGGATGGCGGGGATGCCCTCCGGCTTCACGCGTGGCTCCGAGCCGCGTACGTCGTGGCTGGCGTCGGGCAGGCGGAGCACCGCGACGCTGTTGGCCATGAACAGCACGGCGCTCAGCATCGGGGACCACCGCAGGGCGTCGGTGCCGAAGGCGATGGCCATGACGCCGATGAGCCCGCCGAGGCTGAAGCCGAGGTTGAGCGCGGAGTACATGTAGGCCCGCGACTCGACCCGCTCCGCAGGGGGCAGGACGTCGATGACGTACGCACCGTGTGCGGTGCCGGCCAGCGTGCCCACGACCTCCATGGCCACGGCGAGGGCGACGTACTCGGGGAAGCTGTCGATCCACGGCCACACCGCGAACAACGCACCCTGCAGCAGGGCGCTCAGGGACCACATCCGCTTGGGACCGAAGCGGTCGACCAGCCTGCCCGCGGGGACCGCCACGACGAAGCTCGCGATCGCGGCGATTGTCAGGCCGAGACCGACCTCGCCCAGCGACAGGCCGACCACGAGGATGAAGAACACCGCCGAACCGGCCAGGAAGGCACCGTCCGCGGAGGCGAAGATGAGGGACTGTGCGGACAGCCGTCCGGCGAGGGTGGACGGGGGAGTGGCGTAGTTCTTCAGTGCGGTGAGCATCGCCGACCATCCTCTCCCGCGGTCCCTGTGATCGTCGCCCGATTAACGGTGGGCCCGGTCACGTTGCGGCGAAGGCTGCGCGGGGGAAGCGCTGGTTGGACGGGTGGCGCGGCCGGTTCGCTGGTTGAGCGGGTGGTGCGGCGGGTTCGCTGGTTGAGCAGGTCGCGCAGCGACCGTGTCGAAACCCAGAACACCTCGCGCCTCTCCTCGCGCCCTGCTCGCGGTCGCTCACACATGCGAAAAGGTTCTCCACAGATCTGTTTCTGCAGGTCCGGGTGTCGGTGGGCTCTGGGAGACTTCTCCCATGACCACCACCACCGCAGCTGCGAGCAGCCGGGCCGCCGCCCGGCCGGTGCTGGAGCGTGCGGTGGCGGCGATGACGTCTCGCCGGCGGGCCGACGTCGAGGTCCTGGAGTCGGCACTGGAGTGGGCCCACGCCCACGTGCCGTCCGGTGATGACCTCCACCCTGCAGACGCTGCGGACGCTGCGGACGCTGCGGACGCTGCGGACGCTGCGGACGCTGCGGACGTGGCAGGTGTGGCGGGGTGGCAGTCCGACTGGCTGCCGTGGCCGGGGTCGTATGCGGCGGCGATGTTCGGGGAGCGGGCGGTCCCGATCGCGGGTGCGGGTACGCCGGCGGTGGCGGAGTTCGCGGTGATGGAGCTCGCGGCTGCGCTGCGGCTCTCGCACGAGGCAGCGGTCGCGCTGGTGGGTGAGGTGCTCGACCTGGCGCACCGGCTTCCCCGGACGTGGGCCCTGGTGAGGGAGCTGCGGGTCCCGGCGCATCTGGGGCGTGAGGCCGCGCGGGTCTCGCGTGACCTCGACGTGGCCGGGGCCGGGCACGCGGACCGGCTCCTGGCGTGGCAGCCGAAGCGGCTGAACCCGCACCGTATCGGGGTGCTCGTCCACGAGGCCCGGCTCTACGCCGACCCCGACCGCGCGGTCGCCGACCACGACCGGGCGATGGCCACCCGCAAGGTCGAGTGCCGTTACGGCACCGGCGCGCCCGGCACGGGGGAGGCGTGGATGGTCCTCGACGAGGCCGACCTGGTCGCGTTCGACTCCACTGTCGGTGTGATGGCCGACCAGATCGGTGCCCTCGGCCACGCAGGGAGCCTGGATGTGCGTCGTGCGCACGCGGTGGGGATCCTGGCCGACCCCCAGGCCGCGCTCGACCTCCTCGCCGTCGACCCCACCGCCCCCGACGCCGGGCACGACCCCGCGGTGGTGGCCGCCGAGGACATCGCCCACGACGCCGCGAACCCGTTCCGCCGCCCCGACCACACCCACAAGAGCGCCTCGAGTAGCTCGGGTGGCAAGGGGGGTCCGGGTGGCTCGGGTGGCTCGGGTGAGGTGGTGCTGGTCTTCCACATCACCGACCGCGACCTCCTCGACACCGGTACGTCCTGGGGTTCAGGCGGTGTCGCGGTGTCACCGAAGCTGGGTCCGGTCCTGCTGGGCCGGCTCCA
>NZ_FOKC01000010.1:0-69653 GCF_900112035.1 Nocardioides alpinus | reverse complement strand
CCCCGCCACCAGCCCCGCAACCAGGAGGAACCTCGATGATCACCGTTGATGCGGTCACCAAGACCTACGGCGGCTTCACCGCCGTGGACGACGTCAGCTTCACCGCCTCGCCCGGACGAGTCACCGGGTTCCTCGGTCCCAACGGCGCCGGGAAGTCGACGACGCTGCGCATCGTCACGGGACTCACGCCACCCAGCCGCGGCGACGCGCTCGTGGTCGGTCGCCGGTTCGCCGACCTGCCCAACCCCGGACGGGAGGTGGGCGTGCTCCTCGACGCCTCGGCCCAGCACGCGGGACGCACCGGTCGGGAGATCCTCCGCCTGAGCCAGCAGATGATGGGGCTCCCGCGCAGCCGTGTCGAGGACATGCTGGAGCTCGTCAGCCTGACCCCGGCGGAGGCCGGACGGAGGGTCCGCGACTACTCCCTCGGGATGCGGCAGCGGCTCGGCATCGCGCACGCCCTGCTGGGAGACCCGGAGGTCCTCATCCTCGACGAGCCGGCCAACGGCCTCGACCCGGCAGGCATCAGGTGGATGCGGGACCTGCTCCGCGGGTACGCCGATCGCGGCGCGACGGTCCTGCTCTCCTCCCACCTCCTGCACGAGATCGAGGTGGTGGCCGACGACATCGTCGTCATCGGCAACGGACGCATCGTGGCGCGCGGCACCAAGGCCGAGCTCCTCGCCAGCGCCGGCACCCACCTGCAGACCCGCCGTCCTGCCGACCTCCGGGTCGTCCTGGAGGCAGCCGGCCTCACCGCGAGGGTGACCTCGCCGGGTGTGGTGCGCGTGGACGCCGATCCCGAGCTCGTGGGGCAACTGGCGTCGCACGCCAGCATCCCGCTCATCGAGCTGCGACCCGCCGAGACCGCTGGTCTCGAGGAGATGTTCCTCGAGCTCACCGCAGACACCCAACGAGAAGGAGCAGCAGCATGACCACCCAGACCATGGAGGGCACGTCGTTCGTGGCCGACCCGGACCCGCCCTCCCGGGCACGCGGCCACGCACGCATCCCGCTGCGGCGCATCGCCGTCGTCGAGCTGAGGAAGTCCTTCGACACCCGCGCCGGACGGTGGTTGCTGGCGAGCGTCGGGATCCTGTCGTTCCTCACGACCGCTGCCGTCATCGCCTTCTCGCCCGACGACGACTTCACCTTCAGCACCTTCACCACGACCATCGCCTTCCCGATGTCGGTGGTCCTGCCGATCATCGCGGCCCTCGCGGTCACCGCCGAGTGGACCCAGCGCAGCGGACTGACGACCTTCACGATCGTGCCGCACCGCGGTCGCATCATGCAGGGCAAGGCCGTCGCCCTCGTGGCGGTTTCGGTGCCGGCGACAGCTCTCGCCTTCGCCGTCGGCGCCTGCGGCAACGTGGTGGCGTCGTGGATCTCGGGCCAGGACGCGGTGTGGGACCAGTCCGTGTCCGCGGTTCCCTACCTGCTGCTGTCCCTGGCGCTCTCCCTGGCCGTGGGTCTCGCGTGCGGCACGCTGATCCGCAGCTCGGCCGGCGCGGTCGTCGGGTTCTTCGTCTTCTCGTTCGTCTTCCCACCCCTGCTCGGCCTGCTGGCCGTGACTCAGGGCTGGTTCCGCGACGTCCAGCCCTGGGTCGACCTGGACTTCCAGCTCGCTGCCCTGCTGCAGGGGTCGTTCGGGTCCGAGCAGTGGTCACAGCTCGCCACGTCGACCGGGCTCTGGCTGGTCCTCCCGCTCACCGTCGGGCTGGTGACGCTCCTGCGGTCGGAGGTGAAGTGACGACGTCGGCGACGACGGTCGGCTCGTCGACGAAGTCGTCGGCTCGTCGCACGAGCACGCCGGCGACGAGCAGCAGCCACAGGCACCACAGCACGTAGCCCCCGAAGTTCGTGAGGGAAGCCGGCTCGACGAACGGGATCACGACCCCGGTGGCGATGAGTGCGCCAGCGACGTAGCCCAGCCGGGTCAACCACGGGCGGAGCACCGTGCGGTGCAGCGCAAGCGCCACGAGCACGGTGAAGGTGGCGGTGAGGGCATAACCCACTGTCTCGCCGATGACCTTGCCGAGGACGGTGTGCAGCAGCTCGAACCGCTCTTCGGCGGCCACTCGTCGCGACGGATCGAGCGCGTCGCGGGCGACGCCGGGGATCAGCGTCACCCACCGTTGGAGGCCGATGACCTGGACGACGGCAGCTCCGATGCCGGTCACTGCGATGGCCCTGCCCAGGGTTCCCCCGACCACTCGGCCCAGCCAGAAGGCAGCGGGGGCCATCAGTGCTGCACCCACCACGAGCACCCCGAACCACACGCGTACGGCGCTCTGGTGCTCGCGGAAGAGGGCGAGGACGTCGGCGGTGGGCTCTTCCAGTATCTGCGGGTACTCGAAGACCGCGCCGAGGACGGTGAACCCGGCGATGGCAAGGCCGGAGGCGACGGCCAGCGCGACGGCGGCCCGGCGGGCGTCGCGGGGACGGTCGGTCGCGGACCCTTCGACGTAGGCGTGTTCGGTGACGGTGGCGGTGGTGGTGGCAGGTGTCATGGGGTGCTCCTCGTCGTGGGTCATGTCCCCGAGGGTCGCCGCCGGCGCTGACGATCCGCTGACGCACCGATCTGCTCAGGCACATCCGTCCCATCTGTCCTTGACCCGTGGGGCGGGACGCCGCAACCCTGAACGCAGGGGGGTCGCGGACTCACTTCGCGGCTCGCTCGGGCCCCGGCGGCCCACGGGTTCCCCCACCTCGGCCGTCGGGGATCCCCAGATCAGGCCGAGGGACCAGGCAACAAGAGGTGGCTCGCCGCCGTCGTTGCGGCCTGGCGTGCCGCGAGCGCCACACCGGCGGCCCTCGCCCTGGTGTCGGCCGCCGCCCGCAGCGCGGTGATCGCGCTCAGGTCCCGCAACGCGTGGGCGGCAGCAGCGACTTCGCTCTCGAACTCGATGTCCGCCGCCGACACCGTCCTCGCCACGTGGGAGGCAGCCGCGCCGGTCGCACCTGCGGCGGCCTCGGCCGCCTCGGTGGTGCGGACGGCCATCGCCCGTGCCGCTGCGGACACGGTGGCCGCGATGCGCTCGGCGGCAGCAGGTGCATCGGGGGCGTCGTCATGCCTCGAGGCGACGAGGACGGCTGCCTGCGCTGCGGCTTCGGCGACGTCGACGGCCGCAACCTCGGCGCGCGCCCGCAGGGCTGCAGCGTTCCGCAGCGCGTCCGCTCTGACCACGCGAACCGCCTCGGCTGCTGCGAAGCGCCGGGCTTCGCGCGCCCGTGCCGCCGCGTTGTCCACGCGTTCTGCGGCGGCGGACACCGCAGCCGCGATCACCAGCACGGACTCCGCCGCGGCCTCCTCCTCGGCCTCGAGCGCGATCCCGACCGCTGCGGCGACGACCGCGGCAGCGTCGGCGTCTCGTGCCTGCTGGACCGTCGAGGGGGACGGCGCCGCCGCATCACCGCCGTGGTGGTGCCGCACGCCCGACATCAGTGCCAGGACGTCCGACCTGAGGAACCGCCGTTGCCCCCCGGGCGTGGTGATCGAGGCGATCTTGCCTGCCTTGGCCCATCGGGTGACGGTCTTGGGATCGACGTACAGGATCGCCGCGACAGCGGCCGGCGTCAGGAACTCATCGTCCACGCCGGATCGCATTCTCATCGCACTCCTCCAGGAGTGACGGCCGAGCCGCCGGATCGTCGCGAGGCGACGACGGTCCCGGTGAGGAAGGTGCCGCCACCACGATCGTACGCCGCGCCGCTGCGCTTGGGCAGCCTGCCGACATCACGAGCGCCACGGTGTCACCGCGGCGGGTCGTGCGGCGCCGCGACCGTCGGGAACGTCCGGTCTGTCCGTCTCTTCGTCCCCTTTGGGCGTTCCGTCTCGCGCGTCGTGGCGCTAGCGTCGACGGTGTCGTGAGGGCGGGGTTCGGGGGGCGGTGTCGCCTCAACGATGTCGGTGTTCGAACGCGAGCCGGGGGCTTGTTGGTTCGTCGGGGTCACCAGACTCGCGAGCCGAGGGTGACGAGTGCAGGGGTCATGAGTGGTCCCTGCCCTCGCCCGCGTCCATGCCGCTGACCGTCTCGGTCGACCGGTGTCGGGACGGCGATGTCCTGGTCGGACACCGGTGGTCCAGACCCGGGTTGACCACCGTGCACAGCGGTGGCAGCGTCACAGGTGCGAAAAGTCGGGGGACCGATCGCACCTGGTCCCGCCGGCCTCCAGAGGCCGACGGGACCTTCGCGGTCGGCGCTGCGGGACGCCTGCCCTCAGCGGATCGGCTGGGGTGACTCGAGGTCGTGGAGCGTCTCCGCGATGAGGTCGTTCAACCGCTGCAGCCGCAGGGGCTTCTCGATCACGGTCGTGACGCCGAGATCGGCGAGGTGTGCCACGTGTTGCTGCGTCCACGCAGTGACGACGACGACCCGCATGCCCGGCGCCACGTCAGGGTGCGCGCGGAGCCACTGCAGCACCTCGACGCCGCCCATGCGTGGCATGTTGAGGTCGAGCAGCATGACGTCGAAGGACTCCTGCTGCAGCGTCTCGACGGCGTCGAGCCCGTCAACGGCCGGGCGGGTGAGGTGCCCAGCGCGCTCGACGAAGCAGCAGAACATGTCGCGAATGTCCTCGCAGTCGTCGACGACGAGGAATCGGAGCTGACGAGCGCCTGCAGGGTGGGGCGGAGGCATTGCTACTCAGATCCGTTGACGGTTTCGGGAAGTACGGACAGTAGAACACCGACGCGGGGTCCTTGTGTCGGGTTCGGGCTCGCGCACACCCCTGAGGGGGCTCCACGGTGACCGGTGATGCCGCGACCGGGCCTTGACGACGCCCCCCAACGAGCGAACCCAAGCAGATGAGAAACGCCGCCGAACGACCTTGAGGCCGTTCGGCGGCGTTTCTTCAGCTCAGAGCAGGTTGTCTTCGGTCATCAACTGACTTCCGGCACCGCTCATACGGGCGCACGATCAGATGTCGTAGTAGAGCTCGAACTCGTGCGGGTGCGGGCGGAGCTGGACGGGCGCGATCTCCTGCGTCCGCTTGAAGTGGATCCACGTCTCGATCAGGTCGTCGGTGAAGACACCGCCGGCCGTCAGGTAGTCGTGGTCCTCCTCGAGGGCATCGAGGACGGCACCGAGCGAGGTCGGCACCTGGGCGATCTCGGCCATCTCGTCCGGCGGCAGCTCGTAGATGTCCTTGTCGATCGGCGCGGCCGGCTCGATCTTGTTCTGGACACCGTCGAGGCCGGCGAGCATCAGCGCCGCGAAGGCGAGGTACGGGTTCGCCGACGGGTCGGGGAAGCGGGTCTCGACGCGCTTGGCCTTGGGGTTGGCGCCCGTGATCGGGATCCGGACGGAGGCCGAGCGGTTGCGCGAGGAGTAGACCAGCGAGATCGGCGCCTCGTAGCCCGGCACCAGGCGGTGGTAGGAGTTCACCGTCGGGTTGGTGAAGGCCAACAGCGACGGTGCGTGCTGCAGGATGCCGCCGATGTACCAGCGGGCCATGTCGGACAGGCCGGCGTAGCCGGTCTCGTCGAAGAACAGCGGCTCGCCGCCCTTCCACAGCGACTGGTGCACGTGCATGCCCGAGCCGTTGTCACCGAAGATGGGCTTCGGCATGAAGGTGACCGACTTGCCCTGCTCCCAGGCGGTGTTCTTGATGAGGTACTTGAACTTCATCACGTCGTCGGCGGCCTTGAGCAGGGTGTCGAAGCGGTAGTTGATCTCCGCCTGACCGGCCGTGCCGACCTCGTGGTGGGCGCGCTCGACGAGCAGGCCGCTGGCCTCGAGGTTCTTGACCATGTCGGCGCGCAGGTCGCTGTAGTGGTCGTAGGGCTCGACGGGGAAGTAGCCGCCCTTGAGGCGGGTCTTGTAGCCCAGGTTGTCGTCGCCGTCCTTGCCGGAGTTCCACCAGCCCTCGACGGAGTCGATGTGGTAATAGCCCTCGTTGACGCCGGTGCTATAGCGGACGCTGTCGAAGATGTAGAACTCGGCCTCGGGCGCGAAGTAGGCGGTGTCCGCGATGCCGGTCGAGTCGAGGTAGGCCAGCGCCTTGCGGGCGACGTTGCGCGGGTCGCGGCTGTAGGCCTCACCCGTGATCGGGTCGTGGATGAAGAAGTTGACGTTGAGTGTCTTCGACTTGCGGAACGGGTCGAGGTAGGCCGTGGTCGGGTCCGGGAAGAGCGACATGTCCGACTCGTTGATGGCCTGGAAGCCACGGATCGAGGAGCCGTCGAAGCCGAGTCCGTCGTCGAAGACGCTCTGGTCGAACGAGGACACCGGCACCGTGAAGTGCTGCATGATGCCCGGCAGGTCGCAGAAGCGGACGTCGACCATCTCGACGCCCTCGTCCTTGATGAACTTCAGCAGCTCATCGGAATTGTTGAACATTCGGTCCTCCTTGACGGCGAAAAGCGCGCGTCGAAGTTGCAGCGTCACGGACGGAGCGTCGTTGCACCGTGCCGTCAAACTAGGCGGGAGCAGTTTCTTGACCGTATCCCGTTTGTTTCGGGGGTGTTACAAGTCGTCCACCCGTCGGCGGTCGAAATCCACCCCTGAGGTAGTCGTGCGAAACGTGCGAACCCGCCTACGGTCAGGCATGACTCGGGCTCAGGCACTCAGGCAATGGGGTATCGGCATCTCGGCGGCGGCGCTCCTGGCCGCCTGCGGGGGCGGTGGCGACGACGGGGACGGCGGGGGAGACGACACGCCCGCCAGCGCGTCGTACGACGGCGAGACGCTGGTGCCCGCGGTCGTCGAGGCCGTGGGCGCCGAGGAGTACGTCCACCTCGGCCTCGGCAACCACCGCGGTCGCGCGGAGGTGCAGGTCGACCTGTCGTACGCCGCCGACCAGCCCGAGTTCCGGGCGATCACCGGCGACGAAGCCGGGGAGTTCCTCGAGTTCCGTCGCGTCAACGACCGCATCTACGTCGGCGGCGAGGTCACCGACGACGAGTGGACCTACATGGCCGACGACGACCCCCGCGCGCTGGGCGACGAGAAGGAGTTCGACGCCGGCGCGACGGCCGTGCTCCTGGCCCTCGACGTCCCCGGCGACTACGAGGCGCTCGAGGGCGCCGTGGACGAGGTCGACAACCAGGGTGAGGAGGAGATGTCCGGCGTCACCACCACCCACTACGTCCTCACCGTCGACTCCCAGGCGTGGCGAGAGGCGCTGCCCGAGCACTCGGTGCACCGGCAGGTCGAGGTCGATGACGAGCTCGTGGTCGACCTCTGGATCGACGAGGCCTCACTGCCCGTACGGCTGGAGTACGCCGGCACCGGCGCGAGCGACCAGGTGCGGGTCGAGTACACCAGCTGGGGCCGACCCATCGCCGTCATCGAGCCCGAGGGCGCCGAGCCTCGGGGCAGCGAGCCTTCGTAGGCCCCCTACGCTGGACGCGTGCCTCAGACCGAGCCGTCGTACGTCACCTCAGAGCCCGTCCCCGCGACCTGGGGCCGTCGGATCCTGGCGCTCTTCGTCGACTGGGTGGCGTGCCTGGCCGTCGTCGAGGGACTGGTCGCTGCCGGTGTGCTTGCCGGCAACCCCAACGGCCTCGGCACATTGGGCCTCTTCGTCCTCGAGTCGGCGCTGTTCACCGCGGTCGCGGGCGGCTCGTTCGGCAAGCTCGCGACGAAGGTGCGGGTCGTACGCAACGACGGGTCGGGCCAGCCTCCGTCGCTGCTGCGGGCGCTGGTGCGGTCGGTGATGGTCGGCCTGCTCGTGCCGCCGCTGCTGACCTTTGACGGTCGTGGGCTCCACGACGTGGCCGCGGGGACGCGGACGGTCGCGGTCTAGCTCAGCGGCCGCGCTGCTGCGAGCGCATGCCCTTCATCGACGTCGGGATCGGGCCCTTGGGCAGCGGGAGCTTGCCGCGCTGCGCGTCGAGCGCCTTGAGCCGCTGGAGGATGTCGGTCATCTCGGCCGGCTTGACCGAGCGGCCGAGCTTCTGGACGTGGCGCACCAGCTTGGGCAGCGGGACCTCGCCCTCGCCACGGCCGGAGATGATCTCGTGGATCGGCACTCCGTAGGCGACGCGCTCGTGCTTCTTGCGCTCGTTGAGCATCAGCTGCTTGACGCGGGCCTGGCTCGAGCCCTCGCCCACGAGGACGATGCCGGGCGGGCCGACCACGCGGTGCACGACGTCCTGCTGCTTGGTGAAGCCGACCACCGGGTCGACCTTCCAGCCGCGCTTGAGCATCTGGAGCGCTCCGGCCGCTGCGGCCGGCTGCCCCTCCATCTGGGTGTACGCCGCCTTCTGGGCGCGGCGGCCGAAGACCAGCAGCGCGCACAGGATGCCGACCATGAACGCGGCGACGATGGAGATCACCAGCGACAGGACACCGTCGCCCGGGATCAGCGACATCAGGCCGAAGCCGACGGCCGCACCCACCACGAACGTACCGAGGATGATCCAGCCCAGGCGCGGGTCGCTGCGCTTGGCCATCTGGTAGGTCTGCGTGATCTGACCTCGGCGCGAGGTGGGCGTGGAAGCGGGCGTCGACATGTGGCCTTGTCCAGTCAGGAGTGCGGTGTGGAGGGGGGAGCAGGTGCGGGGGGTGTGCTCAGACGGCCGCGGCGGCGCGGGCGTCCATGGCCTGACCGTACAGCCGACCGGCCCGGTAGGACGAGCGCACCAGCGGTCCGGAGAGGGCTCCGGCGAAGCCGATCTCGTCGGCCTCGGCCTTGAGCTCGACGAACTCCTCGGGCTTGACCCACCGCTCGACGGGGTGGTGGCGCGGGGAGGGGCGGAGGTACTGCGTGATGGTGATCAGCTCGCAGCCGGCGTCGTGGAGGTCGCGGAGCGCCTGGCTGACCTCCTCGCGGGTCTCGCCCATGCCGAGGATCAGGTTGGACTTGGTCACCAGGCCGAAGTCGCGCGCCTGGGTGATGACGTCGAGCGAGCGGTCGTAGCGGAAGGCGGGCCGGATCCGCTTGAAGATCCGCGGCACGGTCTCGACGTTGTGCGCGAGCACCTCGGGACGCGACTCGAAGACCTCGGTGAGCAGGTCGGGCTTGCCGTTGAAGTCGGGGATCAGGTTCTCGACGCCGGTGCCGGGGTTCATCTCGTGGATGACGCGGACGGTCTCGGCGTAGAGCCAGGCGCCGCCGTCGGGAAGGTCGTCGCGGGCGACGCCGGTGATGGTGGCGTACTTGAGCTGCATCTTCTGGACGGACTCGGCGACCCGGCGCGGCTCGTCGCGGTCGAGGGGCTGCGGCTTGCCGGTGTCGATCTGGCAGAAGTCGCAGCGGCGGGTGCACTGGTCGCCACCGATGAGGAAGGTGGCTTCTTTGTCCTCCCAGCACTCGAAGATGTTGGGGCAGCCGGCCGACTGGCACACCGTGTGGAGGCCCTCGGACTTCACGAGGTTCTGCAGCGCGGTGTACTCGGGGCCCATCTTGGCCTTGGTCTTGATCCACTCCGGCTTGCGTTCGATCGGGGTCTCCGCGTTGCGGATCTCCAGTCGGAGAAGCTTGCGTCCTTCGGGGGTGGGAGCGGCAGTCACACGCGCCACTCTACGCCGGGCACGAGGGCGACCCAATTCGCCCTCCGCGCCCGTCGAGGACCCTCAGAGCAGCAGGTCAGGGGTGATCGGCAGGCGCCGGATGCGGCGGCCGGTGGCGTGGAAGACGGCATTGCCGATCGCAGCCGCGACCCCGCACAGGCCGACTTCGCCGACCCCCTTGACCCCGACCGTGTTGAGCCGGTCCGGGCCGCCGACGAACTCGACCTCGAGGTCCGGGACGTCGGCGTTGACCGCGACCAGGTAGTCGGCGAGGTGGGCATTGGTGACGCGGCCGGTCTGCGGTCCGGCGTGCAGGTCGGTGACGGTGTGCTCGAGCAGCGCGTGGCCGATGCCGCCGACCGTGCCGCCCACCACCTGGCTGCGGGCGGTGCGCTCGTTGAGCACCTGCCCGCAGTCGATCACCGAGACCAGGCGCTCGACGCGGACGAGTCCCAGGTCGGCGTCGACGCGCACCTTGGCGAACTTGGCGCCGAAGGCACCCGACGGGGACATGCCCAGCTCGGCCGGGTCGGGCGGCGTGGCGGTGGCCTCGGCGCGCACCTCGTCGCGGTCGCCGACCGCGCGCGCCAGGACGTCACGGCCGGGGGCGCCGTCCAGGCCGAGGTCACCGAGGACACCGGAGACGGCGAGTGCAGTGGCGTTGGAGATGGCCATCGCGAGACCGGACCCGCCGGCCGGGGGAGAGGCGGGCAGCGAGCTGTCGCCGAGGACGACCTCGACCTCGGACAGGTCCAGGCCGAGCCGCTCGGCGGCCACCTGGGTGACGATCGTGTAGGTGCCGGTCCCGATGTCCATCGCCGCGCAGTGGACCGCTGCGCTGCCGTCACGGCGTACGACGACCCGCACCGTGCACGGCTGCTGGAAGTAGAAGAACGAGACGGCCGCCATGCCGTAGCCGATCAGCTGGTCGCCCTCGCGCATCGAGCGCGGAGCGGGGTCGCGGTCGTCCCAGCCGATCAGCTCCGCGCCGCGGCGCAGGCACTGGTCGAGCGCCTTGCTCGACCACGGGAGGTCGTCCTGGTCGGGATTCGTGACGGCCTCGTTGCGCATGCGCAGCTCGACGGGGTCGATGCCGAGCTCCACGGCCAGCTCGTCGAGCGCGGTCTCCAGCGCGAAGTTGCCCTGCGCCTCACCGGGCGCCCGCATCGAACCGGGCGGAGAGATGTGGAGGCGCACCTGGTCGACGTCGGCGCGCAGGTGCTCCACGGCGTACCCCTGGCGGGTGCCGGAGACGATGTTCTCCGGGTTGTCGTCGTCGGTCGCCACCGGGATGGTCGCGGTGTGCTCGACCGCGGTCAGCGTGCCGTCGCGCCTGGCGCCGAGGCGTACGTGCTGGACGGTCTCGGGACGGTGGCCGACCCCGGTGAACATCTGCGGACGGCTCAGCACGACGCGCACCGGCTGCCCGACCACGCGGGCCGCCATCGCCGCGGCGTGGATGTAGGGCCAGGGGCGCAGGCCGGAGCCGAAGCCGCCGCCGAGGTAGGGGCACTCCACCCGCACGTCCTCGCGGGGGATGCCCCACGCCTCGGCGAGGCAGTCGGCGGTGTTGAACGGCCACTGGGTGGTCGCCCACATGTGCAGCGCGTCGCCGTCCCACTCCGCACACGCGGAGAAGAGCCCGAGAGGGTTGTTGGTGTTGTCGCCGGTCACGTAGTCGGCCTCGATGACCACGTCGGCAGCGGCGACGCCGCGCTCGAGGTCGCCGCGCACACTGTCGGCGCCCGCCGGGTCGTCGGTCTCCCGCAAGGCCCGCGGGTCGTTGAGGTCGACGACCGGCTCCGCCACGTCGTACGACACCCGCAGCAGCGACGCGGCGTGCACCGCCTCCTCCCGGGTCTGGGCGACGACCATCGCGACGTAGTCGCCGTGGAAGCGCACGGTGGCGTCCTGGAAGGGAGGCATCGGCGCACGCTCGTCGGCCGATGCCTCGTCGGGGCGTACGACGCGGGGCGCGTCGTGGTGCGAGAGGACGGCGACGACCCCGGGCGCGGCGAGCGCGTCGCTGGCGTCGACGAGCGAGATCTCGCCGGAGGCGATCGTGGCGCCGACCAGCACGCCGACCAGGGCGTCGCGGGGGGCGAGGTCGTCGGCGTAGGGCACGGCCCCGGTGACCTTGAGGGGGCCGTCGACGCGGGTGACACCCGCACCGATGACGGGCGCTGCGGTCGTGGGCGCCTGGGTCGTGGCGGTCATGCGGTCACCTCCGTGACGTCGCGGAGCTGGCGCACCAGGGTGCGTCGCGCGAGCTCGGGCTTGAAGGCGGTGCCGGGCACCGTGAACGCGTCGGCGAGCTCGGCGGCCGCCGCCTCCTCGAACAGGGCGAGCGACGCCCGCTGGCCTCGCAGCACCTCCTCGGCGCGGGTGGCGCGCCACGGGACGGACCCGACACCGCCGAGGCCGATGGCGACGTGGGCGAGCACGCCGTCCTCCACGCGGGCGACGACGGCGGCCGAGGTGAGCGCGAACTCGTAGGACGCGCGGTCGCGCACCTTGAGGTAGCCCGAGCGGGCGTCCGGCAGCGGGATCTCGAGGTGGGTGATCAGCTCGCCGGCGACCAGCGTGTTGTCGCGCGCGGGGTCCTCGTCGGCGCGCACGTGGAGCTGCGTGACGGAGATCGTGCGGCCGCCGTGGGGCCCGTGGGTGCGGACACGTGCGTCGAGGGCGACGAGGGCGACCGCGAGGTCCGACGCGTGCACGGCGATGCAGCCGGCGTCGACACCCAGCACGGCGTGGGTGCGAGCCGTGCCCTCGACGGCGGCACACCCGCTGCCGGGCACGCGCTTGTTGCACTGGGTGACCGTGGGATCGCGGAAGTAGCGGCACCGCGTGCGTTGGAGGACGTTGCCCCCCACCGTCGCCATGGTGCGCAGCTGGGGCGAGGCAGCCAGCAGGAGCGAGTCGCGCAGCACGTCGAGGTCCACGACCGACGGGTGGCGGGCGAGGTCGGCCATCGTGACGGCGGCGCCCACGACCAGCAGGTCGTCGCTGACCTCGATGTCCGCGAGCGGCAGGCGGCTGATGTCCACGAGCGTGCCCGGGGACCAGACCCCGTCGCGCATGAGGTCGTACTGCGTGGTGCCGCCGGCGACGTAGGCCACGTCGTCCGGCGTCTGGACGGCGCGGGCGACGGCGTCGTTGTGGACGAGCGAGCCGGCCGACGCGACGTCGTCGGCGAGGACGTAGGTGAAGTCGCGCACGTCAGGCCTCCCGGGCGGTGCGAGCGGACAGGACCGCATCGACGATGCGGGGATAGGCGCCGCAGCGGCACAGGTTGCCGCTCATCAGCTCGCGCACGTCGTCGGCCGTCGACCAGCCCTCCTCGTCCAGGAGTGCCGCGGCCGACATCACCTGACCGGCGGTGCACGCACCGCACTGGAAGGCGTCGCAGTCGAGGAAGGCCTGCTGGACGGGGTGCAGGTCGTCCGGGGTGCCGATGCCCTCGATCGTGGTGACCTCGCGGCCGTCGGCCTGCACGGCCATGGTGAGGCAGGACAGCCGTCGCTGCCCGTCGAGGTGGACGGTGCAGGCGCCGCAGGCGCCCTGGTCGCAGCCCTTCTGGGTGCCTGTGAGCGCCAGGTCCTCGCGCAGCAGGTCGAGCAACGACCGGCGTGTGTCCACCTCCACGGAGTGCTGCTCGCCGTTCACGGTCACGTCCACCGAAAGCCGACTCATGGCTCAAGCCAAGCAGGGGCGGCGCATCCGGGCACCACCCCTCTGCATGGGGTGGTCCTCAGCGACCGGGTCGCACCAGCTCGATCCGCGGACCGCGGCCGGGCTCGGGGCGAGGATCGTAGTCGGGGGTGGCGACGTAGGGCTGCCACGCGAGGTACGCCGACAGGTGCTCGCGCACGCTGGGCAGCACGTCGGCGACGGGGACGTCGCGACCCAGCTCCTCGGTCAGCGAGGTGACGCCCGCGTCGGCGATGCCGCAGGGCACGAACCGGTCGTACCACCCGAGGTCGACGTCGCAGTTGAGGGCGAAGCCGTGCATCGTGACGCCGCGGCTGACCCGGATGCCGATCGCGCCGATCTTGCGCTCGGGACCGCGCTGGTCCGCGCGCAGCCAGACGCCGCTGCGGCCCGGGACGCGGGCGGTCGTCACTCCGAAGTCGGCGCAGACCGCGATCAGCGCCTCCTCGACCCGGCGTACGTAGTCGACGACCTTGACGTGGTCGGGCAGCGTGACGATCGGGTAGCCGACGAGCTGGCCGGGCCCGTGGAAGGTGATCTTGCCACCGCGGTCGACGTCGATGACGTCCGCGCCGCCCGGGTCGAGCGGACGCTCGTGGGGATCGGTGCGCTTGCCGGCGGTGAAGACGGGCGGGTGCTCGAGCAGCAGGACGGTGTCGGGCCGGGTGCCTGCCACGACGGCCTCGTGCACCCGGCGCTGGACGTCCCAGGCAGCGAGGTAGTCGACGGCGTCGTCGCCCAGACCGGCGACCTCGTAGTCCAGCTCCAGCGGCATGGGGCGAGCCTACGCCCAGCCCGCCCGCCGTCTGCCTGTGGATGAGCCCGGACGCGAAGGGGCGAAATCGGCGAGGGTGACGGGGTGGACCCACGTCGCCTGCTTCCCGCTCTCACCGCGCTGGCGTGCGCGTGCCTCGTGGCGACGCTGGTCGTCGTGGTGGTCCGGCCCGGGGACGATCGGGCCCGGGAGGGTCCTGAGGTCACTGCGGCGGCGTCGGTCGCTACCGGTCCGGCGCGGCTGCTCGCGCAGTGGGACGAGCGCCGCGCGGCCGCATGGGCGTCGGGGGACGTCGCAGCGCTGGAGGACCTGTACGTCGCCGGTTCGCGCACCGGTGCCGCCGACGTCGACCTGCTGCGCCACTACCTCCGCCGCGGGCTGACGGTGGAGGGGCTCGCGACGCAGGTGCTGGCGCTGGCCGTCGTCGAAAGCGCCCCCGACCGGCTGGTGCTGGTCGTCACCGACCGGGTGGTCGGCGGACGGGCCGTGGGCGGCGCGGCGCCGGTGGCGCTGCCGGCGGACCGGGCATCGACCAGGCGGATCGTGCTGGTGCGGCCGGGGGAGTCGTGGCTGGTGGCCGAGGCCCGCGATCAGGCGAGCGCGGCGGCCAGCACCTCGCGTACGTCCTCGTCCTCGAAGTCGTAGCCCGCCCGCTCCAGCGCAGCGGGACGCGCGTTGATCGACCCCAGCAGCTCGGGGGCGAGATCACCTGCGGCCGGCTTGAGGAGGGCGGACGGCACGGCGAGGAACGCCTTGCGGTGCAGCGCCGACGCAAGGGCCTGGGTGAACTCTGCGTTGGTCGGGGCCGTCGGGCAGCACAGGTTGAAGGCGCCTGACACGTCGCGCGACTCGACGAGGTAGCTGACCGCGCCGACCCAGTCGCGCAGCGAGATCATCGGCATGTACTGCTCGCCCGAGCCGAGACGGGCGCCGCCGCCCATCTGGAAGAGCAGCCGCAGCTGCTTGAGGGGCGGGGAGGACTTGTCCATCACGGGTGCGGTGCGGAGCACGCAGACCCGGGCGCCGGCCGCGACGGCCTCGTCGGCGGCGCTCTCCCACGCCCGGGCGACGCGGGTCAGGAAGGCGTCGCCGGTCGTCTGGGTGTCCTCGGTGACCGGGGCGCCGTCGTGGTCGCCGTACCAGCTGATGCCGTTGCCGGCGATGAACGCCGGTGGCCGTTCGGCAGCGGCGATGGTGCGCGCCAGGAGGCGGGTGGTCGAGACCCGGCTGTCCATCACCTCCTGCGTCCACTTCTTCGAGTGCGGGTTGCCGGCGATGCTGGCTCCGGCGAGGTTGACCACGGCGTCGGCACGGGAGACGAGCTCGGCGTCGAGCTCACCGGTCCGCGGGTCCCACCGGGACTCGTGCGCGGAAGCGGTCTCGCGGCGTACGAGGGCGGTGACCTCGTGGCCGTGCACCCGCAGGTGGGTGGACAGGTGGGTGCCGAGGAAACCCGAGGCTCCGGCAATGACGACACGCATGCCCCTACCCAACCACCGGCCCCCAAGCGGTCCGCCCGCACCGGGCGCCGCTCAGCCGGCGAGGTGGGCCCAGCGCGCCGACAGCTCGTGCCACGGGCCTTCGTCGACCACGCGTCCGGAGTCGAGCACCACGACGCGGTCGGCCTTGGCGAGGGCCGCGGACTTGCTCGTCGACCCGATCACGGCCGCTCCGCGTGCCCGCAGCGCCTGCCACAGCTCGATCTCGGTGGACGCGTCGAGCGCCGAGGACACGTCGTCGGCGAGCAGCAGGTCGGCGTCGCTGGCCAGCGCACGCGCCAGCGCGAGCCGCTGGACCTGCCCTCCGGAGAGGCGTACGCCGCGGTGGCCGACGAGCGCGTCCGGCCCGCCGGCCTCGGACACGTCGCGCCCCATCCGGGCCGACTCGAGCGCGGGCATGACCGACCGGTGCGCGTGGCCGAGCGCGACGTTGTCGGTGAAGCTGCCGGAGAGGACGCGCGGCACCTGCGCGACGTGCGCGACCCGGGCCGGACGGAGCGTGGTCTGCGGGTCGACGACGACCTCGTCGTTCCAGAGGATGTCGCCGGTGCTGCTGACCAGTCCGGACAGCGCCCCGAGCAGGCTGGACTTGCCCGAGCCCACCTGGCCCAGCAGGAGGACCAGCTCACCGGCGCTCACCTCGAGGTCGACGCCCTGGACCCCGAGCGTGCCGTCGTCGTGCACGGCGGAGAGGTCGCGCAGCGTCAGCCTGCGGAGGGGGTCGCGCTCGGGGGTGGCCGGGTCCGGGCCCGTGCCGTGGACCAGGTCGACGCCCGGCGGGAGGTCCATCAGGTCGCCGCCGCCGGCGAGTCGACTGGTGGCATTCATCCAGGCGCGGGTGCCGGGAGCCTCGGTGACGACGGAGCCGGCGACCCGGCCGAACCAGTCGAAGCCGCTGACCGCGTTGGCCACGAGCAGCGCCGTCGCGAGGCCCCACTGGCCGGTGAGCAGGCCGCCCCAGGCGGCGACCACACCGAGCTGCACCATGACGACCGGTACGCCGTCGAGCAGGGCCTGCACCCGGTGCTCGCGGACCGCGGCGTCGACCCGTCCGCCGTCGACCTCCCGCAGGTGCTGGTGGACCTGCGGGGTCGCCGCGGCGAGCTTGACCGTGCGGACGGACTCGAGCGCCGACACGAGCGACTGACCGAAGCGGGCGCGTGCAGTGGACGCGGCGGCGGCCGAGCGACCGGCGACGCGGCGCCCGAGGGTCGAGGCCAGGGCGGAGACCACCATGACGGTGAGCAGGACGGCGCCCGCGACCCAGGTCTGCGCGATGAGGGCGGTCATCGCCGCGACCACGAGCCCGTTGACGAAGTCGACCCAGCGGTCGGTGTAGCGCGCGAGACGGTCGGCGTCCATGGTGCGGGCGACGACCTCGCCCGGCGGCGTGCGGACGAGGCGACGCTGGGAGGTCTGGCCGTGGAGGACGGACGCCCGGACGCGCAGCCGGACCTCGACCCACCAGTGCGGGTAGGTGCGGAAGGCCTGGGAGAGCAGGAACGGGGCAACCACCAGCGACACGACCAGCGCGACGACCAGCAGACCGGGTCGCTCACCCTGCTGGAGGTCGGTGATGATGTGGCCCCAGATCCAGCCGGTGATCGCGCCGAACGCTCCGGTGAGGGAGGCGAGGAGGAACAGCAACGCACCCAGCAGTCCCCACTGGGGCTGGATGCTCACCGCGTGGAGGACCTGACGGGTCAGGCTCGGCGTGGGCGCGAGATCCGGCGGTGCCGGGGGAGTCGTGCTGCGGCGCACGGACCCGATCGCCGAGTCGTCGTGGTGGTGCTCCTCCACGACGGCCTCGTGCGCGGCCGCCTCGAGGAGCCGCCGGAACGGGCCGTCCTCGGCGGCGACCCGGTGGCGCGGACCCTGCTGGACGACACGGCCGGACTCGAGCACCGCCACCTGCTCGGCCCGCTCGGTCGTCGACAGCCGGTGGGCGACGAGGATGCCGGTGCGTCCGGAGATGAGGCGGTCTGCGGCTCGTACGACGCGGGCCTCCGTGACTGGGTCCATCCGGGCGGTGGCCTCGTCGAGGACGACGACACTGACGTCGCGGACCAGCAGTCGCGCGAACGCGACGAGCTGCTCCTCGCCGGCGGAGAGGCTGGTGCCGCCCGGGCCGAGGACGGTGTCGAGGCCCTCGGGCAGGGCAGCGACCCAGTCGGTGAGGCCCAGCTCGGCGACGGCCGCCTCGACGCGCGAGCGGGGCACGTCGTCGAACAGGGTGATGTTGTCGGCGAGGCTGCCGGCGAGGACCTCGGTGCGCTGGGTGACGACACCCACGGCCGACCGCAGCTGCTGGAGGTCGAGGTCGAGGACGTCGACGCCCCCGAGAAAGACGGTGCCGGGCGGCGGCTCGACCGCGCGCGAGAGCAGCGACGCCAGCGTCGACTTGCCCGAACCGGTGCGGCCGACCAGCGCGCAGGTGTGCCCGGCGGTGAGCAGCAGGTCGACGTCGCGGAGGGCGAAGTTGCCCGTGCCGTAGGTGAAATCGAGGTGGCGGAACTCCACGTCGAGGGGGCCCTCGGGGACGGGTCTACCACCCGTCGGCTCGGCGGGAGAGGCGAGCATCGAGCGCAGTCGCAGGACCGCGCCGAAGCCCTCCTGGAGGTCCGGCAGGTGTCGTGCCAGCTGGTCGACCCCGCCGACGAACATGGTCGTGACGAGGAAGAGCGTGACCAGCCGGGCCGTCGACAGGTCACCGCCGAGCACGAGCGCGACGCCGGCCACGCCGACCGCCGCCAGTGCGCCGTGGAGCAGCCCGCCGCTGCGGCGGGTGATCCGCACCTCGACCGCGAGCACGGCGTCGAGGGTGCGGTGGACGATCGCGGCGAGCTGGGCGTTGCGGCGCAGGACGTGGGCCTGGCCCAACGACGTACGGAGGTCGTCGCGGGCCGCGACCCCCTCCTCGGTCGAGGCGGCGTGGTCGGTCCAGGCGGCCTCCTCGATCACCTTGGTCTGCGCGACCTGCGGCAGGAGCCGGCGGACGACGAGGTAGGCGGCGACCGCGGTGATCGGGAAGAGGAAGGTCGCGGGCCACCACGTGAAGCTGGCGACCACCCACAGGGGGCCCGAGGCGAGGAAGGTGCGCGCGGCCTGCCACACGCCCCACCGCATCAGCTGCCCGACCTCCCAGGTGTCGTCGTCGATGCGGTCGAGGACCTCGCCGACGGCCTGCTCGGACAGCTCCGAGAGCGGCTGGGCCATCGCGGCGTCGAGGAGGTCGGAGCGCAGCTGGCCCTCGGCGCGGTCGCAGATCGTGGCCCAGATGGTCTTGGCGATCGTGTCGATGATCGCGCCGCCGACCACGCACAGCCCGAGCAGCAGGAGGAGGGTCTCGGTCGGACCGTCGGCGAGCTTGCCGGCGACCAGCGAGCCGACCGAGGCGGCGATCGCGCCGACCAGGGACATCGAGAAGCAGAGGTAGGTCAGCGGGCGGCGTACGCGCTGCCAGTCGACCGGCATGCGGTGCGCAGGAAGGACCGGCGAGGTCGTCGTCGGGTCGGCTGCGCGGGAGGCGTCGGTGATCGTCACGGTGTCTTCAGGCTAGGTGGTGGGTCGGACAGTCGCCTCTGGT
Organism: Nocardioides alpinus; assembly: GCF_900112035.1. GTDB lineage: Bacteria > Actinomycetota > Actinomycetes > Propionibacteriales > Nocardioidaceae > Nocardioides > Nocardioides alpinus. Next base: position 50,618 of record NZ_FOKC01000010.1, on the reverse strand, counting down.
TTTCGCGGGCGGGGCAGGACGCGCGGACGCCCCGCCCGCACACGGCGGACGGGGCGTCGTACGAGCGGGTCAGGTCTCGAGACAGCCGGTGCGCAGCATTCGCAGGCGCACGCTGCACGGGCCCCTCAACCTCTTCGCCCGACGCCGACCGTCGCTTCGCTCCGGTCGGCTGGGCTCAGACCTCGAACTGGCCGGACTCGAGGCGCTTCTTGACGTCCTGGAGGAACCGGCCGGCGTCGGCGCCATCGACGAGGCGGTGGTCGTAGGTCAGCGACAGGTAGACCATGTGGCGCACCGCGATGGTCTCGCCGAGGTTGGCGTCGTCGATCACGACCGGACGCTTCACCACGGCACCGGGGCCGAGGATCGCGACCTGCGGCTTGTTGATGATCGGGGTGTCGAAGAGCGCCCCGAAGCTGCCGAGGTTGGTGATCGTGAACGTGCCGCCGGACAGCTCGTCCGGGGTGATCTTGTTGGTGCGGGTGCGCTCGGCGACGTCGGCGATCTTCTTCGCGATGCCGGCGATCGAGAGGTCACCGGCGTCCTTGACGACCGGCGTCAGCAGGCCCTTCTCGGTGTCCACGGCGAACGCGATGTTCTCGCGGTCGTAGTAGGTCACCTCACCCTTCTCGGCGTCGATCGCGGCGTTGAGCTTGGGGTGCACCTTGAGCGCGTCGATCGCGGCCTTCGCGAAGAACGGCAGGTAGGTCAGCTTCACGCCCTCGCGGGCCAGGAAGTCGGCCTTCGACGCCTCGCGCAGCCGGGCGATCGAGGTCACGTCGACCTCCATCACCTGCGTCAGCTGGGCTGCCTCGGTGAGCGACTCGACCATGCGCTTGGCGATGACCTTGCGCAGGCGCGAGAGCGGCTCGGTGGTGCCCCGCAGCGGCGACGGGGTGCCCGACGCGGCAGCCGGAGCGGCGGCAGCCGGAGCGGCAGCGGCGGGTGCAGCAGCGGCCGGAGCCGGGGCCGGAGCAGCGGCTTCCTTGGCGGCGGCAGCGGCGTCCAGGACGTCCTGCTTGCGGATGCGACCACCCACACCGGTGCCCTGCACCTTCGAGAGGTCGACGCCCTGCTGGTCGGCCATCTTGCGCACCAGTGGGGTGACGTACGCCGTCTGGTCGCGGCCGCCCTCGCTCGAGCTGGCGGCCGGAGCCGGCTCGGTGGCCTGGGTGGCCTGGGTGGCCTGGGTGGCCGGCTCGGGCGCGGGCTCGGGCTTCGTCTCCTCCTCGGCGGGAGCGTCCTGCTTCTCGGACTCGGGGGTCTCGTCGCCGGCGGGGAGCTCGCCGGTCTCCTCGACGATCTCCTCCTCCTGCTCGGCCTTCTTCTCGGCCTCCGCGTCGTCCTTCGGCTGGGCCTCGGGAGCCTTCTCGGCGGGAGCGGCGTCGCCGGACCCGATGATCGCGAGCTCGGCGCCGACCTCGACGGTCTCGTCCTCCTCCGCCTTGATCTCGAGCAGCGTGCCCGCGACGGGCGAGGGGATCTCGGTGTCGACCTTGTCGGTGGAGACCTCGAGGAGCGGCTCGTCGACGGCGACCTCGTCGCCGACCTTCTTGAGCCAGCGGGTGACGGTGCCCTCGGTGACGGACTCGCCGAGCGCGGGCAGCGTGACGGCCGTGCCGGACCCGCCGGACGATCCACCGGAGGCCTTCTCGGCGGCGGGCTCCTCCTGCGCGGGAGCCTCTTCCTTCTCGGACTCGGGGGTCTCGTCGCCCGCGGGGAGCTCGCCGGTCTCCTCGGCGACCTGCTCCTCCTGCTCGGCCTTCTTCTCCGACTCCTCCTCGTCCTTCGGCTGGGCCTCGGGCTCGGCGGTCTCGGTGGCGTCACCGGACGACTCGCCCTCCTCGCCGATCACGCCCAGGACCGCGCCGACCTCGACGGTGTCGTCCTCGTTGGCCTTGATCTCGAGCAGCGTGCCCGCGACGGGGGAGGGGATCTCGGTGTCGACCTTGTCGGTGGAGACCTCCAGCAGCGGCTCGTCGACGGCAACCGTGTCACCGACCTGCTTGAGCCAGCGGGTGACGGTGCCCTCGGTGACGGACTCGCCGAGGGCGGGGAGGGTGACTTCGGAGGCCATGGGTGTCCTTCGCTCGCGTGTGGTTGTGGGAACTGCGTGTGCTGGTCAGGAGTGTGCGTGCAGCGGCTTGCCGGCGAGGGCCAGGTGCGCCTCGCCGAGCGCTTCGTTCTGCGTGGGGTGCGCGTGGACGAGGGGGGCCACGTCTTCCGCGTGCGCCTCCCAGTTGTAGATCAGCTGGGCCTCGCCGATGAGCTCGCCGACCCGGTCTCCCACCATGTGGACGCCGAGGACGGGACCGTCGACGAGACCGACGAGCTTGACGAAGCCCTGGGTCTGGAGGATCTGGCTCTTGCCGTTGCCGCCGAGGTCGTAGGTCACAGTGGTGACCGCGTCGCCGTGGCGCTCGCGGGCGGTGGCCTCGTCGAGGCCGACCGAGGCGACCTCGGGGTGGGAGTACGTCACCCGCGGGATGCCGGTCTCGTCGATCGGGCGGGGGTCGAGGCCGGCGATCTCCTCGGCCACGAAGATGCCCTGCTGGAAGCCGCGGTGCGCCAGCTGGAGGCCGGGCACGATGTCGCCGACGGCGTACACGCCCTCGACGTTGGTGCGGCAGCGCTCGTCGGCGAGCACGAAGCCGCGCTCCATCGCGATGCCCTGCTCGGCATAGCCGAGTCCGTCGGTGGACGGACCGCGGCCGACCGCGACCAGGAGCACCTCGGCCTCGATCACGTCGCCGCCCTCGACGGTGACGGCGACGCCGGTGTCGGTGGTCTTGACGCTCTGGAACGGGGTGCCGGTGAGGAAGGTGATCTTGCGCTTGCGGAAGGCGCGCTCGAGCGCCTTGGAGCAGGCCTCGTCCTCCGCGGCGACGAGCCGTGGGAGGGCCTCGATGATGGTGACGTCGGCGCCGAAGGACTTCCAGACGCTGGCGAACTCGCAGCCGATGACGCCGCCGCCGAGCACGATCGCCGAGGCCGGCACGTGGTCGAGGCGCAGCGCGTGCTCGGAGGTGATGACCCGCGTGCCGTCGACGTCGAGGCCGGGGAGCGTACGGCTGTAGGAGCCGGAGGCGAGCACGACGGCCTTGCCGGTGTGCTCGGTGCCGTCGACGGTCACGGTGCGGGGCGCGGTCAGCGTGCCGGTGCCCTCGATGACGGTGATCCCGCGCGACTTGATGAGTCCGGTGAGGCCCTTGAAGAGTCGGTCGACGACCTTGTCCTTGTAGGCGTTGACGCCGGGCATGTCGATGCCGTCGAGGGTGGCGGTGACGCCGAACTGGCTGGCCTCACGGGCCGAGTCGGCGACCTCTGCGGCGTGGAGGAGGGCCTTGGTCGGGATGCAGCCGACGTGGAGGCAGGTGCCCCCGAGGTTGCCCTTCTCGACCAGCCCGACCTTCAGGCCCAGCTGGGCCGCTCGCAGGGCGCAGGCATAGCCACCCGAACCAGCCCCGAGGACGAGGACGTCGAACTCACCGTCCGCCACTGATTTCCCTCCACACGATCGACTCGCCCGCGTCGTGTCGCGGGCGTCACCCATCCTTGCACTTCTCGTGGGGCTGTCCACACCCGGTCAGGTCAGGTGAACCAGCCGTTCAGTGGGCACGGTGAGGGCCACCCCGGCAGAATGTCCGCCATGGGTATGTTCGATCGATTCCGGCGCAAGGGGCGCACGAGCCGTCCGGCGCGGGACGCGGAGCGCACCGGCTCCACGCGGGTCCGCGCGTCCGACAGCGCGGACGCGCAGCACCTCGAGCAGTTCGTGACGACCCGCCAGGGGGTCGAGGGGTTCGTCGAGCCGCGCACGGCGGTCAGTGACGTGACGATCCTGCTGGTCGCGCACGACGGGGAGTGGACGCGGCGACGCGTGCCCAGCGTGAAGTGGGCCCACGACTTCGCCAACAAGCACCGCGTGCCGTCGTACGACGCCGCCGTGGTCGGCGTGCCCCAGCGGATGCGCGACTACAACGCGCGCAAGAAGGCGCAAGGCATCTAGCGAGCGTCAGGCTCGTGGGCCTTGGTTTCGACACGCTCGCTTCGCTCGCTGCTCAACCAGCGGCGGACCTCCCTCGCTCGCTGCTCAACCAGCGGCGGACCTCCCTCGCTCGCTGCTCAACCAGCGGCGGACCTCCCTCGCTCGCTGCTCAACCAGCGGCGGACATCTCCCGGGCGAGCTCGACGAGCGTGGTGACGCCGAACCCGGTCGCGCCCGAGGGGACGTGGCCGTACGGGCCGCCGAGGTTCATCTCCTTGCCGGCGATGTCGAGGTGCGCCCACGGCAGGCCGCCGGTGAACTCGCGCAGGAACGCCGAGGCGTAGAGGCCGCCGCCCCAGCGGACCCAGTCGTGCTGGAGCAGGTCGGCGACCTTGGAGCTGCTGATCCGCTCCTTCATCTCCTCGGGGACCGGCATCCGCCAGTGCTGCTCGCCGGCCGCGACTCCGGCGGCAAGGACCGCGGGCACCTGGTCGTCGGTGCCCATCACGGCGCCGACCTTGTCGCCCAGGGCGAGCTGCATGTGGCCGGTGAGGGTGGCGATGTCGATCACGACGTCGGGCTTCTCGTCCACCGCCAGCGACAGCGCGTCGCCCAGCAGCATCCGGCCCTCGGCGTCGGTGTTGGCGATCTCGACGGTCGTGCCGTTGTGCATGGTGATCACGTCGCCGGGACGCGTCGCGGTGGCCGACACCATGTTCTCCGCCATCGGGGCGAACGCGGTCACCTTGATCGGCAGTCCGAGGCGCGCGATGGCGAGGGTGGCGGCGACGACGCTCGCCGCGCCGGCCATGTCGCCCTTCATGTTCACCATGCTCGACGACGGCTTGATGGTGAGGCCGCCGGAGTCGAAGGTGACGCCCTTGCCGACCAGCGCGAGGTGCACCACCGCGTCCTTGGGCGCCCAGGTCAGCTTGGCCAGGCGGGACGGGGACTCGGAGGAGTCGCCGACGCTGAGGATGCCGCCGCAGCCCATCGCGGCGAGCTGCTCGTGGTCGAAGACCTCGAGCTTGACCTTCGGGGCGCCGCGACCCTTGGTGACGTCCTTGTGCGCCGCGGTCACCAGGTCGGCGAGCAGCGGGGGAGTGCAGTCCCTGGGCGGCATGTTGACCCAGTCGCGGCACAGCACGACCGCGTCGGCCAGGATCTCGGCGCGCTCGAGGGCGGCGACCGCCTCGGCGCGGCGTGCGATGGGGCTGAGCACGACGACGTCGGCAGGCTCGGTGGTCTCGCTCTTCTTCGACTTGTAGGCGGTGAAGGTGTAGCCGCCGAGCCGGTGGCCCTCGACGACCGCCTCGATGAGCTCGGGGGTCTCGCTCGGCAGGGCGAGGGCGACCGAGGCCGCGTTGGCGACGCTGCGGGCCGCGACGCCGGCGGCACGTCGTACGGCGACCGGGTCGCCTGCGTCGTCGCCGAGGCCGACGAACACGAGCAGCGGCGCGTTGACCTCGTCGCGCGTCGGCGCCTTGACCGCCTCGCCCGCCTTGCCGGTCACGCCCATCGTGGAGAGGAAGGGCCGCAGGCGGCGGCCGTACGCCTTCGCGACGTCGGCCGCGGCGTCGCAGAGCTGTGGTCCCTTGTCGCCGGCGACGACTCCCACGACGACGGCGTCGGCGCGGGTCTTGGCGGGGCTGGCGCTGCGGAGCGAGTACGAGGTCACCCGCGCATGTTAGGGGAGTCCTGACGTCTCGGACGCTGCGGTAGGTTGCGCGGCATGGCCGGAACGCTCAAGCAGTCGCCCCTCCACGACCGTCACGAGGCCCTCGGCGCCAAGTTCGCCGAGTTCGGTGGATGGTCGATGCCGCTCGAGTATCCGAGCGGCGTGGTCAAGGAGCACACGGCCGTGCGCGAGTCCGTCGGCATCTTCGACGTGAGCCACCTCGGCAAGGCGATGGTGTCCGGTCCGGGTGCCGCCGACTTCGTCAACGCGACCCTCTCCAACGACCTGGCCAAGATCGAGGCGGGCAAGGCGCAGTACACGCTGTGCCTCGACGAGTCCGGCGGCATCGTCGACGACCTCATCGCCTACTGGCACGACGACGAGCACGTGCTGCTGATCCCCAATGCGGCCAACACCGCCGAGGTCGTACGCCGGCTGCAGGAGGCCGCGCCCGAGGGCGTCAAGGTCGTCAGCCACCACGAGGACTACGCCGTCCTCGCCGTCCAGGGCACGCGCTCCGACGAGGTGCTGCAGAAGGTCGGCCTGCCCACCGGGCACGACTACATGTCCTTCGTCGAGGCGCCGTTCGAGTCGGCGAGTGCCGGTGACGACGCCTTCGGTGTGGTCGTCTGCCGCACCGGCTACACCGGTGAGCGCGGCTACGAGCTCGTCGTCGCCAACGCGGCCGCCGGCGAGCTCTGGGACCAGCTGATGGCGGCGGGCGAGGAGCACGGCATCGCTGCCTGCGGCCTCGGCTCGCGCGACACGCTGCGCACCGAGATGGGCTACCCGCTCCACGGCCAGGACATCAGCCTCGACACCAACCCGGTCGAGGCCGGGCTGTCGTGGGCGGTCGGCTGGAAGAAGGACGCCTTCTGGGGCCGCGAGGCCGTCATGAAGGTGAAGGAGGAGGGGCCGAAGCGGCGCCTGCGCGGCCTGATCGCCGTCGGCCGCGGCATCCCGCGGCCCGGCATGGGCGTCACGCTCACCCAGGACTTGCCGCTGGCGGACATCACGTCCGGCACCTTCTCGCCGACGCTCAGGAAGGGTGTCGGGCTCGCGCTGATCCCGGTGATGGTGGCGGAGGACGCGCAGGTCGGCGTCGACATCCGTGGCCGCCGCGAGATCTTCCAGCTCGTGAAGCCGCCGTTCGTCGACCCGTCGGTGAAGGAGTCCTGACGTGCTCCCCGGACAGCCCCCGACCTTCCGGCAGCCCTCGGCCGCCGACCGGCCCTGGTGGTGGCGGCTCGAGGACGCGGCCGGCGAGGTCGTCGAGGTCGCCGAGCACGCCGACCAGCGCTTCAGCACGCAGGGTGACGCCGAGTCCTGGGTCGGCGAGATCTGGGCCGAGCTCGCGGAGCACGGGGTGGCCGCGGTGACGCTCTTCGAGCACGAGCGCCAGGTCTACGGGCCGATGTCGCTGAGCGCCTGATCCCATCCGCGGCCGGTCCTCGCACCGAAGCACACGTCGTGACCGTGAACGCCGACTTCACCCGCTATGTCGAGGCCCGCTGGACCGACCTCGTCGGAGGGCTCGAGGACGAGGACGTGGCGCCGGAAGCGGCCCGGATCGCGGTGGCGGAGACGCTGCTGGCGAGCCGTCGCTCGTGGTCGCGCCGGGTGCGCGACGAGCAGGTCGACGTCAGCCTCTGGGCAGAGCTGCGCGAGCGCACCGGCCTGCCCGCGCGGCCGGGCGAGCCGGCACCCCACGGCGTACGCCCCTCCGATCCGCGCGACCCGCCCGAGCCGTGGTTCGCCCGGGCTGAGGCCCTGCGCGGTGCGCGTCGGCGACGGGGACTGGTGCGCGCCGCAGCAGGGGTGCTGGTGCTCGCGGTGCTCGCGACCGGGTGGCAGTGGTGGGCGTCGCGGCCACCGGCCGCCGAGGTGCGCGAGGAGGCCAACGAGCTGCCGGTCGTCTGGTACTCCCAGGGTGAGCTCCACCTCGAGGACGTGGTGGTGACGCTTCCGGAGATCGAGGAGTTCGCCGCCTCCGGCTCCGGCGTCGTGGCCCGGCTCGGCTCGGGCAGCGTCGTGCACGTGGACGCCGACGGTGACGTGACGACCGGCCACGACTCCACGGAGGCGCTGGACGACCCGCCGGAGGCACCGACGTTCATCGCCTTCACCCAGTACGACGTCCTGGTCCAGGCCGCTCCCGTCCCGGGCGGCGGGTGGGCCTACCTGCTCGACTCGTCGCGTCGCGACAGCGCGCAGGACGCCCTGCGCCAGTCGGAGTCCGGACGCCGCGCCCTGGTGGTCTGCATGTCCGAAGGCAAGTGCGGCGAGCCCGTCACGATCCTCGGCGCGGGCGGCTCGATCCGTCTGCGCTGATCGTCTAGCGTCGCGCCTCGTGGCTGAGGCGTTGTGGACGGGTGTGGCTCGGGCGTACGCGCAGAGCTTCGCGGGGTTGACCGCGGGAGGCATCCCGACCCTGGTCGCAGGACTGCCCCCGGGTGGGCGGCTGCTCGACGTCGGCTGCGGCACCGGTGCACTCGTGCGGGCCGCCCGCGACGGCGGCACCGAGGCGGTCGCGGTGGACCTGGACCCCGACATGGCCGCACTCGCCGCGTCGAGGCTGGGCACCGACGTCACCGTGGCCGGCCTGCCCGACCTGCCGTTCGCCGACGACGGCTTCGACACCGTCGTCGCCAGCTTCGTGCTCAACCACGTCGAGGATCCCCGGTCCGGGTCGCGCGAGCTCGTCCGCGTCGCGGCACCGGGCGGGTCGGTCCGGGCGACCGTCTGGACGTCGGCTCCCACCGTGCACGGTGCGCTGTTCCGCGAGGTCATGGAGGCGAGCGGCGCCGTCGAGCCCGTCATCCCACGCCTGCCCGAGCACCTCGACTTCGAACGCAGCCTCGACGGGCTGGGCCAGCTGTTCGCCGCGGCCGGCGCGCCGGTGGTGGAGGCCAGGATGGTCGACTGGGACTGGCGGGTGAGCCCCGACGACTTCTGGGCGGGCGTCACCGGTGGTGTCGGGAACACCGGCGTGGTGTGGGCGGCGCAGGACCCCGACACGCAGGTGCGGATGCGCGAGGAGCTCGACCGGCTGGCCGCTCCACTGCTGGAGGACGGCGTGCTGGTCTTCGGGGCCTCGGCGGCCTACGTCGAGGCGCGCGTCCCGCGGTCGTAGGAGGTCGTAGAGTCGTCCCGTGCGCGCCTACCTCGACCTCCTCCAGCGGATCCTCGACGAGGGCGTCGAGAAGACCGACCGCACCGGCACCGGCACGCTGAGCGTCTTCGGGCACCAGATGCGCTTCGACCTGGCCGAGGGCTTCCCTCTGGTGACGACGAAGAAGGTGCACACGCGGTCGGTGTTCGGCGAGCTGCTGTGGTTCCTCCGCGGCGACACCAACGTGAAGTGGCTGCAGGACCGCGGCATCTCGATCTGGGACGAGTGGGCGGACGACAACGGCGACCTCGGGCCGGTCTACGGCTACCAGTGGCGCTCGTGGCCCACCCCCGACGGGCGGCACGTCGACCAGGTCGCCCGCCTCGTCGAGGGCATCCGCACCAACCCCGACTCCCGGCGCCACATCGTGTCGGCCTGGAACGTCGCCGACGTCGACGACATGGCGCTGCCGCCGTGCCACACGCTCTTCCAGTTCTACGTCGCCGACGGCCGGCTGAGCTGCCAGCTCTACCAACGCTCGGCCGACACCTTCCTCGGCGTGCCGTTCAACATCGCGTCGTACGCCCTGCTGACGCACATGGTCGCCCAGGTGACCGGGCTCGAGGTGGGGGAGTTCGTGCACACGATGGGCGACGCGCACCTCTACCTCAACCACGTCGACCAGGCCCGGCTCCAGCTCACCCGCGAGCCGCGGCCGCTGCCCTCGCTGGTGCTCAACCCGGCCATCACCGAGCTCGACGGCTTCGACCTCGAGGACATCGCGGTCGAGGGCTACGACCCGCACCCGGGCATCAAGGCGCCCATCGCCGTATGAGCGGTCCGCGACCCGACCAGCGCGTGGTGCTCGTCGCTGCCCATGCGCGCAACCGCGTGATCGGCAACGGTCCCGACATCCCCTGGCGGCTGCCGGGCGAGCAGGCACAGTTCAAGGAGCTGACCTGGGGGCACACGCTGCTCATGGGCCGCACGACGTTCGAGTCGATCGGCCGCCCCCTCCCGGGGCGTACGACGATCGTGCTCACCCGACACGCGGACTGGGCCCACGACGGCGTGCTCGTCGCGCACACCGTCGAGGACGCGCTGGAGCTCGCCGCGGACCAGCCCGGTGACCTGATGGTCGCGGGCGGCGGCGAGGTCTACGCCGCGCTGCTGCCCTGGGCGACGCACCAGGTGCTGACCGAGGTCGACCTGGAGCCCGAGGGCGACGTGCACTACCCGCAGTTCCCTGCCGGGGACTGGGTGGAGACCGCGCGAGAGTCCTTCGACGGCTACGAGCGGGTCTGGCTCGAGCGGATGGCCCCAGCAGCGTGAGCCCCCAGGAGCTGCGGCTGGGCGTGGACCCGGCCTCGGGCGTGCCGCCCTTCGAGCAGGTGCGCGACGCCATCCGTGCCCAGGTCGAGTCGGGTGTGCTGGAGCCCGGGTTCCGGCTGCCGCCGGTGCGCACGCTCGCCGCGTCCCTCGATCTCGCCGCCAACACGGTCGCCCGCTCCTACAAGGAGCTCGAGGCCCTCGGCGTCGTCGAGACCCGCGGCCGGGCCGGGACGTTCGTCGCGGGGCGCAGGGTGGAGCGCTCGGTGCGTGCGGCTGCTGCGTCGTACGTCGACACCGCCCGGACGCTCGGGCTCTCCGACGCGGCGGCGCTCGAGGCCGTACGCCGAGCACTCGCCGCCGGCTGAGCAGCTTGCGCGGCTGGTCGCGCATCGCGTTCGCTGACTGAGCAGGTCGCGCAGGGGGTTCGCTGGTTGAGCAGGTCGCGCAGGGGGTTCGCTGGTTGAGCAGGTCGCGCAGGGGGTTCGCTGGTTGAGCAGGTCGCGCAGCGACCGTGTCGAAACCCAGAACACCTCGCGCCTCTCCTCGTGTCCGTCTTGCGTTCGCTCATGCATCCGAAAAGGTTCTCCACAGATCTGTTTCTGCAGGTCCGGGTGTCGGTGGGCTCTGGGAGACTTCTCCCATGACCACCACCACCGCAGCTCCGAGCAGCCGGGCCACCGCCCGGCCGGTGCTGGAGCGTGCGGTGGCTGCGATGACGTCTCGCCGGCAGGCCGACGTCGAGGTCCTGGAGTCGGCGCTGGCGTGGGCCCACGCCCACGTGCCGTCCGGTGATGACCTCCACCCTGCAGACGCTGCAGACGCTGCAGACGCCGCGGACGCTGCGGACGCTGCGGACGCTGCGGAACGCTGCGGACGCTGCGGACGCTGCGGACGCTGCGGACCCTGCGGACCCTGCGGACGGGGCAGGTGTGGCGGGGTGGCAGTGCGACTGGATGCCGTGGCCGGGGTCGTATGCGGCGGCGATGTTCGGGGAGCGGGCGGTCCCGATCGCGGGTGTGGGTTCGCCGGCGGTGGCGGAGTTCGCGGTGATGGAGCTCGCCGCTGCGCTGCGGCTCTCCCACGAGGCAGCGCTCGCGCTGGTGGGTGAGGTGCTCGACCTGGCGCACCGGCTTCCCCGGACGTGGGCCCTGGTGAGGGAGCTGTGGGTCCCGGCGCATCTGGGGCGTGAGGCCGCGCGGGTCTCGCGTGACCTCGACCTGGCTACGGCCGGGCACGCGGACCGGCTCCTGGCGTGGCAGCCGAAGCGGCTGAACCCGCACCGCATCGGGGTGCTCATCCACGAGGCCCGGCTCTACGCCGACCCCGACCGCGCGGTCGCCGACCACGACCGGGCGATGGCCACCCGCAAGGTCGAGTGCCGTTACGGCACCGGCGCGCCCGGCACGGGGGAGGCGTGGATGGTCCTCGACGAGGCCGACCTGGTCGCGTTCGACTCCACTGTCGGTGTGATGGCCGACCAGATCGGTGCCCTCGGCCACGCAGGGAGCCTGGATGTGCGTCGTGCGCACGCGGTGGGGATCCTGGCCGACCCCCAGGCCGCGCTCGACCTCCTCGCCGTCGACCCCACCGCCCCCGACGCCGGGCACGACCCCGCGGTGGTGGCCGCCGAGGACATCGCCCACGACGCCGCGAACCCGTTCCGCCGCCCCCACCCCGCCCACCAGGGCGCCTCGAGTAGCTCGGGTGGCTCGGGTGGCTGGGGTGGCAAGGGTGGCTCGGGTGAGGTGGTGCTGGTCTTCCACATCACCGACCGCGACCTCCTCGACACCGGTACGTCCTGGGGCTCACCGTGGGGCTCATCGTGGGGCTCATCGTGGGGTTCGGGCGGTGTCGCGGTGTCACCGAAGCTGGGTCCGGTGCTGCTGGGCCGGCTCCAGTCGTGGCTGCTCACGGCGGGGAAGGTGACCATCAGACCGGTCGTGGACCACGCCACCATCGGGCCGGTCGATGCCCACGACCCGCCGGCACGGATGGCTGCCGCGGTCCGGTTGCGCGACACCACCTGTGTGTACCCCGGGTGCGGGCGTGACGCGGAGTCCTGCGACCTCGACCACATCGAGACCTATGTCCCCGTCGACCAGGGCGGACCGCCCGGCCAGACCCGTCCCGACGCACTCGCACCGCTGTGCCGCAGATATCACCGGGCCAAGACCTTCGGTGCCTTCACCTACCGACGCCTCCCGGACGGGGCCTACGAATGGACCCTCCCGACCGGGATCACCGTGACCACCGGCCCCGTCACCCACCGCCCACGCCGACGAACCTGAGCGCCCCACAGCCCGACACCACCGGTGATCGGGCCACAGGCACGTCGTCAGACCATTCAAATCCGTTGCCCCGTGAGCGCCCAGGCATGAGGGTGCGTCCATGGACGACACCAGTGGCGACGCCACGGCCGAGGGTCCCTGGGACGCCGCCGACCGTGCCGCCGAGGCCAACGCTCTGCACCGCCCGGTCGTCATCGGTCCCGACGTCGTGTCCCGACCTGCGGGTCCGGGCAGTGCGACCGTGCACGACTTCCTCCGACACCTGCGGGCCACGGGACTGACCTGCGTCCCGGAACCACTCGCGATCGATGACGGAGTCGAGACGCTCCGCTTCATCCCGGGAGCCGACGGTGGCGAGGGTTGGTACCACCAGCACACCGACCGGGGCCTGGCGTCGGCGGCGCGGCTCCTGCGACGGATCCACGACGCCGGCGCCGACTGGACGCCGCCCGAGGATGCGGTGTGGGGCGCCGACGCGGTCCCCGGCGCGGACACCGTGTTCTGCCACGGTGACCCCGGCCCCTGGAACTTCATCTGGCGCGACCAGGAGGCCGTCGCGTTGATCGACTGGGACTATCTCCATCCCGCTCCACGCCTCGACGACGTGGCCTACGCCCTGCGTTGGTTCGCTCCGTTGCGGTCCGACGCGCACGCGCTGGACTGGCACCACTTCCCCGAGGTGCCCGACCGGCGCGCTCGCGTGCAGACCTTCGTCGAGGCGTACGGCGGCCTTGCGCCGTTCGACGTCGCCGACGTGGTCGTCGAGCGGATCCGCTCCGTGATCGCCCTGATGCACGACCTCGCAGAACAGGGCATCGAGCCCCAGCGCACCTGGGTCGCCGATGGTGCCGACGAACGTGATCTCGAGGAGATCGCGTGGATCGAGGCGCACCGCGACGACCTCGACGTTCAGTCGCCGCCGAGCAGGGACCCGTCGGACCACGCATAGAGGGTGGTGGGCAGCAGGTGTCCGTCCTCATCGGTCGTGCCGGGTCCGACCTGCTGTCCGCCCCGGGCTTCGTAGAACGCCCGAGCAGGAAGGTTGGCGGTCAGCACACTGAGTCGGAGGCCGACAGCGTCGAGGTCACGGAGCGCCTGGGCAGCAGCCTTGAGGAGCGACGTACCGACGCCCCTGCGGTGCTGGTCGTGGGCGACGTAGAGCGAGGAGATCTCTCCGGCGGGAGGTCCGTCGCCCACTCCCCGGACCACGCCGTGGACGAGACCGACCACCGCCCCGCTGTCGTCCTCGGCCACGAGGAGGACGTCTGCCGGCACGTCCGTGGCAGCGATGTCAGCGATCAGCGCAGCCCAGCCGTGGGCCGACGCCTCGGGCGTCCACTCCGCAGCTCGGGCCTGCCAGGCGGTGTCGGGAATCTGCTCCCGGTGCGCCGCGAGCCACGACTCCACCATGAGGAGGCCCAGTGCCGGTGCGTCCTCGGGCCGTGCCGCGCGGACCACCGTACGCATGCCACCCATCCGGCTCCCCGCCACGATCCGACGTGTCAGGGCCACCGTAGGACGGGACCTCCCGGCATGCCAGAGTCGCGCCATGGACCAGGCCTCCGCCGACATCGTCGTGGCGGCCGTCGCGCTCGTGCGTGACGGCTGCGTGCTGACGGTCCGCAAGCGCGGCACCCAGCGCTTCATGCTGGTGGGCGGGAAGCTCGAGCCGGGGGAGTCGGCATACGACGCCGCACTGCGCGAGACGTACGAGGAGGTGGGCCTGGTGATCGCGGACGCGACGCTGCTCGGCGAGTTCTTCTCGGAGGCCGCCAACGAGCCCGGCCACACCCTGCACTCGACGGTCTTCTGGGCCGAGTCCGACGCCGAACCGGTCGCGTCGGCCGAGATCGAGGAAGTGCGCTGGACGGCCCTGCGCGACCACCCCGACGACCTGGCGCCGATGCTCGAGCACCACGTGCTCCCGGTGATCCGGAAAACGTTGACTGTTCAATGACGTGGCAACACTGATCTGTGCCTCGGGCGTGGATCTGGGCGCCGTATCAAGGGTGAGGTCCACTCGGAACCCCTGATACCAGCGCTAGGACACAACCACCGTGGCCGTCCGGTCAGTCCGCCCCTCGCTCGTCGTGCGCGCCCTCGTGGTCGCAGCCCTCGGCGTCCCGACCCTCGTCACTGCAGCGTCCGCCGACACCGTCTCGCTCACGTCGAACGCCCCCTCCGACCTCGGCTGCGCCGTCCCCTCGTTGACCGGTCCCGCGCCTCTCGAGGAAGCCCTCGACGCCGGTGTCAGTGCCACGACCGTGCGGCTCCTGAACGACCTCACGCGCGACGAGCTCGCCCACATGCGTGAGGACGACACCTCGTGGCTCGACGACTGCGGACGGGTGTTCGTCGTCGACGAAGCAGTGCCCGAGCGCCAGCAGGAGGCGGTCTCCCCGGTGGCGTCGGACGAGGTCCCGGCCGACGTCTTCGGCCTCGCCTCGCGCCCCTCGTCCACGCGCACGATCTACCTCGACTTCGACGGCGCGACCTCCTCGGGCACCCGCTGGCGCAACGGCGAGCAGATCGTGTCGCCCGCCTACTCGATCGACGAGGACCGCTCGACCTTCAGCCAGACCGAGCGCGCCCAGGTCTTCCAGGCCTGGCGCGTCGTCGCCGAGGACTTCGCCCCCTTCGACGTCAACGTCACCACCCGTCGGCCCGACCCGTCGGCGCTCACCCGCTCGACCAGCTCCGACCAGGCGTACGGGATCCCGGTCGTCGTCACTCCCACCAACTCCGTCGGCGAGAGCTGCGCGTGCGGCGGCGCCGCCTACATCGGCATCTTCGGTGCGGTCGGCGCGACCGACTACCAGCCGGCGTGGATCTTCACCTCGGGCTCCGGGACCGGCGGCGACAACATCGGCCAGGTGATCAGCCACGAGGTCGGCCACACCTTCGGCCTCAGTCACGACGGCACCAGCGAGACCAGCTACTACGCGGGCGACAAGGGCTGGGCGCCGATCATGGGCTCCTCCTACAGCCGTCGAGCGACTCACTGGTC
The DNA here is from genome assembly GCF_900112035.1 of Nocardioides alpinus. GTDB lineage: Bacteria > Actinomycetota > Actinomycetes > Propionibacteriales > Nocardioidaceae > Nocardioides > Nocardioides alpinus. Next base: position 35,213 of record NZ_FOKC01000010.1, on the reverse strand, counting down.
GAGTGGTGAGTACGCCGGCGCCGACAACACCGAGGACGACGTCGCGATCATCTCGGAGGTGGCGCCGACGCTGTCCGACGACCACGCCAACGGCCCGATCGGTGCGACCCGCCTGGCGGCGGGGACCCCGACCCCGGGCACCCTCACCTCGCGCACCGACACCGACGCGTTCACCTTCACCGCCGACCTCGGTACGGCGCTCACCGTGGCCGGGCCGAGCGGCTACTCCAACATCGACGTGCAGGTGACGGTCTACGACTCGGTCGGGACCAGGGTCGCGACCATCGACCCGACCGCGGACACCGCGAGCGACGCGTCGATGGACGCCACCTGGTCGACGATGCTGCCGACGGCGGCGGGCACGTACACCGCCGTCGTCGACGGTGTCGGCAACGGCGACCCGGCCGAGCCCGGCCGCTACAGCGACTTCGGCGCGATCGGCACCTACACGGTCGGGCTCGTCACCGGTGCGAGCGCGATCCCCACGCCCACCCCGACGGCCCCGTCCAGCCCGACACCGACACCGACACCGCCCCCGACTCCCACCCCCGTGCCGACCGCCAGCGCGGCGTCGACCACGACCTCGGCCACGTCGGGGCGGATGAGGTTCCGGACGACGCGCCTGCCGCGCGCCCGCGTCGGCAAGGCCTACCGCGCCGTCATCGCGTTCAGCGGTCCGGTCACCGAGGCCCGCGTCGACTGGCGGCTGCCGCCAGGGCTGAGGTGGCGTACGTCCGGTGACCGCATCGTCATCACCGGCACGGTGCGCCGCGCGTCGCACACCACGTTCTCGACCGTCCTCTCCGGCGACGGCCCCTCGGTCCGCCACCGCTTCCGCCTCGTGGCCCGCTAGGCCTGCAAGGGCTGGGGCTGCCCGACGAACACGTCGAGCTCCGCGCCCCAGCCCTCGAAGATGTCGGTCGTGCGCATGTGTCCGCGCCCGGCGTCGTACGCCGCACATGCCGCGCGAACCCGCACGAAGGTCTCCCGTATGGCTGCCGCGTCCCCGTCGAGCAGGCGCCCGACGAGGTCGAGCAGCTCGTCGGCGGGCCAGCCGTCGAGCGGGTGGGTGCGGAGCTCCCACGCCAGGTACTTGTTGTACGGCCGCACCCTCCCGGCGAGCGCGAACACCACGTCGAGCAGCCACGGCACCGACTCGTTGGCGTCGAGACGCGATTCCGGGTGCCGGCCGTCACGGTTGCTCTTGAGCGCGCGGTAGGCGAAGTTGACCCACCCGTCGAGCCGGTCGTGGTCGATGAGCACCGCATCCGCCTCGCGGGGATCCAGCGTCGCCTGCCGTCGGAGCGCGCCGGCGATGCCACCGCCTGTGCGATCGAGCAGGACCGGCGCCCACGCGCAGGACCAGCGGAACCACCACTCCTCCGTGCCGTAGGCGCCGACGGTGTCGAGCTCGGAGCGCGACCACGGGATCTCGTCGACGTCCGACGAGTGGCTCGTGGTCCTGCCGGCAGCGGCCTCGTCGCTCAGCACCACGAAGACGTCGAGGTCCGACCGGTCCGTGGCCATGCCCCGCCCGGCGGAGCCCGACAGCACGAGCCCGAGGAGTCCGTCCCCGTGATCGGCCAGATTGCGCTCGGCGAGGGTGGCGATGCGGGTGCGGTCGATGGTGGGCAGGTGGCTGGGGAACTCGAGGGTCAACGGCACGACGCCAGCCAACGCGCTCGGCGCACCGGCGGCAACCGGGTTACTTGGGCGGCAGCGTCCGGACGAAGGCGACGCCGCGGTCGACCCAGACCTGGAGCTGGTCGTCGTCGGCGAGCGCGTCCCGGTCGACCAGGAGCCAGCCGTGCATCGCCCGTCCGCGCATCTCCATCGGCTGCACGTGCTCGGACAGCCAGGAGGCGGCGTCGTCCGGGTCGGCGCGCACCATCAGTGCGCCACCGCTGCTGGCGGCGACCGCCATGTGCCCGTCGACCATGAAGCCGAGCCCCCCGAACATCTTCTTCGACGTCACCCCCGGCTCGCCGTCGATCACGTCGTGGATCCGCCGCGCCAGCACCTCGTCGTACGCCATGCCTCAGGTTAGGCCCGAGGGCGATAACCTTCACGCATGAGCTCCAACGTCCCGTTTGGCCGCCTGCTCACGGCGATGGCCACCGCGTTCCACGAGGACGGCAGCGTCGACCTCGACGGCACGGCGAGGATCGCCGCCCACCTCGTCGAGCACGGCAACGACGGCGTCGTCGTCAGCGGCACCACCGGCGAGAGCCCGACCACGTCGGTGGCCGAGGACGGCGAGATCCTCCGCGCGGTCCAGGACGCGGTCGGCGACCGGGCCACCGTGATCGCCGGCGTCGGCACCAACGCCACCGCCCACTCGGTGGAGCTGGCCCGCCAGGCCGAGAAGATCGGCGTCGACGGCGTGCTCCTCGTCAGCCCCTACTACAACAAGCCCGGCCAGGTCGGCCTGCGCCACCACTTCACGTCCGTCGTCGAGTCCACCGACCTCCCGGTGATGCTCTACGACGTCCCCGGCCGCACCGCGACCCTGATCGAGCTCGAGACCTACGAGGCGATGCGCGCCCACGACCACGTCGTCGCGGTCAAGGAGGCCTCCGGTCTCCTCCCGCGGACCGCGCAGCTGGTCGACATGGGCTTCTCCGTCTACTCCGGCGACGACGAGGCCACCCTCGGCTACCTCGCCTACGGAGGGGTGGGCCTCGTGTCCGTCGTCGCCCACGCCGCCGGCACCCAGCTCGCGGCGATGATCGACGCCTGGGTGCGCGGCGACCACGCCGAGGCGCTGCGGGTGCACACCTCGCTCGTCCCGGCCTTCGACGCCGTCATGGGCGTCCCCAACTACGGAGCCACCACCGCCAAGGCAGCCCTCGAGCTGCTCGGCGTGATCGACAACCGCCGCGTCCGCGGCCCCCTGGTCGCCCTGGTCGACGACGAGGTCGCTGCGCTCCGCAGCGGGCTCGCCGCCGCCGGCCTCCTGTGAGATCCGACTTGAATCCCGTCTGTCACCAGACCTGTCCCACGAACCGAGGAACACCTTGAGCCATCCCCATCCCGACCTGAGCGCGCCCGCCCCGCTTCCCGCCGGAGGCCTCCGGGTCATCCCGCTCGGGGGACTGGGCGAGGTCGGTCGCAACATGACCGTCTTCGAGTACGACGGCCGCCTGCTGATCGTCGACTGCGGCGTCCTCTTCCCCGAGGACCACCACCCCGGGGTCGACCTGATCCTTCCCGACTTCCACCCGATCCGGGACCGCCTCGACGCGGTCGAGGCCCTGGTCCTGACCCACGGCCACGAGGACCACATCGGCGCGACGCCCTACCTCCTGCGCGAGCGCGGCGACATCCCCCTCGTCGGGTCCAAGCTGACCCTGGCCCTGCTCGGCTCCAAGCTGCGCGAGCACCGGCTCAAGGAGACCGCTCAGTACGAGGTCGCCGAGGGCCAGACGATCACCTTCGGGCCGTTCGTGCTCGAGTTCGTCGCGGTCAACCACTCGATCCCCGACGCGCTCGCCGTCGTCATCCGCACGGGTGCCGGCGTCGTGCTGCACACCGGCGACTTCAAGATGGACCAGCTGCCGCTCGACGGCCGGATCACCGACCTCAACGAGTTCGCCCGCCTCGGCGACGAGGGTGTCGACCTCTTCCTCACCGACTCGACCAACGCCGAGGTCCCCGGCTTCACGACGTCCGAGAAGGACATCGCGCCGGTGCTCGACCGGGTCTTCGCCAAGAGCGACCAGCGGATCATCGTGGCCTGCTTCGCCTCCCACGTGCACCGCGTCCAGCAGGTGCTCGACGCAGCCGTCGCCCACGGCCGCAAGGTCGGCTACGTCGGCCGCTCGATGGTGCGCAACATGGCCATCGCCCAGGACCTCGGCTACCTCACGGTCCCGCCGGGCGTCATGGTCGAGGCCAAGGAGCTCGCCGACCTGCCGCCTCACAAGCAGGTCCTGATCTCGACCGGATCGCAGGGCGAGCCGATGGCGGCGCTGAGCCGGATGTCGCAGAACAACCACCACTTCGTCCAGCTCCAGCCGGGTGACACCGTGGTCCTGGCCAGCTCGCTGATCCCCGGCAACGAGAACGCCGTCTACCGCGTGATCAACGGCCTCGCGCGCCTGGGCGCCAACGTCGTGCACAAGGGCAACTCCCTCGTCCACGTCTCCGGCCACGCGAGCGCCGGCGAGCTGCTCTACTGCTACAACATCGTCAAGCCGCGCAACGTGATGCCGGTCCACGGCGAGATCCGCCACATGCTGGCCAACGCCGAGCTCGCCCGCGCCACCGGCGTCGAGAACGTCGTGCTGGCCGAGGACGGCGTCGTGGTCGACCTGGTCGACGGTGTCGCGAAGATCGTCGGCAAGGTCGACGTGGGCTACGTCTTCGTCGACGGCACCACCATCGGCGACATCTCCGAGGCGTCGATGAAGGACCGCCGGATCCTCGGCGAGGAGGGCTTCCTGTCGGTGATCGTGGTCGTCGACTCGGTGACCGGCAAGGTCGTGTCCGGACCGGAGATCCACGCCCGCGGCTTCGCCGAGGACGAGACCACCTTCGACGAGGTCAAGCAGCCGATCATCGACGCGATCAACGCCTCGATCGCCGAGGGCGCCACCGACTCCTACCAGCTCCAGCAGACCGTACGACGTGTCGTGGGCCGCTGGGTCAACCGTGCCCACCGACGTCGGCCGATGATCATCCCCGTGGTCATCGAGGCCTGATGCCGCGCAACCAGGGCGCTCTCAGTCGTCTGGCCGAGCTGATGCGACGCGTCAACTCGTCCACCGACACGGAGGTGATCCTCGAGGAGATCGCCCACGGGGTCGTGGACGTCCTGGGGTACGGCGTGGCCGCCATCGCGCGGCTCGAGGGCGACACCCTGGTGATGACCAACGTCGCCGGTCCGCCCGAGGTCGTCGCGCAGATCCTGCACCGCCGCACCCCGGCCGAGCAGATCCTCGACGAGTTCCGCGAGGCCGACAAGTGGGGCATCCTCCGCTTCGTCCCGGCGGGCCGGATGTCGGAGGAGAGGCTGCAGGCGGCGTGGATCCCCGAGGTCGCGGCGAGCGACGACCCCCGCGCCTGGCACCCCGAGCACGCGCTCTACGCACCGCTCTACTCCGCCGGTGGCGAGCTGCTCGGCAACATGGCCGTCGACCTGCCACCCGACTCGCGCGTGCCCGACGAGGCCGACCGCGAGCTGCTGGAGATGTTCGCGGTGCAGGCCGGGGTCGCGCTCTCCAACGCCCGCGAGCGCGAGCGGCTCACCGACCGGCTCCGCCTCGACCGGATGCTGACCACGGTCGCGGGATCCGGCACCCAGCACAGCCTCACCCAGGCGCTGGGTACGTCGATCGGCGCCGTCGCGGAGTGCCTCGGGACCACCCAGGCGTGGATCCGCACCTTCCCCAGCGACGCGCAGGGCAGCCACCTCGGCATCGGCACCCCCCGCCCGTTCGTGCCCGAGCACGACCTGCCCGACCTGCGCGAGGAGCTGTCCCAGCTCCACGACAGGACGGGCCTGGTCGAGGTGACGGTCGACGGCACGGCCTCGGCCCCGCTCCCGCGCAGCGTCTCCCGGCTCCAGCAGCTGATGCGCTCGATGCGGATCGAGCGCGTGATCATCTGCCCGCTGCTCTCCCAGGACGACCTCGTCGGCTACGCGGTGCTCGGCTTCGCCCGCAGGGCCCGCCCGCTCACGCGGATCGAGGCAGCCGCGGTGGTCGAGGTGGGGCGGCTGCTCGGCCAGATCGTCCGCGCCTCGCGGGTCCTGGAGACTGAGCAGCGGCTCGTCCAGGAGCTGCGCGAGCTCGCGCGCTACCGCAGCGAGCTCATCGCGACGATCTCCCACGAGCTCAAGACGCCCCTGACGGCGATCCTCGGCCACGCCGAGCTGATCTCCGACCGCCACCCCGACCTGACGTCGCTCGACGCGATCATCCGCAACGCCCAGCGCCTCAACAACCTCGTCGCCAACCTGCTGCACTACTCGCGGATCCAGGGCCGGCGCGAGACCGTACGCCGTGCCGTCGACCTCGCCGAGCTGTGCGAGGCGAGCGTCGACCTGCTCGACATCCGCGCCAAGCACGCGGGCGTCCACCTCAGCTTCACCCCGCCCGAGAGCGGGACCGTCGTGGTCTTCGGCGATCCCGAGGAGCTCGCCCGGGTCATCGACAACATGGTCGACAACGCCGTGAAGTACACCCCCGAGGACGGCTCGGTCCTCGTCTCGATGAAGGTGACCGACGACCAGGTGAGCGTCGACGTCACCGACACCGGGCTCGGCATCTCGCTCACCGACCAGGGCCACGTGTTCTCGGCGTTCCACCGCTCCACCAACCCCAACGCGCTCTCGGTGCCCGGCACCGGCCTCGGCCTCCCGATCGCGCAGCGGATCGCGGAGTCCCACGGCGGCGCGCTGTCCTTGACCTCCGAGCTCGGCAAGGGCAGCACCTTCCGGTTCACCCTGCCGCTGCGCTCGCAACGGGACGCCCAGGGCTGACCGGACGCGGCGACGCGGCATCGAGTAGGACCACCCGGTCCATGGACTCGAGGCCGACCGTGCCGTGGGTGATCCACACGATCGACCGTCCGGCCTGCGCGGCCGATCCGATCATCTCGGCAGCCACGGCCCGCGCGGTCGCCCCGTCCAGGTGAGCCGTCGGCTCGTCGAGGACCAGCACCGGCGGGTCGGCGAGCAGGGACCGCGCGAGGGCCAGCCGCGCGCGCTCGCCGCCGGACACCTCGCGCCGACCGGCCCCGACGTGGGTGTGGATCCCCTGGGGGAGGTCGTCGACCCAGGACCCGAGCCGGGCCCGGTCCAGGGCCGCCCGCACGTCGGCGTCGCCGGCACCCGGCCGGGCGAGGCGTACGTTCTCGGCGACCGTCGAGGCGAAGACGTGCGGGTCGTCGTCGACGAGGCCGACGGTGCGGCGTACGTCGTCGAGCGCCAGCCGCCGCAGGTCGGTGCCGCCGAGCAGCACCCCTCCGGACACGGGGTCGATGAAGCGGACCAGGGTCGCGGCGAGGGTCGACTTGCCCGAGCCCGAGGGGCCGGTGATGCCGAGGTGCTCGCCCGGCCGGACGGCGAGGTGCTCGAGCGCGAGGGCAGGTCGGTCGGTCCAGCCGAGCTCGACGTCCTCGAGCTCGATCCCGTGGGTGGCGCGAAGGCGCTCGGGAGCCGGGGGATCGGTGACCGCCGGCGGTGTCGCGGCGAGGCGGTCGAGCCGCGCGCGGGCTGCCTGCGCGCGCACCGAGAGCGCGCCGGCGTCCGCCAGCCCCGCTGTGGCGTCGGCGAGGGCGAGCGGCACGAGCAGGAGGAGAGCCAGGATCGCCGGCGACACGGAGACCGGGTCGACGACGGCGGCGACCGCGACCACCCCGAGCCCGGCGGCGGCACTCGCGACCGCGGCGCCGGCCGCGACGGCCCGCGCCGAGCGGCGTACGCCCTGCGCCAGTGCCGCGGACTCCGTCCGGACTGCTGCCAGGGCGTGGTCGGTCGCACCCCACTGCTCCAGCTCGCGCAGGCCGTGGGCGACCTCCTCGACGCGGGTGCTGAGGGCGGCACGACGGGTGACGACCTGGGCCTCGGTGCGGGTCGTGCCCCGGCGAGCCACGGCGAACGCGACCGCTCCGGCGACTGCCACGCCCAGCACGACGAGGCCGGCGGGCGGCGCGAGCATCCCGGTCAGCGCGGCTGCCCCGAGGCCGACGATCGCGGCTGTCACCACGGGCTGGCGCACGCGGAGCCGGTCGTCGAGCAGCGCGTCGACGTCGTCGACGACCTGCGTGAGGAGGTCCCCGCGCCGCGGCCCGAGACGGCCGGGCACGAGCGGGACGAGGTCGGCGAAGACCCGGGCCCGTCGGTCCGCGAGCTCGCGCAGGACCACGTCGTGGCTCAGCACCCTCTCGGCGTGACGCAGGACCGGGCGGGCCAGGCCGAACAACCGCACCCCGACGATGGCCACCATCAGGTAGAGCACCGGTGGTTGCTCGCTCGCCCGGGTGATCAGCCAGCCCGCGGTGGCGGTGAGGGCGACACCGGACGCCGTCGACAGGGCACCGAGGAGGGTGGCGGTGCGCAGTCCCCAGCGTGGGCGACCGTCGGGCTCGTCCGCGAGGACCGTCGGTCGTGGGGTGGGCCGGATCGGGACCTCGAGGTGGCGGCGTACGTCACCCCTCGGCCCCGACCCGGTGTCAGGTGCCGCCACCCGGGCGGGGGCGCACAGCTCGATGACCCGGTCCGCGGCGGCCAGCACGGCCGGGCGGTGGGCGACGACGAGGACGAGGCTGGTGCGGGACAGGGTGGCGACGGTGTCGAGGAGGACCTGCTCGGTCTCCTCGTCGAGGTGGGCACTGGGCTCGTCGAGCAGGACGACCGGGCGGCCGGCGAGCACGACCCGCGCCAGGGCCACCCGGGCGCGCTGGCCGGCGGAGAGCCCGGCCCCGTCCTCGCCGAGCAGGGTGCCGAGGCCGTCGGGGAGCTGTCGTACGACGTCGGCGAGGCCGACGCTGTCCAGCGCTGCCCACACCTCCGCGTCGTCCGCGCCGGGGCGACCGAGGCGGACGTTGGCGGCAAGGGTGTCGGCCAGCAGCCACGGGCGCTGCGGCGCCCAGGCGACCTGGCGGCGCCACCATGCCGGGTCCACCTCGTCGAGCGGGGTGCCGTCGACGAGCACCGTGCCGGCGACGGCCGCGAGCTCGCCGCGCAGGGTGGCTAGCAGGGTCGACTTCCCGCACCCCGAAGGGCCGGCGATCGCCACCAGCCCGCGCTCGGGGAGGTCCAGCTCCAGCGGGACGGTGAGCGGGGAGTCGTGGCCGATCTCCAGGGCGACGGAGGTGAGTCGCGGCGACGAGGGGCGTACGGCACCGGCGTCCGCCGACGGGACTCGCGCGAGCAGCGCGTCGGCGTCCGCGAGCGCGGCGGTGCCCTCGGCGGCGGCGTGGAACTCCGCGCCGACCCGGCGCAGCGGCCAGTAGGCCTCCGGCGCCAGCAGCAGCACGATCAGCGCGACCCTGAAGTCGACCGAACCGGTGGCCAGTCGCAGGCCGACGGTCACCGCGACGAGGGCGACGGACAGCGTGGCCACCAGCTCGAGGACGGACGAGGAGGCGAAGGCGACCTTGAGGGTGTCGACCGTGGCCCTGCGGTAGCGATGGGTGACCGAGCGGATCGTGTCGACCTGGGCCTCGGCGCGCCGGTGCGCGACCAGGGTCGGCAACCCGCGGACGACGTCGAGGAAGTGCCCGGACAGCGCCTCGAGTGCACGCCACTGCAGCCGCGCCCGGTCCCGCGTGGTGAGCCCGACCAGGATCGCGAAGACCGGCACGAGCGGGAGGGTGAGCGCGACGACCAGACCCGAGAGCGGGTCCAGCCAGGTGATCGCGACCAGCGTGACGACCGGGAGGACCGTGGCCGGGACGAGCGCCGGGAGGTAGCGCGTGACGTAGGGCTCGACCCAGGCCACACCGCGCGTGGCGAGCACGGACAGCCGGGCGGGGGAGAGGTCGTCGAGGTGGCGAGCGGCCTGGAGGAGGCGGTCGCGGAGGGCGGAGGAGACCTCGGTGGCGGCGCGCGCCGACGCTCGCTGGCCGACGTACGACGTCGCCGTGCGCAGCAGCACGAGGCCGGCCAGCCACCACGCCGCGGCGTGCCACCCGCCGGCGGGCGGGGTGACCGCGGCGACCACGAGCGTCCCGAGCGCGAACGCCTGGGCCACGGTGGCCAGGCCACCGACGACCCCGCACGCCACGACGAGCGCGAGGGCGCCGCGAGCGGGCCGTAGATGGGTGCGCACCGAGGGGTCGAGCGGCCTCACGAGACGGCGTCCGCCGTGACGGGGGTGGGGATGTGGCGGACGGAGATCCGCTTGCGGAAGACCCAGTAGGTCCATGCCTGGTAGCCCAGGACGATCGGGGTGAAGATCACCGCGACCCACGTCATCACCTTCAGCGTGTAGGCCGTCGCCGCCGCGTTGGTGGTGGTGAGGGAGTAGGCCGGGTCGGTGGTCGAGGGCATCACGTCGGGGAAGAGGGCGAGGAACAGCCCGGCCACGGCGAGCCCGATCGTGACGAACGTGCCGACGAAGGCCCAGCCCTCGCGACCGGCCATGGCCGCCAGCAGGCCGGCGACCAGGGAGAGGGCGGCGACGACGAAGACGACCGCGGTGAGGGCGGTGCCGGTCTTGAGCTGGGTCCAGAACAGGAAGGCGACGGCCAGCACGGCGGCCACCACCCCGATCTTCACCGCCAGCGCGCGGGCCCGGTGGCGGATGTCGCCGTCGGTCTTGAGCGCGACGAACATCGCGCCGTGGGTGGCGAACAGTGTCAGCGTGACCAGACCGCCGAGCAGGCCGAACGGGTTGAGCAGGGTGAAGAGGTTCCCGGTGAACTCCTTGTCGGCGTCGATCGGTACACCGGCGACGATGTTGGCGAACGCCACGCCCCACAGCACCGACGGCACCACCGAGCCGACGATCAGGGCGAGGTCCCAGCGTCCGCGCCACGTGTCGTCGTCACGCTTGTGGCGGTACTCGAAGGACAACCCGCGCACGATCAGCGCGACCAGGATCAGCAGCAGCGGGAGGTAGAACCCGCTGAAGAGCGTGGCGTACCACTCCGGGAAGGCGGCGAAGGTCGCACCGCCCGCGACGAGGACCCACACCTCGTTGCCGTCCCAGACCGGGCCGACGGTGTTGATCATGACGCGGCGCTCGGTGTCGTTGCGGGCCAGCACGGGCAGCAGCATCCCGACGCCGAAGTCGAAGCCCTCCAGGCAGAAGTAGCCGATCCACAGCACGGCGATGAGGGCGAACCAGACGGTGGTCAGTTCCATGATGATCTCTCTCGGTGACGTCGGGTCGGTCGACGGCGGGTCAGTAGGCGAAGGTGAGGGGCTTGTCCTCGTCGGAGCCGCCGACCTTGACGAGGGGCGGCTCTTCGAAGGGGTCCGCGCCCTTGCGGATGTAGGCGACGAGGAGCTTGACCTCGATCACGGCAAGGACGGCGTAGAGCGCGGTGAGCACGATCAGCGACGTCGCGGCCTCGAACACCGAGACGCCGGGGGAGACCCCGGACTCGGTGGTCATCAGCCCGAAGACCACCCACGGCTGGCGACCCATCTCGGTGAAGATCCAGCCCCACGAGCTGGCCAGCGTGGTGGCGATCGGCAGGCTCAGTCCCAGGACGCCGAGCCAGCGCACTCCCGGCGTACGTCCCTTGCGGGTCAGCCAGAGGATCAGTGCGGCGCCGGCCGCGGCGAAGAAGCCGAGGCCCATCATGAAGCGGAAGGACCAGTAGGTGATGGGGATGACGGGCGTGTAGTCACCGTCGGTGAACGCCTTCGAGGAGGGGTCCTGCCCGAACTCCTCGACGTACTGCTCGCTGAGCGGGTTGATGCCCTCGACCGTGCCGTCGAACGAGCCGGTGCCGAGGAAGGAGAGCAGGCACGGGATGGTGACGGAGAACTTCTCCTCCTTCCCGTCGGGGGTGCCGAGGGTGAAGACGGAGAACGGCGCGCAGCTCTCGCTCGTCTCGTAGAGGCCCTCCGCGGCGGCCATCTTCATCGGCTGCACCTCGGTCATCACCTTGCCCTGCAGGTCGCCGGTGATCCCGACGCCGATCCCGGCGAGCAGCGTGATGACCGCGCCGATGCGGATGGCGCGGTGGTACATCGGCCGGTCGGCCTCGTGCTTCTTCTTCATGTAGAGGTAGGCCGAGACGCCGAGGAGGAACGTGCCGGCCGTCATGTACGCAGCGAGGATGACGTGGGGGAACGTCACGACCTGGACCTTGTTGAACATCACGGCCCAGAAGTCCGTCAGCTCGGCGCGGCCGGTCTCGGGGTTGAAGACGTAGCCGACCGGGTGCTGCATCCAGGAGTTGGCCGCGAGGATGAAGTACGACGACGCGAGCGTGCCGAGGTGCACGAGCCACATGCAGCCGGCGTGCAGTCCGCGGGGCAGCTTGTCCCACCCGAAGATCCAGAGACCGAGGAACGTCGACTCGAGGAAGAACGCGAGCAGGCCCTCGATCGCCAGCGGAGCACCGAACACGTCGCCGACGAACCGCGAGTAGTCCGACCAGTTCATCCCGAACTGGAACTCCTGCACGATCCCGGTCACCACGCCGATGGCGAAGTTGATGAGGAACAGCTTGCCGAAGAACTTCGTCAGCCGGAGGTAGTCCTCCTTGCCCGTGCGCACCCACGCGGTCTCGAGGCCGGCGATGACGGCCGTGAGGCCGATCGTCAGCGGGACGAAGAGGAAGTGGTAGACGGTGATGATCCCGAACTGCCAGCGGGCGATGTCGAGGACATCCATGGGCACACCCCTTGTGTGATCGGTGCTGCGGCGCAGTAATACTACGAAGTGTAGTAGATACTACGGCGTGTCGTACTTCGTGGGGCAGGGCCTCTAGACTCCACATCCATGAGTCCAAGGTCCCGGATGGGAGAGCTGGAGCAGGCCGTCCTCGAGGCCCTGTGGGACCTCGACGCGGGCAGCGGCGAGAGGTCCGGCGCCAGCGGCCGGGAGGTCCACGAGCGGCTCAGCGGCCGCGACCTCGCCTACACGACCGTGATGACGGTGCTCGACCGGCTCGTCGCCAAGGACGTCGTGGTGCGCGAGCGCGACGGCCGGGCCTACCGCTACGCACCCCGGCAGTCGCGCGCCGCGATGACCGCGGGGTTGATGCACGAGGCGCTGGGGGAGACCGGTTCCGACCGCGACCAGGCCCTCGTCTCGTTCGTCGGGGAGGCCAGCGCCGAGGACCTCGCGGCACTGCGCCGCGCCCTGGCCGACCTGGCCTGACGGCGCTCGCCCGTGCTGACCCCGGTGCTGCTCGGGGCGCTCTCGGTCCTGCTGGCCGGGCCGCTCCCGTGGGCGCTGTCGCGCTGGACCGCACTGCGGCGTACGCCGGCCGCGGCGATGCTGCTGTGGCAGAGCACCGCCCTGGCCGCGGTCCTCGCCGCGCTGGGGGCCGGCCTGTCGCTGGCCACCGACCGGCTGTGGCAGCCACCCGTGGCGGTGGGCGACGTCGCGGTGGCGGCCCTCGCCGGGGCCGTCACGGTGGTGGTCACGGCGCGTCTCCTCCTCAGCGGCCACCGCACCGGGACGGACCTGCGCCGGATGCGCCGCCGGCACCGCGAGCGGGTCGACCTCGTGGCCCGCGTCGACGACGGCGTGTCCGTGCTCGAGCACGACCTGCCGGTGGCCTACTGCGTGCCCGGCATGAGCGGCTCACGGATCGTCGTCTCCCGCTCCACGCTCACCCGGCTCGCCCCGGCCGAGCTCCGGGCCGTCCTCGAGCACGAGCGCTCGCACCTGCGGGCCCGCCACGACCTGGTCCTCGAGGCCTTCGCCGTGCTGCACCGGGCGTTCCCGCGGTGGGTGGCCAGCGGTGCTGCCCGGCACGAGGTCGAGGTGCTCGTGGAGGTGCTCGCGGACCGCGCGGCCGTACGCTCCGGCGACCGCCGCGCGCTGGTGTCGGCCCTCGTCGCGCTCGCCGGCGCGTCGGCGCCCGAGGGGGCGCTCGGGTCCACCGGCTCGTCGATCGCGGCGCGGGTCGAGGTGCTGCGCGACACCGGCCGCCACCGGGCGCAGGCCGCCGCGGTCCTGGTGCTGGCGGGCGCCATCCTGGCGTTGCCCACCCTGCTCGTCGTGCTGCCGTGGTTGGGCTCGCTGCGACACGCATCCCTGTGATCCATGTGACGGGTGGGACGTAGCCGTAGGGTTCGGACCATGGCGACCCGTACGTCTTCCCCGCCGGGGTCGCGGAGCTCGAGCACGCCCCGATCGACAAGCACCACCAAGGGTTCGAGCACCCGATCACGGAGTACCAGCAAGCGCCCCTCCTCTTCCGCAGCGAAGAGCAGGAGCCGCTCCACCGCGTCCAAGCGCAAGCCCGCGGCGCGTCCTGCGCCCCGTGCCGTGCGCAACGGCGCCGGACCGGTCTCGCGGAGCTTCGGCGCGATCGGCCGCGGCATCGCCGCCGTCTGGCTGGGCATCGCCCACGCCGTCGGTGCGACGGCCCGCTCGATCGGCCGGTCGGCCCGCGACCTCGATCCCGAGCACCGCCGCGACGGGGTCGGCCTCTTCATCATCGGCGTCGCCCTGGTCGTCGCTGCCGCCGTCTGGTGGCAGCTGCCCGGCGGCGTCATGGACTTCGCCCGCTCGGTGACCTCCGGCGCGGTCGGCAAGGTCGGCTGGCTCGTCCCGCTCTTCCTCGTCTACGCCGGCTGGCGCACCCTGCGCGACCCGGAGCGCAACGGCCCCGCCGGTCGCCAGGTCATCGGCTGGACCGCCTTCGCCCTCGGTCTGCTCGGCATCGTGCACATCGCCAACGGCAACCCGCAGCCCGTCCTCGGCGATGCCACCAACCTCCAGGAGGCCGGGGGAGCGGTCGGCTACGTCACCTCGAGCCTGCTGCTCGACCTCATGCAGACGTCGTACGTCGTGGTGCCCCTGCTGGCGCTGCTGGCGACCTTCGGCGTCCTGATCATCACCGCCACGCCCGTCTACCAGATCCCGGTCAAGCTGGCTGCACTGCGCGACAAGGCGCTGGGCCGCACCGCTGACGCCGGGTCCGCGGAGGCCGACGAGCCGACCAAGCCGGTCCGCACGCGCCGCCGCTCGATGCTGGACGACGAGGTCGACCCCGACCTCGGTGACCCGGCCTACGACTCCCCGGTGCTGTCCGACCGGGAGCTCAAGAAGCGGCGCAAGAAGGCACTGGCCGAGGAGGCCGAGCCGGTCGAGGACTACGGCATCGACCTGTTCGCCGATGCGCCCACCGAGGTGGCACCGGCCGTGCCCGCGGGCGTCGTGGTGCCGGACGGACCCGACACGGGTCCCGTCGAGCCGCCGCCGCACACCCCGCTCCCGCAGCGCGTCGAGCAGCTCGCGCTGTCCGGCGACATCACCTACTCCCTGCCCGGCAACGCGGTGCTCAAGCCCGGATCGGTCCACAAGGCCCGCTCCAAGGCGAGCGACGCCGTGGTCGAGCGCCTCATGCAGGTGATGGACGAGTTCAGCATCGACGCCACCGTCACCGGCTACACCCGCGGTCCGACGGTCACCCGCTACGAGGTCGAGCTCGGCCCCGCGGTCAAGGTCGAGAAGGTCACGGCGCTGTCGAAGAACATCGCGTACGCCGTCGCCTCGGCCGACGTGCGGATCCTGAGCCCGATCCCCGGCAAGTCCGCGATCGGCATCGAGATCCCCAACCTCGACAAGGAGATCGTCTCCCTCGGCGACGTGCTCCGCTCCAACACCGCCCGCTCCGACCACCACCCGATGGTGGCCGGGCTCGGCAAGGACGTCGAGGGCGGCTTCGTCGTCGCCAACATGGCGAAGATGCCGCACCTCCTGGTGGCCGGCGCGACCGGCTCCGGAAAGTCGTCGTTCATCAACTCGCTCATCACCTCGGTGCTGATGCGGTCGACGCCCGACGAGGTGCGGATGATCATGATCGACCCCAAGCGGGTCGAGCTCAACGCCTACGAGGGCGTGCCGCACCTGATCACGCCGATCATCACCAACCCCAAGAAGGCCGCCGAGGCGTTGGCGTGGGTCGTGCGCGAGATGGACATGCGCTACGACGACCTCGCCAACTTCGGCTTCCGCCACATCGACGACTTCAACAAGGCAGTCCGCGCCGGCAAGGTCGAGGTCCCGGCGGGCAGCGAGCGGAAGATCACTCCCTACCCCTACCTCCTCGTCATCGTCGACGAGCTCGCCGACCTGATGATGGTGTCGCCGCGGGACGTCGAGGACTCGGTCGTGCGCATCACCCAGCTCGCCCGCGCGGCCGGCATCCACCTGGTGCTCGCCACGCAGCGCCCCTCGGTGGACGTCGTCACCGGCCTGATCAAGGCCAACGTGCCGTCGCGGCTCGCCTTCGCCACCAGCTCGCTCGGCGACAGCCGCGTCATCCTCGACCAGCCCGGCGCGGAGAAGCTCGTCGGGCAGGGTGACGGCCTCTTCCTGCCGATGGGCGCGAGCAAGCCCGTACGTGTCCAGGGGTCGTGGGTCACCGAGGCCGAGATCCACCAGGTCGTCAAGCACTGCAAGGACCAGCTCGAGCCGACCTACATCGAGGACGTCACCGCGCCGGCCGCGGCCAAGCGCGACATCGACGACGACATCGGCGACGACATGGAGCTCGTGGTGCAGGCCATCGAGCTCGTCGTCTCCACCCAGTTCGGCTCGACGTCGATGCTGCAGCGCAAGCTGCGGGTCGGCTTCGCCAAGGCCGGGCGACTGATGGACATCATGGAGAGCCGCGGGGTGGTGGGTCCGAGCGAAGGATCCAAGGCCCGCGACGTCCTCGTGAAGCCCGATGAGCTTGATTCCGTGATCGCCACGCTGGAGGGGGGAGCCTGATGAGCACTGCCATGCAGGAGAACGAGGTCCACGACCGGTCCGAGGGGGAGTCCGACGGGGAGCACGGCGAGGTCCTCGGCCTCACCCCCGACGCCGTGGAGGTACGCCGGCACGCGGGCGTCGCCGCCGGTGTCGGCCTGACTGCCTCAGCGCTCGCCATCGCCTACTTCGGCCGCGCCACCCAGTCCGGGTCCGCGCTCGACTGGGCCTTCGTGGTCGTCATGGGACTGCTGGCTGCCTACTGGCTCGTCGGCCTGGTCGACGCCCGCACCCCGCTGCTCGTCGCCGACGCGCAGGGCATCCGGATCCGCCTCGGACGCACCTGGCGCGGCCTGCCCTGGACGGCCGTCCACCACGTCGAGCACACCCCGCGCCGCGGGCTGCTCCATGACGGTCGCCTCGTCGTCGTCCCGCACAACCTCGAGCTGATCGAGGCCGAGCTCACCAGTGCCGGCAAGCGGCACGTGAGCCTCTCCCGCCTGCTCCACGGTGCCCCGTTCGCCGTCCCGCTCGGGCTGTCGACGCGCGTCGTCGGTGCCGGCGACGACCTCACCGAGGCACTGGGCCGCGTGGCCCGCGACGCCAGCCAGGTCGTCGAGATCGAGGCGCCGGTCCACCCCGAGGTCGACGAGATCACCGAGACCGAGCCTGTCGAGGACGTCGCCGAGCCCGCTGCGGACACCAGCCCCGCCACCACCCCCACCACCACGACCGTCGTCGCCAGCCCGACCCCGGCCGCCCTGCGCGAGTCCACGTCGGCGCGCCGCTCCGAGGTCACCCGCGACATCACCGTCGAGACCGACGACGAGCCCGAGGGCCGCGAGCACCACCGTCCCGGCCGGGTGAGCCTCGTCGAGGAGACCCAGTCGTGGGGCGACCGCGTCCGCGCCATCGCCCGTCCCGGTGAGCCCGTGGAGCCGCTGCTGCTCGACGAGTTCGAGGTCGAGCCCGCCGAGGACCCGGTCATCGGCCCCGAGCTCGCAGCAGCCCGCACCCGCCTGGGGCTCACGGTCGACCAGCTCGCCGAGCGCACCCGCATCCGCCCCCACGTGATCGAGGCCGTCGAGGTCGACGACTTCGAGCCGTGCGGCGGCGACTTCTACGCACGCGGCCACCTGCGCACCCTTGCGCGGGTGCTCGGCGTCGACGTGGCGCCGCTCCTGGCGTCGTACGCCGAGCGCTACGCGCACGCTCCGATCAACCCGCGCCGCGTCTTCGAGGCGGAGCTCGCGACCGGTGCCAACGGCTCCATCCGCGGCACCCGTGGCGGTCCGAACTGGTCCGTCCTCGTGGCCGTCGTCATGGCGCTGGTGCTCTGCTGGTCGATCGCCCGCCTGGTCATGGACACCCCGCCCGAGCTGCGCGGCGCCACTCCGGTCCTCAACGGCTCCGGTGGCCCGCAGGGCGCCGGCAACGCGCCCCCGGCCGACCCGGTCGCCGTCGTGGTGACCGCTGCGTCGGGCGGCGCACGGATCGTCATCCGCGACGGCGCGGGCACAGAGGTCTTCACGGGCAACCTCGCCGTCGGTGAGTCCCGCGAGGTCAAGGCATCCCCGCCGGTCCGCGTGCAGTCCACCGACGGCGCCGTCACGGTCGCGCTCGCAGGTGGCAAGGCGAGGGCGGTCGGTGAGCCGGGTGTCGCGGGTCAGGGCACCTTCGTCGCCGACTGAGGTGCGCGCCCGCCCGCTGGTGAGCCGCCTCACCGCCTCGGCGGTGCCCGGGTGCGGCCCCCGACCCGGCATACTCGCTGTGCGATGACCACTACTGACTTCACGACCGAGACCGACCTCCCCCCGACCCCCCTGCAGGTCGCTGTGGTGACGCTCGGCTGTGCCCGCAACGAGGTCGACTCCGAGGAGCTGGCCGGGCGGCTCGAGGCCGGCGGCTTCGTGCTGGTCGCGGACCCGGAGGACGCCGACACCGTCGTGGTCAACACGTGCGGGTTCGTCGAGGCGGCCAAGAAGGACTCCGTCGACACGCTGCTCGAGGCCGCGGACCTCAAGACCTCCGCCGGCCACGGTGGTCGCGCCCAGGCCGTCGTCGCGGTCGGCTGCCTCGCGGAGAGGTACGGCAAGGACCTCGCCGACTCGCTGCCCGAGGCCGACGCCGTGCTCGGCTTCGACGACTACCCCGACATCGCCGCCAAGCTGCGCGCGATCGTCGCGGGGGAGGTGCACCACCCGCACACCCCGTCCGACCGTCGCCGACTGCTGCCGATCTCCCCGGTGGACCGCGACGCCTCGACCGTCTCCATCCCGGGCCACCAGGTCGACGTCGCGGACGTCAGCGACATCGGCGCCGGCGCGCCAGCCACGGGACCCCGTGCCGTACGACGTCGCCTCGACGCCGGCCCGATGGCACCGCTCAAGCTGGCCAGCGGCTGCGACCGTCGCTGCTCCTTCTGCGCGATCCCGAGCTTCCGCGGGTCCTTCGTGAGCCGCCGCCCCAGCGACGTCCTCCAGGAAGGCCAGTGGCTCGCGACGCAGGGCGTCAAGGAGCTCTTCCTCGTCAGCGAGAACTCCACGTCCTACGGCAAGGACCTCGGCGACCTGCGCCTCCTCGAGACGCTGCTGCCTGAGCTGTCCGGCATCGACGGCATCGAGCGCGTACGCGTCTCCTACCTCCAGCCCGCCGAGACCCGACCGGGCCTGATCGAGGCCATCGCCTCGACTCCCGGCGTTGTGCCCTACTTCGACCTGTCCTTCCAGCACGCCAGCGCCACGGTGCTGCGTCGGATGCGCCGCTTCGGCGACCCGGAGAGCTTCCTCGGGCTGCTCGAGCAGATCCGCACCCTCGCCCCGCTGGCGGGCGTGCGCTCCAACGTCATCGTCGGCTTCCCCGGCGAGACCGACGAGGACCTGCAGGTCCTCTGCGACTTCCTCGAGGCGGCCCGGATGGACGTCACCGGCGTCTTCGGCTACTCCGACGAGGACGGCACGGAGGCCGCCGGCTTCACCGACGACCTCAAGCTGGACGAGGACGAGATCCGCGTCCGCACCGAGCACGTCACCGGCCTGGTCGAGGAGCTCAACGCCCAGCGGGCCGAGGAGCGCGTCGGCGAGGAAGTCGTGGTGCTCGTCGAGACCATCGACGAGGACGGGACCGTGGGCCGCGCGGCCCACCAGGGTCCGGAGGTGGACGGTACGACGCTGCTGGCGGACGTCGCGCACGCGCGGATCGGCGACCTGGTGACCGCTACCGTCGTCAGCACCGACGGCGTCGACCTGATCGCGCGAGTGGACGGAGGCGACCGATGAGCACCGACCCGACCAGTGCCCAGCAGCACCAGGTCTCCAACTTCAACATCGCCAACGTGCTCACCGTGCTGCGCATCGTCATGGTGCCGCTCTTCGGCTGGGCGCTCCTGCACGACGGCGGCAACGACCCGACCTGGCGCTGGGTGGCGTTCGCCCTCTTCGCGGTCGCGATGATCACCGACAAGATCGACGGGGATCTCGCCCGCAAGCACAACCTCGTCACCGACTTCGGCAAGATCGCCGACCCGATCGCGGACAAGGCGATCACCGGCATGGCCTTCATCGGGCTCTCGATCGTCGGTGACATCTGGTGGTGGGTGACGATCATCGTGCTGGTGCGCGAGTGGAGCGTGACGCTGCTGCGGCTCTCGGTCCTCAAGGACGTCGTCATCGCCGCTGCCCAGAGCGGGAAGATCAAGACGGTGCTCCAGGGGGTCGCTCTGGCCGGCCTCGTCATGCCGCTGCCCCACGGCGACGCCCACGGTGGCGCGTTCGACTTCTGGCCCGGGCCGCTGGGCGAGGTCCTGTTCTACCTGGCCCAGGTGCTCCTCGCGGGGGCGGTCGCGATGACGATGTGGTCGGGGTACGAGTTCTTCCGCGACGTGCGCAAGCAGCGAGGCTCACGTCACGCCTGAGGGACCCGTGGCGGCATCCGACGAAATCGTCCGCGAACTTTTGGCAACACTCGCAACAATTCCTTCGCGAGACCTTCGCTTTTGACGGATGAACTGGGTGAGGATGCCCCAGTCACGTCCCCCGAATGACTCGGAGCATCCATGCGCACATCTGCGCTCCCCTCGCCGCGCCGTATCGCGGCAGGAGCCGGTCTGGCACTGTTCGTCGCCGGACTCACCCCCATCGCTGCAGCACCAGTCCAGGCCAACTCATCGGGCACCGGCCTGGTCATCAACGAGGTCTACGGGGGTGGCGGAAACTCTGGTGCCGTCTACACCAATGACTTCATCGAGCTCCACAACCCGAGCTCGACCCCGCTCTCGGTCAACGGACTGAGCCTCCAGTACCGCTCGGCCGCCCCAGCGGTCGGCAGCACCACACCGGGGGTGTCCAACGTCCTCGCCCTGCCGAACAAGACCATCCAGCCGGGCGGCTACTTCCTCGTCCAGGCCGCCCCGGGCGCGACGGTGACCGACAAGCCGCTCCCCGCGACACCGGATGCACAGTCGACTGGCACCAACCTCAACCTGTCGGGCACCGGCGGTCAGATCTACCTGGTCAACGGTACGTCGCCGCTCGACCCCGGCACTGGCACGATCTCGAACGCGAATGTCGTCGACTTCGTGGGCTGGGGGACGACGACGACGAGCTACGAGGGTGCGGTCGTCGCGCCCGCTGTCCGCAACTCGGCGCCTGCGACCGCGAACAGCACGTCGATCTCGCGCAAGACCACCGGCGACCCTGCGGCTGTCCAGGACACCGACTCGAATGCCGCCGATTTCGCCACCGCAGCAGCACCGACCCCGACCACCACCTCGGTGGCGCAGCCGGTGGCCGTCACCGACCCCGGCAACAGGTCGGTCTTCGTCGGAACGCCGGTCACGATCAACCTGGCAGCGACCGGGGGCACTGCGCCGTACTCCTGGCAGTCGTCGGCCCTGCCCGCCGGCCTGAGCCTCACCGGCAACCAGATCTCGGGAACCCCGACCGCGACGGGCACTACCTCCGTCACCGTCACCGCCACGGACTCGGCGACGCCGACCGCAGGCACGGCGACCAGGTCCTTCACGATCGAGGTGGCGCCCGCACCTGAGGCCCGCACCATCGCGGAGATCCAGGGCACCGGCGCTCGCTCGCCGCTCGCGCCGGCGACGGGCAACACCACTGGCACGACGGTCGTGACGACCGAGGGCGTCGTCACCGCGGCGTACCCGACCGGCGGCTTCAACGGCCTCTACATCCAGACCCCCGGCGTGGACTCGTCGGACGCCTCCGACGCGATCTTCGTCTACGGCGGAAGCACCAACGCGAACATCCCGGCCGGTATCGCCGTCGGCGACTCGGTGCGGGTCACCGGACCGGTCGCCGAGTTCTTCAACCTCACCCAGATCGTCCCGGTCGCCGGCGGCGTCACCGAGCTCGGCACCTCCTTGGGCACCGTCACGCCGCGGGCTGTCGCCTACCCGGCGACGAACACGGAGCGCGAGCTCCTCGAGGGTGAGCTGCTGGCTCCGACCGACGACTTCACGGTCTCGAACTCCTACAGCACCAACCAGTACGCCGAGGTCGGCCTCGCCACCGGCACCACTCCGCTGAAGCAGATGACGGAGTTCGCCGCACCCGGCGACACTGCCGCGATCCAGGCCATCAGGGACGAGAACTACGCCCGCGGCGTGGTCCTCGACGATGCGACGACGACCAACTTCCTCGGCAACCAGGCCAACAAGGCCCTGCCGGTCCCCTACCTGACCAAGGCCGACGGCTCCGCCAACGCTGTGCGTGTGGGGGCCAGGGCGACGTTCAACGCTCCGGTCGTCCTCGACTGGCGCAACGACGTCTGGAAGCTCCAGCCCCAGAACCCGGTGACCACCAACGGCGCCGACGTCGTGACCTTCGAGGACACCCGCGCAGCCAACCTCGTGCCGCAGAACGTCGGTGGTGACCTCAAGATGGCCACCTTCAACGTCCTCAACTACTTCAACACGACCGGTGAGGCCTACGCCGCGTCGGGTCCGCTGCAGAACCCGCCGGTAGAGACCCACTGCTCCTACTACACCGATCGGGCCGGCAACCGCATCGGCAACGACCAGTGCGGCGTGAAGCAGCCCGGGGAGACCTACACCAGCTCCAACCCCAACGATGGTCGTGGCCCGCGCGGCGCGGCCACCGCCGCCAGCCTGGCGCGGCAGGAGGTCAAGCTCACCAGCACGCTGCTCGCACTCGATGCCGACATCATCGGGCTCGAGGAGGTCGAGAACTCGATCAAGCTCCCGGGTGAGTCCAACCGCGACGACGCGGTCATCCGCATCGTCCAGCTCCTGAACGAGCAGGCCGGCCCCGGCACGTGGGGCTACGTCCGCAGTCCCGGCGAGTCGCTGACCGCGTCTGCGATCGCCGAGCAGGACGTGATCCGACCGGCGTTCATCTACCAGACCGAGACGGTCCGACCGGTCGGCCAGTCCGACATCCTCTTCGGCACGACCCAGTTCGCCAACGCGCGCGAGCCACTGGCCCAGGCCTTCAAGGCCAACGGGGCACCGGACCGCGACGCGTTCGGCGTCATCGTCAACCACTTCAAGTCGAAGGGCGACAACGGCTCACCGGCACCGGTCGCGACCGGGGACAACGCCAATGACTCCTTCACCGGGGTGGGCGCCTTCAACGGCGACCGCGTGCGGCAGGCCGAGCGCCTGGCTGAGTTCGCCGACGAGTTCGCATCCGACCGCGACATCGACGCGATCTTCCTTGCCGGCGACTTCAACGCCTACACGAAGGAAGGCCCCATCCAGGCGCTCGAGGAGGGTGGGTTCGAGCTGATCGAGTCCGACCAGCCCAACGACGAGTCGTACTCCTACCAAGGCCTCTCCGGATCACTCGACCACGTGCTCGGCAACGCGGCCGCCATGGAGATGGTGACCGGTGCTGACATCTGGGAGATCAACGCCAACGAGTCCGCGGCCTTCCAGTACAGCCGCTACAACTACAACGTCACCGACTTCTGGCAGCCGAACCTCCCGTTCGCCACCTCGGACCACAACCCGGAGATCATCGGCATCGACGTCCCGGACTTCACGCCGACGACGTACAAGGAGATCCAGGTCCTCGCGACCAACGACTTCCACGGCCGGCTGCTGCCCGACGCCGGCAACGCCGCCGGTGCCGCGCCCTTCGCCACGGCCGTCAAGGAGCTGGAGGGGGAGAACCCGAACTCGATCTTCGTCGCCGCCGGTGACCTCGTGGGTGCCTCCACCTTCGAGTCGTTCATCCAGGACGACGAGCCGACGATCGACGCCCTCAACGCCATGGGCCTCGAGGTGTCGGCGGCGGGCAACCACGAGTTCGACCGCGGGTACGCCGACTTCGTCGGTCGCATCCAGGACCGGGCGGACTGGACCTACCTCGCCGCGAATGTCGAGGAGCCGATCGGCCAGGACGAGCTCGCCGAGACGTGGACGAAGACCATCGACGGGGTCGACATCGGCTTCGTCGGTGCCGTGACCGAGGACCTGCCGGCCCTGGTCAACCCCGCCGGGATCGAGGGCGTCACTGTCACGGACGTCGTCGACGCCACCAACGCGGCGGCGATCGACCTCAAGGCTGCTGGAGCTGATCTGGTGGTCCTCCTGGTCCACGAGGGGTCGTCCTCGACGTCCTGCGCCTCGCCGACCTTCACCGACGCAGCGACGACCTGGGGCAACATCGTCCAGAACACCTCCGCCGATGTGGACGCGATCGTCTCCGGGCACACGCACCTGGCCTACAACTGCCGGTTCACGGTGGAGGACTGGGCGGACGAGGGGCGTGCCGTCACCAAGCGGCCCGTGGTCTCGGCCGGCCAGTACGGCACCAACCTCAACCAGCTGGTGTTCAAGTACGACGAGGCCACGGACGAGCTGGCAGCGATCAGCCAGGACGTCGTCGCGACGGCCGGTGTCGGCTTCGAGCCCGATGCCGGAGTCCAGGACATCGTCGACGGTGCCGTTGCCTTTGCCGAGACGGCTGGCGCGGCGGTGCTCGGCAAGATGTCCGGGCAGTTCAAGCGGGCGTCCTACCTGGCAACCGGGAACGCCACCGAGAACCGCGGTGGTGAGTCGACGCTGAACAACCTGGTCGCTGAGGTCCAGCGCTCGTCCACCGACGCCGATATCGCGTTCATGAACCCCGGAGGCCTTCGTGCCGACATGTCAGGGACGGCCAACGGCGGCACACGCGACCTGACCTACCGTCAGGCCGCAGACGTGCAGCCGTTCGCCAACACGCTGGTCAAGCTCACCCTGACCGGCGCGCAGATCGAGACGGTGCTCGAGCAGCAGTGGCAGCGCAACGCGCAGGGTGGAGTACCTTCACGGCCGTTCTTGCGCCTCGGCGTCTCGAAGGGCCTCGCCTACACCTACGAGGAGGCCCCGGAGACGGTCACCGCGCCCAACTCGGCACCGGTGAACACCTTCAAGGGGGAAGTCACCGGGATGTGGCTCGACGGCGAGCCGATCAGCCCGACGGGCACCTACTCGGTGGCCGTGAACTCCTTCCTCGGCGGCGGCGGTGACAACTTCTGGGAGCTGGCCAACGGCACCGACAAGGTCGACACCGGCAAGGTCGACCTGGAGGCCATGGTCGACTACATGGAGCAGTACGCGACGTCCCCGTTGCCGGTCGACTACAGCCAGCGCGGCGTGAAGGTCACCTTTGCGGGCAGTGCTCCGGCGTCCTACCTGCCGGGCGACACCGTGAGCTTCGACGTCGCGTCGTGGGCGATGTCGGCCGCCGGCGACGTCGTCGACACCCAGATCGCCATCAAGGTGGGCGACCAGGTGCTCGGCACTGCTCCGGTGACGGTCACCCCCAGCACGAGCCCGTACGACAACATCGGTACGGCGACGGTCAGCATCCAGCTGCCCGACACCGCGCCGCCATGCGGTGGCGGCGAGGTTTCACTGATGCTGGTGGGCGACGCCACGGGCACCACGGTGCCGGTCACCATCGAGGCGGCCGGACCGGACTGCATCGCAACCACGGTGACGGGCACGGACGTGACGATCCAGGAGGGTTCGGCCGGTTCCGTCGCGGTGCAGGTCGCTCCCGGCACCGCCACCGGAGAGGTCGTGCTCGGCCTCGGGCAGATGACGCTCGAGACCACCCTGGTGGACGGCAAGGGCGTGATCGCCCTCGCTGCCGGTGCCATGCCGGTCGGGGTGCACCGGCTCGCGCTGAACTACACGGGAGACGATCAGCACCAGTCGTCGACCGGCACGGTGACGGTCACGATCAGCGCCATGCCTACGACGGATCCCACCCCGACGCCGACGCCGACACCGACCCCGACTCCGACTCCGACCCCGACGCCTGAGCCGGAGAAGGCCGAGTCCGAGCTGAAGGCCGTCAAGGCCGTCGGCACGGCGGGTGAGAAGGTGCGGTTCAAGGTGAAGGTCGAGGCCGGCGACGAGACCGCGACCGGCCGGATCAAGGTCCGGGTCAAGGGTTCGGACAAGGTGTACCGGTTCAAGGTGAAGGACGGGAAGGCGATCGTGAAGCTGCCCGCCTTCAACCGCCCGGGCGTCAAGAAGCTGGTCGTCCGCTACCTCGGTGACGACGACGTCAAGCGCGACAAGATGGTGGTCAAGCTGAGGATCACGCGCTGACCTGATCGTGACCACCCGGTGGCCCTCGTCCTGCTCACCGCAGGGCGGGGGCTGCTTGCGTCAACCGGCCGCCGTCGCCCGTTCACCAGTCCCGTGGCGCGGGTTAGGGTGACCCGACTCACGTTCCCTGACGAAAGGCCCTCCCTCGTGTCAGCATCACGACCAGGTCGCAGCTTCACCATCGCCACAGCGGTGACCGGACTGCTCGCCGCCCCTCTCGCCGTCCTAGCGGTCGCCACACCGGCGCACGCCGCGACGTCCGTCGACGTCCAGATCCTTGCGACCAACGACTTCCACGGCCGACTCGCGGACCGCCCGTCGGGGTCCACCAACCCTGAGCCGATCGAGATCGCCTCGGTCATGGCCGGCGCGGTCAAGCAGCTGCGTGGCACCAACGACAACACGGTCTTCGCCGCTGGTGGCGACATGATCGGCGCCTCGACGTTCGAGTCGTTCATCCAGCGCGACAAGCCCACGCTCGACGTCCTCAACGAGGCCGGCCTCGACGTCTCAGCGGCGGGCAACCACGAGTTCGACGGTGGCTACGCCGACCTGGTCAACCGGGTGATGAAGCCCTACGACGCCACGACCAACCCCGAGGGCGGCGCCGACTGGCAGTACCTCGCAGCCAACGTCCGCAAGAAGTCCGACAACTCCTACGCCCTCCCCGACGTGGCTGCGTCGCCCGGCACCTCCGACGGCGGCACGTGGATGACCACCACCCCCGACGGCGTGGACGTCGGCTTCGTGGGCGCGGTCACCGAGGACCTTCCGTCGCTCGTCAGCCCGGCCGGCATCGCCGACATCAAGATCAGCAGCATCGTGGCCGAGACCAACGCCGCGGCGGACAGGCTCAAGGCCGACGGTGCCGACCTGGTGATCCTGCTCGTCCACGAGGGCGCCGCCACCACCAACATCGCGAGCGCCACCGATGACTCCGCCTTCGGCCGGATCGTCTCCGGCGTCAACGCCAACGTCAACGCGATCGTGTCCGGACACACGCACCTTGCCTACAACCACAACATCGGCGGCCGCCCGGTCGTCTCGGCCGGCCAGTACGGCGCGAACCTGAACCAGCTCGTCTTCACGGTCACCGACCCCGACGACAACCCGGCGACGAACAACTCCACCGTGGCGGTGAAGTCGCAGGAGGTCCTCAAGCTCTTCGGGCCTGACCCGGACAGGAGTGCAGACGGCTCTACCGACGGGCCCAAGGCCACGCCGCCGCTCTACCCGGTCGACCCGACCACCAAGACGATCGTGGACGAGGCCTTCGCGAAGGCCAACGTGCTCGGCGCCAGGGTGCTGGGCAAGGTCGCCGGCCCGTTCAACCGTGCCAAGCTCGCCAACGGCACCACCGAGAACCGCGGTGGCGAGTCGACCCTCGGCAACCTCGTCGCCGAGGTCCAGCGATGGGCGACGTCCTCCCCGGAGGCTGGCGCAGCGCAGATCGCCTTCATGAACCCCGGTGGTCTCCGTGCTGACATGGCCGGCGCGGCCGGTGGCTATCCCGCCGACCTCACCTACAAGCAGGCGGCCGTCGTCCAGCCGTTCGCCAACACGCTCGTCAACATGAAGCTGACCGGCGCCCAGATCAAGACGGTGCTCGAGCAGCAGTGGCAGCGCGACGCCGGCGGCGTCGTCCCGACCCGGCCGTTCCTGCGCCTCGGCGTCTCCGACGGCTTCTTCGCGACGTACGACCCCGCGAAGGCGGAGGGCAACCGCGTCACCAGCATGTCGCTCAACGGAAAGGCCATCGAGCCGGCCACGGCCTACTCCGTGACCGTCAACTCCTTCCTCGCCAGCGGCGGTGACAACTTCCGGGGATTCAATGCCGGCACCGGCAAGCGTGACACCGGCAAGGTCGACCTGCAGGCCATGGTCGACTACATGGCGTCGAAGGCAGCCACCACGCCGCTTGCCGTCAACAAGGCGCAGCGCCAGGTCGGCATCTCGTGGCCGGCTGCAGCGCCGCGCTTCTACCGCATCGGCCAGAAGGTGGAGCTGAAGCTCTCGTCCCTCGCGATGACGTCGCCTGCTGACGCGCGCGACGCGCTGCTCAACATCAAGGTGGGCGAGAAGACCCTCGACCCGACCCCGGTCGACAACACGATCGACGCCACGCCGTTCGACGAGAGCGGCAAGAGCACGGTCGCGGTCAAGCTCAAGGGAAAGACCAAGACCGGCAAGCAGCTGATGACCTTCACCGGCCCCACGACCGGCACGACCTTCACGCTGCCGATCGACGTGCGGAAGGCCAAGGGCGAGCTCAAGGTCCGCACCAAGCCGGAGCGCATCGTCAAGGGCGAGACCCGCACGCGCCTGAAGATCAAGGCGTCGGCCCTCGGCATCGCCAAGGTCACGGGCAAGGTCACCGTCAAGGCCGGCGGCAAGAAGTACACCGTCAAGCTGAAGAAGGGCAAGGCGTTCGTGCGCATCGCCCAGTTCAACAAGACGGGCAAGAAGCGCATCGTCGTCATCTTCCAGGGCAACCGGAAGATCCGCGGCACGCGCGAGTTCGTCAAGGTCCAGGTGCGCCGCAGCTGATCGCGCGTCCCTGAGCCCCACCGGCGGCCCTCGTCCTGCTAGCGCAGGGCGAGGGCCGCTTGCACGAGCGCGAGGTGGCTGAAGGCCTGCGGGAAGTTGCCCACCATCCGCTGGTGCGCGGGGTCGTACTCCTCCGACAGCAGGCCGACGTCGTTGGCCAGTGCGCACAGCCGGTCGAGCAGCGCGCCGGCCTCGTCGCGGCGGCCGGCGCTGGCGAGCGCGGAGACCAGCCAGAACGAGCACGCCAGGAACGGGTGCTCGTCGCCGGTGAGTCCGTCCACGCCCGTCTGGGTGCGGTAGCGCAGCAGCAGGCCGTCGCGCATCAGGTCGGTCATGATCGCCTCGATCGTGCCGAGCACACGGGGGTCGTCGCCGGGGAGGAAGCCGACCAGCGGGATCGTCAGCAGCGAGGCGTCGACCTCGGTGGCGTCGTAGTGCTGGGTGAAGGTGCCTCGCGTGCTGTCGAACCCCTTGTCCAGGATCTCCTCACGCACCCGGTCACGCAGCTCGCGCCACCGCTCGACGGGCCCCGGCAGGTCGTGCTGCTCGACCGCCCGCACCGCGCGGTCGAAGGCGACCCACACCATCACGCGGGAGTGGGTGAAGTGGCGCTGCGGTCCGCGGATCTCCCACAGCCCGTTGTCCGGCTCGTCCCAGTGGTCGGCGAGCTCGTCGACGAGCGCGCGCTGCAGCGCCCACGAGTTCGGGGTCTCGGCCAGGCCCGCCTCACGCGCGAGCTCGAGCGCGATCATCACCTCGCCGAGGACGTCGTTCTGGCGCTGCGAGACGGCGCCGTTGCCGATCCGCACCGGCCGGCTGTCGGCATAGCCGGGCAGGTGCGGCAGCTCGCGCTCGGGCAGCTGCCGGCCGCCGTCGACGGTGTACATGATCTGCAGGTCCGCCGGGTCGCCTGCGACCGCGCGCAGCAGCCACCGACGCCAGTCGAGCGCCTCGTCGTCGTAGCCGGCGCCGAGCAGCGACTCGAGGGTGAGTGCGGCGTCGCGCAGCCAGCAGTAGCGGTAGTCCCAGTTGCGCTCGCCGCCGAAGTCTTCGGGCAGCGACGTCGTCGGCGCAGCCACGATGCCGCCGGTCTCCGCATGGGTCATCAGCAGGAGCGTGAGGAGGCTGCGGCGCACCATGTCCGCGTGGGGTACGTCGCGGGGCGAGCGCTGCGACCACTCGCGCTGCTCGCGGGTGGTGGCGGCGACCCGCTCGGTCATCCCGAGCGGCGCGGGCACGTCGAACCACGAGTTGACCCAGGTCATCGAGAAAGTCGCCTCGTCACCTGCGGTCATCTCGAACTCGTCGCTGTGGTGGCCGTCGTGGCCCCGGGGCAGGCGCGGGCCGCGAAGCACCAGCTTGTCGGGACCGGCGACCGCGACGACGACCTCCTCGTCGTACGCGTGCTCCCGGCTCACCCACGGTCGCACCTGGCCGTAGTCGGTGCGCACCACCCAGTCGTGGCGGATCCGCACCGTGCCGCGCGTGCAGGTGAGGCGTCGTACGACGTCGGCGCGCCCGTCGCCGGTCGGCATCAGGTCGAGCAGCACCACCTCGCCGCCCGCCGTCGTGAACGTCGTCTCCAGCAGTGCGGTGCCGTCGACGTAGCGGCGGCTGGTCGCGGTCACCGGGTCGGCCGGCGCGAGCAGCCAGCGGCCGTTGTCCTCGGTGCCGAGCAGCGCGGCGAAGCAGGCGGGGGAGTCGAAGCGCGGCAGGCACAGCCAGTCGATCGAGCCGTCCTTGCCCACGAGGGCTGCCGTGCCGCGGTCGCCGATGAGGGCGTAGTCCTCGATGGGGAGTGCCATGCGGCTAGTCTCGCCGACGTGACCAACGACCCGGGCCAGGCGCTGGCGCGGCGGGTGCTGGAGGCGCTCGCGCGGCGAGGCGAGTCCGTCGCGACAGCCGAGTCGTTGACCGGCGGACTGCTCGCCGCGCGGCTCACCGACGTGCCCGGGGCCTCACGCAGCTTCGTCGGCGGCGTGGTGTCGTACGCGACGCGCGTCAAGGTGTCCGCTCTCGGCGTCCCCGAGGCGCTCGTCGAGGAGCACGGAGTGATCTCGGAGGAGTGCGCGGTCGCGATGGCGCAGGGCGTACGCACCCGCATCGGCGCGACCTGGGGGCTCGCGACGACGGGGGTCGCGGGACCGGACTCGCAGGAGGGGCGCCCGGTCGGGACCGTCTGGGTCGCCGTGGCCGGCCCGGAACGCGTCGAGACGGCGCTGCTGGCGCTCTCGGGGGACCGCTCGGCCGTCCGGCAGGCGTCCTGCGACGAGGTGCTGTCGGTGCTCGAGGGCATCCTCGACGCCTGAGCAGGCAACGATGTGGACATCCTCACTCGGGAAGAAGGAGCCCTCGGGTAGCGTTGGCCCAGACGACTCCCCTCCATCCAGAGCAAGGACCGCGCGCATGGTGCTCTTCCGACGACTGCTCGGTGACGTGCTGCGCAGCGCCCGGATGCAGCGCGGGATGACGCTGCGTGAGCTCTCCGCCGAGGCGAGGGTGAGCCTGGGCTACATCTCCGAGATCGAGCGGGGCCAGAAGGAAGCGTCCTCCGAGCTCCTGGCGTCGTTGTGCCAGGCGATGGACCTGCCGCTGTCCGAGGTGCTGCGCGACGTCGCTGACGCAGTGGCGATCGAGGAGATCGCGATCGGGATCGCGGCGAGCGCGCAGCTCAGCTCGGCACGGCCCACCGGCGACGTCGTCGCCTCCGCCGCCTGACCCGGTCGCTCGTGGATCAGGCCGGTTGGCAGCTCGGGCACCAGTAGGCCGCCCGCTCGCGGCCGGGCTCGCCGAGCATGTCGACGAGGATGGGCGTGCCGCAGCGACGGCACGGCGACTTGTCGCGGCGGTAGACCCACAGCCGCTCACGCGGGCGCAGGTCGCCGGTGGTCGACTGGATGGCCCGTTCCTTGTTGGCTTCCAGCATCAGCCGGGCGCGGTTGATGAGGCGGGGCAGGTCCGGGACCTGCGCGACCGGGGTGGCGGGATGGATGCCGCTGGTGAAGCAGAGCTCGGCCATGTACATGTTGCCGATGCCCGCGAGGTTGCGCTGGTCGAGAAGAGCCTGTCCGATCGGCCGCTCCGGCTCGCTGCGCAGCAGGGCCAGCGCGTGGTCGGCGTCCCAGTCGGGGCCGAGCAGGTCAGGTCCGAGGTGTGCCGTCAGGGCGGCCTCCTCGTGGCGCGCCACGACCTCGACGATGCCCAGCGAGAAGCCGACCGCCGAGCGGCCCTCGATCCCCAGCACCACGCGGACCTGCGGGCTGGGACGGCGCCACTTGTCGCCGGCGGCGTAGATGTGCCACGAGCCCTCCATCTTGAGGTGGGTGTGGAGGGTCCAGGCGCGGTCGTGGTCGATGCGGGTCAGCAGGTGCTTGCCGCGCGACAGGGTGCGCACCACCGTGCCGCCGGTGAGATCGACCGTGGCGAACGAGGGGACGCGGAAGTCGCTGACGGTGAGTCGGTGCCCGGTGAGGGCACGATCGAGCGCATGCGCGGCTCGGTAGACGGTGTCGCCCTCAGGCACGCAGCCTCAACCCCTTCGGTGTTGCGATGAAGCCGGCAGCCGAGAGCGCCTGTCGGATCGGAGTGTCCCCGCCGCCTCCGATGAGCGGCTGTCCGTCGACCTTCTCGACGGTGAGGCGTCCCAGTGCACCACGCCGGGCCGCATCGGCGAGGGCGTTCATGGCAGGAGTGAGCACTTCCTGGTCCTCGGTCCACGTCAGGAGGGTGCGTCCGCCGCGCTCGACGTAGACCGTCAGCGCACCGTCCACCGTCACCACCAGGGCGCCCGCCTTGCGCCCCGGACGGTGCCCCGCGCGCTCGGCGTCGAGGGGTTCGGGCCAGGGGAGTGCGGCGCCGAAGACGTTGGCCGGATCGGTGGCAGCGAGCGCGACCACGACCGGCTTGCCGCCGGTCGCGCTCTCGGGCTCGGCAAAGGTGCGGAGCCGGTCGATGGCACCGGCCGTGCCGAACTGGGCGGCGCCGAGGCCGTCGATGAAGTAGCCGCGACGGCACCGCCCGGTGTCCTCGAAGGCGCTCAGCACCTTGTAGACGCCCGCGAACCCGCCCGCGACCCGCTCGCTCACCACCGCGCCTCGGGTGACGACCCCGTGGCGCTCGAGGAGGTGCTCGGCGCGGGCCTTGGCCCGACGCGTCGGGTCGGTGTCGCGCTCCGGGAGGACCGCCCAGCGGCCGGCGGTCTCGGGCGGCCCGACCCTCGCCGGCATCCGGCCCATGCGCGGCGGCGTACGGCGGGTGCGGTGGGCGGCCTTGCCGCTGCGGACGAGTGCCCGCAGCGGGGTGAGGGTGTCGT
Source organism: Nocardioides alpinus (assembly GCF_900112035.1). Taxonomy (GTDB): domain Bacteria; phylum Actinomycetota; class Actinomycetes; order Propionibacteriales; family Nocardioidaceae; genus Nocardioides; species Nocardioides alpinus. Next base: position 2,419 of record NZ_FOKC01000010.1, on the reverse strand, counting down.
TGGTGACCAGACCGCGCCAGACGAGCTCCCAGAGCGCTGCCGAGAGCTCGGCGTCGCTGGTGGAGCCGACGCGATCCTTGAGCTGGCGGAAGAACCACGCGCCTCCTCCGTCGAGGAGGTCGAGCACGGCCCGCTGGATGCCGGTCGGCTCGTCGGACTCGACCTCGGGGAGGGTCAGGTGGGCCTGGTCGGCGAGGTGGAGGCTGACCCAGCCGTCGCTGCCGGGCAGGGGGGCGTGGCCGGTCCAGATGACCTCACCGGAGGCGGTGAGCTCGTCGAGCATGGAGGGTTCGTAGTCGCGGACGCGGGCCGCGAGCACGAGGGGCTCGAGAGCGCTGGCCGGGACCGGGCAGCCGGCGAGCTGGTCGATGGCCGCGACCACGCCGTCGACACCGCGCAGCGGCCCGCCGACGCGCTGCCAGGCAGGGAGGAAGCGGGCGACGGCGTCGTGGGTGACCGGCTCGATCTCCTGGCGCAGGCGGGCCAACGAACGGCGACGCAGCTTGCGGAGCACCTCGGCGTCGCACCACTCGCTGCTGTTGCCGGCGGGGCGGAACTCGCCGTCGAGCACGCGGCCGCGGTGGGCGAGCCGCTGCAGCGCCTGACGCGCGACGGCCTCGCCGAGCCCGAGGCGTGCTGCCACCTCCGCCGTGGTGAAGGGCCCGTGGCTGCGGGCGTAGCGGGAGACGAGGTCGGCCAGCGGGTCCTCGGGAAGCTCGAGGAACGCGTCGGGGGTGCCGACGGGGACGGGGACGCCGAGGCCGTCGCGCAGCCGGCCGATGTCCTCGATCGCGGTCCAGCGGTCGTCACCGGCCATCCGCACCTGCACCACGCGGCGTACGTCGGCCAGCGTGGTGAGCCACTCGTCGACGTCGGCGCCGTCGACGGCACGAGCACGGATCTCGTCGGTCGACTGCGGACCGAGGAGGCGGAGCAGGTCGGCAACGCCCTCGGCGTTGCGGGCGCGGCGGTCGGGGGCGAGCCACTGGAGCTCGGCCTCGACCTCGGCCAGCACCTCCGGGTCGAGGAGCTCGCGGAGCTCGGCGCGACCGAGCAGCTCGGCGAGCAGCCCCTGGTCGAGGGAGAGCGCGGCGGCGCGACGCTCGGCGATGGGGGAGTCGCCCTCGTAGACGAACTGGGCGACGTAGCCGAAGAGCAGGCTGCGGGCGAAGGGACTGGGCGAGGTGGTGGACACGTCCACGACCGACACCTCGCGCCGGTCGACCCGGCCCAGCAGGGCGACGAGAGCGGGCAGGTCGTAGACGTCCTGGAGGCACTCACGCACGGCCTCGAGGACGATCGGGAACGACGGGTACTGCGACGCGACCTGGAGGAGCTGCGCACTCCGCTGGCGCTGCTGCCACAGTGGGCTGCGGCGTCCGGGGTCGCGGCGGGGGAGCAGGAGCGCGCGGGCAGCGCACTCGCGGAAGCGGCTGGCGAAGAGCGCCGAGCCACCCACCTCCTGGGTGACGATCTGGTCGATCTCGTCGGGCTCGAAGACGATGATCTCGCCGGTCGGGGGCTCGGCGTCGGTGTCGGGGATCCGGATGACGATGCCGTCGTCGGAGGCGACGGCCTGGCCGTCGACGTCGAAGCGCTCGCGCAGGCGCGCGTTGATGGCCAGCGCCCAGGGTGCGTGGACCGGCGTGCCGTAGGGGGAGTGGACGACGAGGCGCCAGTCGCCGAGCTCGTCGCGGAAGCGCTCGACCAGGATCTGGGTGTCGTGGGGCACGACCTGGGTGGCCTCGCGCTGCTCGGCGAGGTAGGTCACGAGGTTGGTGGCGGCGTTCTCGTCGAGGCCACGCTCGCGCACCGACGCGATGGCCTTGGCGGCGGGCAGGGCGGCGAGCTCGCGGGTGAAGGCGCCGACGGCGGCGCCGAGCTCGGCAGGTCGACCGAGCGCGTCGCCCTTCCAGAAGGGCAGCCGGCCAGGGATGCCCGGTGCGGGCGTGACGAGCACCCGGTCGTGGGTGATGTCCTCGATCCGCCAGCTGGTGGCGCCGAGCGCGAAGATGTCGCCGACGCGCGACTCGTAGACCATCTCCTCGTCGAGCTCGCCGACGCGGCTGGCCTTCTCGCCGACGAGGAAGACGCCGAAGAGCCCGCGGTCGGGGATCGTGCCGCCGCTGGTGACAGCGAGGCGCTGGGCGCCGGGTCGACCACTGAGGGTGCCGGTGACGCGGTCCCACACGATGCGCGGTCGCAGCTCGGCGAACTCGTCGCTGGGGTAGCGCCCGCTGAGCAGGTCGAGGGTGGCGTCGAAGGCGGTGCGCGGGAGCTGGGCGTACGACGCGGCGCGTGACATCAGCGCGAACATCTCGTCGACGTCCCACTCGTCCATCGCCAGCATCGCCACGACCTGCTGGGCCAGCACGTCGAGGGGATTGGTCGGCACGGACAGCTTCTCGATGGCGCCGCT